>NZ_RXLQ01000025.1 GCF_003953935.1 Massilia atriviolacea
ACCATTTCCGGGTGGGCGAACAGGGCGCGGTATCCGAGGTCGTGTTGTTGGGTAGGCATGAGGCATTCTAGCCAGCGTCCCTGCCCCGCCTTTGCGCTGCCTCAAACGCGCGCGGCAGCCTTCTGTCGCGCCCACAACACCCGCAGACCCAGCAGTAACGCGACGATGGCGCCGGTAATCAGCGGTTCAGTGAAGTTATTCTTGCCCGCCTTCATCCACCAGAAGTGCAGGATGGCCAGTGGCGCGATCAGGTAGATCAGCCGGTGCAGCCACTGCCAGCGCTTGCCGCCGAGGCGCTTGATCATGCCGTTGGTGCTGGTGACGGCCAGCGGGATCAGCAGCACGAAGGCGATGAAGCCGACCGTGATGAAGGGCCGCTTGACGACATCGCGCAACATCGCCGCCACGTCGAAAAAATGATCGAACCACAAAAAAGTCAGGAAGTGCAGGAAGCCGTAGAAAAAGGTGAACAGGCCCGCCATGCGGCGCAGCTTGACCAGCCAGTTCCAGCCCGTCAGGCGGCGCAGGGGCGTGAGCGCCAGGGTGACGCACAGCAGGTACAGGGTCCAGTCGCCGGTCGCGCGCGTGATGAATTCGAGCGGCTCGACCAGTTGCCCGCTGACGGTCAGGTACACCATGCGCGCCAGCGGCAACAGCGCCAGCGCGAACAGTGCGGCCTTGATCGCCAGCAACTGCCGGGATGCGGGATTGAAGGCCATCGTGCTCAGAAATTCTTCTTCAAGTCGAGGCCGCTGTACAGGGAGCCGACGTCATAGCCGTTGAACATCAGCGTCTTGCGCTTTTTCTGGAAGAAGCCGTCTTCGCCGATGCGGCGCTCGCTGGCCTGCGACCAGCGCGGGTGGTCGACCTCGGGATTGACGTTCGAGTAAAAGCCGTATTCGGACGGCGCCGACACATTCCACGCCGTGCGCGGCTGGTCCTTGACGAAGCGGATCCTGACGATCGACTTGGCCGACTTGAAACCGTACTTCCAGGGCACCACCAGGCGCACCGGCGCGCCGTTCTGGTTCGGCAGGGTCTGCCCGTACATGCCCAGGGTCAGCAAGGTCAGCGGATGGTTGGCTTCATCGATGCGCAAGCCCTCCACATACGGCCAGTTCAGCACGCGGCTGCCCACGCCCGGCATCTGCGCCTTGTCGGCCAGGGTCACGAATTCGACGTATTTGGCGTTGCCGGTCGGCTCCACCTTCTTGATCAGCTCGGACAGCGAATAGCCGATCCAGGGAATCACCATCGACCAGCCTTCCACGCAGCGCAGGCGGTAGATGCGCTCTTCGAGCGGCGCCAGCTTGAGCAGCGCGTCGATCTCGAGCGTCATCGGCTTTTTGACTTCGCCTTCGATCGTCACCGTCCACGGCCGCGTCTTGAGCGTGTGGGCGTTCTGGGCCGGATCGGACTTGTCGAGGCCGAATTCGTAGAAATTATTGTAGGTCGAGGCATCCTTGAACGGGGTCTGCTTGTCGAGCGCGGCGTAGGCCGGATTGAGCCTGGCGGCCAGCTTTTGCGCCGGCGCCGGGGCCGCCGCGAAGGCTTCGCGGTTGGCCATTTCCCACAGTGCGCTGCCGGCGGCGGCGCCGACCGCCATCTGGGCGATGAAGCGACGGCGCGATGCGTACACCGCCTGCGGGGTGATTTCGGATGGCAACGGCAGGTCGATACCGTTGGGGGAACGTTTGATCAGCATGGGCGGCTCCGGCAAGTCAACTAGGGTAGAAGCTACCTTACACCAACTTGCCGCTTCGGCCGATTACAGTTTCGTCATTAAAGCTTGCCGTAAGAATGCAGGCCGGACAGGAACATGTTCACGCCCAGGAAGGCGAAGGTGGTCACCAGCAAGCCGATCAGGGCCCACCAGGCCGCCACGCGGCCGCGCAGGCCGGTCATCAGGCGCATGTGCAGCCAGGCCGCGTAGTTGAGCCAGACGATCAGGGCCCAGGTTTCCTTCGGATCCCAGGACCAGTAGCCGCCCCAGGCTTCGGCCGCCCACAGGGCGCCCAGGATGGTGGCCACGGTGAAGAAGGCGAAACCGACCGAGATCGACTTGTACATGACGTCGTCGAGCACTTCCAGCGACGGCAGGCGGTCTTCCAGGTAGCCGTGCGACTTGATCAGGTAGGCCGAGCCGACCATGGCCGCCAGCGCGAAGGTGCCGTAACCGATGAAGTTGGCCGGCACGTGGATCTTCATCCACCAGCTCTGCAGGGCCGGCACCAGCGGCTGGATGTCGGCGGCGTCGCGCGACACCGTGTACCACAGCAGGAACACCACGGCGGCGGCGATCACCGGCAGCACGAAGGCGCCCAGCTGGCGGGTGGCGTAGTGCTGCTCGTAGTACAGGTAGAACATGGCGGTGATCATCGAGAACAGGATGAACACTTCATACAGGTTCGACACCGGAATGTGGCCGACGTCGGCGCCGATCATGTAGGACTCGTACCAGCGCACCATCATGCCGGTCCAGCCCAGCACCACGGCGGCCCAGCACAGCTTGGAGCCGACCGAGGAACCGAAGTTGGAACGGCTGGCCAGCCCGACCCAGTAGAACACGGTCGAAAACACGAACAGGGTGCTCATCCACAAGATCGCGGACTGGCTCGACAGCATGTACTTCAGGAAGAACTTGCTGTTCGCGGCGGCCAGGTTGTGGTCGTACATGCTGATCGCCCAGAACGACAGCAGGGCCACCACCGGCATCAGCCAGCGCACCGGCTTCCAGTGCCAGCCGAGGGCGGCGAAGGTAGGCGCGGTCAGCACCAGGATCACCTTTTCGTAGATGTCCATGTAGGCGCCGTAACGGTTGAGCGCGAACAGCGCCGCGCCCAGCAGCACGGCGGCGAAGACCCAGTCGAACGCATCGAGCCGCTTGAAATAGCCCGGCGCCTGCCGGTAAGTCTGCGCCTGAGCGCCTTGAGGGGTTTGTGTCGCTTCCATCATCTTCTCCAGTCCTGCTGAACCTGCTGAACCGCTTGTCGGCACAGCTTACGCCAACTGCGGCAGCTTGGCTTTCAGATCGTTAAATTCATGCTCGAAATCGAGCGTCTTGCGTTGCGTGCTCATCGCCATCAGGGCGTGCGCCGGGCCGCCGTCCTCGCCGTCGCGCACCCACACCCACAGGCGCCGCTCGCGGATGTAGAACATGGCGAACACGCCCAGCACCAGGAATACGCAGCCGAGGTAGACCACCGCCTTGCCCGGCGAACGGGTCACCTGCAGGACCGAGGCCTTGACTTCGACGAATTCGTCGAGCTGCAGGTAGACCGGGGCGCCGTAAAAGAAACTGTCGGACAGGGCATTCGTGGCCAGCTGCAGGAAGCGCGCCTGGTTCTCGTCGCCCGTGACCGGCGCCAGGCCCTCTTTTTCGCGCGCGGCCTGCCACAGCTCCCACAGGGTGCCGTTGAGAATCTTCATGAAGATGTTCGCGGCCTTTTCCTGCTCGGCGGGAGGAATTTTTTCCAGGAAGCGCGATACCGCCGAGTAACCGCCCAGCTTGCCGTCGCCGGCGAAGATGGACAGGCTCTTCGAGGCCGAATCCTGCAGCTGGCTGGCCAGGTGGGCGGCCGGACTGTTGGCGCCGGACGGCATGGCGCGGCGCGCGTAGCGCTGGGCCGCCAGTTCGCGCAAGTCTTTGTCGGCCAGGGCGGCGCGCAGGCGCATCCATTCCTTGACCGTGTGCGCCTCGTCCGAGGGAATGCGCAGATAGCTGAAGGGATCGTTGGGCGAGGCGCGCACCCCGGCCAGGAATACTTCGGCGCCGTCGATGGTCACCGGCTGCATGTAATTCTGGTATTCGCGCGCCTGGCCGGTCTTGTCGCGCAGCTTGTACTGCACGCTCGGGCCGACGTTCTTCAAGTCCTTGTTGTTGGCATTCTTGCCGGCCGAACCGGAATGCTTGCCCAGGGTGGCGGCGAACTGCTCGTTCAGGCTCTGGCCCTTGGTGACGGCGCGCGGATCCTGGTTGCCCGCCGTGTTTTCGACGTTGAAGGGGCGGAACGCGCTCCACTCGACCGTGTACTCGTCGGCGCCGCGCTTGAGCGGGGTCGATGCGTTGACCTCGCCCTCCATGGTGAACGAGGCCTGCTCGGTGCCGCTCATCGGGTAACCGACCAGTTTGAGCTTGCTGCCGCCGTCTTCGAAGCTCGACTGGTACACCGCCACGCCCTTGTAGATCAGCGGTTCGTTGACCTTGATGGTGGCCGGAAAGGTCTTGCCGGTTTCATGGTCGCGGATCACGACGTCGCTGGCGAACAGCTTGGGCATGCCGGTCGAGTAGAAATCGATATTGAAGCGTTTTAACTGGATCGTAAACGGCAGCGGCTGCAGCAGCGAGCCTTCCGGGCGCGCAATGATCGCGATATCGCTGGCCTGGCCTTCGGGAATGAGGGTATTGCCGCGGTAGGTCGGATTGGCGAGGCTGAGGCGATGCTGCGCGGGGATGTCGGAAATCAGGCCGCCGCCGACAAAGGGCGTCTTGCCCAGGAACCATTCCTGGAACTGGATCGGGATGTCCGAATCGAGCATGCCGCCGACCAGGATGATGATGATCGAGCTGTGCGCGAAGATATAGCCGAACTTGTTGGCCGCGCCCTTCTTGGCGGCCACCAGGGTGCCGTTCTCTTTTTCAACGATCTTGGCCGCGTAACCGGCATCGACCAGGCGGGCGGCGCTCTGGCGCGCCAGCTCGGCGCGCGACAGCTGCGCCGTCCATTCGGCCTTGTGGTGGAAATTGCGCAGCGAGGTTACGCGCACGTTTTCGCGCCAGCTGCGCATGTCCTTGATCATTTTCGGCGCATTGCGCACGATGCACAGGGCGGTCGAGAGGATCAGGAACACCAGGATCAGCAGGAACCACCAGGCCGAGTACACGGCGTACAGGCCGAGCTTGTCGAAGACATCGAACCAGAACGGACCGAACTGGTTGACATAGTTCGGCATCGGCTGGTTCTGCGTGAGCACCGTGCCGATCATCGAGGCCACCGAGATGATGGTCAGCAAGCTGATGGCGAAGCGCATCGACGAGACCAGCTCGACCGCCTCATCGAAGAAGGGGCGGCGCGTGTTTACTACGATTCCGGTGGTGCTCATTCTCTACAGATCCCTATGTGCAGGCGACGTAACCCGCGAGGATACCAACAAAAAGGGCAGCCCGCTTGCGCGCCGCCGCCCTGTCGACCTTCCCTGGCAAAACGCGCACCGTGCGGCGCGCGTCTTGCGTCGTTTCGTTTACTTCAAGCCGGCGATGTAGTCCGCGACGGCTTTCATTTCGTCGTCCGACATGCGCTTGGCCAGGGTCGTCATCTGCACGCTGTTCTTGCGCGCGCCGCCCTTGAAGGCTTGCAGCTGGCTGACCGTGTAATCCTGGTGCTGGCCGGCCAGGCGCGGGAATTGCGCCGGGATGCCGTTGCCGCTGGCGCCGTGACAGCTGGCACAGGCGGCCACGCCGGTGGCGGGGATGCCGCCGCGATAGATTTGCTTGCCCAGCAGGACGGTATCCTTGTTCTTGGCCGCGCCCGCCTTAGGGGTCTGGGTCGACAGGTAGGCGGCGATGTTTTTCTTTTCCTCGTCCGAGAGCATCTTGGCGAAGCCGCTCATGACGGGATTGACGCGCTGGGGCGTGGTGAAATCGATCAGTTGCTTGTGGGTGTAAGCCTCGAACTGGGCCGACAGCTTGGGATTGGCGGCGATGGTCGAATTGCCGGCCGCGCCGTGGCAGGATGCGCAGGCGGGCAAGCCGCGCGCTGCGTCGCCACTGTCGTACAGGGTGGCGCCTTTAGCGGGATCGGCCTTGGCTGGGGCGGGTGCATGCTCGGCAGCGGACACGAGGCCCGACACGGCAAAAGTAGCCACCAGCAAGGATTTCACAAACGCCGCTCCGGCGGCCGGTAAAAACGCACGATTCATTCAAACACCCTGAGACAAGTCGAAAATTGGTTTTGTTGAAAATTCCTGGTCAGCCGCGCCCCGGGAATTCGGTTCTAATGTAGTGCAAACGATCTTGTGTGCTCGCCATGGCTTTTGCGTGGCAACAATTCGTAACCCCTTATTGTACAATAGCTTTCTCGCGTTATCGCCCCTCTTGTTGCATTTTCTGCCCATCCCATGTCCAAACTCTGGCAAGCCCGCTTCTTTACGACCGTCAACCAACTGCGTGATTTGCCGAATACGCAAGCGCCGGAAATCGCCTTCGCCGGGCGCTCCAACGCGGGAAAATCGACCGCCATTAACATTCTGACAAATCAGAAAGGCCTGGCCTTCGCCTCCAAGACGCCCGGCCGCACCCAGCACATTAATTAT
Source organism: Massilia atriviolacea (assembly GCF_003953935.1). Lineage (GTDB taxonomy): Bacteria > Pseudomonadota > Gammaproteobacteria > Burkholderiales > Burkholderiaceae_D > Telluria_A > Telluria_A atriviolacea. Next base: position 6,313 of record NZ_RXLQ01000025.1, read on the forward strand.
TTTTCGATCGGTGGCGCGCACGTCGGGCAACACCGCAAGGATCCCACCATCGTCGAGGAAATCGAGGCGCTGCTGGTCGATTTACCGGGCTACGGCTATGCGGAAGTGTCCGGTTCGGCCAAGCTGCACTGGCAAAAGCTGCTGGGCGACTACGTCCAGCGCCGCGAGCAGCTGGCCGCGCTGGTGCTGATCATGGATTCGCGCCGTCCGTTCACCGACCTGGACGTGCAGATGCTCGAATGGTTCGCCCCGACCGGCAAGCCGATCCACTGCATCCTGACCAAGGCCGACAAGCTCAACCGCAACGAATCGACCAACGCCCTGCGCCAGGCGCGCATGATGCTCGAAAGCTATGTCGACGAAGATGGCGAAGGTTTCCCGTTCACGGTGCAACTGTTCTCGGCACTCAAGCGCATCGGCATCGAGGAAGCCAACGACAAGATCATCGACCTGCTGGGCCTGACGCCGATCGAGAGCGATCCGGATACGCCGCTGGTCGACCCGGTCGACGGCGACGAGTAAGCGCGCCGGCCTGTCCTGCCCCCTGATTTTTTGTTCACTCGGAAAAAAACGATGTCTACTCTCCCAGTGCAGTTCCCCGCCACGCGCATGCGCCGCATGCGGCGCGACCCGTTTTCGCGCGCCATGGTGCGCGAAAACACGATCACCTCGTCCGACCTGATTTATCCGGTCTTCCTCGTCGACGGCGTCAACCAGCGCCAGCCGATCTCGGCAATGCCGGGGATCGAGCGCCTCTCGGTCGACCTGTTGCTGGACGTGGCCCAGGAATGCGTCACGCTCGGCATTCCGGTGCTGGCCCTGTTTCCCTCGATCGATGTCTCGCTGAAAACCGCCGACGGCGTCGAAGCGACCAATCCGGACGGCCTGATCCCGCGCGCCGTGCGCGCGCTCAAGCAACGCTTTCCCGAACTGGGCATCCTGACCGACATCGCGCTCGACCCGTACACCAGCCACGGCCAGGATGGCCTGATCGACGACCAGGGCTATGTGCTCAACGACGAAACCACCGCCATGCTGATCCGCCAGGCCCTGTGCCACGCCGAGGCCGGGGTGGACGTGGTGGCGCCGTCGGACATGATGGACGGGCGCATCGGCGCGCTGCGCCAGGCGTTCGAGCGCGAAGGCTATATCCACACCCGCATCATGGCGTATTCGGCCAAGTATGCGTCGGCCTTCTACGGCCCGTTCCGCGAGGCGGTCAGCTCGGCGGCCTCGCTCGGAAAAAGCGACAAGTTCACCTACCAGATGGACCCGGCCAACGGCAACGAAGCGCTGCGCGAAGTGGCGCTCGACATCGCCGAAGGGGCGGACATGGTCATGGTCAAGCCGGGCATGCCTTATCTGGACATCGTGCGCCGCGTGAAGGACGAATTCAGGGTGCCGACCTTCGCCTACCAGGTCAGCGGCGAATACGCGATGATCAAGGCGGCCGTGCAGAACGGCTGGCTCGATCACGACAAGGTGATGATGGAAGCGATGATGGCATTCAAGCGCGCCGGCGCCGATGGCGTGCTGACCTATTTTGCGCTCGATATCGCGCGTTTGCTCAAGGCGCGCGCATAGGAAAGTTGCTCGACGCCGTGGACGGATAAACAAGGGACGCTGCGGCGTCCCTTGTCGTTCTCAGCGTCCCCTGCGGTTTTCGGGGAACATTTCCTTGTACAGGAAGTCGCTCAATTCGGCCGTATCCTCCACCCGGGCGCTCATCTTGACCACGCGCTGCAAGCGGTGCGAATCCCATTCGAAGTCGCCGGTCTTTTCCTTGCGGATAATTTCGATCATCTTCTTGATCACGGCCGTCTCGATATCCTTCTCGTTGCCCAGCTCGACCGTGACTTCCTGCAGCCAGCGCCGCTTGAAGCTCGGGTTCCAGCCACGGAACTTGACGGTGGCCGTCATCGCATTCTTCTTGACCTCGAACACGCCGCCGGTATCGTTGCGGTCGTCGCCGACGCTGCGTCCGTTGGCCGCCGCGATATTCGCCTTGGCGATGCGCATGCCGCGCTCGGCCGCGCTTTCCTCGGCCGGCTGCTCGCTCTCGGTCTGGCCGCGCGCGCGCCGCCGCGCTTCGATCGCGGCCGCCATGTCGGTCTCGGGCGCCACCGCGGTCGGGCGCACCGGCTTGGGCGGCTCGGCAATCTCGGCCTCCCTGACCGGCTTTTCGTTCGGGATGGTGATGGTGTCGGGCAAGCGGCGCACCCTGGCCACGGTCGGCGGCTTGGGGCGCGCCTGGGTGGTCGGCTTCGGCGTTATTGTGGGCTGTTCCTTCGGCTGCGGCTTGGCTTGCGGCAGCGGCGTGACGTAGGTGATTTCCCCGCCCGACTTCGGCGGCGGCGCTTTTTTCTCTTCCTGCGGCTTCAGGACCCACAGCAGCACCAACAGCACGTGCAGGGCCAGGGTGACGGCGATCCCGGCCGGATTGAAGCGCTTGACCTCGTAACTGGGCACCGCGTAACCGGGCAAGGGCTGACCGCAATGCGCGCAGTAGCCCGTGTTGTCGGTCGAATGGTGGGAATGGTCGCGCAAAATGTAAACAACTTTCCAGGGGACGGCGCCAGCGAAATGCGGCTCAGGAGCCGAAGTCTATACGTTTTGTGGTTTTTGCGCATTGGCAAGCTCACCCTGTGCAGCTTACAAGATGCCTGTCTTGATGGTTGTTACACAATGTATCAGTGCTGCAACAATATGCCAGGCCCGGGGTCAGCTGGTGACACGCTCGGCGGCCGTCAAGACGCGCGCACGGACCTGGCGCCGGGCGCTGTCGCGCTCGGCAATCTGGCCGAACAGTTCGCGCACGCAGCGCTCGGCGTCGAGCACGGCGCGCGAATGCATTTGCGGACGCGGCAGCGCGTGGGTGTAGTAGTGCGGCCCTTCCACCAGGTAGCCGAGCGCCCACAGGTTGGGAGTCGGGCGCGCCGCGCTGTCGAGCGGATGGTTGGCTTGGTCGATATCCACCCCGCCCGGATGAAAAGTGCCATTGTAATAAGGGCGGATGGTGCCGCGCTTGAGCAGGTTGCGGATCAGCGGGCTGTCGTCGGTCTCGGGCGAGAACACGTCGAGCCGGGCCACCACCAGGGCGTCGACGTGCTGGACCGCCGCGCCCGAGGCAAAGCGCGTGTGCAGGGCGAACTGGGAGCGGTCCTCGTCGATGCGCACTGCCGCGTTGGGACCGGCGGCCACGCTCAGGATGCCGGCTTCGAGCAGCGCCAGCAGCTGCTCGTTGCGCTGGCTGGGCGGGCCGAAGGTGACCCGGTTGATGGCCGGGTTGTAGACGCTGAGGAACTTGCGGTGCGAGCCGGACGTCAGGCCGCCATGCTCGATCATGTCCTGCAGCACGGTGCGGGCGTCGCGCAGGACGTCGGCGGCGGCCTTGATCGGGCTGCCCAGGTTGCCCCGGCGCGCTTCCGACAGGTCGTCGGCGATCATGCAGGTGAAAAAGGTCGAAAACGCATCGGCGCTGGCGAAGTTGCGCCCCTGCAGGGGGAACAGCATGGCCTCGATGGCGGCCCTTTCCTCGGCGCCCGGCTCGTAGCCGAGCGGCTCGGGCGCGGCGCCGCCCCGGGACGCGGCCAGCGCGCAGCGCCAGGCGTAGCCCATTTCGCGCATCAACAGCGGCAGCAGCTCGCGGTCGAAGTCGAGTTGCGCGCTGCCGCGCTCGCGCTGGGCGTGCTGGCGCAGGGCGCGTACGGCCTCGCGCGTGAAAAAGCGCGCCTGGTGCCGTCCGTTCAGCCCTTTCTGGTTGACGCCGCGCGCCGCCGCCGGCAGGCATTTGCGCGAAAACAGCAGCAGCGCCGGCTCGCGCCCGGACGGGAGGTAGCGCAGGCCGCTGCCGGACGGCGCGAAGCGCCCGCCCCGGCCCACCGTCAGCTGCGAGACCACATCGTGCGCGGTCAGGCCCAGCCCTTCGATGGCGACCCGGGCATCGCTGGCGATGCCGACCAGCTTGTCGAGCGGATACACATGGCGGATGAAAGCCAGCTTGCCGTTGTAGCGCGCATGGTCCTGGGCAAATTTGTGGCACCAGGCTTCCTCGTCGGTCAGGTTATTGCGGCTGTGGCCGGTCGTCATGAAGACGAAATCGCTGCCGACCGAAAACCCGCTGTCGAGCTCCACCATGAAACTGCCGTCCGGCATCTGGAACATATCGATCGCGCGCTGCCGCAGGTGGGTCAGCGCCACCGTCGGCGGCAAGGCCGCGCGGATCGCATCGTAGGCCCAGACCAGGTAGCGCCCCAGCAACTGACGCGGCAGGTAGTCCAGCTCGGTAATCGCGGCGCCACCCTCTTCCCCCGGCGCCACCTGCACGAATTCCTCGCCGAAGCGGCGGTAGCCCTGGGCGCGCGCCCACTCGGTCAGCGAGGGCGTGGCGCACACGGGGGCCAGCTCGACCGCCTCGCGGAAGGGAAACATGGTGACCTGGCTGGCCACGGTATTGATCAGGAGATGCTGCGGCTGGTTCGGCGAATGCACGCCCGGGCCGCACTCGCCCGGGTCGACCAGGTTCACGTGCAGGGGCGTGTTGTGGGCGCGCGCGAAGGCGGCGATGCGTTCTAGCACGGACAGGCCGCGCGGGCCCATGCCGATGAGGGTGACGCTGTAAGGTTTCATGCTGACCGCCTGTCGATGAAATGCAGGCTTCCATGGTGGCAGGCGGTCAGAACGTCGTGTTGTTTCCAGTCAACTAAATACCTTACAGAAATATCAATCCGCTCAATGCGCCTTCTCGAACTGGGCCAGCTGGTCGTCGGTCATCGGTCCGCTGCCGCTGTACTTGTCGAGGAACAGGTAGATCACCGGGGTGATGTAGAGCGTGATGACTTGCGAGAACAGCAAGCCGCCGACCACGGCCAGGCCGAGCGGCTGGCGCAGTTCGGCGCCGGCGCCCAGGCCGAGCGCGATCGGCAGCGCGCCCATCAGCGCGGCCAGGGTGGTCATCAGGATCGGGCGCAGGCGCAGGATGCAGGCTTCGCGGATCGCCTCGGCCGGCGTGAGGCCCTCGTTGCGCTGCGCATGCAGGGCGAAGTCGATCATCATGATGGCGTTCTTTTTCACGATCCCGATCAGCATCAGGATGCCGATGATGGCGATCATGGTCAGGTCCAGCCCGAAGATGCGCAGGGTCAGCAGCGCCCCCACGGCGGCCGAGGGCAGGCCGGCCAGGATGGTCAGCGGGTGGATGAAGCTTTCGTACAGCACGCCCAGCAGCACGTAGATCACGCCCAGCGCGGCCACGATCAGGATGATCTGGCTCGACTGCGAATCCTGGAACACCGCGGCGTCGCCGCCGTACTTGGTGATGACCGAGGGCGGCAGCTTCATGTCCACGCCCATCTGGTCGATCTTGCCGGTGGCCACGCCCAGCGGCACGTCGGCCGGCAGGTTGAACGAGAGGGTAATCGCCTGCAGCTGGCCCTGGTGGTTGACCGAGGTCGGGCCGACCGTGCGTTCGACCGTGGAAAAGCTGGACAACTGCACCAGCTGGCCGCCCCTGCTGCGCACCGAGACGCGTCCCAGCGCGTCCTCCGACTGGCGGTCGGCCAGTTCGGCTTCCAGGATCACGTTGTAGCTGGCGGCGGGCGAATAGATGGTCGAGACCTGGCGCTCGCCGAAGGCCGCGTACAGGGCGGTGCGCACGTCGGCGATCTGCACCCCCATGGCGTTGGCCTTGTCGCGGTCGATCTTCAGGGTCGCCTGCAGGCCGCGGTTCTGCGAATCGCTGGTGACGTCGCGGAAGGCCGGGTCGGCGCGCATGCGCTCCAGGTATTTGTTGGCCCAGTCGCCCAGGGCGTCGGAGCTGACGCTTTGCAGGGTGTACTGGTAGCGGCTCTTGCTCGGCCGTCCGCCCAGCTGCAGGTTCTGGATCGGCGACAGGAACACCGACACCCCGGCCACCTGGCGCGTGGCCTTGCGCAAGCGCTCGACCACCTGCGGCATCTTCACGCGCTGGTCGCGCGGTTTCAGGGCGATGAAACCGCGCCCGGTATTGCCGCCGCCGGTAAACGACGTCACATCCTGCACGGCCGGATCGGCGCGGATCACGGCCACCACTTTCTCCTGCAGCAGCAGCATGGCGTCGGTCGAGGTATCCTCGGCCGCTTCGATGGTCATGCGCATCTGGCCCAGGTCTTCCTCGGGGAAGAAGCCCTTGGGAATGGTGGTGTACATGATAATCGTCAGGACAAACGTGCCGACGGCGACCGCCAGCACGATGAAGCGGTGCGCCAGCGCCAGATCGAGCGACCTGGCGTAGCCGTCGCGCACGCGCGCAAAGCCGGCTTCGAAGTGGCGCCCGATGAAGCTCTTTTCGCCGCCCTCCTCTTCCGAGTGGGCCGGCAGCAGGCGGCTGGCCAGCATCGGCACCAGCGTGAGCGACACCAGCGCCGACACCAGCACCGACAGCCCGACCACCACCGCGAATTCGTGGAACAGCAGGCCGATCACGCCCGGCATGAAGAAGATCGGGATGAACACGGCCACCAGCGAAATCGAAATCGAGACGATGGTAAAGCCCATTTCGCGCGAGCCGACGAGGGCCGCGTCGACCGGCTTCTTGCCCATCTCGATATGGCGCACGATATTTTCGAGCACCACGATGGCGTCGTCGACCACCAGGCCGACGGCCAGGGTGATGCCGAGCAAGGACACGTTATCGAGGCTGTAGCCGAAGGCGTACAGCAGCGACAGGGCGCCGAGCAGCGAAATCGGCATGGTCACGGCCGGGATGAAGGTGGCGGCGGCGCGGTGCAGGAACAGGAAGATCACCAGCACCACCAGCGCCACGGTGCCGGCCAGGGTCAGGTTGACGTCGTGGATCGCTTCGCGGATCGACACCGAGCGGTCGTTGACCAGGGTGATCTTGATCGAGCTCGGCAACTGGGCCTGGAACTGCGGCAGCAGCTTGCGCACGGCGTCGACCACCTGCACCGTGTTGGCGTTGGGCTGGCGCTGCACCAGCAGCACGATCGAGCGCTCGCCGTTGTAGCTGCCGGCCGCCTTGACCGACTGGTAGCTGTCTTCGACCGAGGCCACGTCTTTCAGGCGCACCGGTTCGCCGTTGCGGGTGGCCACGATCAGGTCGGAAAACGCGGCCGCGTTCATCAGCTGCGCATTGCCCTGGATGGTCATGGTCTGGCTCGGGCCATCGAGCACGCCGAGCGGCGCGTTCGAGTTGGCGGCGCGCAGCGCCAGCGCCAGTTCGTCCATCGACAGGTTACGCGCGTTCATCAGGTCGGCCCTGGCGCGCACCCGCACCGCGAAGCGCTTCTGGCCGTTGACCGTCACCTGCGCCACGCCGGGCAGGGTCGACAGGCTCGGGGCGACCAGGTTTTCGGCGTAGTCGTTCAGCTCCGACAGGTTCATCGACGGCGAGGTCATGGCCATGAACAGCACCGGCGCGTCGGCCGGGTTGACCTTGCGGTAGGACGGCAGTTCCGTCATCTCCTGCGGCAGCTGGCGCTGGGCGCCGAGCAGCGCGGCCTGCACGTCGATGGCGGCCACGTTGACATCGATGCTGGGGTCGAACTCCAGGGTCAGCGAGGTCGAACCCTGGGTGCTGGTGGAGGTGATCAGGCTGATGCCGGCAATCGTCGAGAACTGCTTTTCGAGCGGCAGCGCGACCGAGGACGCCATGGTTTCCGGGCTGGCCCCGGACAGGTTGGCCTGGACGTTGATGACCGGGGTGTTATAGCTTGGCAGCGCCGCGACCGGAATGGCCAGATACGACAGCACGCCGACCAGGATCATGCTCAGCGACAGCAGCACCACCATGACGGGGCGCCGGATGCACAGTTCGGACAAATTCATTGGGCCGCCACCGTGGCCTTGGCATCGCGCTTGGGCTGGGCATTGTCGGCCAGCTTGACCCTGGCCCCGGGACGCAGGTTCTGCTTGCCCTCGGTGATGACTTTTTCATCGCCGTTCAGGCCCGAGACGGCCGCGTTCAGCCCAAAGGCGTGCAGGCGCGCCACCGGCACCGGCCTGGCGCTCTGGTCGGCGTCCATCACGTACACGAAGGTGCCGCGCGTATTGCTGATGATGGCCGCCTGCGGGATCACCACCGCGTTCCTGATGGTCTGCACGGTCACGCGCGCGGTGACGTACTGGCCCGGCCACAGGCTGGCATCCTTGTTGTCGAACAGGGCCTTGACCTTGATCGAACCGGCCAGCGGGTCGACCGTGTTGTCGATGAAACTGAGCTTGCCGCTGACCGCTTTCGCGTTCGGGCCGGAGGTGGCGTCGACAACGACCGCGCCGTTTTTCTGGGCCGCCAGCAGCTCGCCCAGCGCCGCCTCGGGCAGGCTGAAGGCGATGTTGATCGGGTCGAGCTGGGTGATGGTGGTGAGCGAGGTGGCCAGCTGCACCAGGCTGCCCGGGAACACATTGATGGCGCCGACCCGGCCCGCCATCGGCGCGCGGATGCTGCTGTAGCTGGCGTTGACCTGCTCGGCCTGGAGCGCGGCCTGGCCGGCGCCGACCAGCGCGCGCGCCGCATCGAGCTGGCTCCTGAGGGTGTCGACCGCGCTCTGGGCGATGAATTTTTGGGCGAACAATTCCTGGCTGCGCTTGTACTGGCGTTCCAGGTCGGCGGCGGTGGCGGCGTCGCGCGCCATCTGGGCGCGCGCCTTGTCGATATTGGCGCGCTCGCCGCGGTCGTCGAGCGAGAACATCATGTCGCCGGCCTTGACGAACTGGCCTTCCTTGATATGCACCTTGCGGATCGTGCTGGTCGTCTGCGGATGCAGGTCGACCGTGCTGACCGGGGTCACGCTGGCATTGGCCTGCAAAACCACCGGCACGTCCTGGCGCTGCGGCGCCACCACGTTGACGATGGCCGGCGGCTGGGCGCCGCCGTTCGTACCCGCTGCGCCCTTGCCTGCCGCTGCGGCGCCGTCGGCCGGTTTGTCATCACGGCCCAGATACCACGCGCCCGCGCCGATAAGGACGGCGAGGCCGACGATGATGACAATGCTCTTCTTTTTCATGCGTTTCCCTGGTCGCCACTGCGGGCGGCTTATGATCGGTTCAATTCATTGAGGCGAAGGCGATGCTGCGCCGGCGCTTACGTGCCGGCGTAATACTCCGGCAGGACCAGGCTCACTTCCAGCCCGCCTTCCGGATGGTTGATCAGCGCGATGCTGCCGCCGTGCTGCTCGGCGATGTTGCGGGCGATCGTCAACCCCAGCCCGGTGCCGCCGGACTCGCGCGAGCGCGAGGTTTCGACCCGGTAGAACGGTTCGAACACGCGCGCCAGCTCGCCCGGGGCGATGCCGGGGCCGTTGTCGCGCACGCGGATGCGCGCCGCGCCGGCGCCCGCCTCCACCGTGACATCGGCGCGCTGGCCGTACTTGACGGCGTTGTCGATCAGGTTCACCAGGCAGCGCCGCAGCGCCATCGGCCGTCCCAGCAAGGCCATGCCGGCGTGGCCGTGCACCACCACCTGCTGGCCGGCGTCGGTGGCGTCGCAACTGACGGAATCGAGCAGGGAATCGAGGTCGAGCGCCTGCATCGCTTCGGTGGTGTCGGTGCTGCGCGCCAGGTCCAGGCCTTCGCGCACCATTTCCTGCATGGCCGACAGGTCGCCCACGAGGCGGTCGCGCAGTTCGCCGTCGCCGACTTTTTCGAGGCGCAGGCGCATGCGCGTGAGCGGCGTCTGCAGGTCGTGGGTGATGGCGGCCAGCATCTGGGTGCGCTGGAAGATGTACTGGCGGATGCGCGCCTGCATGGCGTTGAAGGCCGCGCTGGCCTGGCGGATTTCGCTGGCGCCGGACAGGCGCAAGGGCGGGTGGTTGATGTCGTTGCCGAGATCCTTGGCGGCCTGCGCCAGCTGCTTGAGCGGACGCGTGGTCATGCGCGCCACCAGGTAGGCCAGGAAGGCGATGCTGACCAGAAACATGCCGATGATCATGCGGTAATCGGTTTCGTGGGCGATCACGGACGGCGGCGGCGGCAGCACCTGCAGGCGCAGCAGTTCGCCGTCGCGCAGGCGCACGTTGATGCTTTCGCAAGCGCCCTTCCACTGCGATTCGGTGGGGCCGAACATGCTGTTCTGGATGCGCGGCACGTCGCAGGCGGCGGGCCGGGCGGCGATGGTGGCCAGCTTGTACTGCGGCCCCATGCGCACCGCCAGGGCCGCCGTGAACGGCGACGGCGCCGCCTTGACCGGCAGGTCGTCGTCGATCACCACCAGCTGGATGCCGGGGCGGTTGGCGACCGACAGGTAAGCCAGGCGGGCCGAGGCGGGTACGGTTTCGGTGGCGGTGATGAGTTGCTCGGCGCGGTCCATGGCGTGCTGGTCGCGGAAGGCTTCGATGACACGCTGGCGTTCGTTTTCGGCCAGCAGCTGGGTCAGCACGGCCGTGATCACGACGCCGAGCAGCAGCGTGAGGAACACGCGCCCGGTCATCGAACCGAAGAAGGCCTTCACGTGCCCGGCTCCACCGTCACCTGGCCGGCCAGCACATAGCCGCCGTTGCGCACCGTCTTGATGATCTGCGGCAGGCGCGCGTCTTCACCCAGCTTCTGGCGCAGGCGGCTGATCTGGATGTCGATCGAGCGGTCGAAAGGATCGGCGTCGCGGCCCTGGGTCAGGTTGAGCAGCTGGTCGCGGTTGAGCACGCGGTTGGGATGCTCGAGGAACACGCGCAGCAGGCGGAATTCGGCGCCGGACAGCATGATGACGATGCCTTCCGGATTGAGCAGGTGGCGCGCGGTCAGGTCGAGCGTCCAGCCGGAAAAGCGCATCTGCTGGGCATTGTCGGACGGGGCGTTGGACGGCATCGCATGGCTGCGGCGCAGCACGCTGCGGATGCGCGCCAGCAGCTCGCGCGGCTCGAAGGGCTTGGGCAGATAATCGTCGGCGCCCATTTCGAGGCCGAGGATGCGGTCGAGCGGTTCATTGCGGGCGGTCAACATGATGACCGGCAAGGTCGAATTGGCGCGCAGCTTGCGGCACAGGGTCAGGCCGTCGTCGCCCGGCAGGTTCAGGTCGAGCACGATCAGGTCGGGACGGGCTTCGTCGAGCGTCTTCCACATGGCTGTGCCATCGGCGGCGGCCAGGGCGCGGTAGCCGTTCGATTCGAGGTAGTCGGCCAGCAGCGAACGAATGTCGCGGTCGTCGTCGACGATGAGAATGGTAGAAGGAGTATCCATGCCCGCAATTATCCCCACTTAGCGAGGCCCCGGATAGCGGTTTTGTATCGTCATGTATATTGGCATGGGGCCGATACAAATAGATACAAACTGGTTGGCAGCGGAAACGGCATGGAAACATGCAGGGCAGATGATGCAGTTGCACCCCGCACATTTCACCCAAAGGAAACGCCATGAACGTACTCAATACCGTCCGCAACACTCTCGTGATCAGCCTGGCCGTACTGGGCATGGGCGGCGCCGCCGTTGCCGTGCACGCACAAGAGAGCCATCCGACAGCGGCCAGCGTGGAACGCCACCACGCCGAGCGCGCGGCGCACATGGCCAAGCGCCAGGCGCGCCTGCACGAGCAGCTCAAGCTGACGGCGCAACAGGAACCGGCCTGGGCCGCCTGGAGCGCCGCCAGCAAGCCGGGAGAGCGCCCCCCGCGTGGCGAGCGCGGCCAGTGGGCCGGCAAGAGCGCCCCGGAACGCATGGAAATGCAGCTGGAAATGGCCAAGAAACACGTGGCCAGCATGGAAACCCGGCTCGCCGCGCTGAACACCTTCTATGCCACGCTCACGCCGGAGCAGAAGAAAGTGTTTGACGAGCACAGCATGCGGCGCGGCCATCACGGTCATCACGGCAAGCACAAGCGCCCTGCCTGAGCCGTCGCCTGACGCGCTTTTGCGCATGCATCGAGCATGAAAAAGTCCTCCCCGCCGCGCCGGCGCGGAGGGCTTATTTTTTAACAATGTTGTACTTACACCGCACTTGTTGCCCGCTGCCTCAAATAAAGGCGCTACGGCATTCTCACAACGTGGTACGTGGTGTATCCTGAGGAAAATCTATCCGCGCGGCAATCCCAAACCAGTTTCCGGCTGCGGCATCAAAAAACACAATCCGGGGGCAATATGAGCGCGATGGTGTACGACAAGACCGACAAGGGTCGGGAAGAAATATCTACACGTAAGCACCAGCTGGCGTCACGCCTGCGCACCTTGCTGGTGATGATCGACGGCCGCCATTCGCTGGACGATTTGCTGCGCAATTTTGCCGGCGTGGGCGTGACCGAAGATAGCGTCAAGGAATTGCTGCACGAAGGCTATATCTACCTTGCCAGCGGGTCCGAACCGGAACCGGCGGCGGGACCGCCGTCGAAGCTGCCGATGTCGGCGCGGGCGCGCCAGATCGCGCGGCGCGCGGCCGGCGTCGAGGGCGCCCATCAGGAAGCCGACCTGCCCGAGGATTCCCCGGTCCCGGCCCCGGTCCCGGTCCCGGTGCCGCGGGCGCCAAGCGCTCCCGTGCAGTCGCCGCAAGCGCTGGCAGAAAGCCAGCTCGACGACGCCACGCGCTTTCGCCACCTGTACGATTTCTACAACCAGACCATCAAGAGCACGATCGGGCTGCGCGGCATCATGTTGCAGCTCAAGGTGGAAAAGTGCGGCAACGTGGACGACTTCCGCGCGCTGCGCCTGCAGTACCTGGAAGCGGTGCTCAAGGCCAAGGGCAGCGAGATGGCGCGCAGCCTGCGCGGCCGTCTCGACGAACTGCTGGGCGGCCCGCCCGAGCACGACGACTTCACGCTGCCGTAAGACGCCTCGGTTCAAGCTCAGTTCAAGCTCAGTTCAACTTCTGCAGCGAGGCCGTGAACTTGTCCGCATTCTGATAGCCGATGACGCGGCTGCCGGCGATTTCCTGGCCGCGCTTGTCGAACAGGATGATGCCCGGCGGCCCGAACAGGCCGAAGCGCTTGAGCATGGCCTTGTCGTCGGCATCGTTGGCGGTCACGTCCACCTGCAACAGCAGGGTATTGGCCAGTTGCTGCTTGACGCGGGCATCGACGAAGGTCAGCTTTTCCATTTCCTTGCAGGACACACACCAATCGGCATAAAAATCGAGCATCGCGGTCTTGCCGGCGTTTTGCGCCAGCGCGGCGTCGAGCTGGGCCACGGTCTTGATGCGGGTAAACGCCAGCCCATGCTGCTGGCCGCCCACGCCCAGGTGGGCCAGCGGCGCCAGCGGATCGCGCCCGCCCGTGGCCAGGCCCACCAGTTGCAGCGCGCCCAGAATGGCGAAGGCGGCGCCGAGCGCCATCGCGGCCCAGTGGCGGGTATCGCGCAGCAGATGGATGCCGTAGCCGAGCAGGAGCGCGCTCCAGAGCAGCATCTGCAGCAGCGGCGGCAACACAGGCGAAGTAATCCACAGCGCCATGCCCAGCATCGACACGCCGAAAAATTTCTTGACCTTGCTCATCCAGCCGCCTGTACGCGGCAGCAAGGAACCGGCCGACAGGCCGACCAGCAGCAGCGGAATGCTCATGCCCGCCGCCAGCGAGAACAGGGCCACGCCGCCGATGAGGCCGTCGCGGGTCTGGAAGATGAAGGTCAGGGCACCGGCCAGCGGCGCCGCCACGCAGGGGCCGACGATCAGCGCCGAAATGGCGCCCATGACGAACACCCCGGCCAGCTTGCCGGCCGACTGGCGGTCGGACGCGCTGGACAGGCGGCTTTGCAGGAAAGTGGGTACTTGCAGTTCATAGACGCCGAACATCGACAGCGACAGGCCGACGATCATGATGCCGACGCCGATCAGGATCCACGGCTTTTGCAGCTCGGCGGCCAGGCCTTCGCCCATCAGGCCGGCGACCACGCCGAGCGCGGTATAGACCAGGGCCATGCCCAGCGAATACGCCAGCGCCAGGATGAAGCCGCGCGCGCGCGTGGTGGTGGCGCCCTCGCCCACGATGATCGACGCCAGGATCGGCACCATCGGCAACACGCAGGGGGTGAAGGACAGGCCGAGGCCGAAGACGATAAAGGCCGGAACGATCAGCCACAGCTTGCCGCCGCCGAGCAGCGCGGCGCCGTCGCCGCTGGCCGCGGCGGGGGCGGCGCTGGCGGGGACGCTGGCCGGTTTGTCGAGGATGGCCGGGTTGCCGCTCTCTTGCATCGCTTGCATCGGTTGCATGGCGCCCGGAATGCTGATGCCGGGTTTCATGCCGGGCACGGGCGAGGAGCCGCCGGAACCGACCAGGCGGGCGACGGCGTCCTGCGGCGCGTAGCACAGGCCGGCGTCGGCGCAGCCCTGCGAGGAGGCGGTCAGGGTGAACATGCCGGAAGACTCGACCGGGATGGTGATGGTGACGCGTTTGCGGTAGGTTTCGACATCCTTCTGGAAGGTTTCGTCGAACTTGATCTTGCCGGGCGGGATGACCGGGGCGCCGAGGGTGGCATTGTCGGCGGTGAACTTGAAGCGCTCGCGGTACATATAGTAGCCGTCGGCGATGTCGTAGGTGACGGCGACGGTTTGGGGATCGAGCATGCGCGCCGAGAATTTGAACGCCACCTCGGGGGCCAGGTAATCTTCTTCGGCGCGCGCGGGGGCGCCGAACAGGAATGCGAGGGCAAGCAGAAACAGCGCGAGGGCCTGGGCCGGCGCTTTCGACGAAAAGGCAAACATGACTTCCTTAGCGGGATGCGAAGCCGAATAGTACACCCGGGGAAGCGTTCCCGTCTGCGGCGGGGCATGGCCGAGGCCTATAATGCACCCCCCCGCTCGGTGCCGTCCGGTGCTGCATGCGGGAACGCTGTCGGTACAACAAAATGCCAGCTTGGCAAGGACCATATAAAGCTGTTCCACGGGAGACGAACGGCGCTTCTTCCAGGGATGGAGAGACAATATGGCGGTCTCCGGCTGCCGCGGAATTGCGCGCCAGCTGGAAGTGACCCTCGTTCAAAAGCGGCTTGGCCGCGAAGCGCTGTGGGAATTGATTGCCCTGTTTCGACGTTATGACATTCCATTGACAGCGCTGGCGTCTCTGGCAGAAAAAGCGAGGTTCGCCTGGCTGGCCGACGAAAAGTGGGACTGGCATGAAAACATGCTCACAACAGGCGCGGACAGCCCGATTCCCGGTACACCATTGTAAAAAACACGAATAACGCTCCGTTCAATCCATCCGAAGCGATCGAGGACGCAGAATGCCTGACTGATCTTCAAGTCCGCGCAACGCTGGACAACAGGCACATCGCCAAGTCCAGCATGCAATCGGCCACGCTGCGGGACTGCGCAACGTCACCCCGTCCCCCATTACCGTCGCACAGCGCTCGACAGCTGACCGAATGGTGAAGGCCGGATTTCGAATTCGCCTGCTCAACTAACTCAGCCTTTATCCACAATAAACGGCTAGGGGATCTGGCTGGCCAATTAAACTGATCATGGAGCTCGCGTCCCTGACCGCTGATTCGCTCACCGTTCCGTATGGATTTTCAGGCGTCGTCATACTGGATGTCAGTAGCGTTGCCACAGTTGCAGGACTCCACGCGGTTCCATCAGCGAAAGCGATCGATTCAATTCGATACGACGAGGAATCAAAATACTTGTTCAGGGTGAGCTTGTCTGTCGCATTGACCAGCACGATCAGATCGGACCCGCTGCGGTTCAAGGTCACGCCACCCGCTGCAATGCCCGCGCCGAACTGCACTTTGTCATTATTGAGGGCCGAGTCGCTGTCGAACACCGTGTCGCTTCCATCGCCCAGCTCGAAGATATAGGTATCGTTTCCGCTGGCGCCATCCAGGGTGTCGCTGCCGCTGCCGCCATGCAGGGTGTCGTCGCCCACATAGCCGCGCAACTGATCGTTTCCGCCACCGCCGAGCAGTACATCGGCCTTGCTCTGCCCGGACAAGGTGTCGNGAAAGCGATCGATTCAATCCTGTACGACGGGGAATCCGCATAGCTCTTCAGGGTGAGCTTGTCGGTCGCATTGACCAGCAGGATCAGATCGGACCCGCTGCGGTTCAAGGTCACGCCACCCGCTGCAATGCCCGCGCCGAACTGCACTTTGTCCTTATTGTGGGCCACACCGCTGTCGAACACCGTGTCGTTTCCATCGCCCAGCTCGAAGATATAGGTATCATCTCCACTTGCGCCATCCAGGGTGTCGCTGCCAGTGCCGCCATGCAGGGTGTCGTCGCCGACATAGCCGCGCAACTGATCAATTCCCGCGCTGCCCTGCAAACTATCATTTTTTTCGCCACCATACAGGCGGTCATTGCCTTCCATCCCATCGATTTTATTTCCGACGGTCGCCAAGCCGTACAGCTCATCATTTCCGCTCGAACCCGTATAGATAGTCCGTCGCATCACCTCCTGAAAATCCCAACTCAAGCCATTTGAAAACACGATTTTTTCAATTGAACCTTGCTTGAAATAATCCGCAATTGTAACGCTATCGACTGCATTCACCTTTAACGTCAAGTCTAAATTCTGGCGTAATACTTGAATCGATGCCGCGTTAATGTCGATTCCAAGCTGCAATGTATCTTCGCCCGCAAGAACACCTTCCTCCACCCGGTCAAGACCGTCGCCTGGATTAAACAGATAGATATCGTTGCCCAGTCCTCCAGCTAATGTGTCATTTCCCGCATCGCCGGCAAGAACATCATTGCCCGCCTGTCCAGAAAGCGAATCATTTCCGGACCCGCCATACAAGACGTCGCTGAATGCCGTTCCCGCCACCGTGTCGTTATTCCCGCCCGAAATCCTGATGTTCAGCGCGTCCAGGGTTGCCGCAGACGTGCCGCCACTCCTGGCCGCCGTCTCGAGCTTTGTCCAAATATCGTAACCGGTTTCAACCAGCTGCGCGTTAGCGTAACGAGCCAAATTTAAGACATCCGCCAATCCTGCGGCAGGGTCCTTCAGGAATTCCGCATCCAGTGCAGCATTCATCGCAGTGAAATCGAAGTTCAGCCCGTCATTCTCAGCTTGAACGTCGATCAGGCCGAGATAATTTTGCATAATCTCTGGCGCAATCAGGGCGGAATAAACAGCCTCCTTCAAGTTTTCGTAGGCATCCTGCAATCGACGTATCTGGCCCTCCGGCATATTGACCGTCGCGGTGCGCATGCCGTTGGTGTCCGCTGCACCAAGACTTAATCCAGTTGGCGCGCCTGGATGGGCTTCACCAGGTAGTTTGAAGAAGTAGCGGCCATTGAAGGCCTCAAGAATGTGTAGCTTGCCTTCCCATTCGGCGCGCACGCTGGCATTCGACCAGACTACTTTTGTCGTGCTCGGCTGACGGTCCTGCATATGCCCGATCAATGTCGACGTATCCGCCCATGCAAGCAGAATCGCATCCACAAGTGCAAAGCGCTCAACACTGTTTGCGCCCACAAACGCAAGCAAGGCCGCCTTGAGCGCCGATCCTGCTGAGCTGTCCATGCTTGCGGCCTGGCGCAAATCTCGAACCAATCCCACTCCTTCAATTTCCGGCATCGATTTAAGATCCGTATCAATTGGAATCTCGTCCGAAAACTGGCTATGATAAGTATCTTGGGCAAGGTTGATGTCAGCAACGATACTGGTACCAGCCAAAGTGCCGCGCGCGCCGTCAGTTCGGATGAAGGAGCCCAGGTCGGCAAGCTGATTGCCATTTGCCAACATCACGTTATTTTCGGTCTTGCCGACGTTGATAGCAGCAACGCCTGCGTCGGCCAGCGTGAACAATTCATCACTCTGAGAGTGGCCGTCTTTGTTAAGATCGCGCCAGATTCGCAACTGCGACCAGTTGCTATCTGCACTGCTCACTTTATTGTCGCCATTGCTGTCTTCCTGCCGCAACGCGTCGAAGCCATCGACGGCCGTGCCACCGGCATATAATGCGGTGGCGTCGCCGAACAGCTCACGGCCACTGTCAATCGTCCCATTACCGTTACGATCAAACACCAGAAATCCGTCGTCGCTCTTGATCCAGCCACTGCTGGTTTTAACACCACTGCCATTGTGATCGAAAAGCACACCCGACTCACTGGGACTCAGCGTCTCGAGGCCATCGCCGTCAAGATCCAGAATCAGCGGATCGCGCAGGAAGCGTTGGGCGAATTCGAATGCATCACTAATCAGGCTACCTGCACCATTCAAAATCAGGCTCCAGCCGTCGAAGATGGTCGGCCCCAATTTCGCGGCGCCATAGGCAGCCGCTCCAGCAATGACGAAAGTTGCGGCGACAACCGGCAGTCCGGCTATGCCAAAAAACGTCGCGACCGCCGCAACCGCTGCGCCAGCAATCACCCCGGCGACCGCGGCAGCGCCAATCCCCGCAGCCGAGCCACCTACGTCATTCCAATCGCCGCTATCGATAGCATCCACAATCTTGATAGTGAGATCGACGAGATCAACCGCCGCCCCCCCGTACTCTGCCAATACGACCTTGGTGCTCGCACGCGCGGCAGTGACAACAGCCTCTCCAGCGCTAGTGTAAGCGGATGTACCTGTGGAACGGATATTGTCGATTGCCTGCTGAATCTCCCCCGCGACAGCCTGCAGAGCCTCGCGCTCCGCCGGATTGCCCACACCGCTGGCCAGCCTCGCCAGGCTGCTCGCATAATCCGCGGCTAGATCTGTCATTGCGCGGCCGACTCCGGCATTACGCGCAGCCGCTTCAGTGGCGGTTTCAGCAACCGGCGTTAACGATGTGGAAATTGCGGCTGTGATACCTGTCCAGTATCCAAGGAGATCGATCCCGCCATCTTCATCCTTGTTATTTGCCACGACGACCATCGCACTAACGTTGTTTGCCTGCATATTTTTTCCTTATGAGTTCCGCGAGATCAAAAAAACAAACGATTAACCCTGTGTAGATAAACCCAAACAATCCTTCAACCCACAGGATTGCGAAGAATTTATTGGTCGAGATGGCGAGATCTATACGCAGCACGATTGCGGCATAATTACTAAACTCGATCGTCAGCAATAGCAAAACAAAAATCACAACAAAGAGATCACTCAGAAAACGCCAGCCAGGCGTATGCTTCTGTCGGATCATCGATAGGGCACGCAGATCCCCTTCGGCGAACGAAGTGAGCAGCGCGCTTGCGACTCCGCCATAAATGGCGCACGAATAGGCCAACGCCAATGACGAGGGAAAATAACTTCGTTGACTCATCGCCAAGGCATCGGGCGTCAGGTAAATCCACGACAGGTCGGCGTTCTGTGGGAGGAACAAAATTATGCATGCAAGAAAAACAGCGACCGCCAACACCACCAGGCCGGCAGTACGTTTGCTGATCAGAGGGGAAAATATGGCGCGCGGAGCTTGATGCATCGGAGCAGGATTCTGTTCTGGAATAATGTCGAAAATACACGATAAATACAAAGCATTCTAGCGCACATTTTTACAAAAATATTAATATTTTAAAAATATAAATCAGCATGTTTTTCATGAATAAATGATAATTTTTGCAGACACGGGCACGTTGCCCGCGAAGTGGTCCAAGTAGTGTAGAAGCCAGATTGTTTCTGACTTGCAGGCGCATACACAGCACATCGCAGCATCCTCATCCCGATGAGTTAGTCGATACACTGGCAGACACATCGGCGCGTCACGTCAGCTCGCAAAACGTCACCCGTCAGTAGAAATAGTGCACCCAGCGCTGGTACACCGGCAGCCCCGCCAGCACGTTGACCGGGAACGTGATGCCCAGGGTGGCTAGGGTGGCAAGGCCCAGGTCGGCATTCGGAATGGCGCTGCGGATCGCCGCCGGCGCGGCGATGTAGGAGGCGCTGGCGGCCAGCGCGGCCAGCACCAGGGCGCTGCCTTCGGGCAATCGCAGCAACAGCGCGACGGCGATCCCGGCCCAGGCCAGGGCGAACGGCGCCAGCGCCGCGAACGCCATCAGGCGCCAGTGACGCAGCGGCGACGAGGCCGCGATGCTGCGCGCGGTGCACAAGCCCATTTCCAGCAGGTAGAGCGAGAGCATGGTCTTGAAGCCGTCGATCAGCACCGGTTTCAGGGGCGCCAGCCCGACCGGGCCGTACAGGTAGCCGATCAGCACGCCGCCGCCGAGCAGCAGCACCCCGCGGCTGGTCAGCGCTTCCCACAAGACACGCGTGCCGCCGTCGCGCCCGCTCAGATGGCGCTGCCACAGCAGCATCAGCACGATCGCCGGCAGTTCCAGCATCACCAGGTAGAGCGTGGTCTGCGGCGCCAGCGCCAGGCCGGAGCGCTCGGCCAGGGCCACCACCACCGCGAAGGTGCCGGCGCTGACCGAGCCGTAATGGGCGGCGACGCTGCTGGCGTCGTCGGCCGACAGGCGCACCAGACGGCGCAGCACCGGGTAGCACAGCAGCGGCAGCAGCAGGCCGAGCCCCGCCACCGCCAGCAATTCCGGCAGCAGGGCCGCGCTCATCGCGCCGTGCAGGGCCATGCCGCCTTTCAGGCCCAGCACCAGCATCAGCAGGATGGCCAGGGTGTCGTAGATGGCGACAGGAACCTTCAGGTCCGACTTGACCAGCCCGGCTGCCAGGCCGAGCGCAAAAAAAGCAATGACGATATCCAACATATGCACTCCGGCAAAAGACAGGCTGGCGAGTTTGCCAAAAGTTACGTATATTGGATAATAAATTGTTCAAGCACCAGCCATAGAGGATCGTCAATGCATGTGCGTCACCTGAGTTTCCGGCTCTTGCAGGTCTATGTGGAGGTGGTGCGTTGCGCCAGCGTGTCGGCGGCGGCGCGCGCGCTGCACCTGACCCAGCCGACCGTGTCGCTGCAGCTCAAGCGGCTGGCCGAGGCGGTGGGCGAACCTTTGTTCGATGCCAGCGCAGCGCGCATGGAGCCGACCCTGGCCGGACGCGAGCTGTACAAGGCAGCCTGCGACGTGCTGGACCGCTTCGACGACTTTGCCGGCTTCCTGGAACGGGCCCGCGACGGCCATGCCGGGCATGTGCGCATCTGCGTGGTCACCACCGCCCAGTACGTGCTGCCGCGCCTGCTGGGGCCGTTTGCGGCCCACTATCCGAACGTCGAGGTGCGCTTGAGCGTGGCCAACCGGGCGCGCGTGCTGGAGCGCTTCGACAAGCGCGAAGACGACCTGTATCTCTTCAGCCATCCGCCGAGCGGCCCGTCGGTCCGCAGCGCGCGCATGCTCAAGAATCCCTTGCAGCTGATCGCGCCGCTAGGGCACTGGGCGGCCGGGCTGGCCGGCCTGCCCTTCGCGCGCCTGGCCGGCGAGCGCTTCCTGATGCGCGAACCCGGCTCGGCCACCCGCATGATGTTCGAAGCGTGGCTGTCCGGGCGCGGGCTGGGATTGGAGAAAAGCATGGAAATCGAAAGCAATGAAGCGATCCGCCTCAGCGTGGCCTCGGGGCTGGGCTTGTCGGTGATTTCCGCGCACACCCTGCAGGAAGGGCGCGAGCGGCTGGCGGTGCTCGATGTCGACGGCTTTCCGCTGGAAAGCAACTGGTACCTGGTGGCCCCGCGCGACCGGCGCCTGCCGTACGCCGCGCGCGAGCTGGTGCGCTTCATCGGCCAGCACGCGGCCGACTGCATCGAGGCGGAGTGGATTTATCCCGACATCGGACAGGTGGCGGAGGATTTCATCAAGGGCGGATGAGACAATTACCTTTCCACAGGACGTAAAAAAAGCCAGGCTGAGCCTGGCTTTCTTTACGTACCGCGCCGATTACTCAGCGGTTGGTGCGTCTTCAACTTCGGTGACTTCTGGACGGTCCAGCAGTTCAACGTAAGCCATTGGTGCATTGTCGCCAACGCGGAAACCCATTTTCAGGATACGCAGGTAGCCGCCGTTGCGGTTTGCGTAACGTGGGCCGAGTTCGGCGAACAGCTTCAACACCATTTCGCGGTCGCGCAGGCGGGAAAATGCCAGACGCTTGTTCGCCAGCGTGTCGGTCTTGCCCAGGGTCAGGATCGGCTCGATAACGCGGCGCAGTTCCTTGGCTTTCGGCAGGGTGGTTTTGATGGCTTCATGACGCAGCAGGGAAACGGTCATGTTGCGCAGCATTGCCAGACGGTGGGACGAAGTACGATTCAGCTTGCGAAGGCCGTGACGGTGACGCATGGTAATTCCTTTCGAGTTGTTTAAATCCAGCTCTTCGATCGCCTTTCAGCGCGGGCCGGTTGCTAGCTTGATTAAAAAATGTGACCCCCGCCTGCGCGGGGAGTCGTTCCGCCCAAAGGGCGGGGCGACGCTGTCGCGTCGATTACTTCTCGAGGCCGGCTGGTGGCCAGTTTTCGAGCTTCATGCCCAAGGTCAAGCCGCGCGATGCCAGCACTTCCTTGATTTCGTTCAGGGACTTGCGGCCCAGGTTCGGCGTCTTGAGCAGTTCGTTTTCCGAACGCTGGATCAGGTCGCCGATGTAGTAGATGTTTTCCGCTTTCAGGCAGTTGGCCGAACGCACGGTCAGTTCCAGGTCGTCGACCGGACGCAGCAGGATCGGATCGACCAGCGGTGCGCGCGACGGCGCTTCGGCAGCCGCTTCGGTGCCTTCCAGCGCCGCAAACACGTTCAGCTGATCGACCAGCACGCGCGCCGATTGACGGATCGCTTCTTCCGGCGTGATGACGCCGTTGGTTTCGATGTTGATCACCAGCTTGTCGAGGTCGGTACGCTGTTCGACGCGGGCCGATTCGACGAAGTAGGACACGCGGCGCACCGGCGAGAACGACGCGTCCAGGATGATGCGGCCGATGGTCTTGTTGGTGTCTTCCGACAGGCGGCGGACGTTGCCCGGCACATAGCCACGGCCTTTTTCGACCTTGATCTGCATGTCCAGCTTGCCGCCAGCGGTCAGGTGGGCAATCACGTGGTCTGGATTGATCAGTTCGACGTCATGCGGCAGGTCGATGTCGGAAGCCAGGATCGCGCCTTCGCCTTCCTTTTTCAGGGTCAGCGTGACGGAATCGCGGTTGTGGACTTTGAAGACCACGCCCTTCAGGTTCAGCAACAGGTCGACCACGTCTTCTTGCACGCCGTCCAGCGACGAATACTCATGGACAACGCCGGCGATCGTCACTTCGGTTGGCGCGTAGCCGACCATCGACGACAGCAGTACGCGGCGCAACGCATTACCCAATGTGTGGCCATAGCCACGTTCGAACGGCTCCATCACGACTTTGGCGTGACCGGCGCCGAGCGTTTCGACATCGATAATACGTGGCTTCAACAGACTGTTTTGCATGAAATGTCCTTTTCAATACCCTCGGCTCATTACACCGATAAGGCTGATGGCATTAGAAATGAAAATTCTCGCTTGCGCGAGAAACTTGGCTCCCCACCTTCGCGGGGACGGCTTCCACGTCGCGGAAGCCGACAATTGGCTCCCGGACCGGCCGGGACGACCATTGCGCGGGCAGCCAGGCCGCCCGCAGCGTGGTCGATTAACGCGAGTACAGTTCGACGATCAGCGATTCGTTGACGTCGTTAGCGATCTCGTTACGCTCTGGGAACGAACGGAAGGTGCCTTCCATTTTCTTCGAGTCGACCGACACCCAGCTAGGCATACCGACTTGTTCAGCCAGCGACAGCGCTTCGATGATACGCACTTGCTTCTTCGACTTTTCGCGAACAGCGATGACGTCGCCGGTCTTGACAGCGTACGAAGCGATGTTCACAACGTTACCGTTGACGGTGAACGCCTTGTGGCTGACCAGCTGGCGCGCTTCGGCGCGGGTCGAGCCGAAGCCCATGCGGTAGCAGACGTTGTCCAGACGCGCTTCCAGCAAACGCAGCAGCGCTTCGCCGGTGTTGCCCTTGCGGCGGTTCGCTTCAGCGAAGTAGCGGCGGAACTGACGCTCGAGGACGCCGTACATGCGCTTGACTTTTTGCTTTTCGCGCAGCTGGTTGCCGTAGTCCGAGGTACGGGCGCCGGATTTGACACCGTGCTGGCCTGGCTTGACGTCCAGTTTGCATTTCGAATCGAGCGAACGGCGTGCGCTCTTGAGGAACAGGTCCGTACCTTCACGGCGGGACAGTTTTGCTTTAGGTCCGATATAACGTGCCACAATATTTCCTTTAGTATAATGACGCCCCGGCGGCATCCTGCGATGCTGGCCAGGCGCTAGTCCGTACGCGCAATGCGCCAGACGGTGGCTGACAATAAGCCTGCGCGAAAAACCGCGACAGGCGACAACAGCCGGGCAGTATACCCTATTCGGGGACTGCGCCGGCGATCATCAACGACTAATTTACAACGAACGGCCGGAAACGGGGTTCCGGTCGCCAGCGGGCCGTATCAGATACGACGACGCTTCGGTGGACGGCAGCCGTTGTGCGGCACTGGCGTCACGTCCTGGATTTCGGTGATCTTGATACCCAGGTTGTTCAAAGCGCGAACAGCCGATTCACGACCAGGACCTGGGCCCTTGATGCGTACTTCGAGGTTCTTCACGCCGCATTCGACAGCGACCTTGCCTGCTGCTTCTGCCGCAACCTGCGCTGCGAACGGGGTCGATTTACGCGAACCCTTGAAGCCAGCACCGCCGGACGTCGCCCACGACAGGGCGTTGCCCTGGCGATCGGTGATCGTGATGATGGTGTTGTTGAACGATGCGTGGACATGTGCGATGCCTTCAGCGACGTTCTTTTTAACTTTTTTGCGAACGCGCGCTGCTGCGGCGCTGCTTTGTTGCTTAGCCATGGTGTTGTCCTATTATTTCTTAAGCGATTGTGCGGCCTTGCGCGGACCCTTGCGAGTACGAGCGTTGGTGCGTGTACGCTGGCCGCGGCAAGGCAGACCTTTACGATGACGCATACCGCGGTAGCAACCCAGATCCATCAAACGCTTGATGTTCATGGACAGTTCACGACGCAGATCGCCTTCGACTACGAAAGTGCCGACGGCATCACGCAGTTTTTCCAGTTCGCTGTCGTCCAGGTCCTTGACCTTTTTGTTGGTCGCAACACCCGTTTGTGCGCAGATCTTCTGTGCGCGCGGGCGGCCAACACCGTAAATGGCCGTGAGGCCGATGACGGTGTGCTGATGATTGGGGATATTAACCCCTGCAATACGTGCCATTCGTTATTCCTCAATAAATAACGTTAAATTAACCTTGACGCTGCTTGTGACGCGGTTCCACGCAGATTACGCGGACGACGCCTTTGCGCTTGATGATCTTGCAGTTGCGGCAGATCCGCTTGACTGATGCGAGAACTTTCATATTTGCACTCTCTTATGTTCGGATTGATTACTTAAATTTACTTGGTCCGGAACACAATACGGGCCCGGCTCAAGTCGTACGGCGTCAACTCCACCGTGACTTTGTCGCCGGGCAGGATGCGGATGTAGTTCATCCGCATTTTACCCGAAATGTGCCCGAGCACCACGTGCCCGTTTTCCAGCTTTACTCGAAACGTTGCATTAGGGAGATTCTCAAGAATCTCGCCCTGCATTTGTATGACGTCGTCTTTTGCCATTCGGTCTGTACACTCCTGGTTCGCGGTAACCGCCGGTTAGCGCGTCGGAATTCCGCCCTTGAAATTTGCCTTGCGCAGCAGCGATTCATATTGCTGCGACATGACGTAGTTTTGTACTTGAGCCATGAAGTCCATGGTGACAACCACAATAATCAACAGGGAAGTACCGCCAAAATAGAATGGCACTTTCCAACGGGCCTGCATAAATTCCGGCAACAAGCACACTAAAGTGATGTACACCGCTCCGGCCAGTGTCAAGCGCATCAGGATCTTGTCGATGTAGCGCGCCGTCTGCTCGCCGGGACGAATCCCCGGCACGAAGGCACCGCTCTTCTTCAGGTTATCCGCCGTTTCCTTGCTGTTAAAGACCAGCGCCGTATAGAAGAAACAGAAAAACACGATTGCCACTGCATACAACAGCGCATGGATAGGCTCGCCTGGCCCCATCGATGCTGCCAAGTCTTTCAGGAAACCGACTACCGGGGTGCTGGCGTCTTTGCCCTTCGTGAACCAGTCCACGATGGTGGCCGGGAACAAGATGATCGACGATGCGAAGATCGGCGGGATCACGCCGGCCATGTTCAGCTTCAAAGGCAGGTGGCTGGTCTGACCGCCAACGACTTTGTTGCCAACCTGGCGCTTCGCATAGTTGACCAGGATCTTGCGCTGGCCACGTTCGACAAAAACAACACCAAAAGTAACGAATCCAACCAGCAAGATGATGAAAATCGCTGACAGGCTGCTGATGGAACCATTCGACACGAGCTGGAACAGATTGCTCAGCGCCGACGGCAGGCCAGCCGCAATGCCGGCAAAGATGATGATCGAAATGCCGTTGCCCAGGCCACGCTCGGTAATCTGCTCGCCAAGCCACATCAGGAACATGGTGCCGGTCAGCAGCGAAACGACCGCCACGAAACGGAAAGCCATGCCAGGATCGATCACCAGGCCGGGCAATGCTTCAAGGCCGATGGCGATGAAGGTTGCCTGCACCAGTGCCAGCACTACGGTAAAGTAGCGCGTGTACTGGGTGATCTTGCGGCGTCCGGATTCGCCTTCTTTCTTCAATGCCTCGACGGCCGGAATTGCCAGGCCGGCCAGCTGCATGATGATCGAAGCCGAAATATACGGCGTAATACCGAGAGCGAAAACTGCTGCGCGCTCCAGCGCGCCACCCGAGAACATGTTGAACATGCCGAGGATGCCGCCTTGATTCCTGCTGAACGTCTCAGCCAGTACATCCGGGTTAATCCCTGGAACAGGGACGTGGGCACCCAGACGATACACGACCAATGCGCCGAGCAAAAACCAGAGCCGACTCCAGGGGAAACCGGCCGCTGCACTTTTACCAAGTTGTGAATTAGTCGCCAATTTATGCTCCGATCAAGCTGTTAGCCTGCAACTTACGCTACCGTGCCGCCAGCTGCTTCGATGGCCGCTTTCGCGCCTGCCGTTACTTTCAAGCCCTTGAGGTTCACCGCCTTGGTGATCTCGCCGGACAGGATCACGCGCACATCGCGCGCCAGCACTTGCAGAACGCCTGCCTGCTTGAGCACCAGGATGTCGACATCGCCGACCGCCAGGTTGTTCAGGTCCGACAGACGCACTTCAGCTTTGAACGTTGCGTTCAGCGATTTGAAACCACGCTTAGGCAGACGGCGCTGCAGAGGCATCTGACCGCCTTCGAAGCCGACCTTGTGGAAACCGCCCGAACGCGACTTCTGACCCTTGTGGCCACGACCGGAGGTCTTGCCCAGGCCGGAGCCGATACCGCGGCCTACACGGCGCTTGTAATGCTTGGCGCCTTCAGCTGGTTGAATTGTATTCAATTCCATTGTTTTCTCCGTTCGCAAGCCCGAAGGCTTACGAAACAACTTTAACGAGGTACGAAACTTTGTTGATCATGCCGCGCACCGAAGGGGTGTCTTCCAGCTCGGAAACCGAGTTGACGCGACGCAGGCCCAGACCGCGCACGGTTGCGCGATGCGATTCGCGCGTGCCGATCAAGCCCATGACCAACTGAACTTTGACTGTTTTGGTAGCTTGTGTCATTTTGTCCGCCTTAAGCCAGAATGTCTTCAACCGACTTGCCGCGTTTGGCGGCGATATCGGAAGCAGTACTCATTTTCGACAGACCGTCCAGGGTAGCGCGGACCAGGTTGTAAGGGTTCGACGAGCCCGTGGATTTTGCCACGACATCGGTTACGCCCATTACTTCGAAGATAGCGCGCATTGCGCCACCCGCGATCACGCCGGTACCAGGCTTGGCAGGCATCATCATTACTTTCGATGCGCCGTGACGGCCGGTTACTGTGTGGTGCAAAGTACCGTTCTTCAGAGGAACCTTGATCAGGTTACGACGGGCTTCTTCCATTGCCTTCTGCACGCCAACCGGCACTTCTTTCGATTTGCCCTTGCCCATGCCGATACGGCCATCGCCGTCGCCCACAACGGTCAGTGCTGCAAAACCCATGATACGACCACCCTTGACCACTTTGGTCACGCGGTTGATCGCGATCATCTTTTCGCGCATGCCATCATCCGGCTTGTCGCTTTGCATTTTCGCTTGCATTTTTGCCATGACGATTCTTCCTTAGAACTTCAGACCGGCTTCACGCGCGGCTTCTGCCAACGCCTTCACACGGCCGTGGTAACGGAAACCGGAGCGGTCGAACGCAACTTCGGTAATCCCTGCTTTCAGTGCTTTCTCGGCGACGCGCTTGCCAATCAAGGCGGCAGCGGCGGCATTGCCACCCTTGCCGGACTTGCCTGCCAGTTCGGCGCGAACTTCGGCTTCGGCGGTCGAGGCCGAGACCAGGACTTTCGCGTCCGGGCTGATCAGGTTGGCGTAAATGTGCTGGTTGGTACGATGTACCGACAGACGATTTACTTTCAGTTCCGCGATCTTGATGCGGGTCTGGCGTCCACGACGCAGACGTGATTCTTTCTTGTCCATGGTCAGCCCTATTATTTCTTCTTGGTTTCTTTAAGCTTAACCACTTCGTCCACATAGCGGACGCCCTTGCCTTTGTAAGGCTCAGGGGAGCGGTAAGCGCGCACTTCTGCAGCGACCTGACCAACCTGTTGACGATCGATACCCTTGATGATGATTTCGGTCGGGGTTGGGGTGGCGCAAGTCACGCCGGCCGGCATCGAGTGCACGACAGGGTGCGAGAAACCCAGCGAGAGGTTCAGCTTGTCGCCGGCAGCCTGGGCTTTGTAGCCCACGCCCACCAGGGACAGCTTCTTCTCGAAGCCTTTGGTCACGCCGGTCACCATATTGTTGACCAGGGCACGCAGGGTGCCGGACATCGCGTTCGACTCACGGCTGTCGTCGACGACGTCGAAGCTCAGCGTGCCATTGTTGTTTTCTACTTTGACCAGGCCGTTCAGGGCCTGGGTCATGGTGCCCAGCGGGCCCTTGACGGTGATCGCTGCTGCAGTGATCGCCACATCGGCGCCAGCTGGGACAGCGATCGGCATTTTAGCTACTCGGGACATCGTCTACTCCTTAAGCCACGTAGCAAATAACTTCGCCGCCGACACCGGTGGCGCGTGCTTTGCGGTCCGTCATGACGCCTTGCGGGGTCGACACGATCGCCACACCCAGGCCATTCATCACGGTTGGGATTTCATCTTTGCCTTTGTAGACGCGCAGGCCCGGACGGGACACGCGCTCTAAGCGCTCGATGACTGGACGGCCAACGTAATACTTCAAACCGATCTTCAGTTCCGCCTTGCCACCAGCTGCGGTGACGGCGAAATCTTCAATGTAACCCTCGTCCTTGAGGACGTTGGCAATCGCTACTTTAACTTTCGACGATGGCATGGCCACGGTCGTCTTTTGAACACCTTGTGCGTTGCGAATGCGGGTCAGCATATCGGCGATAGGATCGCTCATACTCATTGCTTATTCTCCTATTACCAGCTTGCTTTAGTCATACCCGGAATCTCACCACGCATGGCAAATTCACGGAGCTTGATACGGGCCAGACCGAATTTACGGAATGTGCCACGTGGACGGCCGGTCACGGCGCAGCGGTTACGCTGGCGGGTCGGGGCCGAGTTGCGCGGCAGAGCCTGCAACTTCAGACGGGCTTCATAACGTTCTTCTTCCGACTTCGACTGGTCGTCGATGATGGCTTTCAGAGCGGCACGCTTCGGGGCGAATTTCTCCACCAGGTCTGCACGCTTCTGTTCGCGGTTAATCAGTGCTAGTTTTGCCATGATCTCAGTTTCTGAACGGAAATTTAAAGGCGGCGAGCAGAGCTTTCGCTTCGTCGTCGGTCTTAGCGGTTGTCGTGATGCTGATATTCATACCGCGCAACGCGTCAATCTTGTCGTACTCGATTTCAGGGAAAATGATCTGTTCCTTGACACCGATGTTGTAGTTGCCACGGCCATCGAAGGAACGGCCATTGACGCCACGGAAGTCACGCACGCGCGGCAGGGCCACGGTGATGAAACGATCCAGGAATTCGTACATGCGGGCACCGCGCAGGGTGACCATGGTACCGATCGGATAGCCTTCACGGATCTTGAAACCCGCGATTGCCTTGCGCGACTTGGTGGTCACTGGCTTCTGGCCGGCGATCTTGGTCAGGTCGGCGACAGCGTGCTCGAGGACCTTCTTGTCGGCGATGGCTTCACCCACACCCATGTTCAGGGTGATCTTGGTCAGGCGCGGGACTTCCATTGCCGATTTGTAGCCGAATTTGGCGACCAGGTCGGCAATGACCTTATCTTTATAAAATGCTTGGAGACGGGCCATGATGTCTTAAACCTTCACTACTTCGCCGGAGGACTTGAAAACGCGGACTTTCTTGCCGTCTACGTCTTTGAAGCCCACGCGGTCTGCCTTGCCAGTCGCTGCATTGAACAATGCAACGTTGGACACGTGAATCGGCATTGTCTTGTCGACGATACCACCAGTTACACCGGTCATTGGGTTCGGCTTGGTCGCTTTTTTAGCGACGTTGACGCCTTCAACCACGACATGCTCAGCATCGATACGTTGCTGAACAACACCGCGCTTGCCCTTGTCTTTCCCGGTCAGAACGATGACTTCGTCGTTTTTACGAATCTTATCCATTACGACTCCTTACAGGACTTCAGGTGCCAGGGACACGATCTTCATGAACTTTTCAGTGCGCAGTTCGCGCGTGACTGGTCCAAAAATACGGGTACCGATCGGCTCGAGCTTGGCGTTGAGCAAAACAGCAGCATTGCCGTCGAACTTCACCAGGGAGCCGTCTTGGCGGCGCACACCTTTAGCGGTACGCACAACCACAGCGTTATAAATTTCACCTTTTTTGACACGGCCGCGTGGCGCAGCAACCTTGACGGTTACCTTGATCACGTCGCCAATGCCAGCATAACGGCGCTTGGAACCGCCCAATACCTTGATGCACATGACTTCCTTGGCACCGGTATTGTCGGCTACTTCGAGCCGGCTTTCAGTTTGAATCATAGTATTCTCTTTCCCAACTTAAGCCGAAGAATCCCCACAATGTGGGCCTGCGGTCAGTCTTGGTCCCGCCAACCTCCCCTGCTGGGTCGATTGATTGGGTGATGGACTTTCCAAAAACTTTCGTTGCAGGCCGCGGCCACCGGGGTGACTAATAATGCGGCGTTACATGAACGAAGCCCGCTAGTATCACATAATACTGGCGGGCCCGCAAGAACTTTTATCCGGAAGCTGGCTGCTGCACAAAAATGCAACACCCCCATCCGGCACTACTGGTACTTCTGATGCTGCCTGACTGGTCAGACTTTAGTCAGTTGAGGACAGGGCGAAAGCGATGAACCACGCCCTGTCCCGCAACCAATCTGATCAGTTGAGGACAGGGCAAGGCGATGAATCCTGCCCTGTCCCGCAACCAATCTGATCAGTTGAGGACAGGGCGAAAGCGATGAACCACGCCCTGTCCCGCAACTAATTAAATTACCTGCGCTGCTTGCACAACGCGGGNTAATTAAATTACCTGCGCTGCTTGCACAACGCGGGTAACAGTCCAGGCCTTCGTTTTCGAGATCGGGCGACCTTCTTGGATCTCGACCGTATCGCCGGTCTTGACCGAGTTGGTCTCGTCATGCGCGTGATACTTGTTCGAACGCATGATGATCTTGCCGTACAGCGGGTGCTTGACGTGACGCTCGATCAGGACGGTGACAGTCTTGTCCATCTTGTCGGAAACCACTTTACCGACCAAGGTGCGCTTCAGGGCGACTTTAGTAGTTTCGGTCATTTGGCTTCCTTCGAGTTCATGACAGTCTTCACACGCGCGATGTCGCGGCGTACCTTCTTGAGTTGCGAAGTGTTGCTCAGCTGCTGCGTCGCGATTTGCATGCGCATGCCGAACTGTGCCTTCAACAAGTCATTCAGCTCTTTCTGGAGAGCTGCCTGGTCTTTGCCGCGGAGTTCTGTTGCTTTCATTTACGACTCCTTTTATTGGCCGACCTGGCGTACGACGAACGTCGTTGCCAGTGGCAGTTTGGCGGCGGCCAGACGGAACGCTTCCCGGGCCAGCGACTCATCGACGCCGTCCATTTCGTACAGTACCTTGCCTGGCTGGATTTCAGCGACGTAGTACTCCGGGTTACCTTTACCGTTACCCATACGGACTTCAGCTGGCTTGTTCGAAATTGGCTTGTCCGGGAAAATACGGATCCAAATACGACCACCGCGCTTGATGTGACGGGTCATGGCACGACGAGCTGCTTCGATCTGGCGTGCTGTGATACGGCCGCGGGCTACTGCCTTCAGACCGAATTCACCGAACGAGACAGCGGTGCCGCGTGTGTGCGAAATGCCGGTGTTACGGCCTTTCTGCTCTTTACGATACTTCCTGCGTGCTGGTTGCAGCATGGTTATTCTCCTGCTTTCTCAGCTGGTGCTGCGGCAGCGGCCGGTGCTGCCTTGACTGCAGGGCGGGCACGAACGCCGGCAGGTGCGCCAGCTGGGGTTGAACCTTCAGGACGACGGCCTGGGGCGCCGGCTGGACGCGGACGTCCGGCTGGCTTGCCATCGTCACGGCGCGGACCGCGGCTCTTCTTCTCGTCGGCCGGGGTATCGATGACTGGTGCGTCGCCGTTCGGCGCGCGGTCACCCTTGTATACCCAGACCTTGACGCCGATGATGCCGTACGTGGTCGACGCTTCGCTGGTGCCATAGTCGATATCGGCGCGCAGGGTGTGCAGAGGCACGCGGCCTTCGCGGTACCACTCTTTACGTGCGATTTCGATGCCGTTCAGACGGCCCGACGACATGATCTTGATGCCCAGGGCACCCAGACGCATGGCGTTCTGCATGGCGCGCTTCATTGCGCGGCGGAACATGATGCGCTTTTCCAGCTGCTGCGAGATCGAATCGGCGATCAGCTGCGAGTCGATTTCCGGCTTGCGGATCTCTTCGATGTTCACGTGCACAGGAACGCCCATGATCTTGGTCAGCGCCGACTTCAGTACTTCGATGTCTTCGCCTTTTTTACCAATGACCACGCCTGGACGCGAGCTGTAGATCGTGAAGCGCGCGTTCTTGGCAGGACGCTCGATGACGATGCGGCCAACCGAAGCGTTCTTCAGTTTCTTTTTCAGGAACGCACGTGCCTTGAGATCTTCGTTCAGCATCTGGGCAAAGTTACCATTGCCCGCGTACCAACGCGATGCCCAGTTACGGGTTACTGACAGGCGAAAGCCTGTTGGATGAATCTTCTGTCCCATCGTGACCCCTTAGTTGCCGACAGTCACGTAGATGTGACAGGATTGTTTCGAGATGCGATCACCCCGGCCTTTAGCGCGTGCGGTGAAGCGCTTGAGGATCGGGCCCTTTTCAACGTAGATCTGAACGACTTTCAGCTCGTCGATGTCGGCGCCATCATTGTGCTCGGCGTTCGCGATCGCGGACTCCAGCACCTTCTTGATGATCGTCGCACCTTTTTTCGGGCTGAACTGCAAGATGTTGAGTGCTGCGTCAACTTTCTTGCCACGGATCAGATCGGCAACCAGGCGACCTTTTTGGTCGGACAGGCGCACACCTTTGAGGATAGCTTTGGTTTCCATTATTTCTTCGCCTTCTTGTCAGCGGCATGGCCCTTGAACGTACGGGTCAGTGCGAATTCGCCGAGCTTGTGACCAACCATGTTCTCGGAGATGTATACCGGCACGTGCAGCTTGCCGTTATGCACTGCGATCGTCAGGCCGATGAAGTCTGGCGAGATCGTCGAACGGCGCGACCAGGTTTTGACTGGCTTCTTGTCTTTGTTCGCTTGCGCGGCTTCGACTTTTTTCACCAGGTGGGCGTCGATAAACGGCCCTTTTTTCAATGAACGTGTCATGTCTTATCCTTATTTCTTGCCGCGGCGCGAGACGATCATCGAAGTCGTACGCTTGTTACGGCGCGTCTTCTTACCCTTCGTCTGTTGGCCCCAAGGCGACACTGGATGACGACCAGCTGCGGTTTTACCTTCACCACCACCGTGCGGGTGATCGACCGGGTTCATGACCACACCGCGAACGGTAGGACGAACACCGCGCCAGCGCATCGCGCCGGCTTTACCGATCTTGCGCAGGCTGTGCTCGGCATTACCGACTTCGCCAACGGTTGCGCGGCACTCGATGTGCACGCGGCGCACTTCACCCGAGCGCAGACGCACTTGAGCGTAGGTACCTTCGCGCGCCATCAGAACAACACCAGCGCCGGCGGTACGTGCCATCTGGGCACCTTTACCTGGCAGCATCTCGACGCAATGCATCACGGTGCCGACTGGGATGTTACGGATAGGCAGGCAGTTGCCCGACTTGATCGGTGCTTCCGAACCATTCATCACGCTGTCGCCAACGGCCATGCCCTTGGTAGCGATGATGTACTGGCGCTCGCCGTCGGCGTAGCACAGCAGGGCGATATTCGCGGTACGGTTCGGATCGTATTCGATACGCTCGACCTTTGCCGGAATGCCATCCTTCTGACGCTTGAAGTCGATCAGGCGATAGTGCTGCTTATGACCACCGCCGATGTGGCGGGTGGTGATGTGACCGTTGTTGTTACGGCCGGCAGTTTTCGATTTCTTTTCAACCAGGGCTGCGAACGGACGACCTTTGTACAGGTCCGCGTTCACAACCTTCACCATGCCGCGACGGCCTGGCGAGGTTGGTTTCATCTTTACGAGTGCCATTATTTAGCCTCCTCGGAGAAGTTGATTTCCTGGCCAGGCTTCAGGCACACGAAAGCACGCTTGGTATGGTTGCGACGGCCATTGAAACGGCCCGAACGCTTTTGCTTACCTTCGCGGTTGGCTGTCTGTACCGACAGCACTTCAACCTTGAACAACAGTTCAACGGCTGCCTTGATTTCAGGCTTGGTCGCATCCGGCAATACGCGGAACACGATCTGCTCGTTCTTTTCCGCGACCATGGTGGCCTTTTCGGAAATGACTGGCGCCTGGAGCACCTTCATCAGGCGCTCTTCGGAAAATTTGATTACGCCGCTCATGCGAACATCTCCTCGATCATGGCCAGTGCTGCTTTGGTGACCACGATTTTTTTGTAGAACACCAGCGACATCGGGTCAGCATGCTTCGGCTCGACGACCAGCACGTTCGGCAGGTTGCGCGATGCCAGCAGCAGGTTTTCTTCCAGCTTGTCGGTGATGATCATGACCGATTCCAGGCCCATGCCCTGCAGCTTTTGCGACAGCAGCTTGGTCTTTGGCGCATCCAGATTGATGCCTTCGACCACGACCAGACGCTCTTCGCGTGCCAGTTGCGACAAGATCGAGCAGATACCTGCGCGGTACATCTTCTTGTTCACTTTGTGGGTGAAGTTTTCGTCAGGCGAGTTCGGGAAAATCCGACCGCCGCCGCGCCACAGTGGCGAGGACGACATACCGGCACGTGCGCGGCCAGTACCTTTTTGACGCCATGGCTTCTTGGTCGTGTGGTGAACTTCTTCACGATCCTTCTGCTTGCGGTTACCGCTACGTGCGTTGGCAGCGTAGGCGACGACGATCTGGTGGATCAGGGCTTCGTTGTAGTCACGACCGAAAACGGTATCGGCTGCGGCGACGTTCGAACCTGCTTGACCTTGCTCATTCAGAAGCTTGAGTTCCATAATTAAGCTCCCTTCTGAACTTTGGATTTAATAGCTGGCGAGACGATCACCTGGCCATTTTTCGCACCTGGTACGGCGCCTTTGACCAGCAACAGCTGACGGTCGGCATCGATACGGGCGATTTCGAGATTCTGTACGGTACGATTCACGTCACCGAGGTGACCGGTCATGCGCTTACCAGGGAAAACACGACCTGGATCCTGCGCCATACCGATGGAACCTGGCACGTTGTGCGAACGCGAGTTACCGTGGGTCTGACGACCCGAAGCGAAGTGGTAACGCTTGATGACGCCAGCGTAACCCTTACCGATGGTAACGCCCTGGACGTCGATCTTCTGACCGACTTCGAACAGGGAAGCGGCAACGACGTCGCCAGCTTTCAGTTCGGAGGCTTTACCAGCGTCGACGCGGAATTCGCGCAACATGGTGCCGGCTTCGACGCCCGCTTTGGCGTGGTGACCCGCAACAGCCTTGTTCACGCGGGATGCGCGACGTTGACCGAATGCGACCTGGACAGCGGAATAACCATCTGTTTCAGGGGTTTTGATTTGTGCGACACGGTTGTTCGACACGTCCAGAACGGTGACAGGGATCGAATCCCCTTCATCCGTAAAGATGCGCATCATGCCAACCTTGCGACCGAGAAGGCCTAGGCTCATTTTTTCTCCATTCCCACCTGCGATTGGGCGGGGCTGATGTTTAACTACCAAGTAAAGGACAGATTCAAAAATTCACGAATCCATACCGAAGCCGGCTAGGATAGCACGCAAAAAGGCTTGACGCAACAACTTAGTTGGAGGTATGTCGATGTGTTGTAAGGCGGGAGAGGCGGGGGTGGTTCGAAGGCATTGCACGCGCTGTTTTCGAGGGTAAAACGGGGCAGGGACAGGTGCCGCCGGAGCGATTCCTGATCCGAAAAACCGCCCTTCCCGCGCCAGGGCGGCCGCGGCCTAGCGTGCCAGCGGCTGGCCGCCGGCGCCGATGCGCAGGCGCAGCCAGAACTGCGCCAGGCGCTCCCACAGCCCGCGCCGCACCTTGCCGCTGCGCAGGCGCGTTTCGCCCGCCATCGGCACCGCCATTTCCCAGCGCACCGGGTAAATATTGACGCGCTTGGTATACCGGCTCAGCAAGGCGGTGGTTTCCACCCCGGCGAAATCGAGGTGGCGGTCCAGCAGGAACACGAACATGGGCTCGACATGCTGCTTCTTGCCGCGCGTGCTCACTTCGACGCAGGACGGCAGGATCACGCCGTCGCTCAGGGTGGTGTTGGCGGCCACGATATAGTGCCCGAGCGGGTCGAGCGGCACCGCGTCCAGGCTGGTCGGGCGCACGAACGATTCCCCGTTGCCGAGATTGACTTCCTCGTCGATCGCCCATTCCCAGATAGGGTAGGCGGCAAAGTCGGCATGCGTGACCTTGCGGATGGAACGGCGGATAGCAAGATCTGGGGTCATGGACGGGGCGGCAAAGCTTGGAGGTAACGTCGCCAGTTTATGGCCCGCGCTGATTTCTGTCCAGCAACGCCCAGAGTGGCGTGACGTGAAAACCTCAGAATAAAAATTTAGCGCTTGCCTCCCGCTCATGTGCGCCCATATACAGCTTGGCAAGCACGTTGTATATTACGACCGGAAATTGCAACACTGTAATTTTGTTATCGTCGCCAGTGCGCTGGCGTGGAAGTGTCCCTCAACCCGTTACAAGGAGTTATACATGGCAATCAGTTTGCAAAAAGGCGGCAACGTCAACCTGAGCAAGGAAGCTCCGGGACTGACCAGGGTCGTGATCGGCCTCGGCTGGGATCCGCGCGCGACCGACGGCAGCGCGTTCGACCTCGACGGCAGCGCTTTCATGCTCAAGGCCGACGGCAAGGTCCGTGGCGACGCCGACTTCATTTTCTACAACAACCTCAAGTCGAGCGACGGCTCGGTGGTGCACGCCGGTGACAACACCTCGGGCGCCGGCGAAGGCGACGACGAAAAGGTCAATGTCGACCTGAGCGCGGTGCCGCCCGAAGTCGACAAGATCTCGTTCTGCGTGACGATTCACGAAGCCGAGTCGCGCAAGCAGAACTTCGGCATGGTCGGCAAGGCCTACATCCGCTGCCTGAACGCCGACGGCGACAAGGAACTGGCCCGTTACGACCTGTCCGAAGACGGCTCGACCGAAACGGCGATGATCTTCGGCGAACTGTACCGCGCCGGCGCCGAATGGAAGTTCAAGGCCATCGGCCAGGGCTTCCAGGGCGGTCTGGGCCCGCTGGCCAAGTCGTTCGGCGTTAACGCTTAAGGCATCACCCGCCGGTCCGCGCCCGCAAGGATGCCGCTGCAGAGCGGCGCCTTGCGGGCGTTGTGACGTGTGGGGGTGCGTATGTATAGCAACACGCGTTTTGCGGCCTGCAGCCGTCAAGCCGTCATTCCAGATATCGCCTTTTCCTGAACGGACACCATGGACAACCTCACACGCGGGCAGCGTCTGCCGCTGGCCGGCATCGCCCCCGACGGCCGCCTCGACATCGGCCTGGCCGCCAGCGGCCTGCGGCTCGACTTCGCCTGCTTCGGCCTGGGCGCCGACGGCAAGCTGCTCGACGAGCCCTACATGACCTTCTTCAACCAGCCGCGCACGCCCTGCGGCGGGGTCGCGCTGTGCGACATCCGCGGCGACCTGCTCGGCTTTTCGATCGATACCGGCCTGCTGCCGGCCGCGATCGACCAGCTGGCCATCACCGCCAGCGTGGACGGCGACGGCACCATGGCGCAGCTTTCCAGCGGCTACCTGCGCCTGCTGGCCGGCGGCGCCGAACAAGCGCGCTTCGCGTTTTCAGGACAGGATTTTGCGCAGGAACGCGCCATCATGCTGGGCAATCTGTACCGCAAGGATGGCCAGTGGCGCTTCATGGCGGTCGGCCAGGGCTTCAACGGCGGCCTCGACGCGCTGGTAGCCCACTTCGGCGGCGCCGTTGCCGCGCCCGCGCCGGTGGCCGCGCCGGCGCCCCGCCCCGCCCCCGAGCCCGGCCGCATCTCGCTGGAAAAACGCATCGAAGCCAAGGCCCCGCACCTGGTCAGCCTGGTCAAGCAAGCCACCGTCTCGCTGGAAAAAGTCGGACTGGCCAGCCACCGCGCCAAGGTGGCCCTGGTGCTCGACATTTCCGGCTCCATGAGCACGCTCTACCGCAAGGGCCTGGTGCAGCAGTTCGCCGACCGCATCCTGGCGCTCGGCTGCAAGTTCGACGACGACGGCGAGATCGACGTCTTCCTGTTCGGCTCCAAAGTGCACCAGCCCGCTCCGATGAACCTCGGCAATGCCCGCAGCTACGTGCGCGACGTCGTCGAAGCCCATCCGCTCGAAGGCGACACCCGCTACGGCCGCGCCATGGAAGCGGTGCGCCGCTTTTACTTTCCGGACTCCCAGGGCGGCGAGCGCAAGAGCGCAGCGACGGCGCCGCTGCCGGTGTTCGTCATGTTCGTCACCGATGGCGGCACCTCCGACAAGCCGCTCACCGAAAAGCAGTTGCGCTGGGCCAGCTACGAACCGATCTTCTGGCAATTCATGGGCATCGGCAAGGGCAAGAAGTCGAAAAGCAAGAAACTGCTCCAGTTCGCCGATTCCGATTTCCCCTTCCTCGAACAGCTCGACGAGCTGTCCGGGCGCCTGGTCGACAACGCCGGCTATTTTTCGGTCAGTTCGCCCGACGAACACTCGGATTCCGAGTTATACGACCTGCTCATGGCAGAATACCCGGGCTGGATAAGATTGGCCAAGCAGCACCGCCTGCTCGCCTAGAAATAGCAATAACAATAACGATTCAATAAGAAAGCAACTCATGCGTGTCTGGTTCAACAGGACGTTTTCGTCCGTGTACGCGGCAATCAACCTCATCCGCGAAGCCGATGGGGAAGGCCGTTTCCACCTCATCTACAGCAATGCCAATCCGCACGCCGCCGCCGGCCGCGTGGCGCACGAATTCTTTGTCGAGCCGACCGGCCTGGAGAACGACGCGTACATCGACTGGTGCCTGGCCTTCTGCCGCGAGCACGAGGTGGACATCTTCATTCCCGGCCGCCTGTCGACCGAACTGGCCGGCGCCCACGCCCGCTTCGAAGCGCAAGGCACGCGCGTGCTCAGCGCCGCCACGCAGGCGCAGCTGGAACTGATCCACGACAAGGGCCGCTTCTACGCCAGCACCGAGCTGGCCGGCGCGCCGGTGGCCGAATTCCGCGTCTTCGAAAACATCGCCCAGTTCGACGCCGGCTATGCCGAACTGCGCGCGCGCTATCCCAAGCTGTGCGTCAAGCCGTCGCGCTCGGTGTACGGCCTCGGCTTCGCCATCCTCGACGAAGAGCGCAGCAGCGCCGCCCTGCTGCTGGCCGGCGCCGAATACCACATCGGCCTGGAAGACATGCGGCGCGGCCTGGCCGAGCTGGGCGAGTTCCGCACCATGCTGCTGATGGCCTACCTGGACGGCGTCGAATACAGCGTCGACTGCGTGGGCGACAACGGCCGCCTGGTCGCCGCCGTGGCGCGCAAGAAGCCGATGCAGGCCGGGCGCGGCCAGGTGATCGACATGCGCGACGACATCCTGGAAGCGACTGCCGAACTGGCCCGCATCCACGGCCTGAACGGCGTGTTCAACGTCCAGTTCCGCGAAGGCGACGGCAAGCTGCACCTGCTCGAAATCAACCCGCGCATGTCGGGCGGCGTCGGCATGGCCTGCGTGGCCGGTCCCAACCTGCCCTACATCGCCCTGAAAGGCTTTGCCGACGGTTTCGACAAGGTCGCGGTGCCGCCGGTGCGCAACGGCATCCGCGTGGCCGAGCTGACTTCCCCGGCCGAGCTGCACACGGTGGACTTGCTGTGAGCATGATGCAAGCCCCCGAACGCCATCGCCTGAGCCTGCCGACCGGCGAGCTCGAACTCGACATCCACGACAGCGCCTTCGCCTTGGACGAGGTGATGGGTTTTGCCGCGCGCGCCAACGCCAAGCGCGGCTTCCTGTTCCTGAGCAAGGTGCTGGGCAAGCACTGGCCGGTCACCCCGTCCATGATGCGCCGTGTGCACCAGAGCCTGGCCGCCACCGTGCCCGAACTGCCCGGCCCGGTGGTCTTCATCGCCATGGCCGAAACCGCCATCGGCCTGGGCCAGGGCGTGTTCGAAGCCTGGCTGGCCGCCCATCCGGGGCGCGCAGGCCTGTTCCTGCACACCTCGCGCTACCGGGTCGGCGACGCCCCCATCATCGAATTCGAGGAAGCGCACAGCCACGCCCCGCGCCAGTTCCTGCACATGCCGCCGGACGCGCGCACGCGCGAACTGCTGCTCGGCGCCAAAGCCCTGGTCCTGGTCGACGATGAAGCCAGCACCGGCAACACCTTCCTGAACCTCGCAAACGCCTGCCGCAAGCTCAATCCCGGCATCGCCCACGTGCACCTGGCGACCATCACCAACTTCATGGGCGAGGCTGCCACGCAAGCCCTGTCCGAGCGCTTCGGCCTGCCGGTGACGATGGGCGCGCCGGTCAGCGGCGAGTACCGCTTCACGCCCGGCCAGCTGGCAGGCGGCGGCGCCCCGGCGCAACGCTTCGACCCCTCGGCCGACCGCGGCGCCAGCGGCGCGTTCGGCCGCTACGGCCTGCACCGCGCCCTGGCCCTGCCGCCCGCTCTGGCCCAAGGGCTGGCGGCCGGCGTCAAGCCGGGCGAGCGCGTGCTGGTGCTCGGCACCGGCGAATTCATGCACCCGTCCTACCTGCTGGGCGCCGCGCTCGAAGGCCTGGGCCTGGACGTGGTGGTGCAATCGACCACGCGTTCGCCGATCCTGACCTGGGGCGCGGTCGGGGCCGCGCTCAGCTTCCCGGACAATTACGGCGAGGGTGTGGCCAATTTCCTGTATAACGTCACCCCCGGCCAGTACGACCACGTCTTCCTGTGCCACGAAACCGCGCCCTCCCCGGCGCTGCGCGACCTTGCAGACACGCTGAACGCGCGTCTTTTCCACTTTAAGACCGAGACCCACATTGAAGAAGTTTGAGAAATTCCTGTTCGCCGACCTGGACGACACCCTGTTCCAGTCGCTGGAAAAGTGCGAGGGCCGCGGCTTGCCGGTCGAAGCGGCCGCCTTCCTCAAGGACGGCAGCCCGATCTCGTACACCACGCCCGGCCAGCGCGCCTTTCTCGCGTTCGCCCAGGAGGGCATGACGATGATCCCGACCACCGCGCGCAACCTGAATGCGTTCCGGCGCGTGGGCATCGACTTCCACAGCTACGCCGTGCTCGACTACGGCGGGATCGTGCTTGAACCCGACGGCGCGGTCGACCAGGAATGGCTGGAGCACATGCGCGGCGCCATGCAGGCCGCCCTGCCCGGCCTGCAGGAGCTCGCCGGCCTGATCGACGCCTGGGCCGAGCGCACCGGCTTCGGCAACCGCGCCCGCCTGATCGAGGATTTCGACACGCCGTTCTATCTGGTGGTGAAGGACCCGCACAAAATCGCGGCCAACTTGGAGCCGATCGAGCGCGAGGTGGTCCAGCCGTGGATCAGCGAAGGCAAGCGCGACTACTTCATCCACCGCAACGGCAACAACCTGGCGATTTTGCCGCGCG
Organism: Massilia atriviolacea; assembly: GCF_003953935.1. GTDB lineage: Bacteria > Pseudomonadota > Gammaproteobacteria > Burkholderiales > Burkholderiaceae_D > Telluria_A > Telluria_A atriviolacea. The sequence continues at coordinate 48,371 of NZ_RXLQ01000025.1, forward strand.
CGCTGAACAAATCGCACGCGGTGGCGCACGTGAGCGCGCGCCTGCGCGCCGAGCATGGCGACATCCTCACCTTCGGCATGGGCGACAGCAAATCCGACGCGCGCTTCATGGCCGCCTGCGACTACGCCATCGTGCCGAGCCGCACCCAGCTGGCCGGCCTGACCCTGGAGACCCTATGAATTTTTCCGGCAGTTACCGTTCGGAAGACGTCAGCTTCCTGCTCAAGCCGCTGGCCATGCAGGACTTCGTCGACGTCCCGGAAAAGGAATTCCTGATCCAGTCGGGCCAGCGCCACTACAGCGAAATGCTGTCGCCGGAATCGTTGCCGTCCGAGCGCTACCTGGCCGTGTTCCGCGAAGCCTGCGCCGCCAACACGGCGCGCATGGCGCGCGACTGCCTGACCCTGGCCGGCCTGATCGCCCAGCGCCGCAGCGGCCCCGTGACGCTGGTCTCGCTGGCGCGCGCCGGCACCCCGGTCGGCGTCGTGCTCAACAGCCTGCTGCCCAAGGTCTACGGCCGCCCGAGCACCCACTATTCGGTCTCGATCATCCGCGACCGCGGCATCGACCAGGTCGCGCTCGAGCACATCCTGGCGCAAGGCCACGCGCCGGAATCGATCGTCTTCATCGACGGCTGGACCGGCAAGGGCGTGATTTCGCGCGAGTTATCAAGCGCCATCGACGAATTCAACGCCCGTCGCGGCACCGCCATCGACGGCGGCCTGTACGTGCTGTCGGACCTGGCCGGCAGCGCCGCCTGCGCCGCCTCCTGCGACGACTACCTGATTCCGTCGAGCATACTGAACGCCACGGTCTCGGGCCTGATCAGCCGTTCCATCCTGAACGAGGCAATCGGACCAGGGGACTTCCACGGCTGCGTGTACTATCGGCAGTTCGAAGCGCACGACCAGTCGCAAAGCTTCGCCGACGGCCTGGTGGCGGCCGCGCTGGAGATCGCCGCCGCCGACGGCGCGCCGGAGGCAGTCGCGGTCGACCGCGAGCAGGCCGGCGCCATCTCGCGCGCCTACATGCTGGCGGCGCTCGAGCAGCATGGCATCGGCGACGTCAACATGATCAAGCCCGGCATCGGCGAAGCGACCCGCGTCTTGCTTCGGCGCAGCCCGCGCCTCCTGATCCTGCGCGACGCCGGCGCGGCCGACGTGGCCCACCTGGCCCTGCTGGCGCAAGAAAAACACATTCCCGTGATCGTCGACAGCACGTTGCCGTATCACGCCGTTTCATTGATCAGGAGTGCACTGGATGGTTAAATCGATGGGAGCGTCGCTATACGTGCCGGCGAATCACAAATACCTGATGGACGTGGCCAATGGCGAGCGCATGGGGCACGTGCGTTCGCTGATTTTCTGCACCGAAGACGCGGTCGCCGACGCCGACCTGAGCTGGGCGTTGTTCAACCTGTCGGTGGTGCTGGCGAACATGCGCAGGGAAGGCACGGCCGAACGCTTCGTGCGCGTGCGCAATCCGGACGTCATGGCGCGCGTGCTGGCCATGCCGGGCGCCGACAAGCTGGCCGGCTTTGTGATCCCGAAGGCGACGCGCTACAACTTCGACGCCTATTTCAAGCAGATCCGCCATACCGACCACATGCTGATGCCGACCCTGGAAACGGCGGAAGTCTTCAACGACTGGGAAATGCGGCAATTTCGCAAGATGCTCGAAGCGCCCGGCGTGCGCCAGCGCATCCTGGCGCTGCGCATCGGCGGCAACGACCTGCTGGCCCTGCTGGGCCTGCGCCGTCCGCGCACCATGACCCTGTACCGCACGCCGCTCGGACCGGTCATCGCGCGCCTGGTGACCACCTTCCGCCCGTACGGCTTCGTGCTGACCGCCCCGGTGTTCGAACACCTGGACCTGCCCGAACTGCTGGACCAGGAAGTGATGGAGGACCTGGCGCACGGCATGGTCGGCAAGACCGCCATCCACCCGAGCCAGATCGCGCCCATCGAGCAGCACTACCGGGTCAAGCCGAACGACCTGGCGGCGGCCCGTGCCATCCTCGAGGTCGGCGCGCCGGCCGTGTTCAAGATGCATGATTCGATGTGCGAAGTGGCGACCCACCGCGCCTGGGCCGAGCGCACGGTCGAACAGTCGAAGGTATTCGGCGCTCATCACGAGCTCCCTCCGATGAGCCCGGCAATCCCAAGGGAAATCTGATCATCATTTGATTGAAAAGGACGACAAGGTGAATAATTTTTCGCGCGGACAAAAAGGCAAGCTGACCGACCTGGGCCTGAGCGCCCCCTTCAATGTCATGGTCGACATCGATACGGCCGGGCTGGTGGTGGATATCTCCTGCTTCGGCCTGGACGGCAGCGACAAGCTCTCGGACGAGCGCTACATGGTGTTCTACAACCAGCTGGCCAGTCCCGCCAATGAAATCAACATGACCCTGGCCGGGCGCGCCGCCAGCTTCGCGGTCAACCTGGACGCGCTGCCGGCCTCGATCGCCAAGCTGGTGTTCGTGGCCGCCATCGACGGCAACGGCACCATGCGCAGCGTGGGCGCCAGCAGCATCAAGCTCGGCGACAGCGTGCAGTTCCCCTGGTCGGGCGCCGACTTCCAGGATGAAAAAGCCGTCATCGTCGGCGAAATCTATCGCAAGGACGGCATCTGGCGCTTCGGCGCGGTCGGCCAGGGCTTCAACGGCGGCCTGTCGGCGCTGCTGAAACACTTCGGCGGCACGGAGGCTGCGCCGAGCGCATCGCCGAGCGCGACGCCGCCCGCAGCGGTCCCGGTCCCGGTCCCGCCGGCGCCGCCGCCGCAAAAGCCGGTGTCGCTGTCGAAAGTGACGCTCGACAAGCGCGGCGACAAGGTCTCGCTCGACAAGCGCGGCGGCAGCCGGGGCTTCGGCCGCATCCACGTCAACCTGAACTGGAACCGCAACGCGCCCGCCGGGGCCGCGCCCAAGCCGGGCTTTTTCTCGCGCCTGACCGGCGGCGGCGGCAGCAAGGGCATCGACCTCGACCTGGGCTGCATGTACGAGATGGCCGACGGCCGTCCCGGCCTGGTGCAAGCGCTGGGCAATGCCTGGGGCGACTTCGACCGCCCGCCTTACATCCGCCTGGCGGCAGACGACCGCACCGGACAATCGACCGACGGCGAAAACCTGACCATCAACGGCGACCACTTCAACGACATGAAGCGCGCCCTGATCTTCGCCTTCATCTACGACGGCGCGCCGAACTGGTCCGCCACCGACGGCGTGGTGACCATCAACATGCCGGACCAGGCGCCGATCGAAGTGCGGCTCGACCAGGGCGGCAACCAGATGATGTGCGCGATCGCCATGATCGAAAACCGGGGCGGCAGCATGCAGGTCACCAAGCTGGCCGAGTATTTCTCGCAGGTCGGCCGCGAAAGCGCGCACGAACTGATGGACCGCCGTTTCGGCTTCGGCCTGCGCTGGACCACCGGTTCCAAGGACTGACCGTCCACGCCGCCGGACCCGCACTGCGCAGGCCCGGCGGCGATTCTTCAGGACACCACCGTGACCGGCTCCGCCTCGGTCTTGCCGACCTGGTACCAGTCCACCTTGCGGGTTGCCACCATGATCGCGCCCAGCACGGCGAACAGCAGGATACTGCCCAGCACCAGCGCATTATTCTCCGACACCAGCAAGCCATACAGCGCGCCGTAGAGCACGGTCAGCGCCACGCCGAAACCCAGCCCGCGCCGCCAGTCGCGCAACACGAAACTCAGGTAGAAACCCAGCAGCAGGATGCAGGCCGTGCTGGCGATGGCGTACGCCACGACAAAGGGAATATGTTCCGACAGGCCGACCAGCAGCAGGAAGAACAGCACCAGCGCCAGTCCGACCAGCAGATATTGCACAGGGTGGATGGGCAGGCGCTTGAGGATTTCGAAGATGAAGAAAGCGGCAAAGGTCAGCGCCACGAACAGCAAGCCGTACTTGGTGGCGCGGTCGGCCAGCGAATAGACGTTCACCGGTTCGATAAAAGCCACGCTGAAGCGGTCCACCTGGGCCGCGGCGCGCGCGGCGGCGGCTTGCGCGGCCGGGGTGGCATCCGCGCCTGCCGTGCCGGCTTGCAGGGCCAGCAACTGCTGCTGGGCGGCCGTGGACAGGGAGGAAATCGCCCAGTTGGCCTTGAAGCCATCGTCGTTGATGACGCGGTCCTTGGTCGACGGCAAGAAGTTACCGGCGAACTGGGGATGGGGCCACTTCGACGTCAGGCTGATCTGGTTGTTGCGCCCGACCGGCGAAAAATGCTGGCGCTCGATGCCGTCCAGGCCGAGGTTGAAGGCGAAGGGAACGCGGCCGGTCTGTTCGAGGTCCATGGCCGGCAGGTCGGCATGCAGGCCGCTGCCGAGGGCGGTGGTACCGGTACCCTGCTGGAACTCGATCGCCTGCTTGCCCCAGGTAATCGACGGGATGTTGCGGATTCCGCGCACATCCTCGATGCCGACCGCGATGCTGACCTGGCCGATGGTGATGCGCGAGAGCGGGTTATTGCGCGGCAGGGCCGATTTCAGCGGCAGGTCGAAGTCGCCGCTCAGCTTGTGCTGGCCGCTGTAGAACAGCACCCGGTGGATGCCGCGATAACGGTAGTCGGTATCGAACTTGCCGTCGACATTGAGCTGGTTCGGAAACACCAGGTGCACGCGGCTGACCGAGCGGCGTATGGTTTCGGTCTTGCCGGCGGTGCCATCGGCGGCCGGGACCACGGCGTCGAATTCGTCGGTGTAGGGGATGACCATGACCGGACCGACGATCGACTGTTCGCGCACCGAATCGGCGGCGATGCTGGAGACCGCTTCGGCACGGAACTCGCTGCGTTCGCGGATGGTGCCCTGGATCATCACTAACGGCAGGCAGATCAGCAAGGTGAGCGCCAGGATGGCGAGTATCTTGTACAACAGTGTTTTTTGCATGGAGGCTCCCGATTGATGGTGGAGCCAGTGTAGGCAGCGCGTGTGCGCTGGGTATGCGGTGAATGTGAAGTCGCGCGCATGAACGCGTGCTGGCCGGGCCGGGCCCGGTCAGGAAACGCTGCGCGCGTCATTGAAGAGCGAACGTCGACCGGGACTTCGATAATTGGATACCTGATCCGTTCATGACATTCCTTTCAAGATAGAAGTGTCGCGTTGGCGTTTGTTTCCGCATGCGCGAATCGCGCAAAAGGTCGCGACTCGCCCGGACACGAAGTCCAGCCTCTCGGAAAAATCGCAGTTTGCCAAAAATCCAAGACGCGGCAATCAAATGGGAGGCTAGCTCAGTGCTTCCCATTTGATAATTCTCTCTGACAAAAGAATGCTGCGGAATATGATTTCCCCTAGTGCATCGTGGTTGAGTTTTGTTACCACGTGCACTTGCACTGCATCCCTCCAACTTCGACAAGGAAACGCTATGAACATGGTCATCCCTCAAGCAAGCTTGCCACTGCAAGTCCTGAATGACGACGATATCGACAATATCAGCGGTGGCTTACCGATGGTTGTGGCGGCTTACTACGCCGGCGCGTTCATCGCTGGATGTGTCGGCGGCTGGACTGTTGGCCGCGCAATGTGGGCCTGATATCTTCCTGGAGAAAAACATGACGGCACAACCTTCGCTGGCACAGATGATCGGCACTGTTCTTTTTGTGTTGGGAACTTGGGGCGGCTGGAGCATCGGCAAGGCGCTATTTTTCGACCTCTGATAAGCCAGCGGAACGTGTTTTTTAATCTCAACTATCTGGAGTTTTTATGACCTCGATCATCGACACGGAAGCACCGCCGGCATTAGGCGTTTTGACAGAAAATGATATCGATCGCGTCAGCGGCGGCTTGCCTCTGCTTGTCGGATGGGCTATCTATGCAGGGGTAGGATTTGCCTTGGGAGTGGGTTCCGCCTATGGCGTAAAGCTTCTCAAAGCAAAGTAGTCGCAACACCAGTATAGGTAGGTTGAAGCTGCGGAGTCGCATCGGGCAGGCGACTCCGCGTTTTGATTCAGGAAACCAGCACCAGCGGCAAGTGCAGCCGGGCGCGCACCCCGCACGGCTCGGCGTTCTCGACCGTCACCCGGCCGCCGTGCAGCGCCATCACTTCGCGCACGAACGGCAAGCCCAGGCCGGTACTCTTCGCCCCATCCGGGCGCGGCAGCGAGTAGAAACGCTCGAACAGCCGCTCAAGCGCGAACGCGGGTATGCCGGCGCCGCAGTCGGCGACGCTGACGATCACCTCGTTCCCCACTTCTTCGGCACGCATCGTGATCACGCCGCCCGGCGGCGAGAAATCGATGGCGTTGTCGAGCAGGTTGCCCACCGCCTGGCGCAGCAGCAGCCGGTCGCCTTTGACGATCAGGTTGTCGATGAAGGTTTCCAGCGTCACCCCGCGCACCAGCATGCGTGCCGACACATCGGCCCGCACCTCCACGGCCAGGCTGCGCAGCGCGACCGTTTCCGGCGCGCCCAGGCGCTGCTGCTTTTCCACGCGGATCAGCGCCAGCAGCTTGTCGATCAGCTGCTTCTGGCGCAGGTTCTGGTTCAGGATATTGTTGAGGAAATGCTGGCGCTCGGCGGCCGGCATGTCTTCCTGCATCAGCTCGGCCGAACCCTGGATCGCCGCAATCGGGCTCTTCAGCTCGTGCGCCAGGGTGTGCATCAGTTCTTCCACATATTCCTTGCCTTCGAGCTTGTTGCGCATCGCTTCCAATGCCCGTCCGAGCGTGCCGATTTCGTTGTTGCCGAGCGGCGGCAGAGTAGCCTTGCGGCCGGCCTCGACATCGGCGATGTACAGCATCAGCGCGCGCAGGGCACGGTTGAGCCAGTACGCGAAGGCCATGCCGATCAGCAGCGACAGCGCCAGCAGCACGGCGCCGCGCGTGAGGATGATGCGCTGGCTGCGTTCGACGAAGGGTTGCACGGTCGAGACCGGCTTGGCGACGGTCAGCACCCCGATGATGTCCTTGCCGTCCATGATCGGCGCGGCCACGTGCATCACCGCGTGGGTGTCGTCCGAATACGCGTCGCGCGTGCTGCGCGCGCCGTACTCGCCGCGCAGGGTCAGGTAGACATCGTTCCAGCGCGAATAATCCTTGCCCACATCCTTGCCGCTGGAATCGAAGGTCACCCGCCCCTGCACGTCGGTGATGTACACGCGGTAATTCAGGCTGCGCTTGTTCAAGCCGTCGATCGCGACGTCCACGCGGCGCCGCCCGAACGATTGCAGGCGCGCCAGCAGCTGGGACTGGTCCACGCGGCCGGCCTTGACGTCGTCGGCCACCACTTCGGCCAGCAGGTGGGCGGTGTCGACCAGGGTGTCTTCCAGGGTCGAGCGCACGCCCGGCTTGACCTGGGCCACGAACACATTGAGCAAAAACCACGCCGCCAGCCCGACGATCAGAAAGTAGCCGAGCAGGATGCGCAGGCCGATTCTCATGCACCCGCCAGGCTGTAGCCCATGCCGCGATGGGTCTGGATCGGGTCGTCGCTGGCGTCGACCTGGCGCAGCTTGGCGCGCAGCGACTTGACGTGGGCGTCGACGGTGCGGTCGAGGGTATCGGGCGCGTCGGCCCAGACCCGGTCCATCAACTGCGCGCGCGAGAGCACATGGCTGGGCCGCTCGCACAGGGTCTTGAGCAGCAGGTATTCGTAGCGGGTCAGGTCGAGCGCCTGGCCCCGGTACAGGATGCGCGCTTCGGCGTCGCGCAGCTCGAAGCGCGCGCCGGGGGTGGGCGCGCCCGGTGCGGCCGGCGGCGCCAGGCGGCGCAGCACGACCCGGATGCGCGCCACCAGCTCGCGCGGCGAAAATGGCTTGGTGACGTAATCGTCGGCGCCGATTTCGAGTCCGACGATGCGGTCGATCTCGTCGCTGCGCGCGGTCAGGAAGATCACCGGCGCGTTGCAGAACTGGCGCAGCTGGCGGCACACCTCGAAGCCGTTCATGTCGGGCAGGCCGACGTCGAGCACCACCAGCGCCGGCAGCGTGGCCGGATCGGTCGCGCGCATCGCCTGCAGCGCCTGCGCGCCCAGGCTCACATGCTGCGCCACGAAACCGTCGGTGCGCAGGGCGTAGGCGATGCTGTCGGCAATCGCCAGCTCATCTTCCACTATCAGGATCGTTACAGGCATGCGCGGGCGTGGGAAGTGGTCATGCCGACAGTATCCCGGGCGCGAACGGGACAGTCAACCGGCGGGCGGCGCGCAGCATCGTGTCGGGAAATTTTACAGCGCTCGACCCCATGTGTTTACCGACAACCATAAGTCGATGATACCAAACAACAATTTCCAAGTGGCATGATTTTTGCTTGAACAGCAGGCCATCTTAATTAAAATATAAGAAAGAATAACGTGACAGCAAAAACACTTCTCATCCTCGCGCTCGCCGCCTCGGCCTGGGTCTCCAGCGCCCACGCGACCATTCTCACCACCACCTCGCGCGGCGTGGTCAGCAGCGTGTACCAGAACACTCTCGATGACTTCGGCCCCGGTAACCTGGTCGGCAAGAAATTCCAGATGACCCTCACCTTCGACGATACGACGGCCACCCGCGACAGCTACCTGGACCAGTACCATGCGCTGTACGGCCTGAACCTGTTTAGCGCAAGCATCACGGTCGATGGCGTGACGCGCGACTACCGCCGCATCGGCAACTTCCAGCAGCAGACCGCGAACGGCGCGTCGGCCCCGAACCCGTGGGGATCGGACCAGGCGTTTGCCGGAGTGAACTGGACCACGCGCGAGGAGAGCCTCTACGCCTACCACGGCATCGAATCGATGGAGCACTTTTTTGCGGGCGCCAGCGCCAGCCTGACCGCGCCCTTGTCGGCCAAGGTGCGGCCCGACCTGTACCAGTACATGATGAAACAGGCGCAGTTCGGCCATACCGACGTGGCCTCGGGACGCTCGACCGTGTTCTATGGCGAGATCGAGGAGTTTTCCATGAGTACCGTGGCAGTGCCGGAACCGGCCGGCCTCGGTCTGCTGGGCCTGGGTGCGCTGGCGATGCTGGGCGCGCGCCGGCGCAGGCGCCAGCCGGCCTGACCGGCATCAGGGCGGCGCGCCCGGCCCGATAGTGCGGTCGAACAGTTTGAACAGGGCGTTATAGAACTTCTCACGGTTCTTTTCGTGGTAAATGCCATGGCCCTCTTCGTCCAGGATCAACCATTCGACTTCCTTGTTCGCCTCCTTGAGCGCCTTGTACATCTTGCGGCCATGGGCGATCGGCACGCGCCGGTCCCAATTGCCGTGGGCCAGCAGCACCGGCGCCGTGATGCGCGCCGCGTTCTTCAAGGGCGAGACCTGGTCGAATACCTGCTGTTCGCGCCCCGCCCTGCCGACCAGGATTTCCGTTCCCAGGCGTCCGGTGGCATGGGCATTGGTATCGGAATCGTCCTTAAGCATGTAGGCAATATCGCTGACGCCAGCAAAGCTGGCGCCGCAGCGAAACAGCTCGGGCGTCTTGGCCAGCCCCCACATCGCGGCATAGCCACCGTAGCTGGCGCCGTAGATGCAGATGCGCTGCGCATCGGCGTAACCCTGCTCGACCAGCCAGCGCGCGCCATCGCTGATGTCATCCTGCATCGCCAGGCCCCACTGGCCATAGCCGGCTGCCATGAATGCCTTGCCGAAACCGCTGGAACCGCGAAACTGCGGCTGCAACACGGCATAGCCGCGTGCGGCCAGCAGTTGCACCTCGGGATTGAAGCGCCAGCCATCGCGCGCGGCCGGGCCGCCGTGAATCAGGACCACCGCCGCCTTCGGCGCACCGGTTTTGGCCGGCAAGGTGAGATAGGCGGGAATGCTCAAGCCGTCGCGCGCGGTATAACGCACGATCTGCATCGGGCGCATGGCGCCGACATCGATCTCCGGCTTGGCCGAGGCAACCTTGCGCAGCGATGCCTCCTTTACGTCCAGCAAGAACCACTGGCCCGGATCGACATCGCCGTACGAATAGACCAGCAGCTTCTCGGTCACGTTGCCGGACAACAGATTGATACGGTCCGGCAGCACCGCATCGATGCTCTTCTGCATCGCCGCCCACGCCGGGTCGAACCATTCGAGCACCGGCTTCATGCCGGCGGTAGCGACCAGGCGGAACTGGCCGTCGGTTTCGGTGTCGGGCACGTGAATGTCCTGGGTCGGATGACCGGCCAGCAATTCGCCGACTGTGCGCGTTTCCAGGCTGTAGCGAAAGTAGGCAAAGGTGTCGCGGCCCTGGCGCGAACGGACCACCAGCGACTTCTGGTCGCGCGCCAGGCTTTCCGGCCACCAGTGCTCTTCGCCGAAAGCGAAGGTGGCCAGCTTTTCCCAGGGTTTGTCCTGGGCGGCCCGGTACCAATGCGTGATGCTGGTATCGTCCGACCACAGGGCGGTGCTGATGGTAGTGACCACGCGGGCGTCGCCATTGTCGTCGAGCACCCACCACATCGGCTTGCCCGGCATATGGAAGTTGACTACTTCGGAGGCACCTGTCTCGAGCGTAATGCGGGCGATATATGCGGGCATGTCTGCACGTCGGGCAATGACGCGCGTATTGCCGGCGCTGTCGGGCAGGACGGTGCCGGTGTAGCGCACGCCGATATAACCCAGGTACTTTCCGTCCACGTCGATCAGCTCCACGCCCCGGTCGGCATCGACCGCAAGGCGCTTGTTATCGACCCAGTCGACGTCGCTCGGGTTATTCATGACGGAACCCTTGCTTTCCAGGAAACGCGGCGCCATGGTCGCCGTATCGATCAGCACCAGCTTGCTGGCCTCGCCCTTGCGCGCAATCGCGGCGATGTGCTTACCGTCGGGAGAGAGGTCCATCGACAGGTAAGCCGGAGCACGCAACGCCTCCTTGATGCCGAGCACCGGCACTTCGGCCATGCAGGGCGTGCCGGCCAGTGACAGGAGAGCGCACAGCATCAGCTTGCGTAAGGAAAAGGCGATCATGGCGAAGGGGCCGATGGAAGGTCGGCGTGCGTTGCAAGGGCGACAGTATACCGCGTCGATTCCGTGCCACAACAAAATCTGCAGCGCTGCTTGCCAGCGCTGCGCCTTGAGCGGGCTCAATCTTGGGGCGGTACGGTGTTGGACCGGCGCCAATCTCGCCGCGCTTGAATTGCCTTGAGTAAATATGCGTGCAAGGATGGCGACTCAACCATCGGAGTGTCCATGTCCAAGACCCCATCGCCCGACAGCGCGGCAGCGCCGGCCGCCCGTCCCCTGTTCCGGCTGCAGGCGCTGGAACACGCCGGCGCCCGCCAGTACGGCAAGGTCATCCTGGCCCGCGCGCCGGGACAGCGCGCCCTGACCCTCCTGTTCGCCGGCATCGCGCTGGCCATCGTTGCCTTCTTCCTCAGTTTCAGCACCACGCGCAAGGCGCAATCGCAGGGCTTGTTGCTGCCCACCGGCGGCGTGATCCGCGTGATTCCCGGCCGCGTCGGCACGATCGTGGAACGGCGCGTGCGCGACGGCCAGGCGGTCGCCGCCGGGGAGGTGCTGTTCGTGTTGTCCGGCAAACGGACCAGCGCGGCGGCCGGCTCGACCGAGCAGACGGTGGCCGCCCTGCTGCACCAGCGCCGTGAGAGTTACCGCGGCGAGCTGGACCAGGTCATCGAACAGGCCGCCCAGCGCGCCACTGCGGCGCGGCGCCGGGTGGACGATATCGGCGCCGAGCTGGCGCGCGTGGCCGAGCAGATCGCGCTGCAGGAAGACCGGCTGGCGCTGGCGCGGGAAGCGTTCGGCCGTTTCGAGGGCCTAGCCCGCACCAGCTATATCTCCCCCAGCCAGTTAAGCGACAAGCGCGCCGAGCTGCTCGAACAGCGCCAGCGCCTGGCCGAGCTGGTGCGGCTCAGGACGGTGACCGAACGCGCCGCCGGCGAGGCGCGCGCGCAACTGCGCGAGATCGGACCGCAGGCGCAGCGCGAACGCGCCGCCCTGGAGCGCAGCATGCGCGCGCTCGACCAGGACCTGGCCGAGAACCAGGCCCAGAGCGACATCGTGCTGCGCGCGCCGATCGACGGCGTGGTCACCGCCGTGGCCGGCGACATCGGCCAGAGCGTCACCCCGGACGCCACCCTCGCCGCCGTCCTGCCGGCCAGCGCGCAGCTGGAAGCGGAGATCTACGTGCCGTCGCGCCTGATCGGTTTCATCCAGCCGGGCATGGCGGTCGCGCTGCGCTACCAGGCCTTCCCGTATCAGAAATTCGGCCAGCACCCGGCGCGCGTGCGCGAGGTCGCGCACACCTCCTCGCGCCCGGCCGACACCGCCCTGGCCGCCGCCGGCGCAGCCGAACCGATGTACCGCCTGCGCCTGACGCTGGAGCGGCAGTCGGTCTCGGCCTACGGCAAGGCGGTGCCGCTCAAGTCCGGCATGCTGGTCGACGCCAGCATCGCGCTCGACCGGCGCCGTCTGCATGAATGGGTGCTGGAACCGCTGTACACCATCTCCGGACGTTGAGGGTTGCGTCCGGCCAACCGTTTTCTCACACAATCGGAACCGCCATGCATTTCCACGAGCGCCTGCAACAGGCTTTCTGGCCGGGTAAATCGCTTCCCATCCTGCTGCAGACCGAGGCGGCCGAATGCGCCCTGGCCTGCCTGGGCATGGTGGCCGGCTACTGGGGACACCGGGTCGACCTGGCCAATCTGCGGCGCCGTTTTTCGGTCTCGCTCAAGGGCGCCACCCTGCGCAGCCTGATGACCATGTCGCAAGCGCTGGCGCTGCAGCCGCGCCCCCTGAAGCTCGACATGGACCAGCTGGCGCAGCTGACACTGCCCTGCATCCTGCACTGGGACCTGAATCACTTCGTGGTGCTGAAATCGGTCTCGGCGACCCACGCCGTGATTCACGATCCGGCGGTCGGCATGCGGCGCCTGCCCTTGCCGGAATGCGGCAAGCACTTTACCGGCGTTGCGCTGGAACTGCTGCCGTCGCAGCAATTCAAGCCGCAAAACGAGACGCAGAAATTCTCGCTGACCTCGCTGATGGGCGGCGTGACGGGCCTGAAGGGCGGCCTGGCGCAGATCCTGGTGCTCGGCCTGGTGCTGCAGCTGTGCGCGCTGGCGGCGCCCTTCTACATGCAGTGGATGGTCGACGAAGCGCTGCTCTCGGCCGACCGCGACATGATCACGGTGCTCGGCTGCGGCTTTCTGCTGCTGGTGCTGTTGCAGACCGCCGTCGGCGCGGTGCGCTCGTGGGTGACCACGGTGCTGTCGACCAACCTGAATCTCCAGTGGCTGAGCAACGCCTTCGGCCATCTGATGAAACTGCCGCTGTCCTACTTCGAAAAGCGCCACACGGGCGACATCGTGTCGCGTTTCAGCTCGATCCGGTCGATCCAGGAAAGCCTGACCACGCAGTTCGTCGAAGGGATCATCGACGGCTTCCTGGTGCTGGGCACCCTGGCCATGATGGTCGCCTACAGCGCGCGACTGTCGGCGCTGGCCTGCATCGCGGTGCTGATCTATATCGCCCTGCGCTGCGCGCTGTTCCGCAGCCTGCGCGACGCCAACGCGGAGCAGATCATCCACGCGGCGCGCCAGCAGACCCACTTTCTGGAATCGGTGCGCGGGGTGCAGAGCATCCGCCTGTTCGGGCGCCACGAGGCGCGCCACGCCGGCTGGCTCAACACCCTGGTCGACCAGGTCAATGCGGAACTGCGGATCGCCAGGATGGCGCTGTCGTACCAGAGCGCGAACACCTTCCTGTTCAATACCGAGCGGGTGATCGTGATCTGGATGGCGGCCTTGCTGGTGCTCGACAACCGTTTCTCGGTCGGGATGATTTTCGCCTTCATCAGCTACAAGGACCAATTCAGCAGCCGCATGGCCAGCCTGGTCGACAAGGTGTTCGAATTCGCCATGCTGCGCCTGCACGGCGAGCGGGTGGCCGACATTGTCCTCTCCGAGCCGGAAGAAACGGCGCTCGAATGCGAACTCGATCCGCAGGCGCTCGCGCCCTCGGTCGAGATCCGCAATCTGTCGTTCCGCTATGCGGACGGCGAACCGTTCGTCCTGCAGGACCTGAACCTGAGCATCCCGGCCGGCCAGTGCATCGCGGTCACGGGGCCGTCCGGCTGCGGCAAGACCACCCTGATGAAACTGCTATTGGGGCTGCTGGCCCCGACCGGCGGCGAGATCCTCGTCGGCGGCATCAAGCTCGGCCACCTGGGCTTGTCGAACTACCGCCAGATGATCGGCACGGTGATGCAGGACGACCATCTGTTCGCCGGCTCGATCTCGGACAACATCAGCTTCTTTGCCGAAACGCGCGACGAGGAGCGGGTCCAGGGCTGCGCCCAGGCCGCCGCCTTGCATGCGGAAATCATGGCCATGCCGATGGGATACAACACGCTCGTCGGCGACATCGGCACCGGCCTGTCGGGCGGGCAGAAGCAGCGCCTGCTGCTGGCGCGCGCGCTGTACAAGTCGCCGCGCCTGCTGGTGCTCGACGAAGCCACCAGCCACCTCGACGTGTGGAACGAAGTGGCGGTCAACGCCTCGATCCGGCAACTGAACCTGACCCGCATCATCGTGGCGCACCGGCCGGAAACCATTGCCATGGCGCAGCGCGTGGTGGTGTTGCAGCAGGGGGCGATCTGCCAGGATATCCTGCAGGAAAGCGTGCACGAAGACGGGCAAGCGGACGGGCAGGCGGACGGGCAGGCGGACGGACAGGCAAGCGCGGAAAAAATGTGCGCCTGAGCTGGCGGCGATGGCGTTAACGCATCAGGGCCGGGTCCGTTCGCTAAACGCGAACTCGCCCGGCCCTGACTCGCCCGCGCACGTCAGTGCGTTGGCGGCAATACGGCAATGATTATTGCAGTTTGATTTCGACGTCGACGCCAGCTGGCAGGTCCAGCTTCATCAGCGCGTCAACGGTCTTGTCCGTTGGGTCCACGATGTCCATCAGACGCTGGTGCGTACGGATTTCGAACTGGTCGCGCGAGGTCTTGTTGACGTGCGGCGAACGCAGGACGTCAAAACGCTGGATGCGGGTTGGCAGTGGGACTGGGCCTTTGACAACAGCGCCGGTACGCTTGGCGGTGTCGACGATTTCCAGTGCGGACTGGTCGATCAGCTTGTAGTCGAACGCTTTGAGGCGAATGCGGATTTTCTGGTTTGGTGCGGACATGGTAATTCCCTTAAAAAGAACGAACCGGCGATGAGCCGGCGATATGAATTTTTGCTTGGGCACATCAGGCAAGAAAGCAAGTATACCTGCTTTCCTGCCTTTTCCTACAAATTACTTACCTGCTGCGTCGCCCAGAATCTTGGC
>NZ_RXLQ01000026.1 GCF_003953935.1 Massilia atriviolacea
GAACTGGCGGCCTTCCAGCCATCCCAGCGCTACGTACTGATCGACCAGCAGCGCCTGGACCTGAAGGCGCTGGATGCAAATGACGACCTGCTGGCGCTGTTGTTCAGGATCGAACTTTCACAGATCCCCGATGTCTTACATACGCATTTGCGGGTGCTGGCGACCTGGCTCCGGGACACGCCCCAGACCAGCTTGCGCAACTCGGTGTGGGCGTGGTGGAAAGCGCTGCTCGCGCGCAGGAATGACGATCAGGAAGTGCCTGACTTGAATAGTGTGGAGGTGGCTGACATGGAATCGACGACGCTAAGCTGGGCCGAGCAGTTGCGCCAGATCGGCTTTCAGCAGGGAGTCGCTTTGGCGGAAAAAGCCAAGGCAGAAGGTATGGCAGAAGGTAAGGCAGAAGGTAAGGCAGAAGGTATGGCAGAAGGACACTTGATGGCACTGCGCGGCGTGTTCAACAGCCTGTTGCGTATCAGATTCGGCACGGTCCCGGACCTGGCTGCGCAACGCATCGAACACGCCAATCGAACCGAACTTGAACACTGGATCGAGCGCACCGTCGACGCGCCCAGCGTGGAAGCGCTGTTCGACGCTTAGCGAGCGTTCTGCCAGTCGGGCACGGCCAGTCAGGCACGGCCAGTTGGGCACGGCCAGTCAGGCACGGCCAGTTGGGCACGGTCAGTCTGGCACCGATGGTTGCATGACAGGCCATGCGGCTCGGTGCATCGATGACGCCGAGCTGGAAGAGTTTGTTGACTGGATTCACCCTTGCCATGATGCGGCCATAGTGAAGGTGCTCTTCGGCGGCGATGCGGCGTCCGGGCAGGCGCGCCGCCCACTTGCTTACTTGAGCATCGATTCGAGCGCAAACAGCTCGGCTGGCTCCTCGCGCCGGCGCACCAGGTGCACCGTGTCGCCGTCGACCATCACCTCGGCGGCGCGGCCGCGCGTGTTGTAGTTGGACGACATGGTAAAACCATACGCCCCGGCCTGCATGATGGCCAGCAAGTCGCCCGGTTCCACGCTCAGTTCGCGTTCGCGCGCCAGCCAGTCGCCCGACTCGCATACGGGGCCGACCACATCGTAGCTGACGGCGGGCGCCGTGCCGGCCCGCACCTGTTGCACGTCCATCCAGGCCTGGTACAGGGCCGGGCGCATCAGGTCGTTCATGGCGGCATCGACGATGCAAAAGTTCTTTTCGGCGCCAGGTTTCAGGAACTCCACCTGGGTCAGCAGCACGCCGGTATCGCCCACGATCGCGCGGCCGGGCTCGAAAATCACCTTGATCGGCGCGCCGCCGTAGCTGGCCGCGCGCCAGGCATCGATGCGCGCGAACACGCGTCCCAGATAGTCGCCCACCGGCACCGGCGCGGCGTCGCCAGCGGCGCCGTAGTTGATGCCGATGCCGCCGCCCATGTCGAGATGGTCGAGCACGATGCCTTCGGCGCCGAGCGCGTCGACCAGTTCGATCAGCTTGTCGAGCGCTTCGAGCAGGGGCGCATCGTCGAGCAGCTGCGAGCCGATGTGGCAATCGATGCCGACCGGCGTCAGGTGCGGCAGGGCCGCCGCGCTGCGGTAGGTGGCCAGTGCATCGTCGAAGGCGACCCCGAACTTGTTCGCTTTCAGGCCGGTGGCGATGTAGGGATGGGTCTTGGCGTCCACGTTCGGATTGACGCGCAGCGATACGCGCGCCTGCTTGCCCATCGCGGCGGCCACCTCGTTCAAGCGGTGCAGTTCGGGAATCGACTCGACGTTAAAGCACAGGATGTCGTGCGACAGCGCCAGGCGCATTTCCTCGACCGTCTTGCCGACCCCGGAAAAGATGACCTTGGCCGGATCGCCGCCGGCGGCGATTACGCGCAGCAATTCGCCGCCCGAGACGATGTCGAAACCGGCGCCGCGGCGCGCCAGCAGGTCGAGGATGGCCAGGTTCGAATTGGCTTTCATCGCATAGCAGACCAGCGCATCGCGCCCGGCGCAGGCGTCGGCGAAGGCGTCGAAGTTTTCCAGCAATGCCGCTTTCGAATACACATAGGTCGGCGTGCCGAACTCCTCGGCGATGCGGGGCAGGGGGGTGCTTTCGGCGTGCAGGACGCCGTTCAGATGAAAGAAATGCGGCATGGTGTAGGTGGGAGCGTTATTGGGCGGCTGGGGTGGGTGCGGGCGGCGTTGTGGCGTTGGCGGGTGCGACGGGCTTGGCGGGCGGCTTGGGCAGGTACAGCGGGCCGGTCTGGCCGCAGGCGCCCAGCAAGCCAAAGACCACGGCGGCGATGCCGATATTGAGCGCGGATGAAGACTTCACGATTAGAATCACGGTTTGATTGGCAGACCTTGGAGTGTAGCATGAGCGAAAAAGAATTTTTGGACCTGGCCGAAACGACCTTGAACAAGATCGAAGAGGCGATGGACCGGCTGAACGACGAGGATGTCATCGATGTCGAATGCAAGCGCAGCGGCAATGTGCTGGAGATCGAATTCATCGACAGCGGCAGCAAGATCATCGTCAACAGCCAGGCGCCGATGCAGGAACTGTGGGTGGCCGCCAGGTCGGGCGGCTTCCACTACAAGCGCCAGGGCGGGGCCTGGGTCAACACGCGCGACGGCAGCGAGCTGTTCGCCGCGCTGTCGGAGCTGGCCAGCGCCCAGGGCGGCGCCCGCGTGACCCTGTAGGCGACACCGCAAAACCGGGGTCAGACCCCAAGCGGTAAAACCGGGGTCAGACCCCAAGCGGCGACACCGGGGTCAGACCGCAACCGGTAAAACCGGGGTCAGACCCCAAGGGGCAACACCGGGGTCAGACCGCAACCGGTAAAACCGGGGTCAGACCCCAAGGGGCAACACCGGGGTCTGATCCCGGTTTTACCTGTTCGTCAGAACAGCTCGTTCTTGACCGCGTCCTTGACCTTTTCCTCGGCCGGCGTGCCGCGCGCGCCGATGTCGAGGCTCTGCACCCCGGTGCCGGGCGGATTTTCGACATAGTAGTAGTCGTCGCCCGCCATCACCAGCCCGTCGGGCACCGGCCGTTCCTCGTTCGGCACCCCCTTGAGCGCCTTTTGCATGAAGCCGATCCAGATCGGCAGGGCCAGCCCGCCGCCGGTTTCCTTGTTGCCCAGGTTCTTCGGCTGGTCGTAGCCGATCCAGGCGATACCCACCAGTTTCGGCGTATAGCCGGCGAACCAGGCGTCGATCGAATCGTTGGTGGTGCCGGTTTTGCCGGACACATCGGTACGCTTGAGCGACAGGGCCTTGGTGGCGGTGCCGTAGCGCACCACGTCCTTGAGCATGCTGTCGACCAGGAAGGCATTGCGCGCATCGATCACCCGGTTCGCTTCGTCGCCCGACTTGTCCGGCGTGGCTTGCGACAGGATCTTGCCGCTGCTGTCGGTCACCTTCGAGATCAGGTAGGGACTGACCCGGTAGCCGCCGTTGGCGAACACCGCGTAGGCGCCGGCCAGCTGCAGCGGCGTGGTCGAGCCGGCGCCGAGCGCCAGGGTCAGGTAGGGCGGGTTCTTGTCGGCCTCGAAACCGAAGCGGGTGGCGTATTCCTGGCCGTACTGGGCGCCGATCTTGTTGAGGATGCGGATCGAAATCATGTTCTTCGACTTGGTCAGCCCGCGCCGCATGGTCATCGGTCCTTCGTACTTGCTGTCGTAGTTCTTCGGCTCCCAGGCCTGGCCGCCGGTCTGGCCGGCGTCGAACGAGATCGGGGCGTCGTTGATGATGGTGGCCGGCGACAGGCCGCGCTCGAGCGAGGCCGAGTAGATGAAGGGCTTGAACGAGGAGCCGGGCTGGCGCCAGGCTTGCGTGACGTGGTTGAACTTGTTGCGGTTGTAGTCGAAGCCGCCCACCAGCGCGCGGATCGCGCCATCGGTGGTGTCGGCGGCAACAAAGGCCGATTCGATTTCCGGCATCTGCGTCACCGACCACGCTGTCCCGCCATCCTGGCTGATGCGGATCACGGCGCCGCGCTTGATGCGCCGGTTGGCCGCGGCCTTGCTCGAGAGCCAGCTCTGGGCGAACGCCAGGCCGGGACCGCTGATCTTGACTTCCTCGCCCGAGGCCGTCACAGCCGTGATGCCCGTGGGCGAGGCCTGCAGCACCATGGCGGCGACGATGTCGTCGCTGTCGGGATGCTCGGCCAGTTCGTTCTCGATCGCTTCGTCGGCTTCTTCCTTGGACTTGGGAATGTCGATATACGCTTCCGGGCCGCGGTAGGGGTGGCGCTTTTCGTAATCCATCACGCCGCGCCGCAGGGCCAGGTAAGCGGCATCCTGGTCGGCCTTGGTGACGGTGGTGAAGACGTTCAGGCCGCGCGTGTAGGTTTCTTCCTTGAATTGCTCGTACACCAGCTGGCGCGCCATTTCGGCCACGTATTCGGCGTGCACCCCGAATTCGCTGCTGTCGGTCTTGATGCGCAAGGTCTCGGCCTTGGCTGTTTCGAACTGGTCCGGCGTGATGTAGCCCAGCATGTGCATGCGCTGCAGGATGTATTGCTGGCGCGTGCGCGCGCGCTTCGGATTGACCACCGGATTATAGGCCGACGGCGCCTTGGGCAGGCCGGCCAGCATGGCCGCTTCGGCCACACTGATGTCTTTCAGGTTCTTGCCGAAGTAGATCTGGGCCGCCGAGGCGAAACCGTAGGCGCGCTGGCCCAGGTAGATCTGGTTCATGTAGACCTCGAGGATCTGGTCCTTGGTCAGGTTTTGCTCGATCTTCCAGGCCAGCAGCACTTCATAGGCCTTGCGCTTGAGCGTCTGCTCGCTCGACAGGAAGAAATTGCGCGCCACCTGCTGGGTGATGGTCGAGGCGCCCTGCTTGGCGCCGCCGGTGGCGTTGTGCAGGGCCGCGCGCAGGATGCCGGTGTAATCGACCCCGCCGTGCTGGTAGAAACGGTCGTCTTCGATCGCCAGCACCGCCTTCTTCATGACGTCGGGAATATCCTTGATGTGCACCAGGTTGCGGCGCTCTTCGCCGAACTCGCCGATCAGCACATTATCGGCCGAAAAAATCCGTAAAGGCATCTTCGGACGGTAGTCGGTCAGGGTGTCGAGCGGCGGCAGATTCGGGTAGGCCATGGCCAGCGCGAAGACCACGATCAGCAAGCCCACCAGGGCCGTACCGGTCAGTCCGCCGAGGACAATTAACAACAGTCGCTTGGGCGAGCGCGCCCGCGCGTTGCGCGGCGGGGAGGAGGGGCTGGCGTCCGGTTTGGAAGAGCTCATGCGGGTCGAATCTTTCGCTTTATGGGTGCCCCTCATTATAATGCACCGCCACTGCCTTCGGCAGCCCGCCAAGTACTTGTCTTTTGGAACATTTGTACCCCTCAGACAACTGTCATGACGCCCGGTTCACAGAGTGTCGCATTCCAACCTACAGGCATAAAATTTCAAAACAGAAATACCTTTACATGGGATCACGCTTATTGCTACGATTTAATGTACTGCCTTATGTATGGATGCTAAATGGCGGTTTTGTAACAAATTCCCCGCGTCGGGCACTTTCATTTTTGGTTCTGCAAGGCCCGTTTTGCAGCGTAAGCATTGAATATAGGTAGGTAAGGGAGTACGGTCTTGATGGTCAATTTAGGTTCCTTGTTCGGTCAATCCAGCCCGCCTTTGCTCGGCCTGGACATCAGCACCTCCGGCGTCCGGCTGGTCGAGCTGGTCGTGGTCGGCAAAAACGAGCTGCGTCTCGAACGCTACGCGTCCGAACCGTTCCCACGAGGAGCGGTCGTAGACGGCAATATCGAAAATATCGAGCAGGTGTCGGAGGCGGTGCGCCGCGTCTGGAAGAAAAGCGGCACCCGCGTCAAGCTGGTTGCGCTCGGCATGCCGCCGGCCTCGGTGATCACCAAAAAGATCATCCTGCCGGCCGGCTTGTCGGAAGACCAGCTCGAAATCCAGGTCGAGTCCGAAGCGAGCCAGTACATTCCCTTCGCGCTCGACGAGGTCAGCCTCGACTTCGACGTGATCGGACAGGCTCCCAATTCGGCCGACGACATCGACGTCATGCTGGCGGCCGCGCGCAAGGAAAAGGTCGAAGACCGCGTGGCGATCGCCGAAGCGGCCGGCCTGACCGCTGTGGTGATGGACATCGAATCGTACGCCGCCCGCGCCGCGCTGGAACGCGTGACGTCGCAGATGAAGGGGGCCGAGGGCCAGATCGTGGCGCTGTTCCAGATCGGCGCCCAGGTCACCCACATTTCGGTGATGCTCAACGGCGAGACCATCTATGAGCGCGAGCAACCCTTCGGCGGCAACCAGCTGACCCAGGATATCGTGCGCTCCTACGGCCTGTCTTTCGACGAAGCCGACGCCAAGAAGAAAGCGGGCGACCTGCCCGACAACTTCCAGGCCGACCTGCTCGCGCCCTTCCTGGAAAACGCGGCCCTCGAAGTGACCCGCGCGATCCAGTTCTTCTACACCTCGACGCCCTACACCCGCATCGACCAGCTGTTCCTGGCCGGCGGTTGCGCGCTGATTCCCGGCCTGCTCGACATCGTCGCAAGCCGGACCAAGATTTCCAGCGCGGTGGTCTCGCCCTTCAAGGGCATGTCGCTGGGACCGTCCGTACGCGAGCAGCAGCTGCGTAGCGAGGCTCCCGCCTACCTTGTCGCCTGCGGGCTCGCACTGCGGAGGTTTGGCTGATGATTAAGATTAACCTGCTTCCCCACCGGGAAGAAAAGCGCAAGCAAAAGAAGAGCGCCTTCGTGGCCCTGATGGCCTTGTCGGCCGTGATCGGCGTATTGCTGGTGATCGCCGTCGGCGGTTACAACGCGCGCCGCATCGCCATTCAGGAACAGCGCAACGGCGCATTGAGCGCGGCGATTGTCGAACTCGACAAGAAGATCGTCGAAATCGCTTCCCTGAAACAGGAAATCGAAGCGCTCAAGGCACGCCAGCAGGCGGTCGAAGACTTGCAGGGCGAGCGCAACCAGCCGGTCTACCTGCTCGACGAACTGGTCAAGCAGACGCCACAGGGAGTGTACCTCAAGTCGTTCAAGCAGGAAGGCCAGCGCGTCAGCGTGAGCGGCTTCGCCCAGTCGCAGGAACGGGTTGCCGAACTGCTGCGCAATATCGCGGGCAATTCGCCATGGCTCGAGCGTCCCGACCTGACCGAGGTGCGTGCGGCGACACTGGCGCAAAGTAAAACCGGCAAGAAAGTCGTCGAGTTTACGCTGAACCTGCACATCAAGCGCCAGCGCGAAAAGGAAGAAGCGCTCAAGCCGGGCCAGAAACCGGCAGCTGACGCCACCGCCGCCCCCGGCTCACCGGCACCCGCGAAAGCGGCCCCCTAGCCAGATCGGATTGAAAGAATGAACAAAGACTTTACATCGATGGGTGGCTCGCTCAGCGCCCAGTTCCAGAACCTGGGGGATCGCCCGCCCGGACAGTGGCCGATCGTGCCGCGCATCCTGTGCGGCATCGCCGTGGTGGCGGCGGTCGTCACGGCCGGTTACTTTTTCTACTGGAGCACCCAGTTCGAAGAGTACGACGCGCTGGCCGCCAAGGAACTGACCCTGCAGGAAGAGTACAAGACCAAAGTCGCCCTGGCCATCAACCTCGATGCCCTGATCGCCCAGAAAGCCCAGGTCGACCAGTACGTCGAGCGCCTGCAAAAGCAATTGCCGAGCAAGGCTGAAATGGCGGCCCTGCTGTCCGACATCAACCAGGCCGGCGTCGGCCGCGGCCTCTCGTTCGACCTGTTCCGGCCGGGCCAGGTCGTGGTGCGCGATTACTACGCCGAACTGCCGATCGACATCCGCGTGACCGGTACTTACCACGACATCGGCGCCTTCGCCAGCGACATGGCCAACCTGCCGCGCATCGTCACGCTCAACAATATGTCGCTCACGGCCAACAAGGATGGCGTGCTGGCGCTCGAAGCGGTCGCCAAGACCTTCCGCTACCTCGATCCCGAAGAAGCGAACGCGCAGCGCAAGGTGCGCGCGGACCGCGAGAAGCAAGCCAAAGCAGGCAAAGGGGCGGCCAAATGATCATCAAACGCAACTGCCTCGCGCTGCTGAGCGGCGCCGTCCTGCTGGCCGGCTGCGCCGACAGCGACGTCCAGGAAGTGAACCAGTGGATGGAACAGACCAAGAAGGAAACCAAGGTCAATGTGCCGCCGCTGACCGAGCCGACCACCTTCGTGCCGTTTGCCTACAGCACCGTCGGCCAGGTCGATCCTTACGACCCGAACAAGCTGCTGGCCGAGCTGGCCCGCAGCTCGAGCGCCAACAACCCGCTCAAGCCGGACGACAGCCGCCCCAAGGAAGTGCTCGAAGCCTTCCCGCTCGATACCATGTCTATGGTGGGCAGCATGAAATCGAAGGGCGTCATGTACGCGCTGGTACAGATCGACAAGACCATCTACCACGTCAAGCAGGGCGACCGGGTGGGCCAGAATTTCGGCATCATCACCGGCGTGAACGATGAAGCAATCAGTATCAAGGAAACGGTCCAGGACGCCGGCGGCGAATGGATCGAACGCCCCACCAAGCTAGAGTTGCAGGAACGCAAGGAGAAGAAATGATCGCACTGAGAATGAATGGCGCCGCGCTGATGGGCACGGTGATCCGCATGGGCGCATTATTGGCTCTGGCCTTTGGCGCCAGTAACGCCATGGCGCAAGACAACGCGATCGAATCGATCACGGCCAACCAGCAAGGATCGAACGTGGTGGTGAACGTGGCGATGAAAAACGCCCCGACCAAGCTGCCGATCGGTTTTTCGATCACCAATCCGACCCGCATCGCCCTCGATTTCGGCGCCACCGTGAATGCCACCGGCAAGACCGCCCAGGACGTGAACCTGGCCGACGTGCGCGGCATTAACGTGGTCCAGGCCGGCGCCCGCACGCGCCTGGTGCTGAACCTGAAGCGTCCGCTGAACTACGCCACCGCGATCGACGGCAAGTCGATCATCGTCACCATCGACGGTTCCGGCGGCGTGGCCCAGGCCGTCGACAGCGCCGGCCAGCCGGTCCTGAACGGCGTCTCGTCGACCTCGGCCCCGTTGCCGCCGCCGGCCGGCGCCAAGCGCCAGGTCTTGCGCGACCTCGATTTCCGCCGCGGCGCGAACGGCGAAGGCCGGGTCGTGGTCGACCTGCCGAACAGCCAGGTCGCGGTCGACGTGCGCCAGGTGGGCAACACCGTGGTGGTCGATTTCATGAAGACCGGCTTGCCGGAAACCCTGCGCCGGCGCCTCGACGTGACCGATTTCGGCACCCCGGTGTCGCAGATTACCACCGTCTCGCAAGGCGACAATGTGCGCATGACCGTGGAAGCGCGCGGCCTGTGGGAACAGACCGTGTACCAGAGCGATACCCAGCTGGTGATCGACGTCAAGCCGATCAAGGAAGATGTCAACAAGCTGACCCAGGGCACCCAGGGTTATCGCGGCGAGAAAATCTCGTTCAACTTCCAGAACGTGGAAGTGCGCGCGGCGCTGCAGGCGATCGCCGACATTTCGGGCCTGAACATCATCACCAGCGATTCGGTCAGCGGCAACCTGACCCTGCGCCTGAAGGAAGTGCCATGGGACCAGGCGCTCGACGTGGTGCTGCAAGCGAAGGGCCTGGACATGCGCAAGAACGGTTCGGTCCTGTGGATCGCGCCCAAGGATGAACTGCTGACCAAGGAAAAGCTGGAACTCGAACAGCGCGCCCAGATCGCCGACCTCGAGCCGCTCAAGTCGGAAATCTTCCAGCTCAACTACCAGAAGGCCGACGCCTTCCGCACCGTGTTCGGTATTAATCCCGACGGTTCGCAGAAGGACGATAGCGACAGCAACCGCTCGCGCGTGCTGTCCAAGCGCGGCAGCGCCGTGATCGACCCGCGCACCAACCAGCTGTTCATCACCGATATCGCGTCGAAACTGGAAGACTTGCGCAAGCTGATCCAGAAAACCGACGTCGCCTCCAAGCAAGTGCTGATCGAAGCGCGCCTGGTCGAAGCCAATGACGGCTTCAGCCGCAACCTGGGCGCCAAGATCGGCTTCGCCGACCTGCGCACCCTGCGCGGCGGCGATTCCGGCTACAAGGTGCGCGGCAACGAGCGCATCGCCATCGGCGGCAACCTGGTCGGCATCGGCCAGGTCACCGGCCAGACTCCGGACACGGGCAATGGCTACACCAATACCACCATGCTGAACCTGCCGGCTGCCAACATCAACGGCAACCCGGCCGCCACGCTGGCCGCCAGCCTGTTCTCTGCCGCCTCGAACCGCTTCCTGAACCTGGAACTGTCGGCGCTGGAAGCGGACGGCAAGGGCAAGATCATTTCCAGCCCGCGCGTGGTCACCGAAGACAAGAACGTGGCCGTGATCGAGCAGGGTATCGAACTGCCGTACGAAAAAGCCACCAGCAGCGGCGCCACCTCGATCGAATGGAAAAAAGCCAACCTGCGCCTCGAAGTAACCCCGCAGATCACGCCTGACGGCAACGTCGTGCTGGAAGTGAACGTCAACAAGGATTCCAAGGGCGATGAAACGCGCGCGGGCTTTGCGATCAACACCCAGCACGTGCAAACCAAGGTGATGGTCGAAAACGGCGGCACCGTCGTGCTGGGCGGTATTTACCAGCAGGCCGAAACCAACAATGTCACCAAGGTGCCTTTGCTGGGCGACCTGCCGGTCCTTGGCCATCTGTTCAAGAGCACCGCGCGCACCAGCACCAAGACCGAACTGCTGGTCTTCATCACCCCGAAAATCGTCGCAGATCGCCTGTCGACGCGCTAACACCGAGTTTATTTAATCAGGACTTACCATGCTGCCCACTTATTTACAACGCGCTTTTGCGCATCCGGTTCGCTTGCTGACCTGCGTCTCCATGGCCGTGGCCCTGGTAGCCTGCGGCGGCGGCGGGGGCGATCCGGGCGGATCGACCTCGATCACCAATCCGGGTACCACCCCGGCCGAGCCGAAAATTACCCTGCAACTGGTCGACGCCGAAAACAAGCCGATTACCACCCTTTCCGGCGGCCAGGCCGGCCAGGTAAAAGTCACCGTGCTCGACAGCAGGGGCAAAGCCGCGCCGAATGAAGTCGTCAAATTCACCGCCGAAGACACCCTGCTGCAGTTCACGCCGGTGTCCGGCACGGCACTGACCGACGCCTCGGGCGTGGCGATCATCACCGTCAAACCGGCCAACGCGAACGCGGCCGGCGCCGCCACGATCACCGCCTCGGTCGTCGCCGCCGGCAAGACGGTCACCGGCGTCATCAACGTGGCAGTCGGCGCGGCGCCGCTGACGCTCGGCACCATCGACTTCGTGCCGAAACGCGAAGGCGAGATCCTGCCGGCCTTCGGCACCGCCCTGCTGCAAATCCCGGTCACCAGCGGCGGCGTCCCCGCCACCACGGTCACGGGCCTGACCATCAATTCCCTGTGCAGCAACGACGGCACCGCCAGCCTGGTGCTCGGCTCGGTGGAAAAAGGCGTGCAGTCGGTCACCTACACCAACAAGGGCTGCCTGCGCGTGACCGACACCATCACCGTGTCGCTCGGAAACGTCAACCAGACCATCAACATCAATGTCGGCAAGGCCAATATCGGCACGATCCAGTTCGTCGGTTCGGACCTGCAGGGCAGCTCGATCGTCCTGCGCGGCTCCGGCGGCCTGGGCCGTAAGGAATCGGCCATCCTGACCTTCCGCGTGCTCGACCAGAACAGCATCGGCTTGCCTGGCGTGGACGTGACCTTCACCGCGACCACCAACACCGGCGGCCTGATCGTGCAACCGGCCAAGGCCACCTCGGACGCCACCGGCAACGTGACCACCACCGTGGCATCGGGTACGATCCCGACGCCGGTGCGCGTGGTTGCCCAGGCGACCCGTAACGGGACCACCATCAGCGGCCTGTCCGACAGCCTGATCATTTCGACCGGCCTGCCGATCCAGAAATCGATGTCGCTCAGCGCCGACAGCTACAATATCGACGGCCTGAACTACGATTCCGCCACCGCCAAGGTCACCGTCCTGATGGCCGACCAGTACGGCAATCCGATCTCCGACAACACGGCGGTCAATTTCGTCACCGAAGGCGGCGCCATCGCGACGCCGGAAGAAGGCGGTTGCAAAACCAAGGGCGGCGGTTGCACGGTCGACATCAAGAGCCAGGCTTTCCGTCCGATCAACGGCCGCGTGACCGTCATGGCCTACGTCCAGGGTATCGAAGACTTCGTCGATACCAATGGCGATGGCCTGTACAGCTGCCGGGAGCCGATCCTTGCCAATCCTAAGGACCCAACCCCGTATCGTCCGCTGGTCGACAGCTGCACGGTCGGCACCGGCGAAGGTTTCAAGGACCAGGGCGATCCTTTCCTCAATACCGGCGACCATGCGATCATTCGCGGCAACCCGGGCGGCGATACGCTGCAACGCAATCCCGTCAAGGACCTTGACCGGAAGTACACTCCTGCCAAGGGCGATCTGCCATTCCCGTACAATCGTACGGTCTACAGTGCCGAAGGTAACCAGCAGTGGGGCTTGAACTATATCTGGCGCGAGACCGAAATCGTCTTCAGCGGCGACGAGCCGACCTTCATTCGCCAGTTCCCCCTCGGCAATGGCCTGTTGCGCGACTGGACGGAGGCCGACGGACCGACCTACGTCATCAAGGGCCTGAGCGGCGCCAATTGCTCGAGCCAGGTGCTGTACTTCCGTATCGTCGATGTGAACAACAATCCGCTGCCAAGCGGCACCACGGTCACCGCCGTGGAGGCCGACAAGGTTGGGCCGGCATCCATATCGCCGAATACGGTCGGGGCCACCAACCGCCTCGGCGGTACCCAGCACTGGGTGAACATCAAGGCCGACCAGAACTGCTTGGCAGGCGAATTTGCCATCCGCACCACCACGCCGCGCGGCAAGGGCTTTTCGTCCACCCTCTTCAAGTCGGCTCCGGCCGCTCCTTGAAGTCGGAGAATATCTTCCTGGTAGGGCTGATGGGGGCCGGCAAGACCACCATCGGCCGCATCCTCGCCAGGAAGCTCGGTAAACGCTTTGTCGATTCCGACCACGAGATCGAGGCCCGCACCGGCGCCACGATCCCGTGGATCTTCGAAATCGAGGGCGAGGCGAGTTTTCGTCGCCGTGAGGCCGAGGTCATCCGTGACCTCACGGCGCAGGACGGACTCGTCCTCGCCACCGGCGGCGGGGCCGTGCTCGACCCCGCCAGCCGCGCCTACCTGAAACAACGCGGCCGCGTGGTCTACCTGCGCGCCAGCGTCAACAGCATCATGCTGCGCACCACCCACGACAAAAGCCGGCCGCTCCTGCAGACGGCCGACCCCCGCAAGAAACTCGAAGAATTGACGGCCCAGCGCGAGCCGCTGTACCGCGAGATTGCCGACCTGGTGATCGATACGGGCCGACCTAACGTACAATCGATGGTCCAAACAATTCTGACGCAGTTGTCCGCGCTCGGCCCCGCCGCCGCGCGAACGGCGCGTGGATCCACTATGCATACTCTGCACACGCAGCATACATCGCAAGCACCGAATACCGATCCCGCGCGGATCTTCCTCAACGTCGACCTGGGCGAACGCAGCTATCCGATCACGATCGGCGCCGGCCTGCTGTCCGACCCGGCGCTGCTCGAGCGTCACATCGCCGGGCGCAAGGTCGCCATCGTCACCAATACCACCGTGGCCCCGCTGTACCTGGAGCGCGTGGCCGCCCCGCTGCGCGCTTGCGGGCGCGACGTGCTCGAGATCGTCCTGCCCGACGGCGAACAGTTCAAGAACTGGGACAGCCTGATGACCATCTTCGACGCCCTGTTGGAGCACAGGTGCGATCGCAAGACCACCCTGGTGGCCCTGGGCGGCGGCGTGATCGGCGACCTGACCGGGTATGCCGCCGCCAGCTACATGCGCGGCGTGCCCTTCGTGCAGATGCCGACCACCCTGCTGTCGCAGGTCGACTCCTCGGTGGGCGGCAAGACCGGCATCAACCATCCGCTCGGCAAGAACATGATCGGCGCCTTCTATCAGCCGCGCGCCGTGCTGGCCGATACCGCGTCGCTGGACACCCTGGCGCCGCGCGAACTGTCGGCCGGGCTGGCCGAAGTGATCAAGCACGGCGCCATCATCGACGCCGCCTTCTTCGACTGGATCGAAGCGAACATCGGCAAGCTGATGGCGCGCGACCCCGAGGCGCTGGCGCACGCCATTTCGCGCTCCTGCGAAATCAAGGCCGACGTGGTGCGCCAGGACGAGCGCGAGGGCGGCCTGCGCGCCATCCTCAACTTCGGCCATACCTTCGGCCACGCGATCGAAGCGGGCATGGGCTACGGCGCCTGGCTGCACGGCGAAGCGGTCGGCTGCGGCATGGTCATGGCGGCCGACCTGTCGCACCGCCTCGGCCTGGTCGACGCGGCCACCGTGGCGCGCATGCGCGCGCTGGTCGGCGCGGCCGGCCTGCCGACCGTGGCGCCCCATCTGGGCACCGAACGCTGGCTGGAACTGATGGAAGTCGACAAGAAGAACGAAGGCGGCGCCATCAAGTTCATCCTGATGAAGCCGCTGGGCAGTCCGAGCATCACCAGCGCCCCGCGCGATCAATTGCTGGCCACCCTGGCCGCCTGCGTCGGCTGACATGCATCCCGACGCCCACCTCGCCCCGTACGCCGTGCATTCGGAGACGGCGCGCGGCCGGCGCCATCCCGAAACCTCGCACGCCTCGCGCAGCCAGTTCCAGCGCGACCGCGACCGCATCATCCACTGCTCGGCCTTCCGCCGGCTCGAATACAAGACCCAGGTCTTCCTCAATCACGAGGGCGACATGTTCCGCACGCGCCTGACCCACAGCCTGGAAGTGGCGCAGGTCGGGCGTTCCATGGCGCGCAACCTGCGCCTGAACGAAGACCTGGTCGAAGCGCTCGCGCTGGCGCACGACCTCGGGCACACGCCGTTCGGCCATGTCGGCCAGGATGTGCTCGACGAGTGCATGAAGGACCATGGCGGCTTCGAACACAATCTGCAAAGCCTGCGCGTGGTCGACGAACTCGAAGAGCACTACGGCGCTTTCGACGGCCTGAACCTGATGTTCGACACGCGCGAGGGCATCCTCAAGCACTGCTCGCTGACCAATGCCAGATTGCTCGGCCCCGTGGCGCAGCGCTTCATCGACCGCACCCAGCCCTCGCTGGAAGCGCAGCTGACCAACCTGGCCGACGAAATCGCCTACAACAGCCACGATATCGACGACGGCCTGCGTTCGGGCCTGATCACGATCGCGCAGCTGGAGGAAGTCGATTTTTTCGCGCGCCGCTGGCACGATGTGCAGAAGGCGTATCCGGGCCTGTCGGGCCGGCGCGCCATCTACGAGACCTTGCGCCGCCTGATCACGGTGCTGGCCGACGACCTGATCGAAACGTCCGGCGTGCTGCTGGCCGAAGCCGCCCCGGCCGACGTCGACGCGGTGCGCGCCGGCGCTCCGCTGATCCGTTTTTCGGACCCGATGCGCAAGGATGCGACGGAGCTCAAGCGCTTCCTGCGCGCCAACCTGTACCGCCATTTCAAGGTGAACCGGATGCGCGTGAAAGCGAGCCGCATCGTGCGCGAACTGTTCGAGGCCTTCATGGCCGAACCGGTGCTGCTGCCGCCCGACTACCAGCTCGCTAGCGGCGACCTGACCAGGCAGGCGCGCAAGATCGCCGACTATATCGCCGGCATGACCGACCGCTATGCGATCCGCGAACACCGGCGCATTTTCTCGCTCGACGATCTGTAGCGGGATGTGCCGTTAGCGTTCTCGTCAGAACAGGGACGGGGCGCCCAGGTCCTGCAGCAGCTTCTTGACCGGCGCCGGCAGCGGCGCGCTGTCGATGCGCGCCAGGTCCCACCACAGGTAGGGCGCGGCCAGCGGGGCGCGCTGCGACAGATTCACTTGGTAGGGCGCGATGTGCAGCTTGTAGTGCGTGAACACGTGCACCAGCGGCAGCAGCGCCTGGACTTCTTCCACCATGCCGAAGGCGCTGGCCGCCGGCCCCACCGCCTCGATCGCGAGCGCGCCGCGCAGCGCATGGCCGTCGACTTCCGGCAGCGACATCAGCCCGCCCCAGATACCGCTCTGCGCGCGCTGTTCGAGCAGCACCTGGCCGCTGTCGATCACCACCAGCAGGGCGGCCTGCTTCTCGGGAATGGTCTTCTTCGGTTTGCGCACCGGCAGTTCGGCGGTGCGGCCGCTGGCGTAGGCCACGCAGCGCCCGCGCAGCGGACAGCGCGTGCAATCGGGCTTGCTGCGGGTGCAGAGCGTGGCGCCCAGGTCCATCAAGCCCTGGGTGTAGGCTTCGATGCCCTCAAGCGGCAGCAGCGCTTCTGCGCGCTGCCACAAGCCGTCTTCGACCGCCTTCAGGCCCGGAAAGGCATCGATGCCGAACACGCGCGCGAAGACGCGCTTGACGTTGCCGTCCAAAATGGCGGCGCGCGTGCCGCTCGAAAAGGCGGAAATCGCCGCCGCCGTCGAGCGGCCGATGCCCGGCAGATCGGCCAGCAGCGCCGGGTCGCTCGGGAAGATGCCGCCGTATTCGTCGACCACGCGCTTGGCGCAGGCGTGCAGGTTGCGTGCGCGCGTGTAGTAGCCAAGGCCGCTCCACTGCGCCATCACCTCCTCGGAAGGGGCGGCGGCCAGGTCGTGCAGGGTAGGGAAGCGTTCCAGGAAGCGCGCATAGTAGGACAGCACCGCGGCCACCTGGGTTTGCTGCAGCATGATCTCGGAGAGCCAGATGCGGTAGGCGTCGCGCGTGTTCTGCCAGGGCAGGGCGTGGCGTCCGTGCGACTGTTGCCAGTCGATGACGGCAGCGGAAAACGAGGGGTCTTCCAGCTGCCCGAACTCGGTCAGCCGTTTCACGCAGCCGCTTCGAATGCCGCCGCGGTGCTGCGCTGCATGGCCGCTTCCACATTGCCCGCCAAATCGTTCAGGCGCCCCTTGACCTTCTCCAGCGCGAACTGGCTCGCTTCAAACGATTCGATCTTCGTTTCCAGGCTGTCGGTGGCATCGTGGATGCGCTGGATCGACGCCAGACGGTGCTTGAGCTGGTCCTTGTGCTGGCGGATCTGCGCTTCCAGCGGCGACATGATCACCTTCAGCCACGCTTCCACGTCGGCGTTGGCGGCGCGGTAGCTGCGCCGCACGCGCGAGGCGATCGAATCGAAGAAGCGCTCGATCACGGCGTCGCGGCTGGTGATGAGCAGGGTCGTGGTGCCGAACTGCTTGGTGTAGACCTCCTCGATGGCGTCGATCTCCTTGCGGTACTTGTCGAGCGAGAGCGTCATCGGCACGGCCAGGCTGAGGCCATGCTCGGCCGCGAATTTACGGTACATCATTTCCATCATCTCGCTGATCTCGGCGATCTTGCGGTTCGAGACATCGAGATTGGCGCGCGCTTGGTCGAAGAAGTGCTTGACCGGGCCGCGGATGCCGGTGGTGACGAAGCGCGATGCCGCCATCGCTTCGCGCACTGCCGCGATTTCCTTGTGCACGATGTCCATGCCGAGCGTGGTGTAGAGCTCCGTGGACAGGCGCGCGAACACGGCGCGCGTGCCCTGCAGCTTGAACAGGCTGCCGTCGAATTCCTTCTTCTCGACCTCGACGCGGCGCATCATGTGGGCGATCACGCCCTGGTTCTTGCCGCGCAGGCTTTTCAGTTCCTGCAGCTGCTCGACGATGTCGCGGATGCGCGAACCGATGGTGGCCTGCTGGATCCCGACCACCGCGTTCAGGTCGTCCGCGAGCTGCTTGCGGATGATGTCCTGCTTGGCCGGAATCAGTTCGTTGAACAGGGCTGCTTCGAGCGCGCCCAGGCGGCTTTTCTCGAGCAGCGCCATGTCGCCGTTGATCTTGCCGACCAGGGCCTTCTGGGCCGACACCGGGAACACCTGGCGCGGCTCGAGGGCCAGCATATGGGCCACCGTGGTTTGCTGGCGTTCGATCTCGGCGTCGTTTTCAAGCTCGGTCTTGAGCTCGTCCCACATGGCGTCGATCTTGTTCATGACCACGATGCGCCCGGAACCGGCACCGATGTGGGTGCGCCAGACTTCGATGTCGCTCTTGGTCACGCCCGTTTCGGCGGCCAGGATGAACAGCACAGCGTGCGCGTTCGGAATCAGGTTCAGGGTCAGTTCCGGCTCGGTGCCGATCGCGTTCAGGCCCGGCGTGTCGAGGATGACCAGGCCTTGCTTCAACAGCGGGTGAGGGAAGTTGATGATCGCGTGGCGCCACAGCGAAATCTCGATCATGCCGTTGTCGTCCAGGGTGGCGGCGACATCCGGGTCGCTCTCGTCGAACAGGCCGTAGCGCTTCGCTTCCTCGACCTTGACGTGCTTGGTCAGGCTGACCTGCTTGAAGGTTTCGTGCATTTCCTCGCCGGCGTCGAGCGCCAGCGGCAGCACGGTCCAGGCGGACGGATCGTCGCGGTAGTCGCCGGTCGACAGGTTGCTGGCGCGCGTTTCGATCGGCAGCAGGCGGATGCAGGGCGGAAAGGCCGGGTCGTACATCAGCTCGGTCGGGCACATGGTGGTGCGGCCGGCCGCCGACGGCAGGATGCGCTGGCCGTAATCGGCAAAGAAGATCGCGTTGATCAGTTCGGATTTGCCGCGAGAGAATTCCGCCACGAAGGCCACCGACAGGCGGTCGTCGGCCAGGCGCGCCAGCGCGCGCGCGATGCGCTGCTCCGTTGCCGCGTCGGTCAGTTCGGCCGCATTGACCCATACCTGATACTTTTCCAGCGCCATCGCCACGTCCTGACGCCACGCGCTGTACTGCTCAAAATCTTGCACCATTATGCTCACATTGCCCTCGCGTACAGGTTCTTGCGAATCCTGCTCGATTGTCATTTTTGACAATTTACACAATAAAAAGTCGACCGCTGTCCCTGCTTGATCTGACGAATCTCTGCCCCACAGTTGCGGCAAGGCACTCCAGCACGATCATAGACGAAATATGTCTGTTGGAAATAGCCCGATTGCCCATTTACAGCAATAAAGTCACGTAAAGTGCTGCCCCCTTGCACAATAGCCTCAGACAGGATAAGGCGAATGGCCTCGGCCAGTCTGTTGTAGCGTTCCCGGCCGATGCGCGAGGCCGGGGTTTTCGGGTTGATTCCGGCCCGGAACAGGCTCTCGCAGGCGTAGATATTCCCCACGCCGACGACGATATCGCCCGCCAGCAACACCTGCTTGATCGGCGCCGAGCGCCTGCGCGTCTCGCGGTACAGCAATTCGCCCGAAAAACCGTCTTCCAGCGGCTCGACGCCGAGGCCGCGCAGCAGGATGTGCCGGGCGAGTTCGCCCTCGTCGCCGGGATGCCACAGCACCGCCCCGAAGCGGCGCGGATCGTTCATGCGCAGCACTTGCGGGCCGGCGTCGCCGCCGACGACCAGGTCGAAATGGTCGTGTTTTTTCGGTTCCGTGTCCAGCGGCAGCACGCGCAGGTGGCCGGACATGCCCAGGTGAATGATCAGGGTGCCATGATCGAAGGCGATCAGCAAGTATTTACCGCGCCGCCCCGTGTGCAGGATGCGTTGTCCCGCCAGCAATTCCGACAGGCCGGGCGGAAACGGCCAGCGCAAGCCGTCGCGGCGCGTCAGGACGCTGTCGACCACGCGGCCGTCGAGATGGGGCGCGACGCCGCGCCGGGTGACTTCTACTTCGGGCAGTTCAGGCATGCTTGATAGGAAAAATTCATGTCGGTGAGGCTGAGGTGGCGTACGCAAAGCGTGGGTTGGGCGTAGAATCGGACATCATCGCTGTCATTCTGGAACCACCTTGAAAAACGCTTTCGCCATTGTAACCCTGTCCGGACTGCTGTCGGCGTGCGCCGTGGCGCCAACGCCTCAGGCGGACACGCCTGCCGCAGCCCAGGCCGACGCGCCCGCGCCTGCCTCGTTGCCGGCAAGCACGGACGCCCCCCTGCCACCGGCCGCCGAGGTGCTGGCCGAAGGCGAGAGGGCGTCGGCGCCGGACGAGCCCTCGCCCGACCTCAAGCTGCCCAACGTGGCCTTGACCAAGGACATGCTGTACAAGCTGATGAAGGCCGAATTCGAGTTCCGCGGCGGCGTCTGGCAGGGCCCGTACATGACCCTGATGGGCCTGGCCCAGCAGACGCGCGACCCGCGCCTGGCCCAGCGCGCCGCCGAAATGGCCCAGGCCGCCCAGCAGGGCAACGAAGCGCTGGCCGCGATCCGCCTGTGGCGCGAACTGGCGCCCGAGTCGGACGAAGCGACCCAGTACTACATCGCCGCCTCGGTGATGGCCGAAGACCTCGGCGAAGCGGGCGAGCTGTTCGCCACCCGCCTGCGCGAGGCGGCGCCGGCCAGGCGCGGCCTGGTCATGTACCAGATCCAGCAGCTGCTCACCCGCGCGCGCGACAAGGCCGCCGCCGGCGCCCTGCTCGAACGCCTGCTGGCGCCCTACAGCGCCATGAGCGAAGCGCGCGTGGTGCTGGCGCAGTCGGCCTACACGCGCGGCGCCGCCGACGCGGCGCTGGCCCATGCCCGGGAAGCGCTGCGCATCAAGCCCGATTCCGAAATCGCCGTGCTGACCCTGGCGCAAGTGAGCGGCGAGCAGGCCGACGTGGCGCCCTTGCTGGCCAGTTTCCTTGCCGCCAACCCCGGCGCGCGCGAAGTGCGCGCCGCCCACGCCCGCATTCTCTTAACGCAAAAGCAATATGACGCGGCGCGCAAGGAATTCGAGGCCCTGCTCAAGGAGCAGCCCGACAATCCCGGCACCCTGTACGCGCTGGGCATCCTGTCGATGCAGCTGAACGACCCCAGGGCGGCCGAGGGCTACCTGGCCGGCTTCGTCACCGCGGTCGACAAGAACCCCGGCGAGGAGCGCGATCCGGCCAAGGTGCTGATGATGCTGGCGCAACTGGCCGAAGAGCGCGGCGACCTTCCCGCCGCCCGCGCCTGGCTCGGCAAGGTCGACCAGGAGGACGCGCCGACCTGGTTCGCGGCGCAGTTGCGCAGCGCCCAGCTGATGGGCAAGCAGGGCGACCTGGCGGGCGCGCGCGCCTTCCTGGGCGCGCTCAAGACCGAAGAGCCGGCCCGGCAGGTGCAGGTGGTGCTGGTGCAAAGCCAGGTGCTGCGCGAGGCCGGCAAGATGGACGAGGCCTACGCCGTGATGGAGGAGGGCGCTGCGCGCTTCCCGGCCAATCCCGACCTGCTCTACGATTTCGCCCTGCTGGCCGAAAAAATGGGCAAGGTCGAGGTGATGGAAAAGCACCTGCGGCAAGTCATGCAGCTCGCGCCCGACAACCACCATGCCTACAACGCGCTGGG
Source organism: Massilia atriviolacea (assembly GCF_003953935.1). Lineage (GTDB taxonomy): Bacteria > Pseudomonadota > Gammaproteobacteria > Burkholderiales > Burkholderiaceae_D > Telluria_A > Telluria_A atriviolacea. The sequence continues at coordinate 21,281 of NZ_RXLQ01000026.1, forward strand.
CTACTCGCTGGCCGAGCGCAATGTGCGCCTCGACGAAGCGCTGGCGCTGATCGACAAGGCCCTGAAGATGGCCCCGGCCGATCCCTTCATCATGGACAGCATGGGCTGGGTCCAGTACCGCCTGGGCAACCTGAACGAAGCCGAGGCCCACCTGCGCCGCGCCTACGCCCTGCGCAACGATGTCGACATCGCCGTGCACCTGGGCGAAGTGCTGTGGCACAAGGGCCAGAAGTCGGACGCCCAGCAGCTGTGGCGCGAAGCGCGCGCCAGGGACCCCAAGAACGACACGCTCAAGAGCACGCTCGCACGCCTGCAGCTCAAGCTCTGATGGGCGCGGCCGCGATCGGTCATAATGCCGCGCATGTCCTTTACGCCGTCCCACTGCCATGATGCTTAAAAACCGCTTCCTCGTGCTGGCCTTCGCCGCCACCACGCTCCTGTCCGCCTGCGTCACGCCCACCAATCTGTCGAAGGACAGCGTGGCCGCCTACCGCGACGCCATCGAACTGAACGGCCGGCTGACCGTGAACTACCAGAAGGACGGCCAGACCGAAACCCTGACCGGCAAATTCAACTGGAACCAGACCCCGGCCGCGGTCAACGTCAGCCTGGCTTCGCCGCTGGGCCAGACCATCGCCACGATCAGCGTCACCCCCGAATCGGCCACCCTGGTCCAGGGCGACCGCGCCCCGCGCGTGGCGCGCGACATCGACAGCCTGACCGCGCAGGCGCTGGGCTGGTCGCTGCCGGTATCGGGCCTGCGCGACTGGCTGCAGGGCTATGCCACCGGCGCCGACGGCCAGCGCTTCGCCGCCTCGCCCGCCGCCAACACGGTCACCACCGCCGACGGCTGGCGCCTGACCTACGTGAGCTGGCAGGATGCCGGCGCGGGCAAGCCCGTGCCGAAGCGCATCGACGTGGCCCGCGTGGCCAGCGCCACCGTGGAAGCGATGGAAATCCGCATCGTGATCGACCCGCAAGGCTGACATGCGCGCCACGTCCCTGCACGACTGCCCGGCCCCGGCCAAGTTGAATCTTTTCCTGCACGTCAACGGGCGCCGCGCCGACGGCTACCACCTGCTGCAAACCGTGTTCCAGATGGTCGACCATGGCGATGTGCTGCATTTCGACCTGCGCGCCGACGGACGCATCCGCCGCACCACCGAGGTGCCCGGGGTGCCGGAAGAAAGCGACCTGATCGTGCGCGCCCTGCTGCTGCTGCAGGCGGCCTACCAGGCCCGCCACGGCCGCCCGGCGCCCGGCATCGACGTCGCCATCGACAAGCGCCTGCCCATGGGTGGCGGGCTCGGGGGCGGCTCCTCGGACGCCGCCACCGCGCTGATGGCCGCCAACGCCCTGTGGCAGGCGGGCCTCTCGCGCGAGGAACTGATGGCGCTGGCCTTGCCGCTGGGCGCCGACATCCCGTTTTTCATCTTCGGGGAAACCGCCTTCGCCGAAGGCGTGGGCGAGGCCTTGCAGCCGGTCGCGGCCCCGGATTGCTGGTATCTGGTGATCGAACCGGGCGTCGCCGTCCCCACCGCAGCAATATTTTGCTCGGAACAGTTGACAAGGAACACGGAGCCGGTCAGAATAACGGACTTTTCCAGACACACCATGAAACACACAGTGTTCGAGGGGTTCGGAAAAAATGATTTGCAAGCAGTGGCAGTGAGTCTGTTCCCGCCGGTAGCACAGGCGATCGACTGGCTCTCGGCGCACGGTGATGCCAGGATGACTGGTTCGGGAGCGTGTGTGTTTTGCGCGTTTTCCAGCGAAGCGGAAGCTGATACGGTACTGCGACAAGTGCCCGGCATCTGGACAGCGTGGAAAGCAAAAGCGCTGATGCATCATACTCTCAAGACGGTGTTGCAAGTTAGTGTGGTTTTAGAATAGAATTTGGCCTGGCGTTGTGTTTGACGATAAAATGTCAAGTGTGACGACAAGCAGTCAGTTGCGTAGGGGAATCGCCAAGCTGGTTAAGGCACTGGATTTTGATTCCAGCATACCAAGGTTCGAATCCTTGTTCCCCTGCCATTCGTTTTGCCTGGTCTGTCGATGCGAAGTGTGCGTCCAGCAGGCGGACTTGGTGGCCTCGCTCTCGCGAGTCACTTGTTAGCTCAGCGTCGGCCGGTCTGTTCAGGCTGGCGACATTCAAAGAAATCAACGCTTACCTCTTGGGACTCCCATGGCTTACGAAAACCTGATGGTTTTTACCGGCAACGCTAACCCTGCGCTGGCTGAAGGAGTCGCAAAAAATCTCGGCATCCCTCTCGGCAAAGCAGTCGTCTCCAAGTTCTCGGATGGCGAAGTCATGGTCGAGATCAACGAGAATGTCCGCGGTAAAGACGTTTTTGTCCTGCAATCGACCTGCGCACCGACCAACGACAGCCTGATGGAAATCATCCTGATGGTCGACGCCCTCAAGCGCGCGTCCGCCGGCCGCATCACCGCAGCCATCCCTTACTTTGGTTATGCCCGCCAGGACCGCCGTCCGCGTTCGGCGCGCGTGGCCATCTCGGCCAAAGTCGTGGCCAACATGCTGGAAAAAGCCGGCGTCGAGCGCGTCCTGATCATGGATCTGCACGCTGACCAGATCCAGGGCTTCTTCGATATCCCGGTCGACAATATCTACGCTTCCCCGATCCTGCTGGGCGACCTGCAAAAACGCAATTACGACGACCTGCTGGTTGTCTCGCCCGACGTCGGCGGCGTGGTGCGCGCGCGCGCCCTGGCAAAACGCCTCGGCTGCGACCTGGCCATCATCGACAAGCGCCGCCCGAAGGCGAACGTGTCGGAAGTGATGAACATCATCGGTGAAGTCGAAGGCCGCAACTGCGTCATCATGGACGACATGGTCGACACCGCCGGCACCCTGACCAAGGCGGCCGAAGTGCTGAAAGAGCGCGGCGCCAAGAAAGTGGTGGCGTATTGCACGCACCCGGTGCTGTCGGGTCCTGCGATCGACCGCATTTCGGCTTCGCCGCTGGACGAACTGGTGGTCACCGACACGATTCCGCTGTCGGCCGCCGGCCAGGCCTGCGACAAGATCCGCCAGCTGACCTGCGCACCGCTGCTCGCTGAAACGTTCAAGCGCATCAGCAAGGGCGATTCGGTGATGTCGCTGTTTATCGACTAAACTGCGCCACTGATCCGGCCGGCAGGCATACCCGATTCACAGGGTGGCAAGGCGGGAACCGCGCGTTTCCGGCCTTGCCACCCTGAAGTTTATTTCAGATTCAATTTCCGGACACCCCAGGGTGTCCGTTTTCGAGTGCCCCTGGTCGCGGGGGCGCTCACACCGCAGGGCGATCAAGCCCCGCCTATTTTGGAGTAACACATGAAAGTTATCGCATTCAATCGCACTTTGCAGGGGTCCGGAGCGAGCCGCCGCCTGCGTATCGCTGGTCAAACGCCAGGTATCATCTACGGTGGCGCCGAAGCCCCTGTGCTGATCCAGCTGGACGGCAACGCGCTGTTCCACGCGCTGAAAAAAGAAGCGTTCCACGGTTCGGTCCTGGAAATGGAAATCGACGGCAAGACCCAGCCAGTCCTGCTGCGCGACTTCCAGATGCACGCATACAAGCAATTGGTCCTGCACGCCGACTTCCAGCGCGTCGATGCCAACAGCAAGCTGCACAAGAAAATCGCCCTGCACTTCGTGAACGCCGACGTCTCGCCAGCAGTCAAACTGCACGGCGCGATCGTTTCGCACGTCCTGCAAGAGCTGGAAGTATCCTGCCTGGCAACCGACCTGCCAGAGTTCATCACCGTCGACCTGACCAACATCGATGTTGGCCATTCGATCCACGTTGCTGACCTGGTCCTGCCAAAAGGCGTGGTCGCGATCACCCACGGCAAGAACCCAACCGTCGCTACCGCTGCTGTGCCAGCTGGCCACGTGTCGGCCGAAGCCGCTGCCGAAGCCGCTCCAGCCGCTCCAGCCAAAAAAGGCAAGAAGTAATCATTCGCGCGCCGCTGCGGTGGCGTGTTGAAGAAAAACCCGCTTGGCCTTGCGCCCAGCGGGTTTTTTATCGTCTGTTATCCTTGCATTCCACTATTCAGAATAGAACATCATGCCCATTCGCCTGATCGTCGGCCTCGGCAATCCCGGCCCCGAGTACGAACAGACCCGCCACAACGCCGGCTTCTGGCTGGTCGACCAGCTCGCCAACAGCCTGCCCGGCTGCCGCCTGCAGCGCGAATCGCGCTTTAACGCCTTCGTGGCGAAAACCGCCCTGGCCGGCCAGGAAGTATTTTTGCTCGAACCGCAAACCTTCATGAACCTGTCCGGGCAGTCGGTCGGCGCGCTGGCGCGGTTCTACAAGATCGTTCCTGACGAGGTGCTGGTCGTGCACGACGAGCTCGACCTGGCGCCCGGCGTCGTCAAGATGAAAAAGGGCGGCTCCAGCGGCGGGCATAACGGCCTCAAGAGCATCACCGCCGCGCTCGGCACCCAGGATTACTGGCGCCTGCGGCTCGGCATCGGCCATCCGCGCACCCTCGGTTCGCAACAGCCGGTGGCCGATTTCGTGCTGCACCGGCCGCGCAAGGAAGAGCAGATCCTGATCGAGGAATCGATCGACAAGAGCTTGCGGATCCTGCCGCTGGCGGTCGAAGGCAAATTCGACATCGCGACGATGCAGCTGCATACCGCCTGATGCCCGCTGTTAGCCGGATTTGTTAGCCGGATTTGACCATGATCCGGCTGCGCAGGTCGCGCTGCATGCGTTCCAGCGGCGCGCGCATGCGCAGGTAGTCGGCCGGGGTGCACGTCCTGCCGGGATGGCGAAATCGCAGGCTGCGCGCGACCAGCACCCGGTTCGCCTGGCGCGCGTAACTGGCCTGGTAGGTCAGGCCGGCTTCGTTGACGGACAGCGCTTTCGGCAGCGCCAGGATGCGGATGCCGGGGGCGAATGCGATCACCGTGTCGTCGGCGGCATCGAGCGCGGGGCAGATGAAGTCCTGGGTGCGCGTCTTTTCTTCCGCCATGGCCGCCACCGATTCGGCAATCCCGCCCCAGAAATTGAAGGTCGTCGCCACCCCGGCCGATCCCGGCAGGTCGGCCAGATTGTCGCTCACCCCTGTAAATTCCATCCGGTATTGCTCGCCCGCGCCATCTGACCGGCCGGCGTCGAAGCTGCCGTCGCCGTGCTGGCCCATCGCCTGCAGCATGCGCTCGACGAACAGCGCGCGCTCGGCCGGCGCCGTGTCGCGCACGGCCTGGCGGTAGGCTTCGGCCAGCGCGCCGCCGGCCGTGCGCACCACCGTCAGCACGCCGCGCCCGTTGCGGCCGACGTCCACGCGCGCCAGCATGCGGTTGCTCTCCGCCTGCATCGATGGGGTCCGCGCCAGCTTGCCGCTGGCGGCCAGCAAGACCGGTTTGCCGAGCAGGGCGGAAGGAAGATAGCCGGCCTCGACCGAATCCGAGGAGGGGTCGAGATACAGGTCGAGCGCCGGCACATACGTGATCGCATGATCGAGCATGCCCAGGGTGGGCGCGTCCGGCAGGCTGTACGCGTTGCCGCCGTTGAGCAGCGCGGCGCCGCTGTCGATGCCTGCCGCCCCCAGCAGGGCGGCGAGCAGGACCGCGTGATCCTTGCTGTCGCCGTAGCGGTTCTCCAGCACGGTCGATGCCGCATGCGCAGGCCCGCCGGCGCCGACGGGCACGGCGACATGGCGCAGATGGCGGCGCACCCATTCCGACAAGGCCAGCGCTTTGGCGCGCGGCGCGTCCAGGCCGGCCGTCGCCTCCCGCGCCAGCGCGGCGATGGCCGGCGTGACTGCTGCCTGCGCCTTTGCGTGCGCGTGGTAGGCGCGCGCCAGGGCGCCATAGTTGGGGAAGGTGGACACCGCCAGCCGCTTGCCGTAATCGAGATAGCTGACCGAGTCCGATTCGATGCGCCGGTTCGGCCCGCCGATGTATTTCCACTGGTGAACCTGGCGCCCGGAGGCGCTGGGCGCGGGCACCGGCGCGAAGCCTGCCGCATCGGCATACAAGCTCATCGATGCCGGCATGTCGTAGATCAGGTGAAACTGCTTGCTCGCGTAAAACTGCGACGAGGACAAATCCTCGAAGTGCCCGGGAAACAGGGCGGCCTTGCGGTGGAGGAGGTAGCGGACGGCCACCTTGTCGCCCGCCGCGACCTCGGGAAAGGCGACGATTTTCAGGCGCGCCTCCTGGAACAGGGGCGCTTCGCCGACGGCCGGATCTGGCTGGTCTTCGATCTGCTGCGGCGGCACCGCGATGCGGCGGCCATCGGCTTTCAGGGTGTAGGCGTCGAGTTCGCCGAGCTCGTCGAGGCGGGCGTTGTAGCGGATGACGTAGCGGCTGTGCGCCTGCGCCGCGCGCGGCAGGACGATGGTCTTGACGTTGTCGACCGTGAGGCGGTAGCTGCCGTCGGTCTCGACCACATAATGCTGGATGTATTTGTCGATGACGATCGAGGGATCGGTGCCGGTGTCGGCGGTGGAGGGAGCGGCGCTGGCGTGGGCGTTGGCAAGCAGGAGCAGGGCGCTCAATACGGCGGCAAGGCAAGTGGGCATGAAGGGCTCCGGAAGAGACATCAGCGGCCCATGTTACGCAGGCGCCCCGCGGCCGCATTTGACTTGCCGCAATCGTGCTCGGGTAGCGCCAGGGATGGCAGTTTCGTGTGCCGACGGCACTGCTCCGGGCGCTACAATGTCCTTTCTTTTCTAGCGGGAGACTTTATGCCGTCGCCATCGTCTTTGACATCCCCGATGGGCGAAGAACGTGATCCCGCCAACACCGCGACGCGTTACGTGACGAGCACCTGCCACGCGTTCGGCCATCCCGAATTCAGTGTACGCGTGAGCGGAACCCACATTCCCGAGGTCGATGTGCAGTGGCTTCTCGATTACCTGGCACAGGCGGTGGCGCGCGGGGAGCGCTTCAGCGCCGGCGACAGCCTGCAAGTCGGGTGGATGGCCACGATCGTGCAGGCCGGCCCCGGCGGCACGCTGTGCGTGACCGAACCGGACATGCGGTCGATCCCGATCGCCTTCGTCGACGCGGTCGACCGCACGCTGGCGCACCTGCGCAGTCAAGGCGATATCGTGGCCAGTATCGATCCAGCGCGCGAGCCGGTGTTTCCGTCGCTGCGGCAGACGGCGGTGGTGCATGTCGATTACAGAACGTCAGGAAGCATCTTGCTGAGCCGCTTCGAGCCGCAAGGGGCACGCTCCGGCTGGTGGATCACCGATTGCGAAGGCGAGGACGACGCGCAAGATCCGACGCGCTTTACGACGATATCGCTCTACCGGCTTGCCCTCGACCGGCCCGAACTGGTCAAGCTGTTTGCTCTGCCGCCCGGCCTGCAAGTGTTTGTCGAGGGAACGCGCATCCATGTGATCGATGACGAAGGGGAATTGATTGCCCTTCCAGGTTCATTTCTCGACAGGCTGCAACAGCGGCATCTGGCCGGCTGAGGCAAACCGGCAACAGGCCGCCGGCCGTGACCGCCCAGACCACCATTGCCCGTTCCTGAAGCGAAGCATGGCATTCTGACGATCGATGCGCCGGGAGTCGCCTTGTTTGCCGGCTGCCGGTAACATAGCCATGCGGGCCGCGCCCGGCTCCGCCTTTTATTCACGTTCGATTCGCCTATGCACGCACTTTCCTTCCACGCCGGCCCGCGCGCGCTGGCCCACCTCCGCCAGCACGGCCTGCGCGCGCGCGACATCGCCGTCGTCCCGGCCGCCGCCGGCGGTCCCAAGGGCTTGATTTTCCAGTCGCTCGACCAATGGCTGTTCGGCGACTGGTTTGCGCAAGCCCCGCGCGAGCGCGCCCTGATCGGCGCTTCCATCGGCGCCTGGCGCATGGCCGCCGCCTGCCAGGCCGATCCGGTCGCCGCCTTCGCCCGCTTGGGCGAGCTGTACTGCGGCCAGCGCTACACCGCCAAGCCCTCGCCGCAGGAAATCGACGCGGTTTGCCGCAAGCTGCTGCACGAACTGGTCGGCGGCCACGAAGCGCAGGTGACCGCTCACCCTCACCACCGCCTGCATGTGATCGCGGCGCGCGGACGCGGTTCGCTGGCCGCGCCGGCGCACCGGCGGGCCGAAGCGACCGGCTTCGCCGCCGCCGCGCTGCTCAACCTGGCCTCGCGCGCCAGCCTGGCGCGGATGGCGGAACGGGTGGTCGTGGGCGACGCGCGCGGCGCCCCGGCCTGGATGGCGCCCGGTTTCGACAGCTTCACCACCCATTTCGCCACCCTCGACAGCGCCAACCTGGTCGACGCCCTGCTGGCCTCGGGCACCTTGCCGATGCTGATGCCGCCGGTGCGCACCATTGCCGGCGCCCCGCCCGGCGCCTACTGGGATGGCGGCCTGATCGATTATCACCTGGCGCTGCCGTACTCGCATCTGGAGCCCGGCGAAATCGTGCTGTATCCGCACTTCAGCGAGCACATCGTGCCAGGCTGGCTGGACAAGGCCATGCCGTGGCGGCGCATGGCGCGCGGCCCCCGGCGCGGCTGGCTCGACAATGTGCTGCTGGTCGCGCCGACGGCGCATTTCCTCAGCACCCTGCCGCGCGGCAAACTGCTGGACCGCAAGGATTTCAATTTCTACGGACTGGACCACGACGCGCGCATCCGCCACTGGCAGCAGGCGATCGGGCAGGGCCAGCGCCTGCGCGACGAGTTCGCCGCATTTGTGGACCAGCCCGACCTGGCGCGCATCCGGGCGTTTTGACAGGCCGCGCGATCCCGACGTCGGCCAGAAACCGCCTGCGCGCCAGCCGGGCGAACGCAGCTTTTGGAGAAGGGTGGCGCTGAGGGTTACAATAGCCATATTCTTTGACAAAACTCGCATAAAATCAGCGACAGCGCTGCATTTTCGCGAGTTTTGTTGTCATTTATCGTAGTGATGGTGGTTGACGTAAAGTCTTGCCTGGCGTGTTACGCCACGATCCGCATCCGCCTAACTTATTGATCATTAAAGGTTTTTCATGAGTCTCCAATGCGGCATCGTCGGCCTGCCCAACGTCGGCAAGTCCACCCTCTTCAACGCGCTGACCAAGGCCGGCATTCCGGCTGAAAACTATCCGTTCTGCACCATCGAGCCGAACGTCGGCGTGGTCGAAGTGCCCGACCCGCGCATGGCTGCGCTGGCCGACATCGTCAAGCCGGAACGCATGGTCAACGCCATCGTCGAATTCGTCGACATCGCCGGCCTGGTTGCCGGCGCGTCGAAGGGCGAGGGCCTGGGCAACCAGTTCCTGTCGCACATCCGCGAAACCGACGCCATCGTCAACGTGGTGCGCTGCTTCGAAGACGACAATGTGATCCACGTGGCCGGCAAGGTCAGCCCGCTGGACGATATCGAAGTCATCCAGACCGAGCTGGCGCTGGCCGACATGGGCACCGTCGAAAAAGCCATCCACCGCGAGAACAAGAAAGCCCGTTCCGGCGACAAGGACGCCGCCAAGCTGGTGGCCCTGATGGAACGCATGATGCCCTTCCTGAACGACGCCAAGCCGGTGCGCGCGATGGGCCTGGACGCCGACGAAATGCTGCTGATCAAGCCGCTGTGCCTGATCACCGCCAAGCCGGCCATGTACGTCGCCAACGTCTCCGACACGGGCTTCACCAACAACCCGCTGCTCGACCAGCTGACCGCCTACGCCAAGTCGCAGAACGCGCCGATCGTGGCCATCTGCGCCGCCATCGAAGCCGAAATCGCCGACCTCGACGATGCCGACAAGGGTGCGTTCCTGGCCGACATGGGCATGCAAGAGCCAGGCCTGAACCGCCTGATCCGCGCCGCCTACAAGCTGCTCGGCCTGCAGACTTACTTTACTGCTGGCGTGAAAGAAGTACGCGCCTGGACCATCCATATCGGCGACACCGCCCCGCAAGCGGCCGGCGTGATCCACACCGACTTCGAGCGCGGCTTCATCCGCGCGCAAACCATCGCCTACGACGATTACGTCGCCTACAAGGGCGAGTCCGGCGCCAAGGAAGCGGGCAAGATGCGCGCCGAAGGCAAGGAATATGTGGTCAAGGATGGCGATGTGCTGAACTTCCTGTTCAACGTGTAAGTCGACTCCGCAACTGCTGCGGGATTCGCCGAGTAGCGGCGGATTCCGATGACAAGCAACCCCGTGCATCCTCGTGATCGCGGGGTTTTTTGTTGCCTTAACGATTTTCTGTAATTGTGAGCCCCGGCCGGCAAGGCCCGATGCTGTGACACGCGTCATGGGCGCGCAACAGCAAGCACCTACAATCAATAATCTATTTGCAACAGCAGCATCGGCCAGGCGCCCCTGGCGGCTGGCGGCCGGCGCGCTGCATTGGCGAACGGAACAACGACGATGGTGATGGCGGACTCCCCCCTGAACAAGGATGCGGCCTGCGCGGCGGCCCAGTCCGACGTGGCCTACAGCCAGCTGGTCGCGCGCATCCGCCTGGTGCTGACCGTCTCCGCCGTCCTGGTCGCCGTCCTCGACCACGCCGGTCCCGGCCCGGCCAACTTCACCGCCCTCCTGGTCCTGTCCGCCTACGCGCTGCTGTGCGCGGCGGTCTACCTGTGTCCCCGCTGCCAGCCGCGCTGGACGCGCGGCAAGCTGCGCCACCGGCTCGACGTGGCCGTGTCGGCGGCGGTGGTGGCGGCGGTCGGCCACGCCGACATCTTCCCGCTGGTCTTCCTGTTCTTCGCCATCGTGGTCGCCTCGCTGCGCTACGGCCTGGCCGAAGGCGTGCGCGTCACCATCGCCACGGTCCTGCTGTACTACCTGGCGGCCATCGTCACCCAGCCCGAGGTGGCGCCGGCGCGCATGCTGCTGCGCGTGGCGGTGCTGCTCGCGTTCGGGCGCGTGATCGCGCAACTGGGCGAGCTGCACATCCTCGCCGCGCGCCGCCAGGCCCTGCTGCGTGAAATGAACCAGGTGGCCAACCCGCGCTTCGGCGTCGACCGCAGCATGACGGCCGCACTGGAACAGGTGCGCGCCTTCTTCATGGCCGACAGCTGCCTGCTGCTGCTGGGCGATCCGGACACGGGCGGCCACGCGCTGCGCAGCGTGCATGCCGATACCCCCGGCGTGGTCGCGCCGGTCCCCATCGACGCCGCCCTGGCGCGCGCCATGCTGCCCGCACCCGGCACGCACGTGCTGCTGTTCGTGCGCGGCTGGCGCGGCTGGCGCTGCTGGCGCGACGTCGGCGGCTGCGCGCTCGCCCACGCCGGCGATAGCGCCGCCTGGACGGCGCACGATCCCGGCGCGCTGCGCGAACTGGCCGACCTGCTCGGCGCCGCCTCCTTCGTCAGCGCTCCCGTGCGCTTCGGACGCGGCAAGGGCCGCCTCATCGTCGCCGCCGGCACCCGCCACCTGGGCCGGGGCGATGCCCTGTTCCTGGCGCGCATCGCGGAACAGGGCCTGCGCGCCATCGACCGCATCGACCTGCTCGACCGCATCGCTTCCGACGCGGCCGCCCTGGAGCGCAAGAAGATCGCGCTCGACCTGCACGACACCGCCATCCAGTCCTACATCGGCCTGCAGCTTGGCCTGGTCGCGCTGTGCCGCAAGGCCGCTCCCGGCAATCCGCTCGCCCCCGATCTCGACAAGCTGGTGACGATGGCGGCCGACGTCATCGCCCAGCTGCGCGACGAGGCGCAGCGCGCCTGTGCCGCGCCGGCCGCCGGCGACGCCATGTTCGTGGCGGCGCTGCGGCGCCAGGCGGCCCAGGCGCTGGCCGCCTACGGGGTCGCGGTGCGGATCGACGCCGCGCCCGGCCTGGCGCTGGGCGACCGCCTCGGCGCGGAAGCGCTGCAGATCGTGCGCGAAGGCATCAGCAACGTGTGCCGCCACAGCGCCGCCAGATCGGCGAGCGTGGCGCTGCGCTGCGACGGCGCCACGCTGCGCATCGAGATCGTCAACCCGCACGGCGGCGCCGCGCCGCCGCCGTTCCAGCCGCGTTCCCTGGGTGCGCGCGCCGCCGCGCTGGGCGGCACCGTGGTGCAGCATGCCGGCCCGAACGACACCCTTGTCACAGTGGAGATCCCCTTATGAAAACCGATGCACACGACAGCATCAAGGTGATGCTGGTCGACGATCACCAGACCATGCTGTGGGGCCTGCAAGCCCTGGTCGACGCCGAACGCCCGCGCATGGCCGTGGCGGGCACGGCGCGCACCTGCGACGAGGCCCTGGCCGGCGCCGTGCAATGGGCGCCGGACGTGATCCTGCTCGACCTGGACCTGGCTGGCGTGTCCACCGTCGACTTCCTGCCCGAACTGCTGGCCAACGGCGTCTCGCGCGCGCTGGTGCTGACCGCCGCCCACGAACCCGAACTGCTCGACCTGGCGGTGCGGCGCGGCGCGCGCGGCATCCTGCACAAGGAAGTCTCGGCCGACCAGGTCGTCAAGGCCATCGCCAAGATCCACCGGGGCGAACTGTGGTTCGACGCCGATACCATGGACCGCGTATTCGGCCAGATGCTGGGCTGGCGGCGCGCCCTGCGCAGCGAAGCGCCGGCCGAAAAGCACGCCGCCCTGACCGCGCGCGAACGCGCCATCGTCAGCGCCGCCGTCGAATTGAGCGGCTGCGCCAACCACGAGGTGGCGCAGCGCCTGTTCATCTCCGAGCACACCCTGCGCAACCATCTCAGTTCGATCTACCGCAAGCTCGATGTGCCCAACCGGCTCGGCATGTACGTCTACGCGATCCGCCACGGCCTGGTCGAACCGGCGCAAACGGGGCGGCGCGAACTTCAGTGAGCACCGAGCACCGGCATGATGGTGCGCACGATGACGATCATCGCGGGCCCCAGCACCACCATGATGATCGCCGGGAAGATGAACAGGGCCAGCGGAACCAGCATCTTGGTCGGCACCTTGGCCGCGTGCTCCTCGGCGCGCACCTGGCGCTTGTGGCGCAGGTCTTCCGAAAACACCCGCAGCGATTCGCCGATGCTGGTCCCGAATTTATCCGACTGCGCCAGCATGGTGGCGAAGGTGCCGACTTCCTCGATGCCGGTGCGTAGCGCCAGGTTGCGCAGCGACTGCGCGCGGCTGGCGCCGGCGCGCATCTCCAGGTTGGTCAGGTGCAGTTCCTCGGCCAGCGCGCGGCTGCTCATGCCCATTTCGTCGGCCACCCGCACCAGGGCCGCGTCCAGCCCCAGTCCCGCTTCCACGCACACCAGCATCAGGTCGGCGGCGTCGGGAAAATGCTCGAAAATCTCGCGCTTGCGCTCGCGCAGGCGCAGCCACAGCGCCAGGTTCGGCGCATAGCAGCCGGCCAGCGCCGCGATCCCCAGGTTCATCAGGACCGTCATCTCGTCCATGCCGGTCAGGGCGCGCAGCAGCAGCCAGGTGCCGCCCGCAAACAGCAGCGGCAGCACCGTCTTCAGCCCGAAGTAGATCAGGCGCGCATCGGCGCGGCGGATGCCGGCGTTGATGAAGCGCAGGCGCAGGGGCGAGCTTTCCCAGTCGCCGGCCGGCGCCAGCACGCGCGCGAACGGGCCGACCGCCTGCGCCACGGTGGCGCTCCAGTCGGTGGCGGCGGCCGGCTTGCCGATCGCGTCCAGGCGCCGCAGCACGCGGCTGGGCACGAACAGCATGAACAGGCCGGCGATGGCGGCGGAAACGGCCAGGCAAACCAGGACAGCGAGCACGAACATGATGATCCCCTTGTCGACGACGGATTAGATGCGGATACGGATGATGTGACGCAGCAGCAGCACGCCGAAGGCCATCGACACCAGCATGCCGCGCACCAGGTTCTGCCCGAGCGGGTCGTTCCACAAGGGCGCCATGAACTCCGGATTGAACACGCTCATGAGGCCACCGATGGCGAACGGCAGCAGCGACAGCAGCCAGGCCGACATGCGGCCCTCGGCCGAGAGCACGCGCACATGCCAGAACAGCTTGAGGCGCTGGCGGATCAGGCGGCTCAGGTTGCCCAGCACCTCGGTCAGGTTGCCGCCCGAATCGCGCTGGATCAGCACCGCCACCACGAAGTAGCGCAGGTCGGTGATCGGCGCGCGCACGCTCAGGTTGCCCAGCGCCTGCTCCAGCGAGACGCCGAAATTGATCTCGTCGTGCACCAGCCGGAATTCGCCGGCGATCGGGTCGGGCATCTCCTCGCCGATCATCTGCAGCCCGGCCCCGAAGGCGTGGCCGGCGCGCAGGGCGCGCGCCAGCAGGTCTAGCGCGTCGGGCAATTGCCGCTCGAGCCGGGTCAGGCGCCGCCGGCGGCGCCGCTGCACGTACGCCAGCGGCAGCCAGGCAAGCATGCCGGCGGCCAGGGCGCCGGCCAGGAAGGGCTGGTGCAGCACGCTTGTGACCAGCAGGAAGCCGGCCGCTCCCAGGGCCGCGCAGGCCAGCAGCAGCCTGGCGACGGTCCAGTTCAGGTTCGCCTGCAGCAGGTAGCGGTCCAGCTGGTGCGCGCGCGGCAGGCGCAGCAACAGGCGCTGGAACGGCGGCAGCTCGCTCATCATGCGCTCGCGCAGCAGGTGCGACTGGGCCGAGCCGTCGCCCGCCGCCGACATGGCGTTGAGGCGCTGTTCGATCTTCTTCGCCTGCGGTCCCTTGTAGGTTTTCCAGATCAGGTACAGGCCTTCGAGCAGCAGCACCACCGCGATGAAGACCAGCACCGACAGCAGCGGCGACAGCGGTCCGTTGGCGTGAGAAAGCATGCTGGCCTCCTATTGGTAGCGGCGGGTGCTGTCGAACATGGCGTCCGGCAGGGTCACGCCGAAGGCGCGCAGGCGCTCGCTGAACTTGGGACGCACGCCGCTGGCCTGGAAGTAGCCTTCGACCGCGCCGTCGGCGCCGACCCCGGTCTGGCGGAAGGCGAAGATCTCCTGCATGGTAATGATGTCGCCCTCCATGCCGGTGATTTCCTGGATGCTGGTGATCTTGCGCCGCCCGTCAATCAGGCGCAGGCCCTGGATCACCACCGTGATGGCCGAGGCGATCTGCTGGCGCGCCGCCTTGTGCGGCAGGTTCAGGTTGGCCATGCCGATCATGTTTTCCAGGCGCGCGAGCGCGTCGCGCGGGTTGTTGGCGTGGATCGTGGTGAGCGAGCCGTCGTGGCCGGTGTTCATCGCCTGCAGCATGTCGACCGCCTCGGCCCCGCGCACCTCGCCGATGATGATACGGTCCGGGCGCATGCGCAGCGCATTGCGCACCAGCGCGCGCTGCGTGATTTCGCCCTTGCCTTCGATGTTGGCCGGGCGCGTCTCCATGCGCACCACGTGCGGCTGCTGCAGCTGCAGTTCGGCCGCATCTTCGATGGTGACGATCCGTTCGGCTGGCGGAATGAAGCCGGACAGGATGTTGAGCAGGGTGGTCTTGCCGGCGCCCGTGCCGCCGGCGATGATCATGTTGACCTTCGACCTGCACAGCCCTTCGAGCACGGTCGCCATGTCGGGCGTGAGGCTGTGCAGGTCGTGGATCAGGTTCTCCATCCTGAGGGGAATGTGGGCGAAGCGGCGGATCGACATCATCGGGCCGTCCAGCGCCACCGGCGCGATCACGGCGTTCACGCGCGAGCCGTCCGGCAGGCGCGCGTCGACCATGGGACTCGATTCGTCGATGCGGCGCCCCACCAGCGAGACGATCTTGTCGATGATGCGCAGCAGGTGCTTTTCGTCGGTGAAGCGCACCGTGCTCAGTTCCAGCCGGCCCTTGCGCTCGACGAAAATCCGGTTGTAGCTGTTGACCAGGATGTCGGACACGGTCGGATCGGCCATCAGCAGTTCGAGCGGGCCGAAGCCGAGCATCTCGTGCTGGATGTCGCGGATCAGCGAGCGCCGCTCGGATTCGTTGACGGCGGCCTGCTCCTCGTCCAGCAGGCGCTCGGCCATCACCGCGATCTCGGCGCGCAGCATGGGGCCCGGCAGCGCTTCGAGCGCGGCCAGGTCGAACTTGTCGAGCAGTTTCAGGTGGATGCGGCTCTTGATGGCGTGGTAGTCGTCGCTGGCGCCGGCTGCCGCCACGCGCAGGTCGGCCTGGCTGTCGATGGCATTGAGTTGTTCACGGAAGGACATGGGATTCTCCGGTTTGACGGCCGAACAAGCGTCCGAACAGGCGTGCCGGCGAGCGCTCCTGCGCCCTGTCCGGGGCCGGCGGGCGCGCCGTCAGCGCGGCGGCCAGGGCGGCCACGTCGTGCAGCACCGGGTTGGCGCGCGCGCTGGCCAGCAGCGGTTCGCCATGGTCGATCGCGGCCGTGACCTGCCTGTACGAGTTGGGCACCGTGTGGATCGCGAACTTGCCCAGCGCCCGCTCCAGGTCCGCCACGCCGATCTGTCCCTTGCGCTCGAAGCGGTTGACGATCAGTTCGATCTTGTCGGCGCCGTAGTCGAGCGACTTGAAGATGGCCAGCATCTTCTTGGCGTTGCGGATCGAACTCAGGCCCGCCTGCAGCACCGGATAGATGCGGTAAGCGCGGTCGAGCGCCTTGATGCTCAGGGTGGTGACCGGGCGCCCGATATCGAGCACCACGTAGTCGTAATGGCGCACCGCCAGCGCCAGGATCGCATCCACATGGGCGGCGCCGATATCGGCCGCCTGGGTGTGGTCTTCCGGCGCGGCCAGGATGCTGAAGTTGGGCGCCACCCTGACCGTGCTGGCGGCCAGGAAGGAGGCGTCCAGGCGCGCGATCGCGCGCGCCACGTCGGCCAGGGTCGAGGGGGCGCGGCCCTCGTGCACGAAGGCCAGGGCGTCGCCGAACTGCAGGTTCAGGTCGACCAGCAGCACGGAACTGGCGCGCGCCAGCTGCAGGCCCATGCTGGTGGCCAGGAAGGTCGCGCCGCTGCCGCCCTTGCAGCCGATGAAGGCGAGCACCTTGCCTTCGCCGGGCGCCTGGACGCCGCGCAGCCTGGCGCCGGCGCGCGCCAGCGCCGCTTCCAGGTCGGCCGGCGCGAGCGGGGCGGGCAGCACTTCGCGCACGCCGGCGCGCATGGCGTCGATCAGGAAATCGGGCGACGCGGCGGCGCACAGCAGCAGCACCGCGATCTCCGGGTGGCGCGCGCCGACGGCGGCCACGGCGGCCAGGCCGGCGCTGTCGGCGCAGCCGTCGACCAGCATCAGGTCCGGCTTGTCGCGCGCGGCCAGCGCCGCCAGGTCGGCGCCGCCGCCGAGGGTGGAAACGACGACGTGCGCGCCGGCCTGCAGCAGCTGGCCGATCTCGGCGAGGCGGGTTTTGTCGGGCGATACGAGGGCGACTTTCATGGCGTGTTCCTAAGGTTGCGGTTATTGGCAAATGAGCGCGTTGTTCGGATCGCGCCGCATCATTTCGCGCGGCAGGTAGGTGCTGAAGGTGGGCAGCGCGCGCGGCGGCAGCAGCGCGCCAGGCAAGGGCGAGAGCCAGCGGTACTGCAGGCTGGTGATGCTCACCGTCACCCCGGCGCAGTTCTCGGCGTTGCAGCCGGACGGCTCCCAGGCCAGCGCCACCGCGCCGATGTCGGGCACCATCATGCGCATCTTCTGCAGCACCTGGCCCTGGTTGGCCGGGTCGGCGCACACTACCGCGTAGCGCGCGCCGGCGCGCGTGGCCTCGGTGGCCGCGTTCCAGGTAAACAGCATGCGCGCCATGTCGGTCGCGCCGAGCAGGAACATGAAGAAGAGCACCAGCACGAAAGCCAGTTCGATGCTGGTCGCGCCATCCCGGCGCGCGCGCTGCGGGGTCGTTTTCATAGTGGGCTGCGCATGGTGGCGCTGATGTCGTTGAAGGCGATGACCGAGAACCTGGCGCCGAACATGTTCGCCACCATCGGCCGGAACTGGTAGCCCGACACGCGCACCGTGACGGTGTTGATCAGCGGGTCGCTGCCGGCCGTCTGCCAGGTCGGCGCCGGCACGTTGGCGGCGGTGAGCGCGGGGTCGAGCAGGGCGCCGGTGCCGGCCACGTTCCCGTACAGGATCAGGTTGCGCGCCTCGGCCGCATGGGTGCCGGGCGTTTGCACGGACAGGTAGCGCACCGCGTCGCGCACGGTCTTGGCGGTGGTGTTGTAGCGGTATACGGCGCGTCCGAGTTCGGCGCACAGCAGCGTGACGATCAGCAGCAGCGGCAGCACGAACGCGAATTCGACCAGCGCCACGCCTTGTTGACGGTGTCTCATGGCTCACCTCACCAGTACCGGCACCAGCGGCCCGCCGATTCCGCCCGGGGTGCCTCCCGGTGCGCAGGGCGAGCCGGCCATGCCGGCCAGGCCGCGAAACTCCAGTTTGGCCGGGTCGTTCGGACCGCTCAATGGATGGAGCATGAACATGCACACGAAATCGATCACCCGCGAGGCGCCGTCGATCACCGGGACGATCGCCAGGCGCCGGTTGGTGCCGTACTGACGGTGCTCGCCGGCGCTGCCGGGCGTGGCCAGCTTCTGGAAGCTGTTCAGGCGGTTGTTGTCGTTAAAGGCGATCTGCGCGCCGGCCTTGATGCTGGTGCCGGTATCGGCCAGCGACGCGTATGCGGCGCGCTTGGTGACGTAATTCCGGGCGCTGGCATGCGAGCCGGCGGCGGGGGTGCCGGAAAAGGCGTTCTGCGGCACCGCGTTGGTCCAGTTGGCGGCGGTGTAGGAGTAGCCGCTCTGGTCGGGGTGGTTCAGGCTGGGCGAGTCGCTGTTCTTGTAGACCCCGAAGCGGTAGTTCCACGGGCGGTCCACGCTGGTCTGGGCGCCCGGCGTGCCGAGCGTGTCGCCCAGGCGCGTGCCGCAGCGGCCTCCTTCGGCCAGTTCGGCGGCCGTTTCGCTGGCGCTGTTGCTGCCGTCGAGGTTATACCAGCCCATTTCGCCGGCCGCTGCCGCCGCGCCGCCCTTGTCGAACACGGTGACCCATTCGCCGACCAGGAAGCCGTAGTTGTTCGCCGGCGTGCCGCCGGCCTTGGCCTTCATCGCCACCGGGATCGGGCAGGTGCTCTGGGCGCTGCCGCGCGTGGCCACCGCGCTGGCCAGCACCGCGCGGGTGGCCGGATTGGCGGTGCCGTTGCCCTGGAAGACGCCGAGCGCGTGCAGCAGCCACATACGCACGCCGTTCTGGCGGTGCTCGCACTGCGCGTAGCGGGCGCCGGCGGGCGTGGTGGTGGGCATGTAGGCCGCATCGCGAAAGCTGATGCCGGCGTCGGGCAACTGGCCCTTGCCGTCCCAGCTGGGCGACTGCAGGTTGACCCGGTTCAGGTTGGCCGCCGTGGCGCCGGCGCGGCGCGCCCGCGCCAGCGCGCCGGACTGGCCGTCGAGCTCCTGGGCCGCCGCCAGGGCGCAGCTGTCCATGGCGGTCTGCAGCTCGGTCTTCACGATGAACAGGCGCCCCAGGTCGAAGGCGATGGCGACAAACCCCAGCAGGAAAAACAGCAGGAAGCAGACCGTCAGGATCACCGCGCCCTGGCGGCGCCGGTGACAGGCATATCGAGTGAGCGGGATCATGGTTTTCATCCGAAAAATGACGGGCCGCGGGCGCGCCGCGGTCCGTCGGCCGGTGGAATCAGGCGCAGGTGCCGCCGGTCAGGCAGGCTTCGACGCGGGAGATGAAGCCGGAGAAGCTGGTGCCGGTGAGGTTACGCAGCGCCACCACCAGGATGATCGAGACGACCGCGATGATCAGCGCGTATTCGACCACCTGGGCGCCTTCGTCGTCGCGCAGGAAGGCGCCGATGCGGCGGTTTGCGGTGTTGAGCAGGGCGTTCATGATAGGGACCTTTCACTGTCGGTTGAGATGGGAGCAACGGTGCGGCGGCGCTCAGGCGCAGGTGCCGCCGGTCAGGCAGGCTTCGACGCGGGCGATGAAGCCGGAAAAACTGGTGCCGGTGAGGTTACGCAGCGCCACCACCAGGATGATCGAGACCACCGCGATGATCAGCGCGTACTCGACGACCTGGGCGCCTTCGTCGTCGCGGGCGAAGGATTGGAGCGACCGGCTTATCGTTGTCAAAAAAGTGTTCATGTGGCGTACCTTTCGTGTGAGATGGATGGGTCGAACCTGCCCGCCCCTGCGGGCGGGATACTGCGCCGGCGCCGGCCCCGTGGCCGCCGCCGGATGCTTCAGCGGGCGGCGGGGCCGCCGGCGTTGATGACGGTGACCACCGGCGGTGGCGTCTTGAAGCTGTCCTGGTAGCGCGCCATGGCTTCGCGCGCGGCCTGGCCGTCGATCCCGGACGGCAGCGGCGCCTTGCCGCCCGCCTGCGGGTCGATGGTCATCGCGCTGCGCGCCTGGCGCACGGCGTCGCCGAAGCGCGCGTCGTAGCGCGGGGCGCTGGCGCAGCCGGCCAGCAGGATCAGCAGGGCCAGCAAGGCCAGGGCCGCGTAAAAGATCGCTCTGTTCATGGCGCTCTCCTTATGGTTGTTTGGCGGGGGCGGACCTGCCTTCGGTCTTGCCCATGAAGATACGGTCGGCGCGGCCGGCCGGCGCGTGGTGGTCGGTCGGCGCGGCCAGCGCGCCGGCCGGCTTGACCAGGCGCGGCGTGATGATGAAAATGAGCTCGGTCTGGTCCTTCTGGAACTCGGTCGAGCGAAACAGCGCCCCGAGCACCGGAATGTCGCCCAGGCCGGGAAAGCGCGACAGGGTTTCTGTCACGTTGTTGCGGATCAGGCCGGCGATGGCGAAGCTCTGGCCGTCGTTCAGCTGCACGGTGGTGTCGACCCGGCGCGTGGTAATCGAGGGCAGTACCGAGGTCACGCCGCCGCTGGTGGTGAAGGGCGAACCGGCCTGCGCCAGTTCCGACACTTCCGACACCAGCTTGAGGTTGATGCGGGTGCCGCCCAGCACCGTCGGCGAAAACTTCAGGCCGACCCCGAATTCCTTCTCTTCCAGGGTGACGGTGGTGCCGCCGCCCTCGCGCGACTGCGCCACCGGAATGAAGATCTTGCCGCCGGACAGGAAGCTGGCCGACTGGCCGCTGATGGCCATGATGTTCGGTTCGGCCAGCACCCGCACCAGGCCATCCTTTTTCTGCGCGTCGACCCCGAACAGGGTGGCGCCGCGCGCGCCCGCCGCCAGCCTGGCGCCGGCGGCCGAGTTGCCGCCGCGGACGGCGGCGTCGGCCACGATGCCGAGCGCGGCGCCGGAACTGCCGTGACTGAAGTTGCCGGCCAGCGCAGGCGCACCGCCCAGGATGCCCGAGATCACGCGCGAGCTGAGCCCATCGGCCGAGGCGACCATGCGCGCGAAGTCGATCCCGAACTTGTCGAGCAGGGTCTTGCTGACCTCGGCGATTTTGACTTCCAGCATCACCTGCTGGGGCGAGCTCACGCGCAGCAGGTTCAGCACGCGCTTGCCGCCGTAGGCGCCGGCCACGCGCAGCGCCTCGTCGAGCTGGCTTGCATCGCGCACGCTGCCGGTCAGGACGATGGTGTTGTCGGCGCTCTTGACGAGGATGCCGGTTTCCTCGGGCATCAGCTCGTTCAGCTTGGCTTGCAGGGTGGCCGGGTCGATGGCCACCACGATGTCGCGCAGAAAGCAGGTGCCGCCGGCATCTTGCAGGATCAGGCTGGTGGCGCCGGCTTTTTTACCGAGCAGGAACAGGTCGGTCGGGCTGAGCAGAAGAACCTCGATGTCGCCGACGCTATCGCCCTCTTGCGGATCGGCGGCGGCCGCCGCCGGGGGCGCCGGGGTTGCTTGTCTGGCGTCGCGCTGGCCGCTGGCGACGATGCGGGTCACCGGCGCCGTCAGCGGGATCACCGACGATTTTCCGAGCATCACCTGCGCCGCCGGCGCCACGACGATCGACTTGCAATGTTTGCCGCCGGCGGCGCCCGCGGCCGCCGTTGCGTAGCAGGGGGCGGCCAGCATGCCCGCCGTCGCGACGCTCAAGGCCGTCATGCGAATGTGCTTGTTCATGATGTGTGGGTCTTTCGTGACGGTTCAAAAGCAGGTGGTCGCCAGCACGCCGTGCTGGATCACGTCCACGCACTGGGCGCGGCTGGCCGATTGCACGGGACGCGGCGCGCGCCTTGGCGCCGGGGCCGGGGCTGGCGCCGCCAGGGCGGGCGCAGCCCTGGCGGTGCCGAACAGCGCGTCCTTGGTGATGCCGGCGGTGGCCACGGTCTGCTGGTCGACCTGGTTGCGCAGCACCAGCGACAGGGTGCCGACGCTGCGCGCCAGGTCCAGCTTCTCGGAATCTTCCAGCGTCAGTTCCAGGGTGACGGCGCTGACCACCTTCGGCTTGGTGTCGTCGCGTCCGGCTTCCTGGGCGACCGCCAGCACCAGCACCCGTTCCAGCACCGTCTTGCTGATCTGCTTGCCTTCTTCGGTGCCGGATTTTTCCTGCTGCGCATTGACCATCACGTCGACATAGTTGCCGGGCAAGGCAAAGCCGGCCACGCCCACCACATCGTTGACGCGCACCGTCATGGCGCGCTTGCCCTCGGCGATGACGGCCGACAAGCCGCCCTTGGTGCCGAGCGGCGCCAGTTTGCCGTCGAGCATGGGTTCGCCGCGCGAGATGCCTGTTTTGGCGATGCGGTCCTGCAACTGGCTGGCATCCTTGAAGGCGCCCGGGGGCGTGGCGCCGGCCGGCCAGTCGAGCCGGGACAGCATTTCGGCATTGATCTTGCTGCCCGGTTCGATGTCGACCGCCGCGACCACCACCTTGTTGACGGTCACGCCGCCCTGGCGCGATACCCAGCCGGCGGCATACACGGCGGCCACCAGCCCGATGACGAGGGCGAACGCGATCAGCCCGAGTGCCTTGAGGTTTTTCATGGTGCTCTCTTTCGCAGGTGTCAGACCAGGTTGAATTGCTGGGCGACCAGGCAGGCGCTGGTGCCGGTCGCGATGCTGATGCCGTAGGCCAGCTTGCCGACCGAGGGCATGGCGCCGGGCGCCAGCTGCGGCCTGCCGCTGGCGACGGCGGACCAGAACAGGCCGCGCATGGCGCCGCCGGCGTTGGCCAGCAGGCGTCCCATGACGCGCTTGCGCAGGCCGAAGGCGAGGGCGGCGAGGCCGGCGCTCAGCACGCAGAACAGCAGCGCCTGCAAGGTCGCGTTAAAGCCGAGGAAGGCGCCGACCATCGCCATCAGCTTGACGTCGCCGGCGCCCATCACGCCCATGGCGTACAGCGGCAGCATGGCGGCCAGGCCGAGCAGCATGCCGGCCGGGGCCCAGCTCCAGCCGGCCTGCCAGACGGGCGGGACGATGCTGTTGTAGACCAGGGCGAAGACGATGCCGCCGCCGGTGAGGAGGTTGGGAATGCGCATGGTGCGCCAGTCGCAGATGGCGGCCGCCAGCAGCAGGGCCAGCAGCACCCCGGTACGCGGGTCGGTGACCAGCATGCCGAGCAGTTCGAAGAAGGAGGCGGTGTCGTTCATGTCGGTGCCGGTAAGGTTGTCGGAGGAAGCCGCAAGGCCGGGTGGCGTTTGCGCGATCGGTGAGACGAGTATATGAAGACGGGCCCGGCGGCGAATCGGCCGGATGTCCTGTTGCGCATGGGAGGAAATGCCCGATTTGCGCCGGCGCCGATGGGACGGAAGGACCAGGCGCGGGCGGGGCGGGGTAGTACGAATGTCATGCCCTGGCGTGCGGGCGGACTGGCAGCGGGGGCGGAAGCTGCGTTTGCTGCCGACATCGGCGCACCCCCATTACTACACAAGTGTATAATAAGTCGCATGAACCGCCCATCCCGACACATCGACGCCCGCCTGATCGCCTCCGGCATGGCCCTGCTGCCCCAGACCGGCTGCGCCGGGCTGTCGGTGCGCAAGCTGGTCGAACATGCCGGGGTCAACCTCGGCATGTTCCATTACCACTTCAAGAACAAGGACAATTTCCTGCGCGTGCTGCTGCAGCATCTGTACGAAGACATGTTCGCCGCCCTCACGCTCAAGGCGCAGGGGGCGCAGCGCAGCGCGCAGAACCTCGACAGCGCCCTGCGCGTGCTGGCAAGTTTCGCCGGCAGGCACCGCCACCTGCTGCTGATGCTGCTGTCCGAAGCACTGCGCGGCGAAGCGCTGCCGGCCGCATTCCTGCGCGAGAACCTGCCACGCCACATCGCCGTGCTGGCGCAGCTGCTGCGCCAGGGCCAGGCCGAGGGCGACATCATCGACGCCCCGCCGATGCAGCTGCTGCCGTTCATGCTCGGCGCGATCGCCGGTCCCCTGTTCGCCGGCGGCGCCGTCGAACGCCTGCCCGCCGCCCCGCCCGAGCTGGCGGCGCTGGCGCAGCAGGCGCTGTTGTCGGACGCCGCCATCGCCCTGCGCATCGACCTGGCCATGCGCGCCGTCCTCATCGCTTCGAAGGAGCTTGCGCCGCCATGAACCTGTTCCCGTCCTTGCTGGCGCGCCTGTGCGCCACGGCCCTGCCGCTGACCCTGTGCGCCGCCTGCGGCGAGGCGCCGTCCGATGCCTTTCCCGGCTACGCCGAAGGCGAGTACGTGCGCCTGTCCGCGCCCCTGGCCGGCACCCTGACCGCGGTGCACCTGCAGCGCGGCGACCGGGTCGGGGCCGGCGCGCCGGCCTACGTGCTGGAACAGGCCAGCGAAACGGCGGCGCGCCAGGAAGCGCACAGCCGGGTCGGGCGCGCCGAGGCCCTGCTGGCCGATGTGCGCAAGGGGGCGCGCAGCGACGACATGGCGGCGCTGGCGGCCGCGCTGCGCGAAGCCGAAGCGGCGCAGGCGCTGTCGCAGGCCAACCTGGAGCGCGAACGCAAGCTGGCGCACGACAAATTCATCTCGCGCGCCCGGCTCGAGCAGTCGGCGGCGCTGCTGGCGGCCGACCGCGCCCGCGTGGAACAGGCGCGCGCGCGCCTGCGCAGCGCCGCCGCCAGCGCCCGCAGCGACCAGGTGGCGGCGGCCGAAAAAGAAGTCGAGGCGGCGCGCGCGCAACTGGCGCAGGCCCAGTGGAAGGTCG
This sequence comes from Massilia atriviolacea, assembly GCF_003953935.1. Classification (GTDB taxonomy): domain Bacteria; phylum Pseudomonadota; class Gammaproteobacteria; order Burkholderiales; family Burkholderiaceae_D; genus Telluria_A; species Telluria_A atriviolacea. The sequence goes on from NZ_RXLQ01000026.1 coordinate 46,072, forward strand.
ACCAGAAAGCCCAGTCCACGCCGGTGGCCGGCATGGTCAGCGACGTGGCCTACCGCGCCGGCGAATGGGTGCCCGCCGGCGCGGCGATTGCCACCTTGCTGCCGCCGGCGAACGTCAAGGCGCGCTTCTTCATTCCCGAAACGGCGCTGGGCACGATCCGCGTGGGGCAGGGCGCCGTCATCGCCTGCGACGGCTGCGCCGCGCCGCTCAAGGGGCGCGTGACCTTCATCGCGCCCGAGGCCGAGTACACCTCGCCCCTCATCTACAGCAAGGAAAACCGCGCCGCGCTGGTGTTCATGGTGGAAGCGGCACCCGAGCCGGGCCAGGCCGCGCTGCATCCCGGCCAGCCGCTGACGGTGCGCACGGAGCGCCCGTGAGCGCGCCCGAGATCGTCATCGACGTGCGGGGATTGACCAAATCCTATGGCGGGCGCATGGTGGTCGACCATGTCGACATCCGCGTCGAGCGCGGCCGCATCTACGGCTTCCTGGGCCCGAACGGCAGCGGCAAGACCACCACCATCCGCATGCTGTGCGGCCTGCTCACGCCCGACGAAGGGCAGGGCCGCTGCCTCGGCTACGACATCCGCACCGAGGCGCGCCGGATCAAGAAGCAGGTCGGCTACATGACGCAAAAATTCGGCCTGTACGACGACTTGAGCATCGAAGAAAACCTCGACTTCGTGGCCCGCGTGTACCAGGTCGCAGGGCGCCGCCAGCGCATCGCCGCTACCCTGGAACGCCTGGGCCTGAGCGCCCGCCGCGCGCAGCTGGCCGGCGCGCTCTCGGGCGGCTGGAAGCAGCGGCTGGCGCTGGCGGCCTGCCTGATCCACGACCCGCAACTGCTGCTGCTCGACGAACCGACGGCCGGCGTCGACCCGTCCGCGCGGCGCGCCTTCTGGGACCAGATCCACGAGCTGGCCGCGGCCGGCATGACCGTGCTGGTGTCGACCCATTACATGGACGAAGCGGAGCGCTGCCACCAGCTGGCCTATATCGCCTACGGCAAGCTGCTGGCGCGCGGCAGCGTGGCCGAGGTGGTGGCCGGCGCCGGCCTGCACACCTGGTCGCTCAGCGGGCCGGACCTGGCCGGCGCGGCCCGGCGCCTGCGCGGCGCGCCCGGCATCCGCACGGTCGCCCCGTTCGGCATGACCCTGCATGCGAGCGCCGACTCGGCCGAGGCCTTTGCCCAAGCGCTGGCGCAGCCGGGCCTGGCGGCGCTCGCCGCCACGCCGATCGAGACCAGCCTGGAAGACGTCTTCATCGCGCTGATGCAGGACGCGCAGGATAACTTCGGCGGGGCGGCGCCATGAACTGGCGGCGCATGCTGGCGGTGCTGCTCAAGGAGCTGCGCCAGGTCGGGCGCGACCGGCTCACCTTCGGCATGATGGTCGGCATTCCGATCATGCAGCTGGTGCTGTTCGGCTTTGCCATCAACAGCGACGTGCGCCACCTGCCGCTGGCGGTGGCCGACCTCGACCGCAGCGTGTTTTCGCGGCGCCTGGTGGCGGCGCTGGAAACCTCGCAGTACTTCCGCACCGTGCGCCATGTGCGCGCTGCGGCCGAGGGCGACGCCCTGCTGGCGCGCGGCGAGGTGCAGTTCGTGCTGGTGGTGCCGGGCGATTTTTCGACCCGGCTGGTGCGCGGCGAACGGCCGGCGATCCTGCTGGCGGCCGACGCCACCGATCCGGCGGCCACCGGCAACGCGCTCGCTTCGGTCGACGCGATCGCGGCGCGCGCCATCGGCTCGGAGCTGCGCGGGCCGCTGGCGCGCCTGCGGCCGGGCGCAGCGCCGTACGAGATCCGCAGCCAGCGCCGCTACAACCCGGAAGGGCTGACCCGCTACAACATCGTGCCGGGCTTGATGGGGGTGATCCTGACCATGACCATGGTGATGATGACGGCGCTGGCCATGACGCGCGAGCGCGAACGCGGCACCATGGAAAACCTGCTGGCCACGCCGGTCTCGCCGCTCGAAGTCATGATCGGCAAGATCGTGCCGTACATCCTGGTCGGCTACATCCAGGTGGGCGTGATCCTGCTCGCTTCGTCGCTGGTGTTCGACGTGCCGATGGTGGGCAGCCTGGCGCTGCTGTCCTGCGCGCTGGTGCTGTTCATCGCCGCCAACCTGGCGATCGGCTTCACGTTTTCGACCATCGCGCGCAACCAGATGCAGGCCATGCAGCTGACCTTCTTTTTCTTCCTGCCGTCGATGCTGCTGACCGGCTTCATGTTCCCGTTCCGGGGCATGCCGGGATGGGCCCAGGCGATCGGCGAAGTGCTGCCGCTGACGCACTTCTTGCGCATCACGCGCGGGATCATGTTGAAGGGGAACGGGCTGGCCGAGGTGCTGCCGCACGCCTGGCCGATCGCGCTGGCGATGGCCGTGGCCGGCGCCGTCGCCATGCTGCGCTACCGGCAGACGCTCGATTAGAGCGGCCGCCGGTTCGGCGACTCAGCCGGCGTCCGGGCGCGCCTTGCGGCGGCGCCGCACCAGCGCGCCGATACCGAGCACGCCGGCGAAGGCGATGCCGGCCACCGGCAGCGGCACGGGGCTCGACGCCTTGGGCGGCGGCGTATTGGCGTCGCGCAGCGCTTCGGGGAAGGGGCGCGCTCCGACCGGGACGATCTTCCAGTCGGCCTGGTTGGGCGGCGTGCGCTTCATGTATTCGTTGAACGAAAACACCGGATTCGATCCCATCACGCGGCTCGACGGAATCTGCGGAATGCGCACCAGCAGCAGCGCTTCGATATCGCCCTGCAGCTGCTTTTCGTAGGCGGTCAGCTTGCGCGTCTTGCCCTTGGTCGCGCCCACCAGCTGCAGCAGGTCGTTGCCGGCCGCCTCGAATGCCACCGCCGGATACAGGCGCACCTGTTCTTCGGTCAGGTAGTCGTAGATCTTGCGGCCGCTGGCCAGGCTCATGTCCTTGGCCGACAGGTAGGCGTAGGCGCCGAGCGCCTTGAGATTGCTGGTCGGGCCGCGCTGCGGGATGTTCCAGCCTAGGCCCTTGAACACGTCCAAGCTGATGCCGGCGCAGTTGGCCTTGGCGTGCTGGTAGGTGAAGTCGTGGCGGTAAAAATGATTGAACACGCGCTGCACGCCGCCCTGGTAGGCCGCCGCCGTGCGCGGGTTGCTCAGCACCGCCACCAGCATGTACGAGGGCCGGTAATACTGCTGGCCGCTGTTGAGGTCCATCAGGTAGTTATCCATCGGGACCGGCGCGGCGATGATGCCTTTTTCGCTGACCGAATCGAGGTTGTAGAAGTTATTGACGATCCAGTCCGACCATTCGCCCTCGCGCCCGAGGTGGCCGGTGGCGACCGCGAAGTGGCCGCCGTAGGCTTCGTCGTCGTCGCCCTGGGCGCCGTTGAGCATCACGCCGATGACCGGCTTTTCCTGCCACTGGCGGGCCTGGCCCGGTTTGCGCTCCCACAGCAGGCGGGTCGAGAACGGGCTCGATGCGCCGCCGCCTTCCGCGCGCACATACGTGGCGAAGCTCTCGTCCTTGGCGAGCGGCTGGGCGCGCATCGTGCCCGGGTCGATCGCGAAGTCCTTGGGCCAGACGGTGCGCGCCACGAACGCCGGCTTGCCGTCGGCGTCGCTGTAGGCGCCGCGCATGCGCACCTCGCGCTGGGCGAAGAAGGCGGTGGTCTTGGCGTCCCAGTACGACAGGTTGCTGGCGATCTTGGGCGTCAGCGCCAGGCTGGTCAGCGCGTCGTCGCTACTGCGCACATGGGCGCCGTCCGGCAGGATGCGGACGTCGTCGAAAATCTGCGGAGCGCCCAGCCACACCAGGCCCGGGAGCGCCAGCTGGTCGCGGGTTCCTTCCGGCGCCCACTCCCTGGTGCCGCGCACGATGTCGCCGCCACGCTTGAAGCTCGATACCGGCTGCGACGGCAGCGGCACGGCCAGCACCTCGTTCTGAAAATACCACAAGCCCTGCTTGACCGTGACGCAGTCCGGGCAGTTGCCATTGCTGAGCCGAAACTGCATGGCCGGCAGCAGGCCGAGTCGTTCCGCGGCGAGGGCGCTTTTCAGCCCGGCCGGTTCGGCAGCCTGTGCGCCAGCCGACATCAGCAGCACTCCGGCGCCGAGTAAACAACGGGTTTTCGACATACTTTGTCCTTGAGCGTGAATGAGTAAAAGCGCAAGCTTGCAAATCTACACGTGTTGCGTGACATCATCATGATTTAACCTGCTTTCGGGCAAGAAAAAGGAAGGAAAAGACACATTCTTTGCCATTTTGTTGTGATAGGGGAAACAAGTAGTCCCCTTGTATTTCATTGTCGCCAACACAAGCATGGGCGTGCGCCGGTTTAATCGAGCGTCCATAGATGTTGCATTTTTATAATTCCCGGCACCGGCTTGCCGCCGAGGCGGGCAGGGCGGAAGCGGCATCTCGACAGGGCCCGGATGGTCGCATCGTCCCAGAGCCGGCCGGCGCTTTGCTCCACGCGCGCGCCGGCGACGCGGCCATCGGGCGCGATCAGCAGGGCGACCCTGACCGGATAGGGTTCGTCGAGGTAAGCGCGCGGCTTGGGCCATTGCGGCGTCGGGCAGGAGCCGGCGACGACGCAAGCGGGGCTGCTGGCCGGCGAGGTCGCTTGTGCGTGCGCTGGCTGTGCGAGCGACACCAGACACGCGAGGGACAGAAAATGGCGCATGAATCAGGCTGTGTTCGCCAGGGATGCACTGGCAAGGACGCCAATGTACACCATTGCACGCCCGCAGCCCCGATCAGCGATCCGGAACTTCCGGCGCGGCCAGGAACAGCGCTTGAAATGGGTGGCATGGCGCCCTGGGACGGAAACTGAGATAGACTTGCCGGATCCTTTCACTACCATGTCAACACGATGGCAATCTTGTCCGAACTGATCCTGTACCCGATCAAATCCTGCGCCGGCATCTCCGTGCGCGAAGCCACGCTGACCCGCTCCGGCCTGTCGGTGGACGCGGTGTACGACCGCGAATGGATGCTGATCGACGAGCACGGGCAGTTCCTCACGCAGCGCGAGCATCCGCGCATGGCGCTGATCGTGCCGCGCCTGCTGTCCGACACGCTGGAGCTGCGCGCGCCGGGCATGCTGCGCCTCGAGATTCCGCTCGGCCTGCCCGATCCCGACCACGAAGTCACGCGCGAAGTGACGGTCTGGGAAGACACCGTGCTGGCCTACGATTGCGACGAGACCACCGCCACCTGGTTTTCCAAGGCCATCGGCGTGGCGTGCCGGCTGGTGCGCTTCCACGCCACCGCCACCCGCGTGTCGAGCACCAAGTGGACCGGCGGGCTGGCCGAGCCGACCCTGTTTTCGGACGGCTATCCGATCCTGATGGTCGGCCAGGCCTCGCTCGACGACCTGAATGAAAAAATGCGGGCGGCAGGGCGCGAGGCGCTGCCCATGAACCGCTTCCGCCCGAATATCGTCATCGAAGGCATCGACGCCTTCGAAGAAGACTACGCCGAGCATTTTGCGCTCGGGGCGGCGCGCCTGAAACCGGTCAAGCCCTGCTCGCGCTGCCCGATTCCGGCGGTCGACCAGGCCACCGGCGAGCCGGGACCCGATCCGCTCGACATCCTGCGCACTTACCGCAGCAAGGCGGTCATGGACGACAAGATCTGTTTTGGTATGAATGCAATTGTGACCGATGGTGACGGCGAGCGCCTGCACGTCGGCCAGCCTGTGACGATGACGCTGGCATTCTGAGGCCGTAGCGGCCGCGTAAATACGACAGGGCGTATTTTTTTCGTTTTCGGGGCCGGGCGGAGGGTGTAAGGTGGCACAATTGTCGAGGTCGACAGAAAAAGGTGGGAACCGTATGCATGACCCCGACGCCCCGGCGCGCGATGTGGAAGCCGAAAACGAGTCCTTGCGCGCGCGCCTGGACTACCTGGTGGAGCAGGCCGAGCGCAATCACGAGATCATGTGCCGGCACCAGGCGTTCGACCTCGAAATCGTCGGCTCGGACAGCTTCCAGGCGCTGATCGGCACCATCTTCCGCAGCCTGCCGGCGATTGCCGGCCTCGATATCGTGACCCTCAGCCTGGTCGACGAAGATGCCGACATCCGCACCGTGATGGACAAGCTGGGCGTGGACTTCAACGACTTTCCGCACATGATTTTCGTGGACGCGGTGGCGGCGCTCGGCTTCGTGCCCTCGCGCAGCGAGGTGTTCACCGGGCCGCCCAAGCCGATGCTGGGGCCTTACCACCCGGCCGTGCACCAGCCGATGTTCCCCAATCAGCCGCCCGGCCTGCAAAGCATCGCGCTGGTGCCGCTGCTGCGCAACAAGCGCCTGATCGGCAGCCTGAACCTGGGCAGCCTGGACGCCACCCGCTTCACGCCGGCCATGGCCACCGACTTCATCGAGCATATGGCGTCGATCATCGCGATCTGCCTGGAGAACGTGATCAGCAACGAGATGCTCAAGTATATCGGGCTGACCGATTCGCTGACCGGGGTATACAACCGGCGCTACATCGACCGCCGCCTGCTGGAAGAAATCGGCCGTGCGCGGCGCCAGGCCTACCGTATTTCGTGCCTGTACATCGACATCGACCATTTCAAGCAGGTCAACGACAGCCTGGGGCACCAGGGCGGCGACGAAGTGCTGCGCGAGGTGGCCGCGCGCATCAAGGCGGAGCTGCGCATTTCGGATGCGCTGGGGCGCTTCGGCGGCGAGGAATTCGTGGTGCTGCTGATCGATGCGGACCTCGACAGCGCGACCCAGGTGGCGCAGCGCATCCTGCACGGCATCGCGGATACGCCGTTCCTCCTGTCGGGCGGGGAGCGCCTGGCCGTGTCGGTGTCGATCGGGGTGGCCACCCTGGACGATTTCGAACGCGACCACGCGATCGAAGGCGTGGCGCAGGCGCTGGTGGCGCATGCGGATACGGCGCTGTACAAGGCCAAGGAGAGCGGGCGCAACCGGGTGGTGTCGTTCACGTAACCGTCGTTGCGGGGACTGCCGCGTCGTTGGCGCCGTTAGTGCGTCGTCCCCGCCTGCGCGGGGAAGACGGGCTAGCGGGGAAGACGGGCTAGCGGGGAAGACGGGCTAGCGGGGAAGACGGGCTAGCGGGGAAGACGAGCCAGCGTAGCCTCCGGGCTAGCAGGAGTGGACCTGCTAGTGCAGCAAGCGTTCCTCGGCGCGGTTCACCGCCTCGGCCGAGCCCCTGAGCACCACCACATCGCCCACTTCCAGCTGCGTCAGCGGCGTCACTTCGAGCCGCTCCTTGCCGCGCCGTACCGTGGTCACGTCGGCGCCCAGCTCGGCCAGGTCCAGCTGGTCGATGCGCTTGCCGACCGACGCCGCATCGTCATGCAGGATCACCGAATGCAGGCGCACGAACAGGTGCTCGGGATCGTCGTTGGCCTCGTTCGTGCCATGGAAATACCCGCGCAGCGAGGCGTAGCGTTCGTCGCGCGCGCTCTGCACCCGGTGCACCACGCGCCGCAGCGGCACGCCCATCATCACCAGCGCGTGCGAGGCGAGCATCAGGCTGCCCTCCAGCGCTTCCGGCACCACTTCCGCCGCGCCGGCCTTTTTCAGCACATCGAGATCGGTATCGTCGTAACTGCGCACGATTACCGGCAGGGTCGGCGCCAGTTCGTGCACCAGGTGCAGCACCTTGATCGCCGACGCCGTGCTGGCATACGTGATCACCAGCGCGCTGGCGCGGTAAATACCGGCCGCCACCAGGCTTTCGCGGCGCGCGGCGTCGCCGTACGACACATGCGCGCCGGCCGCCTGCGCTTCCTGCACCCGGGTCGGGTCCAGGTCGAGCGCCTGGTAGGCCACTTTTTCCTCGGTCAGCAAGGTCGCCAGGGTCTGGCCGCTGCGCCCGAAGCCGGCGATGATCACGTGCTTCTGGGTCGACATGGTGCGGCTGGCGATCTGGGTCAACTGGAGCGACTGCATCATCCACTCGTTGGACGAGACCTTCATCACGATCTGGTCCGACTTCGAGATGATGAACGGCGCCACCAGCATCGACAGCACCATCGAGGCCAGCACCAGCTGGATGATGAAGTCGTCGATCAGGCGCGCGCCGGAGGTCAGGTTGAGCAGCACGAAGCCGAATTCGCCCGCCTGCGCCAGCGCCAGGCCGGTGCGCATCGACACCCCGTCCGAGGCGCCGAACAGCTTGGCCAGGACCGCGATCAGCGCGAACTTGAGCGCCACCGGCAGCACCAGCAAGAGCAGCACCAGCCACCAGTTTTCCAGCACCAGGCCGACGTTGAGCAGCATGCCGACGGTGATGAAAAACAGCCCGAGCAGCACATCGCGGAACGGCTTGATGTCTTCTTCCACCTGGTGCTTGTACTGGGTTTCGGAGATCAGCATGCCGGCCACGAAAGCGCCCAGCGCCAGCGACAGGCCGGCATGCTCGGTGATCCAGGCCGCGCCCAGGGTAATCAGGAGCAGGTTGAGCATGAACAGCTCCTGCGAGCGGCGCTTGACCACGATCGTGAACCAGGTGCGCATGATCTTCTGGCCGATGAACAGCAGCAGCACCAGCACGATCACCGCCTTCACGCCGGCCCAGGCCAGGGTCTCGGCCAGTTCCTCGGGCGGCTTGCCGAGCGAAGGAATCAGGATCAGCAGCGGCACCACCGCCAGATCCTGGAACAGCAGGATGCCGATGATCTTGCGCCCATGCTGGCTTTCGAGTTCGAGCCGTTCGGTCAGCATCTTGACCACGATCGCGGTGGACGACATGGCCAGCGCCCCGCCCAGCGCAAAGGAAGCCTGCCAGGTGATGTTCAGCGAGGGCACCTGGGTCGCCAGCAGCCAGCCGAACAGCATGGTGGCCACGATCGTCATGACCACCTGCGCCATCCCCAGGCCGAACACGATGCGCCGCATCGCCATCAGCTGCGAGAGCGAAAATTCGAGCCCGATCGAAAACATCAGGAACACCACGCCGAATTCGGCCAGGGTTTCGGTGGTCTTGCTGTTTTCGGCCAGGCCCAGGGCGTGGGGGCCGATCAGGATGCCGACAGCCAGGTAGCCGAGCATCGGCGGCAGGTGCATCATGCGGAACGCGACGACGCCCAGTACGGCGCTGCCCAAGAGGAGGAGGGTGAGTTCTAGTCCTGAAAACATGCGGTGCCGTGTAAAGGAATGGTAAAGGCCGGGCAAAAACACCGTATGGAGACGATTTCTGCGTCTGGCAAGTTTTTTGCTTTCGCAATTCGTTTATACTTCTGCCATGAGTGTAACCCATGAAAAAACAATGCTGAAAGCTTTTGACAAAAACCTCACGCAACGTGCCATGCAACTGGCCCGCGAGACGCTGGAAATCGAAGCGGACGCCATCCGCGCCCTGCACGCGCGCCTGGAGACCGACGACAGCGTCGGCCAGGCGGTCGGCCTGCTGATGGAATGCGGCGGCCGCGTGGTCGTCTCCGGCATGGGCAAGTCGGGCCATATCGCGCGCAAGATCGCCGCCACCCTGGCCTCGACCGGCACCCCGGCCATGTTCGTGCACCCGGGCGAAGCGGCCCACGGCGACCTTGGCATGGTCACCGCGCAGGATGCCTTCATCGCCATCTCCAACTCCGGCGAAACCGCCGAGCTGATGTCGATCCTGCCGATCGTCAAGCGCATGGGAGCACCGCTGATCGCCATGACCGGCAACCCGCAATCGAGCCTGGCGCTGCTGGCCGACGTGCACCTCGACGTCTCCGTGGCCAAGGAAGCCTGCCCGCTCAACCTGGCGCCGACCGCCAGCACCACCGTCACCCTGGCGCTGGGCGACGCGCTGGCCGTGGCCCTGCTCGACGCCCACGGCTTCAAGGAAGAAGACTTCGCCCGCTCGCATCCGGGCGGCGCGCTGGGACGGCGCCTGCTGACCCACGTGCGCGACGTCATGCGCAGCGGCGACGCCGTGCCGCACGTGACTGCCGACGTCTCGCTCTCGGTGGCCCTGCTCGAAATCACCCAGAAGGGCATGGGCATGACCGCCATCGTCGACGCGGCCCAGCGCCCGATCGGCGTCTTTACCGACGGCGACCTGCGCCGCCTCATCGAGCGCGTGCAGGATTTTACGAAGATCACCATCCGCGACGTGATGCACGCCGATCCGCGCCGCGTCGGTCCCGACCAGCTGGCGGTCGACGCGGTGGCGATCATGGAACAATTCCGCATCAACCAGATGCTGGTGGTCGACGCCGACGGCAAGCTGGTAGGCGCCCTGCATATCCACGACCTGACCCGCGCGAAAGTGATCTGACATGACAGCGTCCCCCAACCAGCTGGCGCACATGCAGCGCGCCGCCGCCGTCAAGGTCATGATTTTCGACGTCGACGGCGTGCTCACCGACGGCAGCCTGACCTACGGCCCCGATGGCGAAGCGACCAAGACCTTCAATGTGCTCGACGGCCTGGGCATCCAGCTGCTGCAAAAGAGCGGCGTGGCCACCGCCATCATCAGCGCGCGCCAGTCGCCGATCGTGGTGCGGCGCGCGGCCGACCTGGGCATCATGCACGTCCACCAGGGCATCCACGACAAGCGCATCGCCTTCGCCAGGCTGCTCGAAGCGACAGGCGTCAGCGCCGCGCAGTGCGGCTATATCGGCGACGACGTGATCGACCTGCCGCTGCTGCTGCAGGTCGGATTTGCCGTCACCGTGCCGACCGGGCACCCGGAAGTGCAGTACCGCGCCCATTACGTCACCAAGGCAGGCGGCGGGCGCGGCGCCGTGCGCGAAGTGTGCGACATGGTCATGCGCGCGCAAGGCACCTACGACGCGGCGCTGGCGCCGTACTTCGCCTGATGCACATCACCGGAGACCGCCATGCATAAGCGCACCGCACACCGCTGGCGCCTGACCGCGATCATGGTGGTCGGGACCTTCTTCGCCTTCGGCACCTTCTGGCTGGTCCAGCTGGCGCAGAACGGCGACGGCTCGGTCGATCCGAACAACTTCAAGAACGAACCCGACTACATCGTCGAACAATTCAGCTTCGTGCGCATGACACCCGAGGGTAAACCGCGCTACCTGGTCTCCGGCGCCAAACTCACGCACCGCCCGATCGACGACACCTCGGATGTCGAACGGCCGGTGCTGCAGGGCGTTGCGCCCGGCCAGCCGGTGACCACCATCACCTCGCAGCGCGCGCGCATCCGCCACACCCAGAACCAGGCCGACCTGCTCGGCAACGTCAACGTGGTGCGGCCCGAATCGCCCACCAACCGCGCGATGCAGCTCAAGACCGAAGCGCTGACCGTCTACACCGACGAAGACCGCATGACGTCCGACCAGCCGGTCGAAGTCACGCTGGGTAACTCCACCATCAGGGGCACCGGCATGGAGGCGAACAACGCGACCGGCGAACTCAGATTCGCCAGCCGGGGGCAGATCGTCTATCCACCGAAAGGCGCGCGCGCTGCGCCCACCACTACAGGTAAACCACAATGAAAAAATTCCTCGCCTTCGCCCTGCTCGGCCTGGCCGCGGCAAGCGCCTCCGCCGAAAAGGCCGATGCCGCCAAACAGGCGGTGATCGGTTACGACTCCCTCGAAACCAATGAAGTGACCCAGGTGACGGTCCTGACCGGGAACGTGGTCGTCACCAAGGGCACCCTGATCCTCAAGTCGGACCGCGCCACCATCAAGGAAACCCCGGAAGGCGACATGTTCGTGACCCTGACCGCCACCGGCGGCAAGGCCGCCACCTTCCGCCAGAAGCGCGACGGCGGCCCGGACCTGTGGATCGAAGGCCAGGCCCAGCGCATCGAATACGATGAACGCAACGACATGATGAAGCTGTTCTCGGGCGCCAAGATCCGCCAGCTCGAAGGCAGCAAGCCGACCGACGAAATCGAAAGCGAGTTCATTTCCTACGACAGCCGGCGCGAAGTGTTCGTGGCGCGTAACGACGCCAGCGGCACCAGCAAGCCGGGCCAGGGGCGCGGCACCATGATCATCGCGCCGCGCAAGCCGCGCGCCGCGCCGGCTCCGGCCACGCCAGCGGCGGGAGCGCCGGCCGCACCGGCGCCGGCACCGGCGCCGACCACCACGCCAGCCGCGGGAACCGAATAATGGAAACGAAGAGTTGCGGCAGCCGCCTGATCGTGCGCGGCCTGCAGAAAAGCTACGGCAAGCGCCTGGTCGTGCGCGACGTGTCGCTGCAGGTCGACTGCGGCGAAGTGGTCGGCCTGCTCGGCCCCAACGGCGCCGGCAAGACCACCTCGTTCTACATGATCGTCGGCCTGGTGCCGTCGGACGCGGGCACCATCGACATCAGCGGGGTCGATATTTCGAGCCTGCCGATCCACCGCCGCGCCACGCTCGGCCTGTCCTACCTGCCGCAGGAAGCGTCGGTGTTCCGCAAGCTGACCGTGGAAGAAAACATCCGCGCCGTGCTGGAGCTGCAGAAGGTCGACGGCAAGGCGCTCACCAAGGCCCAGATCAACGAACGGCTCGACACCCTGCTGGCCGACCTGCAGATCGAAAAACTGCGCGAAAACCAGGCCATGTCGCTCTCGGGCGGCGAGCGGCGCCGGGTCGAGATCGCGCGCGCGCTGGCGACCAACCCGCGCTTCGTGCTGCTCGACGAACCGTTTGCCGGGGTCGACCCGATCGCCGTCATCGAGATCCAGCGCATCGTGCGCTTCCTCAAGCAGCGCGGCATCGGCGTGTTGATCACCGACCATAACGTGCGCGAAACGCTGGGCATCTGCGACCGCGCCTACATCATCAACCAGGGCGCGGTGCTGGCCTCCGGCCGTCCCGACGACATCATCGCCGATGAATCCGTGCGCCGGGTCTACCTGGGCGAACATTTCCGGATGTAGGCATGAAACAGTCCCTTCAACTACGCACCTCCCAGCACCTTGCACTGACGCCCCAGCTGCAGCAATCGATCCGGCTGCTGCAGTTGTCGACCCTGGAACTGCACCAGGAACTGGAACAGCTGTTGAGCGACAACCCGCTGCTCGAACGGCTCGACGATCCGCTCGATCATTCGGTGCGGCTGCTGGGCGATGGCGCCATCAGCAGCACCTCGACCCCGACCGAAGCGGCGCCCGAGCCGGGTGCGCAGGACGCCCCGGCCCCAAGCGAAGGCGAAGGCTTCGAAGGCGGCGAGGCGGACAGCCCCGCCAGCAACGACAACGACGGCGAGTGGGGCGACCTCGGTCGCGCCAAGACGCCCGACGACGAGGATTCGCGTCCGCAGCTCGAAGCGTCCGGGATCACCCTGCGCGAGCACCTGATGGAGCAGATGCGCGTGACCGTGCTCGAAGCGCGCGACCGTGCCCTGGTCGAACTGATCGTCGACGCCATCGACGACAACGGCTACCTGACCGAATCGCTGGAAGAGATCCACGAGCGCATGCCGCCCGAGCTGGACATCGAGATCGACGAACTACGCACCGCGCTGGCGCTGCTGCAAAGCTTCGACCCGGTCGGGGTGGGTGCGCGCAACGCGTCCGAATGCCTGGCGCTGCAGATCCGGCGCATGCCGGGCGTGGCGCTGGTCACGCGGCGCATGGCGCTGACCATCGTCGAAAACCACCTGACCTGGTTTGCCCAGCGCGAATTCAACAAGCTGAAAAAAGCGCTCGACTGCGACGATGAAGATTTGCGCGAGGCGCAGACCGTGATCCGCCAGTGCAATCCGCATCCGGGCGCCGAGTTCGCGTCCGACGTATCGGACTACGTGGTGCCGGACGTAATCGTGCGCAAGGCGAAGAATGGATGGTCGGTGATGCTCAATAACGACGTCATGCCGCGCCTGCGCGTAAACAGCATGTACGCGGCGCTGCTCAAGCAGGGCAAGGGCGAAGGGCAGATGGGCGCGCAGCTGCAGGAAGCCAAATGGCTGATCAAGAACATGCGCCAGCGCTTCGACACCATCCTGCGGGTAGCCGAAGCGATCGTCGAACGCCAGCGCAATTTCTTCTCGCACGGCGCGGTGGCGATGCGTCCGCTGGTGCTGCGCGAAATCGCCGACACGCTCGGCCTGCACGAAAGTACGATATCGCGCGTGACCACGCAAAAGTACATGATGACGCCGCACGGCATGTTCGAGCTGAAGTATTTTTTCGGCAGCCACGTGGCCACCGAAGCGGGCGGCGAAGCCTCGTCGACCGCGATCCGCGCGCTGATCGTGCAGCTGACCAGCGCCGAAGACCCGAAGAGTCCTCTGTCGGACAGCAAAATCGCCGACATGCTGGGCGAGCAGGGCATGGTGATTGCGCGCCGCACGGTCGCCAAATACCGCGAAGCGCTCAAGATCCCGCCGGTCGCCCTGCGCAAGTGCCTCTAGGTCCGGCACCGAGCACCCACGCTCCAGCCCGTGTCCACCCCGGTGCCAGGTCTGACATTCGGACACGGCCTGGGCAGCCTCGGTCGACTAGCTGTCGTTAAAGCAGAGTCCGTGTCCACCCCGGTGTCAGGTCTGACATTCGGACACGGCCTGGGCAGTCCTCGTCGACTAGTTGTCGTTAAAGCAGAGTTCGTGTCCGAATGTCAGACCTGGCACCGCAGTGGACATTAAAGCAGAGTTCGTGTTCGAATGTCAGACCTGGCACCGCAGTGGACATCGGGGATGACTGGTGTCAGAAGTATTCCGGATGCTCGCGCAGCAGGATCTGCTCATGCTGGTTCACCTNGCCTGGGCAGTCCTCGTCGACTAGTTGTCGTTAAAGCAGAGTTCGTGTCCGAATGTCAGACCTGGCACCGCAGTGGACATTAAAGCAGAGTTCGTGTCCGAATGTCAGACCTGGCACCGCAGTGGACATTAAAGCAGAGTTCGTGTTCGAATGTCAGACCTGGCACCGCAGTGGACATCGGGGATGACTGGTGTCAGAAGTATTCCGGATGCTCGCGCAGCAGGATCTGCTCATGCTGGTTCACCTGCTTGAATAATCCCAGCGCCGGTGCCATGCGCCGTCCCGCGTCCCAGCTGCGCCATGCGCGCGCCATGTCGTAGCCCCTGTACAGCGCGTCGCCCATGTCCTTGTACGCCCCCGCCAGCGCCGGATTGGCTCGCAGCACGCTGACGTACAAGGGCAGTGCGCCGTTAACGTCGCCCAGCTGGCCGCGCAGATTGGCTTCGAACAGCATCACGATGTGCTGCTTGCGCGTGCTGGCCTTGCGCAGTTCCTGCATCCTGGCGATCGCCGCTTTCAGACCCGCTTTCGACTTGTCGCGCATGGCGCCCATATACGCCTGCGTCGCCGGATCGGCGCGCAGCAGGGCCACCTGTTGCGCGCTCGGCTTCATCGGCTCGCCGCCGACAAAACTCCATTCGGACATGCTCAGCATGCCGTCGAAGGCGCGCTTCTCGGCGAACGCTTGCGCAATCTCGGCCTCGAACGCCTGCCCGGTCGCGGCCGACGGCGGCCCCGCATTGGCCTGCGCCTTGTCGAGCAGCTGGTCGATCTCGTTGCCCCGCACCGTGCCCGGCGTGTACGGCTTGAGGTCGTAGCTGGCCGGGGCGCTGTGCCGCAGCGCCCCGATGGTAAAGGTGCGCGCCTCGCTGTAGCCGATCCGCTTGTGATGCATGACGAAGCCGGCCGGCACCCGCTTGTCGCGCGACAGGCGCGCCAGCACCAGCGGGTGGCCGCCGAAACTGTAGCGCAGCATGCGCTCGAACTGGGCCGCGTCGCTGGCGCCGATGCTGGTGCCCCCGGGCGGAATGTGCGCCAGCGGATTGCCGTCCACCGCCAGCACGATGGCGCCGGCTTCCTTCGATTCGGACAGCGTGCGGCCGGGCGCCGCGAGCGACAGATTGTGCTCGTCGAACACCGGGTCGAACACCGGCACCGCTTCGGCCATGCGCAGCATCTTGGCGATCCCCTCGCGGTTGGACAGCTCGGATTTTCGGAAACCCGCAACGTCGAACAGCGAGTAGTCGACATAGGTGGCGCTGGCCAGGTCGATCTGGTAGCGCCGCCGGCTGGCAAAATCGTAGATCGTCGATTCGCCCGCGGTACTCACCGAAATATAGCGTTCGCCCAGCACCACCTTGTATTGCTTGATCTCGTCCGGCGGCGGGTTGTCGCCATGCGCGGCCACGGCATATCTGGTGGCGACGCTCATGTCGAAACTGAGGACGGCAAACGCCGGCGCGGCGCTGGCGCACAGGGCACCGGCCAGGGCCAGGCGCGGCAGGAAGGTGGGGAGGAATCGCTTGAACATGAATCGGCCGGGATGATGACAGGGGGAAGCGATTTTAGGCGAAGCGACTTGCCAAAAGAATAGCGTCCGCATTCCTGCTACTTTTCGATGCCGCCGGTATTGCGAGCTTATACCCGCAAGAATATACCGGCTATTTCACCTTGAATCTTTGCGGCTTTGTGCTTACCTTGTGCTATGCCAAATAACTGATACACTTGGTCTACACGAGAGAAAGTTGCTTGTGGAAAAAACGAAGGAGTTGGATACCATTAAACCCATTAATCGATTGGCAATTTTGCGGACGTAGCAGGTTTCTTTCGTCCGTGTGGTAATACAGCTGTTCCTCTGCGCCGCCAAGCGTACGAACCGATAGTAACAAGAAGTGCCATTATCATTAGGAGTGTATGTATGAATCTCACAATCAGTGGACATCATCTTGAAGTAACGCCAGCCATCCGTGAATACGTACAGAGCAAGCTTGAGCGCGTAAGGCGCCATTTCGATCAAGTGATCGATATTGCAGTCATCCTCACCGTCGATAATCTGACGGAAAAAGAAAAACGTCAAAAGGCCGAGATCAACCTGCGCCTGTCGGGCAAAACCGTGTATGTGGAAAGCCTGTCGCACGATCTCTACGCTGCCATCGATACCCTGATCGACAAACTGGATCGTCAGGTCATGAAGTACAAAAACAAGGTCCAGGACCACAATCACCAGGCCATCAAGCACATGCCTGAAGACATGCCTGAAGAAGAGACGCCGTCGGCCGCATAAGCAGGCCCCGTCCCACTCGCCAAAGGGCGCCCGCGTGGCGCCCTTTTTGCATCGTGCGCCCAGCATGGGCGCACTCCTGTGGGTGAAA
>NZ_RXLQ01000027.1 GCF_003953935.1 Massilia atriviolacea
GGTGTACGCGGTGACCGTGCCGTTAACATCGGTGACGGTGCTGATGTTGGCCTTGTCGTCGTACTTGATGCTTTTGCGGGCAGATTTGGAGCCAGCGCCTGCCGGTTGATCTTGGGAGGTGGTCCGCCGAACGCCTAACAATGACGTATAACTGTACACAACGTCGGCGCCAAGTGGTTCCGTGACAGTAGTGGCATCGGTATGATAGTTAAACCGGTATTTCTGTACACCGCCAGCGTGTTCTGTCGATAAGGCTTTGCCAGTGAAATCATAGGTGTATGTCGCATAGCGTGCGCCGTTTTCATCGACGATACCAGTGAGCGCAAATGGAAGATTGGTGCCTTTTGTATAAGCGGGCTCATTGTACAAGTACGTCCGGACTTTTTCGTCGGGATAGGTCACCGACGATACGGATCCAAAGGCGTTGTAGGCATATCTGTAGATTCCACCTTCTGGCGTCGTCATGGTTTCGATGCGACCAGCACTGTCGTGCGTGAATGTCAGTGCGCGGCCATAAGGGTCTTCCACGGATTGCAGCAGGCGTGACGGTGAGTTCACGCCGCTCCCGGCAGGAGACGCAACATAGGTGAAGGTTTGTACCAGGCCGCCACGGGAGGTGATTGTCTGAATATAGCCGTCAAGGCCATAGCGTTCAGTTGAATCATTGGCTGCGTTATACACTTCATTGGCAATTTTTGCCCCGTCAAGACCGTAAACAGGGGTCAATCGGTCATTCACATTGGCTGCCGGATTTCGATCCGTGGCGTTGCCGAATTTGATAACCGAGCCGTTACCACGTTGCAGGGAAAAATCGTTTGCCAGAGTTGAAAACATCGGACGGAAGCAACGCATTTTCCCCGTCCAGGCTCCCAAGGCCCAATAGCACTGGGCACTTCTGGGCCGTTCAGGTAATGGATCATTCTGCACAGGATCCTGCGTCTTGTTCAAATCCAGGCCCGTGATCTGGTAGTTGTGCTCCCATCCGTTGCGGTCACTGCGGTAGGTTCGTACGAATTTCAAGCCACCTGGGCCGCCGCTTTGATAGTCGACTTCGACCTGCTCTTTCAAGCCGGTGGAGTGATAGACCGGATTTCCTGTTTTTTCCGGAATGGGCACGGGTTTGCCGGGATTGCTGCACGGATCACACTCGGGCTCTGGCTGACTGCCCTCAGCCAAACAAACGTAGTCGACCGTGCGGCCGGTAGGGGTCGTCGTGTAGTTTTCCGACACCATGCGGTAAGCTTTGGGGCACTCTGGAATCATGCTGATGTGGTTCGCCCTGTTCGGGCGTGGCACCCACGTATCGTACGATTTCGTCTTGGGGTTATATTCAAGGGATTCCAATTTATAGCCTTGGTTTGCGCGACGGCCATTGTAGAAAATTTTATCGACTGCATCCTCCATGCCAACAACACGCTGGTGAGCGAGTCCAGTTCCAGGGTCTCGTTGTGTACTCAAATGCGGGTTAATACTGCTGTAGGCCGCTTGCACGCTGTCATACTTCACGTCCGTGAGAACTGTGTAGTAATAGCTGGGCTCAACCCTCGCTGGCCGCGCCGACGCCGGCTGGCTCAGCCCCGCAAGCCCGCATATAAGCGCGATGGCGAGCACCTTGATATTTCGAATCATTAAATTGCCTTTAGAATTGACGGGATCGCGGATGACGTGCTTAACCGAGGCGGAAGAGAAGAAATCCGCGCTTGCGGACAATTGTCGGCATTGCAGCGATGGTTTCGCTGCAGCGAAGGCGGAGTTTACACTAGGAAATTAACTGAAAGACTATCTAATTATCACTGCGGCATCTGCGAACAACCAGGTCATCCACACCATTATGTCCACCGGCAAACCGCTCTGGACTGAATAGGCAGTGCGGGCACAACGCTGATCGGCTCTCCCTGGAAAACCCTGTAGTGGCAGCCGGTGGCACAGCGGAAACTTGAAGGAATGAAACAGGGCGGAAAAGCGTAGCGCCTTCCACCGTTGAGGAGTATGACGGGCGTACCACCCCGGCATACGGCGAAAGGCGCTCCGCTTTTCCGCCCATGGGGTGCCCCTGAGGCGTGGCGCCAGCGTTGCGGCGCACTGCCAGGTCCTGTTGCAACAAAGACCTGCATGTCAAAAAATATAGCGTTCAGAAATAATGCATATTCAGCATCCGGACCGGCTTACTCATCCTCCGGATCGCGCCCCTGCATGGCAGCCTTGACCGCGCGCTGCGAAAACCCGCGCTGCATCAAAAACCGCATCTGCTTGTTGCGCTCGGCGGGATCGCTCGCCACCGTGCCGTACTTGCGCTCCCACACGTCGCGGGCGCGCGCCATCTCGCTGTCGGCCAAGCCCGCCTTGAGTTCCTGCAAGGCTTCGCCCTTGACCCCGTGACTTTGCAGCTCGGCCATGATGCGGCTGTTGCCGAAGCGCGCAGAGCGGCGGTGGATCAGGGATTCGGAAAAACGTTCCTGCGACAGCCAGTTGTTTTTTTCAAGAAAATCGAGCAGGGCGTCGACATCGTCGCCCTCCTCCGCATGGCGCGCCAGCTTGCGCCCCAGTTCAAGCCGGCTGTGCTCGCGCATCGACAGATAGCGCAGGGCACGGCCTTTCAGGCTCAGATGGGGTGCTGCCATCGCCACGCCCGCCGATTACTCGGGGACAGCCTTCAGCTTGGGCGCCTTGGCAGGCTCCTCGCCACCGGCCGGCGGCAGTTCGCGCACGCCCAGGGCCACGCGCACCTTGTTTTCGATCTCGCGCGCCAGCGCCGGACGCTCCTTGAGGAAGATGCGCGCATTATCCTTGCCCTGGCCGATACGTTCGCCGTTATAGCTGTACCAGGAACCCGACTTCTCGACGATCTTGTTATCCGCACCCAGATCCAGGATCTCGCCTTCGCGCGATGTGCCTTCTCCATACAGGATGTCGAAGTGCGCTTCCTTGAACGGCGGCGCGATCTTGTTCTTGACGACCTTGACCTTGGTTTCGTTACCGATGACTTCGTCGCCGGACTTGATCGAGCCGGTGCGGCGGATGTCCAGGCGCACGGACGCATAGAACTTGAGCGCGTTGCCGCCGGTGGTGGTTTCCGGGCTGCCGAACATGACGCCGATCTTCATGCGGATCTGGTTGATGAAGATCACCAGGGTGTTGGTGCGGTTGATCGAACCGGTCAGCTTGCGCAGGGCCTGGGACATCAGGCGCGCTTGCAGACCCGGCAGGGAATCGCCCATGTCGCCTTCGATCTCGGCGCGCGGGGTCAGGGCCGCCACCGAGTCGATCACGACCAGGTCGACGCTGCCCGAACGCACCAGCGCGTCCGTGATTTCCAGCGCCTGTTCGCCCGTGTCCGGCTGCGAAATGAGCAGTTCGGACAGGTTGATGCCCAGTTTTTGGGCATAGCCGACGTCGAGCGCGTGCTCGGCATCGATAAAGGCGCAGGTGCCGCCCAGTTTTTGCATTTGCGCGATGGTCTGCAGGGTCAGCGTGGTTTTACCCGACGATTCCGGACCGTAGATCTCGACCACGCGGCCGCGCGGCAGGCCGCCGACGCCGAGCGCGATGTCCAGGCCGAGCGAGCCGGTCGAGACGACCTGCACTTCTTCGACCGGTGCGTTGCCGTCCATGCGCATGACGGAGCCCTTGCCGAACTGCTTTTCAATCTGCGCCAGGGCAGCGGCCAGCGCCTTGCCCTTCTCGCCAGCGTTTAATGCGGTTTTCTTATCGTCCATAATTTTCTTTCAGTCCAGATAGTGGTCCAGATCAAGGGCGGATGTCGCGTCACAGGCAGTACTGTACAAATAAACAGTGGTTTATGCAAGCGGCACGCGCCCGATTTCAAAAAAATTCCCGGCCTTGCGGCAAATGAAACACAATAGACTTAATTAGACGTCCCGGTGCTCCCATGCGTATTTTACTTGCCGAAGATGATAGCGTGCTGGCCGATGGATTGACGCGCTCCCTGCGCCAGTCCGGCTACGCCATCGATTGTGTGAAGAACGGTCAGGAAGCCGATACCGCCCTGTCCACCCAGGAATTCGACCTGCTGATCCTCGACCTGGGCTTGCCGCGCCTGTCCGGGCTGGAAGTGCTGCGCCGCCTGCGCGCGCGCGCCTCCCTGCTGCCGGTGCTGATCCTGACCGCCGCCGATTCGATCGAGCAGCGCGTCAACGGGCTGGACCTGGGCGCCGACGATTACATGGCCAAGCCCTTCGCCCTGTCCGAGCTGGAGGCGCGCGTGCGCGCCCTGACCCGGCGCGGCGCCGGCGGCGGCGCGGCCGTGGTGCGCCACGGTCCGCTGGCCTACGACCAGGTCGGGCGCAGCGCCTATATCAACGAGCAGATGCTGGACCTGTCGGCGCGCGAACTGGGCCTGCTCGAAATCCTGCTGGCGCGCGCCGGCCGCCTGGTGTCCAAGGAACAGCTGGTCGACCACCTGTGCGAATGGGGCGAGGAAGTGTCGAACAACGCCATCGAAGTGTATGTGCACCGCCTGCGCAAGAAGATCGAGGTGGGCGGGGTGCGCATCGCCACCGTGCGCGGGCTCGGCTACTGCCTGGAAAAATACGCCGACGCCAGCCGCGCCGGCCTCGACGCGGGCGCGACATCGAAGTGAGCCTGCGCGACGCCGCCCCGGCGCCGCCGGATGCGCCGCGTGCGCCGAATGCGCCCGATGCCGCCGACGCGCTGTACGTGCCGCCCGCCGCCGAACCCGAGGAGAACATCCAGCATTCCCTGTTCGGCGAAATCCTCGACTGGATGCTGGCCCCCCTGCTGCTGCTGTGGCCGATGAGCATCGCCATCACCTACCTGGTGGCCAAGTCGATCGCCAACCAGCCCTTCGACCACGCGCTGGAAGACAGCATCACCGTGCTGGCCCAGCAGGTGCGCGAGGTCGACGGCAAGGTGCTCTCGCGCCTGCCCGGCAGCGCGCGCGACATCCTGCGCGCCGACGATGTGGACCAGGTGTTCATCCAGATTACCGGCCCGCGCCGCGAGCACGTCGACGGCGACCGCGACCTGCCGCTGCCGCCCGACGACGAACGCCTGCGCAACGGGCGCGTGCATTTTCGCAATGAATCGATGCACGGCACGCCGGTGCGCATCGCTTTTTCCTACGTCAACCTGCGCCCGCTGGCGAAACGCGGCGACGAACCCTGGGCCGCGCTGGTGCAGGTGGCCGAAACCCTGGACAAGCGCGCCCAGCTCGCCAACGAAATCATCAAGGGCGTGATCCTGCCCCAGTTCATCATCCTGCCGATCGTGCTGGCCCTGGTCTGGTTCGCCCTGGCGCGCGGCCTGTCGCCGCTGGCGCAGTTGCAGGAACGCATACGCGCGCGCCGCCCGGACGATTTGTCGCCGATCGATTCGCGCCAGGTGCCGGAAGAAATCTCGCCCCTGGTCGGCTCGCTCAACGACATGCTCGAGCGCCTCTCGCAAACCATCGAAATGCAGAAGCGCTTCATCGCCGACGCCGCGCACCAGATGAAAACCCCGCTGGCCGGCATGCGCATGCAGTCCGAACTGGCGCTGCGCCAGCTCGACCCCGACGAAATCCGCCGTTCGCTGGAACAGCTGGCCAAGAGTTCGGAATCGGCCACGCGCCTGGTCAACCAGCTGCTGGCCCTGGCGCGCGCCGAAAACCAGCCCAACGCCGGCCTGGCCTACGAGCAACTGGACCTGTGCGAGAGCGCGCGCGACACCGTCCAGGACTGGGTGCAAGCCTCGTTCGCGCACCGCATCGACCTCGGCTTCGAGCAGCCCGATGATCCGGTGCCGATCGCCGCCAACGCCATGATGCTGCGCGAACTGCTGTCCAACCTGATCGACAACGCCCTGCGCTACACCCCGGCCGGCGGCAGCGTCACCGTGCGCGTGCGGCGCGAGGATGCGTTGGCGATCCTGGAAGTGGAAGACACCGGGCCCGGCATCGCCCCGGCCGAGCGCGCCCACGTGTTCGAACGCTTCTACCGCATCCTCGGCAACAGCGCGCCCGGCAGCGGCCTGGGGCTGGCCATCGTGCGCGAGATCGCCCAGCAGCACGGGGCCGAGGTCGACATTTTCAACAATCCGCGCAGCGCGCACAACAAGTCGCCCGGCTGCCTGTTCCGCCTGAGCTTCCCGCCGCCGCGCGTCACCGACGAGGACCCCGACTGATGCCGACCAGCCTGGCCCCCGTGGCCGACCAGCGCCGCCGCCTCATGGCCGCGCGCCGCGCGCACTGGCGCCGCACGCGCCGCCTCACGGCCATCCTGCTGCTGGTGTGGCTGGCGGCCGGCTTTTGCACCGTGTTCTTCGCGCGTGAACTGGCGGCCTGGTCGCTGGCCGGCTGGCCGCTGCCGTTCTACCTGGCGGCCCAGGGCGCCTCGCTGGTCTACCTCGCCATCCTCGGCGTCTACGTGCTGGCCATGCAGCGCGCCGACCGCCGCTTCGTGGCCGCGCTGAAAGCGACCGGCGAGGTGGCGCCGTGAGCGCCCCGCTTCCCGCGTTCCGGCGCCTGAGCGTGTATTACCTGTGGTTTACGGTCTGCTTCGTCGCCTTCATCGCCTCGCTCGCCCTGCTCGAGCGCGAAGGCATGCCGCGCGTCTGGCTCGGCTACCTGTACATGTTCGCCACCATCGTGCTGTACGCCGCCATCGGCGTGATCAGCCGCACCTCGAACGTGACAGAATACTATGTGGCGGGGCGGCGCGTGCCGGCCCTGTTCAACGGCATGGCCACCGCCGCCGACTGGATTTCGGCGGCCAGCTTCATCAGCCTGGCCGGCGGGCTGTACCTGCACGGCTTCGACGGCCTGGCCTACATCATGGGCTGGACCGGCGGCTATTGCCTGGTGGCGCTGCTGATCGCGCCCTACCTGCGCAAGTTCGCCCAGTACACCATCCCCGACTTCCTGGCGGCGCGCTACGGCGGCGGCGCCGGCGGACGCGGCGGGCCGGTGCGGGTGATGGCGGTGGGCGCCACCATCATCGTCTCGTTCACCTATGTGGTGGCGCAGATCTACGCGGTCGGGCTGATCGCCTCGCGCTTTACCGGGGTCGATTTCTCGGTCGGGATTTTCCTCGGGCTGGCCAGCATCCTGGTGTGCTCGTTTTTGGGCGGCATGCGCGCCATCACCTGGACCCAGGTGGCGCAGTACATCATCATCCTGGTGGCATTCTTGCTGCCGACCATGTGGCTGTCGCACAAGCATGCCGACAATCCGGTGCCGCAGGTCGCCTACGGCGCCGTCATGCCCAAGCTGGCCGCGCGCGAAGCCGAACTCGAACGCGATCCGCGCGAACGCGAGGTGCGCGCCATCTTCGCCCAGCGCGCCGCCGCCTACGGGGCGCTGGCGGCGGGCCTGCCCGGCTCGTGGGAAAGCGGGCGGCGCGCGGTCCAGCAGCGCCTCGACGCGGTGCGCCTGCGCAATGCCACCCTGGGCGAGATCCGCGCCGCCGAGCGCGCGCTGGTGCTCTATCCCAAGAGCGCGGAAGAAGCCGCGCGCCTGTGGAGCACGGCGCGCGCGGCCAACCTGGCGCGCTCGCGGCCGCCCCAGCCGCACGCCACGCCCTTTCCCGGGGCCGACCGCGCCGCCTCCGACATCCGCCGCAACAATTTCCTGGCGCTGGTGTTTTGCCTGATGCTGGGCACGGCGGCGCTGCCGCACATCCTGATGCGTTCCTACACCACCGCCTCGGTGCACGATACCCGCGTCTCGGTGTTCTGGACCCTGTTCTTCATCCTGCTGATCTACCTGTCGATCCCGGCGCTGGCGGTGCTCATCAAGTACGACCTGTACAGCACGCTGGTGGGCACCAAATTTTCGCACCTGCCCAGCTGGATCGGCTACTGGGCCAATGTCGACAAGCTCAATCCGCTGATCAGCATTGCCGACATCAACCGCGACGGCATCGTGCAGCTGGCCGAAATCGCCATCGACGGCGACATGCTGGTGCTGGCCACGCCCGAAATCGGCGGCTTGCCCTACGTGATCTCGGGCCTGGTGGCGGCCGGCGGGCTGGCGGCGGCGCTGTCCACGGCGGACGGCTTGCTGCTGGCCATTTCCAACGCGCTCTCGCACGACTTTTACTACAAGGTGGCCGACCCGGGCGCCTCGACCCAGAAGCGGGTCACCATTTCCAAGCTCCTGCTGCTGGCCGTGGCCTTCATCGCCGCCTACGCGGCCTCGCAGAAACCGGCCGACATCCTGTCGCTGGTGGGGGCGGCCTTTTCGCTGGCGGCCTCGACCCTTTTTCCGGCGCTGGTGCTGGGCGTGTTCTGGAAGCGCGCCAACCACGCCGGCGCGCTGGCCGGCATGGCGGCCGGTTTCGGCGTCTGCCTGTACTACATGCTGCACACCAATCCCATCCTCGGCGGCAGCGCGGCCGGCCAGTGGTTCCACATCGCGCCCATGTCGGCCGGCGTGTTCGGGGTGCCGGCCGGGGTGCTGGTGCTGGTCGCGACCAGCCTGCTGACGCGCGCGCCGGACGCGCGCGCGCGCGGCCTGGTCGACCATGTACGCGCGCCCGAATGACGAATTGTCGTAACAATGCCGCAGCGCGTGGCGGCGCTACCGTGCGCGCTCGCAGCCGATCCGGCAAGCCGCTAGGATGATCGGGGCGACGCACCGCGCCGTCCTTGTTTGCATCCACGATTAGCGAGGTCCCATGTCCGGCTACCTGCCGCATCCGCTGCATCTGCTGCGCCTGCTGCGCATTGCGCTCCTGTGCGCCTGCGCCTTGGCGAGCCCGTCATTCAGCGCCGCCGCCGGCGCCGCGCCGCCGCCAGCGCTGGCCGACTTCTTCGACAACCCGGCCTTCAGCGCGGCGCGGCTCTCGCCCAGCGGCAAGTTCATCGCCGTGCGCTACAACAAGGACAACCAGCGCGACCGCCTGGTCGTGATCGACCTGGCCGACCACGCCATCAAGGTGGTGGCCAGCTTTGCCGACCGCGATGTCGGCAATTTTCAGTGGGTCAACAACGAGCGCCTGGTGCTCGATACCACCGACAAGACCATCGGCCCGGGCGACGAGCGCTACTGGCCAGGCCTGTACGCGGTCAACCGCGACGGCAGCCGCTTCCGCCAGCTGGTCCAGGCCAGCGGCGCCTTCCTGCAGGAACGCGTGGTGGCGAACAACATATTGCCGCCCAACCATTTCCTGGTCGAGCAGACCGGCGCGCAAAACTCGGACGAGGTCTACGTCATCAACCCCAAGCGCGAGGGCATGCATGGCGACGGCGACCTCAAGCACGTTAACCTGCTGCGCCTCAATACCGTCACCGGCCGCAGCGAAACGGTGCGCCGTCCGGGGCAGGCGATCGGCTGGCTGCTCGACCACAAGGGCGAGCCGCGCATCTGCATCACCCTGGACAAGAACATGCAGACGATCTGGTACCTGGAACCGGCCAGCAATCAATGGCGCGAGATCGCCGCCTTCGACGCCTACCTGGGCGGCAAGGATGCCTTCATGCCGCTGGCCTTCGCCCCGGACGGCACCTTCTACGTGAAGAGTGCCAGGGGCAAGGACAAGCAGGCCCTGCATACCTTCGACCTCAGCACCCTGCAGCTCAGCGCCGAGCCGCTGGTGGTGCTGGCCGATTACGATTTCGACGGCGAGCTGGTCACCACGCGCGACAAGCTGCTCGGCGTGCGCTACCTGAGCGACGCCCGCTCGACCGTGTGGTTCGACGCCCGCATGAAGGCCCTGCAGGCCGCCATCGACAGCGCCCTGCCCGCCACCGTCAACCTGGTCGACGTGCCGGCGCGCGCCGAGGCGCCCTGGGTGCTGGTGCGCTCGTATTCCGACAAGCAACCGCAGCGCTACCTGCTGTACCACGCCGAGAGCGGCAAGTTCAACGCGGTCGGCAGCACCCACGAACGCATCGTGCCGGCCCGGATGGCCGAGCAGGAACTGGTGCGCTACAAGGCGCGCGACGGCTTGCCGGTCCCGGCCTGGCTGACCTTGCCCAACAGGGAGGCGGAGGGCAAGCGCCAGCGCCTGCCGCTGGTGCTGCTGGTGCACGGCGGCCCGTACGTGCGCGGCGGCGAATGGGGCTGGTCGGCCGAGGGCCAGTTCCTGGCCTCGCGCGGCTACGCCGTGCTGGAACCGGAATTTCGCGGCAGCACCGGCTTCGGCAAGGCGCACTACCACGCCGGCTGGAAGCAATGGGGCCTGAAGATGCAGGACGACCTGGCCGACGCCGCCAAGTGGGCCATCGCCCAAGGCATCGCCGACCCTAAGCGCATCTGCATCGCCGGCGCCAGCTACGGCGGCTACGCCACCCTGATGGGACTGGTCAACGATCCGGCCCTGTTCCAGTGCGGTATCAACTGGGTCGGCGTGACCGACATCAAACTGCTCTACACGGGGCACTGGAGCTTTACCTCGGACATGAGCGCCGGCTACCTGAAATACGGTGCGCCGGCCCTGATCGGCGATCCGGTCAAGGATGCGGCCCAGCTGCACGCCACCTCGCCGCTGCAGCAGGCCGCGCGCATCCGCCAGCCGCTGCTGCTGGCCTACGGCGCGGTCGACCGGCGCGTGCCCCTGTACCACGGCAAGAAGTTCGTCGAGGCGCTCAAGCCCCACAATGCCCAGGTGGAATGGGTGGTGTACGAGGAAGAAGCGCATGGCTGGTCGCTGCCGAAGAACCGCATCGATTTCTGGGGCCGGGTCGAAAAATTCTTGCAGCGCCATATCGGCACGGCAGGCGCGGCCGGCGACGGATAATGCTGGCGTCAACATGGGCAAAACGCTACTATTGACAGAATGGACAGGAAGAAACTGTCCTTTCTTTCTCCCTAACGAGCCCGCCCATGTCCTTCCCCCTGCCGTCCGTCCTGCGTATTGCCGCCCTGCTCGCCTGCGCCCTGGCCGCGCCCGCCTTTGCCGCCGAGGCGGTGCCGCCGGCGCCGCCGCCGCTTGCCGATTTTTTCAACAACTCGGCCTTCAGCGATGCCGAGCTCTCGCCCAATGGCAAGTACCTGGCCGTGCGCTATTCCAACGACAACAAGCGCGACCGCCTGATCGTGATCGACCTGGCCACCAACGCCATGAAGATCGTGGCCCAGTTCGCCGACCGCGATGTCCGTACCTTCCAGTGGGTCAACGACGAGCGCCTGGTGCTGGACTCGACCGACAAGACCATCGGCCAGGGCGACGCCGTCGACGGCCCGGGCCTGTTCGCGGTGAACCGCGACGGCAGCAATTTCAGGCAACTGGTGCACGTCAATTACAGCGCCATCCAGGACCGCAGCGTGGCCAAGAACACCTTGCCGCCGAATCACTACCTGGTGACGCAACAAGGTGCGCAGAATTCCGACGATGTGTACGTGATCAATCCCAAGCGCGACGGCATCGACGACAACGGCGACATCACCCACGTCAACCTGGTGCGCCTGAACACCGTGACCGGGCGTTCGGAAACGGTCAAGCGGCCGGGCCTGGCCCAGGGCTGGCTGCTCGACCACAAGGGCGAGCCGCGCCTGTGCGTGGTGGTGGAAAAGAACATCCAGACCATCTGGTACCGCGATCCGGTTACCAATGAATGGCGCACCCTGGCCTCGTTCGACGCCTATGTGGGCGGCAAGGAAGCCTTCACCCCGCTCGCCTTCGGCCCGGACGGCACCCTGTACGTGCGCAGCGACGCCGGCAAGGACAAGATGGCGCTGCACACCTTCGACCTGGCGACCCGGCGCGTCAGCGCGGAGCCGCTGGTGGTGCTGGCCGATTTCGACTTCAGCGGCAGGCTGATCACCTCGGGCGACAAGCTGCTCGGGGTGCGCTACCTGAGCGACGCCCGTTCCACCGTGTGGTTCGACAGCAAGATGAAAGCCTTGCAGGCGACCATCGACGCCGCCCTGCCCGCCACCGCCAACCTGATCAATCCACCCGCGCGCGCCGGCAGCCCCTGGGTGCTGGTGCAATCGTATTCCGACAAGCAACCCGAGTACTACGCCCTGTACAACCTCGAGACCGGCAAGTTCACCGGCGTCGGCGGCACCCACGAGCGCATCGTGCCGGGCCGGATGGCCGCGCAGGAACTGGTGCGCGTCAAGGCGCGCGACGGCTTGCCGCTGCCGGCCTGGCTGACCCTGCCCCCTGGCACGGCGGCAGGCACAGCGGCAGGCACGGCGGCAGGCACGGCGGTAGGCACGGCGGTAGGCAAGCGCAAGGCGCTGCCGATGGTGGTGCTGGTGCACGGCGGCCCCTACCTGCGCGGCCACGAATGGAGCTGGTCGGCCGACAGCCAGTTCCTGGCCTCGCGCGGCTACGCCGTGCTGGAACCCGAATTTCGCGGCAGCACCGGTTTCGGCACCAAGCACTACAAGGCCGGCTGGAAGCAATGGGGCTTGAAGATGCAGGACGATATTGCCGACGCCACCAAATGGGCGATTGCCGAAGGCATTGCCGACCCCAAACGCATCTGCATCGCCGGCGCCAGCTATGGCGGCTACGCCACCCTGATGGGCCTGGTGAACGATCCGGCCCTGTACAAATGCGGCATCAACTGGGTGGGCGTGACCGACATCAAGCTGCTGTATTCCGGCCACTGGAGCTTTCACTCCGACATCAACAGCAACTTCCTGAAATACGGCGCGCCGACCCTGATCGGCGACCCGGACAAGGATGCGGCCCAGCTGAACGCCACCTCGCCGCTGCTACAGGCCGCGCGCATCACCCAGCCGCTGCTGATGGCCTACGGCGCGGCCGACCGCCGCGTGCCCCTGTATCACGGCAAGAAATTCCACGACGCCGTCAGCGCCAACAACCCCAACGTCGAATGGGTGGTGTACCAGGAAGAAGGCCATGGCTGGTCGTTGCCAAAAAACCGCATCGACTTCTGGGGCCGGGTCGAAAAATTTCTGGGGCGCCACATCGGCACGCCCTGAAACGCGTCCACTGTCATGAACACGCAACAGTTACAGGCGCGCTGCCGCGCATTTGCGCAGGCGACCGAGACCTTGCACGGGAGCCCGAGCAATATCCTGGTGTACGCGGTGGGTGGAAAAAAATTTGCCTACTTCAAGACCAGCGAACCGGAAATCAACCGCTTCAGCCTGCGCGTGGCGCCCGAACTCTTCCTCGGGCTGACCGGCATGCCTGGGGTGAAACCGGCGCGCTACATGGGCCGCTTTCATTGGGTGACGGTGGTCGATGTGTGCAGTTTTCCGCACGACTGGCTGGAACAATTGCTGGCCTGGTCGTACCGCAAGGCGCGCGCCTCGCTTAGCAAGGCAGAGCTCGCCGCACTGGACGGCGAGGCGCCGTGACGGCGCTGGCGTGCACTGGCCGGCACGGCGCCGGCGGCGTATTTCTACCACGCCCGCCAGCGATTCTCAAAGTTATTATTTCTACAATTTTGATGGTATTTCGATATAAAATATCGCACTGCCGCGCCATCGCCGTATCTGACAAGAGACCTACATGACTATCCCATTCCAGTATCACCGCGCGCCCCGCCTGCTGGCGCTCGCCGGCGCCATCGCCATCGCCCTCGCCGGCTGCAGCAGCGACGATTCCCCCGCCACCAAGCCGGCCGATCCGGTCAAGCCGGGCGAACCGGCGGCCAAATACCAGGCCGAGATCAGCCGTACCTCGTTCGGCGTGCCGCACATCAAGGCCAACGATGAAGGCAGCCTCGCCTACGGCGTGGCCTATGCCTACTCGCAAGACAATGTCTGCCTGCTGGCCGACGAATTCACCACCGTCAGCGGCGAGCGCTCCAGGCACTTCGGCCCGACCGCCACGCGCCAGACCTCGGACATCCCGAACCTGCAGACCGATTTCTTCTACCGCATCATCAACGACGAGGAGTCGGTCAAGACCGCCCTGGCCGCCCATGCGGCGCCGATGAAGGCGATGATCGAAGGCTACGTCGCCGGCTACAACGATTACCTCGAAAAAACCGGCATGAACAACCTGCCTGCCGCCTGCAGGAACGGTTCCTGGGTGCGCAAGGTGACCGAGCTGGACATGGTCAAGCTGCTGCGCCGCTACGCCGCCGAAGCGAGTTCCGGCCAGTTCATCGGCGCCATGGTCGGCGCCACCCCGCCCGGCCAGGCTCCCCTGATGCCGGCAGTCCCGCCCAAGGCCGGCACGCACCCGATGGACCCGGCCTACTGGGACGCGATGCGCGAACGCACCGGCAGCAATGCCGTGGCGCTGGGCAAGGACGCGACCGACAACGGCCAGGGCATGCTGCTCGGCACCCCGCACTTCCCATGGCGCGGCGCGCTGCGCTTCTACCAGATGCACCTGACCATCCCCGGCAAGCTGGACGCGATGGGCGCCGCCCTCGGCGGCATGCCGATGGTCAATATCGGCTTCAACCAGACCCTGGCCTGGACCCACACGGTCAACAATTCGGCCCACTTCACGGTGCACATGCTGGCGCTCGACCCGGGCGACCCGACCAAATACATCGTCGACGGCAAGCCGCAGGCCATGACCCGCAAGACCGTCAATGTCGAGGTCAAGGGCGCCGACGGCGCGATCGCCACCCAGAGCCGCACCTTCTACAGCAGCCAGTACGGCCCGGTGGTGGTGATTCCCGGCCAGCTCGACTGGAATGCCGGCATGGCGTATTCGCTCAACGACGCCAACCTCGCCAACCACCGCATGCTGGAACAGTGGTACGGCATGACGACCGCGCGCACCATGGACGAGTTCAAGGGCGCGATCGACCGCACCGTCGGCCTGCCATGGGTTAACACCCTGGCCGTCGACAAGGACGGCAGCGCCCTGTTCATGGATGTCACAGTGGTGCCGCATGTCAGCACCGCCAAGCAGCAAGCCTGCGTGCCGGCGCCGTTCAAGCCGCTGGCCGCGCGCGGCCTGTTCGTGCTCAGCGGCGCGAGCAGCGCCTGCGCCCCCGGCACCGACAGCGGCGCGCCGCAGCCGGGCATCTTCGCCGGCGCCAGCCTGCCGCGCCTGGTGCGCAGCGATTACGTGCAAAACTCCAACGACAGCGCCTGGCTCTCCAATCCGCAGGCGCCGCTGACCGGCTTCCCGGACATCGTCAGCGTCGACAATGTCGAACAGTTCGGCCGCACCCGCCTCGGCATCACCCAGGTGCAGAAACGCCTGGCCGGCACCGACGGCCTGGCCGGACGCAAGATGACCATCCCGCAACTGCAAGCCTTGGCCCTCGGCAACCGCGTGTATTACGCCGACCAGGTGATGGATGACGTGCTGGCCCTGTGCCGCAGCGACGCCGGCGCCGGCGCCGACCTCGTGACCGCCTGCGCGCGCCTGAACCAGTGGGACCGCACCGTCAACCTCGACAGCAACATCGGCTACCTCTACTTTACCGGCCTGTGGGAACGCATCGTGCGCGTGCCGGGCGTGTGGGCGGTGCCGTTCAATCCGGCCGACCCGGTCAACACCCCGCGCGGCCTGAACCTGGACAACCCGGCCAGCGCGACCGCGGTGCGCCAGGCGCTGGCGGCGGCGGCCCAGGACGTGGCGAAGCTGGGCGTGTCGCAGGATGCGCGCTGGGGCGACGTCCAGCTGGCCACGCGCGGCGCGAAACGCATCCCTATCCACGGCGGCAAGGGCGGCGACGGCGTGTATAACGCGATCGGCAACGTGCTGGCCGGCGACGGCAAGCTGGAAGTGATCTACGGCACTAGCTACATCCAGACCGTCAGCTTCAACCAGGACGGCCCGCAAGTGCAGGCCATGCTGGCGTACTCGCAATCGACCGACCCGGCCTCGAAGCATTTCGCCGACCAGACCGAGCGCTTCTCGAAGAAGGAATGGATCACCCAGCCTTACACGGAAGCGCAGATCAAGGCCGATCCGGCGTTCTCGACGATGACGGTGACGCGCAAGGCCGACGGCACGCTGGCCGCCAAGCCCTGAGCCGTCAGCCCTCGGAGGTACAGACTCGGATGTAAAGAAACAGGCAGTCGGCCGCCCAGGCGCTAGACTGCCTGTTTGCTGTTGGCCGTTCGTCCGCTGATCGCTGCTTATCACCTCAAGGAGATGCACATGTCGTCAGGAAAAATTCTGGTCGCACAGGGAGGCGGACCGACCGCCGTCATCAACCAGTCGATGGTCGGGGTGGTGCTCGAAGCGCGCCGCTTCCGCAACGTCACGCGCGTCTACGGCGCCATGCACGGGGTGCGCGGCATCGTCGACGAAGACTTCATCGACCTGACCCAGGAAACCAGCCACAACCTGGAACTGGTCGGCAAGACGCCCTCCTCGGCGCTCGGCTCGACCCGCGACAAGCCCGACATCGCGTACTGCCAGAAAATTTTCGACGTCCTGCGCGCGCACGAGATCGAGCACTTTTTCTACATCGGCGGCAACGATTCCTCCGACACGGTGCGCATCGTCAGCCTGGAGGCGCAAAAGGCCGGCTACCCGCTGCGCTGCATTCACATTCCCAAAACCATCGATAACGATTTGGTCGGCAACGACCACACGCCCGGCTTTCCCTCGGCGGCGCGGTTTGTCGCGCAAGCCTTCGCCGGCGCCAACCTCGACAACGCGGCCCTGCCCGGCGTGTACGTGGGCGTGGTGATGGGGCGCCACGCGGGCTTCCTGACCGCCGCCGCCGCGCTCGGCAAGAAATTCCCCGACGACGGCCCGCACCTGATCTACCTGCCCGAACGCACCTTCGTGCTCGGGCAATTCCTGGCCGACGTCCAGGCCGCCTACGCGCGCTACGGGCGCTGCGTGATCGCCGTGTCCGAAGGCATCCACGACGCCTCCGGCGAAGCGATCGCCAGCCTGCTGGCCAAGGACATCGAACGCGATGCGCACGGCAATGTGCAGCTGTCCGGCACCGGCGCGCTGGCCGATCTGCTGTGCGAGGAAATCAAATCCAAGCTCGGCATCAAGCGCGTGCGCGGCGATACCTTCGGTTACCTGCAGCGTTCCTTCATCGGCTGCGTGTCGGACGTGGACCAGCGCGAGGCGCGCGAAGTCGGCGAAAAAGCGGTGCAGTTCGCCATGTGGGGCGAGCGCGACGGCTCGGTGGCGATCAAGCGCACCGGCTACTACTCGGTCGACTACGAGCTGGTGCCGCTGGACAGCGTGGCCGGCAAGACGCGCGTGATGGAAGACATCTTCATCAGCGAGAGCGGCACCGACGTCACCGACGCCTTCCGCCTGTACCTGCGCCCGCTGCTCGGCTCCGGCATGCCGGACGCCTTCCGCCTGCGGCCGGCGCCGGTCGAGAAGATCCTCGGCAAAACATAGGCAAGCCGCAGGTACCGCCGGATGCGCCGCCCTGGCGCATCCGGCTGTGCTTTTCGCATGTCGATTGTTTCGGCAACACAAACGAAGCAACACTGCGGTCCCGTCAACTTCCCGACCTGGACCGCCATGACTGTGCTACCCCCTTCGCCTTCCCTACTGCTGCGCACGGGCGCCGCCGCCACGCTGCTGGCGCTGGCCGCCTGCGGCGACAAGGACGGCACGCCGGCCGAAGCGGCGCCGGCCTACGCCGCCGAGATCCGCCGCACCGCCTACGGCATCCCCCACATCAAGGCCGACGACGATGGCGGCCTCGGCTTCGGCATCGGCTATGCCTACGCGCAAGACAATGCCTGCCTGCTGGCCGAGCGCATCGTCACCGCCAACGGCGA
The DNA here is from genome assembly GCF_003953935.1 of Massilia atriviolacea. Lineage (GTDB taxonomy): Bacteria > Pseudomonadota > Gammaproteobacteria > Burkholderiales > Burkholderiaceae_D > Telluria_A > Telluria_A atriviolacea. The sequence continues at coordinate 17,570 of NZ_RXLQ01000027.1, forward strand.
ACGCGCCAAGTATTTCGGCGCCGAGGCGCGCGGCGCCACCGCCGACACCGCGCCCAACCTTGCCTCCGACTTTTTCTATCGCCTGATCAACGAACCGGACGCGGTGGCGGCCGCCTGGCAGCAGCAGCCGGCGCCGATGCGCGCCCTGGTCGAAGGCTACGTCGCCGGTTACAACCAGTACCTTGAGGAGCGCGGCAAGGACGGCCTGCCGGACGCCTGCAAGAACGCGCCATGGGTGCGCAGCATGAGCAGCGCCGACATGATGAAAATCGTGCGCCGCTACGCCGCCGAAGGCGCGGGCAGCCATTTCATCGAGGCGCTGGTGGCGGCCGTGCCGCCGGGCACGACCGTGCCGACCAGACCGGCTGTTCTCAAGCAAGACCTGGCACACCCTGCCCTTTACGGAAGCGCAGATCGCGGCCGACCCGGCCTACAAGCGCATTGCCATCAGTCGCAAGGCCAAGGGCGCGCAGTAACGGCGGCGCAACACACACGCCGCTGAGGAAAGACAGAACGTTTTTAAAACGGCATTGGTAAGGGAGCTGTGTTAAGTTATGGTTACTGTTCTTGAGTGGAACGATGATGAAAAACCTGCTCCTGGCGTGTCTGTGTTTTCCCCTCCTGCTAGCGGCCTGCAACGGGCCGCTCGACGTCACCCTGGCCGACAGCGGCGACCCGGTCAAGAGCGAGGCGCTGAAAAAGGCGCTGTCGCCGGAAGAAGCCGAGCTGCTCGTTTCCTACGTGGCGCAGCACACGATGGCCCAGGACATCGATTACAGGATGACCGTCAAGCAAGCCATCGCGGCGCGCCGCAAGGAACTCGCGGCAAACCAACAGTAAATATCGCTGGCGCCGCTGTCGGACCAGCTCATCGACGCACTGCGGCATGACACGGATCAAAAAAAGCGGACGGGACCCGAAGGCGCCGTCCGCTTTTTGCGCAAGCGCAAGCTGTGTCAGCTGACGATGGTCTGGTGCTCGTCGCCTTCGCGCGCGCGGATCGTGCCGATGCGCGAGACCGTCTCGCCGGCCGCCTGCAACTGCGCAAACGCCGCGTCGGCGTTTTCTTTCGAGACGATGACGATCATGCCGATGCCGCAGTTGAACACGCGGTGCATTTCGGCGTCGGCCACGCCGCCGTGCTGTTGCAGCCACTGGAACAGCGGCGGCATGGTCCATGCCGTCGAATCGAGCACCGCCGTCAGCCCCGGCTGCAGCACGCGCGGCACGTTTTCGACCAGTCCGCCGCCGGTGATGTGCACCATGCCCTTCACTTCCATCGCCTCCATCAGCGCCAGCAGCGGCTTGACGTAAATACGGGTCGGCTCCATCAGCACGTCGGCCAGCGGACGGCCGTGGAAGTCGGCGTTCAGGTCCGGCTTGGCCACCTCGATGATCTTGCGCACCAGCGAGTACCCGTTCGAGTGCACGCCCGACGAGGCCAGCCCCAGCACCACGTCGCCCGGAGCGATCTTGCTGCCGTCGATGATCTTCGATTTTTCCACCGCGCCGACCGCGAAACCGGCCAGGTCGTACTCGCCGGCCGGGTACATGCTCGGCATTTCCGCCGTTTCGCCGCCGATCAGGGCGCAACCGGCCTGCTCGCAGCCCTGGGCGATGCCCTTGACGACGGCGGTGGCGGTCGGCACGTCCAGCTTGCCGCAAGCAAAATAATCGAGGAAGAACAGGGGCTCGGCGCCCTGCACCAGGATGTCGTTGACGCTCATGGCGACCAGGTCGATGCCGACCGTGTCATGGCGGTTCAGTTCGAACGCGAGACGCAGCTTGGTGCCCACGCCGTCGGTGCCGGATACCAGCACCGGCTCCTTGAACTTCTTGCTGATCTCGAACAGCGCGCCGAAACCGCCGATGCCGCCCATGACGCCTTCGCGCATGGTTTTCTTGGCAAACGGCTTGATCGCTTCGACCAGGGCGTCGCCCGCATCGATATCGACACCGGCGTCGCGGTAGGAGAGGGAAACATTAGAAAGTTGGCTCATGGTGTATTTGGCAGCGGAGGCGGTAAAATAGAAGGCGGCGAACCGATTCGAGCCGCGCACGGCCCAGAACTGGCTAATCCGCTATTTTATCAAAATGCCCCGTCCACAGCCGATTTAACCCACATTACAACAATAAGATGCTATTTCTCTCTCCCAAAGCACCGCAGTACCGGGCCGGCCAGCCGCCACCCCCACGATCCGTGTGGCAGCTTCTATAATGATGCCTGATGTAGACGACGGCGCAAGAATGAACTCATGAAACAGCTGGTACTCGATTTGGGCGCAGAGCAGGCGCACAGCCTCGATACCTTCGAGGTAGGGCAAAATGCCGAACTGGCGCACCTGATGCACCAGTTCGCGGAGCGCCGTTCGCGCGAACATTTCGCCTACCTGTGGGGCGAAACCGGCGCCGGCAAGACCCACCTGCTGCAGGCGCTGGCCGCCACGCCGGCCTCGCGCTACATCGCCTGCAACGCGCCCGAGTGCGAATTCACGTTCACGCCCGACACCACCCTGTACCTGCTGGACGACTGCGAGCAGCTCTCGCCGCAGGCCCAGATCGACGCCTTCGCCCTGTTCAACCAGATCCGCGAACACGGCGCCTACATGGTCAGCACCGGTCCGGTGCCGCCGGTGGTGCTGCCGGTGCGCGAAGACCTGCGCACGCGCATGGGCTGGGGCCTGATCTACCAGATCCACGGCCTGGCCGACGAACAGAAGATCGCCGCCCTCACGCACGCCGCCGAGGCGCGCGGTTTGACCTTGTCGGCCAGCGTGTTACCCTATCTGCTGTCCCATTTCAAGCGCGACATGCGCTCCCTGTCGACGATGCTAGACGCACTCGATCAGTATTCCCTCGAAACCCAGCGACCGGTGACCCTGCCGTTGCTGCGCGATTTACTATTACAAGCCAACCCGCAAGCGGACACCAAAGAATGAAGAACCTGGCGCTGTTTGACCTGGACCACACCCTGCTGCCGATCGATTCGGACCACGAATGGGGCGAATTTTTAGTCCGCACCGGCGCCGTCGACGCGGTCGCATTCAAACGCCGCAACGACGAATTTTTCGAGCAGTACCAGGCCGGCACCATCGACCCGGTCGAGTACCTCGAATTCGCGCTCGGCACCCTGGCGCGCTTCCCGCGCCGGGAACTCGACGCCATGCACGCGCGCTTCATGGCCGACGTGATCGAACCGGCCATCCTGCCGCGCGCACGCGCGCTGCTGCGCCAGCACCAGGACGCGGGCGACCTGGTGGCGATCGTCACCGCCACCAACCGCTACGTGACCGCGCCGATCGCCAGGGCGCTGGGCGTGCAGCACCTGATCGCCGCCATCCCCGAAGAGGACGAACACGGCAACCTGACCGGCAAACTGGTCGGCGTGCCGACCCAGGGCGCGGGCAAGGTCACCCACACCCACGCCTGGCTGGCGCAGATGGGCACCTCGCTCGATGGCTTCGGGCGCAGCCACTTCTACAGCGACTCGCACAACGATCTCCCCCTTCTGTCCGTCGTCACCCACCCCGTCGCGACCAACCCGAACGCCGTGCTGACAACTCACGCCACACGGCTTGGCTGGCCTTTACTCCATCTATTCAATGATTAAAAAATTCATCCGCAAAATCCTCGGCGTCAAAGACAAGCAGCCGGTACGCGACCTGACCGAACCCGTGATCCTGGGGCCGGCGGAGCACGGGATCGACCCCAGGCTGCTGTCGTCGAACGCGATCCGCGTGACCCAGACATTGCAGGAGGCGGGCTTCAAGGCGTTCGTGGTGGGCGGCGCCGTGCGCGACCTGCTGCTGTCGGTCAAGCCGAAGGACTTCGACATCGCCACCGATGCCACGCCCGAACAGGTCAAGCGCCTGTTCCGGCGCGCCTTCATCATCGGCAAGCGCTTCCAGATCGTGCACGTGATGTTCGGCTCCGACCTGCTGGAGGTGACCACCTTCCGCGGCGCCGGCGAGTCCAACGCCCCCAAGGACGAACACGGGCGGGTCCTGCGCGACAATAACTTCGGCCCCCAGCACGAAGACGCGATGCGGCGCGACTTCACCATCAACGCCATGTACTACGATCCGGCCACCCAGGTGGTGCTGGACTACCACGGCGGCATCGCCGACATCCGCGACAAGACCCTGCGCATCATCGGCCAGCCCGAAGCGCGCTACCGCGAAGACCCGGTGCGCCTGCTGCGCGTGGTGCGCTTCGCCGCGCGCCTGGGTTTCACGATCGAGCCGCACACGCGCGAACCGATTCCGATCATGGCTCCCCTGATCAACAACGTGCCGGCCGCGCGCGTGTTCGACGAAATGCTCAAGCTGCTCATGAGCGGCCACGCGCTGGCCTGCCTGCAGCAACTGCGCAAGGAAGGCCTGCACCACGGCCTGCTGCCGCTGCTCGACGTGGTGCTGGAGCAGCCGATCGGCATGAAGTTCGTGACCCTGGCGCTGGAGTCGACCGACAACCGCGTCAAGGCCGGCAAGGGCGTCTCGCCGGGCTTCCTGTTTGCCTCGCTGCTGTGGCACCAGGTCGTGGAAAAATGGACCGCCTACCGCGCCGCCGGCGAGTCGCCGATTCCGGCGCTGCACCTGGCCGCCGACGACGTGCTCGATTCGCAGACCGAAAAACTGGCCCTGCAGCGCAAGATCGGCTCGGACATGCGCGACATCTGGTCGATGCAGCCGCGCTTCGAACGGCGCAACGGCAAGGCCCCGTACAAGCTGCTGGAACACCCGCGCTTCCGCGCCGGCTACGACTTCCTGCTGCTGCGCTGCGAGTCGGGCGAGATCGAGATGGAGATCGGCGAATGGTGGACCGCGTTCTATGAAGGCGACGCCGTCGAACGCGAAAACCTGCTCACCAGCGCCGTCGCCGCGCCGGGCGGCGCCAAGCGCAAGCGCGCGCCACGGCGCGCACCGCGCAACCGCGCCAATGGCGAGGGCGGCGACAACGCCGCCACGACCACCAGCGGCAGCACCAGCGGCGACGAATGATCGCCTACGTCGGCATCGGCGCCAACCTGGGCGACGCGCGCGCCAACGTGGCCGACGCCCTGCTGCGCCTGGGCGCGCTGCCCGGCAGCCGCCTGCTGGCGCAGTCGCCGGCGTACCGCACCGCGCCCATCGATTCCTCGGGCGACGACTACATCAACGCGGTGGCCTGCATCGACACGCCCCTGGGCGCGCAAGAGCTGCTGGCCGCGCTGCAGGCGATCGAACTGGCGCACGGGCGCGAACGGCCCTACCGCAACGCCCCGCGCACGCTCGACCTGGACGTGCTGCTGTACAACGATGAACGCATCGACACGCCCGCCTTGCAAGTGCCGCATCCGCGCATGCTGGAGCGCGCCTTCGTGCTGGTGCCGCTGCTGGACATCGCCCCCGCCATCGACGTGCCCGGCCATGGTCCGGCGCGCGCCTTCCTGCCCGGCGTGGCCGGCCAGGCCATCGAACGACTGAACTGATATGCAGATTCCGATTTTTGTGCAGACCGCGGGCCTGCTGGTGCTGTCCAACATTTTCATGACGATCGCCTGGTACGGCCACCTGAAGAACATGTCGAGCAAGGCGTGGTGGTATGCGGCGCTGGTCAGCTGGGCCATCGCCCTGTTCGAATACCTGCTGCAGGTGCCGGCCAACCGCATCGGCCACACCCAGTACAGCCTGGCGCAGCTGAAGATCCTGCAGGAAGCCATCACCCTCACCGTGTTCGTCCCGTTCGCGATGTTCTACATGGGCGAGCCGTTCAAGCTCGATTACGTCTGGGCCGGGCTGTGCCTGGTGGGCGCGGTCTACTTCATCTTTCGCAGCTGACCGGGCACGTTCCGGCGGTTCGCATTACACTATGCGCCGTTGCGACCATTTTGATATCAAAGGACTATTATGAGCGGCTATCTGCAGGGGAAAGACATGGCGGGCGTTGATACGCCGGCGCCTGTCAAACCGGTGATGACGAAGGCGGTGACGATTCCATCGCTGAACGCGATGCGCGCTTCGGGCGCCAGGATCGCGATGCTGACCTGCTACGACGCCAGCTTCGCGACCCTGATGGACCGCTGCGGCGTGGAAGTGCTGCTGATCGGCGATTCGCTGGGCATGGTCTGCAATGGACACCATTCGACCCTGCCGGTCACGGTGGCCGAGATCGCGTACCACACGGCCGCCGTGGCGCGCGGGAACAAGAGCGCGATGGTGCTGGCCGATATGCCTTTCGGCAGCTACGGCACGCCGGAAGCGGCCTTCAACAACGCCGTGCAGCTGATGCAGGCCGGCGCCCACATGGTCAAGATCGAGGGCGGCGCCTGGCTGGCCGAGACGGTGCGCTTCCTGACCGAGCGCGCCATTCCGGTGTGCGCGCACCTGGGCCTCACGCCCCAGTCGGTGCACCAGTTGGGCGGCTACAAGGTGCAGGGCAAGTCGATCGAAAGCGCGGCCCAGCTCAAGGCCGATGCGCTGGCGCTGGAAGCGGCCGGTGCGGCGATGGCGCTGTTCGAGGCGATTCCGAGTTCGCTGGGCAAGGAGCTGACCGAGGCGCTCAAGGTGCCGACCATCGGCATCGGTGCGGGACCGGACTGCTCGGGCCAGGTGCTGGTCATGCACGACATCCTGGGCGTGTTCCCGGGACGTAAGGCGCGCTTCGTGAAGAACTTCATGGAAGGGCAGACCAGCATCGACGCCGCCGTCAGCGCGTATGTGGACGCGGTCAAGGACGGCAGTTTCCCGGCGCTCGAGCACTGCTTCTGAGCCCGCGCTAGCGCAGTCCGTAGCGCTTCATCTTGTTCAACAGCCCCACCCGCGAAATACCCAGCTGTTTCGCGGCGTGGGTGTGGTTGTGCGCCGTGTCGTCGAGCGCGGCGACGATCAGGCGCTTCTCCAGCGCCGCCACCTGCGCGTCCAGCAGGCCACCGCCTTCCACCGCCATCGGCGCGGCCGCTTCGCCGCAGGCCAGCGCCAGGTCGTCGACCGTGATCGCACCGGCGTTGCCCGCCAGCGCCGCCGCCGTCGATACCGAATGCTGCAGCTCGCGCACATTGCCCGGCCAGTTTCTCGATACCACCCACTCCAGCGCGTCCGGCGCCAGCCGCTTGGGCGGCGTCATGCGCGCCGCCAGCGCCTGCGCGATCAGGGCCACATCCTCGGCGCGCTCGGCCAGCGCCGTGGTACGCACCTGGATGCCCTTGAGGCGATAGAACAGGTCGTCGCGGAAGGTCTTCTCTTCCACCATCGCCGCCAGGTCGCGGTTGGTGGCGGCAACCACGCGCACGTCGACCCGCGTTTCGCTGCGCGCGCCGACCGCGAAAAAACTCCCCGCCTGCAAAAAGCGCAGCAGCTTGACCTGCATCGACAGCGGCATGTCGCCGATCTCGTCGAGGAACAGGGTGCCGCCGTTGGCGGCGGCGATCAGGCCGATGCGGTCGCGGTCGGCGCCGGTAAAACTGCCCTTGCAGTGCCCGAACAATTCGCTCTCGAACAGCTCCGCCGGAATCGCGCCGCAATGCACCGCCACGAAGGGCTTGGCGGCGCGCTTGCCGTTGGCATGCAGGGCGCGCGCCACCAGCTCCTTGCCGGTGCCGCTCGGCCCCGTGATCATCGCCGGCACCTCGGTCGGGCCGATGCGGCGGATCAGCGCGCGCAGGTCGCGCAGGTCGGCACTGATGCCGATCAGGCCCATGGTGGCGTCGTCCGGGGCCGCGCGGGCGCGCCAGTCGGCCAGCTCGCGCTCCAGGCGGCGCTTGCTCAGCGCGCGCTCGACCACCACGCGCAGCAGGTCCGGGTCGAGCGGCTTGGGTAAAAAGTCCCAGGCGCCGGCGGCGATCGCGCGCAGCGCCAGCTCGCGGTCGGCGTGCCCGGTCATCACCACCACCGGGGCCGAGGCGAGACCGGGCAGCAGCGCCAGCCCTTCATCGGGCCGGAACGACGGCGGCAGCGCCAGGTCGAGCAGCACCAGGTCGAAACTGTGCTCGGCCCACAAGGCCAGCACCTGTTCGCCTGACGCGGCCACCTTGACCTGGTAGCCAAGGCTGGCCAGCCAGTTGCCGCACAGGCGCTGGAAGGCGGGTTCGTCGTCGACGAGAAGAATACGTTCGGATGTCATGGCATGCCCGGTAAAAGAAGTTCGAAGCAGCAGTTCCAGCCGGCCCGCTCGCCCAGCCTGACGCTGCCGCCGTGGGCCTCGACCAGGCGCCGCACGATCGCCAGCCCGAGGCCGGTGCCGCCGGGACGGCGCGTGGTGAAGGGCTGGAACAGGCCAGGCGCCAGGTCGGCGGGCACGCCCGGGCCGTTGTCGCATACGCGCAGCAGCACCTGGCCGCCGGCCTGCGCCTCGGCGTCGACCAGGATGCGCGGATTTGCGCGCCCGCGCAGCATGGCCATGGCGTTGCCGATCAGGTTGCCGAGGATCTGTTCGCCGCGCATCGGGTCGATGTACAGGCACAGGGCCGGGTCGGCATCGAGTTCGATCGCTTGCTGTGGATGGCCGGCCGCCACCCGCCGCACCAGGTCGGCCACCGCCACGCGCTGCGGGTTCAGGCGCACCTCGCCCGAATAAGTGAGCAAGTCCTGGATCAGGTGGTCGGCGCGTTCGATCTGGGCGCGGATGTCGGCGCGCGTCTCGGGCGGCGACATGACCGCCGCCATGCTGATGATGTTGAGCGGATTGCGCAGTTCGTGGGCTACCGTCGCCGCCAGCCCGCCCAGTTCCAGCAGGTGGGCCTGGTGCAGGCGCTCCTTTTCGTGCTCGGCGTAGCGCAGCAGCTGGTCCAGGCGCGCCGCGGCCGCCGCCAGCAGGGCGCCGAATACCTCGCCCACGCGCGTCACCCCCGGCGTCGCGCCTTCCCACTCCATCAGGTCGGTGCGCCAGTGCGGCGCCTCGCCCGCCTTGCCGGCGGCGAGGTAGCAATGCAGGCCGGGCTTGCCGTCGCCGGCCGGCCTGGCGTCGCCCAGCACCACCTGCAGCGGCTGGCGCAGGTGCGCGCCGAGGGTGGCGGCGGCGATGGCTTCGAGCTCGCGCCAGCTGCTGGCGCCGTCCAGGCGCACGCGCCAGTCGGCCAGCACGCCCGCTTCCAGGTGCGCGCCGGGGAACACCAGCGCTTCGATGGCGCGCCGCGACGGGCCCTCCAGCACCAGCATCACGCCCAGCATGGCGGTGCCGAGCAGCCAGAGCTGCCACAAGGGCATGGCCGCCAGCGGCGCGAAGCCGGTGCGCGCGGCCACGCTCAGGAGCAGGCTGGCCAGCGCCACCGTGACCGCCGTCAGCACCAGCCAGGCCAGCAGGCGGTTGGCCCACAGGTTCACCACCATCAGGTCGTAGCGCAGGATGCCGAACACCAGCAGCAGCGCGTAACCGGGCAGCAGGATCACGCTGTAGGGGAAGATGTCGATCCCGAGCGAGGCGTTGAGGAACATCAGCGAGGCGCCCGAACCCCACACGCCGGCGAACCAGATCGCCATGATCTTGCCGCGCTGTTTGGGCGCCGCGCCCGGCCACGCGGCCAGCAGCAGCAGGTAGGCCCAGACGCTGATCGCGGTGACGATCACGCCGGGAATCGAGCCCCACAGCGGGAAAAAATAATAGCGCTCGAAGCCGAGCCAGGGCGCCAGCGTGCCCATGTCGAGCACCTGCACCAGCAGCAGGACCGCGATCCCGAGCGCGTAGGCCCCCAGCAGCTGGCGCCCTCGCTCGCGCTGCAGGAAGCGGAACACGAAGTGCAGGAAGAATACCGCGTTCATCGGGCCGCAGTTGACCAGGCGCTTGCCCAGCGCGGCCACGCCGGCGTCGCCCAGGTGCATGCCCAGCTGCCCCAGCGCCCAGCAGCCGATGCCGACACAGAACAGCGCCAGCGGCTTGATCCCGCTCTGGTGCGGCGCCTTGGCCCACAGCCAGGCCGCCAGGCCCAGGCTGATGCAGCCCTGGACCACCAGGGAAAAATAGTAAACGCGGTAGATGTCCATGCGGGCGCTGGTGTAAGCCGGGTTGATAGTTGCAACAGGCTAACTATATAGCAAGTTGACAGCACGTGCCCATGCGCCGCTATTTTTGTCTTTAAAAACAGCATCTTAGGATGGCGGCGCGGGTGGCATGCCGATTGCGTATGGATGAGTAAGACAGGCCAAGCCGGGCGGCCCGGCTCGTTCACCCTGTCCTTCATTCACCTGATCGGGTAAGCCACGCCATGTTCGCCTTTATCGCAGCACCAAGGTCGTTTCTCTTTCCCTCGCTGAGCCGGCGCAGCGCCGGCATGCCGCAACTGGGCAGCTTCGACGACGACCTGCTGGCGGTCGCCGCGTGGCAGCGCATCGCCCTCGCCGCCCTGCCCGCGCTGACGCTGGCCGTCTTCGCCGTGGCGTACGCGCAGGGCTGTTACCTGGCGCTGCCGCTCGTCATGCTGATGCACTTCGTGTTCACGGTCGCCTACCTGCACGACGTGGCGCACGGCTCGGCGGGGCTCGATGCGCGCGCCACGCATTGGGTGCTGTTCATCGTCAGCGTGCTGGTGCTGCAAAGCGGCCACGCATTCCGCTACACGCACCTGCACCACCACGCCCACTGCCTGGAAGACGACGACCTGGAAGGGGCGCCGGCGCGCGGCGGCCTGCTGTGCGCGCTGCTGATCGGGCCCCTCTACCTGCCGCGCCTGTGGCGCGAATCGTGGCGCAAGATCCGCGCGCAGCGCGACCGCCGCTGGATGGCCGCCGAACTGGCCAGCGCGCTGGCACTCGCGCTGCTGGCCCTGTGGGCAACGCGCTGGAGCAAGGGGCCGCTGGTGTACGCCGGCATGGCCTGGATCGGCGGCTGGCTCTATCCGCTGGCGACGGCCTACCTGCCGCACTACAAACCGGGCAGCAAGCCGCTGGAACAGGCGCGCACCATGCGCGGCGCGATCGTGCCGGCGCTGTTCATGAACCTGACTTACCACCTCGAACATCACCTGTATCCGCAAGTGCCGAGCATGAACCTGCGGCGCCTGTCGCACCGCCTCGATCCGCATTTTGCGGCGCGCGGACTGCGTCCGACCCAGGTGGTGTGAGCGGCGCGCCAGCGCCTGTCAATACCGCCAGCAGCGCCGATATCGATGCGAATTCTTCGGCCGGCCCATGCGCGCGCAAGGTCTCGGCCGGGGCATAGCCCCACGCCACCGCGCCGAACGGCACGCCGGCCCTGGCCGATGCGTCGGCGTCGGTGCCCTGGTCGCCCACGTACAGCGCCTCGGCCGCGCCGACCTGGCTTAGCTTGAGCACCTTGCGGATGCGCGAGGCCTTGCCGAACACCGACATGCCGCATTCGAAGCGGTTGAACAGGCCGCTCAACTCCGGCCCCAGCACGCGCCGCACATTGGATTCGGAATTGGACGACACCACCGCCAGCATCACGCCGGCGCCGGCCAGGGTGCGCAGGGCATCGGCGACGCCGTCGAACAGGGCGATGCCGGATGCGTTCTCGCTCATCTTGCCGATGAAGCTGTTCGCCACCACCGGCATTTTCCAGGCCGGCATGCCGATATGGCGCATGATCTCGCGCGTGCCCATGGCGCGCAGCTGCGCCACCTGGCCGCCGTCGATGCGCCTCAATCCATGCTGGTCCGCCAGCCCGTTGTACACGCTCTGGAAGAACGGGAAGGTGTCGGCCAGGGTACCGTCGAAGTCGAACATGGCCAGCCGGTACTTCAGGCGCGCCCGCGCGCTGAGGTCATCCAATCTGGATCCAGGTGGTTTTCAGTTCGGTGTACTTGTCGAAGGCATGCAACGATTTGTCGCGCCCGTTGCCCGACTGCTTGACGCCGCCGAAGGGCACCGTGATGTCGTCGCCGTCGTACTGGTTCACGTGCACGGTGCCGGCGCGCAGGGCGCGCGCGGTCTTGATGGCTTTACTCAGGTCGGCTGTCCATACGGCGGCCTGCAAGCCGTACCGGGTCGCATTGGCCTGGCGCACGGCGTCGTCGATGTCGGTAAAGGCGAGCACCGACAGCACCGGCCCGAAAATCTCTTCGCGCGCGATGCTCATCGACCCGTCCACCCGGTCGAACAGGGTCGGCGCGATGTAGAAGCCGCCGCTATCAAGGCGCGCGGCGGCGCCCCCGGCCAAGAGCCTGGCGCCGGCCTGCTTGCCCTGTTCGATGTAGCCCATCACGGTCTTCATCTGGGCCGCGTCGACGATGGCGCCCATGACGGTGGCCTCGTCGAGCGGGTCGCCCGGGGCGAAATCGGGCACCAGCGCCAGCGCTTTTTCGAGGAAGGCATCCTTGATCGACGCTTCCACGAACAGGCGCGACGGCGCGTTGCAGCTCTCGCCCTGGTTGAAGTAGATCGAGCCGATGGCTGCGGAAACCGCCGCGTCGAGGTCCGGGCAGTCGGCGCAGACGATGTTGGCCGACTTGCCGCCCAATTCGGTCCAGGCGCGCTTGAGGTTCGACTGGCCGGCCATCTGCAGGATCTGCTTGCCGACGTTGGTGGAACCGGTAAAGCCGATGCAGTCGACATCCATGTGCAGCGCCAGCGCCGCCCCGGCCTCGGCGCCGTAGCCGGGAACGACGTTGAACACGCCGGCCGGCAGCCCCGCTTCGAGCGCGATCTCGGCCAGGCGCAGGGCCGTGAGCGGCGACTTTTCGGACGGTTTGAGGATCACGCTGTTGCCGGCGGCGAGGGCCGGGGCGATCTTCCAGGCGGCCATGATCATCGGATAGTTCCAGGGCACGATGGCGGCCACCACACCGACCGGCTCGCGCGTGACCAGGGCCAGGCTGGTGTCGGCCGTGGGTGCGATCTGGTCGTAGATCTTGTCGACCGCTTCGCCGTACCAGCGGATGCAGTTGGCCGCCGCCGGCACGTCCACGCTCTGGCTGTACTTGATCGGCTTACCCATGTCGAGCGTTTCGAGCAGGGCCAGTTCGTCGGCGTGCGCCAGGATCAGGTCCGCGAACTTGATCATGGTGCGCTTCCTCGCGGCCGGCGCCTGGCCCGCCCAGCGCCGGTCCTCGAAGGCCGCGCGCGCCGCCGCCACCGCCGCGTCCACGTCCGCGCCATCGCAGCGCGCGACGAACCCCAGCTGGCGTCCGTCGACCGGCGAGCGGTTATCGAACTGCCGCTCCGAACGCGCCCATACGCGCTCGCCGCCGATGAATGCGCGTCCGTCGATGCCGAGGGCTGCCGCCCGTTGGTGCCATTGTGTCGTTGTCATCCTGTGCTCCCTAAAAACTTACTACTGTCGATACGCCGATGACGTGATTGTCGCGGCGGTACTGGTCGCTTGATGTCTTGAATACCCTGGCCGTGGCGCGGTCGTAGCGGTATTCGCCCTTGACGCTCACGCCCGGCATGAGCAGGTACTGCGTGCCCAGCGCGAGCGCCGCGCGGTTGGCGCCGCGCGCGGGGTCGATCACCACCCAGTCCTCGCCGCTCCAGGCCATGCCGGCGCCGAAGCCGTTGCGTCCGTCCGGGCAGTTCGCCTCAAGCCCGCCCAGGTCCTTGCAGCCGCTGCCCAGGGTAGCCCCGAACACGCCGCCCCCGCCCCTGCTGTTGTGGAGGTAGTCGAGCCGCGCGATCGCTTCCAGGCGCGGCATGACCTTGTACGACATCAGCGACGACAGGCCGTACCAGCGCTGGCGCCCCACCTTGTAGCGGTTGGCGGCCGTGGCGCGCTGGCGCCCATAGCTTAACTGACCCTGGAAATTGAAGTCGCCACGCGTGCGGTAGCCATCGACTTCGACCAGGTCGAGCCGCCCGAAGGCGCTGTCGTCGTCGAAGCCCGAGTGGGTGCCCGACAGGCCCAGGCCCGAAAATTCGCTCCGGGCGTAGTCGACCCGGTAGAACAGGCCGGGGGTCTTCTCGCGCGCGTGGTCGATGCGAGCGCTGTTCATATTGCCGACCATGACCTTGCTGTCGAATTTGCCGCGCACGAATTGCAGGCCGGCGCCGGTGTAGAAATTGGCCGCCGAAAAATCGAACAGCAGATTATGCGTAATGAGTTTGTTCTGGGTCGAGGCGATGGCCTCGTAGCCGCTCCAGTCGGGAATCTGGCCGGCGAACAGGCGGGTCGACAGGCTAGCCAGCGGAATCGAGACCGACGCCTCGTGCACCAGGTTGCCGAAGTTGTAGCCGGACGCCGTGCCCTTGCTGGGCATGAGCGAGATTCTGAGGCGGGTGCCGCCTTCGAGCTCCTTGTCGACATTGAGCATGGCGCTGCCGAAGTAGGTATTGTCGTAGCCGAAGCTCTCGCCGGAACCGTTGACCGAGCTGTTATTGTTCAGGAAGACGAAGCTCGACGTGCTGGCATTGCGGTTGCGGATGTAGGTCGGGTCGATGTAGCCGGACACCTTCAGTCCCTTCAAGCCGCCCGTTTCCATCGCGTCGTCGGCGGCATCGCTCTTCACGCGCAGGCGCGCCAGTTCGGACGATTCTTCCGAGCGGCCCTGTTCGGCCCTGTCGATCATCGCTTCGAGCTTGCGCACGTGCGCCTTGAGGGCGTCGAGTTCGGCCTTGAGTTCCTCGGTGGTCTGGCCCGCCGCGATGACGGGGCAGGCTGCGGCGGCAGCGATGACGGCGTTGCGATAGACGTGCATGAATCACTCCTCGGGCCAACGGTGAGGGTGGCGGGCACGCCGTGCCCGCCACCGGTACAGCGGCCGACGCGAGTGCTATGACTTGACCGCGGCCGCCACCTGCTTCTGGCGCTGCCGCTCGGCGCGCGCCATCATGATGGCGGCGGCGATCACCCCGATCGACACCACCAGAATCGTCAACGCCGCCACCGCGTTCACGCGCGGGTCCAGCCCCAGGCGCGCGCGCGACATGATCACCAGCGGCATGGTCGTCGAGCCGGGACCGGACAGGAAGTTCGACAGCACCACATCGTCGAGCGAGAGCGTAAACGTGAGCAGCCAGGCCGAGGCCAGCGACTGCGTGATGTTCGGCAGCGTCACCAGGAAGAACACCTGGTGCGGACGGCAGCCCAGGTCCATGGCCGCTTCTTCGAGCGAACGGTTCATCTCGCGCAGGCGCGACTGCACCACCACGGCCGCATACGCCATGCCGAGCAGGGTGTGGCCGATCCAGATGGTGAAGGCGCCGCGCTCGGGGAAGCCGAAGATCTTTTGCACCGAGACCAGCATCAGCAGCAGCGACAGGCCGACGATCACTTCGGGCATGACCAGCGGCGCGCTGACCATCCCCGAGAACAGCAGGCGGCCGGGAAAGCGCTTGTAGCGGTTCAGGGCGAAGGCGGCCATGGTCCCGAGCAGCACGGCGGCCGTGGCGCTCATGAGGGCGATTTTCAGCGACAGCACGAAGCCGCTGACCAGTTCCGCATCCTTGAACAGTTCCGGGTACCACTGTAGCGAAAAACCGCTCCACACCATGTCCTGGCGCGAGCTGTTAAACGAAAACACGACCAGCACCAGCAGCGGCAGGTACAGGAACAGGTAGCCCATCGACAGCCATCCGCGCCCGAACCAGCGGGCCAGCGTCATTTTATTCATGCTCATGCGCGGCCCTCCGCTTCCTGTTCGTCCTTGTACTTGTTGAAGATGGCCATCGGCACCAGGATCAGCGCGATCGCCACCACCGCCAGCGCCGAGGCGCGCGGCCAGTCGGTATTGACGAAGAATTCGTCCCACAGCAGGCGCCCGATCATCAGCGTTTCGGGCCCGCCCAGCAGTTCGGGAATGACGAATTCCCCCACCGCCGGAATGAACACCAGCATGGCGCCAGCGATGATGCCGGACTTCGACAGCGGCACGGTGACGCGCCAGAACGCCTGCCACGGCGTGGCGCCCAGGTCGGCCGCCGCTTCCAGGTAGCGCACGTCCATCTTCACCAGGTTGGCGTACAGCGGCAGGATCATGAACGGCAGGTAGGCGTAGAACATCCCCAGCACCAGCGCGAACGAGGTATTCATCATCTTCAGCGGTTCGTCGATCGCGCCGAGCCACAGCAGGAGGCTGTTCAGCAAGCCCTGGTTGGCCAGGATGCCCTTCCAGGCGTAGATGCGCAGCAGGAAGGAGGTCCAGAACGGCAGCATCACCATCATCAGCAGCACGGTGCGGTAAGCCGGCCTGGCGCGCGCCATGAAATAGGCGAACGGGTAGCCGGTCAGCAGGCACAGGACCGTGGTCAGGGCGGCGTAGCCGAGCGAGCGCAGGAACGTCCACAGGTAGGTGGCATCCTCGGTCAGGGCGACGTAGTTGACCACCTTGGCCCGGATGTTCAGGACCCCGTCGCTGAAGGTGACCAGGGGGCCGAACGGGCTGCCGGTCTCGTCGAGTTCCGAAAAACTCATGCGCAGCACGATCAGGAAGGGGATCAGGAAGGCGATAATCAGCCAGGCCAGCGGCACGCCGATGACCAGGCGGCGGCCGGCCGCGGGAGGACGAAAGGTCTCGATCATGGCCGCCTCAATTGGTCAGGACCACGATGTCGCTGCCGTCCCACCACGCGACGACCTGCTGGCCGCGTTCCATGCGCGCCTCTTCGTGGCGCGCGGCGTTGGTGCGCGCCACCTTGAGGATGCCGCCGTGCGCCATGCGCACCTGGTAGTGGGTCTCGTTGCCGAAGTAGGAGACGTTGACGATCTCGCCGGCCACGCAGTTGTAGCCGTCCTCAAAGGCCGAGGCGCGCTGCTCCAGGCCGGGCATCTGGCGCTGCAGGACGATCTTTTCGGGCCGCACCGCCACCGTCACCGGCATGTTGTTGGTGCCGCTGATGCCGTGGCTGACGTAGTGGCGGCATTCCTGCGTCTCGACGATGACGTGGTCGGGTTCATCGACCCGCACGTGGCCGTTGAACATGTTGACGCTGCCGATGAAGTCGGCCACGAAGCGGCAGTTCGGGGTCTCGTAGATTTCGCCCGGCGCGCCCACCTGCAGGATGCGCCCTTCGCTCATCACGGCGATGCGGGTGGCCATGCTCATCGCCTCGTCCTGGTCGTGGGTGACCATCACGCAGGTCACGCCGACCTGCTCGATGATGTTCACCAGTTCCATCTGGGTCTGTTCGCGCAGTTTTTTATCGAGCGCGCCGAGCGGCTCGTCGAGCAGCAGCAACTGCGGACGCTTGGCCAGGCTGCGCGCCAGCGCCACGCGCTGCTGCTGCCCGCCCGAGAGCTGGTGCGGCTTGCGCCTGGCGTAGGCGCCCAGCTGCACCAGCGCCAGCATCTGGTCGACCCGTTCGGCGATCTCCACCCTGGGCAGGCCGTCGCGGCGCAGGCCGAAGGCGACGTTGTCCCACACCGTCAGGTGCGGGAACAGCGCGTACGACTGGAACATCATGTTGACCGGGCGCTCGTAGGGCGGCACGCCGACCAGGTCCTGGCCGGCCAGTTCGATGGCGCCGGCGGTCGGGGTCTCGAACCCGGCCAGCATGCGCAGCAGGGTCGATTTGCCGCAGCCGGAGCTGCCCAGCAGCGCGAAGATCTCGCCCTTGTCGATGGCGAGCGAAATGTCGTTCACGGCGCGCACGCCGTCGAATGCCTTGACGAGGTTGCGGATCAGGAGAAAAGGCTGCGAGCTTGCGGGTTGTGCAATCGTCATAGGGATGATGAAAGATGAGGCAAAGCCGCAATTTTATCGGACATACGCCGGTATGCAGGCAAAATGATTACATCCCGGTTTTAAACCGTGTAAATACGCGCGTCATGGTGCGGCGCGCTTCGGCGCTCAGGGGCTCGGGCACCACCATGCG
The DNA here is from genome assembly GCF_003953935.1 of Massilia atriviolacea. GTDB lineage: Bacteria > Pseudomonadota > Gammaproteobacteria > Burkholderiales > Burkholderiaceae_D > Telluria_A > Telluria_A atriviolacea. Next base: position 35,245 of record NZ_RXLQ01000027.1, read on the forward strand.
CTGCTTGTCGGCGTCCGCCAGGTAGACCGTGCGGTTGTTGGCGATGTCGGGCCGCACCATGGGCGTGGCGGCCTGGTTCGGGTTGGCGTAAAACACCTTGTTGCTCAGGCTGGCGTGCACTTCGGGACGCAGAATATAGTTGATCCACAGGTGGGCGTTGCCCGGATGCGTAGCGTCGGCCGGGATGGCCATGGTGTCGAACATCAGGGTGGCGTTCTTCGGCACCAGCGCCACGATGTTGTGGCCGTTCTTGCTGTCGATGGCGCGCTGGCGCGCGATGTTGATGTCGCCCGACCAGCCCAGCGAGACGCACAGGGCGCCGTTGGCCAGGTCGTTGATGTAGCCGGAAGAACTGAACAGGGTCACCGAGGGCCGGATCGCCTGCAGCATGCGCCCGGCGTCCTGGTAGTCGGCGCTGTTCTTCGAGTAGGCCGGCTTGCCGATGTAGAGCAGCGCGGCGGGCAGCACTTCGGACGGCGAATCGAGGAAGGACACGCCGCAGGAAGTCAGTTTGCTGGCGTAGCGCGGATCGAACACCAGGTCCCAGACATTGTCGGGCATGGGCAGGGCGCCGAGGGCCGCCTTGACCTTGTCGACGTTGATGCCGAGCGTGGTGTAGCCCCACAGCCAGGTGACGAGGTGCTTGTTGTCGGGGTCGAGCTTGCCGATGAGCGCCTGCAGCGCCGGGTCCAGGTTGGCCAGGCGCGGCAGGCTGGCCTTGTCGAGGGGGCGCAGCAGGCCGCCCTCGATCTGCAGGCGCGCCCAGTGGGCGGTGGGGACCACGATGTCGTAGCCGGTCTTGCCGGCGCTGAGCTTGGCGTGCAGGACTTCGTTGCTGTCGAAGACATCGTAGCGGACCTTGATGCCGGTTTCTTTTTCGAAGTTGCGGACCGTGTCGTCGGCGATGTAGTCGGACCAGTTGTAGATATTGAGGACCTTTTCCTCGGGCGGCGCGGCGCCGGCCAGGCCGGCCGCCGCGAGGACGAAGATGCAGCACTGCGCGATGCGGTTGATCGACTTCATCCTGCCTCCGGTTCAACGTACGTTCAGACTACCCAGCCCCGCTGCTGCAAGTCGATCAGGGTGGCCTCCAGGCAGTACCTGATCTTGAAGATCATCTCGTCGATCTGCGCGCGCGTCATCACCAGCGGCGGTGCGATGATCATGCGCTCGCCCACGGCGCGCATGATGATCCCGTTGGCGAACATATAGCCCCGGCACAGCATGCCCACGCCCTGATCCGGATCGAAGAACTCGCAGTCGTGCACCACGTCGGCCTTCTTGCGCACCAGGTTCAGTCCCGCCACGAACCCGCAGCTGTCGGCGTAACCGACCAGCGGATGGTCCATCAGCGCCGCGAACTTCTCTTTCAGGTACGGGCCGGTATCGTGCGCGACCTGCTGCACCAGGCGCTCGTCGATCAGGATGCGGATGTTTTCGAGCGCCGCCGCGCAGGCCACCGGATGGCCCGAGTACGTGAACCCGTGATTGAAGTCGCCGCCCTCCTCGATCAGCACGTCCGCCACGCGGTCGCCGACCAGCACGCCACCCAGAGGAACATAGCCCGAGGTCACCCCCTTGGCGAAGGTAATCAGATCAGGTTTGATCTGCATCAATTCGGAGCCGAACCATGTACCAAGACGGCCAAAGCCGCAAATGACTTCGTCGGCGATCAGGAGCACGCCGTATTTGTCGCAGATGCGGCCGATTTCGGGCCAGTAGGTGGCCGGGGGGATGATCACGCCGCCCGCGCCCTGCACCGGTTCGCCGATGAAGGCGGCCACCTTGTCGGGCCCGACCTCGAGGATCTTGGTTTCGAGCCAGCCGGCGGCCACGATGCCGAATTCGTCCGGACTCATGCCGCAGCCGTTTTCCACCCAGTTGGGCTGGCCGATATGTTCGATACCGGGGATCATGCCGCCCTGCTCGTGCATGCCCGCCATGCCGCCCAGCGCCGCGCCGGCCACGGTGCTGCCGTGGTAGGCGTTGTAGCGGCTGATGACGGTGTGGCGCTGCGGCTGGCCTTTCAGGTCCCAGTAGCGGCGCACCATGCGCAGGTTGGTGTCGTTCGCTTCCGAGCCGGAGCCGGTGAAGAACACGTGGTTGAACTGGGGCGGCGACATCTCCACCAGCAGCGCGGCCAGGCGCGTGGCCGGCACGTTGGTGGTGTTGAAGAAGCTGTTATAGAAGGGCAGCGTCTGCATCTGGCGGTAGACCGCGTCCGCGATGCTGGTGCGCCCGTAGCCGACATTCACGCACCACAGGCCGGACATGCCGTCGAGGATCTTCTGCCCTTCCGAATCCCACAGGTAGATGCCGTCGCCGCGCACCATCACGCGCACGCCGCGTTCGCCCAGCGCCTTGTGGTCGGTGAAGGGATGCATGTAGTGCGCCGCATCCTGGCGCTGGAGTTCGGCGGTGTCGTAGACGTCGTGCGTGGCGGCCTTGACCGACGCGACCAGCGCGGCGCTCGGGACCATGGGGTTGGCTGTCATGATGGACCTCGTTGATCGTTGTCGTTATCGTTGTTGTCGTTGCCGGTGCTCAGACGTGCAGCAGCAGGTGCTCGCGTTCCCACGGACTGATGACGGTCATGAATTCCTGGTGTTCCAGGTCCTTGATGGCGGCGTAGACATCGATGAAGCGCTCGCCCAGCACCGAGCGCAGCTTGTCTTCGGAGCGCAGCAGGTGCAGCGCTTCGGGCAGGCCCTGGGGCAGTTCGAACGGCATTTCGTAGGCGCTGCCGTTCATCATCGGGGTCGGTTCGAGCTGCTCGGTCATGCCGAGGTAGCCGCAGGCCAGGGTCACGGCCAGCGCCAGGTAGGGATTGGCGTCGGCGCCGATGATGCGGTTTTCCACGCGCCGGTCCTGCACGCCCGATTCGGGTACGCGAAAGCCCACCGTGCGGTTGTCCAGTCCCCACTGGATGTTGATCGGGGCGGCGGTGTGGCGCACGATGCGGCGGTAGGAATTGACGTAGGGCGCGACGATCGCCATCGCCGACGGCATGTAGCGCTGCAGGCCGCCGATGTACTGCTTGAACAGGGGCGAGGCGGAACCGTCCTCGCTGCTGAAGATATTCCGGCCGGTCCTGGTGTCGACCACGCTCTGGTGCACGTGCATGGCCGAACCGGGTTCGCCCGCCATCGGCTTGGCCATGAAGGTGGCGTACATATCGTGCTTGAGCGCCGCTTCGCGCAGGGTGCGCTTGAAGAAGAACACCTTGTCGGCCAGGCCGAGCGGGTCGCCATGCAGGAAGTTGATTTCCATCTGGCCGGCGCCGATCTCGTGGATCAGGGTGTCGACGTCGAGGTTCATCAGTTCGCAGTAGTCGTAGATGTCCTCGAACAGGGGATCGAACTCGTTGACGGCGTCGATGCTGTAGACCTGGCGGCTGGTTTCGGCGCGGCCGCTGCGGCCGATCGGCGGTTTCAAGGGCAGGTCGGGATCGATGTTCTTGGCGGTCAGGTAAAACTCCAGCTCGGGCGCGACTACCGGCTTCCAGCCCTTGTCGGCGTACAGCTTGAGGACACGGCGCAGCACCGTGCGCGGCGCGAAGTCGACCAGCTTGCCGTCGGCGAAATAGCAGTCGTGGATCACCTGCGCGGTCGGGTCGACCGCCCACGGCACCATGGTGATGGTGGTCGGATCGGCCTTCAGGATCATGTCGCGGTCGGTGGCCGAGATGGCGCGGTCGTAGGCTTCGTCGTCGAGCGGGTAGTTGCCGGTCACGGTCATGCCCAGCACCGCCTCGGGAATGCGCATGCCGCGCTCCTGGGTGAATTTACCGCGCGGCAGGATCTTGCCGCGCGCGACCCCGGTCAGGTCGGGGATCAGGCATTCGATTTCGGTGACCCGCTTCTCGTTGAGCCACAGGTCCATGTCGGTGTAGGTAAAGTTTTCGCGAATTGCCATGATGTTCTCTCTGTAGTGTGTTCATACGCGCGCGGGCCGATGCCGCGGGCGTGCTCTGGAACCGAGGATGGCAAGCGTCGCTAGGGTACGCAGCAAAGGGCCCATTTTTCGTAGCGGCTGGCGCTGCGGGTATTCATGCGCGCCTCGCCCGGTAGGCGCGGCAGGCCATGCCGAAGGCGCCGAACATGGCCATCGAGGCCGGGTTCTCGAGGATCATCCACTCGGGATGCCACTGCACAGCCAGGGTAAAGCCGGGCGCGGACGGCACCGAAAACGCTTCCACCAGGCCGTCGCGCGAGACCGCTTCGACCGCGATGCCGGGCGCGAGCCGGTCCACGCCCTGCCCGTGCAGGGAATTGACGGCGATGCGCTGGGCGCCGCCGAGCATGCGCTGGAAGGCGCCGCCGGGCGTGACGATCACGTCGTGGGCCGGGCCGTACTGCTCGTCGATGGAAGCGTCGGGATCTTCGCGGTGGTCCATCTTGCCTTCGACTTCCTGCACCGCCTGGTACAGGCTGCCGCCGAGGGCCACGTTCATTTCCTGGAAGCCGCGGCAGACCGCGATCAGGGGGATGCCGCGCTCGAGGGCGGCGCGGATCAGGGGCAAGGTGGTGGCGTCGCGCGCGCGGTCCTGCGGCAGGCTGGGATCGTGCACATCCTGGTCGTAGTAGCTCGGGTGCACGTTGGAGGCCGAGCCGGTGAGCATGATGCCGTCGCACACGGACAGCGAGGCGTCGAGGTCGAGCGCGGCGCCGAGCGCGGGCAGGATCATGGGGGCGCAGTCGGCGCCGAGGACGACGGCGTCGACATACTTGCGCTGCGCGGTGTGGTACGGATGGGGTCCGATCTGACGCGTGCAGGCGGGAACGAGGACGATAGGACGGCGCATGATTGTCGGTATAGGAACGAATGACGCACTCGGTTCATCATAATGGCTTATCGGCCCGATGGCGAGTGCTGCTTGATCCATCTCAAATGGACGACCTGGGCTTGAGGCATATCAATACGTCAAGCCTTGGGGACAGCTTAACGGCAAGTTGTCAAACATGCCAACACAAACCGCCAGCAAGGGAATTTTCCCGCATTGCAACTAATTTCTCATTAAAGCTCTGACCCCGGTGCGCGGTGCGCGCGCGGCTGGCGGGCAATTCCTTGTAAAAAACGCTAAGATGATTTCCCGGCCACGCGCCAAGCCCACTCACGAAAGCACAGTCATGTTGAACCTGAAAGACCCGGCGCTGCTGCGGCAGCAATGTTTTATCGATGGCGAATGGTGCGATGCGGCCGATGCCGCCACCATCACGGTGACCAACCCGGCCACCGGCGAGGCGCTCGGCACGGTGCCGCGCATGGGCAAGGACGAGGCCGCGCGCGCCATCGCCGCCGCCAATGCGGCCTGGCCGGCCTGGCGCAAGAAAGGCGCGCGCGAACGCAGCGTCATCTTGCGCAAATGGAACGACCTGATGATCGAGAATGCCGACGACCTGGCCCTGATCATGACCGCCGAACAGGGCAAGCCGCTCACCGAATCGAAGGGCGAGATCGCCTACGCCGCCTCCTTCATCGAATGGTTCGCCGAGGAGGGCAAGCGGGTCGAGGGCGATACCTTGCAGTCGCCCTGGGCCGACCGCCGCCTGGTGGTGACCAAGGAGCCGATCGGCGTGTGCGCGGCGATTACGCCGTGGAATTTTCCGGCGGCGATGATCACGCGCAAGGCCGGCCCGGCGCTGGCGGCCGGCTGTCCGATGGTGGTCAAGCCGGCCGAGCTGACCCCGTTCTCGGCCCTGGCGCTGGCCGAACTGGCCGAGCGCGCCGGCATCCCGAAAGGCGTGTTCAGCGTCATCACCGGCGACTCGAAAGCCATCGGCGCCGAAATGACCGGCAATCCGCTGGTGCGCAAGCTGACCTTCACCGGCTCGACCCAGGTCGGGCGCGTGCTGATGGAGCAATGCGCGCCGACCATCAAGAAGCTGTCGCTGGAGCTGGGCGGCAACGCGCCCTTCATCGTGTTCGACGACGCCGACCTCGATGCGGCGGTCGAAGGGGCGATTGCCTCCAAGTACCGCAATGCCGGCCAGACCTGCGTATGCGCCAACCGCCTGTACGTGCAGGATGGGGTGTACGAACGCTTCGCCGAGAAGCTGGTGGCGGCGGTCGCCAGGCTGAAAGTCGGCAACGGCCAGGACGTGGGCGTGACGCAAGGTCCGCTGATCGAAGAAAAGGCCGTGGCCAAGGTCGAGGAGCATATCGCCGATGCGCTGTCGAAAGGCGCGCGCCTGCTGGCCGGCGGCAAGCGCCATGCGCTGGGGCACAGCTTTTTCGAGCCGACCGTGCTGGCCGACGTGAGCTCGCAGATGCAGGTGGCCACCGAGGAAACCTTCGGCCCGCTCGCGCCCCTGTTCCGCTTCGATACCGAGGACGATGTCATCGCCATGGCCAACGATACCGAATTCGGGCTGGCGGCGTATTTCTACTCGCGCGACATCGGGCGCGTGTGGCGCGTGGCCGATGCGCTGGAGACCGGCATGGTCGGCGTCAACACCGGCCTGATCTCGACCGAAGTGGCGCCGTTCGGCGGCGTCAAGCAGTCCGGGCTGGGGCGCGAAGGCTCGCGCTACGGCATCGACGACTATCTGGTCGTCAAGTACATCTGCATGGGCGGGCTGTAAGCGGCCTGCGCCGAACCCGCCGGCTCAGTCCGGCGGGTATTCGTGGTATTTGCGCGCATCGCCGCGCACCTTGTCTGCCGGGTACTTGGCCCGGTTGAGCGCCATCTTTTCTTCCACCGCCGCGCCCAGGTCGACATCGAGCCGGTCCGCCAGCAGCACCAGGTAGACCAGCACGTCGGCCATTTCGTGGCGCACCTGGACCAGCTTGTCCTCGCCCAGTTCTTCCCGCACGCCGGTCTTGATCCACTGGAAATGCTCGAGCAGCTCGGCCGCTTCCACCGACAGCGCCGACGACAGGTTTTTGGGCGTGTGGAACTGGCCCCAGTCGCGCTCCTCGACGAAGCTGCGGGCGAGTGCGCGGATGCTTTCCAGCCGGTTATTTTCTTGATTCAAATTATTACTCCATTCGTATTTTCCACACTGTTGCCAGGCGGCCCGCGCCACCATATGTGTTGCGTCTTTGCAGCAAGTGCGCGTTTTGTTGTATTTACTTGCGATAGGACAAGATACTATTGCCGGACAGAGCGAGCGCCACGACGCGCCCCTGTGCAGTCATGCGGCCATGCCCCCGCCGCGACGCCACTCCATACGGTAGCCCATTCGATCAAAAGGAAATCACATGTTTTCACGTATGACCGTCGTTTCGCTGGCGCTGGCCGCCATCCTGCCGCTGTCGGCGCAGGCCCAGGACGCCCAGCCCGCCCCGGCAGCACAGCCTGCCCAGCCCGCCCAGCCTGCACCTCGCGCGGCGCACGGCGCCCACGCCAAGCACGAGTGGACGTATTCCGGCAAGACCGGGCCGACACGCTGGGGCGGCATCAAGTCCGATTATGTCATCTGCAAGACCGGCCATGCGCAGTCGCCGATCGATATCCGCACCAACGCGACCAGCAAATCCACGCTCGACCCGATCCTGTTCGAATACCAGATATCGCCGCTGAAAATCATCGATAACGGCCACACGGTGCAGGTCAATTATGCGCCGGGCAGCGGGATGTCGATCAGCGGCGTGCGCCATGAATTGCTGCAGTTCCATTTCCATACGCCGAGCGAAGAGCGCATCAACGGCAAGCAGTATCCCCTGGGATTGCACCTGGTCCACAAGAACGCGGACAACAAGCTGGCCGTGGTTGCGGTGCTGTTCAAGCTGGGCAAGGAAAACCCGGCGCTGGCGGCTATTTTCAACAACCTGCCGAAGGAAGCCGAAGTCGAGCAGGCGGTCGAGGGCGTGACGATCGACATGATGGGCATCTTGCCGCCAACCCAGGGTTACTATAACTTCCCGGGCTCGCTGACCACGCCGCCGTGCAGCGAGGAAGCCAACTGGTTCGTCCTGAAGACGCCGGTAGAAATGTCGAAAGCGCAGCTGGCCCAGTTCCACAAGCTGTACAAGCACAACGCCCGTCCGGTGCAGCACCTGAACGGGCGTGTGATTAAAGAAAGCAATTAAGCGGCAAAGCTGAACAAGGTCGCCCCGCGCGGGCGAGCGCCCTTACGCTTCCTGGTACTCCAGCAGGCGCGCCGCCAGTTTCGGCGCCAGTTCATCGGCGCCGCTCACGCTCATCCCCAGGTCGCGCAGCAAGCCGTCGTGCAGGCCGTACACCCAGCCATGCACGGTCAGCGGCTGGCCGCGTTCCCAGGCGTCCTGCACCACCGTGGTCTGCGCCGTGTTGACCACCTGCTCCGTCACGTTCAGCTCGCACAAGCGGTCCGCGCGCGCACGCGAGGGCAACACATCGCCCAGGTATTTCTCGTGCTTTTGCTGCACATCCTGCACATGGCGCAGCCAGTTGTCGGCCAGGCCGACGCGCTTGTTGATCATGGCCGCGTGCACGCCCGAGCAGCCGTAGTGGCCGCAGACGATCACGTGCTTGACCTTGAGCACGTCGATCGCGAATTGCAGCACGGTCAGGCAGTTCAGGTCGGAATGCACGACCACATTGGCGATATTGCGGTGGACGAACAATTCGCCCGGCGCCAGTCCCAGCAACTCGTTGGCCGGCACGCGGCTGTCGGAACAGCCGATCCACAGATACTCGGGCGACTGCTGGGCGGTCAGGGCCTTGAAGAAATTTTCATCCCTGGCCACCATCGCCGCGGCCCAGTCGCGGTTGCGTTTGAAGAGCGCGTCGATATCGTATTGTGCTTGCGTCATGTCTGTCCTGTCCGTTCGAAAAAAAACCGCTGACAGGCCCGAGAGCCAGTTTCAGCGGTTAAGTGAATATGCGTGGCTAGGCCCGCCTTATTCGAAAAAATCTTTCACCTTGTCCATCCAGCCTTTGCTTTGCGGACTATGCTTGCCGCCGCCTTCGACCGTCAGGCGCTCGAATTCGCGCAGCAGGTCTTTTTGCTTGTCGGTCAGCTTGACCGGCGTTTCGACCGCCACGTGGCAGAACAGGTCGCCCGGGTAACCGGAACGGCGGCCTTTGATGCCCTTCGCCTTCAGGCGGAAGGTCCGGCCCGATTGCGTGCCTTCAGGAATCGTGAACGAGACCTTGCCGGACAGGGTCGGCACTTCGATGTCGCCGCCCAGGGTCGCCTTGACGAAGGAAATCGGCATTTCGCAATGCAGGTCGTCGCCTTCGCGGTTGAACACGGCGTGCGGCTTGACCCGCACTTCGATCAACAGGTCGCCCGGCGGCCCGCCGTTGGTGCCCGGCTGGCCGAGCCCCTTGTAGCGGATGCTCATGCCGCTTTCGATACCGGCCGGAATATTGACTTCCTGGACCTTGTGGCGCTTGATCATGCCCTCGCCGCCGCATGGCGCGCACGGATCGGCGATGATCTTGCCGCTGCCGTGGCAGCGCGAGCAGGTCTGCTGGATGCTGAAGAAGCCTTGCTGCACGCGCGTCTGGCCGTGTCCGCCGCACTGGGTACAGGTGACCGGCGACGTGCCCGGCTTGGCGCCGCTGCCGTGGCAGGTTTCGCACTTGTCCCAGGTCGGGATGCGCAGTTCCTGGCTGTGGCCGTGCGCCGCCTGCTCCAGCGTGATATCGAGGCTCATGCCCATGTCGGCGCCACGGTACACTTGTGGACCGGAACTGCGACTGCGGCCGCCGCCGCCGAAAATATCGCCGAAGATATCGCCGAAGCTGTCCGGGAAGCCGCCGGCGCCGCCAAACCCGCCGCCACCGCCGCCGCCCATGTTCGGATCGACGCCGGCGTGACCGTAGCGGTCGTACGCCTCGCGCTTTTCCGGATTGGTCAGCATTTCGTACGCTTCCTTGACTTCCTTGAACTTCTCTTCCGATTCCTTACTGTCCGGATTGCGGTCCGGATGGTATTTCATCGCAAGCTTGCGATACGACTTCTTGATCTCTTCTTCAGAAGCATTCTTGGCGACCCCGAGGATCTGGTAAAAATCACGCTTTGCCATTTGTCGGCACCTTGCTGTCTAGCTACTACGCTACTGTTTATGCAAAAAACCGAGCCGCTGGAGGGCTCGGCTTGTCGTGGCCTTTGCTCGATCCGGGCGCGCCGCCTACCGCTGCAACGCGCCCCTGCTCCGGCATGAATTACTTGGCGTCCTTGACTTCCTTGAAGTCGGCGTCGATGACGTCGTCCTGGGCCGGCTTGCCTTCGGCCGCACCCGCCTGCTGGCCGGCGCTTGCATCGGCGCCACCGGCAGCTTGCTGCGCCTGCTGGTCGGCGTACATCTTCTCGCCCAGCTTCTGCGACGCGGCAGACAGTTTCTCGATCTTGGCATCGATCTCGGCCTTGTCGCCGGACTTGATCGCGCCTTCGACGTCGGTGATGGCCGCTTCGATGGCTTCCTTCTCGCCCGCTTCCAGCTTGTCGCCGTATTCGGTCAGCGACTTGCGGGTCGAGTGCACCAGGTTATCGGCCTGGTTGCGCGATTCGGCCAGTTCCTTGACCTTCTTGTCTTCTTCGGCGTTGACTTCGGCGTCTTTCACCATCTTCTGGATTTCGGCTTCGGTCAGGCCGGAGTTGGCCTTGATCGTGATCTTGTTCTCTTTGCCGGTGGCCTTGTCCTTGGCGCCGACGTGCAGGATGCCGTTGGCGTCGATGTCGAAGGTCACTTCGATCTGCGGCGTGCCGCGCGATGCAGGCGGGATGCCTTCGAGGTTGAATTCGCCCAGGCCCTTGTTGCCGGCCGCGATTTCACGCTCGCCCTGGAATACCTTGATCGTCACCGCAGGCTGGTTGTCTTCGGCGGTCGAAAACACCTGGCTGAACTTGGTCGGGATCGTGGTGTTCTTGTGGATCATCTTGGTCATCACGCCGCCCATGGTTTCGATACCCAGCGACAGCGGGGTCACGTCCAGCAGCAGCAGGTCCTTGCGCTCGCCCGACAGCACGGCGCCCTGGATGGCGGCGCCGACAGCGACGGCTTCATCCGGATTGACGTCCTTGCGCGGATCCTTGCCGAAGAATTCCTTGACCTTTTCCTGCACCTTCGGCATGCGGGTCATGCCGCCGACCAGGATGATGTCGTCGATGTCGGAGACTTTAACGCCGGCATCCTTGATCGCCATCTTGCACGGCTCGATGGTGGCCGCGATCAGTTCCTCGACCAGCGACTCGAGCTTGGCGCGGGTCATTTTGAGGTTCAGGTGGACCGGCGCGCCGTTCGCCATGGCGATGTACGGCTCGTTGATTTCGGTTTGCGCCGACGACGACAGTTCGATCTTCGCGCGCTCGGCCGACGCCTTGATGCGCTGCAGGGCGATCGGATCTTTTTTCAGGTCCAGGCCGTTGATCTTCTTGAACTCGTCGATGATGTAATCGATGACGCGCTGGTCGAAGTCTTCGCCGCCGAGGAAGGTGTCGCCGTTGGTCGAGAGCACTTCGAACTGCTTTTCGCCATCGACGTCGGCGATTTCGATGATCGAGACGTCGAAGGTGCCGCCGCCCAGGTCATACACGGCGATCTTGCGGTCGCCCTTGTCGGTCTTGTCCAGGCCGAACGCCAGCGCGGCCGCGGTCGGCTCGTTGATGATGCGCTTGACGTCCAGGCCGGCGATACGGCCGGCGTCCTTGGTAGCCTGGCGCTGCGAATCGTTGAAGTAGGCAGGCACGGTGATGACCGCTTCGGTCACTTCTTCGCCGAGGTAGTCTTCGGCGGTTTTCTTCATCTTGCGCAGGACTTCGGCCGAGATTTGCTGGGCCGCCAGTTTCTTGTCGCGCACGCCGATCCAGGCATCGCCGTTGTCGGCCTTGATGATCGAATACGGCATCAGGCCGATATCTTTCTGCACTTCTTTTTCGTCGAACTTACGGCCGATCAGGCGCTTTACCGCGAACAGGGTGTTCTTCGGGTTGGTGACGGCCTGGCGCTTGGCCGGTGCGCCGACGAGGATTTCGCCATCTTCTTGGTAAGCAATAATGGAAGGCGTCGTACGCGCGCCTTCTGCGTTCTCGATTACCTTTGGCTGACCGTTTTCCATGATGGCCACGCAGGAGTTCGTCGTGCCAAGGTCAATACCGATAATTCTGCCCATGATTTTTTTCCTTTTAATTACTTAGTTTCAGATGACTTGAATATGTGGAAAAACTGCGTGCTTTCAAGACCTTGCAAGAGAGCACACCGTATTTATTTTGCTTGTGCTGCGGTAACGATGGCGGGACGCAGCAGGCGGTCGGCGATCATATAGCCTTTTTGCAGCACGCTGACCACGGTGTTCGCTTCCTGCTCGGCAGGAACCACGGCGACGGCCTGGTGCTTCATCGGATCGAGCTTGTCGCCCTGGGCCGGCAGCACTTCGACCAGCTTGTTCTTCTCGAATGCCGAGGTGAGCTGCTTGAGGGTCATTTCGACGCCTTCTTTCAGCGAGTCGAGCGATGGGGACTCGACCTTGAGCGCCATTTCGAGACTGTCGCGTACCGGCACCATGGCTTCGGCGAAACTTTCGATGGCGAATTTGTGCGCCTTGCTGACGTCTTCCTGGGCGCGGCGGCGGATGTTTTCGCCTTCGGCCTTGGCGCGCATGAAGGCGTCGTGCATTTCGGCCAGCTTGGCTTCGGTGGCGCTGAGCTGCTCTTCGAGGCTCGGCTCGCCATTGGCAGGGGCCGCAGCCTGGACGGATTCGTCGGACGGTGGCGACACTTCTGGATTTTCTTGCTCTTGCATCGGAAAAGCTCCTGGAATCAATGACTTAACTAATTGTTTGACCTGTCTTGCTAGCCACATAGACACCCAAATGGGGCTATAACCTACATTTTCAAGGGGAATCCTGCAGCGTTGCTTTTTAGTGCACTGTTACAAATATTACCAATGAGGGGATTCTTTTCAGGACGGCCCGGACTACCATGAAGATATCCAGCTCGCGAGCGCGTGCATCGCCCGCGCCACAGCTGTTTCAGGGAGTTCGACATGAAGTTGCCGTTGATTGCCGCCAGCGTTGTTGCTTACACCGTGCTAGCGCTGGCCATGATCTGCTATGCCGGTCTGAGTGTGCACGGAACGCTATTTTAACAGGCGGCAAAGCGCGCCTGTCAATCCGCACGGGTGGAGGCACGGCGGTAGGCACCGCGGTAGGCACGGCGGTAGGCCGCCGTCCGGTCAGCTTGCGCCCAGTTGCTGGGCGTTGCGGCGGCCTGCTTCCAGGTCCTGTTTTTCCGCTTCGCGCTGGGCGGGCGTGGCTCTGGTGTTCCAGCCCAGCAGGTGCTGCTCGGTGATGTCGGCCAAGCCGGCGATCCAGGCAGGCGATTCGTTCAGGCACGGGATGTAATGGAATTCGCGTCCGCCGGCGGCCTCGAAGTCGTGCTTCGCTTCCATGGCGATCTCTTCCAGCGTTTCCAGGCAGTCGCTCGTGAAACCGGGGCAGATCAGGTCGACACGCTTGAGGCCGTCTTTCGCCATCTGTACCAGGGTCGGCGCCGTGTACGGCTGCAGCCATTCGGCCTTGCCGAAGCGCGACTGGAAGGTCACCAGGTATTGCTCGCTCGATAGGCCCAGTGCGGTCGCCAGCAGGCGCGCCGTCTTATGGCATTCGCAGTGGTAGGGGTCGCCCAGCATCAGGGTGCGCTTCGGCACGCCGTGAAAACTCATCACCAGCTTGTCGCCTCGGCCGTTGACTTTCCAGTGCGCCAGCACGCTGTCGCGCAGGGCGTCGATGTAGCCGTCCTGGTCGTGGTAGTGCTTGATCATGCGCAGTTCCGGCACGTTGCGCACCCCGGCGTAGTGGGCGAACACGGCGTCGCTGATGGAGCCGGTGGTGGTTCCCGAATATTGCGGGTAGGCCGGCAGGATGGCGATGCGCTCGCAGTTCTCCGCCTTGAGCTGGTCCAGCACTTCCGGCAGGGAAGGCGAGCCGTAGCGCATGGCCATCACCACCTTGACCGCATCGTGTCCGCGCTCGCCCAGCAGGCCGCGCAGCAGGAGCGCCTGCTTCTGGGTGTGGACCTTGAGCGGGGAGCCTTCCTTGGTCCAGATCGACGCGTACTTGGCGGCCGACTGGCTGGAGCGGAACGGCAGGATAATCAGGTGCAGGATCATCCACCAGAGGGCGCGCGGAATTTCCACCACGCGCGGATCGGACAGGAATTCCTTCAGGTAGCGCCGCACGGCCGGAGTGGTCGGGGCATCGGGGGTGCCCAGGTTGACCAGCACCACGGCATTGCGCGCCGGGGTGCCGTGGGTGAAGGGAGGTTCTTTGCGGAAAGACATGGGTTCGGCGATCGTGAGCGGGAGAGCCGATATTATAGGGTTCTGTGTTAAATCCCAGCACTATTTACGTGGGATGAACCGGTTTTCGGGAGGGATGACCCGGTAGCACCAGCGCCATCGATTGCGTCGTCTCCGCGAAGGCGGGGACGACGGCAGCTTACAACGCCAGCAATTCCCGTGCGTGCTTGCGCGTGGTCGCCGTAATCTCCACCCCGCCGAGCATGCGCGCCACTTCCTCCACGCGCGCCTTGTTGTCCAGCACGTCGATGTGCGACACCGTCTTGCCCTCCCCCGTGGTCCCCTTGGCCACCTGGAAATGCTGGTTGGCCTGGCTGGCCACCTGCGGCAAGTGCGTCACGCACAGTACCTGGCGTTCCTGCCCCAAACGCTTGAGCAGCCGGCCCACCACTTCCGCCACCGCCCCGCCGATGCCGCTGTCGACCTCGTCGAAAATCAGGGTCGGCGTGGTCGTCGCATTCGAGGTAATCACCGAAATGGCCAGCGCGATGCGCGCCAGTTCGCCGCCCGACGCCACCTTGGCCAGCGGACGCGGCGCCACTCCGGCGTGACCGGCCACCAGGAACTCCACCTGCTCCACCCCGCTGGCGGTCGGCTCGCACGGATTGAGCCCGACCACGAAACTGCCCCCGGTCATGCTCAGCTCCTGCATGGCCGCCGTCACCTGCGTGCCCAGCAGCCGCGCCGCCGTGGCGCGCGTGGCCGACAGGCGCGCCGCCGCCGTCATATAGCTTTCCCTGATCTTTTCTTCCTGCTGGCGCAGCCCGTCCAGGTCGCTGGCGTCGGCCAGTTGCTTGAGGCGCTCCGACAGGCTGGCAAATTCCTCCGGCAATTCATCGGGCGTCACGCGGAACTTGCGCGCCGTCATGTGGATCGCTTCCATGCGCGCATCGACCGTGCGCAGGCGCTCGGGATCGAGGTCGACCTTGTCCAGGTAGTTATTCAGCGCATACACCGCTTCCTGCAACTGGATGCGGGCCGGTTCCATGCAGTCGAGCACGGTCTGCATCTGCGCATCGACCGCCACCAGCTTGCCCAGCTTCTGGTTGAGCGACGACAGTTGCGACAGGATCGGATGGTCCGACTCGGAAATCGCGGCCAGCGCTTCCTGCGCCCCTTCGAGCAGGCTGGCGGCGTGCGACAGGCGGCTGTGTTCGTTGGTGATCTCGCTCCACTCGCCCGGCTTCACGGCCAGCTTTTGCAGTTCGGCCACCTGCCACTCCAGGCGTTCGCGCTCGATCAGCACGTTCTTGGCATTGGTTTCGAATTCCTCGCGCTGGCGCGCCAGGGCGCGCCAGGCCTTGTGGGTGGCGGCCACGGTCTGGGCGTCGGCGCCTGCCCCGGCATCCTTGAAGGCGGCCTGGTTATCGAGCAGCGCGCGCTGGGCCTCGGTTTTGAGCAGCGACTGGTGCGCATGCTGGCCGTGGATATCGACCAGCATGTCGCCCAGGTCGCGCAGCTGGGCGGCGGTGGCGGCGATGCCGTTGATGAAGGCCTTGGAGCGGCCGGCGTTGTCGATCACGCGGCGCAGCAGCGCCCCGCCCTCCTCGACGGCGAATTCGTTCTGTTCCAGCCAAGCCTTTGCGGCGGCGCTGACCGAAAAATCGGCCGTGATATCGGCCTTGGGCGCGCCCTCGCGCACCACGCTGGCGTCGCCGCGCCCGCCCAGCGCCAGCTGCAGCGCATCGATCAGGATCGACTTGCCGGCCCCGGTTTCGCCGGTGAACACGGAAAAGCCGCTGGAAAATTCAAGTTCGATGGTATCGACAATGACGAAATCACGGATGGTCAGGGTACGCAGCATGAAGGTGTGTCAGTCCAGTATTCGAATGGGGAATGGCGTGCGGGACAGCGCTCTCAGCGCAGCTTGCCCTCGCCCGACGGATATTCGTTCCAGTGCAATTTTTCGCGCAGGGTGTCGTAATAGCTCCAGCCTTCCGGATGCAGGAAGGTGATGTGGTTGGGCGAGCGCGAGATGACGATCTGGTCGCGGTGCGCGAGGCTGGCGAAGGTCTGCATGTCGAAGTTGACGCTGGTATCGCGCCCGCCGACGATTTCGACCACGATTTCGCTGCTGTCGGGCACCACGATCGGCCGGTTCGACAGCGCATGCGGGGCGATCGGCACCAGCACGATGCCGCCCAGGCTCGGGTGCAGCAGCGGGCCGCCGGCCGACAGCGCGTACGCGGTCGAGCCGGTCGGGGTGGAGATGATCAGGCCGTCGGAGCGCTGGTTGTACATGAAATTGCCGTCGACAGCGACCTTCAGCTCGACCATGCCGGCGCCGGCGCCGCGCGCCACCACCACGTCGTTGACCGCCAGACCGCAGGCGATCATGGCGCCGTCGCGCATGACCCGGCCTTCGAGCAGGGTGCGTTTTTCGGCGCGCGCCTTGCCGCCGAGAATGTCGCCGATGACCGGGATCATGCGGTCGATGGGGATGTCGGTCATGAAGCCCAGGCGCCCCTGGTTGATGCCGATCAGCGGCACGTCGAAGGGCGCCAGCTGGCGCGCGATGCCGAGCATGGTGCCGTCGCCGCCCATGACGATCACGGCGCAGGCCGCCGCACCGATGCCGCTCACGCTCATCGCCTCGATCCCGGGCAGGCCGAGGTGGGCCGCGGTTTCGCTCTCGAACACGACGCGGTAGCCGGCGCCTTGCAGGAAGGCGAGCAGGCGCCCGACCGGCTCGCCGATGCCGACCGTGTTATGCCGCACGACGAGCGCGATGGTTTGTTGCGATGTTGGCGTAGCGGGCATAGACTTCTCGGCGGTTGAGGGGCGACACGCAGGAGATTACCCCATAATGCCTGCTGATGCCATACGGCGGCCATCGGCGGCACTACTGTATGCATCCACAGTGGCGCAGTATAAGTGCGAGTGGGCGCGCGGGCAAGCGCATTCCACCTTCCGCCCCGTGCAGACAGGCGCATTCCCCGCGCAGGCGGGGGTCCATAGCACCTCGGAGCATAGGTACCTTGGGCCCCCGCCTGCGCGGGGGCGACGGTAGAGGAGCGCGGGGGAGACGGCCGAAGCTTACTGGGAGACGGTGGAAGGTTGCCCGGAGACGGCCAAAGGTTACTGGGAGACGGTGGAAGGTTACCCGGAGACGGCCAAAGGTTACTGGGGAAACGGTGGAAGGTTGTCCGGAGACGGCCGAAGCTTACTGGGAGACGGCCGAAGCTTACTGGGAGACGGTCGAAGGTTGCGGGGATACGCTTGGAGGTTTGCAGGAAAAGGCCAAGTCCAATTGAACGGCCATCTTCCCTTCTAAGCGATACCATTTGCACAATGAGTCCATCCACAGGGAGCAGTACCATGGTTACCGAAACGCACGACCGCAAAATCAACACCGACGCCAAGGTCCACGACGACGACGTCAAGCGCCTGCCCCACGAGCGCGACGAATCGCCCGACGGCCACCACAAGGAACCGCGCGGCGTCATGAAGCAGGCCGCCGACGACCTGGCCCAGGGCCTGGTCGATACCGACATGCACGGCCTGCGCGGCGTCGAGGAAGTGGCGCCCACCAGCGGTTCCGGCCAGGCCCGGCCCAAGGCCGACGCCGGCAGCGGCATGCGCCATCACGAACCGGCAGACCAGACCAAGGACGAGGGCAAGGACGGGGCATGAAACGTGCGCGCCTGATCCTCGCGTTGAGCGTGGCCGGCGCCGCGCCGGGCTTGCAAGCCCAGGCCATGCCGCCCGGCTTCGGCCCGAATCCGGCGCTGCCGGCGCCGTCGCGCTCGATGCTGCCGACCATGCACATCGCCCCCGCCTCGCCCTGGCCCAGGGGCGCCAAGCCGGTGGTGGCGCAGGGCCTGGCGGTGGCGGCCTACGCCAGCGGACTCGATCATCCGCGCTGGCTGTACGTGCTGCCCAACGGCGACGTGCTGGTGGCCGAAACCAACAAACCGCCCAAGCCCGACGAAGGCTTCAGCCTGCGCGGCATGGTCATGAAGCACGAGATGAAAAAGGCCGGGGCGGCGGTCCCGTCCGCCAACCGCATCACCCTGCTGCGCGGCGCCGGCCCCAACGGCGAGGCGGCCAGCCGCTCGGTCTTCCTCGACGGCCTGTTCTCGCCCTTCGGCATGGCACTGGTGGGCAACGACCTGTATGTCGCCAACGCCGACGCGCTGCTGCGCTTCCCCTACCAGGAAGGGCAGACCAGCATCGGCGCCAAGGGCGTGAAGGTGATGGACTTGCCGGCCGGGATCAACCATCACTGGACCAAGAACGTCGTCGCCAGTCCCGACGGCACGCGCCTGTATGTCTCGGTCGGCTCGAACAGCAATGTCGGCGAAAACGGGCTCGACAAGGAAGAAGGCCGCGCCGCGATCTGGGAATTCAACCCGGCCGACGGCAAATCGCGCGTGTTCGCGAGCGGCTTGCGCAATCCGGTCGGCATGGGTTTCCAGCCGCACAGCGGGGCGCTGTGGACCAGCGTCAACGAACGCGACGAGCTCGGCAACGACCTCGTGCCCGACTACATGACCTCGGTGAAAGACGGCGGCTTCTACGGCTGGCCGTACAGTTACTTCGGCCAGCATGTCGATGCGCGGGTCGAACCGGCCCGCCCCGACATGGTGGCAAAAGCGCTCTCGCCCGATTACGCGCTCGGCGCGCACACGGCCTCGCTGGGGCTGGCGTTCTACAACGCCGACCTGATGCCGGCGTTTAAGAACGGCGCGCTGATCGGCCAGCATGGCTCCTGGAACCGCAAGCCGTTTTCGGGCTACAAGGTGATCTATGTGCCCTTCACCGACGGCAAGCCGAACGGGCCGCCGCAAGACGTGCTGACCGGCTTCCTGAGCGCCGACGGCCGCGCCTTCGGGCGCCCGGTGGGCGTGGCGGTGGACCAGGGCGGCGGCATCCTGGTGGCGGACGATGTCGGCAATACGGTCTGGCGCATCACGCCGACCGGTAAATAGCTGCAGCGCAGCATTCCCCATCCCCATGGTGCGCTAGCGAACAGATGGACCGCAGTTCGCGGCGCATGATGGCTTTATCGCATTATTGGAAGTTCTAAGGAGAAACACCATGATCAAACGTTCAGGAAGCGCTGTCTGGAGTGGCGGCATCAAGGATGGCAAAGGCAGCATCTCGACCCAGAGCGGTGCGCTCGACAATACGCAGTACGGCTTCAACACCCGTTTCGAGAATGGTCCGGGCACCAATCCGGAAGAGCTGATCGGCGCGGCGCACGCAGGCTGCTTCACCATGGCGCTGTCGGGCCAGTTGGGCGAAGCCGGGATGACGGCGCAGAAACTGGCAACCACGGCCACCGTGACGCTGGACAAGGTCGACGACGGATTCACGATTTCGGCCGTGCATCTGAATCTGGTGGCGACCATTCCCGGCGCCAACCAGGAAGCTTTCGAAGCGGCAGTCCTGCGCGCGAAAAATAATTGCCCGGTATCGAAGCTGCTGAACGCGGCGATTACGCTGGACGCACGCCTGGAAGAGTAATGTTGTTCCCGTCATTCCCGCGCCAGGATGCTTCCGGCGGGAATGACGGTGTCGCCTTTGCGCGTTCTGCCGCCCCCGCTCCCCCGCTGTGTTATCCCCCCTGCATTTTTGCACCAAGCTAGTGCATTTTCATATATATAAGCGCAAAAAGAATCGTTCTCCGGATGGTTTCTGATTGGTATTATTAATTTTTGACTACTAAAAAGCACCTCAATGAACATCACAAATTTGAAATTGACACCGCTGGCGGCAGCGGCGATCAGCTTGCTGTGCGGCGCAGCGCAGCAGGCGCAGGCGCAAACCGCCAGCGCCGGCGCCTCCACCCCCACTTCGGTGGTGGTGACCGGTTCGCGCATTCCGCGCGCCAGCCTCGAAGGCCCGTCGGCCGTGGTCGTCATTACCGGCGAAGAAATCACCAAGCAGGGCTACAAGAACCTGTTCGACGCCCTCAACAACCAGGCGCAGAACAGCGGCTTTACCACCGGCGCCGATTTCGGCAACACGCATACGCCGTCGGCCAACACCATCAGCCTGCGCGGCCTGGGCCCGAACCACACCTTGATCCTGCTCAACGGCCGCCGCCTGGCCGACTTCCCGACCGCGTACGAAGGCGCGGTCAACTTCACCAACCTGGCCAATATTCCGTCGAGCATCGTCGAACGCGTGGAAATCCTCAGCGGCGGCGCCTCCGCCGTGTACGGTTCGGACGCGATCGCCGGCGTGGTCAACATCATCCTCAAGAAAAAAGCCGACGGCGTCGACGTCAACCTGAAGGCCGGCACCACCTCGCGCGGCGGCGGCGGCGACAAGCGCCTGCAAGTGAGCGGCGGGCACAGCTTCGACCAGCTCAACACCGTGTTCAGCCTGGAAGTGCTGGACCGCGATCCGCTGTGGAGCAAGCAGCGCGACTTCATGGCCGTGCGCGACGGCACGCCGACCAACACCCTGTCGCGCAAGAACGTCAACAACGGCAACTTCTACGACCTGGGCGATGCCTGCGGCGCGCTCGGCGACCTGTTCGGCGGCAGCCAGTTCAAGCACAGCGTCAAAAAAGGCACTTACTGCGCCAGCAACCAGGTCAGCCCGACCTACTGGACCACCCAGACCAAGAACCGCAGCACCAATCTGTTCGGCAGCGCCAACTATGCGCTGTCGGGAACGACCGAGCTGTTCGCCGAATTCCTGCTGGGCCAGAACAAGACCGCCAACAACACGCGCGGCCCCTCGTGGACCTCGTCCTCGGCCGACAACAGCTATTTCCTCAACAAGAACAGCGGCGTGTACGAAGCCTGGACCAAGTACATCTCGCCCGAGGAAATGGGCGGCGTGGGCCGCTACAACCGCGTCTGGGACGACCAGGCGACCTCGCTCAGCCTGGGCGCCAAGGGCGATATTGCCGGCACCGGCTGGCGCTACGAGGCCGGCTACAGCGCCTCGTTCTACAAGAGCGAAGGGCATGTGCAGCGCGCGCTGGCCAATATCGACAGCTTCTTCCTGGGGCCGAAACTGGGCGTCGACAAGGAAGGCATCGCCATCTACGCTCCCGACCAGGCGCGCCTGACGCGCCGCCTCACGCCCGAGGAATTCAACAGCATCACCGGCCAGGCCGACAGCGACGACACCTCGCGCAACCAGACCCTGAGCCTGGTCGCCAACGGCGAGCTGTTCGAGCTGCCGGCCGGTCCGGTCAAGCTGGCCACGATCGCCGAAGCCGGCCACCAGCGCTTCGCCAACAAGCCCGACCCGCGCATCAACCAGGGCGTGTTCAACACCCTGGCCAAGAGCGATGTCACCGAAGGCTCGCGCCGACGCTACGCGCTGGGCGTGGAAGCGAGCGTGCCGCTGCTCAAGGACCTGAATTCGACCCTGGCCGGCCGCTACGACCGCTATAACTACGCCGGCCGCAACGAAGGCAAGCTGACCTACAACGCCGGCGCGGAATGGCGTCCGGCCAAGCCGCTGCTGGTACGCGGCAACTATGCCACCAGCTTCCGCGCCCCCGACATGAACTACATCTTCAAGGCGCGCGGCACCGGTTACTACTCGTCGACCACCGATCACTACCGCTGCGCCCAGGCGGGGCAAAGCATCGATACCTGCGACTTCGCCAACATCTCGCCGGGCAGCGATTACGTCCAGACCGGCAGCAAGGACTTGCGCTCGGAAAAAGGCAAATCCTACGGCCTGGGCGCGGTCTGGTCGCCGAGCGCGGACTTCGACGTGACGGTCGACTACTGGAACATCAAGATCGACGACCTGGTCACCAACCTCAGCGCCGACACCCTGCTGCGCGACGAAGCGGCCTGCCGCATCAAGGGCGACCTGAGCTCGCCGACCTGCGCGGACACCATCGCCCGCATCACGCGCAACCCGCTGACGGCGCTCAACAAGCCGGGCGAAATCCGCGAAATCCGGGTCAATCCGATCAACGCCGCCTACCAGGATGCCGACGGCATCGACCTGAGCGCGCGCTACGCCCTGCGCACCCAAAGCTGGGGCAAATTCACGCTCAAGGGCAATTACACCAAGTCCCTGAGCAAGAACTCGCGCCAGTTCGACGGCGACGCCCTGGTTGACGAGCTCGACGAGTTGAGCAACCAGGACTGGCGCGACAAGCTCAATGCCAGCCTGAACTGGAACATCGGCAACTGGTCGAACACCGTGTTCGCCCAGCGCTACGGCAAGGTGCCGAATTCCGCCCAGACCGCCTTCCTGTCGCCGACCACCCTGGTCAACCTGTCGAGCGTGTACAAGGTGACGCCGCGGGCGACGGTCTCGGTGGCGATCAACAACGTCAACAACCGCATCAAGCGCGACACCACCGGCGGCTGGCCGAACTACCCGGTCGGCAACTACAGCCCGGTCGGACGCCAGATCTGGCTGGAGCTGAACTACCACTTCGGTTCGTAAGCGGGCGGGGCCGGCCGCGTGCGGACGCGGCCGGCAGAGAATCGGTGGAGCGCTTAAAATCGTGGCTTGATTTGACGAACAAGGAACTACGATGCGTATTTTGCACACGATGTTACGGGTCGGCGACCTGCAGCGCTCGATCGATTTTTACACCAGGGTGCTGGGCATGACCCTGCTGCGCACCAGCGAAAATGCGGAGTACAAATACACCCTGGCGTTTGTGGGCTACGGCAGCAATCCGGAGCATGCGGAACTGGAGCTGACCTACAACTGGGGCGTGGACAAGTACGAGCTGGGCAATGCCTATGGCCACATCGCCATTTCCGCCGACGACATCGTGTCGGCCTGCGACGCGGCGCGCGCCAACGGCGGCAACGTCACGCGCGAGCCGGGCCCGGTCAAGGGCGGCAGCACCATCATCGCCTTCGTGACCGATCCGGACGGCTACAAGATCGAACTGATCGAACGCAAGGACGGCGTGCGCGCGAATGGCTTGAACGAGTAGACGCGCCGCAAAGACACCCGTGTTAACGAAAAAAAACGCCTCGCAGGAGGCGTTTTTCGTTGGCAGCGACGCTTACTTGACCAGCAAATCGTTGACCGGCACCAGGTCCGCTTCGCGCAGCGAACCGGCGGCCGATTTCAGGCGCAGGCCGTTGAGGATGGTGTCGTAACGCGCACGCGACAGGTCGCGCCGGGTCGAATACAGCTGGCGCTGGGCATTGAGCACGTCGATATTGATGCGCACGCCGACCTGGTAGCCGAGCTTGTTCGATTCGAGCGCCGAATTGCCCGACACTTCCGCCGCCTGCAAGGCGCGCACCTGCGCCAGTCCGCTGTTCACGCCCAAAAAGGCCTGGCGCGCCACGTTGGCGGCGTTGCGGCGGGTCGCTTCGAGGTCGTTGCGGGCCTTGTCTTCGAGCGCGATGGTTTCGCGCACGCGGCTGGTGACGGCAAAGCCGCTGAAGATCGGCACGTTGTAGGCGATCCCGATCGCCTTGCTGTCCGACTTGCCCGACTGCGCCGTCTGGCCGGACATGTTCTGGCGGCTGATGTTGGCCGTCAGGTCCAGGGTCGGATAATGGCCGGCGCGGCTTTTCTGGATTTCGCGCTTGGACAGTTCGTAGCCCAGCTGGGCGCCGACGACGCCATAGTTCTGGCTTTCGGCCGAGGCGACCCAGGGATCGACCAGGGCCGGCTCCGGCGAGGCCAGCAGCACGCCCGGCTTCAGGGTGGCCAGGCTGGCCGGCGCCGTGCCGATGATCGCCTGCAGCGCGCTGCGCTTGTTTTCCAGGTCGTTGATGGCGGCAAACTCCTGCGCCACCACCAGGTCGTAGGCGGCCTGGGCTTCGTGGGTATCGGTGATGGTCTGGGTGCCGACTTCGAAGTTGCGCTTGGCCGAAGCGAGCTGCTCGGTCGTGGCGGTTTTCTGGGCCCGGCTCAGTTCCAGCGTATCCTGCGCGGCCAGCACGTCGAAATAGGCTTGCGACACGCGCGTGATCAGGTCTTGCTGGGCCTGGGCGAACTGGGCTTCGGCCTGGGCTTGCTGCAGCTTGCTCTGTTCGTAGTTCTGCCAGTTAGCCCAGCGAAACAGCGGCTGGTTCAGCGACAGCGTGTGGGTGGTGGTGCGTTCGTTGGCGCCGCCGCTGGTGACCAGGGCCCGGGTGCCGTCCGGGCGGGTCACGGTCTGGCCGACATTCCACGGCGTCGATTCGCCGTCGTTCTTGACGATGCTGCCGTTCAGGCCGACTGTTGGGAGAAGCTGCGAGCGGCCTTGCGGAACCCGTTCCATGCCGGCGGCCAGGGCCGCGCGCGCGCTGGCAAACGCGGCGTCGTTGGCCAGCGCCTGCTGGTAGACCTGGATCAGGTCGGCCGCCTGTGCATTCAAGGAAAAAAATGCGCTGGCGATCAGCACGGCCATGAGGGGTTTCTGCATTGCATTCTCCATTGGAGTCATCAAAAAAAGTTAAAAAAACTTGCAGCCCGGTCGTGGCGCGCGCCGCTGCGCACGGTCGACCGGATCAGTACTTCGGCATGCCGGGGTCGACCTGCAGCGCCCAGGCATGGATCCCGCCGCTCAGGTTGGTCACCCTGGTAAAGCCGTTACGCTCCAAAAAGGCCGCCACCTGCATGCTGCGCGCGCCGTGGTGGCAGATGCAGACGATCTCGGCGTCCTCGTCGAGTTCCTCGATGCGCGCCGGAATCGTGTGCATGACGATCTGGGTCGATCCCTCGATCTTGCAGGTCTCGAACTCCCAGTTTTCGCGCACGTCCAGCAACAGCGGGCGCGCGCGCGCGGGGTCGGCCAGCCAGGCGGCCAACTCGGGGGCGGTCATCTGTTGCATGCCGGGCCCGCCTTAAAACGTGAAATGCGAAGGCTTGACCGACGTCGACAGCATCTTGACGTTGGTTTCGAAGACCTTGACGGTGTCGTACGCGCTCTCGGACACGCGCGTGATCACCTGGGCCGACATGACCGGGGCCTGGCCGACGATGGCGGCGATGCGCCCGCCGACCTTGACCTGCTTGAGGAAGGCTTCCGGCAAGCTTTCCAGCGCGCCCGAGATGACGATGACGTCGAACGGCGCGCCCTTGTCCCAGCCTTCGGCGCCATTGCCCAGTTCGACGGTGACGTTGCTCACGCCGGCGTTGGCCAGGTTGCTGGCGGCCAGGTCTTTCAGTTCCGGGTTGATCTCGACGGTGGTGACGTGGCGCGCCTTGTGCGCCAGGAGGGCTGCCATGTAGCCCGAACCGGCGCCGATTTCGAGCACATTTTCGTGCTTCTTGACCGCTACCTCTTGCAAGATGCGCGCTTCGATCTTCGGCGTGAACATCGCCTCGGCGCCCGGCAGGGGGATTTCGGTATCGACAAAGGCCAGCGTCTTGTAGGCGGCGGGCACGAAATCCTCGCGCTTGACCACCACCAGCAGATCGAGCACGTCCTGGTCCAGCACGTTCCAGGGGCGGATTTGCTGTTCAATCATGTTAAAACGGGCTTGTTCGATATTCATCTTGTGCTCGGTGAGGAAAAATAATAATCCGATATTTTATCGTTGAACGGCCTCGGAACACACATCTTAACGATCCGGGGCCCCGTATCGCGATAAATTGCGACAGTCTGCAGTTTAGAGGGAATGAACGTCGGAAATCGGCGCCCTGGCGCCGCGACGGTCACGGCGCGCGCGGCAGCAGGCCGCTGAGCGTCATGGTGAGGAAGGAATCGATGAAGGCCACCGGGTCCAGTTCGGACATTTCGCAGGGGCCGACCGAGTGCTTCCACAGCATCAGCATGAGCACGGGAGCGATCAGGGTCTGGGTGGTGAGAAACACGTCGAGCGGGCGGAATTCGCCCCGTTCGACGGCGCGTTCGAGCAGGCCGCTGATCATGCTGGTGCCGCGCAGGATGACTTCTTCGCGGTAGAAGACGGCGATATCGGGGAAGTTGCCGGCTTCGGCCATGACCAGCTTGATCATGCCCGAGGACTTGGTGGCGCCGGCGTTGGCCCACCAGGCCTGCATGACGGCGCGCAGCAGGTCGGCGCTGCTGCCCTCGAAGCTGGCGATCATGTCTTCGGCCGCACCCAGGGCGGGCACGATGGTGTCGCGCACCACGGCCTTGAACAGTTCTTCCTTGTTGGTGAAGTACAGATACAGGGTGCCCTTGGACACGCCGGCGCGCTTGGCCACGTCTTCCAGGCGCGTGGACGCAAAGCCGCGCTCGACGAACAGGTCGAGGGCGGCGGCGAGCAACTCCTGGGGACGCGCGTCCTTACGGCGCTCCCAGCGCGGCTTCATCTCGAGAGGACATTGCATGGGGTCTTTTCCGTAACTTACTTGCGAGTCATTAATATAGACCGATGGTTTCACCACGTCAAGTTTGGCGGTCGTCGGGCGACAGATGAGTTTGCGCTAGCGACAGATGAGTTTGCGCTAGCGACAGATAAGATTGCGCTGAACGACACATAAGTTTGCGCTGGCGCAGCTCATTTTCGGGCGGAAGAAGAGCTTGTCGCCAAGGACAGATGAGTTTGCGCTAGGGGCATGAACGGTAAGTGCTGACGCTTCGCGACGGCGGCCGGCCTGCAGCTAGCGTTGGCGACGGCACATGCGTCTTGGATCAGCAGACGTGGTCCCGGCCCGCCGATACGTTGACCGCGAGCATCCAAGTTGCACTTGCAGTACGAGGTTACTCACCGCCGCTGGACGACACGTTCGTTTGCACTGGCGACATATCCGCTTGACCACGTGGCCGGCTGCGCGCAGGAACACCACCATGCGTCGGCTGCCGTAGAACGGTCGGCTCGTGTATTCCTCATCGATCAGTCGGCACAACAGCAAGTCTTCGGTGTCCGCATCCTCCGGGACTGTGGCAGTCAGTCGCCCATACACTGTCGCGCGCGGCACTTCCGCCAGTTCGCATTGCCTGCTCAGGGGCAACTCGTCGGCATCATCGACCCAGCCCATCCGCGCATCAAGGCGCTCACTCCCCCAACTTTTTTTGAGCCAGTCATCCTCCATCTTTAGCCGGCCGATCTCGCTAAACAGGCGATCCTCGCCGCTCTTGTCTTCGACTCGCGTCGGGCGCCGTTTAGTCTCGAACAGCGCGCCCGCAGATTCGAGAATTTCCTTCGTCCACTGGCCGACCAGCTGTGGGTGCACCCCGTACGTATGCGCGATTTCCGTAATCGTCTTCACGTCGCGAACAGCCTCCAGGCCTACCTTCGCTTTGAATTCGGCCGTGTGCACCTTGCACTTTCTTGCTTCACCCATTTGCTGTCATCCTTTCGAGGACGACAGCTTAAACTATCCCGTAGACGCTCTCTCAAAATGTGGATCACTATAGCCGTCGACATCCTATCTGTTTTTTGGTCGAATTGGTCGATGCGCTGATGTCGACTACATCGCAAATTTCAAGTCAGCGTCGTTGGACGATCTGCTCACCGATTGGACCGCGCAAATTCACCGAAACGCGCAGATTGCCTGTGAAAAGTTCAGTTGGGTCCGACGGGGAATGTTGTGGTACTTTCTGGCCATACTACCGTAGTTTGCTGTGGTCAAGTAATTTCGGACACCACGATAG
>NZ_RXLQ01000028.1 GCF_003953935.1 Massilia atriviolacea
CGCTTGGTGCAAACCGGGGTTTTTTTTCGTCCGCGTTTTTGCATCAATCCCGATTTTTTCTGCGACCGGATGCAGGATGTTGATCCAGATGAGATCATGGCCGGCTGGAGCGCCTTCACACACGCGATGGGGCAGTCTCGCTAGCGAGAACAGCTGAAAGAAGAGACACGTGCATTCCAGAAAATCACATCAGATCGCCCCCCTTCTGCACTGTTCCGTTGCGGAACTCATGCGCATCTATATCGAAGAGGGACTGGTAACGCGCCCGGCACTGTTCGGCTTGCCTGATTTTTCCAGCGCGACCCTGATCGAACATGGTTTCGACTGCGTCGGCGATAGCGACGACCAACTGTACGAAAAGCCTTACCGTTTCGCGGGCTGCGCCATCGAGCTCGGCTTCAAGGTGTATGTCGAGAATGGCGCGATCGATTCCAACGGCGTCGAGCTGGGGGGAAATATGCGATTGGAAACTGAATTGCAGCGGCTGGCATCCCTGCTTGCCCCGGACGCGGTCCGCTCCATCGAGTTGCTGGTCTTCGACAACTTGCGTGAAGCAACGCTGCTGATCAACGACAGCGTCAACCTCCATCTCCATCGTTACGGCAAAAAACACGGGCGCAGCAAGTTCAGCATCGGTGCAATCTCGACCGATGCCGGCTTCCGGCCCGCGTCGGAGGAACGCAAGGTGAACACGCGCTTCGCGCGTGCGATGTGCGACGGCACCGTCGGCCCGCAGCCGCGCGGCAAGTACGCGCGCAATCCCGCCCTTTGCAGCTTGAGCGCATGCCTGGTACGCTTGTTCGGCAGCGCTTTTCGCGCCGCTTAAAAGACGTTCAAGCCTTTGAGCATGACCAGCAAAATCAGCAAGGGCGACACGTAGCGCAGCAAAAACAGCACCACGCGCGCGGTCGCCGCGTTCGACAGCGTGCCTTTGTTGGAGATGGCATCGTTGAACCGATCCGCACCCCATACCCAGCCGGCAAACAGCGCGAGCAGGATGCCTCCCGCCGGCAGCAGGATATTCGACGATACGAAATCGAAGAGGTCGAACAGATTCAGGCCGAACACCTTGACGCCGGCCAGCACGTTATTCGTCAGCGCGCACGTGGAGCCGAGCAGCATCAGGCAGGCAATCGTGATCAAGGTCGCTTTCGGACGGCTCATGCCAAGGCGCTCATGCAAAATCACCACCGGCACTTCCATGAGCGAAAGCATCGCTCCGGTCGCCGCGACCGCCGCCAGCACAAAGAAAACGATCATCAGCAGGTGGCCACCCGGAATCTGCGAGAACACGGCGGGAATCGTCATGAACACCAGCGCGGGACCGGCCGACGGTTCGAATCCGAAGGTGAAGACGGCCGGGAAGATCGCGATCCCCGCCAGCATGGAAACGCACAGATCGGCGGCCATGACCCGCAAGGCTGTTTGCGGAATATTCTGATCGTCGCGAAAATACGAACCGTAGGTCATCATCGTTCCCATCCCCAGCGACAGCTTGAAAAACGCCAGGCCCATTGCAGTCAACACCACGCCAGCACTGATTTTGCTGAACTCCGGGCGCAGCAGGAACGCCAGGCCGTCGGCGGCCTTGTCCAGCGACAGGCTGACCCCGCACAGCAACAGCAGCAGTACGAACAGGACCGGCATTAATTTCTTGGTCAGCCCTTCAATGCCCTTGGTCACGCCCAGCAGCAAAATGCCGCCGATAAAAGCCAGCACAAACCATTGCCACAGCAGCGATTGCACCGGATCGCCGATCAGCGCGCCGAAGGCGCTTTCCGCCACGCGCCGCTCGCTGCTGAGAATGGAACCGTCGATGGCCTTGATGACATACGCAAACACCCATGCGACCACTTCCGAATAGAACGACAGGATCAGGAAAGCCGCAGCCATGCCTGCCACGCCAATCAGCCACCACGGCGCTTTGCCGGGATTTAACCGCTGCAGCGCGGTGATCGGATTGGCCTTTGCCGCGCGCCCCATCGTGATTTCCGCGATCATGACGGGGATGCCGACCACCAGGGTGGCGAGCACATAGATCAGCAAAAAGCCGGCGCCGCCGTTCGCGCCCGTCAGATAGGGGAATTTCCAGATATTGCCCAGTCCAACGGCCGAGCCGAGTGTTGCCGCCAATACCCCGAAACTGGAACTGAAGCCGCCGCGCTTGATGGAATCCTGAGTCATTGCTGCAATCTGCCAAATCGAAAAAGGCAGTGATTGTAGCAGTTGGCAACATACTGTCGCCGCAGCCGCCGCCGGCCGGTCCCGCCGCAACCGGCGCAGTGCACTAGAATAGTCCCATGCGCATCCTCATCATCGAAGACAATCCCGACATCGTGGCCAACCTCTACGGTTTCCTGGAACCCAAGGGATACATCCTCGACTCGGCCGCCAACGGCTATGCCGGCCTGGCGCTGGCCGCGCAAAACACCTATGACGTCGTGGTCCTCGACGTCATGCTGCCCGGCCTGACCGGCCTGGAACTCTGCCAGAAACTTCGTGGCGAACTCAACAGCAACATTCCGGTCCTGATGCTGACCGCGCGCGACACGCTGCAGGACAAGGTCGCCGGCTTCGACAGCGGCGCCGACGATTACCTGGTCAAGCCATTTTCCCTGGTCGAGCTCGACATCCGCCTGAAAGCCCTGCTGCGCCGCGCCAGCGGTGCCGTCGCCGGGGCCGCCATCCTGCGCGTGGGTGAACTCAGCTTTAATACGGGCACCTACGAAGCCGCGCGCGCCGGCCTCCCGCTGGCCCTGACCAAAACCGGCTACACCATCCTCACCTGCCTGATGCGCGCCTCGCCCAGGGTCGTGCCGCGCGCCGTGATCGAGCAAGCCGTCTGGGGCGACGACCGGCCCGACAGCGATGCCTTGCGCACCCACATCCATGCCCTGCGCCAGGCCCTGGACAAACCCTTTCCGGTCCCCATGCTGCGCACCGTGCCCGGCCTCGGCTTCAAACTGGTGAGCACAGATGACCCCGCCTGATTCCCTGCGCCGCCGCATCGCCGTCGCCTACCTGCTGTTCGCGCTCGGCTCCTCCGTGTTCCTGGCGGCCATCGCCATCGCGGCGGTCGAAGGGATCGAGGTGCAACTGGTCGATAACCGCTTGGCCGAGGCCGCCGCCTGGGCGGTACCGCGCCATGCCGCCGGCCTGCCGGTCGCCATGCCCGCCGGCCTGAGCTTCCACCACGGCGACGCCATTCCGCTGCCGCTGCGCACGCTGCCGCAAGGCGTCGGCGAAGTGCACGTCGACGGCGTCGGCCTGCACGTCCTCGCCGGCAAGGACGATACCGGTCCCTACGTCGTGGTCGACCACGAAAGCGATTACGAGAAGATCGAACTGGTCGTATATTCGATGTTCGGCCTCGGTTTCCTCGGCATCATGTTGTTTTCCCTGTTTTTGGGCGGCTTCATCGGGCGCCGCTTCGTCACCCCGATTACCGCTTTGGCAACGGCGGTGCGCGAAAGTTCCGTCGAATTGCCGCTGCTGGAGCGCGGCGACGAACTCGGCGTGCTGGCGCGCGCCTTTGCCGCCCACACCAGCGAACTGCGCACCTATCTCGAACGCGAGCGCCTGTTCACCGGCGACGTCAGCCACGAATTGCGCACGCCGCTGACCGTCATCACGGGCGCCGCCGAGATCATCGTCGCCCAGCACGATGCCAATCCCGCCACCGCCGCCGCGGCCGAGCGCATCCTGCGCGCCGCCAACGAAGCGTCGGCCTGCGTCAACGTGCTGCTGACCCTGGCGCGCTCGCGCGACCGCATCGCCCATCCCGTCACCAGCGTCGAGCAGCTGGCGCGCGCCGAAACCGAACGCTGCCAGTCGCTGGTGGCCGGCAAGCCGGTCGCGCTGCGTTTCCTCGGCGGCCCCGCCTTTTCCCTTGCCGCCCCGCCCGAACTGCTGGTCGCCGCCATCGGCAACCTGATCCGCAATGCCTGCCAGTACACGGCGCAGGGCGACGTCGTGGTCCGGCTCGGCGCTGGCGCGGTGCTGGTGGAAGATACCGGCCCCGGCCTGCCCCTGGCGGTGCGCGCCAGCTTCGATCCGCAGCAGGGCGCGGCGGCGGGCAAGGGTTCCGCAGGCGCGGGCCTCGGCCTGGCCCTGGTGCGGCGCATCTGCGAGTACCTCGGCGCCACGCTGGTGTTCAGCGAACGCGCGGGCGGCGGCAGCATCGTCGAAATCCGCTTCCATCGCGCTTTAACAGAATCTTAACGCCCGCTTGACGCGGGCTTGATGTCCAGGCCGGTATCTTCGCCAGCGTGTGCCGCCTTGCCGCGCGGCGCCGCCGACCCTGGAGATTCTGTTGAGATTGAACACCGCACCGCGCATCCACGCTTCCCTGCTCATCCTGGGCGCCTCGGTCTTCCTGCTGGCGGCCTATAACGGCAACTTCTGGCGCACGTTCTTCAGCGCCACCGGCGGCCTCGGCCTGTCGCAGCTGCCGCTGCACCTGGGCAGTTTCGCCTTGCTGGTGCTCCTGTTCAATGCCTGCCTGAACCTGATCAATTTTCGCTTGATCGTCAAACCGGTGCTGGTGGTGCTGTTCATGGCGACCTCGGCCACGTACTACTTCATGAACGAGTACGGCACCGCGATCGACAAGTCGATGATCCAGAACCTGCTGGAAACCGACGTCCACGAAGCCTTCGAACTGCTCAACTGGAAGCTGATCCTGACCATCGGTTTATTGGGAATCGTGCCTTCGGTGCTGGTCTGCCGCGCCCAGGTCCGCTTTTGCGCGGGCAAGCGCGGGCTGGTGCTGCAGGCCGCCAATATCGGCGGCTCTTTGCTGGCGGCCGCGATCCTGCTGTTCCTGTTCTTCAAAAGCCTGGCGCCCGCCCTGCGCGAACACCGCGAACTGCGTTACCTGCTGGCGCCGACGAATTACATCCAGGCCATCAACGGCTACGTCAAACAGAAGCGCGCGCAGGCGCTGGTGGTCGCGCCGCTGGGCATGGATGCCACCCGGCACGCCGGCGCAAGCGGCAATAGCCGGCGTTCTGTCACCCTGATCGTGGTCGGCGAAACGGCGCGCGCCGCCAATTTTTCGCTCAACGGCTACGCCCGCGTCACCAATCCCGAACTGGCGCGCCAGCCCGACCTGCTCAATTTTACCGACGTCCAATCCTGCGGCACGGCCACCGCCGTGTCGGTGCCCTGCGTGTTTTCCTCCCTGGGACGGGAAAATTATGCCGACGACAAGGCCCATGCGCAGGAAGGCTTGCTCGACGTGCTATCGCATGCCGGCTTCGGCGTGCTGTGGCGCGACAATAATTCCGGCTGCAAGGGCGCCTGCGACCGCGTCCAGTACGAAGACCTGTCGGCCTGTGCCGGCGGCGAATGCGATGACGAGCGCCTGCTCGACGGCTTGCCCGAGCTGATCCGCAATGCGCGCAAGGACCTGGTCATCGTGCTGCACCAGAAGGGCAGCCATGGCCCCGCGTACTGGAAGCGCGCGCCCGCCGCCTTCCAGCGCTTCGGCCCCGTATGCCGGACCAACCAGCTCGAATCGTGCTCGCGCGAATCGATCGTGGCCGCCTACGACAACTCGATCCTGTACACCGACCACGTCCTCAACCAGGCCATCGAATTGCTCAAGGCCAGCGGCGAGAAGGAGCAGGTCAACACCGCCATGCTGTATTTCTCCGATCACGGCGAATCGCTCGGCGAACACAATCTGTACCTGCACGGCGCACCGTATGTGATTTCTCCGCTGGAACAGCGCGCCGTGCCGTTCATGCTGTGGCTGTCGGAGGGCTTCCGCTCGCGTTACGAAATCGATCAGCGCTGCCTGACGGCCCGCACCGGCCAGCCGTTCTCGCACGATAATGTGTTTCACTCGGTGCTGGGCATGCACCGCATCGCCACCGCCGTCTACAATCCCGGCCTCGACATTGTCGGCCCGTGCACGCATGAGGCATAAGCGGCTTGACCTCGCGCTGGCCGGCAGCGCATGCGTCATCGCCTGGATCAACGCCTGCACCGACCTCGGCCTGATGCTGGCGCAGGCCCTGCCGTGTGCGGCGCCGCCATGCTCTGTTGCGGTTTTGCCCTTGGCTGGGTGCAGCAACTGCGCGGTGCGCACTTTCTCACGCACACCTTATGGTCGATGTGGTGGAGCTGCCTGATGGTCCGTATATTGTATGGACTGCTGATCGAGCGGCAGCGCCTGCCCGTCCGGAATGCAAGTGTTCAACTTTCTTGAATCCGGCAAGGGCCGTCTTGCGTATATCGCTGTGTGCCGCGCATGTTGCTCGGCCGTACCACACCTGGGAGAACCCGATGAAACGTATTTCCGTTGGCCTGATTGCCGTCCTGTTGTCGTCCAGCTCGTTTGCCGCCGACCCGGCGCCGATCGCCGTCCCGGCCGGCCACACCCTGGCCCTGACCGTGCTCGGCACGGGCGAGCTGGCCTATGAATGCAAGGCCAAGGCCGGCACCCCCGGCGCCCACGAGTGGGTGTTCGCCGGTCCCACCGCCGTCCTGTACGATAAAACCAGCAAGGCCGCGATCGGCAAATACTACGCCGGCCCGACCTGGGAAGCGAACGATGGCAGCAAGGTCGGCGGCAAGCAGCTCGGCGTGAGCCCGTCGGCCAACGCCGCCTCGATTCCGCTGCAACTGGTGCAGGCGGCCCCGTCCACCGGCAGCGGTGCCATGAGCGGCATCACCTATATCCAGCGCATGCATACCAAGGGCGGCATCGCCCCGGCCGACGCTTGCGGCGCGGACAACCTGGGCGCCAAGAAAATGGTCAGGTACGAAGCCGATTACCTGTTCTACAAGGCTTCCTGAGCAGCCAGCCAGGCGCGCAGGTCCGCCAATGGGCGGGCCGCGTCCAGCTCGTTAAAAATTTCGTGATACAAGCCGTCGTACACATGCAGCTGCGCCAGGCCGGGCGGCAAGTGCGCGGCGAAGCGGCGCACGCCCTCCGGGTCGACCAGATGGTCGTCGCCGGCCGCCAGCAACAGCGCCGGCATGCCGAGCTTGCCGGCGTGCGCGTGGCAATACGCGATCGAGCGCAGCATCGAGCGCATCAGGCGCGCGCTGATCTTGCCGTGCACCAGAGGATCGGCCGTGTAGGCCGCCACCACCTTCGGATCGTGCGACAGAAAGCGCGGCGGCAGCCCGTTCGGCACCGCCAGCGATGGCGCCAGCGCATGCAGGGTATCGAGCAGCAGCAGTTGCAGGCGCGACAGGCGCAGGGCCAGCGCCGGCGACGACAGGATCAGCCCGCGCAAGGGCGAAACGCCGGACAGGGCGAAGCGCGCGGCGAACAGTCCGCCCATGCTGTGGCCGAACAGGAAGGGCGGCCGCCGAAAGCGCCTGGCAAACTCGTCGATAACGATTTCGGCATCCTGCAGCAGCGGATCGCCGTTGATGACGTCGCCCCGCCTGCCTTCCGAACGGCCGTGGCCGCGATGGTCGTAGCAGCGCACCGACAGGCCGCATTCGTTGAAGAAGGCGGCCAGGTGGCGATGGCGTCCGCCATGCTCGCCCAGGCCGTGCATGATCACCACGCTGCCGCGCAGCGGCGACGCCGGCAGCAGGTAGTCGCTGACATGGAGCAGGGTGCCGTCGGCGGCGGCGAGCTGGTGGCTCTGTTGCGCCACCAGCGGCGGCATTACACGCCCCAGACGACGTCGTGTCCGCCGGCCTTGGCCGCACGCAGCATTTCCACCAGCGGGTAAGCGCGGGTCGAGAAACTGACCTGCTCGATCTGCTCGTGGTTGGCGTCGTCGCCGTCGTCGTTGTGATGCGCATGCACATCGCGCTCGACGTCTTCGGAGACCGCATGCTGGCGGCTCTCGGCGATTTCCTGTTCGAGAACCTGCAAGGCATGCGGTGCTTCCGCCGCCGTAATGACGCCCTGGTCGACATCTTTATGGAGGAGGTCGAGGATGCGTTTTGCGTGTTCCTTGTACATCAAGACTTCTGATGCTGCTTTGGAGGTGAAGGTAATTAACATAGGAACTTTCTAATTATGCGTGCATGGTGAAACGATAACACGAACCGGCGTTTCCGGTCGTGCTCCGGGGTCTCCTGTGCGCCGGCTCAAGCCGGTTTCACCCGGAAAAAGCGCGCCGTTGCCGCGAAGGCAATCAGCAGCAGGACGAGCATGACCGACCCGACCACCACCGGCGGTTTCCAGCCATCGACGACGCCAAGCACCAGGGTGAAGGCCATACCCGCCCAGCCGGCGCAACTCAGCAGTTCGAAGACGGTGGACGTCAGGTTGGACTTGCCGCGCCGCTTGAAGTCGCCGCGCGCCGCCGGCCGGCTGCACCAGGCCACCACCAGCGCGCAGTGGAAGGCGCACAGGGCGCAGGCGAGCAGCATGGCGCACGCCGCCGCCGGCTGCCGCAGCGCCAGCCAGCACAGCGGCAGCAGCGCCACCGCCAGCGGCGGCAGCGCCACCGCGGCCAGCTTGGCGCGCCGGATCGTGCCCTGGCTGCACGGCGCGGCGCGCAGCAGGTCGGGCGCGTCTTCCGCCGCGATCACGATCCAGCCCAGCGAGGCGCTCAGGGAGCCGCACAGGAACACCAGCGCCGCCGCCACCGCCGGCAGCGAGACGGTGCGGCCGAACAGCAGCGGCGCGAGCAGGGGCAGCAGGTACAGCAGTTGCAGGCCGACCTGCGCGATCAGCTGCGGGTCGCGCCAGATCAGGCGCCATTCCTTGACCATGACGGTGCGCGCGAGGCCGCGCCCGAAGCGAAAGCGCATGCCGGCGGCCGGCGCCCTGGCCACCCGCACCGCACCGGCCGCCTGCTGCACGCTGCGCACGAAAAAACCATGGGCCAGGCGCACCGTCAGCACGAACACCGCGGCCCCGGCGGCGAGCAGCAGCAGCGCCGGCAAGGGTTCGCCCAGCGCCGCCCTGGCGGGCAGCCAGGCCAGGCTGCCGGCGTCCTGCGCCGCGCCGCTTCCGGACAGGGTCGCCAGGCGCCCGACGATGCCGCGCAAGGCCGGCCCGAACGGACTGTTCGATGCCTGCGCCAGCAGAAACAGCGCCGCCCCGGACAGCGCGCCAAGCACCTGCGCCGTCACGCGCGTGCGGCGCACGCCCAGCGAGCGCACCAGGCCCAGGGTCAGCAGCATCGAGGCCGACGAGGACACCAGCGTCAGGCCGACGATGGCCGGGTACAGTCCCAGCCAGCGCAACTGCCCGAGCACGATGCCGGCATGCGCGAACGGCGCCAGGAAGAACAGGTACAGCGCGGCGCTGCCGGCCGCAATCGCCGCCAGGCGCACGCTGAACACGCTGCGCGACGGGATGGGGGAAGACAGCAACAGGTCGAGGTCGCCCCGTTCGAACAGCGCCGTCACGCTGGCATTCAGGCCGCTCGACATCATCATCGTGAACACCCCGATCATCAGCACGCTGACCGTCTGCAGCAGCGCATAGGGCGGCGGCCCGGCAGCCATCCTGGCGTTGGCGAGCACCATGTACGCGAAGCCGTGCATCAGCGCGCCGAGGATCAGCCAAACCGCGACGGTCTTCTTGCCGATGCCGGTGGTGGCCGCCTCCTTGCGCATGCCCAGCAGGTGGAACAGGACCAAGCGCAGTTCGTGCCGCAGCAGCCACAGGGCGCTGCCGGCGCGCGCCATCAGCCTTTCCCCGTCAGGTGCAGGAACACGTCTTCCAGCGTGCCGCCCTGGGAGCGGGCGCGCAGCTCATCGAGCGTGCCTTCGGCGATCAGGCGCCCGTGTTCGATGATGCCGATGCGCTGCGCCAGCCGCTCGGCCACTTCCAGGATGTGGGTGGTGAGGATGACGGTGCCGCCGCCGTCCACGTGGGCCAGCAGCAGGTCCTTGACCTGGCGCGCGGCGGCCGCGTCGAGGCCGGTCAGCGGTTCGTCTAGGATCAAGAGGCGCGGCTCGTGGATCAGGGCCCCGGCCAGCGCGAGCTTTTGCTTCATCCCGCGCGAAAAGCCTTCGGTCAGTTCGTGCGCGTGCGCGCTCAGGTCGAGCCAGTCGAGCAGGCGGCGCGCGCGCGGCTCGGCCTCATCGGCTTCGATGCCCCACAGGCCGGCCACGAATTCCAGGTACTCGGTCGGTTTCAGTTTGGCGTACAGCATCGGATCGTCCGGCAGGTAGGCCATGCTGCGCTTGGCCGCGGCCGGGTCGCGTCCGAGGTCGGCGCCGAACACCTCGATGCGGCCGGCGTCGGGCGCCAGCAGGCCGGCCACCATGCGCAAGGTGGTGGTCTTGCCGGCGCCGTTGGGGCCGAGCAGGGCATACAGCTCGCCGCGCCGCACCGTCAGGTCGAGCTGGTCGACCGCCGGACGGCCGAAGTGTTTGCTCAATGCCGTGAGCTTGAGGGCGTCGCCGCTGTCTGGATTCATGAGGTCGATGTGTCGGCTTGTGCGCGGTTGAAGGTGAAGAACGCCAGTGCGCCCGCCTGCAGCACGATGGCGATGGCGAGCGTGGCGCGAAAGGCGTCCGGCGCCGGCATCCCGTGCGCCTTGAACAGGTCGACCGCCACCCCGAAACCCCACTGGGTGGCAAAGGCGCCGATAAACAGCTGCAGGTTGTAGGCGGCGTTGGCGCGGCCCGCCAGCGCGGCCGGGAAGGCCAGCGCGACGTGCGACTGCACCAGGGTGGTGACCGGCACGCAGGCCGCCAGGAGCAGCCAGAGCAGCCAGGCCGAGGGCGCGCTGGTGGCCAGCATGGCCGCCTGCGCCAGCACCATGCCGCCGATCCCGATGCCGATGATGCGGTGCGTGTTCCAGCCGCGCGCCACCAGGCGCGGCGCGGCCCAGCCCAGCGCCAGGTAGGACAGCAGCAGCACCAGGTTGAACGCAAACAGGATGCGGCCGGTCTGCTGCGTGCTTTTGCCCAGCACCGTCGTCATCCACGGTCCGGCCCACAGCGTTTGCAGCGCAAAGAAAATGCCGTGCACGAGCAGGCCCGGGACGCCCATGCGCCAGAAATAGGCGCTGCCGAAGATGCGCCGGTAGCCGCCATCGGCGGCCACCGGGCCACCCTTGGCCGCGCCGCCGCCGAACTGGCGCTCGACCCCGCGCAGCGAAAAGAAGATGGCGCCGGCGACCGCCAGCAGCAGGGCTGCCACCACCCAGAAAATCCCGCGCCAGCCGAGCGCCGGCAGCGCCATGGTCACCGGCACGGTGGCGGTCAGCGCGCCCGAGGTGCCGGCCACCAGCATCCAGCTGGCCAGCTGGCTCTGGCGCTCGGCCGGGAACCACTGGCGGTAGGCCTTGAAGGCGGCCATCAGGCAGGCCGACACGCCGATCCCGATCAGGGCGCGCCCGAGCCACAGGCCGGCCAGCGAACTGCTGCTCGCAAATACGGCGGCGCCCAGGGCGGCGCACAGCAGCAGGGCGGACTCGGTGCGGCGCGCGCCGTATTTGTCGAGCCACACGCCGAGCGGCAGCTGCATGGCGCCGAAGCTGACGAAATAGGCCGACGACAGCAGCCCCAGGTCGGCGTTCGACAAGCCCATGTCGGCCACCAGGGCCGGCGCGATGACGGCGTTGACCGCCCGCAGCGCGTACGACAGCAGGTAGCCCAGTGCAAAGCACAGGAAGACGCGCGCGGCGCGGGCGCCGGACAGGGTCGCAGTCAGGCTGTTAATCGCGCGCTCACTGCAGCTTGAACGAGGACATGAACATATCCACCTGGTCTTGCGAGATCTTTTTTTCCGGACCCATCACGATGACCTGGTAAAAGCGCTTGTTGCGCGACTCGAAGTGGCCGACCAGGCGCATCGGCGTGCCTTTCTGCGTGCCGGCGGCGTCGATGTCGATCGCGCTCGCGCGCGCGCTGGCGCTGCCGGCGGCGGCCGAGGACTTGCCCTGCTTTTCGCTGCGGATGGTGGCGCCGATATTGCGCACCAGCGCCGTCTTCATGGCGCCGACCGCCGCTTCGGCCTTGTCGGCGTCGGGCGCTTCGGCGCTGCCGACGGCGAACATGATGCCTTCGACCTGGGCCGCCGTCATGGTCATCTTGACCGTCATGCCGTTCAGGTCGACATCGCGCGCATGGGTGGCCGGCTTGTCGGGGAACATCACGCGGAAGGGCGCATCCTGGCTGCTGTAGTCGCGCCAGTTGAATTGGGGGCTGCACGCGGCCAGGGTAACGCCGGCCAGCAGGGAGAGTAGGAGGGGCTTGAAAGAAGAGGTTCGCATTCCTGAATGTTAGCAGGAATGCGCGCCGGCTTGAGCGCTATGCTTGCGCCTTGCTGGTGCGCAGCAGGGCATACATATTGTCGCTGAAGGGGGTGGTGTCGAGTGCGCTCATGCGCACCACATCGAGGCCGGCGCGCGCGGCCATCGCGCGCAAGGTCTTGGGCGTGAAATAGTTAACGTGGTCGGGCCAGCGAAAGCCGCTCCAGCGCGGGCCGCGGATCATCCGGTTGTAGCAGGCGAAGTTGGGCACCTTGACGATGATGGTGCCGTTCGCCTTGAGCCGCTTGCGGCAGTTTTCCAGCACGGCCAAGGGACTGGCTTCGTGTTCGAGGTAGGACGC
This sequence comes from Massilia atriviolacea, assembly GCF_003953935.1. Classification (GTDB taxonomy): domain Bacteria; phylum Pseudomonadota; class Gammaproteobacteria; order Burkholderiales; family Burkholderiaceae_D; genus Telluria_A; species Telluria_A atriviolacea. Next base: position 12,499 of record NZ_RXLQ01000028.1, read on the forward strand.
CATGACGATCACGTCGAAATAATCTTCCTCGAAGCGCAGCACGCCTTCCTGGGCCGAGGCGTGCACGCAGCGGCCGCCGAGCGGGCGCAGCTTGTCGTCCGACAGGGTCGACAACGCCCGCGAAATTTCCACCCCGTGCGGCGCGACGCGCCCGCGCAGGGCTGGCGGGAGCGAGGTCATCAGCGTTTGCAGCAGCTCGCCCCAGCCGCAGCCGACGTCGAGCACGTTGATGCGCGCCGACGGCGAGGCGGCGATCAGCTGGTTCAGGATGCCCAGCACCTTGTTGCGCTTGAGTACTTTTGCGCGAAAGCGCTTGAGCATGGTGCTGAAAGCGTAGCGGATCGGCTCGGCCTTTTTGCGCGCGGCCGATTCCTTGCTGAAGGTCACTTCGTAGGCGTAGGTTTCGCTCAGTTCCTCGTAGGCGGGCGGATTGGCCAGGAAGATGATGTCGGTCTCGGCGCATTGCTTGAGCACCCAGGGCGCCGGCGCATAGTCCAGATCGTGTTCACGGCCCTGGACGGCCAACAAAGGAGAAATGCGCAACGGCGTGGCTTGAACCAAGATCAGGTCCTCCGGCTAGGTTGTCGGGCCGCTGGCGGATGCTGGGCGGGCACGGGGGCCGCACCGGTCCGGCGCCGTGCCCGATGTGCATACTAACACCAAGAAATCTTCCGCGCATGCAATTGTGCAAACCGCTTTCGCGTGATGCTTTAGAGCACTAATGGAGCTTTGGGGCGCTCGTCAAGCTCGACGATGAAGCAGGGATCGAAGCGGGCGTTTTCGGTGCCGCCGCTGCGTGTTTTGTAGCCGCAGGGGTTCGACACGACCCGGCATTTGCCGATCGTGTAGTCGACCGGATCGTGCATATGCCCGTGCACCCACAGGTCGGCCTGGCTGACCAGGGCATCCAGGCGCGAGGCGTACGCGGCCGAGAAGCGCGACGTGGCGTAGTCCTCCGACACCGACTGCAGCGACGGCGCCATGTGGGTGACGACCACCGTCGGCCCGTCGAAGGGCGCGGCAAGCCGGATCCGCAGCCAGGCCACCTGCAGCGCGTGGAAGGTGGCGGTATCGGCCGCGCGCAGCTTGCGGTAGTTTTTCCCGGCCAGGCGGATGCGGCGGTAATCGTTCATCACCGCCTCGGCTTCGCGCATGGCGGCCTGGCGGTCGTCGTCGCCGAACAGGCGGAAATCGGTCCACAAGGTGGCGCCCAGGAAGCGCACATTGCCGATGATTTTTTCGTCACAGGAAAGAAAGTGCACATTGCCGGACGCTTCGCTGGCCGCTTGCAATTCGGCTTGCACGGTGTCCAGGTTGTGGCCGTAGCCTTCGTGGTTGCCATGCACGTAGAGCACCGGCAAGCCGGCGAAGTTGCGCGCCGCCCAGCTCACCGCTTTGGCGCCGGTATCGATGTCGCCGGCCAGGATGACGACATCGGGCCGGCTCAGGGCCGGGTCGATGCGCGGCGCATCGTCGCGCCAGAGTTCGTGATGCAGGTCGGAAAGGATGAGCAGGCGCATGGAACGGCGAATCGAAGCGGCGATGCGTTCATACTAGCCTATCGGGCGCAGGGCCGGAACCCGGCGCACTGCTCCTTACCCGCATTTGCAACAGGGCCGGGGAGCGGTAAACAGCTGTTTTTCCCCCTTCGGCGCGCTGCTCCGGAGAGTGCCGCAATCCCCCGTTCAGGTAATAAACCAGGCGCTGTAAAACGGCGCTGTAAATGCGCGCAGCGCCATTGTTTGGATACCCCGGAGCGAATGGGGTATTTACTTTTCGTCTAATGGGCGCGAATTAGGGGAATCTTAACGAACGCAGCTCCGGCGAAAATGAGGCTTATCGAAAGGGCAAGATGGCGCCTGCACCAGGGAGGCGCAGCCGCGCTAATTGTCGCCAACTGACGGCGAACGTCGCCGATGTGGGACGTATCGCGCAGTCTTTCCGCACCCGATTAGTGCATGTGCGAAAGGAAGGCAAGCAGGGCTGCGGCACCAATTGTTGTTTTCTAGATATATGTACAAGATGAATAATTGACAGGAAAGAGTACGTAATGGTTATATATGTGATCGAGGATTTGAATTTCCGGCAAATCTCGTGCACACGTCCGAGAGACGATTACAAATATAAATAATCGGTGGCCGTTTTGCCTCACGAGAGCATAACGGTTCAACTACTTACAAAATGAGGAGCTTTGCAATGATGGTGGAGACAAAATTGTCGCGGTCGATTCGTGTGATGTTTATTGGCGGCGGCATGGCGCTGAGCATGCAGATGGCCAATGCGCAGACCGCGGCCGACGGCATCCAGAAGGTGGAAATTACCGGTTCGAGCATCAAGCGCGCCGAAGCGGAAACCATCTCGGTAGTCCAGACGCTCAGCCGCAAGGACATCGAGCAGACCGGTAAGACCTCGATTGCCGAAGTCGTGCGCAGCATTTCCGCCGACAACAATGGCAGTATCAGCGGTTCCTTCACCAACGGCTTCGCCGGCAGCGCATCGGGCGTGTCCCTGCGCGGCCTGAGCGTGAGCTCGACCCTGGTCCTGATCAACGGCCGCCGCACCGCGCCTTACGGCTTCGGCGATGACGGCCAGCGCAGCTTCGTCGACTTGAATTCGATCCCGCTCGACGCGGTCGATCGCATCGACATCCTGAAAGACGGCGCATCGGCCATTTACGGTTCGGACGCGATCGCCGGCGTGGTCAACGTGATCCTGCGCCAGAACTATGTTGGTAAGACCATTTCCGCCAGCACCGGCATCTCCGGCGAGCGCGACGGCAACGTGAACAGCATTTCGGGCGCGATCGGCTTCGGCGACCTGGAAAAAGAAAAATACAACGTCTTCATGACGGTCGACGCGAAACAACAGAAGCGGATCGACCAGAACAGCCGCGACAAGTGGCTGGGCCAGGCCGATGCGCGTCCATGGGGCGGCCGTGACCAGCGCGCCGGCCACACCAGCGCCGGTAACGCGGGCGGCAGCAGCTTCCTCGGTACCCTGCGTCCGGTCAACGCCGCAGGCGCGCCTAACGGCAACGTCACCAACCTGCCAGGCAGCTGCGATCCGATCAACCTCGATCCAACCGGCGGTACCGCGCACGACAACACCCGTGGTGGTTGCTTGTGGGATCCGGTCGATTTCGCCACCATCCAGCCAGAAACCAAAAACCTGAACGTGTTCGCCCGCGGTACCCTGGCCCTGGGTGAAAACACCCGCGCCTACACCGAAGTCGGCGTGTTCAAATCGGAAGCGAAAACCTACACCACCCCATCCGGCCTGACCGGCGCCGGCTTCGACCTGGTCAATGCCCGCGTGAACAACACCGGTTCGGGTCCCGACCAGCTGCTGATGCCTGCCAACCACCCGGACAACATCCTGGGCGTGGCGGCACGTCCGCGCTGGGTCGACGCATCGCGTCCCCGCGCTTCCGACATGGAAACGACGGTCACCCGCGTCCTTGCGGGCGTGAAAGGCACCGTTGCCGACTGGGATTACGACACCGGCGTGCTGTACGCAGAAAGCAAGACCGACAAGACGCAGAACGGCTACTACCGCACCAGCGCGCTGCGCACGGCGCTCAATAACGGCACCTTCCGCATCGGCAAGGGCGTTGTCAACAAGCCTGAAGTGCTGGCGCTGGTATCGCCAACCCTGTTCAACACCGGCACCACGAAGAGCACCTCGTTCGACTTCAAGGCCTCGCGCGAACTGATGGAACTGCCTGGCGGTAAGATGGGCATCGCCGTCGGCGCCGAGTACCGCAAGGAAAAAACCGACAGCCAGGCAACCCCGTTCACCGACACCAACGATATCGCCGGCCTCGGCTATTCGGCATCGAAGGGTTCGCGCGACGTGACCGCGCTGTACACCGAGCTGGCCGTGCCAGTGCTGAAATCGGTGGAACTGCAGTTCGCGCTGCGTTCCGATGATTACTCCGATTATGGCCGTTCGACGACGCCGAAAGTCGGCTTCAAGTTCACTCCGACCTCGACCATGGCATTCCGCGGTACCTACGCCGAAGGCTTCCGCGCACCGAGCGCCGCCGAAAACGGCGACAGCGCGGTAGCGGCGTTCACCAACATCGCCAACGATCCGATCCGTTGCCCGGTCACCAAGCTGGCGCTCGACTGCTCGACCCAATCGGTCGGCGCGATCACCATCGGCAACAAGAACATCAAGCCGGAAGAGTCGAAGAGCTACAGCCTGGGCCTGGTTCTGGAACCGATCAAGAACGTGAACCTGTCGCTGGACCTGTGGCAGATCGTGCGTACGGGTGAAATCAACGGTTCCGATCCTGGCGCCGTGGTCGACAACCCAGCCGGCTACCCTGACGCGGAAATCGTGCGCGGCGAGCCGACCACCAACTTCCCGAACCTGCCAGGCCAGATCCTGATGGTCAAGGCACCGTACCTGAACGCTGGTGAAACCAAGACCTCGGGCGTCGACCTCGACCTGCGCGGCCGCTACAACATGGGCGCCAACGGCAAGCTGACCTCGGGCGTGACCGTGACCTACATGAAAGAGTTCACCCGTACCAATGCCGACGGCACGAAACTGGAATTCGCCGGCACCCACGGCGACATCAACCTGTCGGGCAACGGCGGTACGCCGAAGACCAAGGTGCGCTTCACCCTCGGTTGGGAAAATGGTCCGTTCCAGGTCACCGGCAACGTCAACTACGTCAGCAGCATCAGCAACACCAACCAGGTTGGCGGCGAGTGCCTGGACGTGGACGAAAACGACGTGCCGCTGCTGGGCTGCCGTATCGCTGCGTTCACCACGCTCGACACCTTCGGCAAATGGGCTGTCTCGAAAAACTTCGAGCTGACCGCATCGATCAGCAACCTGCTGAACAAGAAAGCACCGCTGGACGTGCAGACCTACGGCCGCATCAACTACAACCCGTCGCTGCACCAGACGGGCGCGGTTGGCCGTTACTTCACCCTGGCAGGCCGCTACACGTTCTAATTGCCAGTTAGCAGGACCGCAGCCGGAGCGGCTGCCGTCCACCCTGCGGGGTGAGGCGGCGGCGGCTCCGGTTTTTTTTGTCCACACGATGCCTCGCTATGTTTACTGTAAAAACTGTTCTAAAAAAAGGACAGGCGTTTATTCCCATCGAGGAATGGACGGGACGTGTCGACGACAGCGATTATGTCGGAGGCGCACTGGTCCTTAGTCTGGACGGCCTCATTCTCCTGGATGAGACGCTATGGGACGATATCAACTGGCTATGGCCCTACATCGCCGATGGCCTGCCGGATCTCCTCGACGGCAAGGATTGGAAGACTGGCTTTCCCGATCAGCCCGTCACCTTCAGTGTCGGGCACGTCGACAAGGAATGGATTCGCCTGCATGTGTTTAGCGACGGCCATGACTTCGTCAGGAAGAAAATCAGGAAGCGCGCGTATTTGACCGAAATGACGCGCGCCGGGATCGATTTCTTCACACGCTTCGACGCCATTGCGCCGAAGGATTATTCGGCGGCCGTCTATCTGCCGCTCTTGAACAGCATTGCCGATCAATTGCAGAACGCCGGCGTCAGGGTTCGCGCAGCCCCCGCCGCAGCTGGATCGCCTCCGAAACGTGGTCGGCCAAAATAACGCGCGCGTCGGCCAGGTCGGCGATGGTGCGCGCGACTTTCAGCACGCGGTGATAAGCGCGCGCGGACCAGTTCAGATGCAGCATGGCTTTGCGCAGCACCGCCTCGCCTGCTTTATCTGGCCGGCAATGCCGTTCCACTTCCCCCGTCATCAAGGCCTGGTTCTGCTTGCCCTGGCGCGCCAGCTGGCGCTGGTGGGCCAGCGCCACGCGCGCGGCGATGGCGCTGCTCGGTTCACCGTCGGCATCGGCCAGCAGGGTGTCCGGCTGCAGCGCCGCCACTTCGATTTGGATATCGATGCGGTCGAGCAGCGGCCCGGAAATGCGGCCCTGGTAACGCAGCACCGCGTCGCTGGTGCAATCGCACTTGCCCGATGGATGGCCGAGGAAGCCGCAGGGGCAGGGGTTCATCGCCGCGATCAATTGAAAGCGCGCCGGAAAGTCCGACTGGCGCGCCGCCCGCGAGATCGTGACCCGGCCCGATTCCATCGGCTGGCGCAGCACTTCCAGCACGCGCCGGTCGAACTCGGGCAATTCGTCGAGGAACAGCACGCCGTAATGCGCGAGCGAAATTTCCCCAGGGCGCGGCACCGCCCCGCCGCCCACCAGGGCCACGCCGGAAGTCGTGTGATGCGGGCTGCGAAACGGCCGCACCTTCCAGTTGTCCGCCGAAAAGCCGCCGGTGAGCGACTGCACCGCCGCCGATTCCAGCGCTTCCTGGTCGCTCATGGGCGGCAGCAAACCGGGAAAGCGCGAGGCCAGCATGGTCTTGCCGGCGCCGGGCGGACCGACCATCAGCACGCTGTGGGCGCCCGCCGCCGCCACTTCCAGCGCGCGCTTGCTGGAGCGCTGGCCTTTGACATCGCAAAAATCCGGATAGACGGGCAGGTGGGCGAACGCACGCGGCTGGTGGCGGGCGAGGCGGCAGGCGTCGTCGCTGGCGGCAAAATGGGCGCATACCTGGAGCAGGGTGGCGGCCGGATAAATGACGGCCTCGGCCACCAGCGCCGCCTCGTCGGCATTGGCTTGCGGCAGGATGAAGCCGCGATGCCCGCCGGCTTCGCGCTGCATGGCAAAGGTGATCGCCAGCGCGCCCCGGATCGGGCGCAGCTCGCCCGACAAGGACAGTTCGCCGGCAAACTCGTAGCGTTCCAGTCCGCGCGACGGAATCTGGCCGGAGGCGGCCAGGATGCCGATCGCCATCGGCAAGTCGAAGCGCCCCGATTCCTTGGGCAGGTCGGCCGGGGCCAGGTTGACGGTGATGCGGCGCGCCGGGATCTGGAAGCCGGCGTTTTGCAGGGCGGCTTGCACGCGGTCTTTCGATTCGCGCACTTCGGCGTCGGGCAGGCCGACGATGGTGAACTTCGGCAAGCCGTTAGCGAGATGCACTTCGACGCTGACAGCGCGCGCTTCCATGCCGGCCAGGGCGCGGCTGCGTAAGACGGCGAGGCTCATGGGATTCCTGATGAATGCGTGGAAGCGCCGATGGTGCAGCCTGCCGTGCCTGTTCCGTTTGATGCGAGCCAAAGGTGCGCGCGAGGATCGCCGATGTGGGCATTCTGGCCGGCATTGCTCGATGCAAGCACAAGCTCAGCCTCATACGGCTTTCTGCAGAATCGTCGATCTCAGCCCGTCAAACTGCACTACTTGATAGAACTTAACGTTGCTAGTACCGTTCCCAACTTGCGTATTTTCGCGCCACAGCCATTGGTGCCTAGGATAAAGTATCCTATCAAAAGTGCCGATCGCCCGCTACTAATGTAAAGCCATATGATGCATTCAAATTTTTAATCCCTGCTAGCACTGCCATGGCTGAATTCGATTTAGCCTGCCCCTGTCCAAACTTGCACTCGGATACTCTGTCGCACAATCATACGAACGCGAATTGCCTATGCTCCCAGTAAGACGGCTGCCGTGTGAATCGCCTCAGGTTCAAAAAGTTCAAGCTGACGTATATGTACCTTTGCTTGCTCAACATCTGCCGTGAAGAGAACGACCGCTAAGTCTTTCAACGCCCTTGTGCAGCTCACATAAAATAGTCGGCGCGTTCGATCCACAGTTGTTTCTTCGCCTGCGGCAATGTGTTTTCGGTCGGTATCTGAGAGTTCTTTTAGACCTAGGTATTTTTCGTAGGAGAACTGGAAGTGAGTACTTTCGGCATCGTCCAAGACGACAAGCACTCTATTGAATTCGGCCCCTTTTATGCCTTGCTGAGTCCAAAAAGGTGAACGTTCCGAAATATAGGTGTGGTATGCCAACAGCTGGTTAGCAGGACACGCTAAAAAAGCATCCATTGCGGCCAATTCCTTGCCTGATTCATCGTCTTCGTCAACGTCGTCGTCAATGTCATTGGTCTCGTTTGAATCGGGCAGCATAGGCACAGGTGCATTCGGATCGAGGTACGAAACCAACGATGGGTCGAGGACTAGTAACTCAGAGTTATGTACCTGTTTCAGAAGGTCGCCGATCGTTGCGCCCGAATTCCCAGCGATACCTGCTGAGATTGAAGCAACCAGATCGCCCAATTCTTTAAGTCGCTCAGCGACGCTCACCCCGACAAGGGAATCTTTGTCGAGAAGGGGGGAGTAAGCTCGGATCAGTTGCATCACATCAAGCTGTCGACCACGGTTGTGAGCGATAGCGATGGGGATCAAAAATTTTACACATGGAGAAATTGGCCACGCGGAACCGTCTAGAAATCCATCTTTGAATGCTGACGGAGCCTTGGAATTGAGCGCTGCGTAGAGGTCTCCAAATCCCAAGCGTCGTGCGGCCATCTGGTGAACAATAACGAGAAGCTTTACTCGCTCTTGGTCATCATCCCCTGGTCGCCAATAATTATCTCCGGTTTGCGCCGCCATCCACTCGCGTACCAAAATCAAATTTGCGTCCCGCGTGTCGTCCGCAGGTAGAATGAAAAGATGTGCCGAACCTTCAGGGGTTGGAACGATGCCATCAGGACCTAGACGCTGACCAAGGGTTTGAACGAGGTCATCACCAGAACGGCGAATGGAGTTCGCAAGATTCAGAACTTTCGTTGAGCACCGAAAGTTCTCTGGCTTCGGAATGTCAGCCCACTTGGCGCCTGCTTCAACCTGTCCAGACCCCGTTGCGTAGATTCGTTGCATCGGATCGCCAAAAAAACCCAGACAAAATGTAACGCCGGGTTCACGCTCAACAGTCTTTAAAGCTTCGACGATCTCGGTAGTAGTGTCCTGGCTCTCGTCCACGAATACAAATGGAAACTGGCGCGCGAAAAGAGTTCGGAAGCGAGGGTGTTCGGCAATAAGATGGGGCACGAGTTTCAGAATATCATCATGTCCCAGAATGCCCTTTGCGTAGTTGCTGCCAGTTCCATACCGGAACACTTTGGCCGCCGCGATCCTCCCCGACTGTCGACGAAGGCGCTCTAAATCTCGAGTATCTTTGTCCTTCGTGCGCTGTTGAACCCTAGGACCATAGTCTTTCTGCTTTCCTTCAAGCGCCTCAATTTTTTCCACGATGCGTCTAGATACCCAGACACGAATGTCGTTCTGAAATGGCTTAACTAGCAGCCACATGAAGCTGTGGATTGTCGAGACGTGAACTAGGGGGTCACTGCCCACGTCCCTCCATATCTCTCCGGCTGCAATCTCAGTATAAGTAATACAGGCAACTCGCTGACGCGTCTTCCTCAGCCTGCTTCCGTGCATGTGAATGACTGATGAAAGGCCCTTGATGAGGGAAGTAGTTTTTCCGGAGCCAGCACCAGCCTTCATTATAAAGCTGCGCGGTGGAATATTTCCAAGGCAGTCTCGTAGTTCAATGTCGGCCTGCGTGTCCGGCTTATTCGCCCGGCTACTCATGTTCGCCCCTTATCACGACGTCTTCTGCGATGAGAAGGGGCTCAGGAAGAACGGCCTCAAGTTCAATCCGCACTTCGTCCTTCAGCCAAACAAGTCCATCGCGGATATAAGCAGGAACGTTCCACGCAAGCTCGTCTTCAGTTAGAACCGCGAGAGCGAATTTCGTCTTATCAAAATTTTTTCGGGAAACCTTCTCATGAAGAGCTTGGGCAAGCGCGACAGGACCCGCAGCTCCTCCTTTCACAATCAGGCCCAGAGGCTTCCTCGACATGGCTTGCGACCATGCCGGGTTTTCGAGACCAAAGTCCTCTTCTAGTGTACGCCCGCAGAGGGTTTCAGTCGCCCCGTTCCAAGTAATGGCTCGTTCAATTTGATAGACGACGCGAACCTTCGCATCGTCTCCAAGCACTTTAGTCTTGTCCGCTTCCGATGCGTTACGCAACTCTTCTATAGTGCGCTTTCCAGGAAGCCATTTAATGAGTGTTTGGTTCGACGTCGCAGCGCCCGGTTTACTGGGCAAACAGGCCTTGCCGTATTTTTTCTTCGGCACTGGGACCACAGGCTTCCCCAATGGAGCATTGTTCTGGAAATGAATAGCGGCCTCTTCGTCTGCGTCGACTGGAACATAGAATTCCTCGACTTCCTCTTCATCTATGGCATCGTCGGCCGCCGGTGTCACAAGGGTGACGCTATCAATGTCTGTAATAATCAGGGTCGTAAGACCCAGAAATTCAATAAGCGATTGGAAACGGTGGCCAAAGGCGCCGCCGACCTCTAAAATGCATAAGCAAGCTGATCGGAGAGGCTTTGCGACCTTCCGAATCATTATGGGTAGGAGCAATCTCTCAACATTGCCTTCAACGAGGATAGCTGCATCTGAGAAAAATAGATCGCAGTGAGTCAGTTTAAGATATCGTTCTAGGAAGTCACGATCATCTGGTTGTGCCTGATAAAACGCGGATAAATTCAGGACTTCCGTTATCTGCTCGTTGCCGACGTTCTTACGTCGGAAATAACGGATTGGCTTGAAGCCTAGCTCGTATAGGATATGTGGCGAGTGAGTAGTGATGACCATTTGACTACCGAAAATACTACCATCGTCACCCTCTACTTTCAAAAGCTCAAGAACATTTCGGATGAATACCTGTTGGAGCTGAGCGTGCAGATGGGCCTCTGGCTCCTCTACGAAAATCAGGTGCAGCGGAGGGCGATTTTCCATAGCCGCCCACCTAGCTTGCGCATCAAGAATCTCCACAACCATATAGATCAGATTTTTGAAACCAAGCCCATTATAACTGTCGGGAAGTGTCGTGATGTCCTCGCCTTCACCTATCTGATAGTGGACCCGTGCGTCTTGACTCATGACGTGGGCGGGGTCTAAGGCCGACATAATCTTCAGTCGCGGATTATTGATTCCCGGGTAACCAAGCTTGGCGAGCCTATCTAGCGTGGGTTTAAATACCCCATCTAGATGAAGATTTAACGCTTGTTCTGATTCGAATAATGCCTTAAGTGCAGTGTGATCGTCTTGTCGCTGATTTAGGTTGCGCTTGTAGAAACGACTCAGTCGTTTAGACAGATCTTCCGATCTGGCGCCAGCTTCAGGGTTAGGATCAGTAAGGTGCCGCTGAGCCCCTAGGTTGTCTATATGAATAAGCGATTTTAAAATCGCCCCGCCGCCTGGTTCCCCACCTAATTCATCGGGAACATACTTGCCGATTTCGCAAAAATTCTCATCAAATTGGCTGCGGTCTAATATGAAATAGCGTAACTCATATTCGCTCTTGAAATTGCGCTGGAGATAGTCTGTCATGCAACGAGGCCAGGGAACATATTGCGAATCGAGGGGGAGCTGCGCAGCTCGCTCAGTCCCTTTGGCCTTCGCCTCTTGATAGTTTTGAATAAGATTAGTAGCACTTCGAGCGGTCAGAGAGATTCGGATGCCAACCTTAGTTCCTTCCCACGCTGTACTTGGAAGCAAGGGAATTACTAGATAGAGGTCCGGCGCGTCAACCTCGAACCAGAGGTCAAGGTCTATGCTTGGAAGTGCAAAACCCTCGGGGATATTCGCGGCTAGGTTGATATTTGCAGCCTCGTCGAAAGTTTTCCAGCACGTAGAGCTGAAATCATAGAGGCTGAGACGATCCCTTCCTCCTGTGACGAATGCATGGATGGCTTGAGTTGCTGACGTTTTTCCGCTGTTATTAGAACCTACAAATATTGAAATGTCGTCAGCCAGCTCAATATGAGCATCCTTCAACCGTCGATAGTTTTTTAAGCGATATGAATGAAGGTGCACGAAAATATCTCCTAATTTTTTATTTTAATTGACTAATATATTTATCATGAGAAGCATTAATTTAAGCCGCTGCCGGACAAAATCGGATTTGAAAAATTCTCAAATTTCTTGATGGGATTGCCTCTAATTTAGTTATTCTGCGCTCAACATCTGAGGTTGTAAACTACACTTTTCGAACAGGCTGTTGTTTTTCTATTTTGTGTGCGGGAGACCGATATTTTTCGATCTCCTTGACATTGGGCTTCATAACTGATACCGAGGTTGGAGTGGAAAAACTTATCACTACTCGAAGATGATGAAGTCATTTTAGTTGCAGAAATCTACGTCAAGATTATCTTGTACGGATTTCCATGCGGGAATGCGTGAAGAGAAGACGTGCTTGTAGTTCTAGGAAAAGGCATTGCGAATTGAATTTCACCATCCCGATTTTTTCTCGCTATGCATGAAAGTGATAATGAGCGTGAATCTATTTAGTATGTGGTTTTCACAGCAATAACTTAATGCGTATTGACTGCTGTACAGCATGGCCGATGACCGAGGCCATTCCGAAGAAGGGGCGGCCGTATCCCAAGATCTCGTTCAAAAAGGCGCTTCGCTCGCTGGACGCAAGCGCGTTGGAACAGGCGTTCGACGATGGCTCGGGCGCATGAAGTATATTCTGGACACGAACGTCTTTAGCAAGATGGCGCGGCAGCGCGCGAAGAATGCGAACAATCTGGCGATCGGATCGGTACCCGGCGGGATCGCCTTGACTCGACATCTCATCGATGTTCGCCACAACGGGACCCGGGTGTTGAATTCCTGTAGCCATCCAGCCGCGCAATTCGACGACATGGAAACATCATTCGTAAGGCATTTTTGCTAACAGAAACCGACGCAGCTTGGCTGACAGGCCAGGTGTCATCCTGTTGTTCCTACCTTGAGAAGTTGACCCGATGGCGCACGACCGTATTATTTTCCCCATGCCCGCCTCGTGCGAAGTCGTGTTCGACGTCTTTCACTACCATCACTGGCGCGCGCGCTGGGACAGCCTGGTATCGCACACCGAGCTCGATGGCGGCGCACCATGCCCGTCGGTCGGCGCGGTCAGTGCCAGCACCGGCGGCGGCCTGCTGCGCGCCCTGTCGATGCGCACCGAATTCGTCAGTTACCAGCGCCCGCGCCTGGCGGCGGCGCGCATGGTCGGCACGTCCTTTCCTTTTTCCAGGTGGGCGGCGTCGATGAAGCACGAGCGCGCGGCCGGCGGCGGTTCGCTGCTGATCTACACCTACAACATCGAAGCCGGTCCGCGCCTGCTGCGCTGGCTGATCGAACCCGTGGTCCACCACGTGTTCCGGCGCCAGACCGTCAAGCGTTTCGCGCGCATGCATGCTTTCCTGTCGGCCCATGCCGCCGAGGTCGAAGCGTGGCAGCGCGCTTATCACGGCGCCCGATGCGGCGACCCGCTATAAGCGGAGCGTGCGACGCAAAAAAAGAGGTCCGGCGAACCGGACCTCCTTGACTTCCCGCGTTTTACTGATTACTTCTTGTCATCCTTGGGCGTGATGAACAGGCTGGCCACACAGCTTGCCGTAATCAGCACCGCCACCACGGCCAGCGACGCTTGTACCGGCACGTGATACCACGGCATGATCAGCATTTTCGCGCCGATGAAGGTCAGTACCATGGCCAGGCCATACTTGAGCAAATGGAAGCGGTCGGCCACATCCACCAGCAGGAAGTACAGCGCCCGCAAGCCCAGGATAGCGAACATGTTCGACGTGAACACGATGAACGGGTCGGTCGTGATGGCGAAGATCGCCGGAATCGAGTCGACCGCGAACACCAGGTCCGTCACTTCAATGAGCAGCAGCACCAGGAACAGCGGCGTCACGTAGCGCAGTCCATCCTTGGCGACGAAAAACTTTTCGCCGTGATCGCCTTCGGCCACACGCAAGTGTTTGCGTGCGAAGCGCAGGATCGGGTTGTTCGCCACATCCGGTTCCTCGTCGACCGCCACCAGCATGCGCAGGCCGGTAAAGAGCAGGAACGCGCCGAACAGATACAGTACCCAGCTGAACTCGCTGACCACCCATGCACCCGCCGAGATCATGATTGCACGCATCACGATCGCCCCCAGCACGCCGTAGATCAGGACGCGGCGCTGGTATTGCTGCGGCACCTGGAAGGCGGTAAAGATCAGCAGGAACACGAACACGTTATCGACCGACAGCGCTTTCTCGATCAGGTAGCCCGAGAAGAATTCCAGCGCTTTCTGGTCCGCGATCTCCGAACCGACCGTGCCCTTCAGGTACCACCACAGGCCGCCGTTAAACAGCAGCGCCAGGCTGACCCACACCGCCGACCAGGCGCCGGCCTCCTTGACGCTGACCTTGTGCGCCTTGTTGCCCCCGAATACGAACAGGTCGAGGGCCAGCATGACCAGCACGAAGCCGACGAATCCCGCCCACATGGGGGCGCTTGCAATAGTTTCTAATCCGTTCATAAAATGCTCTCAGTCATCGTTAGTCGCTTAGCGCGCCGCGTCATCGCGGCGCTCCCCTGCATCGTCGCCGGAGGTCTCCTCTTCCGCAGAGACGGCCGCCGGCAGGCGGGTGTGGGCAAAATCGCGCTTGCGCTCGACCTGGCGCACCACGGCGCGGTCGGCGCGGTCGGCGGCGCGGTCGATGGCCACGTACAGGTCGGCTTCGGTATCTTCGATGATGACTTCCTTGCCGCCGCCGAGCTGCACCTGGATCTTGCAGCGCTTGTCGATGCCGCCGCGCGGACCGTTAATGTCGGACAGCGACACGGCCAGCTTGCGCATGTGCTGTCCGGCCCAGCCCAATGCCATGCCCAGCCGCTGCTCGGTGTACGAGCGTAATGCTTCGGTGAGTACAAATCCGTTTGCCTGGATGGTGACGCGCATGATTTTCTCCTGTTGGGTTAGTGGATTCACTATAGGCCGCACGAATGCATCGTACAACTCGAATATAATGTGCTGAGAGATCGAATAAATCGATGTATTGAAAGGTAACATGTCTTCTTTGAATTTCAAGCACCTGCGCTATTTCTGGATGGTGGCGAAAACCGGCAGCATCGCCAAGGCGGCCGCCCAGCTGCACCTGACGCCGCAATCGATCTCCGGCCAGCTGAGCGAATTTGCCGATACGCTCGGCGTCGAACTGTTCCGGCGTGTCGGGCGCAACCTGGAACTGACCGAGACAGGGCGCCGCATCCTCAGCTACGCGGAAGACATCTTCAGCACCGGCGACGAACTGCTGGAGCTGGTGCGCGACAAGACCTTCACCACCACGATTTCGTTCCGGGTCGGCTGCGCCGATTCGGTCTCCAAGCTGATCGCCTGCCAGCTGGTGGAGCCGGCCCTGGACCTGCGCGAGCCGGTCAAGCTGATCTGCCGCGAAGGCCGGCTGGCCAGCCTGGTGGCTGACCTGGCGGTGCACCGGCTCGACCTCATCATTGCCGACCGCCCCATGCCGAGCCACCTCAGCGTGCGCGGCTACAACCACCTGCTCGGCGAAAGCGGAATGACCGTGTTTGCCACGGCGGAGCTGGCGAAGAGCCTCGGCGAGGACTTTCCCGCATGCCTGAACGGCGCGCCCATACTCTTGCCGGGAGAAGACTTCGCCATCCACCAGCGCGTCCTGCAGTGGCTGGAAAAAAGCCAGGTGCATCCGCGCGTGGTCGGCGAGTTCGACGACAGCGCCATGATCAAGGCTTTCGGCCAGTCGGGCGCGGGGGTCTTCTTTGCGCCGACCGTGATCGCGCGCCAGGTCTGCGATCAATACCGCGTGGTGGCGCTCGGCCAGGTCGATTCCCTGGTCGAACAGGTGTATGCCATCACGACCGAGCGCCGCATGAGCCATCCCGCCACCTTGGCGATCAGTAACATGGCGCGCGACAGCCTGTTCGCCAGGGTTGCGTGATGACAGGACGGAAGCAGGCACATCGTCGGGCCTTGACGTCGCCGCATGGGCATCCCGGACCGGCCGGCCCCGCTGCACACTGGCCTGGTGCGCGAATGCAAACAAGTCAAGCCGCAGGCACTGCCGGGACAAACGTTGGCAAGCGCGCACTTGGCGCATACTGTGCATCCACACCCGCTTTCAGAGAACAGGAACATCGATGGATTTTGACGTAGCCGCATGGGAAAAAGAAATCGGCCGCCCAGTACCACCCCTGATGGCCAAATTCTTCACCTGGCTCGCGCCCTATGAGTACGGCGACCTCGGCTACTTCGAGCTTTCCCCGCAAAACCTGGCCGGCGGCAACGACTGGGAAGGCATGGAGCGCTGGGGCGAACACACCTGGGGCTTCATCGGCCTGCCCGACGGTTCCCTGGTCGGCCTGTGCGAAGCGGTCGCGCCGCCCGCCGTCGTGTATATCGGCTCCGAAGGCGAACTGCGCACCATCGCGGAATCGTTCGACGCCTTCCTGCTGGCCATCGATGCGGGCGACACCGGGACCGAGATCGATCTCGACGACGACGAGGACCCCGAACCCGAACAGGTGGCCGCGCGCAAGGCGTTCCGCTCCTGGCTCAAGAAAAGCAGGATCGCCGCCCCGCCGTCAGCGGCCAATTCGATTTCTCCGCCTACACGGCGGGCGATCCGCCCGAACGCCGCGCGCCGCCCAGCCAATCGGACGCCGGCGCGGTGGGCATGCCGGCAGGCTACCTGGACCACATCGAGGGCATGGGCGAGCGGCTCAAGATGCTGTGCAGCATGGTCGGGCGCACCGCCGACGATCCGGCACTGTGCGCCCTGGCGGAAGCGACTTTCGGCAAGGCGCCGCCGCAATCGATCGGCAACGCCAAGCACGACGACACGGTGTGGATGTCCGCGAAACAGGCCGATGTCGAGCTGCTCTTCAGCCGCATGGTGGTGAACCGGTCGTATCCGCCCAAGCCGGTCGGCAAAAAAGCCATCTGCCCGGTCCTGCAGCACGTCGGCTTCGGCAGCGCCTACCGCGACCCGGTCCTGTTCGGCGTGCACGGCGACGCCCTGTGGGATGCGGTGGCCGCGCGCATGCCCGAGCACTACAGCGAAAAGACGCATGAGAACGGCATCTTCGAAAAACGCTTTACCCTGATGCTGGACCCCGGGCGCGATATCGAGCTGCTGCTATGGTCGTACCACGGCCGCACCAACGGCCGCGTGCAGATCGTGCAAGGCCGCGAGTTGACGTCGTTCCATTTCGTGAAGGATATTCACAGCGGCGCCGGCCTGTTCGTGCAATGGGCGCTGGAACGCGGCTGGATCGAGCGCAGCATGTTTGCCGGGCACGAGGACCTGCTCGACGCCATGCTGCGCAGGCAAACGCGGCCGTCGCAGCTGGTCGCGCTGGCGCTGGAACGCGGCCTGTGGGATACGCATCTCGTCAATGCGCCAGGGCTGCGCCAGTTTGCCCATACCTACTTTCATCACTTCGACGGCATCTGGCTCAACACCGACCTCAAGACCATGTTCGGCAAGCGCGAAGGCAGGTACGGGCATGACGAGCCGCTGCTGGACGACGACCCGGCCACGATCTACGATGCCTTGTTCGCCGTCGTCGACCAGCAGTTCGCCGACTGGAAGGCCAGGCATCCCGGCTGAGGCGCCTGCCTCATTGGCCGTCAGCCCTGCCATCGCCCTTGCCGATCAGCGCGACCAGTCCGTCGGCCAGGCTGCCGCGCCAGTGGTAGTAATCGTGGCCGCTGGCGAACTCGCGGTGCGTGACCTTGTAGCCTTTGGCGCGCAGCACGTCGCGCAGGTGGCGGTTGGAATCGAGGATGCCGGCTGCGCCGTTGCGCCCGGTTTCGAACAAGCCCGCTTCCAGCAAGAATTCCACCGGCCGCGACGGCGTTTCGACGAAGCGCCGGGTCAGCCATTCCGCCTCGGACTCGCGCCCTTTCCCTTCGGGCGACCACCAGAACGAGCCCGACTGGCTGTACACCTTGCCGAACAGTTCAGGATGCATGAAACCGGCATACGCCGCCGCCAGCCCGCCATAGCTGGCCCCGGCGATGACGGTCTTGTCGGCCGTGGCCCAGATGCCGCGCTGCTTCGCCCAGGGCATCAATTCTTCCGCTAGAAAGCGCGCAAACAAGGGATTCGGCGGCAGCTCGGCCGAGCGCGTGGCATTGCTCGGATTGGCGATCAGGATCGCCGCCGTCGATGGCAGCGCGCCGGCCGCGACCAGGTTGTCCAGAATGGTCGCGCTCGGCACTTCGCTCAGATACGTTTCCGCATCGAACAGCACGGCCAGCGCATTGCTTGCCGCGCCTGGCTGGTAACCGTGCGGGCGGTACAGATAGATCTCGCGCGTGTTGCCCAGCGCCTTGCTGGCCAGGCGCACTTTTTCCACGCTGCCTGGCGTCACGCCGGCGCGCGGCGCCACCCACGCTTGCGGAGCCGCGCCCGGCAGTTCCAGCACCGAGGCGCCGTCGAAGTGGTCGAGCGGCTTGTCCGGAAAGCTCAGGCGGTTGAGCGGATCGCGCTGGGCCGTGGCCAGGATGGCGCGCCGGCGCACGTTCGGCGGGCTGTCGAGCTGGGGCACGTCGGGCGCCAGCCGGTAGCTCAGGCGCGTGCCGGGCGGCACCGCGTAGCTGCGGAACCACACGTCGCTCTCGCCCAGGCGCGCCATCTCGTCATGGTCGGACGACGGCCCGCCCATGATGCGCACGTTCTGGCGCGCGCCGCGCCACAGGAAGGTGACCAGCGGTTGCGTTTTGTCCGGCCCGGTCATCTCGACCAGCGGCGTGCCGGCGCGCTCGACCTCGCGCCAGAAGGCGCCGCTGTCGCCGCCTTCCCCGAGCGTCTGGCGCAGCGCCTGCAGGCGCGGGCTGGCAATGTCTTGCTGGGCGGCGCGCTGGGCCGCGCGGGGCACCAGCTGCAGCAGTTTCAGCTGGTAGGCGCCGCTCTCGGGCGCGCGCACGTCCAGCGTGTAGGGGCCGTTGGCGCCGGCCACGAACATGAATTCCTGTTCGTCGCGCTTGCCCTTGGCCAGGATCTGCGCGCGCTTGCCCTGCGCGTCGAGCAGCACCAGGCGCATGCCGGGGCCGCTGATGGTGCCTTGCACGTAGTCGCCTTCGGCCAGGGTGAGCGCATGGGCGCGCGCCTGCTGCGCCTGCAAGTTGCCGCTGAATGCAGGCAAGGGCGCTGCCGCCTGCGCCGCGTGGGTGAAAAAGAGGACGGCCGCAGCCGCCAGGATCGTTGAACGCAGCATCTTAAAACCTCGCCATCATCGACAGGAACACGCGCCTGCCTTCTTCGTTGAAATCGGCCGCGCTGTCACGCTGGCGGCCCTTGTCTGCCAGATTGAGCACGCCGGCGCCGAGCGTCGCGCCGTTGCCGAAGCGGTACGCCGCGCTGAGGTCGGCCACCTGGTAGGCTTGCTTGCGCACCAGGTTCTGCCCGTTCGACGGCACGCTCAGGTATTGCTCGCCGATATGGCGCACGGTGAAGCTGGACGACCATTGCGCCGTCGGGCGCCAGTCCACGCTGACGTTGGCGTTCTGGCGCGGGCGGTAGACCAGCGGCAGCGCGCGCGCGTTGCTGGCGTTTTTGGCGTCGGTGTAGGTGAGATTGGCGCGCGCCGACCACTGGCGCGAGAATTCGGTGCGCACATGGGTTTCCACGCCCCGCGTGCGGACCTTGGCAATGTTCTGGTAGGTGAAGATCGGCCGTCCGTCCGGCAGGAAACCGGCAAAGTTGGCGTAGGTCTGCGCCAGCGCCTTGTCGGAAGTGCGGCTGCTGATGTCGATCATGTCGCTCAGCTTGTTGTCGAAGAGGGTTATGCCGCCGCCGACGCGGCCATCGTCGAACTGCATGCCGAGTTCCTTGCTGGTGCTGGTCTCCGGCGACAGGCCGGGGCTGCCGATGATGTAGCAGCCCACCGTGGCGCTGCCGCACGACACCGAGCCCCAGTTGGCGCTGCCTTGCAGCAGGGTCGGCGCGCGGAAGGCGCGCGCCCAGCCGCCCTTGATGGTGATCGCAGGCGTGAGCTGATAGACCAGGTAGGCGCGCGGGCTGTGGTGGCCGCCGAAGTTCTCGTGGTGGTCGTAGCGGTTGCCGAGCGTCAGTTTCAGGTTCTCGCGCACGCTGATTTCATCTTCGGCGAACAGGGCGTACTGCGCGATCTCGATATTGGGGTCCTGGCGGTAGCCGGCGGTGCCGGGCAGGCCGGTGATGTTGGCCGGGTCGTGCAATTGTTCGCGCCGCAACTCCCCGCCCACGGTGACGCTCTGGCCGGCCTGGTCGAAGGGCAGGATCAGCTTGCCGTCGAGGCTGCTGGTGCGGGCCTTGTTCGGGTTGGCCTGGCCGCTCACGGTGCCGACCAGGTTGCGTGTCGTGTCCAGGTTCAGGGTCGCTTCCGAGCGCGCCTCGCCGTAGCGGCCGCGGTGGCTGAGCGAGGTCGCCTCGCGTTCGAGTACCGTGCCGCCGTGGTCGCGCCGGCTGGTATCGTGCCCGAGCTTGACGTCATGGCCGCTGCCCGGCGTCCATGCCAGGGCGGCGCCGAGCGCACGGTTGGCGATCAGCGGAAAGCCGGGCTGGGCCACGCCGTCGACCGGGGCGTTCAGGCCCGCGTCGCGCTTGCGCTTGTCGTACGAGGAGCTGACGCGCAGGCCCAGCACGTCGGCGATCAGGGGGCCGCTGGCGCTGACGCTGGCCGAGCGCGTGTCGCCGGCGCCGTCGTTGCCGGGCTGGACGGTGTCGAGCTTGAGCGAGCCGCGCCAGGTCTTGCCGATCTTGCGCGTGATGATGTTGACCACGCCGCCGATCGCGTCCGAGCCGTACAGCGAAGACATCGGCCCGCGCACCACCTCGATGCGCTCGATGTCCGCCGTCGGCACCCAGCCGGTGTCGAAGTCGTTGCCGCGAAAACTCACATTGCTCGAATTGACGCGCTTGCCGTCGACCAGGAACAGGGTGTAGGCCTGGCCCAGGCCGCGCAGCTGCACCCCGGCCACCTGGTTGCCGTTGCGCGAGAGCGACACACCTTCGATGCTGCCGAGCATGTCGGCCAGTTCCAGCACCGGACGTTTTTCCAGGTCGGCGCGGGTGATGACCGAGACGCTGGCCGGCGCATCTTTCACGGTATGTTCCAGCGAGGAAGCGCTGACCACCACCACCGGCAGCGGTGCGGGATCGGCATGGGCGGCGCCGGCAGGCCGGGCCAGGGACAGGGCGGCGCACGCGAGCGTGGCCAGGGCGGGGGACTTCATGGGATTCTCCACAGACAAACAAACACGCGCAATCAAATGCGAATGATTCCTATTACGAGTAAGGCAGGATTATGTCACACTGGCAATCTTCAAAGCTTTGCAAAAACCAGAAAAATGTTTGATTCAGCAAATTTCATGTCCGCAACGCCAAACCCCGCGCGGCTGGTCACGCGCGCGGACCTGGTGCGCAGCGCCGGCCTGCTCGGCTCCGGCTATCACTTCGGCGACAGCGGCCCGCCCGACGAAGCGCTGCTGCACGGCCAGTTCGACACCTTGCACCTGCGCCCGGGCCTGATCCTGCACGCGGCCGCCGTGCGCGACCTGCGCGATCTGGAAACCAGTAACAGCCTGCATCCAGGCATCAAGATCGTGGTGGTGATCGAGGGCTGCACCGATCTGTCGTACGGCCACCGCCGTTTTGCGCTGGGGCCGGACAGCGCCGATCCGGGCACCCGCGCGGCGGGGGCGCTGGTCAACCTGGCCGAAGCCGATGGCTTCAGCCGGCGCTGGCGGCGCGGCCGCCACGAGAAAAAGGTGAGTTTGACGCTCACGCCGGAATGGATGGCGCTGGCCGGGCTCGACGCGCACGCCGCGCCGCCGGCGCTGCGCGGCTTCCTGCGCGAGCACCTGGCGTGCCAGCCGTGGACGGTGTCGGCGCGGGCGCGCCGGCTGGCGGCGGACATCCTGGCGCCGGCGGCGCTGGCGCCGGGCTTGCAGCGCCTGCGCCTGGAAGGGCGCTGCATCGAGCTGGCCAGCGAGGCGCTGGCGGCCTTTGCCCCGGTCGCGCAGGCGGCGCCGCTGCGCGCCGCCGACCGGCGCCGGCTGGCGCGCCTGGACGAGCTGCTGCGCAGCGAACAGGGCGCGCAACTGTCGATGGCGGAGATCGCGCGCGAACTGGGCACCAACCCCAGTTCGCTGCAGGCGCTGACGCGGCGCGCCTGGGGCGCGAGCGTGTTCGAACGCCTGCGGTGGCTAAGCATGGAGCGCGCGCGCCGGCTGTTGGCGGACGGGGCCGGCGTGGCGCAGGCGGCCGAGGCGGCCGGCTATGCGGGGGCGAGCAATTTCGCCACCGCCTTCAAGAAGCGGTACGGAGTCAGCCCGCGCCAGGCGCATACCCTTCCAGGCTGAGCCGGCCGGGCAAAAAAAAGCAGCCGGAGGATTTCCGGCTGCGCGTGTCTGGTGCCGGTGTTCGAGGTCACCGGACTAACCTGTGGGAGATGCAGGGGCATGTCACCAACAGGGTCAGAATAATCCTCCCAGATGACGGGAGCATGACGCAAGGCCAATCGGAACAAGGTTTTTTTGCTAACAAATTGCTTGGCAAAACATCCGCGTTCCGGCCTCGGGCGCCGGCCTGGCTCCCGCTCAGGCTTGCGGCTTGGCCGGGTTGAGGCGCTCTTCCAGTTCGGACACGCGCTGTTCCAGTGCTTCGAGCTTGGCGCGGGTCTTGGCCAGCACCTGGGCCTGGATGTCGAATTCCTCGCGCGTGACCAGGTCGAGCTTGGAAAAGCCCTGGGTCATCATGCTCTTGACGTTCTTTTCGATGTCCTTGGCCGGCGAACTCTCGATGGCCTGGTTGATCTTGCCCTGCAAGTCGTTGAAAAAGCTGTTCATATCCATCGCAATCCTCGTGAAATCGGTAGCGCACCGCTGCGGTGCGGCAGGTGGGCCAGTTTGGTGCATATAGGCCGGCCGCGACAGGAATCGCGGAAATTTTACTGTTTATTAACAGCAAGTTGGGGACGCCCGCAGCAAAATCAAGTCGCGTCCGGGCGTACGCGGAGCTGGCACGACTTCTGCTAATGGGTAAATAAGCAGTGTGCATGCTCCAGGCTTCATTTTAAACCCCAACCGCCGTCTCTGTTAAAAAACCATAAGGGAACCGCCATGAATAAGCTGTCTACTCCGTCGTCTCTCGCCGCTGCGCTGACTCTGGCGCTGGCAAGCCTGGGAGCCCCGCTGGCCCAGGCCGCCGATGAGCCCGTGCCCGACCATGTAGTGAGCTTCAACGCCGCCGTGACCAGCGACTACCGCTACCGCGGCCTGTCGCAAACCCGCATGAAGCCGGCAGTGCAGGGCGGCGCCGACTACACCCACAACCCGAGCGGCGCCTACGCCGGCATCTGGGCCTCGACCATCAAGTGGACCAAGGACCTGGGCGGCGACGGCGATGTCGAAATCGACCTGTACGGCGGCAAGCGCGGCGAGATCGCCAAGGGCGTCAGCTACGACGTGGGCGGCCTGTACTACGCTTACCCATCCAACGGCCTGAACCCGAACGCCAACACCTTCGAGCTGTACGGCCAGGTCGGCATGGGCCCGGCCTACATCAAGTATTCGCACTCGACCACGAACCTGTTCGGCACCACCGACAGCAAGGGCAGCGGCTATCTCGACCTCGGCGCCAACCTGGAACTGGCCACCGGCCTGGTGCTCAACCTGCACGTCGGCCGCCAGCGCGTGGCGCACAACGATGCACTGAGCTACAACGATGCCAAGATCGGCCTGACCAAGGACTTCGGTGTTGCCTCGGTCGCGCTGGCCGTCATCAGCGCCAACACCGACATGTACGTCAGCCCGGTCAACGGCAAGGACCTGGGCCGTTCGCGCGCCGTGCTGACCGTGTCCAAAACTTTCTGAGAGGCTCGATATGAAAATGATCACCGCGATTATCAAACCCTTCAAGCTGGACGAAGTGCGTGAAGCGCTCTCGGCCATTAACGTGCAGGGGATTACCGTCACCGAGGTCAAGGGCTTCGGGCGCCAGAAAGGCCACACCGAGCTGTATCGGGGCGCCGAGTATGTGGTCGACTTCTTGCCCAAGACCAAAATCGAGGCGGCGGTGGACGACGCCATCGTCGAACAGGCCATCGAAGCCATCGAAGGCGCCGCGCGCACCGGCAAGATTGGCGACGGCAAGATTTTTGTCTATAACCTGGAACAGGTCGTGCGTATCCGCACCGGCGAAACCGGCAACGAAGCACTTTAATCTGAGGGAATACTGATGAATAAAACGATCACAACATGGCTGGCCGGACTCGCGCTCATGTGCGCCATGGGCGCCGCCCTGCCTCTGCCGGCCTCGGCCCAGGATGCGCCTAAGCCTGATACGGCGGCCGCCGTCGTCGCCCCGGTCGACGCGCCGGCCACCACCGCAGTCACGCCCGCGCCGGCCAGCGCCAGCGTGGCCACGCCAGCACCGGCCGCCGCGCCGGCGCCGGTGCCGCAAAAAGGCGACACCACCTGGATGTTCATCGCCACCGTGCTGGTGATCCTGATGACGATTCCCGGCCTGGCCCTGTTTTACGGCGGCCTGGTGCGCACCAAGAACATGCTGTCGGTGCTGATGCAGGTATTCGTGGTGTTTGCGCTGATCATCGTGCTGTGGTGCATCTACGGCTATTCGGTCGCGTTTACGCCGGGGAACGCCGTCATCGGCGGCTTCGACCGGGCCTTGCTGACGGGCATCTGGGATCCGGCCAAGGGCGCCTTCGCCTACGCCGCCACCTTCAGCAAGGGCGTGGTCATTCCCGAGTTCATCTACGTGGCCTTCCAGGGCACCTTTGCCGCGATTACCTGCTGCCTGATCGTCGGCGCCTTTGCCGAACGCATCAAGTTTGCCGCCGTGCTGGCCTTCATGGTGCTGTGGTTCACTTTCGGCTACCTGCCGATCGCCCACATGGTCTGGTTCTGGACCGGTCCCGACGCCATCACCGATGCCGCCACCCTGGCGACCGAAACCGCGAAAGCCGGCTGGCTGTTCCAGAAAGGTGCGCTCGATTTCGCCGGCGGCACCGTGGTGCACATCAATGCGGCGGTGGCCGGCCTGATGGGCGCGATCCTGATCGGCAAGCGGGTCGGCTACGGCCGCGAAGCCATGGCGCCGCACTCGCTGACCATGACCATGATCGGCGCCTCGCTGCTGTGGGTGGGCTGGTTCGGTTTTAACGCCGGCTCGGCCCTGGAAGCGGGCGACATCGCCGCGCTGGCCTTCATCAACACCCTGCTGGCAACCGCCTGCGCCACCCTGTCGTGGGTGCTGGGCGAGTGGGTCACCAAGGGCAAGCCATCGATGCTGGGCGCCGCCTCCGGCGCGGTGGCCGGCCTGGTGGCGATCACCCCGGCCGCCGGCTTCGTCGGCCCGATGGGCGGCCTGGTGATTGGCTTGCTGGCGGGTATCGTCTGCCTGTGGGGCGTGAACGGCCTCAAGCGCCTGATCGGCGCCGACGACTCGCTCGACGTGTTCGGCGTGCACGGCGTGGGCGGGATCGTGGGGGCGCTGCTGACCGGCGTGTTCGCGGCGCCGTCGCTGGGCGGCCAGGGTATCTTCGACTATGTTGCGAACAAGGCATCGGCGGACTATTCGATCGGCGGCCAGGTGCTCACCCAGCTGACCGCGGTCGGCACCACCATCCTGTGGTCGGCGCTGGTCTCCTTCGCTGCCTACAAGCTGGTGGACCTGGTGATCGGCCTGCGCGTGCCGGAAGAAGAGGAGCGCGAAGGGCTGGACATCACCAGCCACGGCGAGTCGGCCTACCACGGCTGAGCGGCGACGGCATGGCCGGTCCTTGCGGCCGGCCTGCACATACAGGCGCAACAGCGGGCCCCACAAGTTGGCAACGACTTCTGGGGCCCGCTGCATGTTGTCGGCGGCATGTTGCATGGGCCCTGCCTGGCGGGAGGCATCGTTGCCAGTTCCTCATGGAACCGATGCCGGCCCGGCGCTACTCACTCGATGACAGTCGATCGCTCCGCCAAGGCGCCGCCTTGGTCCCTGCCATACCCCTCTTGTTAAGGTCAACAAATGCGTGCAGCCCCAGTCAATCATGCCGCCTCTCGCCAAGTCGTCAGCCCCATCCAGACCTCTCCGATTGCCGACGCAGCCGGAACCCAGGCCGCGCATCCCGACAATAGCGCCGCCGCCAGCCGACCGTCCCAGCGAACGCCAGTGTCCGCGCGCGACAGGAATATGCAGCGACGGTTGATCGACGAAATGGTGACCGAGGATTTCAAGAGGTTAAAAACCGGGCACCCCAATCGACTGTTCGGCGCAGGCGTGTCCAGTCTTTCGCATCCCGCCCTCATCGATAACTTCGTTGCTCAAATGAACGCAGTGAATGCCGATTGGGCCGAGAAATCCTCCGAGCAAAAGATCGAACATTTTCAAAACGTCATCACCGGCCACTTTGAAGCAGCCGGCATGCCGCCCCCGCGCATCAAACTGATGGAGCCAGGCGGCGGGCGCAGTGGCGAGTTCGACTCGAAAACCTGGAGTATGGGAATGACGGCGGAAAACCTGGAAACCAGGTCGATGGCCGAGACCGCCGGGACGGCATACCACGAATCGCGCCATGCACAACAATTCTTCATGATCGCCAAATATATTGCCCAGGAAGGAATACAGCCGCCACATTCCAAGCAAATTCCCGATGACATACTGGAAAAGGCAACGTTGGCTGTCAAGGAGTCGCCCATGTCCCCAGCCGAGAGCGCCGAAGCAGCGTCCTACCATACAAGCGTGTATGGCGCAGATCGCGAGAAACGCAACGCCACGCTCAGAAATCTGGCACTTCATACCCCAGCCCGGTTGTTGCAGACAGGTGCTGAGTTTTCGAATGCGAAGGCCGCCCACGAAGCGGCGCTTGCAACGCTCGAAACGTATAAAGGAGAACAGACCCCGGAGTTCAACGAGCGTCGGGAGTTGAGGGAGCAGGACCGGACGTACATGGGCCTCTTCGAGACGAAAA
The DNA here is from genome assembly GCF_003953935.1 of Massilia atriviolacea. Lineage (GTDB taxonomy): Bacteria > Pseudomonadota > Gammaproteobacteria > Burkholderiales > Burkholderiaceae_D > Telluria_A > Telluria_A atriviolacea. The sequence continues at coordinate 39,196 of NZ_RXLQ01000028.1, forward strand.
AAACCGCGGCAAAGGAGTTCAACCGGGCACTGGCTGCCACCAACGCGGAAAAAGTGGCGTTCGACGCCGCGCAAAAAGCCTATCACGCCTTGCCCGAGGAGGCAGATGCCTTCGCTGTCGGCGACGCCGTCACCGCCAAGCTGTCCGTGCCCGCAAGCACCTGAGCCCCGCTGACGGCAAGCGGGAGGCGGGGAGCCGCACCGGGTGTGGGCAAGGGATCGGGTGAGCAAGCTCGTTTTTGCCTGGCAAGGCCATGGGACTTTAAAATACGGATTTCGCCCCGATGTGGTGTTCTCGCACGGTAATATAGCGAATTCTGCGTGCCTTGGAGGGTCGCCCTCCCGCATCATTTAAGGAAGTAACCATGGTTCCCCACCTCGTCACGGCCCTGACCGGACCGCTGCTCGACCTCGAAAAGAAAATCCTGGCGGCCACGCCCGCCATTGAGCGCTGGTTCCGCATGGAGTGGCAGGAACATACGCCGCCGTTCTATTGCTCGGTCGACCTGCGCAACGCCGGCTACAAGCTGGCCCCGGTCGATACCAATCTGTTTCCTGGCGGTTTTAACAATCTTGCCACCGAGATGCTGCCGCTGGCGGTGCAGGCCGCCATGGCCGCGATCGACAAGTATTGCCCGGACGCCCGCAACCTGCTGCTGGTGCCGGAAGGGCACACGCGCAATCCGCATTACCTGCAGAACGTGGCGCGCCTGATGCAGATTTTCCGCCAGACCGGCTTGCATGTCCGGCTCGGCTCGCTGTCGCCCGAAGTCACCCAGCCCACGCCGCTGGCTCTGCCGGACGGGAACATGCTGGTGGTCGAGCCGCTGGTGAGGTCAAGCAACGGCCGCCGCGTGGGCCTGAAGGATTTCGATCCTTGCACGATCTTGCTCAATAACGACCTGTCGGCGGGCATCCCGGCGATCCTGGAAAACGTGCACGAGCAATCGCTGCTGCCGCCGCTGCACGCCGGCTGGGCCCTGCGGCGCAAGAGCAACCACCTGGCCGCCTACGATGAAGTGGCCAAGAAGTTCGGCAAGCTGATCGACGTCGATCCGTGGATGGTCAATCCCTTCCACAGCAAGTGCGGCGCCATCAATTTCGACGAAGACCAGGGCGTGGAATGCCTGGCCGACAATGTGACGATGCTGCTGGCCAAGATCCGCAAGAAGTACAAGGAATACGGGATCAAGGAGCAAAAACCGTTCGTGATCCTGAAACCCGACGCCGGCACGTACGGCATGGGGATCCTGACCATCAAGGACGCCAGCGAAGTGCGCGAACTGACCCGCGCGCAGCGCCAGAAGATGTCGGTGATCAAGGATGGCGTGGAAATCAGCGACGTCATCATCCAGGAAGGCGTGCCGACCTTCGAGAGCATCAAGGACGCCGTGGCCGAGCCGGTCGTGTACATGATCGACCGCTACGTGGTGGGCGGCTTTTACCGCATTCACGCCGAGCGCGGGATCGACCAGAACCTGAACGCGCCCGGCTCGCAGTACGTGCCGCTGGCGTTCGCCCAGCAGCACGCGGTGCCGGACCTGAAGGCCAAGCCGGGCACGGCGGCGCCGAACCGCTTCTATGTGTATGGCGTGGTGGCCCGGCTGGGCCTGATTGCGGCCTCGCTCGAGATGGAGCGCACCGATCCGAATCCCGAAGTGTATTGACGATTGACGCGCCAGCCGGGGCACGGGTCCGCCGCCCCGTGCCTGCGCTGCGCTCCACGCACCCGCGCGGCCGCGCAGCCTCGCAGTCGCATCGTCCTTGTTGCCCGGCCCGCCCGTCCAGGCTGGCGGGTTCCCGCAGCTCCCATGGTCGAGCAATCGGCCCGCATGGGTCCCTCCTCCGGCAGCGCCATCCCCCGATGTGTTTGCAAACCTCGGCTTGATGCACAAATGTCAATTCGTGTTAGTATGTCAATTTTACAATCTTTCGAAATGGACAATCATGAAGACACTCTTCGCCGGCGCGGCGTTGCTGGCCTGCCTCACCCCGATCCAGGCGGCCGAGCAGCAATTCGATTGGTCGTTCCGCTATTTCGGCGAATCCTGGCAAAGCGATTCGACCGTGCTGGATCAGACAATCAAGGGCACGTTGACTGTCGATGACGTCAACGCCGACGGCCGCTTCGACATGTCGGAGCTCAAGTCCTTGAACTATTCGGGAAAAGACTACGTTTCCTGTGCCGGATGCATGGTGAAACGGTTCTCGTTCGTCCCGGGCGGCGCCCTGGACTTCAACATTGAAGGAAACTGGTACTTCGATTGGGGCAGCACCAGCAACGCGGTCGATGTCGGCCGTGTATGGTACGAATCAGCCACCTATGACTGGACTGGCGAGCCGCATTATTATTCGCGCCACTTCGTGAGCCAGACTGTGGCCACGGTCAATGCCGTGCCGGAACCTCAAACCTGGCTGATGCTGGGCGCCGGCCTGCTGGCACTCGGCGCTGTCGTCAAGCGCCGCAAGGGATAATCGACAAGGGGGCAGGGCGCCCCCGCTCACTCATCCGGCCTCATCCCAAGCCAACATCGGCGTTTCCGGCTAAAATCAGGCATTACCCTGAATGGAATCGCCCATGAAAATCGCTTTCCTCGCCGATCCGCTGTCCGGCTTCAAGACGTACAAGGATTCGACCTTCGCCATGATGCGCGAGGCGGCCCGGCGCGGCCACGCGGTCTACGCCTTCGAGCAGCGCGACATGGCCCTGGAAGAGGGCGTCGTCAGCGCCGATATCGCCCGCATCGCCCTGACGGGCGAGGCCGACGACTGGTATCGCGCCGAGCCGAAGGCCGCGATGCGCCTGTCCGAGTTCGACGCCGTGATCCAGCGCAAGGACCCGCCGTTCGACATGGAGTACGTGTACAGCACCTATCTGCTCGAACTGGCCGAACGCCAGGGCGCGCGCATCTTCAACAAGCCGTCGGCGATCCGCGACCATAACGAAAAGCTGGCGATCGCCCAGTTCACCGAATTGACCTCGCCCACCCTGGTCGCCTCGGACCCGGCGCGCCTGCGGGCTTTCCACGCCAGGCATGGCGATGTGATCTTCAAGCCGCTCGACGGCATGGGCGGAGCCGGGATCTTCCGCATCGGCGCCGACGGCATGAACCTCGGCTCGGTGATCGAAACGCTGACCGACAACGGCGCCCGGACCATCATGGCGCAGCGCTACATCCCCGAGATCGTCAAGGGCGACAAGCGCATCCTCGTCATCGACGGCAAGCCGGTACCGTTTTCGCTGGCGCGCATCCCGCAGGGGACGGAAATTCGCGGCAACCTGGCCGCCGGCGGCATCGGCGTGGCCCAGCCCCTGAGCGCGCACGACCTGCACATCGCCGAGAGCATCGGTCCGGTGCTGGCCGAGCGTGGCCTGTTGCTGGTAGGATTGGACGTGATCGGCGAGTGTCTCACCGAAGTCAACGTCACCAGCCCGACCTGCTTCCAGGAGATCTTCGACCAGGCGGGCTTCGACGTGGCGGCGATGTTCATCGACGCCGTCGAGCGTCGCAGCAAGGGAAAGTAAGGCGAACATATTATGGTAGGCATTCTGTTGATGACCCATGCGCCGCTCGGGCAGGCATTCATCGCCGCGGTGGCGCACGTGTTCCGTGGCCCGACCGAGCATTTCGAGGCGATCGACGTCACCGCCGACCAGGACCTGGCCGAGGTGAACGAACTGGCGCGCGAAGCGATCTGCCGCCTCGACGACGGCACCGGCGTGCTAGTGATCACCGATATCAAGGGCGGCACGCCGGCCAATTGCTGCAATTGCCTGGCCGATGCCGGGCGCGTCGAAGTCATCGCCGGCATCAGCCTGCCGATGCTGCTGCGCGCGATCACCTACCGACGCGACACGCTCGACGTGGTGGTCGAGATGGCGCTGGCGGGGGCGCAGAGCGGCGCGGTGCGGGTCGACAATCGCATCAGGGTAGGACCGGCGTAAAGGTTTTTTTGGCGGTGGCTGCGGCCACCAGGTGTGCGATCCGAGTGAAGAGACGACTACAACATGATTCAACAAGATCTTGAAATTATCAACAAGCTGGGTTTGCATGCGCGCGCCTCCGCCAAATTCACGCAGCTGGCCGCGAAGTTTTCGAGCGACGTCTGGCTCACCCGCAATGCGCGCCGCATCAACGCCAAGTCGATCATGGGCGTGATGATGCTGGCCGCCGGCAAAGGCGCCAGGGTTACCCTGGAAGCCGACGGCGCCGATGAAAAGGAATGTGTCGAAGCGCTCACCGCGCTGATCAACGACAAATTCGGCGAAGGCGAGTAATGCCGGTCGGACGCACCTCTGCCGGCATGTCCATGGCATCGTTCACGCTGCACGGGATTCCCGTCTCGCGCGGGATTTCGATCGGCCGCGCGCACCTGCTCACGCCCGCGGCGCTCGACGTCAAGCACTACCTGGTGGCGGAAGAACAGCTGGAAGCGGAGGTCAAGCGCCTGCAGGACGCGCTGGCGGAAGTGCACCGCGGCTTGCAGGCGCTGTGGACCGACCTGCCCAAGGATGCGCCGACGGAGCTGGGCGCCTTCATCGACGTGCATGCGCTGATCCTGTCGGACCCGATGATTTCGGAAGCGCCGCTCGACATCATCCGCACGCGCCACTACAACGCCGAGTGGGCGCTGGTGACCCAGATCGACGAGCTGTCGGCGCAGTTCGACGAGATCGAAGACCCTTACCTGCGCGAGCGCAAGGCCGATATCCAGCAGGTGGCCGAACGGGTGCTCAAGGTCCTGATGGGCACCGCCCAGCTGGCCCCGGCGCCGGTGACGGACGAAGAATTCCAGCCGCAGATGATCGTCGTCGCGCACGATATCTCGCCGGCCGACATGCTGCAGTTCCGCGACCGCTCGTTCATCGGTTTCGTCACCGACGTGGGCGGGCAGAACTCGCACACGGCGATCGTGGCGCGCAGCCTGGATATTCCGGCGGCGGTGGGGATGTCGCAGGCCTCGCAGCTGATCGAGCAGGACGACTGGGTGATCATCGACGGCGACGCCGGCGTGGTGATCTGCAATCCGAGCACCCTGGTGCTGGAACAGTACCGGGCGCGCCAGGCGGCCATGCTCAAGGCGCGCAAGAAGCTCTCCAAGCTCAAGAAAACCCCGGCTGTCACGCGCGACGGCACCGTGATCACGCTGCTGGCCAACATCGAGCTGCCGGACGACTGCCCGCACGCGCTCGAATGCGGGGCCGAAGGGGTGGGCCTGTTCCGCTCCGAGTTCCTGTTCATGGGACGCGCCGGGCACGCCCACAAGATTCCGAGCGAGGACGAGCAGTTCGAACAGTACCGCAAGGCGGTGGTGGCGATGAAGGGGCGGCCGGTGACGATCCGCACGCTCGACATCGGCGCCGACAAGCCGCTCGACCAGACCGAGCACACCGCGCTCAATCCGGCGCTGGGACTGCGCGCGATCCGCTATTGCCTGGCCGAGCCGCAGTTGTTCCTGACCCAGTTGCGCGCGATCCTGCGCGCGTCGGCGTTCGGCAAGGTGCGTCTGCTGATTCCGATGCTCTCGCACGTGTTCGAGATCGACCAGTGCCTGGCGATGGTGGAGCAGGCCAAGGCGCAGCTGCGCGAAGCGGGGCAGAAGTTCGATGCGGCGATCGATGTCGGCGCCATGATCGAGATTCCGGCGGCGGCGCTGTCCTTGCCGATGTTCGTCAAGCGCATGAATTTTCTGTCGATCGGGACCAACGACCTGATTCAGTACACGCTGGCGATCGACCGCGTCGATTACGAAGTGGCGCACCTGTACGATCCGCTGCATCCGGCGATCCTGCAGTTGATCGCGATGACCATCTCGGCCGGCAAGAAGGCCGGGATCGACGTGGCGGTGTGCGGCGAGATGGCGGGCGACGTGAAGCTGACGCGCCTGTTGCTGGGCATGGGATTGCGCGAATTTTCGATGCATCCGGCGCAGCTGCTGTCGGTCAAGCAGGAGATCCTCAATTGCGACCTGACGACGATCACTGCGCAAACGCGCAAGATCCTGCGCACCACCGAGCCGCACGCGATCGTGGAGGCGGTGCGGCAGTTGCAGGTGGTTTGAGTCGCTGCTTGTGCCGCTTTGACGTCGTTCCCCACCCCAGTCGCGTCGTTCCCGCCTGCGCGGGAACGACGGTTTTAAGTTTAGCCGTTTTATCCATTTTTAGAATCTCATGTCATCCATTGGAATAGTCTCCCCGCAAGCGATGCGCTTTGCCGAACCGCTGCGGTTGCAGGGCGGCGGCGCCCTGGCCGAGTACACCCTGGTGTACGAAACCTACGGCACCCTGAACGCCGACAAATCGAACGCGGTGCTGGTCTGCCACGCCCTGAACGCTTCGCACCACGTGGCCGGCACCTACGAGGGCGACCCGAAAAGCACCGGCTGGTGGAACAATATGGTCGGTCCGGGCAAGCCGCTCGACACCGACCGCTTCTTCGTCATCGGCGTCAACAACCTCGGCTCCTGCTTCGGCTCGACCGGCCCGATGCACCCGAATCCCGCCACCGGCAAACCGTACGGCGCCTCCTTCCCCGTGGTGACGGTCGAAGACTGGGTCGCCGCGCAGGCGCGCCTGGCCGACGCCCTCGGGATTGCGCAATTCGCCGCCGTCATGGGCGGCTCGCTCGGCGGCATGCAGGCGCTCGCGTGGAGCATCATGTTCCCCGATCGCCTGCGCCACTGCGTCGTGATCGCCTCCACCGCCAAGCTGTCGGCGCAGAATATCGCCTTCAACGACGTGGCGCGCCAGGCCATCCTGTCGGACCCGGATTACCGTGGCGGCGACTTCTACGCGCATGGCGTGGTGCCCAAGAACGGCCTGCGCGTGGCGCGCATGGTCGGCCACATCACCTACCTGTCGAACGACGACATGGCCGAAAAATTCGGCCGCAAGCTGCGTAACGCGGCCGAGAACAACGACTACAAATTCGACTTCGGCATCGACTTCGAAATCGAATCCTACCTGCGCTACCAGGGCGACAAGTTCTCGGAATACTTCGACGCCAATACCTACCTCCTGATCACCAAGGCGCTCGACTACTTCGATCCGGCGCGCGAATTCGGCGGCTCGCTCACCCGCGCGCTGGCCGGCACCAGGGCCGACTTCTTCGTCGCCTCGTTCACCACCGACTGGCGCTTTTCGCCGGAGCGCTCGCGCGAGATCGTCGAGGCCCTGGTCTGCAACCGGCGCCGCGTCACCTATGCCGAAATCGATGCGCCGCACGGCCACGACGCCTTCCTGCTCGAAGACGAGCGTTACATGAACATGGTGCGCGCCTACTACCAGCGCATCTGGGAAGCCATGCCGGTGAAAGGACAAGCATGAATTTCGAAGACCTCTCCAGCCTGCGCCCCGACCTGGCCTTTATCGCGCACTGGGTGCCGCAACAGGCGCACGTGCTCGACGTGGGCTGCGGCGACGGCGCCATGCTGCGCTATCTCCAGAGCGGCAAGGGCTGCACCGGCTACGGCATCGAAATCGCCGACGACTCGCTGCTGGCCAGCGCGCGGCGCGGCATCAACGTGATCCAGCAGGACATGGAAAAAGGCCTCGGCCTGTTTTCCGATAATTCCTTCGACACGGTCCTGTGCCTGTCGTCGCTGCAGATGATGCAGCACGTCGAGGCGCTGCTGCGCGATATCGTGCGGGTCGGGAGCGAGGCGATCGTCTCCTTCCCCAATTTTGCCTACTGGCCGCACCGGGTGGCGCTGCTCAAGGGCCGCATGCCGGTCTCCAAGTCGCTGCCGTACCAGTGGTACGACACGCCCAACGTGCGCTGCGCAACCATCTACGATTTCGAGGAACTGGCGGAAGAATGCGGCCTCGAAGTGCTGGAGCGGGTCGCGCTGGCCGACGGCAAGCCGGTCTCGTTCCTGCCCAACCTGCGCGGCAGCCTGGCGGTATTCCGGCTGCGCAAAAAGTCGCGGCCGGCGTAGGCGGCCGGCGGCATGATGCATATCGTGTGCGAGTTTACGCAATTTCCTGCGATGATGATGTTATCAAATACACAGCACGGACACCTTCCATGAAACAAATCAAACCAATCTTGCTGGCCGTTACGCTGAGCCTGGCGACCGTCGCCAGCGCCCAGCAAGCGCTGCCGGCGCCCATCAAAAAAGACGCGGCGGCGGTGCAGGACGGCATCCAGGTGCGGCCGATGCCGCGCTACCGCGTGCTGGCCTCGGCCGAACGCATGGACGAGGAAGCGGCGCAGCAATACACGCAACTGATGGGCCAGGCCCAGCAGAAGGGCGCGCTGGTGCCCGACAACCATCCGCAGGTGGTGCGCCTGCGCGCCATCGCCAAGCGCATCATTCCCTACGCGACGCGCTGGAATCCGGAAGCGGCCAAGTGGAAGTGGCAGGTCAACCTGCTCGAATCGGACCAGGTGAACGCGTTTTGCATGCCGGGCGGGCGGATCGCGTTTTTCAGCGGCATCCTGACCAGGCTGAACCTGACCGACGATGAAGTGGCGGCCATCATGGGCCACGAAATTTCGCACGCGCTGCGCGAGCACGGGCGCGAGCAGACGGTCAAGTCGACCGCGACCAACGTCGGCGCGCGCCTGGGCGGCGCGATCATCGCGTCCGTGTTCGGCGTCGATCCGAATATGACCGACACCATCGCCCAGTACGGCGCGCAGTTCGCCTCGCTCAAATTTTCGCGCGACGACGAACGCGAAGCCGACCTGATCGGCCTGGACCTGGCCGCGCGCGCCGGCTTCGACCCGCGCGCCGGCGTCATCCTGTGGCAAAAAATGGCGGCGCAAAACAATGGCGCGCCGCCGGCCTGGCTCTCGACCCACCCGGGCGGCAAGGAACGCATCCGCCAGATGGAGGCGCACATGAACGTGCTGCTGCCGCTGTACGCGCGCAGCAAGAACACCTCGGTGGCGCAACTGCCGCCGTACCGCACGGCCGCGCTCAGGTAAATGGGACGCCAGGCCGACGCCAACGCGCACGTTCCGCTGCCCATCCGCGATGGCGTCGCGCCCAGCTATGTGTGGCTCGACGCCACCCCGGCCGGCGCTGCGCTGGCTTTTCTGACATCGCATTTTGCCAAGGTGGGGGAGGCGCTCTGGCGCGACCGCATGGCGCGCGGCGAGGTGGTCGACGCCGGCGGCAACGTACTCGGGCCCGACAGCGTGCTCAAGCGCGGCATGCGCATCTGGTATTACCGCGAGCTCGACGCCGAAACGCCGATTCCTTTCGAGGAACAGATCCTGTATCAGGACGCGCACCTGCTGGTGGTCGACAAGCCGCATTTCCTGCCGATGACGCCCGGTGGACGCTTCCTGCACGAAACCTTACTGGTGCGGCTGAAGAACAAGACGGGGCTGGCGCATCTCACCCCGATCCACCGGCTGGACCGCGAAACGGCCGGGGTGGTGATCTTTTCGCACCAGGCAGCGACCCGCGGCGCCTACCAGTCGCTGTTCCAGAAGCGCAGCGTGCAGAAGGAATACGAAGCGCTGGCCGCGCCCTTGCCGTCGCTCGATTTTCCGCTGGTGCACCGCAGCCGCATGGTGGAAGGACATCCGTTTTTCCGCATGCAGGAGGTCGAGGGCGAAGCGAATTCGGAAAGCGTGATCGATGTGATCGCGCCCCAGGGCGATGCCATGCTGTACCGCCTGCAGCCGCATACGGGGCGCAAGCACCAGTTGCGCGTGCACATGGCCGCGCTGGGCGCGCCGATCGTGAACGATGGGTTCTATCCCGAGGCGCTGCCGTGCAAGGGCGACGATTTCGCCAATCCGCTCAAGCTGCTGGCGCGCTCGATCCGCTTCGACGACCCTTTGACGGGGGAAGCGCGCCGCTTCGAGAGCGCGCGCGTCCTGTAGCGCTGGCGCGCTAAGTACTTGACCGGAAATAAATGTGAGTTTTGGCAAACAGAAACGGATGCGGTGCAAGGCGGCGAGTGCGCGGCAGTGCGAGCACTGCAAGCAGGAGCCAACGCAGCAACGCGCCGGTTCTGGCAGCCANATGCGGTAATCGATGATCAGGGGCGCATGGTCGGAAAAGCGCTCATCCTTATAGATGAGCACTTCCTTGGCCTGGGCCGCGATGCCGGGTGTTGCCACGTGATAATCGATGCGCCAGCCGACGTTCTTGGCGTAGGCCTGGCCGCGGTTGCTCCACCAGGTGTACTGCTCGGGGCGTTTGTCGATGCCGCGATGCACGTCCACGAAGCCGACTTCATCGAAAATCTTGCTCAGCCAGGCGCGCTCTTCCGGCAGGAAGCCCGAGTTCTTCTTGTTGCCCTTGAAGTTCTTCAGGTCGATCTCGTGGTGGGCGATATTCCAGTCGCCGCAGATGACCACTTCGCGGCCTTCGGCGCGCAGTTCGAGCAAGTGCGGCAGGAACAATTCCATGAAGCGGAACTTGGCTTCCTGGCGTTCCGGCGAGGAAGAACCGGACGGGCAATAGACCGAAATGATGGTCAGCTTGCCGAAATCGCAACGCACATAGCGGCCTTCGGCATCGAATTCGGGGCTGCCGAAGCCGGTGCGCACGGCGTCCGGTTTGACCCGGCTGTAGATGCCGGTGCCCGAGTAGCCTTTTTTCTCGGCGTAATGGAAATGGCCGTGATAGCCGCCCGGGGCCAGGAATTCCTCTGTCATGTCGGGCAACTGCGCCTTGAGCTCCTGGACGCAGATGAAATCGGCGGTCTGGTTCGCCATCCAGTTGAAAAAGCCCTTCTTGTGGGCGGAGCGGATCCCGTTCAGGTTTGCGGAAATAATTTTTGGCATGGTTCCAGGGGGTATGGAGGGTGGCGTAAAATAGCGCCACTTTTCTATATGAACAAATGAGGTCGTCGTGAATAATTTGCGCCAACAGTTTATCGCGTTTTCGGTGTCGGCGGGCGTGTTGCGCTTCGGCGATTTCACCACCAAGGCGGGCCGCCAGTCGCCGTATTTCTTCAATGCCGGCCTGTTCCATGACGGCGCCACCCTGGCCCAGCTGGCCCAGTTCTACGCCCAGACCCTGATCGATTCGGGCATCGAATTCGACATGCTGTTCGGACCGGCCTACAAGGGCATCACCCTGGCGTCGGCCACGGCGGTGGCGCTGGCGGGCAAGGGCCATAACACCTCGTTCGCCTACAACCGCAAGGAAGCCAAGGACCACGGCGAGGGCGGCACCATCGTCGGCGCCAAGCTGTCCGGCAAGGTCGTGATCATCGATGACGTGATTTCGGCCGGCACCTCGGTGCGCGAATCGGTCGACATGATCCGCGCCGCCGGGGCCGAGCCGTGCGCGGTGCTGATCGCGCTCGACCGCATGGAGCGCTCGGGCAAGGATGGCGAACTGTCGCCGAGTTCGGCGGTGCAGCAGGTCAGCCAGGAGTTCAATATTCCGGTGGTGTCGATCGGGAACCTGGACGATTTGTTCACGTACCTGAACGCGGCCGGGGCCGATCCGGAGATGGCGCAGTACAAGGATGCGGTGTCGGCGTACCGGACGCGCTACGGGGTGTAAGTAGCGCTGGGTGGGCGGCGCGGGCGGGTGCCCGTTGTTTCAGCCGGGTTCGGTTTGCTGCCGACGCGCCGTGAATAGGTAGCCCTGCTCGATGTTTTGCTGGAAGTAATGTCCGCGACGCATTTTCTTCACTTCGTGGTCGGCTTCGTATTGGTCGAGCACGTCGAGAAGGTCCGGATTGTCGGGCGCGACCGTCGCAATACGCATGATCCTGCCCCGTTCGGCCGGAGGGAAGGTTTTGTAGAGCTGCTTGGCGATGAAGTCGATTGCGTAGGCGATGTCGTGCTCGATCCATTCCGCACAGACGACCAGGTTCCAGGCGTCCACAACAGGATGTACTTTTAACACCGCAAACAGGATAAACGGGCCTTTTTTGCGTGCAATGCTTTCTTCCAAGGTCAGTAGCCTGCCTGTGAACGCGTTCATAGTCTGCTCACCAAAAGCGATGCGGCAGCCAGCATTTTCTTGGCGTAAGCCGCGTTAAGGGATCCTGGACGGCGATAGCGGTCGTCAGGCGACCATCCTGTCACGTCAGACCAGGCTTGGACATATTTGGTTCCCAATACATGGGTTAATCCTGCGAGGAACGCGAGTATTTCCAGGTCGTGGATCTTGAAGGACTGGAGTCCGTTGAATTCTGAACGCGTTTCCGGAAAACCTTCCCAGTTGAGTACCATGCAAATTTTTCCTTTGAGCGTCAGCTCTACGGCATATCCGCTGAGATATGCAGATCCGGAATATTCCTTGGCAATGAAAAGGGCGGTGGCCTCGCGCAGGCGCGTGCGGGCAAGCGTTTCAAGATCGGCGATGGTGAGCATGAGGGGGGCGTTTGCAGGATAGCGACCATTCAGTCTGACGGCGAAAAACGAACGCGCGTTTGCGCGCCCTCAATCGGATTCAGCTCTGCGGTGAATCGGGCGCAATGCCGGCCGTGACCGCCAGTGCCCGCTCGCGGCACATGCGATCCACCGTTTTCAGCAAGACCGGCATGCGGTGCGCTCCGTGCATGGCGGCGATGTGTGCCTTCGCCGCCGCCAGCTCCAGGCCGATGCAGGTGATGTACAAAGGCTTGATGCTGTCGCCGCGCAACAGTTTGTACTCGGCGCCGATGCCGGCGTAGGCCGTTTTCGCCACGCCGATAATCCTGGGCTTGCCGTCGAGCGCATCGTACAGATGCTTGCCCAGGCCGGCTTGCGCATGGCCGTCGAGGAACACGACACCATCGATGACGATAGTCTCGGGAAGCCCGTCGAGTTCGTCCAGCAGGGCGAGAATGCAGGGCAGCTCGCGCTTGTAGAATTCGCCGGGAACATCGTCGCCGACACCAGGCTGTTTTTTGCCGAGCGTCGCCACGGGCGACAGGGCATCCCAGCGCTCGAACAGCAGCCCGGCCGCATGGCCGCAATCCGCATCGTCGTGCACGTCCACGGCCAATATCATCAGGCAATTCTACTTGGGCAAAACGACGCCGGCCGCCAACGCTGCAAAACCGGGGCGTGCGCTGCCCGGTTTTTCAGGGTTGACGGCCGCTGCGAGGCGATCGTGCCGCCAGCGCGGCAGGGAATCAACCCGCCAGTTTCTTCTTGAGCAGTTCGGTCAGCTCGGCCGGGTTGGCCTTGCCTTTGGACGCCTTCATGGACTGGCCGATCAGCGCGTTGATGGCCGCTTCCTTGCCGGCACGGTATTGCTCGACCGATTTGGCGTTGGCCGCCAGCACCTCGTCGACGATCTTTTCCAGCGCGCCGCTGTCGGACATGGTCACCAGGTCTTTTTCCTTGATGATCACGTCGGCGATGTGTTCATCGGTCGACTTGGCTTCCCACATGCCCGCGAACACTTCCTTGGCGCTCTTGTTGGAAATCGTGCCGTCGGCGATGCGCTTGATCATCAGCGCCAGCTGCGACGCTTCCACCGGCGAATCGGCGATGTCGACGTTTTCCCGGTTCAGGGTCGAGGCCACATCGCCCATCAGCCAGTTGGCCACGGTCTTGGCCTGCTCTTTGCCCGTCTTGGCGACCACGGCTTCGAAGTAGGCGGCCATCGCTTTCGACGAGGTCAGGAACAGGCTGTCGTATTCGGGCAGGCCGTAGTCGGTGGTGAAGCGGGCGCGCATGGCGGCCGGCAGTTCCGGCATGTCGGCCTTGACGCGCGCGATCCATTCGTCGGAAATGAGCAGCGGCGGCAGGTCGGGGTCGGGGAAGTAGCGGTAATCCTGGGCGTCTTCCTTGGTGCGCATCAGGCGCGTTTCCTTCTTGTCCGGATCCCACAGGCGCGTGGCTTGCTGCACCTTGCCGCCTTCTTCGATCAACTCGATCTGGCGCCGCACTTCATAGGCGATCGCCTCTTCCATGAAACGGAAGGAGTTCAGGTTCTTGATTTCGCAGCGCGTGCCGAATTCCTGTTGCCCGACCGGACGCACCGACACGTTGACGTCGCAGCGGAACGAGCCTTCCTGCATGTTGCCGTCGCACACGCCCAGCCACACGACCAGGGTATGCAGCGCCTTGGCGTAGGCCACGGCTTCGGCCGCGCTGCGCATTTCCGGCTCGGAGACGATTTCCAGCAGCGGCGTGCCGGCGCGGTTCAGGTCGATGCCGCTCATGCCGGCATAGTCTTCGTGCAGCGACTTGCCGGCGTCTTCTTCCAGGTGGGCGCGCGTCAGGTTGACGGTCCTGGTCTGGAACTGGCCATCCTTGTCGAAGCCGAAGGTGATCTTGCCGCCGATGACGACCGGATCGGCGAACTGGCTGATCTGGTAACCCTTCGGCAAGTCCGGATAAAAGTAGTTCTTGCGCGCGAACACAGACTCGTTCGCGACCTTGGCGTCCACCGCCAGGCCGAAGCGGATCGCGCGTTCGACCGCGCCGCGGTTCATGACCGGCAGCACGCCCGGCAGCGCCAGGTCGACCGGGCTGGCCTGGGTGTTCGGCTCGGCGCCGAACTGGATCGCACTGCCGCTGAAAATCTTGGAGTTGGTCGTGAGCTGCACGTGGTTCTCAAGACCGATGACGACTTCCCATTGCATAGTGTTCTCTTTTCTTGTCAGGTTGCCGGTGCGCACCTGGTGCGCACCCGGCGAAAATCAGATGCCGGCCGGCGCGCGGGTGTGCCAGTCGGTGGCCAGCTGGTATTGGTGGGCGATATTGAGCAATTTCGCTTCGGCAAAGTAATTACCGATGATTTGCAGGCCCACCGGACGCTTGCCGTTCTTCTCGCCCTGGCCGAAGCCGCACGGGATCGACATGCCGGGCAGGCCGGCCAGGCTGGTCGACAGCGTAAAGATGTCGGCCAGGTAGTTGGCGACCGGATCGTTGGTCTTGTCGCCCAGGTCCCAGGCTACGCTCGGCGCGACCGGTCCCATGATCACATCGCAGCTGTTGCCCAGCGCGGCCTGGAAGTCGTCGGCGATCAGGCGCCGGATCTTCTGGGCTTGCAGGTAGTAGGCGTCGTAGTAGCCATGGCACAGCACATAGGTGCCGACCAGGATGCGGCGCTGCACTTCCGGGCCGAAGCCTTCGGCGCGCGACTTGCGGTACATGTCTTCCAGGTCCTTGTACCCGCTGGCGCGGTGGCCGTAGCGCACGCCGTCGAAGCGCGACAGGTTGGACGAGGCTTCGGCCGGGGCGATGATGTAGTAAACAGGGATCGACATCGCCGTCTTCGGCAGCGAAATGTCCACCAGGGTGGCGCCGAGCTTGACGAATTCGTCGAGCGCGGCGCGCACAGCCTGTTCCACGTCGGCCGCCAGGCCTTCGCCGAAGTATTCTTTCGGCAAGCCGATGCGCAAGCCCTTGAGCGGGGCGTTCAGGTCGCGCGTGAAGTCTTCGCGCACATTGCCCTGTTCGGCCGTCAGGCTGGTGGCGTCGCGCGGGTCGAAGCCGACCATCTCGTTAAGCAGCATGGCGCAGTCCTGCGCGCTCTGGGCGATCGGGCCGCCCTGGTCGAGCGAGGACGCGAAGGCGATCATGCCGAAGCGCGAGACGCGGCCATAGGTCGGCTTGATGCCGGTCACGCCGCAAAACGCGGCAGGCTGGCGGATCGAGCCGCCGGTGTCGGTGGCGGTGGCGGCCGGCGCCAGGCGCGCGGCAATCGCCGCCGCCGAGCCGCCCGAGGAGCCGCCCGGCACGGCCAGCGTGTCCCACGGATTCTTGACGGCGCCGAAGGCCGAGTTTTCGTTCGAGGAGCCCATCGCGAATTCGTCGCAATTGAGCTTGCCCAGGGTGACCATGCCGGCGTGATTGAATTTGTCGACCACGGTGGCGTCGAACGGGCTGACGTAATTGGACAGCATCTTCGAGCCGGCGGTCGAACGCCAGCCCCTGGTGACGAAAATATCCTTGTGCGCGATCGGAATGCCGGTCAGCGGGCCGGCATTGCCGGACGCGAGGCGCGCATCGGCGGCTTTGGCTTGCTCCAGCGACAAGGCTTCGTCGACTTGCAGGAAGGCGTTCAGCTCGCTCGCTTTGGCGCGCTGCAGGAAATGGGTGGTCAGCTCGGTGGCTGAGATCTGTTTCGCGTGCAGGAGCGCGGACAGCTGTTCAATGGTTTTTGTATGCATGGCGGATGCTCGGCTGACGTAGGTTCGGGATAGCTCAAATGGACTCGGCGACGGCGACAGCGACCTTATTCGATCACTTTCGGCACCAGGTACAGGCCGTCCTGGGTCTTCGGCGCCGGCGCCTGGTAGGCCTCGCGCGCGTTTTCCTCGGTGACGACGTCGTCGCGCAGGCGCAGCGGCAGCTTGCCCAGGATCGCGGCCAGCGGGTGCGACAGCGGCTCCACGCCGGTGGTGTCGATGTCCTTCATCTGCTCGGCCAGGGCGAAAATGCCGTTCAATTCCACCAGGGCAATCTCGGCGTGGGCGGCGTCCATCTCGAGCTGGGCCAGTTTGGCGATACGTTCTACTTCTGAAAGTGTCAGGGACATGGAATGTGCGCGGCGCGGGCCGCGTCGAATAAAGTGTGGACGAATAGTGAAGTTTCGATAACAGAGCGCTAAAGCCGATAAAAGCTTCCTAAAGGCCCTGATCTCACAGGGGGAATAGGCGCGCAAAACACCGGTTTTTCAGCGATTAACGCGCAAATTATAAGGTAGAATGGCGGGCTAATGCGTTGTCGGCGCCGAATAGGAGTGGCCGCAGCATGCAAACGGCCGTGCCGGTGCGGGAAGTCAGCGCGCGGCGGCTGTTTATTTCGTAGCGTTTCTCTACTCATTTTAATGCTTACGCGCAGCCCGTTGCGCATCAGGACACTCATGTTTGGTTTTTTACGCAGCTACTTTTCCAGCGATCTGGCGATTGACCTCGGTACGGCGAACACCCTGATTTATGTACGCGGACAGGGCATCGTCCTGGACGAACCTTCCGTGGTTGCGATCCGCCAGGAAGGCGGCCCGAACGGCAAAAAGACGATCCAGGCAGTCGGTAAACAGGCAAAACAAATGCTCGGCAAGGTGCCGGGCAATATCGAGGCGATCCGCCCGATGAAAGACGGCGTGATCGCCGACTTCACCGTCACCGAGCAGATGCTCAAGCAGTTCATCCGCATGGTGCACGATTCCAAGGTATTCCGTCCTTCCCCCCGCATCATCATCTGCGTTCCCTGCGGTTCCACCCAGGTCGAGCGGCGCGCGATCCGCGAATCGGCGCTCGGCGCCGGCGCTTCCCAAGTCTACCTGATCGAAGAACCGATGGCAGCGGCCATCGGCGCCGGCCTGCCGGTTTCCGAAGCGACCGGCTCGATGGTGGTCGACATCGGCGGCGGCACCACCGAAGTGGGCATTATTTCGCTGGGCGGCATGGTCTACAAGGGCTCGGTGCGGGTCGGCGGCGACAAGTTCGACGAAGCCATCGTCAACTACATCCGCCGCAACTACGGCATGCTGATCGGCGAACAGACGGCCGAAGCGATCAAGAAGGCCATCGGTTCGGCCTTCCCCGGTTCCGAAGTGAAGGAAATGGAAGTCAAGGGCCGCAACCTGTCCGAAGGCATCCCGCGCTCGTTTACCATTTCCTCGAACGAGATCCTGGAAGCGCTGACCGACCCGCTCAATAACATCGTGTCGGCCGTCAAGAACGCGCTGGAACAGACTCCGCCGGAACTGGGCGCCGACATCGCCGAAAAAGGCATGATGCTCACCGGCGGCGGCGCCCTGCTGCGCGACCTCGACCGCCTGCTGATGGAAGAAACCGGCCTGCCGGTGCTGGTGGCCGAAGACCCGCTGACCTGCGTGGTGCGCGGCTCCGGCATGGCGCTGGAGCGGATGGACAAGCTGGGCTCGATCTTTTCTTACGAGTAACAGCCGGCGCGCCGTGCGCGTGCGCGGCGCGGTTTCGGCTTGCACTGCCGGCGCAGCCGGCGTACCGTTCAGATCTTCGGCTTGCAATGCCTTGTACAACCATGGACAGACCCGGTTGGACAAGGCATGCAAGCCGGAGGTCTGACCCCGGTGCCGATCGATCGGGATTTCGTCCTGCGTGCTCTTAGCCCCGCTTATTGGATTTCATGGAATACAGTCCTCCGCCACTCTTCAAGCAAGGCGCCCCAGCCCGGGTCAAGGTGACGGTTTTCGCGTTTATTTCGATCGCGCTGCTGATGATCGATGCCCGCATCCAGGTCTTGTCCTCGGTGCGCCAGGCGGCCGGCACGGTGCTGTATCCGCTGCAGATGGCGGCCCTCATGCCGCGCGACGCGCTGGCCGGCATGGGCGGCTATTTCTCTTCCGTTTCCTCGCTCAGGCAGGAAGTGCGCGAGCTCAAGATCGAGCAGGTCGCGGTCGCCGAAAAACTCCAGCAAGCCCAGCTCCAGAGCGTCGAAAACGCCCAGCTGCGCAAACTGCTGGGCGCGCGCGAGCATGTGCCGGTCAAGACCATGCTCAGCGAAATCCTGTACGACGCGCGCGACAGCTCCACCCGAAAAATCGTGCTCGACCGCGGCAGCCAGCACGGCGCCGCGCTCGGCCAGCCGGTGATCGATAACGCCGGCGTGGTCGGCCAGGTCACGCGCGTGTTCCCGTTTACCTCCGAAGTCACGCTCCTGACCGACCGCGAACAGGCCATTCCGGTGCAGGTGCTGAGGAACGGCTTGCGCAGCGTGGCCTACGGGCGCGGCCAGTCCGGCACGCTCGACCTGCGCTTCGTCGCGCCCAATGCCGACATCCAGGTGGGCGACGTCCTGATTACCTCGGGCCTGGACGGGGTCTACCCGGCCGGCCTGGCCGTGGCCAAGGTCAGCAAGGTCGAAAACAGCGGCGCCGGCGCCTTCGGCGGCGTGGTGTGCCAGCCGCTGGCCGGGATCGACCGCCACCGCCACGTGCTGATCCTGACCACCCTGCCGCAGCTGCCGGAGCGCCCGCCCGAAGAGCCGCCCGCGCCGACCAGGAAAAACCTGCAAAAGATGGCGCCGATCAGGGAAGGCGCGCTGCCGATCGCCACCGCCGCCGCTGCCGCCGTCACGCCCGCGGCCGCCGCGCCGAAAGCCGGCACGCCGGGCGCCGCCGCGCCGGGCGCCGCCGCGCCGAAGACGGCGCC
>NZ_RXLQ01000029.1 GCF_003953935.1 Massilia atriviolacea
CCAAACGCGCGCGCCGCGCCGCCGCCGCCATCGGCGCCGCGCTGGCGCTGCTGGCCGGACCGGCCTGGCTCACCGCCACGACCTATCGGCCGGCATGGCTGCTGGCCGACGTGCGCGCCGGCGCCGGCCAGTGGCACAGCCGCACCCTGGACGACGGCAGCCGCATCACCCTGGGCGGCGCCAGCGCCGTCAACCTGCGCTTCGACGCCGGCCGCCGCACGCTGGAACTGGTGCAGGGCGAGATCCTGGTCGACGTGGCCAAGGATGCGGCGCGCCCCTTCGTCGTCGAGACGGCGCAAGGCAGCATGCGCGCCCTCGGCACGCGCTTTACGGTGGCGCGCCAGGACGCGTCCACCGTCCTCACCATGCTGGAATCGCGCGTGGCGGTGCAGGCCGCTGCCGGTGGCGAAACGACGGTGGCCGCCGGCCAGCGCGTGCGCATCGACGCCGCCGGCATCGGCGCCCCGGCCCCGATCGACCCGGCCAGCATCGACGACGCCTGGCGCCTGCACCAGCTGGTGGTGTCCGACCGTCCGCTGGCCGAGGTGCTGGCGCAGCTGAACCGGCACCGGCGCGGGCGCATCCAGTACGACCCGGCGCAACTGGCCGGCATCCGCGTGTCCGCCGTGCTGCCGCTGGACGACAGCGACCGTGCCCTGCGCCTGCTGCGCGAGAGCTTCCCGCAACTGCGCATGCGCAGCGTGACGCCGTGGCTGGTCCTGGTCGACACGAACAAATAGAAAATTTTTGCGATATCGGGTTCCGGTTTTGTTTTTTGCTTCGTCATGTCAATGAAACCCATCAACAAGGAAGCATCGACATGTTTACATCATCCCCTTCGCGCAGCCTGCGCGCCTCCGCCATCGCCATCGAGCTCGCCTGCGGCGCCTTGCTCAGCGCCGGTCCGGCCCTGCACGCGCATGCCCAGGCCCAGGCCCAGGCGCGCCAGTACAGCATCGCTGCCGGCCCGCTGGCCGACGCCCTGAACCGCTACGCCCAGCTGGCCGGCGTCGCCATCGCGGTCGACGCCGCCAAAGTCCAGGGCTTGCGCAGCCAGGGCCTGTCCGGCAGCTACGGCGTGGAACAAGGTTTCGAGGTCCTGCTGCGCGGCACGGGCTACGCGGCCGGCAAGTCGGGCGCCGGTTACCTATTGATCGCGGCGCCGGCGCCAGCGTCCGCCAGGCCGGCCGTCGCGCCTCCTGTACCCGCGCAGACCATGCATGAAATCAAGGTCAGCGCCCAGACCGTGCGCAGCGCCAGCACCGAAGGCAGCAACTCCTACAACAGCAGCCTGGTGACCCTGGGCAAAGGCGAACTGGCGCGCAAGGAGATCCCGCAATCGGTCAGCGTCCTGACGCGCGAACAGATGGACGACCAGGGCCTGGCCGACCTGATGGACGCCGCCAACAACATCACCGGCGTGGTCGGCGTCAAGGGCGTCGGGCAAGGGATGATCATCAACGCGCGCGGCTTCCAGATCGATTCCTGGCAATACGACGGCGTGCCGATTCCGCGCAACACCTATGCGCTGGGCAACTGGGGCACCGAAGGCCTGGTCTATTTCGACCGCGTGGAAGTGCTGCGCGGGGCGGCCGGCCTGCTGCAAGGCACAGGCAGTCCGGGCGGCGTCGTCAACCTGGTGCGCAAGCGCGGCCAGGCCGAACGCACGGTGGCGCTCTCGGCCAGGGCCGGTTCCTGGGATCACGCCGGCGTCCAGCTCGACGCCGGCAGTCCGCTCAATGCCGACGGCACCCTCCGCGCGCGCGTGCTGGCCGATGTCGACAACAGCCACTCCTTCATCGACCAGGTCTGGGAAAAGAACCGCGCCCTGTACGCCGCGCTCGACTACGACATCAGCCGCGATACCAGCCTCGGCCTGGCCGTGAGCAGGACCGACAACCGCACGCGCCCGATGGTGCGCGGCCTGCCGCGCTATCCGGACGGCGGCGACATCGGCCTGCCGCGTTCGACCTACGTCGGCGCCCACTGGAACCGCGCCGAAATCGCGCAAACCACCGTCTACGCCGACCTCAGCCACCGCTTCAGCGCCAACTGGACCCTCAGGGCGGCCGCCGTCCACATGGACGAAAACAATTCCTCGGTACACCAGCGCATGCACGGCAAGGTGGCCGCCAACGGCAGCGGGGTCGACTTTGCCGACTGGTCCACCGACTTCAACTCGGCCAAGCTGGGCGCCGATATCTACCTGAACGGCCGCTTCGATGCGCTCAGCCTGCGCCATGACGTCATGCTCGGGGCCAATTACTCGAAATACACCTCGGACGACCGCTTCGCGCGCACCTTCAATCCGGGCGGCAACATCTTCAACATCGACCACGACCGTCCATGGATGGACTTCGACACCATCGTCGCGCGCGGCGGCCGGGCCACCTACGCCAATTACGATGTCCGCCAAAAAGGCGTCTACGGCAGCTGGCGCGCCAGGGTCGGCGACGCCCTGACCGCGATTGCCGGCGCGCGCGCAAGCTGGTACGACGAACTCTACCGCCAGCCGCGCCTCAACCAGCAGAGCACCGTCACGGCCTCGGGCAAGGTGACCCCGTACGCCGGCCTGGTGTACGCCCTGAACCCGCAATGGTCGGCCTACGGCAGCTACACCGATGTCTTCGAAACCCAGTCCGGGCGCAACGTTGCCGGCCAGGCGCTCGAACCGATCATCGGCAGCAATATGGAAGCCGGCATCAAGGGCGAACTGATGGACGGCAAGGTCAACACCTCGCTCGCCCTGTTCCGCTACGACCACAAGAACCGCTCGGTGGCCGATTACGCCGCCGGATTCGCCTGCGATGGCTGGTATTGCTACAAAGCCAGCGGCAAGGTGCGCAGCCAGGGTGTGGAAGCCGAGGCCAGCGGCGAAGTGCTGCCCGGCCTGCAACTGTCGGCCGGCTACACCTGGAACACCACCAAGTTCCTGCAGGATGCCGACAACCAGGGCAAGACCTTCAGCCAGTGGACCCCGAAGCACCTGCTGCGCGTATGGAGCCGCTACCAGTTGCCGGGCGACTGGAACAAGCTCAGCGTCGGCGCCGGTTTCAGCGCGCAAAGCCATTCCATCGGCTACGAGCGCACCTACAAGATTGCCGGCTTCAAGGTCTGGAACGCGCGCCTGGCCTGGCAGCTCAACCCGGAAGTGTCGCTGGCGCTCAACGTCAACAATCTGTTCGACAAGCGCTACTACATTCCGGCCTTTAACCAAACCGACGGCAACAACGACTACGGCACGCCGCGCAGCGTCATGTTCACCGTCAAATACACGCCCGCACTGTAAACCATGACCCTCAGCCCCACCCTGCAAATGTGGTCCCGCCTGCTCGCCGCCGTGCTCGGCGGCTATGCCTTCGCCGCCGCCCTGGCCGTGTTCCTCGGCGCGGTGTTGCCGATGGCGCGCGCCGAAGCCGTGCTGATGGGCACCTACGCCAGTTTCGCCGCTTACACGGCGGCCGTCGTCTGGGCCTTCTCGCCCTACCCGCTCGGCCGCGTCTGGCTGACACTGGCTGGCGCGAGCCTTGTCCTCGGCGGCGCCGGCATGCTGCTGGCGCGCAGCGGGAGCGGCGCATGAAGGCCGGCTGGCGCCAGTCCATGGCCTGGCTGCATACCTGGTGCGGGCTGTGGTTCTCGTGGCTGCTGTACGCCGTTTTCCTGACCGGCACCCTGGCCGTGTTCGACGAACCGATCACGCACTGGATGTCGCCCGAGCACGCGCTGGAAGAACACGCCGCCGCGCCGGCCGTGCCGGTGCCCCTGTCCGAGCGCAGGCAGCGCCTGGCCCTGGGCGCCGCCTTCATGGCCCAGGCCCACCCGCGCGCCGACATGTGGGAAATCTGGCCCATCAACCGCAACGACAACAACGCGCTGACGGCCTACTGGTTCAACCGGCAAGGCGGCTATGCCGAGGCAAAGCTCGACCCGGCCAGCGGCGCCCCGGTTGCCGCCAGCGCCGCCCACAAGCCGGTGCGCCCGACCCTGGGCGGCCACCACTTCGTCGATTTCCACTACGAGCTCCACGCCGGCAAGGTGGGCCTGTGGATCACCGCCATCGCCGCCATGGCGATGCTGGTGGCGCTGGTGTCGGGCATCGTCACGCACAAGCGCATCTTCAAGGACTTTTTCACCTTCCGCCCGGCCAAGGGCCAGCGCAGCTGGCTCGACGCGCACAACGCGATGGCGGTGCTGACCCTGCCCTTCCTGATCATGATCGCCTACACCGGCCTGGCCATCTCCAGCGTCACCCTGATGCCGGCGCCGCTGCTGGCCCGCTACGGTCCCGGCGTGGACAACATGAAGCAGTTCCTGGCCGACCTGGGCGGCCCGGCGAAACTGGCGCGCAGCGGCGACGCGCTGGCCGTGCCCGACCTGGAACGCTATGCCGCGCGCGCCGAGGCCCTGTTCAGGCAGCCGGTGCGCTGCATCGTCATCGACAACCCCGGCGACAGTTCCATGCGCATCGGCGTCTACGGCTGGGACGACGAAGCCGACTCCATGACGCGCATCGCCAACACCACCGGCATGGTCCTGTTTTCGGCGGCCAGCGGCGAGGTGCTGGCGGTGCGCCAGGGCGGCCAGGTCGACGGCGGCGCCGCCTCGCTGACCCGGCTGGTCATGGGCAGCCTGCACATGGCCAGCTTCGGCGGCCTGGCAATCCGCTGGCTGTATTTTGTGTGCGGCCTGGCTGGTACGGCGATGATGGCCACTGGCGCGATCCTCTTCATGGTCAAGCGCCGCAACAAGCATGGCGCCGAATTCGGCGCGGCCACGGCCCGTGTCTACCGCCTGGTCGAAGGGCTGAACGTGGCCGCGATTGCCGGCCTGGCCGTCGCCTGCATGGCATTTTTGTGGGCCAACCGCCTGCTCCCGCTCGACCTGGAACAGCGCGCCGGCTGGGAGCTGCGGGTCTTCTTCGGCGCCTGGGTAGCGGCGCTGGCGCACGGTTTGCTGCGCGCGCCGGCCGCCGCATGGCGCGAACAGCTAGGGGCCCTGGCCGGCCTGTGCCTGCTGCTGCCGCTGCTGAACTGGATGACCACGGGCGACCACCTGGTGGCGCAAATCGCCGGCCGCGCCGACTGGGAGAGCGCCGGCGTGGAACTGGCGGCGCTGCTGGCCGGTGCGCTGGCCGCATGGGCCGCCCTGAAGACCGGCCGGAGGACAGCATGAGCGACACCGCATTCGCCGGCGCTTTGGCGCTGGCCCTGGCCTACGCCGGCATGGCGCTGCTGTGCCTGGCGATGGACCGCCATCATCAACAGGTGTGGGGGCGCGAACCGTCGCGCAGGCAGCGCCTCGGCCTGCAGGGCGGCGGCTCGGTCCTGCTGGCGCTGGCCCTGCTGCCCTGCGTGGCGGCGTGGAGCGCGACCGTCGGCGTCGTGCTGTGGCTCGGCTTTCTGTCGGCCGGCGTGCTGCCGCTGGTGTTCCTGCTGCCGTACGCGCCGCGCGCCACGGTATGCTCGGCGCTGCTGCTGGCGCCCCTCGCGCTGGCCGGCCTGACGTCGCTCCTGTGAAAGCGGGGCCGTAAAAGCGATCGACTATAATTCGCCCGGAACAGGGCCGTCACTCCCCGAACGGCCCCGCACTGGCGGACATCGTTTTGACTACAGACTCCTTACCCTCCTTACCCTCCTTACCCACGCGCTGGCTGACGCGCAAATACCTCGTTCGCGCAGTGCTCTCGATCATCGCCGCCGGCCTGCTGGCGCTGCTTGGCCTGCTCGGCTACTTCTACGGCGTGATCGTGCCGCGCGTGCCGGCCATCGACGCCGTGGTCGACTACCGGCCCAAGATCCCGCTGCGCATCTACACGGCCGACAATGTGCTGATCGGCGAATTCGGCGAAGAACACCGCGACTTCATGCCGATCGAGAAGGTCCCGGCGATGATGAAAAACGCCGTGCTGGCCATCGAAGACACGCGCTTCTACACGCACGGCGGGGTGGACTGGATCCGCGCCGGCGGCGCCGCGCGCGCCAACCTGCGCGGGGGCTTCCGCGAGGGCGCGTCGACCATCACCATGCAGGTGGCGCGTAACTTCTTCCTCACGCGCGACAAGAAACTCGGGCGCAAGGCCGACGAGATCGCGCTCGCCTTCAAGATCGAGGACGCGCTCACGAAGGACAAGATCCTCGAACTGTACATGAACCAGATTTTCCTGGGACGGCGCTCGTACGGCTTTTCCAGCGCCGCCCAGGCCTACTTCGGCAGGCCGCTCGACCAGCTCTCGATCGCCGAAATGGCGATGCTGGCCGGCGTGCCGCGCGACCCGGTCGGCAACAACCCGGCGGTCAACCCGCGCAACGCCAAGAAGCGCCAGATGATCGTCCTCAAACGCATGCGCGAACTGGGCTACCTCGACGACGCCCAATACGCGAGCGCGAAGGAAGAACCGATCCGGGTCGCCGCCAAGCGCCAGGAATTCGACACCCACGCCGAGTACGTGGCCGAACTGGCGCGCCAGGCCGTGTTCGAACAGTACAAGGAAGAAGCCTACACGCGCGGCATCAGCGTCTACACCACCATCCTCAAGGCCGAACAGGACGCCGCCTACGACTCGCTGCGCCGCAACGTGCTGGCCTACGACCAGCGGCACGGCTACCGCGGCCCGGAATCGTTCATCGAGCTCCCGAGCGATCCCCAGGAACGCGCCGACGAGATTCGCGAAGAACTGCGCAAGCGCCCCGTCAGCGACGGCCTGACGGCCACCGTGGTCACCGACGTGTCGAGCAAGCTGGTGGCGCTGGAAACCATGGACGGCGAACGCATCGAGATCGGCGGCGCCGGCCTGCGCTTCGTGGCACCGGCGCTGGCCGCCAGCGCCAAGCCGGCCATCAGGCTGCGCCCGGGCGCGGTGGTGCGCATCGCCCAGGACAAACAGAAGGACAAGGACAAGGACAAGGACAGGGAGAAGAGCTGGTCGATCGTCCAGCTGCCGCAGGTGCAGGCCGGCTTCGTGGCGATCGATTCGGCCACCGGCGCCTATCATGCGCTGGTCGGCGGCTTCGATTACGGACTGAACAAATACAACCACGTGACCCAGGCCTGGCGCCAGCCCGGTTCCTCGATCAAGCCGTTCGTGTACTCGGCGGCGCTGGAAAAAGGCTTTTCGCCGGGCACCCGCATCCTCGACGAAGCCCTGTCCATGCCGAGCGGCGCGAACGGCGCCACCTGGACCCCGCAAAACGACGACGGCAAGTTCGATGGCGAGGTGACCATGCGGCGCGCCCTGGTGCACTCGAAGAACGTGCCGACGGTGCGCCTGCTGCGCGCCATCGAGGTCGGCTACGGCCATGAGTACCTCGGCAAATTCGGCTTCGACCTGGCGCGCCATCCGAAGAACCTGACCATGGCGCTCGGCACCGGCGCCGTCACCCCGCTGCAACTGGCGGGCGCGTATGCGATCTTCGCCAACGGCGGTTTTTCGGTCAAGCCCTACCTGATCGCCAGGATCACGGACGGCAACGGCACCATTTTGCAGGAGACGCCGGAGCCGGCCGCCGGCGACGAAACGCTGCGCGTGATCGACCAGCGCAACGCCTTCATGACCGACAGCATGCTGCGCGACGTTACCCGCTTCGGCACCGCCGCCGGCGCCACCCGCGCGCTGGGCCGCAACGACCTGGCCGGCAAGACCGGCACCACCAGCGACGCCATCGACGGCTGGTTTGCCGGCTATGCGGGCAATGTGGTGGGCGTGGCCTGGATGGGTTACGACGATCCGCGTTCGCTCGGCGGGCGCGAGTTCGGCGCCACCCTGGCCATGCCGATCTGGGTCGACTACATGCGCGCGGCCCTCGACAAGCGCCCCGCGAAGGAGCGCCCGGTGCCGGAAGGCGTGGTGCGCGAGGACGACGACTGGATCTACGCCGAATACGCGGGCAGCACCGAATTCAAGACGATCGACATGAACGAGCTGCCGCCGCTGCCGGACGACGGGACCGAGCCGGGCGAGCCGGGAGAACCGGACCAGCCGCCGCTGCCGGGTACGCCGCCGGCGCCGGCGCGCCCGCCCCAGCCGCAGTTCAACCACGGCGCCGAATCGCAGGCCGGCGGCTAGCCGGGGTCCCCGGACGCGTTCCCACCCGCGGTCGCGTCGCTCCCGCGCAGGCGGGAACCCAGGCGCGTCGTGCGGCGAGCGGCCAGGAACGCACGCATTTCGCTTTCCCGTTCCCGCTTTGCCAGCTATGATGAGACGCTTTTTTAGCACCCTCATACATACTGGAGCACTGGATGGCGATTGTCGCACTGGCGGGACCGAAAGAAATCACGATCCGAGGAGTCCTCCTCGGCATCGTCATCACCCTGATCTTTACAGCCGCCCAGGTCTACCTGGGCCTGAAAGTCGGACTCACCTTCGCCACCTCGATCCCGGCCGCCGTGATCTCGATGGCGCTGCTCAGCGCCTTCAAGGACGCCACCATCCAGGAAAACAACATCGTCCAGACCATCGCGTCGGCGGCGGGCACGCTGGCGTCGGTGATCTTCGTGCTGCCGGGCCTGATCATGATCGGCTGGTGGGCCAAGGTGCCGTTCTGGCCCGTGTTCGGCGCCTGCGCCATCGGCGGCGTGCTGGGCGTGATGTACACCGTGCCGCTGCGGCGCGCGCTGGTGTCGCAGTCCGACCTGCCCTATCCCGAAGGCGTGGCCGCCGCCGAAGTGCTGAAAGTCGGCACCTCCTCGCGCAGCGGCGCGGCGGAAGGCAAGCTTGGCCTGATGGCGGTGATCTGGGGCGGCCTGGCCTCGGCCTTTTTCGCGGCCGCCGCCGGCGCCAAGCTGATGGCCGCCGAAGTGGCCTTCTACTTCAAGACCGGCAGCGGCGCCACCGGCATCGGCGCGGCCAGTTCGCTGGCCCTGCTGGGCGCCGGCCACCTGATGGGCATCACCGTCGGCGTCGCCATGCTGGTCGGCCTGCTGATCGCCTGGGCCGTGCTGGTGCCGGTATTGACGTCGATGGAACCGGCATCGACCCTGTCGGCCGCCGACCAGGCGCTGGGCATGTGGAGTTCCAAGGTGCGCATGATCGGCGCCGGCGCCATCGGCACCGCCGCCATCGTGACCCTGGCCAGCCTCGGCAAACCGGTCCTGGGCGGCCTGAAATCGGCGCTGGAAGCGGCGCGCAAGGCCAAGGCCGAAGGCGCCGCCATCGACCGCGCCGACCAGGACCTGCCGATCTTCATCGTCGGCCTGGTGACCCTGCTGGCCATGGTGCCGGCCGGCTGGCTGCTGGCCAGCTTCCTGCAAGGCGGCGTGCTGGCCAGCCTGTCGCTGCCGCTGGTGGCGGTGGGCGTCGGCTACATCCTGGTGGCCGGCGTGTTCGCCGCCGCCGTATGCGGCTACATGGCCGGCCTGATCGGCTCGTCCAATTCGCCGGTGTCCGGCATCGCCATCCTGACCATCCTGGGCGCCTCGCTCAGCGTCGGCTTCGTCGGCAAGCACGTCATGGGCCCGGAAGTGGCGCACGCGCTGGTCGCCTACGCGCTGTTCGTCACCACCGTCGTACTGGCGGTGGCCGTGATCGGCAACGACAACCTGCAGGACCTGAAAACCGGCCAGCTGGTCGGCGCGACCCCATGGAAGCAGCAGGTGGCCCTGCTGATCGGCGTGGCCGCCGGCTCCACCGTGGTGCCGCTGGTGCTGGACCTGCTCAATAACGCCAAGGGCTTCGCCGGCGCCGCCAACGTCGGCGTGCCCGGCGACGATCCGCTGGCAGCCCCGCAGGCAGCTTTGATTTCGACCCTGGCCAAGGGCGTCATCGGCAATAACCTGGACTGGAAGCTGATCGGCTACGGCGCCATGCTCGGCCTGGCCCTGGTGGCGGCCGACTTCATCATCCGCAAGTCCAGCAAGGAGCGTTTCAGCCTGCCGCCGCTGGGCGTGGGCCTGGCGATCTACCTGCCGGCGGCGGTCACCTCGCCCGTCATCGTCGGCGCCGTGGCCGGCTGGCTGTTCGAACGCGCAGTCAGCAGCGCGACATGGGGCGAAGCGGCCAAGCGCATCGGCGTGCTGGTGATGTCCGGCTTTATCGTCGGCGAAAGCCTGTTCAACGTCGGCCTGGCCGGCCTGATCGTGGCCACCAACGTGGCCGAACCGCTGGCCATCGACAACGGCATGGGCGAAACCACGCACATGCTGATCGCCCTGGTGCTGGGCGGAGCGATCGTCAGCGGCCTGTATCGCTGGGCCGCCCGCAGCGCGCAAAAAGTCGCGGGCTGACCCTCATCCCGTCGCCATGACGCCGCCCGGTGTCGTGGCGAACCGGGGGCCGGCGTATTCGATGCTACACTTGTTGTCGTTCGAATACTATTTCTCGCGCCCCATGGCTCCCTCCCGTCTCAGTCTCCTCATTGCCGCGCCGGTCGCACTGCTGTCCGCGCTGGCGCTGGGACTGGGCGTCCTGCTGCACCTGTCCCGCCTGGACGAGGCCACCCGCGCCATCGACGAATCGCGCTTGCGCTTTACCTTGGGCGAGCTGCGCGCCGATGTCGAGGCGCGCATGGCGCTCGGCATGCCGCTCGCGGGCTTGCCCGGCGTCGGCGCCGCCCTGGAGCGCGAACTGGGACGCGACCCGGCCATCGCCGCCATCAGCGTCGTCGACAGCGCCGGCAAGACCGTCTTCCACGCGGGCGCCCCGGACCCGGCCGCGCCGGCGCTGCTGGCGCGGCAGACCGCGCGCGACTGGCTGCTGCGCGAAACGGGCGGCGTCACCCTGGGAGCGCGCCTGTCGCAGCGCGACGGCGCGCCGGCCGGCACGCTGCTGCTGCGCCACGCCATGCGCCGCCAGCAGGACGCCGTGGCGCTGGTGGCGCGCGAACTGGCCCTGGCCGCCGTGTGCGCCGCCCTCCTCACCACCCTGTGCTTCGTGTTCGGGGTCGACCTGCTGGTGCGGCGCATGCGGCGCACCCTGGCCGGGATGCACGCCGCCCTCGGCGACGGCGCACCGCCCAAGCAAGCCATACCGCATGCGAACGCGCTGGTGGGCGACGTGAATGTCATGGCGGCGAATGCCCTGCACGACCTGGCGGCGGCGCGCGACACGCTCGCCCCGGCGCACGCCAGCGCCCCGCTGGCCATCGAATGAAGCAGGTACTGCGGCGCGACCGCGAACTGTACGCGCGTCCCGTGCGCCTGCTGTGCGCTTTCATCCTGGGCGTGATGCTGCTCACCCAGGCGGCGCTGGCGGCGTATGCCTGGTCGCTCTCCGGCCAGCGCTTCCTGCCCGCGCTCGAACAAAAGGCGCTCACCATCGCCGAGGCGCTGGCGCAGCGCCAGGCGCGCGCCATCGGCCAGGGCGCGCCGCTGCCGGCCGGCGGCCCGGCCTGGGATGCGATCCTGGCGCAACACCCCGACATCGCCTACATCACGCTGACCGACGCCGCCGGCAAAGTCCTGTACCGGGGCGGCAAGGGCGCCGAAGTGGTCGCGCCAGAAGACCATCTCGACACGCGCGCCGACATCGTGCACCGCTTCGCCAGGCACGGCCAGGTGCACGTGGGCGTGGCGCGCGGCTACGTGCAAAGCCGCATGAGCGCCCTGCGGCCCGAGCTCGCCGTGCTGCTGGTGGCCAGCCTGCTGATCGCCTTCGAGGCGCTGTGGTTCATCCTCACCGTGCATTGTTCGGCGCCGGTGCGCCAGGTGATCGCGGTGATGAGCCGCATGGCCGCCGGCGATTTCCGCTTTCGGGCCGGCGATGCGCAGGCCGATGGCCTGGAGGCGCGCCTCGATCGGCTGGAGGCGCGCATCAACGCCGGCTTTCGCGAGGTGGTGCGGCGCGCCGGCGCGCCGGGACAGCAGGCGCTCGGCGCCATCGTGCTGCGCCGCCTGCGCGCCCGGTACCGCTTCAGCGAAGACGCCGACAGCGCCCAGCTGGCGCGCCAGCGCATCGCCGGCGTGCGCATCCTGGCCTTTTTGTGCGTCTTTTCCGCACTGCTGGTGCAGCCGGTGCTGCCGCAGCACGCCGTCGGCGCCGGCCTGCCTGGCGCCGCGCTGCCGGCCGGCGCCGGCCTGCTGGCCCTCGCGCTCGCGCTGCCCTGGGCCGCGCGCTGGTCGGACCGCGCCGGCCGCCGCCGTGCCTTCGTCGCCGGCGCGGTGGGCGCGGCGGCCGCCCTGGCCTGCGCCGCCTTCGCACCCGATCTGGCGGCCCTGGCACTGGCGCGCGCGGCAGGCGGCGCCGGCGTGGCGCTGATGCTCACAACCTGCCATGGCCACGTGCACGACCACGCCGACAGCGGCGCAACCGCGCGCGGGCTGTCCATGCTGGCCGGCGGCGCCGCGCTGGCGGCCTGCTGCGCCCCGGCGGCGGGCGCGCTGCTGGCCGACCACCTGGGCGTCGGCGGTGCTTACCTGGCCGCCGCCGGCACGGCCTTGCTGGCGGGGGCCGTGGCAGGCTTCGTGCTCGATCCACGCGGCGCGCGTCCGCGCACGGCAGACGGCCGGCGGCGCTTGCTGGCTGCGGCGGCATTGCCGTGCGCGGCGCTGCTGACGGTGATCGTCCCCTCGGCGACGGCGCTGCGCGACGGCGCCGGCCCATGGCCCTGGCTGTCCGGCCTGGCCGCAGCCTTGCTCATTACCCTGTTCGCGCGCGCTGGCCGCATGCCCCGGCGGGTGTCCTGAACCGGTTTTTGCCGTATTCCACCGGACAAAGCGGAACCTGCGTGCTAGGATGGCAATGCGCGAATGGCGTACGCCAGTCCATCTTCAGGAGCCGCCTTGTATTTTTGGAAGCAACTTTCACCGTCCACACCGCACCGCCTCGCCGCCGGTACGGCTTTCGGCATGACCGACACCGGCACCGTACGCCCCTCGAACGAGGATAATTTCCTGATCGATGCCGGGCTGGGCCTGGTGGCCGTGGCCGACGGCATGGGCGGCCACGAATCGGGCGAGATCGCCAGCGCCGAAGCGCTGACCTCGCTGGCCCATTACCTGCGCGCCGCCACCGACCCGGACAGCGGAGCGCTCGCGCCCAACTTCCGCGCCAGCCCGTTCGACCCCGAATCGACCGATCCGGACGCCATCTGGGGCGAGGAGACGCTGGCCAGCATGGTGACGCTGCACGAGGCGGTCGAATTCGTCAACCAGCGCATGTACCAGACCAACCTGGCCGCGCGCCGGGGCGACGGCGGCGGCATGGGCACCACCCTCACCGGCGTATGGCAAGCCGAACCGGGCGCCCCGCTGCTGGTGTTCCATGTCGGCGACAGCCGCCTGTATCTCTACCGCGCCGGCGAGCTGACCCAGCTCACGCGCGACCACACCATGTACCAGGATGCGGTCGACGCCGGCGCCACCGAAAACCTGCCGCCCCGCAACCTGCTGCTGCAAGCCATCGGCCCCTCGGGCGACGTCCTTCCCGAGCTGCACATCCAGGCTGTCCAGCCCGGCGACCTGTACCTGCTGTGCAGCGACGGCCTGTACGGCGCCACCGCCGACGAGCGCATCGCCGCCGTGCTGGCCGACGCCCGCCCGGGCCAACTCGGCGATTGCTGCAAGGAACTTATCGCCACGGCCCTGCACGACGGCAGCCGCGATAACGTCACGGTCGTCCTGTTTCATTGCGATTAAGTCAAGATTAAAGTTCGACAAACATGCGTGCACCAGACACGACGCCGGACAAGGTCAGCCTGAGTTTCTACTGAGTAATCATGTAAAATCCCGGGTACAGCCTTTGTGCAGGAAAAAGAGAACAAGCAATGAAACGGTGGCTGAAGAATTTGTTGGGCGGCGACAGCGAGGAAAGCAAGCCTGCGCCCGTCGCCGTGGCCGCGCCGGCGCCTGCCAGGACGCGGGCGCCCGACGCTGCGCACGCCGCCATGGTGGACCTGCTGTTCTACCGCTGGCTGGCCGGCATCACCCAGAACAGCGGCCCGTCCAGCGACGAAAAAGTGGTCCTGGTCGAACTGGCCTACGTGACCCAGCTGCCGCTTGCCGAGATCGCCCTCGCGCCCAGCCGGCCGGCCGTGTTCACGCCGCTGCTGCGCTCCATGCGCGACAGTTCCGTGTCCGGCGCCGACCTGGCGCGCCAGCTGTCGCAGGACAAGGCGCTGATCGCCGAAGTGCTGCGCGAAGCGAACCGGCCCTGCCACCATCCGCACTATCACGCCAACGACCCGGTGACCACGGTCGAACGGGCCACCATGCTGCTGGGGGTGAACGGCTTGCGCATGCTGGTCGGACGCGCCTCGCTGCTGCCGGTCATCATGAGCATGCATCCGGGGCCGTTTTCGCAATTGTCCACGCCGCTGCTGTGGCGCCAGTGCGAAAAATGCGCGCTTGCCGCCAGCGTGCTGGCGCCCTCGGTGCGCGCCAACCCGGTCGAAGCGTATTTCGCCGGGCTGCTGCACAATATGGGCCTGATCGTCGCCTTCCGCGTGCTGGACCAGGCCAATACCGAAGCGTCGCTGCCGCAGTCGGAAGACTTTGTCGCCGCCCTGCACGCGCAGGCGCGCGCGCTGTCGGTGCGGATCGCCGAAGCATGGGGTTTTCCCGACACGGTGACGAGCGCCATCCGCGAAGCCGGCCGCCTGGACGGCACGCCGCTGTCGCAGGCGGTTGCGCTGGCCGACATGCTCAGTCGCCTGCGCATGCTGGTCGATTCGGCCCACTTCGAAGAGGACGACCCGTTCGTGCTCGAAGGGCTGGACGCGGCCGGCCTGGCCTGTTTCGAGGAACTGCATAGCGACGATGAATAACGAGGATGACTGATGCCGTTCGAGATTGAGCACAAGCTGGTGATCGGCGTGGCGTCGAGCGCCCTGTTCGACCTGACCGCCTCGCACCAGGTGTACCTGGACAGCGGGCCGGACGAATACCGCAGGTACCAGGAGCGCAACCTGGACGTCATTCTCGGCAAGGGCGTGGCGTTTCCCTTCATCCGCCGCTTCCTCAACATCAACAAGGTGTTCCCGCGCCAGACTCCGGTCGAAGTGGTGCTCTTTTCGCGCAACTCGCCCGAAACCGGCCTGCGCGTGATGCGCTCGATCGCCCACTACGGCCTGGATATCTCGCGCGCGGCCTTCATCACCGGGAAGTCGCCCTACACCTACCTGCCGGCCTTCAACGCGGCCCTGTTCCTGAGCGCGAACGAAGAAGACGTCAAGAGCGCCATCGCGGCCAACTATCCGGCCGGGCTGGTGCTGCCGTCGAAGACCGTCGACGACGACGAGGACATCGAACTGCGCGTGGCCTTCGACTTCGACGGCGTGATCGCCGACGACGAATCCGAGACCATCTTCAAGCGCAATAACGACCTTGAGGAATTCCATGCCCACGAGACGCTGCACATGGCGGTGCCGCACCAGCCGGGCCCCCTGGCCGAGATGTTCCGCAAGCTGTCGCTGATGCAGCGGCTGGAGGAACGCGCGCAAAAGCGCGACCCGGACTACAAGCGGGTGCTGCGGATCGCCATCATCACCGCGCGCAACGCGCCCTCGCACGAACGCGTGGTGACCACGCTCAAAAGCTGGGGCGTGTCGGCCAGCGAGACGTTTTTCCTGGGCGGCATGAACAAGACGCGCGTGCTGTCGATCTTCAAGCCGCATATCTTTTTCGACGACCAGCTGACCCACCTGAGCTCCTCGCCGGGCGGCACGATCCCGATGGTGCACGTGCCCTTCGGGATCGCCAACCGGCGCCCGGGCGGGTGACGCAAGCGGGCGTATTCGCGGCCCCGGGCGGGCACAGTCAGCATTATCCAGTTCCAGCTATAATTACCCGTCCCGCTCACAGCCAGCAGCCCGCATGCCCTTCGATTTAAAGAAATCACTCCCAAAAACCGGTAACCGCTTCGCCCTCCCGACCCTGTACGGATCCTCGGATGCGTATGCGCTGGCGGTGGCGGCGCTCGAACTCAAATCCGCCAGGCAGATGCTGACCGTGATCGTGGCCAATGCCAGCGACGGCCAGCGCCTGCTCGACGAAATCCCCTGGTTCGCCGACGGCAAGCTGGCCTGCCACCTGCTGCCGGACTGGGAAACGCTGCCCTACGACGCCTTTTCGCCGCACCAGGACCTGGTCTCCGAACGCCTGGCGACCCTGCACGAAATCCAGAACGGCCAGTGCGACGTGCTGATCGTGCCCGCCACCACGGCCCTGGTGCGCCTGGCGCCGCCGTCGTTCCTGGCGGCCTACACCTTCTTCTTCAAGCAGGGCGAAAAGCTCGACGAAACGCGCCTGAAGGCGCAGCTCACGCTGGCCGGCTACACCCACAATTCGCAGGTCATGTCGCCCGGCGAATACTCGGTGCGCGGCGGCCTGATCGACCTGTTCCCGATGGGTTCCGCCCTGCCCTACCGGCTCGACCTGTTCGGCGACGAAATCGAATCGATCCGCACCTTCGACGCCGACACCCAGCGCTCGATCTTCCCGGTCAAGGAAGTGCGCCTGCTGCCGGGCCGCGAGTTCCCGATGGACGAAGCGGCCCGCACCACCTTCCGCAGCCGCTGGCGCGAACGCTTCGAAGGCGATCCATCGCGCTCGGTGGTGTACAAGGACGTCAGCAGCGGCATCGCCTCGGCCGGCATCGAGTACTACCTGCCGCTGTTCTTCGACCAGACCGCGACCCTGTTCGACTACCTGCCCGCGAAAGCCAGCCTGGCGCTGGTGGGCGACATCGACGGCGCCATCAAGCGCTTCTGGCTCGACACCGAATCGCGCTACCGCTTCCTCAAGGCCGACCGCGACCGCCCGATCCTGGCACCCGATGAACTGTTCCTCAGCGACGAGAACTTCTTCACGCTGGCCAAGGCCTACGGCCGCTGGGTGATCGGCAAGGACGCCGATGCGCAGGCTTCCGAACTGTCGGCGCCGATTCCCAACATCGCGGTCAACCGCCGCATCGACGACCCGCTGACCAACCTGCGCGCCTACCTGCTGCAGAACCAGCGACACGATTCGCGCGTCATGATCTGCGCCGAATCGAACGGCCGCCGCGAAACGCTGCAGCAGTACTTCAACGAATACAGCCTGGCGCTGGCGCCGGTGGAAGGCTTCGCCGGCTTCGTGCAGTCGGACGCCAGGCTGGCGCTGGGCGTGGCGCCGCTGCAGGCCGGCTTCGAACTGTCCGAGGCGGGCACCGGCAACCTGATCTTCATTACCGAGACCGAGCTGTATGCGGGCTCGGGCCGGCGCGCCGGCAAGAAGAAGCAGGAAGGGGTGACCCAGGTCGAGTCGATGGTGCGCGACCTGTCGGAGCTGAAGATCGGCGACCCGGTGGTCCACATCAATCACGGCATCGGGCGCTACATGGGCCTGACCAGCATGGACCTGGGCGAAGGCGAGACCGAGTTCCTGCACCTCGACTACGCCAAGGACGCCAAGCTGTACGTGCCGGTATCGCAGCTGCATGTGATCTCGCGCTACTCGGGCGCTTCGCCCGAAGACGCGCCGCTGCATTCGCTCGGCTCGGGCCAGTGGGACAAGGCCAAGCGCAAGGCGGCCGAACAGGTGCGCGACACCGCCGCCGAGCTGCTTAACCTGTACGCGCGGCGCGCGCTGCGCCAGGGCCACTCCTTCGAATACTCGGCGCACGACTACCAGAACTTCGCCGACAGCTTCGGCTTCGAAGAAACCCCCGACCAGGCCGAGGCGATCAACAACGTCATCAAGGATATGACCGCCGGCAAACCGATGGACCGCCTGGTGTGCGGCGACGTCGGCTTCGGCAAGACCGAAGTGGCGCTGCGCGCGGCCTTCATCGCGGTCATGGGCGGCAAGCAGGTGGCGATCCTGGCGCCGACCACCTTGCTGGCCGAGCAGCATGCGCAGACCTTCGCCGACCGCTTTGCCGACTGGCCGGTGCGCATCGCCGAGCTGTCGCGCTTTCGCACCGGCAAAGAGATCAACAACGCCATCAAGGGCATGGCCGACGGCACGCTCGACATCGTGATCGGCACCCACAAGCTGCTCTCGCCGGACGTGCAGTTCACCCGCCTGGGCCTGGTCATCATCGACGAAGAACACCGCTTCGGCGTGCGCCAGAAAGAAGCGCTCAAGGCCCTGCGCGCCGAAGTCGACGTGCTCACGCTCACCGCCACCCCGATCCCGCGCACGCTCGGCATGGCGCTGGAAGGCTTGCGCGACTTTTCGATCATCGCCACCGCGCCGCAGAAGCGCCTCGCGATCAAGACCTTCGTGCGCAGCGAAGACGGCTCGGTGATCCGCGAAGCCTGCCTGCGCGAACTCAAACGCGGCGGCCAGATCTACTTCCTGCACAACGAGGTCGAGACCATCCAGAACCGCATGGCCATGCTCACCGAGCTGCTGCCGGAAGCGCGCATCGGCGTGGCCCACGGCCAGATGCACGAGCGCGACCTGGAAAAAGTCATGCGCGACTTCGTGGCGCAGCGCTTCAACATTTTGCTGTGCACGACGATCATCGAGACCGGTATCGACGTGCCGACCGCGAACACCATCATCATGCACCGCGCCGACAAATTCGGCCTGGCGCAGCTGCACCAGCTGCGCGGGCGCGTCGGCCGTTCGCACCATCAGGCCTACGCCTACCTGCTGGTCAATGACGTCAGCAGCCTGACCAAACAGGCGCAGCGGCGCCTGGACGCCATCCAGCAGATGGAAGAACTGGGCAGCGGCTTCTTCCTGGCGATGCACGACCTGGAAATCCGCGGCGCCGGCGAAGTACTTGGCGAAAACCAGTCCGGCGAGATGCTCGAAGTCGGCTTCCAGCTGTATTCCGACATGCTCAACGAAGCGGTACGTTCGCTCAAGGCCGGCAAGGAACCCGACCTGGCGGCGCCGCTGTCGACCACCACCGAAATCAACCTGCACGTCCCGGCGCTGCTGCCGGCCGATTTCTGCGGCGACGTGCACGAACGGCTGTCGATCTACAAGCGGCTGGCCAACTGCAACGCGCAGGAAAAGATCGACGACATGCAGGAAGAGCTGATCGACCGTTTCGGCAAGCTGCCCGACCCGGTCAAGGCGCTGATCGAAACGCACCGCCTGCGCATCGCCGCCAAGACGGTCGGCATCATCAAGATCGACGCGCACGGCGAAGCGGCCAGCCTGCAGTTCATGGTCAACCCGCCGATCGACTCGATGCGCATCATCACGCTGATACAGAAGAACCGCCACATCAAGCTGGCCGGCCAGGACAAGCTGAGAATCACCGCCAGCATGCCGGACCTGGCGGCGCGGGTCACGCAGGTCAAGCAAACGATCAAACAACTGTTAGCGTAAAACGAACATGACGACAATGAACCTGGTGCTGCAAAGCCTCGACGCCACCCCCGACACCCTGCGCCGCATCGCCGCGCTGGCCAATCCGGCGCGCGTGACGCAACTCGGCGAGCGCGCCATCCGCGCCGAAGACATTGCATTTTCCGATGTGCTCAAGCAGACCATCGAGGTGGCTGCCAACGCGGCAGGCATCGACGCCACCTTCATCGCGCCCGGACGCACCCTGGCCGATTTCAAGCTGGTGGCGATGGACATGGACTCGACGCTCATCACCATCGAGTGCATCGACGAAATCGCCGACATGCAGGGCCTCAAGCCGCAAGTGGCGGCCATTACCGAGGCGGCCATGCGCGGGGAGCTGGAGTTCGCCGAGAGCCTGACGCGGCGCGTGGCGCTGCTGGCCGGGCTGGACGCTGCCGCGCTCGAACGCGTGTACGAGGAGCGGCTGGCGATTTCGTTGGGCGGCGAAGCGATGCTGGCGGCGGTGCGCGCGGCCGGCCTGCGCACCTTGCTGGTGTCGGGCGGGTTCACCTTCTTCACCGAACGCCTCAAGGCGCGCCTGGGGCTCGATTACACCCATGCGAACGTGCTGGAAATCGTCGACGGCAAGCTGACCGGCCGCGTGCTGGGCGGGATTGTCGACGCCGAGGAAAAGAAGCGCACCGTCGAACGCGTGTGCGCCGATATCGGCATCGACACGGCGCAGGCGATTGTCATGGGCGACGGCGCCAATGACCTGAGCATGATGAGCGTCGCCGGGCTGTCGGTGGCGTTCCGCGCCAAGCCGGTGGTGCGGGCGCAGGCCGATGTGGCGCTGAGCTACACGGGCCTGGACGGCCTGCTCGCCATTCTCGCCTAAGTGCGCTACAGGCGGCGCCCCATCCGGGTCAGCCGCACGATTACCCCGCCGCTCAAGCGCAGGGCGATCGGCTCGATCGCCGCGAAGCCGTGCGCCAGGTACAGCGGCTCGCCCGGCATGGTCGACACCAGTTCCAGCGATGTGAATCCGGCCTGCGCGGCCGCCGCCATGCAGTGATTGAGCAGCATGCCGCCAAGGCCGCGCCGCGCCATCGACGGGTCGACGAAAAACGCGCGGATGCGGGCCGGCTCCGTGGCCGGGTCGAGCAGGCGGTCGGTGCCATGCTTGGCGCCGTCGCCGCCGAAATCCGTCGCACGCCGGCTCCAGCCGCCGCAGGCGACTACCACGCCATCGTCCTCGATGGCGAAATACGTCCCGTCTTCCACCAGCGCGCTGTCGACGCCGAACACCTCGCGCGTAATGGCGAGCGCTTCCTGCGGCGTATAGAAACCGTCGGCCAGGCCGATCCCGGAACGCGCGATCAGCGCCTCCAACAAGGGTTTTTCGGACATGCGGGCAAGGCGGATCGTGAACATACATGCTCCTGTGTGAGTGGACTGCCAAGTATAGACGACACCGGCGGCCAAAAAAAACGCGCACATGATGTGCGCGTTAAAAGGAGACGACCGGTGTGGCGGTGGGCGCGGTGGAACGCCATCCGCCTATCGTCTTGCTGTAATCCTCGTTCGATCGAGGTTATGCGGTGTCGACGCCTGCTCCACTGGCAGCGCGTTGATGGTCAGGATGCCCCAGATGAAATCGTTGGCGACGATATCGGCCGGGAGTTTGACGGTCCCCATCGGGAAGGCCGTCAGTTGTTTGGTGTACGGGCTGCCGTCGCGCCCGAAACCGGCGCTGGCGTGGCAGGAAATGCACGAGGAGCGCGTCAGCGGAATGCCGGCTCCCACGCGCTCGGTGAACGAGTTGCCGTGCATGAGCGGGGCGCCGTCGCGCGCCGTGAAGGCAATCTCGGACGCCTTGAGGCAGTAATTGTCCCAGGCCGCCGCCACGCGTTTGACCTCGAACAGTTTTTTCAGGGCCGCCGTCTTGGCGCAGCCGGCGTACTGGCGGTTCTGCGCCCCGCCCAGCGGCGCGATGCGGCGCCGGGTCGCGCCGTAGCTGTCGTTGCAGCCCATGGTGTCGCAGCGGCCGGGATTGAAGCGGTGCTCGAAACTGGCCCAGACCCAGTTCGGCGCGTCCTTGGAACTGACATGCATGGCCACCAGCGCGTAGCGGCGGCCCTCGACGAGCGTGGTGTAAAACGCTTCGCGCAGCTGCGCCGGGTTCTGGCGCACGCCGTTGCGCGCCAGCCAGGCGGCCAGGGTGTCGAACGGGACCCAGTCGGCCTTGACCTGGACCGCGTCTTCCGGCAGCGACACGCGCCATCCGCCCTGCGCCTTCTGGTACGCGGCGGCCAGCCCGGCCTGGGTATTGAGCTGGTTCTGCACGATGTAGCGGTACGTCGCGCGGTTGCGCCGCACTTCTTCGGCAAAGCACGGGACCTGCCCGGCCCGCCCCGACTGCACCGGAAAATTCCCGGCGGCGGCGTTGGCCACGACGCCGCAGTCGCTCTCGCCGGCCGCCGACTCGGCGCCGTGCGGCGCCAGTAGGCGCCGCAACACGCTCGCGCGCAGGCGCCGCGCCGCCTGTGCCGCCGGGCCGGGCCAGGCCGGGGTCTCGCTGTAGATGTCCTCGTCGGCGGCCCAGGTTTCGAATTCGACCCGGCCGCGCGACGCCGGCGCGACGATGGCGGCGAAGTGCTGCCAGGCCAGCCGGTCCGAGTGCACGCCGGACGCCAGCACGCCGCCGCTGGCGGCCACCGCCTGCGAGGCGCGCGCCGGCAGGTCGGCCGCCAGCGCCAGCACGGCCATGAGGATCAGGATCCAGTCACGCAGCTTCAAGCAAGACTCCATAGGCGGTAATCCCGCTCGGCGGGGCCGACTTCTGCACCTTGCGGGCGGCGAACCAGCCGGTCAGGCGACCGTCCTGGCTGCTGATGATGGGACAGGACGCGCTCAGCATCGTGTTGCGCCCGCTTTCGCCGACCAGCGCGCCGCCGCCGGCGACCACCGCGTTGCCGTGCGGGACAGCCACCAGCGCGCTCGGATAGCCGGTCAGCAGGCTGGTATTGGAAACGATGCGCGCTTCGAGCGCCACTTCCGGGCCGGTGCGGATGCCGATCACGAAGGCGGTGACGCGGGCCTGGTCGGCCGCGTCGTGCTCGCGCCCGGAGGCGCTCCAGCCGCAGATATTGCCGTCGGCCCCGATCAGCGGGTAGCTGGCGGTGAGCATATTGCCGTTGACGGGACTGGCGTAGTTATCCTGGGCGCCGCCGCCGGTGCCGATCCAGCCGGCGCCGAGCTTGACGCTCACGCCCGGGTCGGACACCAGCGCGCTGGTGGCGGAAAACACCTGCTGCTCGATCTTCACCGGTTCGCCGTCGCGGGTGATGCGGATGCCGACCGCGTACACGGCCAGCGGGACCGGGTCGGCCAGGCCGAAGTCGCGTCCGGCCGCCGCCCAGCCGGTGTACACGCCGGACTGGTTGCGGGTCGGGTAGCAGGCGGTCAGCGTGTTCGAGGTGCCGCGGCCCATGTCGTAGGCGCCGCCACCGGTGAGCGTGAAGCCCGGCGGCAGCCACACTTGCGCCGTCGGCCCGGTTGCCCGGGTTGCCACTCCAACGAATGCATAACTTTCGATCACGATACCCATGTTCCCCAACTCTCTTCAACGGATTAGCTTCTTCCTGCCCGACAGGGCCGTGATGACATACTTAGCAACTAGCGTGCCAAGCTGATAATAGGGGGAATATGACATGCAAACTGGGTGTTCCTTGCCTCAACACATGTCAACGAGCATGTAAATCCCGCCGAATTTACATGTCGCACGGAAAGATGGCGCAACGGTGCGTAGCGCGACTTCGACACCCGACGTGTCAAACACGTGTAAGCGTACGCCTCTTTACATGTCAACAATGGATAGCCTTGCTCTATAATTGGCAATTACTAAACGCTGTACCATGGAGCCCTCTGGTGAATGATGTTGATAACACGTTGACGACGCAGCTTTTCTCGCAAAAGAATGGCATCACAAGTGCCTTGCTCGGCCTGACGATCCTGTGGCATCCGGACACCGAACGCATCGGCGAGCAGTTCCTCGGCCCGGCCGAGGAAGGCGCGATCGAGGTGTGCCGCTATACGCCGCTGTTTTTCCGGCCCGGCCAGGATGGCATCGCGCTCGGCCACCGCGCCATTGCGCGCGCGCCGCTGACGGTACGCCGCAACGCCGACGACAGCGTCGACCTGGTCGCGCCCGACAGCCGCATGGCGCTCGAGGTCAACGGCGCGCTGCTGGCCGGCACGCGCCACTTTACACGCGACGACATCGGCGCCGGCGTGGTGCTGGGCCTGGGCGGCCAGGTACTGCTGTGCCTGCATTGGATGACGAGTTTCCCGCGCCCCAACCTGTTCCCCGGTTTGCTGGGCGTGAGCAGCGGCGCCATCGCCACGCGCGAGCTGATCCGACAGGTGGCG
Source organism: Massilia atriviolacea (assembly GCF_003953935.1). Taxonomy (GTDB): domain Bacteria; phylum Pseudomonadota; class Gammaproteobacteria; order Burkholderiales; family Burkholderiaceae_D; genus Telluria_A; species Telluria_A atriviolacea. The sequence goes on from NZ_RXLQ01000029.1 coordinate 23,590, forward strand.
GGCACCGACCTGGCTGTGCTGCTGCTGGGCGAAACCGGCACCGGCAAGGATGTGGCGGCGCGCGCCATCCACCAGGCCAGCAAGCGCAGCGCCAATCCGCTGGTGGCCGTGAACATGGCGACCCTGAGCGAATCGCTGGCGGCGGCCGACCTGTTCGGCGCGGTCAAGGGCGCCTACACGGGCGCGCAGGCGCCGCGCCAGGGTTTGTTCGCCGAGGCCGACGGCGGCACCCTGTTCCTCGACGAATTGGGCGATACGCCGGCGTCGGTGCAGCCGATGCTGCTGCGGGTGCTGGAAACGGGCTGCTACCGCCCGCTCGGCGCCAGCGCCGATGCGCGCACCACGGCGCGCCTGATCGCCGCCACCGACCAGGACCTGGACGCGCGCGGCTTCAACCAGCCTTTGCTGCGCCGCATGGAAGCGTTCGTGATCCGGGTGCCGACCCTGCGCGAGCGGCGCGAGGATATCGGCCTGCTGCTGGCGCACATGCTCAAGGGCTGCGACTTGTCCGCGGCCGAGATTGCCGCGTTTCCGCCGGCGCTGGTGAGCGAGATGTGTAATTACGACTGGCCGGGCAATATCCGCCAGCTGGCGAATGTGGCGCGGCGCATGGTGATGGCGCTGCAGGCGGGCGAGCGCCCGGTGCTGTCGCAGTATGTGCATGCGCCGGCGGCGCCGCGTTCGGCCGGCGCCGGCTACGCCATGTCGGCCGAACAGCCGCGCAGCGCCAGCCTGAAAAACCCGGCCGATGCCGCGCCACGGCGCAAGCTGGCCGAGATCAGCAACGACGACCTGCTCGGCGCGCTGGAAGAACACGGCTGGCAGATCAGCGGCGCGGCCCAGCAGCTGGGTTTGTCACGGCCGTCCTTGTACAAGCTGATCGAAGCGCATCCGGCGATCCGGCCGGCGGCCCTGATCCCGCGCGAGGAACTCGACGCCGCCCTGCGCGCCCATGGCGGCGACCTGGCGCTGTGCGCCTCGCGCCTGAAAAACCCGAGCGAGGCGCTGCGCCGCCATTTGCGCGTGCTGGGACTCGATGCCAGCCCCGCGCAGGTCTGATCAGGCCGGCGCTACGCCGCCGCCCACTTCGCTTTCCGGCATGCACGCGACTTCGTCCGCCGCAGCGTCCGGATTGAGCGCCGCGATGGTTGGTGCGACCCCGCCGCCAACCTCGCTTTCCGGATCGAACACGAAGACGCGCTCGGTCGTCTCGCCGGAGGCGCGGGTGATGAGCACGGTGAGGACGAAGGAGACTTCCCAACGCCCGGTACAGGTGCCCACAGTCAGATGGTTATCCCATTTGAGCGCTTTTTTGTAATAGTGGGGATCATCGCTGTCGGCCTTGTCACGCGAGAACTGCTGCGCAGGGATCTGTACGCTGGCGCCTTTGATGCTGACATGCTCATTATCGATAAATGGCGATGGCGGCGCATATGTCGGCAGCATGCCCGGCGCAATCGAACGAATCTGAGGACGCGTGATCAGGGTGCAGTCGAGCACCTGGAACGACTCGAATTTCTCGTAACCGCCGGCGCGGATGCGTACATGCATCCGCTCGCCGATCGTGAAGTAGATGGAGCCGGCATAGCGGCCCTTGACGGGATTGCCGTTGCCGTCCTTACGGCTGAACTTCCATTCCAGGGTCTCGCCGATCTGGTTAATATCGAAGTTCGCTTCCAGTAGCATCGATGTCGGTTTTTTCATTTTTCGCCTTTGGTGGTGGATTGGATATAGCGGGAATCGCGCCGCAACGCGGTCAGGTCGGGCTCGGACCGGATCAGGCTGGCGGGATAACCGCGCTCTTGCGCGATCGTCAACTCAGCCAGGGCAGCGTCCCGGTCACCCATGATTTCGTGCGCCATGGCGGCGCGGAAGCGGACATCCGCATTGCCCGGGTCGGCCTTGAGCGCCCGGCGGGTGTACTCGATGGCGGCCTCGCGGTCTCCCAGACGCGCCGAATACAAGCCCATGCGGGACATCAGCACCGGTTTCGACCCAGAGCGCTCAAGCAGCGGTTTCAATAGATTCACGGCCTGGCGATATGCATTGTTCGACGCGGCGGTGCGTCCGGGTATCCAGCGCAGGGTATCGCCCAGGTTAGCCCAGCGCAAGTAGTCGTTGGGGTTGCCTTTTGTGCCAGAAACCGATTCCTCAAACGCTTGCGCGGCGCCAACATAATCACCGCGATTGAACAGGACGTGTCCGAGGTTGTTGTAGAGCCGGCCGCTCGGGCGAACCTGTAGCCCCTGCTGCAACACTTGCAGCGCTTCATCCGACCGGTTCTGGCGCAACAGCGCCGAACTCAGGTTGGCATAGGCGATCACCGCATCCGGCTCCAGGGCGATGCTGCGGCGAAAGGATTGCTCCGCCGCCGGATACTTGCCCTGGTTATGGTAAAGCGTCCCCAACAGGTCGACAAACAGATGGTCGCGCCCATACATGCGCAGCGCGTCAAGCAGCGTTTGCTCCGCCTCGGGATAGCGCCGCATGCGCGTCAGGGCATCGCCCTTGAGGATCAATCCGAAGCGGTTCATCGGATCGAGCCGCAACGCCTTGTCGGCAAAATCGAGCGCTTCCGCGTCGCGTTGCTGTCCCATCCGGACGACGCCCTGCGCCGCGTACGCCAGGGCCAGCTGGTCGTTCAGTTTCAGCGCAAGCTGGGCGCTGGCGTCGGCACGCTGCAGCCAGACATCGTCGCGCGTGTCCCCCGTGTGGCGAAACGCGTAAGCCAGCGACACGCCGGCCGCCGCGGCGGCATGATCGGGCTGGCGGTCGAGAATCGAAGTGAAGTGGCGAATCGCCAGATCGAGGTTTTCGTCGCGGTCGAAATTCTTCAGCGCCGCCAGTCCGCCCTGCATGGCCGCCGATTCGGAAAAGAAGGGCGTGTGCCGTTCGAACCACTCGGACGAGATCGCCACCTGCCTGGCGCCGATGGCGCAGGCCGCGACGGCGGCGGCGATCAGCGCGTAGCGGCGCGCCGGCGTTTTGAGCAGCAAGGCCGCCGCGCGGCTCCTGAGCGAGCGCACCGGCGGCGACGCAGGCAAGGCCGGCGGATCCGACGGCTCGCCGCCGAGCGCAGCGACGGCCGCGCTGACCGCCTGCATCGACCCGAGCCGCTCCGGCACATGGCGCGCCGTCATGGCGCGCACGAGCGCCACCACAGCGGGCGAGACATCCGGCGGAAACGGCCACACGTTGGACGAGGACTGGATATGGGCCGCCGCCAGCGCCAGCCCGCTCAGGTGCGAAAACGGGCGCGTGCCGGTCAGCAGTTCGTACATCACCACGCCGAGCGCGTACACATCGCTTTGCGCGCTGAGCGTGGAACCCATCATCAGCTCCGGCGCCAGGTAGGCGATGGTGCCTTCGGTCTGGTCGATCACCACCGATTCGGTCGCTTGCGGGTCGATCTTGCGCGCCAGGCCGAAGTCCATGATGCGCACCTTGCCGCCCGGTTCGAGCATCAGGTTGGCCGGCTTGATGTCGCCGTGAATGAGCTTGGCGTCATGCGCTTCGCGCATGGCCTCGGCCACCTGGCTGACGATGTCGAGCACCTGGGCTTGCGGCATCGGCCCGCGCTTGCCCGCTTCGCGCAGGGTGCAGCCGTCGACGAATTCCATGACGATCGATTGCTCGGCGGCGTCGCCCTCGATCGAGAAGATGCGCACGAAGCTCGGGTGGCGCAGGGACGCGGCGAGACGTGCCTCGTCGAGCAGGTTGTCTGGTCGCGTGGAAAGCAGTTGCGGCTTGAGCCGCTTGATGGCGATAATACGCTGGAGTTTGGAATCCCACGCTTCGTATACCTGCCCGAAGCCGCCCTCGCCCAACAATCGCTTCAGTTGATAATGACCGAGTTCCTGCTCTTCATGCTGCAAATTGCGCTCCACGTTATGTTAGTTGCAAAAACATTTCCGTAGTGTACCTGCACGAGGGAGTCAATGACAAAAAAGTTTCATGTCTTGTCATGAGTGTAACAAGGTGTAAGTAGCAGCGCCGGCATGCGCCGTTTGCCTATAGTGATCGGATCGGAATAAGGAGTCCCTTGCCATGAAAAACCTCTTGCTTATCGGAACGCTGGTCGCGCTGGGCGGCTGCGCCACCTACCCTTCGTCGCCAGGCTACGCCAACCGCGGCTATGCGCAGCCATCCGATCCCTCGCAATGGCGCGTGGTGTCGGTGACGCCGGTTGCGCCCGGTACCGGCGACAGGGTGGCGGCGGCCTCGCCCAACGGCTCGCGCGTCGAGTATTCCTCGCGTCCGGTCACGGTGACCCAGCCGGTCTACGTGCCGGCGCCGGTCTACGTGCAGCAGCCGGTGTATGTACCGGCGCCGGTGTACATCGAGGAACCGTTGTGGTATCCGCCAGTCTCGCTGAGCCTGGGGTTCGGCTTCGGCCGCTCGTGGGGCCGGCATGGATTCGGCAGCGCCCATGTGGGCACCGGCTGGGGCCACGGCTACGGACGGCGCGGCTGGCGCCATCGTTGATGGCCGCTTACAGGTAGCCCGTTTCGGCGGGCGGCTTGTCCCACTCGTCGTTGCGTCCATCCACGTAGCGGATCGGCACCCACGACAATTCCTCGTCGGTCACGCCGTCCAGGCAGGCCACGTTCACGCCGTAAAACTTGCCGAGCCGGGCCGACTGGCCGATGCCGAACGGGCGCACGCCGCAGTGGCGGCAAAACAGGTGGTGCTCGACCCGCCGCTGGAACTGGTAGTCGCCCAGCTCGGAGGCGCCGCACAGCAGGCGGAACGATTCCGGCTTCACGATGGCCGCCCACCAGCGGATCTTCTTACACAGAGAACAATTGCAGCGCAAGGTTTCCGCGCTCAAGTCGATATCGGCCTCGAAGCGCACCGCGCCGCAATGGCAACTTCCTTGATACGTTTTCATCGTCAGTTCACCGCCCCGCCAAGTCGCCTGGTGTTCATTTAAGTTTCAGTTAAGCATCCCGCATGAGTGTACCAGCAAGCGCCGCGATCGCGCCACCCGCTTGCGATGGACAAGCACCATGCCAGCTTGTATGCTTGCCAGCATGAACATCACCCAGCAGATCGCCCTGACCCTGAGCACGGTCGCCCAAGCCCATGCCGCCAACTGGCGCGCCTACGCGGCGCTGGCCGGCATGCTCCTGACCATCGGCGGCATGGTCGCGATGATGTGGTTCCTGTCCTCGCAACCGACCCTGGACCTGCGCGGCTGGCTGTGCGGCGGCGCCAGCCTGGCCGGCCTGGCCCTGTGGCGCGCGACGCTGCCGCGGGCGGTGCAGCAGGTGGAGCAGCGCCGGCTGCGCGGCGGCGGACGCTGACGCCATGTGCGGGGGCGCGCCGGCGGCTGCGGTAAAATCGCGCCTTGCTCCCCTCACCCAGCCCCACCCATCCATGCCAGCACCCCATCCTGTCCACGTTCGCGGCACCGTCCACTGATGCGCCTGCGTTCCCATTACCTCGTCCTGGCCCTCTCGATCGTCGTTCCGCTCGCCGTCTTCGGCGGCATCGCGCTGCACGTGCTGCAGGATACCCAGCACAGTTCCGCCATCGGCCGCATCGAACAGAGCGCCATCCTGACCGCGCGCGCCGTCGACGCCGATATTTACCGCGCCCAGTCGGTGCTCAAGGTGCTCGGCCGCTCGCACGCGCTGGCGCAGGGCGACCTGCAGCGCTTCTATGAAGAAGCGCGCGAAGCGAGCGCCGCGCCGGGCGGCTGGATTATCCTGTACGACACCGGCGGCCAGCAACTGCTCAACACGCGCCGCCAGTATGGCGTCGAGCTGCCGAAGCGCCCCGATCCCGAGCAGATCGGCACCATGCTGGCCTCGGGCCGGGGCCAGGTCACCGGCATCAAGTGGGGCGAGGTGCTGAAAAACCACTTCGTCATGGTGGAAGAGCCGATCCGGACCCCGTCCGGGCAGCGCTACGTGATCGGACAGGCGTTTTCGCCGGCGTTTTTTGCGCACTCGTTTACCGGCCGCGCCCTGCCGCCGGGCTGGCGCGTGGCGATCCTCGACAGCGCCGGCATCATCATCGCGCGCAGCGAGAACGCCGACAAATTCGTCGGCCGTTCGGTCCGCCCCGACACGCTGGCCGTCATCAACAAGACCCGCAGCGGCGTATTTACCCATCTGTCTGGCGACAACAGGGAAGTGGTGGACGCCTTCACCCGCTCCGAGCGCTCCAACTGGTCGATCGTGATCGGCGCGCCGGTCGACGAAATCAACGCGGCCGTCTGGCGCGGGGTGCCGTTCATGAGCGCCGGCCTGGTGATCGCCCTGGTGGCGGCGCTGGCGCTGGCCATGCTGGCCGGACGCCACCTGGTGCGCTTCGTGGCGCGCGCCTCGCAGGCGGCCGCCCTGCTCGGCCAGGGCGGCGAAGTGCGCGAACTGCCGCGCTCCGGCATCCACGAACTGGAACGGCTGAACATCGCGATCCGCGAAGCGAGCGACCGCCTGCAGGCCGAAATGCGCTCGCGCAGCGACGCCGAAAGCGAGCGCAATGCCCTGCTGGTGTCCGAAAAAACCGCGCGCGCCCGCGCCGAAGAGCAGAACGCGGCCAAGGACGAATTCCTGGCCATGCTCGGCCACGAACTGCGCAACCCGCTCAGCGCGGTGGCCAGCGCCGTGTCGATCCTCGACAACGCGCGCCAGGTCGACGACGCCATGGCCCAGCGCGCGCGCGACGTGCTGCGGCGCCAGACCGACCACCTGCGCAAGCTGGTCGACGACCTGCTCGAAGTCAATCGCGCCCTGATGGGCAAGCTGGAACTGCAAAAAGCGCCGGTCGACCTGGCCGAGGTGGTGCAGCGCTGCGTCGATACGCTCAAGGCCAGCGGGCGCACGGCGGCCTTCACGGTGCGCGTCGACAGCGTGCCGGCGACGGTCAACGCCGACCCGACCCGGCTGCTGCAAATCATCGACAACCTGCTCGACAACGCCATCAAGTACAGTCCGGGCGGCGGCGAGATCGCACTGACCGTGCGCCAGGTGGGCGACGCGGCGGAGTTTTCGGTGCGCGACTCGGGCCTGGGTATCGCGCCCGAGCTGCTGCCGCACGTGTTCGATATTTTCGTGCAGGGCAAGCAAAGCCTGCAACGCGCGCACGGCGGGCTGGGGATCGGCCTGTCGCTGGTGCGCCGCCTGGTCGAGCTGCACGGCGGCTTCGTGCGCATCGACAGCGAAGGCAGCGGCAAGGGCAGCACCGCCACCGTCACCCTGCCGCGCCTGGCCGGCCCCGCGCCCGCAGCCCCTGCGGCCGCAAGTGCCGCAGCCTCACGCCTGCGCCGCGTGCTGCTGGTGGAAGACAACCCGGATGCGCGCGAGATGATGTCGATGCTGCTGCAACTGCGTTCCTGCGACGTGGTCAGCGCCGCCAGCGGGCCGGAGGCGATCGCCAGCGCGCTGGCCGCGCAACCGGAACTGGCCTTCATCGATATCGGCCTGCCCGGCATGGATGGCTACGCGCTGGCGCGCGCGCTCAAGGCCGACGCCCGCACCGCCGCCATCGAACTCATTGCGCTGACCGGCTACGGCAGCGAGAAGGACCGCACCCAGGCGGTCGACGCCGGGTTTGCGCGCCACTTCACCAAGCCGATCAGGCTGGAAGACCTGGACCAGGCGCTGGCATGAGCGCCTGCAGGTCGAGCGCATTCGGCAGCGCGGCGCCGGACGCCGTGTTATCGAAGACCACCCAGACGTCGCGCCCCTGGCGCGCATGGATCGCCATGTCGCGCGCCAGCTGCGCGATGTAGTCCGGCGAATACGAGGAATAGTAGATGCGCGGCGCGCCGTGCAGGCGCACATAGATCGCCTGCGTGGTCGGCACGTGCGGCCCCTCCTGCCCCTTGGCCGGATCGGCGATCACGCGCGTGATGCCGCAGCGCCGCAGCAGCTCGGTCGCATCCTCGCCGAACCAGCTCGGATGGCGCGCTTCGCAGGCGACCATGCAGCCGAAGCGCTCGCTCACGCGCGCGAAAAAGTCGCCGGCGATGGCGCTGTCGAAGGCGGATGCGGAGGGCAGCTGCACCAGCAGGCAACCGAGTTTTTCGCCCAGCGCGCTTGCCTCGCCGGCGAACCGGTCGAGCAGCGGGTCGATGCCGGCCAGGCCCGCATCGTGCGTGATGGTGCGCGGCAGCTTGACCGCGAAGCGGAACGCCGGCGGCACGCTGGCGGCCCAGCGCGCGTAGGTCTTGGCCTGGTGCGGACGATAGAAGGACGAGTTGATTTCGACAGTGCCGAGCACGCGCGCATAGCGCTCCAGGTGGCTGCCTTCGGTATCGAAGGCGGCGGCCGCCTCGCGCGAGATGGCCCAGCCGGCGCAGCCGATGCGCAGCACGCCGGGCGCTTGAAGTGGTTCGGTTCTCATGGCGGGAAAGTGTAGCAGCCCGCGCGCGCGAGGCCGAACACGCTTGGACGGCGCCCGGTCTACAATGGCGTTTTACCAATCTGTCCGCAGGAGGATTCCATGACCGACCCCGTCCACATCGTCTGCCCGCATTGCGAAGCGGTCAACCGGCTGGCCCGCGAGCGCCTGAACGACACGCCGGTGTGCGGCAAGTGCGCCAAGGAGCTGTTCGTGGGCGCGCCGATCGACGTCAACACGGCGCGCTTCAACAAGCATATCGAACGCAACGACATTCCGGTGCTGGTCGACTTCTGGGCCGAATGGTGCGGGCCGTGCAAGATGATGGCGCCGGCCTATCTGCAGGCGGCCAGGCGGCTGGAGCCGCGCGTGCGCCTGCTCAAGGTCGATACCGAGCATCTGCAGGACCTGGCGGCGCGCTACAACATCCGCAGCATCCCCACGCTGGCGCTGTTTCGCAACGGCCGCGAAGTGGCGCGCCAGCCGGGCGCGATGGATGTCAACGGTATCGTGTCCTGGGTCGATGCGCTGATGCGGCACGCATGATATGCATGCAAAAGTTGCGGATCGGGCGCGGCGGGACTGCTACAATCGGGTCACATTGCTAAAGGAGCATGCAACATGACGCAAGACCTGACCTTGGAGCGGAATATGGAAGAACATAAAAACATGGCGCGCATTCTGTACATCGTGCATGCGCTGGCACTGGTTTTCTCGCTGGGCCTGCTGTCGATCATTCCGCTGATCGTCAACTACATCAAGCGCGGCGACGCCCAGGGCACCTTCGTCTACAGCCATCACAGCTGGATGATCCGCTCGTTCTGGTGGTATGTCTTCTGGATGGTGGTCGCCATCATTTTCCTGGTGGCGCTGGGCTGGCTGTTCGGCCTGGGCGTGTTCATCGCCTGGATCATCGGCGGCGTGGCGTGGATCTGGAAAGCGTATCGCCTGCTGAAAGGCTTCTTCGACCTGGAAAAAAACCAGGCGATGCCGGCTTAAGGCTATATACGGCCGTCCCGCGCCGGGCGCGGGAAGGCCGCCATCACAGCCGCGCCAGCCCCTGCGCCAGGTCGGCGATCAGGTCGTCGGCATCTTCCAGCCCGATATTGAAGCGCACCAGTATTCCCGCATCCTTCCACGCCTTGCGCATCGCCTGCATCCGGTACGGCATGACCAGGCTGTTCGCCCCGCCCCAGCTGTAACCGATCCCGAACAGCGCCAGGCTGTCGACGAAGCGGTCGGTCTGCGCCTCGCTGTAGCGCGCGTCGAACACCACCGAAAACAGGCCGCCCGCGCCGGTGAAGTCGCGCTTCCAGTGCGCGTGTCCCGGGCAGTCGGCAAAGGCCGGATGCAGCACCCGCGCTATTTCGGGACGGGCCTTGAGCCAGGCCGCCACCTTGCGCGCCGCCGCATCGTGCGCCTCGAAGCGCAGCTTCATGCTGCTCAAGCCGCGCAGCACCAGGTAGGCGTCGTCGGCGCTCACGCCCATGCCGAGCCGCATATGCGCCATCGCCAGGCGGTCGTTGAGCGCGCGCTCGCGCGTGATTACGGCGCCCATCAGCACGTCCGAACCGCCCGACTGGTACTTGGTCAGCGCCTGCATGACGATGTCGACCCCATGCTCGAAGCCGCGCAGCGCCAGCCCGGCCGACCAGGTGTTATCCAGCGCCACCAGTGCGCCGGCCGCATGCGCCGCGGCGCAGATAGCCGGCAGGTCGGGCACTTCCATCGACACCGAGCCGGGCGCCTCGGTCCAGACCAACCTGGTATTAGGCTGCATGAGTTGCGCGATGCCGGCCCCGATCAGGGGATCGTAATAGCGCGCGCTGACGCCGAAGTCCTGGCTCAGCCAGCGCCCCAGTTCGCGGTTCGGGTTGTAGACGTTATCGGGCAGCAGCACGTCGTCGCCGCTCTTGAGCAGCGCAAAGTCGACCATGGCGATGGCCGCCAGCCCGCTCGGCGCCAGCAGACAGAACTGGCCGTCTTCGATGGCGGCCAGGCGCGCTTCCAGGGTGAAGGTGGTGGGCGTGCCGTGCAGGCCGTAGGTATAGGCGTTCTTGTCTTTCCAGTCGCCCGAGCGCATGGCCGCGACGTCCTTGAACAGGACCGTCGAGGCATGATGGATCGGGGTGGGAAAGGCCGCGAAGCCGGCGGGCGGCTCGTAGGCGTTGTGGATCAGTTGCGTCTGGAGGGAGGTCGTCATCTGGCTGGCGGCTTTGCAGTGGCGGCGCGGCCGCTTGCTTCGGCCGTGCCAGCCGGGTTGGACTAGACCACCGATGCCCAGAGGTCGTGGGCGTCGGCGGCGGTGATGGTGACGTCGGCGAATTCGCCGACGCTGAGCTTCTTGCCCGGTACCAGCGAACGCTTGATGTGGACCACGCCGTCGATTTCGGGCGCGTCGGCCCACGAGCGGCCGATGGCTTCCTTGCCGCCGACTTCATCGACCAGCACGCGCATGGTCTTGCCGACCTTGGCCTGCAGGCGCTTGGCGGAGATTTCTTCCTGCAGCAGCATGACGCGGCCGCGCCGTTCTTCGCGCACTTCTTCCGGCACCGGATTGTCGAGCAGGTTGGCGGTGGCGCCTTCCACCGGCGAATACGCAAAGCAGCCGAGGCGGTCGATCTGGGCTTCCTTGAGGAAGTCCAGCAGGTATTCGAATTCGGCCTCGGTCTCGCCCGGGAAGCCGGCGATGAAGGTCGAGCGGATCGTCAGGTCCGGGTTCATGGCGCGCCATGCCTGGATGCGGTCGAGGTTTTTTTCGCCGCTGGCCGGGCGCTTCATGCGCTTGAGCACGTCCGGATGGGCGTGCTGCATCGGGATGTCGAGGTAAGGCAGGACCGAGCCGCCGCTCATCATCGGGATGACCTGGTCGACGTGCGGATACGGATAGACGTAGTGCAGGCGCACCCAGGCGCCGAACTGCGCGGCCAGCTGGCCCAGCGCTTCGACCAGTTGCGTCATGTGGGTCTTGACCGGGCGTCCGTTCCAGAAACCGGAGCGGAACTTGACGTCGACGCCGTAGGCGCTGGTGTCCTGGGAAATGACCAGCAGTTCCTTGACGCCGGCCTTGAACAGGTTTTCGGCTTCCAGCATCAGGTCGGCGATCGGGCGCGACACGAGGTCGCCGCGCATCGACGGGATGATGCAGAAGCTGCAACGGTGATTGCAGCCTTCGGAAATCTTGAGGTAAGCGTAATGTTTCGGGGTCAGCTTGATGCCTTGCGAGGGCACCAGGTCGAAGAACGGCTCGTGCGGCTTGGGCAGGTGCAGGTGGACCGAATCCATGACTTCGCCGAGGGCGTGGGGACCGGTCACGGCCAGCACTTTCGGGTGCACCTTCATGATGATGTCGTCGCCGGCGGCATCTTTCTTGGCGCCGAGGCAACCGGTGACGATGACCTTGCCGTTTTCGGCCAGCGCTTCGCCGATGGCGTCGAGCGATTCCTGCACGGCGGCGTCGATGAAGCCGCAGGTGTTGACGATGACCAGGTCCGCGCCTTCATAGGACTTTGCGGTATCGTAGCCTTCGGCGCGCAGCTGGGTCAGGATCTGTTCGGAGTCGACCAGCGCCTTGGGGCAACCGAGCGAGACAAAGCCGACTTTGGGAGCGGCGGCAGGAAGGGGGATACGGCGAAGTTCGGACATGATGGAGGCACAATAAGGCAGGGTAATCTGCGATTATACCTGTTTGGGAGGGGGAGTTGGTGGTTTGAACGTCCGCCAGCCTCCTGAAGGTCCAGCGCCCTCGGCGACGTCGTCCCCGAGGGCGCGCGGACGACGCCGCCGAGGGCGGCGGCAATCACGCCGGACTTACTTCTTCTCCACCGGCGGGAACGGAAACGCCGCGCCGAAAATACTCTTGCTCTGGCTCTGCATCTGCTCCTGCATCTGCACGAACAGGTTCTTGCTCTGGTCGATGTAGTTGTTCATCATCCCCTGCATCATCGGTCCCTGCACATTCATGAACTGGGTCCACATCTCCGGACTGAAAGGCTTGCCTTCGAAGGCGCCGGTCGAGCCGGTGGTGAACTTGTTCTGGATATCGGTGAACGCCTGGACATTCTTCTCCAGGTAAGACCCCATCATCCCCTGCATGGCATGGCCGTAGTAGCGAATAATCTGCGACAACACCCCGCTCGAAAACATCGGCGCGCCGTTCGCTTCTTCTTCCAGAATGATCTGCAGCAAGATGCTGCGGGTCAGGTCTTCGCTGGTCTTGGCATCGACCACGGTGAACTCATCGGCGTCGAGCACGAGCTGCTTGACGTCGGTCAGGGTGATGTACGAACTGGTCTGGGTATCGTACAGACGACGATTCGGGTACTTCTTGATCAGGCGTTCCGTACTTTTTTTTGCACTACTCATCTCAAGGTTCCACTTATTGCGCCGCAGCGCATGTTGACTGATCACGAAAAAAAAGCGGACCGGGGTCCGCTCCTGACAGGCCTGCTTTTTGCATTATAGAGTGGATATTCGCCAAAATACCACTTTACGCGGCCGTGTGCAGCAAATAGTGCGCCGCACCCAAACCGTAAGTACCGGGCAACGCCCGTTGCCCGGCCTCATTGCACGGCTCAGTCGGCCCGCACCTTCACGTAACGGCCCGGCGCCGGCTCGATCGGCTGGTAATCGGCATTCCCGGGTTTCTTGGGAGCACTGACGTCCTTGCCGCCGTTGGCAGCCAAAAACGCCGCCCATTCCGGCCACCAGCTGCCCGCATGCTCGGTGGCGCCGTCGAGCCATTGCCCGGCCGGCGCAATCGCCGCGCCCGCCGCGGCCTCTCCCTCGACCCTGGCCCTGGCTTTCCCCTTGCCCTTGGCCGGTGCCGCGACCGGCGCCGGATCGTTGGTCCAGTAGCTGCGCTTGTTTTTCGATGCCGGATTGATCACGCCGGCAATGTGCCCGGACGCGCCCAGCACGAAGCGGTTGGCGCCCGCCTTGCCCGGATTGAGCAGATGCATCGACGCATAGCTGGCCTTCCACGGCACGATATGGTCTTCGCGCGAGCCGTACACGAACACCGGCGCATCGATGGCGCCCAGGTCGACCCTGGAGCCGGCCACGGTCAGCTTGCCCGGCTGCTTGAGGCTGTTTTCCAGGTAGGTATTGCGCAAATACCAGCAAAACATCGGCCCCGGCAGGTTGGTGCTGTCCGAATTCCAGTACAACAAGTCGAACGGCGGCGGTTCCTTGCCCTTCAAATAGTTCGACTGCACGTAATTCCACACCAGGTCGTTCGGCCGCAGCGAGGAAAAGGTCGTCGCCAGGTCGCGTCCCGGCATCAGCCCGCCCTTGGCCAGCGCCTGTTCGCGCAGGGCCACCTGGGCCTCGTCGATGAACACTTCCAGCACGCCGGTGTCCTCGAAGTCGAGCAAGGTGGTCAGCAGGGTCAGGCTGGCGGCCGGCTGTTGGCCGCGCGCGGCCAGCACCGCCAGCGCCGTGCTCATGATGGTGCCGCCGACGCAGAAGCCGAAGGCGTTGACCTTGTCGGCGCCGGAAATGGCGCGCGTGACCTCGATCGCCTTGATCGCGCCGGTTTCCACGTAATCGTCCCAGGTCGTGCCGCCCAGCGAGGGATCCGGATTGCGCCACGAGACCAGGAACACGGTGTTGCCCTGCTCTACCGCGTAGCGCACGACCGAGTTTTCGGGCTGCAAATCGAGGATGTAGAACTTGTTGATGCAAGGCGGCATCATCAGCAGCGGCACCTCGCGCACGGTCGGCGTGGCCGGGCTGTACTGGATCAGCTGGAACAGATGGTTTTCGAACACCACCTGGCCCGGCGTGGTGGCCACGTTGCGGCCCACTTCGAAGGCCGACTCGTCGGACAGCGAAATGCGCCCTTTCTGCATATCGGACAACATGTTCGACAGGCCGCGGGTCAGGCTCTCGCCCTTGGTTTCGATGAGCTTTTGCTGCGCTTCCGGATTGGTCGCCAAGAAATTGGCCGGCGACATGGCGTCGACCATCTGCTGCACGGCGAAGCGGATCTTCTGGCGTTCGCGCGGGCCGGCCTCGACGGCATTGGCCATGGCGGTCAGGAATTCGGCGTTTAACAGGTATGATGCGGCACTGAAGGCGGACATCGGGTTGGACAGCCATTCCGGCGCGGCGAAACGGCGGTCGGCCAGCGCGGGGGTTTTACCAGAAAGAAATTCCTGCCACAATCCCGCTGCCTTTTGCAGATAGTCGTTGCGCAGCGTTTCCAGCGCCTGGGGCGGGATGGTGGCGCCGGCGTCCTTGAGCAGGCTGGCGACCGGGCTGGCGTCGAGGGCCGGGGCTTTGAACATCGCCTGCCAGGCGGACGGATCGGTCATTTGCGACATCCATGCGGAGGCCATCGCTTGCGGGTCGGGCATATTCATGTTTGCGTTCATTGTTTCAATCTTTTCCAAGGAAAGTTGTATGTGGCTTGTCGCTATTGCATGGATCTATGTGGTCGGACTGATGGCGCTGACCGAGCACAGTATTGTCGCAGGGATTATGACCTTTTTGGGCTACTGTGTGTTCCCTTTGTCAATAGTCTGGTACATCGCCGGGTCCAGGATGCGGCGCATGAAGATCGCACAGAAAGAAGAAATGGCGCGCCGCCTACGCGCGGGACGCCAGCCGGACGGTGTCGACGCCACCGGCGAGCGCGAGCACCTGCGCTCTTCGCGGGGCCGCCGCGACAACGACAACGACAATGACAATGACAGCGGCAGCGACGGCGGCGACAGCGGTGCTGGCGACGGCGGCGGCGGCGGCGACTGAGGCCGCGCCTTATTTAATCCAGATCAGGCTGGCCTGGCGGCCTGTGACATGGTCGCGGCGGTAGGAATAAAAGCGGCCGCGCTCGCTGGCAGTGCAGTAGGTCCCGCCGGAAACACGGTGCACGCCATCGCGTGCCAGCACGATGCGCGCCAGCAGATAGATATCGGCCAGATACTTGCCGGGATGGCCGGCCAGTCCGGCGAAGGCTTGCGTGATCGATGCCGCCTCGGCAGCATCGCGCGCGGCGCCGACAAAACTGTCCAGCACATCGCTGCCGACCTCGAACTGGCTCGGACCGATCGCCGGCCCCAGCCAGGCGGTGATCTCGCCGGCGCCGGATGCGCGCATGGACGCTACCGTTTCGCCCAGCACCCCGGCAGCCAGCCCGCGCCAGCCGGCGTGGGCCGCGCCCACCACCTTGCCATCGATGGAGGCGAACAGCACCGGCAGGCAATCGGCCGTCATGATCGCGCACACCACCCCGGGTGCGGCGGCAATGCTGGCGTCGCCCACCTGTACCGGCTGGCCTTGCTCCACGGTGGCGGCGT
The DNA here is from genome assembly GCF_003953935.1 of Massilia atriviolacea. Classification (GTDB taxonomy): domain Bacteria; phylum Pseudomonadota; class Gammaproteobacteria; order Burkholderiales; family Burkholderiaceae_D; genus Telluria_A; species Telluria_A atriviolacea. The sequence goes on from NZ_RXLQ01000029.1 coordinate 39,243, forward strand.
CGACCACCCCCACCCCGTGTACCTGGGAAATCCAGGCCGGCTCGCCCGGCAGCGCCTGGCGCAGGCGCGCGCGGTTCAGGCCGACCAGCACCGGATCGTCGCCGACATGGTTGCCCAGGTTCAAGCCACCGCCGCCGGCGCCATCGTCGTACGGCGCCGGACTGACGCCGCCGCTACGCGTGGTCGCCATGGCCCCGACCGTGGCCGGCAGGTCCGGCCAGTCGGGCGTGATGACATGCACGCCGCTCATCAGACCTGCTCGGGCTCGGGAATCCCGGCGCGGGCGATCAGTTCGGCAAAATCATCGGCCAGCGGCACGATCCACTCCATGTCCTCGCCGGTTTCCGGATGCACCAGCCCCAGGCGGCGCGCCTGCAGCGCCTGGCGCGGGAATACCGGCGTCAGGTGCTGCTTGCCGTACACGGCGTCGCCCACCAGCGCAAAGCCGATCGACAACATGTGCACGCGGATCTGGTGGGTACGGCCGGTCTCCAGCTGGCATTGAACCAGACTGACGGGACGACGGTCCAACATGCCGGTGGCGATGCGCTGGTAATGGGTAATGGCCGGCTTGGCCGAAAAATTGGTCGACACCGCCATCTTGACGCGGTCTTTCGGGTGGCGGCCCATCGAGGCATCGATGGTGCTGCTCAGTTGCGGCGTGCCCCACACCAGCGCAAAGTACTCGCGCTTGACGCTGCGCGCCTGCAGCTGGCGCACCAGGTCGGTTTGCGCCGCCAGGGTCTTGCCGATCACCATCAGCCCGCTGGTGTCCTTGTCGAGCCGGTGCACGATGCCGGCGCGCGGCACGCCGGCCAGTTGCGGGCAATGGTGCAGCAGGCCGTTGAGCAGGGTCCCGGCCCAGTTGCCGGCGCCCGGATGCACGACCAGTCCGGCCGGTTTGTTGATGACGATGATATGCTCGTCCTCGAAGACAATGTTCAGCGGCATCGCTTCCGGCGTGTAGGCCTCGTCTTCCGGCGCGCTTTGTGGCAGGATGACGACCGCTTCGTCGCCATAGGCCGTGTCTTTGCCGCGTGCGGGCTTGCCGTCGACCAGCACGTGGCCGGCGTCGAACCAGAGTTGCAGGCGGCTGCGCGAAAATTGCGGAACCAGGCCGGCGATGACCTTGTCCAAACGGTGACCGCAGGCTTCCGGGGTCAGCGCAAGGTGGATCGGAGAGAGGTCGATGCCGGGGGCGGCGGGGACGTCTTCGTCACCCGCTTCGTCGTCGAGGTCGATCTCCAGATCGGGGTCTAAGGGCAAATCCGCCGAATTCGGCGTTGGAGTTAATATCACAGCAGTCCCATCGGCTATAATCAGCCTTTCGTTGAATCTCAGTTAATACTCTCTTGCAAAAAGTTATGCAAAAAAAATTATCGCGTGTTGTTGCCAGTACAGTTGCTACTACTCTTCTGCTCGGTTTATCCGCTTGCAGCTTGTTGCCGGAAAAAACCGACGAGACCAAAAACTGGCCGGTGACGAAATTATACGCTGAGGCACGCGAAGAAATGGCGGGTGGTCACTACGAGGCGGCAATCAAGCTGTTCGAGCGCCTCGAAACCAACTACCCGTTCGGCAATTACGCAGCGCAGGCGCAGATGGAGATTGCCTACGCTTACTACAAGAGCCAGGACCAGGCGCAGGCGCTGGCGGCGGTGGAGCGCTTCATCAAGCTGCACCCGAACCATCCCAACGTCGACTATATGTACTACCTGCGCGGGCTGATCAACTTCAACGACCAGATCGGCTTCCTCAGTTTCGTGTACGAGCAGGACCCGACCGAGCGCGACCCGAAAGCGACGCGCGAAGCGTTCGCCGCCTTCAAGGCCCTGGTCGACAAGTTCCCCGACAGCATCTACGCAGCCGATTCGATCGCCCGCATGAAGTACCTGGTGAACGCGATGGCGCAGTACGAAGTGCACGTGGCCAACTACTACCACGACCGTGGCGCCTACCTGGCGTCGCTGAACCGGGCGATGGCGGCGGTGGCGGACTACCAGGACGCGCCGGCACGCGAAGAAGCGCTGTTCCTGATGATGCGCAACTACGACAAGCTCGGCATGCCGGAGCTGCGCGACGACACCAGGCGCATTTTCGTGCGCAACTACCCGAACAGCAAATACCTCGACCCGAATTCCGGTGAGCAAGCCTGGTGGAAATTCTGGGCCAAGTCGAGCCGTCCTGCCCGATAACAGCGCGTTGGCGAGGACCTGAAAGACCGGGGAAACCCGGTTTTTTGTTGCCCTACCCACCAGTTTGATGTCCACCCCGGTGCCAGGTCTGACAATCGGAC
>NZ_RXLQ01000003.1 GCF_003953935.1 Massilia atriviolacea
CGAGGGCACGCCGCAAGGCGGTCCGCTGTCGCCGCTGCTGGCAAACGTCCTGCTCGATGAAGTGGACAAGGAACTGGAACGGCGCGGTCATTGCTTTGCGCGCTACGCCGACGACGCGAACGTGTACGTTCGCAGCAAACGCGCTGGCGAGCGGGTGATGGCGCTGTTACGCCGGTACTATGCCAAGTTGCATCTCGTGGTCAACGAAGGCAAGAGTGCGGTGGCCAGTGCATTCGGCCGCAAATTCCTCGGTTACAGCCTGTGGGTGGCAAGTGGGAAAGTGGTGAAACTGAAGGTCGCGGACAAGCCGCTGGCAACATTCAAACAGCGAATCCGTGAACTGACAAGGCGCTCCTGCGGCCGCAGCATGGCTCAGACCGTCGACAAACTGCGATCTTATATGCTTGGCTGGAAAGGGTATTTCAAGTTGGCTCAAACCCCAAAGATCTGGAAGAAACTCGACGAATGGCTTCGCCACCGGCTCAGAGCGATTCAGCTCAAGCACTGGAAGCGCGGAAAATCCATGTATCGGGAATTGCTCGGGCTTGGGGCGGCGCCTTCGGTCGCAAAGCAGGTCGCGGCAAATAGCCGTTGCTGGTGGCGCAATGCTGATCGACTGTTGAAAACGGTCCTCACGATTGCCTACTTCGACGCACTTGGCGTACCTCGCCTGTCCTGACCTCAACTACTCGAACCGCCCGGTGCGGACCCGCATGCCGGGTGGTATGGCAGGGGTGCAGCTGATATAGCTGCCCCCTATGCCGATCGCGTTTTTGTGGAAGAGGTTTATCACGGCCATGCCGTTGCGCGTCGGCGCACGGCAAGGCGTGACAGCGTCCAGATCCCGGGCGGTCCTCGCTGCGGGGGCAGGTTCAGGCGGAGTAGGTCGCCCGTCCCTGCGTCAGGCCGGCGAGCGGATTGGCGGTTTGTACCGGCAGGTCGAAGTGTTCGAACGGAATGTCGCTCATGAAGGTCCACCAGGCGGCCTGCACGGCGCGGGCGTCGCCGACCGGCTCTTCGGCTGGCACGCGCTCCACGTCGAACGTGCACTCGACGCTGCAGTCGCAATTGGCGGCGGCGGTCAGGCCGCGCCAGTCGGCCGGCTGCGCCATTTTGTTCAGATGCGCCGATACGCCGACCATTCTTGCACGCAGGCCCGTGCTGGCGGTCCAGTCGATGGAGCAGGTGTTCAGCCAGGCGTGGTAGACCTGGGTCGTTCCCAGCTCCTCGCGCAGGGACGCCATCTCTTGTTCGCTCAGGAAGCCGTCCTGCTTGAGTGCCCAGAAGGTGCCGGTTTCTTTCCAGTAGGCGACGGCTTTGAGCGCCTCGCTGCCGCTGCGCCGGCCCAGTGCGCGGGTGATTGCGGCTTGCAGTTCGGACTTGCTGGAATAGTCTGGCATTACTTCCTCCGTATCGACGTTATCTTGCTTGGTTGCTGCTGTCGTCAGGGTGATCGTGAATGCCGGGGATCGGATCGTGCCGAAGGGGGCTCACGGTTAAACGCATGCAGGTATATGATCTATATCAAGTTTCGTGCCAGGGCCAGAGGACACCGATTTACGTGTTTTAACGGGCAACGATGTAAATACTCGGGTGCGACCGTGTCAAAAAAAGGGTTTTACACGCATGCATTTACATGTCAGTGGCAATATGCGGGACGCCTGGAATCGGTTTTTTGGGAATGAAAGGAAACAATGACCGGCAATACTCGCGTGCCTACAGGCGCGCAACCAGTCGCCAATGGCACATTAGTGGACGAACGTAGGTGTCGCGCATGTTCCCAAATCGCCTCCGTTACGCTCGGCTATGGCGATGTTTACGGTACGTTGCGAAGTTGGGAATCGTTTTATTGCCGCCATTGCGGCATGAGGTGGGAGTCCGACGATATCGGATTCCTTCAGGCGGAGCCGCGTGCCCGCATGCTCGCAGCGTACGGAGAGTGGATGGTCCGGATAGGGCGTGCGCAGTCGGCTTTCAATGCCGTCAAGGTATTGCGCACCGCCCTCGATCTCGATCTGATTGCGGCGTACGCCCTGCTCAAGCATGAATCTGGAATCGTATTCACCGGAACGATACAGGAATGCGAGTGGCTCAAGCGATTGCTGGAAAAGGCAGGTGAAAGCCCGGCGATGAGCGCGAGCACTATGACCTGAAGCGGGCAGCAATCAACGGTAAGCAGAAGAAATTTGAAAAAACCAGCTACGTTTTTTTGAGAAAAATGGGATGGAGCGAACAGCGCGAGGTCGATCCGGCGCCTTTTCTTGCATCGCTTGCCGCGGATGGCTACGTGCGCTTCCCGCAGGCGAAGCGATTTTTCCAGCGCTTCGGCGGACTCGCTGGCGACATGCCCGCGTATCGGGTCGCGGGCGCGTTGGACCGCATCGATTTTGATCCGGCCCGCACGATCGCCTGTACGTGCCGCGAGACGGTCAGATCGTACGAGGCGCGCGTGCAGGAAACACTGGTCGTTATCGGGATGGCGTACAACGGCCACATGGTTCTTCTGTTATCCGAGTCCGGCCGCGTCTATGGCGGCTACGACACCTCATTCGGCGCCTGATTGCTCAGCATGAAGCGCTGGTGTCTAAGCTCAACTTGATCGAGGCATTCCGCGACAGAGTATTTGATTAGGCGGTGTTCGACCGCAGTAGGGAGTACGCCCCATGACTTCCCGCCGTTGGAGGGGCTACAAGCCGTTCCACTCGGTCTTTCCCTCTTTTTAACCAGGACGACAACATGGATTTTGCGATCACGCTTGAAAACAGGCTCTTTCCGGTTCAGGCCTTTTTCAATGCAATGCCGGCGAGGTCGTTCCTTGAAGCGCTGAAAAACGTTGCTAAAGGAATTGGCGCTGGATTTAACGATGCCGTATGTGAATTTCCTGATGAGCTTGATGAGGATGAAGAAAAATTCACTGGTGTGAAGTTTTACATTTTTAACGAAGAATTAATCGTGTCCAATGCAGACTTCGTGATGCATCTGAAGGATGTTTGTCGTCTCTATACGCAAACCAATCCAGACGACAGTGCACGGGTGAAGCAGGCGCTTGACGATGTGATCTCCAAACTCGACGTCAAGCAGCGCGCGTAATCCGGCGGATGGTCTGCGCGTCGGCGAGGCATGGTCGGTTCCTGACGGCACGCGCACCGGCGCGTTACGTGTAGTAATCTGTAGTAATAGCAATCCGTCCGAAAGCGCTTGCGATATCCCCGCGCAAGTCCCATGCAATACAACAGCGCACGCCCGACGCCCTGCCTTTCTCCTGCAAAATGGTACAGTGTCTGTAAAGACGGAGGAGAGCGCCCATGCAAAAAATCCACGCGATGATCTTCGATCTGTACGGCACCTTGTACGATGTCCACTCGGTGTCCCAGGCTTGCGAGCAAGCCTACCCCGGCCACGGCGACGCTATCGCCATCTTGTGGCGACAGAAGCAGCTCGATTACACCTGGCTGCGCAGCCTGATGGAGCGTTACGCCGATTTCGAGACGGTCACCGAAGACGCCTTGCGCTTCACCTGCATCAAGCTGGGCCTGCCGCTGCTGGCCGGCACCGTGCGCCAGCTCAGCGACCAGTACCTGCACCTCGATCCCCATCCCGAAACGCCGGCCACCCTGCGCCGCCTGCGCGACGCCGGCGTGCCGATGATCATCGCGTCGAACGGGTCGCGAAACACCATCAACCAGGTGGTGTCGAACTCGGGCCTGAAATGGGCCTTCGACCAGTTCGTCAGCGTCGACGATGTCGAGGTATTCAAGCCGCACCGCAAGATTTACCTGCTGGCCGAACAGCGCGTCGGCTATCCGCGCGAAAACATCCTCTACGTCTCGGCCAACGGCTGGGACGCGAGTGCGGCCAGTTTATTCGGCTTTCCGGTATGCTGGGTCAATCGCGATGGCGGCCCGCTCGAAGAGCTCGGCGCCACGCCCGCCATCATCGTGCCCGACCTGGCCGCGATGGCCGACTGGTTGCTCGAACTGCGCTGAGACGCGTCGCGACCGGATCCCTGAGCGACGGCGGCGAAAATTGCGTTCCCGTCTCCGTGACGGCGGTTGGAGGGCAGCCTGGGAGGGCACAAGCGCATGCTCATGCTCATGCTGCGCACGGGATTTGATTTCTAACGCGCTGCGATGGTTTGCCGGCAGCGGCGCCGCAGTAGTGGGACGCATCGTTCGGCGCGCGTGGCAGCTTCCCAATGCTGGTCACTGCTCGCTATCCCCCATTTCCTGCCGACTGACCAGGTAATCGGGAAGTGTCTCGAACGACGTGGATTGGCCGCCACCGGGTGCGAACGGTTCCAGGCCACCTTTGACCGAGAAAACGCCGGGGCAGGCAAACGTGATATTGCCACCGTCGAGGGTCACTGATGCCGCTCCTGCTTGCACAATGATCGTCTGCTGCGCCGTGATATCGATGCTGCCGTTGACGGATATCACCGTTATCGATTTGTCCGCCAGGATGTCCAGTTGATCGGTATGCGATTGCAGCGAGACCGGGCCATTGCCGGCAAAAATCTGGATACCGCCCGCCTGGGTAAACATGGTTGCAGCCTTGCCGGACACCGACGACACCGTGTCGCCTGCGCTCATGTGCATATCAGTTTGCGTCGTCCAGTGCAAATGCTCACCGGCGTAGAGCAAGGTGGATGCCGGCGTGGCCCAGTTAACGCTGGCCGCCGCCTCCATCAACACGACAGGTTTGCCGAAACGCTCCACCGCTTGTGCGCTGTCCAGAGGTCGCGCGCCGTTCTGGGCCTTAAGTGCTGTCTGGCCGTTTAGCGGACCGGCGAATCTTCCCTTGGCTCGCGGGTCGATCTGGTCGATGAAGTCGGCTTGCGCGCTGGCCGCGTCCTTGCTCACCAGGGCATTCTGTCCGCTCGCCGATTTCGTGATGGCGCGGCTGTTTGCCTCGGCCTGCCTGAGCATTTCCAACGACTCGCCCGCGTCGAGCTGAGTCGATGTAACTCCGCTTCCCTTGCTGGCGCGCGCGCTGGTTGACAACAGTACACCGTTGGCGCCGCGCACCATGGCCCAGGCATCGGTACGCAGTTCGAAACCGCTGCCGCGATACTTGCCGCGTTGGGCGGAGGAATACGGCTGCGCGATCAGGTAGCCGAGATTAAGCTCGGTCGCGGCGCTGCTGGTAGACAGGCGCGTGCGTACCTGGCCGGGAGTGTCATCCAGCTGCCATTGGTTGAAGGTGGCGGCGCCGTCGAAATTATGGCTATGAATACCGGAAAGCACCCCGGCATGATTGACGCCGGAATCGCTGCCGGCCGAAAACGGCGGCAGGTCGGCGCCTGTATACAGTTGCGCCACCACGATCGGCCGGTCCATGTCGCCTTCGATGAAGTCGACCAGCACTTCCGTGCCGATGCGCGGAGTGAATTGCGATCCCCAATTCGGCCCGGCCACAGCCTCGGCCACGCGTACCCAGGTGCCCGAGGCTTGGTTGCCCGGTGCATTGCCGACGGGATCGGTGTTGTGACCCATGCCGCCAGCCATTGCCGCCTGGCCACGCTGCCAGGCGAACTGAATTTTCACATGATGATCCCGTTCGGTTGTGGAGATGGCATCGTCGACGCCGACCACGATGGCTGATTGCGGTCCCAACGCCGTGCTGGCATGCGGCGCCGCAGTGGCGCGCGGGACGACCGCCACTGCGGCGCGCACGCAGCCGAAACTGTTGCGGTAAGTGCCTGCTGGTACGGCATCACGGTTGACCTTGACGATGCCAGTCAGATAGTTGTTGCGCGCCTTGTGCTCGACCCACAATACGGTAAACGCGTTGGCGCCATTGCTATAGCGCTCATGCTGCGTCAAATCAAAGGCGTGGCCGGCCGCCAGGCGCCGTACCGCGCCTTCCCCTTCGAATACTTTGTTGTCCAGTTCCAGTGCCTGGAGCATCAACCGGCTGTGCGGATCGGCCACACCGCTAGCGCTGGCGATCCGCTCGCCACTGCCATCATAAACAGGCATCGAAGGCAGCGCGCCCGTGTGCAGCGATGACAGGTTTTCGGCGGCAGGGGCCAGCACGCGCGCCGGATCCCAGCTGCTGATGCTGACCGCATTGGGTCGTATTTGGCGGCGTGCGCGAAAAGCGTCGATCGCGTCGTCGTTGTCGGTGGCGCGCACGCCATGAAAGCGCAACTCACTGCCGCCGGGAATGGCGGGTGACTTGGCATGGCTGTCGAAGATGACGATCCGGTGCCTGGCCTGGCCGTCCTTGCTGTTGTCGTCGACCTGGTCGTGCTCGAAGCGCCAGTTAAGGCCTTCGGAAGCGAGTATGCGTTTAAAAAAGTCGAAATCACTCTCGCGGTATTGCGTGCAGATGGCGCGCGGCGCCAGTTCCTGCGTGACGTCGAACTCGAAGCGTACCTGCGGATAATCGTCCAGTAGCTCGGTGACGATGTCCCGCACGTTCTTGTCCTGGAAAATATAGCTGTCGCGGCGCAGACGCAGCAGCGCCATGGCCGGGGCGAGGTGCAGCCGGTAGCGCGCCACGCCGCCGTCGGCGCCCAGCCAGGCCGCCTCGGTGCAGATGCCGTGCCAGGCGCGCCGGCTCGCGTCGGGCTGCAGCAAGGTGATGGTCAGTTCCTCCCCGATGAACATCGACAGTTCCAGGTCGGTCGAGACGCTGAGCGCATCGACATCGAAGGAAAACAGCTCGTTGACCGCTTCTCGTCCGCAGATCTGTTCGGCCATCAAGGATTGTGGCAGCCCGCTGTCCTGCGCACTGGCGAGTGTGATGAGCCTTGCATGTTGGCTGAGGCCGGTGCCGAACAGGCCAAGGGAGGCGGTGGGGTCCAGGGAATTCATCGAGGCATTTTTCATTTGTAGAGGCTGGTTTCTTGATCGAGCGCGTCGTTCACGTCACAGTAACTGCCTTTGGTATCGCCGGTTTTCAACGATTTGAAGTAGAGTCCCGGGGTGCCCGGTGCAAACTCGGTACTCTTTTCCAGCTCAAACACCGTGACCTTGGCACGCTTCTTGTCCGACCATGCGCCTTTGCGTTGCGCATGCACCACCCGCACAGTCGCGCCACGGCGGAAGATGCGCACCGTCGAGATGGCACAGTCCGCTCCACTCTGCAAGGTCAGGACCGGCTGGTAGTCATACCCGATTTCAAACGGCACGCTCTGGCCCGGACCGTTGCTGTTCGAAATGAAAAAACCGATGATCTCAATGTCATGCGCGTTATTCCTGTCGATCACGGTGTTCAACATATTAAGTCGGACTCCCATGGCATCGATCGGCGTCACATCCTTGCCGGGTTTGACGATGTGAAGCTGGGCCAGTGCCGGCAAAGCGAGGGATAGCGACAAGCCGCAGGCAATTGCTCTGGCCAACAGGTGTGTCGTTTTCATTGGTCGAGTCCCATCCCCGGTTTCGGATCCGGAATGACGACGTTGGCGCCTGGCTTGCAGTCGATCAGGCAGAATGGTGTCAGGCGGTTTTTCTTGAGTTGCGCTTCGGTCGGAGAACTGCCGTCCGCCATCATCGTCACCTCGGGCGGAACGTGGTAAAGAAACGGCAGCACCGGGTCATCGTGCCGCGCGAACGCGACTTTTTCCTGTCCGAACCAGGGAGCGCTCTGGCCATTCGGGCTGGTGTCGCCTGCCCCGGGCGACTTGGGCGGCGACTCGTTCAATGCCTTGATCCCTGGCCACTGCGGATGCGGGTTGACCGCGCTGAGACAATTGGCCTTGCTGGCCCCCGGGCACAAGGCCTTAAGTTCGGCGTTATAAAAGGTCAGGAACAGCCAGGGCGTACGCAGCCGTTTTTGCGGTTCCGCCGGGGCGAGGAATACCTTGTTCCCGACCAAAAATACGCGGTCTCCTGTCCGTTTCTTTGTTTTAGGGCTGATCGCAAAGCCTTGTTCATCGAAATGAACTAGAAAAAACACATTGTCGAACTGTTTCGGCTTGATCAGGTACGGCGAACGCGGTACCACCTCATACAGCATCAGGGTCTCTTCGCCACCCGAGCCGTCACTGGCGACAAACAGCCAGTAACGAAACGCCCATTTTTCAACCGGAAGCGCATCCTGGGGACCGTCGAAGGCGGCGCGCTTGACCCACCCTTGATCGACACCGATCGTGCAGCGTACCCAGCCGTCGAGAGGGTTTTTTGCGATACACGGCTTCCAGTCCCCGCGCAGCTGGAGTACCGGCACGTCGTTCAGCACGACCGACGGTTTGGCGTCATTCCGATCCTTGTAGATGGCCAGCGACCGGTCTTTCGGGAAGACCGGCGTCGTCAGATCATGGCCGAAATTCGTGTAGTCGAATCCGGTGTTGCTGCCGGCATGGCAAGCCGGACTCATCCCAAGCAGCTGGGCGATGAGCGCAATGCTGGCGAACAGGGGCTTAACCATGACCAAGCTCCGGATCGACGACCGTGATGTGCAAGTGGTTTTTATGAAGTTTTTCATTGCTGTCGCTTAAATCATTCTGGGTGGCATCCTTGTTGTCCCTGGTATTCACATCCATTTCCCAAGGATCGAAGGTTTGACGCACATGCGCATTGCCGCGCAGGCTTTTCGTAAAGGCTTTTAACACCGCTGCTTCGTTATTCGTGATGGCGTCCGACGCGCGCTCCAATTTGCCGGGCTCTTCCGCTTTCAGCACGTTCAGCCTGGCCGTTTGCTCAGGCGTTATCGTGCCGTTTTTCTTGAATTTTTCCAGCTGCTTTCGCTCGGCGATCGCTTGGTGATATGTATTTTCTTCCGCAGTTGGACCGCGGTTGAAGACTTTGGGGCTACCGTTAACAGTCACTTTCTTGACGTCCAAGCCGACGCCGATACGGTGTAAAATCGAGCCCAGCATCGGTCGCCACCCGGAGCTGATGACCATTTCTTCGGCATCGATCTCGAAAGCGGCTTCCACAAAAGCCTGGTAGGTACGCGGGTTCACGCGCGCAATGATTTCGCTCTTGCAAGCATCCAGATCCGGGACCGAGGGAATATTTGCCATGCAATTGCCGAAGGCCTCGGCTGGCCAAACTATTTTTAGCGTTTGTTGATTCGGCTTGGTCACGCTAAGGCGAATCGTACCGCCGCCGACGGTGGCGGTCCCGCTATAAATTTGTTTCACCGATCGTTGCACCTCTGCCTTTGCCGAGGCAGTCATTTGTTCCGCCTCGGCTTCGGCGTACTTGTGACTGAACTTCATCCAGCTTGTACCGTGAAGCTCGGCAGAGTAGGTCTTTTTTGTGCCCGCAACCACCGGCGCATGGGGAATCTCGAGCGCGGCGCTGTAGTCGAGGCCACGTTTTTCCGCCACCTTCACCACGATATCGGTGAAGCCGTCTTCAGCTAACACCTTGAACATCGGCGCGCTGCGATATTTTTCTTTTGCATCGCTGCCCAGGAAGAGTGCTACTTCGGTCCCGCGCGGCACTTTCCTGCGAACGATATTGTTACGCATCAATTCAACTTTATCCCCTTCAAGCAGGAGCGATGCTGTGCCGCCTTCGATTTTCACGACAATGTAGGGCAAGGTATTGAGGACTTTGCCCGAGCCCCCGCTGGTGTCAAATTTCCAGGTTACGAAGACACCGTTCTCCACGACTACCGGCTGGACGAATTTCTTTTCCTTGTCGACGGTGCCGGAAACCTTGACCGCGCCGGCTTGTTTGACAACGGCGAGCGGCGCCACGACCGTTGCCGCCTGTTTCGGTTCGCTTGCCGGCCCATCCTTCGGATCGTTGCTGGCCTCGGCCGTGGAGAATGCGAAGGCATACCACGGTTTGGCCGTGACTTGCGCAGCGACGACTTTCATGCCTCCTGGCGGCGGCTTGCCTTTTGCCGCTTTTAACGGACTGCCGGGATCGGGGCGCGGCAGGGTCAGGGTGACCGGCGACTTGATATTGGTCTTGATGACGGCCGTCTTGCCATCCTTGTTGGTGCTGCCTTTGGCCTTGTCCGGGGTGCCGTCCTTGCGGAAAAAGTCGATCAGGTAGTCCATATTGGAAATCGGTTTGCCGTCAACGCCCTTGACGACAAACTGCTGGGCATGCGGAACAGGCGTGATTTTTCCAACAATCCAGCCCTCGGCGCGTTCGATGGCTTTCATGAATTTGAGCAGTTCCGCTTCGTCCAGGTCCTTGAGCGCGCGGGCCGAATCGAGACCGGTCCATTTTTTTACTTGGGCGATGTACTGTTCGGGATTGTTCTTGTCGCTGGCTGGGGCATATTTCTGGAATACCTTATCCAGCTTCATATCCGAATAGTTTTTGACCAGCGTCATTTTAAGCGCCGCAAAGCCGGCGTCGTGATCCGGGAAAACGGCGAAGCGCCCCCCCTTGCCGATGGCTAGACCGCTCTTTTCCGCCGAAATAAGATTGCCAGGATTATTGTTGCGCCATGCCCGCGATCCGCCTGAATGCAGTTCTTCCGTGCCATCCGCCGCTTTGTAGATGACACTGTTGTTTTCGCCATCACGGGCGGACACATATTTTTTGCTAGTCATGTAGAACTTCATTGTGGAGGCGGGTTTCTCGGCCGACTGCGGCATTTTCACCGCAGGATCGGATTTTACGATTTTCATTGTTCAACAAAGCGCACGTCATGGCACCCGCGTTAGCAAGTGAGTGCGTCGTCGTCACCGTCATCCTCGCATTCCCATCGCAAATCGCGGTCGAACAGAATATAGGTGCTTTCCGGATTGGCGGTATCGACCTGGGCGGTCATGCCGGCGTTGTCGGTCTTGCCCCGGATTTCCTGGTCGTCCGACGTGAAAATCGTATAGTTCTGGTCCTTGAGCGGCTGGCCATCGTCGTCAAGCAGTTTGAAGGATTGAGCAAAGGCGTGTTCGGAATTGGGGAAGACAGGCAGATTCAGGGCAATCCCACCCGGCCCGGTCAAGTCCTTCAGTCCCGCTGTGAACGAGATGGTGCCGGGACCGTGCAGCAGGATGTCGCTGCCTTCGAATTTCATGAAGGCACCCGCCGCGCTCATCAGGGCATGCGAGGACGCTGCCACCGTTACCGTCGCTGCGGTGCTGGACACGGTGATGTCCTTGCTGGCAGTGATCCTGGTCTCATCGCTCTGGCTCTGGGTCGACACCTTGCCGCTGGCGGTGTGCAGCCGGATTCCGGTTTCCTGGTGCGGTTTGTCGTTATTTCTCACTTTGCCGTACGTGAACAGGCTAATGCCGTCTTGCACAGCATGCAGGTAATTGCCCTGCACGGCGATGTCGATATCCTGACCCGCCTCGAGGCTGCTGGTGCCCAGGCTGCTGAGGATGGCATTGGCCGGGGTGGTGGCGGCGATGCCAACCGGACTCGATAATTGCAAATGTGTTTCACTGTACGCGCTCACCTTGCCTTGGCCCCCGGCCGTTCCATACGCATCCGATGGCGCCAGGCTCGTGCTGTCGGTGCTGTCGAGCACCGCGATACTGTCGACCATGGCCATGATGGCAGGCAGCTCTTCAGGCGCGGGCTCCGGCTTGTCCTGGCTGTCGGTGAGCCTGGCGTTGTGTTTCTGTGCGGCCTCGGCCAGCGATTGCTGTACGTCCTGGGCGCGCACGAGTTGCGCACGCGCCGCTGTCGAATCGAGCTGGTCGCCATGTCCGCCGCGCTGTGCGTCGCTGGTCAGCAGCATGCCGCGGCCGGCCCGCAGCGAGACGCTGTGCTCGGTTTTCAGCTCGGCGCCGAAGCCGGCCGGGGCCAGGCGCTGGTTGTCGGTCTGGTGGCGCAGGTGCCCCAGGTTCAACTCGGCCGTGCCCTGATGCGCGCCGGCATGTCGCTGCAGCGCTACCCGCGCCTGGTCGGGTGTGTCGTCGAACACAAGCTGGCTGTAGGCGCCCGCGCCTGCCTGGCTCGATTGCATGGCTTGGCTCTTGATGCCTGACAGTACTGCGGCATGCGCATGCGCCGCAGCCTGGCCAGGGAACCAGGCCGATGCGTTGCCAGTCGCCGCACCGGCGCCATGGCTGACCTGGTTGTTCTGGGCGTCAAGCTGGCCTTGTCCGTTGTACAGGGCACCGATGATCACCGGCCGATCGATATTGCCTTCCAAGAAATCGACCAGCACTTCCTGGCCGACCCGGGGAAGGGCGTTGCTGCCCCAGTTAGTGCCGGCCACAGGCGCCAGCGGCGTGGCCACCCTGACCCAGGTACCGGCCTGGTCGTCAGCCGGGGCGCCGCTATGGCCGTCCGGCCTCGGATGGGGCATGCGGCTGTGGCTGTTGACTCCGCGCTGCCAGTGAAACTGCACCTTGACCCGGTGGTCGCGGTCGGTGTGGATGACGGCGCCAGGCGGCCCTACCACGATGGCGCTCTGCTGGCCGCGTACGCTCGGACGCGGATGCAGCAACTGGCCGTGGCCGTCGGTGCCGCTAGCACGAAACGGCAAGCTGGCGTAAATGGCATCGATGCGGTTGCGGTATAGCGGACGCTGGCCCATGGCGGTGCCCACCGCGTGCAAGCTGTGTTCCTGTTCCGCGTCGATGCTGTCGGCCAGTGTGGCCTGGCCGAGCTGGCGGTGTAGCTCGCCCTGCAGGTCGGCGCTCAGGTTGTTATGCATCAGGTGCACGGTGCGGACAATGGCGAACGTGCGTTCGCCCTCATTGTCGTGCACCGCCTGGCCGGCCAGGGTGAAGGTGGTGCCGGGCGCCAGCGTGCGTACGGTGCCGGCGCCAGTAAACTTTTCACGTTGCACATCCAGCGCTTGCAGGTGGTTGCGGGCGATACGCTGACCCTGGTCCCGGCTGGCATAGGCGTAGGCCCCTGGTACATCGCGGCTGACCAGGCGCCCATCGGCGGCCTGGACCCTGGCCGCCGCGACCGGGCGCGTATCGAGCGTGCGGTAATCCCAGCTGCTCAGTTCCACAGCGCTGGCCTGCAGCGTCAGTTCGCTGCGCCAGCGGTCCAGGCTGTCTTCCCTCATGACCGCACCGGGCTGGGTGAAGCGCACGATGGCCTGTGCATTGGCCTTGAAGGCGCCGTTATGGTCGGCGACGACCATGACGTGCCGGCCCAGCGTGGGGCTGGCGGCATCACCTTCGTGCTCGAAGAAGTAAAACAGACCCTCTTCATGCATCAGGCGCTCGGCAAAGGCGAGATCGCTTTCCTGGTATTGCGTGGTCAGGCTGCGCAAGGGGTAAACCGCGCGCTCGGCAATGTCGAAGCGCCACGCCGGGGCCAACGTCCCCATCCCTTGGAAGGAGGAGAATACAGCATCGAGGATGTCGCACACCGTCATGTCCTGAAACACCCGGCTGTCGCGCCCTTGGGCCAGGAAAACACTCCATGGCTGCAAGGTCAGGGTGTAACGTGCCAGGCCGCCATTGGCTCCGGTCAGTTCCACCGTCGTCAGATGGCCATGGAACGGACGCGGCTGGGCACCGTCGACGGTCAGCAGTTCCAGCAGGGCCGGCTGGCCCAGCAAGGAACGCAGTTCGATGCCCGCGTCTGTCGACAGCGCGCTGATCGTGAAGCCAAAGCCGGCGCTGATGGTTTCCTCGCCGCGCACACATTCGGCCAGCAGCGTGTTTGCGCCCAGCGGAGTGGTCAGGCGCAGCAGGCGCGTGGTTTGGGTGAAGCTCGATAGCAGAGCCGCAGCTTGTTTCAACATAGGACTAATTCCATTCACTGTGACTGCGGGACTGCGGCCGGCCAGGGCAGGGCGACGCAGCGACGCGAGGGATCTTCGTTGCTCAGGCATGGGACCGGCGCGTCGAGTTCGACCGCCTGAAAGGGCGCCAGGGCCAGCGCGGCCTGGAACGGCAGCGCGCCGCAGGTGCCGCCGGCCACATCCACCTGCGGCAAAACGGGCCGGTATCGCGTTCGGGCATGATCAGACGTGGCAAGCAAGCTATGCCCATCAGATCAAGTCCACTGTCAGGGCCTGGCTCGGGATCAACAGTGCGCCACAGCTGGTTTTGTCGCCCCGGCGCGCCACCGGCATACCGTCAACCAATACGCTCGCGTCGCCGGTGGCGATCTCGCCATTGCCATGAATGGGACAGGTGATCTTGTCGCCTTTGCGGGCAATCGGCAAACCGAGACAAAAACTCGCCGGTGCGGCTGTGATGACTTTGCCGCCGTGGGTATGTTTGTCCTTGAGTCGAATAAATGGTTTTGCCATTGCCTGATCCTTGATGCGGTGATTGGCAAATCGACGTGATTGTTGTCGTTCAGACGCGGCGCGCTGCGGCCTTGCACTCCGCCGGCAATCTCGCACTGCGTCGCGTCGGGCTCTGGCATCGCATCGGGCAGGTGCGCCACAATGTCACATTGATCGCCGGGAGGGTGTTGCCAAAAAATGAAATAATAATACCTACAACTAGTATATCTTATACAATTGCCATACCGTAAACGTTTTCTATTTTCATTGGGTGCCGTGCCGCGCACCTGGTCATCGCAACCTTGTCAAATGCGAATTATGGACACAAAGAAGTGATGCAGGTAAATATGGTAGTGAGCAGCCTTTCTCGACATTCGTGCCTAGACCCGCAATGCCAACACGCGGGCTGCCGGCCTGCGAGGGAGACTGCATGAGCTCGGTTAATCGCGCTGTTTTGCTTGAGCAGGTGGTTGCCGCAATCGCAACATTTTCCAGCGACACCCGCCTGTACGGCCTGACCGTCGGTGACGGCACCAGGGACCTGGGGTCGGGCGGGTTGTTGGTCGAGGCCTTTGCCGCGGACGACGCGATTCAGGGCGTCGGTGCCCGCGACGTGATCGTCGTGTCGACCAGCGCCCACATCAAGCTGGGGGCCTTGCTCGGGCAAAGCGCCAAGCTGGACGTGACGTTGGCCGACGGTAGCCGCTGCGTGTATGAAGGCCACATCAGCGCGGCGTCCATGCTGGGCAGCGAAGGCGGGCTGGCGCGCTACCGTGTGCGCCTGTCGCCCTGGCTTTTTCGCCTGAGCTTGGTACGGAACAGCCGCGTGTGGCAAGACATGTCGGTGGTCGACATTGTCGACGACGTGCTGGGCGCCTATGCGCCGCTGGCGCGGTGGCGCTGGAGCGAAGAAACCGGGCCCTGGATGGAAGGGGCCCTACCGCGCAGCTACTGTTGCCAATACCGTGAAACCGACCTGGCTTTCGTCGAGCGCTTGCTCGCCGAGGAAGGCCTAGCCTGGCGCTTTGAGCAGGCCGACGACGGCGATGGGATGGTGCTGTTTGCCGACAGTACCCAGCGCAGTGCGGTACCGGATGACATCAGCGCTCCGGACGGCATCCGCTTTCACGCAGTGCGCTCGGGCGAGCAGCACGATACGGTGCAGGCGCTGCAAGCGCAGTGCAAGGTGGCGGTCTCCCTGTCCACCGTCCTCAGCTACGACTACAAAGCCAAGCAAGCGGTCAGCGCCAGTTCTCCTTCGCTCCTGCCCAGTAGCAAATTGCCGGCATTGGAAAGTTTCGACACACCAGGACAGTATTCCTATGCCAACCGCGACCAGGCGCAACGCTACGCCACGTTGCAAATGCAAGCGCGCGAAGCGCGCAGTGTGTTATGGCGCGGCCGCTCCACCGTGCGTACCCTGCGCGCGGGCACTCGTATGACCATCCTCAACGGCCCCTTGCAGCAGGGCAGCGCGGCGCCGGCCTACACGGTGTTACGAGTGTACAGCGTGGGAGTGAATAACCTGCCCGCGCCGGCCCTGCATGCATTGGCGGAACTGTTCGGTCCGATTCCCGAACTGCTGCATGGCAGCGTTGGCGGTAGTGCGCCCGAGGATGTCGCGTTGGCGATCGCCGAAGCGCGCAAGTCCGGGTATGCCAACTGCTTCGAAGCACTTGCCAACGACATCGTATGGCGGCCGCAACTGGATGGAAGCGATGCACGCAGTCATCCGAAACCGACTGTGCCGGGCGCCCAAAGCGCCATTGTTGTTGGTCCGGAGGGCGAGGATCGTCCGGTTGGTGCCGACGAAATCTATTGCGACCGAATGGGACGGGTGCGCATCCGCTATCACTGGCAGGACAATGAGCGCGCGACGTGCTGGGTGCGGGTGGCGCAGCGCTCGGCGATCGGTGGCATGGGCAGCCAATTCCTGCCGCGTATCGGGCAGGAAGTGCTGGTGCAGTTCATGGAAAACGATATAGACCGCCCGGTGATCGTCGGGGCGCTGTACAACGGCCAGGGCGAGGGTGGCATTGTGCCGACTCCGGGCGGGCGCAGCGACCGTGACAGTGGGGCTGACCGGTTTCAGCCGGCTCACGACCACGCTACCTCGGCTCAGGGTAATCTGGCTGGCGGAAACAGTCCGGTATGGCATGGGGCGTCGGCCGGCGATGCGGGCCATCGCAACAGTTCGGCCCAGTGGGGTGTGCGCAGCAAGGAATTCGGCGCTTCTGGCTACAATCAATTGTTGTTCGATGACACCGATGCACAAGGCCGTGTTCAGCTCAGAAGCAGCCATGCGGCGACCGAATTGACGCTGGGACATTTGATTCACGGCGCCGACAATTTCCGCGGGAGCTTGCGCGGGAGCGGTGCGGAGTTGCGTACCGATTCCTACGGCGTGGTGCGTGGCGGGGCTGGGTTGCTGGTGTCGAGCTATCGCTTGGCGCACGCGGCCGATGCGCGCGATCCGGCAGGCGACAATCGGGCCGGCATTACCATGCTCAAGCATGCAGTCGAGCTGGGCAAGGCCTTCAGCGAGGCGGCCGAGGAGCACCATAGCGTGGCTTTTGGCGCGCACTTGGGGACGCTCAAAAAGGATGAGAGTAAGCTTGACAACGAGGCGGCGCCGTTAAAGGCTCTTTTGAAAGCCGTTTCCGGCATGGTCAGCAATGCCAGCCTGAATGCCGCACAAGAGAGTGCCGCCAATAAGCAGATCGCGCGCGCCAGGGAAACCCTGCCGCATAGCACCGATCCTGTCATAGCCATCACGGCAAAGGGTGGGCTGGGGGTCAACGCGCGCCGGAACCTGCAGCTGGTCAACGGCGAAAGCCTGACGATCATGAGTGGCGAAGACAGCCAGTACGTCACGGGTGGCCAGATGCGCGTGCACAGCGGTCAGGTGATTGGCATGCTGGGCGGAGCAATCGAGCCCGGCGACAACAATATGGGCCTGCAAATGATCGCCGCCAAAGGCGCAATCGATTTCCAGGCGCAGGCCGATGTGCTGAAAATACAAGCGCGCGCCGAAATGAAAGTGATGAGTGCCAATGCCCACATCGACTGGGCTTCGCCATCGAGAATCAGTTTGACGACGGGCGGCGGCGCCAACATTACCATAGAAGGTGGCAACATCAGGGTGACTTGCCCGGGTGCCATTACCGTTCGCGCCGGGATCAAGGACTTTACAGGACCTGGAGGGATGAATTATCCCCTGCCGAAGCTGCCTCAGGCAGTATGTCTCGACTGCCTGTTAAAAGCCATGAAGAGCGGAAGCGCTTTTGCGGTCAGATAGACACATTCAACAACAGGGTTTACCGTATGGAGATGTTTTTTGCCGTCGATCCGATCGCTCCGGATTTTGCGGACGATCTGCTGGACGCATTCGCGCTCGCAAAGCGACGCAATGGAAAGCTGGCGCTGTTTGCGTTGATCGATACCTCGTTCGAGTATGCTAACCCCCGTCCGGGCCGACCTGTATGGAAAGGCCAGGAGACTTCCTTGTATCGGGGCAGTGAACTTGACGCGCTGGCAAACGCCGCGCCATGCCTGTTCAAATTGGGCGATGGACATCGTCTTGCGCGGGTTCATATTCAGCGGCTTGTTGAGACCTGCAATGGGAAGCCAATGCTCAGCTTCGTTGCGAGCGAACTCGACAGCAGCTTATTGGCCAACACGTTTCAGGATTTCCTGGAAGTGAAGACTGTCGACCAACAACAATTCGTGCTGCGTTTTGCCGATACCCGGATCCTTGCCGGACTGGACGCCGTTTTACTTGCAGAGGCAACGTACGGATGGCGGATGGGGATTGTGCACTGGTGGCTGCCAGACAGAAAAGGCGCGCTTTCCGAATTGCCGGCGCTTACCTGCAATGAAGATGATTATTGTCGAGCGAAGAATGTCTTGGTCCTGTCTCAGTACGGGTTCAATCAGCTGGTGGACCATGGCGAAATCGACGCCATTCTAAATGCGATTGCTGACCAAAACCCGGCGCTCTTGAGTACAGTCCTTCCGTCGGATAATTACTGCCTGATTCAACGCCTCTTAATACAAACAAATAGACTTGCGATCAAGAGTTTCCCGGATGTCGTCATGTTTTGCACCACTGCAATGTTCACATCGGAATATTTTTACTTGCATCCGCGATTCGAGCAGGTTCTTGCTTCGAAGATATGGACACCAGGCGAGCTTGGCAATGCTTTTCTTGCGATCGATGACGCGTGCTGGGCAGAGGCTGAGTCGATGGGCGCGCAAACTAAAACTGTTTATTAAGGGTGTGATGAAATTTCCCACACGTCGCATGTCGAAAAAAACGCTATTTCGCTGTGTTTTTGTTTTGATATTTGTGTCGCTTGTTTCGTATATTGTGTATGACCGGTTTATTGAGCGGAAAAATGCCATTGCCACTATAGAACCATGGAATTTCACCTCCGGTGAGATTGCTGATATATATGTAAATGGGCAATGGGGTGGTTCTGTGCATGGTCTTAGCGGAGGTGGCGGCAGTATATGTTGCACCCTCATTCCGAAAGTTTGGCGCAAAGGTCTCGTGGTGACTATTAAGTGGCAGAAATCGGGAGATGAGAAATGGTACACGACGATAGCACCCGTTCCCGAATATAAAAAAACAGGTGCGCTGCAAATCCTGTTTCTCCCGGGCGATAATGTGCAAGTTTACATTAATCACTACTGGCCTTGTACCGCCATGCATCCGATGCCGAATAAAACTGAACTGTGTAAGGAATAGGAAGCGATGAGTAATGCCGCGGCGAATACCCCAAAGCCGGCTCCATTGACGGGGCAGCGCGTCCTTAGCGCAAAAGAGGAAATTAGGCGTGCGCAGGCTTTGGCATGCAACCTTCCAGAAAAAAATACTCCGAGTTGCACAGGGCAAGCTTATTTAGGAGTATTTTTCGACGGTACGGGAAATAATCGGGACAAGGACGTTGGAAAGCACAAACAGAGTAATGTGGTTCGTTTATGGCGCGTTCATAAGGATAACAGTGCCAAACTGGGTGTCGCGCCTGCTATCTATATTCGAAAAGAATATGTTCCCGGTGTCGGTACGCCATTTCCGTTGATCGGGGAGCCCGGAGAAACCAAGATGGGAAAGGCCATGGCGAATGGCGGGCAATCAAGGATTGTGTGGGGTCTCATTCAGTCGATGAATGCGTTGCACCGCTACGTAAAGGGTGGTGTCCCTTTAATGTACGATGAGCCTGCGGGTGAATTCGCACAGTCGGAAGGTGATGGATCCACGAGTAGTGCCATCGAGAAACTACGGCCTTTCATGACGCAACTCAAAGGCATATTGCTTTCGAGTAAGCCTACCGTTACTCAATACAATGTCTCGGTTTACGGTTTTTCTCGCGGCGCAGCGGAAGCGCGGGTGTTTTGCCAGTGGTTTTATCGATTGTGCGAGAAAAATGGCGATGAGTACACATTCGCGGGTGTTCCTGTGCGTATCTATTTTCTGGGAATTTTCGACACTGTCGCAGCAGTTGGCCCTACTAGTGGCGATATTGTGATGGATAATATAGCTTCCGGGAAGTTCGGATGGGCGAAAGGAAATTTAAGAATTCATCCAGCCATTGAGCGTTGCGTTCACTTTGTCGCCTCACATGAAGTGCGGGCGAGCTTTCCATTGGATTCGGTCAGATACCTTGGGAAATATCCTGCGAACTGTTTCGAAGTGGTTTATCCAGGTGTACATTCGGATGTGGGTGGCGGTTATTCGCCGGGTGCTCAGGGGCGAAGCATATTGCCTGCCGATGGGCTTTCCTACAACTTCAGTGCGCAGTTTCCCTATATCGATATGTATCATGAAGCGATGGCGACAGGCGTGCCACTGGTTCCTATTCATGATATGAGTAAGGAAAGCCTGCGGGACTTTACTCCCACTCTGCAAACAAGGGAGGATTATAATGCTTATATTAAAGCGGATACCGTATCCGGAACAGTTGAGGAGATATGCAGGCAGCGCATGAATCGATACCGATTTTATCGCTATCGAAAGCTTGAGACCTTCTCCGATGAAGCGAAGGCACAAGGTTCCCCGGCGGCGGACGAAAGCTTTCTCAAACTCACCAATGCGCATTTTAAAGCGAAGTGCATCGGTTACAGGAGGAAGCACGCGAATGCGCCCTTAATCGCGAAGCAGGAGCGTGAGATCGAAGAGCGAAGGGGGTTGCCCCACAAGGGCGGTGGCTATTGGGATATCAGGACGCAGGATATATTGGAGGCATCCATCTTTCCTGAAGATCTGGAGATGTGGCGCGGAATGCACCGCGTTGGGGAGCTGCCGAAATCGATAATCAACTTTCTCGATCACTATATCCACGATTCAATGGCTGGCTTTTATCAGGACGGCGTAAACGAATATCAACTGAACGATCGTGGGCATTTTCGGCATAGAACGATCTTCGATAACGGTTAATGTTGCAATTGGCTTTGGACAGGGTCGCCATCTTCAATCCTGCCGGACCTGTACGAAACCGGGCCGCGCGAACGTGGCGTGTCGTGGCTCGGAACAGGTGCCCATGCCAACGATTCACAGGGTGAGCGTGACCTGTTCCACAATGTGCGTGATGTCGTTCGGTGTCCCAGCCTTGCGAGCAAGCATTAGACGGGCGCAGCGAGGGATTTTCGGCTGGGACGCGAGTGCGGCCAGTTTATTCGGCTTTCCGGTATGCTGGGTCAATCGCGATGGCGGCCCGCTCGAAGAGCTCGGCGCCACGCCCGCCATCATCGTGCCCGACCTGGCCGCGATGGCCGACTGGTTGCTCGAACTGCGCTGAGACGCGCCGGTCCGGTTCGACTGGAAGGTGGCGGGAAACTTGCGTATGATGCGGGTTCTGTTTCGCGCCACCATTTAATACTTACTCCAGACAACACGCCATGCGCGAAAGCTTGCTCACTCCGTCGCTCACGCCCTCCGCGGCGCCCGCGGCTAATCTGTACTCGGTGCAATCGGGCTTCCTGGTCGCGTTTTTCGGCGGGCCGTTTGCGATCATCCTGTATTCGGCGCTCAATTCGTACAAGCTCAGGCGGCCGCTCGAAGCGCTCGCCTACCTTGCCGCGCTGGCGCTGTGCGCCGCTCTCATCGTTGGCATCCAGACCGGCGGCCTGCCGCTGGCCTGGCTGGTGGCGCTGATCGGCAACAGCGCCGCCGAAGTGCTGTGGCGCGCCGTGTCGATCGCCCTGTTCGGCGCGTTTTACCTGATGCACCGCAAGCAGCATCGCTCCGCCGCCCTGTTCGGCGCCACACCGCCGTCGCCGTGGATTCCCGCCATCGTCTGCGCCGTGCTCGCCTACGGCATGAAACTCGCCGTACTCGCTTATGTGAGGGCGAACCTCGTATGAACGACCACGTTGTCTTGACGGCGCGCGAATTCAGCGCGCGCGCGCTCGGCCTGATCGAGCGCAAGCGCTACGCCCAGGCCGGCGATGTGCTGGCGGAGGCTTTGGGCCAGTATCCGGACGACAGCGACCTGCTGTACGGCGCCGGCCTGCTCGACTTCCTCACTGGCAAACACGACGACGCACGCGCCGTCCTGCTGCGCGTGCTGAGCCGCGCGCCGGACCACTATGGGGCGCGTTCCCTGCTGGCGACCCTGTACCAGGAAAGCGGCGAGTTGCCGGCCGCCGAAACCATGCTGCTCGACCTGCTGCGCGACTATCCCGAATCCGGCCATCACTATGCGCGTTACGCCATGCTGATGTACCGCACCCAGCACGTCGACAAGGCGCAGGCGCTGGCGCACGAGGCGCTGCGGCTCGATCCGGACGACGAACTGGCCCTGATCGCCTGCATGATGGGCGACCTGATCGCGGGCCGTCACAGCGCAGAGCAGGAGCGCCTGTCGGCCTTGATGATCCGCCATCCGGAAAGCCTGGGCACGGCGCGCATGCTGATCTCGCACCTGGTGCGGCGCGGTAAGTACCGGGCGGCCAAGCGTATCGCCATCGAACTGCTCAAGCTGCACCCGGATTCGCGCGATATCCTCGAACTGGTGGTCGAACTCGACGCCCTGAGCCACTGGAGCATGCTGCCCCTGTGGCCGCTCAGCCGCTATGGCCTGGGCGCGACGGTCGGCTTGTGGGTGCTGACCGTGGCCGTGATCAACGGCGCCGGCCAGTTCGCGCCGAATGCCGTCGGCCCGCTCAGCGTGGTCCTGATCGCGTATTGCGTGTACTCCTGGATTTTTCCCCCTTTGCTCAAGCGCTGGCTGAAACGCCGCGCAGGAATCTGATAACCATGACAATGTCGCGTGAACAATATGAAGCCGCGCTGGTAAGCGATCCCTTCAACACCGCCAACCGGCTCGCCTATGCCCGCCTGCTGCTCGACCAGCACGATGCCGGCGCCGCGCTGGTGCAGTTCGAACTGGCCGAACGGCAGTCGCCGGGCGCGGCGGCGTCGAGCGGCAAGGCGCAGGCGCTGCTGGCGCTGGAACGCAATAGCGATGCGCTGGCCGCCTACGGCCGCGCGCGCCAGCAGGATGGCTTCGTGCCGGTGCCGGCGCTCGAACAGTTGCAGCAGAGTGCGCGTCCGGCCTCCGGTCCGGCGCTGTCGCTGGTAGGGCAGCCCGCCAATGTGGTGCCGCTCAAGCCGCAGGCGCCGGACGCGGTCCGCTTTGCCGACGTGGGCGGCATGGAAGACTTGAAGAAGATGCTGCGCCTGCACATCATCGAACCGTTCTTGCGGCCTTCGCTGTTTGCCAAATTCAAGAAGCAGGGGGGCGGCGGGATCTTGCTGTACGGTCCGCCAGGCTGCGGCAAGACCATGATCGCGCGCGCCATTGCCAACGAATGCAATGCCTCGTTCGTGTCGGTCGGCATCAGCGAAGTGTTGAATATGTGGATGGGGGAAAGCGAACGCAACCTGGCGCAGCTGTTCGAAAAGGCGCGCGCGCAAAAGCCCTGCGTGCTGTTTTTCGACGAGCTCGATGCACTGGCGTTTTCGCGCTCCAAGGCGCAGAGCGAGCATAGCCGCACTATCGTGAACGAGTTCCTGTCGCAGCTCGACGGTTTCGAGCGCGACAACCGCGACGTGCTGTTCCTGGCGGCGACCAATATGCCGTGGGATGTGGACCAGGCCATGAAGCGCACCGGCCGCTTTGCGCGCCAGCTGTTCGTGCCGCCGCCGGATGCCGAGGCGCGCAAGCACATCATCAATATCAAGCTGCGCGACGTGCCGGTGGAAGGCGTCGATGTCGATGCGCTGGTGGCGGCGACGCCGCATTTCTCGGGGGCCGACATCGATGGCGTGATCGACCTGGCCAAGGAAAGCGCGATTCACGATATCCTGGCCGGCAATCCGGAGCGGCCGATCGGGCCGGGCGATATCGCGTACGCCCTCGATGCGATGCAGCCGTCGACGGTGGAATGGCTGAAAACGGCGCGCAATCTGGTCCGTTATGCCGGCAGCGACGACAGTTATCGCGATGTGGAAAAATACCTGAAGAAGACCAAGTTCATCTGAACTGGCGCGTGTCCCCGCCTCAACGTGCGGGGACGCGCCGCAAGCCGGCGCCGGCTTAGCCGGTTACCGCCACGTCGTTTTCGGCCCGCACCAGCTGCCGGTTCACGGCGCTGAGCACCGCCTTGAACGAGGCTGTCACGATATTGCTGTCGATCCCGGCCCCGAACATGGTCGGACCGTTTGCCAGGCGCAATTCCACGTAGCACGCCGCCTTGGCATTGGCGCCCGAGCCGATGGCATGTTCGTGGTAATCCATCAGCTTGATGTCGAGTCCGAGCGCGTTGACGAAGGCATCGATCGGCCCGTTCCCGCCACCTTGCAGGCGCATGCTGGCCTGGCGGTGCGCCAGGGTGATGTCGATCTGCACCGGCTCGTCGCTGCTGCTGTCTTCCACCATCTTGTGCGCGCTGTAGGCGTACGGGCTGGTCTGGTCGAAATACTCGCTGCAAAAGATCGCATGGATTTCCTTGGCCGCGATCTCGCGTCCGCTGGCGTCGGCCACCGCCTGGACCGCGCGGCTGAATTCGATCTGCAGGCGGCGCGGCAGGCTCAGGCCGAATTCCTGTTCCAGCAGATAGGCCATGCCGCCCTTGCCGGACTGGCTGTTAACCCGGATCACGGCGTCGTAATTGCGCCCCAGATCGGCCGGGTCGATCGGCAGGTACGGGATTTCCCACAAGGTATTCGGCTGCTGCTGGGCAAAGCCTTTTTTGATCGCATCCTGGTGCGAACCGGAAAACGCAGTAAACACCAGGTCGCCCGCATACGGATGGCGCGGATGGACCGGCAACTGGTTGCACTCTTCCACCACATGGCGCACGGCATCGATATCGGAAAAATCCAGGCCCGGATGCACGCCCTGGGTGTACAGATTCATCGCCAGGGTGACCAGGTCGACATTGCCGGTGCGCTCGCCGTTGCCGAACAAACAGCCTTCGACCCGGTCGGCGCCCGCCATGATGGCCAGCTCGGCCGAGGCCACCGCCGTCCCGCGGTCGTTGTGCGGATGCACGCTGATGATCAGCGCATCGCGCCGCGCCAGCTTGCGCGACATCCATTCGATCTGGTCCGCGTACACATTCGGCGTGCTGCACTCGACGGTGGAGGGCAGGTTGACGATCATCTTGTTGTGCGGGGTCGGCTGCCAGATGTCGCTGACGGCATCGCAGATATGCTTGGAAAAATCCAGTTCCGTCGTCGAAAACGATTCCGGCGTGTATTCGAAGCCCCAGTCGGTCTGGGGATGCTGCTTGACCAGCTCCTTGACCAGTTTGGTGCCGCTGGTGGCGATCTCGGTAATCTGCTCGCGCGTCATGCCGAACACGACCTTGCGGAACACCGGCGCCACCGAGTTATACAGGTGCACGATGGCGCGCCGCGCGCCGACGGCGGACTCCACCGTGCGGCGGATCAGTTCTTCGCGCGACTGGGTCAGGACGATGATGGTCACGTCCTCGGGAATCCGGTCTTCGTCGATCAGCTTGCGCACGAAATCGAAGTCGGTCTGCGAGGCCGATGGAAAACCGACTTCGATTTCCTTGAGGCCGATCTTGACCAGCATCTCGAAGAAGCGCAGTTTTTTCTCCGGGCTCATCGGCTCGATCAGGGCCTGGTTGCCGTCGCGCAGGTCGGTGCTCATCCAGATCGGCGGGCGCGTGATGGCCTTATCCGGCCACTGGCGGGCGGACAAATTGACTGGAGGGAAGGCGCGGTATTTGGACGACGGATTCTGCAACATCATGGGGTACTCCTGTTTGGCGAAAGCGGATAAGGGCCGGGCGGCGGTGTGGCGACAGGCTGCCGGGCGGCCACGGGTACGCTAGGCCAGGCAACCGATCGGTAGCTTTAGCAGTAGCAATTCAATGAGGGAGACGGATGCAAACATGGGTCGAGCTTTCCTGGGGTTTTACAACTCGCCGGCGGGGAGCCGGACGGCGCACTGCGGGTGGATTACGCGCGTGCAGCTAGTAGCGTCGCTAGCGATAGCGCGCCAGCGAGCAGGGGGAAAGACGACAGATGCAGGGAGGAAGACATGAGTTCACTGTACGTCAGGCCGCGCCGGCTTGTCAAGCGTTGAAATGCAACACCAGCAAGCCGGCACCGACGCAGCGCGCCGG
Source organism: Massilia atriviolacea (assembly GCF_003953935.1). Classification (GTDB taxonomy): domain Bacteria; phylum Pseudomonadota; class Gammaproteobacteria; order Burkholderiales; family Burkholderiaceae_D; genus Telluria_A; species Telluria_A atriviolacea. Next base: position 25,678 of record NZ_RXLQ01000003.1, read on the forward strand.
TTAAAGGAAGACAACCATCACATTTATTTTTGGGCGGGTACGTCAGACGTCGAGGAACATGTCGAAACCGCCGTAGATCATGCGCTTGCCGTCGAAGGGCATGTTCTCGGCCTTCATGAAGTCGGTCATGCGCGGGTCTTTCATGACCTTGTCGTTGACTTCGTCGCGGTGGGCGCGCGACTCGTACACGATCCAGGAAAACACGACGGTTTCGTCAGGCTGCAGGTTGACGCTCTGGGGGAAGGACGTCAGCTTGCCGGGCTTGACATCGTCGGCGATGCATTCGCAGTAATGCAGCGCGCCGTGCTCGCGCCAGATGGCGCCGCAGGTTGCCGCGACGGCGCGGTAGTTCTCGATATTGCTGGTGGGGAGGGGAAGGACAAAACCATCGACATAGGCCATCATGTTCTCCTGAGGGATACCGTGTTTGAACCCGAGATCCGATCATACCCGCCCCGCATGCGCAGGCTCGCACCTTTCCGTAAATATACGCGCCAATGTTGTATTTGCCGCTACATCGCTGGACTCTCTGCGGCATGGCAGGGAGTCCAGCGCGTGTTCAGGCTGCGACCTGTACGCGCGCCGCGCCTGCTTTCATCTCGCCGATCACGGCGGCGCTCTCGAAGCCTTCGCGCGCGAACAGCGCCAGCACCTCGTCCACGCTGTCCGGATCGCACGACACCAGCAGCCCGCCCGAGGTTTGCGGGTCGGTCAGCAGATTGTGCTGGGCCGCGCTGATGCCCGGCGAGAGCGTCACGTCCTTGCCGTAGGCGTCCCAGTTGCGGCCCGAGGCGCCGGTAAAGTAGCCATCGTGCGCCAGCTGTTCCACGCCCGGCAGCAGCGGAATCTGCGACATGGTCAGCTGCGCCGTCAGCTGCGCGCCGCGCGCCAGTTCCAGCAGGTGGCCCAGGAGGCCGAAACCGGTGACGTCGGTCAGCGCGTGCACGCCGTCCATCTCCGAGAGGGCCTTGCCCGGTTTGTTCAGCTTGGTGGTATTGGCGATCATGGCGGCGTAGCCGTCCGCTCCCAGCACGTCCTTCTTGAGCGCCGCCGAGAGCACGCCCACGCCCAGCGGTTTGCCGAGAATGAGCACGTCGCCGGCGCGCGCGTCGGCATTGCGCTTGACCCTGGACGGATGCACGAGGCCCAGTACCACCAGGCCGTAGATCGGCTCGACCGAGTCGATGGTGTGGCCGCCGGCGATCGGTATGCCCGCTTCGGCGCACATGGTCTGGCCGCCGCGAATGATCTCGCCGATCGTCTCCAGCGGCAGTTTATTGATCGGCATGCCGACCAGCGCCAGCGCCATGATCGGCGTGCCGCCCATCGCGTACACGTCGGAGATCGCGTTGGTGGCGGCGATGCGGCCGAAATCGAAGGGATCGTCGACGATCGGCATGAAAAAGTCGGTGGTGGCGATCAGCGCCTGCTCGTCATTGAGCTTGTAGACGGCGGCGTCGTCGGCGGTCTCGATGCCGACCATCAGTTCCTTCGGTAGCGGGAAGCCGCCCGAGTTCTTCAGGATCTCGGACAGCACGCCGGGCGCGATCTTGCAGCCGCAGCCGCCGCCATGCGAAAACGCGGTGAGTTTGATGGGGGTATCCGGGGCTGTGCTCATGGTGGTTTCCGTTTCGGTAAAAGGCAGGTCAGACCAGATTATCCACCAAGTCGAGCACGCTGGCACGCTCGCGCTCCGGGGCGAACAAGGCGGCGCGCGCATCGCACTGGCGCCGCAGCAGCGCGTGGAAGGGCGGGTCGATGATGCAGCGGTCGATCAGGCGCGCCAGCGCGGGCGCGTCGCCGGGAGCGAAATAGCCCGCATAGTCCTCGCCCAGCATGCCGCGGTTGCCGCTGATGTCGCTGGCCAGCACCGGCACCGCGCTGGTGACGGCTTCGATGATGACGTTGGCGCCGCCCTCCATGTGCGAGGCGATCGCCATCGCGTGGCAGCGTTTGAGGCGCTGGCGCGCCTCGGCGTGCGCCAGGTTGCCCAGCCAGCGGTAGCGCGGGTTGGCGGCGGCGGTGGCCTGGGCCGCCTCGCCCAGGTCCGCATCGAGCGCGCCGCCGATGTGCAGCAGGCGCGCCGCCGGGCTGGTGACCAGGGCGCTGGCGCGCATGAAGGTCAAGGGGTCTTTTTCCTGGCGCAGATGGCCGATCATGCAGATGTCGGCATGGCGCCGCCGCGCTGCGTGGCGCTGTGGCGCCAGCGCCGGCGCCGACTGGTAGATCACGCGCGCCTTGCCGCGTACGGCGGCAGGAAGCAGGGCCAGGCCGGCGCCTTGCAGCAGCACCAGCGCGCGCGCGTGCCGCAGCGAGGCCTGGGCCTCGATGGACGTGGCGATGTCGCGATACAGGTCGGTCCCGGTCAGCACCAGCACCGAGGGCCGGTCGGGAAACGCCTCGGTGAACGCCGCCAGCGGGCCGGCCGAGCGGCGCGCGTGCAGGGCGATCAGCAGGTCGGGCGCGCCGTCCTGGGGCTGCCATCCGGGGGCGATGGCGACCCGGTAGCGCGCACGCAGGAAGTGCGCCCAGCGGCTGGCGGTCTGCCAGTTGCCATTGTTTTCCTTCGCCGATGCGGGACTGACGATCAGTAGCTGTTTCTTCACGCAGCGCTGCCTTTGAAAAAGTCGTTACAATCGACGCCATGAACCCAACGACCGCATCGATCACCGCATCCTTCCGGCACGCCAGGCCGCAACAACTGGCCGAGGCGCTCCAGAGTGCCCGACATTATACGCTCGCCCTGTTCGACTGCTTCGCCGCCATGGGCTACGACAGCCTGGCGCGCGTGCCGCATCTTGCGACCATCAATCCGCCGCTGTGGGAGCTAGGGCACACGGCGTGGTTTGCCGAGTGGTTCATCCTGCGCGAGGCGACGTCGAGCCACCCGGCCGACGCCCAGCGCCACTCGCTGCTCACGCGCGGCGACGACTGGTTCGATTCGAACACGGTGCCGCACCGCTCGCGCTGGACGCTCGATCTGCCCAGCCCCGGCGCGCTCAAGACCTACTGCCACGAGGTGCTCGACCGCACGCTCGACAAGCTCTCGCGCGAGGCTGGCGTCGACCAGGCATTGTATCCCTACCGGCTGGCGCTGGCGCACGAAGACATGCATGGCGAGGCCTATCTGTACACCTTGCAGACCCTGGGCGTGCCGGTGCCGGAGCAGCTGCTGCGGGCCGGCGCCTGGGGCGGACCATCGTCCGAGATTGCCTATCCGGGCGGGACGCTGGTGCTGGGCCGCGCCCAGGATGGCGGCTTCGTGTTCGACAACGAGCGCGAGGCGCACCCGGTGTACGTGGCCCCGTTCCGCATCGATGCGGGCCTGGTGACGAACGCGCAGTTTGCCGATTTTGTGGCCGATGGCGGCTACCAGAACCGCCAGTACTGGAGTGCGGCCGGCAGCGCGTGGCTGATGCGCCAGGAGCGCTCGTCGCCGCGCTACTGGCAGCGCGATGGCGACCAGTGGCGCACCATGCGCTTCGGGCGCCTGTCGACGCTGGCGCCGTCCGAAGCGGTGCGCCATGTATGCCTGTTCGAGGCGCAGGCGTATTGCGCGTGGGCCGGACGGCGTTTGCCGGGTGAAGCGGAGTGGGAATACGCGGCGCTGTCGGGGCAGGCCGGTTTTGGCTGGGGCCAGCTGTGGGAGTGGACCAGCAGCGCGTTCGAACCGTATCCGGGCTTCGTGGCGGACCGCTACCGCGAGTATTCGGCGCCGTGGTTCATGACGCACCAGGTGCTGCGCGGCGCCTCGTTCGCAACGCCCTCGCGCTTTGCCTCGGCGCGCTTCCGCAATTTCTTCAAGCCGGAGCGCGACGATATCTTTTGCGGATTCCGCACCTGCGCGTTGTAGCGGTACAGGACATCCGCCACCGTCGTTCCCGCGCAGGCGGGAACGACGGTGGTTGAGCGGTGGTTGAGCGGCGGTTGAGCGGCGGTTGAGCGGCGGTTGAGCGGTGGTTGAACGGTGGTTGAGCGGTGCTTGAACGGTGCTTGAACGGTGGTTGAAGTAACTGACGGCGCTTGACGAAAAAAAACGGCCGCCGAAGCAGCCGTTCCTTGGTCAGTCCTTACAGCGAACGATTAACGGTCGCCGTACGAGCTGCGGGTGCGCTCGGAAGCCGGACGCGGGTTCGAACCCTTGTAGCCGCCGCTTGTCGCGCCTTCCTTGCGCGGAGCGCCCGGTTTGCTGAACGTACGCTGGCCCGGCTTGGCGCCGCCGCGGTTGTCGCCTGGTTTCCAGCTGCCTGGACGGGCTGCCGAACGTGGCGCCGACGCGGTTTTCTTCGGCTCGAAGCCTTCGATCACGTTGACCGGAATGAGCTGCTTGGTGAAGCGCTCGATGCGCTTGACGTTCATGCCTTCGGCATGGTTTACCAGCGAGATCGCCAGGCCATTGCGGCCGGCGCGGCCGGTACGGCCGATACGGTGCACATAGTCTTCAGGGAACTTCGGCAGGTCGTAGTTGAACACGTGGGTGATGTTCGGGACATCGATACCACGGGCTGCAACGTCGGTCGCGACCAGCACGCGCACCTGGCCGCGGCGCAGGCCGTCCAGGGTACGGTTACGGGCGCCCTGGTGCATGTCGCCATGCAGTGCGGCGGCCGAGAAACCGGCGATGTTCAGGCGGTCGGCGATGGTGTCGGCGTCACGCTTGGTGGCGGTGAACACAACGGCCTGGTCCAGCGTTTCGTCGCGCAGCAGATGGTCGAGCAGGCGATTCTTGTGCGACAGGTCGTCGACAAAGTGCACGCGCTGCACGATGTTTTCGTGCTTGGTGGCCGAACCGGTGATCTGGATGGTCATCGGGTCGGTCGTGATGCGGCGCGCCATATTGCCGACCATGCCGTCGAGCGTGGCCGAGAACAGCATCGTCTGGCGGTTGGCAGGGGTGGCGGCGATGATTTTTTCGATATCGTCGATGAAGCCCATGTCCAGCATGCGGTCGGCTTCGTCCAGCACCAGGATTTCGAGTTCCGAGAAATCGATCTTGCCCGATTCCATGTGGTCGATCAGACGGCCGGGGGTCGCCACCAGGATTTCCGGATTGCGCGCCAGCAGTTGCATCTGCTTAGGATAAGGCATGCCGCCCAGGATCGATACGGCCTTGATACGGCGGATCTGGGTGCCGTATTTTTCGGTCGCGCTGGTCACTTGCAGGGCCAGTTCGCGGGTCGGGGTCAGTACCAGCATTTTCGGCTGGGCCGCTTTGAAACGTGGACGCTCGCCGCGGGCACGCGCATTCTGCGCTTCCTGGGCGGCGTTCTTGGACGCCTGCGATTGCTCGGCAACGGCGAATTTGTGGAGGGCGGGCAGCATGAATGCGGCGGTCTTGCCGGAACCGGTCTGCGACGATACCAGCAGGTCGCGGCCGCTGATGGCGGCAGGAACAGCTTGCTCCTGGACTGGGGTCGGCACGGTGTAACCGGCATCGGTTACTGCTTTTACGATAGACGCGTGGAGGCCTAATGCTTCAAAACTCATTATGTTCTTTTCTTTCGGTATAGATCAGCGCCCGAGCAACTGCTCCGAGCGCAAAATAGCAACGCCAACCAACACAACGAAATGACTCAGGATGAAAGAAATTTCGGCACAAAAGCTTTGCGCCGGGACGGTGTCAGGTGCGACACACAAGGCGGGAGGGCTTTATTGAGGGTATCCGGGGGATACGCCTAGGCTTGCGAAGCTGCTAGTTTTACTTCTTTGTTACTGCCAAGGGCCATCGCTTCAGTCTGATTGCGAGAAACGTATTGCAGCGCACAAACAACACTATACAGTAGTTTCACTGTACTTGTATAGGTAAATCCGAATAGTGTGTATGCAAGCGCTGGATTTACTGAAGGAGTCTTGGTAGATAAGTGACAGTCGATCCGGAAACGGCGGATGCGATCGACGCACCCGCCGCCCGCCATCAGCCGCCGCGCCGCTTGTAGCGCGACGACTCGTTGGCTGCCGCTTTGGCATTGCGTGCGGACACGCGGGTTTTCAGCTCCGCGACCTTGCCCTTGAGGCGCTGGGCGTTGGTCTGCTTTTCGGCACGGCCGCCACGGCGGCCGGCGCGTTCGGCTTCGAAGGCCATCACCGCGTTGTCGACGACGTGCTCGGCGATGTCGCTCTGCACCGAGGTCGAGATTTTCGGCACCAGGATGGTGGAGCCGGCTTTCAGGCGGGTGGACGCCGGAATATTGTTAGCTTGGCGAATCACTTCCGGGGTGGTGCCGAAGCGCGAGGCCAGCGAGGCGATGCTGTCCTTGGCGCCGGTGATCTTGTGCGTGGTCCAGGTCGACAGCGAACGGCCCCATTGCGCCAGGTTCAGGTGGAATTTTTCCGCATTTTCCTGTGGCAACAGAATTTTGGTCTGCTCGCCGCCGGTGATGACCGGACGGTTGAACTGCGGATTGAGCGCCTTGAATTCCTCGACCGACAGTTCGGCCAGCTGGGCGGCGATGGTCAGGTCGATGTCGCTGGTCTTGTCGATCGCGGTGAAGTAGGGCGAATTGTCGATCACCGGCAGCGACACGTGGTACTGGGCCGGGTTGGCGATGATGTTCTTGACCGCCTGCAGCTTCGGCACGTATTCGCGCGTTTCGGCGGGCATGTGCTCGTACAGGCTTTCGTAGTCGGTCGGCTTGCCGAGGGCCTGGTTCTTCTTGATGGCGCGCTGGACATTGCCTTCGCCCCAGTTGTAGGCGGCCAGGGCCAGCGGCCAGTCGCCGAACATGCTGTACAGCCGCTGCAGGTAGGTCAGCGCCGCATCTGTCGAGGCCAGCACGCCGCGCCGCTCGTCCTTGAACATGTTTTGCTTGAGGTTGAAATCCTTGCCCGTGCCGGGCACGAACTGCCACATGCCGGCGGCGTTGGCCTTGGAATACGCTTGCGGATTGAAGGCAGATTCGATAATCGGCAGCAAGGCCAGCTCGGTCGGCATATTGCGCTTTTCGAGTTCCTGGACCACGTGGAACAGATAGCGCGAGGCGCGCGCCGAGGTGCGCGCAATATAGTCGGGACGGGTGCTGTACCACTTGACGTGCTTGCTAACAAGCTCGTTGTCGATATCGGGAATGGCGTAGCCGGTGCGGATACGGCCCCAGACATCGACTTCCTTGTATTCATCGGCCTTGACGGCGGGGAATGGCTGGAGCGGGGCCGGTGCGGGCTTGACAGTCGGGGCGAGCGGCGCGACGTTGGTCGAGACGGTGTCGACGGCGTGGCTGAGCGCTGGCGCCAGCATCAGAACGAGGACTGCAAGTGAAGTGGTATTGCGTGTCGTTTTTTGCATAGCGTTCCATTGTTGGGTCCGAAAACTGCCGGACAGACGAATAGATAAGGTGGGAGTGTACGTACCACTTCTCGTTTGAGTCAAGTCAAATAACTGTGTGCGGGGCAAATATTTTGACAATACTTTCGACCAATATTGTTGCAACCGAAAATACCAATTGCCGGGAGTATGCCTGAAAAATGCCAGGATGCTATCAGTGTATGGACGCGCTCGCTGCGGATACTCCCGGGGGGTATGCATGATTTTCTCCTATGGCAAAGATGAGCCGGAGAGCGCTGCGCGGGCTGCCCGGGAGGGAGCGCGCTACGCCGGGAAACAATACCAAAAGCGGGCCGCCGCCGGGGAGGGCGGCGGGCCGGTGGCCGGGTTTTAAAGTACACCGGCACGCGGGTGAGCCTATGAGGCGGCGCAAAGAGTGCGTACAATTTGCTTTTTGCACGGCGCATTTTGGCGCAGTGCGCGCCACGCACTTTCTTTTTCTTTCAGTGAAAGCATCACCATGAACACCCCGAACCTGAACGCCGACGATGACCAGATCATTGCTGCCACTCAACAATGGCTGGAAAAAGCCGTCATCGGCCTCAATTTGTGCCCCTTCGCCAAGGCTGTTCATGTCAAAAAACAGGTGCGCTACGTGGTGTCCAGCGCTACCACGCCGGAAGCCCTGCTCGAAACCCTGATGAACGAATTGCAGCTGTTGTCCGACACCGATCCCGAAAAAGTGGACACCACCTTGCTGATCCATCCTTTTGTGCTCAATGATTTCCTGGACTACAACGAATTCCTCGATGTGGCCGATGCCGCGCTGGAAGACATGCAGCTCGACGGCGAATTGCAGGTCGCCAGTTTCCATCCGCAATACCAGTTCGCGGACACCGATATCAACGATATCGGCAACTTCACCAACCGCGCGCCGTACCCGATCCTGCATCTGCTGCGCGAAGACAGCATCGAACGCGCGGTCGAGGCTTTCCCGGAAGCGTCCGAGATCTTCGAAAAGAATATTGAAACCCTGGAAAAACTCGGCCATGACGGCTGGGACGCGCTCGATGTCGGCCCCGCCAAATGAGGGCGGCGTGAAGCTGCCTGAACGGCCGGACACGCCCTGTGTCGCGGTCTGCTCGACCACCTTCGATGAAATTTGCCGCGGCTGCGGACGCAGCGTAGTGGAAGTGGCGCACTGGGTGTCGATGAGCGACGCCGAAAAGGAAGTGGTGTGGGTGCGCATCCTGGCGCAAGGTTACCCGCGCCGCAATACCTGATCGACCGAAGGCGCGGCAGCGGCCGGGCAGGGGAGCCGCGCGGCTCCCCTTACTATATAGATAGTGCGGCGGCTCAGAACGCGCCGATGAAGTCCTTCTTGCCCACTTCCACGCCGTTGTGGCGCAGGATCGCGTACGCGGTCGTTGCGTGGAAATAGAAGTGCGGCAGCGCGTAGTGCGCCAGGTAGACCTGGCCCTTGAAGTGCTTGGCGTTGGCGCCGCTGCTGGTGCTGATGTCGCGCTGGGCGCTCGCTTCGATGCCGTCCTGCGGCAGGCCGTTGATGAAATCGAGCGTCTTGGCGATACGGTCTTTCAGTTCGGCAAAGGTTTGCTCGGTATCTTCATAGCGCGGCACGTCCACGCCAGCCAGGCGGGCGCAGCAGCCCTTGGCGAAGTCGGCCGCCACCTGGACCTGGCGCAGGAAAGGGAACATGTCCGGATACAGGCGCGCCTGCAGCAGCGCTGCCGGTTCGATCTTCTTGTCGGTGGCGTGGGCTTCGGCCTTGTCGATGATGGCCGACAGGCTGGTCAGGATCTGCTTGAAAACGGGCACCGAGGCGTCGTACATGGAAAAAGTCATGGGGAATCCCTTTTAGAAAAGTGCTGCGATGATAGCAAGTTGGCGGGATTCGCGCTGGGGCGCGCGCCGTTTGGTCGCCATTGCCACGGTTTTGGCAATTGCTTGTCCTAAAATTCTACGCCAAGCGTCGCTAGTGCTACTTCTACAATGGTGTTTTGTCGTCCAAAAAATTGCGGCAAGGAGGTGAAATATTCTTGAGTGTTCACTACTTTATCAAGTCTAAATTTTGCTTGAGATGTTATTAATGGATAATGAAAGCCATCGATGCCAATAAACGTCGGATTCTCTGAATGTACATAGCAACAACCAAAAATAACATTGTCGTACCTTATGCCGAATTTCAGGCGCGTACTCTGTGGGAAATTCGTTAAAGTCTCTGCTTCTGACTCTGACCAGACATCTAATATTGATATATCTAGCCCAGGAGTGTTCATCCAGCTTCGAATTGCAAAAACCACAAAGCTTGGTGGAAGATAGTCATCTGTTCTAAGGCTAGATCGGATAGATAAAGGAATATGACGACGGTCTATTGTGTCGGTGTATTGGTGTACACATGCGACTTTTAGTAGCCATCTTCCTATATTTCTTGCATCCTTTTGGCTAATGTTAATTTCGATATTAAGACCAGAGTTTTTTGATAGTTTCATCACAATCTCCTCGATATTTTTATCGAGTTGTTCCATCCAACCGTAGTTGCATTCGCCACATACATCGCCCGTCAATACGGAAATTGCCGGAATGGTGCGAAAATCGAGAAGAGTTTCGCGGCTTGAGCAAGTTCTATGCATTGGCAATTTTTCATATTTAAGTGCTTTTAGCCAAGATTTTTTTAATACATGTTCCCTCGCCTTGTTTGACGTTGTAACGGGTGTGCTGCAAAAGAGGCAAGTCTTCATGTATGTCACCATAATTAAAAATTTCCGGTTTGTAAGTCGATTAATTCTATTCATGCACTCACCACTTCGTAGTGAAGTTGCAATAAAATTCACACTAACTTAAATTTTTGATGATTATATTTATGCACAGCGAATTTGGTGGGCAATTTCAGGCTCATTTTACTGGCCAAAATTTTCGGAACTTGAATTACAAGTAGTTCCGATATCGCACGGCGATATTGCTTTAGGATATTTTAAGATATTTTTAAGTGAAAATACTTACTTAGAAGCTATCTTTCCACAAAAAATATACCTCTATCCTGGCCAATCTGATCTTTGACCATATAAAAATTTAACCCGTGTTGGTAAGAACAAGAATGAATTGCATACATTGACGACACTTCCCAAAAGGTTGGGTGTGCTCATGACTTAATGGAAACATTGCGTTGTCGGAAAATATGTGGCTCAGACGACATATCTTGAGAGCTTTCGCGTCCGCACCAATGGCAATGTAGGGGGGGCCTCGGTGGAATTGTTCACTTGCTGAACTATAAGTATTTGGCTCATCCACAACATTACACGGTGTTCGTAGCACACGTCAGAAGGTCGTCGCACGCTTTTTGCGAAGACGTCGGTAAAACGCCTCATCCTCCCGTGCCGTGGATGACTTGGCGGGTGCTTCCGTGCATAATTCCGTGTAGAAAACTTTTATTGTCTAACTTATCATTCAGACATCTCCCCGTATGCTTTCAGACTCGCTGCATGCTTAGCACGGCCTACCAACGTTTCCGTACCAAGCTGGGCAGGCTGTACGGGCTGTCGATCTACGGCGCGCTGATGCTGGTCGTTTTCGGCGGCTTGGTCATTCCCGCCCTGATCGGCAGTTACGTGCTGATCGGCGTGCAGGAGCAGAAGGCGGCCAAGGCGGTGCTGGAAGAGTCGCTGCGCCGCAATGCCGACATCCTCGCCCTCGGCATGCAGGAGTCGCTCTGGAACATGAACGCCGAATCGGCCCAGTCGCTGGTCGAATCGGTGATGCGCGATCCGTCCGTGCTGCACGTCCAGGTGATCGGCCAGTCCGACGCCCAGTTCATCAACATCCACTCGGCCCAGCGCCCGGTCGGACAGATCTACCGCGCCGAACGCGACATCCTGGTGCGCGGCGAACGCATCGGCGTGGTCGTGGTCGAGATGGACGACGCCCGCAGCCAGCAGGAGCTGCGCGGCAAGCAGTCCAATTACGCCTTCGTGCTGGCGTTCCAGCTGACCGTCTCGCTGGCGCTGATCGTGCTGTTCCTGAACAAGCGCCTGCTGGTGCCGCTGCGCCAGCTGATGAAGTTTTCCGACCGCCTCTCGCACGGCGACTTCGAAACCCGGCTCGAACTCGAAGGCAGCGATGAACTGGGCCGCCTGGCCAAGCAGATGGAGCAGATGCGGGTCGCCATCAAGCACCTGTTCGAAGACATCGGCCGGCGCGAGGAGCGCTTTCGCACCATCGTCACCCAGGTGCCGGGCGCGGTGTTCCGCGTGCGCCCGGGCGGCTCGATCGATTTCGTCAGCGACGCCATCGAAGACATTTCGGGCTACGCCGCCGCGCTGTTCATGCGCAGCACCACCGACGCCTGGTCGGACCTGATCACCCCCGAGGACCGGCGCATGCAGAGCCGCACCGTGCGCGAGGCCATGAGCAGCGGGCGGCCGTACGAAATCGAGTACCGCATCATCGATTCGACCGGCACCGAGCGCTGGGTGTCCGAGAACGGCCAGCCGCAGGCCGCCGACAGGCTGGAGGATTCGTGGGTGGACGGGATCATCTCCGACATCAGCGAACGCAAACACAACGAGATGCGCATCGAGGCGCTGCTGACCGAGCAGAGCGCGATCCTCGACAACGTCATGTTCGGCGTGATGTTCGTGCGCGAACGGCGCATCGTGTCGGTCAACCGGCGCTGCGAAGACCTGTTCGGCTACGCCAGCGGCGAGATGACGGGCAAGCTGGCCGACATCATGTACCCGAGCCACGAGGAATTCCTGCGCGCGGGCGAACGCCAGTACGCGGCCCTGGCCGACGGCAAGGACTACAACGAAGAACGCGAGTACATGAAGGAAGACGGCACCGTGTTCTGGTGCCGCGTGAGCGGCTGCGCGCTCGACCCGGCGCGCCCCAACGGCGGCAGCATCTGGGTGTATGCCGACGTCACCGAGCGGCGCGAGGCCGAGGAAGAGCTGCGCCTGTCGGCCACGGTGCTCGAACACATCGCCGACGCCGTGATGGTGATCGACGTCGACCTCGAAATCGTGGCCGTCAACCCGGCCTTCACGCAGATCACGGGATTTACCGAAATCGAGGCGGTCGGCAAGGATGTGCGCCTGACCCGTTCCACCACCGAAAACCCGGCCATGTACCAGCAGATGTGGGCCGAACTGGGCGAGCACGGGTTCTGGCGCGGCGAGCGCTGGGACACGCGCAAGAACGGCGAAACCTATCTGCAGTGGCTCACCGTGTCGGCGGTGCGCGACGATCGCGGCCTGACCACGCATTACGTGGCGGTGTTCAGCGATATCACCAAGGTCAAGGAATCGCAGGAGCAGCTCGATCACATGGCGCACCACGATTCGCTCACCGCGCTGCCGAACCGCCTGCTGTTCCACGACCGCCTGCACCACGCGCTGGCGCGCGCCGCGCGCGACGGCCAGCAGCTGGCAGTGCTGTTCATCGACCTGGACCGCTTCAAGAACGTCAACGACACGCTCGGCCACCAGGTTGGCGACGAACTGCTCAAGCAGGTCGCGGCGGCCCTGCAGGGCAAGCTGCGCGAGGGCGACACGCTGGCGCGCCTGGGCGGCGACGAATTCATCGTCCTGCTCGAGAACGTGGCCGGCCAGGTCGGGGCCGGCCTGGTGGCCGAAAAGCTGATGGCCATGTTCGAACAGCCCTTCATCGTCTCCGACTACGAATTGTTCGTCACCGGCAGCGTCGGCATCAGCATGTTCCCGGACGACGCGGCCGACCTGACCATGTTGATCCGGAATGCCGACGTGGCCATGTACCAGGCCAAGGCGCGCGGGCGCAACGGCTACCAGTTCTATGCGCCGTCGATGACCGGCGAAGGGGTCGAGCGCCTGCGCCTGGAAGCCATGCTGCGCCGCTCGATCGACAAGAACGAGATCTTCCTGAACTACCAGCCGCAGGTCGAAATCGACAGCGGCCGCCTGATCGGGGTCGAGGCGCTGGTGCGCTGGCACAATCCGGAGCTGGGCAATGTGACGCCGGTGCGCTTCATCCCGCTGGCCGAGGACACCGGCTTCATCAACCAGCTGGGCAAGTGGGTGCTGGAAGAGGCCTGCCGCCAGATGATCCGCTGGGAAGCGGCCGGCCTGCACGTGCCGAAGATCGCGGTCAACCTCTCGGTCAAGCAGTTCGAGCGCGGCAGCATCGTCAACATGGTGGCCGACATCCTGCGCGAGACCGGCCTGGCGCCCCAGCGCCTGCAGCTGGAAGTGACCGAGTCGGTGATCATGAATACCGGCGACGCGCTGGTCTTCATCAACGACCTGCACTCGATCGGCGTCGGCCTGGCGATCGACGATTTCGGCACCGGCTACTCGTCGCTGGCTTACCTCAAGCAGCTGCCGGTGCAGACCCTGAAGATCGACCGCAGCTTCATCAAGGATATTTCGACCGACGTCAACGACGAGGCGATCGCGATCGCCATCATCCAGCTCGGCAAGAGCATGAACCTGTCGGTGATCGCCGAAGGCGTCGAGACCGACGAGCAGGCCGCCTTCCTGCTGCGCCACGGCTGCAACCAGGCGCAGGGCTACCTGTACAGCCGCCCGGAACTGCCGGACGCGATCCTGGCGCGCTGGCAGGCGCGCTTGCCGGCCTGAGGCTCGCGCAGCGGGCGGCGGCCGTGCTACAGTGCGATTCCCCACGCACGCCATGAGAATGCAATGAGCCAGAGCACACCGAAGAACAAGACACGCCGCCGTTTCCTGCTCGGCGGCCTGGCCGCCGGCGGCGCGCTGCTGGTGGGCTGGGGTCTCCAGCCGCCGCGCCAGCGCCTGCATACCGCGCAGCCGTTGGCGCTCGGCGGCGGCGCGGTGGCCCTCAACGGCTGGGTCGCGATCGCGCCCGACGGCACGGTGTCGGTGGTGGTGCCGCGCTGCGAGATGGGGCAGGGCGTCAACACCGCGCTGCCCATGCTGCTGGCCGAGGAACTCGACGTGCCGCTGGCGCAGGTGCGCATCGCCCAGGCGCCGATCGACAAGATCTTCAGCAACATTGAAGTGCTGCGCGAGACCTTGCCCTTCCATCCGGACGACCGTGGCGGCGTCAAGGAGGGGGCGCAATGGATGCTCTCCAAAGTGGCGCGCGAGATGGGCATCATGATGACGGGCGGGTCGAGCAGCATCAAGGATGCCTGGCTGCCGATGCGCGAAGCGGGCGCCGTGGCGCGCGCCATGCTGGTCGCCGCCGCCGCGAAGGAATGGGGCGTGCCGCCCGCGCAGTGCAAGGGCGTCGCCGGCTTCGTGGTGCACTCCGGCGGCAAGCGCGCCTCGTACGGCAGCCTGGCGGCCAAAGCGGCAGCGGCGGGCCTCGATATCGGCCCTGGCGATGTGCGCCTCAAGGAGCCGGCCGAATTCACGCTGATCGGCACGCCCCAGGCGCGCCGCGATTCGCCGGCCAAGGTGAATGGCAGCGCCATCTTCGGCATCGATGCGCGGCCGCCCGGCATGCTGTACGCGGCGGTGACGATGTCGCCGGTGGTGGGCGGCAAGGTCGCCTCCTTCGACGCGGCGGCGGCCAAGGCCATGCCCGGGGTGGTGGCGGTGGTGGGCCTGGCGCCTCCCGCCAGCCACAGGACCGGTGCCGGCGCGGGCGTGGCGGTGATCGCCGATACCTATTGGCGCGCGCGCCAGGCGCTAGTCGCGCTGGCCGTCAAATGGGACGAGGGCGCCAACGCGGGCCTGTCGAGCGCCGCGATCTTCAGGCAGTTCGCCAGCGCGCTCGATACCGAATCGGGCTTTACCTATCACGAGAGCGGCGACGTGGCCGCCGCCGCGGGCAAGGCCGGCTTGAAGACCATCAGCGCCGAATACCGCGCGCCGTTCCTGGCGCATGCGACCATGGAGCCGGTCAACTGCACCGCCCAGGTGGCGGGCGGCAAGGTGCGGCTGTGGGCGTCGACCCAGGTGCCGAGCATGTGCGTCGACATGGCGGCCAAGGTGGCGGGGGTCGAGCGCGCCGACGTGGCGGTCGACGTGCTGCTGCTGGGCGGCGGCTTCGGACGCCGGCTGGAGGTGGACATGGTGGGCCAGGCGGTGGCGCTGGCCATGGCGGCAGGCGGCAAGCCGGTGCAGCTGGTCTGGTCGCGCGAGGACGACATGGCGCACGATGTGTACCGGCCGGCCGCGCTGGCGCGCTTTACGGGCAGCGTGGACGCGAAGGGCGCCATCGTCAGCTACGACAACAAGTCGGCCAGCGGCTCGATCGCGCACCAGTATTTTCCGCGCAACCTGGGCCTGCCCGGCGTCGGCCCGGACAAGACCACCGCCGAAGGCGAATACGACATGCAGTACGAGATCGCCAACCAGCGCGTGGTGCACGTGATCGTCGACAGCGCCGTGCCGCTCGGCTACTGGCGTTCGGTCGGGCACTCGCACAATGCCTTTTTCAAGGAGAGCTTCATCGACGAACTGGCGCATGCGGCCGGCCAGGATGGAGCGCCGTTCCGGCGCGCGCTGCTGGCGCGCCATCCGCGCCACCTGGCGGTGCTCGATGCGGCGCTGGCCAGGGCCGGGGCGGCGCCGGCCGGACGCGCGCACGGCGTGGCGCTGCACCAGTCGTTCGGCAGCATCGTGGCGCAGGTGGCCGAGGTGTCGGTGACGGACAAGCGCATCCGCGTGCACCGCGTGGTGTGCGCGATCGATTGCGGGCTGGCGGTCAATCCCAACATCATCGCGCAGCAGATGGAGTCGGCGGTGGTGTTCGGCCTGTCGGCCGCGCTGGGAGGGGAGATCACGGTAAACAACGGGCGCGTCGAGCAGGGCAATTTCGGCGACTATCCGGTGCTGCGGATCGACAGCACGCCCGAGGTGGAAACGGTGATCGTCAAGAGCGCCGAGCCGCCCGAGGGCGTCGGCGAGCCAGGCACGCCGCCGATCGCGCCGGCGGTGGCCAATGCGCTGTTCAAACTGACCGGGCAGCGCTTGCGCAGCCTGCCGCTGCGCCTGGCCTGAGGGCTTACTTCGTGCCGATGATTTTGACCAGTTCCGGCACCAGCACCGGGAACACCTTTTCCTGCAGATAGGTGTTCATGCGCACCTGCAGTTCCGCCTCGGCCTTCTTGGCCTTGACCAGCTGGGCGCGGCGCGCCGGCTTCTTGTTGTCGTCGATGATGGCGTGCATTTCCGCTTCGCTCAGCGCATCGGCCAGCAGGCGCGCCTTGAGGGCGGTGATTTCGTCGAAGGTGATCTGGTCCCTGATGCG
Organism: Massilia atriviolacea; assembly: GCF_003953935.1. GTDB lineage: Bacteria > Pseudomonadota > Gammaproteobacteria > Burkholderiales > Burkholderiaceae_D > Telluria_A > Telluria_A atriviolacea. Next base: position 42,170 of record NZ_RXLQ01000003.1, read on the forward strand.
GGCCCCGTAGGTCTTCATCTGCGCTTCCATCTTGGCGGCCTGTTCGCCCATGAACATGGCGGCGCTTTGCATCATGCGCGCTTCGATCGTGCCCATCATGGCGTCGAACTCCTCGCGCACGCCCGGGTAGTCGCCCAGCATGGTGCGCGCCAGCGCTTCCTTCCGGTTCGCCGGCGGCGCCGGCGGCGCCACCGCCGGCTTGGGCGCGGCGTCGTCCTGGTCGATGATGGCGTCGACCCGTTGTTCGATGTGCTGGCCGATGGCCGGCAGCTGGGCGATCAGGGCCGGCGTGAGCTTGTTGGTGATGAGCTGGCCGACCGGCCCCTGCGCGTGCACGGTCATTCCCTGCACGTCCGCTTCGTCGAGCAGCTTCTGGTAGCTCTCGATCGCCAGCGGTTCGAGCACGGGCCAGTTGATGTATTTGCGGATGGTCTGGTCGGCCTTGTCGTAGACCGCCTTCTTGCCGGCCTTTTCCTTCGGATCGGTTTCTTCCTTCCAGTCCCTGGCCTGGGCCGCCGAAATGGTTTCGATGGCGTTGTCGGTCAGGCTGGCGACCTTGGCGACCTCGAAATAGCGGCGCAGGCTTTCCTTGGTGGCCGGGGCGGCGTGGGCTTGCGCCATGGCCAGGGTGAACAGGAGTGCGGTGGCGGCGTAGCGGCCGGCGCTGATCAGCGATGTGTGCATGAAGGCTTTCGTTAAGGTAATCGCGGTACTTGGCATGGTGGACCTTTTTCAGGGGCGGCGCGCCTGCGCCACGGCGCGCATCCACTGGTTGGATGCGGGCACGAACAGCAGGATGGTCCCGGCCAGCGCGATCAGCTGGCTGATGGTGGCCAGCGTGCCGTACAGCGGCGAGATGACGAACGCCGTCTTGACGGCCGAATAGGCATTCAGGAAGCCGATCACGGACATGACCAGCCAGATCCAGCGTGCCACGTTCGAGCCGCGCGCGATGAAGTACATCAGGACCAGCATCAGGACGATGCCGAACGCAATGCCGCCGTAGACGACATTCTTCATCCAGCCGTCGCCCAGCGGAACGTTCTGGGTGGCGAGCACCTCGGGCATGTAGATCACCCCCAGCACCATGCCGGCCACCGCGTTGAGCAGCAGCAGCCCGACGGCCACGGTGACCGTGCGCGCGCGCGGCGGCAGCGTCACCGGACCCGCGGGCGCGCCGGCCATGGCGCCGGGCGGCGCGTACGGATGGTAGGACTCGCCCTGCAGCGGGGCGGCGGCCGGGGCGGCGCTAGCGAAGGCCGGATTGAGGCGCGGATTGTTGCGGATATCCTTGATCTGGCGGAACCAGGCATTCGACGATGGCGCAAACAGCATGCACGAGAGTACGAACAGGACCAGGTACACGGCGCACTTGGCCATGGCCGCCTGCGGGGCATAGCTGAACATCAGCGCCAGCGAGCCCACCGCAACCAGCAGGCCCATCAGCATGCAGACCAGCATCCAGACCCAGCGCGCCCAGTTGTGTCCGAAGGCGATCAGCGCCAGCACGCCGAACATGAGGGCCGCGATGAACAGCGAGCTGTTGAGCTGGCTGGCGCGCATTGCGTCGCGCGGGAGCTTGTCGGCCCCGGGCGTACTGCTCAGGGAGGCAATCTGGGCGGAGAGGGTCGCCAGGTCGATCGCGGTCAGCACCAGGATGCAGGCGGCGATCAGCGCCAGCACGACCAGCAGCAGGCGCGGGCGCGGCACGGCAACGCCGTAGGCGGCGGCGGTCTCGATGACGCCGCCGGAAGCGCCGGCGTCGGGGGAGGACTGTGGAGTCATGGAAGTCTCTTCAAGAGTGGAGGTTCGGCCGGCAGCGGCGCCGGCGGCGAGGACGCTGCCGGTGCGCGGCCCGGCATCAGCCAATGTACACAGATCGCGGCGCCAGGTCCATCGGCGCGCGTGCCGCCGGCAGCGCCAGCGGCTGCGGCCTGGCGCGGGTGGATCGGCAATCCGCTTCAGCCCGCAGCGCGCATCATTTCAGGAACGCGGCCAGGGCTTGCCTGGTGTCGCAGGCCACCTTGGCCGCCTTGGCCTTGGCCAGCCAGGCCGCCGATTCGTCGGCGTTGGCGCTCACGCCCTCGCCGTGGCGCAGCGCGCGCGCGTAGCGGCATTGGCCGGGCCCGTTGGCCGCCTCGGCGGCCTGCTTGTAGAGCGCCACCGCCTTGTCGCGGTCGGCGGGAGCGCCGCGTCCCATGAACAGCATGTCGCCCAGGTTGACGGTGGCGTCGAGGTTGCCGCCGTCGTGGGCACGCTCGAAATACTCGCGCGCCTTTTTCACGTCTTTCGGCAGGTTCTTGCCGCTCTTGTAGAACGTGGCCAGGTTGTTGAGCGCGGCCGGATTGCCCTGGCGCGCAGCCCGTTCGTACCAGGCGATCGCGCGGCGCACGTCGGCCGGGCCGCCGCGGCCGAACTGGTACATCACGCCCAGGTGATGCTGGGCCTGGCTGTCTTCGCCGGCCGCGGCCAGCGACAGCCACTTGCGCGCCTTGGCATAGTCGCGCGCCACGCCATCTTCGCCGGTCAGGTAGATCATGCCGAGGATCGACTGGGCGCGCACGCTCGGCGTATCGGCTTCGGCCGCCTGCAGCAGCAGTTTCAGGCCGGCGGGACCGTCGCGCGGCACGTCCAGGCCGAAGAACAGGGCCTGGCCGGCATAGAAGGCGCTGTTGGCGTCGCCCAGGCCCGCGCCCTGGCGCCACAGGCGCAGCGCTTCGGCCGGGTCCTTGGCCACGCCGCTGCCGTTGGCGTGGCGCACGCCGAGCGCCAAGTAGGCGTCGGGATAACTGGCGGCCGCCGCCTTGCGCGTCCACTCCAGCGATTTGGCGGCGTCGGCCGGCACGCCGAGGCCGTCGCGCAGCATCAGGCCGATGTTAAATTGCGATTCGCTGTGGCCCTGTTCGGCCAGCGGCAGCCATTGGGCGTAGGCCGCCGCGTGGCGGCCGGCGGTCGAGTGCTCGAGCCCGAGGTCGCGCCGCAGTTCCCCTTCTTCGGTCAGCTTGCCGTTCGATACCAGGATGCCGTACTGGACCGCGGGCTTGGCGGCGGGATCGGTGGCCGGGGCCGATACGCAGCCGGACAGGATGAGGGCGGCAGCCACGCTGGCGAAAAGGGGGCGGAGGGCGATGGTCATGGGATGGATGCTTGCTGTTAAGTGTTAATGATTTATTTGGCGAGGCTGTCGGCGGCGGCGCGGTCGAGCTTGCGCAGGCGGACCAGGGCCTTGCGCCGCGCCGGCTGGTCCTGGCGCAGGCTGTGCAGCACCACCAGGCTGGTCCAGGCGTTGGCCGAGTTCGGATCGAGCGTGACCGCCTTGTTCAGGGCGATCAGCGCCTTGGCGAAATTGCGTTTTTGCAGATAGCGCACGCCCAGCCCGTGCCAGGCGGCGGCGTAGGTCGGATCGAGACGGATCGCGCGCCGGCTGGCGTTGACGGCGTCGTCGATGCGTCCGATCGAGGCCATCGAATTGCTCATGCCATGCCACACGGCCGGATCGTCGGCGCGCTGGCGCACGGCATTGCGGTAGACCTGCAGCGCGAAGGCGAACTTGCCTTGCGCGTGCAGCAGGGTGGCCAGGGCGACCGCCGTGTTCTCGCGCGCCGGCGCCAGTTCCAGCGCCTTGCGGTAATCCTGCTCGGCCTCGCTCATCTGGCCCAGTTTTTCGTGCACCGTGCCCAGGGTGTGCCAGGCGAAGCTGCTGGCCGGGTCGAGTTCGATGGCGTTGAGCAAGGCGGTGCGGGCCGGCTGGTACTTGCCGGAGGCGGCCAGCACCGCGCCCAGGTTTTCGGCCACGGCCGGCAGGGTCGGGTCGGCCTTGTGGGCGCGCTCGTAGTAGCCGATCGCGGCGTCGCGCTTGTCGCGGCTGCTGGCGATGTTGCCCAGCTCGTTCAAGGTCTGGGCATCGTCCGGCGCCAGGCTCAGCGAACGCTTGAGCGAGACTTCGGCCTCGGCCAGTTTGTCGAGGTGGTGCTGGGCCTTGCCGAGGTAGTACCAGGCGCGCGCCGAGCCGGGATTGCTGCGGGTCCAGGCGCGTGCCAGCGGCAGCACCTCGGTCCAGCGCTGCTCGACCACCAGGGCGGCGATGGTGCTGTCGCCCAGGCTGTCGATCTGGGCGCGCACGGTATCGTCGGCGGGCGGCTGCGGCGTGGCGCCGTGGGCGCCGAGCGAGAGGGCCAGGCAGGCTGCGGCAATCGAAGTTTTCAACATGGCGGTACGGGCGGAAAGAAGCATGATGTCAGCGGTCGTCGGATGAAATGGAAGACAGGTTGATGCCTGGCCTGGTGTTTTTCTTTGGAAGCTTGAAGTCTTTCCTGAAACTGAGGTAAGCGGGCGTTTTCATGATCTTGGCGAACTCCGGGTCGTCGTCCAGCGCCAATTTGCGCAGGTCGGCGCGGGCCAGGGTGTCGAACAACTGCGGCTGATACTTGTTCTTGGCGAGGGCGTTGGCCTTGAGGTAGACCGTGGCGCGCGTTTCGTAGAAATTATCGAGCACCGAGTCGTCTTCGATCGGCGAGACGGTCGCGAAACATTGTTCGATCTGGGCGATGGCTTCCTCGTGCTGGGCCAGCGTGGTGGCGGCCGCGCTGTGCTCCCAGGCCAGCATGTTGTGGCAGGCGCGGCGCGCGGCGCGCACCACGTTGAATTCCTCGAGGTAAGGCCAGTCGTTCGACGCCAGCACCTTGACCGTGCGGCGGCAGCTTTCCAGCGCCGCTTCCTGCTCGCCCATTTCGACCAGGGCGAAGCGCTTGAAGTCGAGCACGTAGGCCCACTGCGATTTTTCGCCGTAGGACGGGTCGGCCTTGGCGAGGGCTTTTTCGAGCTCCGTCACGGTTTCCTTGACGCTGGCGTAGCGCTTCTCGCTCATGGCCTTTTGGGCCGCCTTCATCTGGGTGTCGAAATAGTCGTCGAATTTATCGTCGCCAGCGGCCAGCGCGGGGCCGGCGAGGGTGGCGGAGAGGATCAGGCTGAGGAGTCGTTGAGCGTTCATTCGGGCGCGGAAGTGATCCAATCCGGCACCGGTTTTGCGCGCCGGCAGGCTGTCGCCGGCGTCGCTCCCGATGTCGTTTTAGAAGAGTTTCAATAATTACACGGAGGGTCGACAGAATACCAGTAAATGGTGCTCTAAGGACAATCTTCGTGCAAGTACAAGATATTCGCCAGCCAGGAATGGTGGCGCAGGAGGCATTCGGCCATCAAAAATCCCCGCATTGCGGGCTTGGCCAAGGTGTCGACAGGAGCGCGCTCAGTGCAACGACCTAGCGCCGGCAAGGGCGAGTCCGGCCAAGGGGATATTGCGGACTGCCAGCGCTATGGCGGTACGTATCGAGCATGTCCGCATCCTTGCCTCAGGTGCCGCCATGTTGGCGTCGAGTCCACGCGCTTGTGCCGGCATGGCCGCTTGCATGGCAACTTGTAGAGCTGCAAGGTCGGCCTTGGTGGCGTCATTGGAGAGGATTTGATGATGCGGGCTGCCATGATGCCCATTAGCTACAGCTAATTAATCCATTTCGCGGCGGCGAAGGCGGCACCGGCCAGCGTGATGGCGCTACCGATGAACCATTTCAGCATCCTTGTCTCAAGTGCCGCAATGGCGGCTTGCAGTGCTGCGATGTCCGCCTTGGTGGCGTAGTTGGAACGGATCACCGCAATGTCGCACTCCACGGCGGAGAGGCGCTCGAGGATCTTTTCTACGGCCAACTCAAGTCTGACAATACGGGCTTCCATGATGTCCATTATCTGCGCTTTCGAAAAAGTGATCAATCAGGACATGCAATGGTGCGCGGACGGCCTTCGGCCACGGTTGACTTGAGTCAAACGAATTCATGCCTGCCCGGTGTCAGGCGCGCCGCAGCAGTGCGCGCAGGTTGCACTGCTGCTGCCATTCGCGCCGCTCCTCGCTGCTGCGTGCCTGGAGCGCCAGGTCCGCGTCCGATTGCGCCACCTGGGCCAGGATCAGCCGCTCGGCCAGCGCCGGGTCGGGCAGCATGGTGCCGAAGAAGGTGACCATGTCGTGGCGCTGGATCAGCAGGGTGGGGAAGTTGTCGACATCGAGGTCGCCCACCACCTCGGCCTGGTCTTCGATGTCGATCCAGATGAAATGCTTGTCGGGATGGCGCGCGGCCAGGCCCTCGAAGGCGGCGCGGTAGCCGGCGCAGGTGCCGCACCAGGCCGCGCACAGGCAGGCGACGATCCAGCGGTCGTCACCCAGCGCTTGCGCAATGCTGTCGCGGTTATCGGAATCGAGTGTGTGGCTGTGCATGAGCGGCATTCTACATCGGGCGACGAAGCCCTGCTTGCCAAAGCGCGGTCGGGTTAAAATACCGTATGTCTATTATTCTCGCTATTGAAACCTCGTCCGAGATGGCGTCCTGCGCCCTGCTGCGCGGCGACACCGTCATCGCCCGCGAATCGTCCGGGGTGCGCACCCACTCGCAATCGATCCTGCCGATGGTGCAGGAACTGCTGGCCGAGGCCGGCCTCTCGCTGAAGCAGTGCGACGCCATCGCCTTCGGCGCCGGTCCCGGCTCGTTTACCGGCGTGCGCACCGCCTGCGGCATCGCCCAGGGCCTCGCTTACGGCACCGGCTTGCCGGTGCTGCCCCTGATCACGCTCGAAGCGATGGCCGTGGCCTGCCGCCAGTTGCATGGCGCCACCGATGTGGTGGCCGTGCTCGACGCCCGCATGGGCGAAGTCTACTGGGCCCAGTACCGTTTCGACAGCGCCGCCGGCCTGTGGCGCGAACTGGCCGCGCCGGTGCTGTGCGCGCCGGGCGCCGTGGCGCCGCTGCCGGCGGAGGGCCCGCTGGCCGCCTGCGGCAACGGCCTGGCGGCCTATCCCGACGCCTTTCCTGCCTCGGCGTTCGGCGCCAGCTACCCCGACATCATGCCGCACGCCGCCCAGCTGGCGCCGCTCGGCCGCGCCGCGCTGGCCGCCGGCAGGGCCGTCGGCGCGGCCGAGGCCCAGCCGCTCTACCTGCGCAACAAGATCGCCTACACCAGTGCGGAACGCAGCGCGATCAACGCCGCCAAGGCCGCCGCATGAGTGCGCTGCGCGACGATGACCATCTGGTGTACGCACCGATGGTGGTGGGCGATGTCGACGAGGTGTTCGCGCTGGAACAGCAGGTATATCCGCATCCCTGGACGCGCGGCAATTTCACCGATTCGCTCGGCAGCGGCTACAACGCCTGGGTATTGCGCGAGCGCGGCGGGGCGCTGCTCGGCTACTTCCTGCTGATGCCGGTGGTGGACGAAGCGCACCTGCTCAATGTGGCCGTGGCGGGCGAGCGCCAGGGAGAAGGCCTGGGCCGCTACCTGCTCGACAAGATCGCCGCCTGCGCGCGCGGCCTGTCGATGGAATCGATCCTGCTCGAAGTGCGCCCGTCCAATCTGCGCGCCCTGTCCGTGTACGAGCGCTATGGCTACACTGAAATCGGCCGCCGCCGCGGCTACTATCCCGCCCATGACGGCAAGCGCGAGGATGCCATCGTGATGAGGTTCGTCTTATGAGTACCAGCGCGCGCGACAGCGCCTTTTTGCACGAGATGGGCATCGGCCCGCTGTGGACCCTGCGCAATGCCGCCGTGGCCGACGACGCGCTCGCCGACGACGTCGCGGCCCCGCTGCCGGAAGCCGCGCCCGCGCCAGCGGCCGCACCTGTCGCCCAAGCTGCCGCCGTGCCTGTCGCCCAAGCTGCCGCCGTGCCTGCCGCACAAGCTGCCGCCGCGCCTGCCGCCGTGCCTACCGCCGTGCCTGTCGCCGTGCCTACCGCCGTGCCCCCCGCCATGCCGGTGCCGCCGGTGCCCAGGACCGCGCCGCCGGCCGCCGCGCCCGCCGCCGATTCGGCCTGGGGCGAGGAGCCGCCGGCGCCGCCGCCCACCGAAGAAGAGATCGCCGCCATGGACTGGGGCCAGCTCAGGAACGCCATCGCCAACTGCACCCGCTGCGGCCTGTGCAAGGGGGGGCGCAAGCCGGTCTACGGCAACGGCGCGCAGCAGGCGCGCTGGCTGGTGGCGGCCGGCGCTTCCACCGCGTCCGACGAAAAGGAGCGCCAGCCGCTGTCCGGCGAACCGGGCAAGCTGCTGGTCAACATGCTGGCCGCGGTCGAACTCTCGCGCGAGAGCAATGTCTACGTGACCAACCTGATCAAATGCCGTCCGACCAGCGCCAACGGCGGCGACCGCGCCCCGAGCGCCGAGGAAGCGCAGGCCTGCCGGCCGTACCTGGACCGCGAACTGGCATTGTCCGGCGCATCGATGGTGCTCACGCTCGGCCAGATCGCCGCCAACGCCCTGCAGGGCAAGCCCTTGCAGGAAGCGCTGGCAGGATCGCGCGGCCAGGTGCACGAGGTCGGCGGCGTCAAGCTGGTGGCCACCCTGCATCCGGGCGAGCTGTTGCGGCGCGGCGCCGACAAGGCACTGGCCTGGGCCGATCTGTGCCTTGCACGCGCGCACGATGGCCGGCCCGGCTGACAACTACCAGGCCGGCTTCGAGCGGCGCTGGGGACGGCTGGCGCAGCCGCACGTGCGCGCGCTGGCCTGGCTGCTGCATGCGCCCGACCTGCTCGATCCGGCCGACCCGCACTGGGAAGGCCGGATCGCCAGCCTGGGCGTGCTGCCGGCGGCGGTCGACGACTGGCTGATCGGCCTCGATGCCGATCCCGCGCGCCTGCTCGACATGCTCGGCACGCGCAATTACACGCGCCTGGGCCTGTATGCCGAAAAGCTGATGGCCTTCTATTTCCAGGAACATGGGCAACTGGTGGCGCACGGCTTGCAGGTGCGCGCCAGCCGCAACGACACGGTCGGCGAGTTCGATTTTTTGCTCGACCATGGCGACGGCGGCCTCGAACACATCGAGTTCGCCACCAAGTTCTATCTGCTGGAAGGCACCGCCGCCTCGCGCTTCGACACCTTCGTCGGCCCCAACCTGGCCGACAGCCTGGGCGCCAAGATGCGCAAGATTTTCGACAGGCAGCTGGCGCTGGGCGCCCATCCGGCGGCCCGGTCCGTGCTGCCGCGCCCCGTCACGCGGGCGCGGGCGCTGGTCAAGGGGTGGCTGTTTTATCCGGGCGGAGCGGGGCAGGCGATGGACGGCATCTCCGGCCAGCACTGCCGTGGTTTCTGGTGCGCGCTGGGCGATGTGGCGGCCCAGGCGCCGGAGGCCTGGGTCATCCTGCCGCGCCTGCAATGGCTGGCGCCGTTCCGCTCGTCCGATCAGGAACGATTGCTCTCGCGGCAGCAATTGCACACTGTCCTGGCAGAGAAATTCGCGGCGGTGCCGATGCCGCTGCTGGTCGCCAGCGTGCGCGCGGCGGACGGCGGCCTGGTCGAAACGGGACGCGGTTTCATCGTCCCTGACGACTGGCGCGCACGCGCCGCCTTCCGCCAGCAGATCGTGCGGACGGAAAGCGGCGGCTAGCCCGCCTGATCAGTGCTTGTGCTCGCCGATCAGGGCGAGTGAGTCGTGCTCGGCCTGGTTCATCTTGTGCTTGCGCATGATCAGGAACATGATGCCGGCCACCGACAGGCCGAAGCCGATGATGACGATATTCAAGTCCACTTTCAGGGTGATCAGGATCGCGTACACCGCCAGCATGGTCAGGATCGACAGGTTTTCATTGAAGTTCTGCACGGCGATCGAGTGGCCGGCGCTCATCAGGACGTGGCCGCGGTGTTGCAGCAGCGCATTCATCGGCACCACGAAGAAGCCCGACAGCACGCCGATCAGCAGCAGCAGCGGGTAGGCGATCATGACCGAATGCACCATGGTCATGCAGACCACGACGATGCCCATGGCAATCCCGAGCGGGATCACGGTCAGCGACTTTTTAAGGGGAATCATCTTGGCCGAGGCGGCCGCCCCGACCGCCACGCCGAGGGCGACGATGCCGATCAGGGTGGTGGCCTTGTCGAGCGGCATGTGCAGCGATTTCTCGGCCCACTTGAGCACGATGAACTGCAAGGTCGCGCCCGCGCCCCAGAACAGGGTGGTCACGGCCAGCGAAATCTGGCCCAGCTTGTCCTTCCACAGCAGCGAGGAACAGTTGGCGAAGTCGGCGATCAGCTTGGCCGGATTGCGTTCCTGGTGCTCATACTTGGCCAGCGTATCGGGAATGCGCAGGTTGAACAGCGTGGCCAGGATGTAGACGGCCACGACCACGCACAGGGCCGCTTCGGTGGTGCTGTCGATGCCGGTCTCGATCAGCGGCACGTCGAAGCCGAGCATGTAGGCCGAGGCCTTGGCGCTGACCAGCGCACCGCCCATCACGGTGCCGAGGATGATCGACATCACCGTCAAGCCTTCGATCCAGCCGTTGGCGGCAACCAGTTTCTCGGGTGGCAACAATTCAGTGAGGATGCCGTACTTGGCCGGCGAATACACCGCCGCGCCGAAGCCGACCACGGCGTACGCCAGCAGCGGGTGCACGTGGAAAAAGATGAGGGCGCAACCGAACACCTTGACCAGGTTCGCGATGAACATGACCTTGCCCTTGGGCATGGAATCGGCGAAGGCGCCGACGAAGGGCGCAAGGAGCACGTAGAAGAGGACGAAGGAGAGCTTGAGCAAAGGCGTCAGCGAAGCCGGCGCATTCATGGAGATCAGCAGGTCGATCGCCACGAACAGCAGGGCATTGTCTGCCAGCGACGAAAAAAACTGCGCCGCCATGATGGTGTAAAAACCACGATTCATTCGAGAAGTCTAAAAGCTAGTGTGGGTTGCTTTATACCATGAATGGCTGGGAAGCCAAAGAAATCGGCACGTCGGAACGGGCTGCGTCCGGTAAAATACAGGCTCGCCAATTTCCCCATTTCGCACCATGCCGCGCCCGCTTATCGCCACGATTCACCTTGATTCCATGCAGCATAACCTGATGCGGGCGCGCGACTGCGCACCGCACGCCAAGGTGTGGGGGGTGGTCAAGGCCAACGCCTACGGCCACGGGCTCGAACGGGGCATGCGCGGCTTTGCCGGGGCCGATGGCCTGGCCCTGATCGAAACCGAGAACGCGCTGCGCCTGCGCGAACTGGGCTGGACCCGTCCGATCCTTTTGCTGGAGGGGATTTTCGACGCCGCCGACGTCGACTTGCTGGTGCGCCACCAGCTCAACAGCGCGGTGCATTGCGCCGAACAGATCGCCCTGCTGGAACAGGCCACCCTGGATGGCCCCATCGACCTCCACCTCAAGATGAATACCGGCATGAACCGGCTCGGCTTCCGTCCCGAAGCCTTCGGCGCCGCCTATGCCCGCCTGCGTGCCATTCCCGCAGTGCGCGAGATTACCCTGATGACCCACTTCGCCAATGCCGACGAGCTCGAACATCCGCGCCTGACCGTGCTGGAACAGGTGCGCCGTTTCTGCCTGGGGGCGGACGGCTTGCCGGGCCAGCGCAGCCTGTCGAACTCGGGCGGCGTGCTGCACCAGGCGGCGCTGTCGCACGAATTGTCGAACGACTGGGTGCGTCCCGGCATCATGCTGTACGGCGGCACCCCGGGCGGGCGCAGCGCGGCCGAATTCGACCTGCGCCCGACCATGACCCTGTCGAGCGAGATCATCGGCGTACAGGACCTGGTGGCCGGCGACTCGGTCGGCTACGGCAGCGGCTTCCAGGCCGACTGGCCGATGACGGTCGGTGTGGTGGCCTGCGGCTACGCCGACGGCTACCCGCGCCACGCGCCGCACGGCACGCCGGTGCTGGTCGACGGCGTGCTCACCAAGCTGGTGGGGCGGGTCTCGATGGACATGATGGCGGTCGACCTGACCCATGTGCCGCGTGCCGGCGTGGGCAGCAAGGTGGTCCTGTGGGGCGCCGGCTTGCCGATCGATACCGTGGCGAACGCCGCCGGCACCATCGGTTACGAATTAATGTGCGCGCTGGCGCCCCGCGTGCGCGTGGTGGAAGGCAATCTGGATATCCATGGCTAAAGCTAAAACGCAATACACCTGCAGCGAGTGCGGCGGCATCAGCAATAAGTGGACAGGGCAGTGCGCCGCCTGCCATCAATGGAACACCATGGTCGAGACGGTGGTCGACACGCCCGGCGTGAACCGCCTGTCGCAGACCCAGCACAAGAGCCTGGCGCAAACGGCCCCGGTATTGTCGCTGGCCGACATCGAGGCGGTCGACGTGCCGCGCTTCGGCACCGGCATCGAGGAATTCGACCGCGTGCTGGGCGGCGGCCTGGTCTCGGGCGGGGTGGTGCTGATCGGCGGCGACCCCGGCATCGGCAAATCGACCCTGCTGCTGCAGGCGCTGGCGAATATCTCGCATGCCAAGAGTACTTTATATGTGAGCGGCGAGGAATCGGGGGCCCAGATCGCCCTGCGCGCGCGCCGCCTGGGCGTCGATGGCAAGCAATTGAAGCTGCAGGCCGAGATCCAGCTCGAGAAAATCCTCGGCACGCTGGCCGACCTGAAGCCCGAAGTGGCGGTGATCGATTCGATCCAGACCGTGTATTCCGACGCGCTGACCTCGGCGCCCGGTTCGGTGGCGCAGGTGCGCGAATGCGCCGCCCAGCTGACCCGGGTGGCCAAGCAGACCGGCGTGACCATCATCCTGGTCGGCCACGTGACCAAGGAAGGCGCGCTGGCCGGGCCGCGCGTGCTGGAGCATATCGTCGACACCGTGCTGTACTTCGAGGGCGACACCCAGTCCAGCTTCCGCCTGGTGCGCGCGATCAAGAACCGCTTCGGCGCGGTGAACGAGCTGGGCGTGTTCGCGATGACCGAAAAAGGCTTGAAAGGGGTGTCCAACCCGTCGGCCCTGTTCTTGTCGCAGCACGACAACCAGGTGCCGGGCTCGTGCGTGATGGTGACGCAGGAGGGCACCCGGCCCTTGCTGGTGGAAATCCAGGCGCTGGTCGATACCAGCCACCTGCCGAATGCGCGCCGCCTCTCGGTGGGCCTGGAGCAAAACCGGCTGGCGATGCTGCTGGCGGTGCTGCACCGGCACGCCGGGATCGCCGCCTTCGACCAGGATGTCTTCATCAATGCGGTAGGCGGGGTCAAGATTACCGAACCGGCGGCCGACCTGGCGGTGTTGCTGGCAATTAATTCGTCGATGCGCAGCAAACCGCTGCCGCGCGGGCTGGTGGTATTCGGCGAAGTCGGGCTGGCGGGCGAAATCCGGCCGGCGCCGCGCGGACAGGAGCGCTTGCGCGAAGCGGCCAAGCTCGGCTTCTCGATTGCGATGATTCCCAAGGCCAACGTACCGAAGCAGAAAATCGAAGGCATGACCATCGTCGCGGTCGAACGGATCGACGAAGCATTTAACAAACTGCGTGAGCTCGATTAATAACACATGTTGCAATTTGGCATTATAATGTGTGACTCTGCATGGTAATGGGCGACAACGTGTTTAACGAACAAAGACTGACGCAGCGAAAATTGTTAAAAGTAAAAGCTCTCGTGGCGGTGGAGGGCTGTGCCCCGATCACGGTCAAGACGGTGGATGTGGGGGCGAACGGGATGTGCATCGTGTCGCCCGACCCGATCCAGGTAGGCGCAAACGCGCAATTGCGCTTCGACCTGTTCGTGGACGGCAGCATGACCACGATCGATGTCCGTGGCCGCGCTTCGTATTGCATTTTGAGCCATGGCGACTTCAAGGTCGGCTTTAACTTCCTCAATCTCAATTTGTCGGGGATGACCCAGCTGGCCAAGTTCATGAAGTAAGGCATAAGGACGAGGCTCGCCTGCGCACGGCGCAAGACGCTTGCCCGGCGCCCTTGCCCTGCCTCAGGCCTGCGCCGGGAATTGCGTGAAGCGCGGTGGGCGAATGTGTTACCTTTACGTTAAACGTGAATCAAAGGTAAAACATCATGGCCGTGCCGATCAATTCCAACAGTGTCCTGGGTGGCCTCAAGTCGGGCAACGCCGCCTCCGCCGAGATGTATGGCCGGGTCAACAAGAGCCTGTTCGCGCAGCATGCCGGCGTCCAGAAACTCACGGCCCAGCTGAGCCGCGACCAGACCCGCCTGTCCGGCCTCGGCCAGTTGCAGAGCGCGCTGGCGAATTTTCAATCGCTGACCCAGTCGCTGTCCGGCACCGGCTTGCAGACCGGCGCCACCTCGTCGAGTCCCAATGTCCTGACTGCCCTGACCATGACGGGCGCCAAGGCGGGCACCTACGCCATCGACGTGCAGCAACTCGCGCAGTCGCAAACCTTGCTGGCGCGACCGCAAAAAGACAAGGACGCGCCGATCGGCAGCGGGCTGCCTTCCACCATCAAGATCGAATTCGGCAGCGAGGCGGGCGGCGCGTTGACGCCGAACGGCAGCGCTCGTTCGATCACGATCGACAGCACCAACAATTCCCTGCAGGGCATGGCCGACGCCTTCAAGGCGGCCGGCATCGACGCCAGTATCGTCAAGGGTAGCGGCGGCTTCGCGCTGCAGCTCAAAGGGCCGGAAGGCGCGGCCGGCAGCATGCGCATCAGCGCGGGGGGCGACGCCGCCGTGGAGAAGCTGCTGGCCTACAATCCGGCCGGACTGAAGAACCTGACGGCGAGCAGCGCCGCCCAGGACGCGGTGCTCAATATCGACGGCAAGCGCGTCACCAGTTCCAGCAACGTCATCACCGGCCAGATCGGCGGCACGGCGCTGGCGCTGGCAGCCAAGGGCAGTACCAAGGTCGTTGTCGCGCAGGAAACCGGCGCCATCGCCAAAAATATCGGCAATTTTGTCGATGGTTTCAACAAGCTGTCGTCGACCTTGCACACCTTGCAGCAGGGCGGCCTCAAATCCGATCCGGCGCTGCGCCAGGCGCAGGATCAGCTGACGGCCATGATACGAAGCAATAGCGAAGCGCTGGAAAAAGCCGGCGTCACGCTCGACAAGGGCGGCAGCCTGAAGATCGACGCCAAGGCCCTGGCGGCGGCGGTGCAGGCCGATCCGAATGCCGTCGGCAAGCTGTTTACGGACGGCGGCAAGGGGATTGCGGACAAGCTGGACGCGCAACTGGGCCAACTGCTGGGCGCCGGCAGCAGCATCGGCAAGGAAAAGCTCAGCGTCGAGCGCAGCGTCACTACCCTGACCGGCCAGAAGACGGCGCTCACCGGCGCGCTCAATGCCCAGGCCAGCAACCTGGTGGCGCGCTACACCGAGATCAGCCAGGGTGGCGGCGCCAACAGTGCCTTGCCCGGCCTGCCCGGCGCAGGGGCGCGTTCGCTGTTCGACTTCATGGCCTGAGGAGATGTGGAATGGCGGTTCGCAAGAACTTTACTTTCAGCGATATGGACCTGTGGCTCAACCAGCGCCAGGTCACCGAAATCGAATGCCTGGTGCCGGACCTGACCGGCGTGGCGCGCGGCAAGATCCTGCCGCGCACCAAATTCACCAACGAACGCGGCATGCGCATGCCCGAAGCCGTGCTAGGCATGACAGTGACCGGCAATTATCCGGCCGACGACGTCGCCTATTTCCGCGCCATTTCACAGACCGACCGCGACATGGTGCTGCGGCCCGATCCGTCCACCATCACCATGGTGCCCTGGGCGCTCGATCCGACCGCCCAGGTGATCCACGACTGTTATTTTTCCGACGGCAGCCTGGTCGATTTCGCCCCGCGCAGCGTGCTGCGGCGCGTGCTCAAGCTGTATGCGGACAAGGGCTGGTCGCCCAGCGTGGGTCCGGAGCTGGAGTTTTACCTGACCGCCCGCAACAACGATCCCGACCTGCCGCTGCGCTCCCCCATCGGCCGTAGCGGGCGCGCCGAAACCAGCCGCCAGATCTACAGTATCGACGCCGTCAACGAGTTCGATCCGCTGTTCGAGGATATCTACGATTTCTGCGAGCTCATGCAGCTCGATGTGGATACGCTGATCCACGAGATCGGCGCCGGCCAGTTCGGCATCGACCTGCTCTCCTGCGAGCCCCTGGCCATGGCCGACAATGTGTTTTTCTTCAAGCGGACCCTGCGCGAAGCGGCGCTCAAGCACAATATGTACGCCACCTTCATGGCCAAGCCGCTCGCCAACGAGCCGGGCTCGGCGATGCACGTGCACCAGGGCGTGAGCGACAGCGCCACCGGCCTGAACCTGTTCAGTACGGCGGAAGGGGCGCCGTCGCCGGCGTTTTATCACTATATCGGCGGCTTGCAGCGCTACATGCCGGCGGCGATGGCGCTGGCCGCGCCCTACGTCAATTCCTACCGGCGCATCGTGCGCCACACCACCGCGCCCATCAATGTGCAATGGGGGCTGGATAACCGCACGGTCGGCTTCCGGGTGCCGGAGTCGGCGCCGCAGGAGCGCAAGGTGGAAAACCGCGTGATCGGCGCCGATGCCAATCCCTACCTGGCGTTCGCCGTGACCCTGGCCTGCGGTTACCTGGGCATGACGCAAGAGATCGAACCGAGTCCGATGACGGTCGGCAGTGCGCATGCGCTCGATTTCGAACTGCCGCAGGGTTTGCCGCAAGCGCTGAGCTTGTTACGCGCGGAGGACAAGTTGCGCGACGTGCTCGGCGAGCGCTTCGTCGATGTGTACGCGGCCATCAAGGACCAGGAGCACCTGGAATTCATGACCGTCATCAGCCCGTGGGAACGCGAGCATCTGTTGTTGCACGTGTAGGGCGGGAAGGGCTCACTGTTCGCCGTCGCCAAACACCGCATCCAGGCTCGCTGCGGTCAGGCCGCGTTTGAACCATCGATCGAGCTGTGCGTGCGTACCCTGTTCGATGCGCTGCAGCGCCGGCGCGGGCAGCTCGCCGAAGCGGGAGCGCAGCAGGGTGTCCACCATGGCGCGTAGCGCGATCAGCTTGCCTTCAGCCTTGCCTTCGGCGCGCCCCTTTTTGAAGCCGATCGACTCGAATTCTTCCGCCCATGTCAAGAGTTTTCTTCCCATGTCGGCAATCTCCTCCATATTCTCCAGGGAAAACGGTCCCGGTTTGCCGGACCGCCGCTCCACCACGCGGTTCGCCCATCGTGCGACCGACCGGCGCAGACCGCGCTGTGGCCTTGCGCACAGCCAGGTAATCAGCGCCGGCACAATCTCCTCTACGACCTCGGGAGCCGATGAAAGTTCGAGCCGGAACAAGAGTGCCAGCACATTGGCCGTCGTTTTCAAGGTGCTCTGGTCGAGACGCTTCTGGTCGATCAGCACGTAGCGCTGGGCCGGCTGGAACGGCGCCAGTCCGGCGGGCGCTGCCATCAGGACGCCGGCCAGATCCAGGCTGGCACTCCAGCGCCGCTGGCCGTTGTAAAAGACCAGCGGCAGTACCGGTGGCAGCAGTTTTCCGCGCCGCAATTCATGACGTTTTCCCAGGTCCTGGTAGAGCAAGCCGATGTAGGTCTGCATGCGCACGGCCATCAAATGCTCGACGCTCGCCTGGAATTCCAGGAGAACGTAGACGTGCAAGCCAGCGCCGAGCTGCACGCGCCACACCATGTCGCCCTCGCGCCGCACTGCGCGCTCGCTGACATAGGTGGCATTGATCCGCTTGAAACACGACAGGGCGATCCCGCCGAACAGCTTGAAGGGCGTGAAGCCGGCAAGCAGATCGCGCACCAGTTCCGGGTGGGCGAACAGCGCACGGTAGCCAATGTCGTGGTGGGCGGTCATGGCGCATTGTAGCGAGCGACCTGCTGCGTCTTTTGCGCTGCCTCAGGCGCGCGCGGCGCACGAAACAGGCGATCCGGTGTCGCATCCTCATCCCGCTCCGCTGCCACATCAGCTGATGATCTTGCAATAAAAAATTGCCAATTCCGTGTCTTTAAAGTCACATATCCAAATGACATCAACAGGAGTAGAATGCGAATTGGTCAGGCCGCATAGTAAGTGGCTGGACCGATGATGTGCAAGTGGGCGTGCACCTGCCTAAGGTGGCAAACCACAGCGCCTTCCACCCAGGATGATTTTGAAAGCAGGGGCAGCATGAATCCATTTCCACGCCGGCAGTTGCGCGGCATTGACGCCAGCCTCGCCCGCTGATCCGCCCGTGCGCTTCGCGATTCGTGCCGTAGGACCCGACAACCGGGTCCAGATGCTGGAACTGGACGCCAGCGATGCCAGCGCCGCATCGCGCGCGGCCGTGGAGCGGCGCCTGACCGTGCTCGAAGTACGGCCGGTGGCGCTCACGGCCCAGCACCGCGGCAAGCGCTTTTCCCTCGTCCTGTTCACCCAGGAGCTGCTGGCCCTGCTCGAAGCGGGCCTCGGCCTGGTCGAAAGCCTGGAAGCGCTGAGCGAAAAAGAATCCCACACCGATACCGGCGCGCTGCTGGCCCGCCTGCTGGCGCGCATGCGCGACGGCTTGCGCTTTTCGGTGGCCATCGCGGCCGAACCGGCATCGTTCCCGCCGCTGTTCGGCGGCATCGTCAAGGCGGCCGAGCGCACCAGCGACCTGCCGCAGGCGCTCACCCGCTACATCGAATACCAGGTGCGTGTCGACGGCGTGCGCAATCGCCTGGTCAGCGCCTCCATCTATCCGGTGATCCTGCTGACGGTCGGCAGCGCGGTCAGCATGTTCCTGCTCGGGTACGTGGTACCGAAATTCTCCGCCGTCTACCAGGGCAGCGGACGCGAACTGCCGATGCTGTCGCAGTGGCTGATCAAGTGGGGCGCCGCCGTCGCCGGCCATGGTCCGACGATCCTGACGGCGCTGGCCGCGACCGGCGCGGCGCTGTTCTTCTGGCTGCGCCGGATGCACCGTTCCGGCCAGCTGATGCAGTTGTTCACGCGCCTGCCGGGCGTGCGCGAGCGCATGCACATCCTGGAACTGGCGCGCCTGTACCTCACCCTCGGCATGCTGCTCGAAGGCGGCATCGCCGTGGTCGCGGCGCTGGACATGGTCAGCGGCGCCATTTCGCCGGGGCGGCGCGCGGCGCTGGCGGCGGCGCGCCACGCCATTGCGCAGGGCGGCAGCTTTTCCGAGTCGCTCGAACGGAACGGATTGACCACGCCGATCGCGCTGCGCATGCTGCGCGTGGGGGAACGCTCCGGCCAACTGGGGCTGATGCTCACGCGCGCCGCGCTGTTCTACGACGCCGAAACCACCCTGTGGATCGAGAAATTCAGCAAGACCTTCGAACCGGTGCTGATGGCCGCCATCGGCGTCGTCATCGGCGCCATCGTGGTGCTGCTGTACATGCCGATCTTCGACCTCGCCGGAACCCTGCAATGAAGCCGATGGAGATGGCGCCCATGATGGCGCCCATGCTGGCGCCCATGCTGGACTCGATGCGCGCGGCCCAGCGCAAGGCGCAGCTGTCGGGCCGCGCCTTTTTTGCCGAACTCGAAGCGCTGACCCAGTCCGAACCGCGCGCGCTGCTGGCGCAGGCGGCCGACGCTTTCCGCCTGCCAGCCATCGACCTGGCTGCCATGCTGGCCTGCGCCCCGGCGTTCGAGCGCCTGCCGCTGGCGCGCGCGCAGCAGCGCCAGTGCGTGCTGCTGCGCGGCGCCGATGGCCTGCTGGCGGTGCTGTGCGACCCCTACGCGCAGGATTTGCAGGTGTGGGCCGAAACCCTGGCCGGCGCGCCGCTGCGCTGGCGCCTGGCGCTGCCGGCCGACCTGCATGCCTACCTGTCCAAGCAGGAGGAATCGGTGCGCTCGGTCGATTCGCTCGTCACCGGCGCGGCGGAAGAGGGCGATTCCTCGCGTCTGATGGAAAGCCTCTCCTACGCCTCGCTGGGCGACGCCGGCAGTCCCGCCGTCAAGCTGGTCAACGCCACCCTGTACGACGCCCTCAAATCGGGCGTGTCGGACATCCACTTCGAAAGCACGCCCGGCGGCATGCTTACCAAGTACCGCATCGACGGGGTGCTCGACCAGGCCGCGCAGGTGGCCGGCGGCGCGCTGGCGGAGCAGGCCATCTCGCGCATCAAGGTACTGGCCGAACTCGATATCGCCGAACGCCGCGTGCCGCAGGACGGCAGCTTCCGGGTCGAATCGCAGGGCCGCGAAATCGACTTGCGCGTCTCGATCATGCCGAGCGTGCACGGTGAAGACGCCGTCATCCGCATCCTGGACAAGCAGTCGATGATCAGCGCGCACGGCAGCCTGACGCTCGACTCGTCCGGCTTCGCGCCCGACCACCTGGCCACCATGCGGCGCCTGGTGTCGGAGCCGTACGGCATGGTGCTGGTGACCGGGCCGACCGGTTCGGGCAAGACCACCACCCTGTACGGCGCCATCACCGAAATCAACAGCGGACACGAAAAGATCATCACCATCGAAGACCCGGTCGAGTACCAACTGCCCGGCATTCTGCAAATTCCGGTCAACGACAAAAAGGGCCTGACGTTCGCGCGCGGACTGCGCTCGATCCTGCGGCACGACCCGGACATCATCATGGTCGGCGAAATCCGCGACAAGGAAACCGGAGAAATCGCGGTGCAGTCCGCGCTCACCGGGCACCTGGTGCTCTCCACCGTCCACGCCAACAATGTGTTCGACGTATTCGGCCGCTTCGCCCACATGGGCATCGATCCCTACTCCTTCGTCTCGGCCCTGAACGGCGTGATCGCGCAGCGACTGGTGCGCCTGTCGTGCCGCCACTGCAGCGCCCCGTACACGCCGGACGATGAGGAGCTGGTGCGCAGCGGCCTGGCGCGCGCCGCCGTGGCGCACTACAACTTCCGCCGCGGCGTCGGATGCGGCGAATGCCGCGGCACCGGCTACAAGGGACGGCGCGCCGTGGCCGAAATATTGATGCTCGACGATGCGCTGGCCGAACTGGTGATCGAGCGTCGCCCGCTGCGCCAGATCAAGGAAGTGGCACGGGCCGGCGGCATGCGCAGCCTGTTCGAAGATGCGCTGGCGCTGGTGGCCAGCGGCGACACCACGCTGGAGGAGGTGAAACGTGTCACGCTGGCAGGCTGAAAACATCGGCGTCGATATCGGCGCCCGCAGCATCGTGCTGCAACGCGGCGCGCGGCGCAGCGCGCTCAATGCGGCTGGCGGCGACTGGGCCGCGCTCGGCGCCGAACTGGCGCAGGCGCTGCCGGCGCGCGCGCGCCTGTCGGTGCGCGTGGCCGATCGCTGGAGCCGCACCTTCCTGCTGGAAGCGCCGGGCGGGATCGCCAGCCTGCGCGACTGCCGCCTGCTGCTCGACGCCCGCTTCGAAGCCTTGTACGGCCAGGCGCCGGCCGACTGGCTGCTGCAGGCCGACTGGCAGGCCGGCGCGCCGATGCTGGCCTGCGCGATACCGCGCGCCCTGCGCCAGGCGCTGGCCGGCTTTGCGCTGGCACGCCTGCAGCCGGCATTACTGCACGACTGGAACCGCCATTGCGCGGCGCTGCCGGCGGACGGCGTCTGGTGCGCGGCGGCCGACGGGGTGGTCAACCTGCTGGTCTGGCACAAGGCGCGCCTGCAGTTGGTGCGCCAGCAGCCCGGCACCGACGTCGAGGGCCTGCTGGCGCTGGAGATGGCGCGCCTGGGCATGGCCTTGCCGGCCGCGCGCTTCTGGTCCGGCCCCGCCGCGCCGGCCGGGTGGACGCCGCTGGAGGCAGCCGCATGAAGCCGATGATGATCGATTTCGCCGACCAGCGCAGCGTATGGCGCTGGGACTGGCGCATGCGCGGCACGCAGCTGGGCTTGGGCTTCACCGTGCTCGCCATGCTGCTGGGCGGCCTGGCGTTCGGGCGCGGTTTGCGCATCGAGCACGAGCTGCAGGAGGCGAGGGCGGCGCAGGCCGCGCGCCAGGCCGCCAGCGAGCAGCGCGAACAGGCCGAACGGCGCCGCGCGCAGCCGCTGGCCGACGAAGCGCAGTTGCTGCGCCAGTCGATGCTGCAGCGCGCGCAGCCGTGGGAAGAGATCTTCGGCGCGTTCGAGCGCGTGCCGCAGGCCCGCCTGCAATCGTTCGAACCCGATCTGGCGCGCGGCGTGATCAAGGTACAGGCCAATATGGACGACGTGGCCGGACTGCAGGCCTACCTGCGCTCCCTGAAAGGCAGCCCGGTATTTACCCGTCTGAGCCTGATGCGCCACGAGGCGGCGGCCGAAGGCGGCATCAACTTTCATTACGAAGCGCAGCTGTCGGCGCCGTACCGCTTGCCCGACAGCGAAGCCCGGAGCGCGCCATGATGCGATGGAACGCCCTGCGCTGGCGACTGGAAGTACTGGCAGTGCGCCACGGCCTGTGGATGCTGCCCGGCGCGGCCTTGCTGCTGTGCGCCCTGCTGGCGTGGTTGTGGTGGTTGCCGTCGCAGGAAGCCGCCTTGCGCGACGCGCTGGCCGTGCGGGCCGGAGCACCAGTGCCCGCCAGCGTGCAGGCCGGCCCCCCGCACAGCGCGCTGCCGCCGGCGGCGCGCGCCGATGCGGCGGTACAGCGCCTGTTCGCGCTGGCGGCGGAACATGGCTTGACGATCGCGCAGGCCGACTACCGGCGCCAGGAAACGGGACGGGTCGGCCGCTGGCAAGTACAGATGCCGGCCACCGGCACCTATCCGCAGGTGCGCCGCTTCGTGCGCGCGGCACAGGCCATTCCCGGCCTGTCGCTCGACGAAGTCGGCATCCACCGCGCCCCGGCCGGCGCCGGTGTCGAGGCGCGCCTGCTGTTTTCGGTCTGGTTTGCGCCGGACGCGCCGTGATGCCGGCACGTCTGAAGATCATGATGGCGGTGATGCTGGGCGTGGGCCTGTTGATCCTGTTCGACAGCCCCACCGAGCCGGAGGTGGTGGGCGTGGCCGAGCGCCCGCGCCGCCCGCAAGCGGTGCAAGCGGTGCAAGCGGCAGCCGCTCCGCTGCGCGCACCTGCCGTTGCAGCCGACCCGGCCGGCCCGGTGCCCGACCTGTTTGCGGGCGGCCCGGCGCAGCCGGGGGAGCAGGATGCGGCCAGCGCCGGAGCGCATGACTCGCACGATCCGGACGCCGGCGAGAAGCCGCAGGCGCCGTTCGTGCTGCTGGGGTTCAAGGTGGAAGACGGCGTGCGCGAAGCCTATTTGCTGCGCGGCGATGCGGTCCTGCTGGCGCGCGCCGGCAGCGTGTTCGACAAGCGTTATCGCGTGCGGGCCCTGCGCCAGGAATCGGTGGACATTCAGGATCAACAAACCGGCAAGCAACACCGGATCAGTTTTGGGACAGAAGAATGAAAAAAATAGCAGGCAAGCTGGCAATGGCATGCAGCCTGGCGGTGCTGGCCGCATGCGCGAGCGGGCCGCAGCCCACGCCGCCGGAAGTGCGCGCCTTGCTCGACGCCGGCAAGCTGGAAGAGGGCGTGGCGCGCCTGGAACAGGTGCTGGCCGCAACCCCGGGCCATATCGAGGCGCGCGTCCTGCTGGCCAACACGCGCATCGCGCTGACCAACCAGCTGCTGGCGCAGGCCGCGCAGGACGTGGCGCGCGGCGCCTGGGACGCGGCGCAGGAAGGCTACCGCCGCGCCGCCGCCCTGGGCGCGGTGGACCAGGCCATGCTCGGCATGCGCAAGCTGGCTGCGGCGCAGTCGCAGGCGCAGGCATTGGCCGGCGTGGAGCAGTTGCTCGCCGCCGGCAAGCGCGAGGAAGCGCGCGAGGCCTTGCAGGCGCTGCTGGCCAGGCACCCCAAGAACGGCCGTGCGGCAAAGATGCTGCAAACCCTGCAGGATCACGCCGCCGCGGCGCCGGCCGGCACGGTGCTGGGCAAGGCCTTCCAGAAGCGACTGAGCCTGCGCTTCCACGATGCGCCGCTGCGCGCGGTGCTCGAATCGATGTCGCGCACCTCGGGCATCAGCTTCACCCTCGACAAGGACGTGCCTGCCGACCTGCGCGTCACGCTCAACCTGCAGGACACCACCATCGAACAGGCGCTGCGCAACCTGCTGATGAGCGTGCAGATGGAGCAGCGCATCGTCGACGAGCGCACCGTGCTGCTGTATCCGAACGACGCGGCCAAGCAGCGCGACTACCAGAAGCTGACGATCCGCAGCTTCCGCATCGCCAACGCCGAGGCCAGGACCGTGGCCAACAGCCTGCGCACCCTGCTCAAGACGCGCGACCTGGTGGTCGACGAAAAACTCAATATGCTGGTGCTGCGCGATACGCCGGACACCATCCGGATGGCGGCCAGGCTGGTGGCGCTGCACGACGTCGCCGAACCGGAAGTGATGCTGGAAGTGGAGATCCTCGAAGTGCAGCGCAGCGACCTCGAATCGCTGGGCGTGAAGTGGCCCGGCAATGTGAGCCTGACGCCGCTCGGCGCGTCCACCGTGCTGTTCGACGGCAGCATCGCCAGCAATCCGTTTACCCTGAACGATCTGAAGAACCTCAATTCGAAGGGTCTGCTGGCCAGCGTCGATCCGATGCGGCTGTCGGCAACGGTGAACCGCGATAACGTCAGCGTGCTGGCCAATCCGCGCATCCGCATCAAGAGCCGCGAAAAGGCGCTGATCCGCGTCGGCGAGCGGGTGCCGAGCGTGTCGGCCAATGTCACCTCGACCGGCGTGACTTCGCAGTCGGTCAACTACCTCGACGTCGGCCTCAAGCTCGAAGCCGAACCGGTGGTGTACATGGACGATGAAGTGTCGATCAAGCTCAATCTGGAAGTGAGCAGCATCCTGGGCACGATCTTCGACAGTAACGACCAGCCCTACGGCTACCGCATCGGCGCGCGCAACGCCAGTACGGTGCTGCGCCTGCGCGATGGCGAGAACCAGGTGCTGGCGGGGCTGATCAGCGATAACGACAAGCGTTCGTCGAGCGCCATTCCCGGGCTGGGCCAGCTGCCGATGCTCGACCGCCTGTTCGGCAGCAAGGGCAGCGAGCGCACCAAGACCGAGATCGTGCTGTCGATCACGCCGCGCGTGCTGCGCAACCAGGCGCCCGGGGCCGGCGGCGAAGTGGAATTCGATGCCGGGACCGATGCCAGCCTGCGCGGCGGGGCCGTCCATGCGGGCCAGCCGCCGCACGCCGCCCCGCAGGAGCCGGCGCCGCCGGTTCCGGTGCCCCTGCCGGCCAGCGCCCCCCTGCTCGAACGGAACGGCGGCTGACATGCGGGGCCTGCGCGGATTCACGCTCATCGAGCTGATGGTGACCCTGGCCATCCTGGCGCTGCTCTCGACCATTGCCTTGCCGCTGGCGCAGGTGGCCGTGCAGCGCCAGAAGGAACAGGAACTGCGCGTGGCGCTGCGCGATATCCGCACCGCGCTCGACGAGTACAAGCGCGCGGCGGGCGAGGGCCGCATCGCCAGCCTGCTCGATGGCAGCGGCTATCCGCCCAATCTGCAAACGCTGGTCAACGGCGTGCCGGACCAGCGCAGCGCCAAGGCGCGCAAGGTGTATTTTTTGCGCGCGCTGCCGCGCGATCCCTTCAGCGACGACCCGAGCCTGGCGCCGGAACAGACCTGGCGCCTGCGCTCCTACCAGAGCGACCCGGCCGACCCCAAGCCGGGCGAGGATGTCTACGACGTGCACTCCAATTCCGAACAGGTGGGACTGAATGGCATTGCATACCGGCGCTGGTAAGCGCGGCTTCACGCTGATCGAGCTGCTGGTGGTGCTGGCGATCCTGGCGCTGCTGCTGACGATCGCCGCGCCGCGCTTTTTCCGCAGTATCGACCAGTCGAAGGAAACGGTCCTCAGGGAGAACCTGCACATCACGCGCGAGGTGATCGACAAATTCTATGGCGATAACGGACGCTATCCGCACACGCTCGGCGAACTGGTCGAACGCAAATATCTGCGCTCCCTGCCGCTCGATCCGATGACCGAAAGTACCTCCACCTGGATTCTGGTCGCGCCCGATAGCGGTGCCGGCGTCTACAACCTCTACAGCGGCGCGCCCGGCAATACGCGCGACGGCATGCCGTTCAGCCGGCTTTGATCCTTCTTCCTTGAATCATCAATTGCGGTCAGGCCAAATTTGCACGGCGAAGAAAATCACTCAAAAAATCGCAATCTGGACTGACCAATATTTTATATGTTTCGACCAAATCCTCATTTCGGTCAGGCCAAATGTTGTTTTTTGGTCGTGCATTTTACATTTTTCATTGGCATCAGGTCTTATCGTCCTTGACATGCCGAGGCGCTCGCCCGGATCGCATGGAAAACCTTTTCATGCAGACGTTGATATGAATTGTCTGAATATAGAAAGACGTTAGGCGAAAAATAAAGATCATCGCTGTGGCAATCTCACGCGCTATCGGTTCCGTCGCCGCTGCGCTGGTGAAAATTGGTATCTTCATGGTGCTTCATGTCATTTAACATGATATTGACACGACAACATCTGAGCGTGCATTCTCACTCCAGACCTAGCGAACGTTAATTTATTTGCACTATGGCCGACCCGCAGAAGGCGTTTACCCATGCAGATTGCGGATGCAATACGGCAACAAAGCGGCGCTCCGTTTGGTCCACATCGTCAGCGCGGGATCGGTTCCGGCCCCGCTGCCGGCTCGAATGACTAGCAATCTTTACGGAGTAACCCGCATGAAAATATCGACTTTGAAACTGACACTGGCTGCCGCAGCCGTCCTGGCGAGTACCCAGGCGATGGCCGGTCCCATCGGCTACGGCGCCGCCACCACCGGCGGCGGCGGCAAGGCCGCCGTGAACGTGGCCACGCTGGCCGACATGGCGGCGAAGATCAAGGCCTATTCGGGCAGCGGCGGCCTGGTACTGAACTACACCGGCAAGTTCGACTACGCCAGCGTCAAGGACGTGTGCGCACAGTGGAAAAAACCGGCGCAAACGCTGGAAATCAAGAACAAGAGCGACATCACGATCCGCGGCGCGGCCGATTCGTCGGCCAACTTCGGCATCCGCATCGTCGGCGACTCGAGCAACGTGATCGTGCAGAACATGACCATCGGCCTGCTGCAGGGCGGCGAAGACGCCGATTCGATCTCGATCGAAGGCACCTCGAGCGGCAAGCCAAGCAAGATCTGGATCGACCACAACACCATCTTCGCTTCGATCAAATCGTGCCCGGGCGCGGGCGATGCCTCGTTCGACGGCGGCATCGACATGAAGAAGGGCGCCAACCACATCACGGTGTCGTACAACTACGTGTACAACTACCAGAAGGTGGCATTGAACGGTTTCAGCGACAAGGACACGCTCAACGCCGCTTCCCTGACCACCTACCACAACAACCGTTTCGAAAACGTGAAGTCGCGCCTGCCGCTGCTGCGTTACGGTAAGGCCCACCTCTTCAACAACTACTTCGGCAACGTCGATACCTCCGGCATCAACGTGCGCATGGGCGCGATGGCGCTGGTCGAAGCGAACTACTTCGAGAACGTCCGCAATCCGGTCACCTCGCGCGACAGCAGCAAGCTCGGTTACTGGGACCTGCGCGAGAACTTCGTCGGCAGCGGCATCACCTGGGGCGCGCCGGACAGCGGCACCTACGCCAACGCCACCGACTGGAAAACCAGCAAGGCGTACGGCCCGACCGGCTACGCCTACAGCGCCAGCGCGGCGGCCGGCGTGAAAGCGAAAGCCATCGCAACGGCCGGCGCGCGCACCAACCTGGCCCAGTAAATGTTGTCGCAGTTCGCGCCATCCCCGGGCGGGGATGGCCGCTTCATTCATCCATCAGGAGTCATCATGAAACGCTTCAATGCCCTTCTTTTCGCAATCGCCGGTCTGTGCATCGCCACCAGCGCATCGGCCGCTCCAGGCAAGCGCGCTATCCCCTCGTGCACCAAGGTGCTGGTCACGCAAACGACCGACGTCCCGGCCAATACCACCTTCGATGGCCTGGTCAAATACGGCAAGATGGTTTGCCTGGTCGGTAACAACAAGAAGATGGACGGCAGCCAGTCCGAAAGCCAGATCCCGCACTTCACCCTGGGCGCCGGCGCCACCCTCAAGAACGTGGTACTGGGCGATCCGGCCAAAGGCACGGGCCGCAACCTGGCCGCCGGCGGCGCCGACGGCGTTCATTGCGCCGGCAACTGCAAGATCGAAAACGTGTACTGGGGCGACGTGGGCGAAGATGCGGCCACGCTCAAAGGCGCCGGCACCATGACCGTCACCGGCGGCGCGGCCTACAAGGCGGCCGACAAGATGTTCCAGAATAACGGCGCGAACAGCAAGATCGTGATCTCCAACTTCTACGCGGAAGAAGGCGGCAAGCTGTATCGCTCGTGCGGTAACTGCTCCAGCCAGTCGGCACGCACCGTCACCATCAACGGCGTGACGATCTATAACGTCAGCGCAGGCGTCGGCGTAAACAGCAGCTTCGACGCCTCCAAACTGCCGGCACTGGCCAAGGCCTACGATGTCGCCACCATGACCGACTTCGTGTCGAACAAGGCGTCGTCGCGTTGCGCCACGTTCGTCGGCACCTCGAAAGGCAACGAGCCAGGCAAGGACAGCAACGCCGCCAACATCGCGCGCGCATGCGTCTTTAAATAAGCGGGAACCCAGCAGGATTCAGGTGAGAAGACGGCGTATCTAGCCGGTTTGGCCACGCGCACAAGGCGATCCCTTGACGCGTGGCTTTTTTTTGGCCCCGCCGGCTCAATCCTCGGGGCGCAGCGTGTCCTTGCAGTTGCCGCCGCACGCCATCACATACGCGAACTGCCAGTCGCAGTAGCGCTTTTGCCCGTCCAGGTACATGAAGTCGCCGTCGGTGAAGCTGCGCCGGATGGTCGGTGCGCACGAGGCGCTGCGCACCCCCATCACGCCGCCGCCCGGGGCGCGCACCAGCTGCCAGTCGGCCTTGCCGGTAATCGGGTCGGGGTAGAGCTGGCGCAGGTAGCGCTTCACGCCGGGCTGGCGCGGGTCCTGCAGCAAATCTTCCAGCCGCGACGGAGCATGGCTGGCATGGCCTTCCGGCGTATTGAGTTCGTATTCCAGGAATGCGCGGATGTACTGCTTGCCGACGAACAGCAGCTCGGTCTCGGCGGCGCGCCGGCGCGCCAGCTCGCCCACCGAGACGGTGGCCGCCGTCGCCACGCCGATCACGGCGACCATCGCCATCAGGCCGACGTAGGTGAAGCCCTGCGGCGCGTGCTTA
Organism: Massilia atriviolacea; assembly: GCF_003953935.1. GTDB lineage: Bacteria > Pseudomonadota > Gammaproteobacteria > Burkholderiales > Burkholderiaceae_D > Telluria_A > Telluria_A atriviolacea. Next base: position 71,045 of record NZ_RXLQ01000003.1, read on the forward strand.
CGCACGGGAGAAGGTCCGGGTCACGCGTTCGAGGTGGGCGCGCATGGCCTGGCGCGCGCCGGCCACGTCGTGCGCGGCGATCGCCGCCAGGATGTTGCGGTGGTCGATCAGCGTCTGCTTGCGCAATTCCTCGGTCTGGAAGTGTTCCTTGAGCTTGTGCCACAGCGTGCCGCGCTGGTTCCACAGGTAGTCGATGGCGCCCACCAGCGCCGTGTTGCCGGTCGCGCGCGCCAGCGCCAGGTGGAAATTGCGGTCGGCCTGCTCGTTGCTGGCGCGGTCCTCGTGGTCGCGCTCCATCTCCAGCACGGCCGTGAGGATGGCGTCGATGGCCGAATCGGTGGCATTTTTTGCCGCCAGGCCGGCCACTTCGGTTTCGATCATGCGGCGCGCTGCCAGTACTTCGAACGGGCCGGGTCCGACTTCGGGCGACGGTTTGGCCTGGGCCGCCTGGATGCTGACGTACACCCCCGAGCCGCTGCGCACCTCGACCACCCCGCCCAGTTCCAGGGCGATCAGGGCTTCGCGCAGCGAGGCGCGGCTCACCCCCAGGCGCGCCGACAGCTCGCGCTCGGCCGGCAGGCGCTGGCCGGGCTGCATGCCTTCGGCGGCGATCAGCTGTACGATGCTGTCGGCGACAACCCGGTACATACGTGGTTCCGGCGTGGTCGCGTCAAGCGCCGCAGGGGGTGTTTTCATCGTCTGGGGCCGTCACGGAAGGGGAAAAGTGGCAAGGATACCGCAAGAGGCTCGATTTTAGTTGGCCGTGCCCTCCCGTGCAAGGCGCTGTGCGGCGGCGCTTGCCAACCGGGCCGCAATGCCCGATCATTCTGGCAGGACGCGGTTCCACTCTCTATCTACTATCTATTATCTATTATCTACAATCTATCTTCGGAGGCATCAATGGTGGCAGTCAATCGGCAAATGCACGCGAAACGGCGGCTCGGCCTGGGCCTGGCGGCGCTGGCGGCGGCGCTCTGGTCGGGCGTTCCGGCCCAGGCCCAGCAGCCCGAGGAGAAAGTCCTCAATATCTATAACTGGTCCGACTACATCGCCGACGACACGATCAAGAACTTCACCAAGGAGACCGGCATCACCGTGCGTTACGATGTCTTCGACAGTAACGAAGTCCTGAACGCCAAGCTGGTGGCCGGCAAGTCGGGTTACGACATCGTGGTGCCGACCGCGCCGTGGGCACGCCAGCAGATGGACGCCAAGCTGCTGCGCAAGCTCGATAAATCCAGACTGCCGAACCTGGCCAACCTCGATCCCGGCATCCAGGCCAAGCTGGCCACGCTCGATCCGGGCAACGAGTACCTGGTCGACTGGATGTGGGGCTACACCACGGTCGGCATCAATGTCGACAAGGTCAAGGCGGCGCTGGGCACGACCCCGATGCCGGCCAATGCCTGGGAACTGATCTTCAATCCGGCGTACACGGCCAAGCTCAAGTCGTGCGGCGTGTCCTTCCTCGATTCGCCGTCCGAAGTGTTCCCGGCGGCGCTGCATTACATGGGTAAGCCTGCGTATTCGAAGAACGCGGCCGATTACGCCGAAGCGGGCAAGATGCTGCAGGCGGTGCGCCCGAGCGTGACCCTGTTCAGTTCTTCCGGCTATATCAACGACATGGCCAACGGCGCCATCTGCGTGGTGTTCGGCTGGGCGGGCGACATCAATATCGCCCGCCAGCGCGCCATCGATGCGAAGAAGGGCGTCAAGATCGAGGCCCTGGTGCCGAAGAACGGGGCGCCGCTGGTGTTCGACACCATGGCCATTCCGGCCGATGCGCCGCATCCGAACAATGCCCACCTGTGGATCAACTATATCCTGCGTCCGGAAGTGCAGGCCAGCCTGACCAACAAGGTGTTTTTCGCGAACCCGAACAAGGCCGGCATGAAGTTCGTGCGCAAGGATGTGGCCGAGAACAAGAGCGTGTTCCTGTCGGACGAGGACCTGAAAAAGATGATCCCGCCGGAAGCGGTGCCGCAGGATATCCGCCGCGTGATGACGCGCACGTTCACCAAGTTCAAGACCGGACGCTGAGCGGCCCATCCCGTCAACGCAAAAGCGGCAAGCGCCCATCGGGCCTTGCCGCTTTTTTTATCGGCCTGGTTCAGGCCCTGTGCTATTCGTGATAGCGATCTTGCAGGTCGAGTTTACTGCCGTGAACTTCTTCCACCAGTTCATACAGCACCAACCCAACCATCCCTCCAAAAATGGCCATGACCAGCATGCTTAACATGATCCAGTAACCGCCGTTGAGCGATTTCTCCCTTAGTTGATACACCTAAACTTTAGCAGGTGAATGCAACAATTCAAGGCTGGCGAACACTTATTTAACAATCAGGTCGGGCGCCATCACGCCTTTCAGGTACAGGCTGTAGGGATCGAGCGCTTCGCGCTGGACCAGCCACCAGGCGTTGGCTTTCTTGATCTGCCAGTCCTGCGGATGGCCCGACAGCAGCAGCGCCGCCACCTGGCCCAGGGTCGGCTGGTGCCCGACCACCAGCACCGGTTCGCGCCCGTTCGGCCAGTTGGCCGCCATCAGGATATCTTCCGGATCGGCGCCCGGCGCCAGTTCGTGCACGATCTTGAACTTGCGCTTGAGCGGCTCCACCGTCTGCAGGGTGCGCAGCGCCGGGCTGACCAGGATGCGGCAGCTGTCGGGCAGTTGCGAGGTGAGCCAGTCGGCCATGCGGCGCGCCTGCTTCTGGCCCTTGGGCGTGAGCGCGCGCTCCATGTCGTCCTGGTCCGGGTCGGCGTCGTGCGCTTCGGCGTGGCGCCATAAAATCAGATCCATGCTGTTCTCCTGTCACTCTCCGGTATCGACGGGGTGGGTGCCGAGCAGCGCCATCAGATGGCGCTGCGCCGAAAACTCGAGCTGCTTGCCGCGCACCTTGCGGCGCTGGTACTGCCCGCTCGGTTCGAGCTCCCACGCGTTTGAGTTATCTTTCAGGTAAGGGTTCAAGCCTTCCGTGATCACGCGCCGTTTCAGCGCCTTGTCCAGGATCGGGAAGGCGACTTCGATGCGGCGGAACAGGTTGCGGCTCATCCAGTCGGCGCTGGCCAGGTAGACATCGTGCGCCAGGTCGTTGCGGAAGTAATAAATCCGGCTGTGTTCCAGGAAGCGGCCGATGATCGAGCGCACCTTGATGTTTTCGGACAGCCCCGGCACCCCAGGCTTGAGGGTGCAGGCGCCGCGTACGATCAGGTCGATCTTCACGCCGTCGTGCGAGGCCGCGTACAGCGCGCGGATCACCGATTCGTCCACCAGCGCGTTGATCTTGACGATGATCCGTCCGGGCCGGCCGGCGCGGGCGATCTTGGCTTCGTTGCGGATCGCCTTGATGATCTCGCTCTGCAGCGCGAACGGCGCCAGCCACAAATGGGTCAACTTGTGCGGCTTGGTCAGGCTGGTCAGGTGGATGAACACTTCGTTCACTTCCTGCGCCATCTCGGGATGCGCGGTCAGCAGGCCGAAGTCGGTGTACAGGCGGGTGGTGGTCAGGTGATAGTTGCCGGTGCCGAGGTGGGCATAGAAGCGCAGGCCGCCCGGGTTGCCCTCGGCGTCGGCATCCTCGCGCCGGATCACCAGCGCCACCTTGGCGTGGGTTTTCAGGCCGACCACGCCGTACACCACCTGGGCGCCGGCCTGTTCCAGCTTGTCGGCCCAGTTGATGTTGGCTTCTTCGTCGAAGCGCGCCATCAGTTCCAGGATGACCGTCACTTCCTTGCCGGCGCGCGCGGCCGCCATCAGCGCTTCCATCAGGTCCGAGTGCATGCCGGTGCGGTAGATGGTCTGCTTGATCGCCACCACCGCCGGGTCGTGCGCGGCCACCTGGATGAAGTCGACCACGGTCTGGAACGACTGGAACGGATGGTGCAGCAGGATGTCGTGCTTTTTCAGCTGCTCGAAAATGTCGTGGTGCGCGGTCTTTTGCGGCATGCCGGGCACGAAGGGCTCGAAGCGCAGGGCCGGCTGCTTGACGTGGTCGATCAGCTCGGCCAGGCGCACCAGGTTGACCGGGCCGTCGACCGCATACAGGCGGCTCTTGTCGAGTCCGAACTGTTCGAGCAGGAATTCGGACAGTTCCGGGGCGCAATTCTTGGCCACTTCGAGCCGCACCGAGGTGCCGAACTGGCGCCCCTGCAACTCGCCCTTGAGCGCCTGGCGCAGGTTCTTGACTTCTTCCTCGTCGACCCAGAGGTCGCTGTCGCGCGTGACGCGGAACTGGGAATAGGCGATCACTTCGCGGCCGGTAAACAAGTCTTCGATGTGCGAGTGAATGATCGAGGACAGCAGGCAGAAGGAAATGCCGCCGTTGGTCGACAGGTGGTCGGGCAGGCGGATCACCCTCGGCAGCACGCGCGGCGCCTTGACGATGGCGATCCCGGTGCCGCGCCCGAAGGCATCCTTGCCGGTCAGCGAGATGATGAAATTGAGGCTCTTGTTAACCACCTGCGGGAACGGATGGGCCGGATCGAGGCCGATCGGGGTCAGGAGGGGACGCACTTCGCGTTCGAAATAATCCTTGACCCAGGCGCGCTGCGCCTCGTTGCGGTCGGTGTGGCGCACCAGGTGCACGCCTTTTTTCTTCAGTTCGGGCAGCACTTCGGTGTTCAGCACCGCGTACTGGTCCTTGACCAGATTGTGACATTCGTTACTGATGCGCGCCAGGTTGGCCGCCAGCGCCGGGTTTTCCGCCAGGTTGCCCTGGGCCAACAGACTGGCCACGCGCACTTCGAAAAACTCGTCCAGGTTGTTACTGACTATACAAAGGTAGCGCAGCCGTTCGAGCAGGGGCAGGGAAGTGTCTTCGGCCTGGGCCAGAACGCGGCGGTTGAACGTCAATTGCGACAGCTCCCGGTCGAGGAAGATATTGGCGCGCGCCGGATCCGCGGTCGTTGCAGTTTTCATTATGTCTTTAACTAGTCAGATAGATAATAGTAAACGCCGCTAGTGTAATAAATGAATATGACATGGCGGTGACACAGCGTCTCAATTGTGTGACATGCCCAGGGTCATACTAAGCGTATCATGCAGGCAGCAGGAGGATTCTTACAAGGATTTCGGTCATGTCATAAACGTGTCATATTTGGGCGGTAGACTGCGCAGCATTCCACGTTGTATAACCCACAAGGACTTGATATGCGAATGAAACAGTTGTTGGCTTCCATCATCGTTGGCGTTGGCGCACTGGCGGCAGCGAACTCCATGGCTGCGGACATGACCGGCGCGGGTGCGACCTTTCCTTACCCTGTGTATGCGAAATGGGCGGAGGCGTACAAGAAGACCACCGGCAATGGCATGAACTATCAATCGGTCGGCTCCGGCGCCGGCATCAAACAGATCAAGGCAAAAACCGTCGACTTCGGCGCGTCCGACAAGCCGCTGCCAGTCGACGAACTCGACGCGGCCGGCCTGATGCAATTCCCGGCCATCATGGGCGGCGTGGTGACCATCGTCAACCTGGACGGTATCGCGCCTGGCGCCATGAAGCTGACCGGCCCGGTCGTGGCCGACATCTACCTGGGCAAGATCACCAAGTGGAACGCCCCTGAAATCGCCGCCCTGAACCCGGGCGTCAAGCTGCCGGCCGACGACATCACCGTCGTGCACCGCGCCGACGGCTCGGGCACCACCTTCCTGTTCACCGACTACCTGTCGAAGGTCTCGCCGGAATTCAAGACCAAGGTCGGTGCCGATGCATCGGTGAAATGGGCGGTCGGCGTGGGCGGCAAGGGCAACGATGGTGTCGCCTCGACTGTGCAGCGCGTCAAGGGTTCGGTTGGCTACGTCGAGTGGGCCTTCGCCAAGAAGAACAAGATCGCTCACACCCAGCTGAAAAACAAGGACGGCAGCTTCCTGCAGCCTGACGACGAGAACTTCAAGGCCGCCGCCGCCTCGGCCGACTGGGTCAAGGCGCCGGGCTTCGGCGTGGTCCTGACCGACCAGCCAGGCAAGAACAGCTGGCCGATCACCGGCGTGTCCTACATCCTGATGCACAAGAGCCAGGCGGACGCCGCCAAGGGCAAGGAAGTCATCAAGTTCTTCGACTGGTCGTTCAAGAACGGTGACGCCGCTGCTGTCGAACTGGACTACGTGCCGCTGCCTGACAGCGTCACCAAGCTGGTCAGCGATGCCTGGAAAGCCAATCTGAAAGATGCGTCCGGCAAGGCCATCTGGTAATAACAAGGGGCGGGCAGGGCCGCATGTGCGGCCCGCCCGCTTTTATGCATCGATCAACATCATGTGGACACCCGGCGAAGTCAATCAATGAGCGCACACCCAACTATCGCAATGGCCGTCAACAAGCCCGCAGCGCCCGACCTTGAGCACGCTGCCCTGCTTTCCACTATGCGCAAGCAGCGCATACAGGACTTTTTCTTCCATAAAGTGACCCTGCTGTTCGCGGCATCGGTCCTGCTGGTGCTGGTAGGCATCATCGTTTCGCTGATCATCGGCGCCGCGCCGGCCTTCAAGGCCTTCGGGCTCGGCTTCGTCGCCAGCGCCGAGTGGGATCCGGGCAACCAGCAATTCGGCGCGTTGATTCCCATCGTGGGCACCCTCGCCACCTCGATTATCGCCTTGCTGATCGCGTTTCCGGTCAGCTTCGGCATTGCACTGTTCCTGACTGAAATCTGCCCGGTCTGGCTGCGCCGCCCCCTGGGCACCGCCGTCGAACTGCTGGCAGGCATTCCATCGATCATTTACGGCATGTGGGGCGCCTTCGTGCTGGTGCCGCTGTTTTCGGAATACGTCCAGCCTTTCCTGAAATCCACCTTGGGCCAGCTGCCGATCGTCGGCCAGCTGTTCAGCGGCCCGATGATGGGCTTTTCCATCCTCGCCGCCGGCCTGGTGCTGGCGATCATGATCATCCCCTTCATCGCCTCGGTCATCCGCGACGTGTTCGAAATCGTTCCGGCCGTGCTGAAGGAATCGGCCTACGGCCTCGGCTGCACCAAGTGGGAAGTCGTGCGCAAGATCGTGCTGCCTTACACCAAGACCGGCGTGGTCGGCGGCGTCATGCTCGGCCTCGGCCGCGCGCTCGGCGAAACCATGGCGGTGACCTTCGTGATCGGTAACGCCAACAACCTGTCGTGGTCGATCTTCTCGGCCGGTAACAGTATCGCCTCGATCCTGGCCAACCAGTTCGCCGAAGCCGAGCAGCCGCTGCATACCTCCTCGCTGCTGGCGCTGGCGCTGATCCTGTTCATCATCACTTTTATCGTATTGTCCGCAGCCAAGCTGATGCTGCTCGGAATGTCGCGCAAGGAAGGCGTTAAATGAGCCAGACGATTCTCAACCCGGTCTACCGCAAGCGCCTCTGGAAGCACCGGATCGGCATCGCGCTGTCGGTGCTGGCCATGTCGGTCGGCCTGATCTTCCTGATGTGGATCCTGTCGACCCTCCTGATCAAGGGCTTCGCCGGCATCTCGCTCGACCTGTTCTTCAACGATACGCCCGGTCCCGACAGCGAAGGCGGCGGTTTGCGCAACGCCATTCTCGGCAGCCTGATGATCGTCGGCCTGGCAACCTTCATCAGCACCCCGATCGGCATCCTGGCCGGCGTCTACCTGGCCGAATATGGCGAAGAAAACCGTTTCGCCCAGGTCACGCGCTTCGTGACCGACATCATGCTGTCGGCGCCCTCGATCGTGCTCGGCATCTTTGTGTGGACCCTGTATGTCAACGTGGCCGGGCACTATTCCGGTTACGCCGGCTCGATCGCGCTGTCGCTGATCGCGATCCCGGTAGTGGTGCGCACCACCGACAACATGCTGCGCCTGGTGCCGCAGAACCTGCTCGAAGCCGCCTTCGCCCTCGGCGCGCCGCGCTGGAAGGTGGCCACCACGGTGCGCCTGCGCGCCGTCAAGTCGGGCGTGGTCACCGGCGTGCTGCTGGCGGTGGCGCGCATCACCGGCGAAACCGCGCCGCTGCTGTACACGGCGCTGAACAACCAGTTCTTCAGTTCCAACATGAATGCCCCGATCGCCAACTTGCCGGTCGTCATCAATACCTTTGCGCAAAGCACCGCGGACAACTGGGTCAGCCTGGCCTGGGCCGCGTCCTTGCTGCTGACCTTCAGCGTGTTGTTGTTGAACATCCTGTCGCGTACCATGTTCAGCCAGAAAACCACGAAATAATCGACCGATCACTCTCATGAGCCCTATGCCTACACCGATGCCTACTGTAACGCCCAAGAACAAGACGATCGAGATTTCCGGCCTGAATTTCTTCTACGGCAAAACGCAAAGCCTGACCAACGTCAGCCTCGATATTTTCGAAAAACAGGTCACCGCCTTCATCGGCCCGTCCGGCTGCGGCAAGTCGACCCTGCTGCGCACCCTGAACCGCATGTACGACCTGTATCCGGGCCAGCGCGCCGAGGGTTCGGTCATGTACCGCGGCAAGAACATCCTCGATCCGGGCCAGGATGTGAACATGCTGCGCGCCAAGGTCGGCATGGTGTTCCAGAAACCGACCCCGTTCCCGATGTCGATCTACGACAATATCGCCTTCGGCGTGCGCCTGTACGAAGACCTGTCCAAGGGCGAGATGGACGAACGCGTCGAATGGGCGCTGAAAAAAGCCGCGCTGTGGGGCGAGGTCAAGGACAAGCTGTCCAAGAGCGGACTGTCGCTGTCGGGCGGCCAGCAGCAGCGCCTGTGCATCGCGCGCGGCGTGGCGGTCAAGCCGGACGTGCTCCTGCTCGACGAGCCGACCTCGGCGCTGGATCCGATCTCGACCGCGAAAGTGGAAGAACTGATCAGCGAACTCAAACAGGACTACACGATCACCATCGTGACCCACAATATGCAGCAAGCCGCGCGTTGCTCGGACTACACCGCCTATATGTACCTGGGCGAGCTGGTCGAGTTCGGCGAAACCGACCAGATTTTCATGAATCCCGCGCGCAAAGAGACGCAGGATTACATCACCGGACGCTTTGGCTGAGCCAGAACAATAATCAATACGGAGAGCAGCAATGATAGGCGAGCATTCATCCAAGCAGTACGACCACGAACTTGAAACCATCCGCTCCAAGGTATTGCTGATGGGGGGCATCGTCGAGACCCAGTTCCTCGACGCGATGACCTGTTTTCGCATTGGCAACCTGGAACGTGCCGACCGCGTGATCGCGGAAGACGACGAAGTCAACCAGCTCGAAGTGGCGCTCGACGACGCCTGCAGCCACCTGATCGTGCGCCGCCAGCCGACCGCCAACGACCTGCGCACCGTCATGGCGACCATCAAGGTCATCACCGACCTGGAACGGATCGGCGACGAAGCGGCCAAGATCGCGCGCACATCGAAGAACTTGCACGGCCGCGGCGCCGTCGGCGTGAACCATTACGAAATGGTGCGCACGATCGCCACCGCCACCTCGGACATGCTGCACGACGCGCTCGACGCCTTCGCCCGCCTGGACGGCAAGCAGGCCCTGCAGCTGATCGCCCAGGATGCGGTGATCGACCACGAATTCCGCTCGATCATGCGTAACCTGATTACCTTCATGATGGAAGACCCGCGCACGATTTCGTCGGCGCTGGACACCCTGTGGGTCGCCAAGGCCATCGAGCGCATCGGCGATCATGCGAAGAACATCGCCGAATACGTGATCTACGTCGTCGAAGGCAAGGATATCCGGCATACCAAGCCGGCGCTGACGATTCCCGATCAACCTGTACCGTAATCTCGATGGCCGCCGACAAAACCACTGTATTAATCGTAGAAGACGAACCGGCCATTGTTGAACTGGTGACTTTTTCGCTGCGCGAAGCGGGCTGGAACGTGTGTTCGGTGCAGAATGTGGCAGATGCATGGGAATTCATGCAGCAGCGCATTCCGCATCTGATGCTGCTGGACTGGATGTTGCCCGACCAGACCGGCTTGCGCCTGCTGTCGCGCATGCGCTCGGACCGCAATTTCCAGGATATTCCTGTGATCATGCTGACCGCCAAGAGCATGGAAGAAGACAAGATCGCTGGCCTGAACAATGGCGCCGACGATTACGTGACCAAGCCGTTTTCCCCGCGCGAACTGCTGGCGCGCGCCAAGGCGCTGCTGCGCCGCAAGAGCCCGGAGCACGACCAGGCGGTGATGAGTGCCGGGCCGGTCAGCCTGGACCCGGTCAGCTGCACGGTGTCGATCGACAGCCAGAAGATCGACATGGGACATGCCGAGTTCAAGCTGCTCAAGTTCCTGCTGGCGCATCCGGAACGCGTGTTCTCGCGCAGCCAGTTGCTCGATAAAGTATGGGGCGACCATGTGGTGATCGAGGAACGCACGGTCGACGTGCACGTGCTCCGGCTGCGCAAGGCCTTGAAGGAATCGGAAAAACTGATCAAGACGGTGCGCAGCGTCGGGTATATGCTGTCGGAGAAGTGATGTTGTCGACGTTGGCAGCAGCGTCGCCGCGCTGGAACTGCGACCGCCGACCTTGAGGCCGTCATTCCCGCGCAGGCGGGAATCCAATTTTGTTTGCGCAGCTGCGAGCGGCGCTTCGATCCTGGGTTCCCGCCTGCGCGGGAACGACGGGGTATTAGCTGAACGAAAGACACCCCCCGCAACATGAATCCCAAACTGCTGTTCTGGATCCCCGCGCTGCTGCGCATGAGCTTCATCCTGCTTGGCGCGGGCGTGTTCTGGTGGCTGTTCGGGCTGGTCTACGGCCTGGCCGTCGCTTTCCTGTCCGTCTTCATCCTGCTGTTCATCCAGCTGTCCTACCTGCACCAGCTGGGCGACTGGCTGGACGACCCGCATTCCGGCAAGCTGCCCGATGGCTGGGGTTCCTGGACCAATATCTTCTCGCGCCTGTACCGCCTGCGCCGCGACGACGAACGCAACCAGGCCGAACTGACCGAATGGCTGGCCCGTTTCCGCCAGGCCATGCACCTGCTGCCCGACGGCGTCGCCATCATGGACGACGTCCTGTTCCTCGAATGGTGCAACCCGGCCGCCGAACGCCACCTGGGCCTGACCCTGGAACGCGACAAGGGCATGCGGGTCACCAACCTGATCCGCCATCCGGATTTCATCGACTACATCATCCTCGGCCGCTACGAGAACCCGCTGACGCTGAGTTTCCGCGACCGCAAGCTGATCTGCCAGATCATTCCCTTCGAAAACCGGCGCCAGATCCTGGTCACGCACGACGCCACCGAAACCCAGCGCATCGAGGAAATGCGGCGCGACTTCATCGCCAACGCCTCGCACGAATTGCGCACGCCGCTGACGGTGATCGTCGGCTTCCTGGAGATCGCGTCGAGCGAAATGAACCTCGACCCGGAAACGCGCATGTCGCACCTGAAACTGATGACCGAGCAGGGCCACCGCATGCAGCGCCTGATCGAGGACATGCTGACCCTGTCGCGCCTGGAATCGGTGGATTATCCGCTGCGCAGCGAGTCGGTCGATATTGCCGCGCTGATGGAGCAGGTGGTGCAGGAGGCGCGGGCGTTGTCGGGCGGCAAGCACCAGATCACGTCGAGCGTGAACGGGCCGAACATGATGGGCAATGCGGAAGAGCTGCGCAGCGCCTTCGGCAACCTGGCCTCGAACGCGGTGCGCTACACCCCGCCGGGCGGCACCGTGCACCTGGCCTGGCAGATCGGTCCGAACGGCCCGCAGTTCGTCGCCACCGATACCGGCATCGGCATCGACCAGAAGCACATCGCGCGCCTGACCGAACGCTTTTACCGGGTCGACAAGAGCCGCTCGCGCGAAACCCAGGGCACCGGCCTGGGCCTGGCGATCGTCAAGCACGTGCTGCTGCGCCATGGCGGCAACCTGACCATCAAGTCGGAAGCGGGCAAGGGCAGCAGCTTTATCGTGTCCTTGCCGGCCGCCTCCGGCTGACGGCCGCGCAGCCGGCCTGGGCTGCGCGGGAGCAACCGGCCGGCCACCTGATCTCGGCAGATCGCGCGGGCGCGCTGCGCCTGACTGCCGCTGCAAGGGACGCGCCGGCGCCGGCACGCAGGCCGGCATCCTGGCAAGGAAGCATTTCATATGGCATGGCGGCAGCGCACTGTGGCGCGAATGCATCGCTCTGGCGCTGAGTTCAATTGTGCGGCGAAAACAACGGTTTTGCGGGGTGTAAGATGAATTTCCGACTTCACCCCGCCGGAGTAGCATTGCAGGTGCGCGGGGCGGCCCTACTCACAGCAAGGAGACCGTTCAATGCCTCAACCGACCTACGCCAGCGCGAATGGGTATATCAGCGAGAATTTCTTCAGCCTGATTTTCACCCTCGACCTCGACGCCGCCAATCCCCCGCCGACCAACGCATTTTCGGTCCAGATCAACGGTACCGGCACCACCGTTTCGGCCGTTGCGATCGACAGCGCGGCGAAAATGGTGAGGCTGACGTTTACCGCCAACGCCCTGACCGCCGGCGACATCATCGAATTTTCGTATTCCGACCCGAGCCCCAACAATGACGTCAACGCGGTCCAGGGCCTGGACGGCAGCGACAGCGCCACCTTCTCCAGTTCCATCGTAGTCTTCGGCGGCCGTCCCGGCCCGGCCGCGCCGCCGCTGCCGGTACTGAGCGGCGCCAGCGACAGCGGCACCGCCGGCGACGGCATCACCAACGTCGGCACCCCAACCGTGACCGGCACCGCCCTGGCCAACGCCACGGTCAAACTGTACGACACCGACGGCACCACCTTGCTCGGCACCAGCACGGCCGATGGCAGCGGTAACTGGAGCATCACCAGCACGGCGCTGGGCGAGGGCAGCCATACGCTGAAGGTGACGCAAACCAATCTCGCCAGCGAGACCTCGCCGCTGAGCGCCGGCCTGGTCCTGACCATCGACAGCGGCGCGAACGCGCCGGCGCAACTGGCGCTGCAGGCCGGCAGCGACAGCGGCACACCCGGCGACGGCATCACGAATGCCGCCTTGCCCGTCATCACCGGCACGGCCGAAGCCAACGCCGCAGTGCGCCTGTACGATACCGACGGCACCACCTTGCTGGGCACGGCCACGGCCAACGGCGCGGGCGCCTGGAGCATCACCAGCAGCGCCCTGGTCGAAGGGGCGCACACGCTCACGGCAACCCAGACCGATGTCGCCGGCAACGTTTCGCCGGCCTCGAACGGCTTTGCCTATATCCTCGACACCATCGGTCCGGTCGGGATGGCGCTGAGCGCCACCTCGGTCGACGCCGCTGCCGCTACCAGCGGCAGCACCGTGGCCACGCTATCGTCGACCGACATCACCAGCGTGCAATACGGTTTTGCGGTCGGCAACGGCACCATCGACGCCGACAACGCCAAGTTCAGCATCTCCGGCAGCGGACTGGTGGCCAGCCAGAACCTGGCCATGGGCAGCTACCATATTTACCTGAAAGCGACCGACGCCGCCGGCAACGAGGCCTACCAGATCTTCGTCATCAACGTCACCAATACGCCCAGCGTCAGCGCCATCGTGCGCGCCGGCGGCGCGGCCGCCGCGGTGCCGGCGGCCGACACCACGCTGACCTATGCCGTCACCTTCAGCCAGAGCGTGACCGGGGTCGATATCGGCGACTTTACGCTTGTCACCACCGGTACGGCGGTCGCCAACATCGCCTCGCTGGCCGGCAGCGGCGCCAGCTACACCGTGACCGTCAACGGCATCGGCGGCGACGGCAGCGTGCGCCTGAACCTGAATGCCAGCGGCACCGGTATCCAGAATGCCGGCAATGTCCCCATTGCCGGCGGCTACGACGCGGGCGAACAGTACGTGCTCGACCATACCGCAGCGGCGCCCTCGGTTCCCGTGATGAGCAGCGCGACCGATACCGGGGTGTCGGACAGCGACGCCATCACCAGCAATGGCACGCCGGTGTTCAAGGGGTCGGCCGAACCGGATGCGACGGTCAGGCTGTACGACACCGATGGCACCACGCTGATCGGGACCGCTGTTGCCGATGGCAAGGGCAACTGGAGCATCACCAGCAGCATGCTCGCCGTCGGCAGCCATACCGTGACAGCGCGCCAGACCGATCTGGCCGGCAATGTATCGACCGCCAGCGGCGCACTGGCCGTCGTCATCGACAGCGGCGCCGCAGCGCCGGGCACGCCGGTGCTGGCGGCACCGAGCGACAGCGGCATCGCCGGCGACAATCTGACCCGTTTTTCCACGCCCACCGTGACCGGCAGCGCCGAAGCGAACGCGACCGTGGAACTGTTCGACACCGACGGCATTACCGTGCTGGGCAGCGCCATCGCCAATGCCAACGGCATCTGGAGCATCGTCACCACCGTGCTCGGCGAAGGCAGCCATACCCTCACGGCGAAACAGACCGATGCGGCCGGGAATGTCTCCATTGCCAGTGCCGCGCTGACCCTGCTGATCGACACCGAAGCGCCGGGAATGCCGGGCGCGCCGCTCCTGTCGCCCGGCAGCGACAGCGGCGCCGCGGGCGACAAGATCACTTACTTCAGCTCACCGGTATTGACCGGCAGCGCCAGCCCCAACACCAGCGTGATCCTGTACGACGACGATGGCGTGACAATGCTGGGAACGGCAGTGGCCGACGCAAGCGGCCAGTGGAGCATCACCAGTTCTCCGCTCTCGATCGGCTACCACGCGCTCACGGTCAAGCAGAGCGACGCCGCCGGCAATCTGTCGCCGGCCGGCGCAATCCTCGGCTTGCTGATCGACTCGCTGCCCTTGCCGCCGGTAATTCCGGTGCCGCCGCCGGTCATCCCTCCCGTGCCGGTGGTGGCGACCGTCGACGGCGTGGCCGTCACGACCGTGCCGGTGAGCCTGCCCGGTGGCGGCAGCGGCACCCAGACCGTGATCCCGGTGGTGAGCGGCGACCGGGTCGAATCGAATGGCGGCGCCAGCACGGCCGACATTGCATTGGCCACCGCCACCAGCGGCGCCAATCTGCTGCTGGCCCAGCTGGCGCCGGGCTTCGGCTTGTCGGCTAGCGGCGGCCCCAGCCGCAATGCAGGCAATTCGACCGAGCACCTGATCCAGGCCATTCTGGCTTCCACGCCCGGCCATCCGAGCGCCGACCAGTCCCACCTGACCGGCAATGGGGTCACGTTTCTGGGACGCCTGGGCGCCAGCCTGCCCTTGCTGGTCGAGACCATCGTGGCAGTGGGCGGCGCCAACGCCGCCACGGGCGCCGTCACCCTGACCGGCACCAGTAACGCCAGCCAGGCGACGGCGCTGGTGGTGGACGCCACCAAGCTGGCCAGCGGCAGCCAGATTGTCTTGAACGCGGTCAATTTTGCCGCGATCGTCGGCGCCGCCAACGTCAGCGGCAACACCGAAGGCCAGATCCTCACGGGCGACGCCGCCAGCCAGACCTTTAGCACCTCGGCCGACAACGCCTTCCTGTTCTCCGGCGGCGGCAACGATACCCTGCGCCTGAACTGGGCGGTGGGCAGCGCCAGCAGGGCGGCAGCGGCCGAGCCGGCGGCCACGCCGGCGCCGACCATCCTGCACGGCGGACTGGCGGCCGACAGCGGCGTCTTCATCGGCAACCGGGCCGACTACACGATTGCGCTGCACGAATCGTATGTCGCTGTCACGCCCACGGCGCAAGGCGGGCGCACGGCGCTGGCGATCAATGTGGAAAGCCTGGTCTTTGCCGACGGCACGCTGGCGGTCGAGCACAGGAGCGAACAGAGCGCGCTGGCCGGGCTGTACAAGAGCGTGCTGGGCCGCCAGGCCGACTACCAGGGCTTCGAGTTCTGGTCCCAGGCCGAGAAAAGCGGGGTGAGCCTGGGCCACATCGCGCTGGAGATCATCAGTTCGCCCGAATCGCAGCTGCTTCATCCGATGCGCTTCAACGGCGCCATCGAGCACGATCTCGAGTTGCTCTACCAGGGCATTTTCGGACGCCACAGCGACGCCCCCGGCCTGGCCTTCTGGCGCGCGGCGATGGAGCAGGGCGTGAGCCTGGAGCATGTTGCCGACGAGTTCCTGCGTTCGCCGGAGATCGCCTCGCATGTGCTTGCGCCGCTGCAGTGGGACTTTATCGTGTAGGCGATGCCCTTGCGCACGTCGGCATCGCGTGCGCGCCGGTCAAGGCCGCGCGGCGCCCGCAGGGCGTGGCCTTGGCGAGTTCGGGAAATCCAGGCGCCGCCAGCCGGCGCCGGGTGGATGTCCGCCCGCGCGCGCTACGGCACGCTCCTTAGCAGGTACAATCGTGGTCTTCGCTTCCCTGACGACCACTATGTTTACCAAACGCCGTTCCCTGATCGCCCTTGCCGTCCTGCTCGCCGGCTGCGGCACGACTCCGCCACCTCCGCCGCCCGCCGTGGCCCAACCGGCCGCCGCCCCGGCGCCCAAGAAAATCCGCATCGGCCTGGCCCTGGGCGGCGGCGCCGCGCGCGGCTTCGCCCACATCGGCGTGATCAAGGCGCTCGAAGCCCAGGGCATTTATCCGGACATCGTGGTCGGCACCAGCGCCGGCAGCGTGGTCGGCGCCATGTATGCCGCCGGCAACGACGGCTTCGCCCTGCAAAAAACCGCCATGGAAATGGACGAGGCCGAAATTTCCGACTGGGCCATGCCGCTGTTCGGCAAGTCTTCCGGCGTGCTCAAGGGCGACGCCCTGCAGAACTATGTGAACAAGGCGGTCAAGAACGCCCCGATCGAAAAGCTCAAGATTCCCTTCGGCGCCGTCGCCACAGACCTGAACAACGGCCAGCCGATCCTGTTCAGGCGCGGCAACACCGGGCAGGCGGTGCGTGCTTCCTCGTCCGTGCCGAGCGTGTTCCAGCCGGTGCGCATCGGCGACCGCTCATATGTCGACGGCGGCCTGGTGGCGCCGGTGCCGGTGCGTTTTGCCCGCGAAATGGGGGCCGATTTCATTATCGCCGTCAATATTTCGAGCCAGACCGACGCGCAGGCGGCCGTCAGTTCGCTGGAAGTGCTGATGCAAACCTTCGCCATCATGGGCCAGCGCCTCAATCACTATGAACTCAAGGATGCGGACGTCGTCATCGCGCCGTCCCTGCCCAAGATGGGCAGTAACGATTTTGCCAGCCGCAATCGCGCGATCCTGGCCGGCGAGCAGGCGGCGGCGGCCGTAATGCCGCAGATCAAGGCCAAGCTCAAGGCGCGCCAGCAGTCATAAAGGCTATAGCCATACCAATATCGGCAAGCCACGCGCTTGCCGTAAAATGGCCCGCATTAATCACTTGGGATATCAACATGCCATCGAAACCGTACCTGAACTTCGCCGACGTCCAGAAAATCGCTGCCGCCGCGCAAGCCGAAGCCATCGCCAACAACTGGGCGGTGACCATCGCCATCTGCGACGACGGCGGCCACCTGCTGTCGCTGCAACGCCTGGACGGCGCCGCGCCGCTGTCCTCGCACATCGCGCCATCGAAGGCCAAGACGGCGGCCCTGGGCCGGCGCGAGAGCAAGGTGTATGAAGACATCATCAACAACGGCCGCACCGCCTTCCTCACCGTGCCGTTCGTCGAAGGCATGCTCGAAGGCGGCGTGCCGGTGATCGTCGACGGCCATGTGATCGGCGCCGTGGGCGTGTCCGGCGTGAAGTCGGACCAGGATGCGCAGATCGCCAAGGCCGGCATTGCCGCACTGGCGCAGTAATACATCGGCGGCAATGCCGATCTGATCCGGTTTTCGCGGCCGCTCTGCTTACCACAGATGCGGCCGCATTCGCTTATGCTGTGATTCCCCTTTGGAGAGCCAATATGACCGAATCCGCGAGCCGTCCGCCACTGCCGCCGTTTACCCTAGACTGCGCCACGCTCAAGGTGCGCCTGGCCGAAGACGGCTGGAATTCGCGCGACCCGGCGCGCGTGGCGCTGGCCTATACCGCCGACAGCCGCTGGCGCAACCGCGCCGAGTTCGTTACCGGGCGCGAGGCCATCGTCGGCCTGCTGACGCGCAAATGGGTGCGCGAGCTCGACTATCGCCTGATCAAGCAATTGTGGGCCTTCGGCGGCAAGCGCATCGCCGTGCGCTTCGCCTACGAGTGGCGCGACGACGCCGGCAACTGGTTCCGCTCCTACGGCAACGAGAACTGGGAATTCGACGAGCAGGGCTTGATGGCGCTGCGCCATGCGAGCATCAACGACCTGCCGATCCGCGAGCAGGAGCGCAAGTTCCACTGGCCCCTGGGCCGGCGCCCGGACGATCATCCGGGCTTGAGCGAACTCGGCCTTTAATGGCGGCCTCCCGCTCAGGCGTGGATCAGCGGGCCTTCCGGCGCGGTATCGACGGCCTTGGTGCGTTCCAGCCAGGCCATCAGCAGTTCCATGTCGCGCACCTCGATTTCGGGCCCCTGGACAAAGCCGATCTGCGCCAGGTTGCTGGCGTCGCAGACCAGCTTGTTTACCGTCGGCGACAGCTCGACCATTCTCCCGTACGCCTTCCACACCTTGCTTTCCCATTTATGCAGGGCGGAATCGTTGAAGCGGTTGTTTTCGAAGTAGACGGTGACCGAACCGTCGCTGTTGCCGAAGCCGACCATGCCCGAGCCGTTTTTCAGCATCGAGCCGACCGCTTCTTCCGCGTTGACCTTGGGCACGAACACGGCTGCCCGTCCGCCCGGGTTGGGGCGCTCCATCGGCGTATCTCTTCCAAACGTAGACATAATCACATTTCCCGATAAATGTTTGCCTGGCGATGCTCGCTCAAATGTAGCGAGGAGCGTTGGCGATGTCCAGCAAAAGCGCGAAAAGCGATGCAAATGCGCCCGCCGGCGATTGCCGGAAGGGCTGGCTTGCGCTATAATTTGGAGGTTTAGCCATTCATACACCTACCGTAGCGACTACCCACCATCCCTCATTCAACATGACACCATCCCCCAGCGCCAAGCGCAGCGGGAATCCATGGTCGTCGGTCTGACGTGGCGCAGCTACGGTAACTTTATCAGGAGTTGCCCTTGCCGCCATTTTTTTCTGGCCCCGCCGTTCCAGCCATCCTGGCTCTCGCCGACGGAACGATATTTAAAGGTTTTTCCATTGGCGCCGCCGGCCATACCACCGGGGAAGTCGTGTTCAACACGGCCATGACCGGTTACCAGGAAATCCTGACCGATCCAAGCTATTCGCGCCAGCTGGTCACGCTGACCTATCCGCACATCGGCAATACGGGCGTCAATCCGGAAGACGTCGAGGCAAGCAAGGTCCACGCCGCCGGCTTGATCATACGCGACCTGCCGCTGCTGGCATCGAACTTCCGTTCGACCCAGTCGCTGTCCGATTACCTCAAGGCCGAAAACATCGTTGCCATTGCCGGCATCGATACCCGCAAGCTGACCCGCTTGCTGCGCGAGAAGGGCGCGCAGGGCGGCGCCATTCTGGTCGGCACGCAGGGCAACGAGCCGTCGCAGGTACAGGCGCTGGAACTGGCACGCTCGTTCCCGGGCCTGGCCGGCATGGACCTGGCCAAGGTGGTCTCGACCACCGCCGCGTACGAATTCACCGAGACCGAATGGACGCTCGGCAAAGGCTACGGCAAGCTCACCGACGCCAAGTTCCACGTGGTCGCTTTCGACTACGGCGTCAAGCGCAACATCCTGCGCATGCTGACCGAACGCGGCTGCAAAGTGACCGTGCTGCCGGCCCAGTCCAGCGCCGCCGACGCCCTGGCCCTCAATCCGGACGGGATTTTTCTCGCCAACGGCCCGGGCGACCCGGAGCCGTGCGATTACGCGATCGCGGCCAGCAAGGAGCTGATCGAGCGCGGCATCCCGACCTTCGGCATCTGCCTCGGTCACCAGATCATGGCGCTCGCTTCCGGCGCGCGCACGCTCAAGATGAAGTTCGGCCACCACGGCGCCAACCACCCGGTGCAGGATCTCGATTCGCGCAAGGTGATGATCACCTCGCAGAACCACGGTTTCGCGGTCGACGCGCAAACCCTGCCGGCCAACTGCCGCGTGACCCACGTATCGCTGTTCGACGGCTCGCTGCAGGGCTTCGCCCGCACCGACAAGCCGGCCTTCTGCTTCCAGGGCCACCCTGAAGCGTCGCCGGGCCCGAACGATGTAGCTTACCTGTTTGACCGCTTCATCAGCCTGATGCAAGCCGCGGAGAATAAATAATATGCCAAAACGTAGTGACATTAAAAGTATCCTGATCATTGGCGCAGGCCCGATCATCATCGGCCAGGCGTGCGAGTTCGATTATTCCGGCGCCCAGGCGTGCAAGGCGCTGCGCGAGGAGGGCTACAAGGTCATCCTCGTCAACAGCAACCCGGCGACCATCATGACCGACCCCGAGATGGCGGACGTGACCTACATCGAGCCGATCACCTGGAAAGTCGTCGAGCGCATCATCGCCAAGGAACGTCCTGACGCGATCCTGCCGACCATGGGCGGCCAGACCGCGCTCAATTGCGCGCTCGACCTGCACAACAACGGCGTACTGAAACAGTACAACGTGGAGCTGATCGGCGCCTCGCCGGAAGCCATCGACAAGGCCGAAGACCGCTCCAAGTTCAAGGAAGCGATGACCAGGATCGGCCTCGGTTCGGCGCGTTCCGGCGTGGCGCACTCGATGGAAGAATCGTGGGCCGTGCAGCGCGAGCTGGGCTTCCCGACCATCATCCGTCCATCGTTTACCATGGGCGGCACGGGCGGCGGCATCGCCTACAACGAAGAAGAATTCGAGACCATCTGCAAGCGCGGCCTGGAAGCGTCGCCGACCAAGGAACTCTTGATCGAAGAATCGCTGATCGGCTGGAAAGAGTACGAGATGGAAGTGGTGCGCGACAAGGCGGACAACTGCATCATCATCTGCTCGATCGAAAACCTCGACCCGATGGGCGTGCACACCGGCGACTCGATCACCGTGGCGCCGGCGCAGACCCTGACCGACAAGGAATACCAGATCATGCGTAACGCCTCGCTGGCGGTGCTGCGCGAGATCGGCGTCGACACGGGCGGCTCGAACGTGCAGTTCTCGATCAACCCGGCCGACGGCCGCATGATCGTCATCGAAATGAATCCGCGCGTGTCGCGTTCCTCCGCGCTGGCCTCGAAGGCGACCGGTTTTCCGATCGCGAAGATCGCTGCCAAGCTGGCGGTGGGCTTCACGCTCGACGAACTGCGCAACGAAATCACCGGCGGCGCCACGCCTGCCTCGTTCGAACCGTCGATCGACTACGTGGTCACCAAGATCCCGCGCTTCACGTTCGAAAAATTCCCGGCCGCCGACCACCACCTGACCACCCAGATGAAGTCCGTCGGTGAAGTCATGGCGATCGGCCGCACCTTCCAGGAATCGTTCCAGAAGGCCCTGCGCGGGCTGGAAGTGGGCGTCGACGGCCTGAACGAAAAGACGCGCGACCGCGAAAAGATCGAAGAAGAACTCGGCGAACCCGGCCCGGACCGCATCTGGTACGTGGGCGACGCCTTCGCCCAGGGCTTCACCCTGGAAGAAGTGCACCAGCTGACCCACATCGATCCGTGGTTCCTGGTGCAGATCAAGGAAATCGTCGACATCGAACTCTGGCTCGATACGCAGAAGCTCGAAGCGATCGACAAGCCGACCCTGTACAAACTCAAGCAAAAAGGCTTCTCGGACCGGCGCCTGGCCTTCCTGCTGCACACGAGCGACAAAGTCGTGCGCGAGACGCGCCATGCGATGGGCATCCGTCCGGTGTACAAGCGGGTCGACACCTGCGCGGCCGAATTTTCGACCGACACCGCGTACATGTACTCGACCTACGATGAAGAGTGCGAGTCCAACCCGAGCGACAAGAAAAAGATTATGGTGCTGGGCGGTGGCCCGAACCGCATCGGCCAGGGTATCGAATTCGATTACTGCTGCGTGCACGCGGCGCTGGCGATGCGCGAAGACGGCTACGAGACCATCATGGTCAACTGCAATCCGGAGACCGTGTCGACCGACTACGATACCTCGGATCGCCTGTACTTCGAATCGCTGACGCTGGAAGACGTGCTGGAAATTGTCGCCATCGAAAAACCGGTCGGCGTGATCGTGCAGTACGGCGGCCAGACGCCACTGAAGCTGGCGCTCGACCTGGAAGCGAACGGCGTGCCGATCATCGGCACCTCGCCCGACATGATCGACGCCGCCGAAGACCGCGAACGCTTCCAGCAGATGCTGCAAAAGATGGACCTGCGCCAGCCGCCTAACCGCACCGCGCGCACCGAAGCCGAAGCGCTGGCGCTGGCGCAGGAAATCGGCTATCCGCTGGTGGTGCGTCCATCCTACGTGCTGGGCGGCCGGGCGATGGAAATCGTCCACGAACAGCGCGACCTGGAACGCTACATGCGCGAAGCGGTCAAGGTATCGCACGATTCGCCGGTGCTGCTGGACCGCTTCCTGAACGACGCCATCGAAGTCGACGTCGACTGCATCTCCGACGGCGAGACCACCTTCATCGGCGGCGTGATGGAGCACATCGAGCAGGCTGGCGTGCACTCGGGCGACTCGGCCTGTTCGCTGCCGCCGTACTCGCTGTCGCAGGAGACCATCGATGAACTCAAGCGCCAGACCTCGCTGATGGCCAAGGGCCTGAACGTGGTCGGCCTGATGAACGTGCAGTTCGCGATCCAGAAGACCGAAGTCGATGGCGCCATGCTTGACACGGTGTTCGTGCTGGAAGTGAACCCGCGCGCGTCGCGCACGGTGCCGTTCGTGTCCAAGGCGACCGGCCTGCAGCTGGCCAAGATCGCGGCGCGCTGCATGGTCGGCCAGACCCTCGCATCGCAGGGCATCACGACCGAAGTCGTGCCGCCGTTCTTCAGCGTCAAGGAAGCCGTGTTCCCGTTCGTGAAATTCCCTGGCGTGGACACCATTCTCGGACCCGAGATGAAGTCCACCGGTGAAGTCATGGGCGTGGGCATGACCTTCGGCGAAGCGTTCGTCAAGTCGCAGATGGGCGCCGGCGTCAAGCTGCCCGAATCGGGCAAGGTGTTCCTGTCGGTGAAGGGCTCGGACAAGCCGCGCGCGGTGAAAGTGGCGCGCGACCTGCAGTCGATGGGCTTCCAGGTCGTCGCGACCAAGGGCACGGCGGCCGTGATCACGGCGGCGGGCATTCCGTGCCAGGCCGTGAACAAGATGATCGAAGGCCGTCCGCACGTGGTCGACATGATCAAGAACCACGAGATCGCGCTGGTGATCAACACGGTCGAAGAAAAACGCAGTGCGATCGTCGACTCGCGCCAGATCCGGATTTCGGCTTTGGCCGCGCGCGTGACGACTTACACTACAATAGCGGGTGCGGAGGCTGCGGTCGAAGGCATGCGTCATCTCGACGAGTTGCGGGTGTACGATTTACAAGGCCTGCATAAAACCTTAAACTAAGCGGCACGCAGTACCCCTGACCACAGGGCGCGCGACGGACAGCCTCCATCGCGCGCCCTGTGGTTTTCACTTTTCAGTAGAAACGCGAATACGACATGAACACAACCGTTCCACTTACCAAATACGGCGCCGAACTGCTCAAGGAAGAGCTGCACCAGCTCAAGACCAAGGAGCGCCGCATTGTGATCGACGCGATCGCCGAGGCGCGCTCGCACGGCGATCTGTCCGAAAACGCCGAATACGACGCCGCCAAGGAGCGCCAGGCGTTCGTCGAAGGCCGCATCGCGGAGCTGGAAGGCAAATTGGGCGCCGCGCAGATCATCGATCCGACCACCCTCGACGCCGAAGGGCGCGTGGTGTTCGCATCGACCGTGGACCTGGAAGACCTGGAAAACGGCGCCAAAGTGACCTACCAGATCGTGGGCCTGGACGAAGCGGACCTGAAACTCAATAAAGTGTCGGTGACCTCGCCGATCGCGCGCGCGCTGATCGGCAAATACGCCGGCGACGTGGTCGAAGTGCAGGCGCCATCGGGCCCGCGCGAATACGAAATCCTCGAAGTCAAGTACATCTGATGCTGCTCGCGCGGGTTCGCCTGCTGCTGGTGACGGCATGGGCGGGCAGTTTGTGGACGGTCGGTTACCTGGTGGCCCCGACCCTGTTCCGCACCTTGTCCGACAGCGTGCTGGCCGGGACCATCGCGGGCAGCATGTTCCGCAGCGAGGCCATCGTGTCGCTGGTGTGCGGCGCGGGCTTGCTGGCCGTGCTGGCGCTGGACCGGGCGATCGACGCCAGGCGGCGGCGCGTGCTGATGCTGGTGGTGGCGGCGATGCTGGCGCTGCAGGCGGTCAGCAGCCTGGGGCTGGGACCGATGATGGCGGCGCTGAAAGAAGCGGCGCCGGGCGGCGTGATGGAAGGCGCCGCGCGCAAGCAGTTCGGCATGCTGCACGGAATCTCGATGGGCTTGTATCTGATCCAGAGCGTGCTGGCGGCGGTGCTGGTGTTGAAGAACCCGAGGCCGTAATGCTGGTCGCCACTGCGGTATCTGCCACTGTCGCTGTTCTCGCCACTAGCGCGTCGTTCCCGGCCTAGGCCGGGAACGACGCTGCAGAGGCGGTAACGCAGGCGACGCCGGGATTATTTCCCCAGTGCGCTTTTCTTCTGGCTGCTCTGGCGCGGCTTGGCGCGCTTGATGGAGCCGCCTTCCGTCACACGCTCATTTCCCTTGATCATGACCTTGGTCACGGACGGGCGCTTGGTACCGCTTGCGCTCGCTTTAACAATGGTTACTTCGCGCATTCCTTTACCCGACTTGCCGCTGCGTTCCTTGACCACTTCCACTTTGGGGCGGTAAATAACCAGCAGTTTGCCGATGTGTTGCACCGGAGCCGCATCGAGCTCGGTACAAATGTTCTCGTAGATTTCTGTGCGCATGGCGCGGTCGTCGCCGAACACGCGGACCTTGATCAGGCCGTGCGAGTCGAGGCTGGCCGAGATCTCCTTGATCACGGCTGGCGTCAGGCCCGCTTCGCCGATGATGACGACAGGCTTCAGCGCGTGGGCTTCAGCGCGCAGTGCACTGCGCTCGACGGGGGTAAGTTTTTGCATAATATTTTTAGATAATCCTTTAAAAGCAGTATTCTACGCGAATGGCAAAGAACAAATTAAACAAAAACTGGTTGCACGACCACATAAACGACCCCTACGTGAAGTTGGCGCAGAAAGAGGGTTACCGTGCACGCGCCGCCTACAAGCTCAAGGAAATCGACGAGAGCGAGAAGCTGATCAAATCCGGCCAGGTCATCGTCGACCTCGGCTGCACCCCGGGCAGCTGGGGCCAGTACGTGCGGCGCAAGCTGGCCGGCAAGGATGGCGGCGGCATCAACGGCACCATCATCGGCCTCGACATGCTGCCGATGGAGCCGATCGCCGACATGCACTTCATCCTCGGCGACTTCCGCGAAGCGCGCATCCTGCGCCAGCTCGACACCATCCTGGCCGGGCGCAAGTGCGACCTGGTGCTGTCGGACATGGCGCCCAACCTGTCGGGCATCCCCACGGCCGACGCCGCCCGCATGGAGCACCTGATCGACCTCGCCATTGAGTTTTCGCAATTCCACATGAAACCGGGCGGCGCGCTGGTGGTCAAATGTTTCAAGGACATGGGTTTCAGCCAGATCGTGGAGCACTTCCGGGCCGAGTTCAAGGTGGTCAAGCAGATCAAGCCGAAGGCCAGCCGCGACAAATCGTCCGAGATTTTCCTGGTCGGCAAGGGGCTGAAAAATCCTACCGACAAGAATACCGCACTGGAAGAGGAATCTCCCCTTGATATTTGACGGGTTTAGCCGCACATCAGCCAAGGAAAGCCGCAAAAGGCATGGAAATTGGGTAAGAATTGCCTAATATTCATGGCTTTTCAGTAGTTTTTCAGCCCGGCAGCGGGGCGTGCGTGGCACCGCCTGCTTATTGCGAGTAAAATCGGCGTTCTAAAATCGGTAAAAAGATGCGCCTGCATCGAAGGAGTTTTCGTGAATAATATGTTTTCAAAATCCGCCATCTGGGTTGTCGTTGCCCTGCTGCTGTTCATGCTGTTCCGGCAGTTCGACAACAACAGCGTTGCCGGCGGCAGCAAGTCCATCCCTTATTCCGAACTGCTCGATGACGTGAAGGCACGGCGCATCAAGGAAGTGCTGATCGAGGGCCCGAACATCACCGCCACCCGCCTGGACGACACCAAGGTGCGCGCCACCGCGACCCTGCTCGACCGTGGCCTGGTGGGCGACCTGCGCGAAGCGGGTGTGCGTTTCGACATCAAACCGCCGGAAGATCCCTCCTTCCTGCAAACCGTCTTCATTTCCTGGTTCCCGTTCCTGTTGCTGATCGGCGTATGGATTTTCTTCATGCGCCAGATGCAGGGCGGCGGCAAGGGTGGCGCTTTCTCCTTCGGCAAGTCGAAGGCCCGCATGATGGATGAAACCAACAACACCGTCACCTTCGCCGACGTCGCCGGTTGCGACGAAGCGAAGGAAGAAGTCAACGAGATCGTCGACTTCCTCAAGGACCCGACCAAGTTCCAGAAGCTGGGCGGCCGTATTCCGCGCGGCGTGCTGATGGTCGGCCCTCCGGGCACCGGCAAGACCCTGCTGGCACGCGCCATCGCCGGCGAAGCCAAGGTACCGTTCTTCTCGATTTCCGGTTCGGACTTCGTCGAAATGTTCGTCGGCGTGGGCGCGAGCCGCGTGCGCGACATGTTCGAGAACGCCAAGAAACACTCGCCTTGCATCATTTTCATCGACGAGATCGACGCGGTCGGCCGTCACCGTGGCGCCGGCATGGGCGGCGGCAACGACGAACGCGAACAGACCCTGAACCAGCTGCTGGTCGAGATGGACGGCTTTGAAGCGAGCTCCGGCGTGATCGTCGTGGCCGCCACCAACCGCGCCGACGTGCTCGACAAGGCGCTGCTGCGTCCGGGCCGTTTCGACCGCCAGGTCATGGTCGGCCTGCCGGACATCCGCGGCCGCGAACAGATTCTCAATGTGCATATGCGCAAGGTACCGATCGGCGCCGACGTCAAGGCCGACATCCTGGCACGCGGTACGCCGGGCTTCTCGGGCGCCGACCTGGCCAACCTGGTCAATGAAGCAGCCCTGTTCGCCGCGCGCCGCAGCAAGCGCCTGGTGGAAATGAGCGATTTCGAGGACGCGAAAGACAAGATCTACATGGGTCCGGAGCGCAAATCGATGGTCATGCGCGAAGAAGAACGCCGCAATACCGCCTACCACGAGTCCGGCCACGCCGTCATCGCCAAGCTCTTGCCCAAGGCCGATCCGGTGCACAAGGTCACCATCATGCCGCGCGGTTATGCACTGGGCCTGACCTGGCAGTTGCCTGAACACGACACCCTGTCCGGCTACAAGGACAAGATGCTGGAAGAAATCTCGATCCTGTTCGGTGGCCGTATCGCCGAAGAACTGTTCGTCGGTCAGATGTCGACCGGCGCGTCGAACGACTTTTCGCGTGCCACCAAGCTGGCGCGCTCGATGGTGACGCGCTTCGGCATGAGCGACAGCATGGGTGTGATGGTCTACGAAGACAGCGAAAACGAAGGTTTCTTCGGCGGCGCCACCAAGACCATCTCCGAGGCGACCCAGCAAAAGGTCGATGCCGAGATCCGTTCGATCCTCGACACGCAGTACGCGCTCTCGCGCCGCCTGCTGGAAGAGAACCGCGACAAGGTCGAAAAAATGACGCGCGCGCTGCTCGACTGGGAAACCATCGACGCCGACCAGATCAACGACATCATGGCCGGCAACGAGCCGCGCGAGCCGAAGTCGGGCATCCTGACCAAGCGCACGCCGCCACCGGGCGACAGCGGCTCGGGTGGTGTTTCACCAAACGCGACAGCACCGGCGTAAATTTCTCCGGTTCTTGCAAGGTTGTATATAATGCCGTTCAGACAAGACTGAGCGGCATTTTTTATGGTCGATCGATTAACATCATGATGTCAAGGTAATGCGACAATACTTTCAATGCGGCCGTTTTGGCTTCGATGTGGCCGCCAAACCCCTGGTCATGGGCATTCTCAACGTCACGCCCGATTCGTTTTCGGACGGCGGACGCTTCGGTTCGCTCGAATTCGCCCTCTCGCGCGCCGAAGAAATGGTGGGCGAGGGCGTCGACCTGATCGACATCGGCGGCGAATCGAGTCGTCCGGGCGCGCCCGCCCTGGCGCTGGACGAGGAGTTGCGCCGCGTAATGCCGGTGCTGTACGCGCTGCGCGACCTGGGCAAACCCGTGTCGATCGACACCTACAAACCCGAGGTCATGCGCGAAGCGATCCTGGCCGGCGTCGACATGATCAACGATATCAACGGGTTCCGCGCGCCTGGCGCGCTGGACGCGGTGGCGGGAAGCGACTGCGCCCTGTGCGTGATGCACATGCAGGATTCGCCGCAAACCATGCAGCAGGCGCCGGCCTACACTGATGTGGTGCGCGAGGTGACGGACTTCCTGCGCGAACGGGTCGAGGCCATGCTGGCCATCGGCATCGAGCGCGAGCGTATCTGCATCGACCCGGGTTTTGGTTTCGGCAAGACGGTGGAACACAACTACGCCTTGTTGCGCAATATCGGCAACATGCAGCGCGAACTGGGTCTGCCGGTGCTGGCCGGCGTGTCGCGCAAATCGATGATCGGCGCCGTGACCGGCAAGCCGGTCGAGCAGCGCCTGGCCGGCAGCCTTGCCGGCGCGCTGGCCGCAGTGGCGCAGGGCGCGCGCATCGTGCGCGTCCATGATGTGGTCGAAACGGTCGACGCACTGGCCGTGTGGCAAGCCGCCACGACGCATGCATTCATTAACTAATTCATTCATTTACTGAGTAAAAGAGAAAACATGGCACGTAAATATTTCGGTACCGACGGTGTGCGTGGGCTGGTGGGCGTTGCGCCGATCACCCCTGATTTCGTGATGCGCCTCGGCTACGCCGCCGGTAAGGTGATCGCCAAAACCAACGCCGCCTCCGGCCGTCCGACGGTCCTGATCGGCAAGGACACCCGGATTTCGGGCTATATGCTGGAGTCCGCCCTGGAAGCGGGCTTCAACGCCGCCGGCGTGGACGTGATGCTGGCCGGCCCGGCGCCGACCCCGGCCGTGGCTTACCTGACGCGCGCGCTGCGCCTGTCCGCCGGTGTCGTGATTTCCGCGTCGCACAACCCGTTCCAGGATAACGGCATCAAGTTCTTCTCCGAACACGGCACCAAGCTGCCGGACGCGGTCGAACAGGAAATCGAAGCCATGATCGACCAGCCGATGGAATGCGTGCCGGCCGAAAAGCTGGGCCGCGCCAAGCGCCTGGAAGATGCCAAGGGCCGCTACATCGAATTTTGCAAGAGCACCTTCCCGAACGAGCTCGACCTGCGCGGCCTGCGCATCGTGCTCGACTGCGCGCACGGCGCCGCCTACCACATCGCACCGCACGTGTTCCACGAGCTGGGCGCGGAAGTCATCGCCATCGGCAACAAGCCGAACGGCTTCAACATCAACGACGGCTTCGGCGCGACCGCACCGAAAGCCATGGCTGCCGCCGTGCTCGAACACCGCGCCGACCTGGGCATCGCGCTCGACGGCGACGCCGACCGCCTGGTCATGTGCGACAGCGCCGGCCGCATCTACAACGGCGACGAGCTGCTGTATGTGATGGTGCGCGACCGCATGATGACCGGCCCGGTGGCCGGCGCGGTGGGAACTCTGATGACGAATATGGCGCTGGAAGTGGCGTTCAAGGAACTCGGCGTCGGCTTCGCGCGCGCCAAGGTCGGCGACCGCTACGTGCTGGAAGTAATGAAAGAGAACGGCTGGCTGTTCGGCGGCGAAGGTTCGGGCCACCTGCTGGCGCTGGACAAGCACACCACCGGCGACGGCATCGTGTCCGCGCTGCAGGTCCTGTCCGCGCTCAAGCGCAGCGGCAAGGGCCTGGACAAGTGCTGCAGCGAACTGACCCTGTATCCGCAGACCTTGATCAACGTCAAGGTGCCTTCCGGCTTCGACTGGACCAAGAATGCCGAGATGGTGGCCGAGAAGGAGGCCGTGGAAGCCGAGCTGGGCAATACCGGCCGCGTGCTGATCCGCGCATCGGGCACCGAGCCGCTGATCCGCGTGATGGTGGAAGCGAAGAATGCCCAGGTCGCCGAATCGACCGCGCGCCGGATTGCCAGCAAGGTCACGGCGTAGGCAGGCGGTCGCGAAGGGGGAAGGCGCGCCGTGACGAGGTTGGCGCGCCGTGGTGTCGGTCATGGCGTTGGTGGCGAGTTTTCCTTGATTCAACATTTCACGGAAACTTCACGATGTGCCGTTGACGATTGCGATTCGCCCGACGTATAATAACGTCTTCGGAGTGTGGCGCAGTCCGGTAGCGCACCTGGTTTGGGACCAGGGGGTCCAAGGTTCGAATCCTTGTACTCCGACCAAGTTAAAGACGGGCTGTCATTCACGTGACAGCCCGTTTTCATTTCCGCGAGGTTTGCTCCTTGCGACAGATACTGCCCATAGCTCAGTTGGATAGAGCATCAGCCTTCTAAGCTGAGGGTCACAGGTTCGATTCCTGTTGGGCAGGCCAAAAAATGACCGATGAGAGGCCACTCACGCGGCGGGCGGCCGGCACAGCGCAGATCCTTGGAGCCGTCCGAACACGGTATGTCCCGGCAGCGCCGCAGCGGCGACTGCCGCATTTGCCGCCGTGCATGCTGTCAGTACGGCGGCGCTGAGTGCCTGTCTCGAACGCCTTCGACACGGTCGCGTAGTACAGATCGCAATGCTATGGCTTGTCGAGCGCAATGCCGGTCAATACCGCCGCATCACGCGGCTCGCCGACCGACACCCCATTCCGCGCGGCGCGAAAGCGCTTCGACATCGCGTACGCCGCCTTGCGCACCCGCATGATCGATCCGATCGGGCGATGGGCCGCCAACGCGTGCCACGGGTTGAACTGCATTCCGTCATCGACCGCCTTCGACAACGCCTCGCTCCACGCCGCCTGGGGCAGGGCGCGCAGGTGCGCCACGGTCACCCACGGGCTTTCCTCTTCCGGCCACGCGACTGACGCATCCTCGATCGGCATCGTCTCCAGATTCGTGCATAACTGGACGCGCAGCGCCCATTCTGCGCCATGGCCGGCGAAATGCGCCTGCACCACCGCGCGCAAACCATCCGGCGTACCCGACAGATCGACGCTCTGGCCGCTCAGGGCGATCAGTTCGGGTGACAGCGGCGCCAGCGATACCTTGGCCATGTACTCGCCATACAATATCGGCGCCTGGCTGAAATACGTCTCGCCCAGCGGATGGGTTTCCGGATGCCCGCCCAGCGATTTGATGGTGGCGCTTTCGCCGCCGACCGCTTCGATGACTTTCTCGGCGCCTTGCAGCACGGCGGAAAATGCACGCTTCAGCTTAGGCGCCTTGTCGGTGGTCGCCGCCAGCGGCTTCAAGCTCCCAAGAAACCGCCTGGCGCTCGGCGCCAGGAATACCGGTCCGTTGACCAGCACAAAGTCCTGCGTGCTGTCGCCTTCGCTGCCTTCAACGCGGGCGCCGGGTACCCCGATCACCTTCAGCGCCATGCCGCGCGGGGTGGATACCTTGTCGTCGAGCACATCCCCCGGCGTGGTGGAGAGCCGCATGACCACGGGCCAGCGGCCCGGCGCCGCAAACAATCCCTGCGCATAGGCGGGCGGCAAATCTTGTGCAACGCTGAGTTCACCCAGCAGCAAGCCGTGCGATTTGGCATGCACGCTGCGCGTCGCGTGACCGCTGTGTTCGTATGTTGTGGCGGAAATATGCTTGAGGCTTTCCAGCATGCCCGCCGTGGTTTCCGCCTCGCCATCTTCCTCGATTTCGAAGGCGGGGTCGTAGCGCAAGGGAGCGCCGCTCGGGCCGTTAGTGGTATGCATCTTGTATCCAGTAGGTGTGCGAAAATACAGTCTGGTCCGCTTTCGCGTTCGCGTCTGTGCCATTGCACACTGAAGCCGTCACTGTCCGGATCGGCCGGCGATGCCCCCGCCATGCGATTGTTTTTCCTTTGTCCAACGTTTCCGATCCGCCGCATGACATCCCTACCTCTTGCACACTTTGCCCTGCCGATCGCCCTGCTTGCCGCCGCAACGCCCGCCAGCGTGCGCGCGGCGCCTGCGCTGAGCCAGGCCCCGGTCCCGCCGGCGTTCCTGAAAACCGAAAACATCGCCGTCCCCGGCAAGCTGGTCAAGGCAGCACGCATCGAGGACGCCACGGGCGAACACCTCCTGGTCGTCAGCCTGCGCGCCGGGCCATCCGCCGCAGACAACGCCACGCCCGCCAGGGTCGAGCGCTACGATTTCTTCGCCTCGCTCTACACGCGTAAGGCAAGCCGCTGGGCGCGCGCGTGGCTGATCGAGGACGTGAACGATTGCCCGACCTTGGATTCCGAGGGGCAGTTTTTCCCAAAATACATCACCGTCACCGACCTCGACCAAAACGGCATCGCCGAAGTCACCGTGCCTTACAAGTTCTTCTGTGGCGGCGGGGTCGATTCCAGCACCCTGAAAGTGATCATGCGCCAGGGCGCGCAAAAATTCGCCGCGCGCGGACAGACGCTGGTCGGGGCCAACACGGAATCGGCCTTCGGAGGGGAACTGGTATTCGATCCCGCGCTGTCACTCAGGCAAAACGCCGTGTTCAAAGCGCATCTGCAATCGATTCGCGACAAGGTCTACATCGAACACTGATCTCCGGCGCGCACGCTCACTCTTCAATCCACCCAATGTCAAAACGAACGATCAACTTCCCGATCGACGCAACCGTCATCCTGATCGGCGGTAAATGGAAATGCGCCATCCTGTGCCACCTGATGGAAGGCAGCACGCGCTCCGGCCAGTTGCGCCGGATGATGTTCGGCATCACCCAAAAAGTGCTCACCGAGCAGCTGCGCGAGCTGGAAGCCGATGGCCTGATCGCCAAACTGTCCACGCCCGGCAAGGTCCCCATGGTCGAATATGCCGTCACGCCACTGGGCGCCACGCTCACGCCGATTATCGAAGCGATGTGCAACTGGGGCCAGGATTACCTGAGCGCGCATGGCATGGATCGTCCTGATTAAACGCCGCGCAAATACGCCAGATAGGCCGGCACGCTCGCTTCCACCTGTTCGCTCATGTCGCCGATATCCGGATCGGTCGGATCGTATTGCGCCCCGTAGAACACGAACGGCGCCACGCTGTTGGCCTGGATATACGAAAACGTGGCCTTCAGCGGCGCCAGCAGTTCGTCCACCGTGTAGTGATAACGCCCCTCGCGCCGGTAATCCTCCTGCCCGATGCCTGCCGAAATCGCAAAGCCGATGCGCTTGCCTTCCAGCTTGCGGTGCTCGGGCGCGCGGCCATAGGCAAAGCCGGGCAGCAGCACGTCGTCGAGCCACTGTTTCAACAGGGGAGGGGTGCTGAACCAGTAAAACGGAAACTGCAAGATAAGCGCCTCGTGTTCCAGCAACAGCGCCTGTTCCCGTTCCACGTCGAGCGCGTTTCCCGCGCCGTATACCCCATGCAGCTGGTGCACGGTAAATTCCCCGCTCCTTTCCTGCGCTTCGCGCAGCCAGCGCTTGTTGACGGTGGACGCGCCGATATGGGGATGCGTGACGATGATGAGTTTTTTCATGAATGCCGTCGGGGTCGGTGTCGAAGTGCGCCATCGTATTGCTCATCGCGGCGCCTGGAAAGTAGGTACAAAAATGTGCCTGCCCCCGCATTGGCCCGGCGAGCCGAATGTTATAGTACGGCCCGGTGCCTGCCGCCGCCAGCGCTGCGGGTCGATTCATCCACGATGTAGCTTCAGCCGCCATGACAAAAACCAGCACGACGCCGTCCACGCCCACCCTCCAGTCCGGCAGCGCGCCGGCCCGTCCGCGTGCCGGCACCGCCATCGTCGGCATCGGCGCCTCGGCCGGCGGACTCGAAGCGCTGGAACTGTTCCTGTCGGGCGTACCGGCCGACAGCGGCATGGCGTTCGTGGTCGTGCAGCATCTCGATCCGGTGCACAAAAACATCATGGTCGAGCTATTGCAACGCAGCACCAGCATGCCCGTCATCGAAATCGGCGACCGCATGCGGGTCGAGCCGAATCATCTCTACATCATCGCCCCGGACCGCGACCTGTCCATCCTGCATGGCGTCCTGCACCTGCTGGAACCGGCCGCGCCGCGCGGACTGCGCCTGCCGGTCGACTTTTTCCTGCGCGCGCTGGCCGCCGACCAGCAAGCCAACAGCATCGCCGTGATTCTCTCCGGCATGGGTGCCGACGGCTCGCTCGGCTTGCGCGCGATCAAGGAATGCGCGGGCGCGGTGTTCGTCCAGGATCCCGAGTCGGCCAAGTTCGACGGCATGCCGCGCAGCGCCATCGACGCCGGCCTGGCCGACGTGGTGGCGCCCGCAGAGGAATTGGCCGGCCGCATCCTGGCTTACCGCCGTCACGCGCCGCTGCCGGTCGCCCCGCCTGAACTGAGCTTTTCGGATGCCGACGGCAGCGCCCTGGACAAGATCGTCGTGATCCTGCGCGCCCAAAGCGGCCATGATTTTTCCTTCTACAAGAAAAGCACCATCTACCGCCGCATCGAGCGCCGCATGAGCCTGCACCAGCTGGCTGGCATCGCCGATTATGTGCGCTATGTGCGCGATAATGCGCACGAAGCGCAGTTGCTGTTCAAGGAATTGCTGATCGGCGTGACCAGCTTCTTCCGCGACCCCGCCGTGTGGGAACAGATCGAGGACGAAGTCATTCCCGCCCTGCTTGCCGCCCATCCGGAAGGCGCCACCCTGCGCGCCTGGACGGCGGCCTGTTCCACCGGCGAAGAAGCCTATTCGCTGGCCATCGCGTTTCGCGACACGATCGAGCGCCTCAAGCCGGAAGGGCGCTTCACCCTGCAAATCTTTGCAACCGATCTCGACAGCGATGCGATCGACCGCGCGCGCTCCGGTGAATTTCCCGGCAATATCGTGGCCGACATCAGCGAAGCGCGCCTGCGCCGCTATTTCGTGCAGCACGATGGCGGCTTTCGCGTGTGCAAGGAAATCCGCGAGATGGTCACCTTCGCACCGCAAAACCTGGTGATGGACCCGCCGTTCACCAAACTCGACCTGCTGACCTGCCGCAACCTGCTGATCTACCTGGAGGCCGACTTGCAGAAGAAACTGCTGCCGCTGTTTCACTACAGCCTGCGTCCGGGCGGCATCCTGGTGCTGGGCAGCGCCGAAACGGTGGGCGCCGCCAGCGACCTGTTTACGGCCTGGCCGGGCAAGACGCGCATCTACCAGCGCCGCGCCAGCAGCCCGCGCAGCGAGCCGCTGGATTTCCCGGCCTCCATTTACGGCCGCGCCCGCCGGGGCCTGGCCGAACCGATGCCGGCCGCCGGCGCGGCCCAGCCGGGCAACGCCAACGTGCAGACCTTGATCGATTCGCTGCTGCAGCAACGTTTTTCGCCCGCCGCCGTGCTGACCACCGACAAGGGCGACATCATCTATATCAGCGGCAAGACCGGCAAATACCTGGAACCGGCCGCCGGCAAGGCCAACCTGAACATCTTCGCCATGGCGCGCGAGGGGCTGGCCGGCGCCCTGAACGAAGTCTTCGCCCGCGTCGTGCGCGAGCAGGGCAGCCAGGTGCTCAAGGGCTTGCGCGTGGGCAGCAACGACGGCGCGCTGATGGTCAATGTCGAGGTGCACAGCCTGCAAGATCCGGCCCCGCTGCGCGGCATGGTCCTGATCGTGTTTTCGGACCAGCCCGCCGCCCGCGCCAAAGTGCCGCGCAAGGGCCAGTTGGCCGGTGCCGAAGCCGAGCGCATGGATGCGATGACGCAGGAAATCGCGCAATCGCGCGAAGAGTTGCAGCGCGCGCGCGAAGAGATGCAAACCTCGCAGGAAGAGTTGAAATCGACCAATGAGGAGTTGCAAAGCACCAACGAAGAACTGCAGAGCACCAACGAGGAACTGACCACCTCCAAGGAAGAGATGCAGTCGATGAACGAGGAGTTGCAGACGGTTAACCATGAGTTGTCGGCCAAGGTCGACGAATTGTCGCAAGCCAGCGACGACATGAAAAACCTGCTCAACAGCACCGACATCGCCACCCTGTTTCTCGACGAAGAGATGCGCATCCGGCGCTTCACCAACCGCATCACCGGCATCATCAAGCTGATCCCCAGCGATGCCGGGCGCCCGATTACCGACCTGGTCAGCACGCTCGACTACCCCTCGCTGGCCGACGATGCCCGCGAAGTGCTGCGCTCGCTGGTGTTTCGCGAAGTCCAGGTCGGCGCATTCGACGGCCGCTGGTTCAATGTGCGCATCATGCCTTACCGCACCCAGGACAACCGCATCGACGGCGTGGTCATCACCTTCATCGATATCAGCGCCGCGAAAACCCTGGAGCGCGCCTTGCGGCTCAGCGACGAGCGTTTCCGCATTGCGATCGAACACGCGCCGCTGACGGTCTTCAGCCAGGACCGCGACCTGCGCTACACCTGGGTCCACAACCTGCAGCCGCAACTGCGCTCGGGCGACGCGGTCGGCAAGACCGATGCCGACCTGTTGCCGCCGGAAGACGCCGCGCGCCTGTCCGCGCTCAAGCGCCAGGCGCTCGAACAGGGCATCAGCGTGCATACCGAAACCAGCGCGCACTTGCATGGCACCACGCATTTCTACGATTTTTTTGCCGAACCGGCGCGCGACCAGAGCGGCGCGATCATCGGCGTGTCCGGCATGGCCTGGGAAATCACCGAGCAGAAGCGCTCAGAAGCGCGTTTCCGGCAATTGCTGGAACATTCGCTGAACGCGGTCGCCTGCCATCAGGTACTGCTGGACGATGGCGTGCCGCGCGATTTCCTGGTGCTCGAAGTCAATCCGAAGTTCAAGGAATTGACCGGGCTGCAGGATGCGGTCGGCAAGCGCCAGTCGGAACTGTCCACCTCCATCTATCCTTTCAGCGCGGAACTGTTCGCAGCCTGCGTGCGGGTGGCGACCACGGGCAAGTCGGAGCGCCTGGACGTGGCTTGCAATGACGGCGCGCAATGGATCAACTGTGCGCTGTACTCGCCCGAGCCCGGTTATTTTATCTCGGTCAAGGAAGATGTAACGGAACGCCGGCGCCTGGCCGACACACTGAACCAGGCGCTGTCGGTATTGAAGCAGGGGAGCGCGCCGGGTGCGGCCCTGCAACAGATTGTGCAAGAGGCGCAGGCATTGCTGGAGCGCCACATTCCTCAGGAAAACCACCATGAACCGTGAACACACTTTGCAAGGGGCATCGCCAGCCGATCCCGACCTGCGGATGCGCGCGCACGAGCGCCTGTACGAGCAGGGACGCATGCCGGGGAACGGCGCCGCGCACCTCGACAATCCCCAGCGCCTGGTGCACGAATTGCAGGTGCACCAGGTCGAACTCGAATTGCAGAATGAACAGCTGGAAGCGGCGCGCGCCTGGATCGAGGCGGCCCTGGCCAGCTATATCGAACTGTTCGATTTCGCGCCGGTGGCCTACTTCACGCTCGACCGGGCCGGCAAGATCGCCGAGGCCAACCTGGCTGGCGCACGCCTGCTCGGCACCGAGCGCGCCCGCGTGATCGACAAGCGCCTGGGCGTGTTCGTGGCCGAAGCCGACCGCGGCCGCCTGGCGGCCTGCCTCAAGTCGCTGTTTGCCACCCAGTCCGATGCGCAGTGCGAGGTGGCGCTGGCGGCCAGGGACGGCGGCAGCCGCACGGTGGAACTGCGCACCACGCTGTCCAACAATGGCGAGACGTGCCGCGCCGTCATGATCGACGTCAGCCGGCGCAGCGCCGGCGAGCGCCGCGCGCAGCGCCTGGCGCAGGTGTTTACGCGTGCGCCCGAAGCGATGTTCCTCAGCGACCAGCAAGGCATTATTTCCGATGTGAACGACGCCTTCAGCGCGCTCACCGGCTACGCGCCCGAGGACGTGGTTGGCCAGCATCAGCGCCTGTTGCATTGCGAGAGCCGCGCGGCGGGGCTGGACCAGGACGTGATGCGCCTGCTCGCCCTGCACGGCAGCTGGCGCGGCGCCGTGCGGCTGCGGCGCAGCGACGGCGATGTGGTCGAGCTGATCCAGCAGATCGACGTGTTGCCCGACGACAGCGGCGTCCAGACCTGGGTGACGCGCTTCTCGCGGCCGTAGTAGCGTCAGGGCAAGCGCGCCAGGTACAGCAAGCCTGTGATGCTCGGGAAAAAGCAGTACACCCCGCCGCGCGTCCTCACCAGGCGCGAAAAGCCCTCCAGCACCCGGTTGGCGCTGCCGTTCGGCCCCTTGCCGGGCAGGGTGAACGCGCTCGACGCCGGATCGTTCACCCCGGACAGCACATCTTCGCCGCTGATGTTGAACACCGCGTTGCCGTCCGCCGCGCCCCCCGGCCCCGTGGCCGATTTCACGAAGTCGTGCTTCCGGTTCCATTCGCTGCTGAGGAATTCGAACTGCTTGCGGATGCTGGCATTGATGAAGTAACCGATCAGCCCGCGCGCCCGCGTGTCCGGCCTTGCCGGATCGTACTGCGGACCGTAGGGCATCGAACGCCGCACGATGCGGTGATGGCTGCTGCCGCTGCCGATGACGGCGGCGCCGCGCGGATTGTTGCGCCGGATGTGGGCGCCGATCGGGCACTTCAGGCCCAGGGTGTCGTCCGCGGCCGGGTCGGGGCTGACGAAACCGAAATTGTTCAGTTGCGCATCGGGCAGCGGCGCGTCCAGCGCGTGCGGCGCCAGGGCCAGCGGTTTGCCGTTGCGCCAGCGTCCCATGAGCTTTGCCGCCAGCAGGTCGGTATCGATGCCGGCATCGGCGGCATGGCGGGCCAGCATGGCCTCGAAGCCGGCCACATCCTGCTCGAGGATGCGAAAAACGCCATAGCTGCTGTTGGCCGATAGTTCCGGCGGCAACACGCGGTAGCTGCCGCCCGCCGCGTTGGGGTGACCGAGCAGGAATTCCCCTGGCGGGACCGGTTCCTGCGCATCGAGCGCAAATTGCTTGCGCGGCGGCATGCCGATGATCGCCGGTTGCGCGATCCCGTGGCGATAGCCGAAGTGCACGGTCCCGTCCGCGAATTCGCCGCCATCGTGCACGTACAGCTCGCTCACACTGCCGCCGAAGGCCGCCCGCAGTTGCGCCGAAACATGCTCCATCAGGGCGGCCGAATCGCGCACCCACAGACTCAGCAGGATGTGGACCCGGGTGGCGTCGCCCAGCCCGCCAATCCAGTGCCGCGGCGCGCTCGGGCCGACGTCGCCCACGGTGGCGGCGGACACGGCATCGGTCGCGCCGCGCTGGAAGGCGGGATCGAAGCTGGCCAGCGCGCCGGCACCGACCCCCAGCGCAGCCAGCCCGGCCGCGCTGAAACTGATATTGAGGAACGCGGCGGGTGTCGGCACGCCCAGCCTGGCGCTTGTGATGGCCGGCAAGCCATCGGCGCCCCGCACCAGCGCCCCGATCAGCTTGCGGGTCGCAAGCGCATCCGTGATCGTCAGCACGAAATGCCGCGCCAGCTTGACGCGGTAGCCGCGCAGGATCAGGCCTTGCACGTCGTCCAGGTCGATCGCGGATTCGCTCATCGCTGCCTCCCCTTGCCGCCCATGCCTCAGATGGCGGCCAGGATGTGCTGCACGGTGTGCGGATAGGCGGCGTAGAAATACGTGTTGGGAAGATGTTGCGAGGCATTGTGTTTGGCAATGAAGGCTTCGAATTCCGCCACATGGTCGACCACCGGGGTGATCGCCGCGCCGCCCACCACCAGCGACAGGATCGCGTCGAACTCGGCGCTCAGCTGGACGGTGAAGTCATGGATGTACGCACTGAAATCGCCATCGAAGGAGGTGATGATGGCAATCACCAGATTGTCCGATGGCAGCAGGGACGCCAGGTCCGGCTGCAGGTCCGCTTGCGAGCGGTCGAGCAGGATGAGGCGGGCATAGTGGACCGTGCCGATCGCCTGGATCGCCGCCTCGATCGCCGGCAGCAGGATGGTCAGCCTGGCGACGACAGTGGCCGCACTCGTACCGGGAAGTACCGGCGTCAGTAAGGTCAGGGGACTGGTCATGATGGGCCTCTTTCTTGAAGACACAAGATGCGCGGCCGGCAGGTTGGCGGCCGCGTCCCGTGTCAGCAAATGATAGGCACATCTGCGCGCCGCCAGGCCCGCCGGCACGGGCCGCCCGCTTGATTCAGCTTAAGTCCGCGCGGCCTTGCCGCAGGCACATTCCCGCTTACACCGCGCCGTCGATGACCACGGTCGCTCCGCTCATATAACTATTCTTGTCCGATACAAAGAATGCGGCCGCTTGCGCCACTTCCTCCACCGTTCCCAGGCGCCCGAGCGCGCAATGGCGCAGGTATTCCGTCATCTTCGCGGCCGGCACGTTGCCGCTCACGCCTTCGTCGAGCACGCCCGGCGCCAGGCAGTTGACGGTAATGCCGTAGCGGCCGACTTCCTTCGCCAGCGCTTCCGTCATGCCCTTGAGCGCCGCCTTGGCGGCGCTGTAGTGCACCGGCGCCTGCATCATCTTCACGCCCGCCAGCGAACTGATATTCAGGATGCGCCCGCGCTTCTGGTGGATCATCCCGCGCAGCACCGCCTGGGTGGTCAGAAAAGCGCCCTTGACGTTGGTGTTCATCATGCGGTCCCAGTCTTCTTCCTCCATCAGCGCCAGCGGCACCACCTGGCCGATGCCGGCGTTATTGATCAGGATATCGATCGCCCCCGCATCCGCCTCGATGGCGCGCACCATGCCCTGCAGGCCCGCCTTGTCCAGCACCGACACCTGGAACGCCCACGCCTTCACGCCCAGTTCCCTGAGCGCGGCCAGCACGCCCTCGGCTTCCGCCACCGAGCGCGAATAATTGAAGGCCACGTTCGCGCCTTCGCGCGCCAGGGCCATGCACAGCGCGCGTCCGAGGCCGCGCGAGCCGCCGGTGACCAATGCGGTCCGACCGTCGAGCATTCCCATTATTCGAGCACCACCGGTTTGGCGCCGCCAAGGCCGATCGCATGCGGCGCGCGCGCCGGCGTTTCGCCGACCCCGATCCCGGTCAGCGCCTGGCGCGTATCGGTGCGGTGGAACTGCACCACCTGCACCGGCGCGTCCGTGGTCCAGGGCTTCTTGCCCCATGCCGCCAGTTCGGTGTCCGGGCCCTTGGCCGCGCCCCGGTGGAACATATTGAAGCCGCAGGCCGGCATGATGCGCCCGTCCACCTGCGGATAATGGTGGCAGCACTTGCGCAGCCGTTCCAGGTCGAAGTCGTGGCGGTCCATGTAGTGGTGCAAAAAGATCGACTTGGCCTGGCGCTCGCCCAGGTGGATCGCTTCCTTGGCGCTGACCGGCCGGTTCGGGAACATCACATCGATCGTGCGCCGCAGCGCCGCCAGGATGTCCGCCGAGCGCTCGATCTCATCCTGGCGCGCGAACACGTCGTGCACCACATCGCTCATCGCATCGTGGATCTCGGGCGAGGCGCCCAGGGTGGCCGAGGAACGCAGCAGGGTGCCGTGCGTGCGGAAGTCGACAAAGCGCCCGAACGGAATATGGGTCCCGTCGTTCATGCGCAGCAGGTAGCTGAGCGAGACGCACTGGGGGTGCGAACAGGGCAGGGGCGCGAAGTCGCTCACTTTGAGCTTGCCGCCGGTCTGTTCTTCGATGGCCTTGATCACGCCGGGAATCGTCAGCCGGTCCATCGGGTCGTGCGCGAACTGGCCGCCGCCCGCGCCGGTAAAGGCCACCGGCTGGAAGTTCAGCGACAGGAAGTGGTCCTCGGACAGGAACAGCTCCACCACCTGGCCGATCTGGTGCTCGTTGACGCCGCGCGCGGCCACGAAAATGAGCTGGGTCGGGATGTTGAGCTCCTTGAGCATCCTGAGTGCGGCGCTCTTTTCGTCGCACAGGTCGCGCCCGCGGATTTTTTCGTGCGTGTCGGCCGTAAAACCGTCGAACTGCAGCGCGATGTAGGCGCCGCTGGCCTTGATCTTCTCGGCAAAGGCGCGGTCGCGCCCGAGCCGCAAGCCGTTGGTGATGATGACGATGCGGCCGATTTCCTCGCGCGTGGCAATGGCCACCAGTTCCATCAGGCGCGGATGGCTGGTCGGCTCGCCGCCCGACAGCGCGATCGACTCCACCTGGCCCTCGTTGCGCACCAGCGTATCGATCATGCGGGCGAACGCCTCGTTCGACAGGTGGTAGGCATTGGTGTTGTTGACGATGCAGACCGGGCATTCGAGGTTGCAGTAATCGGTGATCTCGATGATCGGCAGGCAGGTGTGCTGCTCATGGTCGCCGCAGGTGCCGCAATCGGTCGGACAGCCCTTGTCGGCTTGCGTTGCGAACACCAGCGGCTCGGTGCCGGCGCGCGCGTACGAGTAGGCGTCCACATAGTAGGCCGCGTTTTCCGACACCAGCGCTTCGGACGGGCCGCACTGGTCGCAGTTCTTCACGAAGTAGACCTTGCCGTCGCGGATCACCACATCGGCCGGCAGCAATGCCAGGCACCCGGGACAGGTCGATGTCGTGTGCTTGAAATAGTGGTCGCCCTGCTTGCCCGGACCGGCCTGGCCGCGCGCGAGAAAAGCCGCCATCCAGCCCTTGGCGTCGTCCGACACCATCTGTTCGGATGGGCCGCATTGATGGCAGCGGATCAGCCGCACCACGCCATCGTCGCGCAGCACCACGCGCGCTTCGATCGGCGTCGTGCAGCCGCCGCAGACGGCCATCTCGTGCATGAAGAAGGTGTGCTCGCGATCCTTGCGCACGGTGCCCGTGTCGCAGCTGGTACATTCCATGTGAACCTTTCAACGATGATCTACTGGTGTTGGGTGTTAGCTTTAGGATATCCTAACCTGAATTGCATGCTTTGAGTGGCCGTTCGGCGCCGCCGGCGGCAATCGACATGGTCAAAAAGGCAGCGTGGATGCGATACATACTTCTCGATAGAATTACGGCGCTTCAGCCGCCGCAACTGGCTTCGGGAGTCAAGTGCGTGTCGCTGTCGGACGATATCTTTGCCGACCATTTTCCGGGGCACCCCATCATGCCCGGGGCGATGATCATCGAATCGATGGCGCAACTGGGCGGCGTGCTGGTCGAAGCGAGCATGCGCGAACAAGGCCGCCACGACCTGCATGCGCTACTGGTCACGGTCGACCGCGCCAAGTTTCGCCACCAGGTGCGCGCGGGCGACAAGATCGAACTCGAATGCCACGGCATCGTCGTGCATGAAGACGGCGGCCAGGTGCGCGCCATGGCGCGCGTGGACGGCAGGCTGGTGGCCGAAGCCGAACTGGCCTTCGCCTTTGCGCGCGTGACCAATCCCAAGCTGCTGGCGCGGCGCCGCGAGGTGCTCAATATCTGGCTCACCGGCTCGGCCGAGGACGCATGACGGCAACGCGGGTGTTCGTGCGCGGCGTCGGCGCCATCACGGCATTGGGCGCGAACTGGCCCGCCTCGCTCCAGGCGCTGGCCGCAGGGCGCAGCGCCATCGGACAGGTCGCCGGTTTCGATGCGGCCGGCTTTCCCTCCACCGCCGCTGCGCAGATCGCGGGCTTCGCGCACAGCGGCGACCGCCGCCTGGCGCTGGCCAGGGTCGCCGCGCGCGAAGCATGGCAGGCAGCCGGCGTCGATGTCGCGCCCAAGCGGCTCGGCATCTTTCTCGGGGCCGAATCCGGCCGCGCGCCGTTTGCCACCTTGCATGGACTGACCCGTGGCGCCGGCGGCGGTGCGCGCTTCGACCATGCGCAGTTCGGCGTCAAGGCGGCGGCGCTGGTGGCCGAATTCGACGCCTCCATCATTTCGCCGGCGGCCGTGACATCGGCGCTCGCCCTTGAATACGGCGCGCATGGGCCGGCGGTGACGATGTCGCTGGCCTGCGCCTCGGGCGCCAGTGCGATTGCCGAAGCGGCGCGCGCAATCCGCCTCGGCCTGTGCGAAGCGGCCCTGTGCGGCGGCGTGGGCGCCGATGTCGATCCGATGATGCTGGCCGGTTTCGGCCGCGTCGGCGCCCTGAGCGCGCGCGGCGTGTCGTGCCCGTTCGACCTGCGGCGCGACGGTTTCGTGGTCGGCGAGGGCGCCGCCATGGTGGTGCTGTCGCGCGAGCGCGGCAATGCGACGGTCGAACTGGCCGGCGAAGGCCGCAGCCTCGACGCCCATCACCTTACCGCTCCCGACCCGCAGG
Source organism: Massilia atriviolacea (assembly GCF_003953935.1). Taxonomy (GTDB): domain Bacteria; phylum Pseudomonadota; class Gammaproteobacteria; order Burkholderiales; family Burkholderiaceae_D; genus Telluria_A; species Telluria_A atriviolacea. The sequence goes on from NZ_RXLQ01000003.1 coordinate 115,039, forward strand.
GCGATGGCGCCGCGCGCGCGATGCGTATCGCGCTTGCCGCCGCCGGACTCGATGCGGTCGGCTACATCCAGGCGCACGGCACCTCGACGCCCCTCAACGACGCGGTCGAAGCGCTGGCGCTGCGGCGAGTGCTGGGGGCCAGCCTCGACGCCGCCCATGTCAGCTCCGTCAAAGGGGCGCTCGGCCACTGGATCGCCGGCGCCGGGGCACTCGGCTTCCTGTGCGCGCACGCCGCGCTGGAACGGGGCATCGTGCTGCCGACCGCGAACCTGACGCAGCCCGACCCCGCCTGCGCGCTTGCGCACGTGAGCGGCGGCGCGCTGCGCGCCAGCGTCGACGCGGCGCTGGTCAACGCCTTTGCCTTCGGCGGCGCCAATTGCAGCCTGGTGGCGAGGCGCTGCGCGTGAGGCAGGTATATATATCCGGCGCGGCCGCCGTCAGCGCGTTCGGCTTCGACTGGCGCGGCATGTCCGGCCATGCCGGGTTTATTCCCAGCGGCCAGCTGTCTTCAACCCATGGCGGCGTGATGGCGTCCGAAGTGCCTGCCATCCCGCCGCGGATCGATGCGGATGCGCGTGCGCGCAAGCTGATGGCCCATCCGGCGCGGCTCGCTGCGGTGGCCCTGCGGCTGGCGCTGGAGGACGCGCGCTGGAGCGCCCAGGAACGCGAGCAAGCGGCGCTATACCTTGGCGTGGGTGCGTCCGGCTGCTCGATGGAGGAACTGAGCCGCATGCTGGCAGCGAGCATCGCCGATCATGCGTTTTCGCTGGAGCGGTTCGGCGGCGCCGGGCTGGCGGCCTGCAATCCCCTGTTCGCGTTCCAGTTGATGAACAACTTCACGCTGTGCCATGGCGCGATCCTGAACGGCACGGGTGGCCCGAACAGTGCGTTTTACTCGCGCGGGACCGGCACGCTGGCGGCATTGGGCGAGGCGCACTGGCTGGTCGCGTCCGGAGAATGCGATACGGCGCTGGCCGGGGGCGCCGATTCGGCCCTGCATCCGGTCACCTGGACGCAGCTCGACGCCGCCGGCTACCCTGCGGGCGGCTTCGTTCCGGCCGAAGGCGCCGGCCTGCTGGCCCTGTCCGCGCGCGCCGAGGGGGCGCTGGCGACGCTGGACGCCGTCAGCTTCCACAGCGCCCGCGCCTGGGAGCGCAACCCCGGCTTGCTGCCGGACGAGGCGCGCGACGACACCATCGTCGTGATTGCGCCCTGGGGCAGCGAAGCGCGCCGCCGGCTCGGCCAGCAAAATGCGTTCGACGTCAGCCTGGGTTTCGGTGACGCGCTGGCCGCCGCGCCGGCGCTGGGCTGGTGCGTGGCGCTCGACCTGATCCGCCAGGGCCGCTGCCGGCGCGCTACCGTGCTCAGTGCCGGCATCGATGGCGGCCTTGGCGTCGCACAGTTCGGGAGCGTGGCATGACGCGCGCCGTCATCACGGGCGCGGGCGCGGTCAGCGCCTTCGGCGTCGGCGTGCCTGCCTTGTTCGACGGGCTGGCACATGGCCGCACTTGCATCGCCCCGATCCGCTCCTTCGACGCGTCCGCGTTCGACACGCGCGTGGCCTGCGAAGTGGCAGGCGCCGGTATCGGGCGCGGCTGGCTGCGGGACCATCTCGGCCATCTCGGCGGCGCCGAAGCGGTGCTCGACCGCTACGAACGCGCCGGCGCATGGCGCGACCGCAAGTGCATGTTCGCCTTGCTGGCCGCCGTTGAAGCATGGCGCATGGCCGGCTGCGGGCCGGGCGACGACGAGGCCTCGCTGGTGATGGCGCTGGGCCTGGAACAGGCTTTCCTCGACGACTTCGGCCCCATGTTCAGCGGGCAGGAGATCGACTGGTCCATCGGCGGCCACACGGGGATTCGCTTCCGTTCCGACGTCGACCTGGGCGCGCGCCTGGTCGGCGATGTCCTTGGCCTGTATGGCCCGGCCATCGTCAACGCCTCCGCCTGCGCCGCCGGCGGGCTGGCGATTGCCCATGCGGCTTCCCTGATCGAGCGCGGCGCCGCGTCCATCGTCCTGTGCGGCGGCGCCGATTCGATGGTCAATCCCTTCGGCCTGGGCGGCATGTCGCGCCTCGGAGCGCCGTCGCCGCGCAACGACAGCGATGCCTGCCGCCCGTTCGACCTGCGCCGCGACGGGCTGGCGATCGGGGAGGGCGCCGCCATGTTGATCGTGGAATCGGAGCAGCGGGCCGCCAGCCGTGGCGCGCGCGTGCTGGCCCGTGTACTGGGCTATGGCAGCACGCAGGACGCTTACCGTGTCACCGCGCCGCGTCCGGATGGCGCGGCCGCGCGGCGGGCGATGGAACTGGCACTGGCGCGCGCGCGGCTGTCACCGAAGGAAATCGGCTACATCAACGCCCACGGTACCGGGACGCTCCTCAACGACGTGGCCGAGGCGCGCGCCATCGCCGCCGTCTTCGGCCCCGGCGCGGTGCCTGTCGGCTCGGTCAAGGGCGCCATCGGGCACCTGATGGCGGCGTCGGGAGCGATCGAAGCGGCCGCCTGCCTGCTGCCCTTCGACCGCAATCTGCTGCCGGGAACGGCCAACCACCGCGACCCCGATCCGCAGTGCGAGGTGGACGTGATCGGCGCGCCGCGTGCGGCGAGCGTCGACGCGGTGCTGAGTAATTCGTTCGGCTTCGGCGGCCAGAACGTGTCCCTGATCCTCGGACGGCCCGCATGAAGGCATTGCTGACAGGCCGCGCGTGGCGCACCCCGCTCGGTTCAGGCATCGGCGACGTGGTCGAGCGCCTGCTGGCCGGCGAACGCGCGGCCCAGCCCAATGCGCGCTTCGATGCGCGCAGCTACGCTTGCACCCTGGCCGCCACCATCGCGGAGCCGCCGGCGCCGTCGCGCCACGCGCGCTTCCTGCGCCGCATGGGCCTGTACGCGGTCGAGGTGGCGGCCGAGGCGATGCGAGACGCCGGCGTGACGGGGAGCGAGCGGGTAGGGCTGTTCTTCGGCTACGGAGGCCTGCGTGCGCACTGGGACGACCTGATGCCGGCGTTCGAGCACCAGCAGACCGATGGCCACGGTGCATGGGACCGCGGCCTGGCGCTGCTGCATCCGTTCTGGATCCTGCAGCATCTGTCGAACAACGCCCACGCCATCGCAGCCCAGGAACTGGGCGCGCGCGGCGAAGGCGCGACCTACGGCGGCGCCAATGCCGGCGCGCAGGCGCTGGCCGGGGCGATCCGCGCGCTGGCCGCCGGCGCCGTCGACGTGGCGCTGGTGGTCGGCTACGACAGCCTGGTCGAGCCGGAAACGCTGGTCGAACTGGCGGCGCGCGGTTCGTCGGTGTCGACCGTGCTGGCGGCGCCGTACGATATGGCCGCGCAGGGTTTCGTGCCCGGCGAAGCTGCGGCGGCGCTGGTCCTGCGGCGCAGCGGCCCCGCGCGCGCGGCCATCGAAGCGCTGGACGGCGCCGATGGCGAAAAGGGCGAGCCGCAGGCGGCACTGCTGGCGCGCCTGGTACGCTCGCTCGCGCACCCCGGCGACGCGGTCGACGGCTGCGGCCTGGCGCGGACAGGCTTCGACTCGGCCGAGCGCCGGGTGGTGGCCGACGTCACCGGCGCCGACGCGCCCCTGTGTTGTATCATGAGCGCCATGGGACAAATCGGCGCCGCCACTTCAGTTGTTCAAGCCATCGCGCTGGCAGAGCTGCTGCGACGCCAGCAACTGCCGCCGGTCGCCGCGTTGCGCGACGCCGCGCCCGGGCCCTTGCGCCCGATTCTGCTGGCCGAAGCATCCGGTCGCCGCTCCGCCATCGGCCTGTCCGCCAGCGCGCCGGGCCTGGCGGGGATCGTCCGCGTGGCGCTGCCATGAAGACCGCGCTCGTTACCGGCGGCTCGCGCGGCATCGGCGCGGCCATCGTGCTCGCGCTGGCGCGCAAGGGCTTTACCGTCATCCTGAACTACCGCAGCGACGATGCCGCCGCCTCCGGCGTGGCCGAACAGGTCGCGGCGCTGGGGGGCGAATGCGTGCTCGCGCGTGCCGACGTGTCGGACGTGGCGCAGGTCGATGCGCTGTTCGCCGACATCGACAGCCGCTTCGGCCAGCTCGATGTCCTCGTCTGCAACGCCGGCGTGCTGCGCGACACGCTGCTCGGCGCCAGCGAGCCGGCCGATTTCGACGATATTTTCTCGGTGAATATCTCGGGCGTGGTCAATTGCTGCCGCCAGGCCTCGCGCCGCATGGTGGCGCGCCGGCGCGGCGCGATCGTCAACATGTCGTCGGTGGCGGCCACGCGTCCGGGCCGGGGACAGAGCAACTACGCGGCCTCAAAAGGCGCGGTCGAAGCTTTCACCAAAGCGCTGGCGGTCGAACTGGCCCCGCGCGGCATTCGGGTCAATGCCGTGGCGCCGGGCGTGATCGAGACCGACATGACGCGCGACATCCGCGCGCTGGCGCCGCAAGAACTGAACAAACGCATCCTGCTCCGGCGCGTGGGCGGCGCGCATGAAGTGGCGGCCGTCGTCGCCTTCCTGTGCGGCGACGAGGCCAGCTACGTCACCGCGCAGGTATGGCATGTGGACGGAGGATTCAAGGCAGAATGAACGAACAGACCACCCTCGACTGGTTTCTCTCGCGCCGCAGCACGCGCGAATTTTCCGGCCGCCCGGTCGAGCGCGAGACCATCGAACGCCTGCTGCTGGCGGCTACCAGCGCGCCCTCGGCCAGCAACCGCCAGCCGTGGCAGTTCGCCGTGGTGCGCTCGCGCAGCCTGCGCACCAGTATCGCGGAGGCGGTGCGCGAGCGCGCCGACGAGATGAAGGCGGTCATCGCGCGCGGCCACCACGCCGAGGACTACGGCAGCTACGGCGACTTTTTCCATGAACCCTTGATGAGCGCCGCCGTCATCATCGTCCCGCAGTACCGCCAATTCCCCGACCTGATCGCCAACCTGCTTGCCTCGGGTGGCGCCGATCCGTCCGCGTACCACACCGCCGGCGCCATGCAGGCCGAACTCTGCTCCACCAGCGCCGCCGTCATGAACCTGCTGCTGCAGGCGCACGCCAGCGGCCTTGGCGGCTGCTGGATGGCGGGGCCGATGATCGCGCGCGACCGCATCTGCGCGCTGCTCGGCATCGCCGCACCGTGGCAGATGGTCGGCGCGATCGCGCTGGGCTATCCGGCCGGGCCCGCACCCGAACAAAAACCCCGCAAACCGCTGGGCCGCGTGGCCCGCTGGTTCGACGACGAACATACCGATGAGGACAACGCCTGAATGACCACCACCACGCCCCAGGAAATCGAAGATACCGTACGCGCCATCGTGGCCGAATCGCTGGCCATTCCCGCCAGCGACGTGCCGCCGACGGTCAGCCTGATCGGGGAACTGGGCGCCGAGTCGCTCGATTTTCTCGACATCGTCTTCAAGCTCGAACGCACCTACGGCATCCAGGTCACGCGCGGCGAACTCGAACGCGCAGCGCGCGGCGACATGTCCGACGACGAATTCGCCCCCGGCGGCGTGATCTCGGAGGCGGGCCTGGCGCGCCTGCGCGAGCTGATGCCCGAGGTGGCCGGCCAGATCAAGCCGGGCCTGCATCCGGGCCAGATTCTCGGCCTGTTCACGGTGCAGACCTTCGTGCACCTGGTGGTCGGCAAACTCGCACAGCGCAGCGCCAACGTCGCCTGACGCCATGACACGCTGGATCGGCGGCCCGCTGTTCGACGCCTGTTTCTTTTTCGGGAGCGGCGTCGTCGCGCTGGCGGCGGGCCTGCTGATGCTGGCCGCGCCAGCCGCCGTGCTGCCGCTGTGGTTCGCCTGGATCTGGCTGGTGGAAGGCCCGCACCTGTGCGCCACCTGGCAGCGCACCTACCTCGACGCCGCCTTTCGGCGCGAGCGCGGCCGCCTGCTGTGGACCAGCCTCGCGTGGCTGCTGCCCGGACCCGTCCTGCTGGCCGCGAGCTGGATCGGCGGCCGCCCGGAGCCGTTCCTGCTGTTCCTCGGTTTCGTGGCGCTGTGGTCCTTCCACCATGCGGTGCGCCAGCACCACGGCATCTTGTCCGTGTACCAGCGCCTGGGCCAGGCCGATGCCGCCGCCCGCGCGGCAGACACGCGCCTGCTGCACGGCATCTTGTGGGCCGCCTTCGGCCTGCTCGCGCTGGCGCATCCGGCCAACCTGGACCTGGCCGGACGTGTCGCCTGGGGCGCGCATGCGATCGTCGCGCTGGCCGCACTGCTGGCGGCCGCCGTGCTGGCCTGGGCGGTGCTGCTGGTGCGGCGCTGGCGTCGCGGCAGCGCGCTCAGGCCGGGCGTGTTCGGCCTCGTGGTCGCGGTCGGAACGACCCTGTTTTCCCTGTTCGCGGTCGGCATGCGCGAGCCGCTGCTGGCCAATCCGCTCACCACCGAACAGGTGTTCATGGCCGCCACCATCGTCGGCGGCACGCTGCACGGCTTGCAGTACATCGGCATCGTGATCGCCACCGAACGCCGGCGCGTCAAGCCGGTCCGCGCAGCGGGACCGGTGCTGGCGTATGCGCTCATGCTGGCGGCGTCGCTGCTGTACGTGGCCCTGAACCTGGCGCGCGGCGGGGCGCCGGTGGGCGCGGCGCCAGGTTCGGCATCGGCCCAGGTGTTCCTGGCCCTGTACTGGGGCCTGTTCTGCCACCACTTCTGGCTCGACCAGAAAATCTGGCGCCCATCGACCGACGCGCGCCTGCGCGCCGAACTCGGACTGGGCGCCGCATGAAGCAAAGCGAACATCCGGTCTCGCAGGCGTACGCGAAGTACATCAATCCCTCCTTCATCGAGTTGCTCGGCGTGCTCGGATATGGGCGCGTGTTCGTGCGCGCCAGCGACGTCTGGCTGTGGGACAGCGAGGGGCGGCGCTATCTCGACTGCCTGGCCGGTTTCGGTTCGGTCAACCTGGGTCACAACCATCCGGCACTGAGCGCGCGCCTGCACCAGCTGCTCGACGAACAGGTGCTGCACTTTTGCCACACCGGGCCGGCCGCCGGGGCGGCGGCGCTGGCAGAAGCGCTGGCGCGGCGGCTGGCCGCACCGCTGGAAATGAGCCTGTTCGCCAGCAGCGGCGCCGAAGCGGTGGAAGCGGGCCTGAAACTGGCGCGCGCCGCCACCGGGCGCAGCGACTTCGTCTCGTGCGATGGCGGCTTTCACGGCACCACCTTCGGTACCTTGTCGGTGATGGGCGCCGAACGCCTGCGCCAGCCGTTCGAGCCGCTGCTGGCCGGCTGCCACCGCATTCCCTTCGGCGACCTCGATGCGCTGGACCGCGTTCTCAAGGCCCGCAAGCCGGCCGCCTTCCTGGTCGAACCGCTGCAGGCCGAAGGCGGCGTGATCCTGCCGCCGCCCGGCTACCTGCGCGCGGCGCAGGAGCTGTGCCGCGCGCGCGGCACGCTGCTCGTGCTCGACGAAATCCAGACCGGCCTTGGCCGCACCGGCACGCTGTTCGCGCACCAGGCGGAAGACTTCGTGCCCGACGTGCTCTGCCTCGCCAAGGCCCTGTCGGGCGGGCTGGCCGCCATTTCGGTGGCGCTGACCTCGCGCGCGCTGTTCGACAAGGCCTACGGCGGCGCCGGGCGCTTCGACCTGCACAGCTCCACCTATCAGGGCAATGCGCTGGCCTGCGCCGCCGCACTCAAAACGCTGGAACTGATCGATGAGGAAGGCCTGGTCGCGCGCAGTGCGCAAAAAGGCGCGCGGCTGCTGGACGGGCTGCGCGCACGCCTGCGCGGGCACCCGCTGGTCAAGGACGTGCGCGGACGCGGGCTGCTGGTCGGGATCGAATTCGGCCCGACCGGCAGTTCCTGGCTCGACAAGCTGGCGCCTGCGCTGGTGGACAAGGTCTCGCAGGGCATGTTCGGCCAATGGGTGGCGCTCAGGCTGCTGGAAGCGGGCATCCTGGCCCAGCCCGCGTCGTCGCGCTGGAACGTGCTGCGGCTGGAGCCGCCGCTGACCATCGCCGACGCCCAGATCGATGCGGTGGTCGAGGCGCTCGGCGCGATTCTCGACGAGTATCGCTCGATCGCCCCTGTCGTGGCCGACGTCACGCGCCGCGCAGGCGCGCAATGGAGGGGCGGATGGCAGTTCTGAAAGGCCCGGGCCTGTTGGCCCGCACCAGCCGCGACCTGCGCTTCTTGGGCGGCATCTTGCGCAAGCATCCGTTCCAGGTGCTGGTGCAGGTGACCAACCGCTGCAATATGCGCTGCTCGTTCTGCGGCTTCTGGCCGAACGGCGTCGCGCCGCGCCTGGAACTGAGCGTGGCCGACTACCAGCGCGTGGCGGCCGAGCTGGCGCGGATCGGCACCTTCCTGGTGTCGGTCGAAGGGGGGGAGCCGCTGCTGCGGCCCGATATTATCGACATCGTGCGCGCCTTCGGGGAGCGCCATGCGCCGGTCCTGTACACCAACGGCTGGTTCGTCGACGACGCCAAGGCGCAAGGGCTGTTCGCGGCCGGGGTGGCGCAGGTGGGCGTGTCGATCGACTTTGCCGACGCCGCGCGCCACGACTCCAAGCGCCGCCTTGACGGCGCATTCGACCAGGCCTGGCGCGCCGTGGACACCTTGCTGGCCCACGCGCCCCATGGCGGCGCCCAGGTGCATGTGATGACGATCCTGATGAAGGAAAACCAGGACGACATCGAAAAGCTGCTGCAAATGAGCGCGGCGCGCGGCGTCGGCCATTGCGTCACCTTGCTCTCCACCGACGGTTTCAGGCGCGCCAAGAGCGACGCAGACCAGCTGCCGGACGCCTCGCTCAGCGCCCGCATGCTCGACCTGTGGCAGCGCTATCCGCACCTGCGCACCTTCCGCGACTACCTCGAGCGCATGGACGCTTTTGTCGAACGCGGCCCCATGCCGGCCTGCCACGCCGGCGAGCAGTCGTTCAACATCGACCATCTCGGCAACGTCTCGCCCTGCATCGAGCGCATCGATTCGGTGGCCGGCAACGTACGCGACGAAGCGCTGGCGCAGATCGTCGCCCGCATGCGCGGGCTCGATTCCGTGGCGCGCTGCCAGGATTGCTGGACCCTGTGCCGGGGCTTCACCCAGGCGCTGGGGCAGGGCTCGACCCTGCGCTCGCTGTCGGACCTCACCACGCGCATGCGCTCCCAATGAACCATGAAACGGACTACCCTGTGATCGACTCCGACGCCTCCACGCCGCCATTGCGGCTCGCGGGAAAACGCTGCCTGGTGACGGGCGGCTCGCGCAACCTTGGCCGCGCCATCTGCCTGGCCTTTGCCGCCGCCGGCGCGCGCGTGGCCTTCACCTATGTCAAGGACGACGAACAGGTCGAGGTCACGCGCGCCATGCTGCGCGAGCTGGGCGCCGAGCCGCTGGTATTCAAGGGATCGGTCACCGATGCGGCGCACGCCAGGAGCACCGTCAACGCCGTCGTCGCCGAATGGGAGGGCCTCGACATCCTGGTCAACAACGCCGGCGTGATGCAGGTGCTGCCGATCGCCCTGCTGGAGGAGGACGACTGGGACCTGGTGCTCGATACCTGCCTCAAGGGCGCGTACATTTTTTCGCGCGCCGCGCTGCGGCCCATGCTGAGGGCAAAAAAAGGCCACATCCTGAACATCGGCTCGATCGCCGGCGAGCGGATCGTCGAGTCGCCCGTGCATTACGCGGCTGCCAAAGCGGGCCTGCAGGGGTTCACGCGCGCGCTGGCCAAGGAAGTGGGACGCTACGGGATCGCCGTCAACGACCTGTCGGCCGGCCTGCTGGAAGCGGGCATGGGGCAGCAGGCGCCCCAGTACCGGCTGGACGACTACACTACGCACTGTCCGCTGGGCCGCACCGCCACGCTCGAAGAAACCGCCGCTTTCGTCGCCTGGCTGGTATCGGACGAGAACAGCTTCATGAGCGGCGCGCGCCTGACCTTCGACGGAGGCTTGTGATGGACGCGCTCCTGCACCAGGGCTACGACGATTTTCGCGCCTTCGTGAACCCGCTGGTTTCCATGCGCGCGCGCCTGAGCAGCGAACCTTATTTGCTCGAACGGGTGGAGCAGGGCCGATTGGTCGACACCGACGGCAAAGCGTACATCGACCTGCTGGCCGGCTGGGGCACGCAAGCCTTCGGTCACCGCCCGCCTGCCATCGAGGCGGCGCTGATGGCCTTCCTGGACGGTAGCGCGCCGTCCTTCTACCCGTCCGGCATCAGCCCGTACGCCGGGCTGCTGGCCAGCCGGCTGCACCAGCTTACCGGCTACGACGCGGCGTTTTTCGCCAGCGGCGGCAGCGAGGCGGTGGAGGCCGCGCTGAAGCTGGTGCGCGGCGCCAGCGGCAGGCCGCGCATCGCCTGCGTGCAGGGCGCCTACCACGGCTGCACGTTCGGCAGCGTGGCGATGATGCAGGCAGGCCCGTACCGTGACATCTTCGGCCCGCACCTGCCCATGGTCGACGCGCTGCCCTTCGGCGACATGCAGGCGCTCGACAAGGCGCTGGCCGATTCCTCGCTCGCCGCCATCGTGGTCGAGCCGATCCAGGTCGAAGCGGGCGTGCGCCTGCCCGATGCCGGCTGGCTGGCGCGCCTGTGCCACGGTACGGGCGAGCAGGGCGTGCTGCTGGTGGCCGACGAAATCCAGACCGGCCTGGGACGCACCGGGCGCTTTTTGTCGAGCCAGGACTGGCCGCGCCGCCCCGATGTGGTCACCCTCGGCAAGGCGCTCGGCGGCGGCCTGATGCCGCTGTCGGCGATGCTCACGCGCCGGCCGGTGTTCGACGGCGTGTATGGCAAGTTCGCGCTGGCCGAGGCGCATGCCTCCACCTTCAGCGGCAATGCGCTCGCCTGCGTGGCCGGGCTGGCGGCGCTCGACCTGCTGGACGACGCCATGCTGGCCGAGGTGCGGCGCAAGGGCCGCCTGCTGCGCGACGCGCTGGAGGAATTCGTCGCGCCATCGCCACTGGTCGAGGCGATCCGTGGCGACGGCCTGATGCTCGGCATCGCGCTGGCCGCCCCCGATCATCCGTGCTACCAGTTCGACTACCTCGGCGTGCCGGAACTGGCGGCGCAGCCGGCCATCGGCATGCTGCTGGTGCACCGGCTGTACAAGGCCGGCTACATTGCGCAGATTTGCGGCCACGCGTGGCAGGTACTGCGCGTGCAGCCGTCGTTGACGATTTCCGACGACGAGCTGCTGGCCTGCGTGCACGCCCTGCGCGAGGCGCTCGACTGCCTGTGGGACCTTCAATGAAACGCGTACTTGTACTTGGCGGCAGCGGCGCCCTTGGCTCGGCCCTGCTGCGCGAACTGAAACGCAGCGGCGCCGATGCGGTGTTGACTTACTGCCACCGGGCGGACGCCGCCGCCGCTATCGGCCACGAACTCGGTTTCCCGGCCTACGCGGCCGACTTCATGCAGGCCGATGCGGTCGATGCTCTGTTCGATTCGCTCGCGCGCGACGCACGCCTGCCGGATGCGGTGGTCCACTGCGCCGGCGTGGCGCCGATTGCCACCGTCGGCGCGGTGACGGCGGCGTCGTGGGACGCAGTCCACGCCGTGCACGGACGCGCCGCGCTGTTGTGCGCGCAGCAGATGGAACGGCGCGGCCTGCGCGGTGCGCTGGTGCTGGTGGCCGCCCTCGACGGCGTGCAGCCGGTGCCCGCGCCCGCGCATTACGCGGCCAGCCAGGCCGCCATGTGGGGCCTTGTCATGGCGCTGGCCAAGGAGCTCGGCCCCAAGGGCATCCTGGTCAACCTGGCCGTGGTGGGCGTGCTCGATGGCGGCATTGCGGCGGCGCTCGACCCCAAGCTGCGCGAATCGTACCGGCGCTATTCGGCGCTGGGCCGCACCGGCACCTGCGTGGAGGCCGCGCGCGGGCTGCGCTGGCTCGCGCTGGAAAACACCTACCTGAACGGCGCGCAGTTCCCGCTTACCGGCGGCCTGGGATGAACCGTGCCGGCGGCGCCTGCATGCTGCTGTTGCTGGCCATCCTGGCGGTGCAGAAGACGCAGGATGGCCTGGCGCCCGAACTGCTGTGGATGTGCCACGTCACCAGCGCCATGCTGGCGCTCGGCCTGGTCGCCAATGCCGCGCCGCTGATCGCCACCGGCTTCCTGTGCCAGGCCGCCATCGCCATGCCGGCCTATGTGCTGCATCTGGCGACCGGCGGCCATACCTCGGTTGCGTCCTTCCTGCTGCATGTGTCGGCCCCGGTGCTGGGCGCGCTGGCGATGCGCGGCAGGCGCATGCCGGCGGCCATTGCCTGGATCGCGCTGCTGCTCTACCAGCTGCTCATTGCACTGAGCCAGGCGTTCACGCCCGAAAGCATGAACGTCAACCTGGCGTTTCGCCCGTGGGACCCGCTGGCCGGATTCCTCCCATCGGGCTGGCCGGTGCGGGTGCTGAATCTGGCGCTGATGCTGGCCCAGTTGCAGATGGTGCGCTGGCTCTGGAACCGCAGCGTGGCGGCGAAGCCTGGGTGAAGACCTTGGGCAGCTTCCATGCGCCCGCGCGCCGGAACTCGCGCGCCAGCACCGCGGCGCCGGGGACGGCCACCAGATACCAGCACAGGACGCGCAAGGTCACGCTCACGGCCATCCCCTGCGGCGTGAGCGTGGGATCGAGCATGTAGCTCGTCGCCACTTCCGCCACGCCGATCGCGCCCGGCACCGGCGCCAGGTAGGCGATCATCAGGCTGGTCGAAAAGATGGTCAGCGCTTGCAGCCAGGTCAGCGTAAAGCCGAAATGGGCGGCCAGCAGCCAGCCGATGGCCACATAGGTGAGCAGGAAAATCACCGACGCCAGATGGCATACCAGATGCTGCAGGTCGCCCGACTTGCCGATGGCGGACACTGCATGCGCGCTCTGGCCGATGCCGAGCAGCGTTTTTTGCCACAGGCCGCCGCTCTTCATGACGGCGGCGCGCCGTTCGGTCCAGCGCATCACCGGTCCCGGAAAAAACGCCATCAGCGCGAGCAGCAGCGCAATGCCCAGCAGCGGCGCGGTCAGGAGCGGCAGGCCGGCCTGCAGGGGCGCCGGCAGCGGGATGGCGTGGCCGAAGGTGAGCGTGACGCACGACACCAGGCAAATCCACAAGGTCATGTAGATGCTCTTGCTGACCGACGCCGCCAGCGCATGCGGCATCGGCACGCCCTGGCGTCCGAGCATGAACATCATGGCCGGCGTGTGCAGTTCGGCGCTGGGCGTGATACTGGTGACGAAGTAGCTCACGCAGGTCAGGCGCAGGCCCTGCGCGAAACGCAGCGGATGGCCGAGCACCGCCAGCATGCTGCGAAAGCGGATCCAGTCCAGCAGGTAGAACAGGCAGGTCAGCGCCCCAAGGCCCAGCCACAGGAGTGCGGGAATGGCGCCGATCAGGGCCAGCACGCCACCCAGGCTGGCGCCGCTGGCATGCGAGAAGAAGCGCGCGGTCAGGAAGACGGTCAGCGCGAACAGCAGGGCGAACAGGATTTTTTTCAAGAGGGACGGGTCGCTTCGATGAAGGTCAGGTAGATGGCCGCCAGGTGGCCGGCGGCGGTGGGGATGATCTGTTCGGCCTGTGCTGCGAATTCGGCGCGCGTGAGGGAACGGCGCAGGCCGAGGCGCTTGAGCAGGCGTCCCCAGTGGTGGTTGGTGCGGTCCGGCGCGAAGCCTCGGGTGAATGCGGCCAGGCCGGCGGCGGCGTCACGCGCGTTGGCGTACTGGCGCGGTATGTCGAAGGGCAGCGCCGCCAGTTGCGGGCCATGGGCCTCGACGTACCATTCGTAGCCGTCGGTCAGGTGCGCCACGCGGCTGGCGTGGACCGGGCAGGCCATGTCGATCACCAGATGCGAGGCCATGCCCAGCTGCACGAAGGCGCGCGCGTGCTGGCCGGCGCGCCAGGCCGCGAGCGCGCGCTCGACATGCTGCTGCGCTGTGGCCGGCGCGCTGGCCGTCAGGAAGGGAACGAATCCGCCGCCGAGATGACGGCCGGAGAAGTGGTTCAGGGACCAGTGTTCCCGGATTGTGCGGCGGCGCGGCATCCAGCTTACGTCTGCGCGGATCGCACCCAGTACCAGCGCATCGTGGAAGCGGTTGAAGCACGGGTCGTCGATCTTGCGCACGGCAAGGCCGATCACCAGTTGCAGGCCGTTGTACCTCACCGATCGGCCGACGCCTGGTAGCGCGCCAGCAGGGCAAGCAGCTCGCCGTAGCGGCGCTGGCCGCCGTGCTCGGTGCAGAAGCGTTCGATGTGCGCGAGGAACAGGGGAATGGCCTCGTCGGGCAGGTCGAGCGCGCGCAGGATGTCCTCCCGCTCGCTCATGACACGGCCAGCCTGCCGCTGCCCAGGGTAGCCACCGGTGCGCCAGGCGCCACCGAAAAGCGCGTGTCGCGGTCGCGGTACAGGATGTTGTAGGCGCACGATGGCACGTTGCGTCCGTCCGCTTCGCGGATGCCCACGCAGCACTGGCGTATGCGGTCGGTGTCGAAGGTTTCTTCATCCATGTGCGAGTGGATGTAGATCGCTTTCGAACTCTGTTCGCCGATGCGCATGCGCTGTTCCGTGCTAAGGCCCGGTGCGAACATGCGTGCCAGCAGGCCCTTGAGCGTGGCCAGGATGATGTCGCTGTCGGGACTTTCCATCTCGCCGGCCCACAGGCGCGTGATCACGTCCTGCAGGCGCAGTTCCACCTGCGGGGTCGGTTCCAGGTACAGGGTGCCGGTCAGGAGGGCGCGCAGGTCGGCGCGCTCCATGAAGCGGGTGAAGGGCAGCCAGCGGCCGTCGTCCAGGCGCAGCATGTAGGTGATCAGGTAGCACATCGGATGGCTCGATGGCGACGGCACGAAGTCGTCGATGCGCAGTGCGCCGCCGGTCTGCTTTTCCAGGTCGGCCAGCACGTCGTAGGTGGTGTAGCGGCCGCGCCGGTCGAAGCGCGCGCCGCCCTGGCCGGTAAAGGTCATCGTGTGCAGTTCGACGCTGCGGATGAAGTCCTTTTCCAGCGCCAGTTTCACGAAAGCGCCGACTTCATGGTCGTTGCTGCCGCGCGCGAGGACCGGCAGCAGGGTAGTGTCGACCTTGTGTTTTTCGAGCAGGGCCAGCACCCGCATCTTCGCCTGGTAGAAATTCCCGCCCAGCATATCGATGTTCGTCCCCGGAGTGAACGAGTCGAACGACAGCACGATGCGCGCGTCCAGTGCCGCCAGCCGTTCGAGCAGCCATTCATCCTTGAGAAAGCGCAGCCCGTGGGTGGAGATGGTGATGCGGTTGATGCCTTCGGCATGGCACAGTTCCACCAGCCGTTCGAAGTCGGGGTGCTGGGTCGGTTCGCCGCCGGTCAGGTTGATCATGCGGTTGCCCGGATCGGCGCGCCGCACGTGCCCCAGGATGGCGCGCAGCTGGTCCTGCGACATGTGGAACGCACCTTCGTTGCGGTTGTGCGTATAGCAGATCGGGCAATCGAGATTGCAGGCCGACGTGATCGGCACGATCGGCAGCAATACCTGCTGTTCGTGGCTGGTGCACGGGCCGCAGTCGAAGGGGCAGCCCTGGCTGGCCGGTGCGGCGCCTGCGGGCGGGGTCAGGATCGGCGCTTCGTTCATGGTGGCGTCGTACCAGGCGGCGTTGGACGAGACGACGACTTCTTCGGAACCGTGCCGCGGGCAGCGCTTGCGCATGACCACCCGGCCCGCGCTGCGCCAGATGGTGGCGTCGACGCTGCGTTTGCAGGTCGAACACAGGCTTGTCGTTGCGCGTACCAGCTCGTCGCTCATTGAGATCCATTCGGCAAATGCCGGACCAGTCCGGGGTGCTGTGATTGTAATGGCAACGCGGTCGATCGCAAAGCGTTCACCTGTATCGCGTTCACGGGCGGTGCGTACCGGCCGGCGATGCGCACAGCGGATGCGCTTTGAGCGCGGCCAGAAAGTCCAGGTTCCTGTTGCGCGCAATCCGCTTGTTGCGCGCGTAGGGCGCCAGCGCCGCATCGACATCCTGGCAGCCGTTCCTGAGCAGGCAGATGGCGATGACCGGCAGCGGATACGCGTAATGCAGCGGATTGGCGGCGACGTCGTCGATCAGGCCCTCGCCGACCGCCAGCAGGCGCTCCATCTTCGGGATGTGATGTCGCGCCAGGCGCTCGACGATCTCGCCGCAGGTCCTGTCGATATCCATGCCATCGTGCACCCGCACCACGCCGCCGGCATCCGGGCTGAATTCCTTGCGTTCTTCCGACAGCGAATTGAAGAACATCGTGTCGCCGTTGAACAGATTGCTCTCGTACGGCAGCGCCAGGCCGGCCAGTACCTCGTGCACGATGCCGCCGGCGACCTCGCACGACACATACACGCCGCCCGCATTGCGCAAGTAGTCGAACGCCAGGCCGCCAAGGGGCTTCCTGGTGACCTTGTCCATGATCCTGATACCGTTCTTGAGTGGCTTGAGCAGCACGATATCGGAATAGGGCTCGCCAAGCCGCGCGGCCAGCGCCGCCTTGAACTGCAATGTGGTGGTGTTCAACGAAGTAGACTCCTGCGAAAGATAAAGAAAGGCGCCGTTGTCATTCGCCGGACGGCAGGAACGGCGCCACCATGCCCGCCCACCGGGCTTGCCAGCAGCAGGCATGGCCGAATCCCGGCACCACCGTGACCGGCGGCCGGGCTCCGGCCGGGAAGCGCGCCGCGTAGGCCACCGGCACCGCCGGCGGCACCACCGTGTCATCGGCGCCGACCCAGTGCTGCTGCGGCACGCGCGCCAGCTGCGCGGCGTAGTCGGCCGGATTGAGCGAGGCTGCCAGGGGGGACAGGCGCTGCCGGCGTGCCCATTCCACGGTATCGAGATTGGCGGCGACGGTCAGCAGCAGGGCGACGTCGGCGCGGCGCGCGGCCAGCAGCGCGGCCACGGCGCCGCCGCCCGAATAGCCCACCAATACCAGGCGCCGCGCGCCGGCGCGCTGCATCAAGCGGTCGAGCGCAGTGTCCATGCTGTCGATGACCTCGGGCCCATAGCGCGCATCGGTCCACAGCGCGCTGCGGCAGGCGGCGGGGAGGGCGCGCGCCTGGAACTGGCAGGGCCGCGCCAGGTACGCCACCGCGCCGTGCGGATGGCGCAGCGCCAGTTGCAGCGCCACCGGATGCACAGGCGTGGGATCGGGCGAGATGGTATTCGCGTTCAGCCACGCCAGGCCGTCGCCTTCCAGGTAGACCGTTAACGTCGCGGCGGGCTGCGATGCGGGGCTGTAGACGGCAAGGGAAAATTCTCCCGCCTCCAGCGTGTGGCGTTGCCAGCCGGCTTCTGCGGCCATCGCATCGGCCTGTTGCAAGCGCAGGGTCGGATCGAGCGTTGCACAGCCGCTGTGCATGCCTGCGACAAGCGCGAGACACAATCGCGCCGCGCGCCTTGCATCAGCCTTGGTCAGGTCTGTTTGCATGCCAGCTCGCGCAGCTCTTCCGATGCGTCGTACCGGGCTTCATCTGCGATGTGCGCCGGCAGGCATCCCCATTCCTGTAGCCGCTCTACGGCGCGGCAGCGGCAAATGGTGCAGGGGTTGGTGCGGTAAACCCACTGCGCGACCCCGGCCATGGCCGCCGTGCGGACGCTGGCGCAGATATCGAGGGCGTTGCTCCCCAGGGCGTGCGCTTCGTCGCCGTCGACAGATTGGCGCTCGAGTGCGGAGAGAATCAGCGTTTCGTCACCCGGCTCGAAATTGTGCTCGAACAGCGCGATATCGTCGGCAAACTCGCTGGAAAATCCCGTAGCGCGGAGCCGTTCGAGGCCCAGTGCGCGCACCTGCGGATCCTTGAGACTGGACAAAGCCAGTACCGCCGCATTGCGTACGTCGGCCGAACTGTGGCTGGCCAGTGCCCAAACGCGCTCATCGAGGCGCGGCAGCGTCGCATGCCTGAACACCCGCAATAACTGTTTGCATACGTCCGTATCGTCCTGCTCGCGCAAATGGTCGAGGATGCGATTGAGGTCATCCGTTCCCGCCCAGCGGCCGAACCGGAGGAACAGTCCTCGCTGCGGCGACTCGCCAGTCGATGCCGCGATGATGGACTCGACCGGATTCTGCCTGATGAACTCTTCGCCATAGCGCCTGGCGTCGATGTCGATTTGCTGGCTGGTGCGCTCGTCCGGCGCATCTCTGGCAATCAACGCCTCCTGCCTGCCGACATAGGCGGCGATGGCCGGGTCGCCAGCCGCCAGGCGCTCAAGTTCAGCGAACGCTTCGTCGAAGGGAAGGGCGTCGCCGGTCAGTTCTTCCAGCGAGTGGCACCATGCCTGCGGGTCGTGCTGGAGAAACTGGCCGACGCGCCGCGCCACGTCGATAACGGCGCTCATCCCATCGAGTGCGCACATGGCTGAGGCGCCAACCACGCCGTCGTCGGACATCGCCTGGTTCCGAACGAACGCGCGCAGGCAGGATGCCGCCTGGAGGTCGCCATCGCTCCCCATCAAGCTGGCCAAGTGGCATAGCTGTTCGCCGTCGTAGTCGTAGTACTGTCCGCCGGTGCTGCGCGCCAGCGCCGCCAGGATCGCCCCGGCGAATCGCGGGTACGCCGGCGTCCCCTTGAACAGGCTGTACATCCATTCTGCGCGGCTGCCTTCGCACTGGCGGTCGTATGCCTGGTTCTCGAGGCAGGCGGCCAGCACTATATCCTCAACGCCGTCCATGCCATGGTCGCGCAAGTGCATCGCAGCGCAGCCGCGTCCGTGCCTGAGTGCAGTGGCAAACGCCTCGCGGCCGAGTTTTGTAGATTGGATAGCGCTCTCCGAAAAAATCGATACGTGTGCGTCCATTGTAAGCCACGTCCGTGCGGCGCCACCTTTGGTAGCGCCAGGCGACACCTGTACGGAAGCGGTTGGCCGCCGTCCGCGCCACGGGAATAATCATCCGCATCGACTTCCCTGAGAACCTGCCATGAACCACTCCAACGATTTCCCCTTGGTGAACGATGTCCATTCCGGCCTGAACGCCACCCGCGTGGCGGAGATCATCGCGCCGCGCAACGTGGCCGGCATCGGCGCGGCGCTCGCCCACGCCGCCGAACACGATCTGCCGGTAGCCATTTGCGGGGCGCGCCATGCGATGGGCGGCCAGCAGTTCGGCCACGCGGCGCTGCTGCTCGACATGCGGCACATGAACCGCGTACTCGACTTCGACAACGTGAATGGCCTGATCGAGGTGGAGGGCGGCATCCAGTGGCCGGCGCTGATCGACTACCTGGAGGCCGCCCCGCAGGACGGTGCGCAGCGCTGGAGCATCCGCCAGAAGCAGACCGGCGCCGACGCGCTCACCCTGGGCGGCTGCCTGTCGGCCAATGTGCATGGACGCGGCCTGCGCATGGCGCCCTTCATCGCCGACGTCGAAGCGTTCAAGCTGGTCGACGCCAACGGCACGCCGCACCTGTGCAGCCGCCAGCGCAATCCGCACCTGTTCAGCCTCGCCGTCGGCGGCTACGGCCTGTTCGGGGTGATCGCCAGCGTCACCCTGCGCCTGGCGCCACGCCGAAAAATGCGGCGCGACGTCAGCGTGATCGGGCTCGACGACCTGCCGGCCGCCTTCCAGCAGCGCATCGACGCCGGCTATGTCTACGGCGACTTCCAGTTCGCGATCGACCCGGCCGGCAACGACTTCCTGCGGCGCGGCGTGTTCTCCTGCTACCTGCCGGTGGACGATGCGACCCCGGTCGATGCCAGCGGCAAGGACCTGTCGGAACAGGACTGGCGCGACCTGCTCGCACTGGCCCACACCCACAAGACGGACGCCTTTGCCCGCTACGCGGCGCACTACCTGTCCACCGACGGCCAGGTGGCCTGGAGCGACCGGCTCCAGCAAACCATCTATCCGGACGGCTACCACCGCGCCATCGACGACCGGCTGGGACACTGCGGCTCGGAGATGATTGGCGAACTCTATGTGCCGCGCGAGCGCCTGTGCGACTTCATGCACGAGGCGGCGGCCGATTTTAGGCGCCATGGCGTGGATGTGATCTACGGGACCATCCGCCTGATCGAAGCGGACCGCGAAAGCTACCTGCCGTGGGCGCGCCAGGCCTGTGCCTGCGTGATTTTCAACCTGCACACGGAGCATACCGTGCACGGCATCGAAGCGAGCAATGCCGCCTTCCGGCGCCTGATCGACCTGGCGATCGCGCGCGGCGGCAGCTACTATCTGACGTATGCGGCAGCGGCCAGCCTGCGCCAGGTGCGGGCCTGCCACCCGAATTTTGCCGCGTTCCTCGAATGGAAACGGCGTCTCGACCCGCAGCAGCGATTCCAGAGCAACTGGTACCGCCACTACCGCGACCTGTTCGCCGCGGAGGAAGAGACGCCAAAGGCCCTGGCTTAACGGGCAGGGCAAGCGCCGTAGTTGACCGCCTGCTTCGACGGATAAGCGGCGACCGGGCCGATCTTATTGGTGACATCGGTGATGCTCAGGTCGTTCCAGCTGACGCTTTGCACCACCAGTTTCATCGGGCCGGGGCAGGGGTTGTGTTTCGGCTTCGGCGCTTTCAGCGTGATGCAGGCCGATACGGTACCGTGCTTGTCCGGCGAGTAGGTCGCCGAGGCGGTGACGGTTTGCTTCAGAGAAGTGTCCTGGCCTTTCGGGCAGTTGCCGCCGGGGTTAAGGCAGGCAAACGATGCCGTGACGTTGCCCTTGGCAAGGTAGGAGACTGCCTTGTCTTTCTTCAGCCCGGTTTCTTTGAAGCATATTTTCACGTCGCCGCTTTTGGGGTCGATCGACGACGTGACTTTGCCGGAGAACTGTGGTCCGGAGGGGTGCTGGGTGGCCTGGGCCGCACCGGCTGCGCATAACAGCGCACCGCATACTGCCAGCGTGCTTGCGCACTGCTTGATTGATCGTTTCATGGTAATGCCCCTTAAAAGTCCCGCTGTGAGTACTGCTTACGGCTACCTCGCGCAGACGTTTCTGACGACCAATCGATCGGTCAGGGCGTTGATGCGCACTCTCAGGGTAGGCCGCCGGGACGGGTGACCTTTGTGCTGACGCAGACCTTCCGGTTGATTCAGACGAGCGAAAGCGCAGGGGCGGGGCAGTCTATTTCAGGTAGACACCTCCACACACGACCACATCGTCGTGCGGCTGGCAATACATGGCCTTCGGCTCGGTTTTCTTGCTCACCGGATTGGTGAATTTGTATTCCTGCCAGAACGGCGCCTTCTTGCGCGCCAGTTCCAGGCGCTCGCGCACGAATTCCTTGCCGTCCACATCCTTGATGTCCATGAGATTACGATTGATCATCTTGAGATTGGCGCCGTGTGCGCGCACCACGCCGTCGGTGCCGTACACGGTGATGTAGAGGTCGCGGTCGGTGAACGGGCCATCCTTGCGGTTGACCTCGGCATAACTCTTTTCCCTGCCGTTGGCCTTCATGTAGGCGATGGTCTTTTTCACCATCGCCTCGGCTTCGGCCTTGGTGACGAAGTCCTCGGCGGAGGCGGCGGCGGGCAGGGCAAACGCACAGGATAGTATCAGCGGCAATATCGTGCGTGCACGCAAGGCTTGGACGATGTACATTGAAGCTCCTTGGAAAGCGCGCCCGGGTGGCGCAAGGTTCACGCTAGCACCCGTGCGGGTGCGGCGGTACACGCTACACTGCTAGTGTCCCGAGTCAGAAATTCCTTGAATAAATATGACGACAATCGCACCGGTACTGCGTCGCACATGCCCGCCAGGCCTTGGCCTGCCTGCGTTTTGTTCCTTGTCTCGGTACGATGTCGCCATATTTCATCATCAAGCAATTTCCGGCTCAGGACCCTGCTTGCCAACCGAGCCATCGCATTGAAAGCCCTCATGAACATCTGCCTGCGCGTATTGACGATGACGTTCCTGGCCTGCATGGCCTTTCCGGCCGCGCGCGCGGCCGACGACCAGGCTTTCTGGGGCTTGCTCAAGGAAGGCGGCAAGGTGGTGCTGATGCGCCATGCGCAGACCGATGCCGGCATCGGCGACCCGCCCGGCTTCGTGCTGGAACAGTGCGGCACCCAGCGCAACCTGTCGGCGCAGGGCCGGAGCCGCGCGGTGCGCACCGGCGCGCGCTTTCGCCAGCATGGCGTGGCGCTCGCCGAAGTGCTGTCGAGCCGCTGGTGCCGCTGCCTCGACACCGCGCGCCTGGCCTTCGGCAGGGTGACGCCATCGGCGATGCTCGACTCGGTGTTCGACCAGTACGCCCCGAGCGAGGCCGCCAGGACGCGCGAGCTGATGACCTGGCTGGCCGCCCGCGTACGCCCGGGCAGCCGCGCCAACGTGGTGCTGGTCACGCATGCGGTCAATATCGAGGCCCTGGCCGGCGTCTCGCTGGCTTCGGGCGAAATGGCGGTCGCCACGCTCGACGGCCCGCGCAAGCTCAAGGTGCTGGCGCGGGCCACGCCGGGCAGTTAGTTGAAGCTCAAGCCGCCGGGGTTGGCGTTGGTGAGCGTCTTCGCCTTCAGGTTCACCGTGAAGTGGTCGCTCGGCTTGGCCGATCCGAGGCCCTTGAAGATCGAGAAAACCTGCTTGAACTGATCCTGGAACAGTACGTGGACCGGGTTCTGGTCGGACGGCTGGGCGCCGACCTTGAGCACGGCCGCCGGCGCGGCCGGGAAGGCCGACATCAGCACCTTGTACATGCGCACCCGCTCCGCGCCCATGTCGCGCAGGGCCAGTTCGCCCGCGTACACGGTGCGGTGGAAGTCGCCATGGAAGTCATAGGCGGTGACGCTGGCAAAGTCGTCCAGCTTCAGGCCGGCCGCGGCGGCCAGCTTGCCCGCGCGGACGGTGGCGTCGGCCCAGTCGGCGGCCAGCTGGCTTGCCGGCGCCGGCGTACCGGCCGGCGTGCCCTTGGCCGCGCACGATGCGCCGATCGGCACGATGCCCGGCGCGTCCTTGAGCTGCGCCAGCGTGACCTTGGTGTCGAGCTGCGACAGGATCAGCATCTGTTTTGCGTTCAGCGTGGTCGCCGCTTCCTTCATCTCGCACGGCCAGTATTCGTCCATGAAGCGCAGGCGCGACAGCTCGCCGAAATAGTAGCGCGTGAATTCGCCGTACGACCGGGTGTCGAGGATGGCGTGGTTCCAGCGTTTCTTGATATCCGCCTCGGCGCTGCTGCCCTGCAGGTAGGCGTACTCGCTCTCGTAGAGCGGAAACAGCTCGTTAAAACGCGGTACGTTGTTCAGGGCGACCGTGGTCACGTCGACCGTGTCGGCATCCTTGTAGGTGACGACCTTGTACGAGGCGCCGTACACCGCCAGCGAGGGCGACTGCACGTTGACCAGGAAGTTACCCGCCGCATCCTGGTAATCGTTGGTGCCGTTGAAGTGCATATGGCCGCCCACGTGCAGGCGCAGGCCGGCGGCCGCCAGCGCCGCCGTGGTGGCCGCCGCCGGCACGCGCGCGGTCTGGAATGCGCCCGGCTTGAACACCGCCTTCATGGCGTCGGTCTGGTTGGCGTAGAAATCCATGGTCGGATAATGCGAGAAGGCCATCAGCTGCTTGCCTTCGGCCCTGGCGCGCGCGGTGACCGACTTGATCCACTCCGTCTGGTGGCGCTTGTGCGTGAGGACCTTGTTCCAGCCCGCGTTGCCGGCGCCGTCGAAGCCCTTGAACGCCTTTGGATTGGCCGGATTGAACGATGCGTTCGGGATGAACACGTTGGCGTCGATCGACAGCAGCCACAAACCCCTGACCGGTTCGACCAGATAGCTCGAATCGATGATGTCGCTGCATTTGGTATACGGCTTGCCGAGTGCCTTTTCGCCCTCGGCCCGGTAGATGCCGCCTTCGCCCTCGGCGCACATTTCGAACTGGCGGTTGCGCACATCGCCGCTGACCATCGCCTCGGCGTAGCTGTATTTGCCGCCCGGGTACTTGCTGAACGGGGTTTCCCAGTGCAAGTCGGCCTTGTTCGGCATGTAGCCGAAATCGGCCAGTTGCGCGATCAGTCGTTCGTAGCCCATTTCCAGCAGCTCGTTGGTGCAGATCACGCTCGGGTCCTTGGCCTTGCAGGCCGCGTTTCCGGTGGCGAACACCTTCTGCTCCTTGCCGTCCCTGGTGAGGAAGTCGCTCTTGCCGGCTTCGTCATCGTCGTACGGTTCGTTGGGGTCGTGGTTGCCCGGTGCGATAAAGAAGCGCATGCCCTTGGCCTGGTATTCGTGCAGGATGGCGCTGATGCCGTTGATGTTGATCGGCTGCGCATCGTCCGAATAATCGCCCGGCAGCGCGACCAGGCGGATGCCTTTTGCGAAGGCGTCGTCCAGCGCGGCGCGGAAGGCGAAGTAGTTTTCGTTGAACAGGCGCGTCGAGGTGAGCTGCGCATACATGGTGCGGATGGTGGCGTTCTTGCCGTCCTTGGTCGGGATGCCGCTGAACTGCGCGTTCTTGAAGTCGCCGTACACGTCCTCGAAGTGCACGTCGGTCATGAAGGCGACGCTGGGCATCGCGGCAGGCGCTTCGACCGGTGGCGCCACAGGCGCGGGCGCCGGCGCGGCGGCCGGTTCGTCGTCACTGCTGCAGGCGGCCAGCAGCAACAGCGAGGCGGCGGCCAGGCCCAGCGACGGGCGAACGTAGGGTGTGATTCTCATGCATCGACTCCAGCAATCCGGCGCGCGGCCGGGCGGGGTGGGGAAGCGCGCATTCTTGCATCGCAAAATGACCTGTTCATGACAGCCGCCTTGCGCAAGGACGCGCGATGCGCAAGAATGGATCTCCTTCAACCACGATGCCGGCGCCCTGCGTATCGGTTCCGGTCCATGTTCCGTCCCATGTTCCGTCCAGCTCTCGCTGTATTTATCAGATCGGCGCGCGCCATCGCGCTGCTGGCGTTCGGCGCGGCCGCCATGGGCGCGCATGCGGCGCCGGCCAGCCAGTGCTACGGTGGCGTGAGCAAGGGAAGGCTCGCAGGCGGCGTCAGGCTGCCGGTGGCGGGGCCGAATTTTTCCGCCTACAGCGCCGAGGCCATTGCCGCCGGCCGCACCCATGTGCATGCGACGGTGGCGCGCATCATGGCGCACGCGTATGCGGGCGCGCTCGTGCCGCTGCCGTCGGCCAGGTTTGTGTATGGCGAGACCGGCATGGCCAATGGCGGGCCGTTCGCGCCGCACAAGACCCACCAGAACGGGCTGTCGGTCGACTTTTTTGTCCCGGTGCGCGACGCGCGCGGTGCGGCGGCGTTACCGGCCAGCGCGCAAAACCGCTACGGCTACGACATCGAATTCGATGCCGATGGCCGCTACCAGGGCTACCGCATCGATTTTGCCGCCTACGCCGAGCACCTGTACCAGCTCGACCTGGCCGCCAGGGCGCACGGCGCGGCGCTGGCGCTGGTGATCGTCGATCCGCGCTACATGCCGGCGCTGCTGTCCAGCGCGCGCGGACCGTGGCTGCGCAAGCACATTCCGTTCATGCGCGCCAGGCCCTGGGTGCGCCACGACGAGCATTACCACGTCGACTTCAAGCTCGCCTGCGCGCCGCTGCACGCCGCGCCCGCCGGAGGCAGGCGTTGACATCGGCTCTGCCGCGCCACATGTCCACTCCGGTGCCAGGTCTTGTCCACTCCGGTGCCAGGTCTGACTTTCGGACACGACCCCAGCAGTAGTGCGATGTGAATTTCATCACTTGTCCACTCCGGTGCCAGGTCTGACTTTCGGACACGACCCCAGCAGTAGTGCGATGTGAATTTCATCACTTGTCCACTCCGGTGCCAGGTCTGACTTTCGGACACGACCCCAGCAGTAGTGCGATGTGAATTTCATCACTTGTCCACTCCGGTGCCAGGTCTGACTTTCGGACACGACCCCAGCAGTAGTGCGATGTGAATTTCATCACTCGCCGGGTGACATGGGAATGCCATCGTGGCAACGTCATTGTTCAGGTCGTATCCGAAGTCAGGCCTGACACCGGATGGGACCGACGGCGGATGACGGCAGCGGGTGTGTTTGCTCACAAGTTGTCGCCATAAACTCACGGCACGGCGCCAATCCCTCGCCTATCGGAATGTTTACTTTCTTCCGTGACATGAAAATGCTACCCTACGCTATTATGCGAAAAACATCATTGCCTCCGCCGCCAGTCACCATCGATACGCTATGAACAAGAAAAAGTTGGGAATCATCGCCGCAGGCGCCGCCCTGTGCGCGGCCGCCGTGGCCGGCTATGCCATGTTCGGCTGGAAGAAGCTGCAGCATGGCGCAGGCCTGGACCTGGACCTGTCGCAGCCGGACGCGCTGATCGTGACCAGAAGCCTGTCCACGCTGCCGCGCGACCTGCTCACCATTCCGCTGGCGCGCGACGTGCTGCGCGAGGACTTCGTGTTCTATTACGAGCAGAACGGCGACAAACTCGGCTTGCAGGGCGCCTTGCGCCGCATCGCCTACGAACATGAACTGGGCTGGGGCGACCAGATGATCCGCACGGTCCTCGACGAACCGGCCGACGTGGCCCTGTGGCGCGAGGAAGACGGCTCGCTCAGGCACTTCGCCATCGCCGTTTCGCGCAACAGCATGACGCGCCTGCTGGAACAAGCCGGCAAGGTCGCGCTCAAGGACACCCAGATGAAGCTGGCCGGCGAGATCCGCGTCGATGGCGACAAGGTCGCGCTGTACTCGCTCAATTACGCCCACAAGCGCACCTTGCTGATCGGCGCGCGCGGCACCCGCATGGTGATCCTGTCCGATCCGGGCATGCTGTTCGACGGCGACGGCAAGGCGGACGGCAAGGCCGAAACGACAGTGGCCAAGCTGCTGGCCGCCGATCCGAAGCAGCAGCAGGCCTTCCGCCAGCAGTTCCAGCTCGACGCCCAGCCGGTCGACGGCCACAGCGTGGCGGTCAAGGCCGACGTGCTGGCCTTCGGCTACCAGCCGTTCTTCGGCGCGCTCGATGCGCTGCGCTTCGATTTTTCGAAAGGCCAGTGGCAGACGCGCGCGCTGGTCGATGCCGGCAAGCTGGCCGCCGGCGGCTACGACAACCGCGCCCTGTGGCCGGTGCTGCCGCATAATCCGGCCGCCTGCTTCGCCTTGCCCGCCGACTGGGCGGCGATGACGTCGGTGCTGGGCGATGTCGACGCCTCGTCCGACCCGGCGCCGCTGGCCGAGCAGTTGACCGGGCCGGCCGCCGTGTGCTGGTACGGCAGCTCGCGCCTGTACACGCCGCTGGTGGTGGCGACCCGCAAGGCGGGCGGCAACGACGAGCTGTATGGCGCGCTGTTCGCGGCCGCCATCGGCAACAAGAAAAGCGGCGCGGTGCAAAAGTCGTCCGGCCCGAACGGCGCCACCTTGTGGCAGCGCGACGTCGCCACCGGCATCGGTCCCCAGCATCCGACCCTGGCGCTGAGCGGCCAGACCGTCCTGTTTTCGCCGGACCGCAAGCTGGTCGAGCAGGCGCTGGCCGTGAGCCGCAAGCAGGCGCCGGCGATTGCCGACCGCCTGGCCGACCCTTCGCGCACGGTGGGCCTGATCGCACCGTCCTCGCTGGCCGAATTGATCCGCAAGGAAGCCTTCGACGCGCTGCCGTCCGCGCGCGAACCGGTGCTGCGCGCCGCCGCCGACGCGCATCTGGTGCCGCGCCTGAACGCGCTCAAAAAATATCCGCCGTACCGCCTCGTGCTCAAGTCGCTGCCCGCCAGCGGCGCGAGCTGGCAGCCGGTCGAGTGGCAGGCGCTGGATAAATGATGGCAGTCACCCGCCGCCATATGCTGGGCCTTGCCGCCGGCTGCGCCGTGCTGCCCTGGGCGCACGCGCTCACCGGCGCGCCCGCCGCCGCCATGCCGGCCTACCTGTCGAAGGCGCAGAGCCGCGCCTTCCAGGCCTGGATGCTGCGCATCGTGAACGCACAGATGGAGCAGGGCCCGTCGCCGCGCTGGCAGCACCGCGACTGCGCGGGCCTGGTGCGCTTTGCCGTGAACGAGGCGTTGACGGTGCACGACGCCAAATGGATGCGCGCCAACGGCATCGGCAGCGACAGCCAGCTGCCGCCCGAACTCGATCTCACGCCCGCCCAGAAGACCCTGCGCAACCGCTGGGTGCAGACCGGCGGCACGGTCGGCCATTATGTTTCGGCCATCGGCCTGGTCCAGAACAACAGCCGCTTCATCGGGCGCGACCTGAATCAGGCGCAGCCCGGCGACCTGCTGTTTTTCGACCAGGGCGAGGAACACCACCTGATGGTCTGGATGGGCGCGCGCATCGCCTACCACACCGGCACCGTCACACCGAACGACAACGGCCTGCGTACCGTCGATATCCCACAACTCAAAACCTGGAAGGACACGCGGTGGCAACCAGCGGTCGACAATCCCAATTTTGCCGGCATGTTCCGGCTGGCGTTTTTAACATGAACAATCCACTCACGCGCGCCATGGCGCTGCTGGTGCTGCTGTGCGGCCTGTTGCCCGCGCTGGCGCCGGCCCAGGACAACGAGGCGGCCGCGCCATCGGGCAGCAATTACACCACCTTCAAGGGCGAGCCCTTCTTCCTGCTCTCCGACGCCGCCTATGGCAGCGGCGAGGTGGCCAAGGTGCGCCTGGAAGTGCCGGGACGCGATTTTGCGCGCTCCAACCTGGAGCAGTACGGCGGCGTCGACGTGCTGGTCTACCGCGTGCCGGAACCGCTGGAATTCCTGAAGAAGCAGCGCAACCTGCACCGCGTGCAGGTGAGCGGCAACTACAAGGGCGAAGGCCTGTTCAATACCCTGACCATGCTGTGGGACCGCTGGTGGAAGCAGTCGCGCATGGCGTGGCGCAAGCTGTTTTCGAGCGAGGCGCGCGAGGCGGTCACCAGCGCCCAGCCCAAGCTGGCCACCAGCGAAGCGATCACGCGTCCGGTGCCGTTTCGCGCGCAGCCGCAGTACGAGCCGCTCAAGGGCTTCGACCTGGTCGACCGCTTCCGCTATCCGGTCTGGCAGGCGAAGATGATCGCGCCGCCGGCCGGCGTGAAGCTGGAAGGATCGAGCAGCGAATTCATGACCTCCAGCGCCGGCAACGTGATGATCCCGATCGGCCAGCGCAAACCGGGCCTGTACCTGGTCGAGGCGATCATCGGCGAACATCGCGCCACCACCCTGGTGTTCGTGTCGGACACGATGGCGATCACCAAGGTGTCGGCCAGCCAGATGCTGGTATGGGCCGCGCGGCGCGACAATGGGGCGGCGGTGCCCGACGTCGACGTCACCTGGACCGACGGCAGCGGCGTGCTGCAATCGGGCCGCACCGGCGCCAACGGCGTGGTGTCGCTCGACCGCGGCAGTCCCGAGCATACCTATGTGATGGGTGAAGACCGCGGCGGCGGCGTGTTCGTGTCCGAGAATTTTTACTACGACAGCGAAATCTATAACACCAAGGTGTATGCGGTGACCGACCGTCCGCTGTACCGGCCGGGCGATGAAGTCAACGTCAAGTTCATCGGCCGCGAATTTACCGGTGCGCGCGCCTCGCAGGCCGCCATGACGGCGCCGCTGGCGCTGACGGTGTTCGATCCGAACGGCACGCCGCTGCTGACGCAGTCGCTGCAACTGAGCGGCGAGACCGGCAGCGACACGCGCTTCCGCCTGCCCGACAACGCCGGCGCCGGCGGCTACGAGCTGCGTTTCACCTACCGCGACACGCAGTATGGCGCCGCCTTCCGCGTGGCCGATTACGTCAAGCCGCATTTCGAGATCAACCTGGTGCCCGCAAAAGCCGACTTCAAGACCGGCGAAGACGTCAAGGGCCGCATCGAACTGCGCTACCCGGACGGCACGCCGGTCGCCAAGGCCAGCCTGTCGCTGACCCTGCGCGCCCAGAAGAACGCCATGGTCGAAGGCGAATTGCGCTACAGCGGCGCGTTCCCGGTCGAACTCAAGACCCAGGAACTGGTCAGCGACGGCAAGGGCAATGTCGATTTCGTCCTGCCGCAGGCAAAAGATCCGTCGCGCTACATCCTCACCGTGCTGGCCTCGGACGGCGCCGCCTACCGCGTGCGCAGCACACGCGAACTGATGATCGAGCGTTCCGCCAGCCAGTACACGCTCAAGGCGCAGCGCCGCTTCTCCGCGCCCGGCGAGACGGTGCGCTTCGACGTGGCCGCCGACGGCGCGGCAGGCGCCAAACCGGTGCGCTGGGAGATGATCCAGCTGGAGAAGCAGACCAGGACCGAAGGCGCCTTCGACGCATCCAAATCGACCTGGGACGTGAATTTCCCCGCGTCCGGTTCCTACCAGCTGAGTTTGCGCGACGCCCAGGGCAATCTGGTGGGCGGCACCAGCCACTGGGTCAGCGGCCAAGGCCTGGCGGCCACGCCGGGCAGCATCGAGATCGTCCTTGACCATGAGCGCTACCGCGCCGGCGACACCGCCGAAGCGCTGATCACCTTCGCCGACCCGGTCGACCAGGCCTTGCTGACGCTGGAGCGCGACAAGGTCGAGCAGGTCGGCTTGCTCGGCGCCGGCGCCGACTGGATCAAGCCGGTGCGCGTGGCGCCGAACCAGTGGCGCGTGAAGATTCCGGTCAAGGAGGACTACGGCCCGAACATCACGTTTTCGGTGGCGTACACGCGCAAGGGCGACTTCGTGTTCCAGAACGCCGGCATCCAGATCGTCGAACCGCGCATCGCGCTGCAGTTCAAGACCGACAAGGAAGTCTACCAGCCGGGCGAGAAGGTCACCATCGACGTCACCGCGCAGATGGACGGCAAACCGGTGTCGACCCTGGTCACGCTCGGCGTGGTGGACGAAATGATCTATGTGCTGCAGCCGGAGATCGCACCGGACATCGGCGACTTCTTCTACCACCCGCGCCGCAACAACGTGCGTACCACCGCCAGCCTGTCGTTCATCAGCTACGACCTGGCGGCGGGACGCAGCGCCGGGGCGCCCGCGCGCCACAACTACAACGAGCGCGGCGTCAAGGTGCTGGAACGCCCGCGCCGCGACAACATCGATACCGCCCTGTGGGCGCCGGCGCTCAGGACCGATGCCGACGGCCGTGCGCGCGTCACCTTCACGATGCCGGACGCGCTGACGCGCTGGCGTATCACCGGCCGCGCGATGGATGCGCAGGGACGGGTCGGCCAGCGCAGCGGCTATCTGCGCTCCGACAAGAACTTCTTCGCCAAGTGGACCGCGCCGGACTGGATGCGCGTGGGCGACGCGCCGCAGGCGTCGGTGGCGGTGTTTAACCAGACCGCCAGCGACCAGGCCATCGAAGTGACCCTCACCGCCGGCGCGCTCGTCAAGACCGAGAAAATCACCGCGCGCCGTGGCGTAAACTATGTGCGGTTCGCGCTGCCGGCCAACAGCGGCCCGATGCGCCTGGAAGTCAGGCACGGCGGCAAGCTGGTCGACGCGCTCGACACCGACGTGCAGGCATTGCCGGCCGCCTGGAACAGCCCGCGCACCCTGAGCGTACCGCTTACCGGCGCCACGGTTCCAGTCGCCTTGCCGGCGGACGCGCGCAATATCCGCGTCTCGTTCGCGAGCGGCGCGGCCAGCCACTTCGCGCGCATTGCGGACGACCTGATCGAGTACCCGTACGGCTGCGTCGAGCAGACCTCGAGCCGCCTGATTCCGCTGGCGCTGGGATTGCAGAACCTTGGTCCCGAGGCCGGTCCGGTGCAGCTGCGCCTCCTGAACACCTTGCAGGCGCAGCGCCTGCGGCTGGTGTCGATGGCCGGTCCGGAAGCGCAGTTCGGCTGGTGGGGCAACGCCACCGCCGGCAATTCGCTGATGACCGCCTACGCCTATTACGCCGACTGGTACGCGGCGCGCGCGCTGCGCATCGAGATGCCGCCCGAGCACTGGCAAGGCTTGCTGGCCATGTACGGCAAGGAGGGCCTGAAAGAGCCGGTGCTGCACCGCGCTCTGACATTGTGGCTGGCGCAGGAAATGGGCTTGCCGGTCAAGACGCTCGCTTCCGGCCTGGCCGACGAACTGGCGAAAACCAAGCTCGATGCCAAACCGGCCGCGCTGGCGCCGACCAGCAGCATGCTGCTCACCGCCGAAAGCGCCAACTCGCAGGCGCTGACCCTGGCCCTGCTGTCGGTCGTCGCCGCCAACGATGGCGTGACGCTGGCGCCGGAACTGCAGGAGCAGGCCGGCGCCGCCTGGACCACCTTGCGCGCCAATCCGGCGCCGCTGGCGCAAGCCTTGCTGATGCTGGGTGGGCAGGTCCCGGCCAGCCAGGCCGACGCGGTGCTGGGCGCGGTGCGCGCCGACATGCCGACCCTGGACCGCGCACTGACGCTGGTGTGGGTGCAGAAGAAGCTGGGCGGCCCGCCGGCGGCCAGAGACGCCGGCGTGGCCCTGAGCGGCACCTGGCAGAAGACGGCCAGCCCGCTCGGCCAGGCCCTGTTCCGCTGGCAGCCGGCCAAGGGCGTGCCGACCCAGCTGCAACTGGCCGAGGCGCCGCCGGCCAACACCGTCGCCGTCATCCAGTACGACAGCCGCGAAGCCGAAACGCACGCACTGCCGGTGAGGATCGAACGGCGCCTGATGCGCATGGAGCAGAAGGACGCGACCTTCAACCCGGTACCCGTGAAGAACGGCGAAGCGCTGCGTACGGATGCGCTGTACATGGATGAAATCACGCTCACCCCGGCCTCCGGCGCGAAGTACCGCTACGGCTTGCTGGAAGTGGCGCTGCCGCCGGGCGCCTCGGTCGAGGCGACCACCTGGGGCATGACGCTGGCCGGCGAGAAGAAGGAAGCGCTGGAAGCGGCGCGTCACGAGCCGCGCCGCGAAGGCTACGTGGTGCCGGTCGAACCGCTGGCCGAACCGCTGCGCGTTCGCCACCTGCTGCGCTTTGCGCAAAAGGGCAAATATGTGCTGCCGCCGGCGCGCTACTACCGCATGTACCAGCCCGAGAACAAGGCGCTGGAAGGCGAGGGCAAGACCATGCGCACGCTGCAGGTCGAATAATGTCGCCATGGCTGTTAGCGGGACTGGCGCTGTGCGCGCCGCTGGCGCAGGCGGCCACGCTCGATGTGGCGTGGTGGCGCGACGGCCGGCTCACGGCGCTGCAACTGGACGACAAGGGCGCCACCCGCCGCGCCGCCTTCGACGGCAATCGGCAGGTTCCCCTGGGCAGCCTGTGGAAGCTGTTCGTCTACGTCTACGCGATCGACAACAAGGTGCCGACGCCGGACTATACCTGCGGCGGGCAGAAGGACGAGGAAGTGTACTGCTGCACGGCCGGCAAGCGCATCGCGCGCGACCTGGCGCTGGCGCAGTCGTGCGGCCTGTTTTTTTCGCCGGCGCGCCTGATGCTCGCGCGCGCCCCATGGCGGCAGTACTGGAGCGGGCGGCTCGGGCGCGGCGCGAGCGGCGAGTACGACTGGCTGGCCGACCCCTCGCACCTGGCGCCGGAACGGCTGGTCAGCCTGCGCAGCCTGCTGGCGGCGCTGGCCAGCATTCCGGCCGGGAGCCGCAAGGACGCCGAATCGGCGCTGCTGCACGTGGTGCTGGGCGCGCGCGGCGTCAACACGGCCAGCTGGTTCGGCAGCCGCCTGCGCGTGAAGACCTACTCGTGGCACCACCCGCAGCGCCCCGGCGAGCGTCTCGGCGGCGCGGCCGGCTGGCTGGCCGACGGCACGCCGCTCTGGTTCGGCGGCGCCGACACCAGCAGCCGCATCCTGGAAAAATGGGCGCCGCGCCTCGCAAGCACCTTGCCGGCGGCAGCGCCGCCGGGCGACGCGGGCTGCGTGGTGGTCGACTACTTCGCGCGCTACCCGATCAGGAGCGTCGCCGCCGGGCGCGCCGCCGCCGTGCCGGGACTGCTGAACGGGCCGTACCAGGTGCGCTTCGAGAATGGCCGCAGCCTGGCTTTCTTCAGCCAGAACGACATGGTGCTCGCGCGCGATGCGCAGGGCCGCCTGCGCCTGACGGGCCGCTTCGGCGTCAACGACTATGTGGCGCGCGTGATCGACCGCGAAGGCGGCACCGCCGCGCCGGAGGCGGCCAAGGCGCTGGCGGTGGCGGCGCGCACCTACCTGCAGCAGAATGCGCAGTGGGCCGAGGGCTGCCAGCGCATCGCCGACAGCAGCGCCACGCAGCGGGTCGGTCCGCAGCCGGCCAGCGTGGCGGCGCGCGCGATTGCCGACTGGACCGACCAGCTGGTGCTGTCCGGCGTGAACGTCCGCTATCACACGGATACGGCTTCGAAGGACACGATGGCCTGGAGCGAAGCCGTGGCGCAGGCGGGGCAGGGCATGCGCTTCGATGCGATCTTGACGTCCGCCTATCCGGGCGCCGACCTGACCACGCTTTCGGGCGGCGACTCGCAGCAGTGCGTGCGCCTGCCCGGCGCGCAAGCCTGGCTGGCGCGCGAGCTGCCGCGCTGGGAGCGCGCGCTGCGCAGGCAGGCCGGCTACGAAACGCCGGCCGAACTGCCGGCGGTATGCCACCTGGCGCGCGGCACGCCGTATTCGGAGCAGTCGCGCAACCGGATCTATGTGCGCGGCCTGGCCAGCCGCGAAGACCGCATCACCCTGGCGCACGAGTTCCTGCACCTGGGCCTGCGCAACCATCCGAGCGGACAGGATGAAGTCCTGGTCGAACAAGTGGCGCGGCGCCTGGTCGATGCGCGCCTGGAAGCGCATCAATAATCTTACCGAACCCGATCATGAAAATACTGTTGATACCCGCACTGCTGCTGTCCACCGCCGCCCTGGCCCAGGTGAAAATCGACTCGCCCAACAGCGGCTGGCGCAATTCCAGGGGCGCGCAGGAAGCGTACACGCAGGACGTGAATTACCCGGCGGCGTCGGTCAGCGTGCAGGAGGGGCAGAGCCCGACCGCCGAGATCCGCGGCCGCATCGCCGCCAGGGGCAAGGGCAAGCCGGCCACGCTGGTGGTCAACGGCGTGGCGATGCCGATGGCGGTGCGGGAAGACGGCAGCTTTGCGCGGCCTTACGCTTTCGGACGCGGATCGAACAGCGTGGAAGTGCGCTCGCCGGACGGCAAGACGCGCAACCGCAGCCAGTTCCTCGACGCGAACGCCGGCAAGACCCAGTCGCGCCTGCGCGTGGTGCTGTCGTGGGACAGCGACGGCACCGACGTCGACCTGCACGTGGTCGCGCCCGACGGCGGCCACGCGTGGTTCGGCGGGCGCGTGATGCCCAACGGCGGCGCGCTCGATGTCGACGTCACCACCGGCTACGGCCCGGAGATTTTCTCCAGCGCCGCGCCGCCCAAGGGCAATTACCACGTCTACGTGAACTACTACGGCGCCGGCCAGGAAACCGGCATCCTGACGGTGGCGCAGGTGGCGATCATCACCAACGAAAACTCGCCGAACGAGCGCCAGGAAGTCATCCGCGTGCCGCTGCGCGCGCCGGGCGAGCTGACACTGGTGAAGTCGTTCGTGTATCCCTGACCGGCGCTCCGAAAACAACGCTCCTCAGCGGCGCTTTGACAGTTTTTGAACGGCATGTAAAACTGTCGTCAGGAAATATCATCCTGGCCGCGCTCCGTGCGCGAGAAACTTTTGACGAATGGGAGTGCAAGTGAGTATTGCAGCATGGATTTACGATGCCAGCATCGTAATCAGGACCGACCGGCAGCCGGCGGCTTTGGAAGCGCTTCGGACATCGTTCGAAGATTGCGACTCCTGGTACGGCGAGCGAGCGCGCGCGGCCGATGATTTTCCGGCATTCCTCGAAGCGATCTACTTCACCAGCAAAAGCCAGGAAGGCGCATTGATGATCGACGGCGGCGACATCGACGTCATCAGCAATGGCCTGATCCGCCTGTTCGAAACGCTCGGCCCCTTCGTGGAAGCGGGCGGCGTGGTCGAAATCCGCGACGAAGAAGGCGAGCAGATGAATTTTTGCTACAACGGCGAGCAAATGGATATCGAATTCACCATCGGCGAGTAATCGCGGCCTGCTACCCTGGTGCGCCTTGCGGCTTATCGCCCGACACCGGCGCGACCCGGCAGATAAGCGCACGGCGGCGCGCACCGCGCGCGCAACCTTGCATTTTAACTAGTCCAGACCTATACTTCGCCGGTAGTCAAGCTTCTGGTTCGGGCAAACGATCGTTTGCCCGATTAAATGGGAAGCCGGTGCGCCCCTCCCGTGGGCAAAGCCGGCGCTGCCCCCGCAACGGTAAGCGAGTCGAGGATGTGCATGACGCCACTGTGCAAAGCATGGGAAGGCGCATATCCGGGAGGGGGAAATACCCCGCCACTCGCCAGCCCGGAAACCAGCCGAAGCGGTAAGTCGTTTGTATCGCGGAGG
Organism: Massilia atriviolacea; assembly: GCF_003953935.1. Classification (GTDB taxonomy): domain Bacteria; phylum Pseudomonadota; class Gammaproteobacteria; order Burkholderiales; family Burkholderiaceae_D; genus Telluria_A; species Telluria_A atriviolacea. The sequence goes on from NZ_RXLQ01000003.1 coordinate 151,144, forward strand.
GCGATCCAGGTGGATCGCTGCGTACCGCACCCCCATCTCACGTTCCTCTCCCCGTACAAGCCCCCGGTTGCCGGCCATGGCAAGACGCGCGCGTCTGCATCGGCCGGCTCTATGCGCAGTGCTTTAGGAAGGAATGCCATGTCGATCCGCAGCGTTATCACCACCGCCGATGAACAAGTCCCGTTTGCCGCCGTCAAGGAGCGCATCGTGCAAGCCATGTGCGCCGCCGGCCTTGGCGCCGTGCTGCTGTTCGGCGCCGGCTTCTCTTCGATGGAAACGCTGCACAACGCAGCCCACGACAGCCGCCACTCGGCCGGCTTCCCATGCCACTGATTCGCAGCGCGCCCGTCGCGGGCCTGGGAACCTTCAACCGCATCGTCGCCAGCGCGGCGGCGGCCGGCATCCTGGCCGGCCTGCTGCTGACCGGCGTGCAGCAGGTGCAGGTTGCGCCCATCATCCTGCAGGCCGAGGTGTTCGAGAGCGCCGCGCCGAAGCCGCTGGAAACGGCCGCGCCGCACAGCCACGCCGACGCCGCGCCGCACGAGCACAGTCACGACGCCGCGCCGCATGAACACGGCGGCTGGCAGCCGGACGACGGCGCCGAACGCACCTTCTACACGGCGCTGTCGAATATCAGCGCCGGCGTCGGTTATGCGCTGCTGCTGGCGGCGGCCATCAGCCTGTATGGCCGCACCAGCAACTGGCGTGCCGGCCTGCTATGGGGCGCCGCCGGCTACACGGTGTTCTTCGTGGCGCCGTCGGTCGGCTTGCCGCCCGAGCTGCCCGGCACCGTCGCCGCGCCGCTGCTGGCGCGCCAGCTATGGTGGACCGTGACGGTCGCCGCCAGTGCCGGCGGCCTGGCGCTGCTGGTCTTCGCCAAAAACTGGCCGCTCAAGGTCGCCGGCGCCTTGCTGCTGTTCGTGCCGCACCTGGTCGGATCGCCCCAGCCGGCGGTCCATTCGAGCACCGCGCCGGCGGAGCTGGCACGCAGCTTCCTGTACGCGACCCTGCTGGCGAATGCCGCCTTCTGGCTGGCCATGGGCGCACTGGCGGGCCACTTCTACAAGAAGTTCGGCTGACCGATGCGCACTCACGACCGGCACGTGTTCATGTGCGTCGGCCCGCGCTGCACCGAAAACGGCGTGCAGGCGCAGGCCGTGTTCGAGCACATGGGGCGCGAAATCGACGCGCACCCGGACCTGTGCGTCAAACGCACGCGCACCCACTGCATGGTCGCCTGCCGCAATGAAGGGCCGATCGTGGTCGTGTATCCGGAAGGCGTGTGGTACCGGCGCGTGGACGAAGCGGCGGCTTGCCGCATCGTCAGCGAACACCTGATCGGCGGCGAAGAAGTGACCGACCTGATTTTCCATCGCATCGGCGAAGGCGACACACTCGTGGCAGACAATGACAGCTGATTTTCCTCAAGGCCCGGCGCCCATCGCGCTGCTTACCCATGCATCGAACGACCTGACGGTACTGCATCACGCGGTGAGCCAGCTGCCGCCGGAGTTCGGCGCGGTGGCTGGCGTGAGCCTGCAGGGACTCGACCTCGATGGCGGCGCAACGGCGCTGCTCTCGCGCGAGGTGCAGGGCGCGCGCATCATCATCCTGCGTGTGCTGGGACGGCTCGGCAGCGTTCCCGGTTTTGCGGACCTGGTCAGCCACGCGCGCCGCACCGGCCAGCACCTGATCGCGATCAGCGGCACCGGCGAGCCCGATCCCGAACTGGCCGCGGTATCGACCGTCGCTCCCGACGTGCTGCAACAGACGCTCAATTACTTCCATTGCGGCGGCAGCGGCAACCTGGCGCAGCTGCTGCGCTACCTGTCCGACCACCTGCTGCTGACCGGCTTCGGCTTCGAAAGCGCGCTGCCTTTGCCGGAACACGGCATCTATCATCCCGACCTGGCGCAGGGCGCCGGCATCGACGACTGGCTGGCGCTGCGCAAGGCCGGCGCGCCGAGTGCGGGCATCGTGTTCTATCGCGCACACTGGATGAGCGGGAACACGCGCTTCATCGACGCGCTGCTCGACGCGCTGGAAAAGCGCGGCATGAATGTGCTGCCGGTGTTCACGTCCTCGCTGCGCAGCGGCGCAGGAGCCGGCGGCAGTGGCGCTTTGCCTGACGCACTGCGCTACTTCAGCGATGCGCGCGGCGTGCATATCGATGTACTGATCAATACAACCTCGTTCGCGATGGGCGAGATCACGCCTGGCGGCCCCACGCCGGCCGGCTGGTCGGTCGGGGTGCTGGAAACGCTCGACGTGCCGGTGCTCCAGGCGATCACCAGCGGCATGACCCTGGCGCAGTGGGAGCAGTCCGCGCGCGGCCTCAATCCGCTCGATACCGCCATGAACGTGGTGCTGCCGGAATTCGACGGGCGCATCATCACCGCGCCGGTCTCGTTCAAGTCGCGCGCCGCCGGTTTGCAGGGCGACGCGGTCGAATACGAACCGGTGCCTGACCGCGTGGCGCGCGTGGCCGGCATCGCCGCGCGCTTCGCACGCCTCAAGCACGTGCCGAACGCCGAAAAGCGCGTGGCCTTCATGTTCACCAACTCGAGCAGCAAGGCCGCGCAGATCGGCAATGCGGTCGGGCTGGACGCGCCGGCCTCGCTGATGCGCATCCTGGAAGCCATGCGCGCCGCCGGCTACGACGTCGGCCAGCCGCCCGCCGACGGCACGACGCTGATCCACGAGCTGGTGGCGCGCTGTTCGTACGACCAGATTTACGTGACCACCGAGCAGTTGCGCAATGCCGCCGGGCGCGTGCCGGCCGCGCTGTACGCGCAGTGGTTCGCCGAGCTCACGCCCGACATGCAGGAAAAAATGAGCACCCAGTGGGGCGCCGCACCTGGCGAAGCCTACGTGTGCGACGGCCACCTGGCGCTGGCCGGCATCGAATTGGGCAATACCTTCGTCGCGCTGCAACCGCCGCGCGGCTATGGCATGGACCCGGATGCGATCTATCACCAGAGCGACCTGCCGCCGACCCACCACTACTATGCGCTGTACCGCTGGCTGCGCGACGTGTGGCGCGCGGACGCCATCGTCCACGTCGGCAAGCACGGCACCATGGAATGGCTGCCCGGTAAAGGCGTGGGCCTGTCGCAGGACTGCTTCCCGGATGCGCTGCTGGGCGACCTGCCGCTGTTCTACCCGTTCATCATCAACGATCCGGGCGAAGGCTCGCAGGCCAAGCGCCGCGCGCACTCGGTCGTGGTCGACCACCTGACGCCGCCGATGACCACCGCCGATACCTACGGCGCGCTGGCGCAATTGACGCAGCTGGTCGACGAGTATTACCAGGTCGAGGTGCTGGACCCGGCCAAACTGCCGCTGTTGCAGCAGCAGATCTGGGACCTGGTCAAGCAGACCAACCTGAATGCCGACCTGCAGGCGCGCCTGCTGCACCACGACCATGACCATGGCCACGACCACGACCACGACCACGACCATGGGCATGGCCATCACCACCATCATGGTCACGACCATGACCATGACCACGACCACGATCATCATCACCATCACGAGGAAGACGGCGAACTGCCGGCCGCGCTGGCGTCGATGGGCGGCTCCGACGTGGCCCACCTGATCGAAGACCTGGACGGCTATCTGTGCGAACTCGGTTCGGCCCAGATTCGCGACGGCCTGCACATCCTCGGCGGCGGTCCCGATGCGCAGCAGATGCCGGCCATGCTGGTCTCGCTCACGCGCCTGCCCAACCTGGATATTCCGGGCCTGCAGGCCGAAGTGGCAAAGCTGTTCGGCCTCACCATGGACCTGCTGCTCGACCAGAAGGGCCGCCGCATCAACGCGGCGCCCGCGCTGGCGCGCCTGGCGCAGTGCGCGGTGGTCACGCGCTCCGACGCGCTGGACGCCATCGACGCGCTGTGCCTGCGCCTGTTTACCGAGCTGGCCTCGCGCGATTACCGCCAAGACGCCATCGGCGACGTGATCGGGCTGGTCTTCGCCGACATCGACGCCGCGGCATCGGCCGCGCCCCTGCTGCAACCAGCGCTGCGCGCAAAGACCAATGTGCTGTCGCAGATGGGCAAAGCGCGTCCGGTAGCGGCGCGCGCGCCAGTCGCCGCAGCCGCTCCCGCTCCCGCCGCGCCGGCATCGAATCGCTTCGACGCACTGCGCACGGTGCTCGCTTTCGCGTGCAGCCAGCTGGTGCCGAACCTGGCGCGCGCCACCGACGAAATCGACAACCTGATCGACGGCCTGTCCGGCGCCTACGTACCGGCCGGCCCGAGCGGCTCGCCAACGCGCGGCATGGCGCACATCCTGCCGACCGGGCGCAATTTCTATTCGGTCGACCCGCGCAGCGTGCCGTCGCAATCGGCCTGGCGCGTCGGCCTGCAACTGGCGCACGAAGTACTGACGCGGCACGAGCGCGAAACCGGTGAGTATCCCGAGAGCGTCGCCATCAGCATCTGGGGCACCAGCGCGATGCGCACCCACGGCGACGACGTGGCCCAGATCCTGGCGCTGCTCGGCGTGCGCCCGGTGTGGCGCGCCGAAAGCCGCCAGGTGAGCGGGGTGGAAGTGATCCCGCTGGACGAACTGAAACGCCCGCGCATCGACGTCACGACACGCATCAGCGGCTTTTTCCGCGACGCGTTCCCGCAGCTGATCGACCTGATCGACGACGCGGTCAACACCGTCATCGCCCTTGACGAACCGCTCACGCACAACTTCGTGCGCAAGCACTACCTGGCCGAACTGGGAGGCTGGATCGAACAGGGACTGAGTCCTGACGAGGGCGCGCGGCGCGCATCGTACCGCGTGTTCGGCGCCAAGCCGGGCAGCTACGGCGCCGGCATCCTGCCGCTGATCCAGCACAAGAACTGGGAAGCCGACACCGATTTTGCCGAAGCCTACGTCAACTGGGGCGGCTATGCCTACGCGCGCGGCGAACAGGGCGCGGACCAGCGCGACGCCTTCAAGGTGCGCCTGTCCGGCGTGCAGGTCGCCCTGCACAACCAGGACAACCGCGAACACGACATCTTCGACAGCGACGACTACCTGCAATTTCACGGCGGGATGATCGCCACCATCCGCGCCCTGACCGGCCAGCAGCCGCGCCACTATTTCGGCGACAGCCACGACCCGGCGCGCGCGCAGGTGCGCGACCTCAAGGAAGAAACCCTGCGCGTGTTCCGCTCGCGCGTGGTCAATCCCAAATGGCTGGCCAGCATACAGCGCCACGGCTACAAGGGCGGGCTGGAACTGACCGCCACCGTCGACTACCTGTTCGGCTACGACGCCACAGCCCACGTGATGGACGACTGGATGTACGAAGACGTGGCCCAGGCCTACGGCTTCGACGAGGACATGCAGCGCTTCCTGGAAGAGGCCAACCCGTGGGCGCAGAACGCGATTGCCGAGCGCCTGCTGGAAGCGGCCAGCCGTGGCATGTGGGCCGAACCGCGCCCGGAAACGCTGGCAAGGCTGCGCGAACTGTATCTCGATAGCGAAACCCTGCTCGAAGCACGCGGTGAAACGGCGCGCAATGGATAAGATCATGAACTTCCCGTTTTCGGCCATCGTCGGCCAGGCGCAGTTGCAGCGCGCGCTGATGCTGTGCGCAGTCGATCCGAGCATGGGCGGTGTGCTGATTCGTGGCGACAAGGGCACGGCCAAGAGCACGGCGGCGCGCGCGCTGGCCGACGTCCTGCCGCAGATCGACACCGTGGCCGGCTGCGCCTTCAACTGCGGCGCCGGTGCGGTGTCCGAACACTGCGACGCCTGCGCCAGCGGCACGCCGCGCCAGGCGCCGGTTCCTTTCGTGACGCTGCCATTGGGCGCGACCGAAGACCGCGTGATCGGCAGCGTCGATCTTGCGCGTGCCCTGCAGGGAGGCCAGCGCGTGTTCCAGCCAGGCTTGCTGGCGGCGGCGCACCGTGGCGTACTCTATATCGATGAAGTCAACCTGCTGGCCGATCACCTGGTCGACGTGCTGCTCGACGTGGCGGCCATGGGCGTCAATTCGGTCCAGCGCGAAGGCCTGTCGATCCGCCACCCGGCGCGTTTTACGCTGGTCGGCACGATGAACCTGGAAGAGGGCGACCTGCGCCCGCAACTGCTGGACCGCTTCGCCCTGATGGTCGAAGTGGCGGCGCCGCGCGAGAAGACGGTGCGTTCGGAGGTCGTGCGCCGCCGGATCGCCTTCGAAGCCGATCCGGCGGCCTTCAGTGCGGCGTGGGACGAACAGCAGCAAGCCTTGCACCGCCAGCTGGCCGAGGCCCAGCGCCTGCTGCCGCAGGTGACGCTGGACGACGCCATGCTCGACCTGATCAGCCACCTGTGCTGCGAGTTCGACGTCGCCAGCCTGCGTGCGGACATCGTCATGCACAAGGCATCGCGCGCCCTGGCGGCGCTGGACGGGCGCCTGCACGTCACGCCGGCCGACCTGCGCGCCGCCGCCGAACTGGTACTGCCGCACCGGCGCCGCCGCAAACCGTTCGAACAACCTGGCCTGGATCGCGACCGCCTGGATGAATTGATGCGCGAAGCGTCGCCGCCGCCGCCGGCGCAGGACGACGCCGGCGCATCCGAAGATGGCGAACAGACGCCGCCCGAGCAGCAAGGTGAGGAGCAGGTGTTCGCGGCCGCCCCCAGCGCCGCCGCGCCCCGCATCGTGGTCGAATCGACCGCAGGCAGCAGCAGCGCAGGGCGCCGCAGCGAAGCGATGGGCGCCTCGCGCGGCCGCGTGGTGCGGGCCGTGCCCGACGAACAGCCGACCAGCATCGCCATCGGCGCAACCTTGCTGAGCGCCGCCATGCGCGAGCCGGGCCACGTGCAGGTCACGCGGGCCGACCTGCACCAGCAGATCCGGGTCGGCAAAAGCGCCAACCTGATCCTGTTCGTGGTGGACGCCTCCGGCTCCATGGCCGCGCAGCGCCGCATGGAGGCGGTCAAGGGCGCCGTGCTGGCCCTGCTGACCGACGCCTACCAGCGGCGCGATACGGTAGCCGTGATTGCCTTCCGGGGCCAGTCGGCGCAGTTGCTGCTGGCGCCGACGGGCAGCGTGGAGCGCGCGGAACAGGGCTTGTCCGAGCTGCCGACCGGCGGGCGCACGCCTTTGCCGCACGCGCTGCACCTGGCGCTGGACACGCTGGACAAATCGGCCCATCGCGCCCCGGCGCTGATGGTGCTGCTCACCGACGGCAAGGCCAATGTGCCGCTGGCGGCCGATGGCGACGCCTGGCGCGAATCGCTGGAGCTGGCCGGCCAGCTGGCCGAACGGGGCGTGCCGGCGCTGGTGCTCGACACCGAGAGCGGCTACCTGCGCCTCGGACGCGCCGCGCAACTGGCGCAAACCCTGGGCGCCGAATGCCTGACGCTGGAGCAGCTGTCGGCCGATAACCTGGCGCTGACGATCCGCGCGCGCCTTGCGCCCACCTGACAACACAGAATCGAGGAGCAGTTTTACATGATTATTTGCATAGGCGCGGGACCCGGCGACGTCGGCTACCTGACGCAGCGCGGCGCGCAACTCATTCGCGAGGCCGACGTCGTCGCCGGTTTCGACGCGGTACTGAACGTGGTCCAGAGCCTGATACCGGCCGACGCGCAGGTCATCGGCATGGCCTACCGCGACCAGGTTGCGCAGCTCGACGAAGTGGCGCGCCTGCACCACGCCGGCAAACGCTGCGTGGTCGTCTTCATGGGCGACATTCACTTCAGCGGCTTCCAGTACCTGGAACGGGTCGAACGCGCCTGCGGCCACCCGGTCGAATCGCTGCCCGGCATTTCGTCGGCCCAGATCCTCGCGTCGCGCGCCAAGGTGTGCTTCGACGAGACCACCTTCATCACCTTCCACCGCCGTGGCGACCTCGATCCCTTCAAGCGCCACCTGGTGCACGTGCTGCAGGACCAGCGCAACGCGATCGTGATCCCGTGCCCATGGGACGCGGCGCGCTCGTTCATGCCTTGGCATATCGCGGCCTACCTGCTGGAAAACGGCATCTCGCCCGATCATCCGGTCGAAGTCTGGGAGAACCTGACCCGTGGCGAAGCCGAATGGCATGGCAGCCTGCTGGAATGCGCCAGCCATACCTGTTCCGACATGAGCATCATGCTGATTCGTACGCTCGCGCCGATGGCCAGCCAGATCGAGGCGGCGCCGGTACCATGACCCGACAAGAAAAACTCGGCATCGTCGTCGCGGGCCACGGCAGCCGCGATCCCGACGCCGTGCGCGAATTCGAGGCGCTGGTCGAACTGGTGCGCGCGCGCGCACCGGACGACGTGGTCACGCATGGCTACCTGGAGTTCTCCAGCCCGACCATCGCGCAAGCGGTGCAGGCCAACCTGGCTGCGGGCACGCGCCAGGTGGCGGTGGTGCCGGGCGTGCTGCTGGCCGCCCGCCACGCCAAGAACGACATGCCGGCCGAAGTGCAGGCCATGGCGCGCGATTATCCGGAGATCGATTTCCATTTCGGCGCGCCGATGAACCTGCACCCGAAGCTGCTGCAACTGGCCCAGGAGCGCATCGTCGAAGCGGAGGCCACGTCGCCGCTGACGGTGCGCCGTTCCGATACCTGCCTGGTGCTGGTCGGACGCGGCACCACGGACCCGGATGCGAATGGCGAGGTGGCCAAGCTGGCGCGCATGCTGGAAGAGGGCATGGGCTTCGGCGGCGTGTACGTATGCTATTCGGGTACGGCGACGCCGCTGGTGGCCGACGGCCTGCGCGCCGCCGCCCGCATGGGCTACGAGCGCCTGGTGGTGCTGCCGTTCTTTTTGTTCGACGGCGTGCTGGTCAAGCGTATCTATGCGGCCGCCGACGACCTGCGCGAGCGCGAGCCGGGGCTGGAAGTGCTCAAGGCCGGCTACTTCGGCGTGCATCCGCATGTGGCGGATGTGATGATCGAACGCGCCCGCGAGGCCGTGGCCGGACGCGCGGCCATGAACTGCTCCCTGTGCAAATACCGCGTGCAGATCGTCGGCTTCGAGCAGCAGGTAGGCGAGCCGCAGCGTGCGCACCACCTGGCGGTACGCGGCCTGCTGGCGCAAGCGCCGGAGGCGGCCGCCGCGCCGGCGTATGCGCCGTACGAGCCGCACCCGATCGAGGCGGAAAGCTTCCAGATCATCGCCGCAGGGCGCGACTGGTCGGGCTTCCCGGCCTCGCACCTGACGATCCTGCAACGGCTGGTGCACACCAGCGGCGACTTCGGCGCGGTGGACGATATGTACTTTTCGCCGGGCGCGGTCGAAAGCGGCATCCTGGCGCTGCTGCGCTGCAAGCGCGTGCTGACCGATGTGACCATGGTGCAGACGGGCCTCAAGCGCCAACTGCTCGAAACACTCGGTGTCGATACCTGGTGCGGCGTGCATGACCGCGAAACGCACCTGATGTCGGCGGCCGAAGGGATTACGCGTTCGGCCGCCGGCATTCGGCGCGGCTGGCAAAAATTCGGCAACGACGTGGTGCTGTCGATCGGCGACGCGCCGACGGCGATTGCCGAAGCGGTGCGCCTGATCCGCGACCATGGCTGGCGCCCGCAGCTCGTGATCGGCCTGCCGGTCGGCTTTGTCGGCACGCGCGAAACCAAGGACGAATTGCGGCGCTGCCTGCAGGTGCCACGCATTACCAACAGCGGCACGCGCGGCGGGTCGCCCTGGGCGGCAAGCGTGGTCAATGGCCTGATGATTGACGCGCTCAATCAGCTTGCAGGGTATGAAGCCCCTTGAACGGGTCCGGTTCGACCTTGCCATCCCCGCATTAAATGGCTTGCGGCGCGGCCGCACGACAGGCAGTTGCGCCACGGCGGCGGTCAAGGCCGCACTCGGGCTGCTGCTGCACGGCCAGCGCTGCGAGGCCGTCAGGGTCAGCCTGCCCGATGGCGTGCATTTTCTGGAAGTGCCGATCCAGATGGTGGATTGGACCGATGACGGCGCAGCACGGGCCGAGGTGTTGAAAGATGGTGGCGACGATCCGGACAACACCCACGGCGCCACCATCTTTGCCGAGGTACGGCGCAACGATGCGCGCGCGCTGCGTTTTTTTGCCGGACGTGGCGTGGGCACGGCGACGCGTCCCGGCCTTCGGGTGGCGGTGGGCGAGCCGGCGATTAATCCGGTGCCGCGCCAGATGATGCGGCGCGCGGTCGAGGAAATGCTGGACGACGCCATGGCGGAGCCGCCCGACAGCGGCTTCGACCTGACCATCGGCTGCGAGAACGGGGACGTCATCGCGCGCAAGACCTTCAATCCGCGCCTGGGCATCGTCGGCGGGATCTCGATACTCGGCACCTCGGGCATCGTCGAGCCGATGTCGCTGTCGACCTGGATCGCGTCGGTTGAAGTGTATGTGCGGGTGGCGCTGGCGGCGAGTACGGAGAGCGTCGCTTACCTGCCCGGCAAGATCGGGCGCGAGTTCGCCAGCGGCGTCCTCGGGCTGCCGGACGAACGCTCGGTGCAGATCGCGAACTTCCTCGGCGACGCGCTGGACTTTACCGAAAAGGCGCTGCGGGAAGCGGAGCGCAGCCTCGATGTGCTGTGGCTCGCCGGCCACCCGGGCAAGCTGGCCAAGGTGCTGGACGGGTTTTGGGACACGCATTCGAGCAAGAGCAATATGGCCATGGCGGGCGTGGCGCGCGTGGTGCAAGAAATGGGCGGCGATGCGCAACTGGTACTGGATATGGAAAATGCAAACACAGTGGAAGCAGCAATGGAACGTTTAAAGAGTGAGTCCTTCGCCAGGGCGGTGTGGGTCGAGATCGAGCACCGCATCGGCGCGCTCGCGCATGCGCGCGTGCCGTCCGTGAAGCGCCTCGAAGTACGCCTGTTCGACCTGGCCGGCAACGCGCTGGGGGTGGACGCATGAGCACCGGCACCCTCTGGGGGATCGGCGTCGGCCCCGGCCCGGCCGGCTACCTGCCGCTGGCGGCGCTGGACGCATTGCGCCGCGCCGACCTGATTTACGCGCCGCGCGCGCGTGGCGCCGAACTGTCGGTCGCGCTCCAGTGCCTGGCCGGGATCGACATCGACCCCGCCAGGCTGCGCGAGATCGAATTCAATATGGACCCGGACCGTTCGGTCCTGAGCGAGCATTACGCGCAGCTGGCCGACGCCATCGCGCTGGAGCTGCGCGCGGGGCGCGACGTGGCTTACCTGACCATCGGCGATTCGCTCACCTATTCCACCTACGGCTACGTGCTGGCGGCCCTGCGCGCGCGCATTCCGGACCTGCCGCAGCGCACCTTCCCGGGCATTACCAGCTATGCCGCCGCCGCGTCGGCGCTGGCGTGGCCGCTGGGGGAGGGCAAGGAGCGCGTGCTGATTCTGCCATGCCCCGAGACGCCGGAAGAACTGCGCAACGACATCCTCACGCACGACATCGTGGTGCTGATGAAGGTCGGCGCGCGCCTCGGCTGGGTGCTCGACCTGCTGCGCGAGATGGGGATTGCCGAGCATTGCGCCTTTGCCCGCCGCATCGGCCTGCCCGGCGAATTGCTGGCCTCGGGCGTCGGCGACCTTGTCGCCAACGACGCCATGGGCTACCTGGCCACCTTGCTGGTGCGCCGTCAACCACGGCAGGAGAGATAAGATGAAAGTGTACTTCGTTGGAGCGGGCCCCGGCGCCGCCGATTTGATCACCCTGCGCGGTGCGCGCCTGCTGGGCAGCGTCGACATGGTGCTGTACGCCGGTTCGCTGGTGCCGACCGAGATGCTGACCCACTGCCGCCTCGACGCCGAGATCATCGACACCGCCAAGCTCGATCTGGAGCAGCAGCAGGCCTGCTACGTGCGCGCGAAGGAGAAGGATATCGACGTGGTGCGCCTGCACTCGGGCGACCCGGCCATCTACGGCGCCACCGCCGAACAGATGCGCCGCCTCGACGCGCTGGGCATCGCCTATGAAGTCGTGCCCGGCGTGTCCTCGTTCACCGCCGCGGCGGCGGCCATCAGCGCCGAGCTGACCAAGCCCGAAGTGTCGCAGAGCGTGATCCTGACGCGCGTTTCGGGCCGCGCCTCGGCCGTGCCGGAACTCGAATCGATCGCGCGCCTGGCCGAACACCGCGCCACCATGTGCATCTTCCTGTCCGGACCGCACCTTAAAAAGATCGTCGGCGACCTCTCGCTGCACTATCCGCAGGAGACGCCGGTGCGCCTCGTGTACCGCGCCACCTGGCCGGAACAGAAAATCTACCAGGGCACGCTCGGCACCGTACTGGAAGACACCAGGCGCGGCGAATGGAACCTGACCACGATGATGCTGGTCGGCGCCGCGCTCGACAAGGATGTCGCGGTCGAATCGAGCCTGTATTCGAAGGACTTCACGCACCTGTTCAGGGTTGTCAAGAAGAACAGGACGGAGGCCGCGTCGTGAACGCGGCGCCGGCCATCTGGCTGGTGCGCGCGCATGGCGAGGAGCTGGCGGCGGTGCTGCAAGCGGCGCTGGGCGCCGAAGTGTATCGCCCGTGGCTGCGCGAAGGCGTCAGCCACAAGGCGCAGTTTGCCGAGTGCTACCGCCGCCATGCGCAGTGGATCGTGATCGGCGCGACCGGCATCGCGGTGCGCTTTATCGACGGTTTGGCGCTGGACAAGCACACCGACCCGGCGGTCGTGGTGCTGGACGAAGCGGGGCGCTTTGCCGTGTCGCTGCTGGCCGGTCACGAGGGCGGCGCCAATGCGCTGGCTTACACAGTCGCGCGGTCGGTCGGCGCAACGCCGGTCGTGACCACCGCCACCGAGGCCTTGAAGCCGCTGGTGGTCGGCATCGGCTGCCGCAAGGGCGTGCCGGCGCAGCGGATCGAGGCGGCGGTGCGCCATGCGCTCGGCCAGCGCCGCATGGAAGACGTGCGCGAGATCGCCACCGTGGACCTGAAAGCGAATGAACCCGGCCTGCTGGAATTTTGCAGCCGCCACGAGCTGCCGCTGCGCGTGTTTGCGCGCGCGACCCTGGCGGCGCGTCCGTGGGTGAGCGTGCCGTCGGACTGGGTGCGCAGCAATGTGGGATTGGATGGCGTCTGCGAGCCGTGCGCGCTGGTTGCCAGTCCGCGCGGCGCGCTCGTGGTGCCGAAAACGTGCCTGGACGGCGTGGCCGTCGCGGTAGTGGAAGATAAATGGATGGAGATCTGATGAGTGGTGTATTGAATCTGGTGTCGGTCGGTCCCGGTTACGAGGACCTGATCGCGCCGCGCGCGATTGCGGCGCTGAGGGACAGCGACGTGATCGTGGCGTACGAACTGTATTTGCGCTGGATTATGCCGCATGTCGAGGGCAAGGAAATCCACACGCCGCCGCTGACGCAGGAGCGCGAGCGCGCCCTGATGGCCATCGACAAGGCCCGTGGCGGAGCGCGCGTGGCCCTCATCTCCAGCGGCGACATCGGCATCTACGCGATGGCCGCGCTGGCGTATGAAGAAATGAGCGAGACTGATACCTATCAGGTCAACCTGATCCCCGGGATCACCTCGGCCAACGCCTGCGCGTCGCTGCTCGGCTCCCCGCTGTCGCACGACTTTGCCACACTGAGTTTGTCGGACCTGCTGTGCCCATGGGAATGGATCGAGCACCGCGCGCGCCACATCGCCAAGGCCGACCTGGCCTGCGTGATGTACAACGTGCAGAGCGCCAGCCGCCAGCAGGGCGTGTACCGCGTGCTGCAGCTGATGCTCGAATCGAAAGCCCCGCACACCCTGTGCGGCGTGGTGAAGAACGCTTACCGCCCGGGGCAGGAAGTAAGCATCCACCGGCTCGACGAACTGCCGTCGCTGCAGTTCGACATGCTCACCACCATCGTGGTCGGCAACCGCTTCACGCAGCGCAAGCGCGGGCAGATCTTTACTCCGCGCGGCTACAACGACTGGGACGCCAAGGCCGACAGCACGCTGCCGCAGCGCCAGGAACTGCCCGATGGCGGCGTGTGGGTCTTCTCCGGCACCAGCGACGGCAATGCGCTGGCGGCCCGGCTGGCGGCCGGCCAGGCGCGTCCCGTGGTGGTGTCGGCGGCGACCGACCATGGCGGCGATGTGGCGCTCAAGGCCTGCCCCGGCGCCACCGTCTGGGCCGGACGCCAGGGCATCGAGGCGCGGCGCCAGGCGCTGGTCGCCAGCGGCGCCAGGGTGCTGGTGGACGCCACCCATCCCTATGCGACCAGCATGTCGGAACAGTTGATCGGCCTGTCGCGCGAGTTGGACATTCCTTACCTGCGCTACGAGCGCCCAAGCAGTTTCAGTGCGGACGGCGGTACCCTGTGCGCGTCGCCGCAGGACGCGGCCGAACGCGCCATCGCGACCGGGCAGCGCATCTTCCTGTCCACCGGGTCGAAAGACCTGGCGGCGTTTTTGCATGCCGACGGCGCCGGCGACCGGCAATGGTTCGCGCGCCTGACGGCCGAACCGGAATTCATCGAGCGCGCGGTGGCGCTGGGCGTGCCGCGCGAGCGCATCTGCGCGATGCAGGGGCCGTTCTCGAAGGAGTTCAACATCGCCCTGTGGCGCGACTGGCAGATCGACTGCGTGGTGACCAAGGATTCGGGCGACGCCGGCGGCTACGCGGCCAAGGTGGCGGCGGCCAGGGAACTCGGCATCCCGCTGCTGGTGGTGCGCCGTCCGCAGGTCGACTACCCGGCCATGTGCAACAGCGCCGACGACCTGATCGCGCAACTGGCGGCACTGGAGCTGGCATGAAGCAGCCGATTCCCGTCACCATCGTGACCGGCTTCCTCGGCTCGGGCAAGACGACCCTGCTGCGCAGCCTGATCGAAAAGCGCCAGAGCCGGCGCCTGGCGTTGTTGATCAACGAGTTCGGCGAAATCTCCATCGACGGCGCGCTGGTGCGCGGCGAGGCAGGGCTTGACGACCAGGTGCGGGTCCACGATTTTCCGTATGGGCTGATCGCGTATGGCGACGACGAACTGTTCTTGCCGACCATGCGGGCGATTGCCGCGCGCCGCGCGAACGTCGACCACGTGCTGATCGAAACGTCCGGCCTGGCGCTGCCGACGGCGATCATGGAGATGCTGCAAAGCGCCGAACTGGCCGAGGACTTCATCCTCGACGCCACCCTGGCGGTGGTGGATACGCCGCTGCTGCTGTCGGACCAGTTCGAACCTGGCGGCGGCAGCGATGCGGCGGCCACGGTGTTCGGCCAGCAGCTCGAATTTGCCGACGTGGTGGTGCTCAACAAGATCGATGAGCTGGACGACGACGCGCTGCTGCTGGCGGAAACGCGGGTGCGCGAGCGCGCGCCCAAGGTGCGCTTCCTGGAGCTGGCGCACAAGGCGCAACTCGACATCCGCCTCGCGCTCGGCCTGCGCCTGCACCAGCCGACCCGTACCGAGCATACGCACAGCTACACGCCGCTGGCGACCATGCCCGGCCCGAACACCGGCGTGCTGGCCGAGCAGGGGCGCCTGAACGGGCATGCGCATTCGGGGCTCGCTGCGCATTCGCACGGGCTGGCCACGCACAAGCATTTTCACGAGCAGGACCCGGGCTGGCTGTCGTTCGTGCTGCGCAGCGATGCGCCGCAGAGCGCGGACAAGGTGCGCCACGCCTTGCAGGAAGCGGTGCGCCTGGAGCCGGTCTTGCGCAGCAAGGGATTCATTCGCACCAGCGAGACCGATCAGGCAGTGCTGGTGCAGGGCGTGCGCTCGCGCGTGATGATCAGCGTCGACGCGGTGCGGCCGGCGGCGCGCCGTTCGGAACTGGTCATCATCGGTTATCACGCCAGCCGCACGCGCGTGGCGGCGGTGCTGTCGGAACTGACCGGAACCGCCTGGCGCTAAATTCTTTATTCATTTTCTATCCTGGAGCTTCACATGAAATCGACATTCATCCGTACCCTGGCGCTGGCGCCACTGTTCTACTGCGGCGCGGCGCTGGCCCATCCCGGCCATGACGGCGGCCTGCTGGCCGGCCTGGCGCATCCGTTTTCCGGCCTGGACCACATGCTGGCCGCCGTCGCCGTCGGCATCTGGGCGGCGCAACTGGGCGGGCGCGCGCGGGCGCTGCTGCCAATGAGCTTCATCGCCTTGCTGGCCGCCGGCGGCATGATGGGCATGGCCGGCATGGGCATCGCCGCGCTGGAAAGCGCGATCATCGCTTCGGTGCTGGTGCTTGGCCTGTCGATCGCCTTCAAGATCAAGCTGATGCCGGCGCTGGGCGCATTGATGGTCGGTTCGTTCGCCGTCGTTCACGGCCTGGCGCATGGCGCCGAAATGCCGCACGTGGGCAGCGCCGGCATGTACTTCATGGGCATCCTGGCGTCGAGCGCGGTGCTGCTGGCCGGCGGCATGCTGGCTGGCGCGGTACTGCGCCAGCAGCAGGCATGGCTGCGCGGCGTCGGCGCGGTCATCGCGCTGGGCGGCGTCTGGATCGGCGCCGCGTTTTAAAGCGCCTGGGCGGGCTGCGCGCGCATTCCCATCGCCAGCGGGCCGCGCGCGCTCAGGGCGATGTCCCAGTGCTGCCGCTCGATGAACGGGAACAGCGCGGCGCCGGCCAGTACCAGGCGGCTGCTCGCTTTCCATAACGGGAGCGCAATGTCGTCGTCGGCGCCGGCCAGCTTCCACGCGGCGTGCACAATGTGCGGGCCGTGCGCGGACATTGCCACCGTCACGCGCAAACCGCCCAGGCGGTGCGGCGACGGCAGTTCTTGCAGCAGATAGCCGCGCGCGCAGGGCAGCTCCAGCAGGCGCACCACATCGCTCAGCGCGATCGGCGCGCCGTTGCCGAGCACCGCGGCATCGGCGTTTTTCTCGTAAGCGATCGCCGAAAACGTCTCGGCACCGCCGTCCTCGCTCACCGGGACGAACAGCAGCGGATAGACCGCGCCGTCGCGCAGGTAGCGGCGCGCTTCGGCGGCGCTGTGCAGCGCGCGCACGCCAGCCATCGCGCAGGCGCTGTTGAACAGGGCGGCGACGCGCGGGCAGGGCAGGTTGTGGGCTTGCATCGCGGCCTGGAAGGCGATGCAGTCGGGCGCGCTGGCCGGCTGCGGCGCCGGCGCACGCGGCGCGGACAGGGCGTTCAAAATCCGCTGCACCAGGTCGTGTGCCTGCGTGAACCCGCTTGTGTGCGCTTCGATCGGGTGGCCGATGTAAGACATGGATGTCCCCCTGATTGTTTCACCGCAACATCTCTTTAAGCAACGGTACTGCGAAGTATCAGCGCCGGGTATGACGCAGGGCAAGCTTGCAGCTGAGCGTGCGGAAACGCCACAATCGCCCCGTCAGGTAGCTTGCGCCCGCGAGGCGGTCAAGGAACGCGACCGTGCAGGTGTTCGAGCATCTGCGCGAGATGATCGTGACCTTGGCGCTGGAACCGGGCGCCACCCCTCGCGCGGACGATGCGCGGGCCTTGCAGTATCCGATTCGGCTTAGGCGTTTCGACAACAAGCGGCCTCGCCTGGTGCGCTGAGCGGCCGTGGTAAGCTGGGCGATTCAGGAGACCCACATACGATGAAATCGCGCATGACGCCACGGCGTAAAAAGGAGCTCAGTTACGCCAAGGATGGACGCAACACATTGGCTGAAGCGCGCAGCAAGGCGCATAAGGCGATCGCTTTGCGAAAGGCGATGGCCAACCGTGCCCTGCGCCATGCGGAGGCGTTGGCAACGGGCGCCGCCGCGCGCGATCCGGACGCCGATACGGCTGTCGCCAGACGCGGCCGCCGCTCCTGGCGCAAGACGCCGGACGCGCCGCTGGCCGTGTACGTGGCGGCGCGATTGGGGAGCGCCAATCTCGCCCGCAAGAATTCGGTGCTGCTACAGCAAGGCAGACAATCGGCGACAGTGCGCCGTTCCGTTCTGAAGGGGCCGCTTTTCGACGGACTAGCGCGGATGGACGAAGAATGATCAGTGCCGAAGCGGCCCAGTCAATGATTCTGCGCCACTCCGAAGGCGATCCGCTCTCGCCACAGTACGAGAAATTCGCGCTCATTTCCTGCGAATTGTCAGGCGACGGAGACTACTGGATCGTACGGGTCAACAGCGAGGACGATGTGTTGCATGGACGTTTCGAGCGTTGCTACGTCGGGGTGAACGCATACCTGGTCAACGTGATGTCAGGCGAGATCGAGACGGTCGGAAGCGCACAAAGCGTCGAAACATATTGAGCTGGAATCGAAGAACATACCCACCACCATCGTTCTCTTGCCTGATCCGGCAGGCGCTGTCGACATCCGTAACCAGTTCCGGCGTTGGGATGAACCGGCAGCGGTGCTGAAGCGCAAGTCGGCATAGGGGATGAGTGGGCGGCATGTCGTCGAACGACGAATTTGTCAAGACAGCTTGCCTAGCATGGTATTGGCCACTTGCGCGAACCTGGCATAGGCGTCAGCGTAAGGCGGGGCGGCTTTGGTGTAGAGGAGAGGAGACAGCTTTTCCTGATACAGACCGCAGCGCTTCATGCCACCCCGGCGCTCGCCCGCAAGGCTTCATCGGCCACGTCGGCGGCGCGCATGTCCGCCGCCGGCAGTTCGATGGTAAACCGGCTGCCCTGGCCCGCGCCCTCGCTGTAGGCCATCACGCTGCCGCCGTGCAGCTCCACCAGTTTGCGCACCAGCGCCAGGCCCAGGCCCAGCCCGCCGGTGGCCCGGTCGGGCGTCCGCCGTCCCTGCGAAAACAGTTCGAACACGCGCGGCAGCAGTTCCGGTTCGATGCCGTTGCCGTTGTCGCTGACCTCGACGCTGATGCGTTCTCCGTCGCGCGCCAGGGTCACCCGGATCGACGATTGCGGCGGCGAGTACTTGGCGGCGTTGACCAGCAGGTTGGTCAGCACCTGGATCAGGCGGGTGGCGTCGCCGCGCACCCAGTAGTCTTCTTCGCCGCACACGGTGTCGAAATGGTGAGCGCCCTTGTGCATGGCGCCCATGGTCTGCTCGACGGCGGCGGCCAGGATGGCGCGCAGCGACACCGGTTTCTTCTCCAGCGTGATCAGACCGCGCGTCACGCGCGACACATCGAGCAAGTCGTTCACCAGATGGTTCATGTGGTCGACCTGGCGCGAGATGATGTCGCCGGCCTGGCGCATCTGCTCGGGCGAGATGTTCGGCATCTTCAGCAGGTGCGCGGCGGTGCTGATCGGCGCCATCGGGTTGCGCAGTTCGTGCCCGAGCATGGCCAGGAATTCATCCTTGGAGCGGTTCTGGCCCTCGGCGATTTCGCGCGCCTGCTGCGCTTCGGACAGCAGGCGTTCGCGCTCGGCCGAGGCGCTCGCCAGCAGGTGGGCGCCCAGGTACACATTCTGGTCGAGCCGGTCGACTTCGGTGATGCCCGAATACAGCGGCAGCCGGGTCGGCCCGCCCACCATCGCGCGCGCCGCCTCGCCGGTGCGGGCGATCGCGTGCGTCACGCGCGCGCTGAACAGCAAAGCGGCGGCGCCGGCCAGCAGCAGGGCGATCAGCAGCCCGGAGACCGAATACAGCACCGTGCGCCGCGCGGTGCCGTCGATGGCCGCGCGCGGGGCCGACATGGCCACCCACCAGCCCGACACGGTGGACACGGTCAGCATCGCATAGCGCCCGTCCGGCGTGGCGACCAGGCCGTTCTCGCGCAGGCGGATCGCGACCAGCAGCGCCGGCGGCGCCAGGCTGCCCACGGCGGCGTGCTTGCCGTTGCTGGCCAGCAGGCGTCCCTTGCGGTCGTACACGGTGTAGGTGGTGCCCTCGGCGTCGGGCGCGGGCAGGGCGCGCAGCAGGTCGTCGACGTCGAAGCCGTAACCGAGCACATAGCGCACGCCGCTGTCGAGGAACACGGGATAGTCGACCTCGACCACCCAGGTGTCGGGCAATTTGCCGGGCTGAAGGTCGGAAATGGCATACGCCGCGCTCGAGAGCATGCGCTCGACGCGGGCGCGTTCCCTGGCGCGCGTATCGGGCAGGGGCTCGCCGAGGGGGCGGGAGGTGTCGACCAGCACCTGGCCGCTGTCGTCGAACAGCTCGATCCAGGCGCCTTCGTTGCCGGCCATGGTGCGCGCCTTGATATTGAACTGGGCGATCTGTCCGGATTCCAGCTTGTTCGAACTGCTCAGTCCGCGAATCAGGCCGATCGCCTGGTGCCATTGGCCGTCGACGGCAATCGAGGTGGCGCGCGCCGCCAGTTTCATGGACAGCACGGCGGCGTCGCGCTCGGCCTGGATCAGGCGGCTCAGCGGAACGGTCGAAAACAGAATCACCGGCGCCAGCGCCGCCACGATCATCAATGCGAGGAAGGACCGAATCTTCATGTCGACTCTTTCGGGAAAACACCCCAGCGCGAGCGGATTCGCTCATGCATTGCATCCCTTAAAGCTTAGCATGTCTTTACGATCTTGATTCCTATTAGTATTTCTCTACTGTTGGATGGGAGTAACGCCGCTTGACGCGGCGCTTCCCATGCGTCCTATGGATTCCAGCCGAGGCCATTGTTCCACGCGGAAAAGACTTTGGCACGATCGGCAAACCCGGCCGCCACCTCGTCCTCGCTCAGCAGGTAGCCGCCGACCCGCGCCGCCAGGTTCAGCGGTGCGCCCTGCAAGTCCGTTGTGCCGAACTCGCGCCAGCCCGACAGCGCGCCCGGCTGCACCGGGTTGGGCGCCGGCTGGCCGTTCACGCCCAGGCCGGCCCAGCCGGCCGGGGCCACGTGCGCGTCCATCCTGCAGTTGATGAAGGCGATATTGTCCCAGCTCGCCGTGCCGCCGGGGCTGCGCGCGAGCCAGGTGGCGCCGTTGGGCACGTCGCCATGCAGGGGACCGGGGCCGGGGCCGCGGGTCAGGCTGCTGTTGAGGAAAACGAAGCCTTTGTCGGCCGCGTTCGGCACACGCGCCTGCAGCACATAGCCGCCGCCGGTGGCGCTGCTGCTGTCGCCGACGCTGCGGATGTCGCTTTCTTCGAACAGGGCCGCGCGCGCGCCGCCCCAGATGAAGTCGACGTTGCCGGCCACCAGCGAGCGGTAGAACCAGGCATAGCCCTTCAGGTTCAGCGTATCCTGTTCGCTGTGGAAGGCGGCGTTGGTGGCCGTCAGGCGGCCCTCGCTGTTGAAGTAGATGGTTTCGGCCTGGGCCGCGATGGCGGGCGAGCGCAGGGTGGTGTTTTTCAGGGTCAGCCGGTCGAGGGTGAGCATGTCGGCCGCTTCCACCAGCAGCACCGAGCGGCCCCCGAGCGGCGCACCGGTGGCGCCCGGCGCCTCGCTGGCGCCCGTGCCCGGATTGAGGCTGTCGTAGTTCGTGTAGTGGATGACGACGCCGTCGCGGCTTTCGCCCCGGATGGTCAGGTTATCCTTGCCGCGCAGGTAGAGCAGCTCGCGGTAGCTGCCGTTACGCACGCCGATGGTCACCGGATCGGCCTTGGCGAAGGCGGCCGTGGCGTGGTTGAGCGCGCCCTGCACGGTGCGGAAGTCGGCGCGGCCGTCGTCGTCCACGCTCAGGCTGGCGCTGCCTGGCGCGCCGGCCCTGGTCGTGAAGCCCCAGCCGGCCGCCTTGCCGATGCCGCGAAACGGCGTGCCGCCCAGGCTGGCGCCCGTGAACACGCCGTCGGCAATCGCCACGTAGTAGGCGCTGCCGTAGGCAAGGCGGTTGTTGTGCGGCGTGATGGTCACCGTGTTGCCGTCGATCTGCACCGGCGCATAGCGCACCCGGCGCACGCGGTCCTGGCCGGCGTGGCCGATGGCGTCCACCTCGTCGGCGGGGCGGATCACGTCGACCAGCGCATCGTCGCTCATGCGGAAGATGCGGATGGTGCCGCCGCTGCCCAGGGCCGGCGGATTGTCGAAGCTCAGGCGCAGGGGGCTGTCGATGGGCTCATCGACCGCGCCGGCGGGCGGGAAGCTGGCGCCGTCGAGGCGGTAGGTCTGGGTCGGCTGCACGAAGGCGGGCGCGATGGTCGCGCCGATGCTGCGCGTCAGGGCCGGATCGGCGCCGCTGGTGAAGACGATGCTGGCGCTGCCGGCCGCCAGCGGGGTCAGGGTGACGCTGGCGCCGTCGCTGCTCAC
This sequence comes from Massilia atriviolacea, assembly GCF_003953935.1. Lineage (GTDB taxonomy): Bacteria > Pseudomonadota > Gammaproteobacteria > Burkholderiales > Burkholderiaceae_D > Telluria_A > Telluria_A atriviolacea. Next base: position 173,075 of record NZ_RXLQ01000003.1, read on the forward strand.
GCCGACCACGCCCGGCTTGCTGGACTCCACCGTGAAGGTGTCCGCGCTGCCGTCGCCTTTTTTTGCGCCCACCTTGATGACGAGGGGCGCGTCGCCCGCTTCGGCCGTGTACGCCGGCGGATGCGGGTCGAGGGTCAGCTGCACCGGCTTGAGCGCGGGGTCGCCGACCCGCACATCGTCGATCTGGAACGACTTGTTGGTTGTGTACAGGCCGATCAGGCCGCGCGCGGCAAAGCTGCTGTCGCTCACCGAGCCCAGGTTTTCGCCGTCGAGATACAGGGTCAGGGTGCTGCCGATCATCTCGGCACGCACGGTGTAGAACTGCGCATCCATGGCGATGGGGCGCTTGCTCTGCTTGATCTTGCTCAGGCTGTTGCCGAGCATGCGGGCGATCTCGACCTGGGTGCTGCTGCTGGCGTTCTGCACGTTCAGTCCGGCGCCGTACCAGTTGGCCGGGTCGACGTAGCGCGTGATCAGGTACAGCTGCTTGTTGCCGGTGGTGCTGTTGCTCAGCGGCCGGATGCGCGCTTCGACAAAATAGTCGCCCGAGGGCACGCCCTTGAAGGCGTCCGGCTTGACCAGCGCCAGGATGCCGCCGGTGCCAGCCGCCGTGTATTGCAGCACCTTGTTGCTGCCGCCCGAGGCATCGGCCTGGACCGCGAACGCGCCGTTGGCGCCGGGCAGGGGCAGCAGGCTCCAGCGCGCGCTCGACCCATCCTGGAAGTCGTCGCAGAAGTACAGGCCGCTGGCCGGGCAGAACAGGGTCGGCACGGTGCCGGTGCTGGTGTCGCCGCTGCCCGTGATGCTGGTGCCGAGCTTGCCGCCGCCGGATTGCGCCAGGGCGTTGGCCTTGACCAGCGCCACCGGACGCGGGGCGAAGGCGTAGGGCACGCTCCAGTTCACCGTGGCCGGCACCGAGCAGCCTTGCAGGGGGCTGCCGTTCAGCTGCGAGCCCTGGTCCCTGTAGGCGCCGCCGTCGCCGCCGGGCGCGTTGACCACGTCGTCGCAACGGCTCGCGCCGGCGATGGCGAAGACGTTGTTGTGCGACAGGATCTTGGCGTTCTTGCCCACGCCCACGCTGTACTGGTGGTGGTAGACCGGCGCCGTCTTGCTGCCCGCATGGTAGTTGTTGAACAGGTGGACCATCCCGAAGCGCACCCGTGGCGCGCGTTGCGAAATGTCGGCGAACACATTGTTGCTGTAGGTGACGCGCAGCTTGCCTTCATCGCCGCTGGCGCCGTCGGCGCCGCCGATCAGGTTGTTCTTGTTGTGCTGGCCGAAGTGGTTGTACGACACCGTCACGAAGTCGGAGGCGTTGGTGATGTCCAGCGCGCCGTCGTGGCATTGCTTGGGCTTGCCGTTTTCGATGGGCAACTGGTCGTCGGTCTGTGGCGTGTCGGTAAAGCTGTTGTGGTCGATCCAGACGTGGTGCGCGTTCGATACGCCGATCGCGTCGTAGGCCGCGTTCCAGTTGCCGCTGGCGCCGTCGAGCGGGTCCCAGATGGGACCGGCGTCGCAGGGATTGACGATCTTCAGGTTGCGGATGATGACCTGCTCGACGTTCTGCACGGCGATGTGGCCGTTGACGATCCCGGCGCCGGGTCCGGCGCCGATCAGGGTCGTGTTGCTGCCGAGGCGGATGGCGCCGCGCGCGGCCTGGTCGCCGCTGCTGGCGTAGGGCACGCCGCCGCTCATGTCGATCATGCCGCTCAGCTTGATGATCTTGCTGCTGTTGCCGCCGTTGCGCAGGGCGGCCAGCAGCTGCGCGCGGTCGGCCACGCTGTAGATCTGCCCGGGCACGGCGTTGGCGCCGCCGACGGTGCCGCCAGCCTGGCTGGCCCAGCCATCGGCGGGGGCGATCTGGCGTGCGGGGTCGGTGGCGGCGCTGGCCTGGCTGCAGGCGAACGCCGCCAGCAGGGCCGCGCTGAGGGCAGCGGCCCTGGAAGGTGATGCTTTCATGGGATTCTCCGGTAACTAGGCTGTGGGGGCGCGGCGGCGCGCGCTGGCGATGGCGGCCAGGCCGGCCAGCAACAGGGCTGCGCCGGCCGGTTCGGGCACGGGTGAGGGCGCCGCGTCCAGGCGCGCGCTGAAACTGCTGAAGCCGCTGCCCCAGTCGAGCGCGGAGAGGTCGAGGCCGATGGTGTGGCCGTCGATCAGGTGCAGGACCGGCAGGCCGCCCACGGCGGCGCTGTCGATCAGGGCGAAGCGCGTCAGCGGTGCGGCCAGGCTGGCGCCGAAATCGAAGCGCATGCTGTACGCGCCCGTTTGCACCGGTCCATTGTTGTAGACCGTCATCACGCCATCGTCGGCGAAGTCGATGCCGAACAGGAAGTCGGCACTGAGGAATTCGACCCCGCCGCTGCCAAGGGGGTCGATGGCCGTGACGTTCGACCCCGCAACCGGGGCGAACTGGCTGTCCAGTCCCAGCATGCCGGCGGCAAGCCCGTTGTAGGTCGCGCTGATGATGCTGTGTTGCAGCGGCAGGGGCGCCGCCTGTGCTTGTCCCGCAGTCAATGCCACGAGCGCGAGCGTCTCCAAGATTGTTCTTGTTTTCATTTTTTTGTCGTCCCTTTTTTGTCGTCCCTTAAGTAAGACAGCAGCTACATCGTCAGTACCTCGTCAAGAACATATGGATTTACGCGGTCAAAGTCGTGTTGTAGACCTTGCCGGCGATGGTCACGTTTGTCAGTTTTGCCGACTTCACGTTGTAGGCGTACCAGGGGTGTTCGGCATTGGCCGGGATGCCGAAGTCGCAGTCGCTGATGGTGATATCGGTGATCGGCACGATCGTCGACGGGTCGCTGCCGTTGTAATCGAAAGCGACAGGTCCCAGCAGCATGATGGCCTGGTAGCACGAGAAGGTGCCCGCCCTGGTCTTCACATTGCCGACCTTGACGTTCGAAATATGCACGTTGGACACCACCGGCGGGCGCGTGCGCACATTGTCGGCGGTCGGTGCGTAATCGCAATCGATGGTGATCACCGCGCCGGCCGAGGACGACACGCTTTTCGGCGCGATCGGCGAGCCCGGCAAGGGTGTGTAGAAGTGCGGCGTGGTCTGCACCCCGTTCGGAATGGTCACATTGCGCACGTAGAAATGCTTGAGGAAGCCGCCCCGGTTCATATTCGTCTTCATGCGGATCGCCGTGCTCAGCGGACTGGTGGCCCAGTTCACGTTGCGGAATTCGACGTCCTGCGCGTACACATGCTGGATGCCGCCCGACATTTCGCTGCCCAGGGTCACGCCGCCGTGGCCGCTGTTCATGATGCATTTCTGGATCAGCACGTTCTGGGTCGGGCCGAACTGCGTGTCCAGGTTCTTGCCGGCCTTGATCGCGATGCAATCGTCGCCGGTGTTGAAGGTGCAGTCTTCGACCAGCACGTAGTCGCACGCTTCCGGATCGAAACCGTCGCTGTTCGGACCCATGCTGTCCATGTGGACCTGGCGCATCTCGAGGTCGCGGCAAGCCACCGGGTGGTGCAGCCAGAACGGCGCCTGGTTGACCTGGTAGCCCTTGAGCAGGACCCTGTCGCAACCGATGAATTCCACCATGCAGGGGCGCAGGTAGTGGCCGCGCCCGAACACGCGCTTGCCGACCGGCACGCCCGCTTCCGACAGCGAGGGCAGGTAGGATTCGTCGTTGCGCCAGCGGCTGGACTCGCCTTCGATCAGCTTGACCTGGCTTGGGCTCAGGTTCGGCGCCACCGTCAGGATGCTGGGCGGATTGGCCGGATTGACCGCCACCTGCGAGACCAGTTCCCTGGCGCCCGTGCGCTTGCTCTTCCAGTCCCACCAGCAGTCGCCGCCGTTCAGCGGCACGCCGCCCTGGCCGTCCAGGATGCTGGTCCAGTCCTCGCCGGTCAGGGCGATATTGTTCTGCTTGTGCGCATACACCAGCGGCGAGTAGTTCAGGCAATCGTTGCTCTGCCAGCGCGACAGGGTCAGCTTGCCGTTGGGGCCGCAATCGACCTCGCCGTATCTGGCGAAATCCTCAGGATCGTTGCTGAAGAACACATGGGCACCGGACTTGAGGTGCACATGCACGTTCGACCGCAGCACGATCGGGCCCTTGCACAGCCAGGCGCCGGCCGGAATCAGCACGCGCCCGCCGCCCGCCCTGGCGCAGGCGGCAATCGCGGCGGCAATCGCCGGATAGCAGTCGTGCGCGCCGGGGGCGGGCGTGCTGACCATGCCCGGCTCGTGATGGCCGACGAAACCTTGCACGGTGATGACCTTGCACGGCTTGGCGCCGTGCGCGGTGATCGGAAAGTCCTGCTTGCGAAACACCAGCGGCGTCTTGAAACGCCCGGCAATGGCCTCGGCCTGCCGCCACGGGTCGGACGGCCTGTCATGGGCCATGGCGTCCGCTGCGGCCGGCAGGGACAGGGCACCCCCGCCCAGGGCCAGGCTGGCGGCCCCGGCGCCGCGCAGGAGGGCGCGGCGCCGGGTATCGATTGCTTGCTTGTTCATCGTCATTCTCACAGAGACAGAAGTGGTGCGTCAGAAGTTGTACGTCAGAAGTTGTACGTCATGCGCAGATTGTACGAGCGGCCGATCGGGCTGGCCGCGCTGCTCAGGTAGCCGAAGGTGTAGCCGCTGTGGTTGGTCACCGGCGGATTTTCGTCGAACATATTGGTAATGCCGGCCACGATGCTGATGTTCTTGAAGCCGCTGTAGGTGCCGGTCAGGTTCCAGACCGAATACGGCTTGATCTCGCGGTGATACTCGGCTGCCACCAGGTTCTGGTCGTCGTACTGCGAATTGTAGTTTTGCGTGAGCTGGGAACTCCAGTCGCCGCGCTTCCAGTTCATCTTCAGCGTGTGCTTCCAGCGATAGGTGATGATCGGGAAGCTGCTGGTGGTGCCGTTGCTGGCCAGGCCGAAGCGGCCGACGTTGGACACAAAAGCGCTGTCTTTTTCCAGCTGGTTGTCGAACTGGGTCAGGTAGGTGCCGTCGAGCTGGAACTTGAACTCGCCGATGTCCATGCGCGGCAGCGCGTAGTTGGCCGTGACGTCGATCCCGGACGTCTTCTGGCCGCCCAGGTTCATGGTCACGTTCTTGATGTAGGCCAGGGTGCCGTCCGGATTGCGCACGAACAGGTCCTTGTATTTGACCGGATCCTGGAAGTAGACCTGCTCCGGCAGGTTGGCCAGCATGTCCTTCATGCGGATGTTCCAGTAGTCGAGCGAGACGGTGAAGTTCTTGACCGGCTCGACCACCACGCCCAGGGTCCAGCCGCGCGAGGTCTCCGGGGTCAGCTGGTCGTTGCTGCCGGTCTGCTTGGGCAGGGCCACGTTGCACACTTCGGAGGCCACCGCGCCCGGCACGGCGGTGCCGCTGCCGGCCACGCCGGGTTTGCCGCCAGGGCACAGGGTCGGGTCGTCCCATTTGCCCGAGGTGTTGCCATTGGCGCCGGGCAGGCGGTAGCCGTAGCGGTCGAACAGGGTCGGGGCGCGGAAGCCGGTGTTGGCGGAACCGCGCAACATCAGCGTTTTCGAGGGCTCGTAGCGAAAGCTCGCCTTCGGATTGAAGGTGTTGCCGAAGTCGCTGAAATAATCGTCGCGCGCGGCCACGTTGACCGTCAGTTGCTTACTGATCGGAATATCGAGCTCGGCGTACAGCGCCGACACATTGCGCGCGCCTTCGCCGCGCGAGGAGGAGGCGTTGGCGTAGCTCACTTCATTGGTGATGGCCAGGCGTTCGTCCCTGGTGGTGTCGCGGTGGATGTCGATGCCGACCGCCATCGCCAGCGCGCCGCCCGGCAGCTGCATCAGCGAGCGGCTGGCGGTGGCGTCGATGCCGGCGAAGGTGCTGGTCGAATTGCGGTTCATCTGGCCGTCGACCGAGATGTCGCGCAGATAGTTCTTGCCGGCCTCGTCCTGCAGGCCGAAGGGATTGAGCGCGCCGCTCGCCAGGCCCGAGTTCAGGCCGGGGCCGCTGACGTAGCCGGTGTGGTAATAGTTCTTGCGGTTGCTGTGACCGTACACCAGGCCGGCCTTGTAGTCCCACTCGCCGATCCTGCCTTCGTCGACCAGCGCCAGGCGCTGGTTCAGCTGGACGTCCTTGTTGCTGGCCAGGCCCAGGTCGGCCACGCTCCAGGTCACGATCAGCGGTTCGCCTTTCAGGCCGGCAACGGCCGGCACCCCGCCGGCGCCGCCCGGATACCATTTGCTGGTGGACGGCACGCGCGCGCTCACGCCCTTGGCGGTCACGCTCTGGGTCGGATTGCGGGCCGCGATGATGGTCGACTCGCCGCGCATGTAGTCCAGGCTGATGCTGTGCTCGTCCGACACCTGCCTGGTGCCGCGCGCATAGAAGGTCAGCTGCCTGGTCTCGTGCAGGGCGGTGCCGTACTCGTTGTTATCGATGATGCAGGTGTTCTTGGCGCCCTGGATCGAGTAGGGCGCCAGGCAGCCGGACTTGTAGTAGGGATTGGCGGCGGTCTTGTTGGTGGCGGTGGTGAAGTTGGCCGGGCTGGCATAGCCGCCGCTGCCCAGGGTCGGGGCGCGGCCGATGCTGGCCAGCAGTTCGGGCGAACTCAGTTCGAGGCGGTCGCGCGCGGCCAGGCGGCTGCGCTGGCGGCCGTCGATGGTGCCGTAGACGTTCCAGCCGTCGGTGGCCAGGTTGCCGTGGCCGAAGGTGGCCGACAGGCGCTGCTCGTCGCCGCCGCCCGATTTTTCGGGCTGCACGTACTGGGCGGTCACATTGCCGCCTTCGACGCTGTTCTTGGTGATGAAGTTGACCACGCCGCCGATGGCGTCCGAGCCGTAGATCGAGGAGGCGCCGTCGCGCAGGATTTCCACGCGCAGCAGGGAGCTCATCGGGATGACGTCGAGGTTGGCGTAGCCGTCGGCGATCGCCTCGTTGGCCAAGCGGCGGCCGTTGAGCAGCACCAGGGTGCGGTTCACGCCCAGGCCGCGCAGGTTGATGTTGGTGCCGGAACCGGCGTTGGACGGGGCCAGCGAGTTCGATTGCGGCAGCGCCATCATCACATCGGCCAGGCTGGTCATGCCGCGCTGGGTGAATTCCTCGGCCTTGATCGTCGAGACCGGCAGGGCCATCTCGGTCGCCAGGCGCTTGATGCTCGACCCCGTCACTTCGACGCGCTGCATGCCGGCGTCCGCCTGTTGGGCCGCGGCCTGGTTCATCACCGTCAGCACCGCAAGGGTGATGGACGACAATACGAGTTTCGATTGGATCGAGCTGGTGTGCTTATTCATGTGAGACGGTCTCCTGCGGATTATTGTTTGACATTAGAAGCCCCCGGCCGTGGCGCGGAAGCTGGTCAGGACACCTCGCGTATCCTGTGCCACGGCGACGAAGGCGTGAGCCGGGGTCGACGTGGTCAATAATGGGGTGCTCGCGTGGTGCGGCGTTCTGTGCGCCTGCTGCCCACTGATAGATAGAGATAGAGACAGGCCGGTGCTTATCCTCGCGAAAATGTCCGTGTGACGCGTTCCAGGTGGGAGCGCATGGCGGCGTGGGCGGCGGCCGGATCGCGCGCCACGATGGCTTCCAGGATGCGGCGGTGGTCGAGCAGGGTGGCCTGGCGCAATTCTTCGGTCTGGAAATGTTCCTTGAGCTTGTGCCAGAGGCGGCCGCGCTGTTTCCACAGGTGGTCGACCGCGCCGACCATGGCGCTGTTGCCGGTGGCGCGCGCGATCGACAGGTGGAAGTCGCGGTCGAGCTGTTCGTTGCTGCTGTAATTGTCGTGCTGGCGTTCCATTTCGAGGACGGCGGCGCGGATCGCCTCGATGGCGCCGTCGCTGGCCATGCGGGCGGCGCTGGCGCACACCTCGGCTTCGACCAGGCGGCGCGCGGCCAGCACCTCGAACGGGCCGGGCCCGGCTTCCTCGGGTTCGGAGCGGGGCGGCTGGACGCGGGTCACGTAGACGCCGGAGCCGCCGCGCACGTCGACCACGCCGCGCAGCTCCAGGGCGATCAGGGCTTCGCGCAGGGATGCGCGGCTGACGGCCAGGCGGCTTGCCATCTCGCGTTCGGGCGGCAAGCGCTCGCCGGCGCCGATTCCTTCGTCGCGGATCAGTTCCTCGATGCGCCCGGCGACGATGCGGTACAGCCGCGGTTCGTGCGCGAGGGAACTGTCGGGAGCGAGTGTGACTTTCTTGAGCATGGAGGCCTGCACATCTTTTGGTCAGGCCATTCTAAAGTGGTCTGACCAATCGCGCAAGGTGCTCGGGCCAAAATAGTGCGGGGTGTACCTGTTTTGGTGCTTACTTGGCCAGGCGGCGCTGCATGGCGGCCAGGCGCCGTCCCAGGCGCGACATCAGGCTGGCAAACAGATAGCGCAAGGTGGCCAGCGGATGCTGCACGCCGTAACCCTGGCGCCCCAGGTTCTGCGGCATGAAAAAGCGGCTGAAACGCTGCAGCGCGCCGCTGTCGCCGACCCGGAAGCGGGCGTTGACGTGGGTGGTGCTGAAGCCGTATTCATTGGCGAACAGGAAGACCGCGCTGGGCGACGTCATCGAGATATCCGCCAGTTCGTCGTCGTGCAGCTGGGTGCAGCCGCGCAGGTAGGAGACGCGGATGGTGAGGGCGATGTCGGGAATGCGGATCGTCAGCGGCTGGATCAGGCCGACCAGCTCCAGCAGGCAGGGCAGGCCCAGCAGGTTGGCATTGGCGCCCTTGCGGTAGCTGTCGGCGGCGGCGCGCACCTGGGCCGGCGTGGCCGGCGGCTCGGACGGCAACAGCTCGCAGGGCGCGCCAAGCAGGCGCTCCCAGTGCTCGACGGCGGCATCGCTGGCCCAGGCCAGGCTTTCGGCGGTGTCCACGCCCAGGGCGATGGTGTCGCCCGGCCGCAGGAAGCGCACCGAGCCGGTGGCGCGCGACAGGCGCGCCCACTGCGCCAGGCGGCGCGGCGTGTTCTGGTGGTCGTTCATATAGCAGTTGTCGATGTGGGCAAACGACACGAAGGAGGCGAAGGGCACCGTGATCCTGGGTCCGAAGGCCTCGATCTGCAACTTGATGCGGTGCAGTTTTTCGGCGGCCGCGGCGCAGCGCAGCTCGGCCTGGAAGGGGTTGCCGACCCAGTTGGCGTAGCCGAACTGGGTCATCAACACATCGACCCGCTCGCACAGCAGGGCGATGCTGGCCTTGACCACGGCGCACTGGGCGGCGGTGCTCAAGGCGCAATCGTTGATGTCGAGAACGTGGCGCCCGCCCGCGCTGATCAGGCAGTAGGCATCGCCGTCGGCATGCGGGAAGACCGTGATGCGCATCTCGTCGTCGAGCGCGACCGGGATGCCGGGCGCGCATTCGATGACATCGAAGCCATTCCCGCGCAAAAAGTTGACCACGCGCTTGTCCTTGGTTTGCTGGAACAGCATGGTGACCTTGCCGGCGAAGTCGCGTTTCAGGCGCTTGACGAAGGGCACCGAAAAGTGATCGGGATGCTCGTGCGAAAACCAGATGAAGGTGTTGCGCTTGAGCGCGGCCAGGTCGGCGATCAGGGCCGCGTTCGAGGTGCCCGGGTCGAGCAGGCTCCAGCCGTTGTTGAAGACCGGGCCTTCGACCCAGGGATCGGCCAGCAGCACGGTGTGCTCGTTGGCGATGTGGAAGCAGGCGTGGTTGACGAAGGTGAGCAAGTTGGGGGACATGGGATTCATGGCGGCACCGGTTCAGCTGAGGGCGATAAACCGGCCGCGGTGAAAGCCGAGCGACCGGTGCGGATGGAACTGGCAGCGCTCGACCATGCCGACGAAAATCGCATGGTCGCCTTCCGGGTAACGGCTGCGCGCACGGCATTCGAAGCAGGCCACCGTGCCGTCCAGCAGCGGCTGGCCGGAGGCCGAGCGCGTGAAGCCGACCTGCGCGAAGCGGTCCTCGCCCGGGCGCGCGAAGCGCTGCGCCAGCGCCGCCTGGCCCTCGGCCAGCACGTTGACGACGTAGGCGTCGGCGAGCTCGAAGTCGGCCATGCAGCTGGCCGCGTGCGCCAGGCTCCACAGCACCAGAGGCGGATCGAGCGAGACCGCGTTGAAGGAATTGATGGTCACGCCGGCCAGGCGGCCGCCGGGCAGGGCGGCGGTCACGATGGTCACCCCGGTGGCGAACTGCGACAGGGCTTGCCGGAAATACTGGCGATCGAATTCGGCGGTCGGGGCGCACGGAGGAGGGGCTTGCATGGCTGGCCTGCGCGTGGTGGAGGTTTACCCATCCTAACGGCGGTCGGGTGCGCGGTTTTGATCCCGCACAAGCGGCCTGAACGGCTCAGTTGGCGGGCTGGTAGGTCGCCAGGATGGCTTGCATCCTGCCATTTTTGCGCAGCGCCAGCAGGGCGCGGTTCACCTGCGCCAGGGTCAGCTTGCCGCCCGGCGGCAGCGCGCAATACGTGTCGAACGGTTCGACGGCCAGCACCGCGCGGCTCAAACGCGCGCGTTCGGCGTGGGCGCGCCGCTGGTAGTCGTAATACAGCGAATTGGTGACCATGTAATTGAAGCGGCGGCGCAGCAGCTTGCGCAGGTTCAGGTCGTCGCTGGCGGTGTCGTCGCGCACGAATTGCGGGCCCAGTTCGTGGTCCAGCAAGGGATAGCGGTAACCGGTGATGGTGCCGGTGCGGGCCCCGGCCAGCTCGCGCAGGCTGCCCAGCGGCGCCGTGTCGGTGCGGCCGACGATGATCATCCGGTTCGAAAACACGGTCTCCGACCATTGCCAGCGTGGGCTGTCGAGCCATTCCGGCCGCAGGTCGCACAACAGGTCGACCGTGCCGTGCGCCAGCGCGGCCTCGACCCGCTTGCGCGGCAAGGTCAGGTAGCGCGGCCGCAGCTTCAGTTCGTGCGCGAGGGCGTCGCCCACGTCCTTGAGCAGGCCGCCGCTGAGTTCTTCGCCGTGGAAGCGGGTCATCGGCATGGCGCTGCCGGTGGACACGCCGAAGACCAGTTCGGCGCCGCCCGCGGGCAGCGCCAGTGCAAGGGAACAGAGGGAGGACAGCAGCAGGAAGCCAATCTTCATGCCGCCATCATACCTTGCCGTCGCCGGCAAGGGCACACCGGCTTACTGGATCTTGGCGATGGACACCTCCGTCGACTTGACCAGGGCGATGACGTCGCTGCCGACCTTCAGGTCCAGATCCTGGATCGAGCGGCTGGTAATGACCGAGGTGACGATGCCGTGCGCGGTTTCGACATCGACCTCGGAGACCACCGGACCGGCGATGATTTCCTTGATCTTGCCCCTGAACTGGTTGCGTACATTGATTTCCGAGATAGCCATGGTGTTCCTTTCGCTTGGTGGGGGAGGGGTGTTTCAGTAACTCATGAGCAGGCGCAGCGGTTTACTGCCGCTGTCGCTGCCGGGACCGGGGTGGATCGCCTGCGGCGCGCCGCCGGCGAACAGTTTCAGTTCGCCCGGCTCGAAGCGCTGCCATTGCTCCCCGGTGGTCAGGGGCAGGGTGGCGATCACGACGATCTGGTCGTCCAGGTGGTTATGCTGGCGAAAATCGATCTGCAGGTCGCAATCGACCAGGCTGGCGCTGGCGAAGGGGTAGGCGCGCACCACGTAATACAGCTGGGTCGAGCAATGCGCCAGTAAGAACTCGCCATTCGACAAGATGAAATTGAAGCTGCCGTGGCGCGCGATCACTGCGGCCATGGTCTGGACCGCCGTGAACAGGGCCGCGCGCGAGGGCGGCTGGACCGGAAAGCGGCGCCGCAGTCCGGCCAGAAGATAGCAGAACGCGCGTTCGCTGTCGGTTTCGCCGGCCGGGGCGAAATGCGGATCGGGCGCCGGCCGGAACGTGCTCAGGTCGCCGTTGTGCGCAAACGACCAGGTCGTGCCCCACAGCACCCGGGTGAAGGGATGGCTGTTCTGCGGCGCCACCCCGCCTTGGGTGGCCTTGCGGATATGCGCCACCACGTTCCGTGCCTTGACCGGATTGTGCTTGAGCGCATCGGCCAGCGGCGAATCGATGGATGGGCGGTCGTCGATGATGAGGCGGCAGCCGGACGGCTCGTGAAAGGCGATGCCCCAGCCGTCGCGATGCACCCCGGTCCGCCCGCCGCGCTCGCTGAAGCCGGCGAAGCTGAAATTCAGCGCTGCCGGCTTGCTGCTGTTCATTCCGAGTAATTCACACATGGGCGTCATTCCTGTTTGCATCTGTTGACCCCAGCGTAGTCGCGGCGGGCGCATCCGCAAACGAATGTTTTCGCGTTTCGATAGACGCATTTTGCGCATAAGCGTGCCGGCTCGATATGCACTTGCCGCATATCGATGGGCGAAACGATTCCTTCGTTGCCGATACCGGCGGGGCTAGACTTTCCGCTTTACCTACAGCGAGAGATGCGATGCCTTTCCCTACCTTGAACACCTACCTGGCCCACCTGTCCGACCCGGACCGTCCGGCCAGCAGCGTGTGGCTGGACGCGGCGGGCCGGGCCCAGGGCAAGTATTTCAACTGCACCATCACGAGCGCCTTCCAGCCCATCCGCGCGCTCGGCAGCAGCCGCATCGTCGCCTACGAAGGGCTGGCGCGCAGCGCCTCGGCCGGGGACGCCGGGCTCTCGCTGTGGAAACTGCTCGACCACGCCGCCAGCGACGACGAATCGATCGAGCTCGACCGGCTATGCCGCATGCTGCACGCGATCAATTTCTTTCGCCAGGATGCGGCGGGGCAGAGCGACTTGTACCTGAACGTGCACGACCGTCTGCTCAGTGCGGTCAGCAGCAATCACGGGCATGCCTTCAAGCGCATTCTCGACGCGCTCGACCTGCCGCTGGGGCGCATCGTGCTGCAACTGCCGGCCACGACGCCGCAGCAGGGGTGGCTGCTGAACTACGTGGCCGACAACTACCGGCGCAACGGCTTCCGGCTGGCCCTGAATGCGGCCTCGGTAGCGCAGGCGCAGGCGATGGTGGCGGAGCAGAGGCCGCATGCGATCAAGCTCGACGCGCGCTATCTGTCGGGGGGCGTCTCGCTCGAACCGCTGCTCGACGCGGCCCGGGCGGCAGGGGTGCGGCTGATCTTCAAGCGGGTCGAGACGGCGCCGGCGATTGCCTCGCCGGAGGTCATCGCCGACCTGCCGCTGTATGCGCAAGGCTTCTTCCTCGACCAGCCGCAGGCATCGCTCGCCCCCGACACCGCCCTGGCCGCCTGAACCGCCCCGATGTCCACCCCGGTGCCAGGTCTGACAATCGGACACGGACTCAACAATCTTTTACCGGCCGGACCGCCGGGACCGTGTCCACTCCGGTGCCAGGTCTGACAATCGGACACGAGCTCAACAACCTTTTGTCGGCCGGACGGTCGGGACCGTGTCCACTCCGGTGCCAGGTCTTGTCCACTCCGGTGCCAGGTCTGACAATCGGACACGAGCTCGTCCAGAGTTCTGGGACGGGAGCCATGATTTCTATCGCCGAGACGGTTGGGGCCGTGTCCGATTGTCAGACCTGGCACCGGAGTGGACAATTTTCATCGACGAGACGGTCGGGGCCGTGTCCGATTGTCAGACCTGGCACCGGGGTGGACAATTTTCATCGACGAGACGGTTGGGGCCGTGTCCGATTGTCAGACCTGGCACCGGGGTGGACACGGGCGGGACGGTGGCGGTGGGGTGTGCACGGGACGCAAGTTTATTCCTCAGCGGCAGGGGCTTTTCGCTTAGAATTCGGGGGCTATTAACGAATTTCGGGCAGGGGCAGGTATGGCGTCAGCAGGTGGTTGTCACGATTTGGTCATATGCGTCCTGGCGCGGTAGCACAGCGCCGCTCGCCACAGGACCGGGGCAATCGCCGCCTCATCGGCGCGGTGCTCGTGTCGCTGCTGGTGCATGGGGTGATTTTGTCGCTTCAGTTCGGCATTCCCGCCCTCGGTTTGCCCGGCTCGGCCACGCCGATCGAGGTGCGCCTGGCCGATGCCGCCGTCGATCCGGCGCCGACGCCGACGCCGACGCCGACGCCAGCTCCAGCCCCATCTCCCGACGCGGCCTTGCCAGTTCCGCCGGCGCCGCTCGCCGCACCAGTTACGCCCGCGGCGCCATCCGGCGGCATGCGCCTGATCGATCCGGTGCCGGCGCCGGCGCCCGTTCCCACTCCCGTTACGCCGCGCCTGGCGGTCAAGAAAGACAAGCCGCGCAAGGCTAAGCGCATCAGCCCGCCACTGCCGGCCACCGATGCGCTGGCAATGGATACGCGCGTCATCGTCCAGGATGCGGTGGTGAACGATTTCGCGGTGCCGATGCCGCGCCCGGAAGAGGCCGAACAGAAAACGATCGATCTCAAGGAAGCCCAGCACGGCACCGACGATGGCACTGAAGCGAGCAGCGCCGCCGAGGTGGCGGAGGCGGCGCGCGCGGCCCAACTGGCCGAGACCCGCCGCCAGGAGGAAGAGGCCGAGCGGCTGGCGGCGCAGCGCAAGCGGGAGGAGGACGAGGAGGCGCGCAAGCTGGCCGCGTCGCAGGCGCGCCAGCAGCAGGAGCAGGCCGCCGCCGCACAGGAACAGGAACAGCAGGCACGCGTGGCGCAGAAGGCCCAGGTGGAGGCCGATGCCGCACGCGAGCGGGCCAGCGTGCTCAGGGCCGAACAGCAGAAAGCGGAGCAGTTGGCAGCGCAGCAGAAGGTCGAGCAGAAGATCGAGCAGGAGACGGCAGAGCAGCGGAAAGCGGATCAGTTGCGCGCCGAGCAGCAGAGAGCCGAACAACAGAAGGCGGAGCGGCAAATAGCCGAGCAAATGCGAGCCGAGCAACTGCGCGCCGAGCAACTGAAAGCCGATCAGCAGAAGGCCGATCAATTGCGTGCGGAGCAGTTGAAGGCCGAGCGTCAACGGGCCGAACAGCTCGCAGCCCAGCAACAGGCCGCCCAAAAACTGGCAGAGCAACAAGCCGCCCAAAAACTGGCCGAGCAACAAGCCGCGCAGAAACTGGCCGAGCAACAAGCCGCGCAGAAGGCGGCCGAGCAGCAGGCAGCCCAAAAGCTGGCCGAGCAGCAAGCCGCCCGCAAAAAGGCCGACCAGGCCGCGCAAGACGCCGAGGCCGCCCGTCCGGCCGCGCTGCAACGCGGACCCGACGGCAGCGGCTCCCAGGCCGCCAACACGCCCGCAGGGGGCACCGCCGCCGGCGCTGGCAGCGGCGCCGGTGGCAAGGCAGTCATCCCCAAGAACCTGCTGGGCAGCGAGCTGTCGAACCGCGCGCGCGAGATGGTCAAGGGCCTCGATATCCTCTCCGGTACGCCGCCGCCGCCAATGCGCGACGAGCGCCGCGTGGCCGTGGGCGCGGCCGAACGCGATCTGCCTTTGCGCATGTACGTGGAAAGCTGGCGCCAGAAGATCGAGCGCAATGGCGGCGCCAATTATCCGCGCGGCTGGGCCGATGTCGAACACACCCACGCGCTGGTCAACGTGGCGGTGCGCAGCGACGGCACCGTGCAGGACGTGACGATCCTGCGTTCGAGCGGCCGCGCCGACATGGATGACGCAGTGCTGCGCATCGTGCGCGTCAACGCACGCTACTCGCCATTCCCGCCGAATATCGCCTCGCGCTACGACGTAATCGACATCCGCCGCGTGTGGCAGTTCGGCGACAACCTCAAGCTGATGGAAGAAGTGCGCTAAGTACTTGGCCGAAAATCCGTGTGGGTTCTTAGCCTTTGCGTTGTTCGACCAGGTCGGTCAGCAGCCGCTCGACCGCTTCCAGGTTGGCCGGTTTGATGAGGTGATGGTCGAACCCGGCCTCCTTGCTGCGCGCGCGGTCGTTGTCGTCGCCCCAGCCGGTCAGCGCTACCAGTACCAGCGGCTCCAGCTGCGGCATGCCGCGCAGCGCACGCGCCACTTCATAGCCATTCATGCCGGGCATGCCGATATCGAGGAATGCCACATCGGGTTTGAACTGTTCGGCCAGCGCCAGCGCGCGCGGGCCGTCGTTGGCGACGCGGCTGGTGTGGCCGATGATGTCCATCAGTTCCGACAGCATGTCGGCGGCATCCGCATTGTCGTCCACCACCAGCACGCGCAGGCCGCTGCCTGCGCTCGATACCCGAGGGTCGTCGGCCGGCGCTTGCGCCGCCACCTCGGGTGCGAGCGGCAGGCGGATGTCGAAGCGGCTGCCTTCGACCGTGTCGTCGCGTATCAGGTCGATCGTGCCGTGGTGAAGTTCGACCAGCCGGCGCGCCAGCGACAGGCCGATGCCAAGGCCGCCCTGGGCGCGGTCGAGCGAGGCCCCGACCTGCGAAAACATTTCGAACACGGTCAGCGCCGATTCGGGCGGAATACCGATCCCGGTGTCGCGGATCGAGAGCACCGCCTGCGCGCCGTCGCGCCAGGCCAGTACGGTGATGCGCCCGCCCGCCGGCGTGTACTTGGCGGCGTTATTGAGCACATTGCCGATCACCTGGGCGATGCGGGTCGGGTCGGCGTCGAGCAGGAGCGACTCGGACGCGACGTCGAGCGAGAGCGTATGGCGGTTGGCGTCGATCAGCGGCATGCTGGTTTCGACCGCGCTGGCGACCAGTTCGCGCAGTTCGACCCGCACCGGCTTGAGTTCCAGGTTGCCGCGCGTGATGCGGGCGATGTCGAGCAGGTCGTTGACCAGCGTGACCATCTGCGTCACCTGGCGCTCCATCATGTCGCGCACGCGCGCCACCGTGGCCTGGTCGTGTTCGGCCATGCGCATCACCTGCAGGCCGTTGCGGATCGGCGCCAGCGGATTGCGCAGTTCGTGCGCGAGAATGGCCAGGAATTCGGTCTTGCGGCGGTCGGCTTCGCGCAGCGCTTCGGTGGCGCGCACCCGTTCGATGTGGGCCCAGGAGCGCTCGACGGCCTGTTCGACCAGTGCCACTTCGGCCCCGGTCCACTGGCGCGGGCGGTCCTGGTGCACCGCCATCATGGCCACCAGCTTGCCGTCCTTGACCAGCGGGCAGCAGATGATGGCACGGCAAGCGATGGCGTTGAACATGGCGGCGCCGTCGCCTTCCGCCAGTTCGGTGTCGACGTCGCAGATGCGCAGGGTGCGGCCTTCGCGCATGTCGCTGGCGGCGCGCGCGCCGAACAGGTCGAGCGAGTAGGCGCCGACGGTGCTGATGGCGCCCGGCGCGGTCCAGTCGTGGCGGATGGTGAAGCGGTCGTTGTCGCTTTCGACGTCGGCGTACGGGCAGCGCGTGACGCCCAGGTGCTGCCCGAGCATGCGCGTGGTCACCTCCATGATGGTCTTCGGGTCGTCCGCGTTGCGCGTGGCCTGGCTCATGGCGTCGAGCAGGCGCAGGCGCTCTTCGACGCGCTTGCGTTCGTCGATGTCGATATGGATGCCGACCCATTCCGTCACCACGCCGGCGGCGTCGAAAATCGGTACCGCGCGCGCATTCATATAGCGGTACTGGCCGTCGGCGCGGCGCAGGCGGTGTTCGATCTGGTACATGCTGCTGCCGGCCAGGGCGCCGCGCCAGGCGGCGGCGGTGCAGTCGCGGTCGTCGGGATGGATGGCGTCGAGCCAGCCCCAGCCCGTGAACTGCGCCGCCGGCTGCCCTGTAAAGACAGTCCAGCTTACCTGTTCCCCTTCCAGGCGGCCGGCGGCCGACGCTACCCACAGGATGGCGCAGCTCGCTTGCACCAGCGAGCGGTAGCGCGCTTCGCTGGCGCGCAGCTCCTCGGCCGCGTGGCGGATCGCCGCCAGGTCGGTGGTGTCGGTTGTGCTCGCAGGAATCGGCGGAAAGGTGTGGGGCATCGGTCTTTTTCTTCTGGAAATTCGGTCGCTCGCATTTAACCACGAGCTTGCCAGAAAAGGGTTTTTCCTGTCGCCACTGCTGTAAAAAAACGCGTGCAGACGGGGTTTGATGTGGAGCAAGGCCGGGCCGGTTGGGCTCACTTACTCTGAACTGGACAATGTTTCTTTTGACAAGCCCGATGAAAACCCTGACCTTCCTCTCCAGATACCTGCCGCTGCTGGCCTTGCTTGCCAGCATGGCCGGCTGCTCCGGCTACCGCATCGGCGCCGGTCCGCTGTCCGGCGTGGCCGGCGGACCGGTGCCGCCGACCGAGTTAATCACCGAGCAATTGATCAACGCCGAAAAAGCCTTGCGCGCCCAGCGCGGCAGCCAGAGCCTGGCGCACCTGGTGGTGCGCAAGCCGCCGCCGTATACGATCGGCAACGGCGACATTCTCTCGATCGTGGTGTGGGACCATCCGGAGCTGGCGGGGCAGGGCGTTGCGGCCTCGGCCACGGCGGCGGAGGTGCCGGGCCCCGGTGCGCCGCCGGCCGGTTTCGTGGTCGACCACGAGGGCCGGGTGCAGTTTCCGTTCGCCGGGGCGCTGACCCTGGCCGGCCTGACCGAGGAACAGGCGCGCGCGCTGCTCACCAAACGGCTGGCGCACTACATCGCCAAGCCGCTGGTCACCTTGCGCGTGCAGGCTTACCGCAGCAAGCGGGTGTATATCGATGGCGAAGTGCGCCTGCCGGGATTGCAGGCGATTAACGACATTCCCATGACCCTGGTCGAAGCGCTCAACCGCGCCGGCGGCATGCTGCCCAGCGCCGACCAGAGCCGCATCGTGCTGGAGCGGGGCGACGCGCGCTACCAGGTCGGCCTGCGCGGGCTGGTCAAGCGCGGCATCAATCCGGGCAGCATCCTGCTGGCGCCGGGCGACGTGGTGCGGGTCCATTCGCGCGACGAGAGCAAGGTGTTCGTGTCGGGCGAAGTGGTCACGCCCAAGGCGCTGACCATGCATGACGGTCGCCTGACCCTGAACGAAGCGCTGGGCGAGTCGGGCGGCATCAGTCCGCTCTCCGGCGACGCGCGCCAGGTGTACGTGGTGCGCAGGGCGCCCGAGGGGACCCGGGTGTACCAGCTCGACGCGCGCCGCGCCGGCGCGCTGGCGATGGCCGAAGCGTTCGAACTCGAACCGCGCGACCTGATCTACGTGGCGGCCTCGCCGCTGGCCAACTGGTACCGCAGCGTGAGCATGCTGTTCCCCGGCGCGCTGACGCAGGTCGTGACCAGCAGCCGCCCCTGAATTTGCAGATAGGACATTCCCATGAACCATGCCGACGACCTGCGTCCCATGCCTTCCTCCCAGCCGGTGCCCATCCTGCCGCCGCCCGCGCCGCCGCCCGGCCGCGAGGCAGACGCGCACGAGATCGACCTGCAGGGCTACGTGAATATCCTGTACGACAGCCGCTGGCTGATCGGCATGGTCAGCGCCGTGGTGACCATGCTGGCGATCGTCTACGCGCTGGTGGCCAGCCCGGTGTACGAGGCGAACCTGATGATCCACGTCGAGGAAGAAAGCCCGAACGCGTCGAAAAATATCCTGAGCGAAGTGTCGTCCCTGTTCGAAACCAAGAAGGCGGCCATTGCCGAGATGGAACTGCTGCGCTCGCGCATGGTCATCTCGCACGCGGTCGACAATCTGCAACTGTTCATCGATGTGCGGCCCAAGTATTTTCCCGTGGTGGGATTCTGGTTTGCCAACCGCAAGTCGAACGAGTTGAGCGAGCCCGGCATCTTCGGGCGGGGCGGCTATGTGTGGGGACCCGAAAAGGCGGACGTGTCGGTGTTCGAGGTGCCGGAAGCCTGGTACAACCGCGCCTTCACCCTGACCGCGCGCGGCAACGGGCGCTACCTGTTGTCCGGCGGCGGCCTGCCGACTGCCTACGAAGGCGTGGTCGGCACCACCTTGCGCGCCAACGTGGCGGGGTCCGCCTTCGAGTTGCGGGTCGACCGCCTGCGCGCGCAGCCCGATGCGCAGTTCCGCCTGACGCGCAGTTCGCGCCTGGCCGCGATCGAGCGCATCCAGACCGCGCTGGTGATCACCGAGCAGGGCAAGCAGTCGGGCATCATCGAAGTGCGCCTGCAGGGGCCGGACGCGCAGCGCATCAACAGCCTGCTGGGCGAAATCGGACGCGAGTACATGCGCCAGAACCTGGCGCGCAAGACCGAGGAAGCCGAGAAATCGCTGGCCTTCCTGAATTTGCAGTTGCCGACGCTCAAGCGCCAGCTGGAAGAGTCCGAGGAAAAGTACAATGGTTTTCGCAACAGCAAGGGCAGCATCGATATGCGCGAAGAAGCGCGCATCAGCCTGCAACAGGCGGCCGCGGCGCAGACCCGGCGCCTGGAACTGGAGCAGCGCAAGACCGAATTGCTGCAACGCTTCACCGAAAACCATCCGATCGTGCAGGGGATCAACCAGCAGCGCCGCGAAGTCGAGGCCGAAATCGCCGAGGTCGCGCGGCGCATCCGCACCTTGCCGGTGCTGGAGCAGGACGAATCGCGCCTGCTGCGCGAAATCAAGGTCAATACCGACCTGTATACGGCACTGTCGAACACCGCCCAGCAACTGCGTTTGATTTCCGTGGGCCGGGTCAGCAATGTGCGCCTGATCGACGCGCCGATGGCGCCGGAGCGTGCGCTCAAACCCAACCGGCCGCTGATCGTGGCGCTGGCGGTGGTGACCGGCCTGTTCCTGGGGATCCTGCTGGCGTTTGCGCGCAAGGCCTTCGTGGGCGGGATCGACAATCCGCAGCGCATCGAAACCATCCTCGGGGCGCGCATCGTGTACGCCAGCATTCCTCACAGCACGCATCAGGAACGGCTGGAACGCAAGGCGCGCGGAGGCGGCGTGTTGCCGATCCTGGCGCAGGTGGCGCCGGAAGACATCGCCATCGAAAGCCTGCGAAGTTTTCGCGCGGCATTGATGTACACCATGCCTTCGCTCAGGAATAACATCGTGATGCTGGCGGGGCCCGGCAGGGCGCTGGGCAAGTCGTTTTTGTCGGTTAATTTTGCCGCCGTCCTGGCGGCCAGCGGCAAGCGCGTGTTGCTGATCGATGCCGATTTGCGCAATGGTCATTTGCACCGCTATTTCGGGATCGGCCGCGAGCAGGGACTGACCCAGGCGATTGGCGGCGCGCACACGCTCGACGAGGTGATTCATCGCGGCGTGCTGGAGCATCTGGACTTCATTCCGACCGGCGCACTGCCGCCGAACCGCTCGGAGTTCTTGCAGCACCCGGATTTCTCCAGCCTGCTCGCGGTGGTGGGCAGCCGCTACGATATCGTGCTGATCGATCCGCCGCCGATCCTGGCGGTGTCGGACGCGCTGATGATCGGAGCCCATGCGGGGGCGGTGTTCATCCTGGCGCGGGCCGGGGTGACCACCGCGGTCGAGATCACCGAATCGATCAAGCGCCTGAATCACGCCGGCATCGCGCCGCAGGGCGTGCTGTTCAATGACATGGCATTGCGCGTGGGCAGCTACGCGTATCAGTTCAAATACACCCAGGTGCCGCAGCTGGAGCGTTGAGGCAGCGCGCTTTTGCCAGGCCCACGTCAACCGCGCGCCCGCCGTGCTTGTTAAGCTGTTTGTATGAGCCCTCCAGACGATCATTTAAGCGAGCAGGACCGTATCAATGCCGTCTACCGCGCATGGCAGGCGGAGGAGCGCATTGCCGCCTATGCCTGGC
Source organism: Massilia atriviolacea (assembly GCF_003953935.1). GTDB lineage: Bacteria > Pseudomonadota > Gammaproteobacteria > Burkholderiales > Burkholderiaceae_D > Telluria_A > Telluria_A atriviolacea. The sequence continues at coordinate 194,471 of NZ_RXLQ01000003.1, forward strand.
ACCGGCCCGAGGTCATGGAGCAGGATGCGGCGCGGCGCCGGGTCGCCGGCGCCTTGCTGGCGCGCACGCTCGGGCCGGACCTGGGCAAGCTGCGCGTGATCGATGTCGGCTGCGGCAGCGGGGGATTCCTGCGCCAGCTGGTCGACTGGGGCGCCGATCCTTGCCGCCTGGCCGGCACCGAATACCAGGAAGAACGGCTGGTGCTGGCACGCATGCGCAGTGCGCCGGGGATCCGATGGCATCTGGGCGACCTCGATTTTGCCGAACCGGGCAGTATCGACCTGGTGGTGGCCAATACGGTGTTCTCATCGATCCTGGCGGTGGAGGCGCGGGCAGCGCTGGCGCGCGCCATGTGGCGCAGCGTGGCGTCGGGCGGCTGGTGCATGCTGTTCGATTTTCGCTATAACAACCCGCGTAATCCGAACGTGCGGCGTGTGACAAAGGCCGAGCTGCGCCGGATGTGGCCGGCCTCGGAGCGTCACTATCGTACGCTGTTGCTGGCGCCGCCGATCGCGCGCCGTCTGGCCGGCCTGCCGAGGATCGTGACCGAGCTGCTCGCGACGTTCGCGCCGCCCTTGCGCTCGCACTTCATCTATATGGCGCGCAAGCCTGCCTGAGGGCGGACGGCCTCATCGCGCCCACCTCGTCGCAGCCGCCTCATCGCGCCCACCTCGTCGCAGCCGCCTCATCGCGCCCACCTCGTCGCAGCCGCCTCTTCGCACCCGCCTCGTCGTACCCGCCTCGTCGCACCCCCTCGTCGCACCTGCCGCCTCGTAGCACGCCCTCGTCGCACCTGCCGCCTTGTAGCAACCCCCTCGTCGCCCCCCCCTCATCGCACCCCCTCGTCGCAACCCCTCGTCGCAACCCCTCGTCGCAACCCCTCGTCGCAACCCCTCGTCGCAACCCCTCGTCGCAACCCCTCGTCGCAACCCCTCGTCGCAACCCCTCGTCGCAACCCCTCGTCGCACCCCCTCGTCGCACCCCCTCGTCGCACCCGCGAAGGCGGGTGCCCAAGTTCGTGGCGCAGCCAGCGACTGGGCCTCACACTTGGGCACCCGCCTGCGCGGGTGCGACGAGGGGCCACCGTAATGGCTCACTGCCTGGCCGGCGACGAGCGCGGCGGGCTGTCTATTTTTGTCATCAGCAAATCCTTCATCCAGCGCCGCACCGCGTACGTACGGGCCTCAAACAGCAGATAAAAGCCGTACGCGCACCCCAGCACCGCAAGCAGCATGGCCAGGTAGATTCCCAAATCCCCCACACTGTCGGCGGCGAACTGCCTGCGCCCGAACACGGTCATGCCGACATGGCCCATGATGCCCAGCACCGGGATATGCACCACATACAGCGTGAACGAAAAATTCGACAACAACACCGCCACCCTCCTTAACGGCGCCATTAAACGCCAATTCACCGGCAAGGGAGTGACCGTACTCGACAAAAACAAGAGGAACAGCACGCTCAGCAACAGATCCTGGGGAAACGAGGCCAGCGTCATGTCGTCATTGCTTCCTTTTAACCTGAATACCACCGACGCGATCGCCAGCACGATCAGCAACAGCGCGCGCAAAGGCATGCCGCACTCCACGCGCACGCGCGAAAACGCCGCCCCGAGCAGCCAGAGCGTGAAATACAGCACCATGTCGAACGGCAGCAGCACGCCGATCGCCAACAAGGCGAGCGCCGCCAGCACCCGCCGCGTACCCGTGCCCGCCGCCGCGCACATGACCAGCAATGGAAACATGATGTAGTACCACGTTTCGTTGGACAGGCTCCAAAGCGGGAAGTTCCCGCCGAATTCCGGCACGATGATGGTCTGCAGCCCGAACAGGTTGCCGACCAGCGCAGTAAACGAGTAATCGTTGGCACGCGAAAAGTCGGGGCTGTGGGGATCGATGCTGCCGCTGACGATGCCGGTCGCCAGGATCAGCACGAAGGTCGGCAGCAGCACGGTCCACAGGCGCGTCACGCGGTCGATCGCATACACCCTGATCGCCTGCGGCTGGCCGAGCTTGTTGAGCAGGCTGCCCCCGACCAGCCAGCCGCTGATCAGGAAGAACACCACGACCGCCTGGTGCGCGAAGCCGGTCAGGAAGGCCAGCGCCTGGTACCAGATGGCGGGATCGTCCAGCGTGCGCAGGCCGGGAAAGAAGCCCGCGCGCAAGTGGGCGGCGGCGACTTCGATCGCCGCCAGTCCGCGCAGCAAGGAAATGAGGAGGGAGTGCAAGGAGTCTTCCCCCAGCTGGCTTTCTTTCAGAAAGCGAATGCCGGGCATCGGATGCGGGTTCATGATGGATTTTCCCTTGAGTGATTGGGTCGCCGACCTACAAAGGGTAGACGTGGGTATGGCCGGTGAGCAGGCGCGCGGCGCGCACCATCCACCAGCCGAGGTGCGCCCATGTCATCAGCCAGGCGCTCGCGAGCAGGGCCGCCAGGCCGGCCAGCAAGCCTTTCCATGGCAACGCCGGCATGGCGGCGGCCCCGAGCCGGATGCTGCCGAGGCTGACCGCCGCGCCCAGCAGGCAGCCGGCCAGCGCTTCGGCCACGCTGTGCTGGTCGTCGGCCACCAGCAGCGCGCCGGTCAGTACGCCAATGCCGAGGCCGAGCCGCAGCGCCCGGCCTTGCCAGCGGCCGGCGCGGCCATGCGCGAGCATCCAGAACAGCATCGGGAACACCGCGCTGGCGCCGGCCGCATGGCCGCTGAGCGCCTTGTAGCCGAGCAGCGGCACGCCGCCGCCCCAGCCCAGATAGACGATCTTGCTGACGCCCACCAGGCCCAGCCCGCCCGCCAGCAGCACGCCCCAGCACAGCGCCATGCGCCAGGCGCGCGCGGCCAGCAGCCAGGCCAGCAGGGCGGCGCCGAGCGGCATCGTCAGGCGCGGGTCGCCCAGGTGCAGGAGGAAGCTGAGCTCGTCCATGGCCGCCTCGCTAGCGCGCCAGCGCCGCAAGGGTGCTGCAGATGATGCGCAGGTCGGTCCAGAAGCCGCGCTCGCGCACATAGCGCACGTTGTACGCCAGCTTGGCGGGAAGGATGGTGTCCAGATAGGTCCGTTCCGGGTCGGCGCTGCGTCCGAGGATGGCATTCTCGTCCTTGTAGCAGATCGACGCCCAGTCCGTCATGCCGGGGGATACCGACAGCACGATGGCGCGCACCTCCGCTGGATAGCAGGCGACATAACGCGGCACTTCCGGACGCGGTCCGACCAGGCTCATGCTGCCGAGGACGACGTTGACCAGCTGCGGCAATTCGTCGAGCTTATAGTGGCGCAAGAACGTGCCGACCCGGGTGATGCGGGCATCGGTGCCGACCGTGAGCTGGGCGCCGTCGCCATGATCGGCGCGCATGGTGCGGAACTTGATGATGTCGAACGGCACGCCATAACGTCCGATGCGCCGCTGGCGGAACCAAACCGGCCCTGGCGAGTCCAATCGAATGCAGGCTGCGATGAGGGCGAACAGCGGGGCCAGCACCAGCAGGCCGGCCAGCGCCGCCGCGAGGTCGAACAGGCGCTTGCTCATGTCAGCAACTCGCGCAGGTTGCCGGTGACGCGCTGCAGGTCGGCATCGCTCATGCGGGTGTACAGGGGCAAGGACAGCATGCGGGCATAGCTGGCTTCGGCGACCGGAAATTGTTCCGGCACCAGGCGGCAGCTGTCGCGCCAGAAGGGATGGCGGTGCAGCGGGATGAAGTGCACGCTGGTGCCGATGCCGCGCTCGGACAGGCGCGCGATCAGTTCGTCCCGGCCCAGCCTGGCGCCCGCTTGCAGCCGCACCACGTACAGGTGCCAGGCATGGCTGCTGCCGTTTCCGGGTGCGGGCGGCAGGCGCAGCGGCAAGCCGTGCAGGCCGCGCTTGTAGGCTTGCGCCAGTTGCTCGCGGCGCAGTCGAAAGCGGTCGATCTTGCGCAACTGCTCGATGCCGATGGCGGAGGCGAGGTCGGTCAGGTTGTACTTGAAGCCGGCCGCCACCACGTCGTAGAACCAGGCCGGGGTGCGCGAGGTATAGCGGTCGAAGGCGTCCTGGCTGATGCCGTGGATGCGCATCAGGCGCACGCGGGCCGCCACGCCGGGGTCGCGCGTGACCACCATGCCGCCTTCGCCGGTGGTCATGGTCTTGTTGGCGTAGAAGCTGAACACCGTGGCGTCGCTGGCCAGGGTGCCGACCAGGCGGCCCTTGTACAGGGTCGGGAAGGCGTGCGCGGCATCTTCGACGACCTTGAGCCGGTAAGCGGCGGCCAGGGCCAGCACGCCATCCATGTCGCAGGCCAGGCCCGCGTAGTGGACGGGAATGATGGCGCGGGTGCGCGGGCCGATGGCGGCCTCCACCGCTGCCAGGGACAGGTTCAGGGTATCCGGGTCGGCGTCGACCAGGACCGGGTGCGCGCCCAGGTAGCGCACCACTTCGGCCGTGGCGGTGAAGGTCATGGTGGGCACGATGACTTCGTCGCCGGGGCCGATGCCGAGCGCTTCGAGGGCCAGGTGCAGGCCGGCCGTGGCGGAGTTGACGGAAATGGCATCCACGCCGCCGCCGAGGTAGGTGGCGAAGGCATGTTCGAACTGGCGCGTGCGCGGTCCGGTGGTGACCCAGCCGGAGCGCAGGCAGTCGACCACGGCGGCAATTTCTTCATCGCCGATGTCGGGCAGGGCAAACGGCAGGAAGGGAGGTGGCGCGGGCGGGGCCGCGCTTGGGGCAGGTGGCAGGTCGTCAGGCATGATCGGTGCTCCGTAAGTGTGGTGGTCCGGTGCGGCTCTGCCGCGCCCGGTCCGTTTGTCTGTCGATGCGCCTGTCCAGCGGCATGGCGCTTGCCGGAATCGGACGCTGTTCATCATGCGCACGCCTGCAGGAAGCGCCGGGCCAGCACCGGGTAGCTCAGCGCGGCCATGGCGTAGGCGCGGCCGCGTTCGCCGGCGGCATCGCGCTCCTGCCGCTCGAGGGTGAACAGGGCCAGCAGGCCGCGCGCCACCGCGGCCGGGTCCTGCGGCGCCACGGTCAGGCCGCAGCGGGCGTCGGCGACCGGGTCGTTGCCGGCCTCGACCGAATGCAGGATGGGCCGGCCGGCCATCATGTAGTCGATCAGTTTGTTGGGGGCGATGCCGTAGCGGTACAGGCGCCGGCGCTGCCAGCCGATGTAGGCCACGTCGAAGCTGGCCAGCAGGGCCGGCACCTGTTGCTTGGGCACCGGGTCGAGAAAATGCACGTTGCGCAGGCCCCGTTCCAGGGCCAGCCGGACCAGGCGCGGCTTGTCCGGGCCGCTGCCGGCCAGCACGAAGGCGATGCGCTTGTCGGCCATCAGGCCGGCGGCGTCGAGCAGGGTGTCGAGGGCGTTCGCGAGGCCATGGGTACCGGCGTAGCCGACGATGAACTTGCCGTCGGCGCGCAGCGCGGCCAGTTGCGCGCCGGCGGCGCCGGCCAGCGCGGGCGGCGCGGCCAGCCATTCGTCCGGGTCGGCGCCGTTGGGCACGATGTGCAGCTTATGCGGCGCCATGCCGTGCGCTTCGAGGTGGTCGCGCACCTTGGGCAGGATCGAGACGATGGCGCAGGCGTGGCGGCAAGCATAGTTTTCGGCCGCCTGCAGCAGCAGAATAAAGGGATGCCGGCGCGAATAGCCGCCCAGCTCGATCGGCGAGAGCGGCCACAGGTCGTGCAGTTCGAACAGCAGGCGCGCGCCGGCGCAGCGGGCGATGCGCTGCGCCGGCCAGATGTCGAGCGGGTAGGTGCTCGATGCGATGACGACGTCGGGTGCGAATTCGGCGGCGAGCCGGCGCGCGTGCAGGTACAGCCGGGCCACGAAAGCGAGCATATTAGCCACGCGCGCGGCGCCGTTGCCCCGGTAGGCCGGCGTGGCGATCCAGCGGTACTCGACGCCGTCGATGGTTTCGTCGAGCCGGCTGCGGCCCTGCAGTTGCGGCGCCTGGGCCCGGATGTGCGATTGCGAGGAGGCGACGATGCGCACCCGGTGCCCGAGCCGCACCCATTCGCGTGCCAGGTAGAAGGGGCGGTATTCCATGCCGTGCCGCAGCGATCCGGCGTAGTGGTTGATGAGGAGGATGTTCATGGTCGGTTCTCCCTCAGATGTGGCGCGTGCGCCATGCCGGTTCCTCGGCCAGGTCGCGCAGTGCGCGCAAGCTGGCGCCGGCCACGATGTCCTGGTCGACCGGCGTGCCCGGTTCGCCGCCGGCGGCCTCGCGCGGCGCGGAGCCGTACGCGGGCTGGCGCGAGGGCATGCGGCGATCGCTGTGGAAGCGTGGCGGCGGCGTGTTCATCGGAGGTGGTAGCGCGCGCGGTAAGGCGTGAAGCCGAGCATGGCCTTGAACTGGCGCAGCCCGGGCAAGGCGCCGAACCAGGTGTCGTACATCAGATAGCGCGACAGGCCCTGGTCGACCAGGGCGGCGCTGATGTCGCCGACCAGCAAGTGCATGATGCCGTCGTTGTTGCGATAGCCCATCAGTTGCTCGAAGGCGTGAAAATTGCCGTAGCGGCCGACGTTGGCATAGGCGACCAGCTGGTCGTCCTGGTCGAGCACGCCGTAGTAAGTAAAGTTGACCAGCTTGTCGAAGCATTGCTGCTTTTCCAGGTATTTCTGGTCCATGGGGCGGCCCTGGCGCGCCGCGACCGAGGTATTGATGGCGAAAATGGCGTCGACGTAATCGTTGCGCTCGATCTCGGCCAGCCGGTAGCCGCGCGCGCGCGCCCGCTTGATGTGATGCGCGCCCCAGTTGCGGCCCTTGATGCTGTCGAGGTAGTCGTGGCCGTTGCGAAAGCGCCCCAGGTCGACCAGGGCCGCGCCCCAGGTTTTGTGGCGGATGATCTTGTAGACCGGATGGCGCTTGGTGTAGTAGCGGTAGGTCGAACGCACATTGGCGGGTGCAATGGCCTGGTCGAAGACCAGGTGCGCGACCGGCAGCCGCAGCAATTGCTTGACGGTGGCAAGGTGGTCCGACAGGGTGGCGAGTAGGGTAGTCATTGCTGTTCATCGCGGCGGGAAGCGCCTTTTCTTGTGGGTCGGGATGCATAGGTCGAAACGTGTTGATCGACATGGACGCGAACCGCGGTGCTGCTGGCACGGCGCGCCCGATAATCGTTCCGGCTTGTCGTACTGTAGCCAGACGAAGCGGCGGGGTATTTGAAGTGGCGTAAATCGAACCGGCCTCGTCGCGTCTGTTTGTGATCGCTCAGGGCGCCGCCGCTTATTCATGTCGGCCAGGACACGCATGCGCGGCCTCATGCGCCGGCATGGCGCATCGCGCCGATGGAAGCGTGCAACTCGCGATACAGCCCCACCAGCTTGTCGGACTCGGTCGGCCAGTTAAATCGTTCCATGACGGCGCGCCTTCCATTGCGTCCCATGCGCCGGGCGATCTGCGGATGGCGCACGAAGTAATCGATGGCGGCGGCAATCGCGGCCGGATCGCGCGGGTCGACGCACACGCCGCATTGGTGGGCTTGAACGATCGCGCGCCACCTCGGAAAATCGGAGGCGATCACGGGAATGCCGGCCGCCATGTATTCGAACATCTTGACCGGGAGGGCCGCCAGGTAATTCGGTTCGGGATGCAGTGTCACCAGGCCGGCCAGGGCGTGCGCCATCACTGCGCGCACGCCGTCGCGGTCCAGGTGGCCGGGGCGGTTCAGGCGCTGCCAGCCGGGCAGGGCGCTCAGGGAGTTTTCGAGCTTCACATCCGAAAACCGCCCGGCCAGTGTGATGCGCGCGGGCGTTTGCAGCAGGTGCGCGGCGGCGACCAGCTCGCCGATGCCGCGCAGCGCCGACAGGCCGCCGACGTAACAGACTTCCTGCCGCCTGTCGCTCCAGGGCGCCTCGGCATCGAATTCGCCCGGCACCGGATAGTTGTTGACGTCGATGGTATTCGGATTGATCAACAGGAATTTGTCGCGAATCGAGGGCGTAGCGGCGACGACGGCGTCGAACTGGCGGCAGGCATAGCGCTCGTAGGCCGCGCAGGCGCGCGAGAGCAGGCGGCGCGCTACCGGCGCCAGGTAGGGCTTGCTGAACAATTGCAGCGGCAAGTCTTCGTGCGCGTCGAAAATGACGGTCTTGCCGAGGCGCTTGAGGGCCAGCCCGGCGGGCATCAGTTCCGGATCGTGCAGGTGGTAGACGTCGGCGTCGAGCTGGCGCGCGCGCCGCAGCACACGGCGGGTACCGACCAGCATCCGCGCCAGCCGGCCCCGGGCGTACCCGACGTCGCTGATGTGCACGCCGCTGTCGCGCTCGTCCCCGAGCCCGTCGGCCACGACCAGGGTGACCCTATGTCCCTGCTGCGCCAGCGCCCGGCATTGCTTGACGAAGATGCGGGTGTCGCGGCGCGGATGGGCCGATGTCAGATGTGCGATGGTGAGCATGTGTCATTCCATAGCGGTAGGTGGAAAAGGCCGCCATGGTGGCGCCGATGAGCATGTCGGTAAAATAATGCGAGGTCGCCAGCAGCAGCACGGTGATGCAGCACAGCGAAAACGCCAGGATGAAGTCGCCCGAACGCGCGCGCGCAAAGTAGCCTTTGAAGAACAGGGGAATGGCCGGCACGATCAGGATGCCGAGCACGAACAGGAAGCCGAATGCCCCGGTATCGACCCAGGCCGACAGCACATTGTGCGAATACAGGCCCGGCGAGTAGCTGGCGTAATCGCCAAAAAACGGAAACTGCGCGATCGCATTGAGGGCGTAGGCAGTCAGGTGCTGGCGCTTGTTGGCCGAGGTCGAGTGGGACAGGTCCAGCAGTTCGAGTATGCGGTTGCTGGGCAGGATGGACAGGATCTGTTCCAGGTGCGAATACAGCATCAGCCACAGGAACAGGAAGATGCTGGTCATCAGCAGTTTTTGCCGGGTGTAATACAGCTCGATGATGGGAATCATGAACAGCAGGGCGGCGAATTCGCTGCGCGCGGTATTGACGAACAGCGTGGAGGCGGCCAGGCAATACAGCAGCAGGCGCAGGCGCACGGTGCGCGTGTAGGCGATCGCCGCCGCGAAGGTAAACAGATACGAGCGCGAAAATCCCTGGTACGACGCCAGGCTTTCGGGATTCATGGCGGTGCCCAGGGGTGCCAGGTAAAAGGCGCCGTCGACCGCATACGCAAACACGATGGCCGACATGGCCAGCAGGCTGCCCAGCGCCATCAGGCGGAAGCGCCGCGCGTCGAGCTCGCTCATGCGGAATGCGATGAACACATTCAGCATGAAAATGATTCCAAGCAGATGATTGTTGACGATCACGATGTTGGCGCCGGCCACGGCATTGACGCCGACGATCAGCGCAAAATAGGCCAGGTAGCCGAAAAACGCGACGTCGCTCTTGCCCAGGTAGTCGCGGTCTTGCCGGACCTTGCCCGCGTAGCAGAACAGCAGCAGCGGCAGCAGGAGCAGCGACACCGGCGCGAAATACCCGCCCAGCACGGCCGGGATCTTTCCCAGGCCGAGGGCGGTGTGATAGAAGAAGAAGCCGGGGAACAGGGCGAAAAAGCCGAGCATGCCGACCCATTGCTCGCGTCCGCCGGACCGTGCGAGCGGGCTCATGCTGCCACCATGCGGTTCTGCGCGCACTGGTAGGACATGCGCAGGTAGACCAGATACAGCAGGGAGTAGCCGGTCGCATACCAGAGCACGCTCTGGCGCAGGGTGCCGGGCGCCAGGAACACCGCCAGGGTCATCGCGAACAGCGCCACCTGCCATACCAGGTCGATTTTCTGCTTGCCGGCGACGAAGAACACATAGCTGAGCGGGCTGGCGATGAAGTTCAGGAAGTACAGCGGCGCCAGCAGTTGCGCCAGCTCGCCGGCGGGGCGCCAGTGTTCGCCGAAGGCGAAGGCGAACAGGTGCGGCGAAAACAGCAGCAGCACCAGCGACGGCCCGATCCCGAGCAGCACCAGCGCCTTGAAGGTGGTGCGGTAGGCATCGCGGCAATTGCCCTGGGTCTGGAAATCGTGCACCGACTGGCGCTTGAACACTTCCAGCACCGACGCGGCCAGCAGCGCAATGGGCGCGCCCAGCACGCGCTGGGTCAGGGCGAACAGGCCGGCGGCCAGGGCGCCGTGGCGCGCCCCGATCAGCAGCAGCGGCAACTGGCCGACCATCACATTGAGCAGGTTCGAGGGCAGCGAGAAGCGCCAGAACTTGTCGTGGCGGCGCAGGTAGGCGCGCTGGGCCTGGTCCAGGCGCCAGCCGGGCCATGCCTGCGGCGGGGCCAGCAGCACGATGGCGGCCAGCAGGCCGAGCGCCAGCCCGGCCAGTTGCCCGGCGATCAGGGCGACGCCGCCCATGCCCAGCGCCAGCAAGCCCACTTGCGCGGCGGCGATGCTGCCAGCGCTCCAGACGCGCGCCCGCGCCGCCTTGCCGAAGGCGTTGTGCGAGGTGGCGTAGGCCAGGATGGTCTGCATGTAGGCGGTCATCCAGGTGGCCAGGCCGAGCGTCAGCAGCGCCGGCCACGACAGTTGCGCGGCGAACGGCAGGCCGGACAGGCGCGCGCCCGCCGCGCCCGCCGTCATCAGCAGGGCGGTGAGGGTGGCGCTCCAGGCCACCACCGAAAAACAGGTGCGCTGGGCGGCGCGCTCGTGGTCGAGGATGATGGCCGCTTCCAGGCGCAGGGTGGCGCCGATGGCGGCCACCGCCACCAGGCCCAGCCAGACGCTGAAGGCGCCCACGTCGGCCGGCGTGCACAGGCGCGTGATGAGCGGCGCCGCCAGCAGCGGCAGGGCCTGGGCCCCGAGCGCGCCGCCGAGCACGGTCATCACGTTGCGCCAGTAGGCCGGTAGCCGCGCCGTCATGCCGGTGCTCATCACGGCTGGCTGCACGATGGCGCCGGCGCGCCCGCGGCGTCCAGCAGCACCGCGCATACCCGGGCGATGCTGGCGTCGTCCAGGTAGGGGCCCATCGGCAGGCTGAGCACCCTGGCGGCCATGGCCTGCGCCACCGGCGCGCCGGCGGCGTCGCTCCAGCGCGCATAGGCCGGCTGCAGGTGCATCGGCACCGGATAGTGCACGGCGCTGGGGATGGCGGCCGCGTCCAATGCGGCGCGCACCCGCTCGCGCTGCTCCACCACCACCGTGTATTGCGCGAACACGCTGCTGCGGTCGCGCCGGCGCGCCACCAGGCCGATTTTGCCGGAGAGCAGGGCGTCGTAGCTGGCGGCGGCGCGCGCGCGTTGCTGCAATTCCCAGTCGAAATAGTCGAGCTTGGCCAGGACGATGGCGCATTGCAAGGTGTCCATGCGGCCGCCGACGCCGATGCGCGTGTGCACGTAGCGGCGCGACTGGCCGTGCACGCGGATGTCGCGCATGGCGCTGGCCAGCTGCGCGTCGCTGGTAAAGATGGCGCCGCCGTCGCCATAGCAGCCGAGCGGCTTGCTGGGGAAAAAGCTGGTGCAGCCGATGGCCGACAGGTTGCAGCTCTGCTTGCCGCCATAGGTGGCGCCGAAGCTTTGGGCGGCGTCTTCGATCACGCTCAGGCCATGGCGCCAGGCAATCGCGTTGATGGCTTCCATGTCGGCCGGCTGGCCGTACAGGGACACCGGCATGATCGCCTTGGTGCGCCCGCTAATCTTCGCTTCGATCAGGGTGGGATCGATATTGCAGGTGGCCGGGTCGATGTCGACAAACACCGGGGTGGCGCCCAGCAGCACGATGGCCTCGGCCGTGGCGATGAAGGAAAACGGCGTGGTGATGACTTCGTCGCCGGCGCCGATGCCGAGCGCCATCAACGAAATCAGCAGCGCCTCGGTGCCGGAGGAAACCGTAATGCAGTGGCGCGCGCCGGTGCGCGCGGCCAGGCGCGCTTCGAGTTCCGCCACTTCCGGTCCCATGATGTACTGGCCGTGCTCGAGCACGGCCTGGATGCGGGCGTTGATGTTCTCGCGGCCCAGCTGGTATTGCGCTTTGAGGTCGATGAATTTCATGATGAGGGGTCCGATCGCTGACAGTTCAAAGGGAGTCGTCCAGCAGGCGGCAGACGCCGCCGCGTACCTGGTAGCGCTCGCCTGTATGGGGGCAAGCGGCGTCGCCATCGGCGCCCCCGGGCAGCGCCAGGCGCTCGCCATGGCGGCCGATCCAGCCGGTCTGGCGTGCCGGCACGCCCGCCATCAGCGCAAAGTCGGGCACGTCGCGCGTGACGACGGCCCCGGCCGCAATAAAGGCGTAGCGGCCGATGGTGACGCCGCACACGATGGTGGCGTTGGCGCCGATGCTGGCGCCCCGCCGCACCAGCGTGGGCCGGTAGGCATCCTTGCGCGCGATGGCCGCGCGCGGGTTCCAGACGTTGGTAAACACCATGCTGGGGCCGCAGAACACCTCGTCCTCGATGGTCACGGCGTCGTACACGGACACATTGTTCTGGATCTTGCAGCGGTCCCCGATGCGCACCTCGTTGCCGATGAAGACGTTTTGCCCGAGCGAGCAGCCGGCGCCGATGCGCGCGCCGCCGCACACGTGGGAAAAATGCCAGACCCGCGTGCCCGGGCCCAGGATGGCGCCGGGGTCGACGATGGCGCTCGGTTCGATGATGGCCTGGTCCATGTTCAATACTCCAGCGGCAGGGCGACGCGCTTGCCGTCGCGCGCCGATTTATAGGCGGCAATGAGCACTTCGAGCGACTTGAGCCCCTCGCGCCCATCGGTTTCGGGTTCGGCTTCGCCGCGCAGCACCTTGATCACATTGTCGTAATACAGGGGATGGCCGAAGCCGTAGACCGAGGTGGTCTGGTAGCTGGCGTCGCGCACCAGCGCATCGTCTTCGTCCGGCGTGGCGAACTCCCATTGCTGCACTTCGTTCACGGCCACGCCGCCGATGCGCACCGTGCCGCGTTCGCCGAGGATGGTGATCGAGCCTTCCAGGTTGCGCGGATAGGTGAGCATGGTCACGTTCATCGAGCCCAGCGCGCCGTTGCGCCAGCGCAGGCTGATCACGCCCGTGTCTTCCACCTCGATGTCGCGCGCCAGGGTGGCGGTGTAGGCTTGCAGGCTCTCGACCGGGCCGACGATCCAGTCGATCAGGTCGACGTAGTGGCTGGCCTGGTTCATGAAGGCGCCGCCGTCGTATTCCCAGGTGCCGCGCCAGCGCGCGCTGGTGTAGTAGTCGTCCGGGCGGGTCCAGAACACGTTCAGGTTGACCATGTAGATGCGCCCGAAGCGCTTTTTATCGACCGCGCGCTTGAGCAGCTGCAAGGTGGCGTTGCGCCGGTTCTGCTTGACGACGAACATGCGCACCCCGGCCGTGTCGCAGGCGGCCACCATGCGCTTGCCGTCTTCCCAGCGCGTGGCCATCGGTTTTTCGGTGATCACATGGCGTCCGCTGGCGGCGATCTGGACCGCCTGTTCCGGATGCAGCCCCGAGGGCGTGCAGATGATCACGGCGTCGGCGTTGCACTTGGCTAGCATCTGGCCCAGCGTGCGGTAAGGGCGGGCGCCGGTGCGGGTGGCGGCGGCGGACAGCGCCGCCGGATCGATATCGCACACGCCGGCCAGCTCGCAGCGGTCGTCGTGCTGGACGATGGCGTTGAAGTGGTTGCTGGCAATGCGCCCGCAGCCGACCAGCGCGAAGCGGATGCGGCGGTCGGTGACGGGTGGCGGAAAAGTACGCATGAGGGTTCTCCAATCGCGGTGGTCAAGCCTTGACCACGTTCGGCAGCCGCTCCAGCCAGACGCCGCGGGTGTCGACGATCAGGGCGGCGTGTTGCTGGATCAGGTCGTAGTCGAAGGCGCTGTGGCTGGTGGCGAGCAGGAGCACGTCGTAGGACGCGATGCTGGCCGCCGTCAGGGGCACGCTGGCCAGGTCGAAACGGTGTTCTCGCATCTTGGGAAACAGCGGCACATGCGGGTCGGAATAGTCGACCACAGCGCCCTTGGCGCGCAGGATTTCCATCAGTTCGACCGAGGGCGACTCGCGCATGTCCTCGACGTTTTTCTTGTAGGCGATGCCGAGCACCAGCACGCGGCTGCCCCGGATCGCGCGCGAGCGTTCGTTGAGGGCGTCGGCCAGCTTGCCGATGACCCAGTGCGGCATGTCGCTGTTGATTTCGCCGGCCAGCTCGATGAAGCGTGTGTGCAGGCCGTACTGGCGCGCCTTCCAGGTCAGGTAGAAGGGGTCGATCGGAATGCAGTGTCCGCCCAGGCCCGGACCGGGATAGTAGGGCGTGAAGCCGAACGGCTTGGTGGCGGCGGCCCGGATCACCTCGTGGATATCGATCTCCATCTTGTCGGCGATGATTTTCATTTCATTGACGAGGCCGATATTCACGGCGCGGTGGATGTTTTCGAGCAGCTTGGTCAGCTCGGCGGCGCGGGTGGAACCGACCGGCACCACCCGGTCGATGGCCGCGCTGTACAGGGCGATGCCGGCGCGCAGGCAGGCCGGGGTGTCGCCGCCGCACACCTTGGGAATGGTGCGCGTCTCGAAATCCGGGTTGCCGGGGTCTTCGCGCTCGGGCGAAAACACCAAGAAGATGTCCTCGCCCACGGTCAGCCCGCACGAGGCCAGGCGCGGGCGCAGTTCCTCGTCCGTGGTGCCGGGGTAGGTGGTGCTTTCCAGCGACACCACCTGGCCGGCGCGCAGGTACGGCAGCAGGGCGTCGGCGGTGGCCAGCACGAAGGACAGGTCCGGCTCGCGGTAGGCGCCCAGCGGGGTCGGCACGCAGATGATCAGGGCATCGGCCTCGGCCGCGCGGGAGAAATCGGCGGTGGCCTGGAAGCCGGCCGCCAGCGCGGCCCCGATGGCGGTGGTGGAAATATGCTCGATATAGCTGGCGCCGGCATTCAGGCGCGCGACCTTGTCCGGGTCGATATCGATCCCCAGCACGCGAAAACCCGCTTGCGAATAACGCAGGCTGAGCGGTAATCCCACATAACCGAGGCCGATAATGCCGATCACGGCACTGCGCTGCGCCAGCCTGTCGATTAACTGCGCCAAATGGCTGCTTGAATTTTGTTCGCGCATGGAAAATATCTCCGTACTGAATGGGAATCGACTATCGGCCGCTGCTTGTATATTGGCCGGTATTTACTGAATGCGGTGCGGCGAGAAACTGCGTAATAAGGCGGGCCGGTTTTTATCGGGCGGCATGGCCAGCGGCGGGGCATCGGGCGGGGAATCGGGCGGGGAATCGGGCGGCCTCGTGCCATTCGGCTGCGGCGTATATTCCGACACAATGGCCTTGACCATCGATTCGATCATCGGACGGTCGTGCGTATCGCAGGCGAGCATCAGGCAGGTAATATAGGTATCGAGCACGCCGGGATCGAGCGCGTGTTCTTTCATGCGCATGATGCGCGGGTGTTCGCTGGGAAAAACCTTGCCGTCGGTAAGCAATTCCTCGTAAAGCTTTTCGCCGGGAAACAGCCCCACGAACTTGAGCCCGATATCGCCGGCCGGGTTCTGCGGCGTCTTTTCGGTCAGGCCGGACATCACGATCATGCTGCGCGCCAGGTCGACGATGCGCACCGGCTCGCCCATATCGAGCACGAACACATCGCCGCCCTTGGCCATGGCGCCGGCCTGGATCACCAGTTGCGCGGCCTCGGCGATCAGCATGAAATAGCGCGACACCTCCGGATGGGTGATGGTCAGCGGGCCGCCATGGGCCAGCTGGCGCTGGAACAGGGGAATCACCGAGCCCGAGGAACCCAGAACATTGCCGAAGCGCACCATGCAAAAGGTGGTGTCGTGCCCGTGGGTGGCGGCGGCCGCCTGGAAGATCAGCTCGGCGATACGCTTGCTGGCCCCCATGATATTGGTGGGGCGCACCGCCTTGTCGCTGGAAATGAGCACGCAGGTGCGCACCTTGAACCTGGCGGCGGCCGCCGCGATCACCTGCGAGCCGAGCACATTGTTGCGCAGGCCGGCGACGATATTGCTCTCGACCAGAGGCACATGCTTGTAGGCGGCCGCGTGGTAGATGGTGTCGATGGGGTGGTCCTGGAGAATCCGTTCGACCAGGCGCGCGCTGCACACCGAGCCCAGGTGTGCGCTGATGCGCATGTCCGGATGGCGGCCGAGCAACTCCTGGCGGATCGTGTACAGGGCGAACTCGGAATGGTCGACCAGGTGCAGGGCGGCCGGCGCCAGGGTGACGATCTGGCGGCACAGCTCGCTGCCGATGGAGCCGCCGGCGCCGGTGACCAGCACGCGCTTGCCGCGCACGCAGCGGTCGAACAGCTCGGGCCGGGGCGGCACCGGCTGGCGCCCCAGCAGATCCTCGAACTTCAGGTCGCGCACGGCGTGCACGGGCGTGGCGCCGTCGGCCAGGTCGAGCAGGCGGCACAGGATGCGGGTGTTGACGCCGACCAGGGCCAGGCGTTCCATGATGTCGCGCAGGCGCTGCGGCGATACCGACGGCAGGGCGACGATCACCGAGCGCACGCCAAGGCTGCGCACCGTCTCGGCCAGGCGTTCGGTATGGAACACGCGCAGGCCGGCGATGGTGCGCTCGTTGAGGGCGCGCTTGTCGTCGAAAAAGCAGACGGGACGGTACTGATTGCTGGTGCGCATGGTCAGCGCCAGCTGCGCGCCGGGCTCGCCGGCGCCGTAGATGGCCACCGCATGGTCCGCCTGCGGCGCCTGGTTCATATGCCTGCGCAAGAAGTTACGCACCGTCATGCGCGAGGTGACCACGTAGGAAAACGCGATAAACCAGTAAATCACCAGCGCGCTGCGCGGGAATTTGTCGTCGTTGATGCCCACCATGATCAGATACACGGACAAGGTGGCCAGCGCCAGGGTGCAGCCGGTCACCGCCAGCATGCGCTGGTCGATAAAACGGATCACCGCGCGATACAGGTCCGACAGCGAAAACGCGCCCACCGTCAATACCGCCACCAGCAAATAGGCCGCCATCGGATATTGCATGGCCGCGGCGGCATCGCCCACCCGCAGCAGCATCGCCACCAGAAAACACACCGGCAGCGCCAGCAGATCGACCGCCACCATCAGCGCGATTTTCGCGGCGCGGTGCATGGTGACCAATTCGGTACAGAATTGGCTGAGCGATGTGTGAATAAGCGTCTGCATGGTGGAAATGGGAATAAATTAAATACAGTGAATGCGGCGGATATTCGTGGAGAGCGTCGTTCGCGTGCTTATTTGAAGAACTTATCCATGTGTAAGTTTTATTATCGTGCCTGCCGAACGATATCGATTTGATCGTTCGCAACGGCTGACTTAGCCTAAAAATTGCTGACTGGATTTGATTGGGATTTAGAATGAATTGCGAATGGAAATATTATCTGGCGGCGCGCAGAGGGAGTAAGAGCCGATTATCCGAACGGCTGTGGGAAAGCGCGCCAGAAACAGCGGCATAAGGCAATCGGACTCGGCCGATGCAAGGATCGTGAAAACCCTTTCGTTTGATCTGGATCGACTCTGCGCATCCTGGCGGGATCGTTTTGGCGGGCGCCTTGTCTATCTGGTTTACGCCCGTGCCGCGCAGCGTGACGGTGCGCGCCGGCAAATTTTCCAAGGAGGAGGACATGAGCAAGATCATCGGTATCGATCTCGGCACCACCAACTCCTGCGTCGCCGTGATGGAAGGCGGCCAGGCCAGGGTGATCGAGAACGCGGAGGGCATGCGCACCACGCCATCCGTGGTGGCCTACCAGGACAATGGCGAGATCCTGGTCGGGGCGCCGGCCAAGCGCCAGGCGGTGACGAATCCGCAGAATACCCTGTTCGCCGTCAAGCGCCTGATCGGACGCAAGTTCGACGAGGCGGAAGTGCAGAAGGACATCCATCTGATGCCGTTCAAGATCGTGCGGGCCGACAATGGCGACGCCTGGGTGGAGGTGCGCGGCAAGCGCCTGGCGCCGCAGCAGGTGTCGGCCGAGGTGCTGCGCAAGATGAAAAAGACGGCCGAGGATTACCTTGGCGCGCCGGTCAGCGACGCCGTCATCACCGTGCCCGCCTATTTTAACGACGCCCAGCGCCAGGCCACCAAGGATGCCGGCCGCATCGCCGGCCTGGAAGTGCGGCGCATCATCAACGAACCGACCGCCGCCGCGCTCGCATTCGGCCTCGACAAGGCGGCGCAGGGCGAGCGCAAGGTGGCGGTGTACGACCTGGGCGGCGGCACCTTCGATATCTCCATCATCGACATCGCCCAGCTCGAAGGCGACAGGCAGTTCGAGGTGCTCTCCACCAACGGCGACACGTTTTTGGGCGGCGAAGATTTCGACCAGCGCGTGATCGACCACATCATCGGCGAATTCAAAAAGCACAGCGGCATCGACCTCGGGCGCGATCCGATTGCCCTGCAGCGTATCAAGAGCTCGGCCGAACGCGCCAAGATCGAACTGTCCACGACGCAGCAGACCGACATCAACGAGCCCTACATCGCCATGGCCAACGGCGCCCCGGCCCACCTCAACCTGCGCCTCTCGCGCGCCACGCTGGAAGCGCTGGTCGACGAGCTGATCGACCGCACCATCGCTCCCTGCCAGGTGGCGCTCAAGGATGCCGGACTGGGCAAGGAGCAGATCGGCGATGTGATCCTGGTGGGCGGCATGACGCGCATGCCGAGGGTGCAGGAGAAGGTGCGCGCGTTTTTCGGGCGCGAGGCGCGCAAGGATGTCAATCCCGACGAAGCTGTGGCGGTCGGGGCCGCCATCCAGGGGGCGGTGCTGTCCGGCGAGCGCGCCGACGTGCTGCTGATGGATGTCACGCCGCTCTCGCTCGGCATCGAAACCCTGGGCGGCGTGATGACCAGGATGATCCCCCGTAACACCACCATTCCGACCAAGTTCAGCCAGGTGTTTTCGACCGCCGACGATAACCAGCCGGCCGTGACCGTCAAGGTCTACCAGGGCGAGCGCGAAGTCGTGGCCGGCAACAAGCTGCTGGGCGAATTCAACCTGGTCGGGATCGCGCCGGCGCCGCGCGGCATGCCGCAGATCGAGGTCAGCTTCGATATCGACGCCAACGGCATCCTGCACGTGAGCGCCGTGGACAAGGCCACCGGCAAGGCCAGGCAGGTGACGATCAAGGCCAATTCCGGCTTGAGCGAAGCGGAAATCCAGAAAATGGTGCAGGACGCGCTGGCCCACGCCGATGAAGACCGGCGCGCGCGCGAACTGGCGGATGCACGCAACCGCGGCGATGCGCTGGTGCACGCCACGCGCAGGCAGCTCGAGGAGCACGGCGCGGGGCTCGACGCCGCCGTGCGCGAGGGCATCCAGGCTGCCATCGACAGTCTCGATACGGCACTCAAAACTGGCAGCAAGGACGACATCGACGCGCGCATCGCCGCCCTGTCCGGTGCGGCGCAGGCGATCGGCGAAACGCTGTACCGGCGGCAGGCGCCGGATGCGGGCGAGGGCGGGGCCGGGCAGGCCGGGCCGGCCCACGACGATGTGGTGGATGCGGACTTCCGGGAGGTGCGCGGAGGATAGATTTTACGGTAGCTAACACGGGGCATGTCCGGCGGCAAAACGACGTATCGCTTGACGCGCTTGGTGGACGGCAGCGGCGAAGCCACTACGATGGGAGGGTCCGCACAGCAAAGGAGCCGCCATGGCCGGGCCTGTCGTCATCACGCTCGGCCAGGTCGACCAGCTTGCGCCGGATGCGCTGCCGGTCTATCGCACGGCCCTCGGCGCGGAGCAGCATTTCCTGGAGCATTTCGGCATCGCCGCGTCCGCCTTGCGGGTGAGCCATTTCATGGCGCAGGTATTGCACGAATCGGCGGCACTGAGCCGCACTGTCGAAAACCTGCGCTACAGCGCGCAGCGTCTGCCCCAGGTCTGGCCGCAGCGTTTTCGTCCGCGCGGCCCGCTCGATCCCGCCAGTTTTGCCAATGACGACGTGCGGCTGGCCAACGAAGTCTATGGCGGCCGGCTCGGCAACGACCGTCCCGGCGACGGCTACCGCTATCGCGGCCGCGGACTGTTGCAGCTGACTGGAAAGGACAGCTACGCACAGGCGACCGATGCGCTCCAGGCCGGCTACCCCCTGGCGCCCGATTTCGTGGCCGAGCCCGACGCGGTGATCTCGGCGCGCTGGTGCCTGGGCGCGGCGGCGGCGATCTGGGTCGCCAAGGACTGCAACGAGGCGGCCGACGAGGACGACATCGTGCTGGTCACGACCCGCATCAACGGCGGCACGGTCGGCCTGGCCGAGCGCCGCCGCTGGCTGGCGCGCACGCGGGCCATGTGGGGCGGCACTGCCTGACGCTCCGCCCGGCAAGCGCCTGCCTTCAGATGGCGCTTCTTTTCCGGAACTGCGCCGCCTTGTAGCGATTGCCGCACAAGGCCATGCTGCACCAGCGGCGCTTGTGCGCCTTGGTGCGGTCGTAGAACCACAGCACGCAGTCGGGGTGCTCGCATTGCTTGACGAGGGCGAAATTGCCGTCGACCAGTAACTGCGCCACCGACTCGGCGAGCGGACCCAGCAGCGATGCGAGCGGATCGGCGCGCACCGCGCGCGCCAGCACCGGCCGGCCTTCGCTGTCGATGTCCAGGTGCGGCGCGCTGAGGTAGGTGTGCAGGTAGGCGTTCAGGGCGGCGGGATCGATCGGCTGGTCTTGCTTGCGCTGGCCGACCAGGCGCCGCGCCAGCGTGCGCAAGGCCGCCGCCTGCGCCAGCAGGCCGGGCTTGTCGAGCGTCTCCCCGCCCGCTGGCGGGACGATTCCGCAGCGCGCCAGCCATGCGAGCACATCGTCGCCGCTGTGCCAGAAGTCGACGCTCTCCCCATTCTCGCGGGCCTGCGTATTCAACAGATCCATGGCCAGATGGTCGCCGACCAGCGGCGCTTCGGCGGGCTGCGTTCCTGCATTTGTCATGAGTAACCCCTAAAATTGTATTTGACAGGTTACTCAATGCGGCGCACAATCCACTCAAGTAACTAGTTAATTGAAATTATACCGGTTATCCAGATGCCACGCACCCATCACCGCCAAGGAACATCATGAACGTCAAGACCAGTCTGTTTGCAGCCGCCACCCTCGCCACCTCCCTCGGCGCCAACGCCGCGCCAGAGGCGCCGCAGGTCCACCACAAGAGCATGGAAGTGCAAGGTGTCAACTTGTTCTATCGGGAAGCCGGCGCGCCGGATGCGCCAACCGTGCTGCTGCTGCACGGCTTCGGCGCGTCCTCGTACATGTTCCGCGAGCTGATCCCGCAACTGGCCGGGAAGTACCATGTGATCGCCCCCGACCTGCCCGGTTTCGGGCAGACCAGCGTCCAGCCTGGCGTGAAGTTCAGCTATACCTTCGACAGGCTGGCGTCGGTGATCGACGCCTTCACCGTGGCGAAAGGCGTCGAGCGCTACGCCATGTATGTGTTCGACTACGGCGCGCCGGTCGGCTGGCGCCTGGCGGTCGACAACCCGCACAAGATCAGCGCGATTGTGAGCCAGAACGGGAATGCCTACGAAGAAGGCTTGAGCGAGGGATGGGCGGACATGCGCCGTGCCTGGGCCGCGCCCACCGCCGCCAACCGCGAGGCGCTGCGCCGCTTCAACACGCTCGACATGATCGAGTGGCAGTACACCGAAGGGGTCAACGATGCCTCGCTGATTGCGCCCGAGGGCTGGCAGCTGGCTCACGCGGCCATCGAGCGCATCGGCGTCGACGCGCAGATGGATCTGCTGCTCGACTACGGCCAGAACATCAGGCAGTATGCGCGGCTGCACGAGTTTTTCCGCCGCACCCAGCCGCCCACGCTGGCGATCTGGGGCAGGAACGACCCGTTCTTTCTCCCGGTCGGCGCCGAAGCGTTCAAGCGCGACAATCCGAAGGCCGAGGTGCGCTTCCTCGACACCGGCCACTTTGCCATCGAAACCCACGGCAAGGAGATTGCGGCGCAGATGCTGGCGTTCCTGGACCGCGGCATCAAGCGCTGATGGTGAGTACCGGCGCCCTCAGCGCGTGGCCGTCGCCGTGGTCTTGGCGGCCACGGCCACCGGCGCGCCGGGACGCGGCTGCGGCGCCGCCGGCGGCACCACGATATTGTCGTTCAGGCGCAGGAACTTGAAGCCCGCCAGCTTCATGCCGTTCTTGCCGTTGCGTTCTTCGCGCGCCGCCGTGCGCGCATAAAACGCCTCGAAGCTTTCTTCGCGCACTTGCGGTTCGGCCGAATTGAGGAAGTTGCGCTGCCCGTTCGCGTCGACCACGATCAAGCCGACGTGCGAGGCCCAGAATTTGCCGCCGCGCGTGGAGATCACGTTCACCAGGTCGCCGTCCTGGAGTTGCCCGATCACGCTGGCGACCTTGTCCTTGGCCACATAGGTTTCCTGGCTCAGTTGCACCGGAATGTTACTGGCCGTGTTGTGCCGCATCTTCAGGAAAGCGGTGCGGTCGATCTTCATGTCGTAGGCGGCAGCGTCGGCGCCGGCCAGCATGCCGCTGATGTCCGACACCAGCCAGGCATTATTGATATTCCAGTCCACCTCGGTGTAATGGTTGCGCGTCGCCACGCCGACCACGCCATCCTTGTAGCGAATGCGCTGCAGCATCCAGAAGAATTCTTCCCACGACCGGCTCAGCGCCATCGCGTAGGTGTGCTCGGC
The DNA here is from genome assembly GCF_003953935.1 of Massilia atriviolacea. Classification (GTDB taxonomy): domain Bacteria; phylum Pseudomonadota; class Gammaproteobacteria; order Burkholderiales; family Burkholderiaceae_D; genus Telluria_A; species Telluria_A atriviolacea. The sequence goes on from NZ_RXLQ01000003.1 coordinate 216,962, forward strand.
GAACACCACGCAGTCGCTCGCCTGCAGGCTGAACATCGGCAGGTTGTCGTGCAGCTCGTAGGGATACTCGCCCAGCAGGTTCAGCACATACGGCTGGCCGATATTCTTGCGGCCGATCGCGGCGATGCGCTTGCGCAGGTCCGGTTCGGCGCTATGCATATAGGCGATGTAGCGACCGGCTTCGGCCGGCGTCATCTGGTAAATCTGCTTGCGCTGCAAGGTCGCCAGGTCGAACGGCGGCGCGGCGGGCGGCAGCGGCGCCGCAGCGACAGGCTCGGGCGCAGGCGGCGCCACCGGTTCGGGTGCGACTGGCGCCGGTACGATGACGGGCGCCGCCACAGGCGGCGCGGGCGGGGCGCTGGCGCACGCTGCCAGCATGGTGCTAAGGACAAGAAGGGGAGCAAGACGCATTGGGAATCGATATTGAACGCTAATCCGACACGCTAACCGCAGCCGTCACGTTTGACAATGGCAAAGTGTTGCGCGCTCATAAGGAAATTGCGGCTTGCCGAAGCGGCATTGCCAGCATGGATAGACCGGATGGCAATCGCTGCGCATGCGTGCGCGCGCGGCGGCGGTATCGCCGCATCGCATAGCGCCTGTCAGTACAGGCTGTATGCGACGCGGCCGAAAAATGCGCAGGGCGATTTGCGCGCCAGTGTGCGGCAACGAACGGTTGGGTTAGCGCCCAGCCCTTATGATGAAGCTGTGTGAGTGAGGGGCCCAGCGGCGAATTCCAACGGTGACGCCTCCTCAGCAGGTTAGCCGGTCGCCTCGAGGATCGGCACCAATTCTCTGATGCCAGCGCACGCGGAGCGCTGGACCTGATCAACAAACGGAAGCGGAGGTCATCATGCCTGCCATCAGTCACCCACCCAAGCATCTGGTGCGCGAATATCTTCAGCGCCGCTCGCGTGATCCCAAGCCGCCACCGTCGCCGGAAGAAATCCGGCGCGAACTGGGATGGGGTTTGCTGCTCCCGGGCTTGAAGCTGGCGCCGATTCGGCGCTGACCTCCTCCTGTCCTACAAGAACCTTGCATTTTGTCCTATTTTTTCCGTCGCAGCGTTCTACCATAATCCTAAAAACATCAACACAGGAGTCTCCCATGACAAATCGAATCGGTAACAAAGACATCGCCCAGCATCGCGGCAAAGCCGAGAAAAAAGACATCAAGCGCACCAATATCGCGCGCGAAGCCATCAAGAAGGCGATTGCCGCTTCCAAGTACCGCAACCAGGTCCGCAACCAGCCTGCGCCAGAGGCCTTCCTGCCACCGGCCTGATCGTTCTTCGGTACACGACAAACAACCCGCAGCGTCAACGCTGCGGGTTGTTTGTTGTGTGCTTGCCGTTCAGGCCTGCTGGCGCAATGCCGCCCGCGTGACCTCGACCAGTCGCGCACTGAGCCGCTCCAGCTTGGGCGACTGCACCCGCCAGGCGTGCCAGTACAGCATCACATCGGTCGGCTTGTCGGGCGCCAGGTCGAGCAGGGCGCCTGTGTCGATATCGTCCCTGAACTGCTGTTCCGGCACCATCCCGTATCCGAGCCCCAGCCGCACCGCATGCGTGAACGCATCGCTCGACGGAATGTAGTGACAGGGATAACTGCCTGCGGGCAGTCCCAGTTCGCGCAGGAGGAAGGCTGCCTGCAGGGCATCCTTGCGGTCGAACACCATGACCGGTGCGCGCCGCGCCGCCTCGCGCTGCAAGCCGTCGGGAAACCAGCGCGCGGCAAAGGCCGGCGTGGCAAGCAGGCGGTAGCGCATCGCCCCCAGCCGCTCCACCGTGCAGCCGCGCATCGGCTGCGCTTCGCTCGATACCCCCGCCAGCGCCGCGCCTTGCGACAGCAGGGTGTAGGTATGGTCCTGGTCGTCGAGCGCGATGTCGAGCATGATCTGTTCCTCGATCAGGAAAGAGGCCAGTCCCGGCAGCAGCCAGGTGGCCAGCGTGTCGTTGTTGACGGCCAGGGCGATGCTCAGGGGATGCGCATCGTTGTCGGCCGATTCCGCCAGAAACTCCGCTTCCAGCAGGCGGCTGCGGCGCAGGTATTGCAGCAGGCGCTGGCCCGCATGGGTGGCGCGGCAGGGCTTGCTGCGGATCAGCAGCGGCATGCCCAGTTCGCTTTCGAGCGCGCTGACCCGTTGCGACACCGCCGATGGCGTCAGGTGGAGCAGGGCCGCCGCCTGCTCGAAACTGCCGCTATCGATCACGGCCAGTAGTGCTTCGCCCTTGCGCGTATCGAGCATGGCGGCCTCCCGCATTAGAAAAATTTAATTATACGTAAAGAAGTTAATCCCGCTTCACTTCATGGCGGCGATCTTGCACAATTGTTGCTCTTGGTTATCAACTGGAGTCTGCATGCCCTATGTTTCCACGTTTTTCAACGGCCTGGCCTTGTGCTTTGGCCTGATCGTCGCCATCGGCTCGCAGAATGCCCACGTGCTGCGCATGGGCCTCAAGCGCGAACACGTGGGCCTGACCGTGCTCGCCTGCATCGTGATCGATGCCGCGCTGATCGGGCTCGGCGTGGCCGGCGTCGGCACGCTGGTGCAATCGTCGCCACTGCTGCTGGGCGCGGCGCGCTGGGGCGGGGCGGCCTTCCTGCTGTGGTACGGCCTGCGCAGCTGGCGCGCCGTGTTCGCCAGCGCCGCCCTGACGGTGGGGCCGGCCGCGCCCCGCATCGGCGCGCGCCAGGCCCTGGCCAGCGTGGTCGCCCTGTCGCTGCTCAACCCGCATGTCTACCTCGATACCGTGGTCCTGCTCGGCGCCATCGGCGGCAATTTTGCGCCGCCGGAACGCCCGGCCTTCGCCCTCGGCGCCATGAGCGCCTCGGCCCTGTGGTTCTGCGCCCTCGGTTACGGCGCCACCCGCCTGTCCGGCCTGTTTGCCCGTCCCGCCGCATGGAAATGGATCGACGGCATCACCGGCACCATGATGCTGGCGCTGTCGGCCTCGGTGGCGTTCGGCTCCTAGGCCACCGCTGCGCCATTCACCGGGCGCCAGCCGCCATTCGCCGAAATCCGCTGTCCAGCGCCGCGCAGGCGTTGTATCGTTTGGCCTGTACCGACTACAGGAGCTGACGTGTCAAATAAATCCTCTTACGAATGGCGCAAGCAAATGATGTGGGGCTTGCTGCTGATCGGCTTCGGCACCCTGGTGCTGCTCGACCAGCTGGACGTCTACCACGTCGACGGCCTCTGGCATTACGCGCCGCTGGTGCTGACCGTCATGGGCGTCAACAAGATGATCGGTTTTCCGACCGCCAAGGACTTCACCACCGGCCTGTGGATGGTCTTCGTCAGCCTGTGGCTGTTCGCGGTATTCGAAAACCTGTTCGGCCTGACCTTCAGCAACGGCTGGCCGGTCCCCGTCATCTTTTGCGGCGTGACGATGATCCTCGAACCGTTCATCGAACGCCGCCTTGCACCAGAAACGGAGCCCGCCAATGAAAAATAAGCTGCGTAGCGCCGGCGTGCCCAACCAGGTCTGGATCGGCCTGGCGGTGATCGCCTTCGGCATGCTGTTCCTGCTCGATAACCTGGACATCATCGACCGCCACCGCGTGATGTACTTCTGGCCGGTGCTGGTCGTCATCGGCGGCCTGGTCAAGTTCGCCGAAGCGGACTCGCGCCACGAGCGCATGGTGTTCGGCCTGATCGCCGCCGCCGGCGCGGTCCTCACGCTCAACCGCCTCGGCTACGGCTACTTTTTCAATGCGCGCACCCTGTGGCCGGTGCTGCTGATCCTGTTCGGCATCGGCGTGATCCATAAAGCCCTGCGCAAGCGCGTGCCGCCGCATGGGGTGCCGCTGGAAGAGAAAGACGGCGCCGGCGCCGCACCGTTTCCCCGCGCGGCGGGCAAGGACGACGATGCCGTGGTCGACATCAGCGCTTTCCTTGGGGCCGTCAAGCGCCGCATCGTCACAGCGGATTTTCGCGGCGGCGACATCAGCGCCTTCATGGGCGACTGCGTGCTCGACCTGCGCGAATCGTCGATCGCCGGCGAGGCCGAGCTCAATGTGTTCGCGGTCATGGGCGGCATCACCGTCAAATGCCCGCCCGACTGGACCGTCATCCTCAATGGCACGCCGGTGCTGGGCGGCTTCGAGGATAAAACCTCGCCCGCCCCGAACAGCAGCAAGCGCCTCACCATCCGCGGCTACGCCGTCATGGGCGGCGTGGAAGTGCGCAACTGATGCAGGGACCGTTCTCCACGCGGCGCGGCGCGGGCCTGTACCTGCTCGCGTGGCTGCTGCTGGCGATCGTGTTCGCGGGCCTGATCGTGGCCGCCAGCGGCGCCGCGTGGACCGGCGGCTTGCTGTTTACCGTTCCGGTGACCTTGCTGTACGGCTGCGCCGCCGGCTTCTCGGCTTATTACCTGTGCCGCGCCTATCCGCTGGGCGAGCGCAGCGCGGTCTCGGTGCTGGCCGTGTTCGCGGCCGCGTCCACACTCGCCAGCCTGTTGTGGACCGCGCTGTGCAGCGCCTGGAACGCCGTCTGCGAGGCCATTACCATGAGCGCGCCCCTGCACGCGGCGATCTTCGGCCTGGGCGTGATGCTGTACGCCTTGAGCGCCGTGGCCCACTACCTGGCGCTGGAATTCCAGCGCGCGCGCGCCGCCGAACGGCGCGAACTCGAAGTGGCCCTGATGGCGCAGGATGCCGAGCTGCGCATGCTGCGCACCCAGATCGATCCGCATTTTCTGTTCAACAGCCTCAATTCGATCAGCGCGCTGACCTCCATCGACCCGGCCCGCGCGCGCGACATGACCGTGCGCCTCGCCGATTTTTTTCGTCACAGCCTGGGACTGGAAGCGGGCCGCAAGGTCACGCTGGAGGCGGAAGCGACGCTGGCGCTGCATTTCGTCGCCATCGAAAAAGTACGCTTCGGCGCGCGCCTGAACATCGAGCAGGACATCGACCCCGCCGCGCTGGCCTGCCTGCTGCCGCCGATGATCCTGCAGCCCCTGGTCGAAAACGCCGTCAAGCACGGCATCGCCCAGCTGACCGGCGGCGGCACCATCCGCATCGCGGCGCAGCGGGCCGGTTCGATCCTGAAAATCGTCGTCGAGAACGATATCGACGCCGATCCGCCGGCCGCCGGCGGCAACGGCATCGGCCTGGCCAATGTGCGCCAGCGCCTGGCGGCCACCTACGGCCACGAGGCGAGCATCCACTGGGCGCGGGAGGCGCAGCAATTCCGGGTGGCGCTGTCGCTGCCCGCCCACACTACGGAGAATGAAGCATGCGCGTCATAATCGTCGACGATGAAGACCTGGCCCGCGCCCTGGTGCGCGAGTTCCTGGCCCGGCATGCCGACATCGAGATCGTGGCCGAATGCGCCAACGGCTTCGACGCCGTCAAGGCCATCACCGAGCTGGAACCGGACCTGGTCTTCCTCGATATCCAGATGCCCAAGCTGAGCGGCTTCGACGTGGTGGAACTGGCCGGCAGCAAGGCGCGCTACATCTTCGTGACCGCCTTCGACCAGTACGCGCTCAAGGCCTTCGAGATCCATGCCGTCGATTACCTGCTCAAGCCATTCAGCCAGCAGCGCTTCGATCGCGCGCTGGCGCATGCGCGCACCGGTATCGGCAAGGGCGCGGTGGACGCCGTGGTCCAGGAAGCGGCGCTGCGCAACAAGCCGCTGGAGCGGGTACTGATCCGCGATGGCGCGCGCGTGCACATCATCGTCTCGGCGCAGATCGACTACGTCGAGGCGCAGGACGATTACGTGCGCATCAGCGCTTGCGGCAAGCACTACCTGAAGAACCAGCGCCTGTCGGAGCTCGAAAGCCAGCTCGATGCGGCGACCTTTGTGCGGGTGCACCGTTCGTGGATGCTCAACCTGGGCGCGATCGATCGCATCGAGCAGGGGCGCGACAGCCATACCGCGATTCTCAAGGACGCGACCCGGATTCCCGTCAGCCGCAGCGGCTACCAGAAGGTCAGGGCGCTGCTGGGCTGATGCCCGTGGTTCCCAGCACCGTTGGGCCCTGCCACCGTCGTTCCCGCGCAGTCGGGAACCCAATTTGTCACCGCACCGGCGGATCCTGGAACTTGGGTTCCCGCCTGCGCGGGAACGACGGGTTTGGAGGAAACGCTTACGACAGGGCTTGGGTGAATGCGACACGCGCCTGGTCCAAATGCTACCAGCGGCCCTATCACCGTCGTTCCCGCGCAGGCGGGAACCCAATTTGTCACCGCACCGGCGGATACTGGAACTTGGGTTCCCGCCTGCGCGGGAACGACGGGTTTGGAGGAATCGCTCACGGCAGGGCTTGGGTGAACGCGACACGCGCCTGGTCCAAATGTCACCAGCGGCCCTACCACCGTCGTTCCCGCGCAGGCGGGAACCCAATTTGTCACCGCACCGGCGGATCCTGGAACTTGGGTTCCCGCCTGCGCGGGAACGACGGGTTTGGAGGAAACGCTCACGGCAGGGCTTAGGTGAATGCGACACGCGCCTGGTCCAAATGCTACCAGCGGACCTATCACGGTCGTTCCCGCGCAGGCGGGAACCCAATTTGTCACCGCACCGGCGGATCCTGGAACTTGGGTTCCCGCCTGCGCGGGAACGACGGGTTTGGAGGAAACGCTCACGGCAGGGCTTAGGTGAATGCGACACGCGCCTGGTCCAAATGCGACCAGCGGCCCTATCACCGTCGTTCCCGCGCAGGCGGGAACCCAATTTGTCACCGCACCGGCGGATCCTGGAACTTGGGTTCCCGCCTGCGCGGGAACGACGGGTTTGGAGGAATCGCTCACGGCAGTGCATGGGTGAACGCGACACGCGCCTGGTCCAAATGCTACCAGCGGCCCTATCACCGTCGTTCCCGCGCAGGCGGGAACCCAATTTGTCACCGCACCGGCGGATCCTGGAACTTGGGTTCCCGCCTGCGCGGGAACGACGGGTTTGGAGGAATCGCTCACGACAGGGCTTGGGTGAACGCGACACGCGTCTGGTCCAAATGTCACCAGCGGCCCTACCGCCGTCGTTCCCGCGCAGGCGGGAACCCAATTTGTCACCGCACCGGCGGATCCTGGAACTTGGGTTCCCGCCTGCGCGGGAACGACGGGTTTGGAGGAAACGCTCACGGCAGGGCTTAGGTGAATGCGACACGTGCCTGGTCCAAATGCTACCAGCGGCCCTGCCACCGTCGTTCCCGCGCAGGCGGGAACCCAATTTGGTACAGTACCGGCGGACCCTGGAACTTGGGTTCCCGCCCGCGCGGGAACGACGGGTTTGGAGGAAACGCTCACGGCATGGCTTGGGTGAATGCGAGACGCGCCTGGTCCAAATGCTACCAGCGGCCCTGCCACCGTCGTTCCCGCGCAGGCGGGAACCCAATTTGTAACCGCACCGGCGGACCCTGGAACTTGGGTTCCCGCCTGCGCGGGTACGACGGGTTTGGAAGAAGCGCCGACGACAGGGCTTAGGTGAGCGCGACACGCGTTTGCTCCACATGCCACCAGCGCGGCAGCAGTTCGCGCACCTCCGGCTGGGCGAAGCGGTCGTCGATCAGGTACACCACGCCACGGTCGCCTTCCGTGCGGATCACGCGGCCGGCCGCCTGCACCACCTTCTGCATGCCCGGATACAGGTAGGTGTAGTCGTAACCGGCGCCGAAGGTGGCCTGCATGCGCTGGCGGATCTGCTCGTTGACCGGATTCATTTGCGGCAGCCCGAGCGTGGCGATGAAGGCACCGATCAGGCGCGCGCCCGGCAGGTCGATTCCTTCGCCGAAGGAGCCGCCCAGCACCGCAAAACCGACCCCGCGGCTCTCCAGCGTGAAGCGGCCGAGGAAAACATCGCGCTCGCTCTCCTGCATGCGGCGCGGCTGGCGGAACACGGGAACCCCGGGGTGATCGCGTTCGACCCGCTCGGCCACCTGCTCCAGGTAATCGAAGCTGCTGAAAAACGCCAGGTAATTGCCTGGCGCCTCGGCGTACTGGCGCGCGATCAGGGCCGCGATCGGCGCCACCGAGCGGGCCCGGTGCGTGAAGCGTGTCGAGATATCGCGCACCACATGCACGCTTAACTGGTCGGCGACGAACGGCGAGTCGATGTCGACCCAGGCCGTGTCCGGCGGCAGTCCAAGGGCGTCGCTGTAGTAGTTCCGGGGACTGAGGGTGGCCGAAAACAGCGCCGTCGCATGGGCCAGCGCAAAGCGCGGCTTGAGGAAGGGCGCCGGCACGATATTGCGGATCGCCAGCGTGGAGGCATGCGCGCCCTCGCGCGTGCAGTCGATCATGGAATGCTCGGCGAAGGTGTCGGCCAGCCGGGCGAAGTGCAGGGCGTTGAAGTAGAAGCGCTGCAGGTCCGGCTCCATCGGCCCCGGATTCTCGGCCAAATGGTCGGTGATCGCGCTCGACGCCCCTTGCAGCGCATCGAGCAGTTTCTCGGGCGGCGCGTCCAGCACTTCGTAATCGGCGCCATCCTTCGCCGGCCAGTTGCGGCCCACCTTGTCGAGCGCCTTTTTCAGGTGCGCCGGCGCCACCGCGCGCGCCGCCCGCAGCGCGCCGCGTTCCAGGTCGGCCGAATACATCTTGCGTGCGCGCGACACCATGTTGTGCGCCTCGTCCACCAGCACGCTCACGCGCCACTGGTTGGCCAGGGCCAGCCCGTACAGCATGGCGCCCATGTCGAAGTAGTAGTTGTAGTCGCCCACCACCACGTCGCTCCAGCGCGCCATTTCGCTGCCCAGGTAATACGGGCACACGTCGTGCGCCAGCGCGACCTCGCGCACGCTTTCGCGGTCGAGCAGCGGCACGTCGCGCGCCGCGCTGCGCGCCGCCGGCAGGCGGTCGTAGAAGCCCTTCGCCAGCGGACAGGAGTCGCCGTGGCAGGCCTTGTCGGGATGCTCGCAGGCCTTGTCGCGCGCGACCAGTTCCAGCACGCGCAGCGGCATGCCGGGGGCGCTGCGCTTGATCGCTTCGGCCGCGTCCAGCGCCAGCTTGCGGCCGGGGGTCTTGGCGGCCAGGTAGAACACCTTGTCCAGCCGGTGCAGCGGCGCCGCCTTGAGGACCGGGAACAGGGTGCCGACGGTCTTGCCGATGCCGGTCGGCGCCTGCGCCAGCACGCAGCGCGCGCCGCTGTTGGCGCGAAAGATGGTTTCGGCCAGGTCGCGCTGGCCCGGACGGAAGGCCGCATGCGGAAAGCGAAGCGCGCCCAGCGCCGCGTCGCGCGCGTCGCGGTGACTGAGCTCCTGCGCGGCCCAGGCCACGAAGCGCTCGCACAGCTCGGCGAACACGACGCGCAGCTCGGCCGCGCCGCGGGTTTCGCGCAGCACGGTTTCGGTCTGCTTGCCGATGTCGAAGTAGACCAGCGCCAGCGACACCTGCTCCAGCCCGAGCTGCGCGCACAGCAGGTGTCCGTAGACGCGCACCTGGGCCCAGTGCAGGTGGCGGTGATTGGCCGGCATGCGATCGAGGTCGCCGCGAAAGGTCTTGATTTCCTCGATCAGCTGCTGGTCCGGGTCGTAGCCGTCGGCGCGGCCGCGCACCAGCAGCGGGCCGTACTCGCCGGACAGACTGACTTCTTTCTGGTAGCCGGGGCCGCGCCGCTCGGCCACCACGGCGTGGCCGGCGATGCCTTCCTGCGCGCTGGGCGAGGGCGTGAAGCGCAGGTCGAGGTCGCCCTGCTTGGCCGCGAATTCGCACAGCGCGCGCACGGCGACGACGTAGCTCACTGCGCCCACTGCAGGTAGCACACCGAAATCGGCATCTCGTGCGCGGCGCAGTACTCGATCCAGCGCAGCTGGTTGTCCTGCAGGCGGTCGCCCGGGCCTTTGACTTCGATCATGTTGTAGCGCCGCTCGCCGGGCCAGAACTGGATCAGGTCGGGAAAGCCGTTGCGGTTGGCCTTGATGTCGAGCAGGATGCGCTCGCACCATTTTTTGAGGTGCGGCGCGGGGATGCAGGCCAGCGCCATGTCGAGCAGCTCGGGAGCGAGCGCTTCCCAGGCCACGAAGGGCGACTGCAGTCCGCGCTTGGCGGCGTAGTTGGCGCGGATGGTGTCCAGGTAGCGGCCGTCGTCGAGCTGGTCGAGGCAGGCGCGGAATTCGCGCTCGCGGCGGCGGTAAAAGTCGGCGCTGTGCAGGTCGGCCGGACCGCGGTGGAAGGGGTGGAAGAAGGCGCCGGGAATGGCGCTGAACACCGGGCCCCAGCACAGCAGCCCGAACAGCGAGTTGATCAGCGCGTTCTCGACGTAGAACACGGGCGCGTCGGCGCGCGCCAGGTGGTCGCGCACGATGCCTTCGACCCACCAGTTCGCTTCGAGCGGCATCGGCAGGCTCAGGTCGAGCCGCTGCACCGCCGGATTGCGCCGCGACGGCAGCGGCTGGTGCCCGAGCTTGCGGCGCAGGCGCGGCGCGATGCGCAGCAGTTGCTGGCGCTCGGCGTCGCTCTCGGGCGCGGCCTGGGCCCGCTCCAGCAGCGCGTACGCTTCGGCGTAGCGCTCGTGCTTTTCCAGCACGCGGATGGCGCGCGCCCGCGCACCCGGATAATTGCAGCAGGCGTACAGTTGGAAAGCCTGGCCCCAGTCCTGTTGCTTTTCCACGTGCTGGGCGATCTGGAACATCAGCCGTTCGCGCCGGCTGTCGATCCATTCGTTATCGAAAGCATCGCGCGGCAGGGCGGCCAGCACCTCGTCCAGTGCGTCGCCGGCCCGGAAGCGCTCCTTGCACTGGTGCAGGGCCAGGTAATCGTCGACATCGCGGCGCGTGCGGAAGCCGCGCGAGGACGCCGAAAACTCCACCTTTTCATACTGGAACAGGCCGAGGTCGGACAGCACGAATTCGGTCCAGTCCTGGCGCAGGTTGCCGAAGAAGATCAGGCGCAGGCGCTCGCACAGGTCCTTGACGGCGATGCTGTAGACGGTGTCCGGCGAATCGCGGTACCAGGCCGAAAACGCGCGCGCGGCGCCGAAGCCCTCGCGCAGGGCGGCCAGCTGCTCGCCCTTGCGCGCGCTCTTTTCGTGCAGCGACAGGCTGAAGATGGCGCCGATCTCGGCCTTGAGCAGCAGGTCGAACAGCTCGTCGAGCGAGAGCACCGGGTCGGCCCGGACCCAGCCGGTCGGAAGCAGGTGGCGCGCGGCGTCGACTGCGCAGCCGATTTCGGCGTAGTTGAGTTTGCTGGCGCGAAAGACCGTGCCCTTGCGCATGACCATGCGCACCAGCAGCGCGCGCGAGGCTTGCGGCAGCGACGGGAAGGCGGCAATGAACGCCCGCTCCTCGTCGGTGAGCAGGTCGTCATAACGCCCGGCAATCCATTCCAGTACCCGGTGGAAGTTATCCAGGTAGTAGAACTCATTCTCAAGAACTTTGCGCATCGTACTGCGGACCATCGACCGACACCTGTAATTATGTACAGTATATCGCCAGTGGCCGGCAAACCCCAGCAAAATCGCCTCGCGTGCGGGGCGCCGTGGTTTTCAGGGTTCCGCGAGATGGCGCCGCTGGATGCTGGCGTACGACAGCAGGGTATCGAGCGCGCCGCCGTTCGGGCCGGCGGCGCCCAGCGATGCCCTGCGTTTCGCGGGGGAGGGCGGCGCGTCCTTGCGTGCGCCCTTGCGCGCCGCTTTCCCCGCTTTCGCGAGCGCCAGCTTGCCGGCGGCGGCAGCCTTGGCGGCGTCGCGCGGCTTGGCGGGCTTGCGCGCCGCCGTCGCCAGCCTCGCCGGCGCCGCCGGCGCGGGCGCCTGCAGTTCCGCCGGGGCCAGCATCACCAGTGGCGGCACGGGCTGCGGCGCCGGGATCGGACGCTTGGGCGGCTCCTCCTTCTCGTCGATGATCACGACCGGCTTGCCCGCCGTCGAGGTTGCCAGCGCAATGCCCTTGCCTTGCTGATCGGCCCTGGCGCTGGCGGCCACCTTGCGCGCATGCGGGGAGTTGATGTTTTCATACGTCAGCAGGGCCACCAGGGTGACCAGCATCAGCACCGCAATCCCGGCCACCACGGCGAACACGAGGCGCGCGGCCCGCACCTGGCGAATCTTGGCGCTGCCGCCTTCGGCAAACCGGCGCCCCACGGCGGCGTAGGCTTGTTGTTCGACATCGGAAGAACGCCGGGTTCCCTGGCGCAGGTTGGGCTTGATGCCGGGACGGCTGGTGTGGGCGGTGATGGACACGGACGACTCCCTGGAGGTGAGGATGCGGACGTTCTGATTAGAAACAATTCCGCGTGGCACCTTCATGACATTTGTCGTGCTATCGCCCACACCCGGCGCCGGCCTTTGATCGAACGCAATCGTCTCCCGATTCCGCAACACGTCAAGCGAACTGAGCGGAGCTTGATCGGGCGCAATCGCCGGCCGTTTTCCCGCTCCAATAATGGGGTCTGCGTTCAAGAACCGTATGCGTAACCGCCGTGGCGCAGGCTGCGGCACCACCAGGAGAACGGATTGAGACAATATGCACACCGGGCGGTCGACCGCCTCACGGCGCGCAAGCGCATGACCTTGCTGGTGCTGGTGATCATCGTTTGCGGCGGCGTGATGGCCTGAGCCGGCAGTCCCCATGAAAAAAACCGCCGTTCCCCTGGGCCGGGAACGGCGGTTTTTTGATGTTTAGACGACGAGGGGCGCCCTAGGCGGCGTTCTTTTCAGCCGGCGCCACCTGCGCGGTGGCCTTGGCGATCTGGTCTTCCACCACCTGCACGGCCTGGCGCGTGGCCTTGGTCACCTGTTCGTAGCCCTGGAAGGCATTGTCGATCGCGGTCTTGATGATTTCGACCGCGTTTTCCGAGCCCGGCTTGACGTTCTGCGTCACGTCGTAGATCAGCGCCGTCAGCGTGCTCTTGGCTTCGGCGATGTGGGCGTCGGCGGCCTGGGTGAATTCGTTGTGGATGTCGTCGATGATCACCTTGAGCTGTTCGCCGTATTCCACCGCCCCGGCCATCGGCCTGGCGTGGGCTGCGGCCACGTCCATCGCTGCCTTCGGATCCTTGGCCTGGCTCATTTCCTTGCCCATCGCCATGGAGCCTTGCACCGAATTTTTTGCAGTCGTCATGTTCAGCGAGACAACCTGTTCCACGCCTTGCACCGCTTTGCTGGTGAGAGCGTTAAAAGTCATCATCTGGAGTTCGAATAGCGTCTTGGTGGCGGATGCAAATTGTTCGGGATTCGTAAACATGGACTTCTCCTCAGTGTGATTGGATCTAACGGACAACCTTCGAGCTTCTCCTCTGTGTTTTTTGGCTATTATTTAGTAATAAGCAATTTCATGCAATGGCTATCCCGATAGGGGCCGTCCGCCTTTTCCCAGCCGGGTCCGAGCGGCGTCTGGTGGCACACCAGCTTGCCGTCGTTCTTGCTGCGCCACTTGTACCAGGGCGCGGGCGCGGCCAGCAGCGCTGCGCTGGCGCAGGCGAGGACACAGGCCACGGCGGATGTGCGGAAAGTAATCACATGCCAGAGCGAGCATAGCCTGTTGGCGCCGCAAGTCAAGCGTGCCGCGTGCGCGCAGCGGGTCAGGCGCCGGCGATGGCCGGCAAGGTGAGGCGGAAGGTCGAGCCTTTTCCCAGCGCGCTATCGAGTTCGATCCTGCCGCCCAGCACACCGCTGACGATGTTGTGCACCACATGCAAGCCCAGACCCGATCCGCCCGCGCCGGGCCTGGTCGTGACGAAGGGGTCGTACACGCGCGGCGCCAGCGGCGGGGCGATGCCGGCGCCGTTGTCGCTGACCGAAATGCGCACGCTCGCGTCGATGGCGGGCGCCGCGCGGATGACGATGGCGCCATCGGCCGTGTCCGCAAACGCATGGACCAGGCAATTGTCGACCAGGTGGGTCAGCGCTTCGGCCAGCGGGCCGGGATAGCTGTCCATCGCCAGCCCCGGGGCGATGTCGGTCTCGATCACCACGCCGCGCTGGCGCGCCAGGACCCGCAGCGGCGGCAGCAGCTCGGCCAGCAGTTCGCACAGCATGAAGGCGCGCCGCTCCGAGTTGCCGGGATCGACCGCCACCTGCTTGAAGCTGGCCACCAGGCGGGCCGCGCGTTGCAGGTTGCGTGCCAGGATCTGGCCGGCTTCGTCGGCCTGGGCGAAAAACCGGGCCAGCTGGGAGCGCCGCAGGCCGCCCTCCACGCTGCCGGCCAGCGCGCGGGTTTTATCGGCCAGGCAGGTGGCGGCGATCAGGCTGTTGCCGATCGGCGTGTTCAGTTCGTGCGCGACGCCGGCCACCAGCGCCCCGAGCGCGGCCAGCCTGTCGCGCCGCACCAGCTCTTCCTGCGCCTGCGACAGGGCCGCCGTGCGCGCCTCCACCAGGGCCTGCAGATGGTCGCGGTGCAGGGCCAGTTCGGACTCGCGGCGCGCGCGTTCGATGGCGATCGCGGCCAGGTGGGTGGCGATGCCGGGCAGGCACAGGTCGTCCTCGCCCGGCGCTTTCGGCGCGCGGTAGTACATGGCGAACGAGCCGAGGATGCGCTGGCCGTCGCCGTAAATCGGGGTCGACCAGCACGCCCGCAAGCCATGCGGGACGGCCAGGGCGTGGTAATCGGCCCACAGCGGATCGCTCAGGATATCGGTGACGATCACCGTCTCGCCGCGATGGATGGCGGTGCCGCAGGAGCCCGCGCAGGGGCCGATGGTCAGGCCGTCGAGGGCGGCCAGGAAAGCCGGCGGCAGGCTGGGACCGGCGCCCGGGTGGACGGTGCGGCCGTCGTCGTCGAGCAGCATCAGCGAGCACAGGACGTCCTCGGACTGCGCTTCGATCAGCCGCATCAGGCTGTCCAGGATATCCTGCAGCGCGGCGCCGCGCGCGATCATTTCCAGCACGCGGTGCTGGCCGTCGCGGGCGGTGTTGGAGGGCGACTTCACGATCATGCCGATGGCTGCGGGAGACAAGCTCAGTCTAGTCCATGCGCGGCCGCCGGGCAAATTGCGCGCGCTGTCGCGTCAGGGCGGCGTGCCCAGATAGTGGGCCGCGACCAGTTCGAGCAGCTTGGCGACCGCCGCGTCGGAGCGGTTGGTCAGTACCACCACGACCAGCTTGTCGTCGACGAAACGGGTGGCCTGGGTGGTGAATCCCTGCCAGGCGCCGTCATGCCAGACCGAGGCCCGCCCGAGCGTGGGCGAGGTCTCCCAGCCGAAACCGTACGCTTTTGTGCTGCCGTCCCTGAGCGTGGTCGGGGTCCACATGGCGCGCTTGAGCGCCGCGCCCAGCACCTGGTCGCCATCGAGGGCGATATGCCATTTGGCCAGGTCGCGCGCGGTCAGGTACAGGCTGCCGTCGGCAGTCGTGTTGAGGGTGGGAGACACCCATTCCTGATTCTTGAAGGCGCCGTCGACCACGTCGTAGCCGGCGGCGCGGTGCGGCACGATGTCGCGTTCGCTGATGATGCGCGCCTGCATGCCCGCCGGTGCAAAGATGCGCTCGCGCAGCTGTTCGCCGTAGTGTTTTCCACCCACGCGGGTGCACAGGATGCCCAGCAACTGGTAGCCGAAATTGCTGTATGCCCACTTCGTCCCCGGCGCCCATTGCAGCGGCAGCGTGCTGCCCGCGCCTTGCAATTGCGCGTCGGTGTAATCCTGGTTCAGCTTGACGATCTCGTCCGGATCGCGCAAACCGGAGGTGTGATTGAGCAAATGACGTACAGAGATCTTTTTCCAGGCCGGCGGCGTGGCCGGCAGATGGCGCGCAATCGGGTCGTCCAGCCGCAGTTTGCCGTCCTCGGCCAGCAACAGCACCAGCGCGGCGGTAAATTGCTTGCCGACCGAGCCGGACTGGAAGACGGTATCGGGCGTGGCGGCGACCCGGTGTTCCAGGTTGGCCAAGCCATAAGCGCCTTCCTTGACGATTTTTCCCTCCCTGACGACGGCGATGGCGGCGCCCGGAATCTGCTGGCGCGCGATTTCGGCGTTGACGATGTCGTCGAGCGGATCGGCGCAGGCGGCGCCGGAGACGGTGAACACGACAGCGGCCAGCATGCGGCCGAGCAAACGAGGAATCATGGCGACCTTTTGAACAGGAAAGATGTGTCGTGCATAAAAGCGGACGCACAACGCAAAACGCCGCAGCCTTGATGCAAGGACTGCGGCGCTTCTGGAATTCTGCGGGAATATGCTAACCCGGTAGAGTGGTGCCCACGGAGGGACTCGAACCCCCACACCTCGCGGCACATGGACCTGAACCATGCGCGTCTACCAATTCCGCCACGTGGGCACTGATACAGCTACTACAACATACTACGGACTACTTGGTACTCGCTGAAAAACATCTCCAGAGAGTGGTGCCCACGGAGGGACTCGAACCCCCACACCTCGCGGCACATGGACCTGAACCATGCGCGTCTACCAATTCCGCCACGTGGGCATCGATACTGCAACAATCTACTGCTTTACTACCTGGTACCCACTGAAAAACCTCTTTCAGGGAGTGGTGCCCACGGAGGGACTCGAACCCCCACACCTCGCGGCACATGGACCTGAACCATGCGCGTCTACCAATTCCGCCACGTGGGCATTGATACAGCTACTACAACATACTACGGACTACTTGGTACTCGCTGAAAAACATCTCCAGAGAGTGGTGCCCACGGAGGGACTCGAACCCCCACACCTCGCGGCACATGGACCTGAACCATGCGCGTCTACCAATTCCGCCACGTGGGCATTGATGTTGCTGTACTTCTTTTGCTGCTTGCCGGCGTCGCCGCCGACTTCTGCTATCATACTCGCTTTCGGAGTTTTGCGCCAGACTAACTTTCGTTACTCTTTTCGCTTCACACCATGCAAATATGCTGCATTTTTCTTCCGCTTCGACGTTGTGTTTCCGCGAAAGACCAAAATTATAGCCGAAGATTTGGAATTGTCACAGCCCTGAACGAAGAATCTTTCAAAGCACGCTTCGTTAGGCGAATCGGACCGACCTCCGTTACACTACGCCTATCACCGTGTCAATAATCACTGTGTCAGCTATCCGGTCAGGCATTTCCCGCGAGCGCTGCCAAAAACAATTATAGAAAACCATTTGAACCAAATTACTCATACCATTCCCAGCCGCGAGGACATTCTCGGCATTTTCCGCAACGCGGGCACGACGCTTGATCTGCAAGCCATCGCCCGCACGCTCAAGGTCAAGCCAGCCGCGCTGGAGGTGTTAACCAGGCGTTTGAATGCCATGCAGCGCGACGGCCAGATCCACGCCGACGCCGATGGCAACTACGCCCTGGCCGACCATTCCGGCTTTATCGCCGGCAAGGTCAGCGCCCACCGCGACGGTTTCGGCTTCGTCATCCCCGACGAACCTGGCGAAGACCTGTTCCTGTCAGACAAAGAGATGCAGAAAGTGCTGCATGGCGACCGCGTGCTCGCCAAAGTCACGGGTACCGACCGCCGCGGCCGCCAGGAAGGCACCATCGTCGAAGTCGTCGCGCGCGCCAACAGCCATGTGATCGGCCGCCTTCTCAATGAGAACGGCGTCTGGATCGTCGCTCCCGAAGACAAACGCATCGGCCAGGACATCCTGGTTGCCGGCTCGCCCGGCAAGGCCAAGGCGGGGCAGATCGTCAGCGTCGAGCTGAGCGAGCAGCCATCGCGCTTCAAGCAGCCGGCCGGCCGCGTGGTCGAAGTGCTCGGCGACCTGGACGATCCCGGCATGGAAATCGAAATTGCCGTGCGCAAGTTCGGCGTGCCGCATATCTTCTCCGCCGCCGCGCTCAAATCGGCCGCCAAGCTGCCCGGCGAGGTGCGCGAGGCCGACCTGGCCGACCGCGTCGACCTGCGCGACGTGCCGCTGGTCACCATCGACGGCGAAGACGCGCGCGACTTCGACGATGCGGTCTACTGCGAACCGGTCAAGGTCGGCAAGGCCAACTGCTTCCGCCTGATCGTCGCCATTGCCGACGTGTCGCACTATGTCAAGCCGAACGATGCGCTCGACGTCGACGCCATCGAACGCAGCACCTCGGTATATTTCCCGCGCCGCGTGATTCCGATGCTGCCCGAGAAGCTCTCGAACGGCCTGTGCTCGCTGAACCCGGCCGTCGACCGCCTGACCCTGGTGTGCGACGCCGTCATTTCGGACAAGGGCGAGATCAAGGCTTACCAGTTCTATCCGGCCGTGATCCACTCGGCCGCGCGGCTGACCTATAACGAAGTGGCCGAGATCCTCGGCAACACCGCCGGTCCGGAAGCGGCGCGCCGTCCGGCCATCGTGCCGCACCTGCTCAACCTGTACGATGTGTACCACGCGCTGCACAAGGCGCGCCAGGTGCGCGGTGCGATCGATTTCGAAACCACCGAAACCTATATCGTCTGCAATGCGCTGGGCAAGATCGAAAAGATCATTCCGCGCACCCGCAATGATGCGCACAAGGTCATCGAGGAATGCATGCTGGCGGCCAACGTCTGCGCGGCCGACCTGCTGATCCGCCACAAGCACCCCGGCACCTACCGCATCCACGCGTCGCCGACCAAGGAAAAGCTGACGCAGGTGCGTACCTTCCTCAAGCAGGTCGGCCTGAATCTGAACGGCGGCGACAAGCCGACCGCCAACGATTACGCCGAACTGATGAAGCAGATCAAGGACCGTCCGGACGCCTCGCTGCTGCAGACCATGCTGCTGCGTTCGATGCAGCAGGCGGTGTACAGCCCCGACAATATCGGCCACTTCGGCCTGGCCTACGAGGCGTATGCCCACTTCACCAGCCCGATCCGTCGCTATCCCGACCTGCTGACGCACCGCGCCATCAAGGCCATCCTGCTCGGCAAGAAGTACGAGCCGAAGGGCATCGACCTGGCCGGCCTGAACACCACCGTGTCGAACGCCACGCGCAAGCAGCAGGCCAAGGACAAGGCCGAAGGCAAGCAAAAGAACGAGAAAGACCTGACTATCTGGGACGCCCTGGGCGTGCATTGCTCGGCCAACGAGCGCCGCGCCGACGAAGCCTCGCGCGACGTCGAAGCCTGGCTCAAGTGCTACTTCATCAAGGACAAGCTCGGTGAAGAATTCACCGGCGTGGTCTCGGGCGTGACCACCTTCGGCATCTTCGTGCAGCTCGACGCGCTGTTCGTCGAAGGCCTGGTGCACATCACCGAACTGGGCACCGATTACTTCCAGTACGACGAAGCGCGCCACGAGCTGCGCGGCGAACGCACGGGCAAGCGCTACCAGCTGACCGACCGCGTGACGGTGCAGGTGTCGCGGGTCGACCTCGAGGCGCGCAAGATCGACCTGGTGCTGGCCGGCGGCAGCGTGCAGGCCGACAGCGGCGCGGGCAAGCCGAAAAGCGCGGCGCACAAGGCGCTCGACGCCAAGCCGGCCAAATCCGGCAAGTCGGGCCGCGGCTCGGGCGGCGGCGCAGGCAACACGCCATCGCGTTACGAACTCGACGAGAGTGTCGGCGCGGAAGCCTCGGGCAGCAAGCCGAAACGCGGCAAGTCCGCTGCGGCGGCCGGCAAATCGGCCAGCCGTTCGGCAAAACCGGCAGGCAGCGGCAATTCCAGCACCAGATCAACAAGCAAAACGAACAAGAGCAAGCGATAACACATGAAGAATAAAATGATTTTCGGGTTCCACGCGGTGACTTCGCGTCTGCGTCACGAGGCGTCGTCGGTGGAAGAGATTTTTGTCGATGCGACCCGCCAGGATCGCCGCATGCACGACCTCGTCGCCAATGCCAAGGCATTGGGCGTGCGCGTCATGCCGGTCGATTCGGCCCGCCTCGACAAGATCGTCGGAACCCGGCGCCACCAGGGCGTGATTGCCTTCGCCAGCCAGCTGGCGCTGGCGCGCAACCTGGATGAACTGCTCGATGCGATCGAAGGTCCGCCGCTGCTGCTGATCCTCGACGGCATCACCGATCCGCACAACCTGGGCGCCTGCCTGCGCGTGGCCGACGGGGTCGGCGCGCACGCGGTCATCGTGCCGAAGGACCGCGCGGTCGGCCTGAACGCCACGGCGGCCAAGGTCGCCAGCGGCGCCGCCGAAACCGTGCCCTACATCACGGTGACCAACCTGGCGCGCACCATGCGCGAACTGAAAGAGCGCGACATCCTGCTGATCGGCACCACCGACGATGCGGACAAGGGCTTGTACGAAGCGGACTTCTCCGGTCCGGCCGCGCTCGTCATGGGCTCGGAAGGCGAGGGCATGCGCCGCCTGACCCGCGAAACCTGCGACGTGCTGGTCGGTATTCCGATGTTCGGCTCGGTCGAGAGCCTGAACGTATCGGTGGCCTCGGGCGTCTGCCTGTACGAAGCACGCCGCCAGCGCCTCGCGCGCGAAGGCTAAGCCCTTCTTTTGCGTCGCCCTTCCTCGGGCGACGTTTCCCCGGCCTGGCTTACCTGGCCACGCAGATCTCCACCCCGCGATTGTCGAACACGTCCCTGACGCACGGGGCGCTGGTCGGGGTGTAGGTGACGATCCAGTCCACCTCCATCGTGCGCGCCGGGAAGTCGTCGTTCGCCTTCAGCCATCCCGGCCATTTTCCGCCGACCGCCAGATTGACCATCATGTAGAACGGCTGATGCTGGTCGGGACGGGTCGCGACCTGCGACACCGGCACCCGGTCGATGTAAAACACCACCTTCTCTTTCAGCCACAGGGCGCCGTAGCTGTGAAACGCCGTGTCGAAGCCGGGTACGGCGGTCTTCATGCCCAAGGTTGTGCTGTTCACATTGGTCGAGTGGGTGCCTTGCGAGATCTGGCCGGGATAGGAGGCGGGCGCTTCCATGATGTCGATCTCCGGCGGCCAGGTGCGCGAGGTCGACAGCATCCAGAACGCCGGCAACAGCTTCGATCCGGCAGGGACCTTGGAACTGATCTCGAAATAGCCGTACTGCTGGGCATATTTCTGGTGCGTCGACAGCAAGCCGGAGATGAAGGGATAGCCCCAGGCTTTCTCGAACAAGTCGTCCGGCGTGCGCCGTGCCGTGATCGTCAGGATGCTGTCCGCGATGCTGAACGGACTGACGCCGATTGCGTTAAATGTGGGATCGATGTAGACCTGCTGCTCGTGGCCCTCGTTCTGGCGGCGCTTGGTGGCAGCGTTGTAGCCCAGATGCAGCTTCGGATTATTCGGGTGCACGCCGCCGTCCAGGTGCGGCGCCCATCTGCCCGGCGCGCCGGCGGCGTCGGCCAGCTCCGGCATGGTGGCGAAGGTCTCGAAAAAGCGCTTGGTCAGCGGGAAGTACGCCATCTCGTCGCTGCTCGCCACGCGGCTGATGGTGGCGCCGGCCGGGGCCGTGGGAACGTGCAGGAATACCATGTCGCCCGGCGTGCGCGCCGGCTTGACAGGGACCGGCGCGGGAATGGTGGCTGCCAGCGAGTGGCCGCACAGCAGCGAAAGAATCAAAGCGGGAATTTTCATGGAGCGTCCTGACGGCCTGGAGGTAGAAATGTGCAATATTGCAAATTTATTATAGTTGCAAAATTTGCCTCCGTGCAATCGACTTTATGCGAGACGGGCAAATTGACCACACATAAGCGGGAGGCGGGCGGATACGCTACCATGCCTGTACCGTAACCGTCCCACATCCCCTGTTTATGTTTTTACACCTGCGCGAAGATATCAAGAGCATCATTGAACGCGACCCGGCCGCCCGTAACGGATGGGAAGTGTTCACTTGTTATCCCGGCTTCCAGGCCATCATGATGCACCGCTGGGCGCAGGCCTGCTGGAAAAGCGATCTGAAATGGATCGGCCGCTTCATCTCCTACCTCGCGCGCATCCTGACCGGCATCGAAATCCATCCCGGCGCCACCATCGGGCGGCGCGTCTTCATCGACCACGGCTTCGGCGTGGTCATCGGCGAGACCGCCATCGTCGGCGACGACTGCACCATCTACCAGGGCGTGACGCTGGGCGGCACCTCGCTCAACAGCGGCACCAAGCGCCACCCGACGCTGGAACGCGGCGTCATCATCGGCGCCGGCGCCAAGGTGCTCGGCTCGTTCACGGTGGGCGAATACGCCAAGGTCGGCTCGAACGCGGTGGTGATCAAGCCGGTGCCGGCGGGCGCGACGGCGGTCGGCAATCCGGCCCACATCGTCCAGAAAGAGGTCGACACGCGTCCCAACGCCCATCTGTTCTCGGCCTACGGCGTGACCCCGAACGGCGACGATCCGCTGTCGAAGGCGCTGCACGGCCTGATCAATCACGCGGCGCGCCAGGACGAACAGCTCGATCGCCTGATGGCGCTGATGAAGTCGGCGGGAATCGCCTGCCCGAGCACGCCCGAGTGTGATAAATTGGATTCGGTAAAGCTTAATAAACTGGTCGAGTAAGGAAACAAACGCATGACACTAGAATCGACTGGCGGCGCCGACGGCGCCGCCTTGCTGGACCCGTTCGAAATCCGCGTGCTGGCGGTGCTGGCCGAGAAAGAAGGCCTCACGCCCGACAATTATCCGATGTCCCTCAATGCCATCACCAACGGCTGCAACCAGTTGTCGAGCCGCGATCCGGTGATGCAGCTGTCCGACGACACCGTGCAGGATGTGTTGCAGCGGCTCATGCAGCGCAAGTTCGTCAACGGCATCACCCAGGCCGGCGCCCGTGTGACCAAGTACGAGCACCGCATGCGCATCAAATGGTCGCTGGAGCAGGACAAGCTGGCCGTGCTGACGATCCTGATGCTGCGCGGCTTGCAGACGGCCGGCGAAATCCGCACCCGCAGCGGGCGCCTGCACGAATTCAAGTCGGTGGCGGAAGTGGAAAGCTGCCTGCAATTCCTGATCGACAAATATCCGCCGATCGTGTCGAAGCTGCCGCTGGCGCCCGGCACCAAGGAGCCGCGCTACGGCCAGCTGCTGGGCGGCGAAGCGGCCCTGGTGCAGCAGGAATCGGCGTTCGGGGTGGTCAGCGCGCCGGCCCAGGGCAGCCGGGTGGCGCAGCTGGAACAGGAAGTGGCGGCCCTGCGCGCCGAGGTCGACGACCTGAAACTGCAGTTCCTGGCGTTCAAGACGCAGTTCGAGTAAGGCCGCGCGCCGTTCCCGCACCCCGGCGCGGGAACGGCGCGTCATGTCAGCCTTCGTCCTTGAAGCGGCGCAGGCGGATCGCCGCATAGATCATCAGCGCACCGGCCGCCGCACCGATCCACACCCCCGGATTGGCCAGGGCAAGCCAGGCTTGCGCCAGCACATCCATGCCCGGCTCGTGCAGCAGCGTGCCGCCCCGGTTGTGATCGAACAGCCAGCTGCCCGGCACCAGCCCCAGCAGCATGCGCCCGGCCACGTTGGTCATCATCCAGGCCGCCGCCGAATCGATCCCGAGCAGGTAGCCGATCCATTTGACGAGCATCAGCGCGATCAGCGGCACGCCGACCGCCCACAGGAACACTTTCGATCTGGCCCAGGCCGAGACCATCAGCAGCCAGCCGACCGTCGGCAGGGCGCACAGCACGTACACCGGCAGCACGCCCACCGCGTGCACGGGCAGCATGTAGAAGGCCGGGTTGCCCAGGATGGCGCCGAACACGCTCACGCCATGGAACATGGCGGCCGTGCCGATGATGAGCATCAACGCAAACGAGGTGGCCAGGCTGACGCCGATCACGATCAGCGGCGCGGCCACGGTCACCATCAGCACTTTCGACAGCACCGTCCGGGTGTCCGACAGCGGCAGCGATTTCCAGAACAGGATGCTGCGGTCGCGCCGTTCGTCGTGCAGCGCGCCGAGGCAGTAGAAGAAGGTGGTCACGGCCAGCATCAGCAGCAGCGGCAGGCCGGCGCCCACGCAGATATTCGACAGCACCTCGACCAGTTGCCGGTGGTCGTGCGCCGACATGCCGTTGAAGGCGGCCTGCAGGTCCTGCATCTGGCCGTTGACCTTGAAGGTGAAGTGGGCGCCGCTGCTCATGCCGTAGATGATGGTCAGGCCGGTCACCGCCACCATCACGGCGCCCAGCACCAGCGGCGCCCAGTAGAACGATCCCTTGTGCTCCCAGAACTCGCGCTTGAGCAGCCATGTCATTGTGTTCATGCGTAGCTTCCTTTCATGGTGGCGACAAACAGATCGGCGACGCTGGGGCTGCGCGTTTCGCCGAGCACGTCCAGCTGCGCGCGCGCCACGCCGTCGAACAGCAGCACCGACTTGCCGAACACGCTGCGCTGGTCGATCGGCTGCAGCGCGTTGGCGGCGTTGAGCTTGTCCGGCGCGACCATCACTTCGATGAAGCGCTCGCCCACCTCGTCCATCGAGGCCGACAGCACGATCTTGCCGTCGCGGATGAACAGCAGGTCGGTGAGGATGTGCTCGACTTCCTCGACCTGGTGAGTCGTGATGACGATCGTCTTGTTTTCGTCGAAGTAATCCTCCAGCAGATTCTGGTAGAACTGCTTGCGGTACAGGATGTCCAGGCCCAGGGTCGGTTCGTCCAGCACCAGCAGCCTGGCGTCGATGGCCATCACCAGCGCCAGGTGCAGTTGCACGATCATGCCCTTGGACATGGTCTTGACCTTCATCTCCGGCTTGAGCTTGGTGGCGGCCAGGTAGCGCTCGGCCTTGGCGCGGTTGAAGCGCGGGTGCACGCCTGCGACGAAATCGATCGCTTCGGACACGCGCAGCCAGCGCGGCAGGATCGCCACGTCGGCGATAAAGCAGACCTGCTGCATCAGCGCGTCGCGCCCGCTGCGCGGATCGATGCCGAGCACCGACAGCTCGCCCTCCACATCGGTCAGGCCGAGCACGGCCTTGAGGGTGGTGGTCTTGCCGGAGCCGTTGGGGCCGATCAGGCCGACGATGCGGCCGGCGCCGATCTCGAAGCTGGCATTGTCGAGCGCCAGCGCCTTGCCATAGCGCTTGCTCAGGTTGCGGGCGGTGAGGACGGCGCTCATGGCTGGCCTCCGTCGCGCGGGCGCAGCAGCTGTTCCAGGTCCAGGCCGAGGCGGCGGATGCGTTCGAGCATGGCCGGCCATTCTTCGCGCACGAAGCGCTCGCGTTCGCTGGCGAGCAGTTTTTCGCTCGCGCCTTCTGTCACATACATGCCAATTCCCCTTCGTTTTTCGACGAGTTCCTCGTCCACCAGTTCCTGGTAGGCGCGTGAAACGGTGATCGGATTGAGCTGATACTCGGCCGCGACCTGGCGCACCGAGGGCAGGGCGTCGCCAGCCTTGAGCACGCCATCGAGCATCATGCCGACGACCTTGTCCTTGAGCTGGCGGTAGATGGGGGTATTGTCGTTCCAGCCGATCGTCATGGCCGGCCCTCCCGCGGAGATGGTGTTGCCTGATGAGACATGAATCCTCCCTGATTGGTGAGGTGATGAGGTGGTGATGTAGTTAACTATAACACCAAATCATGTACCGTCAAGGTCTGCATGCGAGAAAAACAACGCCCAGCCTCCTGATATGAAGTTAGTTCCGTCGGTTAATTACTGCTGCCTGTGGATAATTGTTATATTTACGGTCCTTTCATCCGAACCAACAATTACATGCAGCGATTCAGACAGCAGACCTCCTTTCCACGTCCGGCCATACGGCGCAGCATCGCGCTGCTGCTGGCCGCAATGCTGAGCGCTTGCGGCGGCGGCTCCGGTGGTTCCGGCGCATCGCCAGCGCCGTCCGAGGCGCCTGTCGCGCCGCCACCTGTCAAGGTATTGCCCCCCGTCCTGGCCGGCGTGCCATCCCTGCTGCAGACGCCGGGCGGCATGGCGGTCGACCGGGCGGGCAATACCTTCGTGCTCGACGCCGGCCGCCAAGTGGTTCTCAAGTTCACGCCGGATGGCGCGGTATCGACCCTGGCCGGCTCCGATATGGTGTTCGGGAGCCAGGATGGCGTCGGTACTGGCGCAAGTTTTCGTTTCAATTATGAGTCGCGCATGCTGATCGACGCGGCCGGCAACCTTGTCGTGACGGACACGTGCAACAATACGATCCGGCGCATCACACCGGCCGGCGCGGTGAGCACCGTCGCCGGCCAGACCGGCTATTCATGCGGCGTGCGCGACAACCCGCTCCAGCCCGACCGCCAGCCAGTGCGCCGCACCTTCCATCGTCCAGGCGGTATTGCGCTCGATACCAATGGCGACTACCTGGTGTTGTCCGGCGCACGGGAACTTCAGCGTGTCACGCCAACAGGCAAGGTCACCAGCGTCGAATGGGCCAGAAGCGGCGGCCCCATCCGGCCAAGCAGCCTGGTGGTTGCGAAAGGCGGCGCGATCTACGCCGCCGATAGCGTGCGCGTCTACCGTGTCGGCAACAACGGGGTATTGCAGTTGATCGCCGGCCAGCCCGTGAGCGGGATGGCCGATGGCCAGGGTGAGGCGGCCGGCTTCAATCTGATCGGCGCAATGGCGATGAGCGAATCCGGCGATGTCCTGATCGCCGATGGGGGGCGTTTGCGCAAGATGACCCCTGCCGGCATGGTCACGACCGTGATCGGCGGGGATGGCACGGGCATCGTGCGTGACGGTGACGCCGCCAGCGCCCGTTTCGGGACGCTTGTCGCGCTGGCCTTCGATCCGGCCGGGCAGCTCATCGGAGTCGACGGTGTTGCGCGGACGCTGCGCAGGATTTCCGCATCGGGCGAGGTGACGACCTTTGCCGCCACGCCGTCCGCGGGCGGCACGGTGGACGGTACGGGCGCGGCGGCGCGCTTCGGTAGCCTGAGCCACGTGGCCAGCGATTCCAAAGGCAATCTGTATGTCGCTGACCGCCAGCGCTATGTGATCCGGCGGGTGGCCCCCAGTGGACAGACCAGCGTATTCGCCGGCGTGCCCGGTGTGAAGAACAATGCCCTGACAGGCGTTTTCCGGGCTGATGCGTTTGCCAGTCCGGACAACGTCGTTATTGATGGCAAAGAGGTGATGTACGTGTCCGATATCGGACGCATCGTCAAGATCAAGGACGGTGCGATGACGACCTTGGTCGACTTTTCCGGCAATACCAGGCTCGGCGCTGTCTACGGCATGGCCGTCGATCTCGACGGCAATCTCGCCGTGGCCTACATCAACGCCGCGTTGATCTACGCGCCATCGGGGAAGTTGATCCGTACTATCGACGTGAACAATTTCTCGCCGGAGATGACGGCTAACCGCGCGGGATATGTCCTCACCCCGCGCGCCCTTGCCTTCGACCGCGCCGGCAATCTGTATATGGCCGAGCCATACAGCCACGTCGTTTTCAAGGTCGCGAAAGACGGCCCATTGTCGGTCTTCGCCGGCACCCTTGGCGTTGCCGGGGATCAGGACGGTGCACCCGGCACGGCCAGCCTGGGTTTCTATTCCCAGGTACAGATGACATTCGTGCCGAATGGCGACATGTACATGACCGGACACGGAAAATTGCGCAAGGTCAGTCCAGACGGCAGCGTGTCGACGCCGGCGCTGGCCTGGGGTTATCCTCACCTGCTCAGCATCACGTCCAGCAATGGCCTGCTGAAAGGGATGACGCGCTACGCCGTCATGCAAACACCGCTACCCCAGTAGCGCTGCTTCAGCGGCTGGCATGAGCAACGCATCATGCCAGCCGCTGCGCCTACTTGCCCACCTTGCCCGGCAGGCTCAGCGTGCCGGAAGCGACCTTGAACACATTCGCCACGCACAGCAGCGGGCTGTGCACGCTGGCGTTGACGCGCAGCGCGGCGGTCACGCCGTCGAAGCTGGCGTCCGCCAGCACCCCCACATCGTCGAACGGCACCCGCACTTCCAGCGTCGAGGCCGTGAACACCGGGCTGTAGCCGGGGCTGTCGATCAGCAGCGGCAGGCCGGGCCAGGTCTTGGGCAGTTTCGGCGTGGCGCCGGCCGGAATGTCGACCACTTTCAGCGCGCCCTTGCCGCAGGCATCGTCCGGTTTCAGCACCACCCAGTGCGAATGCCACAGGTCGCCATCGTTCTTGAGGTTGCCGTCGCCGTTTTCATCGTACAGGGGCGTGTCGTCGAAGTCGGGATGGGCGGTCACCGCGAAGGCGAGGATGCCGGCGCCCTTGTCGAAGCCCACCACCGAGGGATCGAGCGAGGTCGGCCACACATACGAAAACACGCTGCTGCCGGCCAGCTTGCCGCTCGCGGCAGGGCGCGACTTGCCCGCCTTGCCGGAGACCGCAATATGGAAAAGCGCCGTATTGCCTTCGCGCGCGATCTTGGTATGCACGATGTCGAACGGGGCCTCGACCGCCCTGGACGGCGCGCTCTGGATGCCGCCGGTGTGGCCCTGGTGGGCCTGGGCCCCGGGGGCCGACAACAGGATGGCGGCGGTCAAGGCGGATGTGATGCGTTTCATGTTTTCTCCAATCGAAAATATTGTCTAGGCGAAAATGTTGTCTAGAGCCGGCAAGCGCCGTCGTCGCAGTGCGGCTGCGTCCCCGTTTCCGCCACCAGCCGGGCGATCAGCGCGCCGGCCTGCATGTCCGGCACCACGCCCAGCAGGGTGTGGCGCAACACGCCCTGGCGGTCGAACAGCAGCAGCGTCGGCGTGCCGCGCAGCTGGTAGCGTTCCATCGTCAGGGGCACCGGCCCGGTGTCCGAGGGCTGGTCGATGCCGACCGGGAAGGCGATCCGGTATTCGTGGATGAACGCTTCCAGCGCCGTGCGGCCCATGGCGGCGTGGTGCTCGAACACCGTGTGCAGCCCGAGCACTTCCACCTCGTGGCGGGCGAAGGTGTTCTGGATCTGCTTCGCTTGCGGAATGCCATGCGACACGCAGCTCGGGCACAGCATCTGGAAGGCGTACACCGCCACCACCTTGCCGCGCAAGCCGGCAAGGCTGACCGGGGCGGCGGCGTTGAGCCAGGCCGATACCTGGAATGCGGGAGCGGCCGTCATTTGGCGCGCAGCCTTACTTGCGGAAAGTCGACCGGCACCGCGAAGGCGACATTCACGTAGTTGGTGAACAGGTTCAGGGCGATGTGCGCCATGATTTCCATGATCTCGCCATCGCCGAAGCCCGCCTGGCGCAGCGCATCGACCTCGGCGGCGTCGACCTGGCCGCGCCGCCCGACCACCGCAAGGGCGAAGCGCAGGGCGGCGGCGGTTTTCGGATCGTCCGACTGGCCGGCCTGGGCGGCGCGCATGTCGGCGCTGCTGGCGCCGGCCTTGCGCCCGAGCGCCGTGTGCGCGGCCAGGCAGTATTCGCAGTTGTTCAGGTCGGCGACTGCGACGGCGATCTGTTCGCCGAGCCGGGCCCCGAGCGTGCCGCCGCCGAGGGCGCCGAACGCGGCCCACATGCTGGCCAGCGCGGCCGGCGAATTGGCGACCGCGCGGAACATGTTCGGCGTGGCGCCGAAGGCGGCCTGGACCTGGTCGAGCAGTGGGGCGGACTGGGCAGGGGCCTGGTCGCGGCTGAGGAGGGCGATACGGGACATGGTGCTTCCTTTATAAACAGGCCGTTGAGAGATCGAAAAGCGCGGCCTTGAACGCTTCTCAATAGGAGTCCTAACTATTTAGGACAAAAAAAAGATCAGGCGAACGCCTCCCAGTTGCGCCGTTCGGTGGCCGGGTCGGTCGCTTGATGCTCGGCGCAATCGATGCGCAAGAACGCAATCGGCAAGGGCGCCTTGACCAGGGCGCAGTGATGCGGCGCCGCACTGCCGGGATCGACGTTCGCCTCGAAAA
This sequence comes from Massilia atriviolacea, assembly GCF_003953935.1. Classification (GTDB taxonomy): domain Bacteria; phylum Pseudomonadota; class Gammaproteobacteria; order Burkholderiales; family Burkholderiaceae_D; genus Telluria_A; species Telluria_A atriviolacea. The sequence continues at coordinate 246,451 of NZ_RXLQ01000003.1, forward strand.
AGCGGCACGACAGGCAGGCGCGCAGGGCCGGAAAGCGTTCGCTCTTCTGCAGTTGGGCGATCAGCTTGAACAGGCCGACCAGCAGCTGGTCCTTGACCTGCGTATCGAGCGCGGCGGCGGCGTCGTCGGCAAAACCGAGGGCCGACATCATTCTTCCGACCAGCGCCTTGCCCTCGTCGGTCAGCCAGAGCGCGCTGGCGCGCCCGTCATCCTCGGCGCGCGCCTTGCGCACCAGGCCCTTGCTGACCAGGGCCGCCACCGAATCGCTGGCGCTGGCGGGCGAGACCGACAACTGCGCGGCCAGCCACGACAGGCGCACCCCGGTGCTGCGGTCTTTCAGCAGTTGCAGGATCTCGGCCTGGGTCGGGTTGAGGTTTTCCGCCGTGGCGAACTCCCACATCCCGGCGCGCAGCACGCTCGACACCCGGCTGATCGCCACCACGATGCGAGCCGAGATATCCGGTGTGCCGTCCCACGGCGTTTCAGGTTTGATGTCCATGAACGCATCATAACACGCTCCGAAATTAAATCAAGAGTCCTAACTAATAAATTCAATGCGAATAATGCTCGTTTTCGCTCGTATTGGCCGCGCAAAGTGGGTATATTCGCAGTCCTCGATGCACTGACCAGTTTCATATGCGACAGCACCACCTGCCTTTCCCCCTGGCCACGGCCATGCGCCGCGGCGCCGCATTGCTTGCCTGCGCCTTCCTGACCGCGTGCGGAGGCGGGGGATCGGGCGCAGCGCCGTCCTCGCCGCCCGCCCCGACGCCGGCGACCCCGGATGCGATGCCGGTCGCCGCCAGGTGCGGCCCCGGCGCCACCGACTACGTGGCGGCCGGCGACGATGACATGGCCGCGCTCGGCATCACCTGCATGCAGTCCGTGCGTGCCGGCAAGGAAACCGTGCTGCAGACGCCCAACGGCATGGCGATGGACAAGGCCGGCAATACCTATGTGCTCGATCGCGCCAAGCAGGTCATCTTCAAAATCACGCCCTCGGGCGCGATGTCGGTGCTGGCCGGTTCCATCGCCCGCTACGGCAGCGACGACGGTGTCGGCGGCGCGGCCAGCTTCAATCTCAATCACCTGTCGCGCATGATTGTCGATAAGGCCGGCAACCTGATCGTGACCGACACCTGCAACAATACGCTGCGCAAGATCACCCCGGCGGGCGTGGTCAGCACGCTGGCCGGAACGGTCGAGTCGGTTTGCATGTTCGGCACCGGACGTGTTGTTCCGGGACGCGACGGCGACGGCAGCGGTGCGCAGGTGGTGTTCGACCGCCCGGCCGACATTGCGCTCGACGTCAATGGCGACTACCTGGTGCTGGAGTACGCCGGCATCCGCCGGGTCACGCCGGCCGGGGAGGTCAGCCGGGTGCGCTGGACCCGTCATCCGGCCGAGCAGCGCGACTTGCGCAGCCCGAGCCGGATCGCCGTCACCGGCGACGGAACACTCTATGTCTCCGAGCTCACGCGGATTTACCGCATCGCCGGCGGTGTCGCCACCTTTGTTGCCGGTGGCAATTACGGGCCGGCGCGCGACGGCGTCGGCGCCGAGGCTGTGATAAGGGGGCCGCGCGCCATGGCGGCCGATGCGGCCGGCGATATCTATTTCAGCGATGTCGACCTGTTGCGCAAGGTCACCGCTGGCGGCGTGGTGAGCACGGTGGCCGGCAACAGTGCGGGTGGCGCCGTGCGCGACGGCACCGGTGCGGATGCGCGTTTTTCCTACCTCGGTCCGCTGTTGATGACGGCGTCGGGCAATATTCTTGCGCTCGACAGCGGCGCGCCGTCGATCCGCACCGTGACGCCGGCCGGCGTCGTCACCACCTCGGCCGCGACCGCGCTTGCCGGCGGCAGCGCGGACGGCAAGGGCACTGGCGCGCGTTTCAACCGCCGCAATAGCACGGCGGCCGATCAGGCAGGCAATCTGTACATTGCCGACGCCGACGCCAACGTGGTGCGCACGGTCGGCCCCGACGGCGTGACCAGTGTGTTTGCCGGCAACGGCGTCAAGGGCGCGACCTTCCGCCGGCCGTACAGCGTCGCCATCAGCCCGAACGGCGCCGTGTATGTCGCCGATGCCTACCAGATCGTCAGGATCGAGCGCGGCGCCACGACGGTGGTGCAGTCGTACACGCCGGATACCAACAATGTCCTCGATATCGCGGTCGATGCCGGGGAAAACCTGGCGATTGCCGGTTACTTATCGGTGCGCAAGGTAACGCCATCGGGCAAGGTGAGCGAGGTGCTGACCGATGTGGGCCACGGCGGCGAAGGCAGGGACGACGGCGCGCTGCGGCCGGTGAGCATCGCCTACGACCGTCCGGGCAATCTGTACGTGGCCGACGAGGCCAGCCTGGTCATCTACAAGCTGAGCACGGCCGGCAAGCTGAGCCGCTTCGCCGGCTCGCCGTTCTGGATGGGCGACCTCGATGGCCCGCCCGGCAACGCCATGCTGGGCTTTCACGGGACCACCGAAATGGCCTTCGCGCCGAATGGCGATATGTACCTGAGCGGGCAGGGCCTGCTGCGCAAGGTCGCGCCGGACGGCACTGTCTCGACGCCCGCGCTGGCCTGGGGCAAGCCGGTGCTGGGCGGGATCGCCATCGGCAATGGGATGCTGATCGGCCTGACATCGTACGCCGTGGTGCAGGCCCCGCTGCCGGCCGACTGAGCGAGCCATGCCGCTCACTCGTCCTGGCGGCTGCCCTTGCGGTAGTCGGAGGGGCTGCTGCCGGTCCAGTGTCTGAACGCGCGGCAGAAGCCCGTGGCATCGGTGTAGCCGAGCGCGCATGCCAGCGCCGCGACGGAGGTATTGGAATTGCTCAGGCGGTGCACGGCAATATCGCGCCGCAGCCCGTCCTTGACTGCCTGGAAATGCGTTCCTTCCTGCGCGAACCGGCGGTTGATCGTGCGCACCGAGAGGTGCAGTGCGCCGGCGAGATCCTGGATCGTCACCTGCCGCGCCAGGTCCTGCTCGAGATACGCGCGCGCCCTGGCTGCGATCGACGCATGGTGAAAGGCGCTGAAGGTCCAGTCTTCCGGCGCGCGTTTCAGGAAGGCCCATAGCGCGTGTTTCTCGCGTTTGAATACCTCGGCGCAATCCTGGTACGCGAAATGGATGCAAGTCGTGGCGGCATTGAAACGCAGCGCGCCGGGGTACAGGAAGGCATAGTCGTCCACATGCCTGGGCCGGGCGAAACAGAACTCGGCCAGGTGCAGGCTGAGCTCCCGGCCGAGCAGCCAGGAGGCGATGCCGTGGATCAGCTTCATCATCAACTCATGCCCGAGCGGCGTGACAAGCGTTCCCGGCCTTCTTTCCACCAGCGCCAGCCGCACCAGATTGTTTTTGGTCGCAATGTGCAGGCGGTAATCGTCGAGCAGCAAATTCCAGAAGCGCACCAGGCGGTTCAGGGCGACCAGCACGGTCGGCGCGTCCAGCAGGCTGAGCATGAGGTATTTCAGGGTGCCGCCGCGCATCGGCCGCGACCACAGCCCCAGCATCTCGTCGTCGAGCGTCGCCGCCACGGTCCGGTACAGCGCAACGTATTGCTGGCGCGTCAGGCGTGCGTCGGGCTGATCGAGCAGCGACTGCGCAATCCCGGCGCTCGCGAGCACCTGCGCCGCCGCCGCGTCTCCGTGCCGGGTGCGCACGGCGTGCAGCATCCCGTGCAGGAAGTGGGCGGAAACGGTGAGCGTGCTTTGCCAGGATGCGTGCATGGTGGCGTCATTATGGCGCAGTTTGCATATTCGTTGGCGCGATGTGCCAGGCTTTTTCCCCTTACTTCCCTATACTCACCCCTTTATCGGGCGGCGGCCCGGCGTTCGCCGCATGGCGCATTTTGCCAATCCGATCTGCATATTTTTCTTCCTGAACGAGGAGCATGGTATGAATACAAGGCGTATTGTCGTCACGGGCATGGGGATCGTGTCGCCCCTGGGTTGCGGGGTGGAGGCTGTCTGGCGCCGCCTCCTGGATGGCCAGTCGGGATTGATTGTCCTGCCCGAGGACGTGACGGAAGCGATTGCCTCCAGGGTGGCCGGCGTGGTGCCGGCCCTGGCCTCCGAGCGCCCATGGGGATTCGATCCGGCGCTGGCCGTGGAAGCCAAGGAGCACAAGAAAATGGACCGCTTCAGCCTGTTTGCCCTGGCGGCGGCGCAGGAAGCCCTGCAGCAGGCCGGCTGGCAGCCCGATAACGACAGCGCGCGCGAACGGACGGCCACCATCGTCGGCTCGGGCGTGGGCGGATTCGGCGCCATTGTCGACGCCGTCAGGACCACCGACGGCCGTGGACCGAAACGGCTGTCGCCGTTTACCGTGCCCAGTTTCCTCGCCAATATGGCGGCCGGGCACATTTCGATTCGCCACGGCTTTCGTGGTCCGCTCGGGGCGCCGGTCACGGCCTGCGCCGCCAGCGCCCAGGCCATCGGCGACGCCGCGCGCCTGATCCGCGCCGGCGAGGCCGATATTGCCGTGTGCGGCGGCGCCGAGGCGTGCATCGACCGCGTCAGCTTGGGCGCCTTTGCCGCCGCCAGGACCATGTCCACCGGCTTCAACGACGATCCGGTGCGGGCATCGCGTCCCTTCGATGTCGCGCGCGACGGCTTTGTGATGGGCGAAGGGGCCGGCATGCTGGTCATCGAAGAGCTGCAACACGCCTTGCGCCGTGGCGCCACGCCGCTTGCGGAACTGCTGGGGTATGGCACCAGCGCCGACGCCTATCACATGACCTCGCCGCCCGGGGATGGCGCCGGCGGCCGGCGCGCCATGGAACTGGCGATCCGCCAGGCGCAGCTGGCGCCGCAACAGATCGGGCACCTGAACGCGCATGCGACGTCCACGCCGGTCGGCGACAGCAGCGAGCTGGCGGCCATCAAGGCCATCTTCGGGACGGGACGCGGGCCGGCGGTATCGGCCACCAAGTCGGCGACCGGGCATCTGCTCGGGGCGGCTGGGGGCGTGGAAGCGATCTTCACGGTGCTGGCGCTGCGCGACCAGATCGCCCCGCCCACGCTGAACTTGACGCAGCCCGATCCGGCTGCCGAGGGCATCGACATCGTCAGCGCAGCGGCGCGCACGATTGCGACCGACTATGCCATCTCGAATGGCTTCGGTTTCGGCGGCGTCAACGCCAGCCTGGTGTTCGGGCGCGCCCTTAGCCGATGACTTTGCCGTCGAGGTCGTGGCGCGTGATGGCGCCGCCCTCGCCGATGGCGATCCAGCCGCCGCGCGGCGGCTCGGCATCGGGCTCCCAGTCCGGCAGCACGTAGCGGCGCTTGCCGTCGCGTTCGTGCAGGGCGGGGCGGTGCGTGTGGCCGTGGATCAGCACCTTCGTGCCGGTGGCGGCGAACAGCGCGTCGATCGCCTGCGGCGTGACGTCCATGATTTCCATGGTCTTGGTGCTGTGCGCTTCCTTGCTGCCTTCGCGCAGGTTTGCGATGATCGCCTTGCGCTGCGCCAGCGGCATGGTCAGGAACTGCGCCTGCCAGGCCGGCTGGCGCACCTGCTGGCGAAATGCCATGTACTTGAGGTCGTCGGTGCATTGGGCGTCGCCGTGCACCAGCGCGATGTTCTGCCCGCCGATCTCGGCGATGTGCGGCTCGCCCAGCAATTGCATGCCGGCGGCGTCGGCAAAGGCCTGGCCGACCAGGAAGTCGCGGTTGCCGGCGATCCAGTAGACCGCAATGCCGGCATCGCTGACGGCGCGGATGCTGGCGGCGATGCGGCGGTGCAGGGGCGCGTCGAGATCGTCGTCGCCAGCCCAGTATTCGAACAGGTCGCCGAGGATATACAGCGCGCGCGCCGCCATCGCCCGTTCTTCCATGAAGGCGAAGAAGGCGTCCAGCGTGCGCGGGTACGCTTCCTGCAGGTGCAGGTCGGAAATAAACAGCGCGAGCGTTCGCGCAGGCAGGGTCATGGCGCCACCGCCGGTGGAGTTTGCTCGCGCATCATTCTTCTTGCCTGGATGACTTAGATGACTTCGATTTTTTCGATGATCACTGGCTCGACAGGCACGTCGCCGCTCTTGGTCTTGACCTTGCGGATCGCATCGACCACTTCCTGGCCTTCGGTGACTTTGCCGAAGACGGCGTAGCCCCAGCCGTCCTGGCCTGGATAGTCGAGGAAGCTGTTGTTCTTGACGTTGATGAAGAACTGCGCCGACGCCGAGTGCGGCGCCGAGGTGCGGGCCATGGCCAGGGTGTAGGTGTCGTTCTTGAGGCCGTTGTTGGCTTCGTTCTCGACGGTCTGCTCGGCCGGCTTCTGGCGCATGTTCGGTTCCATGCCGCCGCCCTGGATCATGAAGTCGGCGATGATGCGGTGGAAAATGGTGTTGGTGTAATGGCCCTTGGCCACATAGTCGAGGAAGTTGGCGACCGTTTTAGGCGCTTTTTCGGCGTCCAGTTCGGCGGTGATGTTGCCCATGTTGGTGGTAATGAGAATGGCCATGTGTGATTCCTCTTGGTTGGGTGATTGATTACGGCGCCGCTATTTTACGGGAACATCGGCAGTTCAGGGTTTCACGATGGTGGCGGACTTGATGACGATCGGCGTGACCGGCACGTTCTGGTTGCCGCGCACGTCGTCGACCATCACGACCTTGATCTTGTCGACCACGTCCTGGCCGGAAATGACCTTGCCGAACACGGTATAGCCGAAGCCGTCGCGGCCCGGATAGTCGAGGTTGGTGTTTTCGGCGACGTTGATAAAGAATTGCGAGGTGGCCGAATTCGGGTCCTGGGTGCGCGCCATGGCGATCGAGTAGGGCACGTTGAGCAGGCCGTTCTTGGCTTCGTTCTGGATCGGCTTGTTGGTGCGGCGCTGCAGCATCTTTTCATCCATGCCGCCGCCCTGGATCATGAAGTCGTTGATTACGCGGTGAAAAATCAAGCCCTTGTAATGCCCGCTTTTTACGTACTGCAAAAAATTGGCGACGGTCTTCGGCGCTTTTTCCTGGTCGAGCTCGAGGACGATTTCGCCCATGGTGGTTTTCAGGGAGACGTGCGGCGTCTCGCTCGCGAGCACGGCGGTGCTGAGGGTCAGGCCGGCGAACAGGGTCAGGAAGCGGGCGACCAGCGGCATGCGGAACAATAACGAATCTTGCATTTGAAATCCTTGACGTGAAGTGCGTGTTGTTATATGGAGGGGAGGCTGTCAAGCCTTACCGCAAAAATAAACCTGATCCATATGCGGCCAGCCGGGATTTTAACAATGCTATACTTTGTACAGAACGTCCCATTCTATCAAAGAAGAACAAGACAGAGGGCTCCGGCGATCTCGATGCAAACCACGCCTGACCGGCGCGCGCCCACTGCGGCGATCGCGCCCGGTTGTCGTTTTGCCCGAGCGCGGCGCGCGCTGTAACGAGTAAGAATCTGATGAGCCAATTAAAGATCTACAACACGCTTGCGCGTGAAAAGCAGGTATTCACCCCCATCGAGCCAGGTAAAGTCGGCATGTACGTGTGCGGGATGACCATCTACGACTACTGCCATATCGGCCATGCGCGCATGATGATGGCCTTCGACGTCATTTACCGCTGGCTCAAGGTGTCGGGCTACCAGGTCACCTACGTGCGCAACATCACCGACATCGAAGACAAGATCATCAGGCGCGCCGTCGAGAACGGCGAGTCGATTTTCCAGCTGACCTCGCGCTTCGAAAAGTACATGGATGAGGACATCGCCGCGCTCGGCATCCTGCCGCCCGACGTGGTGCCGCATGCGACCGCCTACGTGCCGCAGATGCTGTCGATCATCGCCCAGCTCGAACAGAAGGGCCTGGCCTACAAGTCGGACGATGGCGACGTCAACTTCGCGGTGCGCAATTTCCCCGGCTACGGCAAGCTGTCCGGCAAGTCGCTGGACGACCTGCGCGCGGGCGAACGGGTCGACGTCAACACCGGCAAGCGCGATCCGCTCGACTTCGTGCTGTGGAAGGCGTCCAAGGAATCCGAGCCGGACGAAGTCAAATGGGACTCGACCTGGGGCAGCGGCCGTCCGGGCTGGCATATCGAGTGCTCGGCCATGTCGTGCGCAACCCTGGGCCAGCACTTCGACATCCACGGCGGCGGCGCCGACCTGCAGTTCCCGCACCACGAGAACGAGATCGCCCAGTCCGAAGGCGCGTTCGATCATCCGATGGCCAATTACTGGGTGCATAACGGCTTCGTGCGCGTGGTCGACGAAAAGACCCGGGTCGCCGAAAAGATGTCCAAGTCGCTCAACAACTTCTTCACGATCCGCGACGTGCTCAAGCTGTACGACGCCGAAGTGATCCGCTTCTTCATCCTGCGCGGGCATTACCGCAGTCCGCTCAACTACGGCACCGACAACCTCGACGACGCCAAGGCGGCACTGACGCGCCTGTACACGGCCTTGTCCGGCATCGAGCTCGGTGCTGAAGCAATCGAAGTCGACTGGAACGAAGCCCACGCCATCCGCTTTCGCGAAGCGATGGACGACGACTTCAACACCCCGATCGCGATCGCCGTGCTGTTCGACCTGGTTACCGAGCTGAACAAAAGCAAGTCGGTCGCCCATGCGCGCCAGTTCAAGGCCCTGGCCGCCGTGCTGGGCCTGCTCGAACGCGCGCCGCAAGCCTTCCTGCAGGGCGGCGTGGACGAGGGCGCCATGATTGAGGCCGCCATCGTGGACGCCATCGCGCGCCGCAGCGAGGCCAAGAAGGCGCGCAATTTCGCCGAGTCCGACAGCATTCGCGCCGGGTTGCTGGCGGCCGGCATCGTCCTCGAGGACAAGCCGGACGGCACGACCAACTGGCGCCGTGCATGATGGCGCCAACCAAGGAAACGGCGGGGACGACCCCGCCGCCGCTAGAGGTGCCCGCCTACTGGGAACAAGCCAAGGTCGAACTCATGAAGCGCGACCGCATCATGAAGAAGCTGATCCCCCAGTTCGGCGACCTGCACCTGGTCGGCCACGGCGATCCGTTTACCACCCTGGCGCGCTCGGTGGTGGGCCAGCAGGTCACCACCAAGGCCGCCGACGCCGCCTGGAACAAGCTGCTGCTGGCCTGCCCCAGGATCACGCCGGCCCAGGTGATCAAGGCCGGCGCCGAACAGCTGTCGGCCTGCGGGCTGTCCAAGCGCAAGACCGAATACATCCTCGACCTGGCCGACCATTTCAAGGCCAAGCGCGTGCACGCCAACCAGTGGGCCGAGATGGATGACGAAGCCGTCATCGCCGAGCTGGTGCAGATTCGCGGCATCGGACGCTGGACAGCGGAGATGTTTCTGATATTTAATCTGCTCCGTCCCAACGTCTTGCCGCTGGACGACCCAGGTTTGATCCAGGGCATCAGCCAGAACTACTTTTCCGGCGAACCTGTATCGCGTAGCGATGCGCGCGAGGTCTCGGCCAATTGGGAACCGTGGAGAACGGTCGCTACGTGGTATTTGTGGCGTAGCCTCGATCCGGTTCCGGTAGAATAGCGCCTGTAGCGGCCGTGCGGTGGGGTATGTTGCGGCCAGAATTTACCCGGAGGTACAATGATTAAAACAACTTTCCTCAATTTTGAGCAGCCAATTGCAGAGCTCGATTCCAAAATTGAAGAGCTGCGCTTCGTCCAGGACGATTCGGCTGTCGACATCTCCGAAGAAATCGACCGCCTGGCCAAGAAGAGCCAGCAGCTGACCAAGGATATTTACGCCAAGCTCACGCCATGGCAGGTGTCGCAGATTGCGCGCCATCCGCAACGTCCGTACACCATGGACTACGTGAACGAAATCTTTACCGACTTCCACGAACTGCACGGCGACCGCTCCTACGCGGACGACCTGTCGATCGTGGGCGGCCTGGCCCGCTTCAACGGCCAGTCCTGCATGGTCATCGGCCACCAGAAGGGGCGCGACACCAAGGAACGCGCGCTGCGCAACTTCGGCATGCCCAAGCCCGAAGGCTACCGCAAGGCCATGCGCCTGATGAAGCTGGCCGAAAAATTCGGCCTGCCGATCTTCACCTTCGTCGACACGCCCGGCGCCTTCCCCGGCATCGATGCCGAAGAGCGCGGCCAGTCCGAAGCCATCGGCCACAACCTGTACGTGATGGCCGAACTCAAGGTGCCGCTGATCGCCACCATCATCGGCGAAGGCGGCTCCGGCGGCGCGCTGGCGATTGCCGTGGGCGACGCCGTGCTGATGCTGCAGTACGCGACCTACTCGGTGATTTCGCCGGAAGGCTGCGCCTCGATCCTCTGGAAGACCTCCGAGCGCGCCTCGGACGCCGCCGACGCGCTGGGCCTGACCGCGCACCGCCTCAAGGCAATGGGCCTGATCGACAAGATCATCAACGAGCCGCTCGGCGGCGCCCACCGCGATCCGAAGAACATGGCCGTCATGCTCAAGCGCGCGCTGGCCGACACCCTGCGCCAGTTCCAGGGCATGAAGACCAAGGACCTGCTGGAAGCCCGCCACAACAAGTTGATGAGCTACGGCAAATTCAAAGAAACGACCCCGGCCGAAGAGTGACCCCGATGACCAACGCAGCGCTTGCAGCGCAGTTTGCGCAGGCGCTCGATGCGTTGCGTGCACAGGGCGAACGCCCATCCGTGGCGATCGCCTACAGCGGCGGGCTCGATTCCTCGGCCCTGCTGCACCTGGCGGCGCAGTACGCCGCCGCCAGCGACCTTCCCCTGTTTGCCTTCCACGTCCACCACGGCATCAGCCCCAACGCCGATGCCTGGCTGGCGCATTGCGAAGCGCGCTGCGCCACGCTCGGCGTGAACTTCGCCGCGCGCCGCGTGACCCTGGAAAAGACCAGATCCGGCGTGGAAGCGGCGGCCCGCAAGCTGCGCTACGCCGCATTGGGCGACATGTGCCGCGAGCACGGCGTGCGCCTGATGCTGACCGCCCACCACCTCGACGACCAGGCCGAAACCGTGCTGCTGCAACTGCTGCGCGGCTCCGGCACGGCCGGCCTGTCCGGCATGGACGCGGCCAACGCCGCGCCCGAGTTGCTGGGCAATCCGGACCTGGTGATGGCGCGTCCCCTGCTGCCGGTCTCGCGCCAGCAGCTCGAAGCCTACGTGGCCGCCTTCGGCGTGGCTTACGTCGAAGACGAATCGAACACCCATCCGCGCTACGCGCGCAACGCCTTGCGCCACCAGGTGATGCCGGCGCTGGCGAGCGCCTTTCCCGGCTACCAGGAACGCTTTGCGCGCAGCGCCGCGCACGCGCAGTCGGCCCAGCGCCTGTTGACCGAACTGGCCGGGCAAGACCTGGCCGGCTGCCTGGTCGACGACTGCATCGACGTCGCCAGGCTGCGCGCGATGAGCCTGGACCGCGCCTACAACATGCTGCGCCACTGGTTCGCGCAGCGTTCGCTGCGCATGCCGTCGACCGCCTGGCTGGGCGAAATGGTGACCCAGCTGGTCGAAGCGCGCCACGACGCCCAGTTGCTGGTGACGCACCCCGACTGCCACATCCGGCGCCACCGCGACCGCCTGTACATCACCCCCAAGCTGGCCGGCCTGGCCGGCCAGCGCGATCCCGACGACGAAGGCGTGATCGTCAAGGAAGGCGAGCGCTTCACTTGGAACGGCGAAGCGAGCATGGCGTTCCCGGCCTACGGCGGGGTGCTGCATTTCGACCAGGCGGGGCAGGGCTTCGATGGCGCCTGGCTGCGCGCGCAGCCCTTGCTGATCGACTTCCGCAAGGGCGGCGAACGCCTGAAGCCGGCCGCCAACCGCCCCACGCGCCCGCTCAAATACCACTACCAGGCCTGCGACGTGCCGGCCTGGGAGCGCGAGCGCCTGCCGATTGTGAGCAGCGGCAAGGATTTGCTGTTCGCGGCCGGCATCGGCATGGATTGCCACCACTTCGGGACGGCATCGGCTCCCTTCGTCAGCCTGCGCTGGGAAGCGCGCGTGTTCTGAGGACTACGCGGAAACGTAATTTCGATATAGCAATAACGTATAGATTTGTCCATCGACTGCCTTGTTTTTTTGCATCGCAGCATGTAGAGTAAAGCCCTCCTTTTTCATTTAACCGAGCGGAAACTTCACTCTTATGGCTTTAATCGTCCACAAATATGGCGGAACGTCGATGGGCTCGACCGACCGCATCAAGAACGTCGCGGCCCGCGTCGCCAAGTGGCATGACGCCGGGCACCAGATCATTGTTGTGCCTTCGGCCATGTCCGGCGAGACCAATCGCCTGATCGGCCTGGCAAAACAATTGATGGAACAGCCTGATCCGCGCGAACTGGACATGATTGCCTCCACCGGTGAACAAGTTTCCGTCGGCCTGCTGGCGATGGCGCTGCTGGCGATCGGCAAGCAGGCGGTCTCCTACGCCGGCTGGCAAGTGGCGATCAAGACCGACTCGGCATTTACCAAGGCGCGCATCGAATCGATCGACGACGCCAAGGTCAAGGCCGACCTCGATGCCGGCAAGATCGTGATCATCACCGGTTTCCAGGGCGTGGACGCGAACGGCAACATCGCCACCCTGGGGCGCGGCGGTTCGGATACCTCGGCCGTGGCGATTGCCGCCGCGATGAAAGCGCAGGAATGCCTGATTTACACCGACGTTGACGGCGTGTACACGACCGATCCGCGCGTGGTGTCGGAGGCGCGCCGCCTCAAGACGATTACCTTTGAAGAAATGCTGGAACTGGCCTCGCTCGGCTCGAAAGTGCTGCAGAGCCGCTCCGTAGAATTTGCCGGCAACTACCGCGTGCCAACCCGCGTCCTGTCGTCGCTGACCGATCCCCTGATGCCGCTCGAAGAAGAAGCCAACTCGGGCACCCTGATTTCGTTTGAGGAAGATACAAATATGGAACAAGCCGTCATCTCCGGCATCGCATTCAACCGCGATGAGGCCAAAATCACCATCCTGGGCGTGCCGGACAAGCCGGGCATCGCCTACCACATCCTGGGACCGGTGGCCGACGCCAACATCGAAGTCGACATGATCATCCAGAACCAGTCGGTGGAAGGCAAGACCGACTTCACCTTCACCGTCACGCGCGGCGAGTATGCGAAGGCGATGGGCGTGCTGGAAGGGGTGAAGACCGATATCGGCGCGGCCAGCATTTCGGGCGACGCCAAGGTGTCCAAGGTGTCGGTGGTGGGCGTGGGCATGCGCAGCCACGTGGGCGTGGCCTCGCAGATGTTCCGCACCTTGTCGGAAGAGGGCATCAACATCCTGATGATCTCGACCTCGGAGATCAAGATCTCGGTGCTGATCGATGAAAAGTACATGGAACTGGCCGTGCGCGCCCTGCACAAGGCCTTCGATTTGGAAAAAGCATAATCTTTCCAAAAAGTCCGGGTGCGGCATTGCCAAACCAAATTTCAGCCGGTATGATCTTGGTCTTCTGATCTGGTGAAGCATGCTGGATGAGATTGGAGATGTGGCCGAGTGGCCGAAGGCACTTCCCTGCTAAGGAAGCATACGGGCTTAAACCTGTATCGTGAGTTCGAATCTCACCATCTCCGCCAGAATTCGCCCAGGTTGCTCCGGGCTGTCGACACCCGCAGTGCTCTCACCAGGCTGCGGGTTTTTGCATTGTGGCGCGCCGCCGCTGCTGAAAAGATGGCATTTTTTCGGGAAGAAGGGCTCGCGGCCCTGTTCAGCGCCGGGAGAATCCGGTATGATCTTGGTCTTCTGGCTTAGCAATATTGTGTAGGCCAGAATGGAGATGTGGCCGAGTGGCCGAAGGCACTTCCCTGCTAAGGAAGCATACGGGCTTAAACCTGTATCGTGAGTTCGAATCTCACCATCTCCGCCAGTATTCTTAAAACCCGCTTCGGCGGGTTTTTTTGTTTGCGCCCGAGATTTTTCATGAGGATGGCGACGACGGTCCCGACATCGCCTGAGCGTCAGGCAGGCAGCCCGCTTGATGTCACGCGGGCGGTCCGGGAAGATCCTCGCCTTGGGGCAGATCCGGAATCTCGAGCCACGTGACTGGAACATCGACCAGCAATGCTGTCATACTCAGGCAAGCAGGCGTCGTTTCGCCACCGTCCAGGTTTCCAATGACAGTCTTCGTGACACTGACGTGACAGTCCGCATATAGCTGAGAGCATATGGTCGCGCGTTTAGGATACTGCTTACCGAGCAGTTGTACGTTCGCTTTCGTTGAGTTTCCGAAACCGAAACGGGCGGCTTTCCACAAGCGGATAATTTCTCTGAAATCGTACGAAATGCCTTGCGACGCTAAAGCGTGGATGGCAAGCTCGTATCGCTCCGGGACGGTCAGATGCGGATTTCTGCGAAAACGTAAATGATGGTCGCCAACGTATTTGGAGAGCATGTCACGGCGAACGCCGTTGCGGTTTGCTTCGCAAATGACGCCCTTTCCGATATAGAGTGCGGCGTGTTGCCATACTGCGTGCTCCCTCATATATCCGCCTCGCTCCTGAACTTTCTGGATGCTCCGGCCAACGAACCCCGGATGGCAAGCGCTTACAAGAACAAGGTCTCCTGGTAAAAGTCTGCTGAGGTCGATAACCTTGCCGAGGCTTAGTTCCTTTTGTGAGAGTGGTCCCTGAACAATAAAGCGGCCAACTGCCTTGTCGTCGGGTTTTAGAATCAGTTGTGACATATATGAAAAAGCCCGCGCGTGCGGGCCTTCGATGTATTCAGAAAATATGTCACCAAGCGAACATTTTCTTGGAGCTACGTATCGGTATGATGACTTTTGTCACTTGCCCATCGTCATCGGACTCATACGACACATCATCGCCTTTTACTAACCCTAGTTGCTCGGTCGATTCGCCACGATAATTGGGGATTTTGTCGAACGTAAAGTGGAAAATTTCATGCGAACGCTTGTCAACGAGATAGCCTAGTCCATCAGGAGTAATCCTCGACAATATTGCTTTCTTGGCGCTCATGCTACCTCCTTACAACCGTAAAGATAGTATAGGCACGAACACGAGACATGGTCAACCATGGCGGCGATGTCGACGGCGGGCGATCAGGCGGCAGGACCCACCTTGCAGCCCTTATCTGGACGCCTGCGCCGTTCCACGCACGTGTTTAGCAAAAAAGCATCGTGCGTTCGCGGAACCGCCGGGCGGCGTGTCGGTCCAAGCCTTGTCAGGACTGGAAATGCATCGGTCCACCCACCATCCTGGTACAGGAGGACAACATGGACTCGCAGAATCGTACTGCCTTGCGCGCGTCAACGCTGGTCGCGGGGCTGCTCATTCCTTTCTATCTTCACGCCAATCCGGCGCCGCCGCGCAAGGCCGAGCCGCAGCCGCCGGCCAGCCAGGCCGTGCAGCCCCAGGTCGACAAGCGCACCGCCGACGCGGCCGAGCAAAAGCAGCGCGCACTGATGGCCGAAGCCCAGGCGGCCATCGCCGACACCGAAAAAGCGCTCAAGGCGCTCGACGAAAAACGCACCCGCGACGCGCTCTCGGCGCTCGCCTCGGCCACCGGCACCCTGGAGCTGATCCTGGCGCGCAGTCCCAAGCTGGCGCTCGCGCCCGTGCGCACCGATGTGCTCACGCACGACGTCCTGGCGAAGAGCGACACCATCAAGGCCGCCGTGAAAGACGTGCGCGACCGCTTGCGCGACGGCGAGGTGCAACAGGCGCGCCAACTGATGCAGAGCCTGGCCAGCGAAGTCGAATTCCGTACGCTGAATATTCCGCTCGAAACCTACCCCGCCGCAATCAAGGCGATCACCCCACTCATCGACGCCGGCAAGATGGACGAAGCGAAGACCGCGCTGCGCACCATGCTCAATACGCTGGTGGTGACCACCGAGGTCGTGCCCCTGCCCAAGCTGCGCGCGGAAGAGCAGATCAAGGCGGCCCAGGCGCTGGCCGAGAAGGCCAGGCGCAGCAAGGAAGAGAACGACAGGCTGGCCCAGAACATCGCAGCCGCGCGCGCGCAGTTGCAGATCGCCGAAGCGCTCGGCTACGGCGACAAAAAGGACTACAAGCCGATGTACCAGCAGATCGACGAACTCGAAAAGAAAACGGCGGGCGGCAAATCGGGCATCGGCTGGTTCGACAAGCTCCGGCAACAGCTTGCCGCATGGCTGTAAGCAAGCAGCCCACATCGTATCGCGCAAAGGAGCACCGATGCCGGGGCATGATCCCGACAATCTGCCGCGGCGAACATGGCTGCCGAGGGTCCCGGCGCGGCTGGCGGTGCTCGCCGCTGCCGCCATTCCCTTCCTGCAAAGCCTGGCGCCGAGCGTGGCGGCCCGCGCCGCCGCTGCGCCGGCCGGCCTCGGCAGCGAATGGAGCGGGGGCTTTACTGTCCCTGCCACGGCTCCCGTTTCGACCTGGCCGGGCGCGTGTTCAGGAACGTGCCGGCGCCCGCGCACCGGGCAGAGATGGAAGGAGCATTCCTACATCCGGTTTGCGATCCCGCCTATTTATCCCCGTACGGGACGGGACTAACATGAAAGGTCATCGCAAGGCCGCATGGCAGCGAATGCCGTGGCTGCGCGGATTATCTCAATCGACAATCAGGAGGAAACCATGTTGAGCCGTATTCTCGGGTTGGTGGCGGTCGCGGTCGGTGGAAGCTTGCTGGCCAAACAGATGCAAAAGTCCGGCGGCAAGGGCAGTCAATCCAGTGTCAGTATCGATGTCGACCTTCCGGTGCGCACGGTGTACGACCAGTTCACGCAGTTCGAACAATTTCCGCAGTTTATGGAAAGCGTGCACGAGGTGCGCCAGCTCGACGACAAGCGCCTGCACTGGAAGGCGGACGTGTTCGGCAAGGTGATCGAATGGGATGCCGAGATCACCGAACAGATTCCCGACAAAAAGATCGCCTGGCGCAGCACCTCCGGCACGCCGAACGGCGGCAAGGTGAGCTTCGAAGCGCTGTCGGATGCGCGCACCAGGGTTAGCCTGGAGTTGCACTACGAACCGCAGGATGCGCTGGAAACCATGGGCGACATGGCCGGCGCGGTCCGCATGCAGGCACGCGCCAACCTGCAGCGCTTCAAGGACCTGCTGGAAAAACGCGGCAGCGAGACGGGCGCCTGGCGCGGCACGATCGCCAAGGAGGGCAGCGCGGCGCCGATGCACTGAGTCCCTGATCCGCCCGCCTGCACGGCTGCGGCGTGCAGGCGCGCAAGGCAAGCAGCCCGGCGAACGCCGCATGCCTCGTCGGCTGCGGCCGGGCGCTGCCTACTCGGTCGCGAACGAGGCGTACACCTCCCACGCGGGATCGCGGTAGGCCATGCATTGGATCCGGTGCGATGTGACCTCGGCGCGCAGCCGCTCGTGAACCGGACCGATGCATTCGCCATTCTTCAGGTAGAACACGAATTCCTTGAACGTGCCGGTCGTGATCGCCAGCGCATGCACCACCGGCCCGCCTTCCTTGAGCAGTGCGCGGATGCGGTCTTCGAGTTCGCCGATGACGCGATTTTCTTCCGCATCCGGCAAGCCGCCCGGGTTCGGATGGTTCAGCGGGATCGCGAAGCCGACGCGGATGCCAAGCTGCGGATGTCCGGCCCAGCGCTGGGCCGATGTGTTGATCCTGACGATCATGGGACCATCGCCATGGGTCCCTTCGGCAACGGTCCAGCTGTCATCGCGGTCGTTCAATGCCGACAGCGGCAGAGGGTCTTCAGAAGGCAGCATGGGAGATCCTTGTTCGTCATTCGAAAGACAACGTTGGAAAGACACAGCGCCGGCAGCGTGCCGGCGCTCCACGGACGCTTACGGGTGCGCCGCGATCACTTGCGCTACCGCCGCCGTCAGGCGCTTACCGTAGGGCACATGCAGGAACTCGTTCGGACCGTGCGCATTGCTTTTCGGACCGAGTACGCCGCAGACCATCATCTGCGCTTTCGGGAAGCTCTTTTGCAGCAGTCCCATCAGGGGAATGGTGCCGCCTTCGCCCAGGTAGCCGACCGGCGTGCCGAAGTGGTTTTCGCTAGCGGCGTTGACGGCATTCGACAGCCACGGGCTCAGTTCCGGCGTGTTCCAGCCGCTGGCGCCGTAGGAACCCGGCGTGCCATCCGGTACGAAGGTGACGCGCGCATTGTAGGGCGCGTTATCTTCCAGCAAGGTCTTGAGCTGCAGCGCGGCGGCATTGCCGTCGAGCAGGGGCGGCAGGCGCAGCGACAGCTTGAAGGCCGAGTAGGGCCGCAGCACGTTGCCGGCGTTGGCAAAATCGGGAAAGCCTTCCGCGCCGACCACCGACAGGGTGGGGCGCCAGGTCTTGTTCAGGATCGCTTCCAGCGGGTCGGTCGTGACCGGCAGCACCGAGCCGCCATCGGCCCCGCAGGCCCAGGGCGTGCGCTTGTAGACTTCTTCCTTGAGGATCGCGGCGGTCGCCCGGGCTTCCTCGATGCGCACGTGCGGGATCTCGCAATGGAAGCTCTCCGGCAGCAGGCGTCCGGTCTTGGCGTCTTCCAGGCGGTCGAGCAGGTGGCGCAGGATGCGGAAGCTCGACGGCACCACGCCCGAATGGGCGCCCGAGTGGATGCCTTCGGTCAGCACTTCGACCTTGAGCGTGCCCGACACCATGCCGCGCAGCGAGGTGGTCAGCCACAGCTGCTCGTAGTTGCCCGCGCCGGAATCGAGGCAGACCACCAGCGATACCTGGCCCAGCCGGTCGCCCAGCATGTCGAGGTAAGGCGGCAGGTCGTAGGAGCCGCTTTCTTCGCAGGTTTCGATCAGGCCCACGCAGCGCGGGCGCGGAATGTTCTGGCGGTCGAGCGCCATGACGGCGGTGAGCGAGGCATACACCGCGTAGCCGTCGTCGGCGCCGCCGCGTCCGTACAGCTTGCCGTTTTCGTACTTGGGCGTCCATGGGCCCAGGTCGCCGCGCCAGCCGTCGAATTCGGGCTGCTTGTCGAGGTGGCCGTACATCAGGATGGTGTCCTTCGAGTCCGCCTTGGTGGCAGGCACTTCGAAGAAGATGACCGGCGAGCGGTTCGGCACGCGCAGCACTTCCAGCTTCAGGCCGGGGATTTTCTTGCTCTTGATCCATTCTTCGGCATCGCGCACGACCCGGTCGAGATAGCCGTTGGCTTCCCAGTTGGCATCGAAGGCAGGGCTTTTGGCCGGCACGGCGATGTACTGGACCAGGGCCGGAACGATTTCTTCATCCCACACGCGGTCGGCGTACGCCGCGAGTTCGCTTTGGGAGAGCGTGCCGCTGGTAGGCGACGTCACTGGATGGTTCATGGGATTCTCGCTGTTGACTGAATATCGTATTTTACTGTAGCACTTTGGTTCATGTGGCGGCGCTTGCCGAACGGACCCGCCAGCATCGCCCGCCCTACCGGTTCCAAGCGCGATTCGGGGGTATTATCTGAAGCATCACGTTGTCACACCCTCATGACTTACCAAGGAGAAAAGCATGGCTGGAAAGAAGATTCTGTTTCTGACGGGCGATTTCGCGGAGGATTACGAGACGATGGTGCCATTCCAGGCGCTGCAGATGGTCGGGCACACGGTGCACGCGGTCTGTCCCGGCAAAAAGGCCGGCGACAAGATCAAGACCGCCATCCACGACTTCGAAGGCGACCAGACCTACACCGAAAAGCCGGGCCACCTGTTCGCGCTGAACGCCAGCTTCGATGACGCCGAGGCCGGCAACTACGATGCCCTGATGATCGCCGGCGGGCGCGCGCCGGAATACCTGCGCCTGGACGAGCGCGTGATCGCGCTGGTGCGCCAGTTTGCGCAAGCCAACAAACCGATCGCCGCCGTCTGCCACGGCGCGCAATTGCTGGCCGCAGCCGATGTGATTCGCGGCAAGCGCATCTCGGCCTATCCCGCCTGTTCGCCGGAAGTGCGCATGGCCGGCGGCGAGTACGCGCCGATCGAGGTCGACCAGGCTGTCACGGACGGCAACTTCGTCACGGCGCCGGCATGGCCGGCGCACCCGCAGTGGCTGGCGCAATTCCTGGCGCTGCTGGGGACCGAGATCAAGCTGTAAGCGGTGGGGCTGGCGCCGGTCAGAACGTGAACGATTTGACCAGCGTCAGTTCGCCGATGCTGCGCATGGGCAGCACGAATTCCTCGCGCTTTTCGCGCGCCGTGTTTTCGTTGTACACCAGCGTCACGCGCGCGGTGATCATCTCCATCTGGCGCCGGCTCTCGTCGAAGTGATAGCCGTTCGCGCCCAGCTTGCCCCAGTAATTGATGTACACGTGGTAGTTGCCGCGCAAGGGCGCCGTCATGGTGTACATCTCGGGGCCGGGGCCGTCCACGCTGTCGACGTCGAGGCCGCCGCCGTTGCTCAGCACCGGGTGGCCGAAGTAGGCATGCTGGCCGTCCGGCGTGACGATGTGCAGGTCGATTTCGGCCTCGGTGTCGTCCCAGGCGCAGATCACGCGCAGGCCGGGCAGGGGGCGGCCCGCGCTGGTTTCGTAGAATTGCACGCGCCTGAGCGATTTGCCCTGCGGCGACCTGACTTCGACACTGTTGGAACCGGCGCCGAACAGGTAGGGGCGGGCGTACTCGCCCTGCGCGTCGGTCGTCAGGCGCAGCGGATTGCCGTTGACCACCAGCTGGTGCGGCGCGCGCTTGCCGGCGGCCGCCGCGATGCGCCCCTTGATCATGCTGCGCTTGCTCTGGGCGCCGCGGTCGATCGGGGAATGCGGATAAGCCACCGTGGCTTCCCCGCTCCTGTCGACCAGGCCCGAGCGGTTCCAGCCGCCCGCCGGCGCGGCAAGTTCCGTGGCCAGCGCGGGCACGGCGGCCAGGGCCAGCAGCGGCAAGGTCCAGTTCAGCTTCATCGCGTTCTCCATGCAGTCCGGGTGATTGTAACCGTTCGCCCCCGAAACGTTAGTTTGCCTTTGTTTTATGGTTAATTGAAGAGTAAGCTTGCCTTTGCGGCAAATCAATGTGTGCTGCGATACAGGCAGGCAAGAGGCTGAGCCATCAGTCCGGCGTCAATCAGGGGAAGTGCAGGTCAATGACATTCACATCATTCACTGGAGATCACCCATATGAACATCAACCCGTTCGATCTGTCGGTAGCCGATTTCGTGGCGCAGTCGCCCAAATGGTGCAAGGAATTCAATATCGCGGAGGACTTTCCCTACGATCTGAAGGTGGAGATCGCGGACCGCGCCCTGTTCGACGCCGGTATCGATAAGTACGAGCAGATCGAGGCGGAAGCCGACGTCTGGTTCGAAGAAGAGCATCGGCGCCAGGTCGCCGCGCTGCCCACCTACAGCAGCCAGGCCGACTACATCGTGCGCACCGAGCAGTGGCGCGACGAATTCAAGATCCCCAGGTTCCTGCCTTACACGGAACAGGTGCGCATGGCCGAGGAAGTGCTGCGCACCATCGACCGCGCCAAATACGCCGGCATGCTGGCGGCGGCCGACGAGTGGAGCAAGCAGGAGAGCGCCAAGCTCGATGCCGAGCCGCCTTTCGATAACTGGGAACAGCAGATCCGGCGCCAGTTGATGCAAATCCAGACCGGCAAATACCTGATGATCTATGTGCCGTACGGGTCGAGCAGTTACACCATCGAGCAGGGTACGCTGACCAGCGTCGACTGGAACAAGGGCACGGTGCTGCTGCACAGCACGACCTATGACCGCGACACCACGGTCTCGTTCGACCGCATCCAGAGCATCGACGAGAGCCGCAGCGGTTCCGGCGCGCTCGGCTCGGTGCAGACGGCCGACCTGCGCCGGGTCGGTAGCGACTGGTATCGCGGCAACACCAAGCTGTAAGCGGCACGAGGCCATCGGCGTCCGATGGCCTCCCCGGCGCGGCGCTTAGCGCGGCGCGCCGGCCGGGACGGCGGCGGTGCCGAACTCGTCCGCTCCCAGGTCGATCGCGCCTTCGATGCGCGCCTGGCCGTTGATATCGGCCGTGCCGTTGACCGCGATCACGCCCGACGGAAAGTAGCGCGTCCACAGCGGCGAGCTCCAGTTCGTCACGGCCGCCGTCACGGCCCCGGCATCGATCGCCGGCGAACCGGCCTGCAGCCTGAGGTTGCCGCTGGCCGGCGCCACGAACTTCGGATCGGCCACGAGTTTGCTGCCCGGCAGCGAGGACGACGCCGTGCTCGTTCCCCACCAGATATTCTTGCCCCAGACATTGTTGCTGTTCCCGCTGCCGGACACCTCGTAGGCTTCCTCCGCGCTGTTTTCGCCGAAGAAGATGTTGTTGCTGAAGCGGCTGTCGGTCACTTTGTACTGGAACAGCAGTTCGGTGCCCCAGCCCTGGTTCTTGTAGAAGGCATTGTTGTGCACCTGGATGCGGCGCGAGGCGCCCGCCGAGGTGGAATAGCCGCCCAGCGACAGGCCGGCTTCGCGGTTGTTGAAGATGAAGTTATTCATCATCAGGATATCCTCGGTGGCCTTGCCCTTGTGCTCGCTGGCGAACTCGAAGCCGATATCGTTACCGGTCGAAATATTCCTGTCGAAAATGATGTTGCGTCCGCCATCCACGTAAAAGCCGCCCGCCGAGCCGACCTTGTTGTACCAGGGATTGCTCTTGCTGGAATTGTTCTTCGCCGTATTGCCGCGCACGATGCCGTTGCGCACCCGGTCGTTCTCGCCGCAGCCGCTGCATTCGCCTTCGTAGCCGATGAAATCGAAACCGATGTTGTTATTGTCGTGCACATTGTTCGACAAGACTTCGAAACGGTCGACGTTCCCGTTGATCACCAGCGCCTCGCTGGATTGCAACACGTTCTGGTACACCTCGTTGCCCTGCACCAGCAGGTCGGTAATGCCGCTCGCGTGGGTGCCGAACACGGCCAGTCCATGCGCGCCGACCGCGCACGGTTCCTTGCAGGTGCTGGTGTGCTTGATGTTGTGGATCTTGTTGTTGACGATCTGAATGTTCGAACCCTTGCCTTCAACCAGGATGCCGACCGGCGTAGTCGAACCGCCGGTGACGAAGTTGGCGACGTCGAAGCCTTCCACGCGCACATAGCTCGAATTGCTGATGGTGATCAAGCCTTCGCGGTCGCTGGGCACCAGGCCGGTCCCGCTCAGCATCGCGCCGGCGTCGGCCTTGACGGTGATGAAGTTGCCAGCGCTGCCGTTCTTGTCGGCCAGTTTCACTTTCTGCGTGTAGGTGCCGGCCAGCACGCGCACGGTGTCGCCGGCGATGGCGGTGTTCACCGCGTTCTGGATCGACTGGCCGGGGCCGACGGTGATGGTGGCGGCGCCCGCAACGCCGGTGTGGGCCAGCATGGCCAGGCAAGTCAGTTGGGATACGACGATCTTTGCACGCTTCATCAGGGATTCTCCAGGTTGGAACCGTTAAGTGGGGCGATTGCAGCCGGAGTTGTCACTTGGACATGCAATCTGCGCCCATCTTATTCCTCCCGATTCGAAAGAACAAGCATATTTCGTTTTCTTTCTTTTCATTGAATTGGAATTACTTTTACTTTCGAGAATCAAGTGGTTTATGAAGGAAAGCTTGCCGACATCGGCATGAAGGATCCGTGTCTACCAAAAATTGTCAGCTCGGCTTACGGGCATGCGCCAGCTTGTTCCAGGCGAGCCAGCCAGGCATCCAGGCGTGCGCATGCTGGGCGGACAGCGGGCAGCCTGGTCCAGATCCGCTATCGCTGCGGATGCGCCGCCATGACGGCGGCCACCCGGTCGGCAATCGCCCGCGCCAGCAGATGCACGTGATAGCCGTCGACAAAGCCGTGATGCGCCTGCACCGAAAACGGCACCGTCATCGCGTCGCCCGCCGGCGCGCTGAATCTGCCCCAGGCGAGCGAGGGAATATCGGCGGCGCGGTGGCTGAAGATCGGATGCTCGATCGCGCGCATCTCGAACCAGGGCATGCAGGTGATGTAGACATTTTCCCTGGCCTGGCGCGGGGTCAGGTCGGCGCTGGTATTGATCAGCGCGCGGCTCGCCTGCGCTTCGCGGCCGGCGCGCACACTGCGTTCGATACATTCGCGCAGGTCGGCGCTGCGCGTAAAACGCGCAAAATTGAGGTTGTTATCCCCGTTAATCACCGTGAACGAGCCGATAAAATCCTCGATCCTGATGACCTCGTCTTCATGGATGCGGTACATGAAATGATCGATCGTTTCAATCGCGGACAGCACGCAATACAGGAAGAAATGAAACGGCGGCAACTGCCGCTCCTTGCAGAACGGCCGGAACTCGGGCAGCTCCAAGGTCAGGCTGATATTGAGGAGGGGATTGTCGAATTGGCGGAACACCTCGTAGCGGTCGCGCCGGAGTTCAAAATTTTTCATGCGCGCAGTGTAACCGATGGCGGCGCCGGCCATCACGCCAGGGCGCCGCTTCCGGGGTCCGCCCTTACGTGACGCTCAGGAACACGGCCGAGGTCCACACGCGCGACTGGTCGCGCTGGCGTGCCGTGATGAACAGCGGATGCTCGCGTTCCGGCGCCAGCGCCAGCGCCGCCAGCGCGATCTCGCCCGTTACCTCGCGCGGCAGGGCCGCATCGCTGATGCGCTCGACCGACAGCCTGAGCTCGGCGCCCGGCAAGCGCTGCTCGTGACGCGGCTGCCCGTGCAACTGCTCGCCCGTCACCGTCAGGCCCACCTGCGGCGCGTGCACGAACGCCTGCGGCTGCAAGGGATCGCCCACCTTCACGTAGCCATCGATGCGTGCGCTCACCTCGATCGTGCAGCCGGACAGCGTCGACAGGCTCAGCTCGATGCTGTCGGTGTCGCCGCTGGTGCTGGTGCGAAACGCGACAGTGGTGGCATCCTGGCGCCAGCACGTCTGTTCCGGATGGTCGAGCCCGAACGCCTCGACGTCGAGCACCAGCGCGCCCACGACGCGGATCGTGCCGCTCCAGTACGCGCCCCGGTAACGCTCGCGCACGCGCGCCCCGCCCACGCGCACCCGCACCTTCGCCGGCGCCAGCCCGGCTTCCTGCTGCAGGTCGCGCTGCCAGACGCAGTGCTCGCCGTCGTACAGGCTCACTTCTTCCCAGCCCTGGTCACCCAGCAGGCGGTAGCTCAGCGCCTCGCCCGCGCGCGCCCGCACCACCTCGCCCATCCAGTGCGTGCCCAGGCGCAGGCTGGCAAAGCTGCGCTCGCCCGTGGTGGCGAAGGTGCGCCGCGCGCGCAGGGCCGTGGCCACGCCCTCGCGGTCGAAGCGGTCGGCGATCACGCCGGTCAGCCCGCCGCGCGAGCCGAACACGGCGGTCGCCGGCACGCCGCCGCCGCAGCGCCCCTGGTGCTCGTCGCTGTTGGCGGCCGCCCCCATGCGGTAGCCTTTTTGCAGCGCTTCGGCATACACCCAGTGGAACTGGCCCCAGGCCGAGCCGACCTCGATCAGGCGCTCCAGCTCGGGATGGTGCCAGTCCAGGTTGCAGCGCCGTCCGCCGATGTGCGGCATCATCAGGTGCCCCTCGGGGTCGTGCGCGTACGCCGCGTACAGTTGGTCGACCGGCCAGGCGCCCGGTTTCAGGGTGCCGGCGGTGAATTCGTTCCATTCGAAGGAGCGCACCAGCCGTCCGTGCTTGTCGAAGGGGAATTGCGGCTTGCCGTCGCGCAGGAAGACCACGTTGCGGTCGCCGCCGGCGCTGGAATTGCCGCACCATTCGGTGCCCGGATAGCAGACAAAGCGTCCCGCTTCGTTCAGGCTGTGGATCAGTTCGACCGCCTTGTCCCAGCGCGACTCGGTGATGTTGAAGTCGTTGGCCGTATAGCCGAGCACGTCGAGCCCGGCGACATCGCGCCCGTAGCTGAGGTTGTACAAGGTGTCGTTGGTGCCGACCGTGTCGTCCGAGTGCACGTGCAGGTCGGCGTACAGGGCGCGCAGGGCGCCGCTGCCGCTGTCGCTGTCGATGTAGGCGAGCGCCGGCGCGGGCGCGGCAACGCCGTCGTCGTCCGTGGCCGCATCGATGCGCCATTCGCCTTGCTGCGGCAGGCGCAGGGCCGCCAGGCGCACCACCGCCCAGCCTTCGGCGGCCAGGGTGAAGGGCAGCTCGCGCGCCACCCCGTGCGGGCCGCGCAGGCGCAGCGTGCCCGCCAGCGGCAGATTGCGCGCGGTATTGCCCCAGGCGTCGTCGGCGCGCACCAGGATGTCGAAGGCTTCGTCGTTGCCGACCAGGCGCGGGGCGATGATCTGCAAGCGCCGCGCCGGGCCGGGGACGATGTCGAGCAAAATGTCGCCCGGCACTTCGGCGAACTTGGAGCTGCCGAGCGGGTCGATGAACATGCGGAACCGGAATCCCTGTTCCACAAAACTCTGCACGCGCGTGCCGGCCCCGCCCTGGCGCCGGTCGCCGAGGCGAATGACGATGCGGTCGCCCGGGTTCAGGTAGCCGTCGACGATATCGACGATCACCGCTTTCTGGAACGGCCGCTCGTGGCCTTTCTGGTCGAAGCGCACGGTCAGGTGCTGCACGGTGGCCGCGCTCTGGCCCGGCGCCAGCGCGCCCGCGTGGTACTCGGCCGTGACAAAATTGGCCGCGCCCGGGTCGCTGGTCTGGAACAGCGCCCAGTCCGAATAGAATTTGAAGGCCAGCTTGAGCCAGGCGCCATCGGCCAGGCCCGAGCCGCCCACGGTATAGACCAGCCGCAGCTCGGTCCATTCGCCGGCCACCAGGGTGCGCCGTTCGCAGCTGACGGCGCCCAGGAACGGGCGCTCCTTGTTGCGTTCGTATAAGCCGATAGGGGCGATGTAATGGCCGGCTTCGGTTTTCGGGTCGAATCGATGCATGCAAGTCTCTCTGAGTTAGGTACGCCAGGTTTGGTAATGTCGTTCGATGCGCCGGAACACCAGGCTTTCCATCAGCCAGGCGATCAGGCCGATCAGCACGATGCCCAGCAGTACCTGGCTGCTGTTGCCGATCTGGCCGCCGGTCGAGACCATCCAGCCGATGCCGCGACTGGCGCCGATCATTTCGGCCGCCACCAGCGCGCGCCAGGCCTGGCTGAAGCCGATGCGCAGCGCCGCCGTCAGGCAGGGCAGGGAAGCGGGAAAGTACACGTGGCGCAGCAGTTGCCAGCGGCTGGCGCCGAGCACGCGCGCGGCGCGCACCTCGCCGTGGCGGATCGCCTGCACGCCTTGCTGCACGGTGACGGCCATCGGGAACACGGCAGCGATGAAGATCACCACCACGATCGACCAGTAGCCGATGCCGAAGACGATCATGGTCAGCGGCGCCCAGGCGATCGGCGGGATCGCCATGAACAGGCCGGTCAGCGGAGCGGCAAAGTCGCGCAGCCGGCGCGACAGGCCCGTGGCCGTGCCCAGCAGCAGCGCGCCCAGCACGGCGGCCGAGAAACCGCCCAGCTCTTCCGTCAGGCTGGCGCCGAGCTGCGGCCACAGGCTGCCGTTGCGCGCCCAGCGCCAGCCTTCCAGCGCCACCTCCCACGGCTGCGGCAGGATGTAGGCGGGAAAGCGGCTGGCCAGCAGGCTCCACGCCAGCAGCAGGCAGGGCAGGGAGGCCCAGCCCCAGTTCGGCGTCGGCCGGCGCAATTTATTTCCCACCCTGGTGTCCACCCTGTCCGACAGCCTGCTCGGCGCGGCGCTGGAAGGTGGTGTCGACCAGGTCGGCGACGTTCATCGGTTTGCCCATGAAGCCGAGCGCGCTCGAGTAATCCATCAGGCGCTGGATGAACTCCAGGTCGGCCGTTTCCAGCCGCGCCGACCAGCCGAGCCGCTTGCGCGCTTCCTGCACGATCGCCTCGGCGGGAATGGCGGCGCCGTTGGCCGCCTGCACCGGTTCCAGCTTGAATGCCGCGGCGATCAGGCGGTTGGCCTCGGCCGGATGGGTCTTCAGGAAGGCGACCGCGCGCGCATGGGCGCGCAACAGCTTGACCACCTCGTCCGGCCGCTCGGCCAGGGTGGCGGGCAGGGCGGCGATCACGTACCAGGGGTGATTCGGCAGCGCCTGGTTGACGTCGAGCAGCAGGCGCGTCTTGCCGCGCAGCAGGGCCTGGCTGACGAAGGGTTCGAAGGTGAAGGCGGCGTCGACCGCGTGGCGCTCGAGCGCGGCCGGCATGTTGGCCGGCGCCATGGCGACGATGCCGAGGTCGCGGTCGGGGTCGAGCCTGGCGTGTTCGCGCAGCACGAAGCCGCGCAGCAGCACGTCCATGCCGCTGCCTTTTGGCAAGCTGGCCAGGCGCTTGCCGCGCAGCCCGGCCACGCTCGTGACCGCGCTGGCCGCGTCGGCCAGCAGCGCGGCCTGGCCGTAGTTGACCTTGGCGATGATTTTCGCCTCCAGCCCGCGCGACGCCCACTGGTACACAGGCGGCGCGCCCACGTAGGCGAGGTCGAGTTCGCCGGCGGCGACCGCCTGCTGCAGCAGCGGGCCGTCGCCGAACTGGCGCAGGTCCACCTTCAGGCCCTCGGCCGCGTAAAAGCCTTTCTTGTCGGCGATCAGGGCCGGGGCATTGGCCATGGCGAACACCCAGCCGACGCGCAGCGGCTGGTCGGCGCCGTGGGCCAGGCTGGCGCAGGCGAACAGGGCAAGGGCGAGAGTGTGTTTCAGCATGGGCAGGCTCCGTGTCGGGATTGATATCGGTTCAAGCCGCTTGCACGGCCAGGTTGATCTGTTCCATCAGCGCATTGCGGCAGGCGATGAAGCGCGGCAGGCTGCGCGTGGTCCGCATGCTGCGCGGACGCGGCAGGTCGATCTCGGCGATGCGCGCGATCCCGGCCGGGGCGATGCCCAGCACCACCACGCGGTCGGCCAGGAACACCGCTTCGTCGATGTCGTGCGTGATGAACAGGGTGGTCTGTCCCAGCGCCGACCACAGGCGCAGGGTTTCTTCGTTCATGCTGTTGCGCGTGATGGCGTCGAGCGCGGCGAAGGGCTCGTCCATCAGCAGCAGGGCCGGCTCCAGCGCCAGGGTGCGCGCCAGCGACACGCGTTGCTGCATGCCGCCCGACAATTGATGCGGCAGCTTCGCCTCGGCCCCGGCCAGCCCGACCAGGGCCAGGTAGTCGCGCGCCCTGGCGTATTGCGCCGCTGGCGGCAGCCGGTTCGCCATGCGCAGGCCGAAGCGCACGTTTTCCAGCGCGCTCAGCCAGGGAAACAGTTGCGGCGACTGGAACACATAACCGAGTTCCGGCATGTCCGGCCGCACCGCCGCGTCATTGATGCGCACGCTGCCCCGGTCCGGCTGTTCGAAGCCGGACAGCAGGTTGAGCAGGGTGGTCTTGCCGCAGCCGGACGGCCCGAGGATGGCGACGAATTCGCCGGGCGCCACCGTCAGCGACAAGCCGGCGAACACCTGCTGCCCGTCGGGCCAGGCAAAGTCGACAACGTCGAGCGCGACGGCGGCGGGGCGGACAGCGGACTTTTTTTCCATGAGCATCGTAATCGAACGGGCTTTTTTATCGGTAAGCGGTGATAATACGTCTTAATACAAGTTGTACTAAGCCGGATTTTCGCCTTTGCTTATCTGTTCACCGTTGTGTCACCCGATGCCGTCCGCCATGCCTCTTTCCCGCGATAACGCCGCACCCTTGCAGCAGCAGCTGGCCGATGTGCTGCGCCACGAAATCGACGCCGGCGCCTACGAGCCGTCCGGCAAGTTGCCGTCCGAGGCGGCGCTGGGCGCGCGCTTTGGGGTCAGCCGCGTCACCGTGCGCCTGGCCCTGGCGCGCCTGGCCGAGGCCGGGGTCGTCGAGCGCAAGCAGGGCAAGGGCACGTATGCGGCCGGCAAACAGGTGCGCCACGGCCTGGACCAGTTGCGCAGCTTCCACGAGTCGCTGCTGGCGCAGGGCTTGCGGGCCGAGATGCGCCTGCTCTCGCAGGCGCTGGTCGCGCTGCCGCAGGCGATGGCCGAGCTGGCCGAGGCCGGACAAGGCCAGTGCCTGCTGTTGCAGCGCCTGCACCTGGTCGATGGCGAGCCGATCGCGCTCGGGCGCAACTACCTGCCGCCGGGCCTGGCCGCCATGCCTGCTGAAAAAATCGCCCGGCAACCGGCCTACGCCCTGCTGGCCGAGCTGACCGGCCTGCCGGTGGCGCGCGCCGAACTGGCCATCAGGCTGGCCCTGGCCGACGGCGCGGTGGCGCAGGCCCTCGGCGTGGGGGAGGGCAGCGCCGTGCTGCTGATGGAACGCCGCTCGTATTTTGCCGATGGCCGCTGCTGCGATTGTTCGGCGTTTTACATCCGCCCGGAGCGCTACGCCTTCGTGCTGCGCACCAGCTTCGCGCCGGGCGGCTGAGGCGCCCGCCCGCCGGCCTCAGCGGCCTGCCGCGCACAGCAATTGCGCCACGCCTTCCTCGCTGGTCGCCCGCGAATACAGGAAGCCCTGGGCGTAGTCGCAGCCGGCCTGGCGCAGCCAGTCGCGCTGCGCCGCTGTTTCCACCCCCTCGGCGATCACCTTCAAGCCCAGCTTGTGGGCCATCGCGATGATGGTCTCGGCAAAGATCCGGTGATCGGGCTTGGTGGTGAGCATGTCGCGCACGAAGGACTGGTCGATTTTCAGGAAGTCCACCTTGAACTTGTTCAGGTAGGCCATCGACGAGTAGCCGGTGCCGAAGTCGTCGATCGCCAGCTGCACGCCCGCCTGCTGCAGCCGGGCCAGCTTGGCGCGCACGCCGGGCGAATCGTCCAGCAGCACGCCCTCGGTAATTTCGATGGCGATGCGCGATCCGGCGCGTCCCAGCAGGGCCAGGTCGCGCTCCCAGGAGTTCTTTACAAGCCGGCTCATGAAGCCGAGCGGCGACTTGTTGACGCTGACCTGGAACGGCGTGCCGCTCAGCTCGGCCAGGCGCAGCGCGCAGGGCACCGCCTGCGACAGCACCCAGGCATCGATTTCACCGATCAGGCCGGTTTCTTCGGCGATCCCGATGAAGCGCTCGGGCAGCACCAGGCTGCCGTCCGGATGGCGCCAGCGCACCAGCGCCTCGGCCTTGACGATGGTCTCGCCGGCCAGCTCGACGATGGGCTGGTAATGCACGGTCAGTTCGCCGCGCGCCAGCGCCTGGCGCAGCTCGTCGATCAGCTTCAGGCGGGCCGAGGCCGAGTCGCGCATGGCGGACGTGAAATAACTGAAGCGGTTGCGGCCCGCGCGCTTGGCCACGAACATGGCCTGGTCGGCATTGCGCAGCAGCTCGTCCGGCTGGCGCCCGTCCTGCGGGCACAGGCTGATGCCGATGCTGGCGGACAGTTGCACCTGCTTGCCGGCAATCGAGAACGGCCGCGCCAGCTCGGAAAGCAGTTCGCCGGCCAGCATCTCGACCACGGCGACCTGGCCGATCTCGTTGAGGATCACCGTGAATTCGTCGCCGCCGATGCGGGCCACGGTGTCGGTGGCGCGCACGCAGGCCAGCAGGCGCTGCGCGCATTGGCGCAGCAGCTGGTCGCCCGCATCGTGGCCGAGCTGGTCGTTGACTTCCTTGAAGCCGTCGAGGTCGACGAACAGCAGGGCCAGTGCGAAGCCGGTGCGGGCGGCGTGGCGCATGTCGTGGTCGAGCCGTTCGCGGAACAGGGTGCGGTTGGGCAGGCTGGTCAGGCTGTCGTAGTAGGCGTTGCGCAGGATCTTCGCTTCCGACGCCTTTAGTTCGGAAATATTGCGCGCCGTACCGGTTAGCGCGTCCACGCTGCCGTCGGCGGCGAGCACCGGCATGATGACGTAGCGGTAGGTGTGCTGCGCGCCGTCGGCCGCGACGCAGCGCAGCTCGCCCCGGCCGACGGCGCGCGTCTCGGCCACGGCGCGCAGGTCGCGCTTGATCTGGGCGGCGAAGGCCGGACACAAGTCGTGCAGGCGGTGCGCGCAGGCCGATTCGGCTGGCGTGCCGAGCAGGTGCGCCAGCGCCTCGTTGGCGTACAGGATATGGCCGTCGGTATCGACGATGAAGTGCAGGTCGGGCGTGGCCGAGAGCAGGGTGTCGAAGCGGTGCGTGATGTGTTCTTTTTCTACGACGTACGCTTGCAGGGACTCGGTCAGGGCCTGGTCGATGGCTTCGTTGAAACGGATCAGGTCCTCGCCCGTCAGGTCGGCGTCGCCGTTGCCGCGCTCGTCCCACAGGCGCATCACGCTGGCGCGCAGGGCGCGGAACTCGGCCACCGTGTCGTTGACGGTGAAGCCGGCGCTCATGCGGCCGGCGCCGTGCAGCCCGGCCTCGGTGCCGGCATCGTGCGGCGGCGCCCGGCCGCGCGCCTTGTCGGCCTGCTCTTGCGGCGTTTGCGGCTGGTCGAGGTCGTCGGCGATGGCGTTCAGGATGCCGGCCGCATGGTCGCGCAGGCGCCCGGCCGGCATGTGGCGCGCGGCGGGAATGCTGCGTGCGAACGCGTCCCAATGCTGGAGGATCGCGGCCAGGTTTCCACGGATAAAACGCGCAAGGCGCGCCTCGTGCTTGTCGCTCGGCTGGTTCATGAAGGGGCTCGCAGTGAAGGGACCAGCTTTAGACCGACACCCGGCAAGAAAGTTCCCGCGATTTCGCGCTTTTTGCGCCAGCGGCGAGCGCATCGGCTTGCGCGGATCGTGGGACGCCGGCGCTGCGCGGCGCTATCGTCGGAGTCGTTCCGCTGCGTCCGCTGCGCCTAACTTTTCCGAGGAGAAAACGATGAAGCCGCTGTACAAGTCGGTCCCTCTGGCCCTGTTCGTCGCCATGCTCGGCTGGCAAGCGCCACCCGTCCAGGCGCAGTCGGGCACGCCGCTGCCCGCCGCCGCCGCCGCGCCGCAGCCCGCGCGCGGCCCGGCCAGCCTGGTGCTCGCCGTGCGCTACTGGAGCGAAGCGGCGCTGCGCGCCAATGCCGTCGACCACACGCCGCCGCCGCCCGCTTCGGCGCGCGCGTACCGCGAGCAGTACGGTCCGGCGCGCTCGAGCCGGGCGCTGGCGATCCACCACCTGGCCATGTTCGAGGCCCTCAACGCCGTGCTGCGCAGCGAGCCGGGCTACACCGGCATGGCGCCGGCGCCGGCGGACAGCTCGCCCGACGCCGCCCTGGCCCGGGCCGCGCGCGATACCCTGCAAGCGCTGTATCCGGCACAGGCGCGTACCGTCGAGCAAACCTATCTGCGCGACATGGCGCGGCTCGCGCCCGGCCGCGCCCGCGATAACGGGGTCGACACCGGCCGGCGCGCGGCCGCCGCCGTGCTGGCGCTGCACCCGCCGCGCAGCGGGCCCGAGGACCTGGTCGTCGGCGTCAGTTTTTTTCCGAGCAATGCGCCGGGCAAGTGGCGCCCCGACCCGGTCGGCCGCGACCCGCTGGCGCTCGGCGCCGCCTGGCACGGCGCGCGGCCGTTCGTCCTGCCCGCGCTCGAGCCTTTCCGTGCGCCAGCGCCGCCGGCCCTGTCCAGCGCCGCCTATGCGGCCGCTGTCGAGGACGTGCGCCAGCTCGGCGGCGACGGCGTGCGCACGCCGACCCGGCGCAGCGCGGCGCAAACCGTGGCCGGCATCTACTGGTCGTACGAGGGCACGCCGCTGATCGGCGCCGCGCCGCGCCTGTACAACCAGATCGCCCTGGAAATCGGCACGCGCCGCCATCTGTCCGGCATGCAGATGGCGCGCATGCTGGCGCTGGTCAACGTGGCCATGGCCGATACCTGCCTGGTGGTGTGGAAGACCAAGTACGACGAGCAATTCTGGCGCCCGGTGGGCGGCATCCGCGAAGCCTCGCCCGGCACCAGCCCCACCGGACTGGGCGACGGCAACCCGGCCACCCGCGCCGATCCGCACTGGACCCCGCTGGGCGCGCAGGCGAGCAATACCAGCGAACCCGACTTCACGCCGCCGTTTCCCTCCTATCCATCCGGCCACGCCAGCTTCGGCAGCGCGCTGTTCCAGACCTTGCGCCGCTTTTACGGCACCGACGTTATCGCGTTTTCCTTCGTGTCCGACGAGTTCAACGGCGTCACGCGCGACAACGACGGCCGGGTGCGGCCGCGCCTGGTGCGCACCTTTTCCTCGCTTTCGCAGGCCGAGTACGAAAACGGCCGCAGCCGCGTCTACCTGGGCGTGCACTGGGACTTCGACCGCAGCGCCGGGCAGCAGGTGGGACGGCGCGTGGCCGATTACGTCATCGGGCGCGGCCTGCTGCAAGCGCTGCCGTGACACCCGGAAAGGAGGGCGAGCATGAGCACCTTACGCTTCTTCGACACAGTCGAGCGCCTGCGCCAATACCAGGGCGATGTGCTCGAACTGGCCGGCTTCGGCCCGCTGCCGGCGCCGTCCCGCATCGTGTTCAGCGCCCCCGGGTTGCGGCTGCGCTGCTACGGCAGCGGAACGCGGCAGCGGCCGCCGCTGCTGATCGTGCCGGCGCCGATCAAGCGCTGGTATATCTGGGACCTGTCGCCGCAGCGCAGCGTGGTGCGCCAGGCGCTGGCGCGCGGCTTCGGCGTGTACCTGGTCGAATGGACCGACCCGCGCGCCGGGGCCGGCATGCCCGGGCTGGCCGATTACGCCGGGCCGATGCTCGACGCCTGCATCAGGGTGGTGCGCCACATGCATGCCTGCGTGCAGGTCACCCTGTGCGGCCATTCGCTGGGCGGCATCCTGGCCGCGCTGCACAGTGCCTGGCGGCCCGAACACGTGGCGGCGCTGGCCCTGTTCGAAGCGCCCATCAACTTCGACGGCATGGCCCCGGCGCTGCGGCGCATCGCCAGCACGGCCTTGCTGGCCAGCCTGCCGTCCGAGCGCACGCGCCCGCTGCCCGGCTCGCTGCTGAGCGCCATCTTCGCCAATGCCGCGCCAGCCGCGTTCTATGCGGCCCCCACGCTCGACTTCCTCGCCAGCGCGCCGTTTCCCGCCTTGCTGGCGAGCCATCTGCGGGTGCAGCGCTGGACCCTGGACGAGTTGGCCATGCCGCGTCCGCTGTTCGAGGAAGCGGTCGAGCTGCTGTTCGCGCGCAACAGCTTCATGCGCGGCGACCTGGTCCTGGACGGGGTGCGCCTCGAGCCGGGCCAGGTGCGCGCACCGCTGCTGAGCCTGTTCCGTCCGGTCAGCGCCCTGGCCCCGCCCGGCACGGTGCTCGGCTTTCACCAGGCCGCCGGCAGCGCGCACAAGGTGCTGCTGCCCTACCTGGGCGATGCGGGGACGGCGATCCAGCATGTGGCGCCGCTGGTGGGCGACAGTGCGCACCTGCTGGTGTGGCCGCGCGTGTTCGACTGGCTCGACCGCCTTGCCGGGGTGCGGGCCGCCGTGCGCGCGGACAGCCGGCCGCGCGCGCTGGCCGGCGCTTAGCGCGCCGCCGGCGCGCCGGCCGAGGCCATCTGCGTGACCAGCATGCCGGCCACGATCAGCAGCAGGCCGATGACGCGCCCGGCGCCGACCGGCTGGTGCGCAAAGCCCATCAGGCCGGCGTGATCGATCAGCAGCGACACCGCCATCTGCCCGGCCACCACCGCCACGATGAAGTGCGCCGCGCCCAGCCGTGGCGCCAGCACCAGCGCCGTCACCACGTAGAGGGCGCCGGCGGCGCCGCCGGCCCACAGCCAGCATGGACCGCGCCAGGCCGCGCCGAGCGCCGGTTCGGGCACGCGCAGGGCGAGCATCACGGCAATCACCAGCGCCGCGCCGATCCCCAGCGACACCAGGCTGGCCCACAGCGGGTGGCCGAGCGCGCGTCCGAGCGCGGCATTGGCCCCGGCCTGGAAGGGCACCACGGCGCCGGCCAGCACGGCGGCGCCCAGCATGAGAAGCGTGTTTGTATTGAACATGGTCGGCATTTTCCTGTAACGATGAGCGCATGCTAGGCGATTCGCCGCAAGAATGGAAATGCGTCGTATGCAGGTGCGCCGTGGCGCCTTGCTCGAGCCGACCGCGCGCGCGCGCCAGCTGGCGCCGCAACTGGCCGATGCGCTCGGCCGCATGCGCCAGCTGCTGCGGCCGGCCCGCTTCGATCCCGGCGCCGAACAGCGCGTCTTCCGCCTGGCGATGTCCGACTACGGTGCGGCGGTGCTGCTGCCGGCGCTGCTGCCGGTCTTGCGCGCCGAAGCGCCGCAGGTCGACCTGGTGGTCAGCCAGGCCAGCCGCGAAGCGATGACGGCGCAAGTGCAGGATGGCGAAATCGACCTGGCGTTCGGGGTCTTTCCGCAACTGCCGGCGGCGCTGGTCGCGCAGCGCCTGTTCGCGGAAGAATTCGTGTGCGTGGCCGACCGCGCCAGCCTGGGCGGCGGCGCCGCGCTCGGCCTGGCGGCCTGGCTGGCGCGTCCCCATGTGCTGCTGTCCTTGTGGGCCGACTCCGGCAACGAAGTCGACCTCGCGCTGGCGCAGGCGGGGGCGCGCCGCCGCGTGTGCCTGACGCTGCCGCACTGGGGCGTGGCGCCGGCGCTGGTCAAGGGCAGCGACCTGGTGCTGACGGTGGCGCGCCGCATGGTGCCGGCCGGCGCCGTGGACCAGGCGCTGGCCGTGTTCGCGCCGCCGTTCGCCATTGCCCCGTTTGCGTTTTGCCAGCTCTGGCACCGGCGGCGCGAGGACGACATGGCGCACCGCTGGCTGCGCCAGCGCATCGCGGCGCTGGCAGGCGCACAATGAAATGTTTTCTTGTAGTAATGGACGTCAACTTCGTGTAGCATGGAAGCCATCCACTTCAACGCTCGCCCCACCCCTGCGACCTTTGATAACACCGGCCTTGCATCTGCCGGAGATTCAGCCAGGTCAGGAGCGCATATGGCGCAGCAACATACACACAAGCGCGTGCTGGTTGTCGACGACAACCGCGAAGCCGCCGACGTTCTCACCGAAATGCTGGGCCTGTGCGGCTACGAAGCCGTGCCGGCGTACGACGGCCTGTCCGCGCTGCAGCTGGCGCAGGGCTTCGATCCGGACGCCATCATTCTCGATATCGGCATGCCCGGGCTGGACGGCCTGGAAGTGGCGGCGGCCTTGCGCCAGCAGGCGAAGTTCGCCAACACGCGGGTGGTGGCGTTCACCGCCTGGGGCGACCCGCGCACGCGCGAGCGCACCCGGCAAGCCGGCTTCGACGCCCACCTGGTCAAGCCGGCCGGACTGGACGCGATCCTCGATGCGCTCACCAGCGGCAGCGCCTGAGGCAAGCGCTCCCCGCTGACACGCTGCGGTCATATTTGAAATATATGATCGACAACTTTCCAGCGTATCCAGGGAGCATGCATGTCCACCAGCCGACGCACCTTTCTCAGCCTGGCTTCGGCCGGCGCCGCCAGTACCCTGTTTCCCGACCTGATCCGCGACGCCCTGGCCGTGCCGGCCAATAACGCCACAGGCACCATCGCCGACGTCGAGCACGTGGTCATCTTCATGCAGGAAAACCGCTCCTTCGATCACTACTTCGGCAGCTTTCCGGGCGTGCGCGGTTTCGACGATCCGCGCGCCATCACGCTGCCGAGCGGCAAACCGGTGTGGTACCAGCCGGACGCCGCCGGCGGTGACGTGCTGCCTTTCCATTTCGACGCCAGGAACACCAGCGCGCTCTCGCTCGGCACCGACCATTCGTGGAAGGGCTCGCAGGCGGCCTGGCAGGGCTGGGATGCCTGGGTCAAGAAAAAGTCGCCGCAGAGCATGGGCTACTTCGATCGCGGCGACCTGCCGTTCTACTACGCGCTGGCGGACGCCTTCAGCATCTGCGACGCCTACCACTGCTCGGTCTTCGGGCCGACCGACCCGAACCGCTTCTACTCGCTGTCGGGCACCAGCCGCAAGCGCATGGGTTCCCTGGGCAGCCTGTACAACATCAGCACGGCGGGCTACTACAACAACGATCCCCGCTACGACAACCTGTCGGCCGCCACCACCGCCGGCGCGCCGGCCTGGCGCACCTATGCCGAAGTGCTCGAAGCGAACGACGTCAGCTGGAAGGTGTACCAGGAATGGGACAACTACGGCGACAACTACCTGGCCTACTTCAAGCAATTCCGCGTCAATCCCGACGGCAGCCGCCTGGCGCCCGACAGTCCGCTGTACCGCAAGGGCCGCGCGCTGGCGCCCGGATCGACCGAAGCCAATTCGCGCGGTACCAGGGGCGACTGGCTGGTGGCCGACTTTGCCGACGACGTGCGCTACAACCGCTTGCCGAAGGTGTCCTGGATCGTGGCGCCGAACGACTACACCGAGCACTCGCCGAATTCGCCCAACGCCGGCGAAAACCTCACCGCGCGCCTGCTGGCGGCGCTGGTGGCCAATCCGGTGGTGTGGTCGAAGACGGTGTTCCTGCTGACCTACGATGAAAACGACGGCTTCTTCGACCATGTGCCGCCCAACATCCCGCCGCTCGACGCCGGCATGGGCCGCACCACCCTGGCCGACATCGGCGCCGACGAAAACCTGGCCGGCGTGCCGGTCGGGCTGGGGCCGCGCGTGCCGATGCTGGTCATCTCGCCGTGGAGCCGGGGAGGGAGGGTGTGCTCGCAAGTGTTCGACCACACCTCCAAGCTGCGCTTCCTGGAGGAGTGGCTCACGCTCGGCCTGAAAAAGAACCGCGCCAGCGTCACGCTGGAAAATATCTCGCCGTGGCGGCGCGTGGTGTGCGGCGACCTGACGTCGGCCTTCGATTTCAGGACGCCCAACAATACCTGGCCGGCCGGCGTGCCCAAGACCACCGAGTACGCACTGGTGTCGGGCAAACCCTATCCGACTCCGCCGGCGCAGCAAACCTTGCCGCTGCAGGAGCCGTGCAAGACCGTCACGCGCACGCGCTACGCCTGCGCGCTGCCGTATGTGCTCGGCGCCCACGCCACGGCGGGCGCCGGCAGGCAGCTGGAACTGTCGTTCGTCAACAGCGGCAAGGCCGGCGCGGCCTTCATCGTGTATTCGAGCGCGCGCACCGACGGGCCGTGGTACTACACGGTCGAAGCGGGCAAGCGCATCGACAGGGAAACCTGGAACTGGACCGGCGCGCGCTATCACCTGAGCGTGACCGGTCCGAACGGCTTCCTGCGCGAACTGGCCGGCAGCACGGCGTCGATGGCGGCCAGGCCCGAAGTGCAGGTCGCCTA
Source organism: Massilia atriviolacea (assembly GCF_003953935.1). Taxonomy (GTDB): domain Bacteria; phylum Pseudomonadota; class Gammaproteobacteria; order Burkholderiales; family Burkholderiaceae_D; genus Telluria_A; species Telluria_A atriviolacea. The sequence continues at coordinate 285,213 of NZ_RXLQ01000003.1, forward strand.
CGACCTGGCCGGCGCCAACGTGCAGCTGCTGCTGTCGAACGTTGGCGGCAGCGCCGCCTGCACCTTCACCATGATCGACAATGCCTACGGCGCCGCCGTGTCCACTTACGTGCTGGCCCCCGGCCAGCAGCAGGTGGTGCAGTGCCTGCTGGCGGGCAGCTTCGGCTGGTACGACTACAGCATCGGCTGCAATGCCGATCCGCTGTTCCTGCGCCGCGTGGCCGGCCACGTGGACAACGGCACGCCGGGGCGCACCGATCCGGCCATCGGCGCCAACCGCCGCCGGGTGGTGCTCAGCGCCAGCGCGCAGGTGGTGCAGCGCGGAGGCGCCTTGACGGTGAGCTACGCGGCGCCGGCCGGCAAGCTCGATCCGAAGAACTGGGTCGGCCTGTATCCGGCCAATGCCACGCCGGGCAGCGGCCAGCCATCGCTGCAATGGGCGTATGTGCCGGCCGCCAGCGGCAGCCATGCCTTCGACACGGCCAGGCTGCCGGTGGGCGACTACGTAATCTGGTATTTCTACCAGGGCGGTTACGCGGCCCTGGGCGAGGCGGCCGGCGTGAGCGTGACGCAGTTCGCCAGCAGCACCCCGGCCATCAAGCGCGGTGCGCCGATCGTGTTCACGTTCGCGCTTCCCGCCAGTCGCGTGGCTGCGAAAAACTGGATCGGCATCTACCGCGCCGGCACCTCGCCGGGAGCGGGCAGCTCGGCCGTCTGGCAGTACGCGGGGCAGGCCGGCGCCAGCGTCAGTTTCGACAGCAACAGCCTGACCCCGGGCACCTACAGCGCCTGGCTGCTGTACGACGACGGCTACAGCGCGCTGGGCGGGCCGCTGGCGATCAAGGTCGCCTGACTTTCACTTACCGGAAACCGATCATGTTCAAGCGATTCACACGGACGGCCCTCGCCGTCGCCTTGCTGGCCGCCTGCGCCGGCGCCAGTGCGGGCGTGCTGCGCATCGGCCAGCGCGGCGCGCTGGCGCAGGCCGGGCAGATTGTCCAGACCAGCAACTTCGACGACTTCGGGGCCGGCTATCATTTTCCCGGCAGCGGCTTCACGCGCGGCGGGGTGACGTACAACTCGGATGAAAACCTGATCGTCGGCAGCGGCGCGGGCGCGGGCGCGGGCATCGGCATCGGCACAACGCGGCCGGTGATGTCGAACGAGTACTGGTCGCCTATCATCGCCAGCATCGCCAGCATCGCCAGCATCGGCGCCGAGGTGCGGTACGACCTGTTCGGCTTCGACGCGGCGGTGAGCGGCGGCAGCGTCGAGGTCCTGGTGGCGACCAATCTGGGCAGCTACCGCTTCGACGGCATCGCGCTGGCAGATGGCCTGGCGGGGCTGGACTTTCTCGGTTTCCAGGCCACCGGCGGCGAGTACTTTACCGGCTTCGAGCTGCGCAGCATGGGCGAGGGCTACCTGGCCGGCATCACCAATGTGGCGCTGGGCAGCGCGCGCGCGGCGGTGCCGGAACCGGGCGCCTTGGCCTTGCTGCTGCTGGGACTGGCGCTGCTGGCGGCGCGCGTGCGCGGCTGGACAGGCACGCCGCTTGTGCGTTAAAGTTCCGTGGCCGCGCCACGCGGCCACTTTTCCCCAAGCAGTCCGTCCGGAGTACCAAGCCAAAATGACCAGCTAAGTTCCTTTGTCTTCGCAACACTCGCCATGGCTGCCTTTGCGCGCCGGCCTTGCGTTGCGTTTTATGCAGCCTGACAGGAGCTTCATTGTGGCCATTCATTCCCAAGCGGCGTGCACCGCACCCATTGCAGCGAGACGTAGCTGACGACTCGGATACGATCTCGTATCAGACTCCTGCACCTGGCAGAGGCATGTCCTAACTTAGTGGCGGCATGTCTTTATCTGGCAGCGGCGCATCGTACACGATAGATCCGCCCTGCAGCGCGATCAGGCGGCGTGCACTCGCAATCGTTTCGAGACGGTGTGACACAATAATGCGCGTCATATTGAGTTCTGCGATTGCGCTACTGACCTCGCTTTCCACCGCCCCATCGAGCGCGCTCGTGGCCTCGTCCATGATCAGGATCCTGGGCCGCTTGTACAGCGCTCGCGCTAGCAGGACGCGCTGCTTCTGACCACCGGACAAGCTGCTGCCCATGTCGGCAACGACGGTTTCGTAGCCCATTCGCATGCGTTCAATATCGGCGTCGATCTGCGCAAGCTGCGCGCAGCGTCGAATGCGGTCCATCTCGGGACGCTCGTCGTAAAAGCAGATGTTTTCCTTGAGCGATCCAGACAGCAACGCATCGTCCTGCATCACTGCTGCCAGGGCGCGGCGGTACGCGCGCACGCCGAGCTGCGAGATCGGTATTCCTCCGTAGCGAATTTCACCGACCGTCGGTTTCAGACTGCCCACAATCAGCTTGATCAGGGTGGTCTTGCCGCAGCCGGAAGCGCCGGCAATCGCCACCGAATCGCCTGGCTCAATGCTCAGGTCGATATTGCGTAATATCCAGGGCTCGGTGTCGCTGTAGCGATAGCTGACCTTGACCAGCTCCAGTTTGGGTACTAGCTGATCGATGTCGCGCGCGTGTTCAATGTCTTCCTCGGCGGGTTCCAGGACGATGTCGGCTAGCCGCTCGCAGTGCAGGGATAGCATTTTGTAATCGATGAACACATTGATCAAGGCGCTCATGCGGGCCGTGAACATCCCGCTGTACACAGTCAGCGCGATCAACATGCCGACCGTGAACGAACCCTCCATGATCAGGCCAGCGCCGAGCCACAGTACCAGTGCCGCCGAGATAGCGCCTATCGTCATGTTGATGTTGCAAAACCATAGGCCCATCACCTGCGTGCGCACGTTGCGATTAATCGTGTCGGTTTTCATCGCCAGCCAGTGCGCACGCCGGTCGAGCTCGCGTCCGGACAGCTTGATCGGCCCGATTGCCCGTATCGTCTCCATGAGGCAGGTCTGTTCTTTGGCGGCAAGCGTCAAGCCTTCCAGGTTCGCAGTATGCAGTGGTCGATACGACAGGGCGCGCACTGTCGCGTAGAGAAGGACAGTGGCGCCGACCACGCTCGCCAGCAGCGGGCTGTACAGGATCATGACAATCAGGGTAAGGATTGCCGTTATGCCATCCAGTACGGCACCGACGGCACGCGTGGTCAGCAAATCCTGAATAGGACCGACCGAACCAAAGCGCGATAGCACATCACCGAGCTGGCGTGTCTCAAACCAGTTCATGGGGAGCCGCACCAAGCGTCCGAATACATCGCCTACCCATTGCAGGTTAAGGTGCGTTGTCAAATACAGAATGGTGAGACCGCGCATGTGCAACAGCATCCCCTGCGTGAGGATCAGCAGGAGCAGGCCGAGCATGAGTACATTGCGCAAGCTGGCGTCGTTGGACATGAGCACGTCGTCGATCATGAATTGATTCAAGCGAGGCATGGCCAGCACCAGTAGTTCAACCGCGAGGGAGATCGCGAACAACAGGCCGAAGGCCTGCCACCAGCCATCGAGCTTGCCCATCAGGGCGCGGACCGATACCTTACGCCGCTCGTCGGCCGGACTGAAATCGGTGGCGGGCTCGAATTCGAGCGCGGTGCCGGTGAATTCGCGGCTCACTTCCGCGTAGGGAAGATGGCGCACGCCGATAGCCGGGTCGTGAATCACTACCTCTTTGGCAGTGGCGCGACGCAACACGACGAAATGGTTCAGACCCCAATGCAGGATGGCCGGCGTTCTCAGGGCAGGCAATTCTTCCAGGGTCAGCGACAGGGCCCGGCTCGACAGCTTCAACCGCTGTGCATACTCGGTCAACGTCAGCATGCTGATGCCGCTCATCGATGTGGGGAAGCGCCCGCGCAGGGCCGCCAGATCCGTGCGCAAACCCTGGTAGGAGGCGACCATTGCAAGGCAAGCCAGTCCGCACTCGGCCACTTCCGCCTGGAGAATCAGCGGCAGGCGTGCGCTGCGAAAGAATGGCGAAGTGGCCATCTCACTTCTCCAACTTCCAGTTCAGTTTCATTATCACCCGCTTAAGACTGCCCATGGCGCCCAGAACCTCGATGATGTTTTCGTCAGCGACGGACAGTTCGATATCTTGCTTGGGTGAGCAAAACCATCGATCGGCATCAGTGTTTGGGCGAAATTGAAAACGGTTGCCTGTGGGGGAGGGCGAGGTATCCATATAACCAAGATCAAGAATGGCCTTTCTTAGATCTGGTACTAGCAGGCGGGCTGAGCCCCGAGATATGGCAATTGTAATTTTTCCTGGCAATTGCTCATGGAGTGCGCGTACGACGGTGATAGCGAAACAAAAAAAGATAAGCAATCTGACACGCAAGTCCACGGAATCAGGCAGCACCACGCTGCACATGAAGACGACGGCTGCCGTCAGTGCGAGCGTTATTATGGATTGTTTTACGGATAGAAAAGGCCATAGGTACCGCCCAAAGCTGTATGCGCGTTGTGTAGCAAAAAAGAAAAACGGAGGCGGAGTTACCGTTTCAATAGCTACAGGATGATCAAGCGAAATCGACATAAACTACTCCTTACATGACGTACTCCTTATATGCAGCCGCAATTATTTCTTGCGGCTGCACGGATTCTCGGATCAGGCCACCATCTGCATCACGGCACCACCTGCAGGGCCTGTGAAGGATGTATTGTCGTCGTCAGGCGCCATTGCGCGGGGCATGTGCCGTACGCCATCCTTATCTATAAAGGTCTTATTGTCGTTCTTGGGATGATCGCGCTCCATCAGTACAAGGCTACCGTAAGCCGCGCCTACGCCAATCGCAATCCCGGCGATCTTCAGCGGCCCTGGGAGCTTCGCCGCCAGGCCCGAATTTTGGAGTGCCTTGGTAAGCGCTGCCTCAGCGAATGTGGACACTTCAGAGTAGACAACTCCGGAGAGAAGACCGTCGAGCGCCATATGCTGTACGGAGATTGCCGGGTCGGCGTATATCCCGATAAGGCTCCCTTCCCATGCCGCAGGCTCCTGGCCGACCGACACGTTTGGAGGTGCGTTTTCAAACACCGGTATCGCGCCGTTGATCTTGACGACAGCCGGTTGCCCGCCTTCTACACCAACGGCGGCGAGATCGTATGCATGTCCGCCGATACCCCCGAATCCGCCACCACTTCCGCCGCCATCTCCACCGGAACCACCGCCACCGGAACCGGAACCACCTCCGCCTTCTCCCGGAAGCGCTTCCCCGGGTGTTATTTCTGCCTTTCCTCCAACGAGTTGGGCCAATAGTTCCTTGTCTAGCACTCTCATGACGTTCTCCATTCGATTGATGTGACCATGCTCCACGCGCGCATGGCAGGTTCGGCGTTGTTGAAAAAACGCGGCGCCAATGAAGTTCAATGTCCTCTAATTCTGTGAACCTGTGCTCGGAGGAACACGGTCCCTTGCTACGCTGACGACAGGGTCCACGATCCACTCGATCAGCTTCCGGCGATCGTGAAAAACGTCGGCTTCCAGCGTCATTCCTGGCTCAAATGGCCTACGCTTGCCATACATCATCATGGAGTTGGTCGACATCGCTACGGTCGCCCGATACATCGGGATATCAGGAACGTTGGGAGTGTCCGGCGCCTTTGCACCGTCATTGATGGGATTGAGTTCGACCTGCTTGACCGTGCCGGGCACCAAGCCGTACTTCTGATACGGGAAAGCGTCAATGCGCAGTTGGACCTGTTGCCCCACCACCACCGACGATTTCGCTTGCGAGGGAATCAGCAGCTTTGCCTCAAGCACGCTACCCATTGGAAGGATAGTGGCGAGCACTGTTCCGGCCGGCACCGACTGCCCTACGTCATAGCCCAGCGCAGTAACGGTGCCGGCAGCCGGTGCCGTTACCCGCACTGTACTGCGTCCTTCGTGCTCCGCTGCCTCTTGTTCTAATGCTGCAAGACTCTGTTCTGCCTCGGAAACGGCAATTTTTTCGCGCGCGGCGAGTGACGCTTTTTCGTTCTGCACTTGAAGCAATGACGCGCGTGCGTTACCCAGGTTGACCGTCAGCGCATTGCGCCTGGCGCGCTCGACATTCAGGATGTTCGTATGCTGCGCCAGCGTGGCCACAGACACAAAGCCCTGATGGGCAAGCGTGCTGTTTCGGTCGACGGAGGTTTGCGCGCTTTTGACCAGTTCGTTCCCGATGGCGATTCCGCCAAGATGCGCGGCGATCTCGGCCTTCACCAGGCGCTCCTGATCGGCCAGGGCAGCGGCGCGAAGGGCCAATTGCTGGAGCATCGCGTCGCGTCGTTGTGCGGTCTGTTCGCGTCGCATGGCGAGCGAAGCGGTAATGCGTGCATCGATCGAGCCGGTCCCGCCAATCCGCTCGGCGGACAGGTCGAAGAGCGTCTGCCCCGCCTCGACCGTCGCACTCTCGCTGACACGGCGCGCGACGATACGGCCAAATTGCGGGGCGACTGCCTTGATGGCGCCGCCGGCATAGACCAGTTGGCCTTTCACTTTGACCTTGCTACTGTATTCGGCAAAAAACAGTAACAGCGCAAGAACGAGCACGATCGCACTACCGCAGGCCGCTGCTACCTTCATTTGCACAGGGCGGGCCAATATGATGGCGCCGCCTTTGCGGCTGCGGCGAGCCTCGATAACTTCAATACGTATCGGCGCGATATTCATCCCGACCTCCCTGTCACCGGCACTGAGCAAGGTGCATGCCGGGGCGGCTTTGCCGCCTTACTGCCGCTGAGCGGCGTCAATGCTCGATCTTGACTCGTACAGCGCGTTCTTGAAGATTGCGATGTAACTTATTCGCGAGAGTGCGTCGCACGTCAAGCGAAAGTGCATATAGACGTGGTGCTTAAAAAAAAGTTCAATGTTTTTTCAATGGGCGCAGATTCTGGAGTGGGGGATGCGGAGATCGTCGCTCGTCAAATCGGGCGTATCGCGCTTGAGCTTGCAAAGCCGGATGCGCTCACACTCCAGTGGATCCGCGAGCCGGCGCGCCTGCTGCTCGACGAACCCGGCAATCAGCGCTACCTGGTCTGGGTGTGCGCCCTCGATTGCGTCGAGGGAGGAGGGGCGTCAACAAAAACACGGGCGGCGCATTCGTGGTTATGATGGCGGCGGAGCCTCGCTCCGCACAATTATCGACTTCTCACAAGACCAAGAAAATGAAAAAAATTACCACCCGCCTGGCGACGCTGGCCGACATCGATCAACTGGCCGTCATGTTCGATGCCTACCGCCAGTTCTACGCGCTGGCGCCGGACCCGGCCCTGTCGCGCCAGTTCATCCTGGACCGCATGCTGGGCAATGAATCGGTGCTGATCCTGGCCGAAGACGAAGCCGGCGCGCCCGCCGGCTTCTGCCAGCTGTATCCGACCTTCTGTTCGCTGGCGGCCGCGCCGATCTACGCGCTGTACGACCTGTTCGTGCGGCCCGAGGCGCGCCAGTTCGGCGCCGGCCGCGCCCTGATGCTGGCCGCCGAAGCGCACGCCCTGCGCAACGGCGCCGTGCGGCTCGACCTGACCACCGCCAGGACCAATCTGCCGGCCCAATCGCTGTACTCCGGGCTGGGCTGGAAACGCGACGATATCTTCTACGCTTACAGCAAAACCCTGGCTGCATAGCTTGATCTGGCACAAGCCGGAGCGATAAATTTCTGGCCCATTGCGGAGCAAGGTCAAACAGGCGTACATTAGTGTCTTTACAAGTTTGATCAGGAGATCAGCAATGGGTTCCAGTAAATTGATGCGCTTGAGTTTGCTTGCCGCTGCCGCCCTCGGCGTCGCCGCCGTCCCGGTGGCGGCGCGCGCCGACGAAACCTGCAATTCGCCCTACATGTCGGGCCTGATCAAGGGGCAGGAAGATTACCTCTACGTCTGGACCCTGGGCGTGAAGGGCATGGGCGACGGCTTCGACAAGATGGTCACCATGGACGTCAATCCGGCCTCGAAAAAATTCGGCCAGGTGATCGCCCAGGTCTCGGTCGGCAAGCGCGGCGAAGCCCATCACATGGGCTTTAGCGACGACCGCCGCTTCCTCTGGGCCGGCGGGCTGGACGACAGCAAGATCTATGTGTTCGACGTGCACACCGACCCGGCCAGGCCGAAGCTGGTAAAGACGATCGACGACTTCGCCAGGCGCTCGGGCTATGTCGGCCCGCACACCTTCTACGCACTGCCGGGCCGCATGCTGATCGGCGCGCTGTCGAACGACAAGGACCGCGGCGGCGTGACCGGCATGGCGGTCTACAACAGCAAGGGCGACTTCATCGCCAAACACGACATGCCGACCACCAACGGCGGCGACGGCTACGGCTACGATGTCGCGATCAACCCCGGCAAGAACGCGATGCTGACGTCGAGCTTCACGGGCGCGGTCAACTACATGACCGATCTCGGCAAACTGATCAAGGACCCGGCGGCCATGAAGCAGTTCGGCAACACCATGGTGATGTGGAACCTGAAATCGATGCAGCCCGAAAAAGTGCTGAGCGTGCCCGGTGCGCCGCTCGAAATCCGCTGGTCGCTCAAGGAGGGCGACGACTGGGCCATCACCGCCACCGCGCTGACCTCGAAGATCTGGCTGGTCAAGAAGGACGCGGGCGGCGCCTGGCAGGCCAGGGAGGTGGCCACCATCGGCGACCCGGCCAAGGTGCCGCTGCCGGTCGACCTGTCGATCACGGCCGACGGCAAGGGCTTGTGGGTGAACACCTTCATGGATGGCACGACGCATTATTTCGACATCAGCAATCCGGAAGCCCCGAAGGAAACCTATTCCAAGCGCACCGGGTCGCAGGTCAACATGGTCTCGCAAAGCTGGGACGGCAAGCGCCTGTACATCAGCAGTTCGCTGCTGGCCAACTGGGACAAGAAGGGCGCCGAGGACGAACAGTTCGTCAAGCTGTTCGCCTGGGACGGCAAGGAACTGAAAGAAAGCTTCAAGGTCGACTTCGCCAAGCTCAAGCTCGGGCGCGCGCACCACATGAAGTTCGGCGCCGCCCCCGGCCGCAGCAGCGCCGACGCGGGGCAGGGCGCGGTGCGCGTGGCGGGCCGCTGATCTTGGGGCGCCTGCATGGATGCGCGCTGGCGCTGATGCTGCTGGGGCCGGCGGCCGTGGCGGCGCCGGCGCAATTTGCGCTGCCGGCGCCGGGCGCCTACAAGCTCGAACGCATCCTCAAGGCGCCGGACGGCATCGTGCTCGATAGCGACGGCAGCCGTCACAGGCTGTCGGAATTTACCACCGGTAAAGTCACCCTGTTTTCCTTCATTTACACCTACTGCACCGACGCCAAGGGTTGTCCGCTGGCCTACGAAACGCTGCACACCCTGAAGAAAACCCTGGGCAAGGATGCGCGCACGCGCGACCAGGTGCGCTTTGTCAGCATGAGTTTCGATCCCACCTACGACACGCCGCCGGCCATGCGCAGCTACGGCGGACTCGACGCGCGCGAGCGCGGTGGCGTGGACTGGCGCTTCCTCACCAGCCGCTCGAATGCCGAACTGGCGCCGATGCTCGACGGCTTCGGCCAGGATGTGTCGGTAGCCGCCGAGCGGGCGCCCGGGCAACGCGTGCCGACCCTGTCGCACCTGCTCAAGGTGTACCTGATCGATGCCAGCGGCACGGTGCGCGAGATTTATTCCACTTCCTTTCTGCAGTCCGATGTGGTGCTGAACGATATTCGCACGCTGCTGCTGGAGGCCCAGCGCAAGCGCTGAGATGCGAGATGGCGCCTGCCATGTAAAATGCCGGCCGGCGCGGACAAGCGGCGCTCACCTCACACCGACTGGAGCAGCGATTTGTCCGACATGATTTTTTTCGTGGTCCTGTTCGTCGTGGTCAATGCCGTGTGCGTCGTCGCCGCCAGTGTCATCATGAAACTCCTGGGCTGCTCCGAGGCGTCGATCAAGGCCTGCCAAAGAGCCATCGGGTGGCTGCTATTCCTTGCGCCAGTGCTCCTGTTCGCCTTCCTCGCGGTGAAGTTTTCCTGATCGCTTTCCATCCTGCAACCTCTTTTGCATCCGCAGTACATATTGCATTCAGATGATTCTGTCAATTGCTGAAAATACATAAAAAATGACAAAAATCATTCATCTGAGCATGTCACAATGTTTTCACGTAGCAATTTCAGCTCGCCATCTTCCCTTGTCGCGCGGGCAAGGGCTCGCCGTCTCCATCTCCCTGTCATAGGGAAAACCTGGTTCCGCAGTATGTACGCCGCATCAGTGGGCGTCAGATCGCTTCTCCTATGAGGACGCAAGATCGCGGTTAAAATTTCCATATGGAAATAACTAGAATGTTGACTCTATGCGAACAGAGTTGTTAGTGTTGCATTTTTGTATCATTTCCATTAAGCACTTTGTAAGATGTTGTTTGTATGAATATAATGTCGTCGCGCAAGAAAAGTGTTGTCGATGCATCCATGCCTTAGCATCCCGTAGTCCCGCTTTCCACCGCACCGTTCCCGTTTAATTTCCCAATCGCAATAAGCGATGCCGTGTGCATTGCGGGCGATTTGTTGTCCGCATTCTCCAATTGATGAAGCCAATCATGCATAAAAGCGCCTTACCAGTGTTCAAGTCCCGATCGTCGAAGGCTTTTGCCTGCCTGCTGCGGGTAGCCGCCGTTGCCGTGCTCGGCCTGCCTTTGCAGGCCGCCGCGGTCGATATGCTGGTATCGCGCCTGACCGACACGCCGGATCCGGCCGTGCGCGGCGGCACGATCCTGTATTCGGCATCGGTGACCAACAACACCAGCGACATCGCCAAGGATGTCAAGGTGGTGTTCACGCTCGATGCGGGCACCACCTTCGTCTCGGTCAGCGATCCGGCCTGCGTGTACGATGCCGGCAGCAACAAGGTGACCTGCAGCTACGCCACGGTGGCGGGCGACGGCGCCGGCGCGGGAACCGCCGACGTCAAGGAGATCGACCTGGTGGTGCGCAACCTGGCCAGCGCCGGCCAGACGGTCAGCCTGGGCGCGGTCGTGAGCACCAGCGATCCGGACAGCAACGCGGGCAACAATTCGCTGTCGCAGCTGACCACCATCGACAACGGCGCCGACCTGTCGCTGGTGCTGACCGGCTCGCCGTCGAGCCTGATGGCCAGCGGCAGCCTGGTGTACACGGCCACCCTCAACAACAACGGTCCCGACAACGCCGGCGCCACCAGGGCCACCATCACCCTGAGCCCGAACCTGAGCTACCAGACCGCGACCGGTTCCGGCTGGTCGTGCGGGGCGGCAGGGCAGGTGGTGACCTGTAACCGTGCCAGCGCGCCGACGGGCGCGCTGCCGGTCATTACTATCAACACCAGGGCGACCGGCACCACCACCGGCACCATTACCAGCACCGGCGTGGTGACGGTCAGCGGCGGCGCGACCGACTTCAACAACGCCAACGACGCGTCGTCGGCGAACACCACGATCACCGTCGGCACCGACCTTGCGCTCACCAAGACCGTGTCGCAAGCCCTGGTGGGCGGCGGCCAGCCGGTCAGCTTCACCCTGGCGCCGCGCAACCTGGGCCCGATGACGGCCAACAACGTGACGGTCAGCGACACCGTGCCCGCCGGCTTTGCCATTACCGGCGCGGCCGGCACCGGCTGGACCTGCACCATCAACGGCCAGGCCGTCAGCTGCACCCGCCCGAGCTATACCGTCGGCGCCGCGCAGGACATCGTCATCAGCACCACCGCACCGAGCGTGCAGGCGCAGACCAACGCCACCAACACCGCCGCCATCGGCAGCGACACGCCCGATGGCGACACCGGCAACAACAGCGGCTCGGTGAACGTGAGCATCGTGCCGGACGGCGTCGACCTGTCGGTCACCAAGACCAAGACCCCGAATCCGGTGGCGCAGGGCGCGAACATGGTCAGCACCATGCGCGTGACCAATCACGGCCCCGGCGCGGCCCTGGCCGGTGAAGTGAAGATCGTCGAAACCTTGCCTGTCGGCGAAACCTTCGTTAGCGCCAGCGGCGCCAACTGGACCTGCGCGCCGCAAGCCGGACAGGACATCACCTGTACCTACGCCCTGCCGCTGGCGCTCAATGCCCAGACCTCGAACCTGGTCCTGACCACCACCGCCACCGACGCCGGCACCCTGACCAATACCGCTTGCGCGGCCTACCTCGACAACGGCGGCCTGAAGGTCGACCCGATCGCGGCGAATAACTGCGTCAGCGCGACGTCGCAATCGACCCAGACCCCCAACGCCGCCGACCTGCAACTGAGCAAGGCAGCGGCCCCGGGCACCCTGGACTGGAATGCGCCGACCATCACCTACACCCTGACCGTGACCAATGCCGGCCCGGGCGTATCGACCAACGCGGTGCTGTCCGACCCGATTCCCGGCTTCATTCCCGGCAAGACCGTGGTCACGGCAGCGCAGACCGGCGGCACCAGCGCGGTGACGTTTACCTGCACCACCGGCGCCGTCGTCACCTGCTTCACCAGCGGCGGCACCATGGCCGTCGGCACCACGGCGATCATCACCGTCAGCGTCACCCGTCCGCTGCTCGACAGCAGCGGCCAGCCGGGCAACAAATGGGTGAATTCGGCCAGCGTGCGTTCCAACGCGCAAGGCGACCCGGTTCCCGCGAATAACGTCGCCTCTGCCGATGTGCAGGTCGATCCGGTCTCCGACCTGACCGTCGTCAACACTGTGACCCCTGGCTCGGTACCGGCCGGCACCAATGCCACCTATGTGCTGACGATCAATAACAATGGCCCGTCGACCGCCAACGGCGTGACCGTCACCGACGTGTTCACGATTCCCGAAGGCACGATGAGCGTGCTGTCGATCACCGCCAGCAACGGCGGCGTGTGCCAGCCTTACGATCCGGCCACGCGCACCATCAGCTGCGCGATGGGCGCCATGGCGTCCGGCGCGACCCGCACCATCACGGTCGTGACCCGTCCCGACTACATGGACAACCAGCCGACGCCGCGCACCATCGGCAGCACCGCCACGGTCGCCACCACCAGCAACGAGAGCGACCTGGGCAACAACAGTTCGTCGAACAACCTGAGCGTCACCCCGGCCACGCTCGACCTGCTGGTCAACAATACCGACAACGTCGATCCGATGGGCTTCGTGCCGGCCGGCGCCGGTCCGGTGTTCCCGGACAACGTGGTCACCTACCGCAACACCATCACCAATCGCGGTCCGTCGGTCGCCACCCACCTCAAGCTGAGCTACGTCATGAAGCCGCCTGCAGGCAAGAGCATGACCTTCCTCGGCGGCAAACTGCTGCCTGACGGCGCCGCGTACACCAATTACTGCGACCAGGCCAACAGCCAAGTCACCGGGCCGGCGCAGATGACGGTCACCTGTCATTTCCCGACCAATGAGATCCTGGAAGGCAACAACGCGAACCGCGACCTGTACCTCGACTTCCGCGTCGACACCCAGCCGACCGGTTCGGGCGATGCCTACCAGTCGACGGTGACGGTGTCCTCGCGCGAGCCGGAAGCGCTCACGCCGAACAACTCGGCCGACCAGAGCACCACCATCAAGATGCGCGTCGACCTGAAGATGAGCAAGGCGGCCTTCGCCTGGAACGGCACCAGCAACGCCGGCGCCACGGCGGTGCAGTTGCGCCAGCCATTCTTCTGGGTACTGACCCTGAACAACGCCGGTCCCGGCAACAGTAACGGCACCGTGATCAACGACGTGCTGCCGGCCGGCCTGACGGTCTACACCGGCGGCGCGGCTGCGCCGTACAACGCGGCGCCGTATAACGCCGGGATTACCTGGAGCACCAACAACGCGGCCCCGAGCAACGGTAGCTGCGGCGCCGGCGCGACCATCAGCTGCGCCGTCGGCCTGCTGGAAGTGGGCAAGTCGGCCACCGTGCGCATTCCCGTGATCGCCACCGCCGCCAATCCGGCGCTGGAAAACTGCGGCACCGCCAGCACCACCGATGTCGAGCGCACCGCGGTCGACAACCGCGGCTGCGCCACCATCGCGGTCCAGCCGTCCTCGATCGCCGGCTTCGTCTACGAAGACAATAACAACGACGCCGCCAAGGCGGCGGGCGAGACCGGCATCACCGGCGTCACCCTGCGCCTGGACGGTACCGATCTCTACGGCAATACCGTGAGCAATGTCACCACCGTGACCAGCGCCGGCGGCGCCTACGTCTTCAACAACCTGTCGCCGGGTACCTACAAGGTCACCGAAGTCCAGCCGGCCACCCACCTGGACGGCAAGGATGCCGCCGGCAGCGCCGCCGGCACTGCCAGCGACGCCACCGCCGACGAGATCGGCAACATCGTCCTGCCTGCCAGCACGGCCGCCACCGGCTACCTGTTCGGCGAACTGAAACCGGCCGCCTTGTCGGGCTACGTCTTCGTCGACCTCGACAAGGACGCCGTGCGCGACCTGACCGGCGTGCCTGCCACCGACGAGAGCGCGGGCGTGACCAGCGTCAGCATGACCCTGTCCGGCAGCGACGACCTGGGCCCGGTGAACGCCACCGTCCAGACCGGCGTTAACGGTTCCTACAGTTTCGGCAATCTGCGTCCCGGCAGCTACCAGGTCGTGCAGCAAACCCTGACCGGCGTGACCCACACCGGCATGACCGCCGGCAGCAAGGGCGGCAACGATGGCGCCGCCGTGCTGGCCCCGAATACCCCGGTACTCGGCCTGACCAAGCGCACCCTCGGCAATGTGGTGCTGGTGGCCGGCGACGCCGCCATCAACAACAACTTCGGCGAAACCGGCCAGGGCCTGGGCGGCGCCGTGTATGCCGACCTGAACAACAATGGCGTCAAGGATACGGGCGAGCCGGGCATTCCGGGCGTGCAGGTCACCCTGTCGGGCAACACCGCGACCGGCGCCAGCGTGTGCGTCGAAATTTCGCCGAACCCGTGCACCATCGTCACCGACAGCAACGGCAGCTACAGCTTCACCGGCCTGCCGTCGAGCGACCCGGCCGGCTACGTGCTCACCGAGCAGAGCCAGGCCAGCGCGCCCCTGTCCAACTACGCCGACGGCATCGACGCTGTCGGTACCGTGAACGGCGTGGTCCGTGGCAGCATGACGAACGACAAGTTCAGCGGCATCGTCATCGGCACCGGCCAGTTCGGCAGCAACTACAACTTCGGCGAATCGACGGCCAGCCTGTCGGGCAAGGTCTATCTGGACGGCGACCGCAGCGGCACCCTGAACGCCGGCGACACGCCGTTGCCGAACGTGACGGTCACCCTGTCGGGCAGCACCGCCACCGGCGCCAATGTCTGCAGCGTCGTGAGCAATTGCGTCGGCCAGACCGATGCCAACGGTAACTACAGCTTCACCGGCCTGCCAGCCAGCAATGGCGCCGGCTACACCGTGACCGAAACCCAGCCGGTCGACTTCGTCGACGCCACCAACACGCTCGGCACCGGCGCCAGCGTGCCCGGCAACCTGGGCGTGGCGGGCACCAGTTCCTTCAACGGCGTGGTGCTGGGCGCGGGCCAGAAGGGCATCGATTACCTGTTCGGCGAAGCCACCGGCAAGCTGAGCGGCTTCGTGTATGCCGACAAGAACAACAACGGCATCATGGATGCCGGCGAAAGCGGCATCGGCGGCGTCTCGCTGGCGCTGACCGGCACGGCGGCCAGCGGCGGCAGCGCCTGCGGCGCGCCGGCCTGCACGGCCACCACCAATCCGGACGGTTCGTACAGCTTCAGCTTCCTGCGCAACGCCAACGGCGCCGGCTATACCGTCACCGAAACCCAGCCGGCCGCCTACCTCGACGGCATCACCCGCAAGGGCAACGTCGGCGGCGTGCCGTGCGCGGCCTGCGTCGACAATACGGCCAACGCGATCGGCACCATCGCCTACGTCGTGGACAAGACCCACAGCGACTTCAACTTCGGCGAACTGCTGCCGGCCAGCGTCAGCGGGTTTGTGTATGCGGACAGCAACCAGAACGCCGCGCTCGACAAGGATGAGCAGATTCCCGGCGTGACCGTCACCCTGAGCGGCACCGACGACCGCGGCGCGGCCGTCAACCTGAGCACGACCAGCGCGGCCGACGGCAGCTACCGTTTCGACAAGCTGCGTCCGAGCAGCGGCGCCGGTTACACCGTGAGCGAAACCCATCCGGCCGGCTTCAACGATTTCCCTGGCAATACCGGCTCGCTGCCGGGCACCATCGGCGGTGTCGGCGCCGGCGTGGCCGTGCCGAACAGCATCGGCGGCCTGCAACTGGTGCAGGGCGACGCTGCCGTGAACTACAACTTCCGCGAAATCGGCGCCAGCATCGGCGGCGCCGTGTACTTCGACGCCAACAGCAACGGCCAGCGCGACAGCGGCGAAGCGCCATTCCCCGGCGTCACCGTGCGCCTGGCCGGCCCGACCCCGCGCACCGTGGTCACCGGCGCCGACGGCAGCTTCCTGTTCACCGGCCTGATGGCGGGTAACTACACCATCGTCGAAACCCAGCCGGGTGGCGTGACCGATGGTGCGGACACGGCCGGCTCGCTGGGCGGCACCATCAATGCGCCGAAGAACAGCATCGGCGGCATCAACCTGGCGCCAGGCGCGGCGGGCGCGAACTATCTGTTCGGCGAACGCAGCCTGCCGAGCGCGACCGGTTCGCTGGCCGGGACCGTGTATGTCGACGCCAACAAGGACGGCAAACGCGACAGCGGCGAAGAACTGCTGGCCGGCGTCACCCTGACCCTGACCGGCGTGGACGCCAAAGGACAGCCGGTCACCCTGACCGCGCAGACCGACAGCAAGGGTAACTACCTGTTCCCGTTCCTGATTCCGGGCAGCTACAACCTGCTTGAAACCCAGCCGGAAAAACTGTCCGACTTCGAGGCCGCCAGCGGCACCAGGATCGGTACCCTGGGCGGCGGCGCACCTGGCTTGAATTCGGTCACCGCGATCGTGATTCCCGCCATGGGCGGGGCGGCCACCGGCTACGACTTCCGCGAGTTCAGCCCGAACGCGCAGGTGGCCGGTCCGGCCCAGCTCAGCGGTCACGTCTACGTCGACGGCAACAAGAATGCCAAGATGGAAGCGGGCGAAGCCCTGGCCGGCGTCACCGTCACCCTGACCGGTGTCGATGTCAACGGCGTGGCGATTCCCGCACGCACCACCCAGACCGGCGCCGACGGCAGCTATCTGTTCGACAAGCTCGTTCCTGGCACCTACACCGTGGTGGAAACCCAGCCGGCCGGCTATGGCGAATTCCCGACCAACACCGGCAGCGCTGTCGGCAGCGCGGGCGGCGTCCTCGATGCCGGCCCGAACAAGATCACGAAAATCGTGCTGGCGCTGGGCAACAATGCGACCGACTACGATTTCCGCGAAGCGGGCGGCAGCCTGGCGGGCGTGGTCTACCGCGACGACAACCATAACGGCGTGCAGGACGCCGGCGAGCCGGGCATTGCCGGCGTGCCGCTCGGCGCCATCGGCGGCAAGGGCGAAGCAGGACGCGCCACCACCGGCGCCGATGGCCGCTTCCTGATCGTCGGCTTGCCTGCCGACACCTACAGCCTGGTGGAAACCCATCCGTCCGCCTACATCGACGGCAAGGAAAGCGCCGGCAAGATCGACGGCGCCGTGGTCGGCATTGTCGACAACAGCGGCTTCGATGCGACTGCGCCGAAGAACACCATCGGCGGCATCAAGCTGGGCGTGGCGCAGGACGGCGTGGACCACCTGTTCGGCGAACGCCGCGCGCGCCTGGAAGGCTATGTCTACGTGGACGCCAACCACAACGGCCAGATGGACGCGGGCGAGATCCCCTTGCCTGGCGTGCACGTCACCCTGACCGGGAATGGAACAAGCGGCGGCGACTGCGTGCAAGGTTGCGTGGCGCTCACCGGCGCCGACGGCAAGTATGTGTTCGAGAACCTGGTTCCCGGCCGCTACACCCTGGTCGAGTCGCAAACCGACCTGCCGACCTCGAAGTACATGGATGGCAAGGAAACCGCCGGCGTGGCGGGCGGGATCGTCGACAACAGCAGCTTCGGCACCGCGCCGTCGCAAAACACGATCGCGCAGATCGACGTCACCAGCGAGAAGCTGGCGGCCAACAACGGCGTGATCGGCGGCAACCTGTTCGGCGAGCGCGTGCGTCCGGGTCCGGAAACCAGGGCGCCGATCATCAACGGCTATGTCTGGATGGACCGCGGCCACACCCGCACCCGTCCGAACGACCATGAAGGCGTGAAGGACTGGACCGTGACCCTGACCCAGAACGGCAAGCCGGTCTGCACCGTCAAGAGCGATGCGAATGGCTTCTACCAGTTCGACAGCCTGCGTTGCCCCGGCTATGAAGGCACGGGCCTGCCGACCGGTCCCGGCTTCGAGATCCGCTTCACCAAGGATGGCAACGGCATGCCGAACGTTCCGACCTCGGCCGGTAACGCCGGCAAGCCGGACGCCGGCTTGATTCGCGACATCACCCTGACCGACAACAGCGACATCACCGAGCAGAACCTGCCGCTCAACCCATCGGGCGTGGTGTACGACAGCGTGACCCGTCAACCGGTACGCGGCGCGGTCGTGAGCGTCAGCGGTCCGGCCGGTTTCGACCCGGCGCGTCATCTGCTGGGCGGCCTGGCGGCAGTCAAGCAGACCACCGGCAGCGACGGCGTGTACCAGTTCTTCCTGCAAAACGGTGCGCCGGCCGGCACCTACAAGCTGGCGATCAGCAGCTATCCGACCGGCTACGTGCCGGCCGAATCGGCGCGGATTCCATCGTGCCAGGGTGCACTGCCGGTCGCGGCCAACGCGAATGTGGCGCTGGTCCAGAAGTCGAACAGCGCCCCTGCAACGGCTGTCAACCTGCACAAACCGGGCGCCTGCGTCGGCCTGGTGCCGGGCGGGGCGGACACGACCCAGTACTACACCACCTTCACGGTGGGCCCGAACGGCGCGCCGGTGGTGAACAACCACCTGCCGATCGACAAGATCGAAGCGGCCGGCCTGGCGCTGACCAAGACCGGCGACAAGCAGCAGCTGGAATTCGGCGAAAGCCTGCTGTACACCCTGACCGTGCGCCAGACCAGCGGCAGCGCGGTGGCGCAGGCAACGGTGCGCGACAGCCTGCCGGCCGGCTTCGCGCTGGTGCCGGGCACGGTCAAGGTCGACGGCAAGCCGGTGGCCGATCCCGCGGTCACCAGCGGTCCGGTGCTGGCCTTTAACCTGGGGCCGCTGGCCAGCAACAAGCAGGCGGTATTGACCTACCGCCTGCGCGCCGGCGTCGGCAGCCTGCAGGGCGACGGCATCAACCGCGCGATCGCCTATGCCTGCAACCAGGCCTCGGGTTGCGTCGCGCCGGGTTCGTACCAGCCGGTGCCGGATGCGTATCCGTCCAACCGCGCCGAGTACAAGGTGCGCCTGACTGGTGGCGTGTTCACCGAACAGGCCTGCGTGGCCGGCAAGGTATTCGTCGACTGCAACGGCAACTCGGTGCAGGACAGCGAAGAGCTGGGCATTCCGGGCGTGCGCCTGTATATGGAAGACGGCACCTCGTTCACCACCGATGTGGAAGGCAAGTACAGCTACTGCGGCCTGTCTCCGAAATCGCACGTGATCAAGGCCGACAGCCTGACCCTGCCGCGTGGCAGCCGCTTGACGACGACCAGCAACCGCAACCTGGGCGACGCCAACAGCATCTGGCTGGACGCCAAGAATGGCGAGCTGCTGCGCGCCGACTTCGCCGAAGGTTCGTGCTCGGCGCCGGTCGTCGAGCAGTTGAAAGCGCGCCGCAGCCAGGGTGGCACGCGTGCTCCGGAAACGGAAGCGGCGCGCCTGCCGGGCCTGAAGTTCGACAGTAAAGCTCCTGCCGCGCCGCGGCAGGCGACCGACAGCGCCAACCAGGAACTGGTCAAGCCACGCCAGGGAGCAATCCCTGCCGGCGCGGGAGAAGCCCGTGCGCAATAAGCAACCATCCCGCCTGGCACAGATGAACATCATGACGAACAAAAAACTTCTTCTTATTCAACGCCGCGGCACCGGTCGCCTGCTGGCGGGCGCGCTGGCGGTGGCCTGCGCTTTCCCGAACGCCGGCGCGCAAGTACTGCCGTCGTCTCCGCTTGACGCCGGCCTGCGCGCCCAGATGGCGGCGCCGCAACTCTGGGGCGGGCGTCTCGACGCCAGCGCCAGGGTGGCGCGCATCCTGGTCGAAACCGACCGCGACGGCGTGCCGGCCGACGGCCAGTCGAAGGTAGCAGTGAGCGTGCAGGTGCTGGGCGAGGATGGCCAGCCGCTCAAGGAAGACGTGCTGCTGACCCTGGAAGCCTCGGCCGGCCGCATCCTGCTCGACGGCGCCGCCACCGACGCCCTCGGTCCGCAGAACGGCGACGCCAACAAGGTTACGCCCGGCATGCAGCTGCGCGTGAAGGGCGGCAAGGCGCAATTCCGCCTGCTGGCCCCGGCGGCCGCCCAGGAAGTCCTGCTGCGCGTCGACGGCGGCAAGATCAGCACCCAGGGCGTGATCACCTTTGTTCCGGAACTGCGCCAGATGCTGGCCGTGGGCCTGATCGAAGGCGTGATCGCCAAGCGCAACCTGGAAGCGGGGGACCTGGCGCCGGCGCGCTTTAACGACGGCTTCGAGCAGGACATCACGCGCTGGAGCCGCCAGTTCAACAGCGGCAAGGCGAATGCCAGCGCGCGTTCCGCCTTCTTCGTCAAAGGCACCATCCTCGGCAGCAAGCTGTTGACGGCCGCCTACGATTCGGACCAGCAGACCAAGGAAAAGCTGCAGCGCGACATCAACCCGAACGAGTTCTACCCGGTCTACGGCGACAGCGCCAGCACCGCCTTCGACGCCCGTTCGGCCGGCCGCCTGTACGTGCGCGTCGACGACAAGAAGAGCTACGTGCTGTACGGCGACTTTTCCACCAGCGACGGCACCATGTCCTCGGTGCCCGGTCCGAACGTGGGCCTGGAAGCGCGCAAGCTCGGCCAGTACCAGCGCACCGCCACCGGCCTGCGCGGCAGCTGGGACGCCTCGCGCGGCAAGCTGGGCGGCTTCGCCTTCCACGACAATGCCAAGCAGGTGATCGAGGAATACCGCGCCAACGGCAGCTCTGGTCCCTTCGCCGTGCGCAACAACGGCGCGCTGACCAACTCCGAGCGCGTCGAACTGATCGTGCGCGACAAGAACCAGACCGACCTGGTCAAGCAAGTAACGCCCATGCGCCGCCTGGAAGACTACAGCTTCGAGCCGTTCTCGGGCCGCATCCTGTTCAAGCAGGCCGTGCCATCGCTAACGCCCGAAGGCGACCCGCAATCGATCCGCGTGACCTACGAGGTGGAGCAGGGCGGCGACGACTTCTGGGTGATGGGCATCGACGGCGAATACCGCCTGAACGACAGCATCAGCGTCGGCATGGCCTCGGTCGAGGACAAGAATCCGCAGTCGCCGTACCGCCTGCACAGCGTGAATGCGAGCGTGAAGCTGGCGCCGTCGACCAGTTTCGTGGCCGAATTCGCGCAGAGCGAATCGACCACCTACAGCGCCAACGGCCAGGTGTTTACGACGCCGAGCGGGCAGGCTGGCGAGTTGTCGAGTTCGGCAACCGGCCAGGCTGCGCGCCTGGCCCTGTCGCACAAGGGCGAGACGGTCGAGGCGCGCGCCTACTGGCAGCGCGCCGACGACGAGTTCAACAATACAGCGGCCGGCATCAGCCCCGGCCACAGCGACGCCGGCGTGAACGTCAGCGCCAGATTCACGTCGACCACCACGGCGTATGCCAGCGCCTTGCAGAGCAAGGACCAGCAGGTGGTGGCCCAGCGCGATGCGGTGCGCGTCGGCATGCTGTGGAAGGCCGATCCGCGCCTGACGCTGGACTTCTCGCTGCAGCACATGAAGGAAGAAGGCGAGCTGCGCAACCAGGTCGGCATGGCCAGCAATACCGGCGTGGTCTCGAACGCGAACGGCCTGAACCCGAGCGGCGGCTTCTTCGGCTTCGGCAACACCAACAGCGCGATCAGCCCGGTCAACGGCGGCGCCATCACCACCTTCGCCCCGGTCGGCGCGACCACCGCGCCGGGCACGCGCGGCACGCTGGACGCGAATACGGTCGCCATCGGCGCCCAGTACAAGGCCACCGACCTGCTGAGCCTGACCGCCGTGGTCGAACATGGCGTGTCCGACAGCAATCAGAAGCGCTACGAGCTCGGTGCGCAGTATCAATTGTCCGAACGCAGCCGTGCGTATGCGCGCTACGAAAACCAGACCGGCCTGGCATCGCGCTACGCGCTCAATCCGGCCGAGAAGAGCAATGCCTTCGTGGCCGGGGTCGAATCGACCTACCTGCCGGGCGCCAGCATCTTCTCGGAATACCGCCTGCGCGATGCGCTCGACAGCGGGCTGGCCGACGGGCGCGACCTGCAACTGGCCAGCGGCGCGCGCAACACCTGGAACGTGTCCGAAGGCCTGGCGCTCTCCACCAACGCCGAATACCTGCACGTGTTCGACGGCCGCCAGCAAAAAGGCGTGGCCCTGGCCACGGCGCTCGACTACACCGCCAACCCGCTGTGGAAAGCCTCGGCCAAGCTCGAATGGCGGCGCCTGTTCGACAGCCCTGGCGAGATCGGCAACCAGGCGCAGGACCAGTGGTTGAATACCCTGTCCTTCGTGCGCAAGCTCGACCGCGACTGGACCGTGCTGGCCCGCAACTATGCCCTCCTGTCGCGCAACAACGACGACATCAGCGGCAAGCCGCTGGCCAACAGTCTGCAGGAACGCGCGCAGCTCGGCTTTGCCTGGCGTCCGGTGGACCACAACCAGTTCAACGGACTGGCGCGCTACGAGTACAAGAACGTGCGCGACGGCGCCCGCGCCGATGGCGACAATTACGCCGCCCACATCGTCTCGACGCACCTGGACTACCATCCGAGCCGTCCCTGGTGGAGCACCGGCCGCCTGGCCGCCAAGAGCAGCCGCGAGCGCAACCTGCCGCTCGGGCAGCAGAAGTACAGCGCGTGGATGGCGTCCGGCAGGGTGGTGTACGACATCACCGAAAACTGGGACATCGGCGTGCTCGCCGCCTACCTGCACAGCCCGCAGAACAAGGGCAGCAGCCAGTATGCGCGCGGGGTCGAAGTCGGCTACCTGGTCAGGCAGAACCTGTGGCTGTCGGCCGGTTACAACGTCAGCGGCTTCCGCGAACGCGACCTGAGCGCGGCGGACTACACCTCCAAGGGATGGTTCGTGCGCCTGCGCTTCAAGTTTGACGAGAATGTATTCAAAGGCAAGGACCCAGAAGTCAACCGCACGCTGGCCCGCTAATTTCCTGACATGAGAATGACGATGAAACCAACCATTATTTCCCGCCCGCGCAGCGTGCTGTTTGCCGTGATGGCCCTGGCCGTGCAAGGCGCGTTTGCGCAAACGCTCGCCGCGCCGGCGCAGCGCATCTCCGACCAGGCGATCGTGGCCGACCAGGCCGGCTACAGGGCCTTGCAGCAGCGCGTCAAGGCGCTCAACGACAAGGGCGTGCCGGTCAACAATTACTACCTGTCGAAGGCGCAATGCTGGCTCGACGTCTCGCTGCACGAATACACGCGCAACGACCGTTCGGCCTTCCCGCAGCAGGCGCTGGAGCAGGGCGCCGCGATCGTCGGCGCGCTGGAGTCGGGCGCCACGCCCAATCCGGGCGAGCAGACGCCGCTGGTGAACGACGCGGCCAAGCTGCGCGAAGACCTGTGGGCGCGCTTCGGCGCCGTCAAGGGCGGTGCGGGCTTTGCCTGCGCGGCGCAGAAGGTCGCTTGCGGCGAGGTCGAACTGGTGCATGCCGGGAACGAATTCAATCAGCAGGGCTGGCGCCATGCGAATCCCTACATCCAGATCGCCGAAGACCAGTTGCAGGCGGCGCAAGCCTCGGCGGCGGCCTGCGGCGGCGCGCCGGTCAAGGTGGCGGCGACGCCGGTGCCGGGTACGGCGCCGGTGGTGTCGGTCGAGAAGCTGACCCTGGCGGCCGATGCGCTGTTCAGGTTCGACAGATCGGGCCTGGCGGACCTGTTGCCGGCCGGCCGTGCGCGCATCGACAGCATGCTGATCAAGCTCGACGGTGTGTATGCGCAGATCTCGGGCATCAAGCTGACCGGTTACACCGACCGCCTGGGGACGGAAGCGTACAACCAGCCGCTGTCGGAAAAGCGCGCGGCCACGGTGCGCGAATATATCCTGAGCAAAGGTTTTGCGGGCGAGATCGCCAGCGCCGGCAAGGGCGAAGCGGACCAGGTCGAAGCGTGCACGGGTGTCGCGCCGCGCGCCGCCCTGATCGGCTGCCTGCAACCGAACCGCCGGGTCGAAGTGGAAGTGACCGGGATCAAGCGTTAAGAAGATGGTGTGTCCGGCCAAGGCCGGAACAAGCAAAAAGCCGCACCGGTGCGGCTTTTGCGTTACTGCGCGGGATTTAAGGGCGCTTGCGGCGGGCGCTGACGCCGAGGATGGTCAGAAACCACCTACAACCGGGGTCAGAGCTTTAATCAGAAATCTTTCTGATAGAAAAAGCCGCACCGGGGTCAGACCCCGGTGCGGCTTTTGCGTTGCTGCGCTTGAATTAGCCGCGCTTGCGGCGGGCGCTGACACCGAGGATGGACAGGCCGGCCAGCAGCATGGCCCAGGTGCCGGGTTCGGGAACGGGCGTGACGGTGACGTCGGTCAGCGACGTGACCACGCCGCTGAGCATGATGCGGTTACCGTCAGCACGATAGAAGTAGTGGTAGACGCTCGCACTCGTCACATCGGCAAGAGAAAGCTGTTGCGGTAAAGTTCCGTCAGAAATCCATGTCGATGATGCGTTACTGAAACCGATTCCGAAGGACACGTCATATCCCCCACTGTCGATACTCAAGGAATCCCGCGAGTTTGGCGTGCCAACCTTGCCGTCGGCAAGCGTCACTCGGCGCGTCAATGCGTCTCGATCTCCCGCACTGACTGTCTGCCCACTCGGCAAGATTTTGAACGTAAAGAAATCCGTCGGTGAGGCATACGCACCGTGGTAAAAATAGTCGGTGGAGGCTGGGTCGTAGGGCGGGTTATCCAGACTCCCACGCTCCATCCTGGCGCTGCTGTCGTAGGAAAAACGTCCGACAATGCGGTCGTTCATCGAAATCAGACTTCCAGCCTGCACACCCACGGTGCTTTGTTCGAACGACAGCTTGTTAACGTTCCCGATCTGACTGACCGCGGCCGTGAACTCATAGGTGCGCATCTCCGCCTTTGCCGGGACGGTTAGCGCGAGTGCGGAGAGCGCCGTTACGATGTATTTCATGCAATTCCAATAGTCAATTAATATTGCATTATATTGCATTGCATTTATGCAATCAATACATGCCTGATCCGCATGTATCAAAAGCGCCATCTTTCGGCTGCTCTTGCGATACGAACTTGGTATGATGCCGGGGCCTTTGTGTATCTATTGGCACTTTCATGACTCTTGGGGACATTGCAATGATGGGACGTTTGTTCATATTGGGAGCGGCCACCCTGGCCGCCGGTAGCGCGCTGGCCGCGCCGCGTGGTTTCACCATCGAAGACCTGGTGAAAATGGAGCGGGTCGGCGCGCCGGCACTCTCGCCCGACGCCTCGCGCGTGGTCTACACGGTGCGCAGCACCAATATGGAGAAGAACCGCGGCAACACCCAGCTGTGGATGATCGACCTGCGCAGCGCCAGGCCGGCCCCGGTCAGGCTGACCAGCGGCGACGCCAACAGCACCGATCCCGAATGGTCGCCCAAGGGCGACGCCATCTATTTCCTGTCGGCCCGCTCGGGTTCCTCGCAGGTATGGCGTATGCCGGCCGCCGGCGGCGACGCCGTCAAGGTCACCGACCTGCCGCTCGACGTCGACAACTTCCGCCTCTCGCCGGCCGGCGACCGCCTGGCCATGAGCCTGGCCGTGTTCCGCGATTGCAGCGACCTGGCCTGCACCAGGACCCGCCTCGACGAGAAGACCAAGAACAAGGCCAGCGGCAAGGTCTACGACCGCCTGTTCGTGCGCCACTGGGATACCTGGTCCGACGGCCGCAACAACGTGCTGTACTCGGCCCCGCTCGACGCCGCCGGCAAGGTCAGCGCCGCACCGGTCAGCCTGTCGGGCGGCATCGACGGCGACGTGCCGTCCAAACCGTTCGGCGACCGCGAGGAATACCGCTTCAGCCCGGACGGCAGGAGCGTCGTGTTCAATGTGCGCGTGGCAGGCAAGACCGAAGCCTGGTCGACCAACTTCGACATCTATCAGACCGCCGCCGCCGGCGGCGAGGCGCCGCGCAACCTGACCGCCGACAATCCGGCCTGGGACAGCAAGCCGGCCTTTTCGCCCGACGGCAAGACGCTCGCCTACCTGGCCATGCGCCACCCCGGCTTCGAAGCCGACCGCTTCCGCCTGGTGCTGATGGATGTCGCCAGCGGCAAGAAGCGCGTCGTGGCCGAGAGCTGGGACCGCTCCATCGGCGACTACAAATGGCGCGACGACGGCAAGTCGCTGCTGGCCACCGCCGACGACCTGGGCCAGCATCGCCTGTTCTCGATCGACGCCGCCAGCGGCAAGGTCGCGCCGCTCAGCGACAAGGGCTATGTCAGCGCCTTCGACGCGCGCGGCAAGACGGTGGTGATGGCGCAGGCCAACCTGCAATCGGGCGCGCAATTGTTCAAGCGTGTCGACGGCGGCGCGCCGGTCCAGCTGACCCAGTTGAACAGCGAACTGCTGGCCGAGGTGCGTTTCGGCGAATCCGAACAGTTTTCCTTCACCGGCGCCAAGGGCGAGACCGTCTACGGCCATGTGATGAAACCGTGGGATGCCAAACCCGGCGTCAAGTATCCGGTCGCCTTCCTGGTGCACGGCGGTCCGCAGGGCAGCTTCGGCAATTCGTGGAGCTACCGCTGGAATCCGCAGACCTACGCCGGCGCCGGTTACGCGACCGTGTTCATCGACTTCCACGGCTCCACCGGCTACGGCCAGGCGTTTACCGATTCGATCAGCGGCGACTGGGGCGGCGCGCCGCTGGAAGACCTGAAAAAGGGCCTGGACGCGGCGGTGAAAAAATACCCGTGGCTCGACCGCGAGCGCAGCTGCG
Organism: Massilia atriviolacea; assembly: GCF_003953935.1. Taxonomy (GTDB): domain Bacteria; phylum Pseudomonadota; class Gammaproteobacteria; order Burkholderiales; family Burkholderiaceae_D; genus Telluria_A; species Telluria_A atriviolacea. The sequence continues at coordinate 312,205 of NZ_RXLQ01000003.1, forward strand.
CGCTGGGCGCCTCCTACGGCGGCTACATGATGAACTGGATCGCCGGTAACTGGCCGGACGGCTTCCGCTGCCTGGTCAACCACGACGGCGTGTTCGATACGCGCGGCATGGCCTACGCCACCGAGGAACTGTGGTTCACCGAGTGGGAAAACAAGGGCACCTACATGGACAACGCCGCGCTGTACGAAAAGTTCAACCCGGTCCATTTCGTCAAGAACTGGAAGACGCCGATGCTGGTCATCCAGGGCGACCTGGATTTCCGCATTCCGACCTCGCAGGCGCTCGGCACCTTTACCGCGCTGCAGCGCCAGGGCGTCGAGAGCAAGCTGCTGGTATTCCCGGACGAGAACCACTGGGTGCTCAAGCCGGCCAACTCGGTGCTGTGGCATCACACGGTCAAGGATTGGCTCGACCGTCACCTGGCGCGCTGAGATGGGCGCCCGGCAGAGTTGGATACTCGCGGCGCTGCTGGGCGCGGCATGCGCGCCGGGCGCGGCCGCCCCTGAAGCGCCGTCGCAGGCGGACACGCCGCTGGCCTTCATCGGCAATTTCTACCGCGACTATTTTGCCGATCCGGCAGCGGCCAGGAAGCGCCATGTGGACAGCGGCGGGTTTTACTCGCCAGGACTGCTCAAGCTGATGGACGCCAACCGCGCGGCCTGCCTCAAGGTCGCGCGCCAGGGCAGCCAGTGCGGCTGGAATGCCGATGGCGACGAGTTCCTGCACGCGCAGGAGCGCGACCCGGCCCTGACCCTGGCCTCGTCCGGCTTTGTCGCCAAGGCCGCCGGCGCCAATACGGTGGACGTGCGTTTCCTGCTGTTTCCGGGCCAGGCCGACACGCAGCGCGCCATCCGTTACCGGCTGCTGCGCCACCAGGGCCGGTGGCGCGTCGACGATGCGACCGGCGCGGCCAAGGGCGGCTACCGGCGCGAGAACAGCCTGCGCTACGCGATCGCCGCCGAAACCCGCTACGTCAACGGCAGCGTGCTCGATGCGGCCGAGGCGGCGACTTGGGTCAATCTGTATGTCGAGGGCGAGATGGCGGACGCGTTCGCGCGCTTCGCCGCCTTTCCGCTGACCGTGTGCCAGGGCGGGGACGGCTGCACGGCGTACCGGGAGAACGATGCGCGCCTGCCGGCCCTGGTCGGGACGCTCAAGCAGCGTTACTTCGACAAGGGGGTCGTGCGGCCCGTCCTGCCTGCGTCCACCCTGGTGGTGCCGAAGGTGCCTGGGGAAGGCAGCGTGGTGCGCAACGGTCCCTTCGATTTCACCTTCCGGCGCGGCTTGTGGCGCCTGACGCAGGTCGACCTGCGGCGCGCGCCGGTGCGCCAGCAATAAGCCTGCCGGTCCGGCCGATGGCGGGAGCGGCAGGCTTGCCTGTTACGGGTTGATCAGCGGCGCCACGCTGTTGGCGAACGGCCAGCCCTGTTCTTCATCGGTGTGGATCTGCCAGTTGAAGCCCCCGCGGATGTCCGGATGGTTGGCCCGGACCTGGTTCCACGCGCTGATCGCCTGCTCGCGGCTCATGTAATTGCTCGCGTTGCCGATCCCGAATCCCACCACCACGCGGTTCGCGCCCAGCAGGGCGACCCATTGCCGGACATTGTCCGCCACGTAGGCCGGATCGTTCAGCCCCGGTCCGTCGTAGTATTGCGGCGCGGCGTAATCCATGGCGCCGGCGGCCACCATCGCGCGGCAGAATTCCTTGTCGACCGCATTCCACGGCGCCGGCGGCGCGGAAATGATGAAGCCGGGGTAGCGCTTCTTCAGCTCCAGGCTGATCCAGATCATCTCCGCCGTATCGGGCCGCTGGTCCGCTTCGAAGGTATTCCAGTCCATGCCGTCGAAGCCGCCCAGCTGCGTGTAGATCGACGCGATGCTGTTGACGAAGGTCTGCGATTTGCTCCGGTTCGGAAAACTCATGCCGTTGCCGGCGCCGCCCACCGACAGGATGATCTTGCGCCCCTGCGTGCTGCGCGCGTACTGGATGTCGGCCTTGAGGTTGGTGGCCGCGCCGCGTCCGTTGCCCGGCGCGCTGAAGGTGACCGCGCCGGTGGTGCCGGGCGAGCCGCCCACCGGTACCGCGTGGAACAGGTAGATCAGGTTGTAGCGCGCATTGACGTCGCGGATGCGGATCGGCGACGGCGTCCAGTTCGGATAATAGCCGCCGACGATCTTCTGCGCGCCCGGCTGGGCGCAGGTGGTCTGCGCCCAGTACCAGGTGCTGATGGTCGGCGTGGTGCCGTCGCTGCCGTTGCCCGCCACCTGCACCACCTTGTAATACAGCCCGTTCGGCGTGTACAGCACGACGGTGCCGAGCGCGTAATTGACGCCGGCGCGCCAGGTCACGGCATTGCACGCCGCGAGCAGGGCCGACGAGCCGGCGTCGGCGCCGCTGCCCGCGATGGCGCCGGCCCGCGTGTCCGGCGCGGCCGAGACGCCCGGCGGCGCCAGCGAGGCGCCGGGTGCGTCGCCGGCCGACGATCCGCCGCCGCAGCCGCTCAGGATCGCGCCGCCGATGGCGGCCATGCCCAGGTATTTCAGTAGTGTCTTCATGTCGACTCCTGTGGAAAAGTAAGAAGGGCCGCCTTACCAGCCGATGGTGACCGTGGCCGTGGTCGGCGCGGTGCTGTGGACCGACGAGCTGTAATTCCACACGTCGTCGTAGGCGAAGCCGTAGGCCAGCCTGTCGATGCTGTGGTCGTGCCAGAACTTGGCATACCAGTTGGCCGGCTGGCCCGCCGGGTAGAAGGCCGCCGAGTCGCTCCAGCGCGCCGGATCTTCCACCACATGGCGGTTGAGGGCGGCGCACAGCTGCGCCTGGATCTGCAACTGCTTGTGGTAGGCGGGCGTGCCGCCGACCGTGCCGCTGGGGTCGTCCAGGGCGCCATTGCCGAGCAGCGCCATGGCGGTGGTGGGTTTGTTGACCTTGTAGGTGCCGGCGCCGTCGGTGAACTGGAACACGCCGTTGACCACCTGGCCGGAAAAGGTTCCCTGCTGGTTGGTGAAGACCAGCTTCTGGCTGGTGTACCTGTTCCAGATATGGTTGATGTAGCCGTCCAGGTAGCCGGCGTTGGCGCCGCCGTTCTGGAAGCTGGCGTGGGCCGGGGCGATGATGCGGTAGGGCGCGTACGGCGCCTGGGCCAGGCCCTTGAACTGGGCCGGGACGCTGGCGACGAACTGCGAGAAGATGGCGGCGCGCGTTTCGGTTTCGCCCACGGTCTGGTCGTAGCCGCCCAGGCCCTGCAGGCGCAGGGTCAGGGGAAAGCCGAAGTGGTCGACCCGGGTGGTGTTGCCGAAGAAGCCGTCGGTGGCGCCGATCGACATTTCGATGAAGTCGAAGTAGACGTCGATGTTCGGATCCGAGGGGTTCTCGATGTTGGCGCCGGCGTAGCCGAGGTTGCCGTTGGCGTCGGCATTGACTTGCAGGTACATCGGGCTGCCGACGCTGAGGAACAGGCGCGCCGAATTGAGCGGCGCGATGGTGATCGACTTGAGCTGGGCCAGGGTGTGGAAATAGTTGGTGTAGGGCCTGCCGTTCTTGTTCAGCGCGCCGTTGTCGCCGAGCGCCATCGGAACGAAGCGACCGGCGGCGTCGACGTGAACGTATTTGCCGCTGCTCCAGTCCTTGCCGATGATGGCCCAGTAGACCTGGCTGTCCGGATATTGTCCGCGCGTGCCGTTGACCAGCTTGAAGGTGGTCAGCTTGTTCCAGGTGCCGGGGTCGGTCGGCGGCGTGGTGCCGCCGGACGGCATCGGCACGCCGGGCAGGTAGCAGCGCTTGGGCACGCCGGGAATCGGATCGCCGAACACGGCGCTGTTGCAGTCGGCGCCGCCGCTCAGGGTGCGGGTGACGAAACTGCCGTTGGCGCCGTACAGCAGCACCTGCGTGCCGCTGAAGTTGCAGCGGGCGTTTTCGCTGGCGCAGCGGGTCCAGCTGGTGGGCGCGCGGTCGCAATGCTTGGCGCTGCCCGGCAGCGGGTCGCCGAACACGCCGGTGGTGCAGGGCACGCCGCCGGTCACGGTCTGGGTGACGTAGGTGTTGCCGGCGCCAAAGCGCACGGTCTGCGTGTCGCCGAAGCCGCACTGGCCGTTTTCGTTGGCGCAGAAGGCGAAGCTGCTGGTGATTTCGCAGTGCTTGGCCACGCCCGGCGCCGGATCGCTGCCGAAGGTGGCCGTGTTGCAGCTGGCCGCCCAGTCGAACTTCTTGCTGGTGAAGCTGGACCCGGCGCCGTAGCGCACGGTCTGGTTGCCGGTGAAGATGCATTCGCCGTTTTCGGCGGCGCAAAAGGTCCATTCGGTGGTCGAGGGCGCCGACGAGGCGGCAGGGGCGGCCGCCAGGGTGGCGTCCGGCGTGCCTGTCCTGCCCGAACTGGAACTCATGGTGGCGCTGTCGGCCGTGGCCGTGGCCGGGGCGGGCGCGGGCGCGGGCGCGGGCGCGGGCGCGGGCGCGCCGCCGGAGGACGAACCGCCGCAGCCGCCCAGCAAACCGATGCCGAGCGCGCCGAGCGAGAGGAAATGAAGCAGTCTTTTCATGGTGCGGTCACCTTGTCGAAAGTGGCCGTCGGGTGCGCTTGCTGGTGCATGATGGCGGCCTTTGTGGGTGGATGCGCGATGCGCCGCGCAGTTGGTCGGAAGCACGCCGCACGGCTCACGGCAGGCTATGGGAGCGCTTCCAAATCGGGCCGTGACCGTGGCCGGGAAATTGCGTCCGGGGGTACGAAGGCCCCCGGTTGCCTCATTCCGGTCAAGACACAGTGCAAGTGGTCGCAGTATCACCGCCCCTTAAAGCGAGGTCAACCGGTGCGAAACGTAATGTAAATTGGGTAAGAGAAAGGAGGAATGGTGCTGCGGTATCGCTTTGCCGCCTTGCCGCGCGGCCCGCGGCAGGCATGCGCAATTTTCTTTACGGAATGAGCGCGACAAGACCACTTGGCGTTGCGCTGTCGTTCGCGGCAAGAGGCACAGGTCCGGAAAAACGGGCCGATGCGCATACCACTTCGCTTGTGCAGGGCAGCGCGCAGGATGCCCGCTGGCCCAATGAGCGCTGCGAATGTGCCGCTGCCGGGGGCGCCGCGGGCCGCGTTGCGAGCCCCTTGGGTCGATGAAAATTTTTCTTCACGGCGCCACAAACGTGGCATTCTGTCGGCGCGCCCGCAACGGGCAGGGCGCCAACTTGACGTCACGGGAGTTCGATTGGCACTTTACACGCTGAACCGGGTACGGCCGCCGTACGCTGCCTGGCTGCTGGCCGCAGCCACGCTGCTGGGCGCCTGCTCGCCCGACCAGCCGGCGCCGGCGCCGGGGCCGGGGCCGGTACCGACGCCGGCCGTCGTGTACGGGCAGTTGCCACCGGAGCTGGCGCGCTTCGCGGCCGATATCGAGCGCTCGCGGCTGCCGTACATCGCGCTCGCGCTGCACAAGCCGGAGCGGCTGGCGCCCTGGAACAGCAGTCTCGGCGGGGCGGCTTACCTGCCCAGGGGGCAGGCGTATCCGACCGGTCCCGACGGCGTCAAGCTGGCCCTGCTGGCGCAACTCAATTTTGCCGAGATGCCGGCGTTGGAGGGCTATCCCTCGCGCGGCCTGCTGCAGTTTTTCATTGCCGGCGGCGATTCGAAGGAGCATATCTACGGCGCGGCGGGCGACAGCGGCACGCCCTTCGACGCGGAACGGTATTTCCTGTCGCTGGCCCGGCAGCGCTGGTTCCGCGTGATCTACCACCCGGACGTCGTGCGGGACCGCAAGCAGCTGCAGCCGACGGCCGTGGTCGCGGGCGAGATGTTGCCGATGTCGGGCACCTCGGCGCTCAGTTTCGACACGGGCAGCGAGCCGGTGAGCCTGCAGGACTATCGCTTCGCACGCTTCTTCGGCAAGCCTCCCGAGGAGTTCTTCGGGCAATTCGGCGCGCAGCGGGACAATGCTGTCGTCAACTACCAGGCATTTTCGGAGAAATACCGGGTTGCCAAAGTGGGCGGCTACAGCAACCCGACCCAGCAGGATGTCCGGGGCACCCGGGCGGACGAGGACTGGATCGTGCTGCTCGAGCTGCACGGCGGCGGCATCGAGGGCGGCTTCCACAACGAATGGGGCGATAGCGGCATGGGGGTGTTCTACATCCGCCGCCAGGACCTGGCGCGGCGCGATTTTTCGAATGTGGTGTACGCCTGGGATAATCACTGAGGGCGCACGACGTGTAGCGGGGGGCTGGCCGAAGCCCGCCCTTTGCCGATTGCTGCCTATGCGGGCGGAGCGGCCGCAGCCGGGGCCTTCGTGGGTTCGGGCGGTGGCGGTGCCGGCTCAAGCCGGAAGCGCACTTCGACGCGGCGATTGATCTTGTTGCACTCGCGCTGATAAGCGAGCGGTTCCTTGGTGTCGCACTGTTTGATCGGATAGCGCGAGCCGGCCGATGTCGGTACCGGGGCCAGGGCGGCGTCGGTCAGCTTGAGTACCGTGCTGGTGGTCAGGATATGCTTGACACTCTCGGCGCGCGCCTTGGCCAGTTTTTCATTGTCGTCTCCGCTCAAGGGCATCGGGTCGGCATGGCCGATCACCTTGACCGACTTGACCTGCCATTTCTTATGAATCGCAGCCAGTTGCACAAGCAGTTCTTGTTCCACTGCGGTCCGGAGTTCCTTGCTGTGCAAGGTGGACGATGCGGAGTCGAACAGCAAGGCTTCCTTGATGTCGATGCAGCGCTCGACCGTGCCGCGAAGTATATTGAGTCCGGCTGAGTTGACATCGAGATCGACGCTGTCTTTCAGTCGCAGCAAGGTGCGGGCTCCGGTTGCATGCCACAGCACGTCGACCGGCGCGACGATCGCGGAGCCGTCCTCGCCACGGCAAGTGCTGAGAGTGATGCCTGCGGTGTCGGCGGCCGACTGTACCAGCGCGAGGTTGACTTTGTCGAGACTGACTGCCGTGTCCATGGTGCGTACGCCGAGCTGGGAGAACACGGCAATACGAAGCTCTGGTGCGGCCAGGGCCGGGATCAGCGCGATCAGGAAGTAAATACGCGCTGTCAGCAGGCCTTGTGCCTGGCGTTCTTTTTCGTTTTCCGTGGTAGATGCGAAGGCTGGCGTGTCAAGCAATTCAATTCCAAACGCTGCCGAAATGCCCGCGAACAAAATCGCCAAAAACAGGTAACTGCCTGGCTCGCCGAGATTCAATAGCGTCGTGCAGACCACCGGCGCAATGAACAGGTAGCCGGCCGCATATGGCAAGTGATCGGATTCCTGCATGCTGCCGCCATTCTGGCGGTTGCAATGGATCCATGCGTTGGCCAGGTTGAAAAAAACGACGAACATCAATACCCACAGGGTAAGGACGATGACGAGTCGGGTATCCCCGTCCAGTGGAAAAAAACGCGAGGCGGCGAATGACACGGCCCCCACCGGGGGCAGGCAAACCAGGTAGTTCGCAATGGTCAGTTTTCCGGCCGTCGTTTTGGCTGCCGGCATAGCCCGCCTGGAAATATTGTACAGAGCTGCGGGGAGAAACAGTGAGGTGCCGAGCCCGATGCAAAGCATGCTCATCAGGCCCAAACCCAGCGCGGCGAACAAAAAGAACAGCACATCGCCTGTGGACATCCCGGACGGGAAAAACTTCAGGTCGAAAAAACAGTAACAGAACACGATCAGCAAACCGTAGCCGAAACCGAAGGCGGCAGCCGTTTTGCGGATACTTTCAAGACGCGTCGCGCCCGCTTCCGCCTGGGCTTTGGCGGCGAGGGCGCGTTCTTTATCGACGATGGCCTTGTCGAGCTGCTTGCGGGAGCGAGGGACGCTGCGCAGCAATACGGTGGCACTCAGGCGAAACCAGGTCATACGACATTCTCCGGTGTGGTTCGCCGCAGTCGAAGGATGGGATACTTAATTAGAGAAGGGGAATCCGATCGATAGCGCGAGCCACCATTTCCCCTGATCCTTGTATTGCGAGGATTTGCTGGCCCGATCCTGTCCAAGCACCAGGCCGATCTGGATATCGCGCTTGATTCGCCCGATCAAGGCGCCGCCATAGCTGAATGCCGCTATTTCTTCGGTGATTGGCTTGCCGTCTTTGATGCGCTCTCCCTTGACCATGCCCAATCCGGCAAAGCCGACCATCTCCAGTCCGGCAGCCCAATTCGCGCTTTCCAGTTTATAGCCGGCATAGGGTCCGACGCTGACCGCGCCTTTGAAGTCTTTCGAGCCGCCGAGCTGGTATTTGAATGGCACGAACAGGGCGCCGTAGGTCAGGCCGTTCGATGTCGCGGTGTACATGGCATTGGTGCGCTGTTCGATAATCAGAGGGGCGCCGATCGCGTCTTTCAGCGGAGTCATCGTTTCGCCATCTTTCAACTCGTCGTCATCGCAAAGTTTGTATAGCGCAGCGTCTTTATCAAATCTCTCCTGGTTCAATGCGCGCAGTTTTACAGGCGCGCCCTGGTCGGTGACCAGACCAAGTCCGCGCAGGGGAAATCCGGCCGGAATGCACACCGTCTTGTTCGTTTCATTAATTTTTGCATACACCCTTACCGGGTAAGACAGGCGCGTGCCAGCGAGGTTCTGGTCGCTCTGTACAACGGAATAGGTCTTGACCGGCGGACTGTTTTTAGCCGGTTCGGTCTTTTTTGTTTGCACGTCCGCAGGAGCGGGAGTCTCTTTCGGTTCTGCTTCAGCTTCTGCCGTTGCGGCGTGCGCGGTGCAAAAAACGGCATTGCTTACGATTAAAACGGCGGCCAATGAACGTAGAAAGAATTTAGTTTTCATATAATTTACTTTCGGTTATTAACATGGGATGACCAGATCACATCATTGAGTTTTATTATTGGCAACGCAATTATTTATTTCGCAAGAAATCTTGTCGTGTGTTTAAAGCGACGATCTTGCCGAGACAGCCTTGGGAATCAGGAGACCACATGCGGAGTTGTTGTTTTGTGGCCTCAGCCTGGACGGGTGGGAAACGTCAGCGCGGCCCAATGTCACGCTATAGTGCAGCCTTTTCAAGGATGCGAAGAGGCAGTATCCTTCCGCCCAACGACGACATTCCTGACAAAGAGGCACCGACATGACAATTGGCAAAAAACCCGACGCCGCCCGCCTCGATAAAATCGTGGCGGAGGCGCGCAAGGCCGCCGACGCGCGCGAAAGCGGCTACCGGGCGCGCTCCCTGAAAATGTATCCGTGGGTCTGCGGGCGTTGCATGCGCGAATTCACCAACGCCAACGTGTCGCAGCTGACCGTGCACCACCGCGACCACAACCACGACAACAATCCGCCCGACGGCAGCAACTGGGAGCTGTTGTGCCTGTACTGCCACGACAACGAGCACTCGCGCTACCTGGAAGCGGACCGTGGCGCCGGCCTGCTGTCGGCCGAGGTGGCCCCGGCCACGCACAACCCCTTCGCGGCCCTTGCCGGACTGATGAAGAAAAAGGACTGAGCCGCACGGCAAGGCCGTTTCGGCGGGGCGCCGACGGATTAATTGCTGCAAATCAATAATTCACTGCGATCCGACTGCGCTGTCTTCATAAAGTTTCTACTGGTAAATATATTCTGGATGGACGCCTCACAGGCGCCCATCGCAGTTTTTCCAGGAGACCTTATGACGACCGACACCGCAACGAGCTTGTCCGCCCCCCTGTCCGCAGCCGGGCAGGACGCGCTGCTGTACTGGCTGGACGAGGAGGCCATCGCCGCCCTGGCCGCCGCCATCGCCGGCTGGGCGCCGGCGCTTCCGTGGCGCGACATGGAAGCGATGATCCTGAGCGGCGACGACGGCCAGACCGCCTACTGGTTCGCGTCGCAGTACGACGCACCCGACGACGGCGCGCGCGAAGCCGTGCTCACCGGCAGCGACGATGCCGACATCCTGCACGGCCGCGAGGGCGCCGACCTGCTGTTCGGCCTCGACGGCGACGACGTGCTCCAGGATGTGCGCGGCAATAACCTGTTCGACGGCGGCGCCGGCGACGACCTCATCGAAGGCGCCGGCCAGAGCCTCTACATCGGCGGCGCCGGCAACGACACCATCACCGCCTGGGGCGCCGATGTCACGCTCGCCTTCAACGCCGGCGATGGCGACGACACCGTCATCCTGTGCGCCCGCGGCCCGGTGACCGTCTCGCTGGGCCTGGGCATCGAGGCGGCAAACGTGACCCTCATGCGCGATGGCGCCAACCTGTTTCTCAGGACCGGCGCGGCCGAAGGCATGGCGCTGGCCGGCTGGTACGACAATCCCGGCCCCGACGCACTCTGGCTGCAACTGATCGGGGAGGGCGGAACCCGCTCCTGCGACCTGATGGCGCTGGTCGCCGGCCTGGGCGAGCAGCAGGCTGTCCCGCTCGGCCAGGACGGCTGGTACGATGCCGCTCCGGCCGGCGGCGAGCTGGCGGCGATGTATGCCACCAAGCCGGGCGGGATCGAGATCACCGGCGCGGCCGCCGCCATGTGGACCGATGCCTACGGCGCTATCGCGGGTCCGGGCCTGCTGCTGTAGCGGCCGGCGCTCTCCATGGCGTGGCGGGCGCGCGCAGGTAGGCGTGCCCGATGTAACCCCACGGCAGCACCAGCGGCACCAGCACGATGCCGATCGCGCAGGCGAACAGGGTCTCGGCGGCATAGTCGTCGAGGCCCGCTCCCAGCCACATCGGCAGGGCGAAGGCGGCCACCCAGATGATCTTCCAGGCCAGCTCGAAGATCAGCAGCGGCAGCATGCGCAGCGGATAGCGCAAGCCCAGTACCGACAGCAGGCACAGGGCGCCCAGCAGCGAGCGCACCACGGTGCCGGGATTCGCCGACACGGCCGAGGGCGCAATAATGGTCGGCCACATGGTCAGGCCCAGTCCCACCACCAGCAGCAGGTACATGGCGCGTAACAGGGTCAGTCGGAAGGTGCTGATCTGGTGCATGGTGCGGCTCCTTTTGCAAGTCAATCGATGGCGGGCGACGGCGCGGCCCTGCGCTCCCATTGCGCGATGTCGACGCCCTTGAACAGCAGGCACAGGCAAAACGCGCTCTCGCCGAGCAGGCACGGCGCCAGGATGGCCGGGAACACCACGGCATGCAGGGCGGGGTAGAGCACCATGATGAAGGTGTTGGCCACGTAGCACAGGCCGGCGACCTGCATCAGCACCCCGACCGGGGCCGGAAAATACCCGGACCTGCGCACCAGGTGGCCGACGATGATGCACTCGGCCCCGAAGAACAGCAGCGCCACCGCGAACGCATGGGCATGCCCGACGATGGCCAGGTAGGCCGTGGCCTGCACCTGGCGCGGGTCGATACCCAGGTGGCTGGCGGCCAGCAGCGGCGACAGGGCGCCTTGCAGTTGCAGCGCGCTGACGCTTTCGACCGCCAGCGACACCAGCGCAAAGAACATGGCCAGCAGGGTCAGGTTCTTGTTCACGGGCCGCAGCAGCACATACCAGGCCAGCGACAGGCCGACCGCGCACAGCAGCAAGACCAGCTGGCCGGCGATGCCGGCGCGCCACAGCCACTCCGAGGCCAGGATGCGCTGCGCGGTGTCGGCGGCGTTGCCGCCCACCACCAGGCTGTTGCGGACCAGCGTTTCGCCCAGCAGGCCGATCACGATGATGAGGAGGTACAGCGCGCCGGCGATGCGCGCATAGCGCTGCGCATCCTTGCCCGGTTCGATTTGCTGGTGGTAGGGCATGACGTTCTCCTGGTGAGCTACAGACTTGGAATCGAACGGTGCTGTGGGCGCGATGCCGGCTTATTCGACGTCGCGCAACATTTTTTCGACGGCGGCCACGCGCGTTTTCATCTCCGCCAGGTGGGCGTTGATGGCGCCCAGCGCGGCGGCCGCATCGGCCTGGGACGCCGCCGCCTGCGCCGCCAGCTGGCGGTAAGCCTCGTCGCTGGCCAGGCGCGCCTTGGCCTGGGCGATGGCGGCAAAGTACTTCATGCCGAAAATGAGCAGGAGGGTCGCGAGCGGCAGCCCGATGGTGATCAGAAAGATGTGTTCGGACATGGTGTGGGTCTACTTTTCAAGGTGGATGGTAAGCGACTTCGCCGCCTCGGCAATCATCTCCGGCGTCAGCGCCACCGCGAAGCCGGCCGCTTCGAAGTAGTTGAGCGCTTTGCCGTCGTGCGACAGTTCGAGGCGGCTGGTCAGGAGGCCGGCTTGTTCGAGTTTTTGAAGATGCAGGTGCAGCAAGGGCCGGCTGATGCCAATGTCGCGCGCAAGCTGGCTGACGTAGTTGCGTCCGCCCGCTGCCAGGGCGGCGACGATGCGCAGCCGGTGCGGATTGGCGAGGGCCGACAGGATCGCCAGCAACTGGTCTCCGTCGATTGGTGGTTTATTTTCTTTCACATGTAAACAATATCTGACACGTGACAGGCGGTCAAGCGGATTGTTCCGCCGCTGGGGAAAGCCCCTCCCGCCAGTAGGGCGAGTCTGCTACACTCCCGGCAACTGTTGTGTTCGTCCCGAACCAGCCCGCCGTAACGCCGCTGCCAGCTCCCATGGAACGCTGGCCGGGTCCGACGGCCCGCGTGTGGCTGGGGCGATGGCGAACGCGGCAAAAGTACCGTTTCCAAGCGCTGCCGCCGGGCAGGTCGAGCAGAACTTGTCGAGGTGCGCCCCTGTCGGCCGATTCCCGTGCGGAATTGCCCGCACTTGCCCGTACATTGCCTGTGTCCGCAGCCTGCCGGTGGCATCCATCGTCATATTTACAGAGATGCCATGACCTACCTTCACACACTCGACACCATCGTCACCACCATCGTCCTGCCGGCCGCCCCCGACACCGACCGCGACGCCCGCTTTCCGCGCGCCGCCATCGACGCGCTGGGCAAAGCCGGCCTGCTGGGCCTTGTCAGCAGCAAGGACGTGGGTGGCATGGGCCTGGGCTTGCCCGAAGCGGCCCAGCTGATCGAGCGCCTGGCCAGGGCATGCCCGTCGACGGCGATGATCGTCTGCATGCACCTGTGCGCCGCCACCGTGCTGGAAAAGACCGCCACCGAGAACGTGCGGCGCGACGTCGCCGCCGGCCGCCACCTGAGCACCCTGGCCTGGTCCGACAGCGGTTCGCGCAGCCACTTCTGGGCGCCGGTCGGCACCGCGCGCCAGGATGGCGAGGGCATCGTCATCGACGGCAGCAAATCGATGGTCACCGCCGCCGGCGAAGCCGATTCGTATGTCTGGTCGACCGCGCCGGTCGCCAGGGAAGGCGCCAGCACCCTGTGGCTGGTCGACAGCAAGAGCGCGGGCCTCTCCGAACCGAAAGCCTTCGACGGCATGGGCTTGCGCGGCAATAAATCGTCGCCCATCAGCGCCACCGGCGTGCGCGTCGCTCCGGCGGCCATGCTGGGCGCCGACGGCGGCGGCTTCGACATCATGATCGGCGCGGTGCTGCCGGTCTTCTCGACCCTGATCGCCTCGTCCTCGCTGGGCCAGATGGACGCCGTGCTGGAAGCGGCATGCGCGCACGCCGGCGGCAGCAAGCTCGAACACCTGGGCAGCGCGCTGTCGGAACTGCCGACCATCCGCGCCTACCTGGCGCGCGCCCGCATCCAGGCCGACATGGTGCGCACCCTGCGCGACGACACGCTCGCCGCGCTGGCAGCCAACCGTCCGGACGCCATGCTGCGCGTGATGCAGGTCAAGGCGGCAGCGGCCGAAGCGGCGCTGGAAGTGACCGACAGCGCCATGCGCGTATGCGGCGGCGCGGCCTTCCGCAAGGATGTCGGCATCGAGCGCTACTTCCGCGATGCGCGCGCCGCCTCGATCATGGCGCCGACCTCCGACGTGCTGTTCGACTTTATCGGCAAGGCCGTCTGCGGCATGCCGGTATTCGGTTAAGGAGCGCGCCATGAGCACACCATTGATGATGGGCGCGGTCGCCTACGCACCGAAAGTCGTGACGATCTGGGAAGGCTTCAAGGAGTACTTCCGCCGCCACGATGTTGAGTTCGACTATATTTTGTACTCCAACTACGAGCGCCAGGTCGAAGCGCAGTTCGACGGCAGCATTGCGCTGGCCTGGAACTCGCCGCTGGCCTGGGTGCGCGCCGAGCGCATGGCGCGCGCACGCGGCCTGGGCGTGACCGCGCTGGCCATGCGCGACAGCGATTGCGACCTGACCTCGGTGCTGGTCGCGCGCACCGGTCCGGTCGTCACGCTGGAGCAGCTCAAGGGCAAGACGATCGGCTTCGGCGCGATCGACTCGCCGCAGGCGCACCTGATTCCGCTCGACCTGCTGCGCCAGCACGGCATGCTGGCCGGGCGCGATTACAGCGCGCGCCGCTTCGACGTCCTGGGCGGCAAGCACGGCGACCATATCGGCGGCGAACGCGATGCCGCGCTGGCGCTGATGGCCGGCGAGATCGATGCCGCCTGGATGATCGACAGTAACCACATGGCTTTCTCGCGCGAGGGCGTGCTGCCGGCCGGCGCCACGGCGATCCTGGCGCGCACGGCGCCCTTCGACCACTGTAACTTCACGGTCAGCCCGGGCGCGCCGGCGGCGCAGATTGCGCGCTTCGGCGAACTGCTGCTGGCGATGAGCTGGGACGATCCCGAGGTGCGTCCGCTGCTCGAACTGGAAGGCCTGAAAACCTGGCTGCCGGGGCGCGTGAGCGGCTACGACGCGCTGGTGCGGGCGGTCGACGACGAGCGTTTCTACGATGCCGAAGGGAAGATCCTTGCAGCCGACTATCGATATTGAGGCCTTGGGCTTCGATGCAGGCGCCCACCTGCTGGTCAAGCACGGCCTGCAGCAGATCGCGCCGGGCGAGTCGCTCGATGTGACGGGGACCGGCGCGGGCTGGGACGGGCAGCTCGGCGCCTGGTGCCGCAGCCAGGGCCACCCGTGCGCGGCGCTGGACGTGGACGGGTGCAAGGTGGTGCGGGTGACGCGCGGTGGCGCCTCGGCCGGCCGCTGGCGCGCCGCGCTGCACAGCGGCCACGCCGACCCGCGCATCGACGGCGCGGTCGCCACGCAGGCCAAGGCCCAATGGGGCCTGGCGGCGCGCGGCGCGACCGTGGAAGCCGGATCGCCCGCCATGCAGTTCCGCCTCGACCAGAAGGAAGAGGTCTGGGCCGAACGCGCGGCCGACCTGTACGCGCAGGCGGCGGCGGCGCAGTGGGATCCGGAGACCGCGATCGACTGGAAGGCCGACTTCAGCTTGCCCGACATGGTCGAAGACGCGGTGGTGCAGGTGCTGACCTACATGATCGAGAACGAAGTGGCGGCGCTGGTGGTGCCGGCGCGCTTTTTGGGACAGGTGCATCCGCACTACCGCGAAGTGCAGGCGGTGCTGGCGATCCAGGTGGCCGACGAAGCGCGCCACATCGAGGTGTTCACGCGGCGCGTGCGGCTCAAGGGCCGGGAACCCGGCCTGTCGACGGCGGGCGGACAAAGCTCGCTCAAGACGCTGCTCGACGAGCAGGATTTTTCGGTGGCCGAGTTCCTGCTGTCGGTGCTGGGGGAGGGTACGTTCGTCAGCCTGCTGCACTTTTTGCATGCGTACGCGCCGGACCCGGTCACGCGCCAGATCGCGCGCCTGGCCGCGCGCGACGAAGCGCGCCACGTCGCTTTCGGCATGACGCACCTGGCGGCGCGGCTCGAACGCGAGCCGGCCTTTCGCACGCGCCTGGCCAATGCGGTCCAGTCGCGCAACGATGCGCTGGCGGCCAGCTCGGGGCTGAACGAGGAGGTATTCGATGCGCTGATCCTGCTGGCGGCCGGCGAACTGACCCCCGGCGCGATCGCGGCCGGCTACCTGCGCGTGCAGCAGCTGATGGTCGACATGGCCGAAGGACGCCAGTCGCGCCTCGAGCGGCTCGGGTTTTCCAAGGCGCAGGCGCGCCAGTTGTCGGCGCTGCATACCCGCAATTTCATGTAAGGCCAGGATGAGAAAGGAATGTTCAATGCGAATCGCCACACTGCTTGCCGGCCTGATGGCGCTGGCATGCGCGTCGCCGGCATCGGCTCTCGCGCAGGACAAGGCGGCGCCGAAAGCCGGTGCCAAGGCGGACGGCCTCGGCACCGTGCTACCCGCCGGCCTGACTGCCAGCGCGCTGGTCGCCCTGATCGCGCCGGGCCGCGACGCCTCGCTCGCCACGCTGGTCGGCGCCAAGGCCTGGCCGCATCGCGCCAACACCTTCGTCGCGATCGCGTGTTTTGCGCGCAGCAAAAAGGAACTCGAATCGGAACAGAAATACAGCAAGGGGCCGAGCTGCGAAAAATTCTACCAGCCCGGCCAGGTGCCCGAATTCGTCGATCCGCCGGTGTATCTCGGTGTCGTGCAACACCAGGCCGGCGGCGCCGCGCCGACCCTGCTTGCCAGTTACGGCAAGCCCTTGGATATCAAGACCAACTGGGATGCCACCAGCCTCGACGGTCCCGACCGCGATGTCCTCACTCCCGGCGGCGCGGCGAGCGGCATGATGCCCGCAAGCTATCGCCGTTTCGACTTCGCTCCCTACAGGATCGCGCCGGCCGACACGGCCATCGGCCTGCGCCTCGGCTGGCATGAGGGGTATGCCGGCGGCGGGGCGTTTTATGAAGCCCTGGCGCTGTTCCGCATCGATGGCGGCAAGCTGGTCAATATTTTGTCGGAGCCGGTCTCTTTCCACAGCGACCTGGCCGGCGAATGGCGCAAGGACGGCACCAGGGAGCGGGAAGTGTCGGAGGGCACGAACGTGCTGTCCGTCCTTCCGAGCAGCACCAGCGGGTTTGCCGACCTGCAGATGCGCACGCTCAAGGGCAAGTGGAAACAGGTCTTCACCTGGGACGGCAGGGCGGGCAGGTATCTGCCGGTCAAAGCGGCCCCGGCAGCGAAAAGCCGCTGAGCTTCGAGCGCGGCGGCGGGCGTCAGGCGGCCCTAGCCGCCTTCTTGAACGGACTGCGTTCGGGTGCCTCATCGTGCTCGATGCCCAGCAGCAGGTGCTTGATCATCTTGTTGAGCACCGGCTGGCGATGGCGCACCAGGATGCCGAACGGTTGCGGCTTCGCGCCCAGCGCCGCCTTCGGTTCGAGCGCGGTGCGGCCGAACGAGACTTGTTTGCAACCCATCGACAAGGCGTCGGCGATGCCGGCGTGCAGCAGGCGCAGGTAGATCGGCAGGTCGGCCGCCGCCGTGCGGTTAAAGCCGATATGGTAGGCGATCGACGTCTCGCCATCGGCCACCGAGATCAGGAATCCCAGCATCGCCCCGTCACGCTTGAGCACGCTGCAGCGGAAGCGCTCGCCGGCCGCCTGTTGCAGCGCCGGAAAATACTCGGGCCGCAGTTCGAACGGCCGAAACCCGGCATTGACCTGCACTTCCTTGTACAGGCCGTGGATCTGTTCGCGCACCGCGTCCAGGTCGCTTAACTGTTCCAGCGTGCAGGCGGCATCGTCCAGCGTCTTGAAGACCGCGTTGCGCACGCCGCTGCGGTACTTGGAGGCCAGGCTGGCGAGGTAGTCGTCGTAATGCTTCCAGTCGTCTTGCAGGGCCAGCACCATGTTCGGCTCGGTTTCCACGTAGCGGTAGCTCAGGTGTTCGAGGTGGGTGGCGTCCTCAAGATGGGGCGCGTGCAGGTCCTTGATCATGATGAAGTGGGTCTTGCCGACCAGCTTGTCGGCCTGGCGCACGCGGTACAACACCTCGGCCACGCCGTGCCACGCCAGCTTGGGATCGGCGCCGGGCGCCATGGCGATGCCGTGCTGGCCGAAGGTCAGCAGGTTGCCGCAGGTAAGGATGCGCTGGCTGGTCTTTTTGGCCAGCGCGTCGAGCGGGGCGGGGCGTTTGGTGTTGCTGCGGGAGGGGTCGGGCCGCGCCTGGGCCAGGCTGATGTCGGCGATCTGCATGTACACGGCCGCGACCGGCATGCGCTCGGGGCCGGCGCCGCTGTAGATCAGGGCGTAGCGCGGCGACAGGTTGTGCGGCAGCACCCGTTCGAGCGACTTGAGGTAAGCGTAGGACAGGAAGAAACCGGCGTGCTGCGCCAGTTCTTGCCAGGCGGTGGCGTCGAGCAGTTCGATGGAATCGGCGATGGCGTAGTTCAGGTCGGCAGGACCGCGCAGGCGTTTGCGCTCGCGGCTGCGTTCCGAAAGCGATGCGGTGATCGAGCGGAGTTTTTCTGGGATGTTCATGGACGCATTTCTTGTCGTTATTTAAATCTTCCGAGGGACATTCCCCGTATCAGGTCCCATCCCAGCGATTCTGCCTGTCGTCCTCGGCCAGTTCCGCATCCATCGCGAACATGGCTTCGAGCTCCTCGCGCGCCTGCTTGGCCACCGACAGGAATTGTTCCTTGTCCTTGTAATACGGATAGATCTTGTCGAGGCTGCGCAGGTTGAACAGGCGGAACTTGCTGGCCGCCTGGCGCGCCCGGTACGCGCCGAAGCCGAGCTCGTGCAGCACGTCGCGCCCCAGCATCAGCGCCGCCTCGAACGTTTCGCGCTGGATGATGGTCACGCCGCGGTCGCGCAGGTCGAAGTAGTGGGTCACATTGCGCGCGCGCGCCATGATTTTCAGGTCCGGGAAGGTGCGCCGCACCGCGTCCACCAGCTTCAGGCTGTCGTCGATATCGTCCACCGCCACCACCAGCGCGCGCGCCCGCGCCGCCCCGGCCGCGTGCAGCAGGTCGATGCGGGTCGCGTCGCCGTAAAACACTTCGGTGCCGAAGCGGCGCACCAGGTCGATCTGGTCCGGATCGTGGTCGAGCACGGTCAGCTTGACGCCGTTGGCGGTCAGCAGGCGCCCGACGATCTGGCCGAAGCGCCCGAAACCGGCGATGATCACATGCTCGTCGTTGGGCGCGATCCTGTCGGCCTGGCGCGTCTTGTCGGCGCGGTAGCGCGGCGCGATCAGGCGGTCGTGGGCGATCAGCAGCAGCGGCGTGACCACCATCGACAGCGCCACCACCACCACCAGCATCGATGCCACCTCGGCGCTGAACACCTTGGCCGCCTCGGCCGCGCCGAACACGACGAAGGCGAATTCGCCGCCCTGCGACAGAATAAAGGCGAACAGCGCCTGCTGGCTGCGCGCAATCTCGGCGATCTTGCTGATCCCGTACAGGACTGCGATCTTGATGCACAGGAAGGCCGCCACCAGCCCCAGGATCAGCCACGGCTGCGCCATGAACACGCCGAAGTCGACCGACATGCCGACCGCGATGAAAAACAGTCCCAGCAGCAAACCCTTGAACGGCTCCAGGTCGGTCTCCAGCGCGTGCCGGTATTCGGAATCGGCCAGCAGCATGCCGGCCATGAAGGCGCCCAGCGCCATCGACATGCCGACCCACTGCATCAGCAGCGAAATGGCGATCACCAGCAGCAGCGCGAAGGCGGTGAAAATCTCGCGCATGCCGGTCTTGACGATGATGCGCAGCAGCGGACGCACCAGGTGGCGTCCGGCGAAGATCAGGCCGCCGATCACGGCGGCCACTTTCAGCACGCCCAGCCAGCCCTGTTCGCTGCCTTCGGCCGCCGCCACGCCCAGCAGCGGCACGATGGCGATCATGGGGATCGCGGCCATGTCCTGGAACAGCAGGATGGCAAAACTGGCCGAGCCGGTCGGGGTGGTCATCAGGTTGCGTTCATCCAGTGTGGCCAGGGCGATCGCAGTCGACGACAGCGACAGCCCGAGCGCGGCGATCAGCGCCACTTTCCAGTCGATCCCGGCCAGCATGGCGGCCGCGCACAGGGCGCCTGTCACGCCCAGCACCTGGGCCGCGCCGCGCCCGAAAATCGCGCGCCGCATGGCCCACAGGCGCTTCGGTTCGAGTTCGAGCCCGATCACGAACAGCAGCAGCACCACCCCGAATTCGGAAATGTGCAGGATGTCTTCGACCTCGCCGATCAGGCCCAGCCCCCACGGGCCGATGGCGATCCCGGCCAGCAGGTAGCCGAGCACGGCGCCGAGCCCGAGTTTCTTGGCGATCGGCACGGCGATCACCGCCGCCGCAAGGTAGATCAGCGCGTTAAGCAGCAAACCGTGTTCCATCGTTACAGAGCTTTCAAAAGGGGAGGTCAGGCGGCCGTCAGCGCGCTCAGGCGGGCGGCAAAGGCGTCGACGTGGGCGCCGAGCGTTTCTTCGCTGGACTGGTGGGCGCCATGCAGGATGTGCGGGGCGATCCACTCCATGCCGCACAGGGCGGCGATCTGGCGGTAGGGCGGCAGAAAGGCGTCGAAGTGGTGGCCGTGCGCCGCGTCCGGGGCGTAGGCCTCGGCCGGGCTGCCGGTCGAGGCCACCAGCCAGAAGTGCTTGCCGCGCAGCGCCTCGGCGCCGGCGCCGTAGGCCCAGCCGGGCACCAGCACCGTGTCGACCCATTCCTTGAGCAGGGACGGCATGCCGTACCACTGTATCGGATGGAGAAACACCAGGGCGGCGGCGTCGGCCAGGTTGTCCTGTTCGGCCGCCACGTCGATGTAAAAGTCGGGGTAGGTTTCGTACAGGTCGACCAGCTCGACCCCGGGCACGCTGCGCGCCGCCTGCGCCAGGCGGCGGTTGACGCGCGAACGCTGCGGCGCCGCGTGCGCGAAGATGACCAGTACCTTGCGCAGCGGCGCGCCGGCGCCGGCCGTCACCGCGCCTCGAGCATGGCTTTGGACAGCGCGAAGCCGGCGTCGTCCTGGTCCAGCGCCCACGACATCATGCCGCCCAGGCGGTGGTCGCGCACGTAGGCGGCTTTTTCCTTGATCACCAGCGGGTCGTCGTAGGTCCAGAAGTTGCCGTTATCGTAGGTCCACAACTGCTTGCTGACCGGATGGTAGAACTTGGGCGCCTTGCGCGCCGAGATGGTCGAGTATTTCTCGGTGCCTTCCTCGAAGCCCTTGGCCGGCCCGGTGGCGCTCTGGTACAGGCCGTAACGCACCGCCGGCACGCCGCTCCAGCCGCGCGCGTAGAACGGCACGCCGATCACCAGTTTTTTGGCCGGCACGCCGGCTTTCAGGAAGCGCTCGACCCCGGTGTGCACGCTCTGCTTGTCGGTGTCGGGGCTGCCCGGATCGGGGTACAGGTTCGAATGGAAGCCGGTCGGCCCCTGCCTGGTCCAGCCGCCGTGGAAGTCGTAGGTCATCAGGTTGATCCAGTCGAGCGACTTGACGTACTTGGCCGGTTCGGTGGCGTCGGTGGTCTTGGCGCCGCTGTTGACGGCCGCCGTCAGGTAGTACTTCTTGCGCTGCTTCTTGCCGAGGGCGTTGAGCTGGCTGCGGAACTCGGCCAGCAGCAGCGTGAAATTCTGCTTGTCCGCCGGGCTGATGGTGTTGTACGCCATCAGCGGCACGCCCGGATACTCCCAGTCGATGTCGAAGCCGTCGAACAGGCCGGCCGCGGCGCCCTTGCCGCCATGGCCGTTGAGCACCGGCAGGTCGCCCTTGATGTACAGGTCGATGCAGGACGACACCAGCGCGCGCCGCAGCGGCGCGGTGGCGGCGCCGGCCGAGAACCAGCGCGACCATTCGGCCCCGCCGATGGCCAGCAGCACCTTCAGCTTGGGATGCTTGGCCTTGAGCTGGCGCAGCTGGTTGAAGTTGCCCGCCAGCGGCTGGGTCGCCGTGTCGGCCGTGCCGTCGACCGATTCGGCCGCCGTGAACGGACGCGCGTAGTCGAGCGTGGCGCGCATGCCGCCGCCGTCGGCGGCATCCTTGATGTCGCGCCCGCTGTCGCAGCGGTAGGTGTTGTCCGGCATCTTGTACAGATTGGCGAAGGCGTAGTTCAGGAAGGTGAAGCGTCCCGCCACGCCGGCCTGGTCGAGCTGTTTCAGGCGAAAGCCGCTTTCGGTACTCCAGGCGGTGTAGTACGAGCCCACTTCCACCGGCGCGGCCGGGGCGGCGGCGGATGCGGCGGCGGCCAGGGCCAGGGCGCAGGTGAGCGTGGTCATGCAGGTCTTGTTCAACATCGGGTCTCCTTGCTTAAATCTTGAGCTTGCAATTATGTATGTTCAGGCGTGCAACCACCAGCACGATTGTTGCTGTAAACACGGCCCCGGCCAGCAGGGCGTTGCCGCCTTCCATCAATGCTGGGCGGAAATGCGCACCGGCCAGGCTGATCGCGGCGCCGATGGCGAAGGGCAGCAGGTAAGTGATGAGCGGGCTGGTCGCGGCCGGTTCCACCAGCGCGGTCCAGCTGCGCGCGGCCAGCACCTCGACCAGCCAGTACAGCAGCGCGAAGACGGCCACGCACAGGGCGCCGCAGTACAGGGCCCAGGGCGGGGTGGCGCCGATCTTGGACACCGGATACCACTGGTGCAGCACCCAGCCGGCCAGCGCCAGCGCGGCCGCGAACACGGCGGCCCGCCCGAAGCGCCGCCCCGCAGCCTGTTTGCCGTCGAAAAACAGCAGCGCGCACACCAGCCCGGCCAGCACGATCACGCTGTGGGTGGCGTGCCCGGCCAGTCCGGCGCCGATCCCGGTCCTGGTGCTCAGCATGGTGACCGCGACCGCGGCCGGGATGGCCGCCAGCAGCGCCGCCAGCCGTCCGCGCGTGAGCTGGTACAGCACGGCCCCGGCCAGGTAGGCCCAGCCGATCAGGCCGAGGATGCCCCACCACTGCGGCGTCATCATGGCGCCATCCGCGCCGCGCCAGGCCAGCGCCAGCCCGGCCAGCAGGGCCACGCCGGCCCCGCGCAGGCAGCGGTTCAGGAGCGCGCTGTCGAAGCGGTACACGCCCCACACCAGCGCCGCCCCGGCGTAGAAGGCGAGCGACCAGGCCGCGATCGGCATGCCCATGGCGGCTTCGTCATAGCCGGACTCGGCGTTGACCATGAACACGCCCATCAGCACCAGCGCCAGCGCGCGATAGGCCGTGTGGCCGAACACCCGGCCCTGGCTGTCGCCGCGCGCGATGCGGCTGTTCACGCCGAAGGGAATCGACATGCCGACCGCAAACAGGAAGCCGGGAAACACGATATCGGCCAGGCCCATGCCGTCGGCGCCGCCGTCGACATGCAGCAGCCAGCCGGGCACCCCGCGGGCTCCGGCCAGGAAATTGACGAACAACATGAGAATGAAGGTGATGCCGCGAAAGGCGTCGACCGACAGGATGCGCTGCCGGGGCAGGTCGTTGAACAGGACGGGCATGGGCGGTGCTCTGGTGGATGAACGAGTCGGGCAGACAGTAGCATTTCCGGCGGACGCCGCCAAGGCGCCATGCAAGAAGTTAATATTATACCATGCCTGTTGTCGGATTTCTTTACAGTCAGGAAGGCGCAAAGCGTTTCCCTTGCGCTAAGTCACTGAATACTCGAACAACTTTTTTCGGGTACGCAAATTGCTTATATGTGGAAGGGGTATGTCCACAATAACAACGGAGAAAATATGATTGGCAAAATTGCACTTTCAGCGTGCCTGGCCCTGGCCCTGGCCGGCAGTGCGCAGGCAGGCATCATCGGCGCCGGCGGGTTTACCGCGCCCACGGTGATCGATTTCGAGGATGCGGAAGTCGGACCGATCGGCAACCGCTACGCCGCGCTGGGTGCGAGCTTCGTCAATTTCGACATGAATGTGTACGCCACCTCGCCCGCGCCGGAAAGCAAGGTCGCCCTCAAGTTCTTCGACAATGCGCCGGAGACCGACGCCGAAATCCGCTTTTCCTCGGTGATGACGCGGCTCGGCGCGGACGCCAGCACCAATCCGGAAGACGACACCACGCTCCTCGCCTACCTCGGCAACACCCTGGTCGGCAGCGCCTTTTTCGACACCGGCGGCGACGGTGTCGACGGTTCCTTCATCGGGATCGAGTTCCTGTCCGGCTTCGACCGCGTGGTGTTTCGCACCGGCACCGTGGTCAACGGCGCGCTGGCGATCGACAACCTGCGTTTCGAAAACGTGGTGCCGACCAATCCGGTGCCGGAACCGGGCAGCCTGGCCCTGATGGGCACGGCGATGCTGGGCCTGGCCCTGGCGCGCCGCCGCCGCAGCCTGTAAGCACCGCTACAAGGTACGGTTGGCGTTGATGGCCGCTTCCAGGTAGCGCAGCACGATGGCCGCGGCGTCGCTGTCCATGCGCGGGAAGTGGCCTTCGGCGTCGGGATCGAGGTCGGTCATGCCGTCCGGGCCGAAGGTAAAAGCGCCGAGCGCCGCCTGCACCGGCTTGCCGAAGGTGCAGTGGCAATGGATGCAGACCACGCGCGCGCGCGGCCGGCGGTCGGCCCCGAATACCAGCAGCATCTGGAACTTGATGCGCACCCCGTTGAACGTCGCTTCGATGCTGTCGTCGTCGAGCAGGTCGGACACCGACACCGAACGCAGCCCGATCGCGCCCTGGAAGGCGGCGTGCGCCCCGGTCAGGGCCCGGAACGCCTGGCGCAGGCGCGGCGCCGCTTGTTCCATCGCCTGGAATTTGATGGTCTGTTCGCGATCGATCATGGTGTACTCCGCTGCCTCGTCAGACCGAAAAGAAGATCGGTAACGAGCCCATCATACGCCCATCGCGGGCGCGGGCGGCATTTACGCCGCCGGCAGGGCGGCGGCCACCACCGTGTCTTCCAGCGGCAGGGCGAAGCGGGTGGCGAGGAAGGTGGCGATGCGCTCCTGGGTCGCTTCCAGGTAAGGAATATTCATGTGGTCGGAATCGGGCACGGTTTCGTCCAGGTGCAGCTTGCCCAGCTGGGCCACCAGCAGGTCGGTGTGCGAATGGGGGACGATATCGTCGAAGGCGGCGCGCAGCACATAGGTGGGCGCGGTCAGCGCCGAGGCGTACTTGACCGACTCGAAACGGTGGCGCAGCACGTATTCGACCGGCACCGCGCGGAACTTGCGCTTGGCGATGGCCAGGATCGAATCGTAGGGCGTGATCAGGACCAGCGAATGCACGGGGCGCTCCAGCGCCACCTGCACCGCCACCCCGGAACCGAGGCTGCGCCCGACCACCGCCACCCGCTGCGGATCGACGTGGCCGCGCTCGGCCAGCCAGTCGAACAGCAGGCGGCCGTCTTCGACCATGTGTTCCTCGGCCGGTTCGCCGTGCGAATTGCCGTAGCCGCGATAATTGACGGCCAGCACGGCCATGCCCGGAAACAGCTTGCCGGCGTCGCGCACCACCCACGAGACTTCTTCCGAACGCCCGCCGAAATACACCACCGCCGGGTGCGGCCCCGGCACCTGGGGCGTCATCAGCCAGCCCGACAGCTTGGTGCCGTCGCGCGCGCGCAGCACGATGGCGCGGGTGCGGTGGCCGCTCGAGCGCGGATTGTCGACTTCGCGCTTGATGGTGGGGTTGAAGACCAGGCGGCGCTGGTTGGCGGCGATGGCCGCCGTGACGCCGACCCACAGCATGCTGACCAGGCCGGCCACGCCGGCGACTTTTCGGGAATTGTTCATAAGCATCAGTTTAACCGGTTCGCGCGCCGCCGTCAGGCAGCGGCGGGGCGCTTGAGCTCATCGGTACGATCTCATCAATAGTCGTGGCTGGAATACAACGATCTCGTCGGATCCCTGCGCGCATTTTCGTGTGGTAATCTTTATCCGGTCCGAATCCTGGCTATTCCATGAAAAAATTCGCCTTCTCGGCCGAACAAAGCGCCGGCCTGTTCATCGGCCTGCTCGGCACGCTGGTCGCGGTGCGCTGGATCTTCAACAGCAAGACGATCGCCACCCTGATCCCCGGTTCGGCCCAGATGGGGATCAACAGTCCGGTGCTGTTCATCGCCGCCGGGGTGTGCTGCTGCCTGGTGCTGCCGCGCGCGCGCCGCAGGCGCTGGCATGCGCCGCTGTGGCAAGTCTGCTCGCTGCTGTTGCTGGTGCTGCCGGCGCTGGTGCTGTTCCAGCACATCAGCGGCCTGAACCTGGGGATCGACTTCGTGCGCGTGCCCACCGCGCCCACCCCCAGCACCCCGCATCCGGGGCGCATGGCGCCCAACACCTGCCTCGGCTTCCTGCTGGCCGGGATCGCCCTGCGCCTGATCCGCCTGCCGCGCCGCAACGCGCTCCTGAGCGGCCTGCTGACCTTTTGCGTGGCCGGCGTGACCGGGATCGGCCTGGCCGCCCTGGTCGGCTATTTCCTCAAGCTCGAAGTGCTGTACCGGCTGGCCGCCTACAACGTCATGGTCACCCCGACCGCCGTGGGGATGAGCGTGCTGGGCCTCGGCTTGTGGTCCTTGCGCAAGAGCGTGGCCGCGCGCGGCACCGTTCCCGACAACGAAAAACGCATCACCGCGCGCGCCATCGCGGTGGTGGCGCTGGTGGCGGTGAGCGCCGGCGCGGCCGGCTTTGCCGCCATGCGCGACAGCTACGAAGACTCGATCTCCGACAATATGCGCCTGTCCGCCATCAGCAGCGCGGCCACCGTCGGCAACACCCTGGAAACGAGCTTGTGGTTCCCGCGCACCATCGCCAACCGCCCTTCGGTCAGGGGACCGGTGGCGCGCCTGGCGGCCGGCCAGGGCGACGCCGCCACCCGCGCCGCCCTGCTGGAGGCGGCCGAAAGCTTCATGAACGCCGGCATCAGCGCGCTGCGCTTCGAACGCCTGGACGGCAGCGTGCTGGCCGCCAGCGGCACCTTCGCCGAGACTGCGGCCGGCACCGCCCAGCCCTTGAACACCCACGGCCAGCGCGCGCGCCTGCTGTGGCGCGGCCGCTACATCCTGGCCACCGAGAACGAGGTGCGCGACGGCACGCGCGTGATCGGACGCATGCTGGCGGAGCAGCGCCTGCCGATCATCGACGACCTGCTGTCCGACATCCGCGCCAACAGCCCTTCGTCGGACGTGCTGCTGTGCAGCCTGGACGGCAGCGACGCCCTGTGCGCGCCGACCCGCTTCTATCCCTCCACCTTCCGCATTCCGATGTTCAAGCCCGACGGCAAGGTCAACCTGCCGATCAACGAGGCGCTGCTGGGGCATACCGGGGTGGCCGTCACGCGCGACCTGCGCGGGGTGGCCGTGTTCGCCGCCTATACGCCGATCCGCGGCTTCGGCCTGGGGGTGGTGGTCAAGAACAATCTCGATACCGTCTACCTGCCGCTGCGCGACAAGGCCAACACCCTCCTGATCATGCTGGTGGCGCTGGTGGGGCTGGGCGCGTCGATGCTGCTGCTGCAGGTGCGCCCGCTGCTGGCCCAGCTGGTGCGCGAGCAGCGCCGCATCCAGGTCATCCTGGAGAACTCGAACGACGCCTTTATCGCGCTCGGAGTGGACGGCTGCATCACCGACTGGAACACCGAGGCCGAACGCACCTTCGGCTGGAGCGCGGCCGAGGCGATCGGACGGCGCCTGTCGGAGCTGATCATCCCGCACGCCCAGCGCGCCGCCCACGAAGAAGGCTTTGCGCGCTTTACCGCCAGCGGCACCGGCCCGGTCATCAACAACCGGCTCGAAGTGAGCGCGCTGCACCGCGACGGACGCGAGATCCCGATCGAAATGTCGGTGGCCGCCTTCCACAACGGCCAGGGCTTCGTGGCGAATGCCTTCGTGCGCGACATCAGCGAGCGGCGCCGCCTGGCCGGCGAAATCGCCGCCCGCGCCACCGAACTGGAACTGGAACGCGACCGCGCCCAGGCGGCCAACCGCGCCAAGGGCGAATTCGTGGCCAACATGAGCCACGAACTGCGCACCCCGATGAACGCGGTGCTCGGCATGACCTACCTGCTGGCGCACACCGACCTGAAAGCCGAGCAGCGCAAATACCTCGACATGATCAGGAGTTCGGGCCAGTCGCTGATGGGGATCATGAACGACATCCTCGATTTTTCCAAGATCGAGGGCGGGCGCATGGAACTGGCCGAGGCGCGCTTCGACCTGGGCGAGGTGCTGGCGGCGGTGGCCGACATCATGAGCGTGTCGGCCGGCGACAAGGACCTCGACCTGGCCATCGGGGTCGAGCCGGACGTGCCGCGCGAGCTGATCGGCGACGCCCTGCGCCTGCAGCAGGTGCTGGTCAACCTGGCCGGCAACGCCATCAAGTTCACCGAGCAGGGCGAGGTGAGCGTGCTGGTCGACGTGGCCGCGCGCGAGGGCGAGCGCCTGACCCTGCGCATCCGCGTGCGCGACACCGGCATCGGCATGGACGAAGCGCAGCAGGCGCGCCTGTTCTCGCCGTTTACCCAGGGCGACTCCTCGACCACGCGCCGTTTCGGCGGCACCGGCCTGGGACTGACGATTTCCAAGCACCTGGCCGAGATGATGAAAGGGACCATCGAACTCGATAGCGCGCCCGGGCGCGGCAGCGAATTCGTGGTCAGCCTGCCGCTGCTGGCGGCGCCCGAGGCCGATGGCGCCGCCGCCGATCCCGCGCTCGGCACCCTGCGCCTGCTGGTGGTGGACGACAACGCCACCAGCCGCGACTACCTGTCCAAGACCGTGGCCGGCTGGCGCTGGGAAGCCGAGACGGCCGCCTCGGGCGCCGAAGCGATCGCGATGGTGGCGCGCGCCGCCGGGGCCGGGCGCCACTACGACGTGGTGCTGCTGGACTGGCAGATGCCCGGCATGGACGGCGCCGCCACCATGCGCGCACTGCGCGAACGCATGCCCGGCGCGCGCCTGCCGATCGCCCTGATGGTCAACGCCTACGGGCGCGGCAAGCTGATGGAAAGCAGCGCCGCCAGCCAGGCCGACGCCATCCTCAGCAAGCCGGTGACCGGATCGAGCCTGTTCGACACCGTGCACGAAGTGCTGGTGCAGCACGCCCAGGCGGCCTTGCGGCCCGCGCCCGCGCTGCCGTCCGTGCACGGCGGCGCGGACGGCGTGCGGCTGGACGGCGCGCGCCTGCTGCTGGCCGAAGACAACGACCTGAACCAGGTGGTCGCGCGCGGGATCCTGGAAAGCGTCGGCGCGCGCCTCGACATCGTCGGCAACGGCCAGCTGGCGCTGGCGCGGCTGGCGGCCAATCCGGGCGCCTACGACCTGGTGCTGATGGATATCCAGATGCCTGTGATGGACGGCTACGCGGCGGCGCGCCGCATCCGCGCCGGCCTGCGCCTGACGCTGCCGGTGCTGGCGCTGACCGCCGGCGTGACCGAGTCCGAACGGCGCGCCTGCGCCGACGCCGGCATGAACGACGTCATCGCCAAGCCGATCGAGGTCGACCAGATGCTCTCGACCATCGCGCGCCACCTGCCGGCCCTGGGCCGGCTGCGCGCGCCGGCCGCGCCGGCCCCGGCTTCGGCAGCGCCGGCGGCGTTGCCGGTACTGCGGCTCGGGCCCCTGATCGACATCGCCAAGGGCAATCCGGAGCACCTGGCGGCCGTGGCCAACCTGGTGCGGCGGGTGGTGGGGGAGGGCCACCAGCAGTTCGACGCCGCGCGCGTGCACTGGGACGCGGGGCGCGACGCGGAGGCGGCGGCCATGCTGCACACGCTACGCGGAGGAATCGGCAGCGTAGGCGCCAAGCGCTTCGCCGCCGCCTCGCTGGAACTGGAGCAGTCGCTCAAGGGCGAACCGGCCGGCGACACGGCGGCCCTGTTCCTGCAGGCCGCGCGCGAACTCGATGCGGCCGTGGAAGCGGGGCGCGCCTGGCTGGCGCAGCAGGATGGATCTAGTGCGACATCAGTACCGGCGCCGTCATCGACCTGAGGATGGTGGCTGTGACGCCGCCCAGCAGCAGTTCGCGCAGGCGCGCGTGGCCGTAGCAGCCCATCACGATCAGGTTGGCGTCGACGTCGGCCGCCAGCGACAGCAGCGCCTCGCCGACGTCGATGCTGGTGCGCTGCGCCATGACGTCGGCGTTGACGCCGTGGCGCGCCAGGTACAGGGCGATGTCGGCGCCCGGCTGCTGGCCGTGGGCCTCGTCGGGATTGAACACGGCCACCGTCACGCGGCGCGCGCGCTTGAGCAGCGGCAGGGCGTTGGCCAGTGCGCGCGTGGCGGCGGTGCTGGCATCCCAGGCCACCAGCACCTCGCTGCCGATCACGGGAAAATGGCCGGAATGGGGCAGCACCAGTACCGGGCGGGCGCTGGCCAGCATGACGTATTCGGGCAGGCCGGGCGTCATGCGCGCGACCGGATCGTCCGGGTCGGACTGGCTCAGCACCACCAGGTCGGCATAGCGCGCCTGCAGCGCCAGCGCGGCGCCCGGTTCGTCGTCCACCAGGCGCCGTTCGAACGAGCGCACGGCGGCGCCGGCGGCGATGCGGTCGAAGTCGTCGAGCGAGGCATTGGCGCGCCGGTACAGTTCTTCCATGTGGGTCGCCAGCACCGTCTGCAGCAGGTCGCTGGCGCCGTCCTGGTAGACATAGCGCGACACGCCGCTCATGGCGGCGCCCACCAGGTGGGCGTTGCAGTCGGCCGCCACGGCGGCGGCGGACAGCATGCGCGCTTCGGCGTGGCGCGAATGATCGACGTGGACGAGAACGGTCTTGTAGGGCATGGCGGCTCCTGAGGATGGGGATAGCCAAGCGTAGGCCCAAGCACGGCGCGCGTCCAGCAGTGTTCTGCGGGCGCAAACCTTTGTTATATAAAATTTGATGCACATCAAGCCAGGGGGCGCGAGCGCCATCTACGCTTTGCGCCCATCGCCAAGCCGAATCGAAAAGGGATCATCATGAGCGTCAGGAACCTGCACCAGTTGTTCGCGCCGGCGTCGGTCGCCATCATCGGGGCGTCGGCGCGACCGCACAGCGTCGGCGCGACGGTGCTGCGCAACGTCATCGAGGGCGGCTTCGGCGGCGCGATCTGGCCGGTCAATCCCAAGTACGACAGCCTGGCCGGACTGCGCGTCTACGCGCGCGTGTCGCAGCTGCCGGCGGCGCCCGACCTGGCCATCATCTGCACGCCGCCGGCCACGGTGCCGCAGCTGGTGCGCCAGCTGGGCGAGGCGGGCACGCGCGCGGCCATCATCCTGACCGCCGGCCTGGGCGCCATGCACGATGCGCATGGGCGCAGCCTGCGCCAGGCCGCGCTCGACGCCGCCAGACCGTACGTGCTGCGCCTGCTGGGGCCGAACTGCGTCGGCCTGCTGGTGCCCGGCATCGGCCTGAACGCCAGCTTCGCGCATACCGCCGCGCTGCCGGGCAAGATCGCCTTCGTGTCGCAATCGGGCGCGCTGGTGACGGGCGTGCTCGATTGGGCCAGGTCGCGCGGGATCGGCTTTTCCAAGTTCATTTCGCTGGGCGACAGCGCCGACATCGACTTCGGCGACCTGCTCGACTACCTGGCCAGCGATCCCGGCACCAGCGCCATCCTGCTGTACATGGAAGACGTGCGCCACGCGCGCAAGTTCATGTCGGCCGCGCGCGCCGCCGCGCGCAGCAAGCCGACGCTGGTGCTCAAGGCGGGCAGGGTGGCCGAAGGCGCCAGGGCGGCCGCCTCGCACACCGGCGCGCTGGCCGGTTCGGACGACGTCTACGACGCCGCGATCCGGCGCGCCGGCATGCTGCGCGTGCTCGGCACCGAAGACCTGTTCGCCGCCGTCGCCACCCTGGCGCATGCGCGCCCGCTGTTCGGCGAGCGCCTGGCCATCCTGACCAACGGCGGCGGCCCGGGCGTGATGGCGACCGACGCCGTGGTCAGCGCCAAGGGCAGCATGGCGCAGCTGGGCCCCGACACCCTGAGCCGCCTGGATGCCGTGCTGCCGTCCACCTGGTCGCACGCCAACCCGGTCGACATCATCGGCGACGCCCCGGCGCAGCGCTATGTCGACGCGCTCGAGATCCTGCTCAGGGATCCGCAGGCCGACGCCATCCTGTTCATCCACGCGCCGACCGCCATCGTGCCCAGCGCCGAGATTGCGCGCGCGATCGCCCCGATCGCCAGGGCATCCTCGCGCAACATCCTGGCCTGCTGGCTGGGCGGCGATGCGGTGGCCGAGGCGCGCGCGATCTTCACCGACGCCGGCATCCCCAGCTTCGGCACGCCCGAGGAAGCGGTCGGCGCCTGGCTGCAGATCGTGCAGTACCGGCGCAACCAGAACCTGCTGATGCAGGTGCCGCCGGCCGCGTGCGACGACGGCGCGAGCGACCCGCAGGCGGCGCGCGTGCTGGTGCGCCGGGCGTTGGCGGAAGGGCGCACGCTGCTGAGCGAGCCGGAAACCAAGTCGGTGCTGGCCGCCTACGGCGTGGCGGTGGTGCGCACGCGCAGCACGGCATCGGTGGACGAGGCGGTGGCGGCGGCCGAGGCGATCGGCTTTCCGGTGGCGCTCAAGATCGTCTCGCCCGACATCACCCACAAGAGCGACATGGGCGGCGTGGCGCTCGACCTGGAAGACGCCGAGGCGGTGCGCGCGGTGGCGCTGCGCATGAACAAGCGCCTGGCCGAACTGCGGCCGGACGCGCGCCTCGAAGGCTTTTCGGTGCAGGAGATGGCGCGCCGTCCCGAGGCGCACGAACTGATCATCGGCGTGGCGACCGACCCGGTGTTCGGGCCGGTGATCCTGTTCGGCCAGGGCGGGATCGCGGTCGAAGTCACGGCCGACCATGCGGTGGCGCTGCCGCCGCTGAACGTGGTGCTGGCGCGCGACCTGATCTCGCGCACGCGCGTGGCCAAGCTGCTGGCCGGCTACCGCAACCGGCCGCCCGCCAATATGGACGCCATCATCGCCACCCTGATGCGCATCTCGCACATGGTGGCCGACCTGCCGGAACTGGTGGAACTCGACATCAATCCGCTGCTGGTCGACAGCGAGGGCGCGCTGGCGCTCGATGCGCGCATGCGGGTGGCCATCGCCGACCACTCGGCCAGCACCCTGGACCGGCTGGCGATCCGTCCCTATCCGCGCGAGCTGGAAGAGCGCATCGACTGGAACGGCGAAGCGCTCCTGCTGCGCCCGATCCAGCCCGAGGACGGCCCGGCCCATGTGGCGTTTTTCAATGCGCTCTCCGACGACGATGTGCGCTACCGCATGTTCGTGCGCGTGCGCGAGCTCAATGCCTCGCAGCTGGCGCGCTTCACCCAGATCGATTACGACCGCGAGATGGCCTTCATCGCCACCCGCCCGGGCGCCGATGGCGTGAACGAAACGCTGGGCGTGGCGCGGGTGGTGTGCGACCCCGATAACATCGCCGCCGAATTCGCGGTCACGGTGCGCTCCGACCTGAAAGGGCATGGCCTCGGGCAGGTGCTGATGGAAAAACTGATCGCCTACTGCCGCAGCCGCGGCACGCGCGAAATCGTCGGCGAGGCGCTGCCGCAGAACACCCGCATCACCAAGCTGGCGAAGAAGCTCGGATTCGAGATCAGCAAGGCGGCCGAAGATGGTTCGGTGCATATGCGGCTGCCCTTGTAGCGGCGGCGTTACAATCGCCGCTTTGCTTGTCGCACAAGCGTTACCGGAACCTTTATGACCTCGATAGAATCGACCAGCGCCGTGCTGAACGAAGGCATGCACCGCTTCGACCAGCTGCCCGGCGCGAGCGCCAGCATCATTGCCGACGCGGCCCTGAGCGATATCCGCCTGCGCCCGACCAGCGCTAATTTCCTGTTTTTCGGCTGGATCGGCATGGCGGGTGCGGTGGCCCTGGTGGTGGGCGCAGTAACGATGGCCCAGGTCTTGCCGGCGTGGCTGGCGCGCTCGGGTATCGTTGTCAGCCGCGATGCACTCCTGGTGCCGGTGCTGATCGGCGTGATTGCCGGGGCCTGGATCGCGACCATTCGGTACGCCAGGTGGCAGACCGAGAGGCGGCTTGCCGCCTTGAGCGCGCCGCAGCAGCGCGCGCGCGAAGCCGTGGCGGCGCTGCGCGCCAGCCTGCCGCCTGAACTGTCGTTACTGGGCCAGAACCTGCAATCGGCGTCCGAGCGCATGCTCAAGGTGTATGCGACCGGGAATGCCGGACTGGGGCACCGACTTTCGTCGACGCTGCACGACGTCTTTTCCTCGGCTGCTTTCGTGGCGCTGGGCGCGGCGTCGCCGGTGCTGGACCGGCGCCTTGAGGAACTGCGCGAGGCGCTGGCCGTGCTGGTGCACGCCAGGGAGCGCGCGGCATGACGAGCGCTCGTGCCTTGCTGCCTGCGTCGATGCTGGCCGCCACCGGCAGCGTGCGCGCCGACGTGCTGCTCACGCCCTCGTTCCATCGTGCGCATCGACGACGATTGCGCCACGATTTGTGACTACACTAATTGCCGGAAGATGAAAGTCGCTGCGACCGATCGCAAGACCGACGCGGTCTGCTCCTGCTGCCAATTTCATGGAAAAGCGCGACTGCATGATAAAAAGCACGACTGACCCAGACGGAAAGATTTCGGTATGCAATTCTGTTGAGGTACACTGGTCTTGTCGAACTTCCGATTTCGGCCAGAACCGAACATTTGTCCAATGTCACCTTCGGCCAGCTACAGATTTTACTGTCGAAATAGGTCTCAGTACGAAGGTTAAGGTCATCTCGTTATACACATCTTTTCCCGCTTAGCGCCATTTCAGCCCGGAGCGGAGATTTTCATGATGTTTCGCCTAAAAATTAGGCAAAATACGGATATTTTGGTATCAAACGCACCGATTTTCCGCACATTCCATATCGGTGGAGCCCCAGGGTTGTCGGCTGCAAGCCATTGATTTTATTAGTAAAAAAAGATGTGTATAACGACATGGGTTAAGGTTTGAAGTTGCAGCAGCTTCAGAGCAAGTCGCTGAGGTAAAGCGCTTTCAAATTGGCCACAATTAGTTCATACTCAGAAAAAATTTTTAGATTTGACGCGATTGTTGAATAAAAAAATTTTGGAAATGATTTCCTCCTTCCTATCTTGCGCTATTCCAACCACGACCATGACTATAACTAAGACTGCAACTAAGACTGCAACTAAGGCTACAGCTAAGGCTGCAACTAAGAATAAAGTTGATATTGATGCCAAGAAAAATTCTCTATTACTTAAGAGTGCCGTGGATAAAAAGAGGCGCGAGATTTCATCTGACAATATATCAATGTCGATTGGTGAAATTCTTAATCTATACCGCGATGACGAGTTGGATATTCATCCAGAGTTCCAAAGGGTTTTCCGCTGGTTACCTGAGCAGAAATCTCGACTTATTGAGTCTCTTTTATTAGGGATTCCATTGCCGCCAATTTATGTCGCGACTAACGATGGAGGACAATGGGAAGTAATCGACGGTGTTCAGCGGCTATCAACAATATTTGAGTTTATGGGTGAGTTGTTTGGCCCAAAAGAAAAGTCGGATGAATTGGAAAAAAAGGCATCATTTAAACTTTCGGCCACGAAGCATCTGCCAGAGCTAGACAAAATGTTGTTTTCCTCATTGGATCAAGCCTTGCGGTTAGAATTCAAGCGGACACGACTAGATGTAAAAGTGCTTTCAAGGGATTCGCTTGGCAACAACAAAGGAAAATTTGATCTTTTTGAAAGGTTAAATACCTATGGGCAACCACTTTCACCACAAGAACTTCGAAACTGTGTATTAGTCAGCCTCAATCCAGAGAGATTTAGGTGGCTTAAAAAATTGTCTGAGGATCAAAATTTTCGTAATTGCACATTACTTAGTGATTCTCAAATGCAAGAGCGCTATGACATGGATTTAGCCTTACGTTTTTTAACTTTACGTGAGCCAAAAGCAATTAATGTTGTAGTGGATGTTCATGATTTTTTACGTGAGCGCATGGAGGAAATCGCCCTCGATGAATCTTACGACCAAGAAGCCGCTGCGACGACTTTTCATGAGGTCTTTGAATTTTTGGAGAAGTCTGTCGGGTCAGATGCATTCCGGTCTTGGAGTGCTGATAAAGGCTTCCGTGGTGGATTTTCCTTAGGTGGCTACGAGGGAATTGCAATCATCATTGGACGTCATTGGACGAAAGTTAGACGAAAAAAATCATCATTTGATGTGAAGAAATTCATTGAGACAGTGTGGAGTCAGCCCGAGTATAACAAGAGCTTTTCGGGACTGCGTGCACGTGAACGAATGCTGAGAGTGATGCCGGTAGCGGAACGAGTTATTAATGAGTTTTTAAAAGTTGGGTCTTCTTCTGCGCCTGCTAATTCACTAGCCGTTAAAAAGGCTCCCTCAGTAGTTAAGAAAAAATAGGTTTAAGTATGGAAAGTCTAGCGGATTTTCAAAATAAACTGCACAGGGAGCTAGCGTGGCGAAAGCGCGAAGTTAGTGATTATCGTGCTCTGGTGAGAAATGCAGATGATTCAGCAAACCATATATTTAGATCCACACAGGTAATGCTTTGTGCTCATTGGGAAGGTTTTTTAAAAAAGGCAGTTAGCCTCTATTTGAAACATGTGTTTTCTCAGGATTTGTCGTTGCGGAAATTAAGGCCGGAGCTAATTGCTGTTGCGTTTTATGGAGACGTAATAAAAGCAGCCGAGGCAAAATACCCTGGAAGTGAGTTGAACCATGTATCGTTGGCCAAAATAATTGTGGCAGCGATTGATAAAAAGGTCTTTAGTTCTAATACTGCGTGGAATGTTAATACTGAGGGAAATCCAGGCACTGATGTGGTTGATAAGATTTTAAGATCTGCTGGACTTAATAACCAGATAGGATTTGACGAAGCAGCATGGAGTACCACTAAGGTATTCATAAATGAACAGTTGGTCGCAGACCGTCATGCTATAGCTCATGGTCAGATGAGGGTCTTGAGTAAGGATGCAATGTTGGAACGTAGCGAGCGGTTGCTTCGCTTGTTGGATCATCTGAATGATCATCTCTATGAAGCAGCCACTGAGCGAAAATACGTATTAACTTCCTAGTCAATTTTTTTTTACGGAAATTTACTAATTTGTGTTTTGCAAGTTTTTAATTTTGCGATGGTCTGCTTTGGGGCGAAGCGGCCAGTCAAACGGCAGCCCTTAGCAGCTGCCATGTGTACGACTCTCCAATTTTGTTACTCGATTTCATGTGTGTGCGAATCCAGTCACGCTATTTCATGCGGCCGGTCGCATTATTTGGGGCACCTCGAAAAACCAACCCAGCCGTGGCATCATGGCGGCTCCACGTTGCTGACCTAATTTCATGATCAAGACGAGTCTGTTTGCCGACCAAGAACGAGAAGCCAAGCTGAACGAGCTCGGTGATGCGCTCAAGGTGATGGAGCAGCATGTCGACTTCGTCGCGCTTGCCGATGCGGTTTACGAAGCAGCTCCGCGCCTCAGCCGCGAACGCGGCGGGCGTCCCCCGTTCCCGACCGAACTGATGGTTCGCGGGTTCGCGTTCTGCTTATCCAGCAGCTGTTCAACCTGAGCGACGAGCAAGTGGAATTCCAGTTGCTCGACCGCCTGAGCTTCCAGCGCTTTGTTGGATTGCGTTCCAGTAGTCAGATACCGGACCGGACAACGATCTGGAAGTTCAGGGAGCGCCTGCTCAAGGCCGGTGCCAGCGAGAGTATCTTTGACGCCGTCAACCGCCAGCTTTCCAGGCATGGCTACATTGCGCGTAGCGGTCAGATGGTCGACGCGAGCATCGTGCAGACGCCGAAGCAGTCGATGAGCAAAGAGGAAAAGGTGCTTGTTGGAGAAGGCGCCATGCCAATTGACTGGAAACCCGCAAAGCGCCGGCAGAAAGACATGGACGCGCGCTGGACCAAGAAGCATGGCAAGTCCTACTTTGGTTACAAGGTATCGGCCAATGCAGACAAGCGCTACAAGCTGGTACGCACAATCAAGATTAGCGCGGCCAGCGAGCATGATACCCTTCATTTCGAGGCGGTGCTTGACCCGTCGAATACCAACCGCGACGTCCTGCAGACAAGGGCTACGTAGATGGCGAGCGCGAGGATAGGCTGACCCGGCAGGGCTGGCGCCTGCAGATCCAGCGCAAAGGCAGCAAGGAAAAGCCAATATCGGAGACCCAGAAGCGGCGCAATACGCGCATTGCCAAGACCCGCGCGCGGATCGAGCATGTGTTTGCCGGCCTAGCCGAGATGGGGGTAAGGGCCTGCGCACGATCGGCCTAGCGCGCGACGTTGCAGCTTAATCGGAAGGTCGCCGCTTACAATGTACGGCGTCTGGTCTACTTAAAGAAGGCCAGGGTCGAGGCGTTCTGACGCCCGCAGTCCGTCCGGACTGCACAAAACGAGGTTCAGCGCCTATAAAAAAGGCCCAGAAGCGGCTCTGTCTGACATCAAAAAGCGCTACTGCGGCATCGCCGCTGGCGATTACGCGGAATTTACCGGTAATTCGAGGTGCCCTTTGGTGTAGCGCCTCTATTACCTACTGAACATCAGCCGCGTCTCCGCAAGGGCGCAACGCGCTACCACATCACCTGAGGGCCGGGCTGATCCTCACACGCGGCGGCACGACGCTGCTGCGCGAATTCGGCGAGTGGCGCTACGCGTCCGACCTGCCGTAAAGACATCCGCGCCAATCCGCCATCGCGCCATGTCAATATGTCGCAAAAAGCCACACTGCGCCCATTTTCCGCAGCCTTGCACGCC
Source organism: Massilia atriviolacea (assembly GCF_003953935.1). Classification (GTDB taxonomy): domain Bacteria; phylum Pseudomonadota; class Gammaproteobacteria; order Burkholderiales; family Burkholderiaceae_D; genus Telluria_A; species Telluria_A atriviolacea. The sequence continues at coordinate 350,397 of NZ_RXLQ01000003.1, forward strand.
CCGTACGCCCTGCCGTTTTTGATGCAAATCAAGGATTTCAGCCCCCAAGCTCCCTAGACTCGACCTGTCAAATTAATGCTCTAGGGCAAAAGGAGTATCTCCGTGCGTAACAATCTGCCGGTAACAGGTATCGAATACGAGCTTCGCGAAGGCCAATCCATCGTCTCCAAAACGGACACGAAGGGGAGAATCACCTATGTGAATGCCTCGTTCATCGAGGTGAGCGGCTTCAGCGAGGACGAACTGATCGGCAAGCCGCACAACCTGGTGCGCCATCCCGACATGCCGCCCGAAGCCTTCGCCGACCTGTGGCGCAGCATGAAGGAAGGCCGCCCCTGGACCGGGCTGGTGAAGAACCGGCGCAAGAACGGCGACTTTTACTGGGTAGTCGCGAACGTCACCCCGGTCAAGGAGAACGGCCAGGCGGTCGGCTACATGTCGGTGCGCACGCGCCCGACGCGCGAACAGATCAAGGCCGCCGGCGAGCTGTATCAGCGTTTCAAACAAGGCAAGGCCGACGGCCTGGCGATTGTCGACGGCGGCGCCGTGCGCACCGGTCTCGCAACACGCCTGCGCGCCGCTGTCAATATGCCGATCGGTGTAAGGCTCGGCATTCTGATGGCCAGCTTGGCAACGCTGATGGCGGTGCTGGGCGTCGCGTCGGGCGGCGCCGTGACGGCTGGCCTGGGTGCGTTCGGCGCGCTGCTCGCGCTAGGCGGCTGGGTCGCGCTGCATCAGGCCATCGTGGTGCCGATGCGCCAGGCCGCCGAAGCGGTGCAGGCGCTGGCCGGCGGCGATCTGTCGATCACCGGCACCTCCGCGCGCAGCGACGACATGGGACAACTGCTGCGCGGCCTGCGCCAGGTGACGATCAACCTGCGCGCCATCATCGGCGACGTGCGCAGCAACGTCGCTTCGATCGAGACGGCCACGCGCGAAATCGCGATCGGCAATGCCGACCTGGCCGTGCGCACCGAGTCGCAGGCGTCCAGCCTCGAAGAAACCGCCTCCAGCATGGAGCAGTTCGCCGTCACCGTGGGCGACAATGCCGACCGCGCCGTGCAGGCCGACCAGCTGGTGCTGTCGGCGTCCGCCATCGCCGGCAAGGGCGGCCAGGCGGTGGCCCAGGTGGGCACCACGATGGGGCAGATCAGCGATTCGGCGGCCAAGATTGTCGATATCATCAGCCTGATTAACGGGATCGCCTTCCAGACCAACATCCTGGCGCTGAACGCCGCCGTGGAAGCGGCGCGCGCCGGCGAGCAGGGACGCGGCTTTGCCGTGGTGGCGGGCGAAGTGCGCGCGCTGGCCCAGCGCTCGGCGGCCGCCGCCAGCGACATCAAGCACCTGATCGAAGACTCGGTCGCCAAGGTCAGGAACGGCGACCGCCTGGTCGAGGAAGCCGGCGGCACCATGGCCGGCGTGGTCGAATCGGTGCAGCGCGCCACCACCATCATGGCCGACATCAAGCGCGCCAGCATGGAGCAGAGGAGCGGCATCGCCCAGGTCAACGACGCGGTGGCGCACCTGGACCAGATCACCCAGCAGAACGCGGCCCTGGTCGAGGAATCGGCCACCGCGGCGGCCAGCGTGGCCGAACAGGCGGTGCACCTGGCGCAGGCGATCTCGGTGTTCAAGTTCGGCGGCGAGAGCCGGGTGGGGCGTCCGCGTCCGCAGCAGGGCGGCGCGGGCCGACTCGGCCGTTTTTGATGCAGGTCAAGGATTTCGCACGCCCTGATCCCCTACACTCGGTCCATCGCCCAGGAGCCCACCATGCTGCATAACGTTATTCCCATCGCTAACCAGCGTTCCATCGAATTCGATGCGGACCTGATCCGCAAGTTGAGCCAGAACGGTCCGCGCTATACCTCGTATCCCACCGCCGACCGTTTCAGCGAAGCCTTCGGTTACCGCGACTACCTGCAAGCGGTGGCGGGCCTGCGCACGCGCGGCACGGTCAAGCCGCTCTCGCTGTACCTGCACATCCCGTTCTGCGAATCGGTGTGCTACTACTGCGCCTGCAACAAGATCGTTACCAAGAACCGCGACAAGGCGGTCACCTACCTGGGCTACCTGAAACGCGAAATCGAGATGCAGGGCAGGCTGTTCGCCGGCATGAACCAGATCGAGCAGCTGCACCTGGGCGGCGGCACGCCGACCTACTTCACCGACGCGCAGATGGAAGAACTGATGGAGCACCTGCGCCGCTGGTTCCAGTTCGCCCCGGACGGCACGGGCGAGTATTCGATCGAAATCGACCCGCGCACGGTCTCGCGCGAGCGCGTCCTGAGCCTGCGCCGCCAGGGCTTCAACCGGGTCAGCCTGGGCGTGCAGGATTACGATCCGGCGGTGCAGGCGGCGGTCAACCGCATCCAGCCCGAAGCCGAAACCCAGGCCATCATCGACGCCGCGCGCGAAGCGGGCTTCCGCTCGGTGAGCATCGACCTCATTTACGGCCTGCCCAAGCAGAGCGTGTTTACGATGGCGCAGACGATCGAGAAGGTGATCAAGGCCAATCCGGACCGGGTCGCCATCTATAACTATGCGCACATGCCGCACCTGTTCAAGCCGCAGCGCCGCATCAACGAAGCGGACATGCCGAGCGCCGACGAGCGGCTCGACATGCTGGGGATCGCGATCCGCAAGCTGGAGCAGGCCGGCTATGTGTACATCGGCATGGACCATTTCGCCAAGCCCGAAGACGACCTGGCCGTGGCCCAGCGCCAGGGCCGCCTGCACCGCAACTTCCAGGGCTATTCCACGCACGCCGAGATGGACCTGGTCTCGTGCGGGGTGTCGGCCATCAGCGCGGTGGCGGCCACCTACAGCCAGAACGTCAAGACGCTCGACGCATATTACGATTTGATCGACAAGAACGAGCTGCCGGTGGCGCGCGGCATCCGCCTGTCGATGGACGACGCCCTGCGCCGCACCATCATCCAGATGCTGATGTGCCATTTCGAACTGTCGATGCCGGCCATCGAGCAGGCTTACCCGATCGCGTTCGCCACGTATTTTGCGCCCGAGCTGGAACGCCTCAAGGCGCTCGAAGCCGACGGCCTGGTGACGGTCGGTCCCGAGTGGCTGTGCGTGACGCCGAAAGGGCGCCTCCTGATCCGCAACGTGTGCATGGTGTTCGACCGTTACCTGAGCCAGGCCGCGCCGGCGCCGCGCGGGGTGACCTCGTATTCGCGCACCATCTGACGGAGCGGCGGTGAGCGCACTGAATCTGATCCCGGCATTTACGGTGGGCCTGCTCGGCAGCGTCCACTGCGTCGGCATGTGCGGCGGGATCGTCAGCGCGTTTTCCGCGGCGCCCGCGGCGGCGCCCCTCGCCGCGCGTCCTTTCCCGGTGGCCGTCGTGACCGAGCGCGCCGCGCTCGATGGCGCCGCCCGTGTCCTCGCCTATAACACCGGCCGCATCGCCAGCTACATGACAGCCGGCGCGCTGGCCGGCGGACTGGCCGGCGGCGCGCGCACCCTGGCCGGACTGACCACGCTGCAGGCGGGCGGCTACTGGCTGGCCAACCTGATGCTGGTCATCCTCGGCCTGTACCTGATGGATGCCTGGCGCGGCCTGGCCAGGCTCGAGTCGCTCGGACAGGTCGTGTGGCAGCGCGCGCGTCCCCTGATGCGCTTCATCGTGCCGCTCGACAGCCCACTCAAGATGCTGGCGCTGGGCGCCCTGTGGGGCTGGCTGCCGTGCGGGATGGTCTACAGCGTCCTGATGACCGCCATGTTCACCGGCTCCGGCGCCGACGGCGCGCTGGTGATGCTGGCCTTCGGCCTCGGCACGCTGCCGATGCTGCTGGCGCTGGGCATGGCGGGCGACCGCCTGCGCGCCACCCTGCAAACGCGCGCGGTGCGCGTCGGCGCCGGCGTGCTGGTGCTGGGATTCGGCGTGCTGGGCCTGGTGCGCGCGGCCGGCGGCGGGCAGGCCGGCTGGCTCGACGCCCTGTGCATCACGGCGGGTGCCCATTGAGCGCCTTGCCTTTCGCGACCGCGTGCTACCACTGCGGCTTGCCGGTGGCGCTGGGCGCCGCCTGGTCGGTGCGCATCGACGGCCAGGCGCGCCCGATGTGCTGCCCCGGCTGCGAAGCGGTGGCCCGGGGCATCGTCGACAGCGGCTTGTCCGACTACTACCGTACCCGCAGCGCTTTTGCCGAGCGGGCCGAAGGCGTCGACCTGGTGCCGCCCGAGCTGGCGCTGTACGACAGCGCCGCCGCCGCGACCGGCGGCGAAGCGCGCGACGCCGTGTTCTCGCTCGACGGCATCCGCTGCGCCGCCTGCGTGTGGCTGATCGAACGGCGCCTGGCGCGCCTGCCCGGCGTGCGCGAGGCCCAGGTCAACGTGGCCACCGAACGCCTGCACATGACCTACGACCCCGCCGCCTGCAAGCCGAGCGACATCGTGCAGGCCCTGCGCGGGATCGGCTACAGCGCTTACCCCTACGAAGCCGCCCAGCACGGCGCGCAGCAGGAAAAAAACCGCAAGAAGCAGTTCCGCCAGCTGTTCGTGGCCGGCCTGTCGATGATGCAGGTGATGATGTACGCGCTGCCGGCCTACATTGCCGAAGACGGCACCATGGATGCGCCGATGGCCGCGCTGATGCAATGGGCCTCGCTGCTGCTGACCATTCCGGCGGTGCTGTATTCGGCCCAGCCGTTCTTCAAGGGCGCCTGGGCCAGCCTGCGCGCGCGCATGCCGGGCATGGACCTGCCGGTGGCGATCGGCATCGGCGCCGCCTTCGGGGCCAGCGTGGTGGCGACCCTGCGCGGCAGCGGCGAAGTGTATTACGACTCGGTGACGATGTTTATCTTCCTGCTGCTGGCCAGCCGCTACCTGGAGCTGATGGCGCGCCGCAAGGCCGCGCGCGCGCTGGAAGACCTGCAGCGCGCCTTGCCGGCGGCGGCCCAGCGCCTGGACGGCTGGCCCGCCTCGCGCCAGGCCAGCATGGTCGCCGCCGCCAGCCTGGCCGAGGGCGACGTGATCCTGGTCGAACCGGGCAGCGCGGTGGCCGCCGACGGCATCATCCTGGAAGGGCATACCGATGTCGACCTGGCGCTGTTGACCGGCGAGAGCCGCGCCCAGGCGCGCGTGCCGGGCGACGAGCTGCCCGGCGGCGCCATCAACACCACCCAGGCCGTCGTGCTGCGCGTGACCCGCGTGGCCAGCGACAGCACCCTGGCGCGCCTGGTCAGACTGGTGGAAAAAGCCGGCCAGGGCAAGCCGCAGATCGCCCAGTGGGCCGACAGGGTGGCCGCCTGGTTCGTGGTGGGGCTGCTGGCGCTGACGGTACTCGTATTCTTCGGCTGGCAGCTGGTCGATCCGGCGCGCGCCTGGCAGGTGGCGATCGCGGTGCTGGTGGTGTCGTGCCCGTGCGCGCTGTCGCTGGCCACGCCGACCGCGCTGGCCGCCGCCACCGACGCGCTGGTGCGGCGCGGCGTGCTGGTGGTGCAGCCGCACGTGCTGGAGACCTTGCAGCGCGCCACCCATATCGTGTTCGACAAGACCGGCACCCTGACCGAGGGCCGCCCGGTGCTGCGCCATGTGGAGCCGCTGGCCGGCATCGACCGCGCGCGCTGCCTGCAACTGGCGGCCGCGCTGGAGGCGGGCAGCGCCCATCCGCTGGCGCTGGCGATCCGCGCCGCGGCCCCCGAACAGGAACTGCGCGCCGCCGACCTGCACAGCGAAGCGGGGCAGGGCGTGGAAGGCGTTATCGACGGCGTGCGCTATCGCCTCGGGCGCGACGGCTACGCGGGCGCGGCCCCGGCGCCGCTGTGGCCGGACGTGAGCAACGTCTACCTGGGCGCCGGCGGCATCGTGCTGGCGCGCTTCGAACTGGCCGACGCGCTGCGCGCCGACGCACCCGAGGTGGTGCGGCGCTTCAGGGAGCGCGGCCAGACCGTCATCCTGTTAAGCGGCGACGACCAGGCGGTGGTCAGCCGCACCGGCGCGGCGCTCGGCATCGGCACCGCCATCGGCCAGCAGCTGCCGGAGCAAAAGCTGGCCTACGTACAGCGCTTGCAGGCGCAGGGCGCGGTGGTGGCGATGGTGGGCGACGGCATCAACGACGCCGCCGTGCTGCGCGCGGCCGATGTCTCGTTCGCCATGGGCGGCGGGGCGGCGCTGGCGCAGCTGAGCGCCGACTGCGTGCTGCTGTCGAGCCGCCTGGCGGCCCTCGACGACGCCGCCACGGGCGCGGCGCGGGCGCTGCGCATCATCCGCCAGAACCTGGCCTGGGCCAGCATCTACAACTGCGTGGCGATCCCCGCGGCGGCCTTCGGCCTGATCAATCCCTGGCTGTCGGCGGCCGGCATGTCGCTCAGTTCGGCCGTGGTTGTCGTCAACGCATTGCGCCTGCGGCGTAGCGGAGGCGCGTGATGGAATCGCTGTATCTGCTGGTCCCCTTGAGCGTCTTCATCGTCGTGCTGGCGGCGTGGATTTTCTTCGGCGCGGCCGACAGCGGCCAGTTCGACGACCTCGATGGCCCCGGCATGCGCATCCTCCTCGACGACGACGACAGCGTCGCCACGCCTCCCGCTTGCGCCAATCACGCCGCGCCAGAAAAGTCATTGCGCAACGACAAGGTGTGATTCCGGCGTTTTTGATTCACATCAAGGATTTTTGAAGCTCAGAAATTTACTCTTCTGCTGTCATCGTTGCATTCTCAGGAGAGCCTTTGTGGACAGAGCTTTAAACTACAACAACAAGATCGTCAGGTACTTCACGATCGCCACCGTCTTTTGGGGCGTCATCGGCATGCTGGTCGGCGTCTTCATCGCCGCGCAGCTGGCCTGGCCGGCCCTCAATTTCGACATCGCCTGGTTGAGCTACGGGCGCTTGCGTCCACTGCATACCAATGCTGTCATTTTTGCATTCGGCATCAACGGCCTGTTTGCGACTTCCTACTGGGTGGTGCAGCGCACCTGCCAGGTACGCCTGTTTTCGGACACCCTGTCCATGATGACCTTCTGGGGCTGGCAGGCGATCCTGATCCTGGCCACCATCACCTTGCCGATGGGTTTCACGCGCGGTAAGGAATACGCCGAGCTGGAATGGCCCATCGCGCTGCTGATCACCGTGGTCTGGGTGCTGTACGCGATCGTCTTCTTCGGCACCATCGTCAAGCGCAAGGTCAAGCACATCTACGTCGCCAACTGGTTCTTCGGCGGCTACATCCTGGCCGTCGCCATCCTCCACATCGTCAACGGCGCGGTCATGCCGGCCTCGATGTGGAAGTCCTACTCGGTCTACGCCGGGGTGCAGGACGCGATGATCCAATGGTGGTACGGCCACAATGCGGTCGGCTTCATCCTCACCGCCGGCTACCTCGGCATGGTCTACTACTTCATCCCGAAACAGGCCGAGCGTCCGGTGTACTCGTACCGCCTCTCGATCGTCCACTTCTGGGCCCTGATCTTCACCTACATGTGGGCGGGACCGCACCACCTGCACTACACCGCGCTGCCCGACTGGACCCAGTCGATCGGCATGGTGTTCTCGCTGATCCTGCTGGCGCCGTCGTGGGGCGGGATGATCAACGGGATCATGACCCTGTCGGGCGCCTGGTACAAGCTGCGTTCGGACCCGATCCTCAAGTTCCTGATCGTCTCGCTCTCGTTCTACGGCATCGCCACCTTCGAAGGCCCGATGATGTCGATCAAGACCATCAACGCGCTGTCGCACTACACCGACTGGACCGTCGCCCACGTGCACGCCGGCGCCCTCGGCTGGGTCGGATTCATTACCATGGGCTCGATCTACTACCTGATCCCGCGCCTGGCGGGCAAGAAGGAAATGTGGAGCGTGCGCCTGATCGACACCCACTTCTGGGTGGCGACCATCGGCATCGTGCTGTACATCGCCTCGATGTGGATCGCCGGCGTGATGCAGGGCCTGATGTGGCGCGCGGTCAACAGCGACGGCACCCTGACCTACACCTTCGTCGAAGGCGTCAAGGCCACCTATCCGTACTACGTGATCCGCGTCGGCGGCGGCCTGCTGTACCTGACCGGCATGCTGCTGATGGCCTTTAACACCTTCATGACGATGCGCGGCACCGTGACCGACGACTCGCGCATCCCGACCCTTTTACCTGCACACGCCTGATTCCGGAGCTTGCAATGAAATTTTCACATGAGTCTATCGAGAAGAATCCGTGGCTGCTGATCGGACTGGTTTTGCTGGTCGTATCGTTCGGCGGCCTGGTGGAAATCGTTCCCCTGTTCTTCCAGAAATCGACCACCGAACCGGTGGCCGGCCTGAAACCCTACTCGCCCCTGCGCCTGGTGGGACGCGACATCTACGTGCGTGAAGGCTGCTACAACTGCCACTCGCAGATGATCCGTCCGTTCCGCGCCGAGACCGAGCGTTACGGCCACTATTCGGTGGCCGGCGAATTCGTCTACGACCATCCGTTCCAGTGGGGCTCCAAGCGCACCGGCCCGGACCTGGCGCGTGTGGGCGGGCGCTATAGCGACGAATGGCACCGCACCCACCTGGACAATCCGCGCGACGTGGTGCCGGAGTCGAACATGCCGGGCTACCCGTGGCTGGCCAAGACCAAGTTGAACCCGGACGAGGTGATCCCGAAAATGCGCGCCCTGCAGCGCCTGGCGACGCCGTACACGGAAGAAGACATCGCCCAGGCACCGGCCGCGTTGGCCGACAAGACCGAACAGGATGCCCTGATCGCCTATTTGCAGGGCCTCGGCATCCAGATCAAAACCAGGAACTGACATGGCAATCGAACATATTTTTGACAGTGCGAGCAGCGTGATGACCGTCATCAGCTTCACCACCTTCTGCGGCATTCTGCTGTGGACCTTCGTCCTGAAGGGGCGCAAGGATTTCGAGACGCAAGCGGCGCTGCCGTTTGCCGACGACACGCGCAACGACACGCGCAACGACAGTAACCGCGACAGCGACGGGGAGAACGGTCATGGCTGATTTCACCAGCGGTTTCTGGGACCTGTACATCGTCGTCATCACCATCCTGGCGATCGTCGGCTGCGGCGTGCTGCTGTGGTCGCAGTCGACCCACACGGTCGAACCGGGCAGCGACGGCACCACCGGCCACGTCTGGGATGAAAACCTGACCGAGCTCAACACCCCGCTGCCGCGCTGGTGGATGTGGCTGTTCTACATCACCATCGTGTTCGCGCTGGCCTACCTGGTGCTGTACCCGGGCCTGGGCAGCTACGCCGGCAAGTTGGGCTGGAAGTCGAGCGGCGAGTACCAGCAGGAGCTGGCCAAGGCCGATGCCGATTACGGCCCGCTGTTCGCCAAGTATGCCAGCGAGGACCTGAAGGTGGTGGCCGCCGATCCGCAGGCGCACGCCATCGGCGAGCGCATGTTCCTGACCTACTGCGCGCAGTGCCACGGTTCCGATGCGCGCGGCAACAAGGGCTATCCCGACCTGACCGACAAGGACTGGCTGCATGGCGGCGAGCCCTCGGTGATCAAGGAAACCATCATGAAGGGCCGCACCGGCATGATGCCGCCGATGGGCGCGGCGGTCGGCTCGGAAGCGGACATCGAGAACGTGGCGCACTACGTCAAGAGCCTGTCGGGCCTGACCGCCGATCCGATCAAGGTTTCCTTCGGCAAGCCCAAGTTCGCGGCCTGCATCGCCTGCCACGGCGCCGGCGGGGTCGGCAACCAGGCCCTGGGCGCGCCCAACCTGGCCGACAAGGTCTGGCTGTACGGCGGCAGCGCCGAGACGATCATGGAGACGATCCGCAAGGGCCGCACCAACAGCATGCCGGCCTTCCACGAGTTCCTGGGCGAGTCCAAGGTGCACGTGCTGGCGGCGTATGTATGGAGCCTGTCGAACGATCCGGCCCAGCAGCCCAAGGTAGCGGAGGTAGCACCGAAATGAACGAGGCCCCCACCAAGCCGGCGGTGATCCGGATGTACGCGGCGCGCGAAGAGATTTATCCGCGCGAAGCGAAAGGACGATACGCAAGCTTGCGCTGGGCCTGCGTGTGGATCACGCAGCTGGTCTTTTACGGCCTGCCGTGGATGAACTGGAACGGCCGCCAGGCCGTCCTGTTCGACCTCGGCGCCCGCAAGTTCTACATCTTCGGCATGGTGTTGTGGCCGCAGGACTTCATCTACCTGGCGGCGCTGCTGATCGTGGCCGCCTACCTGCTGTTCCTGGTGACCGCGATCGCGGGACGGGTGTGGTGCGGCTTTGCCTGCCCGCAGACGGTGTACACCGAAATTTTCATGTGGATCGAGCGCAAGATCGAAGGCGCGCGCAGCGCCCGCATCCGCCTCGACCGCCAGCCCTGGACCGCCGACAAGCTGGCGCGCAAGACGGCCAAGCACGTGGCCTGGGGCGCGGTGGCGCTGTTTACGGGCTTCAGTTTCGTGGCTTACTTCGCGCCGGTGCGTTCGCTGCTGTCGAACATCGGCGCGTTCGCCCTGGGGCCGTGGGAATGGTTCTGGATCTTCTTCTACGCCTTCGCCACCTACGGCAATGCCGGCTGGCTGCGCGAGCAGGTGTGCAAATATATGTGCCCGTATGCGCGCTTCCAGAGCGCCATGTTCGACAAGGACACCCTGATCGTCACCTACGACCAGGAACGGGGCGAACCGCGCGGCGCGCTCAGTCCCAAGAATGCCGCCCAGGCCGCGAAAGAGAAGGGCGACTGCATCGACTGCAATATGTGCGTGCAGGTGTGCCCGACCGGGATCGACATCCGCAAGGGCCTGCAGTACGAATGCATCGGCTGCGCCGCCTGCGTCGACGCCTGCAACGGCGTGATGGACAAGATCGACCTGCCGCGCGGGCTGATCCGCTACTCGACCGACAACGCGATGGACAACAAATGGTCGGCCAGGCGCATCGGCCAGCGCATCCTGCGCACGCGGGTGATGATCTACACCGCGCTGCTGGTGCTGATCGTGGCCGGCTTCGGCACGGCGCTGGCGCTGCGCACCCCGCTCAAGCTCGACGTGATCCGCGACCGCGGATCGATGGGGCGCGAAGTGGGCGACGGCCTGATCGAAAACGTGTACCGCCTGCAGATCATGAATACGGCCGAAGCCGGGCATACCTTCCGCATCAAGGTCTCGGGCATCGATTCGGTGCGCCTGGCCACGCCGGAGGAAGCGGTGCTCGACGGCGCCAGCACCCGCGCGGTGCCGGTTCGGGTGCAGGTCGAGCGCGGCGCGGCGGCCAAGGGCTCGAACCAGATCGAATTCGAACTGACGGCGACCGACGACCCCTCGCTGACGGTGCGTGAAAAAGCCGTGTTTATCGTACCCAAGTAAGCGTACCCAAATAAGCGTGTCCGAATAATCGTGCCAAAATAGCGCAAAAAAAGGAGACTTGCATGCAAACCGCCTTACCCGTCACTCCCCCGGCCGGCCCGTGGTACAAGCACCGCTGGCCATGGCTCCTGATGCTCGGTCCCGCCATCGTGGTGGTGGCCGGCGTCAACCTCGGCTTCGTGGCCTATCGCGGCCAGGACGCCATGGTTGTCGACGACTACTACAAGAAGGGCAAGGCGATCAACCAGGACTTGCGGCGCGACCGCGCGGCCAGCGCCATGCGCCTGGCGTTCGACGCGCGCTACGACCCCGCCGGCGAAAAGCTGGCGGGGGCCCTGAGCAGCGGCGGGCAGCCCTTGAACGCGCCGTTCAGCATCCACCTGGCGCACGCCACCCAGCCCGAAAAGGACCGCAAGCTGGACGTGATTCCGGATGCGCAGGGGCGTTTTTCGGTGGCGCTGCCGATGCTCGAGCGGGCCCGCTGGCAGGTGGTGATCGAAGGCGGCAAGCGCGACTGGCGCCTGGCCGCGGCCTGGCACTGGCCGCGCGAGCAGGCGCTGGCGATCAAGGCCGATGTGCAGGAAACAGCCAACTAAACGGGGGAGTGTCGATGCGTCTTGCGATGAAAGTGTTGTGGCCCGCCTTCCTGGCGGCGATGCTGGCCGAAGGCTGTTTTTTCGCGCTGTTCGATCCGCGCGAATCGCTGCACCTGGGCGAGCTGGCCTTGTCGCCGATGGCGGTGTACACCATCGGTTTTTTCTTTTTCTGGACCTGGTGCGCGATCGCCAGCATGCTGACCTACTACCTGCTGGTGATCCCGGACGATCCGCACCCGCCGTTCTAGGGGCCGGACGCGGCTGCGGGCGCCGCCGTCACGCCATCGGGCTGCACTGCTCGGTGCCGGCGGCCAGCGCCTTGAGCATGGCCGGGTTGAGCAGGGTCAGCTCGCGCTTGTCGACGCTGATCCAGCCCTGCTTCTTGAAGCGCGACAGCAGGCGGCTGATGCTCTCGATGGTCAGGCCCAGGTAGTTGCCGATATCTTCGCGCGACATGCGCAGCTGGAAGCTGCTGGCCGAGTAGCCGCGCGCCGCATAGCGCGCCGACAGGTTGACCAGGAACACGGCGAAGCGCTGCTCCGCCCGCATGTTTCCCAGCAATAACATGACATTCTGCTCGCGCGTGATTTCCTGGCTCATGATGCGGTGGAAATGGCGCAACAGGGTGGGCACTTCGCCGAACAATTCTTCCAGGCGCGCGAACGGGATTTCGCACACTTCGCTGTCTTCCAGCGCGACCGCGTCGCAATGGTGGCGGTCGCCGCTGATGGCGTCCATGCCCAGCAGTTCGCCGGCCATCTGGAAGCCGGTGATCTGCTGCTCGCCGCCCGCGTTCACCTGGTAGGTCTTGAAGTGGCCGAAGCGGATCGCGTACAGGTTGCGGAACGGCTCGTCCATCTGGTACAGGCGCTCGTCGCGCGCGAGGCGGCGGCGCTTGCCGATGATGCTGTCCAGGCGCGAGATATCGTCGCTGTCGAGTCCCATCGGCAGGCACAGCTGGTGCATGCTGCAACCCGCACAGCTTGCCTTGAGGGCTGCGACGTTCAGCAGGGCTGCGGGAACGAATGGAAGTGGCTGTGGCATGGCATCTGACAATTTGTGGCTTGAGCCGTATGATACCCCAGTGGAACCATGGCGCACAGGCCATAAGCGGTGCAGTTGCCGTCTTTTACCCAGTACAGATGCCAGTTTTTTCGCGGCGAATTGTCATAATCGCCAGCGCCGTTGTGCAACTCCCAACAAGGCCGCGCTGGCGCTTACCCGCATCGGCTAGCGCGGGCGGAAACGCACGTCGACGTTCGACACCTCGCCGGCGACCTTGGCTTTCTTCGGCTTCTTCGGTTTTTTCAGCACTTCGCCGGCCGTATTCGTGACCGGCACCCGGTGTTCCGGCGCAAAGCCCGGTTCCTCGATCCGTTCCAGCGTCTGCCTGGTCAGGATTTCTATGGCGGCGAGCAACTGCACCTCGTCCGCACACACCAGCGAGACCGCCTCGCCCGAGGCGCCTGCGCGGCCGGTGCGGCCGGTGCGGTGGATGTAGTCCTCGGCCACGATCGGCAGGTCGAAATTGACCACCTGCGGCAAGTCGTCGATGTCCAGTCCGCGCGCGGCCACATCGGTCGCCACCAGGATCTTCGCTTCGCCCGCCTTGAAACGCTCGAGCGCGCGCAGGCGGGCCGGCTGCGGCTTGTCGCCGTGGATCGAATCGGCCGCGATGCCCTGGGCCTGCAAGGTATCGACCAGCTGGTCCACGCCCTTGCGCGTCTTGACGAATACCAGCACCTGGCCCCAGCGCTGCTTTTTCAGCAGGTGCAGGAACAGTTCCGGCTTGCGTTTCTTGTCGACCGGAACTACCCACTGGCGGATGCGCTTGACCGTGCTGTTGCGTGGACTGACCTCGATGCTGAGCGGATCGTTCAGCAGCTTGCCGGCCAGCGCCCGGATCGCGTCCGAAAAGGTGGCCGAAAACAGCAGGGTCTGGCGTTTTTTCGGCAGGGCGGCGAACACGGCGTCGAGCTCGCGCGAAAAGCCCAGGTCGAGCATGCGGTCGGCTTCGTCGAGCACCAGCGTTTCCAGCTGCTCGAACCGGACCGCGTTCTGGCGGTACAGGTCGAGCAGGCGGCCTGGCGTGGCCACCAGCACGTCGAGCCCCTTGCGCAGCTTCATCATCTGCGGATTGATGCTGACGCCGCCGTAGGCCACATGGGTGCGCAGCGGCAGGCCGGCGCCGTAGGCCCGGAAACTCTCGTGCACCTGCTCGGCCAGTTCGCGGGTCGGCACCAGCACCAGCACGCGCACCGCGTTGGCGCCGACCTGGCCCTGCAGGGTCAGGCGCTGCAGCAGGGGCAGGGCGAAGCCGGCGGTCTTGCCGGTGCCGGTCTGGGCGGCGGCCATCATGTCGCGGCCGGCCAGCACGGCGGGAATGGCTTGCGCCTGCACCGGGGTGGGCGTGCGGTAGCCGAGCGCGTCGAGCGTGCGCACGAGGGGATCGATCAGACCGAGGGTATCGAAAGACATGGGGAAGCGACCTTGCAGCAAAAGAACAAGGGCGTAGTTTACTCTGTCCGGCGCTTGCCGGGGCGCAAAAGCCTAGCGCGAGGCCGGCGCCGAGACGGTCGGCTTGGTCGGTTCGTGCTTGTCGCCGCAGCCGGCCACGGCCAGCAGCAGCATGCAGCAGGCGGCCAGCGCCGCGAGCGGGTGAGAGCGTGGTGTCATGGCGCATTCCCTTGCAAAAAGGACATGCTACCCGCAAGCACGCCCGCGCGGCGCGCTGTTGCCGCGCGCGGGTCTTAGTGGCTGCTTAGAAACGGTAGCTGATACCGGCGCGCAATACCGGGTACACCTTGTAGGCTTCGACGTCGGCTTCCATCTTCACGCGCTCGGTGGCGATGTCGCGCGCCAGCAGGGTGCAGAAGGCGGCGGTGCCGGCGCAGTTCGAATTCGTCAGGCGGCCCTTCGGATGACCCTGCCACAACGCGCCCAGGTCGGCGCTGATCTGCCACTTCTTGTCGGTGCTCAGGGCATTGCCCCAGCCGATGCCGAGGTAGGGCGCGCCCTTGTTGTACTCGATGCCGCCGTTCAGGATGCCGACCTGGTTCGCGGCATAGGTCTTGCCGTTGATGTTGAAGTTGCCGTTCGAATCCTGGCGCGCCACCATGCTGATTTTGTTGCCGTTGTACACCACGCCGCCGGTCAGGCGGAACGGGCTGTTATCGATCAGGTGCCAGTCGAACAGCACGTCGATATTCTGCAGCTTGGCCTTCATGGTGTAGCTCAGGGTGCTGGCGGTATCGTTGTATTCGCGCTGGAAATAGCTGGCGCCGAAACGGGCGTTCAGGCTTTTTTCCATTGGGAAAATCACGTGCGCGCCGACGCCGGTGGTGCCGACTTCGGCGGTGACGGCGAACTGGGCCTGGGCGCTGGTGGCGAGCAACAGGGCGGCGGCCGCCAGGACGGTATTCTTGATATACATGCAATGACCTTTGACGAATGACTGGGGGATGGCGCGATTGTACCGGCTCGGGCCGGCGACTCTGGCATCGTGGCCCGCCATGCTACCCCAGTCGGGGCCGTCATTCCAGTCCCTTACGGTAAGCAATTGTCGCATTTTGTCGCGCCGGCGCCGTGCGGCGGACCGTGCGGATCGGGTGTTTCGCCTGTATTGACGGGCGCCGTTGCGTGCCGGGGTGGTGGTTTCCGGGGGCAATCCATGATAAATTCTGTCGCGCTCGGGTTCAGGCCGTCTGAACCGGGCCCATGACAATGACACAGGAGATTCCCGCATGCCTACACCGTTCCGCCGCGCGCTCGCGCCCCGCTTGACCGCCGCGCTGGTGGCCCTGTCGCTCGGCGCCGCCGCCGTGCCGGTGCTGGCGGCCGCCACGGGCGCTGTCGCGGTGGCCGGCGTCGACCAGCGCGACAGCGCCTTCGACAAATGGGCCGACGGCTTTGCCGCCGACTGGGTGCGCCTGTCGCCCCAGCGCGCCACCGGCGACCAGTACTTTGCCGGCGCCGAACAGCAGGCGCTGGACCGCCAGCTGGCGCCGATCACGCCGGCGCAGCGCGCCAAGTACGCGGCACTGGCCAAGGCTGGCGTGGCGCGGCTCGACCGCTTCCTGGCCGGTTCGCTCGACGCCACCGACCGCGTCTCGGCCGAGACCATGCGCTGGTCGCTGCTCAACCACCTGGCCGGCGCACCGTTCGAGGACCACGCCTTCGTGTTCTCGCAATTCGGCGGGACCCATATTGCGCTGGTCAACTTCATGACCAGCACCCACCCGATGCGGCGCGCGGCCGATGTCGACAGCTACCTGGCGCGCCTGGCGCAGATCGGCGAGCGCATGGACCAGGCCAGCGCGCGCGCCCGCGCCGCCGCTGCGCGCGGCATGCTGCCGCCGCGCTTCATCCTCGAGCGCGCGCAGGGCCAGGTCGACGCCTTCCTCAAGCCGGCGGCCGAGAAAAACGTGCTGGTGCTGTCGCTGGCCGAACGCACTGCCGCGCTGTCCGACCTGACGCCCGCCGCGCGCGCCGCCGCCATCGAGAAGGCCACGGCCATCGTCGGCAAGACCATCCTGCCGGCCTATGCCCGGACCCAGGCGCTGCTGGCCGGACTGCACCCGAAGACCGGCGACGAGGCCGGCATCGCGCGCCTGCCCGACGGCGCCGCCGCCTACAGCCACGCGCTGGCCAGCTACACCGGCACCAGCCTGACGGCGGCGCAGATCCACGCCATCGGGCTGCGCGAAGTGGCGCGCATCGAAGGCGAGATGGACCGCCACCTGCGCCAGCTCGGCTTCACCGAAGGCAGCATCGACGCGCGCATGAAGGCGCTCGACAAGACCTTCCAGCCGGCCGCCGATCCCGATCCGCGCGCGGCGATTCTGGCCAGCTATGTCGCCATGGTCAAGGATGCGGAAAAGCGCAGCGCCAGCCTGTTCAACCTGATGCCGCGCGCGCCGGTGGAAGTGCGGCGCGAACCGCCGCTGACCGAAGGCAGCGCCTCGGCGCACTACAGCCTGCCGGCGCCGGACGGCAGCCTGCCCGGGATTTTCTGGGTACCGCTGCGCGGGCCGGCGTTCGACATGATCCGCATGCGCAGCCTGGCGTATCACGAAGCGGTGCCGGGTCACCACTTCCAGCTCGCGATCCAGCAGGAGCTGGCCGGCCTGCCCAAGTTCCGCACGCAGCGCATTTTTGGCGGCGGCAGTGCGCACTCCGAGGGCTGGGCGCTGTACACCGAGCGGCTGGCGGTGGAAAAGGGCTGGTACGAAGGCGACGTGCCGGGGCTGCTGGGTGCGCTCGGCTCCGAATTGTTCCGCGCGCGCCGGCTGGTGGTCGATACCGGCCTGCACAGCAAAGGCTGGACGCGCCAGCAAGCGATCGACTACGGCATCGGTGCGGCCGAGGTCGAGCGTTACGTGGTGTGGCCTGGGCAAGCGTGTGCCTACATGCTCGGCATGCTGCGGATTCTGGAGTTGCGCGAAAAAGCGCGGCTGGCGCTGGGCGAGCGCTTCACCTTGCCGGCCTTCCACGACGTGATCCTGAAAAACGGCTCGGTGCCGATGGATGTGCTTGCGAAAATCATCGACCAATGGATCGCCGACCAGGCCAAGCCCGCTTGACCTCTCCCAACCGGGGTCAGAGCTTTAACTAGAAATTTTGTTAAATCCTAGGGTGGCCTCGGCAATATTTCTCAACCGGGGTCAGAGCTTTGACTAGCATTTTTGTTAAATTACGCGCGGCAAATACTGCCGCTTCGTGGCGTTTCCACAGCGTTGATGCGCTTGTCGATGAGCTTATGCAGACGAGTTGACGTGGATTTGGCGGCCAATGTTAAATGTTGCAGGTCAAAGCTCTGACCCCGGTTCGGCCTAGGTCATGAAATATTGCTAATTAAAGCTCTGACCCTGGTTGTAAGAGCATTCTGAAGCGGCTGTATGTCGTTGCGCATTATTTGCTGATGTGGAAGTCTTTGCCGTTGACGATGGTGCCGGCGGAGTCGATGGTGATCAGGTGCGTGCCGCTGTCTTGCAGGCCGAGCCTGGCGAGCTGCGCCGGGGCAATGCGCAGAAGATAATCTCCCGGCGCAATACCGCCCAGCACGTAGTAGCCATCCGCACCGGTGCTGGTCCTGCCGGCCACGTTGCCGCCCTCGTCGAGCAGCTCGATCTCGACCTCGCCCATGCCGCGCTTGCCGCCGGCGCCATCCAGCCAGACGCTGCCGTCGATCTCGCCCGTGATCCCGACCGCCACTTCCAGCCGGCCGACCTTGCCCGGCCGCGGGACCAGCCGCCGTCCCGCTTCGCGCGCCTGCCATTGCGGATCCTCCAGCGTAGCGGGGTCGATCGCAATGTCGGCGTGCTGGTGCGCCGGCAAGCGGTTGAGGTAGGCCACGCCGTCGCTCCCGGTGCGCGCCGGATGGGCGCCGCCGTTGACGGCAAATCCCGCTCCCTCGATCGGGGCGTCGTCGCCATCCATCACGCCGTTGCCGTTCTTGTCGAGGAAGACACGCACCGAGGCCGCGCCGCCGCCGGCCATCGGCACGGCGTCGTGCAGCCAGCGTCCGCTCCTCGGTTCCTGGCCGAGCGCCATGAAGAGCTGGATGCCGCCGCCGTAGTCGCCGCGGCTGGTGTAGAAGGTGCTCACGCCAAGGCCGATGCCGCCCACGCCCTTGTTGAGCGAGGCGCTCCAGCGCAGCTGCGGGTCGGCGAAGCTGCGCGTGACGGCAGCGTTCACGAGGTAGCCGTTGCCGATGAATTTGTCGGCGGCCAGCGCCAGCGTCGACAGGCCGGCGTCGGGCAGGATGGCGTAGTGCAGCTGGCCGCTGATGCCGATGCCGGCCACGCGCCGCGTCGCCTGCACGCTGCCGTCGGCCTGGCGCGTCCCGCCGGCGGCGCGCCAGTGCACGCTGCCGCTCATGGCCGTGCCCTTGCGGTAGGCCGACAGGCGCGCGCCGGCCTCGTGACGCGTAGCGCCGGACGCCAGCCGTTCGCGCCGCAGTTGCAGCGCCAGCGGCAGCGGGACCGCTACGGCGCCGGGCAGCATGCCGTCCAGGCGCAGTTCGTCGCGGCTGCGCAGCGGGTCGGGACCGGGCACGAACAGTTCGCTGGCAAAGCGGTCCAGCCGCGCGTGACTGGCGCCGAGCGCGATCGCGCCAAGCCGCGTCTTGAGGCCGACCCGGGCCAGCCTGCCGCCGTCATCGGCGCGCGCGATCGCGGCGTCGGCCAGCAGCGCGCGCCAGTAGCCGTGCAGGCCGAGGTTGGCGTAGCGCCGTTCGCCGCCCTCCAGCGCCAGGCGCACCAGGCCGCCGCTGGCGCTCAGCTGGGGCAGCAGGCCGACCTCGGCCTGGGCCAGCGCGCGTCCGCCGCCCTGGGCGCTGGCGCTCCAGGCCACGGCGCCGGGCGCCAGCACCGCCTGGTCGATCAGGAAGCGCTGGCGTTCGACGCGCAGTTGGCCGAGCGGGCCGTGGAACACCAGGCGGAATTCGTTGCTGCCGTAGATCAGGGGCTGGTCGTCGAAGCGGTAGCGGCCATCGGGGCGCGCTTGCTGGAAGCCGATCAGGGCGTCGTTGAAGTACAGCTCGACGTCCCAGCCGGGCGCCAGGTCGCCTTGCAGCGTGTGGCGGTCGGCGCGCGCCGGCTGGCCGAGCGCGCGGTTGGACAGGGCCACGCCGGCGCCGTCGTTGCTGGCCAGGGCGATGTCGGCGACGCCGCCGGCGAGCACGCTGCCGACCTGGATCGTGCGCGCTCGCAGTGGTCCGAGCAGGCCGGCGTCGGGGTCGTTGCGGGACAGCGTCAGGCGCGCGCCGGCCCTGGCGCGGCTGGCGGCGCCGAGGTAGAGCGCCGCTTCCATGCCGGCCAGGTCGGCGGTGAGGTAGGCGGTGTAGCCGAGCGTGCCGCCGCCGCGCCCCAGGTCGGCGCTCACGGTCTGGTCGATGAAGGGCATGCCGGCCAGCGCGTAGGGGGTGTCGAGGCGGGCGTAGGCCGGGGCAGGGGCGCCGTCGCGGCGCCGCGCCGGGCCGCCGCGCGACTGGCGTTCCAGGCGCGCCTGCAGCGGCAAGGTCTCGCGCGCGCGCACGCGCAGCACCAGGCTGGCCATGTCGATCTCGAGGTCGAGCGGCAGCCATTGCGCCAGCAGGCCGCTGGCGACATAGAGATCGTCCGGCTGGCGCAGCACCCGCGCCGCATCGAAGCCGGTACGGCGCTCGCCGCTGACGACCGTACCCTGCGCCAGGTCGAGCCGGAAGCCGCGCTGTTCGTCGAGGATGTAGCCGCTGGCGATGCCGGCGGCCGGATCGGTGCGGATGGCGATGGTCAGCAGGCGCGCCAGTTCGCCCAGCGGCAGCTGGATGTCGTCGCCGTGCTGGTAGGCGCCGACGGCGTCGGCGACGAGGTGCTCTCCGAGCCGCACTTCGAGCACCAGGTCGGGACCGCCGGCGGCGCGCGCGGGCGCCGGCAGCGCCAGCAGCGCCAGCAGCACCATTAGCACCGGCAGCACCGGCAGCACCAGCAGCACCGGCAGCACCGGCAGCACCGGCAGCACCGGTCGCAGCGGGACGCAATGCAGGGGCACGCGCACCATCGCGCGGCGCGCCGTTCAGGGCAGGGCGAGCGTCGCTTCGGCCAGCACGGCGCCGCCGGCTTCGGGCCGTTCGCGATAGCGCAGGTGCACGCTGCCGCGCGCCAGGCTCACGCCGGCGGGCATGGCGAGGCTGGCCTTGCGCAGCGGATTGGGCGTGTAGATGGCCACGCCGGCCGCCTTGGCCAGCACCTGTTCGGCCCCGCCCTGCGCTACGAAGACGGCGCTGATGTCGCCGTACACCGAGCTGTCGCCGCTGCGCGCGATCTGGAAGTCGAGGTGCGTGCCCTGGCCCGCCTGGCGCAGCGCCAGCGCGCCCAGGGTCACGCTGGCGCCGGCGGTCTGGTGCCGCACGATGACCGGGATCGAGGCGCCGATCAGGGAGTTGAGCACGACCCCGATCTGCTGCGGCGCGGCGCCCTGCTGTTCGACGCTGGTGGCGCCGCTGTCGGCCAGTTTTTCGAAGTGCAGGTGCGAGCGGTATTCGCCCGCCGCCAGTTCGGCCGGTTTGCGCAGCATGACGCGCACCACTTGCGCGCTGCCCGGCTGCAGGGTGACCTGGCGCGGCGAGAACGTCAGCATCGCGTCGGCGAAGCGGTCGTCGGGACCGGCGCTGTCGACGCCGGTGAATTCGCCGCTCTCGCTCATGCGCCGGTTGACCAGGCGGATGCGGTAGGTGGCGGGCGTGCTGTCGCTGTTGATCAGTTCGACCTGGGCGGCGCGCTGGTTCTTGACGAAGACGATGCGGGTCGGGTTGAGCATCAGGCCGGCCAGCGCCTGCAGCGGCAGCGCGGCCAGCAGGGCAACGGCGGCGAGCAGGCGCGCGGCGCGCGGGAGAGAGTAGGTGGAATGCATGGTGGGCCTCGCAGGACGGGATCGGCTATTGATATTCGATGGTGATGTGGAAGCTGCCGCTGTAGTTGCCGGCGGCCTGGCCGGCGCCGACCTGCAGGGTGGCGCCGATCGACAGCAGCTGGCTGCCGCCGCTCAGGACGCCGCCGCCCGCAGGGGCGCTGGTAAAACCGGTGAGCGCCATGCTGGCCGCGCCGGCGCTGATGGTGGCGCCGGCCGGCAGGCTGACGATGTAGACCAGGTTGGCGTTTTCCGGCTTGCTGTCGCTGATGGTGAAGCGGGCCGGGGCCGCCGCCGACGGCAGCAGCAGGACGGCGCCGCCGGCGCTGCGCCTGCCGTGTGCATCGACGCTGACGCTGCCGGGACCGGCGGCGGCGAAGCGCCCGAACGCCAGGCCGCCGGCCGGCGCGGCACTGAGCTGGGCGCGCGCCGGCAGGGCCGCCAGCAGGAGCGCCAGCAGCGCCGCCAGGAGGCGCGCCTCAGTTGTATTCGACGGTGGCGACCACATCGCCGGCATACACGCCAGGAGCCTGGTTGGCGCCCACGGTCAGGGTGCCGCCCACATACAGCGACTGGGTGCCGCCGGCGGAGAGGACGCCGGCCGTGGCCTCGCCCGAGGTGGCGTTGGCGCCGGTCAGGTCGCTGAATTTGGCCAGCGCCATGGTTTCGCCGCCGCCGCCGGTGTTGGTCAACACCGCCGTGCCCGAGTGGGTGATGGTGAAGGTGCTGCCCGGCTCCCCGGTAATGTCGAACCTGGCGGCACTGGCGCTCGAGGCGCCCATCGCCACCACGCCGCTGACGGCGCGCACGCCGCTGGTGCTGACGGTGATGGTCCCGCCGGCGGCGGCGGCAAAGCTGCCGAAGGCCAGCGGCACGCTCGACACGATGGCGATCGGGGTCACCACGGTGCCGCCGGCCACCGCCGTCGCCTGCGCGGCGTGGGCCGGCATGCCCAGGCCCAGGCCGATGGCGATGACGGCCAATGCGGCCAGGGTGCGTTGCTGTTGGATCGTTGTCTTCATTCCAGCTCCTTGTTGGTCGGTGATTTTTCTTTGCAGAAGCTCTTTCTGCCAAGGAATAGTACCTGCGATCCTTCATCGAAAATCCTCGTGCCCAGGACCTTGCGCCAAAGCTTGATATGCATCTAAGGCAGGCTGCCCGGGCGGGCCGCCGTGTTGCGCAATTGCCGCGCAAGCGTGGCGCGCCGGCGACGGCTGGGAGGCCGTTGCCGGATGTGTTATCTTTCAGAAGGGAAATACTGGCGCGGCGGCGGCCGGGAGGGCAAAGCGGGGTTTCGTCGGCGCCGGCGCGGTTTCGTCGGAATCGGTTTTATCCGCCCGCGGCCGCTTGCTATAGTCGTTTCCACTTCTCCCTGACTGGAATGCCGACCATGACGAGTTTTTCTTTTATCTTCCGTATCACCTTTGCCTGGACCCTGGCCAGCATGGCCGTGGCCGTGTTCATGGCGCAGACCCTCCTCAGCCACCGCGACAGTGGCGGCATGCTGGTCCTGCTGGTGCTGGGGGCGATGGCGTTTGCCGCGATCAGCGCGTTCTCGCACGTGCGCCGGGTGCGCCTGCTGACCGGCCAGGTCGACCGCGGCACCCTGGCCAGCCGCCAGCGGCGCCAGATCGAGGTGCCGTTCGAAGCGGGCGAGACCTTCGACATCATCGACGCCGCCATCCGCGACCTGCCCGGCGCGGAACAGGTCGACAGTGCGCGCGACAGCCTGCAGGTGCGCGCCAAGATCCGCTACCTGCATCCCTACGGCGGCGGTGTAATGTGGCAGATGACCGGCCACACCGGCCCCAGCGCCAACCAGGTGATCGTCACGGTCACGCCCAACGGCGATGCCGGCAGCGTCACCCTGATCTGCGAACCGGAGCGCGGCGCCTGGACCGACTGGTTCCTGGTCGACGGCGGCGCCAACCTGGAAAACGCCGACGCCATCGGCCGCGCGGTGGCGCGCCGGGTGGCCGAGCGGCGCCGCAGCGAGCAGGCGGCGGCCGTGCAGTCGGCCACCGAGAAGGAGCTGACGGTGGCCAAACTGAGCCTGCTGCACGCGCAGGTCGAGCCGCATTTTCTGTACAACACCCTGGCCAGCGCGCAACTGCTCACGCGCAGCGATCCGGCCCGCGCCGACGAGATGCTGGGCAACCTGATCGCCTACCTGCGCAACTCGCTGCCGCGCACCGACGACGCGCTTTCGACCCTGGGCAAGGAACTGGAACGGGCGCGTGCCTATCTCGACATCCTGGTGATCCGCATGGGGCCGCGCCTGCGCCTGCAGGTCGAGGTGGCGCCCGAGCTGCACGGGGCGCCGTTGCCCTCGATGATGCTGCAGACCCTGGTCGAAAACGCGATCAAGCACGGGCTGGAGCCCAAGGCGGGCGGCGGCACGGTGTGGATCATCGCGCGCGTCGTCGATGGCGTGCTGGCGCTGACGGTGGCCGACGACGGGCGCGGCTTGAGCGGCGAGGGCGGCGGCACCGGGATCGGCCTGCGCAATGTGCGCGAACGGCTGCGCCTGGCGTACGGCAATGCGGCCAGCTTTACCATCGTGTCGAATTATCCGAGCGGGGTGGCGGCGACGATCAGCGTGCCGTACCAGCGCAATGCGGCGGCCTCGCCGGTACTGGAGAAAGTAGCATGATCGATTGCGTGATCGCCGAAGATGAATTGTTGTTGCGCGACGAGCTGGTGCAGTTGCTGGCCGGCGCCTGGCCGGAGCTGCGCATCGTGGCCGTGTGCGACGATGGCGGCAGCGCGCTCGACGCGATTGCCGCGCACACGCCGCAGGTGGCCTTCCTGGATATCCGCATGCCGGGCTTGAGCGGGCTGGAGGTGGCCGGCGCGCTGGCCGAGGTCAGCCCGGCCACCCAGGTGGTGTTCGTCACCGCCTACGACCAGTATGCGATCGACGCCTTCGATCGCGGCGCGCTCGATTACCTGCTCAAGCCGGTGGCGCCGGCGCGCCTGGCGGCCACCGTGCAGCGGGTCAAGGCGCGCCTGGCCAGCGCCAAGCCGGACGACGGCGCCCTGGCGGCCTTGCTGCGCCAGCTGGGCAACGCGCTGCCGCCGCCGGCGCCGAGGAACGAGCCGCTGGTGTGGCTGACCGCCAGCGCCGGCACCGAAACGCGCCTGATCATGGTCGAGGATGTGGCGTATTTCCAGGCCGACAGCAAATACACGGTGGTGATGACGGCGCAGGGCGAGGCGCTCCTGCGCAAGCCGATCCGCGAACTGCTCGACGTGCTCGATCCGGCCATCTTCCGCCAGATCCACCGTTCGACCATCGTCAACGTCAAGGCCATCGCTTCGGTGGCGCGCGACGAGAGCGGACGCGGGATGCTGCGCCTGCGCACGCGCCCGGAAACCCTGGCGGTCAGCCAGCCTTTCATGGCCTTGTTCCGCGCCATGTAGGGACGCGGTCGAGGGCTGTGTACGCTGGCGTACCGACGGCGCCGTTGCCTTTGCTAAACTAATGGATGTGAGCGGCAAGTCGCGTGGCGGCCTGCGCCCACGGTGCGCCTGCCGGGCGCGCCTACTCTTTAAGTGAGGCAAGCATGAAACACATGATCGTCGCCATCGCCCTGCTGGGCGCGAGCCTGTCCGGGCAGGCCCAGACCAATGTCAGCATCGATATCGGGCAGCCCGGTTTTTATGGACGCATCGAGCTGGGCGACTTCGGCCGTCCGCCGGTGGTCTACAACCAGCCGATCCTGGTCGAGCGCTACGCGCGCGCGGCGCCGGAGCCGGTGTATCTGCGGGTGCCGCCGGGGCACATGAAAAAGTGGAGCAAGCATTGCGCGCGCTACGACGCCTGCGGGCGCCAGGTGTACTTCGTGCGCGACGACTGGTACACCAATACCTACGCGCCGCGCTACCGCGAGATGCGGGGCGGGCGCGACCGCCATCACGACCACGAGCGGGGACGCGATCGCCATGACCGTCATGACCGTCATGACCGTTACGAGCGCGACGATCGCGGCGTCGACCGAGGCCATGGCAACGGGAACGGGAACGGCCATGGCAATGGCAACGGGCGCGACCGGGAAACCCAAGGGTTCCGCTGACACGGCGCCGGTGCCGGGCGTATTGCGTGGGCGCGCCCGGCCCCGGCGCGGTAGACTGGTGTTGTCAAAAATTGAAGGAGATTGTCTTGCGTGGCGAAATTGTGATTGTCGGTGGCGGGGCGGGCGGCCTGGAGTTGGCCAGCAAACTGGGCCGCAAGCTGGGTCCGTCCAAGGTGTTCCTGGTCGATAGCCGCCTCTCGCATATCTGGAAACCCTCGCTGCACGAAGTCGCCGCCGGCACCCTCGATATCCACCAGGAAGGCTTGTCCTACCAGATGCTGGCGCACGACAATGGCTTCAGCTTCGTGTACGGCGCCCTGACCGGTCTCGACAAGGCTGCGAAACGCCTGACCATCGGCCCCATCCGCACGCCGCAGGACGAGGAAGTCCTGCCCGAACGGACGCTGGAATTCGGCGCGCTGGTGATTGCCGTCGGCAGCACCTCGAACTACTTCGGCGTGCCCGGCGCGCAGGAATACACGATTTCCCTGAACGCGACCGAGGACGCCGAGCGCTTCCGCCTGCAACTGCTCAAACTGCTGGCCCGGGCCGATGCGCGCAAGCCGCAGGAGCCGGCGGCCGGCGTCGACATCGTCATCATCGGCGGCGGCGCCACCGGGGTCGAACTGGCGGCCGAGCTGCGCGAAGCGAGCGCGGTGTACACCACCTACGGCTTCCAGCACCTGCGGCCGCAGCAGGATGTACGCATCACCCTGCTCGAAGGGGCGCCGCGCATCCTCGCGCCCCTGCCCGAGCGGGTCTCGAGCGCGGCCCTGAAGCTCCTGCACGAACGCGGCATCAAGGTGGTCAACGAGTGCCGCGTCACCAGCATCGCGCCCGACCAGGTGAGCGACAAGAACGGCAATGTGTATCCGGCCGACCTGTGCGTGTGGGCGGCCGGGATCCGCGCCCCGGCATTTTTGGCCACGCTCGGCTTGCCGCTGGCCAAGGGCGGCCAGATCGAGGTCGACGGCTTTTTGCGCGTCAAGGACGCGCCGGGCATCTACGCCATGGGCGACTGCGCCGCCTGCGTCGACGCCGAGGGCAAGATGGTGCCGCCGCGCGCCCAGGCCGCGCACCAGCAGGCCGACTACCTGCTCGCCACCTTCCTGCGCGCGCAGCGCGGCCAGGCGCCCCAGACCAAACCCTATACGTACAAGGATTACGGCTCGCTGGTCTCGTTCGGCCAGACCACCACCGTCGGCAGCCTGATGGGTTCGCTCAAGGGCTTGAGCTGGTTCGTGGAAGGGTTCTTCGCGCGCATGATGTATGTCAGCCTGCACCTGATGCATCACGCGGCCGTGCTCGGCCATGTGCGCACCGGCGTGCTGGCGCTGGCGCGCTTCCTGATCAAGCGCAGCACGCCGCAGGTCAAGCTGCACTGAAGATGGCGCTGCTGTCCGGGGGCGGCCCGGCCGCTTGACAAGCGTGTTTGCGGGCGCGTCGGCCCTAGCCGCCGACGGCCACCGGCGCCTTCGGCAGGGTCAGCGTCAGCACCGTGCCGCGCTCGCGTGCCGGCATCACCGACAGCGCCCCGCCCAGGTAGCGGGCGCGTTCGCGCAGCAGGCGCAGGCCGTGGCAGCCGGCCGACTCGCCGGGCTTGTCGCCCGGACCGACGCCGTTGTCGCGCACCGTCAGCATGATCTCGTCGCCGCCATCGTCGAGGATGACGTCGACTTCGCTCGCGCCGGCGTGCGCGGCGATATTGCGCAAGCCTTCTTCCAGCGCGCGCAGCAGGGCGACGCCGTGTTCGCGCGCGTAGCTTTCGTCTTCGTCGGGCAGGCTGCAGCGCGCCACCAGCTGGTGCTGCTTGCCGAAATCGCCGACCAGCTCGGCGATTGCCGATTTGATGCCCAGGAATTCCAGCTTGTCGTTCCAGAGCGACAATTGCATGTCGCGGTTGGTGTTGATGATCGTCATCAGCAGCTGCTTCATCTGGGCGGTGCGGTCCTGCAGCGCCTTTTCCTTGGGCATTTGCTGGGTCAGCAGGGCCAGGTGCATGGTCAGGGCCGTCATCGACGAGCCGAGACTATCGTGCAGTTTGCGCGCCAGCAGGCGCCGTTCCTCATCCCAGCAGGTCGTCAGATGGCCGAGCAGTTCGCTCAGTTCGGCATTGCGCTCGGCAAGCTGGCGGTCGGCGGCGTCGGACGGAGGGGAGGGCGTCAAGGTCATGCTGGGCTCAATGAATGTTTCCTAAATCATACAACAGCTTGTGGGCAGCTGTCGCCGCGCAGGCGTCCGCGCCTCAGGCCGGGGCCGTGGGCGCGGCGCACTGGCCGATGGCGTCGAGCAGGTGGGCGATGTCGACCGGCTTGACCAGGTGCTTGTCGAAGCCGGCTTCGAGCACGCGGCGCTGGTCGTCGGCCAGGCCGTAGCCGGTCAGGGCGATCAGCTTGATGTGCCGGGTGGCGTCGCCCTGGCGCAGGCGGCGCGCCACTTCGTAGCCGTCGATGCCGGGCAGGCCGATGTCGACCAGGGCCACGTCCGGCAGGAAGCTCGCTGCCATCTGCACGCCCTGGACGCCGTCGGCCGCGTGGCGCACCGGGTAGCCGTAGGCGCCGAGCATGGTGGCCATCATTTCGCGGCCGTCGTCGTTGTCTTCGATCAGCAGGATGGCGGGCTTGTGTTCCAGCGCCGCCGGTGGCGGCGCGGCCCCGGGCAGCGCCGCCACGGGGGCGGCGCGCGGCAGGCGGATGACGAAGCTCGAGCCGGCGCTGGCGCCCTCGCTGTGGGCCGACACGCTGCCGCCGTGCAGTTCGACCAGGCGCCGCACCAGCGCCAGGCCGATGCCCAGGCCGCCTTGGGCGCGGTCGAGCGTGATCGAGCCCTGCACGAATACGTCGAATACATGCGGCAGCAGTTCGGCCGAGATGCCGACCCCGGTGTCGCGCACTTCGAGCACGATCTCGTCCTCGGTGTCGGAGACCGCGATGTCGATGGTGCCGCCGGGCGGAGTGTATTTGAGGGCGTTGTCGATCAGGTTGGTGGCGATCTGTTCGAGCCGGGTCGGGTCGCCGTCGACCCAGGCCGGCTCCATGTCGACATTGAGCAGGTAGTTGCCGGTGCGGCCGGTGGCCTTGAAGGTGTCGAGGCAGGCCGATACCAGCGCGGCGACGTCGAGCGTTTGCTTGTCGAGCAAGATCTTGCCGGACATGGCGCGCGACAGGTCGAGCAGGTCGTCCACGATGCGCGACAGGTGCTGGCTCTGGCGCTGGATGATCTGCTTGGCGCGCGCGACCGATTCGGGACCGGCGCCCGCCAGGCCGATCAGCGAGGCGGCGCTGCTGATGGCGCTGAGCGGATTGCGCAGTTCGTGCCCGAGCATGGCCAGGAATTCATCCTTGGCATGGCTTTTCGCCTCGGCCGCCTGGCGTTCTTCCATTTCGCGCGTGAGGCGCTTGTTGGTGGCGGTCAGTTCGGTGGTGCGCTGGCTCAGCTTGTGCGCCTGGCGCCGGAGTTCCTCGTTCTTGGTCGCCAGCGCCACGAACACCTGGACCTTGGCGTGCAGGATTTGCGGGATGACCGGGGTGAACAGGAAGTCGGCGGCGCCGCGCTGGTAGGCTTTCAGGCGATCGATTTCGTCGGCCAGGAAGGCGGTCACGAAGATGATCGGAATGTCGGCCGAGCGCGCGCGCTGGTGGATCGCTTCGGCCGTTTCGAAGCCGTCCATGCCGGGCATGTTCACGTCGAGCAGGATCACGGCGAAGTCGTGCAGCAAGACCTGGCGCAAGGCTTCCTGGCCTGAACGGGCGGAGAGGACGGCATAGCCGGATTCGTCGGCCCATTGGTCCAGCAGACTGGTCAGGGCCAGCAGACTGGCGGCGTCGTCGTTCACGACGAGAATCTTCGGCTTGTCTAAATTGGTCACGTCATTCCTGCACTGCGGTGGTGGTTGAATCACTTCGATTGCCATGCTGCCGGATAGCAGAACCGGAATGGGGGTTCGGACGACAGCGGACGCGGCCGTCATATCCGTACGGCGCTCATCATAGCAACCGGGTAATCCAATGTCAAAATGCAAGCGAATAGGGGCATCGGCAAGCACGGTACGCTACCGCACATACGAGGGAACGGGCGTATGCGATAGTGATATCAGGACAACCGCTACCGCAAGGTACGGCACATCGCCACCATCGTGGCGTGGCACATTGAAAGGGTAAGCCATGAATATCAACACCATCGTCGATGCCGAATTTACCGGCAAATGTTTCCGTGACCTGCGCAATGCGCCGCTCTCCGCCATGCGCGGGCTGAGCACCAAGGACGCCAAGGCCCTGCACGAGGCGTTCAATATCACCACCATCGGCGATCTCGCCAACCTGAAGTTCGTGAAGTGGGCCAGCGCGATCAACGTGCTGGCGGAAGAAGAGTGCGATACCACCGAGCAGGCGGCCAAGGAAACCCTGCTCGACGACGCAGTCGAGATGACCTTCCCGGCCAGCGATCCGATTTCGGTGGACGCGGGCATCACGCGCATCGAAGTACCGCCGGAAATGGTCAATGCCAGCACCGATCACCAGCATGCCAAGTCGATCGAGGCCAGTACCAAGCAGGCGGGCAAGGGGCGTTAAGGTCTCTCGCAAGCGGGCGCGTCTGGCGCCCGTGGCCGTTACACCAAGAACCGTCGTTCCCGCGCAGGCGGGCGCGTCTGGCGCCCGTCGCCGTTACACCAAGAGCCGTCGTTCCCGCGCAGGCGGGCGCGTTTGGCGCCCGTCGCCGTTACACCAAGAGCCGTCGTTCCCGCGCAGGCGGGCGCGTTTGGCGCCCGTCGCCGTTACACCAAGAGCCGTCGTTCCCGCGCAGGCGGGCGCGTTTGGCGCCCGTCGCCGTTACACCAAGAGCCGTCGTTCCCGCGCAGGCGGGAACCCAAGTTCGTGCTGTATCTATTGGCTGCGCCGACAACTTGGGTTCCCGCCTGCGCGCTATGCTATGCCCACATCTTTGCAAGTTTCCAGCCCTGCACCATGCTGTCGAAGCGCTGTAATCCATGCAGCATGGTGATCGGGCCAGGCTTGGCATCGCTGGCATAGCCAGTCCATCCCCCTAGCCGGGCAATTATCCAGCTAGCCCACGCCATGCTATGCATGGCGTGGGGATTCTTCTGCTTGGCGGTCTTCCCTTCGAAGTTGCCCAGCAGTTTTTCCAGTACGGCCACCTCGTCGTCGTCGAATGCGTCGCTCGCCGGTTGTTGCGTCTGGCCGTCGCGGGCATTGGTCAGCTGGAGCGTGCGCGTTGCCGCCAGCGTTGCGATACTGGCCAATTTCACCAATTCGCTTGCCTCCGCTAGCTGACTTGATTCCAGCCCCAGCCCTTGCCGCTTCAACGTACGGAACAACTGCTCGATCTGCCACCGTTGTTCATACCAGTTCACCACCTGGAATGCTTGTTCGGCCGTTTCTACTTTGTGGGAAGTGAGCAGTATCCAGTGCACCGGCTGCTCGCCGGGCAATACTGTTTCGGGGCGCTCCCTCAACTCCACCACCGACAGCGCGATGCTGGCCTGGCGTGCGCGGCATCCTTGTGGTCGCCGGATCCGGACACGCCCATAGCGCAGTTCCATGCGCGCCCGGTGCGCCGTACGGGCGCGCTTGCGCGCGCCATCCGTGCTCCGATAGGCCTTGCCCGCTGGCCGCGCCGACACATCAAGGGCCTGGCAAGCCATGGCAGGTTGCCTGGTCAACGACCCAAACACAGTGCCACCCTCTTCGATCTGTCGGTCCCATCGTGCGCGCGTAAGCAGATGCATATGACCATCGGGGATACGGTCCCACTCTTCATAGATGTCGCTTTCGCGATCTGCCACCACCGTCACGAGCGCCGCCTGTTGCAGGCAACGCTTCGCTCCTTGCCCACCTTCCAGCCAGCACATCGATTCCTTCTCCTCGATGGGCCGTCGCTCAGGCTTTGCTGTGCTGCGCGCCTCACGCACCCATGCCAACCCGTGCGCGATGCCGAGACAAGCGTTGTTTTCAGCATCGACAGCCAGCACCGGATGGATGAACAGCCCGCACCCCTTGTTATTGCTAATGCCACCCAATCCACCAGTGCGTCGGGTATGCGCACTATAGTCCAGTTCGCTGGTGTCCTGAATTGCCAGCACATGGCGTCCGGCCGCCGCTTGCGCGGTGCGTTCGCTGCCGTAACGAATGATCTCACCTGAAGTCACATTGTGATGCTCCAGTAATCGGTGGAAGCGCCTCTGTGTGGCACGATCATCGCTCAACTGCCGCAAACACACCGTACCACGTTCGACCATTCGACAATAGAGCAGTGATCCGGTTTTGCAAAGACGCTTATCACCGAACTCCCCGATACAAGAATCATTGGTCGTCAACATTGCCGTATCCATCGCCGCCTCCACACAACCCAATCTCATCGTCTAGACATACGTCAAAGACAATGTTACAGAAATATGGGCATAGCATAGCGCCTGCGCGGGAACGACGGTTTTACGGTTGCGGGTCGGACGAAATGCGACCTGATTTGGAAGCAAAATAGGGGCAGCGCGCGGCTGGCTTGCAACCGCCCTGCATCTCAACGCCGTGGCGCCACGCCCAGCGTATCCTGCACCACCGGCGCGGTCGGCGTGGCCGAGGTGGCGCAGAAGCGGTTCTTGCCGCCGCGCTTGGCTTCGTACAGCGCGTAATCGGCAATGCTGATCAGCGCTTCCACCGTCTCGGCATCATCCGGGTAAATGCTGATCCCGATACTGGTCGACAGGCGCAAGGTCAGGTCGTTGATGAAGAACGGCTCCGACACCGCCTCGACCAGCTTGGCCGCCGGTCCGTGCGCGTCGGCCAGGCCCGACACTTCGCCCAGCACCACCATGAATTCGTCGCCCCCGAGGCGCGCCACCGTATCTTCCTTGCGCGAGGACGCCACCAGGCGCTGCGCGACGATCTTCAGCACCTCGTCGCCGTAGGCATGACCGTAGGTATCGTTGATCGCCTTGAAGCCGTCCAGGTCGAGATACATGATCGCGGCCTTGTGGTGGTTGCGGTTGGCGTGCTGCAAGGTGGTTTCGATGCGGTCTTCCAGCAGGCGCCGGTTCGGCAGCCCGGTCAGCGGGTCGTGCAGCGCCAGTTCCTGCTGCGCCTTGCTGTACTGCGCCAGCTCCTTGTAGAGCAGGCGCACTTCGAGCATGTTATGAATGCGCTTGTGCACTTCCAGCAGGTCGAAAGGCTTGCTGATGAAGTCGCGCGCGCCCGCTTCGAGCGCGGCAATCTTGAAGGTCGGCTGGGCTGTCAGCGCCAGGACCGGCAGGTAACCGCCCTGTTCAATTTCTTTCAGGCCCTTCATGACCTGGAAGCCGTTCATGCCGGGCATCTGCAGGTCGAGCAGGATCAGGTCGTAGCAGTGCTGGCGGTGCAGCGGACAGACTTGTTCGGGCAGCATGGTCGAGCTGACGCAGTTATAGCCTTCTTCGCGCAATATCGCTTCCATCAGGTCGATATTGTCCGCCGAATCGTCGACGACGAGGATTTTTGCGTTCAGTATGTCTTCTCGGCTTGGCATACGTAGTCTCGGTCAAGGCGGATGGGCGTGCGGCAATAAGCGCACGCGCGATTTTAATATGTTGCTAGTGTAACAGTGTATCGAACATTTCTTGTAGGACAGCGCCGCGTGCGCCGGTAGGAATCCTATTGTATGTTAAGTAACGCTCAGCGCTGCGCACTGTCGGCCATGCTGGCGACCGTGGCGATCAATTCGCTCGGCTCGACCGGCTTGGGGATATGCGCCATGAATCCCGCTTCCAGCGCGCGCAGGCGGTCTTCGGAGCGGGCGAAGGCCGTCAGCGCCACCGCCGGCACATCGCCGCCGCCGGCCGGGCCCAGCGCGCGCACCCGCTGCAGCAGCTCGAAGCCATCCACGTCGGGCATGCCCAAATCGCTCACCAGCACGTCCGGCGGTCCCTCCCGGAACGCCGCCAGGGCCTCGGCCGCACTGGCCGCCGTGCGCACCGTGGCGTTGCAGTCAGATAATATCCGACGAATCAGGTCGCGCGCGTCCGGTTCGTCGTCAACTACCAGAACATTCAGGTGAGAAAGGTCGCGCAGCAGGATGTCGGGCGCCAGCGGCGCCAGCGGCACGGCGGGGGTGCGCCCGGTGCGCGCCGCCGGGCTCTGGCGGTTGGCCGCCGGCAGTTCGATGGTGAAGGTGGCGCCGCGTTCTTCGCCGGCGCTGTCGGCGCGCACCGTGCCGCCGTGCTGCTCGATCAGGTGCTTGACGATCGACAGTCCCAGCCCCAGTCCGCCGTGCTTGCGGGTGGTGGAGGCGTCGCCCTGGCGGAAGCGTTCGAACACGTGCGCCATGAACTCGGGCTTGATGCCGACCCCGGTGTCGTGCACGGCGATGTCGACATGGCCGTCGACCGCGCGCAGTTCGATCCGCACCATGCCGTCGCGCGCGGTGAACTTGATGGCGTTCGACAGCAGGTTCCAGATCACCTGCTGCAGGCGGGCCGGGTCGCCGGCGATCATGCCCACGCCGGGAGCGACCACTTTTTCGAGGCGGATATTCTTGGCGTCGGCGGCCGGGCGCACGGTTTCGATGGCGGCGTCGATGAATACGGTGGGCGAAATGGTCTGCATGTCGAGCAGCACCTTGCCCGAGGTAATGCGGCTCATGTCGAGCAGGTCTTCGATCAGCTGGGCCTGGGCGCGCGCGTTGCGCTCGATGGTCTGCAGGCCGCGCTGCAGGTCGGCCTGGTCGCGGCTGCCGCGCCGCAGCACCTGGGCCCAGCCCAGGATGGCCGAGAGCGGCGTGCGCAGCTCGTGCGACAGGGTGGCCAGGAATTCGTCCTTCATCTGGCTGGTGCGTTCGGCCTCGGCGCGCGCCGAGCGTTCGCTCTCGAGCAGCACCTTGCGCTCTTCTGCCGCGTGCTGGGCCGCTTCGTACAGGCGCGTATTGTCGATCGCCACCGCCGCCTGGGCCGCGATGCCGCCCACGATGCGTTCGGTGCGCGCGCTGAAAATGCCGGTTTCCGGGTGGCTGAAGAACAGGCTGCCCAGCACTTCGCCCGAGCGCGCGATGACCGGCATCGCCAGGTAGCTGCGCACCCCGACCTGGTCCTCGGGCACGCCTTCCTGGACGTGGAAGGCGGGGTAGCGCGGGTCGACGCCGATGTCGTCCGAGCGCAGCACGTTTTCGCCGCGCAGGGTCGGCCCGAACAGGGCGCTGCTGCGCAGCTCGCCGTCGGTTTCGAACTCGGGCGGGGCGGCGCCGGCCACGGTGTGCAGGGTGAACAGGTCGCCGTCGCTATCCTTGCCGTGGTAGAAGAAGGCGCCGAAGCGGGCGCCGCTGATGCCGGTGGCGGCGTCGGTCACGGTTTGCAGGAGCGAACGCAGGTCGCGCTGGGAGGCCAGGGCGCTGCCGGTACTGTTGAGCAGTTCGAGCACGTTCGACTCGTCGCGCAGGGCCTGCTGCACGCGCTTGACCTGGTCGACGTCGGTATTCGTCCCGAACCAGCGCACCACATGGCCGAGGCGGTCGCGCACCGCGTTCACGCGCGTGAGGAACCAGCGGTATTGGCCGTCGGCGCCGCGGATCGGGAATTCCATCTCGAAGGGATTGCCGGTGCGGATCGACTCGTGCCAGCGCTGCAGCATTTGCGGCAGCACGTCGGGGTCGTGCGTCGATTGCCAGCCCCAGCCGACCACCTGGTCGGGCGTGGTGCCGGTGTATTCGTACCAGCGCTTGTTGAACCAGACGATGGCGCCGTCGGCCTGCGCCATCCAGGCCAGCTGGGGAATCGAATTGGCCAGCGCGCGCAGCACTTCCTCGCTCTCGCGCAGGGTGTCTTCGGCGCTCTTGCGGGTGCTGATGTCCTGCACCACGCCGGTCATGCCGAGCACCTTGCCGTCGCGGTCGTAGTCGGCGCGCCCGACCACCGCGATCCAGCACTGGTCGGCGTCGCTGCGGTCGACCCGGCATTCGATGTTCAGGTCGGTGTGCTGGGCGAAGGCTTGCAGGAATTCGGTGCGCGCCATGTCCTTGTCGCCGTCGTGCAGGCGTTCGCGCAGGGCATCCCAGGGCAGCGGGGTCTCGGGCGGCAGGCCGAAAATTTCGGCGGCGCGCGCGCCCAGGGTGACGCGGTCGGGGCCGGCGTCCCAGCGCCAGTCGCCCAGGCGCCCGGCCGACAGGGCCACCTGCAGGCGGTTGCTGCCGTCGAGCAGGGCTTGTTCGTCGGCCTTGCGCTTGGTGATGTCCTGGAAGTAGACGGTCAGGCCGTCGTCGGACGGGTAGGCGCGCAGGTCGAACCAGCTGCCCGGGATCGGGTAGAAAAACTCGAAGCTGACGGTTTCGCGGGAATCCATGGCGCGCCGGTACTGGTCTTCCATGGCGCTGTTGCGCAGTTCGGGGAATTCGTCCCAGATCACCCGGCCCAGCAGGGTGTCGCGGGTCTTGCCGCGCGCCGACAGCAGTTGCAGCGCGCGCGCATTGATGTAGGTGATGCGCCAGCTGCGGTCGACCGCGCAAAAGCCGTCGGTCAGGCTTTCGAGCATGTTTTCCATGCGCGTATTGGCCTGGCGCAGGGCATCCTTGGTTTCGATCAGTTCTTGCTGGGCGCGCTGGCGCGCGGCCAGCACGCTGTTGGCGTTGCGCAGCGCCACGGCGCGCATCAATTCGGTTTCGTCGCGCTCGTCGTTCACAGGCGCTCCCGCAGGATGGCGCTGGCGAGGGCGGTGCCGGCCACGCGCGCGGCGATCTTGGCAAAAGCCGTCTCGCGGCTGGTGGAGCGGTCGTCGCAGAAGGGCGAGAAGCCGCAGTCGTCGGTGCTGCCGAGCTGGGACGGGGGAATGAACTCGGCCGCCCGCAGGAGGCGCTCGCGCACCAGTTCGGGCGTTTCGATGCGCGCATCGATCGGGTCGATCACGCCGACGAAGACGCGCTGGCCCGGCTTGAGGCACTCGGCGATGATGGCCAGCACGCGTTCGGGGTCGCGCTCGCGCGCCAGGGCGATGTAGAAATTGCCGACTTTCAGTTCGAACAGGCTGGGCAGGAGTTCGGCGTAGTCGACGTCGGCGCTATGGGTCGAGTCGCGGTCGGCGCCGGGGCAGGTGTGGACCCCGATCAGGGCCCTTTCTTCGCTGGAAAAGCGGGACAGGGCCAGGTTGTTCAGGTCGATGAAGCTCGACAGCAGGGCGCCGCTCGGGTCGAGCTTCATGGCCAGCCGGCCTTCGGTGAAGTCGACCTGCACCTTGTGCGCGCCGCGCTCGAGGCAGCGGCGGATTTCGGTCTCGTGTTCGCCCAGCAGGTCGTCGATGAACTGGTCGCGCGAGTAGCCGGGCAAGCCTTCTGGCGGGTACATCAGCGACAGCGCCGAGGGCGAGATGACGGCTTGCTTGACCGCCACCGTGGCATAGCGCTGCGCCACGGCCAGGTAGCTGTCGGCGTAGCGCTCGTAGCGGAACGGCGCGCGCGTCAGGCGCGGCATGCGCCGCGTGTGGCCGTCCGCGAACGGAATCTGGAAGCCGTCCGGCGCGGTGTTGGGCGAGCCGTGCACGCAGTAGGTCCAGAAGTTGTGGTACTTGCGCTGCTCGCCGTCGCTGATGACGGTCGAGCCGGTCGCTTCCATGCGCGCGACGGTATCGCGCACGGCGTCCTCGTACAACGCGTCGAGTTCGCTGGCGGACAGGGTGCCGCCTTCGACGGCGTCCATCAGTTCGGTGGGCCGCGGTATGCTTCCGATCGGCTCGGTGGGAATCGTCATCTGTCTGTCGGCAATCGTGAAGGAATGGGCGGGGCGGGCCCGCAACGTCTCCTGCGCACGGCATCGGCGGCGCCGTAAGATTCTAGCCCACCGGCGCCGCGTCGAACCACACAGTAGGTCTGATCATACTCCGGCCGGCAGGCGCTGGATAATCGTCGCCAGCGCCGCTTGCAGCTGTTCGAGTTCGTAGGGTTTTTGCAGCGACTGGTGCGCGAACTCGACATGGCGCAGCAGGGCGTCGCCGTAGCCGGAGGCGAAGATCACGTTCAGGCCCGGATGCAGGCGCACCGCCTCGCGCGCCATGTCGACGCCGGACATGCCGGGCAGGCTGACGTCGGAGAACAGCACGTTGTAGCTGCCGCGCGCCATCTGCGCCAGCGCGGACTCGGCGTCGCCCACGCCGTCGGCGTCGTGGCCGAAGGCGCGCAGCATTTCGACCACCAGGTATTGCGAGTCGAGGTTGTCTTCGACCACCAGGATGCGCAAGCCCTCGGCGGGCGCGGGCAGGCTGGCCGCGGGCGCGCTCGGCGCCAGCGCGCACAGCACGCCGCCGACGGTGTCGCCGTCGCGCACCGGGGTGAAGTAGAGGTCGTAGTCGGCGGTGGCGAGCGCGCCGTCGCGCACGAAGCCGAGCGGCTGGCGTTCCAGGCGTTGGGTGGAGCCGGCCAGGGCCAGGGCCAGGGCGCCGGGACAGGCCGCCAGCGGCGCCGGCCAGACGGCGGGAACGCGCCCGCCCGGCGCGCGCGGATGGCGCGCCCCGGCCAGGTCGGCATAGGCGTCGTTGAACACGACCACGCGGCGCGGCCCCCATACCAGCAGCATCGGCAGCGGGGTGTTGAGGACGATGTCGACGCACAGGCGCAAGGCGCCCGGCCAGGCGCCCGGCTCGCCGAGGTCGGAGGTGCTCCAGTCGGCGCTGGCGACTCCGGCGGCGTTACCAGTTGCGTGCATGTGTAGGCTGTTTCATGAAAATTGGAAAGGTTGAATTTGTAGAAACGAAAACATGAGCGAATCGTACACCAAATGGGGTGAAATAGGCCTTTTTGCTGGGGGAGGGAAGTGTGAGGTAGGTGCGGGGACGCCGCCGGCCTGGGTCGCCGGGCGGGCGCTTTCGCGACCATTGCGCTGGCAACGGGCACGGTATCGCGCATGACTGCGCATCGATGGCTTGCGGGCCGGCTATGGAACGATGACGGACAGGCAAAAAAAAGCCCGCTCAGAGAGCGGGCTGAATCTATTTTCTTGGAGGAGAATAGAGGAGACAGACGCATTATGCTGCGGTGCGGAAAATAAATCTAATTGATGTTTGTGATGTCAGTTATCCGTTCTATTTATAGCTCAAATACAAACAAGGAGTGATTCATGGCAAGTATCGTCAAGCACAGGAAGGTCAACATCGTGGTCCTCGAGCAGGACGAGCCGATCGGCGACCATTGCAAGCCGGGCGACATCGCCATCCGCGCGGGCGCCGACGGCTGGTGGACCAGCTTCATCGGCGACGACGGCGCGGTCGACAGCTACGACATTCCCTACCCGAGCTACCAGGAAGCCCTGTGGGCGGCCAAGGCGGCGGCGGAGTTCGGCGTGTAGGCCAGCCGGCCCCCTGTCGGCAAAGCGCCACGGCACCCAAGAAACCAACGCCGGCGAATAGCTGTTAACGTGCGCTGCTTTGTGCATGACAGAAAATGTTCTACGATAGCAAGCATGCGTAAACTGCCTTTCCTGACCATTTCCATCGCATGCGCCGGGCTCTTGCATGCCGCTGGCGCGCGTGCGGAAGTGGAGCAGTTGTCGCTGCTCGATTTTTCGCTGGAACAGCTCTCGGACGTGGTGGTCAGCTCGGTGTCGCGCCAGCCGGCGCGCCTGGCCGACGCCCCGATTTCGCTGTACGTGATCGCCGGCAGCGATATCGAGCGCGCCGGCGCGCGCAGCCTGCCCGAGGCGCTGCGCCTGGCGCCCAACCTGCAGGTGGCGCGCAGCGATGGCGCCAGCTACGCGATCACCGCGCGCGGCTTTGCCACCACCATCGAAAACAAGCTGCTGGTGCTGATCGACGGGCGCAGCGTGTATTCGCCGCTGTTTTCCGGCGTGTTCTGGGATGCCCAGGATGTGCTCATGGAAGACATCGAGCGCATCGAAGTCATCAGCGGGCCGGGCGCGACCATCTGGGGCGCCAACGCGGTCAACGGCGTCATCAACATCATCACGCGCAACGCCGCCAACAGCCAGGGCGTGCTGCTGTCGATGGACGGCGGGCGCCTCGAGCGCGGCATCGCGGCGCGCCAGGGCGGCCTGCTCGACGGCGGCGGCGCCTACCGCGTGTACGCCAAGGCCGGCCGGATCGACGATTATCCGGACGCGCCCGGCGGCGGCATGGAGCGGCGCCAGGCCGGTTTTCGCAGCGACTGGAAGAGCGGCGCGCGCGCCGCCAGCGTCAGCGCCGACCTCTACCGCACCAGCGTGCACCGGCGCGGCGGGGCCGAGATGCGCGGCAGCGGCGCCAACCTGCTGGGACGGGCCAGCGGCACCCTGGGCGACGGCAGCGACTGGCGCCTCCAGGCCTCGCTCGACCATACCGAACGGGTGCAGGACGGCACCGGCGCCCAGCGCATCGACATCGTCGACCTGGAAGGGCAGCACGGCGTGCGCCTGGGCCGGCGCCACAGTCTGGTCTGGGGCGGCGGCTACCGGCATGCCTGGGACCGGGTCAGCGGTGGCACGGCCCTGGCTTTTTTTCCCGCAGACAAGGATCTGCGCTGGGCGAATGTGTTCGCGCAGGATAAGATAGAACTGAGCGATACCCTGCGGATGAGCATTGGAGTGAAACTGGAACACAATACGTACACCGGCACGGAAACGCTGCCCAGCATGCGCATGGCCTGGAACGCGAGCCCGACCAGCGTGCTGTGGGCGGCCGTCTCGCGCAGCGTGCGCGCGCCATCCCGCTTCGACCGCGATTTATGGGTGCGCAATGCGACCGGCGGCTACAGCATCGCCGGCGGGCCCGGCTTCGTGGCCGAAACGGTGCGCGTGGCCGAACTCGGCTACCGCGCCCAGCCGTTGCCCAGCCTGTCGTATTCGATGTCCGTGTTCGCCAGCGACTACGACCGCCTGCGCACCCTGGAGCCGCTCGCCGCGACCGGGCAGGGCGGGGCGGCCCAGCGTGCCGAATTCGCCAACCTGGGCGAGGCCAACACGCGCGGCCTGGAATTCTGGAGCCGCTGGCAACCGGTCCCGCGCTGGCGCCTGGTGGCCGGCCTGGTGCTGCAGGATATCGACGCCAGCCTCGATCCGGCCAGCCGCGACAGCTCGGCCGCGCTCGGCATCGGCACCAACGATCCGGCCAGCTACTGGTCGCTGCGCTCCTCGCACGAACTGTCCGATGCGCTGCAGGCCGAACTGGCGCTGCGCCGGGTCGGCCAGTTGCCGCAGCCGCCGGTGCCGGCCTACTACGAGCTCGATGTGCGCATGGCCTGGCAGCCGCGCCGGCACCTGGAACTGGCGCTGGCCGGCCGCAACCTGCTGCATGCGTCGCACGCCGAGTTCGGCGCGCCCGCGACGCGGCGCATGATCGAGCGTGCCGTCTCGCTCCAGCTGAGCGCGCGGTTTTGAACGCCGCGCCCGCCATCCCTCCGCGCGCGCCGCGCCGCCTGCTGCCGCGCCTGGCCGCCTGCGCCATGCCGCTGCTGATGGGTCTGGTGCTGGCGCCGCCGCCGCTGCGCGCCGCGCTCCCGGCCGGCGCCAGCGTGTTGCCGGAACGCAGCATCAAGGCCGCCTTCCTGTACAAATTCCTCGGTTACGCCGAGTTTCCGGCAGCGGCCTTCACGGATGCCGGCGCGCCGCTGGTGATCGGGGTGACCGGCGCCGACGAGCTGGCGGCCGACCTGGCGCGCATCGTCGCCGGACGCGTGGTGCAGGGGCGGCCGGTGCTAGTGCGCCCGCTGCGCGAGCAAGACCCGCTGGCCGGCGTGCACCTGCTGTTCATCGGCGGCGACGACCCGCAGCGCCTGCGCCAGGCGCTGCGCGCCACCGGCGGCATGCCGACCCTGGTGGTCACCGAATCGCAACAAGGACTGCAACAAGGCAGTGTCATTAACTTCAGGATCGTCGAAGAGCGCGTGCGCTTCGACGTCTCGCTGGAAGCGGCCGACCGGAACAGCGTCAAGCTCAGTTCGCGCCTGCTGACAGTGGCAAATCACGTTCACAAGGGAGCACCGTGATGCAACACGATAGCGGCTCCGTCCGTAGCAAACTCATCCTCATGGCCGTCTCGACCACCTTCGTGGCCCTGCTGTCGGCCTCGATCGCCATGTTGCTGTACGACATGCGTACCTTCCAGCAATACTGGGTCGACGACCTGATGACCCAGGCCGACATCATCGCCAGCGTCAGCGCCCCGGCGCTGGCCTTCAACGATGCCCGCAGCGCCCAGCAAAACCTGGCGGTGCTGCGGGTGCGCCCGCAAATCCTGTCGGGCGCGGTGTACACCAGCGCCGGGGTGCGTTTCGCTTCCTATACCCAGGGCTCGCTGGAGCCGTCCTACCCGGTCAAGCCGGGGCGGCCCGGCTACACCATCGACCATGGCGAGCTGGTGGTGTATCACAACATCGTCGACAATGGCGAAGTGCTGGGCACGGTGTACCTGCGCGCGCGCTTCGGCCTGGTCGAGCGCATGCTCAACTACGCCGCGATCCTCGGCATCGTGCTGCTGATCTCGCTGGTGATCGCGGCCCTGGTGGCCTCGCGCCTGCAGCAGGGCATCACGCGGCCCTTGCTGGCGGTCACCAACGTGGCGCGCGAAGTGATGCAGCGGCGCGACTTCAGCCTGCGCGTGCCGGGCAATAACAGCGGCGAAATCGGGGTGCTGGTGGCGGCCTTCAACGACATGCTGGCCGAGATCGGGCGCCGCTCGCACGCCCTGCAGGAAGCCAACCTGACCCTGGAGCACGAAATGCAGGTGCGCCACCGGGCCGAGGAAGCGCTGCTGGTGGCCGACCGCCGCAAGGACGAGTTCCTGGCCACCCTGGCGCACGAACTGCGCAATCCGCTGGCGCCGATCCGCACCGGCCTGGACATCCTGCGCATCCGCAGCGGCGACGCCCAGGCCACCCAGCGCGCCACCGACATCATGGAACGCCAGCTGCGCCAGATGGTGCGGCTGGTGGACGACCTGCTGGACGTGTCGCGCATCAATACCGGCAAGTTCGCCATCAAGATGGGGCGGGTCGAGCTCAAGGCGGTGGTCAACGATGCGCTCGAAGTGGTGCGCTCCTACATCGAGCTGCACGGGCACGAACTGGCGATCGACCTGCCGGACCGCCCGGTGTTCCTGCATGGCGACGCCACGCGGCTGGCGCAGATCCTCTCGAACCTGCTCAACAATGCCGCCAAGTACACCAATCGCGGCGGGCGGGTCAGCCT
This sequence comes from Massilia atriviolacea, assembly GCF_003953935.1. Taxonomy (GTDB): domain Bacteria; phylum Pseudomonadota; class Gammaproteobacteria; order Burkholderiales; family Burkholderiaceae_D; genus Telluria_A; species Telluria_A atriviolacea. Next base: position 392,876 of record NZ_RXLQ01000003.1, read on the forward strand.
GACGGCGCGGGTGGAAGAGCGCGACCTGGTGATCCAGGTGGCCGACAACGGCATCGGCATCGCGCCCGACATGCTCAATCACGTGTTCGAGATGTTCGTGCAGGTCGATTCGACCCTGGAACGCACCAATGCCGGCCTGGGCGTGGGGCTGTCGCTGGCGCGCCGCCTGGTCGAGTTGCACGGCGGCAGCATCGAAGCGCACAGCGCCGGGATCAACCGCGGCAGCGAATTCGTGGTGCGCCTGCCGATCGTGGTCGAGCCGGAAATGCCGACCAAGACCAGTCCGGCCGCTTTCATGACCTCGGAGACCTACCGGATCCTGCTGGCCGACGACAATGTGGATTTCGTAAACAGCATCGGCGCCCTGCTCTCGGCCATGGGGCACAGCGTGGTGATCACCCACAACGGCCCGGACGCGCTGACGGCGGCGGCGCGCTTCTGCCCGGATTACGCCTTTCTCGATATCGGCCTGCCGCAGATGTCGGGCTACGACCTGGCGCGCGGCATCCGGCGCCTCTCGTGCGGGCAGATGACCCTGCTCATCGCGGTGACCGGCTGGGGCCAGGAAAAGGATCGCCAGCTGGCCTTCGAGGCCGGGTTCGACCATCACATGGTCAAGCCGGTGCGTTTCGAACAGATCGAAGAGATACTGAGCAACCGCAGCGTGATCAAGAAGGTGCGCGGCTAGCGCAGTGGCGGAGGACGAAAAAAACGGAAGCCGAGGCTTCCGTTTTTTTATGCCGCTTGAAACAGCTTACGCTTGTTTCGCTGCCTTGCGGCGACGTGCCAGGAAACCGACCACGCCCAGGCCTGCCAGCATCATGCCGTAGGTTTCTGGTTCTGGTACCGGTGCCAGCATCACGGTGCCGCCGAAGCTGCCGCCGGTGCCCGACACCATCTTGCCGCTGACCTGCAGGTAGTAGTTACCCAGGCCCAGGCTGTCCGCGCGCAGGCTCCAGATGTCCACGGCGCCAGTGCTTTCCTGAACGCCATTGGTGATCAGGGTGCCGGCGCTGTTGAACAGGCTCAGGCCGGTGATGTCCAGACCGGTCAGCGCGTTACGCGTGATCGACGAGACGATGGCATCGAAGTCGTGGTCGACGCGGGTGACCGAGAAGCGGAACTTGTCGGCAAAGGTGTTGCCTTGGTTGTTCAGCAGGAACGAGCTGCCGAAGTTGGCAGTGTTGTCCAGCACAGGCAATGCCTGTGGGTTATTCGAGATGTCGGCAGCGAAGGCCGCCGTCGAACCGAGTGATGCGGTCGCCAGGACAGCCGCAGCAATCAGGGATTTCATATGTTTCATAAATGTTACCTCGTAAGAAAAAATCAGCCGTGCGAGACGGCTTGGTTTATCAAGAATCGGGGAGCTTCATGCTAGCAAAGGTGCGTTCAACATCGGCGTTGCGACGCGATATGCGCGCAACACCTCGGCATTGTTGCTTTAATCAACTATTTACTCCCCTATACGACCATTTTGACATTTTCATAGGGGAGCGCGTCCGATTCTAATGCAATTAAACAAATATTACCAAGCTAATGTATTGACTGTAGGCTAATACCTACACAAACACGCGCTCATCTCCTTGGAAGAGTGCGCTTCTGCACGTAAATCGCCAACTTATGCGAAACGGCTAAAGTGTAAGAGAATGTGACACAACAACAAAGCGTTGCCGGCAAAGAAAAAAGGCCTGAAGATTGCTCTTCAGGCCTTTCAACTTACGAATAATGGTGCGGCTGGCAGGAATTGAACCCACGACCCCTTGGTTCGTAGCCAAGTACTCTATCCAGCTGAGCTACAGCCGCGAAAGACAAGATTATAGCAACGTTTTGCGGATTGTCAAAGTGCCTCGGATAAAAATGTCGATGGCGCGCACGGGCATGGGCGCGAATGCCGCTTGACCCGCCGCCGGGGCAGTGATAATTTACCATCTGGTTAATTAACCATCAGGTTCATTATGGAGCAAGACCACCTCAGCACGACGTTCGCGGCCCTGGCCGATCCGACCCGGCGCGCCATCCTGGCGCGGCTGGCGGACGGCGAAGCGTCGGTGAGTGCGCTGGCGGCCCCGTTCCAGATGAGCTTGCCGGCCGTCACCAAGCATCTCAAGGTGCTGGAACGGGCCGGCCTGATCACCCGCGGGCGGCAGGCGCAGTGGCGTCCCTGCAAGCTCGACGCACAACCGCTGCGCGCGGCGGCCGACTGGATGGCGCACTACCGGCCCTTCTGGGAAGCCAGCCTGGAGCGGCTCGACGACTATCTCACCACCCTGCAAACCAAGGAGCAAGACCATGACCAGCCCTGATTCCAGCGTCGATTTCACCCTTACGCGCGTGTTCGACGCCCCGCGCGACCTTGTCTTCAAGACCATGATCGAGACCGCGCACCTGCAGAAATGGTGGGGGCCGCAAGGTTGCACCATCGACGTGATCCGGCACGAGCCGCAGGCCGGCGGCGTGTTCCACTACTGCATGCGCTTCGGTCCGGGGGTGGAAATGTACGGCAGGTTCGACTACCGCGAGATCGCGCCGCCCGAACGGCTGGTGTTCGTCAACGGTTTCGCCGATGCGCAAGGGGAGCGGATTCATTACGCCATGAGCCCGACGTGGCCGCTGGAAGTGCTCAACACGGTCACCCTGAGCGAAGCCGGCGGCAAAACCACGCTCAGCCTGGTGTCGACGCCGCTCGACGCCAGCGCCATCGAGATCGAGACCTTCAAGTCCGGCCACGCTTCGATGCAGCAGGGTTTCGGCGGCATGTACGATGTCTACGACAGCTATCTCGCCACTGTCAAAGCGGCCCAGGCTTAGCTAAACTTGCGACACCGGGCGCCGCAGGCCCGGTGTCGCCATCTTTCCGGGCGCTTGCCCGCAACCCGATGCTTTTACCTTAGCAACCATGAAAAAAACCCTCTTTTTCCTGCTGGCCTGCATGAGCGGCGCGGCGCTGGCCGCACCGGTGACGTACCAGATCGACCCGACCCACACCTTTCCCAGCTTCGAAGCCGACCATATGGGCGTGTCGGTGTGGCGCGGCAAGTTCAATACCAGTTCCGGCAAGGTGACCCTGGACAAGGCCGCCGCCTACGGCATGGTCGATATCAGCATCGATCCGGCCAGCGTGGATTTCGGCCATGACGTCCTGAACAAATGGGCGGCAGGTCCCGACCTGTTCGACGTGGCCAAGTTCGGTCCGGCGCGCTACAAGGGCAAGCTGACCGGTTTCAAGGAGGGCGCGCCGACCGCATTGCTGGGAGAACTGACCCTGCATGGCGTGACCATGCCGGTCAATCTGGAGATCAAGAGTTTCAAATGCATCCAGCACCCGATGCTCAAGCGCGAGATGTGCGGGGCGGATGCCTACGGCAGCTTCAAGCGCGATGCGTTCGGCCTGACTGCGGGCAAGGAATACGGCTTCAAGATGGATGTCGACCTGCGCATCCAGGTTGAAGCCGTGGCCGACTGATACTTACGCCTGCAGGGCAGGGTAGTCGGTGTAGCCGTCGTCGTTGGCGCCGTAGAACTTCTCGGGACGCGCCGGATTGAGCGGCGCGTCCAGCTGCAGGCGGCGCGGCAGGTCGGGATTGGCGATGAACCAGATGCCGAAGGCCACCGCGTCCGCTTCGCCGCTGGCGACCAGCTGTTCGGCGCTGGCCTTGGTCAGTTTTTCGTTGGCGATGTAGACGCCGCCGAATTCCTGCTTCAGGTACGGGCCCAGGCGGTCTTCGCCCAAGGCTTCGCGCGCGCAGATGAAGGCGATGCCGCGCTTGCCCAGTTCGCGCGCGACGTAGCCGAAGGTGGCCTTCGGATCGGAGTCGCTCATGTCGTGCGCGTCGCGGCGCGGCGCCAGGTGCACGCCGACCTTGCCGGCGCCCCAGACCGCGATGCAGGCGTCGGTCACTTCCAGCAGCAGGCGCGCGCGGTTTTCGATCGGGCCGCCGTAGCTGTCGGTGCGCTTGTTGGTGCCGTCCTGCAGGAACTGGTCGAGCAGGTAGCCGTTGGCGCCGTGGATTTCCACGCCGTCGAAACCGGCCAGCCTGGCGTTTTCGGCGCCCTTGCGGTAGGCCGCCACGATGCCGGGGATTTCTTCCAGGTCCAGCGCGCGCGGCACCGGATACTCGCGCATCGGGCGCAGCAGGCTGACGTGGCCCTTGGCCGCGATCGCGCTCGGCGCCACCGGCGCGTCGCCATCGAGCAGTTCGGGGTCGGAGATGCGGCCCACGTGCCACAGTTGCAGCATGATCTTGCCGCCGGCCTTGTGCACGGCCTCGGTCACCAGCTTCCAGCCTGCGACCTGCTCGTCGGACCAGATGCCCGGCGTGTCGGCATAGCCCACGCCCTGCGGCGTGACCGAGGTTGCTTCGCTCAGGATCAGGCCGGCCGAGGCGCGCTGCACGTAGTACTCCGCCATCAGGGCGTTCGGCACGCGGCCGCCGCCGATGGCGCGGGCGCGCGTCAGCGGCGCCATGATGATGCGGTTTTGCAGCGTCAGATCGCCAATGGTGATCGGGTCGAATAATGTCGTCATGCGATGCTCCTAAAGTCCCTCGTTCATATGGTCGAGGAAAGCCTTGATGGCTTCCTCGTTGCGCTTGTAATAGATCCACTGGCCTACCTTGCGCGACGTAATCAGCCCGGCGCGCTGCAGCGCTGCCAGATGGGCCGATACGGTCGATTGCGCCAGTCCCGTCTGCGCGTCGATCAGGCCGGCGCACACCCCGACGTCGAGGTTGTGTTCCTGATGTGCGAAGTGCACATGCGGCTCCTTGAGCCAGCCAAGAATCTGGCGGCGCATCGGGTTGGCCAATGCCTTGTGAATGGCGTCGATTTGCATATCGGGTTTTTCCGAATCTAATATCGTCATCTTACGATATATAAAAAATTCCTGCTGGGCAGGGACGAAAACGAGGGATTGCGCGGGTCAGTGCGAGAAGAAATACAGGGCCAGGGCGATGGCCGCCGGGACCGTCTGGATGAAGAGGATGGTCTTCTTGACCGTCAGCGCGCCCCACACGCCGGCCACCATGATGCAGGCCAGGCCGTAGACGACGAAGGCGCGCGCGATGGCGGGGTCGGGATGGAGCAGGCCGACCGCCAGCGCCGCCACCAGAAAGCCGTTGTAGCAGCCCTGGTTCGACATGGCGGGCGCCATGATCTCGGCTTTTTCGGCGCTCAGGCCGAACACGCGCCGGCCGCGCGTCTTGAACAACACCGTTTCGAGCAGGACGAAGTAGACGTGCGCCAGCAGAATCAAAGCGATCAGTACTTGTGCGGCAATGGCCATCGATGGCTCCTTGTGATGGATGTGGGGAAGCGTAGTGTAACCGGGTGCAAGCTGCGTGGCGAATGGCGGGGGGAGGGCGGCCCGCCAAGGCAGAATTTGTTAATGTTAAAATAATCTTTTGATGCACGCGGCATGCATCGCCTCGACTGTCCTTATGAACCCGAACATCACGAAGATCGCCAGTTTCGACGGCGTTGCGCGTCTGACGCCCGAACAATTCCGCGAGCGCTTCCCGGCCGCGTGCGTCGGCCAGCGCCGCGATCCGCAGCCCAGGCGCTGCGCCGAGGCGGTCGACCGGGGCGCGCGCACCGTCGACAGCGATGGGGTCAGGGTTGTGCTCCTGAGCGGCAATGTCGCCATCGACAGCGCGCTGCTGGACAACGCGGCGGACGCAGACTGGACCCACATCGCGGTCGACGGCGACCTGCACCTGGACGGCTGCGGTGCCGACGTTTTTTACGCGCGCGGCATCGACAAGGTGTACTACGTCGGCGGCGACCTGCACGTCGCCTCGGTCGACCTGGGCGCGATTGCGAGCAACGCCGTGGCGGGACGCATCGTCGCCAACAGCGCCTGGCTGTGCGCGGACGACGACTGCGCGATGCGCACCGCGCCCGAGCTGCGTGTGCACGCGCGCTTCCTGTTCGCCTGGTTCTACAGCATCGACGACCTGAAGATCGCTCCCGCCACCGTCGTCTTCATCCTCGGCAGCGGCTACTACTGCGACAAGCTGCGCCTGCCCAATCCGGTTTTTCAGTGGCACGAGGATATCCACGTGCTGGCCGAGCCCTTCGTGCGCATCGTCGAGGGGGAGGGCTCCGATGCCAACGGCTGGATCAACGAAGCGATCGACCGGGCCCTGGGCCTGGGGCGGACGATTTTCCGCGACGGATTCGACATCGCCTGCTACCCGCATCACCGCGCCGCCCAAATCGAGGCCGGGAAGGACGAGCACCGCGCCGCCTACCTGCTGCACAAGCGATCGGCGGCCGTCTCCCCCGGCTTTTACGAGGCCTGGCTTGGCATGGGCGACGCGCTGTTCGCGGTGGGGGCCTACCGCCAGGCGCTTGCGGCGTACAAGGAGGCGGGCACGCTGTTCCCGGAGGACCAGAACGTACTGGTCAACCTGGCATATAACTACGGCTCCCTGAGCGCCTTGTACCTGGGCGACCATGATCAGGCGATTGCGCTGGCGAGCATGTCGATCGCGCACAACAGCGGGGCCGGATGCGAAGACAGCGATCATGGCTACGCCTACCGCTGCCGCGCCGAAGCCTACCTGTTGTCGCAGCGCCCGGCGCAGGCGCTGGCCGACCTGGAACGCGCCCTGGAGCTCGACAACGGCGACGCGGCCTCGCACTGGCTGCTGGGCCTCTTCCATTACCAGCGCGGCGACATGCAACAGGCGCGCGCCTGCCATGCGGCGGCCTCGAAGTACGAACACGGTTTCGACGCCTATGCCGATGCCGGGAGCGGCACCGCCTGTCTTTATCAAGAGCCGAGCGAGGTTGACTGGGCATGAAGCGGCCGGGCGCCGGGCCGCGCGGAACGCGCTTGAAGGAGCAAGCCCACTGGGATGACTTCATGCGCAGGCAGCCGCGCAATCCGTCCATGCTCGGCAGCGTGCCCGTGGCGTTCCGCAGCGCGGCGCTGTGCGAATGGCTGATGCGGCAGTGCGGCGACAACGCCAGCTTTATCCGCTTGGTCCCGGAACAGGCGTTCACGCGCGCCCTGGCGCATGGGGCGCTCGCGCGTTGCGCCGGCCTGCTCGAACATATTCCCGCGCGCCTGATCGACAAGGAGCTGTGCCTGACGGCGCGCATCGGCGACCATGGCTTCGACCTGGCGCGTGTGCCGCCGCCCTGGCCCTGCTCGACGAGGGCGCGGCCGTGGCCATCGGCCCGGGCGAAGACGACGATGTGCTGCGCCCCTTCACCGCGTACCGCGCGCTGCTGCTGGGGCGCTGGCCCGGCACTTCGGCGCCGGCGGTGATATACTGGCGCCACCTTTTTCTCCGGCAGGGACGACCCTGCCACTGACGGAGCCAGGCATGGACGACCTTGCCAATCAAGGAGTGTGTCATGGCTTGGATCTATCTGTTTGTCGCCGGTTTGCTGGAAGTGGGCTGGGCCGTCGGCCTCAAATACACGCACGGCTTCACGCGCCTCGTTCCCTCCGTTTTGACCCTGGCCGCCATGTCCGGCAGCGTCGGCTTGCTCGGCCTGGCGCTGCGCAACCTGCCGCTGGGGACCGCGTACGCCATCTGGACCGGTATCGGCACGGTCGGCACGGCGATCTTCGGCATGCTGGTACTGGGCGAGCCGGCCGGCGCCATGCGCCTTGGCTGCATCGCCCTGATCGTGGCCGGTATCCTGGGACTGAAGCTGCTTTCGCCGGGCTGAGTCGTCGTCGACGGCAGCGGTGCGGCTTGTGCCAATTTCGCCGCACCGCCGCCGTTGCCGCACAAGACAAGCGCGCCATCCCGGCGTATTCTTGTGACATGAAAACGATTTCCATTATCGACTCCCATACCGGCGGCGAACCTACCCGCCTGATCATCGACGGCGGTCCCGACCTGGGCCACGGACCTCTGGCCGAGCGGCGCGAGCGCTTCAGGCGCGACTTCGACCATGTGCGCTCGGCCGTCGTGTGCGAACCGCGCGGCTCCGACGTGCTGGTCGGCGCGCTCCTGTGCGAGCCGTTCGCGCCCGATTGCGCCGCCGGCGTCATCTTCTTCAATAATGTGGCCTACCTCGGCATGTGCGGCCACGGCATGATCGGGGTGGTGGTCTCGCTCGCGTTCATGGGCCGCATCGGGCCCGGACGGCACCGCATCGATACGCCGGTCGGCGTGGTCGAGGCGCAGCTGCACGACGACGGCGCGGTCACGATCGACAACGTGGCTTCCTACCGCACGCGCCACGCGGTCGCCGTGCAGGTGGACGGCATCGGCGCGGTCACGGGCGATGTGGCCTGGGGCGGCAACTGGTTCTTCCTGGTGTCCGGCCACGGCCTGGCGCTGCGGCGCGCCAACGTCGACGCGCTCACCGCCTACGCGGTGGCGCTGCGCGACGCGCTCGCCGCGCACGGTGTCACCGGCGACGACGGCGCCATGATCGATCACATCGAGTTGTTCGCGCAGTCGAGCACCGGCGCCGACAGCCAGAGCTTCGTCCTCTGTCCCGGCAAGGCCTACGACCGCTCGCCCTGCGGCACCGGCACCAGCGCCAAGCTGGCCTGCCTGGCGGCCGACGGCAAACTGGCCGAACACGCGCAATGGCGCCAGGAGAGCATCATCGGCAGCGTGTTCGACGCCTCGTTCCGCTACGACGGCGCGCGCATCATGCCCAGCATTCGCGGCAAGGCCTGGGTCAACGCCCAGGCGCAGCTCTTGTTCGACGAGAGCGATCCTTTTGTCTGGGGCATTCCCTGAGCGCCGAGGCGGGCTGCGACGCCGGCCTGCCGAGATAGGCTCTTAGTCGGCGAAGCGCTCGAAATCGGTGATGGCGCGGGTCAGGTAATACCACTCCGTGTTCGGTTCCGCATTCACGGCGGGGAACAGGATCTTGCCGTCGAACTCGGCCAGCACCGGCGTGCCGTCGGCGCGCGTGCCGATTTGCTCGCCCTTGGACACCCTGTCGAAACTGGACCACACGCGGCTGAAGCGGTCGCCGGCATCGAGCTTGTCGTGCACCGCCACCATCGACAGCGCTTCCATCCGGTCGAGCGCGATCGGCTCCGGCCGGGGCGCGTCGATCAGGCCGAGGAAGGCCAGCGTATTGACGATGGCGCGGTACGCCACCTCGGGCGCGGCCGGGTCGAGGTGCTGGCCGCATTCGAGCGTGAGCGCGTAGCCGCCGGTGCTGCGCATGTATTCGGTGGTGCCCATCCCGTAACGCAGCACCAGGTTCAGGGTCGAGGCGTCGCCGCTTTTCAGGCGCCGCTGCACGCCCTCGCCGTAGGTCGCCAGCCAGCCATCCACAAAACGCCGCACGCCCAGGCGGCGCGCCAGCGCGCGCTCCTGTTCGGCGTGGCGGAACGGCTGCAAGGCGCCCTCGTTGTTGCGCGGTCCGACCATGACGAAGGGCTCGCTTTGGGCATTGAAGGAGTGCAGGTCGAGCAGGACATCGTGCTGCGCCAGCAGGGGGCAGAGCCAGTTGGCGACGCGGTCTTCGAAGTCCTGCGGCTGCGGATTGGGGAACAGGTTGCGGTTCAGGTTACGCTCGCCCGAGCGCTGTTCCAGCGCATAGGCGAGGGGATTGGTCACCGGGACGAAGGTCACGCTGCCGGCCGCCACATGCAGCGCGCCGCTGTCGATCTCGCCCATCACGCGCAGGATCGCCTTGGTGCCGCAGGTCTCGTTGCCATGCACGGCGCCGGTGACGATCAGGCGCGGGCCGGCGCCAAGGCCGGTGTAGTTGATCGATTTGAACTGCAGCTCGCGTGCGGTGGTCATGGTCTGCCCTGGGCCTGGTGGTTGGTGGTCGTCTATTTTAGCGGACATCGCTGGCGCCTGCCGGGCCCCCGTGGCATGATGTGGCGCATGAAAAATCCCGTATCCACGGCGCGCATCGAAGGTCTCGACACCCTGCGCGCGCTGGCCGTCACCCTGGTGGTGCTGCACCACTACGTGCTGTTCGTCAGCCGCAGCGACACCTTCGGCTGGGTGGGGGAGGTCGGCTGGATCGGGGTGGACCTGTTCTTCGCCCTGTCCGGCTACCTGATCGGCAACCAGATCTTCGCCGCCATGCGTTCGCCGCGCGAATTTTCGCTGGCGCGCTTCTACGGCCGCCGCGCGCTGCGCACGCTGCCGGTGTTTTACGTGATGCTGGCGATTTACTATTGTTCGCCATGGTTTCGCGCCGGGCTAGAACTGCCGCCGCTGTGGCGCTTCCTGACCTTCACCCAGAATATCAACCTGGCGCCGGGCACCGCGTTCTCGCATGCCTGGTCGCTGTGCATCGAAGAGCAGTTCTACCTGGCGCTGCCGGCGCTGGCGCTGGCGATCGCTTCGCTGCGCCGTTCCCTGCGCTGGGGCTGGGCCGCCATTGCGCTGGCCATCGTGGCCGGCATGCTGGTGCGCGCTTACACCTGGCAGGAACTGGTCGATGCCCATCCGCGCGGCTCGCGCAACTACTACCAGTATATTTATTACTCCACCCTGTGCCGCTTCGACGAACTGGTGGCGGGCGTGGCGCTGGCGCTGCTGAAGAATTTTCATCCGCGCCGGTGGCGCACGCTCACCTCGCGCGGAGACCTGGCTGGCGGCGCCGGGCTGATGGTACTGGGGTTGGCGATCTGGCTGTTCCTCGACGAGCGCCAGGCCTTCGGGGTGACGGTGTTCGGGTATCCGCTGCTGGCGCTGGGTTTTTCGCTGCTGATCGTGGCGGCCCTGAGCCGCAAGTCGCTGCTGCGCTCGACCCGGGTGCCGGGTGCGGCCAGCATGGCGCTATGGTCGTATGCGATCTACCTGACCCACAAGCAGGTGTGCATCCTGGCGGCCAGGCCGCTGGCGGAGCATGGCTACGGGCCTGGCTCGCCGCTGGCGATCGGCGCCATGCTGGCGCTGTCGGTCTTGTCCGGCTGGATACTGTACCGCTGCGTCGAAGTGCCCTTCATGGCCGTGCGCGGCCGCTACCTGCCGACCAACTTCAAGCCGCTCTGATGGGGGGCGGCGTCGATCACGCCGAAAGCCGACCCGCTCTCGCCGAGGAAATCGAGCACGCTGCGCAGGTCGCCGTTGTTCTCTTCGATGGCGGCGCGCAGGCCGGGCAGCACTTCCCTGGTGTACGGACTGCGGTAGGCATTGACCAGCAGCGAGACCAGGTCGAGCGGCTGGGCGGCGGAATGGCGCAGGCGGGTGCCGATCATCCCTAGTATGACGCGCTGCATGTCCGGCGTGGGATTGGCGATCTGCGAAAAAATCAGCGGCGTGTTGGCGATTTTTTCGCACAAGGCGCGCTCGATCTGGTCCGGCTTGAGGTCGGACGCGATGTCGAAATGGGCGCCGCTCCAGTGGGTACGCGCGTGCACGTGCCCGGGTGGGAAGGAGTCGACGGTGTCGAAGCCGCATACGCGGCTCACGTAGGCCAGGGCCTGGGTCAGGATTGGGAACATCCCGTCAGTGTAGCGCAAGATGTTCTCCTTGTGCTTGCGCGGCCCCGCCGCTGGCGGCGGAGCCGGTGCTTCAGTCGGCGAAGCGCCCGGCGCGGAAGTCCTCGACCGCCTGGAATACCTCGGCCTGGGTATTCATCACGAACGGGCCGTACTGGGCGATCGGTTCGTTCAGCGGACGCCCGGCGATCAGGATCAGGCGGCTGTCCTGGGCGGCCATGATGCGCACGCCGTCGGCTTGGGCCGCGTTGGCCAGGATCGCCATGCGCCCGGCGGGCACCGGTTTGTCGTCGACCAGCACCTGGCCGCGGAACACGTACAGGAAGGCGTTGTGCCCCGGCGGGAGCGCCTGTTCGAAGGTGGCGTTGGCCGGCAGGTCGACATCGAGGTAGAGCGGCTCGGTGACGGCGCGCTGCACCGCGCCCTGCACGCCGTGGCTGGCGCCGGCGATCACCTGCACCTTGACCCCCGCCCCGGTGGTGAAGCGGGGGATCTCGGTGCTGGGGATGTCGCGGTACCACGGCGCGCTCATCTTGTCCTTGGCCGCCAGGTTAAGCCACAGCTGGAAGCCTTCCATCAGGCCGTCGGTCTGCTCCGGCATTTCGGAGTGGGCCACCCCGCGCCCGGCCGTCATCCACTGCACGCCGCCGTCGGTGATCAGGCCTTCGTTGCCGGCGCTGTCGCGGTGGCGCATGCTGCCGGCGATCATGTACGAAATCGTCTCGAAGCCGCGGTGCGGGTGCTCCGGAAAGCCGGCGATGTAGTCGCCCGGCTTGTCGCTGCCGAAGGCGTCGAGCATCAGGAAGGGATCGAGGCGACGCTGCAGGGTTTGGGTGAGCACGCGGTTGATCCTGACGCCGGCGCCGTCCATCACGAACTGCCCGCCCACCAGGCGTTCGACGGTGCGCGCCCGCAGCACGCGCTCATCGACCGGCTGCTGCTCCATATTCAACGTTTGTGTCATTTTTCTCTCCCTGCGTTATTCACATTGATGCAGCGTCGTTGCGGGCCGCTTACGCTACTGCGGCTTCGATGTCGGCGTCGGCGCCGGCCTGCGCCCTGGCGACCGATTCCGGGCCCATGGCCATGCCTTCGGAGTAGATGAAGGTCACGTCGGTCATGCCGAGGAAACCGAGCAGCATCCTGGTGTGCGGGGTCTGGGTATCGTTCGGGGTGTCGCGGTACATGCCGCCTCGGGCGAACGCCACGTAGACTTTTTTGCCGGTCAGTTTGCCGACCGGGCCGGTGGCGGTGTAGGCGAAGGTCACGCCGGCACGGGCAATCGCGTCGAACCAGCCTTTGAGCTGCACCGAGCTGCCGAAGTTGTACATCGGAGCGCCGATCACGATGGTGTCGGCCGCCTGCACCTGGGCGATCAGGGCGTCGTCGAGGGCCACGCGGGCGGCTTGTTCCGGCGTGCGCTGGTCGGCTGGCGTGAACAGGGCGCCCAGGGTCGGCTCGTCGAGGGCAGGGTGCGGGTTGCTGGCCAGGTCGCGGCGGGTCAGTTGCGCGCCAGGGTTGGCAGCCAGCAGCTTGGCGACGATGGCGTCGGCCATGCGGGTGGACTCGGAACCGGTCGAACGGGCGCTGGAATTGATTTGCAAGATGTTCATTTTGTTTCCTTTTTCTACGTTGAACTGCGATGGAGCTACTTTACGCGTCCCATAATCATCGCGGAAGCCTGTAAAATGGATATCATTATTCAGCCAGTGGGACAATCAAATGGATGTGGAACCGAATGACTTGCTGCTGTTCGCGCGGATCGTGGAGGCGGGCAGCTTCAGCCAGGCCGCGCTGCGGGTCGATTTGCCCAAGTCGACCGTGTCGCGCCGGATCGCGCTGCTGGAAGCGAAACTGGGCGAGCGCCTGCTGCAGCGGACCACGCGCAAGCTGATGCTCACCGAATTCGGCGCCAGCCTGCTCGATCACGCGCGCAAGGTGGTCGAGGAAGTCGAGGCGGCGGGCGCGCTGGTGCAGCACCGCCAGCAGGCTCCGAGCGGACGGCTGCGCATCTCGATGCCGGCCGATTTCGCCAGCCTTGGCATGACCCAGGTGATGACCAGCTTCATGGCGCAGTACCCGGCCATCACGCTGGAGCTGGACCTGTCGCCGCGCCGGGTCGACCTGGTCAGCGAGAACTTCGACATCGCGATCCGCATGGGCGACCTGCCGGACGACGCTTCGCTCAACGCGCGCCGGGTGGCGCTCGAAAAAATGGCGCTGTACGCGGCGCCGTCCTACCTGGCGCTGCGCGGCCTGCCCGAGCACCCGGACGACCTGCTCAAGCACGACCTTCTGTGCCTGTTAAGCCGTGGCGGCGGACCGTCGCCGTGGCGCCTCACGCGCGGCAAGACCGTGTGGGAACGCGAGCTGCCGGGACGGCTGACCGCCAATTCTCCCGATCTGCTCACCCGCGTGGCATGTGCGGGAGCGGGCATTGCCGCCAGTTCCGACCTGTTCGCCGCGCCCTCGGTGGCCAAGGGAGAGCTGGTGCGCGTGCTGCCGGAGTGGGACCTGCCGCAGGTGACCGGCTGGGCCGTGTTCCCGGGACGGCGCCTGATGCCTGCCAAGACCCGCGCCTTTCTCGACACGATGGAAGGGCTGTGCTGCACCGAGGCGCGCAAGCGCATGGGGATGGAATAGGGGCCGGATTCGGCGCTCCGGATACGTACGTTCGTGGAATCGTCGATAATGATTTCCCGGGGGCGCCTGATGTGCGTGCGCCCTGGCTGTGAAATACACCTGACCATTCAAAGGAAATCCCGTGCTGATTGAAAAACTCCACTGGCGCTACGCCACCAAGAAATTCGATGCCACCAAAGTCGTACCGGAAGATAAAGTCGAGCGCATCCTCGAAGCCGTGCGCCTGGCGCCGACATCGAGCGGCCTGCAGCCGTTCGAACTGATCGTGGTTACCAATCCCGCGCTGCGCCAGCAGATGCGCCCGATCGCCTCGAACCAGGGGCAGGTCGCCGACGGCTCGCACATCGTGGTGTTCGCGGCCTGGGACAACTACACCGAAGAGCGCATCAACATGATGTTCGACCTCGTGAACGAAGAGCGCGGCATGGTCAACGAAGGCTGGGAAGCGTACCGCAAGTTCATCCTGTCGATCTATCCGCAGCGCGACCCCAAGGTCAACTTCGAACACGCCGCGCGCCAGGCCTACATCGGCCTGGGCATCGGCCTGACGGCGGCCGCCTTCGAACACGTCGACGCAACGCCGATGGAAGGCTTCAATCCGGAGCAGCTCGACGAATTGCTCGGCCTGCGCGCGCGCGGCCTGCGCTCGGTGGCCATCATGGCGCTCGGCTATCGCGAAACCGAGGGCGACTGGCTGGTCAACCTGGAAAAAGTGCGTCGTCCGAGCGAGCAGTTCATTACCCGCATGGCGTAAATTGGCCCCGGCCGCGCCGTTCGGGTTGAGGGGCGGCGCGGTTAGCGGGGGACGATGATATCGAGCCAGGATGAAATCGGGCGAAGCGTTCGTTTCCATGAGTCGCGCACATCGTAGATCACCTTGTTTCGGCGTCGGATATGCACCGGTGTAAACGCCAGCGCTTCGCTTCGGCTGTTGTCGACCAGAATGGACGCATCCGCGACCTTGATTGCCTCGCCGATCGCTTGTTGCGTTCTTGGAAACCGCTGAAGCAGTTTATCAGACGGCACCGCATGGCCGCCCCGACTCTGACGCGTATCGACCCGGGCTATCGACAATGTCACGGTCGATAGCCCGACAAACGCTAACAGGACGAAGTAACCGGACGATTGCAGTGTCTTGATCAGATCGATCTTGCTCGATATCGAACCGTCCGCGTTCCGGTTCCAGTGGGAGAAGACGGTTTCGATAGCGAACGGCAAGCGTGCGCCAATGGCCGAATTAGTGAAGGCACTGACGCCTTGCTGGGCTACCTGCATCCATGCCTGGCTGGTGTCGCGGAGGGTACGTGCCCATGGTGGCAGAAATCCCGACGGGGCCGGGTCGGGCAGGATGGACATCATCATGCGATCGGCATTGAGTAAGGGCAACTGAAGGCGCGGGGAGAGGGAACCGTACCACAGCGTTGACTTGCCTGATCCATTGTGACCGGCAAGAATGACCGCGACCGGTTTTTCGTGCGGTGGCAGCACTGCGGCGAGCGCTTCGTCGATTGAAACCCGGATCATCGCTTCACCTGTATGAAGCGGCCTTTCTTGTCGAAACGCCCCAGAGTCCGCGTTTTTCCGAGCTTGCGCACGACCAGGTTGGGGTCCTTCGAATCGGCTTCGTAGAGCGGCGTTGTATCAGGAAAGTTCAAGCGCACGCCACGGCGTGGCATGGCATCGGCAAATGCGCGCATCACACGCGCACTTTCGGCAAGCCGCTCTTTGAGTTCGGCCTCCGTTGGCGTCGGAACTTCGACGGTGACGCCGCCAATCGAGACAACCGTCATCGGCTTGCCCTCAGCCGTAACGCGCCGGGTCATCGGATTGTCGGACTGCGCCGCATTTGCGGTATTGACCGTCGATTTAGATAAACGAGTAGGCTTGGCCATGGTGCGCTGCCGAGTGACAAGGTGTTGAATGAAGAATGAACCCGCTGATTCATCTTCATTCTAGCCCCAAATCCGAAGGCATGACGCGCGCAGCGCGCCCTTGCACACTCTCAATTATCCGAACGCAATCCCGCCCTCACGGCCGTTCCGCCAGCCGCTGCTTCATCCGCTCCAGCACCGGCACGATCTTGCTGCCCACCTTGATCTGCGGGTTCGAATAGCCGTCGTCCTTGCCCGCTTCGGTCTCGCGCCGCTGGATGATCGTGCGCGCCGCGGCGTGCGCCTCGGTAAAGGAGCGCGTGGTGCTGCGCAGCTGTTCGTCGTACATGGCGCGGCCGAAGAAGGTCAGCGCCGACTTCCTGCCGCAGCCGTAGGAGGTATGGTCGGCATCCGAGGCCGTCATCACCAGCGTGCCGTCCGCCGCCAGCGGGGCGATCCAGTTGCCGGCGTAGCAGGCCGAGATCGACAGCACGCGGTAGCGGATGCCGGCCGCGTCGAGCCAGGCCCTCAGGTCCGGCGGCATCACCGGCGCCACGTCGACCGGCCAGAAATTGGCCGCCAGTTCGCCGTCCGCCGCGCCGTGCGAGGTGAGGTGGACGAACAGCACATCCTCGTCAGGGTCCATGACGGCGGCGATGCCGTCGATGGCGCGCTCCAGGTTCAGCGGCGTGGCCCACGGCAGCTGTTCGGCCGTCTTGCGGTGGTTGATCAGTTGCAGGCCGCGCCCGGCGGCGTCGAAACGCGTCGCCATCACGTCGGCCACCATCGCGCTCTCGCGCCGGAACACTTCTTCGCCTTGGTACGGCGCGAAGGTGATCGTGTACATGTCGATCACGCCCGGGCGCTGCGGCTTGAGCGCGTCGATCTGCTCGCCCAGCAGGGGGAGCTGGGCTTCCATCATTTCCTGGCTGACCTCGAACGGTTCTTCCTTTTCCTGCGCCTCCGCCTGCGGGGCGGCGCGCCAGATGTCCGGCGTCACATCGAAGTGATAATCGAGCATCGAGACGAACATGACCACCACCAGCGTAGCGAGCGCGCGCCACGATGCAAGCGGGCGCGCGGCGCGCAGCAGCACGACCAGTCTTGCCAGGAACGCCCACAACAGCGGCAGGCTCCAGGTGGCCCGCAGGGCCACTGCGTTATTCTCGCCGGCGACACCTGTGCGTACCAGGGCGAAGTAGACGCCCCAGATCAGCAGGCCGAAGATCGTCGATTGCGCCAGCACCAGTGTGATCAACCGGGCCGCGCCGGGGGCGGCATGCGCACGGCGCGCCACATGCGGCGCGGGCTCGATCAGATAGCACAACCACGCGATCATCGCGATACCGCACCAGCCGGCCAGCAAGGAGCGCCAGACCAGGATGGCATCGCCCTCGATGGTCAGGCGCTGGAACAGCACGAGCATGCCGAGCTGCAGCAGCATCTGGCAAGCCATCTGCCACGGCGACGCCGCCAGCCTTTCCCAGCGCGGCGCCAGGAACAGCGCCGAGCGTGCGCCTTCGCGCAGCCAGTCGCACGTTACCAGCACGCCCGGACGGGGCGCGCGCGCAGGTGTCGCCGCCGTCACCGTTGCCGGTGCACCGGCGCTGTCGTCCACCACCGCGTCGCTCATGCCGCTTCCTCGTCGGATCAGGCGCGTTTGACGGCCGGTTTGTTGCCCATCACCTCGCCGAGGCGCACCGGACGCTCGGGCGCCCAATCGGGATTGAAGCCGATCGTGTCTTTTTTAAACAGCATCACGATGGTCGACCCGAGCAGGAAGCGGCCCATTTCCTCCCCTTTTTTGAGCACGATGTTCTTGTCGTCGTAGCGCCATTCCTTGACCACGCCCGGGCGCGGCGGGTTGACCAGGCCGTGCCAGGCGGTGGCCATGCTGCCGACGATGGTCGCGCCCACCAGCACCAGCACGAACGGGCCATGCTCCTTCGACTCGAACACGCACACCACGCGCTCGTTGCGCGCGAACAGGCCGGGAATGCCGCGCGCGGTGGTCGGGTTCACCGAAAACAGCGCGCCGGGCACGTAGATCATGCGCGTCAGGCGGCCTTCGCACGGCATGTGCAGGCGGTGATAATCCTTGGGGCTCAAGTACAGGTTGGCGAAACTGCCATGCTGGAACTGGGCCGCCAGCGCCGCGTCGCCGCCCACCAGCGCGGTGGTGCTGAATTTGTGGCCCTTGGCCTGGAAGATCTGGTCGTCGTCGATGGCGCCGAACTGGCTGATCGCGCCGTCCACCGGGCACACGAAATCGGCCTTGGCCAGCGGCCGCGCGCCGGCGCGCAGCGGGCGCGTGAAGAATTCGTTGAAGCTGGCGTAGCTGGCAATGTCGGGATTGGCCGCTTCTTCCATGTTCACGCCGTATTTGCCGACGAACCAGCGGATCAGGGTGGTGGTGTACTGGCCGCCCTGGTGGCCGGCGACGCGCCCCGCGAACCGGGTCAGACCTTGCTTCGGAAGTAAATATTGGGGAATGACTTTTATGCGATCGGACACGGGCTTCAACCTGTTTAAAAAACGATGGGCAATTATAAACGCGCGCCGCGCTGGTGCAGCGCTTTCCGCCCGCACGGACCGTCAAAGCGCTAAAAATACGCGATATGGCGCGATATGGCGCGATGCTGCTCAGCGCGGACGCACGCCGCCGGCCAGGACGGCGGGCGGATAGTGGCGCTTGAGGCTCTCGTACACGGCGCCGGACTTGACGGCGCTCGCGAACAGGCCTTGCAGCGCGGCGCGGTCGCTGGCGCTGACGGTCTGCTTCGAAATGTAGATGCCGCTTTCGCCCCACGGCAGTTCTTCGAGCGGCTCGATGCGCAGTTTCGGCATCATCCAGGCGAAGCGCTTGTCGTCGGCGATGGCGCTGGCGAACACGGTGGGCGCCATCAGGGTCACGTCGGCAAAGCCGGCATCGAGCACGCGCGCCACGGCGGCGCCGTCCTTTTCGAGCAACAGGCGGCCCTGGGCCGACAGCTGGCTGACCAGGTCCAGGTAGGCGTTGCCGTAGTCGAAGCCGCGCACCAGCACCACGCGCAGCTCTTTGCGCGCCAGCAGTTCGCGGATCGAGCGCACCGGCGCGCGCTGGCTGTCGACCGACATGAGGGTCGCCCGGGTGCCGATCACGGGAACGAAATAGCCATGCTGGTCGCGCCGCGGCGTGCGCACGGCCGGCATCAGCAGGTGCGATTTGCCGGCTTCGAACATGGCTTCCTGGCGCGCGCGCGGCACCACCGAAAAGGTGAAGGTGCAGTCGCTTTTGGCGCTGACCCCGCGCAGCAGGTCGGGATAGATGCCGCTCACCGACTCGCCGCTGATCGCCACGCTCATGCCCGTGGGCGCGACCGGCACCAGGAACGGCTGCTCGCAGATCGCCATCGCAGGAGCGCTGGCGCCGGCGGCGAAGGCGGCAACGATGAACGCGGCCGCGCGGATCCTGCTGGGAGTCGACGATTTGCCCATTTGCCAATTCTAGCGTATGACCGCCTCATGTGCGCATCCGGTGCGCTTTGAAATAAAAAAGTGCAACGCCGATCGCCACACCCTGCATCGCCGCGCACAGGAAGAAGGTGCTGCCGATGCGCCAGTCGTGCGGCGGCAGGTGGCTGGCCATGCCCAGAACGGCGCTGCCCAGCAGGGGCATGAAGATCACGCCCAGGGCGCTGATCGAATGCAGCGAGCCCATCAGTTCGCCCTGGGCACTTGCGTCGGAATCTCGCGAAATGATGCTTTGCAGCGCGGGAACCGTGGTATATGACAACAAATTACACAAAATAAAGACATACATCATCCAGCCCTCGGTCGCCAGGCCGAACAGGACATAGGTAATCGTGCCCGAGGCCATGCCCAGCAGCGCCAGGCGCACCTCGCCGAGGCGCTTCATGAGCATGCCGAGCAGGACCGCCTGCACCACGGCCGAGGACAGCCCCACGCAGAACAGGGCGACACCGTTGTCGCCCGGGCTCCAGTCGAAGCGGAAAGTGGTGTACAGGACCCAGGTCGTCTGCAGCATCATCTGGGCGAAGGCGGTCAGGGCGTACACGATCACCACGGTGCGCACCTCGGTGCGCCGGATCAGCCGCAGCAGCGAGGAAAAGGGATTGATCTTCGCCAGCGACAAGGCCGAGCGGCGCGCCAGCGGCAGCGATTCCGGCACCGCGATGTAACCGTACACGAAGTTGGCGGCGCACAGGCCGGCCGCCACGTAGAAGGGCAGGTGCAGGTTGATGTCGCCCAGCAGGCCGCCCAGCGCCGGGCCGCAGATGAAGCCCAGGCCGAAGGCGGCGCCCACCTTGCCGAAGCTTTTGGCGCGCGTTTTCGGCGTCGAGACGTCGGAGGCGTAGGCCGAGGCGACCGACATGCTGGCCGAGGACATGCCGCCGATCACGCGGCCGATGAACATGAAGGCCAGGTTGGGCGCCCAGGCGGTGGACAGGAAGTTCAGGCACATGCCGGCCATGGAATAGAGCATCACCGGGCGCCGTCCCACGCGGTCGCTGATGGCGCCCAGCATCGGCATGAAGAGGAACTGCATCAGCCCGAACACGGTGGAGAGCACGCCGAACCAGAACGCCTGTTCGTCGCGCCCGCTGACGAACTGGCCGACCAGGGGCGGCATCACCGGGATGATCAGGCCGATGCCGAGCATGTCGATGAACACCGCGACCAGCACGAAATTGAGGTTGGCCGGGGCTTGGGGGGCGTCTGGGCTACTGCTCATAAAGGCAAGCCCGGGGCCGGGCGCGAAAGGGCGATGGCCTATCTTAACGCAATGTTCTTCCGGCGAGCGCAGCCGTGACTACAAAGTCCATTCCTCCGCGAAAGCGGCGCGGAAGCCGGTCAGCTGCGCCAGTCGCGCCGCCCCCAGCGCGCGGCCGGCGGCGGTCTGCATCATGCCCGGCAGCCTGGCCAGCTTGACCTCGATATGGTCGAGCGCATAGGCGCGGTCGTCGCGTTCGCGGTGCTCGGCCAGCGGATCGTCGGGATGGGCCAGCGCGCTGCCCATCTGGCCGGCGATGTAGAACAGGCGCGCCAGGCCCACCGCGCCCAGGGCGTCGAGGCGGTCGGCATCCTGCACCAGCTTCGCTTCGATGGTGTGGGGCGGCAGCGCCGCCGAAAAGCTGTGGGTTTCGATGGCGTGGGCCACCGCATCGCGTTTCGCGTCCGGGAAACCGATGGCGGCCAGCTCGCGCCGCGCCAGTTCGGCCGAACGGCGCGAGGCCATGCTGCGTTGCGGATGGTTCTTGGGCAGGTTGACCAGGTCGTGCAGGTAGCACGCGGCCATCACGGCCAGCGCGTCCGCTTCCGGATGGCTGGCCAGCAGCGCCTGGGCGTTGCGCCAGACCCGGTGCAGGTGGTTGATGTCGTGGGCGCCGTCGTCGCCGCAGGCGGCGCTGGCCAGTGCCTGCAGGCGCGGCTGCCAGGCACGCAGTTCGTCGGTGTTCATTGCTTGCTCCTTGTAGGGAGCGCGATTATGCCATGTCCGCCTGGCCGAACGCGGCCACGGCGCGCTGCGAGAGGGCGTCGGCGGCCTGGTTCTTGTGGCGCGGCAGCCAGCGCAGGCAGGCGCCGTCGATGCGGCCAAGCAGGGCGTGCGCGCGCAGGCGGTAGGCCCGCAGCGAGGGAGCGGCGGCGGCCTCGGGGCCGTTCATATCGTCGATGACGACGCGGCTGTCGCCGTGCACGGTCAGGCCGCGCGCGCCGGCGCCGACGGCCGCTTCGAGCAAGGCGATCAGGGCCAGGTATTCGGCTTCGCTGCTGTTGCCGTAGCCGGCCGGCTGCGAGATCTCGACCCGTTCTCCGCCCGGACCGGTGAGCAGGGCGCCGATGCCGCAGCGGCCCGGATTCGGATGGGCCGAGCCGTCGAACCAGGCGCGCCAGGCGGACGGCGGGCCGTCGTGCCGGGCAGTGGTGGCGCGGCGCGCCAGTGCGCGCCTGGTATCGCGCGCGGCCAGGCGCGCCGCTTCGGTGGCGGCCAGCGCGGCGCGCTGTTCCAGCAGGTGCGCCAGGCCGTGCGTGCCGGCGCGCTGTTCGAGCGTGGCGCGCAAGGCCTGTTCCGCGCTGATGCCGGTGCGGGCGGCGAGTGTGCGGCTGGCCCGGAGTTCGGCCTTGAAGGCCGCTGCCAGCAATTGCGGCAATGCGTGAATCGGTTCGTTCATGCCGACAGCATAACCGGTCGCGCCATCGCGCAACAAAAAAAGCGCCAGCCGGGTTGCCGGGCTGGCGCTTGGACGGTCACACGGCCGGATCAATCGCGGCGCGGATTATCGGGACGGCCGTCGCGGTGGTTCGGGACGCCGTCGCCATCGCGGTCGCGGTCGGCGCGGTTGGGCACACCGTCGTTGTCGCGATCGCGGTCGTAGGCATCGGGCACGCCGTCACGGTCGCGGTCACGGTGTTCCAGGCGGTCGGGGATGCCGTCGCGGTCGCGGTCACGTCCCTCGCCATGGCGGCTCCAGCGCGCCGGTTCCATGTACCAGTGGCCGTCGCGCTGGATCCAGGCCGGCTGCGAGTACACATAGCCGGCGCGTTCGCGCATCCACTGGCCGCCGACCCAGGCGTGGCGGTTGCCGCGCCATTCCCAGTGACCGGGCACCCACACATGGCCGGCCCGTGGGCGCGGCACGCGTTCGTAGCGTGGCGGCGGCGGGGCGACGCGCACGACGTCGTAGTCGCGCTGCGCCACCTGGCGCCAGCCGCCGCGGTCGAGGCGGTAGCCGTCGTTATCGCGGATCCATTCGGTGCGGCGGTATTCGTAACCGCTGCGCGCGCTCTCCCAGTGGCCGGGCGTCCATACGTGGCGGTTGTGTTCCCAGTTCCAGAATCCCGGCGCCCACACGTAGCCGTGGCGCGGGGCGGGCACGCTTTCGAAGCGCGGTGGGGGCGGGGCGGTATTGATGATCACGCGGAAATCGGTTTGAGCGACCGACGGCAGCGGCATGAAACCGGCGGCGCCAAGGGTGATCAGTGCTGCGAATGTCAGGGTGCGCTTCATTTTGCTTCTCCTAGTGAATTCCTGTGAGTTCAATATAGCAAGGCGTCCGGCGCGCACGGACGATTGATTCACCTGCTTACAAATGAAACAGAATCGCAGGCAAACGTAAGTTCCGTTACGTGTCCCGCAAAATTGCACAGATTGCAATCTTGCACGCTTTCGTGCGCCCCCCGCTAGTGCCAGGCAGGCCACGCGCGCGGCGTGCCGGGCGGGATGCGAAACGATGCGAAACGATGCGAAACGATGCGAAACGATGCGGAGAGATGATGAGAGGCTGGTTCGATTCGGTTGTGCAGGCGTGCTGCGTACGGCGGACGGCATGGCGCCGTGCGCGCCACCTGCGCCAGGGGACGCGCGCAGCGGGGGCGGCAAGCACCTTTGCCATCGGTCCGGTGCACCGGATCGGCGCCGCCGGCGTCATCGCCGCCGCGGCCGGCGCATTGCTGATCGCAGAGCACGCGCGCCACCTGGCCGCGTCGTCGGAACCCGGCGCCGCCGTCCTGCACGGCGCCGGCCTGCCGGTATCGGCAGAGGCCTTCCAGGGCGCTTTGCCCGGGGCGCAGTTCAGCGTCGCGCCGCAAGCGGGCATCGGCGTCACGTCGCATGGCGGCGCAACGCTGCTGATCGCGTCGAACCTGCGCAGCGCGCCGCCGGTGCGCATCGACCTGTGCACGCACATGCTCGATCCGGCCAATGGGCGCCTGCTCCCGCTGCGCATCGGCTACCAGTTCGCCGACGTCGCGCGCTGGGTCGCGCGCAACGCGTCGGCGGCCAGCCCGGTCACGCTGCGCAACATCGCCCTGGCCGGTCCGGATCTGGCGGGCATGCCGCAGGTTCAACTGAGCGGCAAGGCCACGGGCGACCTTGCCGGGCCGCTGCGGCTCGACTGGAATGGCGCGCAGGCCGCCACGCGCTGGGTGGGCGAGGGCGCCGGCGCGTCTGCCGGTGCGCGCGGCGCGGTCGAACTGCGGCGCGAGGGCTGGCTGGTGTGGAAGGACGCGGCCCTGCGCTTCCAGCGCCGCCCCGTCGCGCGCTGCCCGCAAGCCGGCGAACTGCTGGTCCAGCTGTTTCGCACGGGCGGCGCGGCCAGCGCCGCCAAATCACTGGCCGTGGCGTTTCCGGCCCAGGGTGCCGCCGTGTCGGCGTGGCTGGCGCCGGGACGTTACCAGGTGCCGCTGCTGCCGCGCGCCAGCCTGGAGGACCAGGCGCTGTTCCAGGCCTTGCAGCAGCGCGGCCTGGTGCGCCTCGGCGCCGGGGGGCTGGCCGAACTGGCGCCGCGCGACCTGGCGGCATGGCAGGCGGCCGGCGACGGTGCGCGCGCCGCGCAACTGGCCGGCTGGCCGGGCGCGCGCCTCGATCCCGAATCCCTGAAACTGCTCAAGCGCCTGTACCGCATGGCCGACGGCGACTACGTGCGCGAACAGGTCCGGGTGTTCAACAGCGAACGGCGCCTGCTGGCGTGGCGCATGAAGCCGCAAGCGCCGCAGCAGGGCGGGGACTGGCAGGCCAGCGTGGCCGGCGCGCCGGCCTCGACCACGGGGTCGATGCCGCCGGCCGCCGCGCGCCTGTTCGCCGATGTGCCGCAAGGCTGGGCGCCCTGGACCCGCATCGGCGCCTGGCCGGACGCCGCCGCCGGCGCGCCGGCGCGCCTGACCCTGGCCCTGCCGCGCGCGGCGCACGCCGGACAGCTTATCGAACTGATGCTGCTCGGGCGCCTGCTGTCGGTGCAGGGCGCGCGCGTGCGCGGCCAGCCGCGCGACGCCTGCAGCGGGCGCGATTGCCCGTCGCCGGCGTCGGTCCAGTCGCTGGTGCTGGAGCTGGAAGCGGGGGCGCGCAGCGTCAGCCTGGACGCCGCGCCGCTGCGCATGGCCTCTCTGGCGGGCGACCAGCAATACCGTCACCTGCGCGTGGCCGGCGGCCAGTTGAGCTGGCGGCCGCTGGCGGCCAACAGCGCCACCGCGCGCGCGCCATCGCTGGCGGCGGTGACGCTGGCCGACCGCCATGGCACGGTCCTCTGGAGCGGCGGCGAGCCGACCCGCGCGGCGCTCGATGCGGGCCTGGCGCCCTTGCTGGGCATCCGCGCGGCGCACGCCAACAGCGTGGCCGGGATGCTGGCGCGCCTTCCCGCGCAGGGCGGCGCCGCCCACCAGGCGCGCCTGACACTCGACCTGGCCCTGCAAACGGCCAGCCAGCAGGCGCTGGAGTGCATCGGCATTCGGCGCGGCCACTGGAGCGGGGGAACGTGCAGCGGCGCCAGGGCGCCGGAGCCGGGCCGCCAGGCGGGCCTGGTCATCCTCGACACCGCCAGCGGCGACGTGCTGGCGGCGGCCGGTGCCGGCGGCGGCGCCGTGACCCCGGCCAACTGGAACGAGGTGCGCGATTTCGACCGTGCCAATCCGGCCCGCAGCCCCCTGCGCCTGCCGGCCTTGCAGCACGACGGCGGGGCGCACCGCAGTCCCGGCTCGACCTTCAAGGTGATCAGCGCCCTGGGGCTGGAACTGGCCGCCGGGCGCGATCCGCAGCTCGAAGCGCTGCTGGCCGGCCTGCCGCTGCCGGCGATCAACCGCATGGCGCAGGCCAAGGGCTTCGCCTTCCAGACCAACGCAGCCAGCTACCCGCAGGGCACCCGGCTGGCCCACATCACCAACTACAAGGACCAGCACCTCGACCGGCGCGCGCAGGATGGGCGGCTCGGCCTGTCGCAGGCGCTGACCTACAGCCTCAATACCTGGTTCGCCTGGTCCGGCGAATTGAGCGACCGCAGCCTGTTCGGCCGGCCCGAGGGCGGCGCGCCCGACCTGCAGGCCCTCGATGGCGGCGCCCTGGACAGCGTGCGCCCGATCGTGGCGATGGCGCACCGCCTCGGCTTCGAACAGGCTACGCGCCTCGATGGCGGACTGCTGCCGCCCGATTATGCGTGGTCGACCTGGGACGCGCTGCAAGCCAGTCCCGCCCACATCGATCCGATTCATACGCGCCACGAGCTGCGCCAGATGGCGATCGGCCTGCGCATGCAGGTCACCCCGCTGCAAATGGCGCTGGTGTCCGGCGCCGTGGGCGAGGGCAGGGTGATCGCCCCGCGCCTGCTGCTCTCGCTCGACGGGCGCCCAGCGCAGGCGGGCGCGCGGCCGGCGCTGGGCGTGCGGGTGGACCGGGTGCGGGCCGGGATGAAGGGCGTGGTCGACCATGGCACGGCGGCCGGCGCCTTTCGTGGTGCGAACCTGGAGGCGGTGCGGCGTGGCCTGTCCGGCAAGACCGGCACCTCGCCCTCGCTGGTCGACGGGCGCGAGCTGGCCACGGTATGGTTCACCGGCTGGCTGGAACCGGGCAGCCTGCCGGGGCAGACACGGCGCCTGGCGGTGGCGGCTTTTGTCAGCCATTCCGACGCCACCGGCGGCGAGCACGCGGCGCCCATCGTGGCCGCCGTGCTGGGGGCGATGGCGGCGCAGAATCCGGAACAGAAGGGTAAATAGGGCTTTCAAGCGCGCCTTGCCGATCCCCGTTGTATGGCATCATTTTGATGCTCGAACAACGATGGGGATGGTATGCGCTTGCCGGGAACCCGGTATCAGGAACAAGGCTGGGAACAGGTGCGCAAACTGCTTGGGCACTGTTCCCTGGAGGCGTTCGGCGTCCTCTCGCCCGCGCACCTGTCCGATGCGCTGGCCGGGTATGTCGACCTGACGGCGGAAGCGCTGCGCGCCTGCGCGCGCTCGGCGCGTGCCGAGGCTCCGGCCAACAGCTATGGCGAGAGCGTGCTGGAACTGTCGCTCAGCCTGTTGTACGAATTGCAGGCCCGTCCCGCCGACTGGGCCGCCCTGTGCGACGCCGTGGACAAGGAATACGGGAAGATCGGCGCCTTCTGGACGGCGCCCGGGGGCGACGCCATCCTGCGCAAGAAGGTCAACGACATGTACGCGGGCCTGCGCGACAAGGTCGATTCGGACAACTACCAGGCCGCCTGCGGACGGGCGTGCAGTCCGAACAAGATGTATGCCTATCGCATGCTCGATACCGCCTACAGCGATATCGCGCGCCTGTTCGGCGCCTGGCGCGAGCACCCCGAGCAGGTCGGCGCCATCCTCGGGCGCGAGGTGACGGCAATGCCGATCGAAGCACGCCAGATGCGCGCCATCGGGGCCTGCAAGGCGCAATGGGTGCTGCGCTGGAGCGAGTCGCTGGAACGCTTCGGCGGCGCCGCCGGTCCCCTGCACACCAAATCCAAACGCTTCGCCAACCTGAAAACCAGCCCTGACAAAATCGGCGCCATGCTGGCCGAGATCGGCGACTACGAAGAACTGTCGTCGAACCGCGACAGCGACTGGCTGCACGACGCCGGCGAAGCGGCCAACTGGCTCGACGACCTGTGGCGCGTGAGCGATGCCGCCGTCGAGGAGGGCGAGGGCCGCATCCTGGCGGAGGTGGAGCCCGACAGCGAAGCCCCGGACCCCGATCCCGAGCCTGCCGAGGCGCCCGAAGCGGTCGCGTACGACACCGCGATCGCGGCCAGCCTTTCACTGCCCCCCCGCTTCATGGAACTGGCGTGGTCGGCGCAGGACCACGCCAGCTGGACCGCCCGCGCGCTGGCGGCCTATTCGCTGCCGGTGCGGCTGGCGGTGTACCTCAAGACGATCGGTGGGCTGGACGACAGCTATCCCGGCGAATGGCTGGATCCGGCCACCGGCGAGCTGCCGACCATGCAGCAGCTGGCGGTGCTGGACCAGGTGTCGCTGCCGACCCTGCGCAAGCGCCGCGACGCCGCCATCGCCAGCCTGCTGGAGGCAGTTCCATGAAGGAGAATGATGTGAAAGTGAACCAGGAACCGGACCGCAAGCTGCTCGAACGGCTGCTGCTGTCGCCCCGCGTGGAGGGCGACCGCCTGATGCTGGCCGATGCCGTGCTGCTGGCGGCCCTCGACGGCAGCCATCCCTTGAACCGCGCCGAACTGGCCGCCTTGCGTGCCTCGCCGCTGACCTTGCGCCGTTTTCGCCAGTTGTCCATCGCGCGCCGCAACGGTGCGCGCGCGGCCAACGACGAGGCCTGGAGCGGCAGCGCCGGCATGCTGCGCGCCGCTGACGATGGCGCCGACCTTGAGCGCCTGCTGACCGACGACGGCCACTGGAGCTTGCATTTCGTGGCGCAGGACGGCGCCTGGCGCCTGATCCTCTCGCTCGACGCCGCCGCGCCGTTCGCCGCGCGCCTGCTGCGCGAGCAGCCGATGCTGCGCGTGGTCGACGGCGGCGGCGCGATCCTGCTGCAAGGCCGGCTCGATGCCGATGGCGAAGTGGAATGCGGCTGGCCCTTCGAGGGCGCGCCCGCGCCGCACTTCCAGCAGTTCGGCGCGCACTTCGCGGTCGAACCGGTGCACGTGTGAGTAACGCCATGATCGGCCTGTTCAAGCGTCCCGCCAGAACCACCCCGCCCGACACGTCGGCGCTCGGCACGGCCACGCTGGCGCTGCGCATGGGTTCCGGCTGCACGGTGCCGAAGGGCTGCACCGGCGTGGTGGCCGACGGCGGCGGCCACACGCGCCGCGTGGCCGAGGGCACCCGCATCGTCCTGGCCGAGACCGAGAACGCATTCTGCTTTCATCCCGGCCCGTACGGCGCCGACCTGCTGCCCTTCGCGGGGGCGCCGGAACTCGGCCTGCGCCTGTCGTTCGCCGTCGACGCGCCCGATCCGCGCGTGGCGCAGCAGCGCTTCGACCTGTTCCTGGCCAGCGAGGCGGGCGACACGCTTGCTCTCTCCGCATTCGCCGCGTCCGTCGAGTCGGCGCTCCAGCAGGAGCTGGCGCTGGGCCACCTGGCGCTGCCGCCGTGCACTACGCTGGACGAATGGAATGCGTTTCGGGGCGGCTTCAATCAACTGTTGTATACCCGCTTCGGCATCAGCGTCGACGATTGCGTGCCGGTGGACCTGGGCGACCGGGTCGACTACGCCGCCATGCTGCTCGCGCGCGCGGCCGACGTGCCGCAGGCGGAGCCGCCGCCGTCAAAGGCCGCCGCCGCGCCCGTCGACGCCCAGGGCAGCGATGCCAGGGCGCTGCGCCGCCTGTTCCTGGAACTGCCCTGCGTGATGCACGGCCTGCGCATGGCGGTGCTGCCGCCGGGCCAGGCGCTGTTCCAGCAGCATAGGGCGCTGCTCCAGCGGCTCGACCAGGTCAGCCTGTCGGTAAACACCATGCCGGCACTGGAACTGGCCGCGCCGGGCGAGCCGCTGGCGGCCGAACGCCAGCGTGCGCGCACGCGCCACAGCCTGCGCGCCAGCGCCGCCCTGGATGAAGCGTGGGCGCTGCTGGCGCGCCTGGGACTGGCGGGCGAGGGCGAACTGGCGCCGCTGTTCGACGACGCCGACCGCATCATCGCCAATCTCGAACACGAATGCGCCGCGCGCCGCGTGGCCAATCCCACGGCCGAAAGCGAGCCGGCATGAGATGCGCAAACGACAAGCGCCACGGCGCCGAATGCCGCAGCGTGCTGGCCGGCGGGGCGCTGCTGACCGTCAGCGCCACGGTGCGCCCGCGCGCCGGCCGCGCCGACGTCAAATGCAGCGGCGCCGGCGACGCCGCCGTGGCCGAACGCATGCAGCAGGTGGTGCGCCTGGCGCGCCTGACCGAAGGCTGTGTCGACAGCCGCGACCAGGTGGTCATCAGCATCGACCGCGCGCCCGGGCGCCATGAACGCGACTGGGAACTGGCCGTGGTGCTGGCCGACCGCATGGCGCGCGGAGTATGGCAGCCCGCCGGCCCGGTGCTGGCCAACGGCTGGTCCGAGCAATGGCAGCTGGGACGCATCGGCGGCCATGACGTGGCCAATGCGCCGGCCCACGCGCTGCTGGGCGGGCCCGCTGGCCTGGGATGGCTGGGCGCCCTGACCGGGCAGCCCGACAGCGCGGCCAGCGTGGCCTCGGCGCGCGCCTGGTTTCCGCTGCACAGCGGCGGCATCAACGACAGTTTGTGCTGGGTCGAGGTGAGCGTTCATCCGCTGGCCGGGGCGGGCGGGGATGAGGAAGAGAGCATCGCCGCGCCGGGCCTCGACCCGGTCCAGCTGCTGGCGGTGCGCCAGGCGCTGGCCGGGGCGCGCCACTTCGACGGCCGCGCGCTGGGGCGCTGGCGCACGGTGGTGCGCTTCGGCCAGGCGCGCTTCCAGGGCAATTCCTTCGAACTGGCGCTGGTGATGGCCGACCGCATGGCGCGCGGACGCGAATTTGTGGCGCGCGGGCGGCTCATCGCCAGCGGCTGTTCGGGCGCCTGGCATGCGGGGCGGGTCGATACGGTCGAAGGCTGCGCGCCGAAGTGCGCGCTGATCCTGCAGCAAACCGTGGCCGGCGACCGCATTTTGCTGCCCAAAGCGTGGGAAAGCGCGCTGGCGCCCGGGTTTGCCGAGGCGCTGCGCGCGCGCGGCGCCAGCGTGGCGCTGGTCGAGCGGATCGGGATTATTTGAACACCCGTTTACATGACCCGCGTGCGCGGCGGTGGTGCGTGGCGTCCCCTGCTAAAATCGGGACGGCCGGGGCTGGATTGGTAAAAAGTGGTGCAAGTTGAACAACCAGGAGTCGATATGTTGCAGATGTTTGGTTTTGGCGGACTTACCTGTCCGCGTTGCGAGCATCACAATGCCGGCGATGCGGGCTATTGCGCCAAGTGCGGGCTGACCTTGGGCGCGCCGCGCAACGAACCGGTATTCCGCGAGAACCGCTGGATTCCCGGCCCCGACGAACTGGCCGTGTTTTTCGGCGTCGAACAGCTTTCGGGCCTGTTCGTCAAGACCTTGCGGGTGCCGGCGACCACGCGCGCCTACATCCTCCAGGCGGGCAAGGCGACCGAAGTGCCGCAGGGCGAATACGAGATCGAGGGCTTCTTCACGCGCCTCAATCACCTGCTGCGCAACCAGCACGCCGAAATCCTCATCACCCGCACCGCCGCAATGCCGGTCGAATTTTCCTTCGACGACCTGCAAACGGCCGAACACCTGGCCATCGGCGCGCAGTTGACGGTCAGCGTGAAGATCGAGCAGGTGAGCGCCTTTGCCCAGCACTTCATGACCATGCCGGGCGCGGTCGGCGCAAGCCACCTGCGCGAACTGCTGGCGCCTTCGGTACGCCAGCTGGCGGCCGAATTCATCGCCGGCCAGTCGATCCGCGACATGGCCGGCAACCGCGACCTGCGCCCGCAGCTCGACGAGCGCCTGCAAGGATCGCTCAAGCTGCGCCTGGCCCAGTACGGGCTGGCGGTATCCCAGGTCGATACGCTGTCCCTGCGCCACGATAAATTCGACGCCCACCAGGCGCGCATCGGCACCCTGTGGCTGGTGGCCGACGAGCGCCACGTCAAGCTCGAACACGCCAAACAGCTCGACCAGCTCTACAACGACGAAGAATGGCAGCGCATCCGGGTCGAAGAGCAGCAGAACCGCCTGCGCTACCGGCGCCAGGAACTGCGCCAGGACGACAGCATCGAAAAAGCCGAGCTGACCTTGCAAAACGCCGAGCGCCTGCAGGCGCTGCGCGCGCGCGAGATCGACCTGTATGGGCGCATCGTCGAGTCCAGGAACCGCAAGCAGGCGCTGGAACGCGGCGCCGGCGACATCGTCACCGAACTGGAACACGAACTGGCCAAGAAGGGCGCCGCGCGCGAGGACGAATCGACCGAGTGGGCGCACCTGCGCCACCTGGCCCAGATCCGCATGCGCACCGAGCTCGAAGTGGCGCAGCAGGGCGCGCTGGAGATGCGCCAGCTGGCGCAGCAGCGCTTTTCGCACCAGTTGCTGCAGCAGCAGATCGACAACAAGATCGCGCAGGCGCTGGGGATCGAGGACGAGGCGCGCAAACGCGCCGAAGTGGCGCGCCTGCACCAGGCGCAGCAAGCGGCCAACGAACGCCAGGCGGCCATGGAAGCGGAGCAGCACACGGCCCAATGGCAGTCGCTGGCGCTGGCCAACGCGGCCTACAAGCGCGAGGCCGAGCGCATCGCCGAATGGGAAGAGGAGCTGGCGCTGGACCGCAAGCGCGACCTGCTGCGGGCGGACATGCTCAAGGATGCGGGCGCGAAGGCCGACGCCGAAGACATCAACCAGAAGATCGCGGCCCTGCGGCGCGGCGGCGCGCAGCAGGACGCCATCGCCCAGCACGAAAAGCTGCTGCGCACGATCGAGGCGGACGGGCGCCATGCGCGCCAGTCGCAGCAGATCGCGCTGGAAGCGGAAGAGCGGCGCCACGCCTTGCGCCAGCAGGAGCAGGAAGCGGCCTGGCAGCAGGAACTCAAGCGCCTCGCCCACGAACGCGAGACCCAGTTCGCGCGGCAGGCGCACGAAGCGGAACTGGCGCGCATCGAGATCGATCGCGTCTCGACCATCGGCAACCTGAGCGACACCGGCAAGGTGGCGCTGGCGGCCGGTCCCAACGCGCTGGCGCTGGCCGACGTGATGAAGACCCAGGTCCACGCCGGCATGACGCCGCACCAGCTGGCGGCGCTGGCGTCGGTGGTGGCCGCGACCTACAGCGTGACGCCGGCGGAAGCGGCGCGCGGGGCGCAGGAAAGGGCCGAGCGCGAACGCGCCCTGCGCGACGCCGAAGTGGACAAGGACCGGCGTCACCAGCTCGACCTGCTGGGCATGCAGAACGACGTGAACAAGGCGGCGCTGGCCTCGCAGTCGGCGCTCGGCACCGGCGTGGCGCAGGGCGGCGCGCAGGTGCGCTATGATCAGGCCCCGCGCCCGCAGGTGCGCATGTGCGTCAACGGGCACCGGGCCGGTCCCAACGATAAATTCTGCGCCGAATGCGGCGCGGCGATCCAACCTTGACAGGACAGATGCAAACGGCAAGAGACAAGATCCGCGAACTGCGCAGCCTGCACGAAGATGGCCTGTTAAGCCAGCAGGAGTTCGACAGCCGCAAGAACGCCATCCTGGATGCGGAGTACGCGCCGCCCGGCGGCAGCGGTACGCCCATGGCGCCGGCGATCCACATCCGCCAGGGCACCGAGATCGGGCTGATGGTGGGGCAGGAAATCGGCCCGCAGAACCGCCGCTACCGCCTCGAACAGCTGATCGCGCAGGGCGGCATGGGCCAGGTGTGGCAGGCGATGGACCTGGCCACGCACGCAGAACTCGGTCACAGCGCGATGGTTGCGCTCAAGATCCTGCCGCCGCAGCTCACGCAAAGCGCCACCCACGCCAAGCTGCTGATCGAAGAAGCGACCCAGGCGCGCCGCCTCGCGCACGAACACATCGTGCGGGTCTACGAGTGGGCGCAGGACCCTGCCACGTCGAGCTACTTCATCATCATGGAATGCCTGGAAGGCGAGGACCTCGACAGCCTGCTGGCGCGCGAGGGGCCACTGAGCCTGGATCGGGTGCAGGCGCTGCTGGCGCCCATTTCGGACGCCTTGCAGTACGCATGGGAGAAGCACAAGCTGGTGCACCGCGATATCAAGCCTGGCAATGTCTTCGTCACCAAAAAAGGCGAGATCAAGCTGCTCGACTTCGGCATCGCCGCGCGCGCGCGCAGCAGCGCAAGCAGCATCGGACTGGAAGCGCCCGGCAATTCCGGCACCGCCGGCTACCGCGCACCGGAGGCGGGCACCCTGCAACGCCAGCCCAGCCGCGCGCTCGACGTGTACGCGGTGGCGGTGATGATCTACCAGATGGTGGAAGGGCGCATGCCTTTCGACGGGCCGCGTAGCGCCAGTCACGAGCCGCCGCGGCCCGAGGCGCTGTCCGCACGCGAATGGGATGCGCTGCGCAGCGGCTTCGCCTTCGATCCCGACCAGCGCCCGGCCACGGTGCCGGACCTGCTGGCCGCCCTGCGCGGTGCGGTGGGTCCGTCGCCGCAGGAGCTGGCGGCGCAGCATGCCGCGCAACAGGCCGAGGAACAGGTGGCGCACGCGGCGCAGCAGGCGGCCCAGCGCGCGCAGGAAGAACTGCGCGCCAGGCAGCTGGCGGTGCAGCGCAAGGCCGAGGCGGAAGCGGCCGCCGCCGCCCATCTGCTCAAGGAAAAGCAGCGCAAGGAACAGGAAGCCATCGAGCGCGCCGAAGCCGATGCGGCCAAGCGCGAACGCAAGGAGGCGCTGAGCAAGCAATTGCGCGAGCGGCGCGAGGCCGACGCCGAAAAGGCGCGCAAGGCGCGCGAGGAACAGCAGCGCAAGGCGATGCAGGCCAAGGCGGTGGCTGCCTATCGCGCCGAGCAGCAGCGCGCGCGCGAAGAAATGGCCGAACGCAGCGTGGCCGAAGTGACGGCCCAGCTGCCCGAGCAAAGCGGCCCGGTGGCCGATACCGACGGCGTGCTGCGCGACCGCTTCCTGGACGGCACGGGCAAGGGGCCGGAACTGGTGCTGCTGCCGACCGGGCGCTTCCAGATGGGGTCTCCCGAGCACGAACGCAAGATCGCGATGCGGGCCGGCTCCCAGCAATCGTGGGTGGAACGCGAAACGCCGCAGCACTGGGTCGGCATCGAGCAGCCGCTGGCGATGGGGCGTTTTCCGGTCACGGTGGGCGAGTGGCGCCAGTTCGTGCGCGCCACCGGCTGGCAGCCGCATGGCGAAGTCAATTGGGCCGATCCCGGTTTCGCCCAGACCGACGAGCATCCGGTGGTCGGCGTGACCTGGCACGACGCGCAGCAGTACGTGCGCTGGCTGAGCGAGAAGACCGGGCAGCTCTACCGCCTGCCGAGCGAGGCGGAGTGGGAATACGCCTGCCGCGCCGGCACAAAGACTGCCTTCAGCTTCGGCGACGAGATCGACACCACCCTGGCCAACTACGACGGCAACTACACCTACAACGGCAGTCCCAAGGGCGAGTACCGCCAGGGCACCACGCGCGGCGGATTATTCCCGCCCAATCCGTGGGGGCTGTACGACATGCACGGCAACGTGTGGGAGTGGGTGCAGGACCCGGTGCACGACAACTACGAAGGCGCGCCGAACACCGGCGACGCCTGGGAGCAGGGCGGGGACCAGAGCCGGCGCATCCTGCGCGGCGGATCGTGGCTGTACAACCCGCGCTACCTGCGCTCGGCCCTGCGCAACGGGTTTTCGGCGCAGTTAAGTAACGATATCGTGGGCTTTCGGGTCGCGCGCAATATCGTCACCCCATCATGAGCATGCCGCCTGCCGGTCTGCCACACGCCAAACCAGTCGTTTTTACCTGACTTGCCCAGGGCCGCTTGGTGGCGGCCGTATGGATTTTCGGGATGGGGCCGGGGACACCCCCATTCCGTGGGATGCGCAATCGCGCGAAACGGTGTAAATTCCGCCAACACCCACCCTCATCCAGAAGGAAACCCATGTCCATTACCGTCAAGCGCGATCTGTCGCAGCCGATGCGCCACATCGTCCACGTGCGCAACCACCTCATTCCCGCCGACGGCTCGGTCGAGGAGGGCGGGGCCGATGCCGGTCCGTCCCCGCACGACCTGTACGACGCCGCCCTCGGCGCCTGCAAGGCCCTCACGGTGGTCTGGTACGCCAAGCGCAAGGGCATTCCCGTTGAAGACATCGAAGTGACCATCGACCGCGACGCCAGCGACGAGCGCAAGGGCGTGTACCGCCTGTCGGCCGCGCTGCACCTGGGCGGCGACCTGTCCGAGTCGCAGCGCGCCGACCTGCTGGCGGCCGCCGAAAAGTGCCCGATCCAGAAACTGATGACCGGCGTGACCACCGAAATCACTACCACCCTGGTGCAGCCGTGAGCGTCGTCCACTTCTTCAAGCCGCACGAAAAAGACATCGGCGGCGGCTTTCGCGTGCGGCGCGTGCTGCCGGCGGCCGCCAAGCAGGCGGTCGGGCCGTTCATCTTCTTCGACCACTTCGGTCCGATCGATGCGCCGGCCGAGGCCAACCACGATGTGCGCCCGCACCCGCACATCGGCCTGGCCACCGTGACGTATCTGTACGAAGGCGCGATGGAGCACCGCGACAGCGTCGGCTCGGTGCAGCGCATCGAACCGGGCGCGATCAACTGGATGACGGCCGGGCGCGGCATCGTCCACTCCGAGCGCACCCCGCCCGACCTGGCCGGCAAGCCGCGCCGCTCGCACGGCCTGCAGCTGTGGGCCGCGCTGCCGCGCGCGCACGAGGAGGACGCGCCGAGTTTCGCGCACACGCCGGCGGACGCGATTCCGGTGGAGCGGCTCGACGGCGCGCTGGTGCGGGTGCTGATCGGCAGCGCCTACGGCCATACCTCGCCGGTGGCGACCTTCAGCGAAACGCTGTATCTCGACATCACCCTCGATCCGGGCCGCAGCATCGAGCTCGACAACCTGCCGCAGGAAGCGGCGATCTATCCGGTCACGGGCGAGATCGCCATCGATGGCGAGCTGCTGGCGCCGCACACGATGGCCTGTCTCGACGCCGGCAGCGGCGCCAGCGTGTACGCCGCCGCCGGCGCGCAGTTCGTGGTGATCGGCGGCGCGCCGTTGGACGGCCACCGCCACATGGTGTGGAATTTTGTATCGTCGAGCAAGGAGCGCATCGCGCGCGCGGTCGAGGACTGGGAACAGCAGCGCTTCGACCAGGTACCCGGCGAGACCGAATTCATTCCTTTTCCAAAACGCCAGGCAGGCACTGGCGGTCAGGCCCCCTTGGCGCGGGAATGATGGAGCCGAGGCGCGGGGCAAAACAGCTTATCTCGGCGGCATGAGGCACTGACGGGAACTTTTCAGCATCGTATGCATCCAAGCCTTCACGCAAACAACCGTGTGGAGGCGATCATGAAGATTCCCGACGAGCTGCAGATTCCCGCCGTCGTGTTCAGCTTGCAGGCAGCGCTGTTGATCGGCGTGGCGATGGTATTCCTGGTGCTTCTGCCGGACTGAGCACGCACCCGGCCGGCGGCTTCGCGCTGCCGGCTTTTCCCTTCCTTGCTCCGCGCATTTTCCTTCAATCAAGCCGCGTTGCGCCGGACCGCAAGGTATGCACGCGCCCCGTTGTGACAATGCATATGCAATTTTGCATGCCATAACCACTGCTTCCACGCGGAAGATTATTGGTTCGGCCATATTCAAGCGCGCCCGTGCCCGCTTGTGTTCCTTCGATACAACGATTTAGCGAATTTGAAGTGATCCTCGGTATCTAAAAAGTTGCCCGTAGTCCACAATCCTTTCCCTCGAAACAAGCAACCAATTGAGGAAAAGAATGAATCAACCACTGCGCCTGGCCCTGGTCACCGCGATCCTGGCAGCCTTCAGTGTTTCATCGCATGCAGCCGATGATGCGCCAACCGTCACCATCAGCGGGTTCGGCACTGCCGCCCTGACCGCCGCCGATACCGACGATGTCGAATACGCGCGTTTCAACCAGGCCGCCGGCGTGGGCAACAGCCCGCGCGCCGGCGTGGATTCCAATTTCGGCATCCAGGGCACCGCCAAAATCAACGACTGGCTGTCGTTCACCGCGCAGGGCCTGGCCCGCAAGAATGCACGCGATTCCTACGGCGCCGAACTGAGCTGGGCGTTCGCCAAGTTCAAGGTCAGCGACGAAGTGTCGATCCGCGTCGGCCGCATCGGCATGCCGGTCTACATGATTTCCGATTTCCGCCAGGTGGGCTACGCCAACACCATGATCCGTCCGTCGCAGGAAGTGTACGGCCAGGTCTACGGCGATTCCTACGATGGCATCGATGCGATGTACCAGCACAACTTCGGCGAGACCACCGTGACCGCGCAAGTCGGCGTCGGCAAGATGTCGACCAAGGTCGTCGGCGACAACCGCATCGAATACAAGCCAGCCACGACCATCCACATCGTCGCCGAGAACGGCCCGTTCACGCTGCGCTTCGGCCGCGCCGACGCCAAGGTCACCCTGGAAGACAGCGAAACGCTGGACGGCCTGCTGGCCACCCTGCGCAAGGTTGGCATGGGCAATGTCGCCAACCAGCTGTCGGTGACCGATGTGGACGGCTCGTTCACGTCGCTCGGCTTCACCATGGACTACAAGAACGTCCTGCTGCAGACCGAATACGCCGTGCGCAAGACCGACTCGCTGGTGATTCACGACACGACGTCGTACTACGCGATGCTCGGCTACCGTTTCGGCAAGGTCACGCCGTACTATTACTATGGCAACGTCAAGCAGGACAGCGACCGCGCCTACGCCGGCCTGCCATCGACCGGTCCGCTGGCGCCGCTGAGCGCCGGCGTGAACACCGCCATGAAGGCCGGCCTGCAGTCGACCAACGCGGTCGGCGTGCGCTGGGACTTCCACAAGTCGGCCGCCCTGAAGGTACAGGTCGACCGCATCAAGCCGCGTGACGGCTCGGGCACCTTCCTCAACGCCAAGCCGGGCTTGCGCGATGCGGTCAATGTCTACGCCGCCGGCATCGACTTCGTCTTCTAAGGAGAGCAGCATGACTACAACGATCGGCAAGATGCTGCTGGCAGCGAGCTTGTTCGCGGCAACCGTGCCCGCCATGGCGGACATCGTGGTCATCGTCAACCCGAAGAATCCGGCCACGCGCATGTTCAGCGAGCAGGCCGGCCAGTTCTTCATCGGCAAATCGGCCCTGTTTACCCCGGTCGAATTCAATGAAGGCGCGGCCATCCGCAACGAGTTCTACAGCAAGGTGCTGCAGAAGGAACCGGCGCAGGTCAAGGCCATCTGGTCCAAGCTGGTGTTCACCGGCAAGGGCACGGCGCCGAAGGAATACCACACGGCAGCCGAGGTCAAGAAGGCGGTCGCCGCCGATGTCAGCGCCATCGGCTACATCGACAAGTCGGCCGTGGACGACAGCGTCAAGGTCATCCTCACCGTGCAGTAATCGATTGGCCGGGCCTGCGGGTCCGGCAAGCAGTCGCACGCTCATCCATTGCGGCGGCCTTCACGGCCGCGCAATGTCTCCTCGCAGCATCTCCGCAGTCATCCTCTTTTTCCCTTCGGATCGCCTTTGCTTGCCAAGCGTAATTCACGCTTGCGCTTCGTCACGTTCAAAGCTTTTATCTTTTTGCATGCCATAAAAATACGGCTGAGCAGGAAGCTTATTTGTTCGGCCATATTCAAGCGCGCCAATGCCTGTCTATGTTCCTTCGATACAACGCTTTCGTTAATTATGCTGCGTCCGCTGTACACAAATAGTTACCCGTGGCCCACACTAGGGCCTCAGCACTTGCGAACCATTGAGGAGAAAGTATGAATCAACCACAGCGTCTTGCCCTTGTATCAGCACTCCTGGCGGCCTTCAGCATGTCGTCGCATGCGGCCGATGGTCCGACCTACACCATCAGCGGCTTCGGCACCGCGGCCCTGACCGCGACCGATACCGACGATGTCGAATTCGCACGGCCGAACCAGCAGGCCGGTGTCGGCAAAAGCCCCCGTACCGGTGTCGATTCGAACCTGGGCATCCAGGGCATGGCCAAGATGAATAATTGGCTATCGTTCACGGTGCAGGGACTGGCGCGCAAGAATGCGCGCGACTCCTGGGGTGCTGAACTGGCCTGGGCTTTTGCCAAATTCAAGGTCAACGATGAGTTGTCGGTGCGGGTCGGCCGCATGGGCATGCCGGTATATATGATCTCCGACTTCCGCCAGGTGGGCTACGCCAACACCATGATCCGTCCGCCCACCGAAGTGTATCGCCAGGTCAACGGCGACTCCTTCGACGGCGTCGACCTCGTCTACCAGCGCAGTTTCGGCGACACCACGGTGACCGCGCAGGCCGGCATCGGCAATGTGTCGGCCAAGATCACCGACGACAACCGGGTCAAGTACAAGCCGGCCACGATGATTCACATCGTTGCCGAAAACGGTCCGTTCACCTTCCGCGTCGGCCGCGCCGACGCCAAGGTCACGATCGAGGACAGCGAACAGCTCGAAGGCTTGCTGGGCACCCTGCGCCGGGTCGGCCTGTCCCAGGTCGCGAACGACCTCAGCATTACCGATGTGGATGGGTCGTTCACCTCGGCCGGCTTCACCATGGATTACAAGAACATCCTGGTGCAGGCGGAGTATGCGATCCGCCGGACCGATTCGCGCATCGTTCCGGATACCAATTCCTATTACGCCATGTTCGGCTACCGCTTCGGCAAGATCACCCCGTATTACTACTATGGCGATACCAAGCAGGACAATGCCCGCACGTATGCCGGCTTGCCCACCAGCGGCCCGCTGGCGCCGATTACGGCCGGCGTGAACGGCGTGGTCAAGGCGGCGCAGCAATCGACCAACGCGATCGGGGTGCGCTGGGACTTCGCCAAGTCGGCGGCACTGAAAGTGCAGATCGACCGCATCAAACCGCGTGACGGTGCAGGTACTTTCCTGCGCGCCAGGCCGGGCTTTCAAGATACCGTCAATGTGTATGCCGCCGGCATCGATTTCGTATTTTAAGGAGAGCAGCATGAAGAAAACATTCGGCAAGATGCTGCTGGCTGCAGGCTTGTTCGCGGCGGGTGTCCCTGCCTTCGCGGAAATCGTGGTGATCGTCAATCCCAAGAACCCGGCAACGCGCATGTTCAGCGAGCAGGCGGGCCAGTTTTTCGTCGGCAAATCGACCCTGTTCACGCCGATCGAGTTCAATGAAGGCGCGGCAATCCGCAACGAGTTCTACAGCAAGGTGTTGCAGAAGGAACCGGCCCAGGTGAAGGCGATCTGGTCCAAGCTGGTGTTCACCGGCAAGGGCACGGCGCCCAAGGAATATCACACGGCGGCCGAAGTCAAGAAGGCGGTTGCCGCCGACGTCAGCGCGATCGGCTACATCGACAAGTCGGCCGTGGACGACACGGTCAAGGTGATCCTGACGGTGCAGTAAGCAGCGCCCTTGTCCAGGCGCAGCAAGCCCTCCGCAGTCCGGGAGGGCTTTGTCGTTTCTGGCGCACAGGCCTTGCCGAGATTGAACGGCATCTGCTAGGCTG
Organism: Massilia atriviolacea; assembly: GCF_003953935.1. GTDB lineage: Bacteria > Pseudomonadota > Gammaproteobacteria > Burkholderiales > Burkholderiaceae_D > Telluria_A > Telluria_A atriviolacea. Next base: position 433,631 of record NZ_RXLQ01000003.1, read on the forward strand.
GGCGACCGCGGCCCGCCGCTCACCATGCCATTGCGATGACGCCACTTCCCGCCGCGCCCCTGACCGTTCCCGGACCCGACGGCCAGCCCGTCTTCGGCCGCTTTGCCGGCGCCGCCACGCATGTCGACTGGTCGCGCCTGGGCGCGCCGTACGCGCGCGGCCGATGGTGGCGGCGCTTTCATCACAAGCGCTGGCATTACACGGCGCTGGCGACCGAACAATTCTTCTGCGGCATCGCCATTGTCGATGTCGGCTGGACCAACACGGCTTTCGCCTATGTGTTCGATCGCAGCCGGCGCGCGCTGGCGGCCGGCTTTTCGCGCGACGGCTTGCCGGGCTTGACGGCGCGGCTGGCCGATCATGCGGGCGGAGGCAGCCGTTTCCGCTTCGCGGGCAAGCGGATCGAGATGTCGGCCAGCAAGTTGTCGCTGCGCTGCGAGGGGCTGGAGATCGATGCCGCCTTCGGCGCGCCTGGCGCACCGCTGCTGCTGGCCGTGGGCCCGGTGCAGGGCGGGGCGGTGCATGCGACGCAGAAATCGTCGGGGCTGGCGCTGACGGGCATGCTGCGCGTCGGCGCACAGGCTTGTTCGCTCGCTGGCGGGGTGGCCAGCTTCGACTATTCCAACGGCTTGCTGGCGCGCGAGACCGCGTGGCGCTGGGCCTCGGCGCACAGCCTGGCGCTGGGCTTCAACTTGCAGGCCGGCTACTTCGGCGCGCACGAGAATGCCTTGTGGCTGGACGGGCAGTTGATCGGCCTCGGCGCCGCCACGTTCGTGTTCGACGCGGCCGATCCGATGGCGCCCTGGCATGTCTTCACCGATGACGGCTTGCTCGACCTGCATTTTACGCCGGAAGGCTGCCGGCGCGAGGACAAGAACCTGCTGGTGGCGGCAAGCCGCTACGTGCAGCCCATCGGCAGCTTTTCCGGATGGGTGAGGGCGAGCGCCGCTGCGCCCAGACGCGTGGTGACACGCCTGCCCGGCGTGACCGAAGACCACGCGTCGCGCTGGTAGGGCGTGCGCGCGACAGCCATTTCTTTTTATCTTGACATCAAAATTCAATCGGCATATATTTCACATTCCTGATTTGGAAGCGTTTCCATAACGGGAAGAATGTGAAGTTTCTTCGCTCCAATAATCGATAAAGCGCCCATGCCATGGGCTTGCACTGCGGCAGGCAAGGAGACCGTTGCCGCACCTGAATCGCCCATGCAGCAGGCGCCCGCGCACCTGGCTTGTTCCGCTCAACCCCTGCCGTCCCGCGCACTACGCCCGAGGCCGCCCCCCAGTTCCACGCGTATCCTGCCCGGCTCCCTGCGAGCGCCGGGCACAGCGCGGCGAAGACGATATTGGAATCGTTCCCACAACGGTTTCCGCTGCCTCGCCGCATTTTTATGAAGCGTAGTCATCAGGAGACATTGTGAAAAATCAAAATAACATGCAGGCCAGCCGGAAACCCCGTCAATTCGTGCTCTCCGCCATTGCCGGCGGCATCCTCGCCCTCTACGGCAGCGGCGCGGGCGCCAGCGTCACCAATCCCGTCATCGGACAGTTGCTGTGGTCGGAAGAATTCAACGGCCCGGCCCTCAACACCTCGGTCTGGACGGCGGACGACGGCAACGGATGCCAGATCAACCTGTGCGGCTACGGCAACCAGGAATTGCAGTATTACAGCCCCAACAACCTGTCCATCGTCAACGTGCCGTTCGAATCGAACTCGCGCGCGCTGGCGATCAAGGCCCAGCGCCAGACGGTGGGCAGCAACTCCTTCACCTCCGGCAAGATCACCTCGGCCGGCAAGGTCCAGGTGCAGTACGGCATGATCGAAGTACGCGTCAGCACGCCGGCGCTCGGCACCGGCTTGTGGCCGGCCGCGTGGATGCTGGGCGTGAGCCCGCAAACCTGGCCGCGCAACGGCGAGATCGATATTATCGAGATGGGCCACCGCGCCAGTTCGCGCGCGGCCGCCGGCAATGCGCCGATCGACAGTTTCGTCGGCGCCAATGTGATCACCTGGCAGCAGGCCGCCTGCGTGCCGGGCAACGAAAGCTGCGCCGCGTCGACCGCCTGGCAAACCAAGAACTGGTATATCGCGCCGACCTCGATGGCGAACCGCTTCGTCACCTATCGCCTGTACTGGACCGAGTCGCAGATGCGCTTTACGGCCATCGACAACGGCGTCGAACGCAATCTGTACGATAACCCGCTGCCGGTCAATTCGACCGCGCTGCAGGCGCCGTTCTACCTGCTGCTCAATCTCGCCGTGGGCGGTAATTTTACCGATGCCGCCTCGCCGGGGCAGGTGACCGCGCCGCTGCCGGGCACCATGTATGTCGACTATGTGCGCGTGTATCAGCTCGACGGCAAGGGATCGGTCAAGCTGGGCAACCAGTCGACGCCGGAAGTGGGCAAGTTCGGGGTCTTTACCGATAATACGGCGGTCAACAACAAGCAGGTGGCCGGTACCAGTTCCGATGTCTTCGTGTGGAACAATGCATCGACGTCGGCCGGGAATATCGCGCCCTACGAGGGCAGCAATGTTTTTGCGCTCAACTACACTGCGCCAAACCAGTGGTTCGGCGGCAGCGTGCAGTCGCGCCAGGCGCATGACATGAGCAATTTCAGGAACGGCAATCTCAAGTTCCGCATCAAGATCCCGGCGAATGTGGCGTTCAATGTGAGTATCCAGGATACCTACACCAACCAGAACGCGGTCAAGTTCCCGGCCAACGCGACCACCTATGGCTTGGTGCGCAACGGCGAATGGGCCACTGCCACGATTCCGGTATCGACCCTGGTCGGACCGAAAGTGGCCTTGCAGTCGATGCTGGACCTGTTCCAGTTTTCGAGCGAAGCGACGCAACTGCCGACGGCGCCGTTCCAGATGGCGATCGACGATATCGTGTGGGAGTCGGGTACGCCGACACCGACGCCGACCCCAACGCCGACCCCGACCCCTACCCCGACGCCGACCCCGACGCCGACGCCAACGCCGACGCCGACGCCGACGCCAACGCCGACGCCGACGCCGACGCCGACGCCGACGCCAACGCCGACGCCGACGCCAACGCCGACGCCAACGCCGGCCCCGGTCAGCGCCACCCAGACCGGCGCGGCGACGCTGCAGTTCTCGGTGCGCACGTCGAGCTGGGCGGACGTGCATTACACGGTCAACAACGGCGGCCAGCAAAACATCCGCCTGCGCCAGGATGCGGGTAACAACACCTATGTCGCAGGTGGCCTCAAGGCGGGTGATGTGGTCCGGTACAACTTTACGTACTGGGACGTGGCGAAGAACTACGCCGTCGATACGGCGCAGCAGACCTTCACGATGAAGTAAGCGGCAAGGGCGAGGCGGCTGGCATTAACGTGGCCGCCTCGCCTGTCGTATAAAATGCGGCAAGGTCCAACATGCTGCACGGTGATGAAAAAACTACTTGACGATATGCTCTCGCGCGACCCGCATCGGGTGTGGTCCGCAGCGGGAGCGGTGATTCGGCTGCGCGACAGCGCGGCGCTCGACGTGCTCGCTGCGCATAGCGACGACATGCGGCGCGCGACAGGCACGCTCGCGCTGGGCGGGGCCGTGTTTCCGAATGCGGAGCACCTGCGTTTCGCGCTGAGAAAGCTGGAATTTCATCGCGACCGGCAGGGCTGCCTGTGCGCGCTGTACCCGGAATACCTGATGTATAACCCGCATCGGGAAGAGCAGGATGGACACGTGCGCATCGACGCCGTCACCACCCCGCAAGATGCATGGGGCGCGGACCTCGCCTGCACCTGCCGCCATTGCGGGAGCCGCTTCCATGTGCAAGAGCGCGAATCGCATTACACCTGGTGGGGATGGAAGGCGCTCGCTGCGGCCGATCAGTCGTCGGCGTCCAGCCAGAAGATGGCGTAGGCCTTGGCCGGGGTCTTTTCGGTCGGCTTTTCGATCTGGACCTGGGCGCTGTCTTCCGCCACCAGGCTGCGCCAGTTGGGAATGCCGGCATTGGCAAACACGGCGGTCGCTTTCGACGCCAGGCTGATATCGAGCGCCAGGCGGGCATTGCGCGCACCCGTCTTGGCGTAACTGACGCCGCGCAGTTCGAAGCCGAAAGCGGTCAGCCAAGGTTCCCACAGGCCCGATTCCACGCCCTGCACGATGCGGTCGAACATATCCTTGAGCGGCAAGCCTTTTTTGATCACGCCGCGCAGCGGTTCGAGCGACGGCGCGGTGCGCGCATCGGTCGACAGCTTGCCAGCGCCACGGTCGCCGATCGCCTTGATTTCCTTGGAAAAGGCGGCATCGCGCTCGGTGTAATCGCGCATGCGCGAGAAAAACTCGGTGCTGAGGAAGGGATTGTCCGGGCGGCCGGCTGGTTCCTCGGACGCGCGTTTGGCCGGAGGCTGTTTTTTGGTGGTCATAGGTTCGAAACTGGAGTGTAAGGGACGTAGTTTAACTTACTTGCCGAGCAGGGCGAGCGACGCATTCCACTGTCCCAGCCACGGATAGAGGAAATCGTGCGCCTGGAACGCGCGTTTCAGCTGCGAAATCGGCACCCGGTACACATCGTTCATTCCCAGCGCGAGCGTCACCGGATTCCACATGGCCTGCTTTTTCGATTTGCGCGCGCTGCCCTTGATGCGCGCGCCTTCATCGCCGAAGATCCCGCCGGCGTCGTCGAGCGCGCGGCTCATGTCGATCCGCAGCATGGCGCTGAAGGCCGCCATCGCCTCATCCTTGCTGATGCCGACCCGCGCTTCAAGCGCCGATTCGACGATCGCCGGCTTCGGTTCCGCATCGCGTTTGAGTTTGACGACCAGCCGTTCCAGCTCCTTTTTGAGAAAGCGCAGCTCGTGCAGCGCGCGCCGGAAACCCGGCGCCGGCAGCTGCGCCACGATTCTATAGACGTCCTTGGTGACCGTGATCAGCACATCCTCGCTGCCGGCCGCCAGGCGCGCGGTGTCGGCTTCCAGGAAGATCGGCGCCGCATAGCCGCCGTTGGCGTCGCCGAACAGGTCGGCGTGATTGGCGTCGTAATCGAGCCAGACGTAAGGCGTGAGTCCGTTTTCCAGCAGCCTGGCCAGGGTCCACGGCGTGCCGGTTTGCTGTTCCAGCCAGGCGCAGGATTGTTCGGTGGTCGCCCGAAACGGGAGTTCGATGATCGTCATTGTTTGTCCGCTTGCAGAAAGTGAGTCGCCGGAGGTCGGCCAATACCGCCATGATAGGCGATCCGCCGCCGCAGCAGCAGCCGGCATGTCGGGATGGCATGGCGCGTGAGATAATGGCCGCCATGACGCTTACCATCTCCAGGATTCTCCACGCCGGCTACGTGTTCGAATGCGCGGGTGCGCGCATCGCTTTCGATCCCGTGGTCGAAAATCCGTTCAGCCGCAATTGCCACGCCTTTCCCGACGTCCGTTTCGATCATGCGCAGTTGCGCGACGTGCGTTTCGACGCCGTCTTCATTTCGCACTTCCACGACGACCACTGCTCGTTCGACAGCCTGGACCTGCTGGACCGCGCCACGCCGATGTATATCTACTGCCTGTTCGACGAATTGTTCGACATGGTGCGCGAACTGGGCTTCGTTCACGTTTACCCGCTGCGCATCGACACGCCGGTGCAGGTCGGCGCGATGACCGTGACCCCGCGCGAAGCGATGGATGCGGACGTGGATTCGATGTTCCACATCCAGGCCGGCGGGCTCAATGTGCTCAATGTCGTCGATTCGTGGATCGATCCGCACATGCTGCCGGCATTGGCGCGCTTTGCGCCGTGGGACATGGTGCTGTGGCCATTCCAGACCATGCGCGAAATCGAGGTGCTGTCGCCATCGCGCGCCGCACCCGCGCCGCCGCGCCTGCCGGAAGAATGGATCGACCAGCTGACGGCGCTCAAGCCGCGCTATGTGGTGCCCAGTTCCTGCCAGTTCGTGCAGGAGCCGTGGTCCTGGTATAACCACGCGTTTTTCCCGATCGCCTACCGCCAGTTCGAGGAGGAAGTGGGCGCGGCCTTGCCGGATGCCCGGATCGTGCGCATGAATCCCTCGGTCTCGTTCGTACTCGATCGCGATGGGCTTACCGCTGCGCCGCCGTTGGCGTGGGTGGTGCCGGTGGGCGAGCAGGATGTCGATTACCGCTACCAAGGCCATGCGGCGCCGCCGCGCACGGCCGACATTGCGCGCCATTTCGCGCCGCTGACGGCGGCCCAGCAAACGCGCGTGATGGATTACTGCGCATCGGGCCTGCTGGACAAATATCGCGGCATGGAACTGCCGGAAGAGAGTTTTTTCGAGAAGCCGCGCGTGTGGCGTTTATCGGTCTTCGATCATGCGGGAGAGGGCACGCATTTTCATTACCGGATCGAGGGCGACGCTATCGAGCCGATTGACGGCGCGCCGGATGCCTTGTCGTGGACGACCGAAGTACCAGGCGCCAGGCTGTATGCGGCGCTGGAACTGGGCGAGGCGCTGACGTCGATGTACATGCGCATGAACGATGCGGTATTCGATGCGCAGACCGAGGCCGATCTGCGCGATGCGGAACTGGTGGACGACCCCTTGATCCGCTGCCTGTTCAACGACGTTTTCGGGGCGTATCAGGCGGCCCAGCTGCGGCGCATCAAGCAAGGCAGCTGACTACGCGGTGTACATCTCCACCGCCGCATGCGTCGATTTCAGCGCCGTGCGCACGATCCAGCATTCCGGATACGACTCGCTGGCAAAGCGCGTATGGCGCGGGAACTGCGCCAGCCGGTCGAGCGCCGCGCCGGGACTGAGCGCGGTTTCCTTGCCGGTGGCCGGGTCCAGATGCCAGAAACCGCCATTCTGGTGATACAGGACCGGCATCACGGCCGCCCTCGGGGCCGCGCCGAACGGCGCCAGCGGGAAACCCGGATGCTTGCCCGGCTCTAAAAAGTAAAAACACTCGGCATGCGCGCCCTGGTCGATTCGGTGCACGATCACCCCGTGCGGCATCACCGCCGTGACATTGAGCACCACGATCCCCTTGATGCTGGCCGACAGCTCGATGCGCATCCCCAGCCGCAGCGGCACCGGCTTGTTCTTGCCCGGCCAGACGCCGTCGAGCAGGATCCCGTAGCGCGACACATCTTCGATCTCGAAGCCGTTCATGCCGCGCCGGATCACCGCGTGGCGCCCCGACAGGCGGCGCGTGAGGCCGTCGCGGTCCTGTCCGTCTTCGCCAAAGTGGGTCAGCAGCACGTCCGCCTCGGGGTCGTACAGTTCGAAACGGCCCAGCACGCATTCCGGCATGGCGAACAGGCGCACCTGGCGCTGCGAACCGGCCTCGGGCGCCGCGTTGACCAGGCAGGCGCAGGCGGTCGGGTGCGGATGCGGCTCGGCCTGCGAGGGCACGTCGATCTCGATCAGGTCTTCGTCCCAGGCGATGGTCGAAAAGCCCATGTCGACCTTGCCCGGCTTGGCGTCCAGGTTCAGGTTGGCGATCGACGCATTGCGCGCATGCACGTCGATGTCGAGCCGGCCGCCGCCGGCCTGGGCGTCGACCCGGGCGATGGAAGCGTCGTCGGCCATCACGCGCACGTTCTTGTGGGTCGACAGGAAAGTCTGGTGGATTTCGGTCAGGGTGGCGTCCGGACGCGGCACCAGGATGACCAGCGTGCAGACCCATTTGTGGCGAATCCGCCCGTCTTGCTGGTTGAACAGCTCGACTTCGATGCGGTATTGCCCGTGTTCCTTGTCGCGCGAGGAAAATTCGATGAACAGCGGCCGCCAGTCGCCGCGCAGGGTGCGCACGAAGGAGTGGCGCGCATTGCCCTGCGCGATCAGCGCCGATTGCAGTTGCATCGTCACCAGCGGCGCACTGTCGGGCGGCATGCCGCGCAGCTCGACCTTGATGGCCTGGCGTCCGCCGGCGGCGCGCGGGTCGAAGCCGCTGACGTGCAGGTGAGGGCGTTGGAGCAGCGGCGGCGCCTCGTCCGGATAGCTGAACGGGGCCGCCTCGGGTTTGGCGCTCGGGCGCGCGCTGCGCAGGGCGGTGATCAGCTCATAACTGGAATTGGCCGGTGCCACGGCCGCCGGCGCCGGAATGGCAGCCTGGGCATGACCGTTCGCGCATGCAGTTTCCCCTGGCATGACCCAGAAGGTGCAATGCGGATGCAAGGGATTGTTGCATTTTTTCATAGCAATATTCGCCGTTCGTGAGTGTCAAAGCTTACGCGCTTTTCTTGAAGTGTGGCACGCCAAACGTCTGTGCCTAACAACAATATTTGTGTTTTGAAACAACATATTGTCGGGTCATCAAGGTGCTCCGCGACAAAGTTGTTCGCTCGCTATCGGCGCCGCCGTGTCATCGTTCATCAGCGGGCGCAGCACGATGGCGGTCAGGTTGTCGATATGCAGCTCGGGCGGCGGATTGCTTGTCATTTCGGCAAACAGGGCCTCGGTCATGGCGCGCGCGCTGTGCTGCGCCTTGAACAAGCCCGGCCAGCGCGCCAGCCAGGCGCAGGGATCGGCGCAGGCCCAGAAGCCGTCGCTGGCCAGCAGGTACACCGCGCGCGGATCGAGTTCCAGCGCGCGCCGGTCGGGCAGGTGGTACAGATACGAGGGCAGGTTGCGCGGCGACAGTTCGTACAGCCCATCGGCCAGTTCGGCCGGATTGGCGAAGGCATTGCCGAGGATGAACGCTTGCGAAATCTGGCAGCGATGCTCGCCGTGCACCTGCTGCCACCACTCGTGTTCGCCCAGCAGGCCGCACATCGCAAATGCCGTCGCCGGAACATGGTCGATGGTCATCGGCGTGACTTGCATATCGATAATTTCGTACAGGCGCGAATCGCCCACGTGGTACAGCAGGGCGGGCTTGCCGGGGCGCAGTTCGAGCATGGTCAGGGTGGTGCCGGGGCGCTTGCCGGAAGCCGGGTCGACGCCGAAATGCGCCTGCAGCTGGGCGTGCAGCAGGTCGAGCCGCGCCGACAGTTCGCCCAGCGAATGGCAGGCCGGCATCGCCAGCAGGCCGCCGACGACCGCTTCGGCCGCTTCGCGCCCGCGCCCATGTCCGCCCATGCCGTCGAGCACCGCCACGCGCAGGTGGCCGGCCGGCCAGTCCGCCACCTGCTGGCGCTGCCCGGCTTGTTCGTGCAGGAATGCGGCACTGCCGCTGCTGTCGATGACGAGGTAATTATCCTGGTTCTCCAGGCGTGGCGGCGCACCGGCGCCGGCGCTGGACTGCACCGACACGTCGAGATAGGGGCCGCAATCGAGGCTGGGAGTGACAGTTGTCATCGCGTTTGACGCAGTGTGTGGCAATGGTGACAGCTTATCCGAGACCTTGCCGCAGCAAAACGACGATCAGATGGAGGTTTCCCGCTTTCCTGTCGCGAGTGCGATGGCGTTGACGATGACGCAGGCGCCGGCGGCGGCCAGCGCGGCCTGCACGCCGACCTTGTCGGCCAGCGCGCCCCAGACCATGCTGCCGAGCGTGTAGCCGCCGGCCATGACGAACAGGTAGATCGACAGGGTGCGTGCGCGTATGCTTGGCGGAAAAGCCAGCTGCGCCGCCGCGTTCAGGGTCGACACCGTGGCCGACCACGCCATCCCGGCCACGACAATGAGCGGCACCAGCACCATCAGCGAGCGGATCATGGGCAGCAGGCACAGCATGGCGCCGTAGACCAGCAGCGAGGCACTGAGCAGGCGCGTCTTACCGATGCGGCAACGCAGCGAGGGCAGCACGAAGGCGCCGCACACCGCACCCGCGCCCAGGCTGCCCATCAGGATGCCGAACACGCTCGAATCCATGTGCAGCACTTGCTTGACGAACACCGGCAGCAAGGCCGCAAAGGCAATCGTCGAGAAAAACACGGTGCAGACGTTGAGCAGGATGTGCCGGTAGCGCCCGCAGCCGAGCGCGGTCGACACGCCGAGTTTCAGGCTGCTGGCAAAATCGATCCTGCCGCGCGGTTCGGGCACGCCGTCGCGCCACCACGACCAGTACACCGTCAGCAAACCGACGAAAGAGAGTGCATTGACCAGGAACAGCGCGCCGGCGCCGACCCAGTTGAACAGCAAGCCGCCCAGTGCCGGCCCGAGGATGGCCGCCACGTTGTAGCTCAGGTTGTTCAGGGTGGCCGCCGCTTCCACCTCGTCCGGCTCGACCAGGCCGGACATCGACGCTTGCCATGCCGGCCACATGAAGGCGGCGCCGGTGCCCATGCAGAAGGTCAATGCCAGCACGGGCCCCGCCGAAATCCGCCCGCTGATCGCCAGCGCCGCCATGACGCAGGCGCACAGGGCCATGAACAGATTACAGAAGAACAAAAACTTGGGCCGGTCGACGGCGTCGGCAATCACGCCGGCAAACAGGGCAAACAGGAAGATGGGAATGTAACTGGCGGTCTGCACCAGGCTGGCCGTGGACGCCGAGCTGGCCACCAGCGTAATCAGCCAGGCCGAGGCGAACGTCTGGGTCCAGGTGCCGAGGTTCGATATCAGGTTGGCGGTCCACAGCTGCCGGAAGCGCGCGTGGCGCAGCGGCTTCGACAAGGGCACCTTTGCGCGCAGCGACGGCGCCGGCAAGGGGACGGACAGGCTCGGTTTGGACATGATCGTTCCAGTCTACGGCGCGCCCGTGCCGTGCGTCAACACGCAGACACAAATGGTTTCACATTCGCGGTCAAAGGTGCACAATGGCGGCTTGCCAATCCGACCAGAGCGAGCATGCGTATCCGTCCTATCGAGCACAGCGATGTCCCGGCCGTGGCCGCTTTATTCCGCGCGCTGGCCACCGAATTCATTGTCCACGAATCGCCGCCGGAAGCGGCCGCCACCTTCCTGCGCGACAATGACGAGGCAGGTTTCCAGGGTTTTCTGCGCCTGGGACATGCCTATCACGTCGCCGAGATCGACGGCGAACTGGCCGGCTTCATCGCCATTCGCGAGCGCCAGCACCTGTATCACATGTTCGTCGCCAAGCGCTTCCACCGGCGCGGCGTCGCCCGCGCCCTGTGGGACGTGGCGCGGCGCGCGGCGATCGTGGCCGGCGGCGACGGCAGCTTTACCGTCAACGCCTCCAACTACGCGCTGCCGGTCTACCAAGCCATGGGCTTCGAGCGCAGCGCGCCGATGCAGTGCGTCAATGGCTTGTATTTCAACCCGATGCAGCGGCCGGCCTGACGCTGCGTCAACGCCGTGCTTCCTCCGCGCGCCGCAGCCACAGGCTGCTCGACCAGCCGCGCACGTCCCTGCCGTCGATGCGCGCGCTGACCTGCCACCAGTCGCCGTCGCGCAGGCCGGTCGTGGTGACCACCGTGCCTGCCGGCGCCACCGCGATGCGCGGCGCGCCGATGCCTTTGCCAGCGCGCAGGTTCAGGTCGTCGAAGACGGTGTAGCTCACGCCCGCCAGCAGCGGCTGCGCCGTCGCGGCCATGACCGGCTGCGCCGCCGGCAGCAGCGACAGCAGCAGGGCGCCCAGGCCCCAGGTCCCGGCGGCCAGGATGCTGGCCGCGCGCAGGTTCGGGCGGCGCCACCAGCGCGCGGGCGTGAGCCACGCCGCCAGCACCAGCGTGGCGATCAGGCCGGCCGCATAGGCGAGCACGGTCAGGTAGGTGGCGCTTGGCATGGCTGTCTCCTTATGCGTCGAAACGCAGCACATAGTGGCCCGCCACCAGATGGTGACCGGCGGGCAGCAGGTAGGGCTGGTCGGCGCTGGCCTCGCCGATGCTGGCGACAAAGGCGAGCTTCTCGTCGAGGTGATACAGGGCCTGGGTGGCGGACAGGCGGCCGATCAGGTAGCCGCCCGGTCCCGCTTCGAAGCTGAAGGCGCTGCGCGACAGGCCGATGCGGTCGGCGCTGGCGCTGTCGGCACCGCCGGCAAGGCGCAGGAAGCGCGGCGAATCGAGCACGCGCAGCGCGGCCAGCATCGGCGCGCTGCGTCCGAAGGCGAAGCGCGCACCGCCGGCCACCGGCTCGGCGACCGGGTGCGGCAGGCGCAGGATGGCGCAATAGCGTTCGGCCATGGCGGGAGCGACCGCCAGCAGGTCCACCGCGCGCGCGTCGGCCGGGGTGAAGGTGGCGGGTGCGGCGATCGGCTGGCGGCCGGCGCCGCTGAGCGCGTACAGCTGGTCGTCCGCATCGACGCCGACACCGAGCACCGCCGCTTCGCCTTCGCTTGCCAGCATCAGCGACGGGGCCAGGCCGATTTCCATCGACACGGCGCCGGTATCGCGGTAGCGCGACAGGCAGGGCAGCGCCAGGCCGACCAGGCTGACCCGCTGTTGCGCCAGCGGGGCGTAGGTGGCGTCGCTGGGGGCCGGACGATGACTGAACGGCACGGCGGTGTCGCCGCTGTCGATGCCGGGGGTGGCGCGCGGCTTCCAGACGGCGGCCGGTTTTGCCGCCGGGGCGGGGATCGGAGCCGAACCGCTGCGCCGTACACGCATCAGGAGGCGCGCCGCCGGGTCGCCCTTGGCGCTGGCGACGTAATGGCCGGTCAGCGCGTCGAGCGCGCAGTCGAATGCGCCCTTGGGCCGCACCTGTACCTCGATCGGGGCGTCGGGGCCATCGTTCACCAGCAAGATCGCGCCCGCCCCGCCGAACGGCCAGGCCGGCACCGCGTGACTGGCGCTGTCGGCGTCGTGGCCGATCAGCGCCAGGCGCTGCTGCGGGTAGATCGGGCATACCGCCTGCCAGACCACGCTGTCGCGCGAGGTCTCCACTGTATACAAGGGCTGTTCGCCGGCGGCCGGGAGGTAGACCGCGTGGCCGAACTTGACTTCGACCTGGCCCGGTTCCAGCGCATCGGTGCCGACCACGTCGTAGCGCACGTCGTCGCTGCCGAGCAGGTCGCCGAAGTCCTTCTGGTGCAGGGCCGTGAGCGACTGCGCCAGGTCGCGCACGCGGGCGCCGCGCGTCAGGTGGCGGTCGTCGTCGAGTTCGTCCTGCGCCAGCATGAGGGTAATGTGGGAGAAGCAGCGCGTCGGCGCGCGTCCGCGATGCTCGCGCGGGGAGCGCTCCAGCAGGTCGCGCAGCAGGGGGCGGCGCGAGAACAGGGCCAGGCCGGGCGCCTGCCACAGCGTTTCGGCGTTGAACACATCGTTCACCTTGCCCAGGACTTCATGTTGGACGTAGACCGGCATGGTTGATTCTCCTCGAATGATTGCGCACTGATTGCACTGAACGCTAGCAGGGGGCAGATGAAAAACAGCAGGTGGCTGCCGCCGGCCGACAGAAAACTCATGGGCTGGCCCATGATCGGGAAGATCGCCAGGTTGGTCCCCCACGACAGCAGAAAATGACCCAGCACGAAAGCCGCGCCGCCGCACAGGGCGAAGCAGCGGAAGCGCCACAGCCAGGCCTGGCGGAAGTCGCGCGTGCGCTCGCTGGCCCCGAAACAGCGCGCCGCCGTCTGCAGCAGCCCGACCAGGAACAGCGCCTGCAGCGCCCACAGGGCCAGGGCGCCCAGCAAGCCGTGGCGGTTCAGGAAGAAGGAGGGCGCAAAATCGTCCTGCACCGCCGGAATATGCAGCGCGCTGCCGCCCGGCTGGCCCATGGCGCCCAGGCCCAGCCGGCTGTCGGCACCCCACCACGCGCCTTCGGCGATGGCGCGCGCGGCCAGCAGCAACTGCTGGCCGGTATGCGGGTGCCGGGCCGGATCGAGCCACACCATGAAGCGGTCGGCATAAAAGCCCCACTGCGCCACTTCGGCCACGCCCGCGCTGCGCAGCCAGGCGATGCTGCCGGCGGCCACGCAGGCCGCGCCGAACAGGGCGGCGGTGGCGGCGTGCTTGCGGGTGGCCAGCGACCAGGCCAGGGCCATCGCCATGCACCACACCAGCAACAGGATCAGGGGCGAATAATCGTCCACCTGGACCAGGGCCAGCCCGAGCAGCGCGGCAAACAGCAGCACCGGCGCGGCCAGGCGCAGCCAGCGCCGCGCGGGACTCGAATGCTCCGGCATGTGCGCATGCCAGCCAAGCCCGATGGCCAGGCAATGCGCGCTCAGGGCGGTCAGGGCCAGCTTGGCAAATTCGACCGGCTGCAGGTCGAACACGCCGGTCTCGTCGCCGAAGACGACCTGCATCAGCAACGCGGCCAGCGCCGCCAGCGCGAACAGCGCGAGCACCCATTCGAGGCGATTTTGCGGCATGGCCGGCGCCGTGGCGCGCATCCGCAGGCGCAGGTGCGCACCGGCGCCAAGGCCGATCGCCAGCAAGGCCACCGATTTCTGGAAGTGGCGCAGCGCGGCCGATTCGGCGCCGCCGAAGCCCAGTTCGAGCTGCGCCAGCAGGCCCACCGCCAGCAGCAGCACGCCGGCGGCGGTGGCAAGGGTCAGGCGCGCCGGCACCAGCAGGCAGCCCCACAGCGCGGCCCAGGCCAGCAGCATCGACCAGCCCACGCCCGGCGCGCTGCCGGAGCGCTGGAACAGCAGCGCGGCCACGCCGGCGACGCCCAAGAGCGCACTGGCGCCGGCCGCCAGCCGGATCGCACGCCCGGTATCGCGCATAAATGGCCAGGCTCCGCGCTGCCAGTTCACCCCCGCCGCCACCGCCAGCAGGAGGCACAGGCCCAGCGCCACCGTCCACGGGCGCCCGGACGGCAGCGTCCAGATGCCGCGCTTGCGCCACTGCCACGCCACTTGCGGCGGCAGCAGCGCGTCGGCTTCGGCATACAGCGCCACATGGCGCTGCGGCAGCAGGTGCAGCACGGCGCCGTCGATCCGCACGCCCATGCGGGTGCGGCCGGCCACCAGCGTCTGCACGCCATCGAGCGCTTCGGCGCTGCGCGCCAGGTCGGCCTGTCCTTCGGGCGTCGAGATCATCAGCGGCGCGCGTTCGGCCGCGCCGGACAGCAGCAGGCCGTCGCGTGCGCGCGCGATGCTGGCGCTGGCGCCTTCCACATAAGCGATGCCGAGCCGGTTGCCGCAGTACAGATTGCCGCCGAAGCTGAGCGGACGCGCCACCGTCAGCGCCTGCGGCATGGCGCGGTTCCACAGCGCGATGGCGCGCGCGGCGAGGCCGGCGTCCGGGCAGGCCGCCTGCGCGCCGCCGTTGCGGTACAGGGTGGCGCCGTCGTAGCGCCATTCGGCGCTTGGGCCGGAAAAGGCAAGCCGGCGCGGGTCGGCCTCGCTCACGACAAAGCGCGCCGCGCCGATACGCAAGCTCTGGCCGGCGCGCAGCGCGGTCGACCCCATGCGGCGATCCACGCCATCGCGCTGGAGCAGCACTTGCTTGCCGGCGCTGACGTTGCTGGCCCACCAGCTGCCGTCGGCGGCGCGGCGCAGGCCCAGGTGGGCGTGGTCGGCCTGGGGCGCGGCCAGTTCGGCGCCGCCCACGGTGAGCGCTTCCCCGGGCCGCAGCGTCACCGAAATCCGCTCGGGCGACCAGGCCGGCGGCGCGCGCCACAGGCAGACCAGCTGCAGCAGGCACAGGACCGCGAGCAGGGCGGCGGTCAGGAGAAAACCGGGAGAACGGCCGGCAAGGCGCATCATGGCTGCGCGCCCGGCGCCAGGACGGCGCGGATGGCGCCGATCATGCGGCTGACCTGCATGGCGTGGGATGGGCGTTGCGCGCGCTCGGCCTGGAGCAGGGTGCGCAGCAGGTGCAGCGCCTCGGATGCGCCGCCGTCGCCCTGGCGGCCGAAGGCGCGCGCGAAATGCGCCGCTTCATCGTCGTGCAGGGTCGGAGGAAGGCGGTTGCCGTGGCGTGCCAGCAGCATGGCCGCGCCTTCGCCGCGGTGTTCGCGGTACGCCTGGCCGCAGTCGCTGCAAAAGCGCAGCGGCAGGCCTCCCGTGACGAGGTAGTAGAACAGCGCCCCCAGGGCGAAGTAGTCGGTGCGGGTGTCGGTATGGTAGCTGCCGTCGGCATCCGGGAAAAACTGTTCCGGCCCCTGCCAGCTGGCCGTGCCGGCGTAGGTGCCGGCCCGGCCGTCGGCCAGCAGGCGGCTGGTGCCGAAGTCCGCCAGCTTGACGCTGCCGTGCCGGCGCGACAGCAGCACGTTGGCCGGCTTCAGGTCCAGGTAGGACCATCCGTACTGGTGCACCTTGGCCAGCGCCTGGTTGATCTGCGCCAGCCAGTCGAGCAGCTGCGCGTTGCTTATCGGCCGGCCGGCATCGCGTTCGATGGCGATATGCCGCCCAAGGTCGGTGTCGAGCAGTTCGAGCGCCATGACCGGCAGGCCATCGTGTTCGCCGCTGTCGAGCAGGCGCACGAGGTGACGCTCGTCCCATGGCGCGAGCGACCGCAGGAAGGCGATTTCCTTGCGGGCGCTGGCGATCCAGCGTTCCTGCTGCAAGGGATGGGCGCGCGCCATCTGGTCGCGGTTGACCAGCTTGAGCGCCACTTCGCCGCGCGGGCCCATCGCCCTCCACACGACGCCGTAGGCGGAGCCGCCCAACTGGCCGCACAGGCGGTACTGGCCCGCGCCGAGTGCGATGATCGCTTCCGCTGTTTCCATGCTGTCCCCCCGTGGCGCCGGCACCTGCCGTCAGCAGGTCAATAGCGGAGGGGGCGAGAAAGGGGCGGGTCGACAAAAAAAGGGCACGATAATCTCGTGCCCCGGGCAAAACAGGAAGCGCTGGCCGCGATTAACGGCCGTATCCGTGGCCGTATCCATGACCGCGACCGCGTCCATGGCCGTAGCCGTGGTGATGGTGGCGGCGGCCACGCTCGACATACACGACCGCCGGTGGGCCGTAGTAGCGCGGAGGCGGCGCGTAATACACCGGGGCCGGCTGGTAGTAGCTGCGCGATTCGACATACACGCGTGCCGGCTCGCGGTACGGACGCTCGTAGCGGCGCTCGTCGTAGCGGGTCTCGTAGCGCGTATCGTAACGGTTGTCGTAGTAGCCACGGTTGCTGTCGCGGGTGCTGACCGAATTGCCGACCACCGCACCGAGCACGCCGCCGACCAGGGCGCCGTTGCGCGATCCGGTACTGTGCCCGATGGCTGCACCGGCCACTGCGCCGATCGCCGTATTGACGCCACGGTCGCTAGCCATTGCGGTGGAGGAGAGGGCCGCTGCGGCCAGCATCACCGCACCAACAAATTTTGTATTCAACATAGCGTTTCCTTTGGCCTCAACCGAGATCGGGATGATCACGCAAGCGCTGGGGCATGACTCCACTATAGTCCCGCTTCATGCGAACACCATTCTTAATACATAATCTTACAAATCCGGGCATCGTGTAACAAGGCCGGCCAGCGATCTTTCCCCTTGCGTATGCCGCCCGCCGCCCCATCTGATACCGGTTACCCTCCCGATTCCGGACTTGCCCATGCATGCGCGCGCCATCTTCATCGTACTGGCACTTCTGTCAATGTTGCATGTGTATATAGGCATGCGGCTTGTTCCCGCCATCGATCCCGGGCCGCCGGGCGTGGCCGTGGCCATCGCGCTGCTGGCGGCATCGACCCTGCTGATGCCGGCCGGCCTGCTGTCGGTCCGCTTCAAGCGCTGGCGCTGGTCCGACCAGCTGGCGTGGGCCGGCATGCTGACCATGGGGCTGTTCTCGTCGCTGCTGGTCCTGACCTTGCTGCGCGACCTGGCGCTGCTGGCGCTGACCGTGTTCGGCGCCGCCGGCGACCAGGTGGTGCGCGGCACGGCGATTGCGGTGCCGCTGGTGGCGCTGGGCGTGACCCTGGTCGGCCTGGTCAACGCGCGCCGGGTGGCGCGCGTGGTCGAGGTGGACGTGCCGATCGCCGGCCTGCCGCCGGAGCTGCACGGCTACTCGATCGTGCAGATCTCGGACCTGCATGTCGGCCCGACCATCAAGCGCGGCTACCTGAACGCCATCGTCACCAAGGTCAACGCGCTCGAACCCGACGCCATCGCGATCACCGGCGACACGGTCGACGGCAGCGTGCGGCGCCTGCGCCTGCACACCGAGCCGCTGGCGCGCCTGTCGGCCCGCGACGGCGCATTTTTCGTCACCGGCAACCACGAATACTATTCCGGCGCCGACGAATGGATCGCCGAGATGCGCCGCCTCGGCCTGACGGTGCTGATGAACCAGCACGTCGTGTGCGAACGCGGCGACGCGGCATTGATGATCGCCGGCGTGACCGACTTCACCGCCCACCACTTCAACGAATCGCACCGCAGCAATCCGCGCGCGGCGGCGGCCGGCGCGCCCGCTCACGTGGCGGTGCGCATCCTGCTCGCGCACCAGCCGCGCAGCGCGCCGGCGGCGGCGGACGCCGGCTTTCACCTGCAACTGTCGGGCCATACGCACGGCGGCCAGTTCTTCCCGTGGAACCTGTTCGTGCCCTTGCAGCAGCCGTTCACGGCGGGCCTGAACCGCATGCGCGAACTATGGGTGTACACCAGCCGGGGCACCGGCTACTGGGGGCCGCCCAAGCGCTTCGGCGCGCCGTCCGAGATCACGCGCGTGCGCCTGGTGACAGCCTGACCGCAACCATCCCCGGCACGGATGGCGCAAATGCGCTATCGTTGGCATCCCTCTGCCATCTTCAAGGATTGAACGCATGTCACGCACGCTCCGCCAGCCCGTCTTGTCCCTTCTCGCCGCCAGCATGATCAGTGGCGGCGCGTTCGCCGCCGCACCCGGCAACGACCCCGCCGCGCTGGCGAAGATCCGCGACACCGCGCTCGAAAGCGACTGGGCCTACGAGCGCCTGGCCGACATGACGGACCTGATCGGTCCGCGCCTGTCCGGATCGGCCGGCGCCGCCGCCGCCGTGACCCAGGTGGCCGACGCCATGCGCAAGCTGGGCGCCACCGTCACGCTGCAGCCGGTCAAGGTGCCGCACTGGGTGCGCGGCGAAGAAAAGGGCGAACTGGTGGACTATCGCGGGCGTCCGGCCGGCGTGACCCAGCGCGTGGTGCTGACCGCCCTGGGCGGCTCGTCGGCCACCCCGGCGGCGGGATTGGTGGCGCCGGTGATCGTGGTGCGCAGCTTCGACGAACTCAAGGCGCGCGGCGCCGCCGTCAAGGGCAGCATCGTGCTGTTCGACGTGGCCTTCGACCAGGGCATGGCCGACCGCGGGCAAGCCTCGCAAGCCTACCGCCAGGGCGCCCGCTACCGGGTCGGCGGGCCGCGCATGGCCGCCGAGATGGGCGCGGCGGCGGCGCTGGTGCGCTCGGTCGGCGGCGCCGACTTCCGCCTGCCGCACACCGGCACCGGCGGCATGCAGGACGGCGCGCGGATTCCGGCGGCGGCGGTGAGCGCCGAAGACGCCATGCTGATGGTGCGCCTGGCCGCGCGCGGGCCGCTCTCGATGCGCCTGACGCTCACGCCGCAGAACCTGCCCGACGCCGACAGTTTCAACGTCATCGCCGACCTGCCCGGCACCGACAAGGCCGACGAAATCGTGATCGTCTCGGGCCACCTCGATTCCTGGGACCTGGCCACCGGCGCCCACGACGACGGCGCCGGCGTGGCCAGCGCGATGGCGGTGATCGAGACGCTGAAAAAGCTCGACTACCGCCCGCGCCGCACCATCCGCGTGATCGCCTGGGCCAACGAGGAAAACGGCGGGCGCGGTGCGCAAGCCTACTACGAGGCGAACAAGGCGGCGGTGGGCAAGCAGATCGCCGCCATCGAAAGCGACTCCGGCGCCGGGCGCCCGTTCGGCCTGCGCGCCAGCGTGCTCGCGCGCGATGTGGCGCAATTTGCGCCGCTGCAGGCCGCGCTGGAACCGATGGGCGCCGGCGCCTTCCAGCGCGCCGATGTGCTCAGCACGGGCGACCTGCACGAACTCGAACAGGCGGGCGTGCCGAGTTTTTCGCCACTGATCGACACATCGACCTACTTCCACTATCACCATACGGCGGCCGATACGCTCGACAAGGTCGACCCGGAAAACCTGCGCCGCCATGTGGCCTTGATGACCGCCACCACCTGGTTCCTGGCCAACACCGACAAGCCGGTGGCGCGCTGGGTGGACGCCGCCAGACAATAGGCGACCGCTCAGAAAGCGTTCAGCGGGATCTTCAGGTAGCGCACGCCGTTGTCCTCGGGGTCCGGCAGGTGGCCGGCGTTGAGGTTGACCTGGATCGCCGGCAGGATCAGGGTCGGCATGGCCAGGGTGGCGTCGCGCCGCGTGCGCATCGCCACGAAGTCGGCTTCGCTCACGCCGTCGTGCACATGGATGTTGTGGGCGCGCTGGTCGGCGACCGTGGTTTCCCATGCCGGTGCGCGGCCTTGCGGCGGATAGTCGTGGCACATGAACAGGCGCGTGGCCGGGGGCAGGGCGAGGATGCGCCGCACCGACCGGAACAGCTGCGATGCGCTGCCGCCGGGGAAGTCGCAGCGCGCCGTGCCCACATCGGGCATGAACAGGGTATCGCCCACGAACACGGCGTCGCCGATGCGGTAGGCCATGTCGGCCGGTGTGTGTCCCGGCACGTGCAGCGCGTGCGCTTGCAGCTCGCCGATGGCGAATTGTTCGTCCGGTTCGAACAGGTGGTTGAAGCGGGTCGGCTCGCCCGCATCGGCAAACAGCGCCGAAAAAGCGCGCTGCACGGTGCGGATGCCGGCGCCGATGGCGGTGCGTCCGCCCAGTTGCGCGGCCAGGTAAGGCGCGGCCGACAGATGGTCGGCGTGGGCATGGGTTTCGAGCAGCCACGCCACCGTGAGTGCGTGCGCGCGCACGAAAGCGACGACGCGGTCGGCCGATGTGGTGGACGTGCGCCCGGATGTGGGATCGAAATCGAGCACCGGATCGATGATCGCGCATGGCGTGCCGGGGCCCGCGTGGACCACGTAGGTGACGGTGGCGGTGCTGTCGTCGAAGAAGGGCTGGATCTGCGCTGGCGTGGAATGGATGGCGGTCGTCATGGCGCGATTATAAGCTGACCGGGCGCGGCGGCAAGGCGTGAAAAAGCCCGGCGGTTCCGTTGGGAACTGGCCGGGCTGGATGAGCGTGGATCGACTACAGGTTCAGGCGTGGCAGGTAGCCGCCTGGAATGATGCCGAAGACCGACAGGACGATCAGGATCAGGAGAATGATGAACAGCACGCGGACGATCTGCGCCACCGGGGCGGGCAGTGGCAGCATGCTGACGAGCCACCAGATCAATCCGAAGATGACCAGGTAGATGATGAGGCTGATGAGGATATTCATTGTTGTTTTCCTATACGGCTGTTGTTATATAAGTAGTGCGTCGGAGTAGACAGAACCGACGATATCGGAAAAGCATGCGTCGATCCGTTCGGTAGGGCACATAAGCCGGTGTCTGGCGCGGGCGGATGTCCACCCCGGTGCCAGGTCTGACAATCGGACACTGTCCACCCCGGTGCCAGGTCTGACAATCGGACACGGCCTCGGCATTAATGCAGCTCGGTTCGTGTCCACATCTGTCCACCCCGGTGCCAGGTCTGACAATCGGACACGGCCTCGGCATTAATGCAGCTCGGTTCGTGTCCACAGCTGTCCACCCCGGTGCCAGGTCTGACAATTGTCCACCCCGGTGCCAGGTCTGACAATTGTCCACCCCGGTGCCAGGTCTGACAATTGTCCACCCCGGTGCCAGGTCTGACAATCGGACACGGCCTCGGCATTAACGTGGTTCAGCTTGTCCACATCGGTGCCAGGTCTGACAATCGGACACGGCCTCGGCATTAATGCAGCTCAGCTCGTGTCCACACCGGTGCCAGGTCTGACAATTGTCCACCCCGGTGCCAGGTCTGACAATCGGACCCGGCCTCGGCATCAACGTGGTTCAGCTCGTGTCCGAATGTCAGGTCCACACCAGTGCCAGGTCTGACAATCGGACCCGGCCTCGGCATCAACGTGGTTCAGCTCGTGTCCGAATGTCAGGTCCACACCAGTGCCAGGTCTGACAATCGGACCCGGCCTCGGCATCAACGTGGTTCAGCTTGCCCACATCGGTGCCAGGTCTGACAATCGGACACTGTCCACCCCGGTGCCAGGTCTGACAATCGGACACGGCCTCGGCATCAACGTGGTTCAGCTTGTCCACATCGGTGCCAGGTCTGACTGTCCACATCGGTGCCAGGTCTGACAATCGGACACGGCCTCGGCATCAACGTGGTTCAGCTCGTGTCCGAATGTCATGTCCACACCAGTGCCAGGTCTGACAATCGGACACGGCCTCGGCATCAACGTGGTTCAGCTCGTGTCCGAATCTCAGACCTGGCACCGGGAGGGACAAGACCTGGCACCGGGAGGGACACGGCCTCGGCATCAACGTGGTTCAGCTCGTGTCCGAATGTCAGACCTGGCACCGGGTGGGACACGGCCTCGGCATCAACGTGGCTCAGCTCGTGTCCGAATGTCAGACCTGGCACCGGGGTGGACACGGACTCGGCGTTGGGCAGCGGTGTCGTTGCCGGCGGGGGCGTTTTTAGTCGACCGGGACGCGGCGGATGGCGCGGGCGCGGCCGCGGAAGGGGCGGCCGTACATGGTCTGGATGCCGCTCGTGAAATTCTGCCCCCACACCAGGTGCGCACGCGGCTCCTGCGTTTCGCATGACCAGTACCATACCCGCTGGAAATGTTCGTGCAGATTGGCGTACAGCAGGGCCAGCTCGCGCCGCGTCGGCAATTCCCCGCCGCAGGCCAGCGCCCAATCGCGGGCGATTCCCCACGGAACATCTTCCACTTCTTCCGGCAACAGCACCAGGTGGTGGTCGCGGCTGTTGTTCTTTCCAAGTATTAAACCAGCGTAGTGCTCGCCGGCGGGGAGGGTGTGTTTGACAGCGGTGTAGTCGCGCATGGGGGCTCCGTCATGGTGGTTGTCCTCCTTAGAGCAGCCCGACGCACGCGAGTTGCACCGCCGCGTTTGATTTCCATCCGGAAAATACAAGTATGGTTCACATACTTGACAAAAATTTTCCTGTCAAATCATTGAACCTAATCATTTGATCCCGCTCAAACCTTGCTCATTCACGTCACAAGGTAAGGAACCTGTAATGAAAAAATTTGTCACCTTTGCTTCGGAAATCCGTGTCAACGCGTTGCTTTGCAGCAGCATGACGGTCTTGCTGGCCGCTTGCGGCGGCGGCAGCGGCGAACAGGGCTTGTCCCAGGCTAAGCAACAAACGCAGACCGCCGGCACCATGGTCAGTGTCGCCGCCGCCGCCACCGAGGCGTCGCCGGCCGACGCGCTGATGGCCGTCCGTGCCGATGGCGAGCAATCCGGATCCGCTGCTGTCGTCGCCCAGGATATCGCCGTCCAGGCGGCGGACGCCGCCCCAGCCAATTACAGCGAAAAGGATTTTGCCCTGGTCGGCTACGGCGCCGGCGACGCCATGCCCGCCAGCGCCACCGCCTACGGCGCCACCGATGCGGCTGCGCTGGCCGCCGCCGGCGCGCCCCTGGGCGCCGATGCCAGTTCCCCGGCCTCGGCCGTGATTCCCTCGACGACCTACAAGTTCTACGTGGCGCCGAACGGCAACGACAACAACGCCGGCAGCGCGTCCGCGCCGTTCAGGACGATCGCCCGGGCGGCGCGCGCCGCCAGGGCCAGCACCACCGTCTTTGTGGCGCCCGGCACCTACGCCGGCGGCATCAAGACCACCGTCAGCGGCAATGCCTCGGGGCGCATCTACTTTGTCTCGACCACCAAATGGGGCGCGAAGATCGTCGTTGCCGGTTCCAGCGGCAAGGCCGGTTGGGATAATCGCGGCAACTACGTCGATATCGTCGGCTTCGAAGTCAACGGGAACGGCGGCAAGTGGACCAGCGGCATCTACAACGGCGGTTCCTACGATATGATTCGCGGCAATTACGTGCACCATGTCGCCAAGGGTGTCGGCTGCAACAGCGCCGGCGGGTCGGCGATCGGCGTGGACAGCTACTACAAGGGCGTCAAGTCGGACGTGGTCGGCAACCTCGTGCACGATATCGGCCCGGCCGGCTGCCGCTTTATCCAGGGCATTTATGTCAGCACCTCGGGCAGCGTGAAGAACAATGTGGTCTACCGCGTGTCGGAAGGCGCGATCCACCTGTGGCACGACGCCAACCGCGTGATCATCACGAATAACACGGTGACGACCTCGAACACCGGCATCATCGTCGGCGGCGGCGACTTCTATCACACCAGGGGACCGGCCGATTACATTGCCGTGTACAGCAACATCGTATACGACAACAAGATGGGCATTTCGGAGCAGGGCAAGACGGGCAAGAACAATACCTACCGCAACAACTTGGTATTCAAGAACTCGACCTACAACTTCCAGCTCAAGAATGGCCTGAGCCACTCGGGCACCGTCAGTTCCGAGCCCCTGTTCGTGTCGTACACCCGCACCGGCACGCCGGACCTGCGCCTGAGCAGCAGCTCGCCTGCGATCGGGCGCGCTACCCCGACCGAGGCGTTGCCGTACGACTTCCTGGAACGTCCGCGCGATACCAGCACCGGTTTCGACATCGGCGCCTATCAGCACTAATCGCCCTTGAAACAGCGGTAACTCCCCCGATGCGCATGGCCGGTGACGGCTGGCGCATCGTCAATACGGCACGCCCGGCTCCGCGAGCGGGCGTGCGCATTCGGCAGCGATCCGGTACGATGAAGGGAGAACCCCAATCGTCGAAGGAGAAACCTGATGTTGCCTACCCCATTGTCTTGCTGTATCGCTGCCGCACTGAGCGCGCTGGCGCTGCCCGCCGCGCTGGCCCAGTTGCCCACCAGCGATGCGCCGCCCGCCGCCAAAGGCTGGCGCGCGGAAACGGTGAGCGAAGGCTTGTCGCATCCCTGGGCCATGGGCTGGCTGCCGGACGGCCGCCTGCTGGTCACTACCAAGAACGGCAAGCTGTATCTGCTCAAGGGCAAGCGCTTCGAGGAGGTGCCGATGGACGGCTTGCCGCCGGTCTTCTCCAACGGGCAGGGCGGCTTGCTCGACATCGCCGTCCATCCGGGCGACAAGACCAATCCCCGCATCTACATGACCATGGCCACCGGTACCGACGAGGCCAACCGGACCACCCTGGTGCAGGGCGTGTTCGACGGCAAGCGCGTGAGCGGCATCAAGACCCTGTTCCGCGCCCAGCCCGACAAGAGCGGCGGCCAGCACTTCGGCTCGCGCCTGCTGTGGCACAAGGACGGCACCTTGTTGATGAGCATCGGCGATGGCGGTAATCCGCCGCAGCAGATCGGCGGCATGCTGGCGCGCGACCAGGCCCAGAACCTGGGCAGCCACAACGGTTCGATCCTGCGCCTGACCGATGCCGGCAAGGCCGCACCGGGCAATCCGCTGGCCAGCCGTCCGGGCGCGCTGCCGGAAATCTGGAGCTACGGCCACCGCAACATCCAGGGCATGGCGCTCGACGCCAGCGGCCGCGTGTGGGCGACCGAACACGGACCGCGCGGCGGCGATGAACTGAACCTGGTCGAAGCCGGTCAAAACTATGGCTGGCCGCTGCAAAGCTACGGGCGCGATTACCGCACGGGCGAAGCGGTCGGCCAGCCGGTGGTGCCCGGCATGACCCAACCCCGGATTGCGTGGGTGCCATCGCCGGGCGCGTCCGGCCTGGTGCAGTACAGCGGCAGCCAGTTCCCCCAATGGCGCGGCAGCCTGTTCAGCGGCGGCCTGGCCACCACGGACCTGCGACGCATCGTGCTCGACAAGGATGCGAACGTGGTCGCGCAGGAACGCCTCAATATCGGCAAGCGCGTGCGCGATGTGCGCCAGGGGCCGGATGGCCATCTGTACGTGATGACGGACGAAGATAACGGCCAGTTGCTGCGGATCGTGGCCCAGTGAACCGGCGCGGTAAGCCTGCGCAGTAAACCGGCGCAGTAAAGCGGCGCAGTAAAGCGGCGCAGTAAACCGGCGCCGTAAACGGCGGCGGCCCGCCGCAGCGCATGTCGATTGCGCTGCGGCGGGCCGACATGGCCGCGTCACCCCGGGGCCGGGGTGACGCCGGCGCCCGGGTCCTAGAAGAACAGGGCCGGTGCGTCGCCCGCGCTTTCCAGGCCGACCAGTTCGATCGCCGGGCTGTCCGCCTGCGCGAACGGCACATCGCCCGCATGGTCGGGTGCGCTCTTCGGCGTGCTGATCTTGACCAGGGCCCGGTCGACGTCCTTCTGGAAGTTCGGCACATTGCTCCATGGGCTGACCGACGCCAGCAGGTCGCGCACGGTGGCGGCGGCCGAGGCGGTCGAATACACCGCCGCTTTTTCAGGGGTATCGAGCGTGAAGGTGAAGTTCGACGCGATGTCGACCTTGTTGGCCACGATCGCCTTGTCCGACAAGCCCTGGGCCGTCGTGTTGTTCTGCGCGCCGGCCATGATCGACAGCGAGGCGTTGGCGCGCGTCAATGCGCCCGAATCGATGGCGTTGGCCCAGAAGGCCAGGCCTTCCTGGTCGGGAGCGCGGTTGAGCACGTTGGTGTAGATGGCGTTGACGAAGGCCTTGCTGTCGCCCGAATACAGGGCTTTAGATTCGGCGCTCAGGCCGAAGGAATCGATCAGGCTGCGGATGTTCTGGTCGGTGTTGTACTTGGCCGCCAGCTCGTTGACGGTGGTCGGTGCGTTCAGTTTCGCCAGCTGGTCCTGGAAGCTGACCAGCCCGCCCGCATCGGCGGCGCGGCCGAAATAGCTCACGTACAGGGACTGGGTCAGCTCGGTGTACTTGATGTCGATGGTTTTGTCGGCAAACTTGATCTGCTCGACACCGGTGAGCACATCGGGTGCGTCGGTGCCGCTTTTGGTCGACACGGTCAGGCTGTCGCCGGACTTGAGGAGCTTGACGGCGGCACGGTTGCCGCTGTAGCTGACACTGTCGAAACCGGCGCCGGCATTGATGTTTTCCTTGAACGTGGTGGCGACCAGGGCGTCGTCGCCCGCCGTGCCGTTCAGGGCGTACGGTGCGATGCCCGGTGCGGGGATCGAGTCCTTGTCGCCGTAGATGCCGATGCCGGCCAGGGTCGCGCCGGACTGCTTCCAGCCTGCCCACATATAAAAGGTGCCGGAATAGGGCGCCACGAAGTCGTTCAGGACCGAGGCGTCCTTGAGCGTTTCTTTTTCGCTGCCGGCGAGCGCATTGCCGTGCTGGTCGTAAATGATGATCATGCTCGGATCGATGTCGCTGAAACTGAGGAAGTCGTAATTCATGCCCTCGGTGCCGGTCCACGAAAAGGTCGGCGAGGCACTGCGCGCGCTCGTGGTGAACTCGGCCTGGATATCCCAGCCCTCGGTGTTGCTGCCACTGGTCGGCTTGTAGTCGCCAAAGACCAGCTTGTGCGCATTGACCATCATCAGCGGCGGCAGGTCGGGGAAGAGATCGATCGTCTTGTAAGTCATTCTGGTCCTTTGGGGCAATATTTTCTAAGGTTCACACTTTATAAAAATTTCCAGCTTGAATTCTATTCAATTGTAACTAAGCAACGTTGAAGTGATGTAAAAGACGAAAAAAAGCCCACGCGGGCGTGGGCTGCGGTGAAGCGATGCTCTGTTAACTACTTGTTTTAACGACGCGATTTAACTGCCCATGCCGTTGCCCATCTGCGCCGCCTGGTCCGCCCGCTCGGCGCCGCTGTCGGCGGCATCGGCCGCGCCCACCGGGGTCTGGCCGAAGTTCTGGATGATCCCGCCCATGCCCTCGTAGCCGGTGAGCGACGGCCCCCAGCTGCTGCCGTTCCACCACTTGTGGTAGAGCGCGCTGTCCGAGCCGGTGGCGAACACATCGAGCCGGTTCGCCGCCCACGCGACCACCCTCGGCTGCGAGGACAGGATGCCGCCCATGTTTTCGAAGCCCGTCACCGACGGTCCCCAGCTGCTGCCGTTCCACCATTTGTGATACAGCGCGCTGTCGGTGCCCACCACGAACACGTCGAGCCGGTTCGGTCCCCACGCCACCACCTCGGGGTTGCCGATGCACACGCCGCCCAGGCGTTCCAGGTTGTTCCCTGCGGGCAGCCACTGGCTGCCGTTCCACCACTTGTGATACAGCGCGCCATCGGTGCCGGTGACGAACACATCGAGGCGGTTAGCGCCCCATGCCACCGCGCGCGGCGCCGAGGTGCACACGCCGCCCAGGCGCTCGTAGCCGGTCAGCGACGGCCCCCAGTTGCTGCCGTCCCACCACTTGTGGTACAGCGCGCGGTCGGTGCCGATCACGAACACGTCGAGCCGGTTCGGTCCCCAGGACACCACTTCGGGCTGCTCCATGATGATGCCGCCCATGTTTTCATAACCGGTCAGCGACGGTCCCCAGGTGCTGCCGCTGCGCCACTTGTGGTACAGGGCGCGGTCGGTGCCGAGCACGAACACGTCGAGCCGGTTGGGTCCCCACGAAATGGCGCGCGGGTCGCCGATGATCACCCCGCCCAGGCTGGTGTAGCCGGTCAGCGACGGGACCCAGGCGCTGCCGTTGAAGGCCTTGTGGTACAGGGCGCTGTCGGTGCCGGTGACGAACAGGTCGAGCCGGTTGGGCTGGGTCGAGATGGCTTGCGGCACGCTGGTGCCGATGCCGCCCATGAACTCGTAGCCGGTCAGGGACGGGTTCCAGCTCGCCCCGTTCCACCACTTGTGATACATGCCGCGGTTGGTGCCGAGGGTGAACACGTCGAGCCGGTTCGGGCCCCAGGCCACCACCGGGCCCGAACTGGGCTTGCGCGGGCCGGCCTGGGCCGCCAGCGTCTCCGCATCCTGGGTGTCGGCCTGGGCCGCCGCCGCAGGATGGCTCATCATGCCCGCGCCCGGCATGCCCTGGGCGTTCGCGGCGCTATTGCCCGCGCCGCCGCCGGCGTGATCCATCGCGCCGCTGTTCATGGTCGTCGTCACTTCCGATTGCATCGATCTCATGCTCAATCCCTTCCGGTTGGTTGATGGTCTTCCTGCCCGGCGACGTCAAGAGCGTGCGCGTGCAGGCCTGTGACAAGTATCGAGATATTTCCAATGGGAACTTTTGATGGATGTGCAAGCAGCTTCATGCGCATGTGTTCCTCGCGAATCGGTCGTGACCCAGGTCAAACCGTCGGAACAGCATAGCGGCCGGGGCGACGGCGCGCTAGCTATGCGATTTGCGTATAGATTTTTCGCGAACTTTCATATTTCGGGCTTGGCTCGCAGGCTTAGACTGTTTCTCATTCTTGACTAATGGCTAAGCAATGAAAATCATCAAACTGACGACGTACCGGGTGCCGCCGCGCTGGATGCTGTTGAAGATCGAGACAGACGAAGGCATCGTCGGCTGGGGCGAACCGGTGATCGAAGGGCGCGCGCGCACGGTCGAAGCGGCCGTCCACGAGATGACGCCATTGTTGATCGGCCAGGACCCGGGCCGCATCAACGACCTGTGGCAAGCCATGTACCGCGGCGGCTTTTACCGCGGCGGCGCGATTTTGATGAGCGCCATCGCCGGCATCGACCAGGCCCTGTGGGACATCAAGGGCAAGGCGCTCGGGGTGCCGGTCTACGACCTGCTGGGCGGCCGGGTGCGCGACAAGATGAAAATGTACAGCTGGGTCGGCGGCGACCGGCCGTCCGACGTCATCGCCGGCATCGGCAAGCTGCGCGCGCTCGGCATCGACACCTTCAAGATGAACGGCACCGAAGAACTGCGCATGCTGGACAGCGCGCGCGCGGTCGACCAGGCGGTCGGACGCATCGCCGAGATCCGCGAAGCGTTCGGCAACGACATCGAATTCGGCATCGACTTCCACGGCCGCGTGGCGGCGCCCATGGCCAAGGTGCTGCTGCGCGCACTCGAACCCTACCGCCCGCTGTTCGTCGAAGAGCCGGTGCTGGCCGAGCAGGCCGAGTACTATCCGCGCCTGGCCGAATCGACCTCGATCCCGCTGGCGGCCGGCGAACGCATGTACTCGCGCTTCGAATTCAAGCGCGTGCTGGAGCAGGGCGGCCTGGCGATCCTGCAGCCCGACCTGTCGCACGCCGGCGGCATCACCGAATGCGTCAGGATCGCGGCCATGGCCGAAGCCTACGATGTCGCAGTGGCGCCGCATTGCCCGCTCGGCCCCGTGGCGCTGGCGGCCTGCCTGCACCTGGATTTCGTCTCGCACAACGCCGTGCTGCAGGAACAGAGCATGGGCATCCATTACAACCAGGGCGCCGAACTGCTCGACTACGTCAAGAACAAGGACGACTTCCGCATGGACGGCGGCTATATCGCCGCCCTGACCAAGCCGGGCCTCGGTGTCGAGGTCGACGAAGAGCGCGTGATCGAAGCGAGCAAGAACGCGCCCGACTGGCATAACCCGCTGTGGCGCCACGAGGATGGCAGCGTCGCCGAGTGGTAGCCGTCCTGACGTCGCCGCCGCCGCCGCCGTCGCCGCCGCCGTCGCAGCTTGCACGCCTGTCGCACCATCCGGGCCGCAGCCTGCGCTGGGATGCGCAAGGCCGCCGCTGGTGGTGGGCCGGCAGCGACGCCCATGCGGTGCACGCCTGCGCCGAGCGGCAAGGCGCGCCGCTGCTCTGCCGCCTGCCCGACGCCGCCGGCCTGCTGGCGCACTGCCGCTCCGGACGCATGCTGCTCGGCCTCGCCAAGCGCCTCGGCCTGGCGCAGCCGGACCGGCAGGCCGGCGCGCGCCAGTTGCGCCTGCAGCCGCTGGTGGCGGTGGACGCCGCCGAGCCGCGCACCGCGGTCAGCGACGGTTGCACCGACCGGCGCGGCTTCCTGGTGTTCGGTACCCGTAACGTGGCCGAGGATGGCCGCGCCATCGGCAGTTTTTATCAGTATTCGCGCCAGCATGGCTTGCGCCGCCTGGCCTTGCCGGTGGTGGCCGAAGCGAGCGCGATCTGTTTCAGCGCGGACGGCAGGCGCATGTTCTTCGCCGACGCCCGCGCCAGCGCGATCATGGCCTGCGAGTACGACGCCGACGCCGGCGCCGTGCGCGCCGTCGAGGTGTTTGCGCAGCTGGCGCCCGGCGCGGGTGCGCGCGGCGCCGCGCTCGACGCCGACGGCTGCCTGTGGAGCGCCCAGCCCGGCCAGCTGCTGCGCTACGCCGCCGATGGAAAAGTAGTACAGCGCATCGCGCACGATTGCACCAGCATCGCCTTTGGCGGCGCCGGCCTCGCTCAGCTCGCCGCCGTCGGCGCGGGCGGCTTGTTCACCGTCCCTGTGCCCGGCGTCGCGGGCCAGGCCGACAGTCCGTTCGACGATCATCCATCACAATAATGAAATAAACAGGAGACCACCATGCATACACGTACCTTCGCAAAACTCGCCGCCGCAGCCCTGCTGACGTGCGCTTTCGGCGCCGCCCACGCGGCCGATCCGGTCAAGATCGGCTTCCTGGTCAAGCAGGCCGAGGAACCGTGGTTCCAGGATGAGTGGCGTTTCGCCGAGCAGGCCGCCAAGGACAAGGGCTTCACCCTGATCAAGATCGGCATTCCGAACGGCGAAAAAATGATCGCCGCGATCGACAACCTGGCAGCGCAAAAGGCCCAGGGCTTCGTCATCTGCGCGCCCGACGTCAAGCTGGGCAAGGCGGTCGAACGCGCCGCCGCGCGCAACAACATGAAAGTCATCTCGGTCGACGACCGCCTGCTCGATGGCGCCGGCAAGCCGCTGGCGTCGGTGCCGCACATGGGCATTTCGGGCTACGAGATCGGCAAGCAGGTGGGCGCCGGACTGGCCGCCGAAATCAGGGCGCGCGGCTGGAACCCGGCCGAGGTCGGCATCCTGCGCGTGTCCTACGACCAGCTGCCGACCGCCAGGGAGCGCACCATGGGCGCGGTCGACGCGCTGAAAGCGGCCGGCATCCCGGCGGCCAACGTGGTCGACGCCCCGCAGTCCAAGACCGACACCGAATCGGCCTTCAACGCCGCCAACATCGCCTACACCAAGCAGCAGCGCTTCAAGAAGTGGGTGGCGGTGGCCCTGAACGACGAATCGGTCATGGGGGCGGTGCGCGCCGCCGAAGGACGCGGCATGCGCGCCGACGCCATGATCGGCATCGGCATCGGCGGCAGCAAGACGGCGCAGAACGAATTCGCCAAGCCCCAGGCGACCGGCTTTTTCGGCACTGTGATGATCAGCCCCAAACGCCACGGCTACGAGACCGCCGCCAACCTGTACGACTGGATCGTCTCGAACAGGCAGCCGGCCGCCGAAACCCTCACCGCCGGCATGCTCATGACGCGCGCCAATGCCGCCAAGGTGCGCGCCGAGATGGGGCAGTGAGCGACGATGTCCGCTTACCTCCAGTTTGACCAGGTCTCGAAGCACTTCCCCGGCGTGATCGCGCTCGGGGGCGTGAGCTTCGAGGCCCACGCCGGAACCGTGCATGGCCTGCTGGGCGAAAACGGCGCCGGCAAGTCGACCCTGCTCAAGATCCTGGGCGGGCAATACCGCCCGGACGGCGGGCGCCTGCTGCTGGACGGACGCGAAGTGCGCTTCGGTTCGGCCAGCGACGCCATCGCCGCCGGCGTGTCCATCATCCACCAGGAACTGCAGTACGTTCCCGAGCTGACGGTGGCCGAGAACGTCCTGCTGGGGCGCATGCCGACCCGCATGGGCTTTCTCGACAAGGCCGCCGCCAACAGGATGGTGTCGGAGCGGCTGGCGAAGATCGGTGTCGACCTCGACCCCGGCGCGCGCCTGGCCGACCTCTCGATCGCCCAGCGCCAGATGGTCGAGATCTGCAAGGCCGTGATGCAGGACGCCCGGGTCATCGCCTTCGACGAGCCGACCAGCAGCCTGTCGCACCGCGAAACCGAGATCCTGTTCCGCCTGGTGCGCGAGCTGCGCGCCGACGGGCGCACCCTGATCTACATCTCGCACCGGCTGGAAGAACTGTACGCGCTGTGCGACGCCTGCACCATCTTCCGCGACGGCCGCAAGGTCGCCACCCACCCGGTGATGGCCGAGGTGCCGCGCGAGCGCTTGATCGGCGACATGGTCGGGCGCGAACTGAGCGACATCTACGACTACCGCCAACGCGCACTGGGGGCCGAACGCCTGACCGTGCGCGGCATGCTCGAGGGCTGCGATTTTTCGGTGCGCGCCGGCGAAGTGCTGGGCTTTTTCGGCCTGGTGGGCGCGGGACGCAGCGAATTGATGCGCCAGATGTACGGCGCCGACAAGCGCGCGCCCGGTACCGTGCTGCTCGATGGCGCCCCGGTACCGATGGGCGGGCCGTCGGCGGCGATTGCGGCCGGCATCGTCCTGTGTCCGGAAGACCGCAAGGAGCAGGGCATCCTGGCCCAGTCCTCGGTGGCCGAGAACATCAACATCAGCTGCCGCCGCCATGCGCTGCTGGGCGGCGTGTTCCTGCGCCATGCGCGCGAGGCCGCGCTGGCCGACGAATTCATCGCGCGCCTGCGCATCAAGACCCCCAGCCGCGAGCAGGAAATCCGCCTGCTCTCGGGCGGCAACCAGCAGAAAGTGATCCTGGCGCGCTGGCTGGCCGAACCGGGCCTGAAGGTGCTGGTGCTGGACGAGCCGACGCGCGGCATCGACGTGGGCGCCAAGAACGACATTTACCGCATCATCCACGACGTGGCCGCGCGCGGCTGTTGCGTGATCGTGGTGTCGAGCGAGCTGCCGGAAGTGCTGGGCATCGCCGACCGCGTGGCGGTGATGCGCGACGGCCGCATCGTCGGCCAGCTGGAGCGCGGCGAGGCCGACGAAAAAGCGGTACTGCGCCTGGCGCTGCCGGACACCGTGGCCGATACCGATACCGATAGCAACAACAACGATGACGACAACGACAACGGCGCCAGCGCCGCCACCCCTTCCCGGAGAACCGCATGAGCACCATCCCCGTCACCCACAGCGGCGCCCCCGCGCCGGCCGGCCGCCAGCGCGCCCTCCTGATCGAATACAGCATGCCGCTGGCATACGCGCTGCTGTTCGCGGTGCTGGCCGCCACCGTCGATAACTTTTTCTCGGTCGCCAACGTGGTCGGGCTGATGCTGTCGGTCGCGCAGATCGGCATGGTCGCCTGCACCATGATGCTGTGCCTGGCCTCGCGCGACTTCGACCTCTCGGTCGGCTCGACCATCGCCTTTGCCGGCGTGCTCGGGGCGATGGTGCTGGAACGCACCGGCAGCGTGGCGCTGGCGGTCGGGGCCGGCCTCGGTGCCGGTGCGCTGATCGGCGCCGGCAACGGCGTGCTGATCGCTTACCTGCGCGTGAACGCCCTGATCGCCACCCTGGCCACCATGCTGATGGTGCGCGGCCTGGCCTTCATCGCCTCGCAAGGGCAGGCGGTCGGCATCAATTCCGACGCCTTCATCGCCTTCGGCGACACCCGCGTGGTCGGCCTGCCGCTGCCGGTGCTGGTGGCGGGCGCCTGCTTCCTGGTGTTCGGCGTGCTGCTCAATCATACGGTGTTCGGCCGTAACACCCTGGCCATCGGCGGCAATCCGGAAGCGGCGCGGCTGGCGGGCGTCAAGGTCGAGAAGCTGCGCGTCTGGATCTTCCTGCTGCAAGGGCTGGTCACCGCGATGGCGGGCCTGATCCTGGCCTCGCGCATCACCAGCGGCCAGCCGAATGCGGCGCAGGGCTTCGAGCTCGATGTGATCTCGGCCTGCGTGCTGGGGGGCGTGTCGCTGCAGGGCGGCAAGGCGCGCATTTTCGGGGTGCTGATCGGGGTGCTGATCATGGGCACCGTGGAAAACGTGATGAACCTGCTGAACGTCGATTCCTTCTACCAGTACCTGGTGCGCGGTTCGATCCTGCTGGCGGCGGTGCTGCTCGATCAGCTCAAGGCCCGTGGAGAACGCCGCAGCTGAGCCGGTAGCATGTCGGAGGTCATACATGTTGACGATTTAGCCATTGCGCATATATCATCGACATCCTTGAAACCGATTGCCCGCCATGCCCGATCCACGCTCCGACCGCTTCGTCCGCTCGCACCTCAAGACCCGCCACCTGGTGCTGCTGGTCGAACTGGGGCGGCACGGCTCCATCATGCACGCGGCCCAGGCCGCCAACCTGACCCAGCCGGCCGCTTCCAAGCTGCTCGGCGAACTCGAACACGCGCTCGGCGTGCAACTGTTCGAACGCCTGCCGCGCGGCGTCTCGCCGACCTGGTACGGCCAGGTGCTGATCCGGCGCGCCGGCGCGGCCCTGGCCGAGATGGACGCGGCCCACCAGGAAGTGATGGAACTGCTGTCCGGCCTGCGCGGCCGGGTCGACGTGGGCACCGTGCTCACGCCATCGACCAGCCTGGTGCCGGAAGCGGTCAACCTGCTCAAGACGCGCCACGCGCGCGTGCATGTATCGATCAGCGTCGATACCAGCAAGATCCTGGTGCAGCGCCTGCGTGCCGGCGAACTGGACCTGGTGGTGGGGCGCATCCTCGATACCGGCGCCGCCGCCGAGCTGCATTTCGAGCCGGTCACCGACGAACCGCACAGCCTGATCGCGCGCGCCGGCCATCCGCTGGCCGCGCGCACCGATCTCACGCTCGACGAACTGGCGCGCCAGGGCTGGATCCTGCCGCCCAACGGCAGCATCCTGCGCGACCGCCTGACCGCCCTGTTCCTCGCGCGCGGCCTCGAACCGCCGGCCGAAACGGTGGAAACCCTGGCCCTGCCGGTGATCGCCCACCTGCTGACCGGCAGCGACATGGTGGTAGCGCTTCCCATCGAACTCGTGCAACCCTACCTGCAAACCGGCCTGCTGACCGTGCTGCCGTTCGACCTCGGCATTCGCATGGACATGTACGGCATCGTCACGCGCCGCCATCATCAACTCTCGCCCGGGGCCGAGAGCATGCTGGCGACCATGCGCGAAGTGGCGGCGCTGCGCTATCCGCCAAGCGCCTGAGCTATACGATTTCCGTATGCTTCTGTCTGAATAAGCAATTGGAATCCTATTCCGGGAATCCGTAGCATGCCATCATGAGACCGAACTTTTGCCGCGTCTTGCTGTCGATAGCTTGAGGGCTCGAGCGAGGGCTTAAGGCGAGGGCTTAAGGCCAGGGCCGCAGGCGCCCGCGCGCCGTTCATATTCAGAGAGAAAGCATGCACAAGCAATTACTTGGAATCGACTGGGGAACCAGCAACCGGCGCGCCTACCTGGCCGGGCGCGACGGCAAATGCCTCGCCCGCCACGCGGACGACCAGGGCCTGCTGGCCGTCGGCGGCAACTTTGCCGCCTCGCTGGCCAGCCTGCGCGCGCGCATGGAGGTCGCGCCGGACGTGCCGGTCGTCATGTCGGGCATGGTCGGCTCGGCCAGCGGCTGGCAGGAAGTACCCTATCTCGATACCAGCGTGCCGCTGACCGGCCTGCCGTCCCGGCTGGCGCCGGTGCGCGGCCACCCCGGCTGCTTCATCGTGCCCGGCTACTGCGCGCGCGACGGCGCGGTGGACGTGATGCGCGGCGAAGAGACGCAGTTGCTGGGCGCCGTCGGGCGCGGCCTGCTCGATGGCTGGGTGGTGCTGCCCGGCACCCACAGCAAATGGGTTTACCTGCGCGGCGGCAAAGTCGACCAGCTGGTCACGTACATGACCGGCGAACTGTTTTCGATGCTGGCCGCCGGCGGCACCCTGGCCGCCCTGATGGCTTGCGGACTCGACGACGAGAGCGCCTTCGGCGCCGGCCTGCAGGAAGCGCGCCGCGCGCGCCCGCTGTCGAACGCGCTGTTCGGCGTGCGCGCGCGCGTGGTGTCGAACAGCATGGCGGCCGCGCAGGCGCGCTCGTTTGTCAGCGGCCTGCTGATCGGCGCCGAGTTCGTGGCGGCGCAAGGCCACGCCGACGGCGCCATCGACATCATCGGCTCGCCCGCGCTGAGCGCCCGCTACGAGGAGGCGGCGTTGCATTTCGGCATGCCGGCGCGCGTGCACGACCCGGACGAGGTCTACCTGGCCGCGCTGGCCTACTTTTTCGAAAGCCTTTGACCATGGATACGACCCAATTGAACCCGCCCCTGGTCGCCATCCTGCGCGGCCTCCAGCCGGGCGAGGCCGAAGCGGCCGGCGCGGCCCTGTTCGCGGCCGGCTTTCGCCTGCTGGAAGTGCCGCTCAACCGGCCCGGCGCGCTGGAAGCGATCGCGCTGCTGGCGCGCATGGCCCCGGCCGGCGCCATTGTCGGCGGCGGCACCATGCTGAGCGTGGCCGATGTGGAGGCGGTGCACGCGGCCGGCGGCCGCATGCTGGTCGCGCCCAACTGCAACACGCAGGTGATCGCGCGCGCCGCCGCCCTCGGCATGCTGTGCGCGCCCGGCGTGGCGACCCCGAGCGAAGCGTTCGACGCGCTCGCGGCCGGCGCCCATGCGCTCAAGATTTTCCCTGCCGAAATGGTCGGCTACGCCGGCCTGAAAGCCTTCAAGACCGTGTTGCCGCCGGGTACGCCCCTGTGGCCGGTCGGCGGCGTCTCGCCCGGCAGCATGGCCGACTGGGTCGCGGCCGGCGCCAGCGGATTCGGCATCGGCGGGGCGCTGTATGCGCCGGGCGCCACGCCCGCGATACTGAGTTCGCGCGCGCACGCCTTTGTCGACGCCTGGCAGGCCGCGCAGAACAGCTGACAGGAATCGGCAAGATCAACAAGATCGGCAAGATCGGCAAGATCGGCAAGATCAGCAAGATCAGCAAGATCAACCAGATCAACAAGATCAGCAAGACCAACAAGATCAACCAGATCAACAATGCAGAGACAGGAAACACCATGGAATTTGCGACTTACCCGAGCCTGGCCGGCAAAGCCGTGTTTGTCACCGGCGGCGGCTCGGGCATCGGGGCCGATATCGTGGCCGCCTTTGCGCGCCAGGGCGCGCGCGTGGCCTTTGCCGACCGCGACATCGCCGCCTCCACCGAACTGGTCGACGGCCTGGCGGGCACGGTCGCGCACACGCCGTACTTTATCGGCTGCGACCTGTCCGATATCGATGCCCTGCGCGCCAGCGTGAAGGCGGCCGGCGAGCAACTGGGCGACTTCGATGTGCTGGTCAACAACGCCGCCAACGACGAACGCCACGACTTCCTGCAGGTCACGCCCGAGTACTTCGACGCCAAAATGGCGATCAACCTGAAGGTGGCGTTTTTCGCGGCCCAGGCGGTGCTGGAAGGCATGCGCCGGCGCGGCGGCGGCGCGA
Source organism: Massilia atriviolacea (assembly GCF_003953935.1). Lineage (GTDB taxonomy): Bacteria > Pseudomonadota > Gammaproteobacteria > Burkholderiales > Burkholderiaceae_D > Telluria_A > Telluria_A atriviolacea. The sequence continues at coordinate 471,525 of NZ_RXLQ01000003.1, forward strand.
TCGTCAACCTCGGCTCGACCGGCTGGAAGAACAAGGTGGCCGGCTACCCGGTCTACGCCGCCGCCAAGTCGGCCGTGAACGGCCTCACGCGCAGCCTGGCGCGCGAGTACGGCAAGAGCGGGATTCGCGTCAACACGCTCACGCCGGGCTGGGTGATGACCCCGCGCCAGCGCGACAAATGGGTGGACGCGCAGGGCGAACGCGCCATGGATGAGAACCAGTGCCTGCCCGGACGCATCGTCGGCCAGGACGTTGCCAGCATGGCGCTGTTCCTCGGCGCGCATGACAGCCGCATGATCACGGCCCAGGAGTTCGTGGTCGACGCCGGCTGGACCTGAGGCGGTTTCAACGGTGCGCCAAGTTGTGAATGTTACAAGTTAAAATTGTCAACAAGAACGACGAAAAGGCGCAACGAGGGGATGGTTTTGGTGACTTGGTTATACGATGAGGCGGGCAGGGCGTCCGCCATCCTGGATGAATTCTGCCTGCGCACCATCGATGGCGAGCCGGCCGGCTATGTGTTCGGCCTCTCGGCGTTTTCGATCAAGGGCGAGCACATCGGCTGGTTCGAGGACGGCGTGCTGTACGACGTCGAAAACCGCATTCTCGGCTTCCTGGCCGGCGCGCGCGGCATGGCGCACGACTTTCCGGCGCTCCAGCCGCCGCCGCCCGAGCCGGTCTTCGGCAAGCGCCCCAACGTGCCGACCCTGCGCGCGCGCCCGGTGCGCCGGCCGGCCGGCGGCTGGTCGCGCCACGCCCTGGCCGACTATGTCGACAGCGGCGCGCCCGCCGCGGCGGCCCCGGTCGGCGCACTGCTGCCGGCCGCCCATTCCTCGCTGAACGACGCGCCGGGCTGAACGCCAGGCGCTTGTTGCCACCTGTCTACGCTGGACAAAACGTACGTCGCTTGCCTTCACAAAAATGATACGATCCTGCATGCGCGGCCGCTTTGGGACGCGCATGATCCCTATTATTGGCGACTACCACCCAGGCATCGGATGCGTCTGACATTTGATTTTCTTTCCAACGGCGGAGAACTGGGCGCCCTGATGCGCGCCAGGGACTGGAGCACGACGCCGCTCGGTCCGCCCGAACACTGGCCCACGCTGCTCAAAAGCACGATTCGCCTGATCCTCAGCTCCAGCCACCCGATGTTCCTGTGGTGGGGCAAGGACCTGATCCAGTTCTACAACGACGCCTACCGCCTGACCATGGGGCCGGAGCGCCATCCGAGCGCGCTGGGCGGGCGCGGGCGCGAGTGCTGGGACGAAATCTGGCCCATCATCGGCCCGCAGATCGCGCTGGTCATGAGCGGCGGCGGCAGCACCTGGAACGAAGACCAGCTGGTGCCGGTCACGCGCCACGGCAAGCGCGAAGACGTCTGGTGGACTTACGGCTACAGCCCGATCGAGGACCACGAGGGCGTGCACGGGGTGCTGGTGGTGTGCAACGACGTGACCGCGCGCCACAATGCCAATGCCGCGCTGGAACGCATGAACCTGGCCCTGACCGAACAGATCACCCAGCGCGAGCACGCCCAGCGCCACGAAGCGATCCAGACCACGCAACGGCTGCGCGCCGAACAGGCCCTGCGCGAACAGCGCGAAGCCGAAACCATGCGCCTGCGCTCGCTGTTCGAGCAAGCCCACGGCTTCATGTGCATCCTGCGCGGACCGCAGCATGTTTTCGAATTCGCCAATTCGGCTTACCTGCGCCTGGTGGGCGAACGCACGCTGATCGGCAAGACCGTGCGCGAAGCGCTGCCGGACGTGGTCGGGCAAGGATTTTTCGAGCTGCTCGACGGCGTGTATGCCAGCGGCAAGCCGTACAAGGCCGGCGACCTGCGCATCGAACTGCAACAGGCGCCTGGCGGCGCGCCGACCCAGGCGTATATCGACTTCGTCTACCAGCCGATTGTCGAGAACGGCGCTGTCGGCGGGATCTTCGTGCAGGGCTTCGACGTGACCGACCGCAGCATGGCGCGCCAGGCCCTGCAACACAGCGAACTGCGCCTGAAAGAAGGCATGAAAGCGGCGCGCATGGCAGTGTGGGACTGGGACCTGCACAGCAACGATGTGGTGTTTTCGGACAACGCGCCCGAACTGTTCGGCGCCAGCTGGACCAATATGCGCCATGTCTGGCACTGTATCGACCCCGACGACCTGAAACGGGTGGAACTTGCGCGCCGCGAGGCGCTCCAATCGAATGGGAGCTACAGCGAAGTGGTGCGCCTGCGCCGGCCCGACAACGGCCAGCTGGTCTGGTTGCAGGTGTACGCCACCGTGGTGCCGGACGAGGCCGGGCATGCCGCCTGCATCCGCGGCGTGTCGATCGACGTCAGCGCGCGCAAGCGGGCCGAGGAATCCCTGCGCGAGGCGGCGCGCCACAAGGATGAATTCCTGGCGATGCTGTCGCACGAACTGCGCAATCCGCTCGCGCCGATTCGTTCGGCGGCGCACTTGCTGGCCATGGCGCCCGACGACACCGCGCGCGTAAAAATGTCGAGCGTCATCATCGAACGCCAGGTCAACCATATGACCAGCCTGATCAACGACCTGCTCGACGTGTCGCGGGTCAACACGGGGCTGGTGGTGCTCGACAAGCAGGTGATCGACGTGCACCAGGTGGTGCTGGAATCGGTCGAGCAGACCCAGCCGCTGATCAGCGAACGCGGCCACGAGCTGGTGCTGGACCTGCCGGCCGAGGGCGAGGTGGCGCTGCTGGGCGACCGCAAGCGGCTGGTGCAGGTGCTGACCAACCTGCTGCACAATGCGGCCAAGTACACGCCGGGCGGCGGCCGGATCGCGGTCGAGGTCAGCCACCATGGCGACACGGTCGAGTTGCATGTGCGCGACAACGGCATTGGCGTCGAAGCCATGCTGATGCCGCATATTTTTGAATTGTTCAGGCAAGAAAAGCGCTCGTCCGACCGCTCGCAGGGCGGGCTCGGCCTGGGGCTGGCGCTGGTGCGCAGCCTGGTGCTGCTGCATGGCGGGCACGTGACGGCGGCCAGTCCGGGGCCGGGGGAGGGCGCGACCTTTTCGGTGTACCTGCAAAAGCACGCGCTCGCCGGCGATGGCGGCGAGGCGACGCGCGGACCCGGCAGCCATGCGGGCGAAGGCTTGCGCCTGATGCTGGTGGACGACAACAAGGATGCCGCCAATGCCATGGCGATGGTGCTGGAATCGGCCGGCCACGTGGTCAGGGTCGAGCACGATCCGCACCACGCGCTCGACACCGTGGCCAGTTTCGCGCCGGACGCCTGCCTGCTCGACATCGGCCTGCCCGGCATGGACGGCAACGAACTGGCGCGCCGGCTCAGGGCCAGCGCGCACGCGCGCGCGGCCACCCTGATCGCCGTGACCGGCTACGGCAACAAATACGACAAGGCCAGCGCGGTGCGGGCCGGCTTCGACCATTATTTCGTCAAGCCGGCCAACACGGCCGAACTGATCGGCGTGCTGGCCCGGATCAAGCCGGTGCGGCGCGCCAGGCAGGAAGCGCCGCTGGCCGAGCGCATCGAAGGCTGAGGCCGGTGGCGTGGACGAAAAACGGCGGCACTGGTTGCCGTTCGGGTCCGGCGCCGCTTCGCGTGGCGCGAACGGCCGGCTGCCTTGCGGGCGGGGAATTCCGATGTCGTATTGAAAACGCAATTTTTCGCGCTGGTGATAAAGTTTGGCATCATTCAACTTCCAGTCAGTTCCCATGCCCGCGCCGCTTTTTATCATCCTTAACGCCGGTTCCGGCCACGCCGAAACCGAGCTCCAGCGCACGACCATCGAAGACCTGCTCACCGCCGCCGGGCGCGAATTCGAGCTTGCCGTGGTCGACCAGGCGGGCGAGCTGGCCGACATCGCCCGCCATATGGCAGGGCGCGCCTGCGAGGCCGGCGGCGTGCTCGTTGCCGCCGGCGGCGACGGCACCATCAACACGGTGGCGCGCCAGGCGGTGGAAAGCGGCTGCCAGTTCGGCGTGCTGCCGCAAGGCACCTTCAACTATTTCGGCCGCACCCACCATATCCCCGAAGACCTGGGCGAGGCGGTGCAGGCGCTGCTGACGGCGCGGGTCGAGTCGGTGCAGGTGGGGCTGGTCAACGAACGCGTGTTTCTGGTCAACGCCAGCATCGGGCTGTATCCCAGGCTGCTGGAGGAACGCGAGATCGACAAGAAACAGTTCGGCCGCAGCCGGCTGGTGGCCCTGCTCTCGGCCTTGAAAACGGTGCTCGGATCGTACCGGCACCTGCACATTACGGTCGAGCTCAACGGCAAGACGCGCACCCTGCGCACGCCGACCCTGTTTGTCGGCAACAACCGCTTGCAGATGGAACAGGTCGGCTTTGCGCCGCTGGCCGAGCGCATCGAAGACGGCAAGCTGGCCGCGCTGGCGCCGCAGCCGGTGGGCAAGCTCGGCATGCTGGCCTTGCTGGCGCGCGGCGCGCTCGGGCGCCTTGCCGACGCGCCCAACCTGCACGCCTTCGGCCTGACCCGCATGACCGTCAGGCAGCGCGGGCTGGCGGGGCGGCGCCGCATGAAGGTCGCGATCGACGGCGAAATCACCCACCTGGACGCGCCGCTGGTGTTTCGCGTGCTGGAAGGGCAGCTGCTGCTGCTCAAGCCGGTGCAGGCCAGCGCGCAGGCCGGGGTCGAGCAGATGGCGCTCGCCTCCTGAGGCCGGAACACATTTTTTGGGCCGGCGGCCGCCAGCGTCCGTATTGACTGGTCTACAATGCGGCCTTGTCCGTATGAACCTGGTCGACCATGAACGCTTTCAAGCTGATGCGCAGTACCCACCGCCACCCGTCCGCCATCCTGCTGATGGTGCAACTGCTCGGGATGATGCTGTATCCCTTCATCGAATCGACCCCGAGCGGGCTGGTGGTGTTCAACGCCTTCGGCATCATCGTGCTCGGCTTCACCACCCGCATGGTGCGGCGCACCCCGGGCCACGCCTGGATCAGCGCCAGCATCGCGCTGCCGATCATCGTCCTACTGGTGCTGCAGATGGCGTTCGGCCGCAAGGACCTGCTGCCCTGGTCGTCCGCGCTCGAAGCGCTGTTCTATTTTTATGCCGCGGCCAGCCTGATCGCCTACATGATGGAAGACCGGCTCGCCACCACCGACGAACTGTTCGCCGCCGGCGCCACCTTCACCCTGATCGCCTGGGGCTTCACGCACCTGTTCGTGCTGGTGCAGGCCATGCATCCCGGGACCTATGCGGCCGCCGTGAATGCCGCCGATGCGCGCACCTGGACCGAACTCAATTACCTCAGCTTCGCGCTGCTCTCGAGCACCGGCATCGGCGACGTGATTCCGCTGACCGCGCATGCGCGCGCGCTGGCCAGCGTCGAAATGTTCGTCGGCCTGATCTACCTGGCGGCGGTGGTCTCGCGCCTGATCGGCTTTACCCTGCAGCAGACCAAGGACGGGCGCGACTAGGCTAGCGTTGCAGCTGGGCGTGCACGATGCGTCCGACCGTGGCCAGCGCCGCTTCGGCGTGCGCGTCCCACTGGTGGCCGTAGTTCAGGCGCAGGCAATTCTCGAAGCCCGGCTGCGGCGAAAAGATCGGGCCGGGCGCCACGCTGATGCCTTCGGCCAGGGCGGCCGCGTGCACCGCCAGGGCGTCGACCGCGCCCGGCAGCTCCAGCCATAGCAGATAACCGCCCTTGGGCCGCGTGACGCGGGTGCCCTCGGGGAAGTGGCGCCGCACGGCCTCCATGAACACCGCCTGCTGGGCTGCCAGGGTGTGGCGCAGCAGGCGCAGGTGGCGGTCGTAACCGCCTTTTTCCAGGTACAGCGCCAGCGCGCCCTGGGCCGGCGCGCAGGTGGTCAGGGTGCTGGCCAGCTTCTGGCGCGCCAGCTGGCGCGTGTAGCGGCCGCCCGCCACCCACCCGACCCGGTAGCCTGGCGCCAGGCATTTCGAGAATGAGGAACAGTGCATCACCAGGCCCTCGGTATCGAAGGCCTTGGCCGGGAGCGGGCGCTTGTCGCCGAAATACAGCTCGCCGAAGACATCGTCCTCGATCAGCGGCACCTGGTAGCGCGCCAGCAGGCGCACCAGGTCGCGCTTTTTCTCGTCGGGCATCAGGCTGCCGAGCGGATTCTGGAAGTTCGTCATCAGCCAGCACGCCTTGGGGCGATGCCGCTCCAGCGCGCGTTCGGCCGCCGCCAGGTCCATGCCATCGCGCGGGTGGGTCGGCACTGCGATCGCCTCCAGGCCCTGGCGCTCGATCGCCTGCAGCGACCCGTAGAAGGCGGGCGACTCGATCAGCACCGCGTCGCCGGGGCGCGCGATCGCCATCAGGCACAGGTTCAGCGCTTCCAGCGCGCCGTTGGTGACCACGATCTCGTCGGCGTGCACGGTCATGCCCTCGATCAGATAGCGCAGCGAGAGCTGGCGCCGCAGGCGCGCGTTGCCGGGGGTGAGATCGTCGACGCTGGCCCAGGGATCGAGCTGCTGCACGCTGGTGCTCATCAGGCGTGCCAGGCGCGCCAGCGGGAACAGCAGCGGGCTCGGAAAGGCCGAGCCGAACGGCACCACATCGCGCCGCATGGTCGTTTCGAGCAGGTCGAAGACGCGTTCGCTCATGGCCAGGGGCTGGGCGTCTTCTGCGGGGCGCGACGCGGTATCGGGTTCCGGCGGCAAGCGTTCGGCGCTGACGCTGACGAAATAGCCGGAGCGCTCGCGCGCCTGCACCAGGCCCTGGGCTTCGAGGGTGTAATAGGCCTCGAACACGGTGGCGGGGCTGACCCCGCGGCTGGCGCTGGTCTTGCGCACGGACGGCAGGCGGTCGCCGGGCTGCAGCGCGCCGCTCAGGATCGATTCGGAAATATCGCGCGCAAGCGCCTCGTAAAGTTTCATGATGCAGCAACGGCCCGAGGGGGGCGGAAGACGGAATGGCTGCATCTTAATGCAAATCCGCCGCGCCGGCCTTTCCACCATCCAACGCCCCGTCCCAACCGGGGGCAGACCGCCGACTCGAAACACCGTTACATCACCGCCCCGGCACAACCGGGGTCAGAGCTTTAATTAGCAATACTGTGACATGCGCGCCGGCATCCTTTTCGCCAACCGCCGTCAATGGCACGGCTGTTACTCCAATTGTAAAAATGTTGCTAATTAAAGCTCTGACCCCGGTTGTAGGAATTTGCTGGTTTGATGTTAAAAGTTTCGAATCAGAGCTCTGACCCCGGTGGGCGGCGGTTCGGGTTCAGGTGTTGCGGAAGATCAGTTCTTTCATCCGTTGCAGGCGCGGGTAGACCACCGGCACGGTCAGCATCGTGCTGGCAATCGCCATCAGCAGCAGGGCGGTGAAGGTCTCGCTGGTAATGATCTGCTTGTCGAGCAGGATGTTGACGAAGATGATCATGATCAGGGCCTTGGTCTGCAGCAGCCAGCCGATAATCCCCGCTTCACCCTTTTTCCACTTGAGAATGCGTCCGGCGATGTGCGCGCCGATCAGCTTGCCGCCCACCGATGCCACCAGCAGCACCCCGGCGGCGATGAAGACGGCGGCGCTGCCCATGTCCCAGTTGGTGCGCAGCCCCGTGCTCAGGAAGTAGACCGGCATGATCGCCAGCAGCACGTGGTGCCGCATCAGGTCCATTTTTGCCTGGTCGAACCAGTGCGCGTCCATCACCGCGCCGGCCAGGAAGGCGCCGACCATGAAGTGCAGGCCGGCCCAGTCGGCCCCGAAACCGCACAGCGCCAGCCAGATCAGGCCGACGTACCAGCGGTCGCGCTCCTCCAGCCAGACCATCAGGCGCCGGTACAGGACCGTGGCGATGCCGAACACCAGCAAAAACCCGACCTGGCGGCCGACCCGGTCCCAGTCGAGCAGGATCAGGGCCAGTACGCCCCAGATGGCAATGTCGTCCAGGCTGGCGTAGCGCAGGATGCGCTGGCCGATCGGCTGGCGCAGGATGTCGAGCTTTTCCATCAGCAGGATCAGGATCGGCAGCGCCGTTACCGCACAGGCCATGCCGACGCCGACCACGAATTGCCAGGTCATCGCCTTCGGTCCGATCCAGCCGGCGTAGCCGAGCATCCCGGCCGCCACCACGGCGCCGAACACCAGCGGAACGCCCAGCGCGAGCACCGAGGTGATCGTCGTTTCGCGGCGGTGCGCCCAGGCTTGCTTGAGGTCGAGCTCGATGCCGGCGATCATGACGAAGATCATGACCGCCCACCAGGCAATCCCGTTCATGGCCAGCATGACGGAGGGGTTGAAGATGAATTTGTAGTAATCCGGATAAACTGCACCCATCACCCCCGGCCCGAGCAACACCCCGGTGATGATCTGCACCACCACCAGCGGGGCGTAGTAATCGGTCTTCAATACGCGCCAGATCAGGTAGGGAATGGTGAAAATCAGGAGCATCGCGAGGAGGAAGATCTCCGTCGTGTTCATGGCGGTGTGCATGGGATTTGTCTCGTTGTTGTGATGGGATGCGCGCGAATGTGCCCTCGCGCTGCTTGCTGCGGTACGTAGTAAAGTTTCATCAGTGCCGCAGACCGATGCTAGCTCAACAATTGAGCAAATTCAACAATTATGTTGGAATGAGAAAGTGGTACGACGCCCGATGACGGCGGCTGTCGATCAGTTGTGAGGAGGCAACAATATGTTCGCGGCGCTGGTGGCGTCATTACGCGGCGCGGTATAGTGGGTGCTGCCGCCGGCCCCGCCGCCCACAGTCTGTCGGAGACCATCCCATGTCCCACTCATCCGAAACGCGCATTTTTACCGCACCCGCCGCCAGCATCCGCTCGCCGCTCGCCAGCGCCGAGGATTACGAGGCCCTGGCGCACGGCCCCGGCGCGGTGGCCTGCGCGCGCACCGACAAGCTGCATCACATCTTCGGCAGCACGCGCAGCGGTTATGCGATCTACTATTTTGGCGACATCCTGGCCAACTTCGATTTTCCGGCGTTGACCTTCCTGACCGACAGCGGCCAGCAATATGCCTTCGAAGGCGAGTACGGCACCACGCTGGTCGAGGTGCTCGACGCGCAGAAGCAGCGCGCCGTGATCGAGCAGATGAACGCCTTGTTCGCCGCCCTCAGGGCCGATCCCTCGATTGCCTACGACGCCGAAACCTTCGGCCATCTGTCCGATGGCGATATCGAAAACGCGCTGGCGCGCGATTACGTCAGCGGCAGGCCGTACGCCGATACCCAGGTATATGGCGACGAGGGCGATACGGCCGACTACCTGTTTACCTACCTGCGCAGCGTGCTCAAGGTAGTCGAAAACGCGCTGGAGGAAGGCCTGCTCGTCATTTACAGCGCCGAGATGTAAGCGGCCGCCAGGTCACTCCCTCACTCCCTCACTCCGTCACCGTGGCCGGCGTAATCGGCCGATCGACGATATATTCGATGCCTTCGCTATCGGCCTTGAGCACGCGCAGCCGCATGCCTTTGAAACCGGTCTTCGTCGGGCCATAGGCAAGCAGTTCGTACGACAGGTCCTGGTTGAATGCGGGCCGCGTGCGGTTATTCATGAATTCGCGGTAAGCGATCTTGACTTCACCCTTGCTCACGCCCTGGTAAAGCACCTCGACATGAAACGGGTTCACCTCAGGCGCAACGCTGTCGCTCGTCTCCACCGTGTATTCCACCGGCGACGCGAGCGGGAAGTAGACGTCGTCGTTGGCGAAGGTGGTCGCATCGAACACGCCATTGCCCTTGCGGCCGACCAGGCAGGCGCTGACATTGTTATTGCCATTTAAAGCCCGGTCCCGCCACCGTTTGGGAGCGGGGCGGGACCGGGAAGCGTTCATCGCTGCGTCGCTGCGCCGTTTACGGGCGCCACACCGGCCTTGCCTTGGTGTTGATATCGGTCGCCTGTCCCGTCCTCGATTCGGCATCGACGAAGCCGGAGCGATTCCCCGAGCTTAGATTCAGGCCGGTGCCACGGTATTCCACATCGCCGTACAGGTTCAGCGTGCCCGATGCGACCTGCGCCCGTTCGAAGAATCCCAATGGATAGAAGGTGGTACGCACCTGGGCTGCGCCGCCGACGATGAAGGCGTTGTCGCCATTATTACCGCGCTCGCCGATGACGCTCAAGCCGCCCACCGTGCCGCCCGATACGCTGCCGTTGGCGATGATGGCCTGGTCCTCGATGCGGGCATTGCCGGTGACCGAATTACCCGCCATGACCGTCGCGTACGGGCCGACGTAGACGCTGGCCGGTGTCGTCGACGGCGCGCAGCCGCCGCCGTTGGCATGCCGTGCGGTGCCGGTCGGGCATGGATCGCGCTGGCCGTTCTGGAAGCCTTGCGGCCAGGCGTTGGCCAGTTCGATCATGTACGGATAGCGCCAGATGGTCCCATATTCCTGTTCGGCGACGATGGTCTTGAAGACCGAGGGCGTGGCCGTCACCACCAGGAACAGCGGTTCGCCCGGATTGACCTTGTAGGTCAGGTTGCCGTCCAGGCCCTTCTGCAAGGCGCTGTAGCGCGGCGCGCTGAACTGCGCGTTGGTGGCCACCAGGCCCCAGCGGAAGTCGGCATCGGAACCGGGCTGGTTTACGCCCCGGAACTTGACGCTGACGGTGGTGGCGCCGCTGGCCGGATACAGGCGTACCACGTTGTAGCCGAAGCGCTGCGGCGCGCCGTAGTGGGGCGAGACGAAGCGGCGGTTGCCGGTCCAGTTGCTGTCGAGCGCTTCGAGCGGCATCAGGCGGTGCAGGCGCTCGGACTTGTCGGTCTGGGTGATATTGCCATAGGCGTTGCGGAAGGCGTCGGGCGTGGCCTTGTAGTCCCACGTCACGTTATGCATCGCCCAGTCGCCGAAAAAGTCGTTGAGCTGCGAGATGCTCCATCCGCGCGACTTCTGGATGTTGGTGAACGGGTCCGGACCGGGCGTGGTGAAGATCTGGTTGGTCGCGACCGGGCACTGTTTGTCCTTCAGGTACTCCATGAACTGCCAGTTGCAGTAGCGGTCGCGGCTCGATCCGAGGTAGAGGTGGGGCGCGTTCGCCAGCATCTCGGAGCAGTGGGCTTCGTTCTTGTACTCGGGCAGCTGGTGCGGCGTGTAGTTGGCGTGGCTCTCGGCGATCCAGCCGCAGGTGTTCGAATCGGGGCAGCCAAGACCGCCGTTGTAAGCCATCCAGTACTGCCAGGCGTGGGTGAATTCGTGGGTCAGGCCCCAGTGGTCTTTCAGGGCGCCGGGCCCCACCCACATGCCGACCCGGTCGCGCGCCCAGCCGCCGGCGGTCAGGCCGTCGGTGGAGTGGATGTGGATCGATGGCTTGATCTTGGTGGCCGTGTTGTAGAACGGCTCGGGCATGAACAGGTTGCTGTTGAACAGATTGTGCCAGACCGTGTTTTCGAGCGTGGTCACGGCCAGATTGAGGTCGGCGTCGGAGACCTGTTCGTCGGAGTAGAAGGCAAAGTGCGCCGATTCCTTGACCAGCCGGTAGTTCGCGCGGTCGGGCGACGGGCCGCCCGCAGTCCAGGTACCCGGCGTGCTGGCGGGCTTGCTGGTGTCGCAGCCGGTGGCCCAGACGGTGGTGGTCGTGCCGGCGTCGACCACCGGGGTTGGCGTCGGAGTCGGCGTCGGCGTGGGCGTCGGAGTAGGCGTCGGCGTGGGTGTCGGAGTAGGCGTAGGGGTCGGAGTAGGCGTAGGGGTGGGCGGACCGATCGCACAGTACTTCTTCTTGCCCGCGATCGGATCGCCAAATGTCGCGTTGGTGCACGCCACATTGCCGGAAAGGGTTTTAGTGACCCACTTGTCGCTGGCGCCATACGACACGGAGCGCTTGCTGCTACCGACAACGCAGGTTTCTTTCTCGGTGGCGCACTTGGTGTAGCCCCTCGGCCAGTCGGCGGCAGACGCCGGCAGCGCTGCGCTCCAGGCCAGCAGCGCACTGGCGCTGGCGATCAATGTCTTGCGGATCAGTTGAGTCATTTCCATCCCTGTAATGTTGTACAACGTGAAATTGTATGTTATCAGATGACTTATTGTATTGGTAACTTCTGGCGCGTTTTTACAACGATATTTTTTCGGCTGGGACGGCTCGCGCAAGGCGCTTGGCTTCCCGGGCGGACGTGCGTTCCTCGGCACGAGTCGTCCCCGTGCACGGGAAAAGTGGCCGTATCGACCATATCCTGTGCTAAAATCCTGCCCGCTGCCCGGATGGTGAAACTGGTAGACACCCGAGACTTAAAATCTCGTGCTCGTAAGGGCGTGCCGGTTCGATTCCGGCTCCGGGCACCACAGCATACTTGCAGGAAATAATCGAAAAGCGCCGTATCCCTCCTATCATAGAGGGATGCGGCGCTTTTTTTACGTCCGCTCCTGACGAAAGTTAACGGAAATACGCCATTCCGGTGCTACCATTTGCCAAAAATTGGCAAAGGATTTGGCAAAATGGCGGCTCCAAAGAAGGTAGATGGGCGGTGGCAGCATCGCGTAATGGTGAAGGGAAAACGAACTTCCGGGACGTTTGACACGAAGGCTGCGGCGCTTGCCTGGGAGGCCGAGCAGCGAACGGCCGTTGTTGGCGGCGGCGCTACAACACAAACCTGCATAGACGCCTTCGACCGATATGAGCGAGACGTTTCGCGAAAGAAGAAAGGCGCCAAGTGGGAGAAATTGCGCCTGGCTGCGTTTGGTCGTAGCGCGCTTGGCCCGGTGCTGATGCGCGATGTGAGCTCGGTGCATGTGGCCGCGTGGCGCGATGCCAGGCTGAAATCGGTTCAAGGGTCGACCGTGCAGCGAGAAATGAATCTCCTGTCGAACGTTTTCATGGTCGCATGGAAGGAATGGAAATGGATCACGGCCAGTCCGACAACCGATGTAAAGCGCCCGGAGGAAAATAAGCCGCGTTTTCGGCGGATCACGCCTGACGAAATTGGCGAGATGTGCGTTGCGCTGGGCTGGCACAACAAGGCGCCAAAGACCAGGCTGCAACAAGTGGCGGCGGTCTTCCTGTTTGCCCTGGAAACGGCCATGAGGGCAGGGGAGATATGCAAGCTGGGGGCGGGTGATGTATCCGGGCGGGTGGCCACGGTGCGCGACACCAAGAACGGAGATACTCGTCACGTTCCACTGTCGCCGCGTGCAGTCGAGCTATGGGGTATGTGCCCGAAAGGTTTTGGCGTTACGCCTGAGCTGCTGGACGCGAATTTCCGCAAGGCTCGGAATACCACTTCGATTGAGGGGATGACGTTTCACGATACCCGGCACGAAGCGATTACGCGCCTAGCCAAGAAACTGCATGTTCTCGACCTGGCGCGCATGGTGGGGCACAAGGATATCCGCAAACTGATGATCTACTATAACGAAAGTGCTGAGGACATCGCCGCGAAATTATGACGTTTGGCGCTCCAGCCAGGCTACGACCTCGCGCGCCTTGTAGAGCGCCTGGCCGCGCGCCGCGCCCGGCAGCCGCATAGCCTTCGGAAAGCTGGGCTGCACAACCACCTCGCGGCGAATGGTGTTCTGCGACCGCTTCATGTACCGGGCGATGTGCTCGACATCCCACGCGTCGATCTGGACCGGCAGCGGCGCCGGCTGGGCCGCCAGTCGTGCGAGCAATTTCTCAAGCATTTCTTCTGCGCTCATATCAAGCCACCTTTCTCTTCACCATCATCCAGATCGATTATTTTCCTGGGCACCTCGGCGCCGTCGCTCTCGTCGCCCAGCTCGTGGGCTTCCGGCTTGGGCGGTTCGATGGGCGCGTGGAATATCCGCTCCCAGGCGTCATCCGGTATATGCCCCGGCCGGCGCGCGCTGCCCTTACTCATGGCCGCCGCCGATCTGCGCCAAGAGCGCGCGCTTCAAGTCGAAGATGCCAGCGCATCGCCCCGCCGTGAATTTCTCGTTGGCCGCATCCTCGTCGCAATTGTTGACCTCGTCGGCCAGGGCGTTGATGGCGGCTTTCACTGCAGCGCGTAGGTCCGTCGCCGGTTGCGCGGGAACGGTCGGCGCTGGCTCTGCTGCTACAGGGGCGGCGAAAAGAGGATGCCAATCATTTTTTGACTTCGGCCGTTCCGCGCCGTCGACCAAAACTCGGTGTGCAACATAGCGCGCCGGACCGTTCTGGCTGTCTTCGTTCACGTCTAACTGCGTGTCGGCATACCACGCCACTGGCTCCGCATGCTCTGCTGGCTTCGATGCGGCGACAAAGTCGGCCAGCTTTGCTTCGCGTGCTTCGCGCTGCAAGTCGCCTATAAAATCGTCCGTATTCGTTTCTGGCTCAACAGTCAGCATCGACACGAAATGCTCCAGCTGCGCGGGCGTGAACGCGATCATGCCGTGGTAATCGGTGTTGGCCTTCGACCAGCGCAGTTTGTCGCGCCATGATCCTGCTGGCGCAGCAGCGGCACGAGCGGCGCGCCACATAGCACCGGGGATGCCAGCCCACGCGATGTCCAAGACCTGCTGCGGCGCGGAAGGGTCTACCTGTCGGAAAGCTGCGGCGAATGCCTTGCGATCATCCCCCGCCGGCGCATCTGGCGCGCTGGCAGTCTGCGCGCCGTGCGCCCTTGCCAGCGCCGATAGAAACTTGAGGCGGGCCAACACCACGCGCAGCTTCACGCCCTTGCGCAGCGTCACCGCGTCATCGACAAGATCGCAGGGGATCGGCCAGTCCAACGGATCGCCCGTCACCTCATCCCCGCTGGCCGCACGCTGGGCGATGTGGGCGCGGGCTTGCCATACGGTCCACATGCGCTGGCAGCGGCTCGCCCCATAATCAGCGCCATTCCACGATGCCGACACGCCGGGGAATTCGCGCTCGAACAGCGCCCGCTCATCCGGCGTATCAATGCTGCCCTGCGCTGGCGCGGCTTGGAGGGCGGCGATTTCGGCCAAGGCATTTGATGCCAGAATGTGTCCGTGATCGTCACTCGGGCCATCATTTGCAATGCATTCATTTTTGATTCGGGTCAGCGCCTCGATGGCGGCTTGAATAGGGATGGTCATGGTGCGTCCTTTTTCGGTGGTTCAAATGTTTTACCGGTTCCATCGCAGCCACTGCAAGGAGGACTTCCGTTATGGTCGTAGTAGCCGCTTCCGTTGCAGGCTGTGCATTTTTTCTGCTTCCAGCCGTTCACGTACTTTTCAAAATACGCGATCCGCTCTGCCTTGCGTTCAAGGAATGGGCTCATTCCACCCCTCCCTTGATGCGCGCCTCGATAGCGCGGGCGAAGGAAATATACGGCTCGGCATCTTGATCCGTTACTGAAAATGGAGCGACGGCGCTACCTGCCCCACCCCATCCGAGTTCGTTCTTGGCGGCAATTCTCAGAATTTCCTCATCCGTCAGCGCGGCCTCCTCAACTGGCGCAGCCGATGCGAGGGCGGCGCGAGCGAGGCCCCTGAAATAGTCTCTTTCTTCTGCGGGATCGTTGCCGCTGTGGGTATGCGTGAAATCCGTAGCGGTGTCCCACTTATCCCAGCCGACCGACAGCGCCATTGCTTTTGCCGCTGCCTCAATCGCGCTGCGCAGGTCGGGCGCACCGGCTGCGGCTTCTAGCTCGGTGATGCGGGCGATCAGCGCCAAGACTGTTTGCGTATCGAGTGCGTCATAATATTCCTGTTGAAATTGCTCCAACTCGGAATTTGTGCCGGGCGCGCATTGCGCTTGGATTGCGAGCCGCTTCAATTCTTTCGTATCCATCATCTCTCCCGTTATTGTTGTGCTGCATCGCGCGCCAGCTCGGCGCGCACGTTCGTTGAATTAATGCCGTGCCGGATGCGGCGGATTACCTCGTTCGACGCCCGGTCGATGTCGATGGCGCGGACGTTTTCCAGTTGCGTGTCGTGGCAGGCGAGCGCCTTGTTCATGGCGGCCAGCTCGTCACCCCGGAACACGAAGCGGCCCATGGTCATGGCGCGCTTGCCGACCGCCATCAGCGCATCCCGGCCCGCGATGGTCTCGGCGCGGAACTCGTCGCCAATGCCTTGCTCGCACATCACGTTGGCGATGTTGATGGCGCCGACCAGCAGATCCCATTCTTCCCGGCCGCCCGTGCCAGTCGTCAGCGCCGCCATGGCCGCGTGGTTCCGGATATTCAGCACGCGCAAGTGGCTGGCGTGGTCGCCGCTCATGCCGCCGAAGACCTCGGACAGCGGGTTCAGCGAGACCGGCTTCGGGCGGTAGCGCTTATTGCGCGGCTTCTTCATGAGCGCACCGCTTGGCCGAATAGCGCCGCCACCAAGGGGTCGCGCACCGCGTGCATTGGGAAGGTCTTCACTGTGCGGCATGACTGGATTTCGATATCGAGCGGCGCCTTATCTCCGGGACCGAACCAGTACAGCGCGCAGGCAACCTTTCCATTCTCTCCGCGCTGCCGCTGGCTGTGCGCCTCGCCCGCGCGCATCACTCGAAACAGGTAGCCTTGAACCGTGGGCTTTGGCAGTCCGATTGCCGCAGCCAAGTTGTGCGCGATCAGCGGCCCGTGCTTCTCCAGGTAGGCCAGCATTAAGTCAGTGTTTGCCCGGTGCTGCGCTGGGCTGAATTTGCTTTGGGTGCGCATGTCTCTGCCTTTCAGGTGAAGCTGAGCAGTTGGTCGACAATCCGGTCGAGATCGGAGCGCTGCATGTCGCGCATGATGTGCTTGAGCACCGCGTTGATGATGCTGTTGTACAGGCGGTCTTTCTCGGCGTCGTTCATGCTGGAGAACGACCAGCTTTTCGCAATCAGCCGGATCGTGCCGTCGAGGCGCACGCGCGTTTCGTAAAAGCCGGCCAGGATCGTGATGTCCTCGCGGAACTGGTCGAATTGCTTCTCGACCTGCTGGCCCTTGTATTCCTTCTCGCCGGGCTCCCAGCACTCAAACGCGTAGTTGGCGAGCGCAAACAGCTTTCGGTGAAACGCGACGTTGTTGTTCCGCTTGATTTCGACGGTGACGCCGGCGCCGAGCTTGAGCTTTTGCAGGAACTCGACCGCCTGCTGATCGACCGGCACTAGCGCGCCCCCGGCTGCTTTGGTGAGGACGATGGCAGTCATGGCAGGGCCGCCCGCAGCGCAACGGTGTCGATGTGGTTCAGGCGGTCGATGGCCTGGCCGCGCGTCATGTCGAAGCTCTCGACCAGCACGTCCACAATTTCAACGTCGGTCGGCTCGGCGTCACTCACGTCGTCGGCCAGCTCGGCCAGCGACAGCGCGCGTGGCGCGGCGGCGGCCTGGCGCATCAGGTTCTGCATTCTTTCAAGCGTCGGGTTCATGCCACTGCCTTTCTCAAAACGTTTTCGTAGGAGTCGACCAGTGCCTGGAAGCGCATAAGCTGGCGGACCATGCTGTCGATAAATTCGTCGTCACGGGCGATGCGGCGCACGTACAGGTCTTTGCTGACGGCTTCCAGATCGGGCACGTACATGATGAAATCGCACCACTTGCGTCCGGTGATCCACATACCGCCTTGCATCTGGTGCAAATATTCCGACACGTCGCCGGTCTGGATGATGTGCAGAATCTTCGCGCTGTCGATGGGCGCCTTGATTTCGATCAGGCCATCCGTGTCGACCAGGCCGTCGGTCGAATATCCGAACAGGCCGTCATCGGTCAGGCAGACGCCAGCCTCGGTCACGAACGCCCCGGTGCGCGCCTCGTAGATCATGCGGGCCGACACTTCCATCGTGTGGCCGCGCTCAAGCACCCAGGCTTTCGGCGGCTCGCCGTGCGGCTTCTGGCTCACGCGCTCGATAGCCAGGTCGGCGGCGTAGCGCTCGGCGGCGGCGGTCGGGTCGCCCACCTTGCGCAGCCCGGACGTCCGGGTCATCAGGCTGATCGCGTCCGCGAAGCAAGAGGCGGTCGTCACGCCGCAGCGGGCCAGGTGCCATTCAGGCGTGCCCTGGGCGCATTCGATGAATTTCATGGCTGCACCCCGCGCGCCAGGTCGGCGGCTTCCGCTTCTGCTTCGGTCATCGGCTCGACATGCTCGACGGCGATGGCTGTTAGTTCCTTGCCGCGCTTGGCGACGGCAGCCTTCACCCGGTCGTATTCGGCCTTGTCGCCGGCGGCCTGCAATTCCTTGATCGCCACCTTCCAGACGGCCGTTACCTCTTCGGTGGTGGCGCACGCCTCGGCGGCTGCGGCCCAATCCTGCGTGATGGCATGCATCGCCACCATCGGCTCAGGCTCGGCGCCCATGGCCTTGCCTTCCATTTCCTCGGCGGTAAGCTGGCTGCCGCATTCCGGGAAAGCTTTGCGCAGCGCCTGGGCTTCGGCGCACTTGGCGATCTGACCGCGTGGGCGCTTTGTCCACATGGCGTTTGGCGCGATGGATTTTTCCTTGCCACCCTTCACCGCGTAGTTCTCGATCCAGTATTCGATGACGGTGAACTTGGCAATCGTCCCACCTTCGAGCATGCGCTCCACGGTGATGCGGCACCATTCCGGATACCGCACGCTCTGGCCACCCAGGACTTCCTCGATCATGGGGCCGAACTCTGGCTCGGACATACCTGCGAACTGGCCGGTGCGTGATGCTTGCGTGCGGTACAGGTTCACGCCCGGCATGATCACGTCGCGCATGCCGCCCTGCTTGCCGTCCCACATCGGCACGATGTGCACCGGCTTCTGCATCGGGTCCAGCCCTGCCGCCTGGCAGTAGCCGAGCACCAGGCGGACCGAGTTGATGTTCGCGCCGGGGTAGAGCGAGTTTTGCAGGACCAGGATTACGTCGTCTTCGGTCTGCGGCACCAAGCCGGCTTGCTGTTGAACTGCGAGGTTACTCATGTGCATACTCCAGTTGTTGTTCGATTTGCCCGCGCTCGTCGGCTTCGGCCATGACCAGCAGCAGGCCAAGGACGATCACGGTGGCGCGGAAGAAGTCGCGGATCACGGCGCATCTCCTGCTGCGGCGCGGGTGATAGCGCGCCGGGTTGCCGCGCCCTTGTCGCCGTTGTGCTCGGCCCACGTTTCGGTGAAGCACGTTTCGTTGTCCACCACGTCGATGTCGTCGTGGTTGATATAAAGGGTCAGGCTGCGCGCCACAGCAAGTCGCAACGAATCGCCGTCGTGCAAAAGCGGATTCCATATCCACCCGCCATTTGCCAGCAGCAACCCTGTCCCGATGGCCATATCTCGCCACGCGTCGCCGTGCGGCCACAGTGCGATCTGCGCAGCCTTCGCAGCCAGTTCCAGCAGCTCCCGGTCGGTGCGCGCGCTCATGACTTACCTCCGGTTGCTTTGGCGATGGCCGCGCGAGCCTCGGCTACTGCGTTCTTCATGCCCGGATTCGTGCTTGAGCTTTCCATGTCGAAGCGTTCGGCAATGTCGTTCGCCAATTCGCGCAACGCCTCCAGCAGGTCCGGCGCGGCGGCGATCAGGTGGGCGTTGGCGCGCTGCTCAATGACTTGATTGGGCTCGCCCGGAGCAAAGCTGACTCCAGAGAAGGCGCAGCCAATCACGCCCCACGAGCAGCGGATATTTATTCCGCCACGAGCATTTGGCTCCAGTACCCACGGCCCCGGTGTATGCGCGCTCATGGCGCACCGTCCAGCATCAGCACGATCAGGTACAGCGCGGCAGCAGCACACATGCACGCGCCGGGGTGGCGGTCGAGGTAGCGGCTCACGATGCTTGCTCCCCTTGCAGCCGCTCGGTCAGATCTGCGCGCCGCCGGGTCGCACTACCGGCTTCGGCGAACGATTTGCAGATGATGCTTTCGCAGGACGGCCCGACATTGCGGCCCTTGACGTTTCGCTCGGCGGGGCATCCACTGGACTTCATCCATTTATCGCAGTCGCCGCAACGCCGTCCGATCTTGGATATATCGTTTGTTAATTCGTTGATGCGGACCTGCTTTTGCATGGCCGAGTCTGCGCGTCCGAGCGCGTCGAAGATTTGGTCGAGGCTCATGGCGCTTCCTTGGCTGCGAGAATGGCGGCGTCGACGTGCTGGATGACCTTGGCAATGATTTCGTCTGTCGTGTATCCGCTGTGCCAGTTGCCGATCTGGCGTAACAGCTTGCGAAACTCTGGCGTGTCGATGCTTTTTTGCTGCGCCGGAATGGCCGGCTGGGCCGGCGCGGCGGTGCGTGCTGCCTCGATCAATTTTTGCTCCGCTTCTTCACAGCGTTTCAGCAACCCTTCCACACCGTGATGATGGCAATGCTGCACGAACAACTGCCGGGCGATAGTTGCGCCCTGCATCAGGCCCGTGCGCAATCCGTCGGTGTAATCGCTCGGCGCTGCCTGCTGCACCGGGGCGCTGTGCTCTGCCTTGATCGCTGCGAACACGCCAACAACGTTATGGTGCATAACGTTGATGCGCTCGGCGTGATGCACTTCCGCAGCAGATAGGCCGCATGCTGCCTGCTGCACCGGGGCGGGCGCGGCGATAGACTTGCGGGCAAGGATAAGCGGCCCGCAAGTATTCGCCCATACCCCATCGTCTTTGCCATCCATAAGCACTGCAATTTCCTCCAGCGCCGCATCCCTTGCCGCCCCCGGCATGCCCGGCACCTGCACCGTGCGCTGGTAGCCGTCAGGGCCGGGCGCGGTGCACGAGGACCAGCTCGGGGCGGATGGCGCGGCGGCGAGCATGGCGCGGTATTTAGCGATGTCTGCATTGCGCTGCATGCTTTGCACTGACTGGCCCTGCACGCCGGCGCTCTTTGGCTTTGCGGCCAGCATGTCGTCGGTCGGCTCGACCGGCACCAGCTTCCAGCCGCTCTGCAATTTCTGTTCGTTCATCGTAATCCCCTGTGAGGTGGTGGGGCGCCGCCCGAAGGCAGCGCGGGGTTGTGTTAGGCAATAGCCTTGGCGGCAATTTCTTGAATTGCGTCGCGGATCAAATGGCCGTCGCGCGATCCTTCCCGTGCAAGGCGTTCAATCTGCTTAAGGGCCGCCATGAGCAGCTCAATCTTTACATGCTCGCTTTCAGCTTCTTGTTTCGTGTCCATGATCTGCTTTCAGTAAGTGCGCCAGGCGGCGCTGTACTGCCGATGCCACCTCAAGGGTGGCGATGGATCGGCGGGGCGGGATGGGTCAGTTCAGGCCGCGATTCTTTTCCCACGGACCCTGCATGGCTTCGTGCTTGGCGCGGGCTGCAATGCTCTTGCCGACTGGGCACATGTCGTGCTCGAAGTCGA
The DNA here is from genome assembly GCF_003953935.1 of Massilia atriviolacea. Classification (GTDB taxonomy): domain Bacteria; phylum Pseudomonadota; class Gammaproteobacteria; order Burkholderiales; family Burkholderiaceae_D; genus Telluria_A; species Telluria_A atriviolacea. The sequence continues at coordinate 492,574 of NZ_RXLQ01000003.1, forward strand.
GGTATTCGCCCATCTTTTCCAGCTGGGTGCCGGTGAACAGTTCGATGATGTTGGCGGTGCATCCGTGGGCGGTGATCGCCTCGACAATGTGGCCGTCGTCAGCGGTCGGGCGGGAGCCATACAGGTCCAGCTGGAGGGTGTCCGTCTGCTGCCAGCCCGCCAGCAGCAGGACGCCAGGAAGCTGCGAGGTGAGATTGCTGCTGTAGATCGGTGCGTTCATTTGCGGCTCCATCTGGTTGCTGATTCGATGGAGTGAGTATAGAACTCTAAACAGCTACAGTCAAGAGTTCTAAACTATTTTTGCGAAATAATTTCATCCTCGAATCGCGGGACGAAAAAAAGCCCCGGCTAGCGGGGCGTTGTTGGGTGGGGGTATCGTGAGCAGCGAGCAATGACCGGCGTCAACATGGGCGAAGCTATTTGCCCTTCTTTTTTACGCCTGACGTCCGCCGCTCCGCCACTCCGCAAATAAAGCCGGCTACATGCTCGCCGATAGTGTCCGGGACCATTTCACGTAGATTTTTTGGGTTAAATTCAGCATGACTTTGCTCAACAACGTCCCCACCTGAATCGTATGCCAGAAATTGCACGACCACCCCAGTTTTACTTCGGCAATCAACGTACTCAAGATATTTTGTTGAAACGTACTTCTTGACGGGGAAATTTTGAGTTTCCTGTGGCGCATCAAGATCGGTCTTCACCCAAGCTTTCCAGTATTTCCCCACCTGCGAGATTGAGTGAATATCGACACTCACTGTGCTGCTTTCGCCGCCCGTCACAGCAAGCCAGTCTGCGCTCTGCGCGATGCCGGGCAAGCAAAACAACAGCGTTATTGTAATAGCTATTTTCATATTTAACCTATTCGGCATCCTGGCGTGCCGTAGCGCCTTAAACAATAAACACAGGTGTTACTTTCTGTGAACTACGGGCAACTTTTAGTTACACAAAGGTAAGAATATGCGTTGCGGGTCGGGAACTTTCGGCGTAATCTTGACCTGTCCAAGCGCACCATTTTGTTGATCTGGCACAGGGAAAAGATGAAAGCCGAAAACGAATTTCTTGCAGTGCACAATGCCCTAAATCCGAGTCTGCGCGAGCTGTGGCTTGGCATAGGTCGGTCGATGGCCGCCGAATCTGCGCAGCCTGTTCCGCTCAAGGGGCGGCCTTTACTGCGCCTTATTCCGGGTCACCTCGGTGCGGATGAGAACATTCTTCATCGTGGCTCGGAACGCAATACGCCCCTCCTCATCCGTAAGCCTGTAGGCGGTCAATAACTGCTGCTCTTCCGCTGTCCCACACTTCGCGGTCAGCGCCTCATCCAATGTGATCCGAGCCTCCTCGGCTGCCTCCGCCCGTGCCGCCGAGTGCCATGGGCGGTTGCCCTTCAAAAACGCCGCCGGCGGTTCATGCGGATCGCCGTCGCCTGTCATCAGCCAAATATGCGAGAAGCCCAGCTCGCGCTCGATGTTCAGGGCGTATCGGATATCTATTGACTTGATCTTGTCGTTGAGCCACTGGTTCACGACACTTTTTGACGCGCCCGATGCCTTGATAAGCCCGGTCTGGCCGCGCTCCCCCTCCAATTCAGGGGTTTCCTTGTAGATAAAGGCCAATCTTTCGGACAGTAGTTTCATGTTAAGAATTCTAAACAAAGTTTGGTTTAGAGTGCTTGACTCGCTGCGGTTTAGCGTTCTATACTGGATGCAGTTTCATCCAACGCCGAAGGTAAGCCATGTCAAAACATCTAGTTGAGCCGGGAAAAGTAATCGAACTTCTCGGCGGGAACGCCAAAACAGCCGCGCTGTGCGAGGTGACGCCTGGGGCGGTTTCGCAATGGCTTCACAACGGAATCCCCCGCACCCAGCTCAAGTATCTGCGAGCCGTCCGCCCGGACGTGTTCGGGGAAGCCCCGGCGAAACGCAAACGGCAGCGCACCCCCGCGCCGCCACCCTGATCCATTGCAACAGAAGCATCCCCGAAGTCCCCACTGATCACCACAAGGAACCATCCCATGAAAAGCAACCCGAACGCTCGCAACATCTGTATCGAAATCCTCTTGAACGGCGCCGAGCGCAGCACGCTCGATGGCCTTCGCGGCGGCCTGGGCGCAAGCCCGTTCTTCCGCAGCCTGCTTCACGCCGAAGCGCGCACGCATGGTACGCCGCCAGCGCCGCCGAAGGAATCCCGACATTGCCGGGGTGCCGGACGCCCAGCCAGCCGCGCATCCATCGCACGTCCGATGGTCCGGAGGCAGGTTTAAGGGTTTTCGATTACGAAACGAGCCAGCGCACAACGCAAGCCAATAACGAAGGAGCAACACAATGACCAAGCAGACGAGCAAATACACCCGCAGCCAGCCGGCCGGAGGTGAATTGTGAATATCTACGACCTGATCGAGTTTCAACAGGGCGACGTCAAGTACAAAGAGGACAAGGCGCTTCCGCGCGCTGTCGCCATCGGCCACATCACCCCGGAGCAGGCCACCCGCAAGATCGCCTGTGCCAAAGCCATCCTCGCCACCCTGGAAACGGTTCGCGACCTGAGTAAGAACCCAGGGGGCAAGCATGGATGAACCCATCATTCTCCGCGCCCGCATCGAGCGGAAGGGCTACAACGCCGCTCTTCGTGGCGATGCGCCTGACGCCCACCACATGAACCACGGGTCTGCCGCAATGGCCGACTGGAACCGTGGCTATGCATTGGGTTTGGCCGAAGCGGCAGAACCCCATCATGCCCCAGCCGGCGCCGAGCGTATTGATGCGCGTCAGGCAGGTTGCTGATGGCCCGCGCGCGCAACATCAAACCCGGCCTCTACAAGAACGAGGATTTGGCCGAGTGCTCGATCTGGGCGCGCTTCGTGTTCCCTGGCTTGTGGATGCTGGCTGACCGTGACGGCCGTATGGAAGATCGCCCGAAGCGCATCAAGGCCGAACTGCTGCCGTTCGACAACGCCGACGTTGACCAGCTTCTCGATGAGCTGGCCCGCTACGGCTTCATCCTGCGCTACGAGGTGGACGGCCAGCGGTATATCCAAGTGCTCAAGTTCAGCGAGCACCAGACTCCACACGTCCGGGAACAGGCAAGCACCATACCTGCACCAGTCGAAACGGTGCCAAGCACAGCCAAGGCAGTGCCTAGGCATGACCTTGATGATGGCGTGTCATCGCCAAGATCGCCTGATTCTCTGATTCCCTCTTTACTGATACCTGATTCTCTGATTCCAGTAGAGGCAACACCCGCACCCGCAAAGCGCAAGGCCACAGCACCCGCTACGCGGTTGCCTGCTGACTGGCTTCCGACCGATGGCGATACCGAGTTCTGCAAAGCCGAACGTCCAGACCTCCGACTCACCGAGGTTGCAGACCGGTTCCGCGATTACTGGCATGCCATGCCGGGCACGAAGGGCCAGAAAGCCGACTGGAACGCGACCTGGCGCAACTGGGTCCGCAACGAGCGGCGCGGCGTAGCGCAAGGCCCACCGCCCGGCGCCACGCCGAAGTTTGACCCCATTGCCTACGTGAACCGCAACCGGATACCGCCATGACTCCACTGACCGTTTTAGACCTGCCTGCATCGTCATCGACCCGCCCGTATTCGCAGTGGTTCGAGCCGGCCGCATCGCTGGGGATCGCCTTCATCGACCACCTGTTCAACCGCCTGGACGGCGCCTATCCGCACAAGTGGCGTTCGAACTTCGCCAATCAGCAGGCCATCGACAACTGGGCCGAAAGCTGGGTCGAGGCGTTCGAAGAGGAGCGCATCACGCCGGCCGACGTGAAGATCGGGCTGCGCGAGTGCCGCAAGCGCTTCACCTGGCCGCCGAGCTGTGCCGAGTTCATCCAAGCATGCCGCCCTGGTGCCGATCCGTTGATCGCCTACCACGAAGCGCTGGCCGGCTTGGAAGCGCGCGGCAAGGGAGAGATGGGCACGTGGTCGCACCCGGCGATCTACTGGGCGGCAAGCCTGCTGCGCATGGACCTGATGGGCCAGACCTACGCCGTCGTGAAAGACCGCTGGGCCGCGCTGCTCAAGTCGCAGATGGAACGCGGCGAGTGGGCGCCAATTCCCCCGGCGCGTGTGCTGCTGCCGATGCCTGACGTATCGCCGGCTGCCAAGGCGCACGCCACGAAGATGCTGGCTGACCTGGGCGCGAGCGGAATCATCAAGGGGCGCGGCGACGACTCGAAGGCATGGGCGAAGCGCATCCTCGACCGCCTGGAGCGCGGCGACAAGGCGCTGTCGAGCCTGCAAATCAGCTTCGCCAAGACGGCGATGGGAGCTACAGCATGAGACTCGCCACCAACCACCTCGGCTACGCAGTCGAGCGCTTCGACGGCCCGACCATCGGATGGTTCGCCATCACCGATCCGTACAGCTTGCGCGAGTGGGCAGAAACCGCGCTGCATCTGATCGAGCGCACGCCGGGCGCCGAGTACCGCGTGTATCCGGCTATTTCACAAAAAGGAGAATGACATGGGAGCATTTTGCGTTTATGGAATCAGCCGGTCGGTATGCAAGATCACGGCAACGAAGAAGCAGCCAACAACAGGCAAAGGCACATCGAAGAGCCTGACGATTTCGGAGTTCGGCGCCGCGCGCGATGAGCTGGCCGAGAGGTTGTTCGCAGAAACGACCAAGCGCGGCAAGATTTCGCCAGAGCTGGACGCGCCGCAGTTTTGCATGGACTGGATCGCAGCCGGGAAAGACGAGGTCAAGGATTGCGTGATCATGTCGCGCGGACCGAAGGTCGATAAAAACGGCGGCCCGGTCATCAAGCAGGGCGCGCCGGTGATGACGTGGGTCGAGTACGACCCGAAGTCGGCGCCAGCGTTCGGGCCGATGTCATGAGGGTGACCATCTACGTCGAGGCCGACCCGCGCCAGCTCGTGCTGGATGAGGAGGTGCTGTCGTGACCACGCACATCGTTTGCTATTCCGGCGGGCACAGCTCGGCCCTGGTCGCGATTGAAACTACCCGCAAGCATGGACGCGACAACGTCATGCTCGTGAACCACGATATGCACGTGACCGTTGAGGACGCTGACGTGAAGCGCTTCAAGCGCCAGGTTGCCGAGTATCTGGGTCTGCCGATCACCTTTGTCAATTACAAGGGCGCAAGCCTGGATCAATTCGACGTGTCGGTCGAGTCCCAGGCGTTTAAGGTGGGGTCCGGGTCCGAGTTGTGCACTGCGCGGCTCAAGACCGAACCGTTCATGTCGTGGCTCAGCAAATCATTCCCGGGCAAGGACGTGGTGATTTACTACGGTTTCGACGCGAACGAGCGCGACCGTATCCAGCGCCGCACTGGCATCCTGGGCGCCCAGGGTTACGCCACAGCCTATCCGCTGGCGTTCGGTGATCGAACAATCCTCTCGACCAAGGAAATCGACATCGAGCCGCCGCTCGGGTACTCGCAATTCAAGCACGCCAACTGTATCGGGTGCCTCAAGGCCGGATGGCAGCACTGGTACATCGTGTATTGCACGCGCCCAGATATCTGGCTCAAGGCTAAGTGGGCCGAGGAGGAGATTGGCTACGCGATTCACCATGACGACAGCGGGCCGGTCTACCTGGAGGACATGGAGGCGAAGTTCGCGATTATGAAATGCGCTGGCGTGCCGCAGACCGAGCATATCTCGCACCAGAAGTTTTGGGCCGATGCGCGCAAGTTCATCAAAATCGCCTCGACGCCCGATCTGCTGCCATGCGAGTGCACCGTATGACCGCCACCTTCACCCCGCACCCGAAGCCAGTCAGGGAGCCCAAGCCGGCGAAGGGGCCGAGGCAGCGCAAGTGCGCCGTCAGCGCCTGCCGCGCCCTGTTTCCGCCCCGGTCGATGACGCACAAGGCTTGCTCGCCGGAATGTGCGGCCGCGCTGGCAGTGACCGCCCGCCAGGTAGCCGAGCGCAAGTCCGACCGCGCGCGCAAGCAGGCGCTTAAGTCGCGGCAAGACCACCTCAAGGATGCGCAGGCCGCGTTCAACGCCTTCATCCGCGAGCGGGACCGGGACGAGCCGTGCATCTCGTGCGGCCGGCACCACGACGGCCAATGGCATGCAGGTCACTTCCGCTCCGTGGGCGCGCAGCCGGCGCTGCGGTTTGACGAAACCAACGTGCACAAGCAGTGCGCACCCTGCAATAACCACCTCGCCGGGAACATCGTCGAATACCGCATCCGGCTCATCCAGAAGATCGGGGCGCTGCGCGTCGAGCTGCTGGAAACCGAGCACGCGCCAGCGCGCTACACCATCGAAGACGCCACGCGGATCAAGTTGATTTACCGAGGCAAGCTCAAGCAGTTGCAGCAAGCGAAGTAACGCGCAGCCGCCCCGCGATCCGGGCGGCACAACGAAAGCACATATGACCGACCACGCAATCGAGCAGGAAATCCAAGCCAAGGGCAAGACCGCACCGCGCATCACGCCGGCGAACATTCAAGCGGCAATCGCGCAGGTGCACTACTTCACTGCGGCCGAGGGCTTCATTGGCGCAGTCGCGCAAAAGATCGACGCCGGCGGAGCCCTGCCGACAAAGAGCGTAGCAGTTGAGTGCATCGAAGGCCCGCTGTCACTGCTGACCTTCTGCGTGCTCGTTCTGCAAAACGGATTTACGGTGACCGGCGAAAGCGCGTGCGCCAGCCCGGAGAACTTCGACGCGGAAATCGGCCGCAAGATCGCGCGCCAGAACGCCGAGCAAAAAATCTGGCTGCTGGAAGGCTACTTGCTCAAGCAGCGCCTGAGCATCGCCGACAAATTTGACGCCAACTTCAGGCAGCAGTAACAGCCGTGTAACCGGCCGGCCGCGCACCGGATATGCGCGGCACCTCAAGGAGACCGCATCATGCTGACCATCATCGCCATTTTCCTCGTCATCGGCCTCGGCATCGCCGCTGGCGTCATCGTCACGCTGGCCTGCATGGCAAGCGGCTTCATTGAGCAGCTCATGGACCGCGAGTTCGACGAGGAGCGCCTGTGAGCGCCAGGCCGAAGATCACGCTCGCATGGCGCGGCAAGGCCGACCCGGTGCCGGATGCCGGGTATGTGCTGGCCGATGATTTCGTCCTGTGCCAAACGCAGGACGAGCCCGCGCCCGAGTACGCCGCCCGCGAAATCGGCTTGCGTCTTGAGAACTGGTCGCGCTGGTGCACAGGCGGCCGGGGCGCACGCGGGGAGTCCTCGATCACCGGCATCATCTGCGACGCCATGCGCGAGCACGATCCGGCGACCATCGGTGAAGCGCGCCCAGCATCGCGCCACCCCATCGACGACAACGACGCCCTGCGCATCGCCCGCGCCATGATCCATCTCGACAAGGCCAGCCGCGACCTGTTGCGTTACTGCTACATCGAGCAATGGCGCCCCGAGATGATCTGCAAGGTGATCGGCATATCCATTCGACCGCCCACGGAGTTTGTGGCGCGCGTCTTCGCTGCGAAAGCGGCTATCGAAGTATTGGCAAATAACCAAGGAGTGAAATAACATGGCAGCACGCAAACACGCAGAAATTATCAAAGCATGGGCTGATGGAGTCGAGATTGAATGTCGTCAACGTCTCGGGCCTGGAGGCTGGACGGATTGGTGTGTACCTGCCGACGGTTCCGTCCCTGCTTGGGACGCCACCGAATACCGCATCAAGCCCATCGCGCCGGAGGTGGAATACCCGGTGACGCGGATGAGCGACAATGAAATTTACGATGAAATAGCCGGGGCAGACCCCATGATGGCTTTCCAGCTCAAGCCAAATATGTTGCACACTCATCGGGCCATCGCCAATGCCGCGCTGCGCCACGCCATCGACGCCCAGCAGGTCGTTCGCATGGCCGAGGTGCAGGAAATCGCCAGTCAGCTCGGCAAGGAAAAGCGGGCGGCGCGGGATATGGCTGTGGCCGAACAAGTGCGCACAGCATGCATATCCGCAGCTATTGATGGGCCTTCCGCCCTTGATCTGGCCTCTGTTATCCGGCGATCTGGTCTTGATAATTGCTGGCTTGACGTAAAATAACCGCAAACAGGGGGCGGATATGAGGCAAATCAGCACATCAGAAAAGTATGGAGCTGTCTACGATAGCCCAGGCGGAACCGGAAACGGGTACATGCTTTACATAGAGTGGCTGGGGTGGGTCAAAAACCCGAATTATGGCATCGAGCCAGCGAAAAGAGTGCCCCTAACATTCAACGAGAAGGCAGCAGCGGCATTGTGCGGAGGCTGGAAAGTTAATGCGCCAGCATAAAATAAATTTCCAAATGTCATTGACATCGCGCAAGAAAAGCATACAATTCCACCACGCAACTGATTCAGTTCGACAAGATTAAACGCAGTGGGTTCCCTGGTGGGAGCCCTCCGCACATCCAGACGAAAGCCCGCCCCTGCAAAGGTCGCGGGCTTTTTGCATTGCCCATCCGCATCGTGAGGCACGCCATGATCTTTCTCAGCCACAACTCGTTTCTGGCTCGACTGGAGCGCAGCTATGCCGCATGGCGCCGCATCTACCCTCCGCGCGCAGCCTTCCGCGCTGCATGGGCGCTCACCGACTGGCGGCTGCCATGACGCAGACCACGAAGCCAGACAAGCGCCTCACGCGCGAGTATCTCGAACAACGCACGCACGCAGAAAGCCCGCCGCCCGACCTTGAGGAAATCAAGCGTCAGCTTGGCTGGTGGCTCCTGCCCAATAACGGGCCGGTGCCGGAGGTGCCCGAATAGCCCAAGGAGCCAATATGAAGATTTACCGCAAATGTGACGGGAAGCTGCAAGCGTACGAATATTCAGGCCGCAGCATGGCAGATGGGCGCGCAGCAGTTGCGGCAAATACCAAGGGCCGGGGCGCCATCCTGATCGACGTCAACTCGATCCCGCCGCTCCGCGCCAACCAGTTCGTGCCGACCTTCGGCTCTCACGCAACGCCATCGTTCGTGGGCTAAAGCAGTCTCCCCTGTCTCGCTACCAAGCGACGACCTTCGCCCCGCCAGTGAAAGCTGAGCGGGGCATTTTTTTATGTGAATCGTATGGACAAAGTGCCGAAAAGTGCCGGAAAGCGCCCGCAGCCCAAGGGCGGTTCGCGCAAAGGCATCCCCAACAAGACCACACAGACCGCCAAGGAGGCAATCGCGCTTGCCGCTGCCCAGCTAGGCGGCGCAGCACGGCTCGTCGCCTGGGCGCAGGAAGACCCCCTCAACGAGCGCGCGTTCTGGACCACGGTGTACCCGAAGCTTCTGCCGCTACAACTGACCGGCGCCGGCGAGGATGGCGAGCACCTGGTGCGCAACATCGGTGTGACCTTCATCAAGCCAAATGCATAACATCGAGTTCCCCGAGAAGCTGGAATGCCTGTTCAAGCCCAGCCGCTACAAGACGCTGTACGGCGGGCGCGGTGGCGCCAAGTCATGGGGCATTGCCCGCGCGCTGCTGATCATCGGCGCATCGAAGCCGCTCCGGGTGCTGTGCGCACGCGAGTTCCAGAGGTCGATGAGCGATTCGGTGCACAAGCTGCTGGCCGACCAGATCAAGGCGATGGGCCTGCAAGACTTCTATCAGGTGCAGGAAGGCATCATCAAGGGCAGCAACGGCACCGAGTTCACCTTCCACGGCCTGCGGCACAACATCGGCAACATCAAATCGATTGAGGGCACGGACGTGGCCTGGGTCGAGGAAGCGCAGACGGTCGGTAAGTCATCGTGGGAAACGCTGGTGCCGACGATCCGAAAGCCTGGAAGCGAAATCTGGATCAGCTTCAACCCCTCGCTTGAGGCGGACGAGACTTACCAGCGCTTCGTGCTCAAGCCTCCGACCGACAGCATCGTGGTCAAGGTGAACTGGTCCGATAACCCATGGTTCCCCGACGTGCTGCGCCAGGAGAAAGACGACTTGAAAGAGCGAGACGAATCGGCCTACCTGACCGTGTGGGAAGGCCATTGCAAGCAGACCCTAGACGGCGCGGTGTACGCCAACGAGGTCAAGGCCGCGCTGCTTGGCGACCGCTTCATGCGCGTGCCGTACGACGCCAGCAAGCCCGTGCTGACGTTCTGGGACTTGGGTCGGGCCGACAAGACGGCCATCTGGTTCGCCCAGCAGGTTGGGTTCGAGTACCGGATGATCGACTACTACGAGAACCAGGGGCACGCGCTCGCGCACTACCTCAAGCAGTTGCAGACGAAGCCCTACGTGTACGGCGAGGTCTGGCTGCCACACGACGCCGAGAACGAGCTGCTGGCCAGCGAGCGCACGATTGCGCAGCAGGTCCGGGCCGCCGGCTACAAGGTGCAGATCACCCCGAAGACCAGCATTGCCGACGGCATCGCCGCAGCGCGCGCGTTCTTCGGCTCGTGCTACTTCGACGCCGAGGCCTGCGCCGATGGGCTGCAATGCCTGCGCAACTACCGCTACGAGGTCGATCCCGAGACGCAGCAGTACAGCAAGAACCCGCTGCACGATTGGGCGTCGCACGGCGCTGACGCATTCCGCTACGCCGCTGTGTCTATGCGCGTGCCGCCACCGAAACGAAAGGCTGTCGCCAACAATGGCGGCGGATGGATGGGATAGCCCGACATATGACCGACAAGACCGAGAAGAAGGATTTGCACGCCGAAGGGCTGGAAATCTACAAAATCGCCGTGGAACGCGAGAGCGAGAACCGTCAGACCTACGAGGATGACATCCGCTTTGCCCGCCTGGGCGAGCAGTGGCCCGAAGAGGTGCGCCGGCAGCGCGAGCAGGATGGGCGGCCTTGCCTGACCAACAACCGCATGCCGGCCTTCATCCGCCAGGTGACGAACGACGCGCGCCAGAACAAGCCGAGCATCAAGTTTCATGCGGTGGGCGACGGCGCCGACGAGTGGACCGCCAAGGTGCTCGACGGCTTGACGCGCAACATCGAGTACAGCAGCAACGCCGACGTGGCCTACGACACGGCGATTGACAACGCGGTATCGGGCGGGTTCGGGTATTTCCGCATCACGACCGAGTACGCCGGCGACGACGTGTTCGACCAGGACATCCGCATCGAGCGCGTGGCAAACAGCCTGTCGATCATCCCCGATGCCTACTGCATGGACGCCGATTCCGCGAATTGGGACAACGCGTTCGTGGAGGACAGCTACTCGCTGGAGGCGTTCAAGGCGAAGTGGCCCAAGGCCGAGACTTCCAACTTCGAAGGTGATGGCAAGGACGTCGCGCCGGGCTGGTGGGATGGCAAGGAAGTGCGCGTTGCCGAGTGGTGGACCCGCCGCGAGGTGCCGGCCACGCTGCTCAAGCTGAGCAATGGCGCCTGCATGCACCAGGACGAGTACGACAAGGCCGTCGAGCTGTTCGAGGTGGCTGGCATCACCGTCGTGGAGCAGCGCCCAACGAAGACGATGAAGGTCACGCAGCACATCATGAGCGGCGCCGAGATCATCGAGACTAACGAGTGGGCCGGCAAGTACATCCCCATCGTGCCGGTCTACGGCGACGAGGTGGTCATCAACGGCAAGCGCTACCTGCTGTCGATGATCCACTTCGCCAAGGATGCGCAGCGCATGAACAACTACTGGCGCACGATCAGCACTGAGCTGGTGGCCCTGGCGCCGAAAGCGCCGTTCATCGGCCCGGTTGGCAGCTTCAACACGGACCCGAACTGGCAGACGGCGAATACCGTGTCGCATCCGTACCTGGAATACGACTCTGTTGCCGGCGGCGGTCCACCGCAGCGCCAGTTCTTCGACGGCCCGCCCGCTGGCGCGCTCCAGGAGGCGATGAACGCAGGCGAGGACATGAAGGCAATCATGGGCCTGTTCGATGCCTCGCTGGGCGCCAGGTCGAACGAGTCGTCCGGCCGCGCGATCCTGGCCCGGCAGCGCGAGGGCGACGTCAGCACGTTCAACTTCACGGACAACCTGTCGCGCGCGATTCGCCACGCCGGCCGCATCATCTCGGACCTGATCCCGAAGGTGTACAGCAGCGCACGCATCATCCGCACCATTCGTGAGGACGGCAGCAACCAGAACGTGGCGGTGAACCAGCCGACCGCGCCGACGCCGGAAGAGCAGAAGGCGCAGCAAGAGCAGAACGTGGGCATCCAGCGCATCTACGACCTGACCGCCGGCAAGTACGACGTGACGTGCGAGTCCGGGCCGAGCTACACCACGAAGCGCGAGGAAGCAGCGGCGCAAATGACCGAGTTCATGCGCGCTGTGCCGGCTGCGGGTAGCCTGATCGGCGACCTGCTGGCGAAGAACCTGGATTGGCCGGGCGCGGACGAGATTGCCGACCGCCTCAAGCTGATGTTGCCACCGCAAGCCCAAGGGAAGAACCCCGCGCTGGAGCAGGCGCAGCAACAGATGCAGCAGCTCCAGCAGGTCATGCAGCAGATGCAGCAGCAACTGGCCGACGCCGAGCGCGACAAGCAGATCGAGGCCGACAAGCTCAGGATCGACGCGTTCAACGCCGACACGAATCGCCTCAAGGTGGTTGGCACGGCCATGGGGCCTGAGCAAATCCAGGCGCTGGTGATGCAAACGCTGCAGCAGATGCTCGGCTCGCCCGACATCACGCCGAACGCCGGCCCGCCGCAGCAAATGCCCATGCAGCAGCCGATGTTGGAGCAGCCGCAGCAACCGCCCCCGCCGCAGGAAATGATGCAGCCCGAACAACCGCAACCGCCCGATGGCGGTTTTTTTACACCTGAAGGATTCCAGCAATGACCATTTCCATTCCTGCCGCGACCATTTCGCAGCCGGTAGCCGCCGGCCGTGGCTCGATTGTGGCCGTATCGCCTGACTCGGGCGCATCGGCTGTTGTCGAGTACACGACCGCTGACGCCGCCGCCGTCGCCAATGGCGTGGCCAAGTGGGCGATCTGGAGCAAGGGCACCGTCGGCGCCTCTGCCAGCGACCTGCTGGGCGACAACGTGTTTATTCGCGTGACTGCCACCGGCGGCGCTGTTGCGCTGGATATCGACTCCCATCCTTCCACCGCCAGCCTCGCTGCATATCGCGCCGACTGGTCAAGCGCCGACCCATGGGCGACCACGATCACGCGCAACGAGGCCTTGTCGCGCATATGGGGCGTCAGCGGCACTGGCGGCGTGCTGCACCCTGGCGTCAACCAGTCGCCGAGCAATTTCACGTCCAGCATGAAAATGGAAATGGAAGCGCCGTTCTATGCGGTTCGCCTGTTGCGGATCAACCGTTCGGCCGCCAACTCGCTCGACGCGCAGAAGGCGCTCATCGGCGTGACCGGTTCCAATGCCATCGACACGTCGTATGGCCTGACGGTGAGTCAGAACCTCACCACGCCGGTGATTAATGGCGTCTCGTATGCGCAGCTTGCGCCGGCAGGCACAGCGAACGGCTTCCAGCCGGTTATCTGGCCTGGCCGCGAGGTTGCAAGCCTGACCAATTCGACCACCACTGCAACGCTGACGACCAAGTTGCCGCACGGGCTTATCACTGGCGCCATAGTCACAGTGCGCAACGTCGATCTGCCAGCCTACAACGTGACTAATGCCGCCGTAACTGTCACCAGCACGACGGCATTTACCTACACCATGGGCGCTGATCCTGGTGCGGCCGCAACGGTGGTCGGCAGCTACACGGCCAACATGGTTGGTGTGCTGCGACCGAATGTGGATCAGACCTATGCGCAGTCGGAAAAAACGTACATCAAGAGCGTGCCGCGCCTGGATGGCAGTGGCCGCCCGTTGCTGCTGATCCGATTGCATTGCAACGGCACCGTCTACCCGTTCCCGTTCCACACCATGTCGGCTGTCGCCCGGACGCCATCAACAGCATTGCGCGGACGCACGTACCAAATGGCCTATGCACTGAGCGATGCCGTGGCCACGCCAAACACGCTGATGGGTCTGGCCGGCGAACTGCTGGACGTCTACCCGGTCGTGTCGTACTCGGTGCCGGTCATCAGCATTTGGGGCGTAGGCGACTCGACTATGCAGAACGATGCCTTGGTCACGGACAAAATTTCTTCGTGGATGTATCGCGCGTGCCTGAATCTTTCGACTCCGCAAAAGCCTATCGTGTATGCGAACTTTGGTGCGTCGTCACAAAATTCGCTGACGTACTGGAATCAGGCCAAAGCAGCGCTTGCTGCTGGCGCACCGGCGCCATCGATCATGGTAATCGGCATGGATAGCGTGAACGACGGTGTGAACACGGATGGCACGATCATCAATGCCTTCGGATTTGCGGAAGACGTGATCAGCACCGCCAAGAAGTACGGCATCGGCAAGGTGGTGATGTGCCCACGCATGCCCCTGAACACGCTCACCGCTCCGCAATACGCCCTGAAAGTGGCTCAAGACATCGAACTGTCGAAGCTGGCCGCTGCCTACGGCATCGAGTGGATGCCGCTTCCCGGTCTGGGCGATGGTGCGAACCCGGAGCGTTGGGCAACAGCGCTGAACTACGCAGCAGACGGCTACCACCCAAACGAAGCCTGTATCGAATCCCCGCTTTCCACCACCGCAACCGCGTTCATTTCGAACCTGTTGCGCCTGTAGCCCTCTTGCCGCCTACGCGCGGCATTCCCTGCTGCCTCATGGCGGCGCACTCTTGGAGTATACATGGACGACCTGGAACAACCTGTCACACAGGATTCCGCAGAAGTAGTTGAGCCTGCGGAGCACGACGAGCCGCAGCAAGAGCTTGATGCTGACAGCCCCGATCTCGAAACGCCTGAAGAGGACGACGAGGAAGTCGAGGTTGGAGGCCGCAAGTTCGCCCTGCCGAAAAGCGCGGCCGAAACGCTGAAGGCCGAGCGCCTGATGCAGGCCGACTACACGCGCAAGACGCAGGAAGTAGCAGAAACCCGCAAGCAGATCGAAGCCCGCGCCGCCCAGGTGGAAAGCCAGGCGCGCGAGCAGCAGCAGTACATCGGTGAGATTGCGAAGGTGCAGTCCATCGATGAACGCCTGAGCCAGTTCGCCCAGCTCGACTGGGACGCCGCTATCGACAACGATCCGGTGCAGGCGATGAAGTGGCAGCAAGAGCACCGCGCGCTGCAACTGGCGCGCGACCAAGCAGTAAATGTCATTACGCAAAAGCAGCAACAATTTGCACTGAATGAGCAGCAGGCAACTGCCAAGCAAGTCCAGGACGCGAGTGCCTACTTTCAGCGTGAAATCCCCAATTGGACCGCAGAGCGGGATAACCAGGTGGCGAAATTCGCAGTCGATAGCGGCATCCCAGCCCAAGCGCTGGCATCCGTGATCCTCAAGCACCCGCAGTTCGCGAAAATCCTCCACCAGGCCGAACTGTACACCCAGCTGGAAAAGAAGCAGACCGCCAAACCCAAGACGCCGACCCCGCCGCCTGCACCAGTCACCCGCGTAAGCGCCTCGCGCGCCACAGCGGCAAAGGACCTGGACAAGATGCCGGCCGACGACTGGGCCAAGCAGTTCTATGCCGACCGCAGCAAGCGCCGATAACCCCTCGCAAACCCAATGAAGCCCGCCACTTGAGCGGGCTTTGTCATTTCTGGAGCAATAAAACTCATGGCAAATAGCATTCTCACCCCTGTTCAGGTCACCCGCGCCGCGTTGGCGATCCTGCACCAAAAGCTGAACTTCATCGGCTCGATCAACCGCCAGTACGACGACTCGTTCGCCAAGGATGGCGCCAAGATCGGTGACAGCCTGAAAATCCGACTGCCGAACGAATACACGGTTCGTGACGGCATGACCATGGCGGCGCAGGACGTTGTCGAGCAAAGCACCACCCTGCAAGTTTCGACCGTCAAGGGTGTCGACTTGAACTTCTCGTCGCTCGATCTGACCCTGCATATCCAGGACTTCACCGACCGCATTATCGAACCGGCCATGTCCGTGCTCGCGGCCAAGGTGGAAGCCGACGCGTTCAACATGATGCTGGACGTGTACAACGTGGTGAACAACGTCGGCAACCCGCTGACCTTCAACAAGGCCCTGGGCGCACGCAAGGTGCTGGTTGACAACCTGACCCCCGGCGACAAGCGCACGCTGATCGTGAACACCCAAGACAACCTCGATTTCGTCGATGGCGTCAAAGGCCTGTTCCAGGACTCGACGCAAATTTCGAAGCAGTACCGCGAAGGCAAGGTTGGCACGACGGCCGGCTTTGGCGACATCTTCGAAAACACGCTGATGCCGTCGCAGCTGACCGGCACGGCTGCCGCCACCACCGGCTACACCGTCAACGGCGCCGGCCAGACCGGCTCGGGCGTTGTGGTGCAAACGGGTACTGCGACGTTCAAGAAAGGCGACGTTGTCACATTCGTCGGCTGCAACCGCGTGCACCCGGAGACCAAGCTCGATACGGGCGCCCTGCAACAGTTCGTCGTTACTGCGGACTACGCGGGCGGCGCCGGCACTCTGCTGATTTCCCCGGCAATCGTGACCAGCGGCGGGCGCCAGAACGTGACCGCCTCGCCAACCAACGGCGGCGCTGTGGTCAAGATCGGCGGCGCCTCGGGCATCTACCGCCCATCGCTGGCGTTCCACAAGGACGCCTTCACCTTCGCCACTGCCGACCTGGTGCAGCCGAAGGGTGTTGACTTCGCCGCGCGCGAGGTCATGGACGGTATCTCGATGTCGATGGTTCGCGCGTTCCAGATCAGCGACCGCAGCTTCCCATGCCGCCTGGACGTGCTGTACGGCTACAAGACCCTGCGCCCGCAGACCGCCGTTCGCATCCTGTCGAACTAACCGCAAGCGCCCTGGCTTCGGCTGGGGCGCTTCCACATCTGGAGTACGCATGTACATCGAATACCCGAAAGCGCTCTACCGCAAGGGGGAATGCACAATTGTCGCAGACGAGGACGGCGAGGTTGCCGCGCGCGAGGGCGGCTTTGCCGATTGGGCAGAAGACATCGCCGCCATGCAGGCGACGGAAGCTGACGAAGAGCCGGCCGCGCCGGCCAAACGCGCCTACAACAAGAAGGTGGCCTGATGCTGCGGTACGCGAACAACTACCAGGACCGTTACGGTAACGGCATCCCTGGCGCGCTGGTTTCGGTCACGTCGAACGAAACCGGGCTGCCTGTCACGATCTATTCGGACAACGGTGTCACGCCGATCACGAATTTGGTAACCGATGCGCTTGGCCAATTCGCGTTCTACGTGGCCGATGGCGACGTAGACATCACGTTGTCAAAAACGGATACCACCACGACGTCGATTCGCGACGTGACGATCAAGAACCCGGTTGCCGAATCGGCGCTGGCCTCGACCTCCGGGCCCGGGCTGGTCGGCTGCATCAATCCTGGCGCGGGCGCGGTCGCAACCACTCTTCAGGCCAAGCTGCTGGAAGGCGCGGTAACGCCGCAGGACTTCATGACGACGGCGCAGCGCAACAACGTCGCGGCGGGCCTGGGCACCATCTCCGTGGTCGACGCGTTCGAAAAGGCGCTGGCGACCGGAATGCCGGTGTACGTGCCGTCCGCGAGCCGGAAATACCTGTTCGACCGCCAGCTGATCGTGCCAAGCAACGCCGTCATTTTCGGCGATCAAGCACAGATTTATCTTGGCAACGGCGTCAACCAGCACGTTTTCCGCGTGGCGACAAACGCCGACAACGTGGAGATTCGCGGCCTGCGTATCGACGGCACCAAGGCGTCCAACACGGCCAGCATGGGCATCGCCATCGACGGCGGATCGAGCATCCGCGTGCTGGACTGCTACATCAAGAATTGCAGCGCGGCCGGCATCTATTTCGCCGGCGCCACGTTGAGCGGCGTACGGGCCATGAACAACTTCGTGACCGGGTGCGTGGCCGGCGGCATCACGGCAAACGATACCGTGACCAATTTCGCCTTCAACGAAAATTCCTGCTGGCTGAACGGCACGCACGGCGTGGGCATTATCGGCATCGCAAAGCACGGCATGATCTGCGGCAATGCCTGCTGGGACAACGGCCAGGGCACGCCGAACGCGGACAACATCACCGGCTACAACGTCGCGAATACGTCGGTCACGGTATCGAACAACTCCTGCAAAGGCGGCTTGAACAACAGCATTCACATGGGCGGCCAGTACATGGTGGTTACCGACAATACTGTCTATGACCCGACCCAATACGGCATCGTCATGGCCGCGAATACGGGCATCTGCAAAGGCTGCACTGTCGGCAATAACTCGGTGTTCGGCGCCGGCGTGAGCGGCTATTGGTTCGAAAACTGCACCACCGGCTCTGTCAACGGCAATTCGTCGTGCGACAACACCGCGCACGGCTTCGCTATCGACGGCTGCATCGGCCTCTCGTTCGGCAGCAATTCCGCAAGCGGCAATGGCGGCGATGGATTCCGGAACGGTGTGGCCAGCTCCTTCCTGACATTCAACGGCTGCACGTCGCGCGCCAACACCGGCGATGGCATCGAGCTCGGCAACGTGACCGACTCCACGATCACGGGCGGCAATTTTTCCGGGAACACCGGTTGGGGCGTCAACGTTTCCGGCACCGAGGCGCGCAACATCATCGGCATGAACACGGTGCGCGGCAACACGGCCGGCCAGATCGCACAGCCGAACGTGTCCACCCGCGTGACCGACAACGAAACCGGTGTATCGCGGACCGTCGCATCGGCTGCGGCACTCATCTTGCCGCCGGGCGGCTCGTACTTCTACATCACCGGTACGACGAGCATCACCAGCATGACGGCCAGCTTCCCCGAGCGCATGGTGACGCTGCAATTCGATGACGTGTTGACTTTCACGGACGGCGGCAACCTGAACATCGCGGGCAACTACGTCACCGCATTCAAGAAGACGATCACGTTGATTTGCGACGGCAGCTCTTGGGTCGAAATCGCACGCAGCACCAACTAAGGACAGCCATGAGCATTGTTGCCCCCAGCACCCCAGACGACATCACCAGCCAGGATTATTTCTGGCTGGTCGAAACCGTCAAAAACTGGCTTCATCGCAGCGACCTGGCGGCGCGCGTGCCGGACTTCATCCTCTTGGCCGAATCGCGCATCAACCGCCTAGCGCGCGTGCGCGTGATGGGCGTGGACGCTGCCCTGGTGATGACGCCGGGCTCGCGCTTCGTGGTGCTGCCGTCCGATTACGTGGCGCCGTCGGCGGTGTGGCTGGATGCGAACCAGCCGCGAGCCAAGTTGACGCCGCTCGTGGTTGAGCAAATGCCGGTAGCCAGCGATTCCGGCATGCCGACGTACTGGGCAGTGGATGGCACGATGCTCGCGTTCGACCGCGTACCAGACCAGGCATATCCGATCACGCTTCGCTACCGCGCGCGCTTCAGACTGACCGCCCAGGCGCCGACAAACTACCTGCTGTCTCAATACCCGGACCTGTACCTGTACGGCGCGCTACTGGAGTCGGCCCCGTTCATCGGCGCGGACGAGCGCATCGGCCTGTGGAAAAGCATGTTCGACCAGGCAATCCAGGAAATCAACAACAGCGAGCACCAAAGCCGATCGGTCGGCGTGCTGACCACAGACGTGCCGACGTCGATGCTGTCGCGCCGCTGCTATTAACAGGAAAATCATGGCTCTCGAAACTGCAACCTACATCACCGACCTGAACACCGCGAATCCGACTGCGGCCGATCCGAAATCCCAGGGCGACGACCAGATCCGCATGATCAAATCCGTGCTCAAGGCGTCGTGGACGCAGATCGCCGGCGCGGTCAACGCAACGCACACGCAGATCAACTATCTTGTGGGCGTCACAAGCCCGATTCAGGTGCAGCTCGACGCCAAGCAGAATACCGCCGACGCGGTTACCTATGCCTACGTGAACGGCCTGTCGTTTGCCAGCTCGCTCCCCGACCAGGCTGGCAACGGCGGCAAAATCATCTCGACGGATGGCACGACTTCCAGCTGGAAGGATTGGGCAAGCTTCAACGACGCCATGGCGCCGGACGTGGCCACGGCCGCCGCGCCTGATATCTGGTCCGGCATCGGCAGTACCCGGCTCCTGACCGGCAGCACGGCCGTTACCGGCTTCGCTGCGGCGCCGCGCGCAGGGGCAAAGCGCAAGCTGATCGCCGCGACCGGGTTCTACATGATCCAGGGCGCGAACCTCACGATCAAGGGCGGGTCGATCACCCTGGCCGCCGGCGACGAGGTGGACGTGCTTGCGCTGACGACGACGTCGTTCCGGGCCACGGTCACCCGCGCAGACGGCACGGCTGTTGCAGAGGCTGTGCGGCACTACGACAACGGCGCGTCGGGCACGCTGGACTATCGCAACGGACGGTCGCAGCGCTGGGCGCCAGCATCCGGCGCCAAGACCCTGACGGTGACCAATTGGCCGCCGGCCGGCATCTATGCCTCGCTGCGCGTCAAGGGCGTGAACCTCGCTGCCGGCGGCATCCCGACGATCACCGGCGCGACGTACATCAACTACGACGGCTCGTACAAGGCGACGGCGGCGCTCGCAAACGTGACCTTTCAGACCTCCGGCACCGATAACGTGCTGCTGTTCAGCGATGACGGCGGCGCCACGATTTTCGTGAAAGTGATGCGCTGATGGACGAGGAATTCTACGCAAGCTCGCGGCGCCTCGTGCAGGTGTCGTTTTACGCTGATGGCACGTGGGTCGCGCCGATGACAACGACTTCGGTTGACATGCTGGGGCGGGGGCAGGATGGCTCGCCCGGCGGAACAACCGCCACAAGCGTCGTCGTCGCAGTGGTGACGTGGCTTATCGGAACCGGAGGCCCTAATCCCGGCGTGGCCACATGGGATAACGCGCAGGCGGCCGCGTCGGCAGCGGCCAGCGCGATCAATGCCGGCGCCGGCTCGTGGACTGAATATCAGGTGGCCCAATACAGCGGCGGCACCTACATCCTGAACACCACAGTGAGGTCGGGGCCATCGCTTGCCGGCAGCGCTTCTGTCTCGTACCAGGCCGGATGGCAGCCGAGCGGCCCGATTACTGGCGGCGCGATGCCAGGTTCGCCGCAGCAGTGGACCGCCACTGTGAATTACAGCTACACGGCCTCGGGGGCTACGGTCGGCGCAAACGCGACCGGGCTCGGAAAAACGTTCCTCGGTGGTGTTGGCGATTATGCGACGCCTGTGGCCTACCCCGGGGTCGCGGTTACGCCAGGTGCCAGCTACCCGATTGTTGCCCCTCTTGGCTCAATTATCACGCTTACCTATTTCGAATAGGCCATCTATGCCAATTTTCAAAGTCCCTGACGCCGGCGCGGCTGGCGTCATCAAGGACATCTCGCCGCACAAGCTGCCGCCGCAGGCATGGACGGACGCAAGCAACATGCGTTTCCTCGACGGCTCGGTGCGCCAGTTCTACGGGCACGGCCCGGTGTACGGCACGCCGGCTGTCACGCCGCTGCACGTGGTGCCGGTGAACGTCGGCGCAACACGCTACTGGCTGTATGCCGGCGAGGCCAAAATCTACGCCGTCACGGCCGTCAGCGGCACCGATGTGCACACGAACATCACGCGGCAGACCGGCGGCGTCGACGTGAACTACGCGGGCGCGCCGAACGCATGGACCAGCACGGTTCTGTCGGGCATCCCGATCCTGAACGCGGGCAATCTGGTCGACCCGCCGCAGCGCTGGGACTTGAACGTGGCGAACCGGTGCGTCAAGTTGGATAACTGGCCGGACAACACGACCTGCAAGTCGCTGCGCGCGTATTCGAACTACCTCGTTGCTCTGCACGTAAGCAGGGGTGGCAACACCTTCCCCTACATGGTGAAGTGGTCGCACCCGGCAGACCCGGGCGGCATCCCGATTTCATGGGACAAAGACGACGGCACGAAGGACGCGGGCGAATACGACCTCGCAGAAGGCGGCGACCAGATCATCGACGGCTTGCAGCTGCGCGACAGCTTCATGATCTACAAGGAGCAATCGGTCTGGCGCATGGACAAGATCGGCGGCGATTTCGTGTTCCGCTTCTCCAAGGTGCTCGGCCTGTCCGGTGCCATGAACCGCAACTGCATCGTGGAAATCGACGGCCTCCACTTCGTGCTGACCGGTTCCGACGTCGTGATCCACGACGGCCAGTCGCCTGCCCAGGTGCTCGACAAGGCCGCCCGACGCGCGCTGTTTCAGGACATGGACGTGTCCAGCGCCGACCGGGCTTTCGTGTTCAAGAACCCGTTTCTCAACGAGGTGTTTGTCTGCTACCCGAGCATCGGCAACACGATCCCGAACAAAGCACTGGTCTGGAACTACAAGGACCGCACGGTCAGCTACCGCACGATCCCGAGCCTGCACCACGCGAATTACGGCCCGGTCGACAGCACACTGAGCGGAAGCTGGGCCGCCGATCAGGACAGCTGGGATTCGGACCTGACCGCATGGAACGGCCCCGACTTCACGCCGAACACCGCGCGCGTGCTGATGGCGGCGGCCGGGCCGAACCTATTCCTGTTGGACAGCTCGGCGACGTTCAATGGCGCGCTCGCATCCTCCTATCTGGAGCGGCGCGCGCTGAGCTTCGGCGACGACGAGCGGGTCAAGACGATCAACGGCGTGCGCGCGCGCATTACCGGCAACCCTGGCGAAACGGTGATCGTCAAGATCGGCGGGCACCAAACGGACCCGTTCGCCGACCCGGAATGGACCGCGACCATGCAACACGTCATCGGCCAGACCATCGCGTGCGACGGCTTCGCCTCGTTCCGTTACCCGGCCATCCGCTTCGAATCGGGCACGGCCGTGCAGTGGCGCCTGGACAGCTACGATTTTTCGATCATCGACGGAGGTAAATGGTGAGAACGCCAAATCTCGGAACGGTCAATTACACGCCCGGCCAGGTGCCGGCATCGGCTGACGATCTGCTGCGCTTCGTGCGCGAGGAATTCGACAAGGTGTCCGGAGCGATCACGCTGCTGGCGGCCGGCCACCTCGACCCGCAAACAGTCGCCCCGCTCAAGCCGCGCGACGGCGATATCCGGTACGCCGCTGGCGCGCCGCACTGGAACCCTGGCAGCGGCCGGGGCGTGTACATCTTCAAATTAACAACGTGGGTCTTTTTAGGCTGACCTCACAAACTGGAAAGAGGAAAATATGGGCTGGCTGAAAAAACTCGTCGGATTCGAAAATTCGTTCACGAAGAACCTCATCAAGGACGTTGTCAAGGACCCTACGCGGCTGTTCACGGGCATTGACCCGCTGTCTACCAAGGTCTGGAACGCGGCAACCGGCAGCGACAACGAGGCGCTGGTGAATCTGTACGGCAGTCCAGGGCAGCGCTACTACGACCTGGCAGCGTCGGAGGGCCTCGACACCGGGCCGGCCGGGCAGCTGCACGGCGTGGCCGATGTGGTGGCCGGCTATTTCGGCGGCAAGGCCCTTTCTGGCGTAGGTCAGGGCCTGCTGGGCAGCGTGGGGGGCACCGGCTCCGGTGCGGGCGCGATTGCGTCGGAGGGCATCGCAGGCACGACCGGCTCGGTTGGTGGCAGCGCGGCCGGGGCAACTGCTGGCGGCGTCGCTGGCGGCGCCGCAGGAACGGTAGGCGGTGCGATTCCGCAAGTCATCATCAACGGTTCCACGGCCGGCGCCGGGGCTGGTTTGGCTGGCACTGTGGGTGGTGTTGCTGGCGCAGGCGCCGGGCTGCTCGGAGGTGTTCAATCGCCAACCAGCACGCAACCGGCATCCGGCGAGAAACCGCCAAATCAGGGCGAGGCGCCAAAGCCAGCAGGCGGCCTGCTTGATGCGGTCGGCGGTCCGGGTGGCGCGGTAAAGCTCGGCCTCACTGCCGCCGGCGCGCTGGCGGGCAACAATACAGGCGGCGCCGGTGCCGACACCACCACGACCAAAAATTCGCTCGATCCGCGCATCGACTCGATGCTGTTTGGCAACGGAGCCACTGGCGGCTTACTCGACCGCTACAAGAACTATCTCGACACGCCTCAGTCGCAGGCGACAAAGGATTACGGCAACGCCGCCGGGGCGTATCTGCAAGACGCCAAGGGCGACATGACCACGATTCGCAACGGCGCTTACCAGCAGATGCAGCCGGGTACGGCGCCGCAAATGCAGGCATCGCTGATGGGTAACACGCCGATGGCGCAGGCCGCATCGATGCAGGCGCCCGAGGCGATCAAAAACGGCGCTTTCATGCAGCGTCCAAGTGACGTGCAGGGCGTCGGCGTGAGCGGCCCGGCGCAGAACAACATGGACCTGACGAACCCGTTCGATAAAATGATCAACGGTCCGGCCGGCGCAAACCCATATTTGACCGGCGCCATTCAGAAGGGCATCAACCAGTCGACGAACGCCTTTCAGTCGCAGCAAGCCGACAGCACGCGCAACCTGATGGAGCAGATCATGCCGGGCATCCGGGGCGGCGCCATCGCATCCGGACAGTACGGCGGTTCGCGCCAGGGTATCGCCGAGGGGCGCGCAATTGGCGACTTCGCGCGCGAGCAGCAGCGCACGCTGGCGCAGTTCGGCCAGTACAACACGGACGCCGCCGTTGCCGCGCAGGCCGGCGCGTACGAGACTGATTCGAACCGCGCGCTGTCGGCCATGCAAGGGCTGAGCGGGAACCAGAACCAGGCGGCCATTGCCAGCGCAAATAACCAGCAGGCCGCCAACATGGCGAATATGCAGTCGCAGTTGCAAACCTACCAGACGAATGCGCAGCTCCAGCAGCAGCGCGATCTGCAAAACCAGAACAACAGCATGCAGGTGGGGCTGACGAATGGCGGCTGGCAGCAGCAAACCAACCTGGCGAATCAGGGTGCGCAACTGGCGGTCGGAGCGAACAACCAGAACGCGCAGAACCAGGCGGCCAGCAACAACCTGAACGCGCAGATGGGCCAGAACAACCTGAACAGCCAGAACCTGCAAAACGGCATGTCCGGGCTGGGCGGCCTGCTGAATAACGCCTACCAGATCGCAGGCAATCAGGATGCCTATGGCCTGAACAATGCCGCGAAGGTCAACGGCTTGCTCGCTCCATACCTGAGCGCAAACCAGTCGACGACCACCTCGCAGCCGCTGTACGAGAACAAAACCGGCAACATCATCGCCGGCGCAACGGCTGGCCTGGGCCTCTACAACGGCCTGCAAAGCTCCGGCCTGCTGAACGGCATTGCCGGCCTGTTCGGCGGCGGCACCAACGGCGGCCCGAGCGCCCAAAACGTACAGCCACGATACTAAGGACGAAATATGGGACTTCTTGATATGTTTTCCGACCCGCAGACGATGGGTCTTTTGTCCGCTGCCGCACAGATGTCGGAACGGTCCGGGCCGTCGCGCCAGCGCAGCAGCATCGGGCAAATCCTCGGCACGGGCATGGGCGGGTATGTGCAGGGGAAGCAGGCCGTCGAGGACCGTGCGATGCAGCAGGAGCAGATGAAGCAGGCGCAGATGATGCGCGAGATGCAGATGAAGGAGATGCAGGCCGAAATGGCGCAGAAGGAGCGCGCGCAGGCCGAGCAGGCGCGCCTGCAAGATTTCTTCTCCAAGCGCCAGATGGGCGGCGCGCAAGCCGGCGGCGGCATGCAGCAGCCGATGCAGGGCGGCCAGCCTCAACCTGGCGCCGCGCCGCAACAGTTCGCCCCCGGCGGCGCCGGCGCATCGACACCGTACGCCGAGCGCATGCAGCTGGCCGACGAGCTGCGCCGCGCCGGCTTTCAGCAGCAGGCCGACGCGCAGGAAACGTCGGCGCTCAAGTTCCAGCCGAAGGTGAAGAACTGGCAAGAGGTGCAGGTGGGCGGCAAGGTCATGTATGCGCCGTACTACGAGGACGGCAACGTCGGCCAGCCGGTGCCGCTGGAAGTCGCACGCAAGCTGGAGAAGGTGGACAGCGGCCAGAGCAACGACATGATCGACCCTTACACCGGGCAGATCAAGGCATCGATCGGCAAAAAACAGACGCTGGAATCGCTGGCGAGCAATGCGCTCACCGCACGCGGCCAGAACATGACTGACTCGCGTGCGCGCGAACTGAACGAGCTCACCCGCCAGGGCCAGCGTACGCAGATTATCAACGACCCGCTGAACGGCCCGATGCTGATCGACAAGGCCACCGGTCAGGCGCGCCCAGCCATCGGCATGGACGGCCAGCCGGTTCGAGGCGAGCAGACGCTCAAACGGGAAAAACAGGCGCAGGGCCTCGTGTCGGTAATTGACAGCGCCGAGAAGCTGCTCGACGGCGCCACCGGGTCTTACGCTGGCGCCAGTATTGACCAGGCCAACCAATTCATCGGGCGAGCCACGCCGGGCGCGCAGAACATCGCACAGCTCAAGGTGCTGGAAGGCTCAATTATGATGAACCAGCCGCGCATGGAAGGCCCGCAGTCCGACAAGGACGTGATGCTGTACCGTCAGATGGCCGGCCAGATCGGCGATCCTACGGTGCCGGCTGCGCTGAAAAAGGTGGCGCTCCAGTCGATCAAGGAAATCAACCAGCGATATGCCGGCGGCGCGCAGCAGCAGTCAGCATCGCCATCAGCACCGGAGGCGCGCAAAAGCATCTCCCTGTCCGATATCGCAGAAACGGCACGCAAAAGCGGGCGCACCACGGCCGAGGTTACGGCGGCGGCGCGCGCCAGGGGCTACACGATTGGAGGTCAATAATGGCAGGACGTGATTTATCAGACGAGCTGTTCGGCCCGGCGCCGGCAGCAAAGCCGAAGCAAGGCGGGCGCGACCTGTCTGCGGACCTGTTCGACGCGCCCACGCCGAAGGAAAAGGGTTTCGGCGAACAGCTCAACGACTTCGTGTCGAGCGTGCCGCGTCAAACAGGACTGGCTGCACGCTACGGCCTTGAAGGGCTGGGGGGCACGTTCGACAGCTTCGTCGGTAACCCGCTGCGTACGCTGGCCGCGCCGATCCTGGGCAATAAACCGCGCGCGGACACCGGCGGCACGCTGGCAAACGTCATGGGCCTGCCAAGTCCGGAAAATGCTCAAGAGCGCGTCGTTGGCGATGCTGCTCGCTTGGCAGCCGGTTCCGCCGGCATTATCGGCGCAGCTGGCAAGGCCGCGACGATGACAAGCGGCACGACGCAAGCTGTAGCGCGCGGGCTGGCGGCAGCCCCGGTTAAGCAGTTGGCATCGGGCGCTGCTGCTGGCGCAGCCGGCGGCTACACGCGCGAGACTGGCGGCAACGAGGGGTCGCAGTTGCTGGCGTCCTTGGGCGCCGGGGTGGCGGCGCCATTTGCCATCGGCGGCGCCCAACGCGCAGCCGGCGCCATTGGCAACCGCTTGCGCCCGGCGGTGCCGCCCGTGCCGTCGGCTCAGCAGCAAATCCAGATCGATATCAAGATCAACAACGCGCTGGAGCAAAGCGGAATCAAACTGGGCGACCTGCCGGGCCAGGTGGCGCAGAGCATCCGCGATGACGTGGCGAAGGCGTACAAGATCAGCCCAGACCTGTCGCCTGACGCGGTGCGCAGGCTGGCCGATTACCGCCTGACCGGAACCACGCCAACAGCGGCCGGCTTGACCCTGGACCCGGCAACCGTGACGCGTCAAAAGAATCTGGCGAAGCTGGGCATCAACAGCAAAGACCCGGCGGCCCAGCAGCTTGGGCAGACGCAGAACGCCAACAACCGGCAGCTGACGACCGGCCTCAACGACCTGGGCGCCAGCGCGGCCGACGATGCGTACGCAGGCGGAAGCCGGGTCATCGGTGCCCTTGAGAAGCGCAACGATAGGGTGCAAGGCGTTCTCAAAAAGCTGTACGACCGGGCGCGCGACAATTCCGGCCGAAGCGCCGAGCTTGATCCGCACACTTTCACGAACAGGGCCGGAGACCTGCTGCACGAGGCAAATGTCGAAAGCTTTTTGACGCCAGATATCCGCAACAAGCTGAACCAGTTTGCCAATCGAGAAACGCCGCTTACCGTGGAAATTGCCGAGCAGTTCAAAACCGGCATCGCCAAGGTCCAGCGGAACAGCAGCGACGGCAATGTTCGCACGGCCTTGGGCTTGGTTCGCCAGGCGCTGGACGAAACGCCTCTGGTCGGGGCGCGGCCGACGCCGGCGCCAAGCGGAAGCAACCAGTTGACCGTGCCAGGCGGCTTAGGCGCTCCGGCGCAGGAAAGCATGGGTCAGAGCGCAATCAACGCCTTCAACAGGGCGCGGCGCGTGAACCGGGAGTGGATGGGCGTTGTCGAGAAGACGCCCGCCCTGCAAGCGGTGCGCGACGGCATCGAGCCCGACCAATTCGTCCAGAAGTTCATCGTCGGCAGTGGTGGCAACGCCAATGTGATGGACGTCAACATGATGCGGAACTCGATCAAGAAAAGTCCGGAGGCGATGAACGCGGTGCGCGAGCAGATCACGTCGTTCCTCAAGACGCGCGCGCTGAACGGCGCCGCCGACGAGGTAGGCAATTTCAGCCAGTCGGCCTACAACAAGGCGCTGTCTCAGATCGGGGACCGCAAGCTTAAGCTGTTCTTTGCGCCTGAGCAAATCGCGCAGATGAAGGCCATCGGCAGGGTTGCCAGCTACGAGCAGTTCCAGCCGGCCGGCAGTGCAGTGAATAATTCGAACACAGCTGGTACCGGCGGCGCCATGCTTCTCGACCGAATTGCGGATTTGCCGTTCCTGTCTAAAATCCCGTTCGGCCAAAGCATGATTGCTCAGCCGCTGCAAAACATCTCGCTCGGCATGCAGGCGAACCGTGCGATGAATGTCCCGCTGAACATCGCCGGGCCGGCGCGGGCGCCTGCGCAGTTGCGCGCGCGCGGCCTGATGCTTTCGCCGGCGGCGCTGATGGGAATGGAGGGGGAGGAGGACCGGCAGCGTCGCCTACTCGCCGCGCCGCCCCGCTAACCAGGCATTGATGATGAAGGCCAAGGTAGCGCCAAGCTGAATTGGATCGAAAGACATGTTTCCCCCCCTGTAGTTTTCCCCATTATAGGCCACCTCCGGGTGGCCTTTTCATTGAAAGTCAAGAATGCGCGACCCAACGAACCAAGCCCTTGAGGCTGTAGCAAAACTCTCCCCGCCCGCCGCCGTCACGGCCTACAGCCAGCTCTTCAACATGGCCTTGGCCGATTGGGTGGCCGTGCTCACGATCATCTACATGGCCTTGCAGATCACGCTGCTGCTGCGCGACCGCCTGGTGCGGCGCAAGCGCGAGTCGGATCGGATCACGGAGGCGAGCGATGGCGAATAATATCCGCATGGGCATCGGTGTTCTGGTGCTGAGCGCCGGCGCGTTCGTGGGCATGCTTACGCGCGAGGGCTACACCGATACGGTGGTCATCCCGACGAAAGGCGACGTGCCGACTATCGGCTTCGGCACCACCGGCGGCGTCAAGATGGGCGACCGTACCACGCCGGTAAAGGCCGCCCAGCGCGCGCTGCTCGACGTCCGGACCTACGAGGGTGCCATCAAGCAGTGCGTGCGCGCGCCGCTGACGCAGGCCGAGTACGACGTTTATGTCGACCTGACCTACAACATCGGCTCGGCGGCGTTCTGCGGCAGCACCATCGTCAAGCGCCTGAACGTGGGCGATTACCGGGCCGCCTGCGATGCGATCCTGCTGTACCGGTTCGCCGCCGGCTACGACTGTTCGACGCCGGGGAACAAGCGGTGCGCGGGCGTATGGACGGATCGCCAGCGCTCGCATGCGCAATGCGTGGCGGCCCAATGAGCGCCCTGAGCACGCTGGCCGCGGGCGCGGTGGCCGGTATCTGGAAAATCGCCGCGGTAGTTTTGCTGGCGGTCCTGCTGGTGGTCGCTTCCGCGGGCGGCACCGGCTGGTGGGCCGCGGCCAGCGCGCGCGACAAGGCGCTAGCCGACCTCGCCGCGGAACAAGCTGTCAGCGCCCAGTTGCGCACCGCGGTGCAGTTGCAGAATGCCGCGGTGGAAGCCGCGGGCGCGGCGAAGCTGGCCGCCGACGACCGCGGCGCCGCGGCGCAGAAGGTTGCCGCGGCATCCGCCCGGCGCCTCGATGCGGTTCTGGCGAAAGCTGCCGCGGCGCGCGCGGCCACCTGCGACGAGGCCATGCCGACCGTCGATCTGATCTTGGAGGCTACCCGATGAAGTATTTGATCCTGGTGGTCCTGTTGCTGCTCACCGCCTGCGCGACGGCGCCGGTCGTGCAAGAGGTCAAGGTGCCGGTCTACCGCCCATGCGTGACGGCGGCGCCGGCCCGGCCGACCTTCGCCACGCGCACCCTGGCGCCGGATGCCAGCGCGGGCGAGAAGGTGCTGGCCCTGGCGCGCGACCTGCCGCTGCACCTCAAGTACGAGGCCCAGCTGGAAGCCGTGATCGCGGGGTGCCTGTGACGGACGACCGCCCTGACGCCGACGACCCTCTAGGCACGTTGCTGTTCAAAATGACCGTCCGGGACGATAGTGTCTCTCCGCTGCAACTGGTCAGCGCTGAATTGCTGGCATACTATCGACGTCGAGACGCTGAGCTCACCGAGCTGCTGCTTAAAACGGCTGAGAATAAATTGGCGGCAAATTGCCAATGCGAAGCGCAAGCCGTTGATTTGTAAGGTCTATCGATTCCGGCTCCGGGCACCACAAAAATCAAGGACTTGGCGAATTTTCTGATAGCTGAAAATTCGTGGCAGCTCCGCAAAATGGCCGAGTTCCGCAAAACTTCTTTGCGGTCTTGACCAGTTTGCCGCATCGATGCCGCAGGTAGTGGGCCATCATTGTCGGCGTCGCATGTCCACTTTGTGCTGTGCACCTGCAATTCCACTGCTTTCTTCGGATCGCTACCAGCCTTGGCGCGAAGGCCGCTGATCTCGAATTAGCGTATTCCCTTTGTTATCTGTGCTGTTCGCGGTCTGGCGACCCCGGCTGATGGATGATCTGCGGTGCGGGCGACCACGCGCTGCTGGACTTGCGCGCAAAGCGAGCCATCACCACCCCAGCGGCGCGGCACCATCCAGAACGCGGCAGTCGAGGCCGCCGATACTGCCACGGTGTCGGCTGAGACGCGCGGACAGACCGCCCAGCAGCAGGTAGCTACCACCGGCACGAGGATCAGAAGCCGTGATCTCGGGGTGACTGTCGATGCGGACACCTGCTCGAGCCATCCAGATAAAGCGCGCTTGCGGCAATCACGCCGCGACGCTTACGCACACGAAGCCCACGCACCCATCCAGGATGATCCAAGCTGCGGCGGATGAAAGGACGATTGCCTAATCCAAGGTTTTAAAACTCTCAATACGTGCACGTAAAACCGGCCAACTGTTTATGAGGAAATCAGTACCCAGTTCTTGGCTTGATTCGGTAAGTAGTTTGTCAATTGTGGAGACATAAAAATCTGTACGCTCCGAAATAGACATCCCAATCAATTCCTGGGCCACCGATGCCTTGATCTCGGCGCGCGACATAGGCGCCTCAGCAGGAACGTCTTGAAGCGCTTCAGGATGCCACATCTTCAATATGGCTAACAAAGGTTTTCCTAACATGATGGCGCCATCATTCGAGCCTGCTGCCTCTAGTCTGTTCAATGAAAGATTGATGATCGATGCATCTTGATTCTTTTTGACATGAACAATCGAAATTCCGGATTGCTCGTTCAAGTAGATTTCAATTCGTGGGAGTGTCATAGAGATTCCTGAGGGCCAGGCGATCAGATTCTGCTTTCCTGCCTGGCATTGTGATTAAATAAAATCATGGCTGCTCAGCAGCACGAAGGAATTCTGCCAAATAAGCAGCCGCTCTCTCTCTGCATGCGGCGTAAGATCGCGAATCCATTGCTCGAGAGTATGCCTTGCATTCGTCCATGTCCCGATCATATTTTTTATCGCATTTTTGCTTACGTTACTCGACGGTTTCCGCCGGAGGAAGCGGGAGCTGTCCCGGAGCTGCGCAGAAGAAGCCGGTAATGCCGCAGATCGTTGGCGAACTGGGACCCATAGCCGGTAAGCCGCAGTCTTCTGGATAGGGACTCGGATGTGGCAATGTTTCGGTGATTGTGCAGATAGGAACTGGCCCTATAGTACATCTGTATCGAGTTTCGTAGCCGCCATCTCCTGGCCCCCAATCCCATCCTCCCCCGGGTCCTTCATCGCCGCCGTCGCATTGGCTTCTCTGCGGTAAATCATCGTCATCGTCACAACCCCACGAGTAATGCATCGGAGGGTGACTCATTTTGCCTTTAAGACGATGTATCGAGCCATTCACTGCCGCTGAGAATTGGCCGACGTCACGATGGAGTTCATCGGAGTTTTTTGATTTTGCATCATCCGAGCCAAGGAATTGAATGACATCGAATTTATCAGCCAGTACTTTAACGCTTCTGGTGAATGTTTTTCACCTGAATTTGTGCGTTTATATTTCCTTATGGTTGTGTTGGGCATAATCCGGCTTGTTTAAGCGAACACAACAAATGCAATCACTGTCCGACCACTTTTGATGAATAAATAAAATTTCTCCACCTGATTTCAGGGTTAGATGCGCAATTCTCGGAATAGTTCCAAGTCGGTCAATGGACTGACAACGCTGGCGGGCTACCAGGAATTTTGAGTAAGGAAATTTAAGCAATACAATACGTACAGCCTGATTAAGCGGCTGCGAGTCCGAAGCACGCGCCGCCGGACCGGGAAATCTACACTGCCCCTGACGCGGCAGGCCAGTTAATGATGTGCAGAGCAGGCAACCGGACTGAGCTGAAGCTGTTTGCAGGTGATGACGATTGAAATCGATATATGCCGCCGATTTAAAAGCAAAAGTCGCCAGACGTGACATCCCGGAGTCGCAAGGGCGTGCCGGTTCGATTCCGGTCCGGGCACCAGCGATGGCGGCGGTTTTGCCAAGTTCAAAGCTCCGCCACCTTTCCCCAATCTCCCCATCTTCCGCCAGCTCGTTTCGCATTCCCCTCCCAAGCGGGATCGTGTAGCATTCGTGGCGGCGCGCCGCAGTCCGGCCCGCCGCAGTACTTACAAGGACACGAATTGAACATCACTATCAACGAGGAACTGCGTTCCTTCATCGACCCGCTCACCGCCAACGAATACGCCGCGCTCGAACGCAGCCTGCTGGCCGAGGGCTGTCGCGACGCCCTGGTGCTGTGGAACGATGTGCTGATCGACGGCCACAATCGCTACGAGATCTGCCAGAAGCACGCCATCGAATTCAAGACCGTCCAGAACGCGACCTTCGCTTCGCTCGATGACGTCATGCTGTGGATGATCGATAACCACCTGGCGCGCCGCAGCGTGTCCGACTACCAGCGCGGCGTGCTCGCGCTGCGCAAGAAGGACATCGTCGCCGCGCGCGTGGCGCAGCGCGCCGCCGAGCCGGAAGCGTCCAAATCGACACCATCCGAGCAAAGCGCGCCGGAAGCGGCCAGGGTGCCCGAGTCGCCGCCCTGGAACACGCGCGAAGACGTGGCCAAGGCCGCCCGCGTGTCGAGCAATACCATCAGCCAGATCGAACGCATCCAGAAAGCGGCCACGCCGCAGCTGGTCGAAGCGGTGCGCTCGGGGACCATTTCGATCAACGCCGCCGCCAATGTGGCGTCGTTGCCGGAATCGGTGCAGATCGCGGCCGTCGCCGGCGGACGCAAGGAGCTGCAGCAGGCGGCGCGCCAGGTGCGCGAACAGAAGGCGGCGAGCCGTCCGCCCAAGGAACCGCCAGCAGACGCCGGAACCGAACTGCGCGCCCAGGTGGCAACCCTGCGCGAGAAGGTCGACGCCCTCAGCGCCGAAAACCAGGCTCTCAAGGAGCGTCTCGCGGCACTGGGCGAGCCCACCGCCTAGCAGAACGCCGGCGCCAGCGCGCCATTGAATATCGTCAGGAGATGCATCGATGTTTCGACCTTTTCTCGTTTCGACCTTGCTGGGCTGCGCCACCGTCGGCGCCGCGCTGCCCGCCCTGGCCGCGCCGGACAAGCGCGCCGGCGTGTCAGCCGAACAGGCGCGCTGGCACAAGACGGCGCAGCGCGTGACCATCATGCGCGACAAGTGGGGCATTCCCCACGTCTTCGGCAAGACCGATGCCGATGCCGTCTTCGGCCTGCTGTACGCGCAGGCGGAGGACGATTTCAACCGGGTCGAACTCAATTACATCAATGCACTGGGGCGCCTGGCCGAAGTCGAAGGCGAGGCCGAAGTCTGGCGCGACCTGCGCATGAAGATGTTCATCACGCCCGAGGACATGCAGGCCAGATACGCGGCCAGCCCGGCGTGGCTCAAGAAGCTGATGGTCGCCTTTGCCGATGGCCTGAACTTCTACCTGCATACGCATCCCGAGGTCAAACCCAGGCTGATCACGCACTTCGAGCCGTGGATGGCGCTGGCGTTCAGCGAAGGCAGCATCGGCGGCGACATCGAATCGATCGACCTGAAGGCCCTGGAACAGTTCTACGGCAAGAAGCCCGGGCCGGCGCTGGCCGACGCCGGCAATGCGCTGGACAAGGAACCGCGCGGCTCCAACGGCTTTGCCATTGCCCCCAAACTGAGCCTGTCCGGGCACGCGCTCCTGCTGATCAATCCCCATACCTCGTTTTACTTCCGCCCCGAAGTCCACATGGTCAGCGACGAGGGCCTGAACGCCTACGGCGCCGTGACCTGGGGCCAGTTCTTCGTCTACCAGGGCTTCAACGACAAGGCGGGCTGGATGCACACCTCGGGCGGCGGCGACGTGATCGACGAATACCTCGAAACGGTGAGCGAAAAGGACGGCAAGTACGTCTATAAATACGGCAGCGGCGAGCGCGCCCTGCGCGAAGTGACGCTGAATCTGCCCTACAAGACGCCAGGCGGCATGGCCAGCAAGACCGTGACCGCCTACTTCAGCCACCATGGTCCGGTGGTGCGCGAGGAGGGCGGCAAATGGGTGTCGGTCAAATTGATGGAAGAACCGCTCAAGGCCCTGACGCAATCGTACACGCGCACCAAGGCGCGCAATTACAGGCAGTTCCGCAAGACGATGGAGTTGCGCACCAACTCGTCGAACAATACCGTGTATGCGGACGCCGACGGCCACATCGCTTACTTCCATGGGAACTTCGTGCCCCGGCGCGATACGGCTTTCGACTGGAAAAAGCCCGTCGACGGCAGCAATCCGGCCACCGAGTGGCAAGGCCTGCACGCCATCGACGAGACCATCACGCTGCACAATCCTGCCAGCGGCTGGATCCAGAACACCAACAACTGGCCGTTCGCGGCGTCGGGCGCCAGCAGCCCGCGCCAGCAGGATTACCCGCTGTATATGTGGTCGCTGCCGGAAAACGCGCGCGGCCTGCATGCCGTGGCCGTGCTGGACAAGCGCAAGGACTTCACGCTCGACACCCTGATCGCCGCCGCCTACGACAGCCACCTGATCGCCTTCGACCCGCTGATCGCCTCGCTGGCCGCCGCATACGACGCACTGCCCGACGGCGATGCGCTCAAGACGCAGCTGGCGCCGCAGATGCTCACCCTGCGCGGGTGGGACCGGCGCTACAGCGTCGATTCGGTCCCGACCTCGCTGGCCATCTACTGGGGCCAGGACATGGTCGACAAGGCGAGTGCCGCCGCCAGGGCCAGGGGCGTGCCGACGCTCGACTACATTCGCGACAGCCTGGAGCCGGCCGAGCGCCTGCAGGCGCTGGTGCGCGCCACGGCGAAGCTGGAGGCCGATTTCGGCAGCTGGCAGACGCCGTGGGGCGATATCAACCGCTTCCAGCGCATCAGCGGCGACGTCAGGCAGCAGTACGACGATGCCAAGCCGAGTTATCCGGTGGCGTTCGCGTCGGCCAACTGGGGCTCGCTGGCCGCCTTCGGCATGGTGGCGCCGCAAAACACCAGGCGCATTTACGGCGACCGTGGCAACAGCTTCGTGGCGGTCGTGGAGTTCGGGCCGCGCGTGCGCGCCAGGAGCATTCTGGCCGGCGGCAACAGCGCCAATCCGGCCTCGCCCCATTTCAGCGACCAGGCCGAGATGTACAGCAAGGGACAGTTCAAGGATGTCCTGTTCTACAAGGCGGATATCGAGAAGCACCTCGAACGCAAATACCACCCCGGCCAATTGGAGAGCAAATGAGCCTGACCGAAAAACAGAAGATGCTGGCCGGCGAAGCCTACCTTCCGCGCGACCCCGAAATCCAGGCCGACCAGGCGGCCGCCAAGGCGTGGATGGTGCGCTACAACGCCGCGCTGGCCGAGCCGGTATCGGCGCGCCGCGCTTTGCTGGCCGAGCAGTTCGGCGCGGTGGGCGAGGGCGCGGTGATCCGTCCGCCGTTCCACTGCGATTACGGCTATAACATCCGGCTCGGCAAGAACGTTTTCCTGAACTTTAACTGCGTCATCCTGGACGTGGTGAGCGTGACCATCGGCGACGGTACCGAGATCGGACCGGCCGTGCAGATCTACGCGGCGGACCATCCGCGCGATCCGGCGCAGCGTCAGGCGGGGGTGGCGTTCGGGCGTCCGGTCACGATCGGCCGCAATGTCTGGATCGGCGGCGGCGCCATCATCCTGCCGGGCGTGACGATCGGAGACGACGCCGTCATCGGCGCAGGCAGCGTGGTCACGCGCGACGTGCCGGCCGGCGCCACGGCGGTGGGCAACCCTGCGCGTGTGTTAGCCGCTTGAATTGCGGGCAGCCAGGCGCTCCTTTATAAAATCGACGAACAGCCGCGTGCGCGCCGAGACCAGGCGCGTATCGGTAATCGCGTGCACCTGGATCGGCGCCAGGCTCCATTGCGGCAGCACCCGCCGCAGGCGTCCCGAGGCCAGTTCGTCGCGCGCGATCACGCTGTCGAGGACCGCAATCCCGGCGCCCTCGGCGGCCAGCGCGCGGCTCAGGCCCACGCTGTTCATCGCGAAGCGCGTCTTGACCTGCACCGTGCTGCTGGCCGCGCCGTTGAACAGCGTCCATCCGTCGCGCATCGCGCCCGGGGCGACGCACAGCGCGTGCTGCGCCAGGTCGTCGGGATGATCGAGCGGCGGCGCGCGGTCGAGGTAGGCCGGCGCCGCGTACAGCTGCCGCTCCAGCAGCGCAATCTGGCGTGCCACCAGTGTCGATGGCGCGGCCGGCGCTGGCCCCATGCGGATCGCCAGGTCGAAGGGATCGGCCAGCAGGTCGACCCGGCGCGAGGACGCTTCGAGCTCGAAGTCGATCAAGGGGTAGGCGACGGCGAAGTCGGCCAGCAGCGGCGCCAGGTAGTTGATAGCCAGGTCGACCGGCATCGAGATGCGCAGCGTGCCGCTCGGATGCAGCGCCTCGCCGCGCAGCGCTTCGTGCGCCACGTTGGCTTCGTCCACGATGCTCTGGCAGCGGTTGAAGTAAGCCTGCCCGGCCTCGGTCAGCTCGACCCGCCGGGTGGAACGGTGCAGCAGGCGCACGCCGATCTCCTTTTCCAGCGCGGCGATATTGCGCGACAAGGTGGAGCTGGACATCCCGAGCGTGTCGGCCGCCTTGCGGAAATTCCGCGTTTTCGCCACTTCCACGTAGAGCTGCATGTAGTTGAGTAGTTGCACGTCTATTGCTCCATTTATGCAGCAGTGAATGCTGATTTCATCTGTTTATATCATAGGTGCAGCAATGTACCATGACTGCTCACTCAGCCAGAAGGGAATCAGATGAACAGCTTATTCACTCCACTCGCACTCGGCCAGCTCACCCTGCCCAACCGCATCGTGATGGCGCCCATGACGCGTTCGCGCGCCGACGACGCCAGCGGCGTGCCGTCCACGGCCACCGCCACCTACTACGAACAGCGCGCCGACGCCGGCCTGCTGATCACCGAGGGCACCTTTCCCGGCCCGATGGGCAAGGGTTATGTGCGCACGCCCGGCATCCATTCGGCCGCGCAGATCGCCGCCTGGAAGAGCGTCACCGATGCCGTGCACCGCAAGGGCGGCCGCATCTTCATGCAGCTGATGCACGTCGGCCGCATCTCGCATCCGAGCATGCTGCCGGACGGCGCGGCGCCGGTCGCGCCATCGGCTGTCACGCCGGCCGGCACGGTCTATACCGCCACCGGCCCGCTCGAACTGACGCAGCCGCGCGCCTTGTCCAGCGGCGAGGTGCTGGACGTGATCGACGAGTACCGGGTCGCGACCCGCAATGCGCTCGCCGCCGGTTTCGACGGGGTCGAGCTGCACGCCGCATCGGGCTATTTGCCGGAGCAGTTCCTGTCCTCGTCGACCAACCAGCGCACCGACCAGTACGGCGGCTCGCTCGAGAACCGCGCGCGCTTCATCCTCGACGTGCTGGCGGCGATGGTGAGCGAGGCAGGCGGCGCGCGTGTGGGCATCAAGATCGCACCGGAGATGGGCTTTAACGACATCAGCGACGCCACGCCGCAGGAGACCTATGTCCATCTGGTGCGCGAGCTCGCCCCGCTCAAGCTGGCCTACCTGCACGTGGCGCTGTTCAAGACATCGTTCGACTATCACGCGGCGCTGCGGCCGCTGTTCGGCGGCGCCTACCTGCAAGGCGGCGGTCTGGTGAAGGACAGCGCCGACGCGGCCATCGGCGCGCAGCGTGCCGACGCCGCGGTCTTCGGCGGCCTGTACCTGGCCAATCCCGATCTGGTGCGGCGCTTCCGGCTCGACGCGCCGCTCAACACGCCCGACCAGGCGAGCTTCTATTCGCCCGGCACGGCCGGCTACCTTGACTATCCAATCCTGGGAGAAGCGGCATGAACCGCGCTGTTCGCATCCACGCCTACGGCGGCCAGGAGCTGGTGCAGGTCGACCAGGTCGACGTTCCCGCGCCGGGCGCCGGCGAAGTGCTGGTGCGGGTGCGCGCCGCCGGCGTCAACGCGCTGGACTGGAAGATCCGCCAGGGCTATCTGCAAGCGGTGTTCCCGCTGGCGCTGCCGGCCGCCCTCGGCATCGAACTGGCCGGCGAGGTGATCGCGCTCGGCGACGGCGTGACAGGATTTGCGCCAGGGGACCGCGTCATGGGGGCGCTGGGACGGCTGGGAGCCTACGCCGATGCGGTGGCGATCGATGCGCACAGGCTGGCGCTGGTGCCGCAGGGTCTCGACGACGTGCAGGCGGCGGCGCTGCCGGTGGCCGGCCTGACGGCGTGGCAGGCCTTGCGCGCCGCCGGCCCGCTGCTGCCCGGGCGCCAGGTGCTGATCCACGGCGCCTCCGGCGCGGTGGGGGGCTTTGCGGTGCAGTTCGCAAAAGCGGCGGGCGCGGTGGTGCTGGCGACGGCATCGGCGGCGAGCCGCGCGCATGTCCTGGCGCTGGGCGCGGACCGCGTGTTCGACCGCCACGCCGAGCGCTTCGAGGAGCAGGTGGGCGATGTGGCGCTGGTGCTCGACCTGGTCGGCGGCGATGCGCTGGACCGCTCGTGGCAGGTGCTGGCCGCCGACGGCGCCATCGTCAGCACGGCCGCACCCGACATCGGCGCGCGCGTGCCAGGCGGGCGGCGCGGCCTGTGGTTCACGATGGTCCCGGACCGCCGGCAGTTAGGCGAGATCGCCGGCATGGTCGCGGCGGGCACCGTGCGTTCGACCATCGCGCGGGTGACCGGCATCGACGGCCTGGCGCAGGCAATCGAGCAGACCCATACCGGGCATGCGCCGGGCAAGGTGGTCGTCGATTTCTCTCGCTGATGCTAAGGTGCAACAGGAGCGCCGGCCGTGCTTGCTATAATGACGCGCTTCAATCGGTGGGAACACGCAGTGGCAAAACTTTATTTCAGGTATTCGGCGATGAACGCCGGCAAATCGACGGCCTTGCTTCAGGTAGCGCATAACTATGAAGAGCAGGGCCAGCAGGTCAAGCTGTACACGGCCGCGATCGACAGCCGCTATGGCGTCGGGCAGGTGACGTCGCGCCTTGGCCCGCAGCGCGAGGTCGATATCTTCGACGGCGCCACCGATTTCCTGAACGAGGTGCCGAAAGTGGCGTGCGTGCTGGTCGACGAAGCGCAGTTTTTGTCGACCGCGCAGGTGCAGCAATTGCACCAGCTGGCCCAGGTGCGCGGCGTGCCGGTGATCTGCTACGGTTTGCGCAGCGATTTCCGGGGCGAGCCGTTTCCCGGATCGGCCTATTTGCTGGCGCTGGCCGACGATATCGAGGAATTGAAGAATATCTGCACCTGCGGCAAAAAAGCCACGATGAATATCCGCGTGGACGGGCAGGGCAAGCGGATCAGGGAAGGCGAGCAAGTCAGCATCGGCGGCAACGAGCAGTATCGCCAGGCTTGCGGCCGGTGTTTTTACGCGGGCTGATCTGGCCCGAGGGTAAGGAGGTGTTTGCATGTCCCATCCTGTCACCTATATTCATCTCGCACCCGGCAGGCTGCCCACAGGGCGGCTCAAGCCGGCGCCGTACAAGATGGTGGTGATCGCCGACGCGGCGGTCGCGCCCGAATGGCAAGCGCAGGTCAGCGCCTGGATCGTCAAATCCGGTTGCCGCTACATGATCGCCTGGGGCGTCGATTGCAGTTCCTGGGATGACGCGGTGGATATGGCCAATATCGAAGCGTTCGACTTCGGCGATATCCCCGACCAGCATTTCATCCCCACCTCGTGGCATGCGGACGATCCGATCGAGGAGGTGTTCGGCTTCTGCAAATACGATGCCGCGCATCCGGTGGTGGAATTGAAGCAGACGGTCTTGCTGCATATTGCCGATGCCGCCAACGAGGACGCGCTGCTGCAGGCTTACGCGGCAGCGTGAGTTTCCCGATATCGATGGCCTCAGGTACGCTGCGCCTTTGATCGCTTGCTCAGTCCGGCTGCCACATCCCTGCGCACGGACGGGTTTTTGATCAGGCTCACTGCCAGCGCCTTGATGCTGGCCGCTTCCTCACGTTCGCCGTTTCCGGCCAGCACCGTGAGCACCCGCTGTACTTCGGTGACGTAGGTGGCGATTTCGGCGCGCCGCTCAGGTGCGGGCGAAAACGGCCGCTGCTTGATTGCCGCGATATCCTGTTCCAGCACGCGTGCCATTTCGCGCACGAAGGGCTCTGCCGGCGGCATCAGTTTTGCCGCGAGGGCATAATCCTGCGCTTCGACAATGGCCGGCATGGCAATCAGCGCGCACTCGGCGGCAAACACCGGCGACGCTTCGGCCAGCGCCTTGTAGAACTGGTAGGTCGCCGCCGCCTCGTCGAGTTCCGCATCGATGATGACGATATCCCAGAACGTTTCCCGGTCCTTGTCGCCGGCCAGCAGGGCCTTGGCCTTGTCGGCGCGGATGGTGCGCAGCGCGTCGAGCGCCTTGGGATCGATCCGGCCCAGCTCGACCCACATGCCGATCAGGTAGTAGCGCAGTTCTTCCAGCGAGGGATCTTCGTCCAGGGCGTGCTGGTAGAACCAGATAAAGCCTTGCAGGGCGTCGTCGTGGCGGCCGTCGCGCATCGCGTCTTCCGCATCCCAGAGTCGTGTCAGTGCTGTCATGATGTCCTTGTCAGTGTGGGCGGCTTGCCCGAAAGGCGCATGATGCCATACTTGCCATTGACGCAAAAGGCGGCAAGAGCGTTGTACTCATCGCCGATCTGGGAGATAATTCGCCCATGAACGATACCACTACACTCCCCCAATTGCCCGACCGCCTGTCGATCGATCCGCGCAGCCCTTTCCACAACGAAGCAGCGTTCGAACGCGACGTCGCTATCAAGCTCAACGGTAAAGAGTACCAGAACGTCGAGGAATACTGCATCAGCGAAGGCTGGATCAAGATCCCATCCGGCAAAGCGCTGGACCGCAAGGGCCATCCGATGCTCATCAAACTCAAAGGCACGGTCGAAGCGTTCTATAAATAATAGAGCGCTGCGACGCCGTCCGGCCGCTATCGGGCCGGGCAGACAAACCCGTGATCCGTTTCCATCCCCGCTGACATTGCCGCCCTGTTTACACATCGCGGCGCTGTCATCGGGGATATTACTTTGTGCAAAGGAATAAGGTGCACTGGATCTTGCTCCCGTCCGCTGGACCCGCGTGGACGACGATGCTCCGGGCTGGGAGGGCGCGTGGGAACCCGTCGACCTGGCCCGTGTCAATGAGGACGAGGCTGCGACCGAGGCGTTTTTCGACGATGTTACGCGCACTATCGGCACCAAAGTCGGCGCTTATCCGTATGAAATCCAGCACGGCGCCGGCCGCCACGACGTCGTGTTCCAGGTCGGGTCGGAAGAAAAAATCGGCTGGATGTGGGGCGACAACGGCGTCGGCTACTTTTTCCGCGCGGCCGATGGCCAGTGGCGCTGGGATTGCCAGTTTTATTGAAACGCGCACAGTACGCGGCTAGCGTCTTGGCGAGCTGGTCTATGGTATAAGTGCGGCGATGAACGCCGGCACATTCCCTGTAGCATGAACGACATCCTTCTTTACCTCGCGCCCTCGGCCGCCCTGGCGCTGTTGATCCGCGTGCTGGCCGGCGCCCATCCCATCTTTTTCCTGTTCACGGTCGCCGGCACCATCTGCCACGAACTGGCCCATTACGTGGTCGGCCTGCTGACCGGGGCGCGGCCCGCGTCGTTTACCGTCATCCCGCGCCGCGTCGGCAGGCACTGGGAACTGGGCTCGGTCACGCTGACCCGGGTGCGCTGGTACAACGCCGCGCCGACGGCGCTGGCGCCGCTGCTGATCGTGCTGCTGCCGTTCTGCGTGGCATGGTGGCGCACGCGCCAGCCCTGGCAGTTCGAAGCGTTCGACCTGCTCGTCGCGCTGGCGCTGGCGCCCCAGTTCCTGCGCTTCTGGCCGTCGGTAGTCGACTGGCGCATCGCGCTGCGTTCCTGGCCTTATCTGTTTATCATCGGCGGCGCGCTGTGGCTGCTGTTTTACTTCCGCCCACACCTGTTTCAATTTGTAAATCCGTGAACCCGTAGACCCATCAGCCCGTAAGCTCGGTTTCGCGGCGACGCGTGGCTGGCTCTGTACTACGCCACTATCCTGTTAGAATCAGCTGGAATAGCCGATTTAGCGGCTGGGCGACCTTGCAGTGTCCGGTTTCGCCCGCAGATAACACCAGTTCCCGCTCGGAGAGACAACGAATGAAGAAGCATATGTTGATGGTCGCACTGGCATTTGCCGCGACAACAAACGCGGCAGTCCCGCAGCCCGTCAAGGCGGTCACCCAGCCAGCCAAGGCCGGCGCCGCGCCGCTCAAGCCGATTGCCACCCAAACCCAGGCAGCCACCTGGGCCGCCACGGTCTTCGGACGCCACCATTACAAGATCACCCCGCTCGACGATGCGATGTCGGAAAAGATTTTCGACCGCTACCTGAAGTCGCTCGACAGCGACCGCCTGCACTTCGTGCAAAGCGATATCGACAGTTTCGAGGGCGTGCGCACCAAGCTCGACGATGCGATCAAGGCCGAAAACCTGACCACGCCGTTCTCCATGTACAGCCTGTACCAGCAGCGCTTCAACGAGCGCTTCGCGTATTCGCGTGAGCTGCTCAAAGGCAAGTTCGACTTCACCGCCGACGAAACCTTCCAGATCGACCGCGAAAAAGCCGCCTGGCCCAAGAACATCGAGGAAGCGCGCGACCTCTGGCGCAAGCGCGTCAAGAACGACTGGCTGCGCCTCAAGCTGGCCGGCAAAGATGAAAAATCGATCCGCGAAACGCTCGACAAGCGCTACGAAAACTACGTCAGCCGCATGGGCAAGGTCGACAGCGAAGACGTGTTCATGACCTTCATGAACGCCTACGCCACCTCGATCGAGCCGCACACCAATTACCTCGGCCCGCGTTCGGCCGATAATTTTGCCATCGCCATGCGCCTGTCGCTGGACGGCATCGGCGCCGTGCTGCAACAGCGCGAAGACTACACCGTCATTCGCGAAATCGTGGTCGGCAGCCCGGCCGGCATGTCCGGCAAGCTGAAAGTGGGCGACCGCATCGTCGGCGTGGCCCAGGCCGATTCGCCGGGCTTTACCGATGTACTCGGCTGGCGCATCGACGACGTGGTCCAGCTGATCCGTGGTCCCAAGGAATCGGTGGTGCGCCTGAACGTGCTGCCGGTCGACGCCGGCACCGACGGCAAGACCGTGACGGTGGCGCTGGTGCGCAAGAAGATCAATATGGAAGAGCAGGCCGCCAAGAAAACCATCATCGAAGTCAAGGACGGCGGCGTCAAGCGCCGGGTGGGCGTGATTTCGCTGCCGACCTTCTACCTGGACTTCG
This sequence comes from Massilia atriviolacea, assembly GCF_003953935.1. Classification (GTDB taxonomy): domain Bacteria; phylum Pseudomonadota; class Gammaproteobacteria; order Burkholderiales; family Burkholderiaceae_D; genus Telluria_A; species Telluria_A atriviolacea. The sequence continues at coordinate 536,498 of NZ_RXLQ01000003.1, forward strand.
AAGCGCGCCGCCGTGGCGACAAGGATTACAAGAGCGCCACGCGCGACGTGGCCCGCATCCTGGGCGAGCTCAAGAAAGAAAAGGTCGACAACGTCCTGATCGACCTGCGCAACAATGGCGGCGGCGCCCTGGGCGAGGCGGTCGAGCTGACCGGCCTGTTCATCGACAAGGGCCCGGTCGTGATGCAGCGCAGCGCCGACGGCGGCGTGGCGGTCGAGAGCGACACCCAGGCCGGGCTGGCGTGGGATGGCCCGATGGGCGTGCTGATTAACCGTGGTTCGGCCTCGGCTTCCGAGATTTTCGCCGCCGCCATCCAGGATTACGGCCGCGGGCTGGTGCTGGGCGAGCCGAGCTTCGGCAAGGGCACGGTCCAGACCCTGGTCAACCTCGACCGTGGCAACCCGGGCGAAAAAGCCCGCTACGGCGAGCTCAAGATGACGATTGCGCAATTCTTCCGCATCAACGGGGGCACCACGCAATTGCGCGGCGTCACGCCCGACATCAAGATGCCGGTCACCTCCGATCCGGAAGGCTTCGGCGAATCGAGCTACGACAATGCCTTGCCGTGGGTGGCGATCAAGCCGGTGCAGTACACGCCGTCGGGCAATCTCAAGCAACTGATCGCCCCGCTGCAAAAGCGTCACGAAACCCGCATCGCCAAGGACAAGGATTTCCAGTATTTGCAGGAAGACATGGCCGAGCTGCGTAAGCTGCGCAAGGAAAACGTGATTTCGCTGAATGAAGCGGTGCGCCGCAAGGAACGCGATGCGCTGGAAGCGAAGGCCAAGCAGCGCGAAGCGCGCCAGGTGGCCCTGCGCGCCGCCGTGACCGACGACCCGGCCGACGTCACCGACGCCAAGGATGCGCGCAGCAAGCTGGCGCCGCCGGCCAAGACGGCCAAGGCCGCGCCGACCAAGCCGAACCGTCAGGACGACGGCTTGCAGGCCGACGAGCGCAACCTGGCATCCGAACTGGCCGCCGAAAAAGCGGCCAAGGATGCCAAGGATGTCATGCTGCAGGAAGCGGCGCACATCCTGGCCGACGAGATCGACATGCTCAAGACCGACACGCGCATGGCGGCGCGCCTGATGCCGTATCTGCCGGCGGTCAAAGCGGGTAACTGAGCAGGGAGGCGGTAAAGTACAGCGACGGGGCCTGACAGGCCCCGTCGTCGTTTCTGCCGGTACTGAACCTCAACTGCGCACCGTACGGCGGCTCACTCCGGAAAGTGGCAGACCGCTTCGATATTATTGCCTTCCGGATCGATGACGAAGGCGCCATAGTAATGCGCATGATAGTCCGGGCGCAGGCCCGGAGCGCCATTGTCCTTGCCACCGGCGCCGATGGCGGCCTGGTAAAACGCATCGACCTGCGCCCGCGTTTCCGCCCGCCAGGCAAGGTGGCAGCCGCTGGTCGCTGCCGGGCCCCCGAATGGCGATGGGCCATCGATGAACCAGACATCGGCCTTTTTGCCGTCCGGCTCGGACGGGTCGGGAAAGGCGAACCCCAGCATGTTCGCGCCGTAGTTGCCTTCGAAGCAAAGGGCATAGCCCAGTGGCGCAAGTGCGGCGCTGTAAAACGCTTTGGCGCGTCCAATATCGCTCACGCGAAAAGTCATGTGGTCAATCATGGTGAATCACTCCAGAAGTGAATTTGTCGTGCGCATGCGGCACCCGTATACTGTACATGCGTACAGTGATTGTGGCAAGGCGCATAACATGGTCGATCGCTCAAGTCTTGGGGTGTTCAACGATCCTTTCAACGATCCTTTTATCCGCGCAAAGTTGCCAGGCCAGGCAAAGGAGCAGAATCGTGCCGGCTGCGCTCGCCATGGCGGCGGTTATCGCGTTGAACAGCTGGTGTTCGGTGCGTGTCGCCTCGCGCACCAGCATGCCCCATGCGCCGCCGGCTGCGGCTGCCGCAATGACTAAGGCCAAAGCCAGCAGCCTGTGCCGGTTGCCGATAGAAAGGGGAGGCGGTGGACCCGGCTCGGTCCGTGAGAACCAGGCGAGGGTACAGCCGGCGATCGCCAGGAAACCGAGCAGACTGCTCACGTGCTGCACGATCTTAAACAAGCGTATCTCGTGCCCGCCGATCGGGACCAGCGTGCGCAGCACGTCAAAGTGATTGACGAACACGGTACCGGGGTGGGTAAAACCGTCCCACACGATATGGGTCGCCGCGCCGATCGCGAGCGACAGCAGCACAATGCCCACCGTCCGGGTGCTGTGCCATCGTCGAGGAACCTGCCAGGCGAGGCGGGCGCTGACAGCGTTCGGCAGCCAGGCAAGCAATGCCTGCCTTAACAGCGTGTCATAGACGCTGACGACCAGCGCGCCGGCTGGAACGCAATACAGGAACAGCCCGGGCAGGCTGTGACTGAAGCTGCCGCTGACGCCGAAGGAAAAGAAGTAGACGAAGTCCGGCATCATGCTGCCGATCACCAGCGCCGGCAGGGAGGTGACACCCTTCGCATAGCGATGCAAGGGAAGCACGATGGCCGGGTGGCACAAGGTAAATGGCATCCCTTCCTTCCTTGCCGGCCGGCGTGGCGCTAGGGATTATTTAGGGCGGTGGAGCGCGCACAGCTTGTTACCGTCCGGATCGCGCACATACGACAGATACAGGGCGCCCATGTCGCTTTCGCGCAAGCCCGGCGGGCCTTCGCATGTCACGCCGCCATGCGCCAGCGCGACGTCGTGGAATTGGGTCACCTGCTCGGGCGAGCTGCACTTGAAGCCGATGGTCGCGCCGTTGGCACAGGTCGCCTGTTCGCCATTGATCGGCTCGGTGATGCAAAACGTGTTGCCATCATGCCGGTAGAAAAGACGGGTGTGGCCGGACGGGGCCACGTTACGAATCGGTTCGCCCGCGCCGAGCATGCCGAGCAGCGCGTCGTAGAAGCGCTTCGAGCGCTCGATGTCGTTCGAGCCGACCATCACGTGATTGAACATACTTTTTCTCCTTTGTATCCTGAGGGCTCTCAGGGCTTGATTCTTGTGGTGATTAAAATTGACACTGACGGGACGCACTTCGGGTGAAGTCCGTTTCTTCCTGTCGCGTTGCAAAAGTTCCGTGATCATAGCGGTTTAACGGCGCGACGTGGCGGCCGACCATGTCCTTGTGATGGAAATTTTGCCGGGAAAGTGCATGCGAAGATCGCCATTCTGGCGCCCGCCGATATTGGACGGAAGTCCGCTTGAGATGGCGGCCGGCCGGCTCTAGGCCTTTTCGGCGTCGTTGCCTGAGCGCGCCGCCTGGTCCCAGCCGCCGGCGACGCACAAGCGATCGAATTGCCGCGCCAGGTCCGCCAGCACCACATTCCCAAGGCTCTCGACCAGGATCGCCTCCGCGCGCTGCAGCGCATCGCCCAGCGCCTGATTGACCACCTTTTCGACAGCGCAGTCGGGATGCTGATTATCCACCCCGATGGCGAACAAATGCGGCCCGCCCACCGCGCGGTGAATATCGAGCAGGGTGACCTCGCGCAAATCGCACGCCATCGACCAGCCGCCATGCTTGCCCGCGCCCGAGCGCACATAACCGGCTTCGCGCAAACCCGCCATGGTCCGCCGCACCACCACCGGGTTCGTGTCCAGCATCCTGGCGATATGTTCCGATGTCATCGGCCCGTCGTGCCTGGCCATGTGCAGCAGCACATGGAGCACGCGGGAAAGGCGGCTGTCTGTTCTCATTCGATGTCGCGATCAAGGTAATCCGGACCCCTAGTTTACCGCCTCGCGCCACTGCGCGTGGCCCAAAATTCGCACCCGCAAAATCCGTCTTCCCAGCCGGATTTTTTCAGGTACAATCATTGCGAACGGTCGTGCTATTTTTAGGCGATAATAACAAAGGAGACTGTATGGACCTGAACTATACGAGCGAGGACCTGGCGTTCCGCGACCAGGCGCGCGCCTTTCTCGATGCCAATCTGCCGGCCGACCTGCAGCAAAAGGTGCGCAAGCACCTGCGCATGTCGAAGGACGATTATGTGCGCTGGCATCGCATCCTCGCCAGGCAAGGCTGGGTGGCGCCGGGCTGGCCGGCCGAATTCGGCGGCCCGGGCTGGACCCCCGTGCAGCGCCACATCTGGGACGACGAATGCGCCCGCGCCGGCACCCCGCCGATCCTGCCCTTCGGCGTGAACATGGTCGCCCCGGTCATCATGGCCTTCGGCAGCGACGAACAGAAAGCCCACTTCCTGCCGCGCATCCTCTCGTGCGAAGACTGGTGGTGCCAGGGTTATTCGGAACCGGGCGCCGGCTCCGACCTCGCCTCGCTCAAGACCACCGCCGAACGCGATGGCGATGTTTACGTGGTCAACGGCCAGAAAACCTGGACCACCCTGGCCCAGCATGCCGACATGATCTTCTGCCTGGTGCGCACCGACGGCGGCGTGCGCAAGCAGGAAGGCATTTCCTTCCTTTTGATCGACATGCACAGTCCCGGCGTCACGGTCCGTCCGATCGTCATGCTCGACGAAGACCACGAAGTGAACGAAGTCTTCTTCGATAACGTGCGCGTACCTGTGCACAACCTGGTCGGCAAGGAGAACAAGGGCTGGACCTACGCCAAGTACCTGCTCGGACACGAACGCACGGGCATCGCCGCGGTGGGCCGCTCCAAGCGCGAACTGGCGTCGCTCAAGCGCCTTGCCGCGACGCGCAACAAGAACGGCAAGCCGCTGATCGACGACCCGCTGTTCGCCGCCAAGGTGGCCACGCTCGACATCGAACTCATGGCGCTGGAGATGACCGTCATGCGCGTGCTGGCGCAGGAGCACAAGGCGCCCGGACCGGAAGCGTCGGTGCTCAAGGTGCGCGGCACCGAGATCCAGCAGACGCTGACCGAACTGATGGTCGAAGCGGTCGGCCCGATGGCGCTGCCGTTCGACCCGTCCTACCTCGAATCCGAAACGCCGCACAGCGTGTTCGACGACGACGACGCCGCGCCGCTGGCCGCGCATTACTTCAATGTCCGCAAGACCTCCATCTATGGCGGCTCGAACGAGATTCAACGCAATATCATCACCCAGATGATCCTGGGCCTGTGAGGGACTGACATGGATTTCAACTTCAAGGAAGAACAGCTGGCCTTCGCCGATGCCCTCAAGCGCTGGGTGACCAAGGATTACAGTTTCGAGGCGCGCAAGAAGATCGTCCACTCCGACGCCGGCAGCTCGGATGCGGCATGGTCCGCGCTGGCCGAACTGGGCATGCTGGCGCTGCCGGTGCCGGAAGAGCAGGGCGGCTTCAACGGCACGGCGGTGGACATGTTCGTCGTCATGCAGGAGCTGGGACGCGGGCTGGTGGTCGAACCGTACTTCGCCACGGTCCTCGGCGCGCATTTCCTCACGCTGGGCGGCAGGCATCCGGACCTGCTGGCCCGGGTGGCCGGCGGCGAACTCAAACTGGCGTGCGCGCTGGCCGAAAAGCAGGCGCGCCACGACCTGTCGGACATCGCCACCACCGCCGTCGCCAATGCCGGCGGCTATCTGCTCAATGGCCACAAGAGCGTGGTCGTGCACGGCGGCCAGGCCGGCAGCCTGATTGTCTCCGCGCGCAGCGGCGGCCCCCAGCGCGGCGCGCAGGGCGTGTCGCTGTTCGTGGTGCCGGTCGATGCGCCAGGCGTGACCGTGCGCGATTACCGCACGCTCGACGGCCAGCGCGCCGCACAGATCGCCTTTGCCAATGTCGAGGTTCCGCCTGAGAGCCTGATCGGGACCGAAGGCCAGGGCTGGGACCTGCTCGACGCCGGCGCCGATTACGGCGCCGGCCTGCTGTGCGCCGAAGCGCTGGGCGCGATGGAAGCCATCTTCGCCGGGACCCTCGACTTCCTCAAGACGCGCACCCAGTTCGGCGCGCCGATCGGCAAATTCCAGGCGCTCCAGCACCGCATGGCCGACATGTACATCCACCTCGAACAGGCGCGCTCAATGGCGCTGCTGGCCGCGGTGCGCCTGGCGTCGGGCGATGCGCAGGAGCGCCGCCGCACCGTGTCGGCGGCCAAGTTCCGCGTCGGCCAGGCGCTCAAGTTCGTCGGCCAGCAGGCGGTCCAGCTGCACGGCGGCATGGGCGTGACGGACGAACTGCCGGCCGCGCACCACTTCAAGCGCCTGACCATGATCGAACTTTCGCTGGGCGACTCCGACCATCACCTGCAGCGCTTCATCGCGCAGCCGGGTTTCGCGGCGGGCGAGGCGGCATGAAGAAGGGCACATGGTATTTCGAGGACTTTTACGTCGGCCAGGAGATCCCCCTCGGCTGCCGCAGCGTGACGGAAGAAGAGATCGTCGCCTTCGCCACCCAGTTCGACCCGCAGCCCTTCCACGTCGACCGCGACGCGGCCAGCGCCTCGATCTTCGGCGAGGTCATTGCCAGCGGCTGGCACACCTGCAGCATGATGATGCGCATGGTGGTCGACAGCGTCCTGGGCGCCTCGTCGAGCATGGGTTCCCCGGGGCTGGACAAAGTCCGCTGGCAGCAGCCGGTGCGCGCCGGCGACACGCTGACCGTCAGCTACATCACCACGGCGGTCAAAGCGTCGTCCTCGCGCCCCGACCGGGGCGTGGTCTGGTCGACCTGGCAGGCGCTGAACCAGCGCGGCGAGGTCGCCTGCATCATCGAAGGCATGGGCATGTTCGGGCGGCGTCCCAAGGAGGACGGCGATGCGTGAATTTCACAGCCTGGCCGAGATGCAGGCGCTGGTGGGACAGGAGCTGGCCGTGTCCGAATGGGTGGAGATCGCCCAGGAGCGCGTCAAGCTGTTCGCCGACGCCACCGACGACCATCAGTGGATCCACGTCGACCTGGAACGCTGCGCGCGCGAGTCGCCCTTCGGCGGCCCGGTGGCGCATGGCTTCCTGACGCTGTCGCTCATCTCCGGCCTGTTCGAGCGCGCGCTGCGCATGGTGGACGCGAAGATGGTCGTCAACTATGGCCTGAACAAGGTGCGCTTTCCGGCTCCGGTGCCGGTCGGCAGCCGCGTGCGCGCGCGCCTGACCCTGCAGCAGGTCGAGCCGATCGAGGGCGGCGCGCAGCTCGAATGGAGCGTCGTCGTCGAGCGCGAGGGCGGCGCCAAGCCGGTCTGCGTGGCCGAACTGCTGATCCGCCGCTATTCGTGATGCACCCGGCGGGGCCGCCCGGTCCCGCCTACACCACTCCTACCCGCACCGCACCTAGCAGCTCTCATGGGCCGATTCCGGCCGCACATTCGACTAGTATGAACCGACGGGTAAGGTGTCGTCGTTCAGTGATGCTGTCATCAGCCAGGAGTCCGGATGAAAATTGCGAACTTGAAGATCGGTGTTCGTCTGGGGGCCGGTTTCGGCCTGGTGCTGCTGCTGATGGGGACCCTGGTCGCCACCGGCATCACCCTTCTCAACAGCGCGGGCGCGAGCACCAGGCGCATGGTCGAACACGAATGGGTCAAGGCCGATGCCGCCAACGAAGTCAACGTCGGCACGCGCGCCAATGCGCGCAGGACGCTCGAACTGTTCATCGTTACCGACCCGGCGCAACTGGCCAATATCCGTACGCGCATCGAAGCGAACAAGAAACTGATCGGCGACGCTCTCGCGCGGCTCGACAAACTGGTCGACACGCGCGAGGGGCGCGCGCTGCTGGACCGGATCACCGCCGCGCGCGTCGCCTACGTGGCCTCGTACACCCGCATCGACAAGCTGATCGCCGGCGACAGGCGCGACGAAGCGGCCGTCCTGATGCGCACCGAAACGCTGCCCCTGCTCGACGCCCTGCAGGCCTCGGTCAACGCCCTGGCGCAGTTCCAGAAAGGGCTGGTGGTCTCGGCCAGCGCGGACGTCGGCCGCAGCATCGCCAGCGCGCATACCCTGATGCTGTGGCAGGGCGCGGCGGCGCTGGTCATCGGGGTGCTGGCCGGCTGGTGGATCACGCGCTCGATCACGCGCCCGATCAACGACGCGGTGCGGGTGGCCAGGACGGTGGCGGCGGGCGACCTGAGTGCCCGGATCGCGCCCGGTTCGTCGAGCGAAACCGGGCAACTGCTTACGGCGCTGGGCGAGATGAACGCGGGCCTGCGCAACATCGTCGACCAGGTCCGCAACGGCACCGACGCGATCGCCACCGCGTCGAGCCAGATCGCCAGCGGCAACATGGACCTGTCGGCGCGCACCGAGCAGCAGGCCAGTTCGCTCGAAGAAACCGCGTCGTCGATGGAAGAACTGACGTCGACCGTCAAGCAGAACGCCGACAACGCGCGCCAGGCCAACCAGCTGGCCATCTCCGCCTCGCATGTGGCGGTGCAGGGCGGATCGGTGGTGGCGCAGGTGGTCGACACCATGGGGTCGATCAACGAGTCCTCGCGCAAGATCGTCGACATCATCAGCGTCATCGAAGGGATCGCGTTCCAGACCAATATCCTGGCCTTGAATGCGGCCGTCGAAGCGGCGCGCGCCGGCGAACAGGGGCGCGGCTTCGCGGTCGTCGCCAGCGAAGTACGCAACCTGGCGCAGCGTTCGGCGGCGGCCGCCAAGGAAATCAAGATGCTGATCGACGACTCCGTGGACAAGGTCGCGCAGGGCAGCGAACTGGTGGACAAGGCCGGATCGACCATGCAGGCCATCGTCACCAGCATCAAGAGCGTGGCCGACATGATGGGCGAAATCACGGCGGCCAGCGTGGAGCAGACCGCCGGCATCGAGCAGATCAACCAGGCCATCACGCAGATGGACGAGGTCACGCAGCAAAACGCCGCGCTGGTGGAAGAAGCGGCGGCGGCCGCCGGCGCCCTGCAGGACCAGGCCGCCACCCTGGCCGGCGTGGTCAGCGTGTTCAAGCTGCCGGCGGGCGTGGTCGAAGCCAGTGCCCGCCCGATGCGGCGCGTGCCGCCCGCCCGGGTGCCGGTGGAAGGCGCCACGCGCCCGGCCGCCGGACGTGCGCGCGAAGTGGCCGCCGCCGGTCACGACGACTGGGAAGAATATTGATCGGGAGCGAATCGCGATTTCCTTGATCTGCGTTGGTTGACGGGGCCCGTCAGTCGTCATACCATTGCCTTATAGAAACATTGATTGCATGCCGCCGCAGCGCCGCATGCCCGTCTCCTGCCGTTCGCCCAAGACCTGCGGGCGGCTTCACACGCGAATCGCTTCCATTAACATCGCGGCGTCCGGCCAGCGCCGGCGCGCCCGCATCACCCTGGGTAGTCGGATGAACATTGCAAACTTACGGATCGGGGCGCGCCTGGGCGGCGCCTTCGGCATCATCTTGCTGATCATGGCGGCGCTGATCGCCACCGCGCTCACGCTGCTGGCCAATATCAGCGGCGTGACCGCCACCATGATGGAGCGCGACATGGTGCAGGCCGACGCGGCCAACGTCATCAACGTCACCACCCGTTCCAACGCGCGCGCCACGCTGGAACTGTTCATCGCGCCCGATGCCGCCTACAGCGCCAGGGTGCGCGACAGGATCGAGTCGAACAAGAAGGACATCAGCGGCGCCATCGCGGTGCTCGACAAGCTGGCCGGCAGCGCCGAAGGCCGCGCGCTGCTGGCCGACATCAAGGTGCAGCGCGCCGCCTACGTCGCGTCGTTCGGCGCGGTCGGCAAGCGCATCGCCGCGCAGGAGCGCGATGCGGCGGTGTCCACCATGCTGGACGAGACCCTGCCCGCGCTCGACACCCTGCAAGGCTCGGTGACCCGCATGGCCTCCCTGCAAAAGCGGCAGGTGGGCGAAGCGGGCCAGCGCATCGAAGCGAGCGCGGTCCTGGCGCGCCAGGCCATGCTGGTGCTCGGCCTGGCCGCGCTGCTGGTCGGCGCCCTGTCCGGCTGGTGGATCACGCGTTCGATCACCGGACCGATCGGCCGCGCGGTGCAGGTGGCAAAGACCGTGGCCGCCGGCGACCTGACCAGCGCCATCGCGGTGCGCTCGGGCGACGAAACCGGACAATTGATGCAGGCGCTCAAGGACATGAACGCCAGCCTGCAGAACATCGTCGGCCAGGTGCGCAGCGGCACCGACGCGATTGCGACCGCCTCGAACCAGATCGCCAGCGGGAACATGGACCTGTCGGCCCGCACCGAGCACCAGGCCAGTTCGCTCGAACAGACCGCCGCGTCGATGCAGGAACTGACGTCGACCGTCAGGCAGAATGCCGACAATGCGCGCCAGGCCAACCAGCTGGCCATGTCGGCCTCGCAGGTGGCCTTGCAGGGCGGCGCCGTGGTGGCGCAGGTGGTCGATACCATGGGGTCGATCAACGACTCCTCGCGCAGGATCGTCGACATCATCGGCGTGATCGAAGCGATCGCCTTCCAGACGAATATCCTGGCCCTGAACGCGGCGGTGGAAGCGGCGCGCGCCGGCGAGCAGGGGCGCGGCTTCGCGGTCGTCGCCAGCGAGGTGCGCAACCTGGCGCAGCGCTCGGCGGCGGCGGCCAGGGAAATCAAGACGCTGATCGGCGACTCGGTGGACAAGGTCGCGCAGGGCAACGCCCTGGTCGACAAGGCCGGCAGCACCATGCAGGCGATCGTGACCAGCATCGACAGCGTGACCGACATGATGGGCGAAATCACGGCGGCCAGCGTGGAGCAGACCGCCGGCATCGGGCAGATCCACCAGGCGATCGCGCAGATGGACGAGGTGACGCAGCAAAATGCCGCGCTGGTGGAAGAAGCGGCGGCCGCCGCCGGCGCCTTGCAGGATCAGGCGGGCACGCTGGCCGCCGNCGCCGCCGGCGCCTTGCAGGATCAGGCGGGCACGCTGGCCGCCGTGGTCCAGGTGTTTACGCTGCCGGCCGTCCCGGCGGCAACCAGGGCAAGGCAGCCGGCGCGCGCGCGGGCGGGACGGACCCTGGTGCTGAACTAATCGACTTGCAGGCAATAGCGGTTGCGGCCACCCGCCTTGGCCTCGTACAGCAGCGCATCGGCGGTCTTGATCAAGCCGCCCGCCGTCAGTCCGTCGGCCGGCATCAGGCTGGCCACGCCCATGCTCAGGGTCAGCCACGGCGACGCGCCCGATTTTTCGTGCGGGATGGCCAGCTGCGCGATTTCGTCGAGCAGCTTGTTGGCCACCACCTGCGCCCCGCGCTTGTCTTCCTGCGGCAGCAGGATCACGAATTCTTCGCCGCCATAGCGCGCCACCAGGTCTTGCGGGCGCGCCGCCGCGCGCCGCATCGCCGCGCCGACCTGCACCAGGCTGTCGTCGCCGGCCTGGTGTCCGTAGGCGTCGTTGTAGGCCTTGAAATGGTCGATGTCGGCGATGATCAAGGCCAGCGGCGCCCTGGCGCGCGCGCAGCGCCGCCATTCGGTGTCCATCGCCTCGTCGAAGCCGCGCCGGTTGGCCACGCCGGTCAGGCCGTCGGTCAGGGTCAGCTCGCGCAGCGCGTCGCTCTGGCGCTTGACGGTCAGCTGGGTGCGCACGCGCGCCCGTACCACCGCCGCGTTGACCGGCTTGGTGATGAAGTCGGCCGCGCCGGCTTCCAGCGCGCGCGTTTCGTCTTCGGGTGTCTTGAGTGCCGTGACAAAAATGATCGGAATGTCGCGCGTCGCCCCGGACTCGCGCAAGGCGCGGCACACGGCGTAGCCGTCCATGTCCGGCATCATCGCGTCCAGCAGGATCAGGTCGGGACGCTGGTTCTGGGCGATATGCAGCGCCTTGGCGCCGTTCATCGCGAACACCACCTCGTGCTCGTCCTGCAAGGCCTGGTGCAGGATCTGGATGTTTTCCATCGCGTCGTCGACGATCAGGATACGCCCGTTCCGTGCCATATCGGTCCAACTCATGGGTGGTCCCTTCGTTTCAAGATCTCCTGCACCTGCGCCGCGGCGTTGGCGAAAGCGAGCGTGGCGACGGCGTCGCCGAGCGCGCCCACCACGGCCGGGGGCAGGGCCGCGTCGAGCATCGGACGCAGTGCGTCGAAGGCCGCCATCGCCTTCAGGTTGTTATTCTGAAGCAAAGCAAGCAGTTCCGCCAGCGCCGCATCGCGTTGTGCGGGATTGTGTGCCTCCGTCTGTACACCGGCGGCCGCCGGCGCCGGCAGGGCGCGCGCGGTCTCGAACACGGCCTGCAGCGCCTTGTCGAGCGCGCCCAGGCGCACAGTCAGCTCGGCGCTGCCGGCACTGCGCAAGGCTTGTTCAAAATCGAAGGCCAGCGCCGCCAGCTCGCTCGCGCCCAGGTTGGCCGCCACCCCGCGCAAGCGGTGCACCAGCTGGATCGCCTCCTGGCGCTGCTCGCCGCGCAGCAGGGTGCGCACCTCGTCGAGCGTGCCGCCCTGCGAACTTTCGAAACGCTTGAACAGGGTCACGAAGTTATCGAGATGGCCACCGAAGCGCGGCAGGGTCGATGCCAGGTCGATGCCGGGGATGTCCAGGCGCGGCATGCCGGCGGGCGGCGCGCGGCCGGCGCCATGGGCCGTCGACGGCGCTGCCGTGCGCGTGAGCGCATCGGCGCCCGCATCGGGAATCTGGTGGCGCATGCCGACCCGGATCAGGGTATTGACCATGTCGTCCACATCGATCGGCTTGGCGACGTGGGCGTTCATGCCGGCCGCGATCGCGTGGCGCCGGTCTTCCTCCATCGCGTTGGCGGTCATGGCGATGATCGGCAGCGAGGAAATGCCCATGCGCCGGATCGCTTCGGCGGCCTCGTAGCCGTTCATCACCGGCATCTGGATATCCATCAGCACCGCATCGTAGCGGCTCGGGGCGTCGGCCAGCATGCTGACCGCGATCCGTCCGTTGCCCGCGATGTCGACCGCGGCGCCGGCATGCAGCAGGATGTAGCGGGCCACCTCCTGGTTGATCGCGTTGTCCTCGACCAGCAAGACATACATGCCCTTGAGCCGGCCGGCCAGCGGCATCCCGGCCTGCGCCTCGGACGCCGCTTCGCCGGTCAGCAGTTCGAGCGCCGCCGCCATCAGCGCCAGCCGCGTCACCGGCTTGCTGAGGATGGCGTCGAGTTTCAGGTCGTCCTGCAGGCTGACCAGCTGCTCGCGCGCGCTTTCGGCCACCATCATCGCGCAGCGCGGCATGGCGATGGCCGGATCGGCGCGCGCGAACGTCAATACCGCGATCCCGTCCAGTTCCGCCATGGCCGTGTCGAGGAACATCAGCTCGTACGGCGTGCCGGCGCGGCTGGCGGCGCGCAAGCGCTCGAGCGCCTCGGCGCCGCTGGCGGCGCTGTCCACCGCCCAGCCGAGACCGGCGCCCATGCGCGCCACGGCGCCGCGCGCGCTGCGGTTGTCGTCCACCACCAGCACCGCGCGCTGCGCAGCGCCGGGCAGGGCGGGCAGCTCGGGCAGCACGGCCGTATCGTCCGCATGGGCCGCGCCGAAGGTCGCATCGAAATAGAACTCGGCGCCCGCATCGAGCTCGCTGCGCACGCCCAGGGTGCCGCCCATCAGCCCCACCAGGCGGCGGCAGATCGCCAGTCCCAGGCCGGTGCCGCCGTATTTGCGGCTGGTCGAACTGTCGCCCTGCGAGAAGGCGTCGAACATGTGCGCCTGCTGTTCGCGCGCGATACCGATGCCGCTGTCGCGCACCGAAAAATCGAGCACCACCATGCTGTCGTCCTCGCCGCGGCGCGTGATCGATAACACCACTTCGCCCTGTTCGGTGAACTTGATCGCATTGCCGATCAGGTTCAGGAGCACCTGTTCGAGGCGCAGCGCGTCGCCCACCACCGACAGCGGCACGTCGGGCGCCACCGCGTACACCAGTTCCACCCCCTTGCCCCAGGCGTTGGCCGACAACAGCACCGACATGCTGTCGAGTACCTGGCACAGGCGGAAGGGCGCCGCTTCCAGCACCAGCTGGCCCGCCTCGATCTTGGAAAAATCGAGCACGTCGCTCAGGATGCCCATCAGCGAACGGGTCGACATCTTGATCTTGGCGACGTAACTGCGCTCGCGCCGTTCCAGCCTGCCTTCTTCCAGCAGGCGCGCCAGGCCCATGATGGCGTTCATCGGCGTGCGGATTTCATGGCTCATATTGGCCAGGAACTCGCTTTTTGCGCTGCTGGCCGATTCGGCCCGTTCCAGCGCCTGGATCAGCTGCTCGTTGAGCGATTGCAGGCGCAGCTCGGTGCGCTTGAGTTCCGATACGTCCGCGATCAGCACGAAGAAGCCGCGCACCGCGCCGTCTTCGTCGAAATCGGGGATGTAACTGGCCCAGGTATGGCGCACGTCGCCGGATGGCAGGCGCAGCTCGCGCGCGAAGTGGGTCGCCTTGCCGTCCAGGACATCGCGCAGGTGCGGCGCGATGTCGGCCATGGTCTCGGGTCCGAGCACGTCGTCCATACGCGCGCCGTGCATCCCGGCGGCGTCGCGGCCGACCAGTTCCAGGTACAGGCGGTTGGCGAACTGGCAGCGCAGTTCCGCGTCCCAGTACGCGACCATGCCGGGCACGTTGTCGGTCACGGTGCGGATGAAGCGCTCGCTCTGCTCGAGCCGTTCGCTGGTGGCGCGCAGGGCCTTGTCGGCCGCCACGCGCTCGCTGATATCGCGCACGGTCGATTGCAGGATGCCCTTGCCGCCGATGTTGACGCTGGTGAGCAGCACATCGGCGTTGAACAGGGTGCCGTCGCGGCGCATGTGCAGCCACTCGAAATGGTGGCTGCCGTTGTCGATCGCATAGCGGATGAACTGTTCGGCCTTTTCGTCGGAGCGGCGGCCGTCGGGCTGGAATTCGGGCGAGGTGGTGGCCGGCGACAGGGTCAGGAATTCCTCGATGCCGGCGCAGCCGTAGATGCGCACGGCCGCCTGGTTGCCGCCGATGAAGCCGGCGCCCTGGGCGATCAGCATGTGGGCGTCGCCCGACATCTCGTACAGCGCGCGGAACTGCTCGTTGACGTCGCGCAGGCGCTCGGACATCAGCTTGCGTTCGCTGACATCGAGCACCACCGCGCTGATGCCGACCAGCGCGTGATCGGGCCCGAACACCGGATGGTAGCTGACCACCCAATGGCTCTCGACATCGGGCGAGCCGGGCACCGGGCGCGATTCGTGCACGGACTTGAGCGGCAGGCCGGTATCGCGCACCTGGCGGTACGCCTTTTCGTATTCCTCGCCGAGCGGGCCGAGCAGCTCGGGCAGGGTGCGTCCCAGATGCGCCGCTACCGGCAGCGCATTGATGGCCGCCAGGTAGTCGTTGACCATCACGATGCGCAGGTCGGTGTCGAGCAGGGCCAGGCCCACCGGCGCGGTTGCGTACACCGTCTCGAGCAGGGCGTTGGCGCGTTCCAGCTCCCCGGTGCGCGCCGCGACCAGGGATTCCAGGTCGTTGCGGTAGCGCTGCAGCTCGCCCTCCATCTGCTGCAGGGCGCTCGCCACCTCGGCCGTTTCGCGGATCTGCATCGGCGGCAGCAGCATCGGCTCGCCGCGTCCGAGCGCCGCCGCCGGCGCGCACAGCGAGCGCACCGAGCGTCCGATCACGCCGCCGATGGTCCATGCCGCCGCGAAGCCGACCACCAGCAGCGCCGCCACGCTGAGGAACACGCTGGCCAGCGCCTCGCGCATGGTGTCGTAGGCGGCGTCGCGCGGCAGGGCGACCGTGGCGTACCAGCCGCGCTTGGGCGAGCGCTGCAAACTGGAGATCACGCGCACGCCCTCGCGCGAGGTCAGTTCCAGCGTGCCGGCGTTGACGCGGCGCGCGAGGTCGGCCATTTCGGGGCGGGCCAGGGAGCCGACGAATCTGGCGGGCGCGATGCTGCGCGCGACAAAGATGTCGCGGCGGTCGAACACCTGCGCATTCCAGCGCGGCGGCAGGCGCTGTTCGGCCAGCAGCTGGTTGAAGCGCTCGGGGCGCAGCTGGGCCGACAGCACGTAGCGCACCGCGCCGTGGCGCCGCACCGGCACCTCGACCGAGACGGTATAGGGATCGGCGGGGCTGGCGCGGTACAGGTCGGAGGTGGCGGACAGGCCGCTGCGGGCGACCTGGCGGATGGTGTCGGCATTGCCGTTGGGCGGCAGCGGCAGGCCGTGGGCGAGGCGGGTATGCAGCAGCGGCCTGCCATCGCGGTCGCTCAGCACGAAGGCGTAGCCGGGAAATTCCGGACCGAGGATGCTGCGCGCCTGCTGGTGGAAGGCGGCCAGGTCGCCGCTGCTCAGGCTGGGCGAACTGGCGAGTGCGCGGGCGGCGGTTTCGCCGGCGTCGAGATCGCGTTCGACCGCCATGAGCACGTTTTGCGCCAGCCGCTCGGCGGCGCGCAGCAGGTCGCTGCGTTCGCGCTGGAAGGAATCGTAGGACAGGGCGGCGAAGCCGATCAGGGTCGGCACGGCGCAGGCGAGGACCAGCATCGCGGTCTTCGAGCGGATCGAGGGGAGGGTGGAACGCGATGAAAACGACACTGCCCTGACCTCCGCCGCATGAAACGCGGCGCCGCGCACCGCTGTGAGAACGATGGTAGCCGAGCAGACCTGTTCTTCAAAGCAGTTTACGCCAGCCGCGCGCGGCAATGCGCCTGCCTGACCAGTCAACAACATTTCCTGAACGGGGTCAGGGCTCCGATGAGAAACAGGCCTGGCCGGAGCGCCGACCGCGGTTCATAAACATTGCCGGCTGGGCAGGATCGCTCAGGAACGGGTGACCGGCAGCGCCAGGTCTTCGCCCAGTGCGATGTGCTTGGCCAGCTCGATCTTGGCGATGGCGTTGCGGTGCACTTCGTCGGGGCCGTCGGCCAGGCGCAGGGTGCGGTTGCCGGCCCACTGGTAGGCCAGCGGGAACTCGTCCGACACGCCCGCCGCGCCGTGCGCCTGGATCGACCAGTCCAGCACCTGCTGCGCAACATTGGGCGCCAGCACCTTGATCATGGCGATCTCGGCCTGGGCATGCTTGTTGCCCACGGTATCCATCAGCGCCGCCGTCTTGAGCGTCAGCAGGCGCGCGGTATCGATCTGGATGCGCGATTCGGCGATGCGCTCGCGCCACACGCCCTGCTCGGAAATCTTTTTGCCGAAAGCAACGCGGCTGTTCAGGCGCAGGCACATCAGTTCCAGCGCGCGTTCGGCCACCCCGATGGCGCGCATGCAATGGTGGATGCGGCCCGGTCCGAGGCGGCCCTGGGCGATCTCGAAGCCGCGTCCTTCGCCCAGCAGCAGGCTGGCCGCCGGCACGCGCACGTTCTCGAACACGATTTCGCAATGGCCGTGCGGGGCATCGTCATAGCCGAACACGGGCAGCGGGCGGACGATGGTGATGCCAGGGGTATCGGCCGGCACCAGGATCATCGACTGCTGCGCATGGCGCGCCGCAGTCGGGTCGGTCTTGCCCATGACGATGAAAATCTTGCAGCGCGGATCGCCCGCACCCGAAATCCACCACTTGCGCCCGTTGATGACATAGTCGCCGCCGTCGCGCTCGATGCGGGTTTCGATGTTGGTTGCGTCGGACGAGGCCACGGCCGGCTCGGTCATGGCGAAGGCCGAGCGGATCTCGCCGCGCAGCAAGGGTTCGAGCCAGGCTTGCTTGTGTTCCTCGCTGCCGTAGCGTTCGATGGTTTCCATGTTGCCCGTGTCGGGCGCGGCGCAGTTGAACACTTCCGGCGCCCAGCCGACCCGGCCCATGATTTCGCACAGCGGCGCGTAATCGAGGTTCGACAAGCCTTCGGGCGCGCGCGCCGATTTCGGCAGGAACAGATTCCACAGGCCCTGTTCGCGCGCCAGCGGCTTGAGTCGCTCGATCAGCTCGGTCGGAATCCAGCGGTTGCCCTTGTGCGTGCCGTTGTTGTCGACTTCCTGCCTGAAGGCGTTCTCGTTCGGATAAACGTGCTGGTCCATGAAAGCGAGCAGGCGCGCCTGCAATTCTTTGCAGCGATCGGAGTAATCGAAGTTCATTAGTTTTCCTTGGAAAGAGAAATGGCGCGCTGCGCATACTGCCAGCCGAGTTCGGCCATCGGCCGCGCGGCCTTGCCGTTCTGGAGGGCCTGGGCGCTGGAAGCGGTGCCGTCGACGTAGCGTTTCATGATGCCCTGCATGATGCCGGCCAGGCGGAACATATTGTAGGCCAGGTAAAAATTGAAATCCTCGATGCGGATCGTCTTGCCGGTGCGCGCCGCATAGGCGGCGATATAGGCTTCCTGGGTGGGAATGCCGAGCGCCTCCAGGTCGAGTCCGGCGATGCCGCGGAACTGTCCGGGTGGAATGTGCCAGCTCATGCAATGGTAGGAAAAATCCGCCGCCGGATGGCCCAGGGTCGACAATTCCCAGTCGAGCACGGCCAGGATGCGCGGCTCGGTCGGGTGGAAGATCATGTTGTCGAGGCGGAAGTCGCCATGCACGATGGCGGTATCGTCGCCCGGCGGGATATTGTGCGGCAGCCAGGCCATCAGCTGGTCCATGGCCTCGATCGGTTCGGTGACCGACGCCTGGTACTGGCGTGTCCAGCGTTCGATCTGGCGCGCGAAATAGTTGCCGGGTTTGCCGTAATCGCCCAGGCCGATGGCGGCGTAGTCGACCGTGTGCAGGAGGGCGATGACGCGGTTCAGTTCGTCGTAGATGGCGCCCCGTTCGGCCGGGCTCATGCCGGGCAGGGACTGGTCCCACAGCACGCGGCCGTCGACGAATTCCATCACGTAGAAGGCGCGGCCGATGACCGACTCGTCGGTGCACAGAGCGTACTGGCGGGCGGCCGGGAAGCCGGCTTTCTGCAGCGCATCCATGACGCGGAACTCGCGCTCGATGGCATGTGCGGACGGCAACAGCTTGGCGGCCGGGCCGGGTTTGGTGCGCAGCACATAATGGCGGCCGCCGGCGCTGATCTTGAAGGTGGGATTCGACTGGCCGCCCTTGAACTGCGCCACCTCCAGCGGGCCGCCGGGATAGCCCTCCACATGGGAGCGCAGATAGGCGTCGAGGGCATCGACGTCGAATTTCTGGCGCTCCGAGACCGGCTTGGTCCCCATCATTTCCTCGAACATCTTGTCTCCTGCTAGTTATGTGAGATCTATTCTAGCTCATGAATAGAACGACCGTACTAATTTCCTGCCACCGGGGTCAGAGCTTTAATTAGCAATTGTTTCCGTACACAGGGCAAAACCGCATCGCCAGCGAGAATGTTGCAAGTTAAAGCTCTGACCCCGGTTGGAGGCGCAAATCAACGATTCAACTCTGATTGACCCTTACTGCCCCCAACGGCCCGGATCAGCGCCCAACTTCTGCAGCGGGGTCAGAACATTCACTTGGAAACTCGACTGAACTCCTACAATCGGGGTCAGAGCTTTAATTGGAAATATTGCAAGTTAAAGCTCTGACCCCGGTTGCGGAGAATTGTTTGGCGGATTGTTAGCGCGAGAGGCGGTATTGCTCGTACAGCTGTTCCATCGTCGTGCTGCGCATGGCCGTTTGCAGCGGGGCCGGCGGGGAGTAGTTGACGAATCGAACCACCCAGTCGGCGTCGGCCTCGCCTACGTCGAGCGCATTGATGCAGCCGGCCGTTTGCGACAGCCCGCCCAGGAACATGCGCTGCCCCGTCAAGGCCAGCGACAAGATCGCACAGTTGACGCCGCCATGGAGGACCAGCAGCACCGTGTCCCAGTCGTCCTGCGAACGCAAACGCGTCACCGCCGGATGAATCCGGTCCATCAGCTCGCCCACCGATTCGCCGCCCAAAAAGCGCTTGTTTTCGCCAACCATGCCTTCGAAGGCGCCCGTGAACGCGTCTTTCAAATCCGCATCGGCAATCGTCGACAGCCGCCCTCCGCGAATTTCTTCGAACTCCGGCCAGATGTCGATGTCTATCCCTTGTCCCGTCGCAGCCAGCACGCGCGTGGCCGTTTCCACCGTGCGCGGCAGGCCGGAGACGATCACGCGGTCGAAATGGATGCCGTCGGCGGCAAAGGCGTGCCCGGCGGCACTGGCTTGGGCGCGGCCGTCCTCGTTCAGGGGCACAGTTTCGGGAAGAAAAGGTTTGCCGGAGGCATCGAAGTAGGTAACGCTGCCGTGCCGCATCAAAAACACGCGCCGGCGCTGGGTGGTAGGAAGCATAAGTCCTTGCGGTCGGGTCAGAAAAACAGGGCGGTGCGCGTGATGATGCTGCCGGTGTTGGTGTACGGGGCGGTCGCGCGCACGGCGCCGGTGGTGGCGACGCCGTCGTCGAGCTTGCTGTCGAGCTGCTGGGCGAAGGAGTCGGGCAGGTTGTCGAAGCGCAAACCATTGCCGCTGCGCCCGCCCACGGGGTCGTTGTAGATGTACACCGCGCCACCCTGGGCGCTGGTCATGAAGTCGCTGGTGCCGTTGTAGGCGCCGGTAATGAAGCCGGACAGCGCCAGGTGCTGTGGCGCCGATAAGTACTCGGTGATCTGGCCGTCGCCATTGCCGTTCGTCGTCGGACCCGCCACATGGGTGGTGGCCAGCACGTCGTCGCCCGGCAGCGCGCGGAATTTGTCCTGGTAGGCGTTCACCGCCGCCGACAGCGAGTTCGACTGCTGGATGATGTTCTTGACCTTGGCGCTGTCGATCAGCCCTTGCCCCTTGAGCACGCCGCCCAGCAGCAGGCCGATGATCACCAGCACGATGGCGATTTCGACGAGGGTAAAGCCTTGTTGTCGTTGCATGGGGTTCTCTCTGTGATGACGCCGCTCTGTGTTATCCCTGCGTATTATTCTAGCGCATCAGGGAGGGGCCTGGCGCTGGCGCGCCGAGATGGCGTGCAGGCGCTTTTCCAGAAAAGCCAGTTCGCGCGGGTCGCCGACCTGGCCGCTGGCGAGCATGGCGCCGATCAGGGCCCTGGCGCTGTCGTCCTCGCCCATGTCGTCGAGGATCAACAGTTCCATCTGGCGCGCCCACGCCGGCAGCACGCCGCTGCCCGTGCGCGTGCGGATCGCGTGCGCATACTGCCGCGCCAGCGCGGGATCGTGCAGGCGGTGGCGCGCCACCAGCGCCGCATGCGCCAGCCACGGCCAGCGCCGGTCGGGGTCGTCGCCAAAACGCCGGTACACGAAATCGAGCATGATGCGGACGCGCGCCGGGTCGCTGCTGGCGGCGTACACCTGGCTGGCGGCCAGCAGCGGCGCCTGCCCGCGCGGGTCGAGGTCGACGATGCGCTCGAACCAGCTGCGCAAGGCCAGGTAATCGATGCTGTTGAGCGGCGTATTTGCGTCGTCCCGGCCCTGCGCGTGCAGCGTCATGCCCTTGGCCAGCGCCACCGGTTCGCCCAGGCTGGCCAGGCGCAGCACGGCCAGCGGCGGCGCCTGCGCCAGCCTGTCGGTTGCGCCATGCTGCGGCGCGCGCGCCCACCGATAGCCCAGCTGCAGCGCCAGCGCGGCGGCCAGCAGCAGCATCGCGGGCAGCGGCACGCGGCTGGCCATCACAGGTCCTTGCGGTAGAAATCGACCAGCGCGGCGGCGCCGAGCAAGCCGACGCAGATCGCGGTCTGCGCCAGCAGCGGCGCCAGCTGCGCGCCGCCGTACACCAGCCATTCGCTGCGCGTGAACTGGTCCAGATGCGGCAGCAGGGCCGCCAGCGCATCCATCGTCATGCGCGCGAATGGGGCGCCATCCTGCGCCAGCGCCTGCAGGCTGCCGATGGCGCGCGCCAGCACGTAGAACGCCAGCGTGGCCGCCAGGGCCGACGTCACCTGTCCGAACGTGAGCACGCACAGCAGGCTGAATGCGGCCACGATCCACAGCTCGCACCACAGCGACAGCGCCCACGCGGCGCACCACGCGGCCGGCGCCAGCATCGAGGCCATGGCGCCGAACAGCAGCGCGGGCAGCAGCGCCACCAGGCCGGCGCCGGCCAGCTTGCCGAGGACGTAAGCGGCGCGCGGCATCGCCAGCGCCAGCAGCAGTTCCTGCCCCTTGTCGCCCGTCTCGCGCGCCACGCTGGCGGCCACGAAGCTGGCCACCAGCAGCACGCAGCACAGGCGCAGCAGCGCCGCCAGCAGGGCCGCCTGCAGCGCGGCGCTTTCGGTCAGCGCCAGTTGCCCCAGAAACCCGCCCAGCGCCAGCGCGCCGACCGCCAGCAGGCCCAGTACCCGGGCCAGGCGGTTGCGCAGCGCTTCGAGCAGGGTATAGGCGGCGATGGTGGCGATGTGTCCGGGCATGGCCTGGGGTCCTGAGTCAGAAATTGGTTGAATAACTATGACGACAATCGCACCGATACTGCGTCCCACATGCTCGCCAGGCCCCGGCCCCTCTGCGCTTCGCTCCCTGTCCCGGCACGATTTCGCCACATCGAATCATCAAGCAATTTCCGACCCGGGACACTAGCGCGGCAACGTTCCGGCGGCAACCATGCGGTTGAACAGCACATTCGGCGACAGCCAGGTCACCAGGTCGTCGTATTCGCCGCCCGGCACGCTGGCGCTGTCGCTCGGCGTGCGCGCCACGAAGGCGATCCCGGTGCTGCCGGCGTTGGTGCGCTCGTCGATGTTGGTGATGCTGGTGTCGGGCGTGCGGATGCCGGTGTCGCCATAGCCGCCGGCGCCGTTCTTCCCGTGCGAGACGATCACCGCCGGAATATCGTTGACGGCGCTGGCCGCCACCAGGTTGCCGCGCGCATCGCGCGTGCCGATGGTGATGTCGCGCGGGCTTTGCAGGGTGAACATGGCCTGGCTGTTGCTGAAGGCCGGCGCGACGCTGTAGCGGAAGGCGCGCCCCCAGCTATCGAGCTTGGGCAGGCCGAGCGTGGCCCACGGCAGCACGCCCTGGCGCTTGCCGTCGCGGCAGCCGCCGCCGCTGCGGTCTTCCAGGCCGTTGGTGGGCGAGACGGCGGGGCAGGGCAGGTAGCCGTTGCGCAGCGCGAATCCCATCAGCGCTTCGCGCGCTTCCTCCATGGTCTTCCGGGTATCGCTGATCTTGCGCTGCTCCAGTTGCACCGCCAGCGGCGTGAGCAAGCCGCCGATCATCAGGCCGGCGATGACCAGCACCACGGCCATTTCGACCAGGCTGAATCCTTCCTGCGCGCGCTTCATGGCCGACCCTCGTCCACGTCGGTGACGGTGCCGGCGTTGGCGTCGACAGTCTGCCCGGGCTTGACGGAGACGGTCCGCCCCGACGGCAGCGTGACTGTCACGCGCGGCGCCTGCGCCGGTCCGCTGAAGCGCTTGCGCGCGCCGTCCTGCGCTTCCTTGTTGATCCAGACGGTGGCTTTGCCGCTGCTGCGCCGCACGAAGCCGTCGACCGTGACCGGCTGCGGTTCG
Source organism: Massilia atriviolacea (assembly GCF_003953935.1). Taxonomy (GTDB): domain Bacteria; phylum Pseudomonadota; class Gammaproteobacteria; order Burkholderiales; family Burkholderiaceae_D; genus Telluria_A; species Telluria_A atriviolacea. The sequence goes on from NZ_RXLQ01000003.1 coordinate 559,611, forward strand.
GGGGGCGCTGCGGCTGCCGGCGGCGCCGGCGGTGCCACCAGCCCGCGCGCGATGTCGAGCTGCTCCCGTTCGGCCGGGGTGGTGAACAGGCGCCCGATCTGGGCGTGGGCGGCCGTGGCTGCGCCGAGCAGCAGGCAGGCGGCGATGGCCGATTTCATGGCGCTCCTTTCGCCGGCGCGGCGTTGCCGAGCGTGAGGAACAGCAGCGTGCAGTTGGCCGTCAGGCGCGCCACGCCGATCGATTCGGCCGGTGCGTCGGTGCGTTTCATGTTGCAGTCCTGGACCGTAAAGCGCCCGGCGCCACGCAGGTCGTCGATGAAGTGGAACAGGTCCAGTTCGTGCACCAGCCCCAGTTCGATCCGCATGCGGCTGCCGCGCAGCTGGTAGTCGCCCAGCGCCATCGGGGCCGCGAAGACCAGCGCCTGCTGCGGTTCGATGTCGTAACTGGCCGAGACCAGCCGGCGCGTGCCCTGGATCGACTTGATCGCTTCGATCCAGGCCAGCCGGTTTTCGTCGCCGATCAGGCCGCCCGCCTGCAATTCCACGAAGCGCGGCTGGTAGATGGCGATGTCCTGCTTTTCCGATTCGACGTTCTGGTAGCGGCCGGCCGCCGCGCCGCGCACCTGGGCCGCCTGCGCCAGCGCGGCCGCCTGCTGCGCGCCATGCCACGATGCGGCGCCGGCCAGCAGCGCGCTCACCAGCAGCACGCCGGCGCACAGCCTGGCCGGGGCGGCGACCAGGGCCAGTTCGTCGCGCCAGGTAGGGGCGCTGGTGTCGGCCTGCCTGCCGCGCAGGGAGTTCGGTTTGGCCATCATGGTGTCCATGTCACGTTGATGGCGAAGCGCGGTTTCACGGACGCGGCGTCGCCGCTGTCGGTCTTGCCGCTCAGTTTGACGCTCTGGCGCACGTCGACCGGCGCTTCGACGATGTGCACCGCCACCCCGCGATTGGCGGCCATGTCGCGCGCGAACTGGTTCACGCTGTCGACGATGGCGCGGTAATCGGACGGCCCGAATTCGACTTCGCCGTCGATCCGCAGCACCTGCGCCGGCGCGCCCGGCAACCCGGCCACGCTGGCGGGGATCGGTTCGGCGGCGCCATCGCCGGCGCCCGGCGTCAGTGCCCCGGCATCCATCCCCGGCTGCGCCTGCGCCGGCTGCCGCACCCGCCAGTCCAGCGCCAGCAGGCGGATCGCGGGTGCGCGCTCGAGCGAGCGGCTCACCAGGGCCATCAGCGGCGCCGGGGCGGGCGCGCTGGCGGCGAGCAGGCCGTCGAGCCGCACCGCGGCCTTCATGTTGGCGCTGCGCGCTGCCGTCGGCGGCAGGGTCGCCATGATGGCGCGGTAGCGCGCGTCCAACTGCGCGCCCTCGGCCAGCAGGCGCGTTGCCTCCTGGCCGTCGCGCACGCCGCTCCATACGCTGCCCAGGAGCCAGAGCGCGCCGGTCAGCGCGATCGCGGCGCTGGCGCAGTTCAGGGCCAGGCGCGCGCGCCAGATCCGGTAAAAGCGGCCGGCCGCGCCGGGCGGGTACTGGCTGGCCGGCGCGTCCCGTCCCAGCAGGCCGAGCAGCAGCTGTTCGGCGCTGGGTTGGTCGGCGGCCAGCTTGAGGCGCGCGCAGGCGCTGTCGATGTCGATGAAGTGAAAGGCCAGTTCCGGGTCGTCTTCGCAGCGCCGTTCCAGCGCCGCCACACGCTCGGCTGGCGCGAGCACCACCACATGCAGCGTCTCGCCCCGTTCCAGCAGGCGGGTGCTGGTCAGGAACTGGCGCATCTTGGCCGTTTCGAGCGCGCTGGCGTCGACCGGGTCGTCGTGCGCGGCCAGCACCGTCAGGCGGCTGAACTTGAGGTAGGGCCCCTGGAAGTAGCTCTGGCGCAGGCCGCCGCCTTCTTCGGCGATCAGCAGCAGGTGGTCCTGGGCGATGCCCATGCGCCGCACCAGCTGGGCCGACAGGTGGGCCGCCGAATACAGGCCGGCCAGCGGCACCTGGCGCTGCTCCATGACGGCCACCCACGGCTGCACCATGGCGGGATTGGTCAGGGCCGAGAACAGGACGTGGTCGTCGCGCCGGCCTTCGCTGTCGCGGTCCTGGATGTCGGCGTGGCGCAAGGGGGTGTCGCGGTAGGCGTGCGAGAGACGCCGTTCGACCAGGCTGCGCCCCGCGCTTCCGCGCACGTGCGGCAGCAGGCAGCGCGCAAAGTCTTCTTCGACCAGGTCGGCCACCAGGTAGGCGCGCGCGTCGGCCGCGCCCTCGAGATGACGCGCGAAGGCGTCCATGCCGTCGCGGTCGGCGCTAAAGCAGGGGCCGGGCGTGAGGACGCCGGCGCGCCAGTCGAAGGCGCACAGCCGGTCGTTCGTCACATAGAATAAGTGTTTAGGCAGCACAGCCGTCCTCAGGTTTTCAACTGGCTCATGGTGTCGTAGATCGGCCCGAGCACGGACAGCATGATCCATCCGAGCAGCAGGCCGAGCGTGACCGTCATGGCCGGTTCGATCAGCGATTGCACGCGCTCGATCATTTCCTTCACTTCGCGATTATAGAAGTAGCTGACGTTGCGCAGGGCGCTGTCGAGCGAGCCGGTGGATTCGCCCACGCGCAGCATGCGCAGCACCAGCGGCGGGAAGATGCCGCTGTTCTGGAACGCCAGCGTGACGCTCTGGCCGTCGGAGATCAGTTGCGCGGCGCGCTGCAGGCCGGCCGCCACCACGCGGTTGGCGACAATGCCTTCGGACAGGCGGATGCATTCGAGGATGGTGATGCCGGAGCCGTACATCAGCCCGAAAAAGGTGGCGAAGCGCGCCAGGATGATCTTGTGCAGCACGGGGCCGATCAGCGGCAGCCGCAGTGTCAGGCCGTCGGCCAGCATGCGCGCGCTGTCGCTGCGGCGCAGCCATGCGCGCCCGCCGAACCAGGCCAGCAGCGGCAGCGCCAGGATCAGGTACCAGTAGTGGATGAACAGATTCGACACCGCGATCAGCGCCCTGGTGTGGAACGGCAGTTCGCCGCCCATGTTCTTGATGAAGGAGGTCAGCTGCGGCACCAGCACGATCATCAGGAAGAAGGTCACGGCCAGCACCACCACGGCCACCACGATCGGGTAGGTGACGATTTTTTTGGTCTGGGCGGCCAGTTCGTCCTGCCATTTCAGGCTGTCGGACAGGTTGCGGAATACCTCGGCCAGCTTGCCGCTCGATTCGCCGGCGGTAATCAGGCTCGTGAACGTGTTGTCGAACACTTCGTCGTGGTGGCGCAGCGCCTCCGACAGGGTCAGGCCGCCCTCGATGCTCTCGATCAGGTCGGTGACGATTTCGCGAAAGCGCGGGTGGTCGGTGGAGTCGCGCAGGTCGCCCAGGCCTTCGAGGATCGGCACGCCGGCGGCGGTCAACTGCTCCATGTGGAAGCAGAAGTTGATCAGATCGGCGCGCCTGACCACGCGCTTGCCGAAGGCGACCGCCTTCTGGCCGGCCACCCGGAAGTCGATCAGGTCGAGCTCCATGCGGCGCAGGCGCAGTTCCAGGTCGGCGCTGTTGGTCGCGTCCATGGCGCCGGGGACCAGCTGGCCGGCCGGGTCCATCGCACGGTAGGCGTACAGCGGCATCAGGCCAGCCTGTCGGTCAGGTCGACCACGCGCGCCACTTCGTCGAGCGAGGTGGTCCCTTCCAGCACGCGCCGCATGCCGTCGTCCACCAGCGAGCGGAACCCGGCGGCGCGCGCGGTCTCTTTCAGTTCGCGCAGCGAGGCGCGGCGGGCGATGGCTTCGTCGATGTCGGCGTTCACCTTGAGCAGTTCCATGATCGCCATGCGGCCCTTGTAGCCCTGGTGGCCGCAGGCTTCGCAGCCGGCCGCGTGGCAGATGGTGGCCGGCGGATCGTCCCCCTTCAGTCCGAGCAGGCGCCGTTCCATGGCGTCGGCCACCGACCCGGTCTTGCAGGTCGGGCACAGGCGCCGCACCAGGCGCTGGGCGATGATGCCGATGATGTTCCCGGCCATGATGTCGGGCAGGATGCCGATGTCGAGCAGGCGCGAGACCGAGCCGATGGCCGAATTGGTGTGCAGGGTCGAATACACCTGGTGCCCGGTCATGGCGGCCGAAAACGCCATCTCGGCGGTCTCCCTGTCGCGCACTTCGCCCACCAGGATGATGTCCGGATCCTGGCGCATCATCGAGCGGATGCCGTCGGCAAAGCCCATCTTGGCCGATTCGTTGATCGAGGTCTGGCGGATCATGTTCATCGGGTACTCGACCGGGTCTTCCAGCGTCATGATGTTGACGCTCTCGGTGTTGATGTGGTTCAGGATCGAGTACAGGGTGGTGGTCTTGCCGCTGCCGGTCGGCCCGGTCACCAGGATCACGCCGTGCGGGCGCGCGATCATCAGCTTCAGTAGATGCAGCTCGTCTGCGCCCAGTCCCAGGCCGTCCAGCGGCACCAGGCCTTTCTGGCGGTCGAGCACGCGCAGCACGAAGTTCTCGCCGTGGGTGGTCGGCTGGGCCGAGGCGCGGAAGTCGATCTGGCGCCCCGAGAACTTGATCGAGATGCGCCCGTCCTGCGGCGCGCGCGATTCGGCGATGTTCATATTGCTCATCACCTTCAGGCGCACCGCCATCGCCGGCCAGTACGATTTGTGCAGGCTGCGGATCTGGCGCAGGATGCCGTCGATGCGGTAGCGGATGCGCAGGAAACTCTGTTCCGGCTCGAAGTGGATATCGGAGGCGCCGTTCTGCACCGCGTCGGCCAGCAACGCGTCCATCAGGCGCACCATCGGCTGGCTGTATTCGTCGGTGGTGGCGGCCATGGCGGCGTAATTGACTTCGCCGGTTTCGATCTCCAGCAGGATGCCGTCGATGGACAGCTCGAAGCCGTAGTACTGGTCGATGGCGCGCGCGATGTCCGATTCGTTGACCAGCATGGCCTCGATCGTGATGCCCTTGACCAGCATGGCGCTGATCTGGTCCAGGGCGACGATGTTGCTGGTGTCGGCCATGGCCAGGATCAGGTTGTCGGTATCGCGCTCGTACACGATGGGGAAGACGCGGTAGCGTTTGGCGACGTCTTTCGGGATCAGTTTGAGGGCGATGGCGTCGACCACCAGGCTGGTCAGGTCGGCGCTTTGCTGGTTCAGGTTTTCCGACAGCGCTTCGCGCACCGTCGCCTCGGTCACGAAGCCGAGCGTGATGAGCAGTTTGCCGAGCGGCTCATTGCTGCGCTTTTGCTCGATCAGGGCGATGCGCAGCTGGTCTTCGCTGATGACCCCTTTCTGGATCAGCAGTTTACCGAGGGGGAATTTCGCCGGTTCGCTCATGCGGTCAGGGCGCGCCCAGTTCGCGCGCGCGCGTGGCCGCCGCCGCGCGGTCGAAATTGACCGCGCCCTGCGCCGCCAGCTCGACCGCGCGCTGATAGTAGCCCAGCGCCAGCTTGCCCTGGTTCAGGCGGTCCAGGCCGATGGCGAGGTTGAAGGCGTAGTCGGCGTTGTTCGGATTGGCGGAATAGGCGCGGAAGTAGTGCTGCTGGGCTTCCGGCCAGCGGCCCTGGCGCGCGTACAGGTTGCCGAGGGCGAACAGCAGCGGCCCGGAGTCGGGATTGCGCTCGGCCATGCGGCGCAGCCGGCCTTCGGACTGGCCGGGGTCGCCCTGGCGCACGCTGGACAGGCCGGCCAGCGCGTCGTTGTCGTTGGGATCGAGTTCGAGCAGGCGCGTGTAGATGCCGGCGGCCTGTTCGGCCTGGTTGTCGCGGGCGGCCAGGGCGGCCATGCCGAGCAGGGCGTCGCGGTTGTTCGGGTCTTGCCGCAGCACGGTCTGGTAGCTCTGGCGCGCGGCAAGCAGGTCGCCGTTGTTGTAGGCCGTAAAGCCATTCTGGAGCGCGGGGTTGACCTGCTCGGGCTTGCTGGCGCGCGCGACGCGGATCCCGCCCGACTCGGCCGCTACCGTGGCGCGCGGGCTGGCCGGTGGCGGCGCGGGCGCTGCCGCATTCTGTGTCGCCTGCTGCTGCAACTGCGCCAGGCGCATCGCCTCGTCCGGCGGAATCCGGTCGCGCGAGGAGGGCGGCGGCGTGTCCGGCACGACGGCCTGGACTGGCTGGGGCGGCAGCTCCGCGCCTGGCTGGGCGGCCACGACCGGCACCCCGGGGGCATCGGCGGAGCTCGCCAGCGGCTGGTTCTGGCCCGGCATCGGCACCATCGGCAAGCCCCGGCTGGAGCCGGGGCCGTACACCGCGTGCCAGTAGATGTAGCCGAACACGGCGCCGATCAGCAGGGCGATGCTGCCGAGCACGGCGATGCGGATGGTGCGCGCGTCCATCCGCGCCGCCATCGCGCGCTTCTGGGCCTTGACCCGGGGCGGCAGCGGCGGCGCGGCGTTGCGCGAGCGCCGGGGCGGCTCCGCTTGCGGATCGGGCGCAGCCATGCGCGGCGGCGGCTCGGGCGTGACGCCGATCGACGGCTCGGCGCGCGCGCCTGACGGCCCGGCGGCCGGCGCGGCATCGAGCGGCGACAGGGTCAGGGGTTCGCTCGCCGCGCGGGTTTCCTCCTGGGGCGCGAGCGCCAGCACCTCGTCGTAGGCTTCGGACGGCTTGGCCAGTTCCTCGTCGGGAACATGGTTTTGCTTGGCGCGCTCGGCTTTCTTGAGCGCCTGCATCAGGAGGCTCATCTCAGTTCACCTTCACGCGCACGGGTTCGGAGTAGGGCTCGGAGGCGGCGTTGCTGTCCGGCAGCAGGTAGCGGTAATCCTTGTAGTCGCCATTCACGCTGGCATTCTTGACCACCACCGGGCGGATGAAAATCACCAGTTCGGTCTTGCTGACTTTTTCGTTGCGGTAGGCGAACAGCTGGCCGAACAGCGGCAGCTTGCCCGCGCCCGGCACGGCATCCTTGGCGTTGTCGACCGAGTCCTGCATCAGCCCGCCCAGCACGGAAATATCGCCGCTGTAGACCTTGAGGATCGATTCGATTTCGCGCGCCTGGATCACCGGCACCTGGCTGGTGACCTTTTCGGCGGCCAGGGCCGGATTCGGGTCCTGCACGTAGCCGACGATGCGGGTGATGGTCGGGCGCACGTTGAGGGTCACTTCGTCGCTGTCGGCAATCTGCGGCGTGACGCTCATGACGAAGCCGACCGGCACCGTCTCGAGTTTCGATTCGTAGGTGGCCGGCGTGGTGACGTTGCCGTTCACGCCGATCACGGCGGGCGTGACCTTGATGGTGAAAAAGACGTTGTTGTCGACCACTTTCAGCATCGCGGTCTGGTTGTTCAGCACGCTGATCTTGGGGCTGGACAGCACCTTGACCTTGCCGAACGATTCGAGCAGCTGGATGGCGGCGCTGATATTGCCCAGCGCCGAGGCCGGGTTGACGTAATTGAGGCTGAACACGCCGGGCGAGGTGCCGACCGCCACGTTCGACAACAGCGGCCCGGTGCCGACCTTGTTCTGGTTCACGGAAAAGCCGGTCGTGCCCTCGCGCAGGCGGCTCCAGTTGATGCCTTGCTGGTACTGGTCGGACAGTTGCACTTCGATGATGGTCGCTTCGATCAGCACCTGGCGCTTGGCGCTGCCCAGCACGACGTCGAGGAATTGCTGGACTTTTTCGTGCTGGCGTCCGGTCGCGCGCACGGCCAGCAAGCCGCCTTCGGCGTTGACGATCACCGACGGCGCATTGCGCTGGCGCTCGCCGGACGATGCGTTGAAGGCGGCCAGCACATTGTCGGGCACCGGCTGGGGCGCCGCCTGCGCTGGCTGATTCGGCGCCGCGGGCGGCGCGCCGGGCGCGGCCTGGACCGCCGGCGGCGGCAGCGACGAGATCGTGCTCGGCGCATCGTTCAACGTCGTTTCGCGCAGCATGTCGCGGATATTCTTTTCCAGGCTGCCCCAGAAGTTGTTTTCGGACCGGTTGGTGACCGAGGTGGTCGAATTGTTGTTGCCCGAGCCGCCAGCGCCGGCCGCCGCGCCGCCGCTCGTCGTGCCGTTGGCGTTGGTCAGGGTCGGGGAACTCGAACCGCCGCCGGCGGTCGAAATCTGGGTGGCGATATTCACGCTGCTGTTGGTGCTGCGCGCCATGTTGACGTAATCGACCCTGTAATTACGCCACACCGGGGTGTCGGGCAAGACGGTCAGGGTGCTGCCGTCGATGTCGTAGCGCATGTCCACCTGGCGCGAAATGCGGGTCAGCAACTGCGGCAGGGTCTGGTCGAGCGCATTCAGGGTGACCGTGCCTTCGATGCCGGGGTGGATGTCCACGTTCAGGCGGGCGTCGCGCGCCAGCGCAAACAGCAGCGACTGCACCGGCACCTTGTGCACCGTCACGCTGTAGGTTTCGACCTTGGGCGTGGCCCTGGGCGGCGGCAGCGGCGCGCTGTGCAGCACCGGGTCGGGAATGCGCCCGGCCGCGCGCGGCGTTTCCGTCACATGCGAGGGAGAACCGGTCATGGTGGGCGTGGCACACGCGCTCAAGACGGCGCAGACAATGGCGGTGCCGGCGGTGCCCAGCGAGGAAACGGGTTTTTTCAGGGTCATTGGTGCGCTCTTGAGTGCCAAGGCACAATAATGGCCGAAAAGTAAGCGTGGGGCAATTGGCACACGCCTAATGGAAGAAGATGCTGCGCGAAACCAGCCATGCCAGCAACGCGAGCGTGGCAAGGCCGCCGACGGACAGGGCCAGCGTCCTGCCCGGGCGCCGTTGTGTGCTGGCAAAGGCGCAGTCGGCGATGGCGGCCTGGGCGTGGCGCGCTTCGACCTTGTCGGACTCGTCGATGTAGGCCGCCATCAGCGCTTTGTCGGCCAGGATATTGATGCGGCGGACGATGCCTTGCGACACGCGCGCGATCCGTCTGGTGGCGGCGGCGCTGAACACGGCCGGGCCGTTGTAGCCGGCCGCGTGCAGGCGAAAGGCCAGGAAGTCGGGAATCACGTCGGGCGGCATGGCCGGCACCACGAAGTGGTGGGTGATGCGTTCCTTGAACTGGCGCATGCCGGGCAGGTCCAGGTGTTCGTCGAGCTCGGGTTGTCCGAACAGCACGATCTGCAGCAGCTTGTGGCGCGCCGTTTCCAGGTTCGAGAACAGGCGCACTTCCTCCAGCGTTGCCAGCGGCATGGCCTGGGCTTCCTCGACCAGCAGCACCACCTGCCTGCCGGCGCTGTGGCGGGCGATCAGGTCCGCCTGCAGCAGGCGCGTGACTTCGTCGATGCGCTTGCCGCTCACATCGAGTTCCAGCTCGCCGGCGATGGCGTAGGCGACCTCGGTGTTCTTCAGGGTGGGATTGGCCAGGTAGATGACGTCGATCCGCTTGGGCAGCTGGTGTTCCAGCATGCGGCACAGCATGGTCTTGCCGCTGCCCACTTCGCCGGTGACCTTGACGATGCCTTCGCCGTGCTCGACCGCGTAGAGCAGGGCGTCGAGGATCTCGCCGCGCGTGTTGCCGGCATAAAAGAAGGCCGGGTTGGGCGTGATGCCGAAGGGGGACTGGTGCAGGCCGAAGTGTTTGTGGTACATGGAGTTCAGCCGACGCATGCGAGGAAGGCCTGTTCCAGCGTGGCCGCGCCATAGGCGTGGCGGCAGGCGGCCGGGGTGCCGGTGAAGCGCAGCTTGCCGCCGTGCAGGATGGCCATGCGGTCGCACAGTTCCTCGATGTCGGCCAGGGCGTGCGAGCTGAAGAACACGGTGGCGCCGCCGCTGCGCGCGTGCAACAGGCGCTCTTTCAGGCAGGCGCGCGCCTTGGGGTCGAGTCCGTTCATGGGTTCGTCGAGCACGTACGCTTGTTTGTTGGCGAGAAAGCAGGCGGCCAGGCCGAGCTTCTGGGTCATGCCTGTCGAGTGCTTGCGCACGGGCAGGGACAGGGCCGCATGGTCGAGGTCGAGCGCGTCGAGCATGGCGTGGGCGGCCTGGGCATCGTAGCGGCGGCCGTGCAGTCTCGCCATGTACTTGAGGAATTCGGCGCCGCTCAGGTAGTAGGGCGGCATGAAGCGTTCGGGCAGGAAGGCGAGCGGGCTGCGCGCCCCCGGTTCGCGGTGGCTGCGGCCGAAGATGTCGATGCTGCCGCTGTCGACGCCGACAAAATCGAACAGGCATTTGAGCAGGCTGGTCTTGCCGGCGCCGTTGACCCCGACCAGGCCCACGCATTCGCCGGGCGCGATGTCGAGGTCGATCCCTTCCAGCACCGGCGTGCCGGCGTAGCGTTTGACTAGCTGGCGAAAGCGCAGCGCGGGTGTGCTCATGTTGGCAATGTTGGCGAGTCTGGCAAGGTTGAGCAGGGAACGAGGCTCCGACTGTAGCGCATTCAGTGTCGCTTGCACAATGGTTGCACATCACTACGACACAAAATCATTCTGAATGTAAAAAACGAGTGTTTCTGGAATAGAATAGTTCGACGGTCTCGCGCCTGCGCATGCAGAACACCGCTAACTGCAGAACTGTCGCCCCCGCGCAGGCGGGGGTCCAGGTTTGGCCGCTCAGTCGGGAAACGAATGGATTCCCGCCTGCGCGGGAATGACGGTTTGAACGATAGCGAAGGCCGTCTTATTCACTCGACAAGCATTCAACAAGGGTCTTCATGGCACGGCCAGAAAAAGTTCGCCTCGGCGAAATCCTCGTCCAGCAAAAGCTGTTATCCGAAGATCAACTGGGTGCGGCGTTGCAAGACCAGAAGCGCACCGGCCGCAAGCTCGGCCGCGTGTTTATCGAAAACGGTTTCGTCACCGAGGAACAGATCTCCGGCGCGCTGGCCAAGCAGCTCGACATTCCTTATATTAACCTCAAGTTTTACAACACCAACCCCGACATCGTGCGCCTGTTGCCGGAAACGCAGGCGCGCCGCTTCCGCGCCATCGCGCTGGAAGACCGCCGCGGCGCGCTGCTGATCGGCATGTCCGACCCGACCGACCTGTTCGCCTACGACGAGATCGCGCGCCTGGTGAAACGCAATATCGAGCTGGCCGTGGTCAACGAGACCGAGGTGCTGGCCGCGATCGACCGCATCTACCGCCGCACCGACGAGATCACCGACTTCGCGCGCGAGCTGGAACAGGACCTGGGCGACAGCTTCGTCGACTTCGGCACCCTGGCCGCCAATCCGGGCCTGGAAGAAGCGCCCATCGTCAAGCTGCTGCAATCGGTGTTCGACGACGCCACCCAGGTGCGCGCCTCGGACATCCACATCGAACCGCAGGAAACGCGGCTGCAGATCCGCTTTCGCATCGACGGCGTGCTGCACCTGCAAACCGAGGCCGATATCAAGATCGCCACGCCGCTGGCGCTGCGCCTCAAGCTCATGTCCGACCTCGACATTTCCGAAAAGCGCTTGCCGCAGGACGGCCGCTTTGCCGTCAAGGTCAAGCAGCAGCGCATCGACGTGCGGATTTCGACCATGCCGACCCAGTACGGCGAATCGGTGGTGATGCGGCTCCTGAACCAGGGCGGCACCACCCTGCGCCTGGACGCGATCGGGATGCCGGCGCGCCTGGTGGAAAAATTCCGCGCCATCGTGCAGCGCCCCAACGGCCTGGTGCTGGTCACCGGCCCCACGGGGAGCGGCAAGACCACCACCCTGTACAGCGCGCTGTCGGAACTCAATTCGGTCGAGAAAAAACTGATCACGGTCGAAGACCCGGTCGAGTACCGCCTGCCGGGCATTAACCAGGTCCAGGTCAACGACAAGATCGAGCTGTCCTTCGCGCGCGTGCTGCGCTCGGCGCTGCGCCAGGATCCCGACATCGTCCTGGTGGGCGAGATGCGCGACCAGGAAACCGCCCAGATCGGCCTGCGCGCCGCCATGACGGGTCACCTGGTGCTGTCGACCCTGCACACCAACGATGCCGCCAGCACCCCGCTGCGCCTGATGGACATGGGCGTGCCGCGCTACATGGTGGGCAGCTCGCTGCAGGCGGTGCTGGCGCAGCGCCTGGTGCGGGTGATCTGCGAAAGCTGCAGCGCCACCTATCAGCCGACCCCGGCGGAGCGCGAATGGCTGCGCGCCGAACTGCGCGAGCTGGCCGACACCACCCAGTTCTACCACGGAAAAGGATGCTCGCATTGCAACGGCATGGGCTACCGCGGCCGTACCGGCGTGTACGAGCTGCTCGAAATGACCTCGGCCGTGGTGGACGCCGCCAACCATCCCGACCCGGCGCACTTCCTCAAGGCCGCGCACGCCGAAATGCAGGGCGAGACCCTGCGCCGCCATGGCGTGCAGCTGGCCGTGCAGGGCCGCACCACGATCGCCGAAGCGATGCGCATCAGTAACCAGATCGAGGATTAAACCGTGCCGTTTTTCGCCTACAAGGGACGCAATGCCAAAGGCGAGCTGATGCAAGGCGTGCTGGAAGGCGCCGACAGCGGGGCCGTGGCCGACCAGTTGTTCGGCAACGGCGTCACGCCGCTCGACATCACCCAGACCAGCCGCGCCGTCACCACCGGCGGCGAGGAAGAGGGCTTTTTCGCCCGTCTGTTCGAGAAGAAAGTCACCTCGATGGACGTGCAGTTGTTCAGCCGTCAACTCTACACCCTGCTCAAATCGGGCGTGCCGATCATGCGCGGGCTGGCCGGCCTGCAGGAGTCGGCCATCAGCAAGTCCTTCGGCAAGGTCATCAAGGATCTGCGCGAATCGCTCGATTCGGGCCGCGAACTGTCGGCCGCCATGCGCCGCCACCCGACCGTGTTTTCCAACTTTTACCTGTCGATGGTGCGCGTGGGCGAGATGACCGGGCGCCTGGAAGACGTGTTCCTGCGCCTGTTCGACCACCTCGAATTCGACCGCGACATGCGCGAAAGGGTGAAGACCGCCACGCGCTACCCGACCTTCGTCATGATCGCCATGCTGCTGGCGATGATCGTGGTGAATATTTTCGTCATTCCCCAGTTCGTGAAGGTGTTCGAAAGCTTCAATTCCCAGCTGCCGCTGATGACCCGCATCCTGATCGGCAGTTCGAACTTCATGGTGCGCTTCTGGCCGGCGCTGCTGGCGGGCGCGCTGGTGGCGTTTTTCGGCTGGCGCGCCTACATCAATTCGACCGACGGCCGCATGTGGTGGGACCGCGTGCGCCTGCGCCTGCCGATTGCCGGCAAGATCATCCTGAAAGGCACCATGGCGCGCTTTGCGCGCAGTTTCGCGCTGTCCATGAAGAGCGGGGTGCCGATGGTGCAGGCGCTGACGGTGGTGTCGCAAACGGTCGACAATGCCTACCTGGCCTCGCGCGTGGAACAGATGCGCGACGGCGTCGAGCGCGGCGAGAGCATCCTGCGCACCGGGGTCGCGGCCGGGGTGTTTACGCCGATCGTGCTGCAGATGATCGCGGTGGGCGAAGAAACCGGTTCGCTCGACGACCTGATGGATGAAATCGGGCAGATGTACGAGCGCGAAGTGGACTACGAACTGAAAACCCTGTCGGCCCAGATCGAGCCGATCATGATCGTGTTCCTGGGGGCGATGGTGCTGGTGCTGGCGCTCGGCATTTTCCTGCCGATCTGGGACCTGGGCAAAGCCGCTTTGCATAAATGAGACAGATTGCCACCCCGTCAAGTTTGTCAAGTCCGCGCGGCTTTTCGCTGCTGGAACTGGCGGTATGCACGGTGGTGGTGGCGGTCTTGATCGGTGTGCTTTTACAACGCTTGCTGGACTATCGCGAACGGGCCGAAATGGCCGCCGTCGAGCAGCTCGCCGGCGTGCTGCGCACCGCGCTGGCCTTGAAGGTCGGCCAGTTGCAGGCGCGCGGCAGGGAGTCGGACATCGCCTCCCTTGCAGGGACAAATCCGATCGAGCTGCTGGCCGAGAAACCGCGCAATTATGCCGGCGAATTCTTCACGCCGACGGCGCAGCAGGTCGCGCCGGGGAACTGGTATTTCGACCGCAAGACGAAATCCTTGGTGTACTTGATAAGTAAGGAAAAAAAATTTCCACAAGGCACCGTGACACGGATAAATTTCAAGGTAGAATTCTCTCGCTTGCCCACAATCCCCGCCAAGCAGAGTGGTACGCCAGAGTCACGGACCGTTGCCCTTACTCAAGTTAATAGTTAAACCGCCGTTAAAGATGACGGTACTCGTGTTTCTGTTACGCACCTCATTACTCACTGCTTAAAACGAATTTGGAGATCCACATGAAAATGCAAACCATCGGTAAGTTCCGTAGCGCCACCCAAGCCGGTTTTACCCTGATCGAACTGATCGTCGTTATCGTCATCCTCGGCATCCTGGCAGCGACCGCCTTGCCGAAGTTTGCCGACCTGGGCGGCGACGCGCGCGGCGCCACCATGAAAGCGGGCAAGGGTTCGCTGGAAGCGGTGTCGGCCATGGTGCACGGCAAGTTCCTGATCGCGCCGAGCACCACCGTGTCGCTCGAAGGCACCTCGGTGGGCGTCACCAATGGCTATCCTACCGGTAACGCCGCACTGCTCGAAGCGGCCGGCCTGAAGGACAGCGATTACCAGCTGATCACCACCGCGCAAAGCACGGCCAACACCCCGACCACGCTGTCGGGCGAAGTGGCGATCGTGCCGCTGAGCGTATCGGGCACCGTCAAGGGCCTGAACTGCTACGTGCACTACAAGCCGGCAGTCGCCGCAGTGGCCCCGGCCACCGATGCGACCCCGCCGGTGATCACCGTCAAGACCACCTCCTGCTAAGCACGCGCCGAGCGTGACGCACAGACTGGCGCAGGGCAAGATGGGTAGCGCGGCCACGGCCGCCGCCCATTGCGCCAGTCTACTCCCTACCATCCCCATGCAGGTCGGTGTCCGACGCCACGGCAGGCGCCAGCGGGGTTTTACGCTGGTCGAGCTGATCGCCGTGCTGGTGATCGTCGGCATCCTCGCCGCCGCCGCCGCGGTGCGCTACTTCGACCGCGCCGTGTATGACGCGGCCGCCTTCGCCGACCAGGCGCGCGCCCTGATCCGCTACGGCCAGAAAATAGCTGTGGCGCAAAATCGTTCCGTGTTCGTGCGCCTCGACGGCAGCAGCGTCTCGCTGTGTTTCGTCGCTCCCGGCAGCGGCACCTGCCCGGCGCAGCAGCGCGTGCGCGCCCCGGCCGGCAGCAACAGCGGCGCCAGCGCCACCCTGGCCGCCTGCGACGGCTCGTCCGTCTGGGCCTGCGAAGGCAGGCTCGCCTCCATGAGCTACGCCGTCGCGCCCGCCATCAGTGCGTTTTCCTTCGATGCGCTGGGGCGTCCCGTGGGCGCCGGCAGCGATCCGTTTGCAAAAATCACCATGACCGTCAAGGCCGGCGGCAGCAGCGCCGCGCTGGTGGTCGAAGCCGATACCGGCCATGTGCACTGAGCCCGCACGCCTGCACCGCCCCACGCTGGCGCGCCAGCGCGGCATCAGCTTTGTCGAGCTGATCATCTTCATGGTGATCATCGGGGTCGGCCTGGCCGGCATCCTCAACGCCATGAACCTCACCACCCGCATCAGCGCCGATCCGCTGGTGACCAAGCAGGCGCTGATGCTGGCCGAAGGCTTGATGGAAGAAGTCCAGCTGGCCCGTTTTACGTATTGCGACGCCACCGATGCCAGGGTCGACGAGGCCAAGGCGGCGGCCCTCGGCGTCGGCAACTGCGCCACCCTGGTCGAGAACGCCGGCAACGAGGCGGGCGGCACGCGCCCTTACGACAATGTCAACGATTACGTCGCCGCCTACGGCACGCCGGTACAGGCTTTCCTCTCGTCCGGCAAGCTGAGCGATGCCGCCGGGCGCGAGATTCCCTTGCCGGGTTACACCGTCATGCTGACCGTGAAGCCCACCGGCCTGCTCGGACCGGCCGGCGCCACCCTGCCGCAGGCGGAAGCGCTGGCGATCCGGGTCGCCGTGTTCTACAACAACGTGGAAACCGTGGTGCTGGACGGCTACCGCGTGCGCTACGCACCGAATTCGCCGCCATGACCACGCGTCCCTTCCGCCAGCACGGCTTTACCCTGGTCGAGGCGATCGTCGTGATCGTCATCACCGGGATCCTGGGCGCCATCGTGGCCACCTTCCTGCGCCTGCCGGTGCAAAACTATGTCGACAGCGCCGGCCGCGCCGACCTGGCCGACGTGGCCGACACCGCCGTGCGGCGCATGGTGCGCGAAATCCGCCTGGCGCTGCCGAACACGGTGCGGGTGGTGGACGACGCGATCGAATTCGTGCCGGCCAAGACGGGCGGGCGCTACCTGGCCGCCGAAGACGTGGTCGCGCCCGCCGACAGCGCGGCCGGCGACCACCTGAACTTCGTCGACGCCGCCGACAGGACGTTCCACGTGGTCGGCCCGATGCACGAGGGCGCCCAGCAGATCCTGCCCGGCGACACGGTGGTGGTCAACAACCTGATGAGCGCCGGCGACAGCGGGAATGTGTATGCCGCCGTGGCCACCAACCGGGCCGAGGTGGCATCGGTGGACATGGGGGCCAAGCTGGTCACGCTCAAGGCCAATCCCTTCGCCGCCCAGGACCCGCCGCTGGCCCATCCGCAGCACCGCTTCCAGGTGGTCGGCCAGCCGGTCACCTACAGCTGCGCCAACGGCATGCTGTACCGGCACGCCAACTACGGCTTCAGGGCGGCCCAGGTAGCCGCCCCGAGCGCCGCGCCGGCCATCCTGGCGACCGATGTCGAGTCCTGCGAATTCAAATATGACCTGATCGGCAACACGCGCTCGGCGCTGGTGCGCGTGACCCTGACCCTGCGCCGGCCGGACGGGCGCGACGGTCCGATCCGCCTGATGCAGCAGATTCACGTGGACAATAATCCATGATCGCCCGTCCCCCCTTGCGGCGCATGCAGGGCGTGAGCCTGGTCACCGCCATCTTCCTGCTGGTGGTGCTGGCCGGCCTGGCGGTGGCGATGGTGACCCTGGCCACCACCGCCCAGACCGGTTCCATGCTGGACGTGCAGGGCACGCGCGCCTACCTGGCGGCGCGCGCGGGCACCGAGTGGGGCGTGTACCAGGTCACCCGCGCCAGCGGTCCGTGCACCAAGCTGACTGCCAGTCCGGACAGCACCAGCAGCACCTTCGCGCTGCCGGCCGACGGCAGCCTGGCCGGCATGACGGTGACCGTGGTCTGCACGCGCAGCGTCGACAACGCCACCCGCCTGCCGCGCTACACCGTGCGCAGCACGGCCTGCAACGGCACGAGCGGCGCCAGCTGCCCGAATCCGAGCGACAGCATCGACTATGTGCAGCGCGTGATGCACGTCGAATTCAGCGCCCCGGGAGAGCCATGACGACGCCCCGACCAGCAGCCTGGCGCGCCGCGCTGGCCCTCCTGTGCGGCGCCGGCCTGCTGGCGGCCAGCCTGCCGGCGCGCGCCGATACGCCGATCGCGCTGTACAAGAGCTTTGCCGGCCGCCTGAACTTTACCGGCCTGCAGAAGACCATGCGCACGGGTTCCAACGGCAACAATCCCTGCTCGATCAACAATGGCACGCTGAGCGCCACGCTGGCCGGCATTCCGACCGGCGCCAAGATCGTCAGCGCCCAGCTGTACTGGGCCGGATCGGGCGGCACGCCGGACTACACGGTGCTGATGGATGGCGCCTCGGTCAGCGCGCCGTCGAACCGGCGCTTTACCACCGCCACCGTCGGCTACAACTATTTCTCGGGCGCGGCCGACGTCACGGCCCAGGTCACGGCCAAGCGCAACGCGACCTACACCTTCAGCGGCCTGACCATCGACAACGGCAACACCTTTTGCGGCGTGGAAGGGGTGCTGGGCGGGTTTTCGCTGCTGGCGATCTATTCCGTGGCGGCGCCGGCCGAGACCTTCCGCGTGCTCAATCTGTACGAGGGTTTCCAGTACATCCGCACCTTCGGCGCCGACAATATCAAGGTCAACCTGAACCTCAGCAACTTCAAGACGCCCACGCCGCTCGGCACGGCCACCGGACGCATCGCCCACGTCACCTGGGAGGGCGACACCACGCTGTCGGGCGGCGGCGAAAACCTCAAGTTCAACGGCGCCGAGATGGTCGATACGGCCAATCCTTCCGGCAACCAGTTCAACTCGACCAGCAATATCGGCGGCACCGTCGACAACGCTTCCTACGGGATCGACTTCGATTCCTACGTGCTGGCCAGTCCCAAGCTGTTCGCCGGCCAGAGTACCGCCACCATGCTGTACGAGTCGGGCCAGGACATGGTGCTGCTCAATGCCGAGATCGTCTCCGTGCCGAACGTCGACGTGGCCGACCTGGCGCTGTCCCTGACCTCGACCGGCACCCCGGCGCGCGGCAACGTGATGAACCTGATCCACACGGTGACCAACAACGGCCCCTTGCCGGATGCCGGCCCGATCACCGTCAAGCACACCCTGGCCAACGGCCTCGATTTCATGTCCGCCAGCGGCAGCGGCTGGACCTGCGGCGCGCCGGCCGGCCAGGTCGTCACCTGCACCAGCGCCGAGCAGCTGGCGGTGGGCGAAGCGGCGCCGGCGCTGACCATCAGCGCGCGCATTTCCCTGTCCGCGCCGGGCACCATGACCACCAATGCCTCGGTCGGCGGTTTGCAGTTCGACAACGACCTGGCGAACAATGCCGCCAGCAAGAGCATCAGCTTTTCCAGCGCCCGCTACGTGTTTACCGACCGCCCCTGCCGCACCGGCATCACCCCGGGCAGCAGCCCGACCGAGTGCAATTACCTCAGCATGCCGACCCAGCAGGCGGCGGTCAACGCCACGGTGTACGTCACGGCCATCGACAACACCGCGCTCGACCTCAATTTCAAGACCATCGTGCCGCCCTCGACCTCGGTCAACCTGCAGTTCTCGATGCGCTGCGTCAATCCCACCACCGGCGCCGGCGGCGTCGCCAGGTTCAGGAATGTGGCATTGAAATCCTGCATCAGCGCCACCGCCGGCCAGACCTCGACCCAGTGGCAGTCGATCCCGATCGTGTTCGACGCCAATTCCGCCACCTCGCAGCCGGTCTCCTTCGTCTACTCGGATGTGGGCATGGTCGAGCTGATGCTGTCGGAAACCGCCTCGGCCCTGTCGCAGGTGAGCTACAGCGGCCAGTTCGTCGTCCGGCCCTATAAATTCGCGCTGAGCACGCCGCTGGCGAATCCCGCCGGCGCGGTCGCGGTGGACCAGATGACGGCCGATATCGGCACCTTCTGGAAGGCCGGCCTCGGTTTCACGCTGGACGTGGTGGCGCAGAACTTCGATGGCAATCCGACCCCCAATTTCGGCAGGGAAACCGTGCAGCAGGAGGTGGCGCTGATCACCACCGCAGCCATCGATTCGACCAACTTCGCCACTCCCGGCGACAGCGGTTCGGAACGCCTGCCTTTCGCCGACATGGACAGTCCGCTGCTGGACAAGGTGGAAGGCGAATTCGGTCCCTTCAGCGCCGGCGCGGCCACCGGCAGCGCCTTTACCTTCGCCGACGTCGGCATCGTCAACGTGCGCGCCCACATGCAGGGCGACAGCTATCTCGGCACCGGCGACGTGACCAGCAACGGCATCGCCCTGGGGCGCTTCTACCCGAGCTATTTCACGACAACGCTGCCGATCGCGATCCCGTGCGCCGCGCCCCATCCGCTCGATTGCCCCGGCATCGGCCTGCATTACGCCAAGCAGCCGATCCAGACCGTGGTGACGGCCTACAATGCCCAGAACGGGGTGACCAAATTTTACCAGGGCAAGTTCGCCAAGGCGCCCAGGCTGCTGCCCTACACCGCCAAAGGCGGCACCACCCAGGCCACCATGGGCACGCTCAGCCCGAGCCCGATCGCCGACGCCGCCAACGTCTTCGTGCAAGGGGTGGGCACGGCCTGGCCGAGCTTCGAGCTGAACGCCGCGACCTATGCGCCGACCGATATCTACCTGCGTGCCAGCGACGCCGACCTGGTCACCTCGGGCCGGGCCGCCTTGTCGGTCGAGGGCGGCACCCGGATCGTGCGCGGCCGCCTGCTGGTCGAAAACGCCTTCGGTTCCGAACTGCTGGCGCTGCCCGTCACCACGCGCGCCCAGTACTGGACCGGCACCAGCGCCAGCAACGGCCGCTGGGTCGACAGCAAGACCGACAGCATCAGCATCGTGCTGCCGCCGGAAGCCGGTTCGGGGCAGGTGACGTTCCCGCACAGCGTCACCAGCGCCCAGCTGAGCTTGGGCTATACGCAATGCAAGGGCAATATGGGCACCTGCAGCGGCAGCGCGCCGTTTCCCGATCCCAAGGCCACCCTGGCTGGCGCCAATATGAACCTGGGCCTGGCCAGGTTCAAGCTGGCGCCGACCGCCAGAACCGGCAGCGTCGACGCCAGGGTCAACGGCCCGGTGTGGCTGCCGCCGACGGCCGGCAGGCTCACCTTCGGCGTGTACAAGTCGACGCCCCTGATCTACATCCGCGAGATTTTCTGATGGGGGCGCGTAAAGAACATTCCATAGTGTTATTACTATGCGGTGGAAATCAGACGGTTTCAGTTGCCGATGGCAAATTTGTGTTAAATCGGGATGAAACTTGAATATAATCAAGACGCTACCGCGCGAACTTCGCGTGCGGTATTGATATAGATTGCGGGCATGGGATTTTTCTCGAAATCAAAGAAGAAGGATGGCTTGCTGGCAATCGTCCTGCACGGCGAGGGCGTGTTCGCGGCCCGCGTCAAGCGCCAGGCCCAGGGCCAGCCCCAGGTGCAGCTGGCCGCCTTTTACGCGGCCGACAAGGGCGGCGGGCCGGACATGCTGGAAAAGACCGGCAAGGACTTGCATGCGAATAGTTTCCGCTGCGCGACCCTGCTCGGCGCCGGCGAATACCAGCTGCTCTCGGTGGAAGCGCCGAATGTGCCGGCGGACGAACTGCGCACGGCGGTGCGCTGGCGCCTGAAAGACATGCTCGACTTTCCCGCCGACCAGGCCGGCATCGACGTGCTCGACATTCCCACCGACAAAGGGCGCAGCCAGTCGCTGTTCGCGGTGGCCGCGCGCAATACCGTGATCGAAAGCCGCCAGAACCGCTTCGTCGACGCCGGCGTGCCGCTGGCCGTGATCGACATTCCGGAGATGGCGCAACGGAATATGTCGGCCCTGGTCGAGCCGGAAGGGCGCGGCGTGGCCATGCTCTCGTTCAGCCATGAGGGCGGCTTGCTGACCGTCACCTATAACGGCGAGCTGTACCTGGCGCGCCGCATCGACGTCACGCTCGAGCAATTGCTCGACAGCGACTACGACCGCAAGCATGTGTGCTACGACAAGATCACCCTCGAATTGCAGCGTTCGCTCGACCACTTCGACCGCCAGTACAACTTCATCAATGTCTCGAAACTGGTGCTGGCGCCGACCGGCGCGAGCGGCCTCGACGAATACCTGTCGAGCAATCTGTACACCAAGGTCGAGTCGCTCGACCTGGCCAGCGTGCTCGACCTGGGCGGGGTGCCGGAGCTGGCCGGGCTGGCGCAGCAGCAGCGCTTTTTCCTGACGCTCGGGGCGGCCTTGCGGCAAGAGGAGGCCGCCTCTTGAGCCAGCAAATCAATCTGTTCAACCCGGAGTTTCTCAAGCAGAAGAAGATCTTCACGACCAGCACCATGCTGCTCGCGCTCGGCGTGCTGGTGGCCGGCGCGCTGGCGCTGGTGCTGGTCGGACGGCACCGGGTCGGCGCGCTGGAAGCCGAAGCGGCCGCCGGCGCCGAGCAGCTGGCCCAGAAGAAGGAACGCCAGGCCAGGGTCATCGCCGAATTCGTCCCGCGCCAGAAAAGCAAGGAACTGGAGATGGAGATCGCCGCCGCCGAAGCCGACCTGGCCTCGCTGCACGACGTCTCGAAGGTGCTGGGAGGCCCGCTGCTGGCCGACGCGCGCAAGGGCTATGCGCGCTACTTCAAGGCGCTGGCGCGCCAGGGCACGGACGAGCTGTGGCTGACCGGCGTGCGCATCGGCGGCGACGGCAGCCGCATCGGCCTGCAGGGCAGGGCGCTCGACGCCAGCCTGGTGCCGGCCTACGTGACCCGGCTCACGCGCGAGCCGGCCATGCAGGGCAAGAATTTTTCCAGCCTGCAGATGAGCCGCGCCCGCCTCAAGGCCGAGGGCAAGGAGGCCGACGACCCGGGCCAGCTGGCGCCGTACATCGATTTCCTGCTGCAGGATGTGGCGCCTGAACGCGTCGCCGCGGCACCGGCACCGGCACCGGCCGAGACGACCCAGGTGGCGAACAACATCAAGGCCGAGATCGCCAAATGAAAGAACGCCTGCTCAAGCTGCAACTGAAAATCGACGCCATGAGCGTGCGCGAGCGCGCCATGGTGTTCGGCGCGGCGGCCGCCGTGATCGTGTTCGTGCTGTACGCCTTGCTGCTCGACCCGCTGTTCGCGCGCCAAAAAATCCTGCGCAGCCAGATCAGCCAGCAGCAAAACAATATGCTCGGCATCGACAGCGAAATCATGGCCACCGTGCAGGCCGCCGCGATCGACCCGGACAAGGCCGACCGCGCCCGGCTGGCGGCGATCAAGGCCAACAGCGCCAGGCTGTCGGACCAGTTGCGCAGCGTGCACAACAGCCTGGTGGCGCCGGAAAGCATCGCGCCGCTGCTCGAACGCATCCTCAAGGCCAATGCCCGGCTGCGCCTGGTGGGCGTGAAAAGCCTGCCGGTGATCCCCTACAACGGCTCCTTCGAGGCCGACCCGACGCAACTCGACGCCGCCGTGGCGGCCGCCGGCGCCGGACGCGCCATCTACGCGCACGGGGTCGAAGTGACCGTGCGCGGCAATTACCTGGACATGGTCGACTACATGGATGCGCTGGAAGGTATGCCGTCCCAGCTGTTCTGGGGCAAGGCCCAGCTCGACGTCGAGGCCTACCCGGATGCGCGCCTGAGCCTGACCCTGTACACCCTGAGCCTGGACAAGAAATGGATGACGCTGTGAGCCCGCGCCTGCTCCTTTGCCTCGCGGCACTGCTGGCCCACGGCGCGCTCCTGGCGCAGCCGCTGAAGGACCCGACCCGGCCGCCGGCCAGGCTGTACACGCCGCCGGCCGAGTCCGACGCCGCGCCGGCCAGCAAGGAACCGCAGCTGCAATCGGTGCTGATCGCGCGCCATGCCGGCGGGCGCCACGTGGCCGTGATCGACGGCCAGACCGTGCGCCTCGGCGAGCAGTTTCGCGGCGCGCGCGTGGCCGCCATGACGCAAAACGAAGTTGTACTGGTCGACGGCAAACAGCGGCGCGTACTGCGCCTGTTCGCCCCCGCGCCATCCCCCCAGCGGCATAACGAGAGAGACTGACAAACAGCATGCACAAACACCTCGTCATTGCATCCATGATCGCCAGTGCCGTCAGCCTTGCCGGCTGCAACAGCACGCCCAAGCGCGATACCTACGATACGATCACCGCCCAGATGGCGGCCGCCGCCAGGCCGGCGCCGGCCCCGCTCGACGACGCCGTCAGCGCGGCCCTGCTGCCGCCGGTCGCGGCCCTGGCCGGGCAGTTGCCCAAGTCGCGCCAGGCGCTCGAAGAGCGCTTCAACGTCAGCTTCAACAATGTGCCGGCGCAGCAATTCTTCAACTCGATCGTGACCGGCACGCGCTACAACATGCTGGTCCATCCCGAGGTCGGCGGCAACATCACCGCCAACCTGAAAGACGTGACCCTGGCCGAAGCGCTCGACGCCGTGCGCGAAATGTACGGCTACGACTACCGCATCGAAGGCAACCGGGTCTCGGTCAAGCCGCTGACGATGCAGACCCGCATCTTCCAGGTGAACTACCTGGTCGGCAACCGCAAGGGCAAGTCCAACCTGCGCGTGACCTCGACCTCGGTCGCCAACGCCGGTACTACCGGCAATGGCAACGGCAACCAGAACGGTAACAACAGCAGCAACAATAACAACAGCAACAGCGGCAATAACAACGGCCAGGACGGCATCAACGGCAACAACCAGTCCGACAGCACCAACGTCGTCACGACCTCGGACAGCGACTTCTGGGTCGAGCTCAAAGCGTCGCTCGGCGCGATCGTGGGATCGAAGGACGAGGGCCGCAGCGTGGTGGTCAATCCGCAGTCGGGCGTGGTGGTGATCCGCGCCATGCCGGAAGAACTGCGCAATGTCGACCTGTACCTGAAGGCGACCCAGCTCGCGGTCGGGCGCCAGGTGATCCTGGAAGCCAAGATCCTTGAAGTGGAACTGAACGACAGCTTCCAGAGCGGCATCAACTGGGCCTCCTTCGCTTCCTTCCGCGGCTCGCACGGCAACCGCGTCTCGACCGGCTTCGTGCAGCCGAATACGACGCTGGCGCCGCTGCCGTTTGCGGGCGGCCAGCCGGCCGTGATCGGCGACCCGCGCTCGCTGACGGCCAGCACCGGCTTCCTGCTCTCGAATGCGGCGGCCTCGGCTGGATCGATGTTCGGCCTGGCTTTCCAGACCAGCAATTTTGCCGCGCTGATTTCCTTCCTGGAATCGCAAGGCACGGTGCACGTGCTGTCGAGCCCGCGCATTGCCACGATCAACAACCAGAAAGCCGTGCTCAAGATCGGCACCGACGAGTTTTACGTGACCGGCGTGTCGACCACCACCAGCACCGGCGACAACAACAATACGGTCAGCCCGAGCGTGACCCTGCAACCCTTCTTTTCCGGCGTGGTGCTCGACGTGACGCCGCAGATCGACGAAAAGGGCAATATCTTGCTGCACGTGCACCCCTCGGTGAGCCAGGTGACGACGGTGAGCAAATCGGTCAACCTGGGCAGCGCCGGCAGCCTGAGCCTGCCGCTGGCGGCATCCTCGACCTCGGAAATCGACAGCATGGTGCGCGGGCAGGACGGGCGGGTCGTGGCGATCGGCGGCCTGATGCGCCAATCCTCGACCGCCGACGGCAACCAGATCCCTGGCGCCGGCAATCTTCCGGTGATCGGCAACCTGTTCCGCAACAAGAGCAACGTCAACCAGAAGCGCGAGCTGGTGGTGCTGATCAAGCCCACCATCGTCGACGGCGCCAACAGCTGGAACCAGGACCTGATCGACACCAGCCGCCGCTTCGACGAACTCGACCCGCGCGCGGCGGGACAACGCTGACATGTACACCTCGCACTTCGGCCTGCGCGAAGTCCCGTTCGGCATCACGCCGGACACGAGTTTCTTTTTCACCAGCCCGCATTCGCAGGAAGCGCTCAATACCCTGCTGGTGGCCGCCCGCAGCGGCGAAGGGTTCATCAAGATCACGGGCGAAGTCGGCACCGGCAAGACCCTGCTGTGCCGCAAGTTCATGGCGACCCTGGGCGACGATTTCGTCACCGCCTACATTCCCAATCCGTACCTGGAAACGCGTACCCTGATGCTGGCCCTGGCCGACGAACTGTCGCTGGTGCTGGAGAAGGACGTGGACCAGCACCAGTTGCTCAAGGCCATCACCCACAGGCTGGTGGCGCTGGCGCAAGAGGGCAAGCGCGTGCTGCTGTGCCTGGACGAAGCGCAGGCGATCCCGATCGAGAGCCTGGAAGCGCTGCGCCTGCTGACCAACCTGGAAACCGAAAAGCGCAAGCTGCTGCAGATCGTCCTGTTCGGCCAGCCCGAGCTGAACCGCAACCTGGCGCTGCAATCGATCCGCCAGCTGGCCCAGCGCATCACCTTTCACTACCATCTGGGGCCGTTGACGCGCGACGACGTCGAGTTTTACCTGGCGCACCGCCTGCGGGTGGCCGGCTTTGCCGGTGCGCGGCTGTTCAGCCGGCCGGCGGTGGCGGCGCTGTACGCGGCCAGCGGCGGGATTCCGCGCCTGGTCAACATTCTCGCGCACAAGGCGCTGATGCTGTGCTACGGTCAAGGCAAGCAGCAAGTGAGCCGGCGCCATGTGAGCGAAGCGGTGCGCGACACGATTTCCGCCAGGCGCCCCCGGTGGCCCTGGCTTGCCGCGCTGGCGCTGACCCTGGCGGCGGGCGGCGGACTTACCTGGGCCTTGAACACATGAGTCTGATCAACAAGATGCTGCAAGACCTCGACGCGCGCGGCTCGCAGGGCGGCGGCGCGGCGCAATCCGATATCCGCCCGGTGGGGCGCGGCGAGCGGGCCGTGCCCACGCCGGTGGTGATGGGGGCGCTGGCCGGCGTGCTGATTCTTTCCGTGGGCGGCGTGGTTGGCTGGCGCGTGCTGCGCCAGCCGCCGGTGGCGCCGGTGGCGGTGGTGGTGCCGGCGGCGCCGGTCCAGCAGGCGGCGATCGTGCCGCCGGAACAGTTGCCGGTGCCGGAGGCGGCGCAGCTAGCTGCGGTAGCACCGCCTGTGGCGGCAGCGCAGGCTGCTGCGCCGGCCGTGAAGCGGCTTCCCGCGCCGCAAGCGGCCCAGCCAGCCTCGCCGGCGACATCGGAATCCGGAACGGGCAGTTTGCCGGCGGCGCGCGAGCGGGAAATGGCGCGCATCCTCAGGGAACAAAAGATGCCGGCGAAAGGGCCTGCCTCAGCTGGCGTCAGTGCGCCCCAGGCAGGGCGCCAGGCGGCGGGCGGGCAGGGCGCCGAGAGCGTTTACCGGCGCGGCCTGTCCAGCTTGCAGGATGGGCGCGTGATCGATGCGGTGGCGCAGCTGGAGCAGGCGCTGGCGGCCGATCCGCGTCATGAGGCGGCGCGCCAGACCCTGGTCGGGATCCAGATCGAGCAGGGGCGCACGGCCGAGGCGATGCGCTTGCTGCAAGCCGGGCTCGCGCTCGACGCCAGGCAGCCGGCCATGGCCATGCTGCTGGCGCGCATGCAGATCGACAGCGGCGCTTCCGGCATCGAGACCTTGATGACGAGCTTGCCGGCGGCCGGTGCGAATGGCGAATACCGCGCCTTCCTGGCGGGTGCCTTGCAGCGCGAACGGCGCCATCAGGAGGCGGTGGAGCAATATCAGGCGGCGCTGCGCAGCGCACCGGAGAACAGCGTCTGGTGGATGGGTCTGGGGATTTCGCTGGAGGCCGAAAAACGCTTGCCGGAAGCGCTGGCGGCGTTCCAGCGCGCCAGGGCTGGCGGGAATCTGTCGCCGGAGTTGCAAGGGTTTATCGAGCGCAAGGTGGGGGCGTTGGGACGCTGAACAGTGCGCGTAGTGTGACGATAGCGGCTTTTTGAGCCGGTAAGAATTCAAAGCCGTACCGGGACCCCATGCTTTTGCAAACAGCTGGGTTTGCTACAGCTTTTTTGTCGATACAGAAGAGCTTTCAAGGCGGCGGTCGAGCTACATATCATCCCGTGTCCGGTTGTCGGATATGGCCCCCGTGCCCGCGTTGGGCTCCCTGCCGCAGCTGAAGGCTTGCCCCTGTCTGTGCTCGTGACTTCCTCCTGGTTAAGTGTCCTTCGCTGCATGTGCGGCTGGACCACCTGGTGCTCGGGGAGAACGAACGCGGGCCCGGCGAGGACCTTGCGTTGCAGTTCGAGGCGGTGAACCAGTTCACAGAGGATGAGAAGCAGTCCGTGCGCGAGCTGCTTGAGGGGATGATTCCGAACCACAAGGCACGGCTGTGGGATGCATCGCGGGCGGCTCGGCTGAGGCAAAGGCACCGGAGGCCGGTGGCAAGCGGCCAGTGTGTGCGGCAGGACGATAGGCCACTTTTTTAACCGCCAAAAATTAAAAGCCGTACCGGAATCCGCGCTGTTGCAAGCAGCGGGTTGGGTACAGCTTTTTTTCTTAATAAAAAAGAACTTGGGGACGGCCTATCCAGCTACGCATCAGCCCGTGTCCGTTTGTCAGGCCCTCTGCCCCCTGCAATCGGCGATTCAGTAGACCAGAAAACTGACCGGTATCACATCTTTGGACCTGACCTTGTATCGTCGCTTGTATCGTCGGCTGCCCCCTGAATCGCCGGAATCTCGAGCAAGGGGCCTAGGACACGGCGCCATTCTCCTATCGAGGCGATCACACCATTTATCTCTAGCGTTTGATCGTCATAACACACGACAACTTCCTGGGGGCAACAACCGCACTTTATTCGTACTGACGCCAACCTCTTATTGGGTTTTCTAGCTGTGTAGTAAATGCGGAGCTTATCTCCGCCTTCCGGCGCCGGAACACGCATTTTCTTGTTTGCAATAGAGCTTAGCATTTCTTACTTTTACAGTTTGCTAGAATCGTCTTAATGATACCTTGAGCAGTATTGGAATTCAAATCATGGCGTGGAATGGTAGTGTAACCACTTCCATTGGGTCCGTAGCACTTCAAATGCCCTTTACCCTGCTCACATGTCCATCCGCACGATCTTGCCAATTTCTCCAGACTTGATGGTGTAGCGTTGCCAGGCGTAGGGATAGACGCGTCCATCGGCGGATTTCGACTTCTTGCTTCCTCCGCAGTTTCTCGCCCGCGGCCGCTATTTCCATCGTCCACCACGGAGTTCCAGTTTTGACCCGTGATTGGCTCTACAGACGGCTTGACAACAGGGGGGAAGAACAAGCGCTCAATTTGCTTTCGCACCTGCAATCCGTCAGGATGCTGTGGTCAAGTAATTTCGGACACCACGATAGG
>NZ_RXLQ01000030.1 GCF_003953935.1 Massilia atriviolacea
CGCGCGGTGGACCAAGAAGTACGGCAAGTCCTACTATGGCTACAAGGTTTCGGCCAACGCAGACAAGCGATACAAGCTGGTATGCAGAATCAAGGTGAGCAGGGCCAGCGAACACGTCACGTTGCACTTTGAAGAGGTGCTCGATTCGGCCAACACGAACCGAAACGTCCTGGCCGACAAGGTCTACGTCGACGGCAAGCGTGAAGAGCGGCTAAGCGAACAGGGCTGGCGCATGCACATCCAGCGCAGAGGAAGCAAGGTTAAGCCGATCTCGGCAGCCCAGGAGCGGTGCAACAATCCTATCGCCAAGACCCGCGCCCACGGCATGACGCAGTTGGGCGCAAGGCACGGCGTGCTATCGGTCTGGCGCGCGCGACGCTCCAGATCAATTGGAAAGTCGCCGCATACAATTCGCGGCGTCTTGTCTACTTGAAAGAGGCCGGAGTCGGGGCGTTCTGACGCCCGCAGTCCGTCTGGGTTGCACAAAATGATCAAGTGCCCATACAACGGGCGGCAACAGACTGAGCCTTGCATCAAAATCCGAGCCTGCTGGCATCGTGACCGGCATGCGCGCGGACTTTACCGGTAAGTCGGGTCCCCCATGGTTTGCTTTAGTTGGCCGAGAGTGGCGGTAATGAGTCTGCCGGCCCATTCGAACGTAGTGCCTATGCCGCTATGGGCTGTGCATCTGCATCGTCGATTTGCGAGACTACCCGCGCGAAACGCTCGGTGTGAATCTGCGCAGCTTAACCTGCCATGGCGAGCGCGAACGTAACGCGGACGCTCTGCTGGCCAGCACTGTCATCGATCAGCGCTTGTGCGAGCCATTTGCACCAGTGGTGAAGCCGGTAAGCCATCACCATCTTCCCGATTTAATTTAATTGCCGCGAAACTACCATGCTGCGACTGGAAACATGATCACACGAAACGAAACACTAACCAGCCGGCGAATTCCTTATCGTATCTCTCGCCCCCTTCCGTATCACGGCTTGACATCTTGGATGATCTCCGACGCATGTAAAATCCAATATTTTTTCGATTTCCTGGCGCTTATTCTTGATCATGAAACGAACCACAAGATAGCTCCAGATGTACACGTGTTCCGGCCAGCAACTTCTTTCATAACCAGTGTCGAAGAGCACTTAGGTTATATGCATTGCATTTGGCGATCTCGATTGCTTTGGGATACAACTCTCTCTTCGCGCTAGATATTCTGCAATTCCTTCAGACCACCAAACCAGATAGGGCGTAGCTGGCGCCGGCTTTGGGCAGTTTTCAGGCGGGCTATGTGAACGATGCAGATTGCGTCAAAAATCACTATGCAAGTTGAACCCAGCATCAAGAAAGTGGACCAATTCGTGTTTCAGATTGTGGATACCGCCACTATCTTTTTGATTGGCGATGAATTTCGCTTGATTGCCGGGCTGACCAGGAAAGCCTTCCAGATACATGCCGCCATTATGCGTCGGAATGTGGAAATGCACACCAGCGTATTTTGCATACTCGGCTTTCAGCGATAAATATTTGCGCGCAAGGTCGCGTTGAGGTCATCTGAAACCGGTTTGCCGGTGGTGCCGAACATCCAATGGAAGCGTTGCTCTAGACCGCTCAGCGATGCGCACGTGGCAGTCTCCAATTCGCGCGTCAGCGTGTGCGAGCGCAGGGTTACACTCGAGCCCCAGCGCCAGCTACGGCTGAGAACTGTGTCCACGCTGTCCATGCGTCGAGCGGAGGTGCTGGCAGCAAACAAAGACACGTGGCTGCCGGCAGGACAGCTGCAACGTACAAGGAGTTGAAAGATCTCGAATACATTGGACGCATGCTGTGAATGAATCTAAAACCATCCTTAGGCAGCCGCTTTGCACTGGAGTTTATTACTGCTGCTGTATGCCGATTTCTTTAGGTTTCCTCAATCAATCCTCAAAACCACAGCGCAGGAACCGCATCACGCAAGCACCCTGCTTCAACATAATAAAGGCGCTTCCAAATACTCCGGATTAACTCGAAACGCCACGATGCGGGACGACTTATTGATCACGTTCCCGCAGCCGTAAATATTCGGCTTTGTTGTGTGATTAAAGCATTAACAGATCCTGCGGAGTGAGCTTCAAAAGCCTGTGTAAGTTTCCCCGCAAAAGCGGTCGAAAGTCATATAGACGGATTTATCCAATTTGGTTAGCCTATCTAGCCCGAACCTGCTTTTTTTCGCATTCTATTCGGGTAACAAGCAAAACACTTTTTCCCGATAGTTACTGCGGCAATGCATGCGATTCCGAACACAGCATCATTTTCCGGCTCATCGCCATTGCAATATTGCGATTTTTTACATTTTACGCTGCTGGTAGCATTTATTCGGAAATGTCGTCGTATACATCAAAAAAATTTTCAGGAGACTTTTGTGCAAGAAAAAATAATCAGTGCAAGCATTCG
This sequence comes from Massilia atriviolacea, assembly GCF_003953935.1. Lineage (GTDB taxonomy): Bacteria > Pseudomonadota > Gammaproteobacteria > Burkholderiales > Burkholderiaceae_D > Telluria_A > Telluria_A atriviolacea. The sequence goes on from NZ_RXLQ01000030.1 coordinate 2,431, forward strand.
ATTCATGTGCATGAGCATGGCCATCGGTGGCAGTCTGGTCTGCGCGCCGGCCGCGCACGCGCAGGATGCCGGAATCCAGCGCGTCGAAATTACCGGATCGGCAATCAAGCGCATTGCCAAAGAAGGTGCATTGCCGGTGCAATTTCTGAGTGCTGCAGATATTCAAAAAACCGGGGCCAGGAGCGTGGAAGAGCTGGTGCAGTCGCTCACCGCCATGCAGGGCTTCGTCACCTCCTCCGAGTCGGTCAATGGCGGCGGCGGCGGCGTTCAAACGGCATCGCTGCACAACGTAGGCGCCGCCTACACGCTGGTGCTCCTCAATGGCCGCCGACTTGCTTCCTATGGATCGGGCAGTGCCGTCAACCTCGCCAGCATTCCGATGACTGCGGTGGAGCGGGTCGAAGTGTTGACCGACGGAGCCTCCACCCTGTACGGATCAGACGCCATCGCCGGCGTGATCAATTTCATCCTCAAGAAGAACCAGCAAGACTTCCGGTTCGACGCCGGTGCCAGCCGTCCCGGCAGGAAAGGCGGGCAAAGTTCCAACTTCTCCGTCTCGAAGGGCTTCGGCGACCTCGATCAGGACGGCTTCAATGTGCTGGTGACGTATGCGCGCGACAATCAAGGCGAACTCAATGCCAAGGATCGCGACTTCGCCAAATCGGGCTTACGGCAGTTTTCCGAGAACGGCAAGACGTACTCGACCTACCTGCTGGCCGCGAATACCGCCCCCGCTTCCGCCACCCTGAGCCTGAAGGATAATTCGGTCAAGATTTTTTCGCCGAACTACTACAAGGATGGCAAATGCGCACCGGATACCGCCTTCGTCGGCACCAGCGACGACAAGTCGTGCTGGTACGACTACGCAGGCACGGTGCAATTGATTCCCAAATCGGTACGCGACAGTGTCTTTTCTTCGTTCAACATGAAGGTCAATGACGAGCTGTCGGTGTTCGGCGAACTGGTCCTGTCCAAATTTACCCAGACGGCGCGCTACGCCCCGGCCGCGCAACGCCTGACTTTGCCCTTGAACGGCGACTTGTATGCCCGGGAAGTCCTGCCCTACCTGGGCAAGATAGGGGTCGCGCCGGGCGACGTGAAATCAGCATCGATGAACATCCGCTTTACGGACGCCGGCGGCCGGGCACGCGACTACATGACTAAGGCGAAACACCTCGCCCTTGGCGCATCGGGCGTGAAGAACGGCTTCGATTATTCGGCCTCGCTGACCCATTCCGAGAACAGCCAGGAATCGACTTTCGTCGCGGGTTTTTTGAGCAAGAATGCCTACAACGATATTGTGGCGTCGGGCAAATTCAATCCCTTCGGTCCGTCCGGAAGCGCCGCCGCCGTGCTTGCGCCCGCGATACTCAATACCACCGAAAACACAACCGACGTCACCCTGGACAGGTTCAGTGCCTCGCTCGCCCATGCGCTGTTCGAGGCGCCGGGCGGAGCATCGCAACTGGCGCTCAGCACGGACTATGCGCGCCAGCGCTACGATTTCATGCCGAGCCCGATTTCCCAAGGAAGCAACGCGCAGCAGCCCAACTATACAGACACGCCACTAGGCGACTCGGCCGATCACCTGCCGGTGCGCGCCAGCCGCAGCAACTGGGGCGCATCGGCCGAATGGATGACACCGGTGTCAAAGTCGCTGGAATTGACTGCGGCCGCGCGCTACGATGCGTACTCGGCTGTGAAAAACAAGATGGTGTTCGACCCGTCGGACGGCAAGCTCCTGCCCGCCGCCGAGCAAGGCAATGCGAACAAGAAGGGGACCTACAAGCTCGCGTTCCGGTTTATCCCGGTCGACAACGTCTTGCTCAGGGGTTCATACGGAACCGGCTTCAAGGTCGCCAGCATGGACTCGATCGCCTCCCCAGTTGTCCAGGCCGGCAACACCTCCGGTTCCTACGCCTGCCCGGTCAAAGCACCCGATCCACGCGCGGCCTACTGCACCGGCACCACCCAGCAGTACTTGCTTTCGGGCGGGAACAATCTGACGGGCGCCAGCGGCCTGCGCCCGGAAAGGTCCCAACAATATTCGATCGGCATGCGTGTCGATCCGGTAAAAAATCTGTCGCTGGGGCTCGATCTGTGGTCCGTGAAAATGAAAGACCAGTTGACCACCTTGCCGGAACAATTCCCGTTCGCAGACCCGGCCAAATTCAACAACAACTTTTCGATTGTCTTCGATCAGGGCATTGGGGCCAACAAGCTGGTCACCCTGCTGCCGACCTTTAACCTGGCGGCCGCGCGCTACGGCGGTATCGACTGGGATCACTCCTACACCGTCAAGACCGGCCTGGGCAAACTCGACCTAAAATGGAACGGCACCTACATGCTCAAGTCCGAAGTGGAGGTGCCCGGTTCTCCCACGGAAAGCAGCGTAGGCCGCTTCGACGCCTACAACAACGCGACCTCCAGAACTGTGTCGCGCTTGTCGGCCAGTCTTGCCAGTTCAGACCGGTACAGCAACACCCTCGCCGTCAACTTCCGTTCCGGGTATCAGGACCAGGTGCTCACGCCGGAAGACAATGCGCTGAAGCTGGTCAATGCGGACGGCAGCTTGCCGGTCGGCTTCGTCGGCCTGACGCGCAAGGTGAAGTCGTTCACGACAGTGGACTGGCAAACGCGCATGCAATGGAAGCAGTACAGCAACCTGACCATTACGGCGGGCATCCGCAACCTGCTCGACGCCGATCCACCGCTCAGCATTCGTACTGCCGGCGGCGGCAACCAGGCCGGCTACGACGCGCGCTATGCAAGCGCGTTGGGACGACAGTTCTACGTCAATGGCGGCGTGAGCTTCTGATTGCGAAACGGGATGGAGCCCTGCCAGGGCAACCATCCCGCTCGATCCGGCTCACGCAAGAACTTGGTTCACCGAAGACGGCCCGGTGTCATGCGAAAATCGACACGAGGGCACGTCCGTGCTGGTGTCTTCGATTCACCAGGCGTTAGCAGTCTGCGCGTCGCGTCTTGCGATCAAACACCAGCATCGCCGTTGCTGAAGCCAGTGCCAGCAAGGCAAAGCCACACCACATCAGAAGGGGCTGATGGAGTCCCTTCGCAATGGCGGCGTAGGCCCAACCGGAAAGAACGCCGGCAAGCAGGCTTCCCAGTGCCATCGATATGAAATAGTAGCCCATGAACATGGCGGTCTTCCCTGGCGGCGAGACCGAACTGACAAACTCCTGGCTCTTGGGAGATACGATGGTCTCTGCGATGGCAAACACGGCGATGGCCGCCAGCACGATCGCACCGCCGTGGGCCGAACCTGCCGCCAGGCCGATGACGATGAGCGAGACCATCAAGGTGAACACCCCGAACACCAGCACCGGCAGGGCTCGGAAGCGCCGCGCAAACACGCTCACGGCAATCTGAAAGACGATGATGATCAAGAATTCGATATTAATCATATACTCCGGTGCAATCTGGCGATAGGTGGCCGCGAGCTGCCTGGCGAGGTTTGCGGCGTCGATGTGCCCGGACTGCAGCGCGTCGAGACTGCGATGAAGTACCTCGTCCGGCACGAGTATCCTTAGATTGGCCAGTGCGCGGCCCACCTCCACGACGCTGTCGGTGGTGGGCGGCCGCCGCTGAACGTTGGACAGCAGTGCTTTCACGTCCTCCAGGTTGACGTGTGCGAGCACATCAGCGACGCGCGGCGATACCGCATTGAAAAACCGCACCAGGTCGCTCGTATCGACAAAGTCCTTGATGAACAGCGGCAGGGTCAGGAATAGCTGATAGTAGACGGCCCAGAATGCCGACAAGATCAGTAGGTAGGCCACAAAGCGCCGGTCGCCGACCTTGATCGGCTGGGCATACCAGTTCTCTGAGCCGCTGGTACGGACCAGAACACTCCAGCCGATGTTCAAAGCGATCCAGGCCAGCAGGATCGCTACCAGCACCAGCAACGATCCGGCCGTCTTGATGAAGTACATGCCGACGGCGAGAACGGGAACCACCAGGATCAGGAGCCGCCCGTTGCCAAGCACCTCGCGCGAGTCGGCCAGCACCGTCTTGAGAGAGCGTGTATCGCTGATGGCGGCGGCTGGCTCACGGTAGAGAAAGAGCGACGGAATCAGATTGATCGCCACCCAAAACGACGACATCGTAAACACCATTTCCCAGCTGATCGTCCGCACATAACCGGCAACGATAGGACCAAGGAAACCGCCGACATTGACCATCATGTAGAAAATGCCGAAGCCCAGCCCGCGATTGCTGTCATCCGTGGTACGGCCGATCGTCCCGACCGCCACCGGCTTGAAGATCGCAGCGCCGACTGCAACCAAGACAAATACCGCGCAAAACGGCCAAAAACTGTGCATCTTCCCCAACAAAAAATAGGAGGGCGCCATGATCAACGATGAAAGAATAAACATCTTCCGGTAGCCATAGCGATCCGCCAGCGCGCCGGTCAAGACGGGGAGAATGTACAGCACAAACGGGACTATGCCTTGGAGAAATCCCCGCTCTTCATCGCTGAAACCCAGTCCACCCTGAGCGCGGGGAGTCGTCATGTACAGCGACGATACGGTGAAAAACCCGTACCAGGCCAGCCGCTCGAAAATTTCCATCGAATTGGCGACATAGAATGACCGGTGAAACCGGATCCCTTGGCTCTTTCTCATGGGCGGGCTCGTCCTCCGATGATGGTTCCGGTATTGGAGCAACTCATACGCTGATCTGGAAAAACTTCGGTGCGTGAGTCAGACAGCTTGCGCTATCGTCGCCAACCAGCACATCGTCTTCATAGCGCACACCACCAACGCCAGGGATGTAGACGCCTGGCTCGATGGTGACGACAAATCCGCTTTGCAGGATGTCCTCGCAGCGCGGTCCCAGGAACGGGTATTCGTGGAGCTTCAAGCCCACACCATGGCCGAGTCCCTCCCCCGCATACTGCGCGAATGCGGAACGCTCGATGACGCGTCGTGCCTCCCGATCGATCTGGCACCCCGCTACACCGGCGCGTGTCGACGCGATTGCCGCTTCCTGCGCGCGCAGGACGGTACCCATCATCGAGAGCTGCTGTACGCTCGGCGCGCCGACGACGAAGGTGCGCGTCATGTCAGACCGATATCCGTTGACCATTGCCCCAAAATCGATTAGGACGAAATCCCTTTTTTTCAAGGCGCGGTACCCTGGCACGCAATGGGGCTTTGCCGAGTTTTCCCCGAACCCGACAATGATAGGGAACGCAACGTCATCGGCCCCCATGGCCCGCGTAAGGTATTCGAGCTCCCTGGCCAGATCGCGCTCGGTCACGCCGAGCCGAATCTGTCCCACAAGCTGTTCCAGGGCTTGGTCGGCGATCCCTGCAGCCTGCCTGATCTGGGCGACCTCCCACTCGTACTTGCACGCGCGCAAACCTTCCACAATCCCCTTGCTCGGAATTAGCACTATCCGCTGAAAATGGTGTTGAATTTTCGTGAACAAATCCAAAGACAGATATTCTGCCTCGACCGCCACATTGGAAACTTTCCCATCGCCCAGCGCAGCGCCGATGGCCTCGGGCAGGGTCGTATTCTCTCTGTCCCGGCAAACCACGGTGGAGTGCACGCATTCGGCGTTGGCTTGCTCGACAAATCGGTAATCGGTGATCAGATGCAAAGAATGTCTCGCGAGTATGCCGCAAGCGGCCTCGCCGCTATATCCGGTCAGGTATCGGAGATTGTCCGGCGAGAAGACCAGCAATGCGTCAACACCGCGTGAGCGCATCACCTCCTGGGCATTGGCAATTCTGGTTTGATAATCGGGAATGAGCATAAGTTAATAAGGTTCGATCTAGCACATTTCTGAGGATTCGATGGATGCACCGCAACGGCAGCGACAGGCGCGCGTGTCGTCGATCGCGCCGGCGCCCTGTTTTCGGCAGGCGCAACGGTTTGAAATGGCGCGTCCATGGCACGTTTAAAAAGAGAGGAGCCACCGGCTCCTCCAATCTGCCGTCAATGGACGTATACCCTTGCGCCCAAGCTCTGGCAACGGGGAGACACGATCATGATAAGAATGAGTAGCGTCGCTGTCTTGATTCGGGCATCTGGCAAAACGCGCTAAAACGGCAGCATGCTGGTAAGCCCTGCAGGAACGATAGCCAGTTCAAGCTATATCGCGATTAGACTTACATTTCAGTTGACTATACAATTTTTAAACTCATAGAGAAAATATTGTTTGATTATGCTATTAAGTCCCTACTGCACACGCAAAAAAACCACAAACACGTTATAAATATGCTCAATTGTGGGATCACTCCGCAGAACGTGGCATACACAGTGCAGTTTAAAGCTGGATAATTTTCTACACGATCTCCTGCCCCTCTCTCTTCCCGCGCGAGATTACATGCATATGCGTGCGCGCTGTTAATCGAATTTAGACGACAGACAACGTCAAAACGGCACAAAGCGCGATGCAATATTTGGATACTATTTGTGAATCGATCCAGGTCACGATTCACGCATTGCACGCAATCGTAGATCTGGCTCGACACTTGCCCTCATTGCGTGGGGGCAATCGGCCGCCTGGCACTGTTTGAATGAGACTGTTGCAGGATCATGAATACGATTGATAGCAATCGCCCGCGCTTATTCCGGCTTGCACCGCAAGCCAGGCGATTGTCTGGTTTTCAAGCCGGTGGCGTTTAAAACAAATAGACAATGAATGGAGACAATATGTATATATCTAACAAGCTGCCGGTGAAAGACACCTTCGTACTGACTGCACTGATGTCGGCGGTGCTGCTGTGTATGAATGCCTCTGCGGCGCAAGGCATTGCGCCGGACACGGCACTCATGGAAGCGCGCGCAAAGGCTGAACGACGTGATGCCAACCCCAAGGTAGCGAAGATCGAGGATCTCTATCGCGGCAAGCACCACCAGAAAAAGGTGCTCGATGCAAGCGAACGCAAGCCGAGCGTCCCACCAAGCGTCAATGCGCGCCAGAAGTATGGCGACAACCCCGAGCAGCAACAGACGCAATCGAAAGCCCTGCTGCGCCCATCCAAGGTGCTCAGCGAGCGAAACTCGGCCAAAGGCGTAGCCGGCGTGAGCGCGAATGCGGCACTGGCGGCCTGTGACACTGCTGCGTTCGCAAACGCGAACGGCGCAGCACTGGTCGCTGCCGTCAAGGCGAGCACCACAGACTGCGTCAACTCGCTGTTCAGCGTCTCGGGCACAACCGCCGGCGCGATTTTCAGCGAAAGCAAGATGGTCACCATTGCCGACGCCTTCAGGAATACGGCCGCTGCCTACAATGGCACAAACTCGACCAGCGCGCTGCAACTGGTCATGTTCCTGCGTGCCGGTTACTACGTCAACTATTACGACGCGGCCTCGACTGGCGCCTATGGCGCAGCGCTCAAGTCCTCCATCCGCGCTGCGCTCGATGCCTTTGTCAACAACGGCAATTTTGGCCTGGTCAACGATGCGCACGGCGAAACGCTGTCGGAATTTGTCACGCTGATCGATAGCGCATCGGAAAACGCCCGCTATCTCAATTCGGTCGTCAAGAAGATGCTCACTTCGTACAACAGTAGCTACGCCAATTACTGGTGGATGATGTCGGCCACAAATAATGTGTTCACGGTCCTGTTCCGCGGTCACCAAAATGACGATTTCCAGGCGCTGGTCAAAACGGACACGTCGATCATCGACACGCTCTACAATTTCGCCAACTGGAATTTCAACTTGTTGGGAACCGACAATGGCTACCTAGTCTCGAACGCTGGCCGGGAAATGGGGCGCTTCCTGCAATATTCGGAAAATACGCCGATCAAAACTTTGGCAAAAGTACGTACTAAAGCCTTAATCGACCAAAGCAGCATCACCGGGAAAACGGCTGCGCTGTGGGTCGGCTTGGGCGAACAGGTTGACTACTACGACAAAGCGAATTGCAGCTACTACGGCATGTGCGATTTCAGCACGCGCTTGGCGACCAGCGTTCTGCCGGTGAGCTACAGCTGCAGCCCAACGCTCAAACTCAGAGCGCAATCCCTGACCCAGGCGCAGCTGACGGAGGCCTGTACCATCGTGGGGGGAGAGGAAACATATTTCCACAATAAAGTTGCCTCAGGAAAGATACCTGTCCCGAACGACAATAACACCCAGCTCGAAATGGTCGTCTTCACGAGCAGCAAGGACTATGGCACGTACGCCGGCGCCATCTACGGGATTGATACCAATAACGGCGGCATGTATCTGGAAGGTGACCCGTCCGCGCCTGGCAACCAGGCGCGGTTCATTGCCTATCAGGCCGAATGGATGCTGCCCAAGTTCGAGATATGGAACCTGACCCACGAATATATCCACTACCTTGATGGCCGCTTCAATATGTATGGCGACTTCGGCGTTGCCATGGGCGTCAATTCCGTGTGGTGGATCGAAGGTTTCGCCGAATACATTTCGTATGGCTATCGCAATCTGGCCTACGACGGCGCGAAAACCCAGGCGGCACTGGGGACTTATAACCTGAGCACTATCTTTGGCAACGACTACAATTCCGGACAGACTCGTGTTTATAACTGGGGCTATCTGGCCGTGCGCTACATGTTCGAAAAACAGCGGCCGAAGGTCAGCAATATACTCGGCTATCTGCGTCCGGGAAACTACGCGGGCTATACCGGCTACATGAAGAGCGCCAGCATGGCGGCAAGCATGGACGCCGATTTCAAGAAGTGGCTGCCTTGCGTGAACGACGCGGCGCTGCCTCAATGTAGCGGCCTTGGTGAAAACGCAGTCCCGAGTGCCAGCTTTACCAGTACCGTAACAGGGCTGAGCGCGCAATTTACCAATACCTCGACCGACAGCGATGGAACTATCGCAAATTCGCAGTGGAGCTTTGGAGACGGTACCACCTCGACTGCGTCGAGCCCATCGAAAACCTACGCGGCAGCGGGCACGTATACCGTGACCCTGGTGGTAACGGACAATCTGGGGGCGAAATCGGTGGCGCGTTCAGCCCCGGTCAGCGTCGGAGGCGGCACGAGCAACGTTGCGCCAACGTCAAATTTCTCCTTCACTGTCAACGGCCTGGTGGCAAATTTCACCAACCTGTCGACCGACAGCGATGGAACGATCGCCTCGCATGCGTGGACGTTCGGCGACGGCACCAGCTCGAGCGCAGCGAGCCCTTCCAAGACCTTCGCTGTCGCCGGTACCTACACTGTTGGCTTGACCGTCACCGATAACAAGGGCGCCAAGTCGAACGTGAAGAGCGCCGCCGTCAAGGTTACCGGTGGCGGAACCACATTGCCGGAATGCCCTGGTTCGGCTCAGCAGCTTGGCAACAACTGCGTGCGTTCGAATCTGTCGGCGCCAGCCGGAGACTACAGCTATATGTACGTGATGGTTCCCGCCAACACTCGCAGTGTGACGATCACCAGTTCGGGAGGAAGCGGCAATGCAGACCTGTACGTGAACTCCTTAGGTCAGTGGGCTACCCGCAACTCGTATAACTACGGCTCGTTTAACAGCGGCAACAGCGAATCCGTCGTCGTGGCGAATCCCCCAGCAGGTCCGCTGTACGTGAGCCTGTATGGTCAATCCGCGTTCTCCGGAGCACAGGTAAAAATCGTGTTTAACTGATCGGTTTTGTGGCGCGCGGCGTTCAGTCCGCCGCGTGCCATTTATGCGTCGTCGTGGGGGCCTTCAATTACACAGTGAGCCGCACGGTACATTGAATCGCCACGAGTTTACTAGACACTTGTGAGCTGTTTAAAATGCACTTGCTCAAACTCTGCTGGCGAAAGCCTGTCATTAAATCCGTGACGGCGCTTCGGATTGTAGAACATCTTGGTGGTTGAAAATATCTTGCCCGGCGTTGTTCCTGGTTGCACGGTTCGGTTGGCAGCGGCTGGCAGCCAACGCGCTCGCGTTTTCTCTCGGCAGGCACCTCGGCGTAGAGCTCTTCCTCAATGGCTGCCAGGTCCATATCAACCGTTTCCTCGAACGACAGGTGCTGCTCGCCGAGGAGAGACTTGCTAGTCTTGCTGAATTGGATCCATCGGTAGTAGGCTAACTCGTTCGTCAGCGCCGTGATCTTAAACTTCTTCTCGACCAGCACCGATTCTTACCGCGCAATCTTAGCCTGTTGCTGCTCGAGCAGCGCCCGTACCTGCGCGAGCATCGCGGGATTAGTGCCGGTGTGGGAGAGTTCGGCGAGCAGGTCCATGGCTCAGTGCTGTGGCCATCGATGACGCTTAAAAGCGCCATAGTTTACGTCGTCACAGCCGCCGGTGCGGACAGGCGCGGCCAGTCCACGCTCACTCTTTCTTCATCATTCGTACGGGTAATAAAGGCTGAATGACCAAGTAGAGATGTATTCGTACTTGAGCGGACCTCGAAAAACCATCTCGTCCATGACATGTTGGTGAAGCACCGATTATGACGCTTTCTCATGATCAAACCAGTCTGCTTGCCGACCTGGAGCGCGAAGCCAAGCTGAACAAGCTGGGCGATGCGTTGCAGGTGATGGAACAGCACGTCGACTTCGGCGCGTTGGCCAATGAAGTGGACCGTGCACATCCGCGCCCCAGACGCGAGCGCGGCGGCCGCCCTCCGTTTCCGACCGAACTAATGGTTCGCGACTTGCTGATCCAGCAATTGCTCAACCTGAGCGACGAGCAGATGGAGTTTCAGTTGCTCGACCGCCTAAGCTTCCAGCACTTTGTAGGGTTGCGCTCGATCAGTCAGATTCCGGATCGGACGACAATCTGGACCTTCATGGAACGCCTGATTCAGGCCGGCGCCAGCGATAGTATCTTCGAGGCCGTGAACCGGCAGCTGAGCAAACACGGTTAGATCGCGCGGGGCGGGCAGATGTTCGATGCAAGCATCGTGCAGGCACCGAAGCAGTCACTGAGCAAAACGAAGACGGCAGTGGTGAAAGAAAACGCCATGCCCATCGAGTGGAAACCTGCCAAGCGCCGGCAGAAGGACATGGACGCGCGGTGGACCAAGAAGTACGGCAAGTCCTACTTTGGCTACAAGGTCTCGGCCAACGCCAACAAGCGCTATAAGCTGGTACGCAAGATCAAGGTGAGCACGGCCAGCGAGCACGATACGGTGCACTTTGAAGCTGTGCTCGATCCGGCCAACACCAACCGCAACATCCTGTCCGACAAGGGCTACATCGATAGAGAGCGTGAAGCGCCTAAGCAAACAGGGCTGGCGCATGCACATCCAGCGCAAAGGACGCAAGGGCATGCCGATCTCGGCGGCCCAGGAGCGGTGCAACAATCCTATCGCCAAGACCCGCGCCCACGGCATGACGCAGTTGGGCGCAAGGCACGGCGTGCTATCGGTCTGGCGCGCGCGACGCTCCAGATCAATTGGAAAGTCGCCGCATACAATTCGCGGCGTCTTGTCTACTTGAAAGAGGCCGGAGTCGGGGCGTTCTGACGCCCGCAGTCGGTCTGGGTTGCACAAAATGATCAAGTGCCCATACAACGGGCGGCAACAGACTAAGCCTTGCATCAAAATCCGAGGCTGCTGGCATCGCGACCGGCGTTCATGCGGAATTTACCGGTAATTCAAGGTGCCCTTGAGTACATGTGACGGAGAGAATCTTACCAATTCGGTTTTTCCCGTTTAATTATCCCTACCAGGAGTAACAAAGCGTCGCACTCAGCTTCGCCGGTGACTGTACCTTCCAGAGCACGCGCTCATGCCTCAGGCAATCAAGGCGCACCGCTTGCTGATCATCAACGTGATCGGCTTCCTGCCGATGACTGAGTAGTAAGTCACACTGTTCTTTCGGGCAATCACCAATTTTTATGCGCGCAGCAACACGGAGCTCTTCAGTTAGATCTCGATCAACTGACTACAAAAAGGCCAAACGGAGTTTTTGTATTTGTACTATTATACAAAACGAAAATTATCTTTCTTGGATATTAAAGGCCAGTCGATCCTCAGTTGTTGTGAGTGATCGGCAGGTTTTATCGACTTTTATCCCAGCTCCCATAATTTCCACGCCGTCATCAAATCGTCTTCTATCATGGAACACTTCGCTCGCCCTATCCTCGCCAAGACTCTCGCTGACGGCCTTCAAGGACGCGCCGCCTTCGGTGACGCCTCAAGCGGTCTCTTCCTGTCTGCCCCTCGCCGAACGGGGAAGTCCACATTTCTTCAACTTGATCTCACGCCCGAACTGGAATCTCGCGGCGCCGTGGTCGTCTATTGCGACCTTTGGTCGGATACAAAACGCAACCCTGCGCACCTCATAGCTGATTCTATTGCCAACGAGCTATCAAAACACTTAGGCATTGTCGCCCGCACCGCCAAGTCCATGGGACTTGAAGAGGTCAACCTCGCTGGCTGGATGAAGATCGACACCACGCGCATCGGGAAGATCGACGGCATCACCCTCACTGACGCGGTCAAAGCACTTCACGAGGTAGCGAAAAAGCCGATAGCCCTGATCATTGACGAAGCTCAACATTCGCTGACGAGCACATTAGGCGAGTCAGCGATGACCGCGCTGAAATCTGCGCGCGACCAAATGAACCGCCCGGGCAGGTTCAATCTCATGCTGGTCATGTCCGGTTCGGACCGCGACAAGCTTCTAAGGCTCGTCAACAGTAACGGCGCGCCTTTCTATGGCTCGTCTGTTCAGCAGTTGCCAAATCTCGGTCTGGAATTTGTCAGCCGCGCAGCTGCTTTGATCGAGCAACAGTTGCCCGCCCGGCATCCCATCAATGTCGATAAATTGCTCATCGCGTTCAACACGCTCAGCTGCAGACCTCAGTTTTTCGCAAGTGCGTTGGGTGACGTGCTCAATCCGCTCAACCCATCGCCCGAGAGCTGTGAAGACCGCCTGGTAGCTGCCGCATTGAAGAGGCTGGCAGACGATGAGGCACACATGAAATCCGACTTCCTCGCCTTGCGCCCTCTTGAACAGTCGGTCCTGTGGCGCTTGCTTGATCAAGGCTCGCACTTCCGCCCGTACGATGCCGATGCCCTAAATTTCTATGCTGAAAAAACAGATGAACGCGTCACCGCTCAACAAGTACAGCACGTGCTGGAGGTCCTGCGAACCCGAACGCCGTCAATGGTCTGGAAATCCGCCCGCGGCGATTATGCCATCCAGGAAGCCATGATGTACGAGTGGTTCGCCAAACTTAACCAGGCGGGTGCCTGGCCCCCAGTTGGACCGGAGCGTCCCCTACCGCGCTCCACGCCGCTAAGCAGGCTTCGCGACAGAGCGCGTCGCAGTCAGGTGGGATGAGCCGTCAAAGCAGGTGGCCGCCAGAAACAGTGACTGCCTGCCGAGACGTCAGAAATGCATGAGGAGAAATTCATGAAAAACCATCCGATACCAAAACACGGTCCCCGCTTTCAAATTGATGAGTGGATTCAATCCGCTTTGAGAGGAGAACTCCTGGCCATCGTCGAAAGTGATTGGCTAGATATTTGCCACATCGATCGTGTTACACGTTCGCTCGATGAACTTCGGCTTCTGACTGGCATGCCGGAACGCACGGTTCCACGCGAGAAATTGCACCCCGGGGTCGCCCTGTTGCACTGCGTGCGCTATGAAGAAATGAGCAAACCCACGCTTGACGGCTTGCCTGCAGCCCTACTTCAGGTCCTCGGACTGGACGACCAATCCGGCCCCCATTTCCTGGGAGGTGAGCGCTGGCTGGAAGTCGAGCGGCGATTCCGTGCTCAGACGGAATACAAGCTGAGCAGCGCTGACGAGGCACGGTCGCGCAAGGGAGACATCGGCCAACGAAAAGCCGTTGTTAAAAACAGCCGAGCATCCTGTTGGAAGAGCTTGGCGTATCGACTGAACGTGTTTTTAGGGCAAGCGTCCGCGTTGTCCTCAATGTTGCATAGCAAGTTGAATCGTAGACGGGGCAGAGGTATAGCGTCGTCGAAGGAACCGCAAGCACTGGACCGACCGGACCAGGAGATATACGAACACGTCCATCGGCCATCACCAAGCAGGCCGGCCGTGGAGAACCTGATCAACGACTCCCCATGCGACGCCGCGAAACAGGTTCTGGCAGACATCATGAGGCAACGCGGATGGCCACACGAACGCTTGATAACGAACGGCATGCACAACCTGAGGCACAGACGCGTTCCGCAGAAGCCGCGCTCGCCGAAGAACCAAGGTAACAACCCGGGCGACTCTGAAGGCGACGGTTGCGATGACGCTGACGACATCACCGCCTGATCCACGCGCACAATCATCCGGCACCGGTCGCCGGAGGTAAGGCCCCGCAGGGCTGGGTGGCCATTCACCGGATGAAAGGAATATAGGCTGCGAGAAAAGGCACGGCTCCCGGGTTATCGGTGACGCATACATACGGTATCCGTCTTCTCGACCGAATAAGGTTCGAGCCCGCAATGTGTCCCGGCATGCCGGCTAGCTGCCGAGTCAACTCGGCCTGTTGTCGACGCAGGCTACGAATTAAATTGATGTTGTTTCGAAACACGTACTCCGGAAATCCATTGCGCCCCATTTCTACCCGAGACCGCAGCTCAACGATATGGTCATCCGCAAAGTGCATTGAACGCAATGTGTCGTCACGACCTGACCTCAACGCCTGATTGGCGCGCCGCATCGTTATTTGAGAGCGCAGGATGCGTTCGACCTCGACATCCAGACAGGCGATCGCGTGATGCAGATCCCACAGCTCGCCCACTTGCAACGACTCGCAACAGGGTGGCGAATCAACCGTCCCATTCATGTGAAGTCCTTTACCGACGTCGTTTGAAACGTTTCTTAACGCGACTTTTCATATTCACAATAGATGGTTCCAACAATGACTACTTTATTGCATATCAAATAACTCTTCAAGCGACACCTTTTCTTACCCAGAGCAAGGATCACGCTCAAAATTTCCGCTGTAAAACGAGCAGCCGCTCTTAATTTTCACCTCCACTGACGAGCATCAAACATCAGCAAAAGGACCAGTATTAAATTTTGTATCTAGCATATAGTACAAAAATACCAGTTTAGGAGAGTTTCGTGATCGCCCGTCCAGGCCTACCGCAGGCACCCGCCGCGTCGACGTTAGTGGAGGACTCAAATCCCGGAGTTTCTCGCGAACAGAACGATGACGCGGCGATAGATGCCATGTTCAGCGAGATACTGGATCGCCTGCATCAAACTCATGACGCTGTCGATCCTGGACTGCGCCAGGAGAAAGAACGTAAGCATGTTCAGCTGATCGCCGGCGCGTCCGTCAAACTCAACTTCATTCTGGTAGGTACAGTGGCGCTGCTGGCGGTATCAAATCTTTTTTTGGGTTGGCACGCGGCTCACCCGGATCGCCAGTACTTCGCTGCCGATAACGGCCGGATATTCCCGATGATCCCGATGTCCCAGCCGTACCGTAAAACGGCCGACGTCATCCAATACGCGAAAGATAATGTAACGCGCTCTTTCACGATGGATTTCCTCAATTGGAGACAGCAACTGGAGGATGTAAGGCCCGGTTATACCCGTGACGGATTCAAGTCGTTTTTGGAAGCACTGAAGGCATCAGGCGTGCTGGAAACCGTAAAAGAAAAGCGCATGAACATGTCCATTTCCGCCGGCACCGGCGTGCTGACAAAAGAAGGCACTGAGAATGGCGTCTATCAATGGATAGTCGAGCTTCCGATCGAAGTACGCCTGGAAGGACAGACAACCAGGTTACCTGCACAGCGCTTTCTGACAACGGTACGCATCGAACGAGTACCCACTCTCGATTCGATCGAGGGCATTGGCATCGGCCAACTGGTGACGTCCCCATTGTAAGGAAAAGACAAATGAAGCTGTCCCTTTCCCTCATGGCCGTTCTTCTCGCAGGGACGGCAGTAGCCCAGAACCTGCTGCAGCCAACACAGCCGGCGGCCGAGCAGCAGCCTCGCGCGCCATCCGCCTCCACCGTCAGCCCAGGCTCGCAGTCAGCCCGGTCCGCTGTTCCAACAACACCCCGGACGCTGCCTGCAAATGCTGCGCCGGCCTTCCCCGCTCCCGTTCCAAATCAGCCAGTTCAGCAGTCGAATTTCGGACCGGATACATACGCCCCGGCCAAACATCAGAACAAAGCGCGCGCAGTGCAAAGCCATGACGGAATCGCCCCGCTTCCGCCTCTCGTCCCGCCCGACAATCTCAAGCAAGGGCAGGCAGCCGTTTCTCCGTTCAGCGAAGCCGAGATAGTACAAATGCGAAAAGGCTACGACCGCACAAGAAAAGCGAAAGCATTCCGTCCAGTGCGGACCATCCCCCGCATCAGCAGTATCACTGTGGACCTGGCACCGGGCTCGACGCCGCCTATTGCGCGGATGCTGCCCGGCGAGATGACAACCCTGATGTTCCTGGACGCCACCGGAGCCCCGTGGCCACTTGCCGCCGCGCCGCGCGTCTCCGACAGCCGGTACTTCGACGCCGAATGGTTGAAAGGTACGGCAACCGTCGTACTCTCCGGCCTTTCACCATACGAAGACGGAAACCTTAGTGTGCTCCTGGAGGGTTTTGCCACTCCGGTCGTCATCAAGCTCGCCACCGGCGAACCAGATTCCAAGTCCGACAGCCGGGTCGTCGACTACCGCCTTGACCTGCGCATTCCGGGACGCGCCCCTGGCACGCCCGACGGCAAGATGGGACCGGCAAAAATCGCGCTTTACGACGAAACCATGCAGCGTTTTCTGGACGGCATTCCGCCGCCAGCCGCCAAGGCCGTGCGGATTGACGGGGCACGCGACATCCGGACAAAAGCATGGGCACTCGATGGCGCGCTCTTCCTGCGTACCGACCTCGATATTCAAACGGCGTTCGACCAAAGCATCGCTGCCGGCGACGGCACCAGGGTGTACCGCCTTCCGCCTACACCGTTCATCACCTTTTCCGAAGGTGGCCGGTCCGTGACGATGCAGCTCGAAATTGACTAGGAGGACGTCATGAATGCTATCCAGGAAGACATTGGACGACAGACGAAGGTGCTCGTTGCCAGTGCAGCCGTCGTGTTGATCGCAGGCGCATATCTCGCCTACAGCTACTCCGGGGCTGCCTCAGTCAATCAGTCGGCCGTGAATGCCGTCCTGCGGAATGGAAGCACTCCGGTCGTCGAAAGCGAACACTACAGTGAAGTGCTCGAAAAATACAATGTCAGGAACGCTTCCGCTGCATCACAATCGAAAGAGACCTACGTGTCAGTGTTTTCCTCGCGGCCGCAGACCGTACCGCCCGCGCCAGCACTTGCACGAGCCGAGGCATATCAGCTACAGGCGCCAACTACGCCATTTCCACCTGCCCCTTCGGACGGAATTGCGGAGCCGTCCCAACGCCCCGCCCCTGGCCAGGCACCGTCCGAACCACCCGATCCGAAACAACAGGAGCGCCTGGCACAGCAAACTGAAGGGCTCTTGCAGAATTGGGCTGCGGTGCCGCACTCCACCGCTCGGATCGGTGAAATCGAACGTACACGCCTGCCCGACAAGCCGGCAATACGCCTCGATGCACTGGCGCCTCACGGTAAAGCCGAATCCCGGCAGCCACACCTGGTCGTGCCGGTGTTCTCGCTAGTGCCTGCCCTTCTGGGAACGGACATCGATACCGACGAAGACTCGATGGTTGAAGCCTTCATTCCATCGGGAGCATTTGCGGGCGCTACGTTGTATGCGATGGGCTACAAACGCATGAACGACAGCGTGGATATGACGTTCACGTTCATGAAATGGAAAAATCGGAGCTATCGCATCAACGCCAAGTCGATCGACAAGAGCACGATGCGCAGTTCCTTGTCAGGTGAAGTGAACAACCGCTACTTTTCCCGAATCCTCCTGCCGGCCCTGGCAATCGGACTGGCGAGAACCGGGCAGTTGTTCGAGCAGGCAAATACGCAAACGGTCGTCACACCGTTTGGAGGCCAGATTCAGTCGCGTTCCGGCTCGCCATCAGGCAGGACCATTGCCGGTGCGATCGCAAGTGGCGCCGCCGAAGAAGCAGGCCAGGTGCTGCGTGCGGATGCAGCACAGCTTCCCGTTAAACAGGTGCTCATCCCACGCAACGAAACAATCGGTATCCGGTTCATAGACCCGGTCGTTAGCAGCGACGAGGTCGAGCCGCAGGTAGACAAGAAACAGGATGCCATGCCTGCCCCGGCGGCACCGGAATCGGCAGGTAAAAGCCAGCCGGACACAGCTGTCCATCAGCGCTAGATTTCCAATACGAGGCATTCAGATGACCAACGAAAATTCTCCGAATGACGAACCGGAAGCAGCACCAGATGTATTCGATATGGCTCTGCCTCGCGAAACGACGCCTCCCCCTCACGACACGCTCGCTGGCATGCGAAGCACGAGCACGAATGACGGCGATGCACTCGCCAGTATCGGCCCCCGCCATTTTGCGGGGCTGGCCGTAGCCATCGCCGTCGTCTGGCTCGCATGGCCTGCGGAAAACTCTAAAACACCTTCGACCGAGAACTCCCCTGTGCTAAACACGCAACTCAGATCGACGACATCTCGTTCCACCCCACTCCCGAACGATCGGACAGGACAGAACACTGCGCCACGTGGCCCATCCGGAAAACAAGTCGCCCTCCCGCGCGACGGCCCTGGGGCAACTGGTAGCCAGCAGCTGGAAATGGCAGGGGAGATCATCCAGGCACAGGCACAGCAAGCTGCCGCACTGGTAGCGGCTATCGATAATCTTGGCGCGCGCCTTGCTGTTGTGGAGGCACGTCTGAGTGCACCGGACAAACCCAGCCTTGAATTACCCGGGCACTCGGCAAAAAACAAGAACAGTCCAAGGGAGAAACAGGTCCGTTCAAACGAACGAGCTCGAACATCGGCCGACAGAGTTGCAGCGCCTGTTGTGCCTGGCTATTCGCTCAACACGATTTATACCGGACAGGCCTGGATAGTACGCGATGGGCATCTGAACGTTGTGCAGCGAGGCGACGTCATCGAAGATTTCAAGGTCATCCGTATCGATGCGCGCGAACACCAGGTGCTGACGTCACGCGGCATCATCCGCTAGAGGATGTCATGGATATCTCAGCGATGCTCGTCAATTTTGCGAAAGAATTTCCGGTCGCAATGTGGAGGATTTTATGGGCATTAGGTGCGCTGGTAGGCATGCTGTATGTCGGGAGTGCCTTGCTGCGCATGTCGCGTGCATCTCGTTTGCCCGGACAAAGCGCCGTGACCGTCGGCGATATCCTGCCGATCATCATCGTCGGCTCGCTGCTGCTCAACTTGCGGCTCTTCATCAACACGACCTGGAATTCAATGGCGTCAGGCGCAATCAGCTATGGCCCGGTAGCTTATGCACAAGCCGCAGAATTCGGGAAGATGGCCGACGCCATCAATGCGGTGCTGACGCTCGCAAGCGTCGCCGGCGGATGCTATTTCTTCAAGGGCGTCACGCTACTCAAGAAGGCGACTGTCGAAGGACAGTCTTCGCACGGCGCCGATGATACGGTCTGGCGCGCCTTGACGCATATGGTCGGCGGATCGCTGCTGGTGCAGATCGGCGACACCATCGAACGGTTCCGGCAGTCCGCTCATCTTTTTTGGTAACCGTTCACTCACCACGAAGGAGCAAAAAATGAACTTTCATAATGCTTGGAATTCAGCAGGCAATGGCCTTCTTCAAGCCCATTTGCGCCTGACAGCAACGCGCGACGCCATGTCAGGTTCTTCGCGCGAGCACCGGCTGATGCTCGTCAGCGCGGCCATCGTATGTGGCGGCCTTCTGGTGGCGACCGCCGCCTCGGCACAAGGCAGCGACGGTATCGCTGGCTTGGTGAACAAGGCCGGCACACAGGCAGATAGTGTGAAACTATCCCTGGGTAAGGTATTCGCTGCGGCTGGCTTCGCCGGCGCTGGCTTCGGTGGATGGAACTGGTGGCGGAAGGGAAAAGAGGGCGAGCAAAGCCATATCAAGGGCAGCCAGATTTTCGTTCCCATTCTTGCTGGTGCAGCACTGGGCGCCATCGGTTTTGTCATGATCAAGGCGGGCGAATCGGTCGGTATACAGCGTAGCGACATGGGCGTGGTTCCGACCTGACATTCACTTGGATGGGCGGCTGCAATACGCCGCCCAGAAAATCATGAACTTCGATACGAACAATGCCGACACCGAGGCCAGGGCGGACGACGCTCCGGTGCCCGAGGAATCGCTGGGCCAGGGCTTCGACACGCCCCTGTTTCCCTCGCTGCTGATCTCCACGAAGAGCCGCATCTGGGGCGATGCAGCGCCGGGCGCTACCGAACCCGCTGCTTCCGGTTTTACTGCCACGGACCTGCGCGACCGGGCTCTGAGACGCGACAAATTCCGATGCCGCTTCTGCGGATTCGAAAGCCGGAACAACGGCATTCACAATGCCAACGACAATCACAACGACATCCGCGAAGATAACCTGTGGACCGCCGACCAGTTATGCCACGGATGGAGCCATCTTGGCGAACTCGGTGCCGACGACGCCGTCGTTGCCTATCTTCCCGGCCTGTCGGGCCAGGATGTGAACCACCTCCAGCGCTCGATGATGGTTGCGCTGGAAAGTGGCGACGACGATGAGCGGGCCGATGCACTGGCCCTGCTCAACTGGGCCGCGTCGCATCGCGACTATGTGAAGCAGGTTTGGGGGACTTTTTCCCCGGCTGCCTTCTCCGATGCGCTGGCGCGCCTCAACGACGAGCAGCGGGGACTGCGTGAAATAGTATTCCACAATCTCGCGCTCGTGTTCCACCCCGCGCCGCTTGCGTCCCATGCCGCCAAATGGGTCGCCGAGGCATACGCACCGTATCCATTGCAGCGGTGGCGCCAGGTGCACCACGACGTCATGAACGCGCCTATCTGAAGGGAACCGTGATGAAACTGCTCGAATCAGGTGTCGAGGCGGCAGAAGACATCCTTGCGTTTCTGGCCAAGTACATGATCGGGCGCGACCTGGCAAGCTACTGCGAGCTTGCCACGGCCGTGGGGCTCACTGACGAAGACATCAAGCGCCGACCCGGACTTCGCGATCCCTACACGCTGGTCACACGCGACAACGCCTTGCTGAGCGTTTTTGACGTCCAGGGAACTTACCAGATTCAATCGCCGGACGACTTCGAAAAAATGATCGAGAACCTGAGAATCAGGCAAAACGGCTACATGCGCAAGCACGGCCACTCCCTTACATTTTCTTTCGAGCGTGACCCGGACCGCGCACTCGATGAGCTCATGCGCCTGGCCGAGCCGCAGATCAACACGGCGCGCCGCATCGGCATCAGATCGGAGGACATCATCCTCGATCGGGTACGCCGCAACGCCCCCTTGGTCGCATGGGAGCAGAACCTGCTGGTCGTCTACACCCACATGAGCGTGATGACAAAGGAAGAAAGCAAGCGGGAACTGAAATTGCGCAGGCAAGAAGCCGTGGATCACAAGTTGCCACGAATCGAGCATGGCCAAAGCCCGGCATCGGTTCTGATCGCGTTGAAGTACCGGCACGATGCGATGCTCGACCGAATTCGCCTGGACTATGAGCGCTGCGGCCCGGATGGCAAGCTGGGAGTGATGATGCGGCAGATGAGCGCTCATGAGGCGGTAAAAGCCGTGCGCGTCATGGTCAACCGGGAGCGCACCTCCCAGAAATTCCGCCCTACCCTGCCCGGCGACCGTTTCACGCCGCATGGCAGGGAAGACAAGCGCGATGCTTCGGACCTGACCGCGCCGCTAATCAGCTACCAGATCTGCACGAACGATGTGCGCACGAAGGGCGAGTTCATTCAGACCGATGAACTCGTGCATGGGAACCTCTCCATCGAACTCGGTCCGCAGGACCCACTCTCCTTCTCCGCCTTGCTCGACAATGTCGACCGTGAAATTCCCTGGCGCATACGCATTGACCTGAGTCCGGGCGGACTCGATGAAATGCGCGGACGGCAGATGATGGTGGCGTTCGTTGGCATGCTTCCAGCTAACCGGCAGATCCGCCAGTCCTTTGTCGACCTCGTCGAACGCAGCAAGGAAGATGCGATCTGCTCGATGAAGATCACGATATCGACCTGGTCCTCAACCGAGATCGGTACCCGGCGCCGCATGGCCGCACTGGAAAAAGCGCTCCAGGCATGGGGAACATGCCTGGTCACCTCCGTCCATGGCGATCCTGTCGGCGCATGGGCATCGACCATTCCCGCGTTCACGACGAGGAACCTGGCGAACCGGCTGGTCCCTCCGCTCCCGGATGCCCTGCGCATGCTGCCATTGCAGCGCCCCGCTACGCCGTGGAGCACAGGCGGAAACATGCTGATGCGGACCCTGGACGGGAAGATCTATCCGATTCAGCTTGGCAGCCGCCTCCAGGACACCTGGATCGACCTGTTCGCCGGCACCCCTGGCTCGGGGAAGTCCGGCTTGCTCAGTGCGATGTGCAGCGCCACCCTTCACAACGCCGGGAACGTCAAACTGCCGCTGATGATGATTGTCGAAGTCGGGCCCTCATCCATCGGACAAATACAGCTGATCCGCGATTCGCTCCCCGCGCCACGAAAAAACGAAGCGATTTACCTCCGGCTGCAAAACTCGCCCGAATTCGCGGTGAATCTGTTCGATACCCAACTGGGCGCACGTTTCCCCACAGCGCGGGAAGCGGATTTCCTGATCGACTTTCTCAACGCACTGTGCGCAGACCCTGAGCGACGAGCGGCACCTGCGGACTGTGCGCGTGTCAACACCCTCCTCCTGTCCATCGCGTATGAGGATCGAGCCGGCAAGGCGCAGCATCTCTACGAGTCGCATGTAGCTCCCGAAGTCGATGCGGTCCTCGCCAGCTCGGGACTGCGGGCGGAATTCGACGACGAATGGTGGAGCTCGGCAACGTGGTACGAGGTAACCGACATGCTGTTCGAACGCGGCTTCATCCGCGAAGCCTCGTACGCGCAACGCCAGGCAGTTCCGTGCCTGCCCGACTTTACCGCCTGTCTCAATCACGAAACCATTCGCCATTTGTTCGGCGAGGCGAGGCTCGACGGCAACGGCGAGTCCATACTGACATACATGCGCCGCTGCTTTACAGTGGCCGCGACCAGCTACGCGCTCTTTAATTCAAGAACAAGGTTCGAACTCAATAGCGAGACGCGCGTGGTCGCGATCGATCTGAACGATGTCATTGGCAGCAAGACGCCTGAAGGCAACGTGAAGTCGGCAATCATGTTTCTGTTTGCGCGACACATGGCAGCAAAAAATTACTTCCTGCGCGAAGAAACGCTACTCCCCGTTCTGCCGCCGCCGTATCACGCATACCACCTCAAGCGCGTGGCGGAAATCCAGGACGAAAAGAAGGTGGAGTTTTTTGACGAAACGCACAATGCAGGAGGGCTCAAGCCCTTCGAGGAAACGCTGATCAAGGACGGGCGCGAGGGGCGCAAAGCCGGGGTGAGGGTCGTTGCTTCATCCCAGTACCTTACCGATCACCCGCCGGCACTGCGAGCCGCTGCCACCTCGTTATATGTCTTGCGCGGTGGCAATCTTGGGGACGAAGCGGTCCTGCGCGACGAGTATGGCGTGTCGAGCGAAGCGATCCGCCGCCTCCAGCTCGAAGCTGTCGGGCCGGGTCCTGACGGCGTGAACTTCCTGGCCCTGTTCAAAACCAAAGTCGGCTTCGTCGTTCAAATGCTGACCAATACCGTCGGCCCGATTGAGCTTTGGGCCTTCTCGACAACGCTGGAAGACGTGGCGCTACGTACCCGTCTCTACAAACGCATCGGCACCTACGCGGCCAGAAAGATACTGGCGGAGCATTTCCCACTGGGCACTGCGATCGAGACAATAGAGCAGATGCGTGCCGCCGCCTCCAGCACCGAAGACGCAACGGTAATCGAGCAGCTCGCGAACAATCTGGCGGCCGCTTACGCAGCCACTACTCATAGGCAGATACCAACATGAAGACCATCAAACTTCGCCGCGCACCCTGTGCCTTGTTTCTTGCAGGAATGATAGCAAATACCCCGGCATCGGCATCAGGCTATCCCGTGTTCGACGCTGCTGTTCTGGCCGCCGTCAATCTCGTAAACTCGTCGGTCATCGCGCTGAACACCAGTGTTTCCAATCTCCTTTACAACATCGGGATGGGGATTAATCAGAACGGACAAAAAGTCGCGAGCACGATCGAAGCGGCATCGAAGTCTCAGCGCGATTTCGATACCGTGCAGCAGACTAACCGCCGCCTCGAAGATGCGCGCCAGCGCTACGACATACCATCGAGCATATGCGCTGAATCGGCATCCGGGGGCGCGGCCCGGGTTGCCGAGTTCGCTGCGGCGACGAGAGGCGGCATTCGTCCGGGCGGCGGTGGCGCCATCGGCAATTACCAGATTGCCCAGGCCGTCAATACGCCTCCCGTGGCGCAGGGAGTCGATGCGTCCCGGGCAGCAAGAATCCATGCGCAGTTCTGCGATGCCGACGATCATGCCGCATATGGAGGATCCCAGTCCTGCCCCTCCATATCGGCCAGCATGCCTGGCGCGGACAAGCGCTTCGACACCATCCAGATGGGTGCCGGGCCGAATGGCAAGAAGCAGGATCTGACGTACTCGCAACAGCAGATCGATGCGGCCCGGATGTATGTGCAAAACACCACGCGCCGGTCCATAGGTCCGCAGCTACGCAAGCTGGAAGCCGACACCGCCGCCGGCGCCCAGTACATCGGCCTGATGAACCAGTACAACGCGATCACCTCCGCTGCGGCCGATCCACAAGAACAGCGCATTGCCGACAGCCAGCCCAGCCCGGTGACCAAAGAGCTGCTGAGCGAGGCGCTCACCTCACCGGCCGCAAGGAGCTACTACGCGCTGATCGCATCCGCCAACGCAAAAGCGAGCGGAACCATGTCGGCACGGGAATTCGAAGCGTTCGAGGTTGGCCGGCGGTACGCAAACACGGCCTATCAGCAGGATTTACAAGCCATGGCGGGAGATAACCTGGTGCGTGAACTCATTCGCGTCAATTCCCTCAACAGCTGGCTCATGTTGTCCATGAAGAACGAACTTCAAAAAGCGAACATGATCAACGGAATGGCCTTGTCCAGCCAGGCGAGGCAGGAATTCGAGCCGATACTCGCACTGAAATACCGATCGGTTCCTGGCCGAGTTACGCAGTAACGCCATACCGTATAGCACCAGGAGAACCATCATGTCGCTCAGGAACATCGTGATCTGCGCCTGCAAGGCAGGGGCAACTCTTCTACGCATGCCCTCCCGCGCGATCAAGAAGAATGTCGACGCATTCCGACAGGCGAGAGACAATCATCGTCGCAATATCGCCTACATCCGCGATTTGTTCGACGGCATCCGTACGCAGGCAAAGGCGCGACAGGCCGTTGACGACACCGGCGATATCGAGTCCTTCCAGGCAATGATGGACAGGCGCGCTGCAAATGCACCGTCAGTCGACATGCTGACGCGGCATTTTTTACGCCAGAAGCGGTGGGCGCTTGCTGCCGCTGCCCTGTTCACAGTGCTTGCAATCGGCGCAATCGCGTCCGGGCACATGCTCGGAATCGCCACCCTGCTGTCGGCGCTACCCCTGTTCTTCATGGCCTCGCTGTCGGCACAACTTCGGCTCTGGCAACTCCGCAACAAACGGTTGTCGCCGTCGGAAAAAGGCGGGCTGCAGGACTTCATCAAGGAGATCGACGGCTGGTACTGGGAGGTTCTGGATCCCGAGCTTGGAAAATCGTCAGGAGAGCGAAGGTGAAACTACAGCGATGGGTCCAATTCGCTATCGCAGCATGCGTCTCCGTTCCCGCACTCGCCGGTGACGGCTCCTCGCTGTCAGCAATCGGCGAGGCCGCCAAACGGTCCGGCGACAAGAGCAGGCAAGCTCTCGTCTCAATTTTCGGCGATGTCGTCAACAACCCGCTTGCAATCGCCGGCGGCGGGTCCGATACCATACTCGCCAATCTGTTTCAGGTGACCAATGCGGGCCTGCTCGTCATCGGCGGCATTTTTGCCTGTTATGTCTGGTGGCACCAGCTCAGCCAGGTCGCCCACGAAGGGACTGTTTTCGGAAAATCCCAAACAACAATGTGGGGACCGGTACGTCTGGTTTGGGGCATTGCCAGCCTGGTTCCAACCGCGAACGGATGGGCCTTGTCGCAGCTGCTCATGCTGTGGGCAGCGTCCCTGTTCGGCGTGGGCATTGCCAACCTGGGCACCGATGCCGCAGTCGCCGCGTTCAACAATGGCAAGGGAATGATTGTTCAGCCTGCGATGCCCGACACGGTCTCTCTCGCCCGCTCTGTTCTCGAGGCAGATCTATGCATGCATTCCATGAATGCTGGCCAAGCCCTGGCGGTAGCGAATGGCGGCTTCAGCTACGCGGGCGAATATGTTCAGCAGTTCAGTACAGCCAGCGGTTTCATCCTGCGTAGTCCAAGCCAGGGAAAGATTTGTGGCGGTGCCGGACTTGACGCGAAACTGCTCGAAGCAACACCACAGGGAGTTCAGTGGTTCGGATCGAGCATTGATACCAGCCCGATCTATCGTGCCCATCTGACTGCACTAAACCGCATGCAGCAGTTTCTTTCACAGGAGGCACTTGCCTTTGTCAACGCATCCATGTCCCAGCTTAACGGTATGGACACACAGTTGCCCGACATGTCGATCGCTATCCAACGCGCGGCGCTTGCGTACGAAGCATCGGTCAATCAGGAAGCCGGCCTAAAAGCGGGCAGCATCGGCGACCTCGCTGCCAAGCTGAGCGACAGAATCAAGGATGGCGGATGGTGGACTTTGGGGGCCTGGTATCAAACTTTTGCTCATGCAAACAGCAAGCTTTCGAATGCCGTGGCGGCCAAGGCGCAAACATACGGCGAAGGCTTTGCTGGCGACCAAGGGGTCTCAAGCGTCCGCGTCGCGGTACAGAAGCTTTACCGTACTCAGCAAGCCAACGACACGAACGCGGTTGCCCTCGGACAGACCACAAGCGTCACGAACACCGACACAAGCAAATTTCTCGGTTCAATCTTCGAAAAACCCGGCCAGAAAATAGTCTATTACATGGTCAATCTCGATGTCGGCAGTGGCGGCGGCGGAACAACCAATCCCCTGATCAAGATGAAAAATCTCGGCGATTACACGTTGATATCCGCAGAGGCCGCCACCGTAACCTATGTCGGTGTCAAAGCAGCTGCATCGGTCGCGGAGGGAGTCAATGCTGTAGCCGTGGTCACAAACGTCGTCACCGGCGCCGGCAATGCCATTGCCGGCGCGGTCGAGGCCGCAACGCCATTTTTCTTGATGATAATAATTCCTGTATTTCTGATTGGCGCAGGGCTGTCCATCTACCTTCCGCTGATTCCGTTCATCATGTGGTTTGGCGCCATCATTAACTGGTTAGTGGTCGTTCTGGAGGCGATTATTGCCGCGCCGTTATGGGCAATCACGCATCTGAGCGGAGAAGGCGATGGAATGGGGGCCAAATCAGCGCACGGATACATTTTTCTGTTGAATGTCATGGCGCGCCCAATGCTTATGGTGATAGGATTTTTCGGGGGCGGCGCTATTTTGGTGGTTGGCGGAACATTTCTGAATGAAATATTTGGAATTGCCATAGCCAATATTCAGTTTGATTCGATAACTGGACTCGTCAGTATGGTTGCCCTGCTGTTTGTTTACTTTGCAATTTGCCTGACGCTCATTCACAGTTGCTTCAATTTAATTTTTATCGTACCCGATCAGGTCATTAACTGGGTTGGCGGCACCGCGTCACCAGTTGTTGGGCGCGATACGAACGATGCTGTGAAGAGCTCGGTGAATGTCCTGATGAGCAGACTGGAGCACATGAGAAAGGGCGCGCCTCCCGATTCAGGGACGCGCCACAAATCTGGCAACGGCATTAAACGATAGAGGCCTTCAAAATGCAAAAACTGATTTCCCGACTTTTCGCACTCTATTTGATTTCATTAATCCTGATCGTACCTGCATCGATTGTTCACCTATGGGACTTCAGCTTTAATTCGTTATCCGCCGACAAGCGAGAAACGCTTTTTTCCTTCGCCATCTGGACATTCGGGGGATTCATCGTTTTGGTAAAGCTGATGAAATACCGGCACGACGCGCTCAGGAAAACAATCCAGCTTATCAAGCCGGACAATTACCAGGCAACCATCGAGATAAGTGGTCCCCACGCATGTGAATATTTTGGAATCGACCACAAGAACGACCACCTTCTGTTGGTCGATATCAAGCAAAAGATCGCGCGGTGCGAGAGGATTGACTTCCTGCGCGCATGGAAAATCGAAGGGGATGGATTTAAAACGTACGTCCTGTTTAGCTTCAACAGCTTCGAGTTATCCACTCTAAAGATTTTCATCTCGCCAGCTCACCGGCACGACCTGGCGGCCAAGCTCAATCTCGCTCTTCAATACTAATTTTCATATGCGGTCGGAAATTCAATGAGCGGGGTAGCATTCGATCAGCAGGACTGGCGCGCCCTCGACTGCTCGGCAACAGACAACGGCGTGGTCAGTCGCGCTGTTCCACTGCTCAACCAGGATGACGGACGCAACGTCTGCTGACCAATCTCAATGCCGGCATAGAGTCAGATTGTTATTTTTCGTATTGAATATATTATACAAAAGCAGCCATGCAATATGCTTTTCCCGGAAAGCTCCCGATGCAACCCGTTACCGCGCCACCTCCAGACGTTCCTCCGTGCTTGATCCAGGCTGCAGCCGACTACGCCCTGCCCGCGCGCGCAATCTTGGGCATATTGCATACTGAAGGCGGCCGGAGCGGAACAATCAGCCGGAACACTAACGGCACACGGGACCATGGTCCCTTCCAGATTAACACCGTCTGGGCCAGGAAACTTGAGGCGGCATTCGGAATTTCCCCATTTACTCTGACTCACGACTTCTGCTGGTCGGCACGAGCTGCCGCCTATATCGTGCGTTACGAAATAAACCTAGCTAACGGAAATTTTTGGGATGGCGTTGGACACTACCATTCCCGTACAGCCAAGCACAAAGCGCAGTACATCCGGAAAGTGTATTTGAACTCCCTGAAGTTTTGAGGTGACGCATGGAGAGGCACGACGTCAAGCGCGACGACATGGGAACGGTCTACGTTGGCATCACCGCCATCTTTAGCGGCATGCTGTACGTGGTGTGGCTTGCGGCCCACGGAGACATCAGCTACTGGGGCTTGAAGTGGACGTGGCATCAACTCGGATGTGCGGATTGGGCGCTCAGCCCTGGCTTCGTCAAGCAGTGGCGCCATGAAGCGGCAACTCTTGCCTTGAATCCGGAAAGCCTCTCCCTTGAACAGCTTGTCAAGGTGATGAACAAGGCGGGCTACCTCTTCATATGGATTCCCTTGGCAATGACCCTGCGTTCCGCATGGCTTGCTCACACTCACCCGGCTAACCGAACGCGCCGCCGCATCACGGCCCAGAACCTTCCCCGGATCATGGCGAAACACTCGCCCGCAGTGATCCCGAGCCTGTACTACGGGGACCTTCTCAATACCGATCCTTACGACCACCGTAGCGCGATCAACCCGGAAGAATGGGCCGCGACGAACTCCCTGATCGTCAATGGGATGCTGGACAGGATTCGATGCCGCGCCCTTTTCGTCGCCGATCTGGGAGCGCCGGTGTCGTCGCTGAGCGATCTATCCAGGCACGAGAAGGCGATGTTTGCAATCTTTGGCGCCCGCCTTCTCGCCGACGGCGCCGACCATGGCGCAGCCCAGGTGCTGTTGGATCAGCTCAACCGCTCTTGTCACACCGGTAGCTGGAACGACAGGCGAGGCTATCCCGATCTCGCGCTTTGCGACGCCGCCTTTGCCAAGTACGCGTCCCATCCGGACGCAGAGAAGTGGCTCGCAAAGCACCCTTACCCTCGAACCCTTCTCCACGCGATGCACGCCGCAGCGCTTGCTTTCGGCCGACTGCCTTCATCACATTTCCGATGGCTCAAGGGAATTGACCGCCCGCTTTGGTATGCCTTGAACACCACTGGACGAAAGGCGCCGTTTGTCGAATCCGCAGCCGTATTCACCCAGACAATGTGGGAAGACTTTGCATCTGATCGCGGCTATCGGCTGACGCAACCCTGCGTCGACGACGCCGTTGACGGCATCGAAGCCTACCTTGTCAAAGTTGGACTTCTCTCACCTTCATCATGTACTGGAGCACCTTCATGAGAACAAAGGATGACATTTGCCTGTTCGGGCACTCGATGCTTCTGGACTTCGCTGCAACCGGAGCAAGCGGCAGCATTACCGCACTACGCCTCGACGACGGCGTGCGCTTTGCCCTTGAGGGAGCGGTGATTCGCGCTCACTTCTTTACCGAACCCTCCCCGGCAATGATCGAGCGATTTCCAAGCGAAGAGTTGGCAGAAAACGCCTTTCAATATCTCCAGAAGTTCATGCGGCGCTACGTTTTCATCCGGCGAGTCAAGAACGCGATGAAGAAAATTCTGGGCTGGGTCATCGCGCCGCTTGTAGCGCTCTTGCTTGCCCTGTCGTTGAACATTGCACTGACACGGCAATCCGATGCCAAAGCCGCGTCAGCGCAAATACAAACTTCACATAGCGGTCAAGCGTTGCCCGTTTCGTCAGGGCTCGCGGCGGCACCTCAGCGGGTCATCCCCCAGTCCTCAGAACTTGCTCGCGCGATGGCCGACGGGGCCATGGCCGAAAAATTCTCGATACGCCTATCGAAAGGCAAGGAGGGAGTCTTCTACATTTTTTCCGATCCCGGATGTTCTTACTGCCGAGCGCTCGAACCAGAACTGGCAAAACTGGCGAAGCGCTTCACAATTCATCTGTTTCCTGTCTCGGTGATCGGCGGACGACAATCGGCAGAGCGTGTCAGCCCCATCATGTGCGCTGGGACGGAACTGCGCGCGGCGGCGTGGCGGGAACTAGCCGCTGACCGCGCACCTGTTGCTCGTGGCTGCGCGGCGGGCGACGAGGCGATTGCAGCCAACAACGAAATTTTCAGGGCTGCCGGTTTGAGCGGCACTCCGGCGATCATTGCCTCGAACGGCTTCACCTATCCAGAGTCGAGTCCGAACACGGCAGCTGCGATCGCGGCATGGGCAAAAGGCGCACCTGCCAGTCAGTGAATTGAATTGTGCCGGTTGCTCGACTGCGTCCGGAACACAAGCGCAAAGGCCTACATCATGTTGGTGCGTCCACCAGGAGAAATCGATCCATCGAAGCTTGCCCGCGACACCCAGCCCAGCGGAACTCGGTTTGCCGACGCCTTGTTTCGGCCATCGAACTTCCGGAATTTTCTGCTGTTGCTCATCGCCCTGCAACTGTACATCCCACTGCTCTGGCCGGTGTGGATTTTCACCATCCTGTTTATCTCCATGTCCTTCTATAGCCGGCAGTTCCGAATGCCGCTTCGGATGCCGAAAGACCTAGGTGGGCTGGATCACGGGGACTATCGAGACGACTTGGTGGAGGACAGCTTTCTGTTTGGGTTAATCAGCAAATCGCGAATAGCACGCACTGCCATGGTCGCCGGAGGCATTTTGTACCTGGGCTATTTGCGTTCTCAATATTCGGCCGAGCAAGGCCGGGAGATGTGGCTCACTAATTCGGATGCGAGAACCCATTTGTTTCTCGCCGCGACCACTGGTGGCGGTAAAAGCGAGACCCTCCTCGGCCTGGCGTACAACGCGCTGTCCTGGGGCTCTGGCTGCGTGTATGGAGACGGCAAAGCCAGTTCAAATGTGCCTTTCTGCCTCTGGTCCCTCGCCCGCCGGCTCGGGCGCGAAGATGACTTTCTTGTGTTGAACTTTCTTACTGGAGGGGCCGATCCGTTTCTCGCCATGGTCGACCACGATGAAGGCCGTACTATCGGAAGACGCGACCTCGGCCAATCAAATTCGATGAACGCATTTGCGGATGGGTCGGCGGACTTTCTGCTTCAGTTGATGGCGTCGATCATTCCCAAAGCGACCGGAGAGGGACAGAAATGGCAGCAGCGCGCGCTGAACATGATCGACGCCGTGCTGCGCACACTCTGCTATAAACGCGCGCGTGGCGAACTGGACATATCAGTCGGCATAATCCGACACTATCTTGCACTGCCAAATCTTGTGCAGCTATATCTCGAAGGGCGCGACGGAAAAATTCCCGAGCTGGCATTCCTGCCGATCAAGGCCTACTTCGAAACTGGCCTTCCCGGCTTTAATCCCAGTCTCGCTCACGACCCATCACAGTGGGACCCCGAGATCTACAACCAGCACGGTTATTTGACCGGTGAGTTCGCGCGCACGCTGTCCATGTTGATGGACACGTACGGCCATATTTTCCTGGACAAGTATCCCGACGTCGACATCTCGGATGCGCTGCAAAACAACCGCATCCTCGTCGTCATGATCCCCTCGATGGAAAAGTCGGCGTCGGAGGCCGCAGCGCTCGGCAAGTTGTACGTCTCGGCGATGAGACTCAGCATGGCCAAGGACCTCGGTCATCACCTCGAAGGGACAAGGGCTCAAATTCTCGATACCAATCCCACCAACGCTCCAAACCCCTCCATCATCATTAACGACGAACTCCAGGCGTATTTCGCAGAAGGCATAGCGACGATGTATGCCCAGGCCCGAGAGCTGAATTACATGATGGTGGCTTCCGCACAGGACGTACAAGCGTTGAAGCGCGCCGAAGCCGGCAAGGAAGTCGGCTCGCTGATTGCCAATACCAAGATCAAATGGACCTTGGCTTTGGAAGATCCTGAAGATACCTTCGATCTGTTCCGGAAGGCAGGTGGCGACGCCTATTTCAACATGCTGGACGGATACGATGCTGTGGAAGGCACCTTTTCGACGTCGTACCGGGCTCAAACGACGACCAGGATTCAGAAACAGGATCGAATAAAACTGAGCGACCTGAAAAAACTGAATCCTGGAGAGGGCATCGTGATCTTCAAGAATTCAGCCTTGCCGTGCGCATCCTTTTACATCCGCGACGAGGACAAGAAGAGCGCGAAGCTGGCTTTGCATCTGAACCGTTTCCTCCAGATCGCGCGGCCAACGTTCCGCAAGCTGCCCCACAGTGCCGAAAAGATCGGCGAAAAGGATTCTCGCCTGGCGGACTACATTCTTGCCCAGCTTTGCCGTGGCGAGGAACAGGCATATCCCCTGCTCGACGATCCAGTCCTGACCGCCATCAAAACCGCCGCCTCCCACATGAATGAGATATCGCGGTTCAAGGTGGGCCCGGTTGAGCGTGGTATCGTACTCTTTCAGGCCGCACGCGCCGCTTTGCGAAAGGCGCGTATCGAAGGACGAAGCGGGTACATGCACAAGGCACGGCCGGACGCGGAAGGCATCGATGACAACTGGGATCTTGAAGGAACGGAAGACGGCAATGTGTGAGTACTGCCGGACGGCGTTGCCCGCCCCCTTGGGGAAAGCCACGCATGCACAAGCAATTTTCGCATCAGCGCGGACGGGGGACTTTCGACTTTGCTCGCGCGCCCGGCGCTGGGGCCAGGGTTGATTTTTCACTTGGCTTATCGTTTTTTCCTGGACCGTCAAGGGCAACACGAGTGGTTGGGTTGAGGCGACAGCTTGCTTCTACAATTGCCCCCCAGTGAAAAAAGGGCACACTGCCTACAGTGAGCACCTTCTCGCTTATGAGAAGTTTTGCCTGGTGGGCGATGACTTTAACGTGGCGCAAAGCCGGCGTGGCTGTGAGAGCATCGATTACGTCCGGGGATTCGAGCACCAGCTGGTTGGGCTTCAACCCGTCCGCAACAGGATCGGCCGCATTCTCCCATGATGAATTGCCCGGCACGCCGCTCTGAAGAATATTCTGAATCTCATCTGCGGCGCTACGCGAGAGACGCTGGAAAGCAATGAAGTCATGGTTCGCTAACTCATCGGGTTTCATCAAGCCAGGATTGATACGGTGGTCCAAAGCGACAAGAAAATCGATCACGGTAAACTGAAGACGATTTTTTTCTGCGTACTCACGCGCTGCCATGAAACCATCTTGCTTGCTTTGGTTCCCGTAAAATGCAGTCAGCGCTTCCGGATGGGCCCCTTTCAACTGGAGCCCGCAATCCCGCAGCGAAATCGTTGGCGGCACGGGCCCCTCGCAGAAATAGACAGTAGAGAGTTCAATCGCGGACGCCGGCTTTGTAACGCTACTCATCACTCACCTTTCGCTTGCTCCGCTTCCATCCGTCAACGAGGACATTGCCCATTTTCTGGCGAAACCCAACCTTGCTCACCACAGACTCCATTGTTTTCAGACTCGCCCGCGGGCTTAGCTGCAATTTTTTTACGGCTTCCATCCATCTGATCAGCGGACGCCCGGGTTTGCCGTCATGGACTAACAGGCGGTATACAGAAGGGGCGGAACGTCCAATCAAGGTCGCAAACGCTTCCTTGTCTTTTGGATTGTCCTGCAACCCGAGGAACTCGTAAAATTCCTTGATATCAAGCGCCTTTTGTATGGGTGCCGATTCCGGATGCTCGGTATAAAGCTGCAAGATCATTGCAACGACCGGATCGTTGACGGGCTCGGATAGCTGATCCTTGCCTATCAATTCTTCCCACTTCGCCAACTGAAGCCCAAACGCATCCGCAGCCATGACCTTCGTCAGGCCATTGCCAACGCGCCATCGCTCAAGATCGGCGCCGCAGATTGGGGGAGTCTGGTCGGTCATATCGATGCCGAAGAAAAAAATTGGTAAACGATTTCATCATCACAAAGTTTGATCTGCGTCTCACTTGATAGCGAAGTCAACCAAAACCATCAGAATTTTGTATAAGATAAATTATACAGAAAATGTGATTTGCCCATACTTTACTTTAGGGAAAGTAGCCAGCCGTCACATGACTTTTGTCAGCGAAACATCGAAAAGCACTATACATCACCCCAAATAGGTGCTGATATGGAAACCGCAGCGACGAATTCAGAGCAAATTCTCCCGCCTTCAGCTCCCGCAAACGCAGAAGTTCGCACCGCTCATCTGTTATGTGAGCTCGCTGAGCGTCGCGGAAATGAAAACCTTGAACGATGGAAGTCCAAGCGCGCCCTCGGCGAACCTCACCTGTCCGAGCAGCTGGTAGGTACCTGGGTCCTGGCCGACGTCGCTACTTATCATAGCATCGGCAGCGAGGCAAAGGTACGCGTACAAAACCGGATTGCCGAAAACAGTTTTGCATATCCCGGCTATGCGGAGGCATTGGGCTGGATCGACCCAGTGCTCGCCGCACGCGCAAAGCCGACTGTTGAGTTGATCATGCTCGCGGAATTTTTCTTGCAGGCAGTCAATCTCTCAGCCAAGAAAATACGTGAGCGAATCGAGCAGGCATCTCCAACACTGAGAAAGTTGCTAGCTGATTCTGCCAAAATGGAAATCATGAACGACGATCTTCGACGGCGGCTTCACTGGCTGCCCCAGACGCGCATCGAGGAAGTGCATGCTGCGATAACGTCACCAACGGGACGAGACGATGCGGTCGAAAAGCCCCATGGCCGTGATGAAAGCGATGGCGAGGCTGCCCACGTTGCCGAATCCGCGCAGATACCGTCCCACGGAAAAGTCCAGGTCGAGGTTCAAGCGGTGGCAGATTTCATTGCCGCTAACAAGGGCCTGATGCCATGGAAAATTCTCGAGAATATCTTTGGGGCCGATGAGAATCTTCAAGTACTGCTAATGAACAAAGCGCGCATGGCAGACATTCACGCAAACGTGGTGCAGCTGCTTGACGGTATCAGTGTGCAGTACATTGACGAGGTGCAGGCAGTTATCTCAAGCATTCAAGACCGCCCGGAAATGCAGCTTCCGAACGCGCCTGAGACAATGCACACTCAAGACGTGCAAGCACAAACTTCCGGATCAATCCGGACGGCTGCCGACAGGAATGGACAGCCGCCGAATACACCCGCATCTCCGGCCGCAAATCCCGTGCAGGGAATGTCGGATTCTCTTCCAGGCTTACGGCCATCGAACTCACCATCTGACCGCCCAGAAATGGCATCAGAAAGCCCGCCGCTTCCGACATCGCACGCTTACCGTCGACATTCTTCCGACGACGAGTTTCTTGCTGACGTGGACGAGCGGTCATCTACCGGTGAGCCAGAAAATCTCATTTCCGCCGACGACGAATCTTCCCACAAGCCTCTCGCGCCGGCCTCTGCAACCGAGTCGCATCAATCCCGGCGTACCGCGCAAATCGATCATCATGGACTGAACGGCTTTTCCCCTGGGATGCAGAGTTCCAACGACCGTAGTATCGAGCCGATCGGCGATCTCCTTGAGCGCATGACGTACAGCAGCCGCAAGGACGGAAGCGTCATGTATTCAATCGATGACCGCCCCGCGTTCGTTGACCACGGGGACCAACTACTCATGGTCAAGGGCACCGATCACGATGAGCTTGCGATATTGGGGGCCATACTCCTTGCAAAAGAAAAATATGGAGGGGCGTTCGAAATTACGGGAAATAGAGAGTTCGCACGCCGTGCAATCGAAGTGATGCTGAAGTACGGGATTGATGTCAGGCTGAAAAATCCCGAACAACATGCCTTGCACCGTGAGCTTGCAAACAAGGGAGAGACCGTGAAATACCTCGCGGCCTCGGCCGAACATCCGGTCGACCCGATCGATCTGAAAGCGAAGCAAAGTGCATCTGCGTCGCCCACCGCTGACGACCTGTATCCCCGATCCACGCTGTCAACAGATCTCCACGACGCCTCGCCTACCGGCTGGGATTCGCCTTCACCCGATGCCTCGGCGCCATCGCCGTCGGCCGTCAAGGTTGACCGGTTGGCAGGAAAACTGCTTGATCATGGAGAGGCACCTTTCCACAATATTCCTGACAATAAAATGAGCTACTTTGTGACGTTGGAAAATACCGATGGGGTCATCAAAACGCTTTGGGGAGTTGACTTGCCGCGTGCCCTGGCAGCAGCGAACGCGACGATGCATGATTCGATCCTGTTGAAAAACCTCGGGCAGCAGCCAGTTGAGGTGCAGCAACCGGTCCGCGACGAGAGCGGCAAAATCATTGGGCGGGAGACAATCATGAGCCACCGAAACAAGTGGGAAGTCTCCAATTTTTCGATACCTGATGGTGCAGCGTCGGCCGCCGCCAGTGGTGGACGCAGCGAAACAACACACATCAAAGCCGACATCAGCAAATCCGATGGCGCGGCCAACGCCCGAAGAAGTCCCCAGCACGACATTTCCGCACAAAGCCGCAGCCCCTCAAATTCATCCTCCAGTTCACAGCCTGTGCAGGCTGAGGATCCAATCAACCGTCTTGCAGGAACTGTGGTTAGTCTTGGCAGCGCCCCGTTACATCATAACGCGGGCAGCCCGCCAAGCTACTTCATTGAGCTCGAAAATGCTGACGGCCGACGACATACAGTTTGGGGGGCTGATCTTGCCCGGGCTACCGAGAGCGCCGGCGTGAAATCAGGGCATAGCGTTGTTCTTCAAAATTTGGGAAAGAAGTCGGTTTATGTCCCGGCCGCCGGCCTGGACGCCGAAGGAAAGGCTACGAAGGGAGCGTCGAAACGAATTCAACGCGTCGTTTGGGAAGTTGAAAATACATCCCGGCAAGCACCTCGCCCGAAAAATGCCAGCTACTCAGCCGATCAACCCGGTAGAACCTCATCCGTCTCCGAGAGAGACGTCGTCCCTCGCCCTAACGGTGCGTTCCGCCTGGATGCGAAGTGGCGTGACGAAAGTCGCCGCCCAATACCAAGTTCACGGGCTGCCATTCCAACCGCAACGGCCCGCGCGCACCGGCAGCGCCCCGGGGTGTAAGTCCGATCAACCGCCGACACGCTAACAAACAGGAGCAGACACGATGAAGGTCCATCACGGTATCGCACTCGCCCTCATCGCGAGTGTCTGTGCCTCATCTCATTCGGCATGTCGTAGTGAAGCTGCGGCTATTCAGGGCGCGCAGTATGGGTATAACCGCGACAAGACTGCGGCAATAGAAAATGAAAAACGGGAGAGTGCGTCGTCAAATGTCGTCGGACGATGCGTTGGCGGCATATCATCGATTTTGGTTGTCCCCGTTTTCCCGTCGCTTGGGGATATTTTCAATAACGCTGCCGAGAAGGCATGTCGCGTCGCAAGCGACAAGATTCGCGAGGCCACCCAAATCCCAACAATGGAGATTCCCGGGGTGCCGACCAGGTCAATACCGATTCAGTTCCCAATTGTCCCTCCTCCGCCCCCAAGCCAGACAGATCCGAATAGTACCTTCTGGAGTCGTATCTGGCGTTAGGCGGTAACGGTTAAGTGTGATCATGCGAGTTGATGGTCCATTTTTCACGTAGGAGGCCTCAAAACCGTAGCGAGCGGTGCAGGTTCCGACAAGCGCAGCCGTACGAAGATACGGTGAGCAGCGCAGCGCGAAAATTGCACCGCTCGCTACGGTTTTTCGGGGTCTGAGGTGTACTGTCAATAGTGGACACGTCCGTTTCAAGCAGCCAGCGCTTCTTTCCTGAAGTTTTCGGCGAATGATGCTGGCGACACGTAGCCAAGGCGCGAGTGGCGCCGCTGGCGGTTGTAGAAGATGTCGATATACTCCTTGATTGTTGACTCCGCGTCAGCCCGCCTGGCATNTGGCGCCGCTGGCGGTTGTAGAAGATGTCGATATACTCCTTGATTGTTGACTCCGCGTCAGCCCGCCTGGCATATCTCTGATGATGGATCATCTCGTTCTTCAAGCTGCCCCAGAAACTCTCCATGGGCGCGTTGTCATAGCAGTTCCCCCTTGCGCGACATTGACGCCCGCATACCGAACTGCGCGACCAGCTTGCGGTAGTCATCCGCGCAGTACTGGGTGCCCCGGTCCGAGTGATGGATCAAGCCAGACGCCGGGCGCTTGCTGCGTACCGCCCGCCACAACGCCTGCGCCGTCAGGTCTTGCGTCATGCGTGGCCCCATCGAATAGCCCACCAGCTCGCACGTAAAAACGTCTTTAACGCCAGCGAGGTACAGCCAACCCTCATCGGTCATCACGTACGTGATATCGGTTACCCAGGCTTCGTTAGGCCGGGTTGGCGCGAACGTTTGGTTCAACAGGTT
>NZ_RXLQ01000031.1 GCF_003953935.1 Massilia atriviolacea
ATCCTCTGCTCTACCGACTGAGCTACCAGGCCAAGAGGCATGATTATAGACGCCCGATCCCCACTTTGCAAGGCCGGCCGGAAATCTTTTTCGATAAAGGTGCCGAGTGCCGCAAAAAACTGTCTGCTTCCCAGCCGCTATAATGCTCTGTATGACTAGTCCAAATTCCTCTTCCGCGCGTCATCAGAGCGCGGTGTGCATCGTTGGCAACGGCGCCATCGCCAAGACCGCCGCCCTCGGGTTCGCCCAGGCCGGTCACAGCGTCACCGTGCTGGTCCCGCCATCGGCCCCGTCCATTCCCGCAGCCGGCGCCGGCGAGCAGCCGTGGGACGTGCGCGTCTACGCGCTCAACCACACGGCGCACGGATTGCTGTCCCGGCTCAAGGTATGGGGCGCGCTCGACATGGACCGCGTCGCCGCGGTCGACGCCATGGCGGTCAATGGCGACGGCGCCAGGGCGGGCGACCTCGCCTTCGACGCCTTCGGCGCCCACGTCGGCGCGCTGGCCTGGATCGTCGAAGACCGCAACCTGAACCAGGCGCTCGACGCCGCGCTGCGCTTCGCGGCCAACGTCACCATCGTCCAGGGCCGCGCACTCAGGCTGGCGAGCGACGCCGAGGGGGCCAGCGTGCACCTGGCCGACGGCAGCGCCATCGCCAGCGCGCTGGTGGTCGGCGCCGACGGCGGCCAGTCGTGGGTGCGCGGCCAGTGCGACATCGGGGTCGACTACCGCGCCTATCACCAGCGCGCGGTGGTGGCCAATTTCGCCTGCGAAAAACCGCACCACGGCGTGGCGCATCAGTGGTTCACCGGCGAAGAAGGCATCGTGGCGCTGCTGCCGCTGCCGGGCAAACGGGTGTCGCTGGTGTGGTCCGCGCCCGACGCGCTGGCCGACACCATCATGAACGAAAGCCTGGGCGAACTGGCCGTGCGCCTGGCCGTGCTGGCCGGCGACAAGCTGGGCGAACTCAAGCCGCTGCAGCCGGAGGCGGTCAAGGACCTGCCGCTGGCGCTGATCCGCCCGCACGCCATCGTGGCGCCGCGCGTGGCCCTGGTGGGCGACGCCGCCCACGTGGTCCACCCGCTGGCCGGCCACGGCATGAACCTCGGCTTTGCCGATGTGGCGGAGCTGCTCAAGACCATCGCCGCGCGCGAGCCGCAGCGCGCCATCGGCGATGAACGCGTGCTGGCGCGCTATGCCCGCGCGCGCAAGGAAGACATCCTGCTGATGCAAGTCGCCACGGACGGCCTGGCGCGCCTGTTCGGTACCAATCTGGAACCGGTGCGCATTGCGCGCAACCTGGGATTAAATTTGCTGGACAAGATGCCGTTGCTGAAGCGTCGACTGATGTCGCACGCCATGGGCAAGTAGGCCGTTAACGAATTGGAGAAGCCATGTTAAACAAAAAAATCGCCCTGGTCGTGTTGACCGGACTGTTCGCCGGTGCCGCCAGCGCCGCCCCTGCCAAACCGAGCTTGGAAGAGACGATCAAAAAGCGCATCGAGCCGCGCCTGGGCAAGGGCGTCAAGATCGAATCGATCAAAAAGACGCAGTACAGCGGCTTGTACGAAGTGCGCGCCAACGGCGACGTCATCTACACCGACGAAGCCGGCGAGTACCTGTTTTTAGGCCACGTGATCGACGTCAAATCGCAGCGCAACCTGACCAAGGAGCGCGTCGACGAGATCAACATGATCAATTTTGCCGACCTGCCGTTCCAGCATGCCCTCAAGCTGGTCAAGGGCGACGGCAAGCGCACCATCGCCATCTTCGAAGACCCGAACTGCGGCTACTGCAAGCGCTTCCGCCAGACCACGCTCAAGGAAATCGACAACGTGACGGTGTACACCTTCATGTACAACATCCTGTCCGAGGATTCCTCGGCCAAGTCCAAGAACATCTGGTGCGCGCCGGACCGCAACAAGGCCTGGGACGACTGGATGATCGACAACAAGGCCGCGCCGGCTGCCGCCGCCAACTGCGCCAACCCGAACGAGAAGGTATTCGAACTCGGTCGCAAGCTGCGCATCGAGGGCACGCCGGCGATCTTTTTCACCGACGGCAGCCGCATTCCCGGCGCGATCGACACCAAGGGCCTGGAAGCCAAGTTCGCCAGCCTGAACAAGGCAGTCAAGCCGGCCGCCGCCGCACCTGCCGGCGCTGGCCAGGCAAAAAGCAAACCATAAAAACAGCAGTCCGAAGCGCAGTACCAAAACCAAGGGAGAAGTAATGGTCACTCTGAACATCAACGGCCGCGACATGCAGGTCGACGCCGATCCTGCCACGCCCATTTTGTGGGCCTTGCGCGACAACCTGAACATGACGGGCACCAAATTCGGCTGCGGCGCAGCCCTGTGCGGCGCCTGTACCGTGCACCTGAACGGCGACGCGATCCGCTCGTGCGTCACGCCGATTTCGGCCGCCGCCGGCCAGAAGATCACCACCATCGAAGCGATGGAAGGCGATGCGGTCGGCAAGGCCGTGCAGGACGCGTGGGTACGCCACGACGTGCCGCAATGCGGTTACTGTCAGAGCGGCCAGGTGATGAGCGCCACCGCCCTGCTGCGCACCAACAAGAAGCCGACCGACGCCGACATCGACGGCGCCATGAGCGGCAATATCTGCCGCTGCGGTACCTATCAACGAATCCGCGCGGCCATCAAGGACGCGGCGACCACCTTAGCCTGAGGAGAGCCGCATGCGTACCGAATGGATCAACCAGGCGGCCTTGGCACGCCCGCCTGAAGGCGGCATGTCGCGCCGCAGTTTCATGAAAGCCGGCGCCGTCGCCACCAGTGGGCTGGTGCTGGGCTTCTTCATGCCCGGTGCGAACAAGTTCGCGCGCGCGGCCGATGCCGCCGCCAAGCCGGTCTACGCGCCCAACGCCTTCCTGCGCATCGCGCCGGACAACAGCGTGACGGTGATGGTCAACCGGCTCGAATTCGGCCAGGGCGTGCACACCGCGCTGCCGATGCTGATCGCCGAAGAACTCGACGCCGACTGGTCGCAGATGCGCGGCGAACTGGCGCCCGCCGGCGACGCCTACAAGGACCCCGCGTTCGGGATGCAGATCACGGGCGGCTCGGGCACCATCGCGCACTCGTTCACGCAGTACCGCGAAATCGGCGCCAAGGCGCGCGCCATGCTGATCGCGGCGGCGGCCGAGCAGTGGAAGGCAAGTCCTGCGCAGCTGAGCACCGCCAGCGGGTTCGTGCTGCACCCGGACGGGCGCAAAGCGAGCTACGGTTCGCTCGCCGACGCTGCCATGAAGCAGCCGATGCCGGCCACCGTGGCGCTCAAGGACGCCAAGGATTTCCGCTTTATCGGCAAACCGGTCAAGCGCATCGACGCGCTGGCCAAGTCGAGCGGCAAGCAGCAGTTCGGCATCGATTTCACCCTGCCGGACGCCAAGGTGGCCGTGGTGGCGCATCCGCCGGTGTTCGGCGCCAGAGTCGCCAAGCTCGACGCGTCAAAGGCGCGCGCGATCAAGGGCGTGATCGCGGTGCTGGAGATCGCGACGGACCGTGGCGGGCGTGGCGTGGCGGTGATCGCCGACGGCTACTGGCCGGCCAGGCAGGGCCGCGAGGCGCTGGCGATCGAGTGGGATACCAGCGCGGTCGAGAAGGTCACGACCAGCAAGCAGATGGCGCAGTTCAAGGCCCTGTCCAAAAAGCCCGGCACCGTCGCCCGGCAGGCCGATGTGAGCAAGCTGGCTGGCGCGCCGAAGAAAATCTCGGCCGTCTACGAATTTCCGTACCTGGCGCACGCGCCGATGGAGCCGCTCAACTGCGTGGTCGACCTCAAGGCCGACAGCTGCACCGTGTGGGCCGGCACCCAGATGCAAACGGTCGACCATGCGGCGATCGCCGCCACGGCGGGCCTCAAGGGCGAGCAGGTCACGCTCAACACCATGATGGCGGGCGGCGGCTTCGGCCGGCGCGCGGTGCCGTCGTCGGACTACCTGGTCGAAGCGGTCAACGTCGCCAAGGCGTACAGGGCGGCCGGCAAAAGCGGTCCGGTCAAGGTGATCTGGAGCCGCGAAGACGACATCAAGGGCGGCTACTACCGTCCGTCGCACGTGCACCGCGCCGATATCGGCCTGGACGCCAAGGGCAATATCCTGGCCTGGGATCACGCCATCGTCGGCCAGTCGATCATCAGCGGCACGCCGTTCGAGCCGTTCATGGTCAAGGATGGCGTCGACCACACCATGGTCGAAGGCATGGGCGCGCCGTACGAGGTGCCGCTGAAGCTCTCCGTGCACAATGCCAAGGCCAACGTGCCCGTGCTGTGGTGGCGTTCGGTGGGCTCGACCCACACCGCCTTTGTGATGGAAACCCTGGTCGACGAAGCCGCGCACGTGGCCAAAATGGACCCGGTGGCCTACCGCAAGAAGCTGATGGGCGAAAAGCATGTGCGCCACCTGGCCGCGCTCGACCTGGCGGTGGAAAAATCCGGCTACGGCAAGCGCAAGCTGGCCAAGGGCCGTGCCTGGGGCGTGGCGCTGCACGAGTCGTTCGGCTCGGTGGTCGCGTATGTGGTCGAAGCGTCGGTTGCCAAGGGCGTACCCAAGCTGCATAAGGTCACCGCCGGCGTGCACTGCAACCAGGTCGTCAATCCATTGACGATCGAAGCGCAGGTGCAGGGCGCGGTGCTGATGGCGCTCGGTACCACCTTGCCCGGTGCGGCGATCACGCTCAAGGATGGCGTGGTCGAACAGCAGAACTTCGGCGACTACACCGTGGCGCGCATGCCCGACATGCCGCAGGTGGATGTCTACACCGTGGCGTCAAGCGATGCGCCGACCGGCATGGGCGAACCTGGCCTGCCGCCGCTGGCGCCGGCCTTTGCCAACGCGCTGTTCACGCTGACGGGCAAGCGGCTGCGCAAGCTGCCGTTCGACCTGACGACGGCCTGATTGCGCGCATGGCAGTGACCCCTGTCGGCATCTTGCTGGCCGCCGGCAGGGGGCG
The DNA here is from genome assembly GCF_003953935.1 of Massilia atriviolacea. Lineage (GTDB taxonomy): Bacteria > Pseudomonadota > Gammaproteobacteria > Burkholderiales > Burkholderiaceae_D > Telluria_A > Telluria_A atriviolacea. Next base: position 4,975 of record NZ_RXLQ01000031.1, read on the forward strand.
CCGTTTCGATCCGACTGGCGCGGCGAGCAAGCTGCTCCAGCCTTTGCCTGGCGGCGAACTGCTTGTCGCCGCCAGCGCCCGCGCTTTACTCTCCTCTGTCGATAAAGTGATCGCCGTCGTGCGGCTTGACGATGGCGGCGTGGGCGACTGCCTGCGCGCGCTCGGCTGCGTCGTCACCGTGTGTCCCGACGCCGACAGCGGCATGGCGGCCTCGCTGGTGCATGCCCTGCGCCAGGCGCCGGACGCGCCATCGTGGCTGATCGCCCTGGGCGACATGCCGTATGTACGCGCCAGCACCATGCTGGCGCTACGCGCCGCGCTGGAGCGCGGTGCGCCGATCGTGGTGCCGGTGCATGCCGGCCAGCGCGGCAACCCGGTCGGTTTCGGCAGCGTCCATCGCGAAGCGCTGCTGGCGCTGACGGGCGACCAGGGCGCGCGCGCCATCCTCAAGGCGCATGCGCCGACTGTTGTTTCGGTCGACGATCCGGGCGTTGTTTCGGACATCGATACCGTCGCGGACCTGTTAAAAACCAGTACACTCGCGTAAGGTGGACAGCTTGCGCTGGTCCATCTCCACGAACTACCCATTGAACATGAAAAAACCGACACCCAAGAAGCCGGCGTCTATCCAGTACGCCATCGTTCCGAAAGACCTGGGCGGGCACCTGTTCGACGTTAGCGTCACCGTGGCCGCACCGTCGCCCGAGGGCCAGGTGTTTGCACTGCCCGCGTGGATCCCGGGCAGCTACATGATCCGCGAATTTTCGCGCAATATCGTCCAGATCCGCGCCGAGTCGAACGGCAAGCCGGTCGCGCTGACAAAACTCGACAAGCATTCCTGGCAGGCCGCCCCGGTGGCCGGGCCCTTGAGCGTGCAGTACGAAGTCTACGCCTGGGACCTGTCGGTGCGCGCCGCGCACCTGGACCAGACCCACGGCTTCTTCAACGGCACCAGCGTCTTCCTGCGCGTGCTGGGGCAGGAACACTCGCCGCACGAAGTCGACATCGTCCGTCCGCCCGACGCCGCCGCCAAGAGCTGGCGCGTGGCCACCTCGCTGCCGGAACTGGGCGCCAAGCGCTACGGCTTCGGCACCTACGTCGCGGGCGACTACGATGAACTGATCGACCACCCGGTCGAGATGGGCGACTTTGCGCTGGCTTCCTTCAAGGCGCACGGCATCGCGCACGACATCGTGGTGTCGGGCCGCGTGCCCAACCTGGACATGGCGCGCCTGCAGGCCGACCTGAAAGCCATTTGCGAAACCCAGATCGCGTTTTTCGAACCGCGCACCCGGCGCGCGCCGATGGAGCGCTATGTCTTCCTCACGCTGGCCGTGGGCGACGGCTACGGCGGCCTGGAACACCGCGCCTCGACCGCGCTCATTTGCGCGCGCGCCGACCTGCCCAGCACCGCCGGGCCGAAGACGGCCGACATCGGCGAGGGTTACCTCAAGTTCCTCGGCCTGTGCAGCCACGAGTACTTCCATACCTGGAACGTCAAGCGCATCAAGCCGGCCGCGTTTGCGCCTTACGACCTGCAGAACGAAACCTACACGCCGCTGCTCTGGCTGTTCGAAGGCTTCACCAGCTACTACGACGACCTGATGCTGGTGCGCAGCGGCATCATCGGCGAAGCGGCTTACCTCAAGCTGCTCGGCAAAGCCGTCAGCGGCGTCCTGCGCGGCAGCGGACGCACCAAGCAAAGCGTGGCCGATTCCAGCTTCGACGCCTGGGGCAAATACTACCGCCAGGACGAGAATGCGCCGAACGCCATCGTCAGCTACTACGGCAAGGGGTCGCTGATCGCGCTCGCTTTCGACCTGACCATCCGCGCCAAGACCGAAGGCAAGAAGTCGCTCGACGACGTGATGCTGGCGCTGTGGCAGCGCTACGGCCGCGACTTTTACCCGGGCGCGGGGCGCGGCGTGACCGAGGCCGAGGTCGAAGCGCTGTTCGATGAAATCAGCGGCCTGAAACTCAAGCCGCTGTTCGACAAATACGTGAGGGGCACGGCCGACCTGCCGCTGGCCAGGCTGTATGCGCCGTTCGGCGTCAAGTTCGAGGACGTGCGCAAGAACGCCAAGCCGGCCTTCGACGTCGGCATCGGGCGCGATGGCGGCGACTGCAAACTGACCCAGGTGCACGAAGGCGGCGCCGCCCATCGGGCCGGCCTGTCGGCGGGCGATATCCTGGTGGCGGTGGAAGGCTTGCGGGTGGCCGGCAATCCGTCCAACCTGGACGCGCTGCTGTCGCGCTACAAGGTCGGCGACACGGTCGCCGTGCATGCCTTCCGGCGCGACGAGCTGATGACGTTTTCCGTGCAGCTGCAGGGCGACCGCGTGCCGGACGTGAAACTGACCTTGATCGACGAACGCAAGAAAGTCGCGGGACCGGCGCGCCCCAGCGCGCGCTGACCTTGGTGAACAGGCGGGCCCGAAAGTCGTAATCTGTTTTGAAAAGCATGTACAATCGATAATCCGGGATGGGCTTTAAGCAACATTTAATGCCCTCCCGTGGCGCCCGGCCTGGTCTTGCGGCCGGCGCCCCAGCGCTACCCCGGCGTTTATCGGATAACAGGACATTGCTATGAGCGAAGCGTCTTCCGGATTACAGGCTTTGATCGACGGCCGCCAGAACAAGCGCCTGTTGCGGCTATCGTTTCCCGATAACGACGGGCCGGCCGCCGAATTGCTGGTCAACCGGCTCGACGCGGTCGAGAGCCTGTCGCGCCCCTTCGAGTTTACCGTGGAACTGCTGTCGAACGACCCGCATGTGCCGCTCAAGGACTTGCAGGGCAAGATGATGTGCGTGCAGCTGGTGCGCGGCAATGGCAGCATGCGCTATTTCACCGGGCGCGTGTTCAGCTTCCGCCTCAAGACGGTCGACGGTGGGGTATCGTATTACGAGGCCAGGCTCGGACCGTGGTACCAGTATCTGAGCTTGCGCAAAGATAACTACCTGTTCCACTACACCACGATGTACGACCAGACCGCCAGTATCTTCGGCGACTACGGCAGCCTGGCCGACTGGGACTGGCGCGTGCAGGGCGCCACCGACACCTTTACCGACACGTGCCAGTTCGACGAAACCGACCGCAACTTCCTCGAGCGGCGCTGGGTCGCGGCAGGCATCGTCTACTGGTTCGAGCACAGCGAGCGCGGCCACAAGCTGATCCTGTCGGACGACACCACCGCCGCCGAGCCGATCGACGGTACGACGAGCGCAAGGACATCATCGCCGTCACCGGGCCGGACGGGGTGCGGGTCGACACCAGCAACGACGCCAACGGCAATCCGCGCATCCGGCGCGACGCGCTGGGGCGCGCCACCCAGTTCCGCTTCGACGAACGCGGCAACATGGCCGAGATGGTTGACGCCGCCGGTGCGCGCACCGTCGTCGCCTACAACGCGCTGGACCTGAAGACCGCGATCACCGACGCCCTGGGCCACCTGTGGCGGCGCGAGTACGACCAGCGCGGCAACCTGGTGGCGGCCACCGACCCGCTCGGCCATGTCACGCGCTATGCCTACGACAGCGCGGGACAGGTCAGCACCATCACCGATGCGCGCGGCGGCGTCAAGCACCTGGAATGGGATGGCGGCGGCAACCTGCTGGCCGCCAGCGACTGCTCCGGCCAGGTGACCCGCTTCAGCTACGACGTCATGGGGCGGCCGCTCAGCCGCACCGATGCGGCCGGTCAGATCACGCGCTACCGCTGGAACCTGGCCGGCCAGCTCGACCGGATCGAGGAGCCGGACGGCGGCGTCCACCAGTATCAGTGGAGCGCCGGCGACAAGCTGCTCGCATACCAGGACCCGCTGGGCCAGCTGACGCGCTACCGCTACGACGCCCACGGCGAGCCGCTCGAGCGGCGCGACGCCAACGGCCACGCCATGCTGTATGCCTACGACGGCGTCGGCCGCCTGACCAGCCTGACCAACGAGAATGGCGAGACCACCCGCTTCGTCTACGACCTGGCCGACCAGCTGTCGGACGAGATCGGCATCGACGGGCGCCACCAGCGCTACTGCTACAACGGCGCAGGCGAGCTGACCCACATGATCGAAAGCGGCGGCAGCGAGCTCGGTCCCGGCAAGGTCACCTGTTTCGAGCGCGACGCCATGGGGCGGCTGGTGCGCAAGCACACGGTGGGCGACGCCGCCAGCGAAGCGGCGTTCGCCTACGATGCGCTGGGGCGGATGACGGCGGCCGACAACGCGGCGGCGCGCATCGCCTTCGCCTACGATCCGCTCGGGCAGGTGCTGGGAGAAACCCAGATCCTGGGCGGCGGCAAGGCGCGCGCGCTGGCGCATGCCTACGATGCCATGGGCAACCGCACCGAGACCCGCCTGCCCGACGGGCGCACCCTGAACTGGCTGTTCTACGGCTCCGGTCACCTGCATCAGATCAATATCGAGCAGGGCGGGCAGCATCAGGTGATCGCCGACATCGAGCGCGATGCGGTGCACCGCGAAGTGAGCCGTACCCAGGGCGCGCTGCAGACGCGGTTCGACTATGATCCGATGGGCCGGCTGGTGCGCCACCGCACCAGCCGCGCGGGCGCACGCCTGAAGGCGGTGGGCGCGGAGGCGGTCGTGGTCGAACGCAACTACCGCTACGACCTGGCCGGCAACCTGACCCGCAAGCTCGACAATCTGCGCGGCGAGCAGCTCAACCGTTACGACGCCCTTGGCCGTATCGTCGGCAGCAGCGGGCGCGACAGCGAAGAATTCGCCTTCGACCCGGCCGGCAACCTGTTGCCCCACGCGCAAGGACAGGGGCAGGGCATGGTGGCGGGCAACCGCCTGCGCGTACACCAGGACTTGCGCTACACCTATGATGTGCACGGTAATATCCTGACGCGCAAGAAGGGGGCGCACGAGCACGCCGATTTTGCCTGGGATGCCGACCACCGATTGCAGCAGGCCACGGTGAGCCGCCACGGCGTGACCCAGATCACCCGCTACGAATACGATGCACTGGGGCGGCGCACCTGCAAGGGCGACCTGTTCGGGCGCACCGAGTATCTGTGGGACGGCAACCTGATGATCGAATCGCGGCGCGGCCACGAGGGCGCGCTGTTCGTGTTCGAGCCGGACAGCTACATTCCCCTGGCCACCATCCAGAAAGAACGGACCTACTGGTACCAGTGCGACCAGAACGGGGTGCCGCAGGAACTGACCGGCGCCGATGGCGAGCTGGCCTGGATGGCCGACTACAAGGTGTGGGGCGAAACCCGTTTCCTGAAAACGGGGACCGGCACGCTCAGTCATGCGGCGCAGGCGACGTTGGCGCCGGCGCCCGGCTTGCAGCAGCCGTTTCGATTCCAGGGGCAACAGTTTGATGATGAAACGGGTTTGCATTACAATCGTTTCCGTTACTACGATCCCGGCATCGGGCGCTTTGTCAGCCAGGACCCGGTGGGGTTCGTGGGCGGCGACCATGTTTATCTGTACGCGCATAATCCATCGGGCTGGAACGACCCGCTGGGCTTGCAGGGGGCGCGCGGCAAGTATTATCCCAGCCGCGTATGGAAGAAGACCAAGACGGGGCTCGAAAAAAAGGCGACCGGCGCCGACGGCAAGATGCGCTGCAAGAAGTGTGGTTGCGAGATCACCAGCGACACCGCGTCCGTGCAGCACGAACCGCCGGTCGTCGAGTTGTTCAACACGGAGGGATTCAACACCGACCAGCCGGCCCGGACGACGTCGTACAACGTGAATGCGACGAGCCTGAACTGCCACCCATGCCAGAAAGCGGAAGGCGGCTCGATGAGCCATACGCACAATTACCGGACCGATACCGGGCCCAATTTCAAGCCCAAACCAGAACGAAAGAAAAAGAAGAAAAAAGATGGCTGCTAGCACGACAATCGAGGACGTGGACGCAGCGTCGACGCCGGATCTGTACCGGACCCTGCTCCTGGGCCACTACATGCGTCACTGGGGCACGCCGGAGTACCGGCATGTGCTGCGCCGCGCGGCGGACCAGGCGCTGATCGAACTGTATGTGTTTGCCGGGCGCGAGCCGATGGAACCTGTGCGCATCGCCTCGGTGGGGCTGGCCGGGCAGATCAAGCCGGACGGCAAGCCCGAAGGCAGGGAGTACTTCATGGTCTTGCCGGACGACCTGGGCGGGGCCGGGCGCGATGCGGTGCTGGGCTATGTGTCGAGCGTGGTGGTGCACCTGCTTGCGCACGCCAGGCGCTCCTGCCACCTGCCGCGCCTGCTGGGTCCATCGCCGCTGGCGCCGGCCGAGTGGTCCGCCACGGCCTTGCTGGTCGCCGAGGCCACCGGCGAGAGCGAAGACTTCAATCCGCTCGCCATCGACGGCATGGGCGAGATCGAGATCGAGTGGCTGATCCCGCTGCTGGAGGCGGAATACGCCTTCATTCTCGACAAGGGACTGGACCCGTTCGAGGAACTGGTGCAAACCTACGAGCAAAGCCTGGTCGACGTTAACCGCAGCGCCATGGTGCCGTCATGACAGGGATGGACAATGCGCTCGACGCCGATGTGTACCGCACCATCGTGCTCGGCCACTATATACAATATTGGGGCCTGCCGGACAAGCGCCGCATCGTGCGCGACGGCGCCGGCGCGCCGCTGTTCGAAGCGTATGCCTTCCCGGCGCAGGGCGCCGGACGGCCGTTCCGGATTGCCTCGGTCGGTCTTGCGCACACCATCAAGGCGGATGGCGAGCGCGACGGCCGGGAATACTACATGGCCCTGGAAGACGGACTGGGCGGAGCGACGCTGGAGCAGGTCTTCGACTATGCCGCCGCAGCAGCCATGCAGATCGCCGCCGGCGCGGAGCGGCCCGAGCTGCCGCATGCGCTCAAGCCCGCCGTAGCGGCGCCGGCCGCGTGGTCCAGCACGGCATTGCTGCTCGACCAGCCGAGCGCCGAGAACGAGGGCTTCGACACGCTGTGCATCGCCTGCCGCTTCGATCTGGAGATCGTCTGGCTGATCCCCTTGCACGAGGCCGAATACCGCTTCATCGCCGAGCACGGCATCGACGACTTCGACGAGCTGGTGCAGGCATCCGACCAGAGCCTGATCGACCCGGCCCGCGCCGGGCTGGTCGTCTGAACAGGGCGCGGCCTCAGGCGAACAGGCGCTGCAACTCCACCCCCGGCTCCGGCGCGCGCATGAAGGCTTCGCCGACCAGGAAGGCGTGCACATTGGCGTCGCGCATGCGCTTGACGTCGCTCGGGCCCATGATGCCCGATTCGGTCACCACCAGTTTCTCGGCCGGGATGCGCGGCAGCAGGTCGATGGTGGTTTGCAGCGAGGTCTCGAAGGTGCGCAGGTTGCGGTTGTTGATGCCGACCAGTTTCGTATCGAGCTTGAGCGCGGCCGTCAGTTCGTCGCCGTCGTGCACTTCGACCAGCACGTCCATGCCCAGTTCGTGGGCGCAGGCTTCCAGTTCGGCCATCAGGCCGTGGTCGAGGGCCGAGACGATCAGCAGGATCGCATCGGCGCCCATCGCGCGCGCTTCGTAGACCTGGTACATATCGATCATGAAGTCCTTGCGGATCACCGGGATCTGGCAGGCGGCGCGCGCCTGTTTCAGGTACGCGACCTGGCCCTGGAAGAACTCCACGTCGGTCAGCACCGACAGGCACGCCGCGCCGTGGCGCGCATAGCTCTCGGCGATGTCGGCCGGACGGAAGTCGGCGCGCAGCACGCCTTTGGAGGGCGAGGCTTTCTTGATCTCGGCGATCACGCCGGCCTGGCCGGCGGCGATGTGCTTGCGCAGGCTCGCTTCGAAGCCGCGCAGGCCGCTGCGCAGGGCGGCGTCGGTTTCGACTTCGCGGCGCAGGCTGGCCAGGTCGCGGTGTTTTTTTGCGGCGGCGACTTCGTCAGCCTTGACCGCCAGGATTTTGTTGAGGATATCGGACATGATGAGGTCTTTAGTTTGGTTTGGAGAGCGCGAGCTTGATGCCGAGCCAGATGAACAGGCCGCCGGTCGCGCGGTTAAGCCACAGTGAGAGAGTCGGGTTGACCTTGATGCGGGCGCTTGCCCGCGCCGTGAACAGCGCCAGCGCGATCGACCACAGCATGCCGTTGACATTGAAAATGCAGCCGAGGACGACGAAGGCCAGCGCCTTGCCGGATGCGTCAGGCGCGATGAACTGCGGTACGAAGGCCAGGAAGAAGATCGCCACCTTGGGATTGAGGACGTTTGTCAGGAATCCCTGGGCGAGGATTTTCGCATACGGCAGCGGGGCCACCGCGCTTGGTGACGCAGGGTCGCGCCGCCTGCTGCGCAGCAGGCCGATCGCCATGTAGATGATGTAGGCCGCGCCGGCGTACTTGACGACCATGAAGGCGGTCGCCGAGGTGGCCAGGATGGCGGACAGGCCGAGTGCCGCGGCCAGCACGTGGATCATGGTGCCGGCGCCGATGCCCAGCGTGGCGGCCACGCCGGCGCGCCATCCCTGGGTGGCGCTGCGCGTCATGATCAGCAGCGAGTCCGGGCCGGGCATGATGTTGAGCAGCAGGCCGGAGAGGATGAACAGGGGCAGGTCGTGGATGCCGAACATGGAGAGAAATCCTGGGTTGATGGCGCGGGAAATGTGCTACCCCGTCATTCCCCGCGCAGGCGGGGAACGAGGTTCCGCATTTACGCGGCCAGTTGCTGCGTGACTTGAACGAACTGGTCGACCTTGGCCCGCGCCGCGCCCGATTCGACCGCCTCGCGCGCCTTTTTCAGGCCATCTTCAATCGAGGCCGCCACGCCGGCCGCATACAGCGCGGTGCCGGCATTGAGCGCGACGATATCGTAGGCCGCACCGGGTTCGCCGTTGAGCGCTTCCATCATCTTCGCCTTCGATTCGACCGCGTTCGCCACCTTGAGATTGCGGCTGGCGATCATCGCCAGGCCGAAGTCTTCGGGATGAATCTCGTACTCGCGGATTTCGCCGTTGACCAGTTCTCCGACCATGGTGCCCGCGCCGAGCGACACTTCATCCATATTGTCGCGGCCATACACCACCACCGCATGCTGCGCGCCGAGGCGCTGCAGCACGCGCACCTGGATGCCCACCAGATCCTGGTGGAACACGCCCATCAGGATGTTCGGTGCGCCGGCCGGATTGGTCAGCGGCCCGAGAATATTGAAAATGGTGCGCACGCCCAGTTCGCGCCGCACCGGCGCCGCGTGCTTCATGGCGGCGTGGTGGTTCGGCGCGAACATGAAGCCGATGCCGGTCTGCGCGATCGACTGCGCGATCTGCTCGGGCGAGAGGTTGATGTTCGCGCCCAGCGACTCGATCACGTCGGCGCTGCCGGAGGACGACGAGACGCTGCGCCCGCCATGCTTGGCCACGCGCGCGCCGGCGGCGGCGGCCACGAACATGGCCGTGGTCGAAATATTGAATGTGTGCGCGCCGTCGCCACCGGTGCCGACGATGTCGAGCAGGTTGGTGGTGTCGGCCATCGGCACCTTGGTTGAAAATTCGCGCATCACTTGCGCGGCGGCGGCGATTTCGCCGATGGTTTCCTTCTTCACGCGCAGGCCGAGCGTGAGGGCGGCGATCATGGTCGGCGACATCTCGCCCGACATGATCTGGCGGAACAGGTGCAGCATCTCGTCGTGAAAAATCTCGCGGTGTTCGATGCAGCGCAGCAGTGCTTCTTGTGGGGTGATCGGCATGAGGGCTCCTTGGGCAGGGCGTTAGCGTTCGAGAAAATTCTTCAGCAGGGCATGGCCATGCTCGGACAGGATCGATTCGGGATGGAACTGCACACCCTCGATATCGAAATCCTTGTGCCGCACGCCCATGATCTCGCCGTCGTCGGTCCATGCCGTCACCTCCAGGCAGGCCGGGAGCGACGCGCGCTCGATCGCCAGCGAGTGGTAGCGGATGACCGTGAACGGACTCGGAAGATCCTTGAACACGCCCACGCCGGTGTGCGCGATCAGCGACGTCTTGCCATGCATGACCTGCTTGGCGCGAATCACCTTGCCGCCGAATGCGGCGCCGATGGCCTGGTGGCCGAGGCACACGCCGAGGATCGGCAGCTTGCCCTTGAACTGCTCCAGGATGGCGATCGAGATCCCGGCTTCGGCCGGGGTCTTGGGACCGGGCGAGATGCAGATGCGGTCCGGCTGCATCGCCGCGATCTCCTCGATCGTGATTTCGTCGTTGCGGAAGGTAGCAACCTGTTCGCCCAACTCACCAAAATACTGCACCAGGTTGTAGGTGAACGAGTCGTAGTTATCGATCATTAGCAGCATTTCAGATCTCCCCATCCAGGCCGTCTTGCACTTGTTCGGCGGCGCGCAGGACTGCACGCGCCTTGTTTTCGGTTTCCTGCCATTCCATTTCGGGGTCCGAATCGGCCACGATGCCGGCAGCGGCCTGCACGTACAGCATGCCGTCCTTGATTACCCCGGTGCGGATCGCAATCGCCACGTCCATCTCGCCGCCGAACGACAGGTAGCCGCAGGCGCCGCCGTAGATGCCGCGCTTGGTCGGTTCGAGTTCGTCGATCACTTCCATGGCGCGCACTTTCGGCGCGCCGGTCAGGGTGCCGGCCGGGAAGGTCGCGCGCAGCACGTCCAGGTTGGACATGCCTTCCTTCAGCGTGCCTTCGACGTTCGAGACGATGTGCTGCACATGCGAGTATTTTTCCACCACCATGCGCTCGGTGACCTTGACGGTGCCGATGTCGGAGATGCGGCCCAGGTCGTTGCGCGCCAGGTCGATCAGCATAACGTGTTCGGCGATTTCCTTGGGGTCGGCCAGCAGTTCCTTCGACAGTTCGGCATCGCGTTCCGGCGTCGCGCCGCGCGGGCGGGTGCCGGCGATCGGGCGCAGGGTGACTTTTTTGCTGCCGTCGGCCGCGGTCTCGTTGCGCACCAGGATCTCCGGCGAGGCGCCGACGATCTGCATGTCGCCGAAGTTATAGAAGTACATGTACGGCGACGGGTTCAGCGAACGCAGGGCGCGGTACAGGGTCAGCGGATTGTCCACGTAGGGCTTGCGGATGCGCTGGCCGATCTGCACCTGCATCAGGTCCCCGGCCATCACGTATTCGTGGGCGCGCGCAACGGCCTTGAGGTAATCCTCCTTGCTGAACTCGCGCACCGCTTCGGTCCGCACCGAGCTCGATGTGACGGGCGCGTCGACGCCACGGCGCAGCATCATGCGCAGGTCTTTCAGGCGCTGGCGCGCCCTGGAATAGGCTTCCGCCTGCGCGGTGTCGGCGTACACGATCAGATACAGCTTGCCCGACAGGTTGTCGATCACCGCCAGTTCCTCGGTCACCATCAGCTGGATGTCGGGCAGGCCCAGGGTGTCCTTGGGCTGGGTGTCGGCCAGCTTGCGTTCGATGTGGCGCACGGTGTCGTAGCCGAAGTAGCCGGCCAGGCCGCCGCAGAAGCGCGGCAGGCCCGGACGCAGCGCCACTTTGAAGCGCGCCTGGTACTGCTCGATGAAGTCGAGCGGATTGCCGTTGTGGGTTTCGATCACCTCGCCGTGCTTGACGATCTCGGTGCGCGTGCCGAAGCTGCGCAGCACCGTCGACGCGGGAAGGCCGATGAAGGAATACCGTCCGAAACGCTCGCCGCCCACCACCGATTCGAGCAGGAAGGTGTTCTTGCTGACGTTATTCGTCTGCGCCAGCTTGAGGTAGAGGGTGAGCGGTGTTTCGAGATCGGCGAAGGCTTCCGAAATCAGGGGAATGCGGTTGAAGCCTTCGTTGGCCAGCGATTTGAATTCAAGTTCGGTCATGCTTTTCTCCATGCCGCAGTGGCGCATCCGCCAGCGGTGGGGTTCAAAAAACCTGTCGGTGCAAGGGCGCAGCCGACAGCAATCACTACGGGGTTACTTGGAGCAGGATTGCCAGCGACGCCAAAGCCAGGCCTCGAGCGGGCCGGTTTGGGGGGCATTGTGTTCTTTGACGAGCAACATCTGCGGTCGGTTGACGCATTCGTCGGCCCGCGATGTGAATTCGAGTCTGGTCATGCTTTTCTCCAGGCCGCCATGGCGCATCGCGCCGGCGGTGGGGTTCAAAAAACCTGTCGGCGCAAGGAGGCAGCCGACAGCAATCACGACAGGGTTACTTAGCCCAGGATTGCCAGCGTCGCCAAAGCCAGGCCTCAATCGAGCCGGTTTGGGTGACATTGTGTTTTTTGATGAAAAACATATGTGGTTGAAGGTTAGTGTGCGTTGCGGTTGTGGGAACGAATCAGGGTTGCCGCTTCTACAAGTGAGGTAACTATACCATCGGAATCTGTTTCGTGTATAGCCTGACCGTGGTTATAACCATACGGTACCGTCAAGACAAAGCATCCAGCTCGACGAGCGGCTTCTGCATCGTTGGAAGAGTCGCCGATCGCCACCACTTGCGACGGTGCAAGGTCGAAGTCGGCGCACACCTGCAGCAGGGGCATGGGGTCGGGTTTTTTGCGCGGCAGCGAGTCGCCGCCGTAGACCACCTCGAAATAATGTGCAAGGCCTTTTTGGGCCAGCAGCGGGGTGGCGAAGGCGATCGGTTTGTTGGTCACGCAGGCCAGGCGCAGGCCGTCTTTTTTCATGGCGTCCAGGCCGTCGATGACGCCGTCGTAGAGCGCGCTATGCTTGCCGTTGATGGCCAGGTAGTGACGCTGGTAGAAGGCCATGGCGTCGGCGAAGCGCTGGTCGACGCCGGCGGCATCGTGTTCCAGCGCGAGCACGGCGCGGATCAGGTTGTCGGAACCTTTGCCGATCATCAGACCGATCTGCTGCTGGGTGATCGGCGCGTCGCCGAATTCGCCGCGCATGGCGTTGATGGCGACGTGGAAGTCGGGCAGGGTGTCGAGCATGGTGCCGTCGAGATCGATGATGACGGCGCGGATCGGGGCGGGCTTGGACTGGGTAGCGTTAGTGAACATGAAATCAGGTCGGTGAATGGCGCTTGCTGAGCCGCTGATGTGTCGCGCGGCCGCTGCGTCTGTTGGGCGGATGGGCCCGGCGCTTTTTCGGGCGCTTGATCGGGTCATATGTCGATGCAGGCACGAGTATGATCCGACAGCGGCGATTCATCAATGCAGGCGCGTATCCGGACCGGTCTGCACTGGCGAGCGCCATGCGGCATGCAAGGGAACCAATCAAATGTAACGTTCAATGGATCTTCCTTTCCTGGACCGCCAACGACTTTTTTCGATGTCGATGCGACCGTCAACGAAAGGCACCAGGACCGCGTCTCCCGTGAAACCTTTTCTCATGTCGAGCCAAAAATCACCAGTCAGTTGCTCGTCCACCTCGTCACGACGCACATCTTTAGTGAAAGGATATTCAAGCTGTTGCAGGTGGATTGTGCCATCGCGTCGAAGAAGATAGGTCGAGACGTATCCTCTCCACAGCGCCGTGCACATCACCATTTTCGTTGGATCGCCACGCACCGAAAATGTATATCCGGACCATGTCGTCGGATCGTCAATATCGCCAACCATTACTCCGTACAGCTGGAACGCTGGCAGTTCAAGCGTTCCGTCTTCAACTTCCAGCACCTCTGGCATCTGCATTGTCATTTGAACGTCATCTTGCTACGAATTGGCTGACCCATAGGAGATCGGCTTGAATGAGATGGCCGGATTCGGCCAGTGGGCTGGATGTCGGGCTGTTATGGCCCGCGCAACGCGCCGGTGAACCTGCCACAGGAACAGGAGTGTTTCACCGCAGCCCCCGTTTTCTCGAAGATTATATTGCTGCCGCAAAGATCACAGCAAATATCGTGGTTTCCAGTGCGGCCCCAACTTTCCCAGGCGACGAGAAAGAGCTGGTAATCGGTATCCGACAATCGAGCACGTTTGAACTCCTGGACTGGGGGTGACTTGGTCGCTGCTAACAGCGTCGATCTGGGGATGCCCCAGAGCTTTTCGCCATCGGGGCCATAGACATCGAGAATATGGTTTTCCCAGCGCCCCAAGCTTGCGCCAGTTTCATAGAAAGAAACGAGATCAGCGTAAGGATTCGGCAGATTTCCGAAACTCTCAGGCCAGGCAGCGCTTGATGCACGCGCGCGCTCCAGCTGGGAGTCTGACACTGGAAGAGGCTTGTCTTCGACCGGGCCGATCCAGATCCCGAACACGCCATATCGGGCGTGATCCACGGAAAGACCCGAAGCCAGGAACTTGGTGTAGGCATTGACAAGCAGATCGTAGAGGGCTTCCATGGCATTCATTGGATTGAGATGATGGTGCGGACGCTTCATGGCCGGAATATGCCGATCCGACGCGTTGCGCACGAATCTTCAGCGGCTTTCGCCGGACCTGGCGTGGGGGACAAGATCGGCCGGATGGAAAGTCCAGAAGGGCTTTTTTCCGAGCTAGGCCGTGATCCGTTCAATTTTCGGGCGTTCGACTTTGCCGGCTTGATAAAGGTCATATTGAAGCTGCATTCCTGCCCAAAACTCAGGACTTGTGCCAAAGGCAGTGCCAAGACGATACGCCATATCTGGCGACACCCCTGCGGCGCCTGTGACGACACGCTGAAGCGTGACGCGGCTTACTCCAAGACGAGCGGCAACTTCCGTGACGGTCATGTCCCCCAAGTATTCTCGAAGTATTTCTCCAGGATGGGGGGGATTATGCATGCGAGTCATATGAACCTTTGTTACATCAGTGATAGTCCCGGTAGTCGACGAGGATTGCATCAGTTCCATCGAATGCGAAAATCAGTCGCCAGTTACCGTTGACGGTGACTGCCCAGTGCCCCCTGAGGTCACCTTTCAATGGATGAAGCTCCCATGAGGGCGCCGATAAATCTTCCGGGCGAATTGCCTGGTCAAGGGCAGCTAACTGGAGGCGCAGTCTTACTGCATGCGGCGCCTGGATTCCAGCCTTGCTCCCAGTCTCGAAAAACCGTTGCAGTCCCTTGTGCCTGAACGTTTTTATCATGATATTGATTGTAGCTTGTGTCGCTACGCGATACAAGATGGTCGATGTGGGCACCCTGCGTTCCCTTGTGTTGCTCTAAGCGGAGCATGGCGGCAACAGGCTTGGCGTTTCCTATGACAGATATGGACAAGGCAACGCTTCCAACGGGCATTTTGCTACCGTTTGAAGGGTTTCATTTACACGCAGGCGCATACTGTCAGCAAGCCGACCCTGTTCGCCAAGCCGAGGTGGTCTTGTTCAGTTTGTTCGGGGTTCGCAATGGCGTGGCCGACGCACTGCTCAGAATACCCCGCTACTGACTATCTTTTGACTGAAACGAATAGGTTTCCATGATGTGTATCAGTTCCTTCGCGGCCTTGGGCCCCTCGATCACCGTCATCGGACAGGTGCTCCTCAACGCGCTCACCAGCGCGAGCCGCGATTTGCTTTGAGCAAGCGAGATCAAGCCGGGAGATGAAACGACATACCCGCCAAGTGCATGAATGGCGGCCATGCCGTCCGCATCCACCGGCAGCGCGAACACCAGGCGCGCAAGCAGCCCGATGGGAGGGGCTTCGAAGGTTGCCATGCCCGTCGCATCGCCTTCGACCCGGATCGCGCCGCCCCGATGGAAGGACGGTGCAAAGCCGAGGCGAAGTTCGAAGCAGGCCATGGCCTCGGTGTTACTTGCCGACCTTGGCCAGCTGCGCGCGCATGGCGTCGATCACAGCCTTGTAATCCGGCTGGCCGAAAATCGCCGACCCGGCCACGAAGGTATCGGCACCGGCAGCGGCGGCGGCGGCGATATTGTCGATCTTGATGCCGCCGTCGACTTCCAGCAAGATATCGCGGCCAGATTCGTCGATCTTGCGGCGCGCCAGCGCGATCTTTTTCAGCGCTTCCGGAATGAAGGACTGGCCGCCGAAGCCCGGATTGACCGACATGATCAGGATCATGTCGATCTTGTCCATCACATGGTCGAGGAAGTGCAGCGGCGTGCCCGGATTGAACACCAGGCCGGCCTTGCAGCCGTTATCGCGGATCAGCTGGAGCGAGCGGTCGATGTGCTCGGAAGCTTCCGGGTGAAAGGTGATGATGTTCGCGCCCGCCTTGGCAAAGTCCGGAATCAGGCGGTCGACCGGCTTGACCATCAGGTGCACGTCGATCGGCACCTGCACGTGCGGGCGGATCGCCTGGCACACCAGCGGCCCGATGGTCAGGTTGGGAACATAATGGTTGTCCATGACGTCGAAGTGGATGATGTCGGCGCCCGAGGCGACGACATTGCGGACTTCTTCGCCCAGGCGGGCAAAATCGGCGGACAAAATGCTGGGAGCGATGCGGAAAGTGGTCATGGCGGCGGCTGGCAAAGTGCTTGCGGTTAATGAAGATGCGCTATTTTACGCTCTCCCACGGCACGCCCTTGCCGCAGACCCGATTTTGCGGCATCAATGTATGATGCTTCGCCGGACCGCGTGGACCGGCGCCTGAAAATTCACTATGGCAACTTTTACAGTCTTAACCGAGGAAATCCAGATGGCCGCTTACGAATTCACTGTCACTGTCAGGACCCAGTACCTGCCGGAGCAGTCCGATCCGAGCCGAAGCAATTACGTGTTCACCTATACGATCACGATCAAGAATACCGGCAGCGTCGGCGCGCAGCTGATCTCGCGGCATTGGGTCATCACCGACGCCAACAACCATGTCGACGAAGTGCGCGGCCTGGGCGTGGTCGGCCATCAGCCGCTGCTGCAGCCGGGCGAACAGTTCGAATACACCAGCGGCACGCAGCTGGCCACCGCGCAAGGCTCGATGACCGGCGAGTATTTCTGCGTGGCCGAAGACGGCCACCAGTTCGAGACCAAAATCCCGGAATTCGTCCTGTCGCTGCCGCGCACCCTGCACTGATTTCAGCGGCTGCTGTCGTCGGGGAGTTCTTCCTTTTTCTCCGGCGCGTCCAGCTGCTGGTCGTGATTGGTCGGCTTCGGCCCCGAATACATCGTCCACCACACGATAAACACCAGCAGGAAAAACGCCACGCCTGCTTCAAGCATTAATGCCCACATATCGACTCCCATGTTCTCAACACGCAGCAGTCTACTCGTTTCGGCCGGCGCCGTCGCGCTGGCCCTCGCGGCATGCTCCACGCCGCAGCCCGAACCGGTGCCGCCGCCGGTCGCCATGCCGCCGCCGGTGATGCAGGTGGAGCCGCCGCAGACGCCACCGCCGCCGCCCGACAAAGCCGAGCCGGCGCCCTTGATGGCGCCATCGACCTTTGCCGCGCTGCCGGGCTGGGAGCGCGACGACCTGCGCCAGGCCTGGCCGGCCTTCATGACCTCGTGCTCGGTATTGGCGCGCAAATCCGAATGGAAAAGCGCCTGCGGCGCGGCGCGCACGGTCGATGGCGGCGACGGCGCAGCCGTGCGCAGCTACTTCGAGTCCTACTTCGTGCCGAACCGCATCCGCGCGCCCGACGGCGCCGATACGGGCCTCATCACCGGCTACTACGAACCCCTGCTGCGCGGCGCCCGCAAACGCGGCGGGGCTTTCCAGACACCCCTGTACCGGGTGCCGGACGACCTGCTGACGATCGACCTGGCCAGCGTCTATCCGGAGCTGAAAAACAAGCGGGTGCGCGGCCGGCTGGTGGGCAGGAAGGTGGTTCCTTACAGTAGCCGCGCCGAGATCGAGCGCGCCGACATTCCCGGCAAGGAGCTGCTGTGGGTGGACGACCCGGTCGAAGCGTTCTTCCTGGAGGTGCAGGGTTCGGGGCGGGTCACGCTGGCGGGCAGCGGCGAGACCGTGCGCGTGGCCTACGCCGACCAGAACGGCCATCCGTACAAGGCGATCGGGCGCTGGCTGATCGAACAGGGCGAGCTGACGGCGGCCGACGCCACGGCGCAGGGCATCAAGGCCTGGATCGCGGCGCATCCCGAACGGCGCCAGGAACTGTTCAACGCCAATCCGAGCTTCGTTTTCTTCCGCGAAGAGCGCCTGCCGGATCCCTCGGTCGGCCCCAAGGGCGCGCTCGGCGTGGCACTTACCCCGGCGCGTTCGGTGGCGATCGACCCCACCTTGCTGCCGCTGGGCGCGCCGATCTGGCTGGCCACCACCGAAGCGGCCAGCGAAGTGCCGATGCAGCGCCTGGTGATGGGGCAGGACACCGGCGGCGCCATTCGCGGCGCGGTGCGGGCCGACTTCTTCTTCGGCTTCGGCTACGATGCGATGGACAACGCCGGCCGCATGAAGCAGCGCGGCCAGCTCTGGGTGCTGATGCCCAAACCCTGAATTGCGTTCGGCAGCGGCGCAGATTGGCTACAATCGCACATTACCCCACGCTTTTTTAATGAGGATCCCATGAACTATGCAGACCTGCTGATCGAGACCCACGGCAAAGTAGCCGTGATTCGCCTGAACCGTCCCAAGGCGCTGAACGCCCTGAACGACAACATGATGGATGAACTGGGCGATGCGCTCTACCGGTTCGACGCCGACAGCAATATCGGCTGCATCATCCTGACCGGCAGCGAAAAGGCCTTTGCGGCAGGCGCCGACATCGCGGCGATGGTCGACTACGACTACGGCAACACCTACGGCGGCAACTACATCGGCCGCAACTGGGAGCACATCCTCAACGTGCGCAAGCCGGTCATCGGCGTGGTGCAGGGTTTTTGCCTCGGCGGCGGCTGCGAGCTGGCCATGATGTGCGACTTCCTGATCGCGGCGGATACGGCCAAATTCGGCCAGCCCGAAATCAAGGTCGGCGTCACGCCCGGCGCTGGCGGCACCCAGCGCCTGCCGCGCACCATCGGCAAGGCCAAGGCCATGGACCTGCTGCTCACCGCACGCATGATCGATGCGGCCGAGGCGGAACGCACCGGCCTGGTGTCGCGCGTAGTCGCGGCGGACAAGGTGATGGAAGAAGCGCTGGCCGCCGCCACCACGATCGCTTCGATGTCGGTGTCGGTGGCGATGGCGATCAAGGATAGCGTCAACCGCGCGTTCGAGACCACCCTGACCGAAGGCGTGCGCTACGAGCGCCGCTACTTCCACGCGGCGTTCGGCACCCCGGCGCAGAAGGAAGGCATGCAGGCCTTCCTGGCCAAGCGTCCGCCTAACTTCGACGGCCTCTGATTCAGTCGCCGCCGCGCCAGCCGCCGTGAAAGCCGAACGGTATCCGGTGCGGCAGGCGCACCGTGGCGACGGGGCCGGCCGCCAGCTCGCCGGCGTCGATCACCAGCAGGTCGCTGCGGCCTTCCTTGGCGCGCCAGGCCACCGCCAGCAGCCAGCCGTCGCCCTCCGGCGCCTGCGCCGAACGCGCCACGAAGACCGGCTCGGAAATGACATCGCCGGCCGGCACTGTATATAGCTGGCGCGTGCCCGACGCAAAGTCGAAGCAGGCCAGCGAGTCGTACAGCACACTGTCCGCATCGCCCCTGACGCGCTGCTCGCTGTGGCAGCAGTAAAACCCCACGCGGTTGCGGCGCCCGCCAAATCGCTCGTCGATGCGCGGGAATTCCGCGGCCAGGTCGTCGAGGACGGTACGTTCGAAAGCGTCGCCAGCGCTCTCCAGGTCGAAGCTCCAGCGGCACAGGCGCGCCGCCATCCCGGCCGCATCGCCCGGGCTGCCGTCGGCATTCGGCATGCCCGGCGCGGTATCCGTCTCCATGACATAGGCCACGATGCGGCCGCCGTCGTCCCAGGCGTTCATCACATGGAATACGTGGCAGGCATCGCTCGAAAACCAGCGCAGCTTCTCCATGGATTGCCCGCGCACGCCGATGCCGACGTGGGTGCGCTTGTCCGCTTCCCATGCGAACAGGGGCAGTCCCTGCATGGCGCGCTCCACGCTGATGGTCAGCGGCGTGACCGGAAACAGCACGTGCCGTTCGGTCAGCATGAAGTCGTGCATCATGCTCGCGTAGGGCGCGCGGAAGGCGTCGCGTGTCGTGACGCGGCAGTGCGCATCGAGCACGCCGTACTGGATGTTCGGTTCTCCCGGACTGTCCGGGGAATAGGAAAAGAAGTGCAGTTCGCCCGTGGCCGGATCGGCCTTGGGATGCGCGGTGAAGCGCCTGTCCACGGCGCCGCCGAAGTCCTGGTGTCCCCTGGACGCCAGCGTGTGCGGATCGATCTCGAACGGCTGGTGCGATTCTTCCAGCGCGAACAGGCGCCGGCCGTGCCAGACCATGCTGGTATTGGCGGTGCCGCTGTTTTTGCCGTGCACCGCCGGATCGCTGGTGGCCGGGTTGCCGAAGGTGCCGAACAGCGCGCGGCCGGCGCTGTCTTCGAGCTGCCATTTCGGCGTGCGCGCCCAGCGGTTGGCATACGCTGCCTTGCCGTCGCCGAGGAAGAAGGCGTGCACCATGCCGTCGCCGGAGAACCAGTGATAGCGCTCGTCGCGCGGCGCGAAGCGGGGATTCGGTCCGACGCGGTACAGCGCGCCGCGCAGTTGGGGCGGCAGGGTGCCGTGCACCGGCAGCGTGTCGATGTCGCATTCGGTATCGAGGGGAGCGTAATTCCCCGTGAAAAAATGGCCTGGCATGGTGATTCCCGGTGGTTTAAAGAGCTTGCATGGCGCCCTGCACGTAGGCGAGCAGCGGCGCATCGATGCCGGAGCCGGTGCGCAGTTCGCTCTCCTGCTCGAAGGCGTGGCGCAGCCTGGCCTGGAGCGCCGCATCGCCCGCCGCCTTGGCCAGCGACAGCGCCTGCCACTGGCGCGCCAGCGCTTGCACCTCGGGACTTGTGGCGGACGTGCCGTCGTTAAGGTGATTGCGCAGGGCGCAGATGAGTGCGGGCCAGGCGTCGGTCTGGGCGACGTAGTGCCGGCGCAGCAGGGCCATCTCGGCCGGGCTGCAGTAGTTGGCGTAGATGGCCAGGCGCCGGTGCGCCATGGCGTGCGAAATGAACTGCATCGCGGCGCGATCGACGCCGCTCAGGGTATGCAGGGTGGGTTCGTTCCAGTTCATGGCGTAGAGCTTCATCAGCATGCCTTCGTCGCCGCCGGCGTCCTCCAGCAGGGTGGCGATCCAGCGCCGTGCGAGCGCGCCTGCTTGCGGGCTGTCGGGCGCCGCGCCGCCTGCCATCAGCGCGTGCAGCGTGGCGGTCAGCTCTGCGTTGGCGCTGCTCTGCCCGCGCCGCGTTTTCAGGGTCTGGAGTTCGGCGTCGGTGAAGTAGCGCGCGCCGGCGGCCATGCGTTCGAGCGCGGCCAGCCAGTTGTCCATCGACGGCTCATGGTGCTGGTCGAGCTGCGCCTGCAAATCGCGCAGCTGCCCGTGCAGGGCGGTCGCTTGCGCGATCTGGCGTTCGAGGGAGGCGATCTGCTGCGCCACCACGTGCGGCAGGCTGGCGCCGCCATCGGCCAGCATGGCCTGGATGTCCGTCAGCGGCAGGTCGAGGCGGCGCAGCGCCTGGATGCGATACAGCCGGGCCACGTCTGCGCTGTCGTACAGGCGGTAGCCCTTGTCCGAGCGGACCGAGGGTGTGAGCAGGGCGATGTCGTCGTAATGGCGCAGGGCGCGCACGCTCAAGCCGCTGCGCCTGGCCAGTTGTCCTATTTTCAGTAGCATGCCGGTTTCTCCATTTTCAAGATGGTAAACCGTCACGTAGCGAGAGGGTCAAGCGCCCCCGCGCCGCTACCTGCGCGGGGGCGATGGCGCCTGGCTTAGGTCGGACCGTTGATGCTCATGCGCTGTGTGTGCGTCCAGCGGTGGTCGGACGCCGACACGGCGGAGTTGTAGGTGCGGTAGGTCTGGCCTTCACCGGGCCATGGGTCCATGATGTAGACGTGGTTGACGCCATTGGCCGTTTCGTAGCCGCGTCCCACCATGATGTGCCCACCGCCGTTGGTCCAACCGTAGCGCATCACGAACGGGCGATTGGCGTTGATGTCGGACACCACGCTGCTCCACGACGAGGCCACGCTGTAGGCGCCGTTGGCCACGCCCCAGGCCTTGAGGATGTTCTGCACGCTGCCGTTGGAGCCGTACATATTGTTCGGCTGGTTGGCCGGGCTGTTCCAGTTGAAGTAGGTGTTCCCGCAGGCGTAATTCAGGCCGAAGGCCCAGTTCACGATCTGGCACTGGCTCGGGGTCTTCTTGTAATAGTTCAGCACCGCCTTGCTCGACGCCGACCAGCACCACTGGCTGTGTTCCTGGGTGGTCAGCGGGACGCTGAGCGTGCGCCATTGGGCCATGGCCGCCGGCAGTGCCAGCAAGAGCGATACACCGACGACGATTTTTTTCACAGTTGTGTTCATGTTTTCTCCTGATTCGTTCTGAGGGTGACGCGCTTACTTCGAAGCGTCCAGGTTTTGCTTGACCGCGCTGCGCAGCGGCTGCAGCAGCTCCGCTTCGTCCATCAGCGCTTCGCTGGCCTTGCCGTCCTTGACGGAGCGCTGCTGCATCAGCAGCGATTCGCGGGCCGAATGCAAAGGCGCATAGCGGGTGCGGCCGTCTTCGCGGCCGACTACTTCCAGCAGGTCGGACCGTGCCTGGTAGACGCGCACGAAGCGCACATTGCTTCGCTCGGCGTCGCCGTAGTAGCCCATCGACGCATCCACATCCTTGGCCAGCACGGCGGCGCCATAGGCGACGGTTTCGTAGTTGCCGTTATTGAGTTCCAGCGTCGCCATGCCGATCGGGCGCTGGTTCAGCAGGATCACGAAGCGCCATTGGCCGGTGGCCTTGGCCATCTGTTTCAGGCTGCCGCGCCCCGCCAGCAGTTCGTTCGGATCGACGGTGTAGACCGGGAAGCCGTAGCCGACCCTGGCGTCCTTCAGGTCCTGCATGTCGCTGATGTCGAGCGGGAAGTCGACCGGTGCGCCGCTGGCGCCGCGCACTTGCGTCTGGTGCTGCACGAACTGGGCGAAATCGCGCTGGGCCGCCGCCAGCGCCGCTGCCGCCGCGCGCTTGGGCACCGCCTTGAAGGTACTGGTGCCATCCGATTGGGCCTGTGCCGGGGCGCCGGCGAGCGCCAGGCTGGCGCCGCACAGCAGGGCGGCGAGCATGGGACGGCATGAGAGCATTGTTGTTCGCATTATTGACTTCTCCTCACAAAGATTGGTACGAGAGCCCCGCCTGTCCAAGCGGGGTGGGTGCTGCGACAGCCATGACATGCACGCATGCCGGACATCCTGGTCAACGCGCGTGGTCAGTGCGTTGGAAAATCGAGGGAACGCTGCATCAAGTCGCCGATCATGTCGGCGGTGACGGCCGACAGGGTCCAGCCCAGATGCCCGTGCCCGGTGTTGTAGAAGACGCAGGGCGATTTGCCGCGCCCGACGCGCGGCAGCATGGTCGGCATCATCGGGCGCAGGCCGGCCCACGGAATCACGCTGCGCGTGTTCACGCCGGGGAAGCACTGGTGCACCGAGTCGATCAGCGGGCGAATCCGGTCGTCGCGGATATCGCGGTTGAAGCCATTGAATTCGGCGGTGCCGGCCACGCGGAAGCGGTCGGTCCCGAGGCGGCTGGTCACCAGTTTGGTGGCGTCGTCGAGCAGGCTGACGCTGGGCGCGGCGGCCTGGCTGGCGGCGTCGTTCAGGTTGACCGTGATCGAATAGCCTTTTACCGGGTAGATGTTGACCCGGTCGCCCAGGCTGGCGGCCAGCGCGCGGCTGGCGGTGCCGGCGCAGATGACGACGCCGTCGTAGGTTTCGGTCTGGGTGCGCTCGCCGTCGCCCACGGTCACGTGGGCCTGGCGGCCGTCGCTGCGCAGCGCGCCGATGCGCATGCCGTAGCGGCAGTCCACGCCGTTGCGGCGCGCGGCGGCGGCAAGGCCGGTGGTGAATTTGTGGATGTCGCCGGTGGCGTCGCTCTCGGTGAAGAAGCCGCCGTAGTAGTCGCCCGCCAGGGTCGGCTCGATGGCGCGCATGTCGCTGGGAGTGACCGCGCGCCGCGCCAGGCCGCCGGCGGCGAGCATCCTGCTGACCGTGGCGGCGTGGTCGAAGCCGGCCTTGTCGCGGTAGATGTGCAGGATGCCTTCGCGCTTGACGTCGAAGTCGATGCCTTCGGCCTCGGCCCACGCGAACAGGTGCTCGCGCGCGGCAATCGCCAGGCGCGCCGTCTCCACGGTGTTCCTGCGGTAGTGGGGAATGGCGGCGGCAAATTCGGCGAACCACGACAGCTTGTGCCAGCTCGGTTTGGGGTTGACCAGCAGCGGCGCATCGCGCCGGAACATCCACTTGAGGCCCTTGAGCATGGTGGAGCGGTGGTTCCAGACTTCGGCGTTGGAGGCCGACAGCTGGCCGCCGTTGGCAAACGAGGTTTCCATCGCCGCGTAGCGGTGCTGTTCGAGCAGAGTGGTGGCAAAGCCACGTTTGGCAAGGGCGTACGCGGTCGTGACGCCGGTTATCCCGCCGCCTATTACTGCTATGGTTTTCATGTTTCTTCCTGGTCCGAAAACGTCAGATAGGGGAGTCCGCGCGCGGCTGCGCGTCGGATACCCCCTCTGTGCTGGACCTGAGAGATTCGCCGCCAACGCGCGATGCGTGGACGGTTTGCTCCTTCGGTGCACCGGATGACGACGCCCGGTGGCTCTTCAGAGTTCAAATGCCTTATCGGTCCCTGGGCCTGAGAGATTCCGGGGCGGTTGCTCCTTCGGCGCCGCCGATCCCATACCACTTGGTGACCGGCAGACTCTCCCGATAATGCCTTAGCATTGCGCTAAGTGCCCACTCGAAATCAGTGCGAGTTTTTGGCGAACAGAGCCGGATGCGATGCAAGGCGCACGCTGCGACGCAGTGCGCGCACTGCCAGCAGCGGGCAACGCCGCAGCGCGCCGGCTATGGAAGCCAATAATCACATTGATCTACGAGCGGGTACTTCATATGCCTTGGGCATATGTATGCAGAATACCGCAGGAATTATCGTCAATACAACCTATTTTATTGATAGCTGTTGTTTCCGAGACAATACCGGCACATTACCGGCGGCTGCTCACCCCATCCCAGTCGAGTGCGAAGCGCGCCAGGAATTTCTTCAGGCGGTCGGCGTCGTTGGGTTTGCTTTTGGCGCTGCGCGAGACGGCGTACAGCTTGCGGCCGGCGTCCGACAGGGTGCTCGACGCGCGGCATACCTTGACCACCGAGGCCAGTTGCATGGCGTCGAACAGGTCGAGGTCAGCGGCGGCTTCATCGCCCATCAGTTCGGCGAGGTCGACCTCGGCCGCGAGCGGCGCGCGCGTGTAGTGCTGCCAGAGTTTCTGCAGGCGGGCGACTTCGGCGCTGACGATGTTCTCCGATATGCCGCCGGCCTCGGCCAGGGTGGCCATGCGCGTGACCGAGGCCGACAGGTCGCGGAAGTTGCCGGCCCAGACCGCTTCGGGCGAGATCGCGAAACGCATGTAGCGCTCGCGCGCCTCCTTGTTGAAACGCACCATCTGCCCGTATTCCTGGCTGAACTGGTTGAGCAGGTAGACCAGGTTGGGCTCGATATCTTCCGGCCGGTCGACCAGGCCGGGCAGGGCGTAGGTCCATAGATTGATACGGGCAAACAAGTCTTCGCGGAAGCGTCCGGCCACCACCTCGCTCGCCAGGTCGCGGTTGGTGCCGGCGATGAGCTGGAAATCGCTCTGCACTTCGCTGTCGCTGCCGACCGGATGAAAGCGCTTTTCTTCGATGGCCTTGAGCAGCATGGCCTGTTCGTCCGGGCCGAGTTCGCCGATTTCGTCAAGGAACAGCAAGCCCTTGTGGGCGCTGCGCAGCAGGCCGGGGCGCTCGGCGGCCGCGCCCGTGAACGATCCTTTGACGTGGCCGAACAGGGTCGAGGCGGCGCCGTCGCCGTGCAGGGTGGCGCAGTTGAGTTCGACAAACTTGCCGTCCAGCTGGTGCCGTGTCTTCTTCAGTTCGTAGACGCGGCGCGCGAGGAAGGATTTGCCGGCGCCGGTCGGGCCCATCAGCAGCATCGGCGCGCGCGACTTGATTGCCACGCGCTCGATTTCGTCGATCATGGTGTTGAAGCTGGCGTTGCGCGTGGCAATGCCGGACTTGAGGAAGGCCACGCCTTCGGCTTGCTCGCGCGAAAAGCGCTGGGCGATCTGGTCGTAGCGCGACAGGTCGAGGTCGATCAGTGCGTAGCTGCCCGGTTCGGTGCTGGACTGGCGCCGGGGCGGCGAGCTCTGCAGCAGGCGGCCGGGGAAGAAGCGCGCTTCGGTCATCAGGAACATGCAAATCTGCGCGACGTGGGTGCCGGTGGTGATGTGGATCCAGTAATCCTCGTTGTCCGGATCGAAGGGGTAGGTCTTGGCGAAGTCGAACAGGGCGCCGTAGACCTCGCCAAAATCCCAGGCGTCGCTAATGGGAATATCGTGCGGGACGACCGTGGTTTCGGGCGAGACGGCGGCGATGTCGGCAGTGACGGCGTCGACCAGCGAGCGGAATTTGCCGCCGTACAGCAGCTCGAAGCGGTGTACGGCGTAGTCCTCTTGCTGGGTGATGGCGATGCTGGGGCGCCACTTTTCCCAGCGGGCCGGCCCCTTGCCGCTGTCGAGCTGGGTGCCGATGAATCCGATGACCACGATGCGTTTCTTTTTCATACTCGTATAAAAATTTATCTATTAGGATAATTTATCACGCAGTTGCCTGCTTGTCCATTTTCGCGCTGCCCGGCTTGGCGAATTGATCATCTTATTGAAATCAATGACTTATATCTCGTTTGCGCAGGCTGGGCACGAGCTGGCACAGCAATTGCAATAGAGGAGATACAAACAAGAAAAAATGAGGAAATGAAAATGGCAAACGCACAGTTGTTCCAGACCTTGAAGGGAATCTTTGTCCCTCGCGCCGATGGTCTTAATGCGGAAGGCGCACCGGCTTACCGCATGACGCCACGGCATCAGCTGGCGCAATATGCCGCCACCGGTTGCCTGAATTCGACCTATTACGTCGATGCGCAGGCGCAGTTGTCGACCGTGCTGGAACTGTGCGACAAGGTCGATGCCAGGTTTATCGCGCAGACCGCGATTTACTGCCGCGAACGCGGTTATATGAAGGATATGCCGGCGCTGCTGACCGCCGTATTGGCCGCCAAGGGCGCGCCGGAACTGACCCCGGTATTTCGCCGCGTGGTCAATAACGGCAAGATGCTGCGCAATGTGGTGCAGATCATCCGCTCCGGCGCGGCGGGCCGGCAATCGCTGGGCACCCGGCCTAAAAAGCTGGTGCAGCAATGGTTGAACCGCGCATCGGAAAAAGAGCTGCTGGCAGCCTCGATCGGCACCGCGCCCTCGCTGGGCGATGTGGTGAAGATGGTGCATCCGAAGCCGTCGCAAGCCTGGCGTGAAGCGTTTTTCGCCTGGCTGATCGGCAAGCCGTTTGATGCGGGAGCGCTGCCCGATGCGCTCAAGGCGTTCCAGGCGTATCGGGCCGACCAGTCGCAGCCGGTGCCGGACGTGCCGTTCCAGATGCTGGCCTCGCTGTCCTTGCCGGCGCAGGCCTGGGCCCAGATTGCGCGCCAGGGCGGCTGGCACATGGTGCGCATGAATCTGAATACCTTCGGCCGCAATGGCGTGTACGAATTGCCGGGGATGATCGAAGTAATCGCCGACAAGCTGCGCGATCCGGAAGCGATTGCCCGCTCGGGGGTGTTTCCGTATCAGTTGATGGCGGCGTACAAGGCCGCATCGAGCGACGTGCCACGGGCAATTGGCGACGCTTTGCAGGATGCGCTGGAACTGTCGCTCGCCAATGTGCCGAAGGTCGAGGGCAAGGTCGTGATTTGCCCGGACGTGTCGGGATCGATGCAGTCGCCGGTATCCGGTTATCGCGCCGGCGGCACATCGAAGGTGCGTTGCATCGATGTGGCGGGACTGATTGCCGCAGCCATGCTGCGCAAGAATCCCGATGCGCTGGTGCTGCCGTTCGAGAATTATGTGCGGGTGTGCGAACTGAATGCCCGCGATACGGTCATGACCAATGCGCAGAAGCTGGCGGCGATCGGCGGCGGCGGTACCAATTGCAGTGCGCCGCTGGCGCAGATGAACAAGCGGAAGATGATGGCCGACCTGGTGGTCTACGTGTCGGATAACGAATCGTGGATCGACAAGCGTGCCGGCGCCACCGCCACGATGGCCGAATGGGCGCTGTTCAAACAGCGCAATCCGGCGGCGCGGCTGGTGTGCATCGATTGCACGCCGAACAGTAGCAGCCAGGCGGCGGAACGCGCCGATGTATTGAATGTGGGCGGTTTTTCCGACGACGTGTTCAAGATCATCGCCGCCTTTGCGGCCGGCCAGCTGGGCGCCGGGCACTGGGTTGGCGAGATCGAGTCGATTTCGCTGGATTAAAGGAATATTGAAGTACCGGTTTTGAGTGCAGCGCGAATGCTGATGCGAATACATCTCCCCATGTTCAATTTCGCATCGACTCGTTGTCGCGCTGTGCTCAATCGTTTTACCCCGAATGCAGGTAAAGACTACATCCACGGCTGCAAGGGCTTCGCGTCCTACAGCTGACATGTCTTGCCGCTCCTTGTCGGGACCTTGTTTTACCCCGAATGCAGGCAGGACTACATGGGGGTTGCTATTGGCCTGGCGCCGGCAACTGTTTGTCCTGCCGACTCCTTGTCGGGAATTGATTTTGGCGAATGCAGTCCGGACTACATTGTGTCCCCGGTTCGAGCCCGGGCGGTTGCGCAAGCGGCTGTAGCTCAGTTGGTAGAGCAGTCTGTCCGGGCGATGTTGTCGCCACCCTTGCATTACCTTGTATATAGTGAGAAAAATATGAAAAACGAAAACTACGATGTCCTGAATGTGGAAGATGGCCGCCACGTCAAAATGTGGACCAAAGGCGTGCCGGTGGAAGAGGTGGCCAAGAAGCAGCTGGCCAACACCGCCAAAATGCCCTTCATTTACAAGCATATCGCGGTCATGCCGGACGTTCACCTGGGTAAGGGTTCGACCATCGGCAGCGTGATTCCGACCCTGGGTGCGGTGATCCCGGCCGCCGTTGGCGTGGATATCGGTTGCGGAATGATGGCGGCCAAGACCACCCTGACCGCGAACGACCTGCCGGATAATCTGTCGGCGCTGCGTAGCGCCATCGAGCGCGCGATCCCGCACGGTATGTCGCCGAAGACGCGCGGCTACCGCGGCCGCGATGAAGGTTCGTGGAATACCCCGCCGGCGGCGGTGGATGTGGCCTGGGGCCAGTTGAAGGATGAATTCGACGCGATCTGCCTGAAAACGCCGAAACTGAAAACCACGAATAACTACCGGCACCTGGGTACCCTGGGAAGCGGTAACCACTTTGTGGAAGTCTGCCTGGACGAGGTCGGTTTCGTGTGGTTCATGCTGCATTCGGGTTCTCGCGGCGTGGGCAATGCCATCGGCACCCATTTCATCGAGCTGGCCAAGAAGGATATGCGTACGCACTTCATCAACCTGCCGGATCAGGACCTGGCGTACCTGGCCGAAGGTACCCAGCACTACAAGGATTACATCGAGGCGGTCAGCTGGGCGCAGAAGTTCGCCCGCACCAACCGCGATGTGATGATGCATAACCTGATCGCGGCGGTGCGTAGCGTGATTGCCAAGCCGTTCGAGACGCACGTGGAAGCGGTGAACTGCCACCATAATTATGTGCAGAAGGAGCATCACTTCGGTAAAGATGTGCTGATTACCCGTAAGGGCGCCGTATCGGCCCGTCCGGGTGAACTGGGTATCATTCCGGGTTCGATGGGAGCGAGGAGCTTTATCGTGCGCGGCAAGGGTAATCCGGACAGCTTCAACAGCTGCAGCCACGGCGCCGGCCGCACCATGAGCCGTACCGAGGCCAAGCGCCGCTTTACCATCGACGACCAGGTCAAGGCGACCGAGGGCGTCGAGTGCCGCAAGGATGAAAACGTGATTGACGAGATTCCGATGGCGTACAAGGATATCGACGCGGTCATGCACGCCCAGCGCGACCTGGTGGATGTGGTCCATATCCTCAAGCAGGTGGTGTGCGTCAAGGGTTGATGCTGTTGCTGCTTACACTAATATAAGAAGAAGAGTTGAAGATGATTGAATTAGATGGCGCCCTCGGCGAAGGCGGCGGACAAATCCTGCGCAGCGCGCTGACCTTGTCCATGATTACCGGCCAGGCGTTTTGCATCAATAATATCCGGGCCGGACGCAAGAAGCCCGGCTTGCTGCGCCAGCATCTGGTGGCCGTGCAGGCAGCCGCCCAGATCAGCGGCGCCACTGTCAGCGGGGCGGAACTGGGTTCGCTGAAGCTGGTCTTTGCGCCGAAGGAGATCAAGGGCGGGGATTATCAGTTCGCGATCGGCTCGGCGGGCAGCTGCACGCTGGTGCTGCAGACGGTGATGCTGGCATTGCTGCATGCGGACGGCCCCTCGACGGTGCGCATCAGCGGCGGCACGCATAATCCCATGGCGCCGCCGGCGCAGTTCCTGCAGCGCGCTTATCTCCCCTTGCTGCGCAGGATGGGGGCCGAGATCGATATCGAGCTGCTGCGTTCGGGTTTTTATCCGGCCGGCGGCGGCTGCATCGTGGCAACCATTGCGCCGTGCGCGCAATTGAAGCCGTTGACGCTGATGGAGCGTGGCCAGCGCACCGGTGGCTACGCCGAGGGGATTGTGGCGGGATTGCCTGCGGGGATAGCGCTGCGCGAACTGGAATGCGTCGGCCTGGGCATGGGCTGGTCGGGCGACGAGCTGCGCATGCGTGGCCTGCCGGGCGACCAGGGGCCGGGCAATGCCTTGCTGATCACCCTGGAATACGAACACGCGACCGAGGTGTTTTGCGCCTTCGGCGAAAAGATGGTGCGGGCCGAAATCGTCGCCAGGGAGGTCGTGAATGAAGCGCGCCGCTATATTGCCTCCCAGGCGGCCGTGGGCGAGCACCTGGCGGACCAGCTGATGCTGCCGATGGCGCTGGCCGGCGGCGGCAGTTTTACGGCGGACGTCATCTCCCAACATGCGTCGACCAATGCGGAAGTGATCGGGCGTTTTCTGCCGGTGTCGATCGACCTGGAAGAGGGGGAGCAGCGCAGTACCTGTACCGTTCGCGCGACGGCGTGAAAAGAGTCCTTGTCAGTTCGGGGCAGGCTTTGCTATAGTTCGCCTCCCCGAAGAAAACGTTAACGAAATCAAGTAGTTGGCGGGTT
>NZ_RXLQ01000032.1 GCF_003953935.1 Massilia atriviolacea
TCGCGCTTGGTGCAAACCGGGGTTTTTTTTCGTCCATATTTTCTTCATTTATTCCACTTCACACCGCCTTCATTCGCACTGCACACGGCCGGACTATGCTGGTTCCACTGGCAATGCTGCCGATTTCTGGAACAAGGGCAAAAGTGAACAAGAATACGATCCTGAAACATCGCCGCCTCATGGCTTTCCTGGCATTGCTGCTACTCGCGGCTGCGGGTGTGTGCTGCTACATCTGGGAGCGCAACGGGGCGTATGGCTTCAACGTGCTATGGCGACGTGGCGGCAGCTACTGGGTCGACGTGACGCCCGACGATCCGCGCCTGTCGCCCGCGATGCGCGCCGCGCTCACTGTGCCGGCGCCAAAGGCGAGGTCCGGGCCGATGAGCTGGAAGGAGCCCGAAACAGGATTCGAGGTGGCGGAGTTGCCGGTCATGGTGGACGATCATGAAGTCGACAGCATCCTGCTCACGCGTATCGATCCCGCGCAGTATCGCTTCGTGGTGCGTAATGCTCCGGCCGGTGACAAGGGCATCGACGAATGGGAGCGCGCGGTGCCGCAAGCGCGCCTGATCGTCAACGGCAGTTTCTTCAACCTGAAAGGCTTGCCGGACACCCCCTTTGTCAGCGAGGGAACGGTGATGGGGCCGAGCAACTACAACGCCCGCGCCGGCGCCTTCGTCGCCGGCCAGAATGGCGCCGGCGTCACCGATCTGCGCGATGGCAACTGGCAGCAGGCGCTCGCCGGAGCCAGCAACGCCATGGTCTCCTACCCGCTGCTGATCGGGGACGATGGACAGACCCACGTGAAAACCGACAGCCGCTGGCTGGCCAACCGTAGCTTTATCGCGCAGGACCAACAAGGACGCATCGTCATCGGCACGACCAGGGAGGCCTTTTTCTCGCTGGCGCGCCTGGCGCAATTCCTGAAGGAGTCGCCTCTCGACCTGAAGGTCGCGCTCAATCTCGACGGCGGACCCGTGGCGTGCCAGAGCGTGCGCCTGCCGGGTTACAATCGCAAGCACTACGCCATGTGGCAGTCGCAGATGGAAGGAGAACAGGTCCGCTTGCTCAAATGGCCGATGAGTGAGGCAAGCTGGGGAATGGCAATTGTCCTGACGGTGGAACCGGGGAGCGACTAGCGCCAGCGACGCAATCTTTGGTGGTAGAGTGTCGGTCACGCCGAACCAATCCCATAGCGATGGACTACCAGCAACTCATCACGCAGCGGCGAACGCATCCCGCATGGCGCCTGCTCGCCGCCGACAACGCTGCGATGATTGCGAGCTTTCTGCACGCAAGTTTCATCGCACCGAACCAGCGCACAGTCGGCCGCCAGCAACTGGCCTCGCAGCTGGACGACCATTTGTACCATCTGCACCAGAGCGCCGGCGAGATCCTGTTTCCCAAAGCCGCGACTGCCTATCTGGACGACTGGGCGTCGGACGAACGGGGCTGGCTGCGTAAATACTATCCGCCGGGCGACGACGAAGCCCACTACGATCTGGCCTCGGCCACCGAACAGGCGCTCGAATGGCTCAGGAACCTCGGCCAGCGCAACTTCATCGGCACCGAATCGCGCCTGATGACGGTGTTCGACCTGCTGCACCAGATCGTCGACGGCAGCGAGCTCGATCCGCGCGCGCGCATTGCCGAACTAAAGCGCCGCAAGGCCGATATCGACGTCGAAATCGCCGGCATCAGCGCCGGAAAATTCGCCCTGATGGACCCGACCCAGGTGCGCGAACGCTTTCTGCAAATGGCCGCCACCGCGCGCGACCTGCTGTCCGATTTCCGCGCCGTCGATACCAACTTCCGCACGCTCGACCGTCAGGTTCGCGAACACATCGCCACCTGGGATGGCAGCAAGGGGGAACTGCTGCAAGCGATCTTCGGCCAGCGCGACCTGATCGCCGACACCGACGAAGGCCGCAGCTTTCGCGCGTTCTGGGACCTGTTGATGTCCCCGTCGCGCCAGGACGAGCTCACGGGCCTGCTCGACGCGGTGCTCAAACTCGGACCGGTGCGCGAACTGCAGCCCGACGGCCGCCTGCAGCGTATCCACTACGACTGGCTTGAAGCCGGCGAAGTCACCCAGCGCACTGTTGCGCGCCTGTCCGAGCAACTGCGTCGCTATCTGGACGACCAGGCATGGCTGGAAAACCGCCGCATCATGCAACTGATCCGCGACATCGAACAGAAAGCCCTGGCCCTGCGCGGCCAGGTCGACGAGCGCGTCTTCATGGAGATCGACGAAGCAGCGCCCGCGCTGGCCTTGTCGATGGACCGCACCCTGTACAATCCGCCGTTCAAGCCGAAGATCACGCAGCAGATCGTCAGCGATGACGGCGTCGAGATCGCATCCGACGCGCTGTTCGAACAAATTTACGTGGACCAGTTGCGCCTCATGGCGAACATCCGGCGCGCGCTCCAGACGCGCCGGCAGGTCTCGCTCGGCACCCTGGCGCGCGAGTATCCGATCGAGCAGGGCCTGGCCGAACTGGCCACCTACCTCAAGCTGGCCACGCAAGACATGCGCGCCGCCATCGACGACAGCCAGTCCGAGATCGTCGACTGGCTCGACGACAGCGGCCGCCGGCGCCAGGCAACGCTCCCTCTTATCATTTACGCGGCATGAACCCTGAACCGACCACCCCCAACGACCAGAATCGCCTCGGCCAGCTGCTGGTGGCGCTGTTCCAGGCAGTGCTGTACCGCGACGCCCATGGCGCCCTGTGGCAGGCGCTGATTGAATTACAGGCGCGCGTGCGCGACTACGCCGCCACCATCGGCCTCGAACTGATTCTCGACGACGCCGAAGGCTACGCCTACCTGCGCCAGCGCCCCGCCGTGGAGGGCGAAGCCGAACTGCCACGCCTGATCCAGCGGCGCCAGCTCAGTTATCCGGTCAGCCTGATCCTGGCCCTGCTGCGCAAGAAACTGGCCGAATTCGACGCCACCGGCGGCGACACCCGTCTCGTCATCGACCGCGACCAGATCGCCGAACAGGTGCGTCTGTTCCTGCCCCAGACCGGCAACGAAGCGCGCCTGCTCGACCGCATGGATGCGCACTTGAACAAGGTCGTGGAACTGGGCTTCCTGCACCGGCTGCGGGGCCAGGAAAACCAGTTCGAAGTGCGCCGTATCCTCAAGGCGTTCGTGGACGCCCAGTGGCTGGCTGACTTCGAACAACGCCTGGCTGGCTACGCCGCCCACGCCGCCAGCGGCGAGGAGGAGGCATGACCCAGGCATGCGTGGCCGATATCCCCGCAGGCGACCCGGCGCTCGAACGCGCAGGCTTCCGTCTGCGGCACTTCGAGGTCTTCAACTGGGGCACCTTTCACGAACGCGTCTGGCGCCTGCAACCGGATGGCGACAACATGCTGCTGACCGGCGACATCGGTTCCGGCAAATCGACCCTGGTCGACGCCATCACCACGCTACTGGTGCCGGCCCAGAAGATCGCCTACAACAAGGCGGCCGGCGCTGACGCGCGCGAGCGCAGCCTGCGCACCTACGTCATGGGCCACTATAAGTCCGAGCGCGGCGAGACCGGCCTGGCCGCGCGCGCCGTCTCCCTGCGCGATCACAACACCTACTCGGTGGTTCTCGGCGTGTTCCACAACGAAGGCTTCGACCAGACCGTCACGCTGGCGCAGGTCTTCTGGTTCAAGAACCCGCACGGCCAGCCCGAGCGCTTTTACGTCGTCGCCGACGGCGCTCTGTCGATAGCCGCGCAATTCGCCGGTTTCGGCAGCGATATCGCGCAATTGCGCAAGCGCCTGCGCGCGCTGGCCGGCGTGACCCTGCACGATAGCTTTCCGCCCTATGGCGCCGATTTCCGGCGCCGCTTCGGCATCGCCAGCGAACAGGCGATGGACCTGTTCCACCAGACCGTGTCGATGAAATCGGTCGGCAACCTGACCGATTTCGTACGCGATCACATGCTCGAAGCATTTCCGGTCGAAGCGCGCATCGGCGCCCTGATCGCCCACTTCGACGATCTTAATCGAGCGCACGAAGCGGTCCTGAAGGCCAAGCTGCAGATCGACCAGCTCACGCCCCTGGTCGGCGATTGCGACCGCTACGAAGCGTTGCAGGAACAGCTTCTTCAGCTACGCGGCTGCCGCGAGGCGCTGCGTCCGTGGTTCGCCCGTCTCAAGGGCGAACTGCTGGAAAAGCGCATCGGCATTCTGCAGTCGGAACGCGACAAACTGGGCGGGCGCCTCGACCGCCTGCAGGAAGAAGGGCGCAACCAGATGCTGCGGCGCGACGACATCGCCCAAGCCATCGCAGCCAACGGCGGCAATCGCATCGAGCAAATCAAGGGCGAAATCAAACGCCTGCAAGGCGCGCGCGACGAACGCACGCGCCGCTCGCGCCAGTACGATGAGCTGGCCGCCGCCGTGGACCTGCCCGGGGCGTCCGAAGCGAGCATGTTCGACGCCAACCGGCGCGCCATCGACGACGGCAAGGCCGGCTGCGTCGCGCGCCGCGACGACGCGCAGAACCAGCTGATGGTTGCCGGCGTAAGCCTGCACGAACTGCGCGACAGGCACGGGGCCATCACCACCGAACTCGATTCGCTGCGCCAGCGCCGCTCCAACATTACCAGCCAGATGCTGGCCGTGCGCGCCGCCCTGTGCGATGCGCTGCGCATCGCACCGGATACCTTGCCCTTCATCGGCGAGTTGATCCAGGTGCGCGAGGAAGAACGCGCATGGGAAGGCGCGGCCGAGCGCATGCTGCACAGCTTCGGCCTGTCGCTGCTGGTGCCGGAAGCGCACTACGGCGCGGTGGCCGCGTGGGTCGACGCCACCAACCTGGGCAACCGGCTGGTCTACTTCCGCGTGCGCACCAACGTCAGCGCCGACCATCACGGCCTGCACCCGGACGCGCTGGCGCGCAAGCTGGCGATCAAGCCCGATTCGCCCTTTTACGGCTGGATCGACGCCGAGCTGGCGCGCCGCTACGACCACGCCTGCTGCGATACGCTCGACCAGTTCCGCCGCGAAAAGCGCGCCGTCAGCCGTAATGGCCAGGTCAAGGCCGGCGGCGAGCGCCATGAAAAGGACGACCGCCACCGCATTGACGACCGCTCGCGCTATGTGCTCGGATGGTCGAACGAAGGCAAGATCGCCGCGCTGGCCAAACAGGAACGCGACCTGTCCACGCGCATCCAGGCGCATGCGGCGAAAATCCAGTCGGTCAAAGGCGAGGTCGATCGCCAGAACGCCTTGCTGGGTACCTGGAATCAACTGGCGACCTACGCCGATTTCAGCGATCTCGATTGGAAGCCGCTCCTTTCCGCCATCGATGCACTCGAACGCGAAAGGGAGGCCCTGGCCGCGTCGTCCGACCTGCTGCGCACCCTGGAGCAGCAATTCGTCGAGCTGACCGACGCCATGACGGCGACGCAAGCGCAGGTCAGCAGCGCCACCATCGAGCACGCCAGGACAGTCGAAAAGCTGGAGGTGGCCGGCGCCGCCCTCGACGACTGCGCCGTTTTGCTGGACGCGACTCCGGAACAATCGCGCGACCGGTATTTTCCGCTGCTCGACGCGCTGCGCACCGAGGTGTTCGGTGAGCATACGCTCACCGTCGAATCGTGCGACAACCGCGAGAAAGAAATGAGGCAGGAACTACAGAACCGGATCGATGCTGAACAAAAGAAGATCGACCGCCTGCGCGACGCCAACATCCGCGCCATGGAAAGCTACACAACAGCGTGGCCGCTGGACGCGCGCGAGGTCGACGTGAGCATCGACGCCGCCGCGGAATTTCGCAAGATGCTGGCGGTCCTCCAGGCCGACGACCTGCCGCGCTTTGCCGGACGTTTCAAGGAACTCCTCAACGAAAACACCATCCGTGAGATCGCCGGCTTCCAGTCGCAGCTCAAGCGCGAGCGCGAGACCATCCGCGAGCGCATCGACACCATCAACGGCTCCCTGCACCAGATCGACTACAACCCGAACCGCTACATTGCGCTCGAAGCGGAGAGCAATCTCGATGCCGACCTGCGCGACTTCCAGCAAGACCTGCGCAGCTGCACCGAAGGGGCGCTGACCGGATCGGCGGACGAGGAATATTCGGAAGCGAAGTTCTTGCAGGTCAAACGCATCATCGAACGTTTTCGCGGACGCGAAGGCAAGGCGGAAATGGACAGGCGCTGGACGCGCAAGGTCACCGATGTGCGTAACTGGTTCGTGTTTTCGGCCTCGGAGCGCTGGCGCGAAGATGGCCGCGAACACGAACACTACACCGACGCCGGCGGCAAATCGGGCGGCCAGAAAGAGAAGCTGGCCTACACCGTGCTGGCCGCCAGCCTGGCTTACCAGTTCGGACTGGAGTGGGGCGTCGTGCGCTCGCGCTCCTTCCGCTTCGTGGTCATCGACGAAGCCTTCGGGCGCGGCTCCGACGAATCCGCGCGCTACGGGCTGGAACTGTTCAAGCGCATGAACCTGCAACTGCTGATCGTCACGCCGCTGCAAAAGATCCATATCATCGAACCGTACGTGTCCGGCCTGGGCTTCGTGCACAGCGAAGAAGGCCGGCAGTCGATGCTGCGCTACCTGACGATCGAACAGTATCAGGCAGAGCGCAGCGCGCGTGCCGCATGAGCGCCGTATGAGCCCGACCGCGCCATGGTCCACCGGGGCCACGCTCCGCGCCCAGCTCCAGCGGATGTGGGACGACGGGCGCCTGCTGGCCGCGCGGGTACGCGGCGAGGCCGTGTTCCCGCTCGAACTGCGCCTGCGCCAGCCCACCGTGGCGCAAACCGGCGAACGTTTCGACGAAGTGCGCGCATGGATCAGGGACCTCGACGCCGGCAGCAAGACGGCGCAAGGCCACGGCTACCGGATCGTCTGGCGCGAGGTCAATCACCGCCAGCTCGGGCGCAACCGGATTCCCGACAGCGTGGTATTCGACAGCGACCAGGACGCCCTGTGCCTGATCGGGCGCCAGGCCGAGGCCTGCCGCTTCGATCGGATTGTCGCCGCCACCATCGGGCTTTTTCCACAACTGCACGACTGGCTGGCGCGGCGCGCGCTCGCGGTACTGGAGCAGGGCGAGGCATGGGCGCGCATGCTGGCGATCCTGGAATGGTTCGCCAGCCACCCGCGCCCCGGCCTGTACCTGCGCCAGCTCGACATTGCCGGTGTCGACAGCAAATTCATCGAAACGCGCAAAGCCATGCTGGCCGAATTGCTCGACCTGGTGCTGCCGGCCGGCGCCATCGATACGAATGCAACGGGCGCGCGCCAGTTCGAAGCGCGCTACGGCTTATTGAGCAAACCTGCGCTGCTGCGTTTCCGTATACTCGATCCGGCGCACGCGGTCCAAGGCTTGTCGGACCTGGCCGTGCCGCTGGGCCAGTTCACCGCCCTGCAAACGCAGGTGCGGCGCGTCTTCATCACGGAAAACGAGATCAACGGCCTGGCCTTTCCGCAGATGCCTGAGGCGATGGTGATTTTTGGCGGCGGCTACGGCGTCGAGCGGCTGTCCGGCGTCGACTGGCTGGCCACGCGCGAGGTGTTCTACTGGGGCGATATCGATACCCACGGCTTTGCGATCCTGGACCGCCTGCGCGCCGGCGTTCCGCATGCGCGCTCGATCCTGATGGACAGCGCTACCCTGATGGCGCACCGCGCGCTGTGGGGAACGGAAGACGCCGACAAGCGCTTCGCCGGGCAGCCCTCAAGACTGGCGCGCGACGAGCTGGCGCTGTTCGAAGCGCTGCGCGACGATGTGTTCGGAGAGCGCATCCGGATGGAGCAGGAGCGCCTGTCGTACGGCTGGGTGCAGCAGGCGCTGGCCGTCCCGTAGCTACGCGGCCGCCGCGCCCAGTGCATCGGCCGGCGCATGGATCTGCGCATGCGCCACCGCCATGCGCAGCATAGTCGGCGTTACATAGGCGCGATGCGTGCGGTCGATCGCCCACATGTAAAAGCGACCGAAGGCATTCTTGCAGCGCACCCGCGAGCCCAGGCTGAATTCGACCTGGCCGCCCTGCACGATGCGCGCCGCCACGCAGGAGCGGAACGACAGATGCTTGTCGTCCGCGCCCAGCACCACTTGCGCGCGCATGTTGTGCGCGTCCGCGCTTTGCTCCAGCACCGGAAAGCGGTTTGCGAACAGCCGGCTCTTGTCCGGCGAGAGCAGCGACGACACCGGACAGCCGAGCGGCGACGTGCGCAAGCCCATCGGCCGCACCAGCGCATTGCGCACGGCCATCATGCGCGTGACGCCACGCGGGGGATTCTCCATGAAGCCGTCGAGCAGGCGGGTCAGCAAGGCAGTCGCATTACTCTCCTGGAAGTTCGACAAGGGCATGGTCAGGGTGAAGGTGTCTTCGTGATGAAAGGGCGTGCCCTCGAATTGCTTCAGCAGCAAGGACCCGGCCGGCGCGGCATCCAGCTCGCGCACCTCGGCCCCATCGCCGTGATGCGACACAAAGCCTTTCGCGCGGCGCCATGCGCCCCATTTGCCGAGAATCGTGCCGACGCTGCCGCGTGCCGTGTAGCACATCGCGCGTTGCAAGGTACCCGGCGGCGCTTCCAGCGACAGGTCGACCGTGGCGATTTGCCCCTTGGCCATTGCCGCATCGAGCAAATCGGCCACCTCCTGCGGCAGCAGCGAGGTTAGCGACGGAATGCTGGCTTCGTTCGCCAGCACCTGTTGCCGCAGATCGTCGGACAAGTCGCCGCCCAGCTCGTTGGTATGGCAGGACAGGG
This sequence comes from Massilia atriviolacea, assembly GCF_003953935.1. Lineage (GTDB taxonomy): Bacteria > Pseudomonadota > Gammaproteobacteria > Burkholderiales > Burkholderiaceae_D > Telluria_A > Telluria_A atriviolacea. The sequence goes on from NZ_RXLQ01000032.1 coordinate 8,733, forward strand.
CAAAAAACACGGGATGCGGACTGTTGCGCGTGAGCGGGGCGAACTGGTGCCAGGTCTCGCCGCCGAAGCGGACCGTGAACATGCAATCGGGCGGAATATTGATGCATTGAAGCGCCCGCAGGAAACTTTGCGGATCTTCCGCGATCTGCGCCGTGGACGCGCTGGAAAAGCGCAGCTGCGCGCCGCCGCTGCCCGAAATCGCGGTGAAGATGCGGTGCCCCGCGTGCCGGTGGAAAGGATGGCCTTTCGGACCGACAACGAAGGAATACAGCGAGGTGGGATCGCCCTTGTCGAAATCGGTACCGCCCAGCTTGGCAGATGGCTCGTCGAGCTCGTCGACAAAATCCTGGTGCTGCTGTTGCCGCGCCGAGACGCTGGCGAACAAATGATTGCCCGAGCCGTGCACCAGCTGCGCGATCAGCGACACGTCGACCGGCAGTCCGCCCGAGCTGGACGGAATCCGCACCGACGGAAAGGTTTGCACAACCTTAATCATTGACAACATGGCACGTCCAGAGAATATATTATTACCCCAATTCTACACGTGATGTAAGTACGCCAAGCGGATTCAGTGCAAGCCGATACCCATCTTGCCACAAGCGGAAACGCGTTACTTCAAGGCGCACAGCGCGTCGTACAAGGGACGTGCGGCTTCCGCGATGCGCTCCAGGCTGGCCTCGCGCAGCGCGCTGGTGTCGACCGTGCTGCTGCTGTCCAGTCCCGCCCAGCGCAGCAGCGCCGCGCAGGCTTGCGGATGGTCGAACATGCCGTGCAGGTAGCTGCCCAGGATCTGGTCGTCGGCCGAGCGTGCGCCCTCGGCCCGGCCGTCGATGCGAAACGCCGGCGTGTCGAGCGCCGCGCCGCTGGAGACGCCCATGTGGATTTCGTAGCCCGCCACGTCGGCCTCGGCGAAGGCGCAGCGGCCGCTCACCTGCGCCAGGCGCTTTTCGGTGCTCAGTTCGGTGCGCAGGTCGAGCAGGCCGAGACCCGCGCTCGCGCCGCTGTCGCCTTCCACCCCGTGCGGGTCGAGTACCTCGCGTCCCAGCATCTGGAAGCCGCCGCAGATGCCGATTACCTTGCCGCCGTAGCGCAGGTGCCTGTCGATGTACGGGCCCCAGCCCTGCTCAACCAGATACGCCAGGTCGCCGCGCGTGTTTTTGCTCCCCGGGATAATCAGCAGGTCGCAGGCCGGCTTGGCCTCGTTCTGGCGCACGAACTGCAGGTCCACGTCCGGATGCACGCGCAGCGCGTCGAAGTCGGTGTGATTGCTCATGCGCGGCAGCGACGGCACCACGACCTTGAAGGCGCCGCGCGAGGCCTGCACCGCCTGCACCGCGTCTTCCGCATCGAGGAACAGCCCTTGCAGGTACGGCAGCACCGCCAGCACCGGTTTGCCGGTCTGCTGTTCCAGCCATTCCAGACCCGGCTCCAGCAGCGAGATATCGCCGCGAAAACGGTTGATCACGAAGCCGATGGTGCGCTCACGTTCGCTCTGCGACAGGCACGAGAGCGTACCGACGATGTGCGCGAACACGCCGCCACGGTCGATGTCGGCCACCAGGATCACCGGGCAGTCGACCGCCTCGGCAAAGCCCATGTTGGCGATGTCGCGGTCGCGCAGGTTGATCTCGGCCGGACTGCCCGCGCCTTCCACCACGACCGCCTGGTACTGCTGGCGCAGGCGCGCGTAGGATTCGAGCACGGCGCCCATCGCCACGGTTTTATACTGGTGGTAGTCGCGCGCGTTCATCTCGGCGCGCACCTTGCCGTGGATGACCACCTGGGCGCCGATGTTACTCGACGGTTTGAGCAGCACCGGGTTCATGTCCGTGTGCGGCGCCACGCCGGCGGCAATCGCCTGCAGCGCCTGGGCGCGCCCGATCTCGCCGCCGTCGGCCGTCACCGCGCTGTTCAGGGCCATGTTCTGCGGCTTGAACGGCGCTACCGCGATGCCTTCGTTTTTCAGCAGGCGGCACAGGGCCGCCACCACGGTGCTCTTGCCCGCGTCGGACGTCGTTCCCTGCACCATCAGGGTGTGAAACGGGAAGCGGCTCATGATTTGCCACGGCGCTGGCGCACGACGTCGAGTTTGTCGCACAGGATTTCGGCGCCCGCGATCATGCGCGGGCCGGAGCGATTGAGCAGGTTGCCGTCGATGCTGAACAGGTTCCCGCGCTTGACGGCCGTCATGGTGGTGTAGGGCTTCCAGAGTGTCAGGCCAACGTCGGTCGGACTGCGCTCGCCGCTGAACAGCGCTTCCGGATCTTCCTGCAGCACCGCTTCCACCGTCACCACGGGCGCGGTGACTTTCAGCTTGCCGAACACATTCTCGCCGCCGCACATGCGCATGGCGTCGCTCAGGATATGGCCGTCGTTGAGGGTGTAGAGCGGCTTGTCCCACACCTGGTAAAACATGCGCACCGGCGGACGTTTGGCATACTTGAGCTGCAGCGCGCCGAGGCGCTTGCGCAGGTCGGCCGCCGCGGGTTCGGCCACGGCTTCGGTGCCCATCAGCTTCCCCAGGCGCGACAGGTTGGAGGCAATGTCATCGAGCTTGCGCGGTTCGCTGTGGAACAGGGGGATGCCGAGCGCGCGGATCTGGTCGATCTGGCGCTCGGAGCTGCCATGCATCCAGACCACGATCAGGTCCGGTTTCAGTGCCGCCACGCGCTCCATGTCGATGCCGCTGTTACTGCCCACTTGCGGCAGGCGCTTGGCCGCTTCCGGATAGTCGCTGTAGGCGACAGCCGCGATCAGCCTTTCGGCGCCGCCGGCTGCGTACAGCATTTCTGTCACGTGCGGCGCCAGCGCAATCACGCGCTGTGCGGGCTTTTGCAAGGTCACGGGCTTGCCATCGTCGTCGTGGACGGTGATGGCGGCGCTGGCGCTCAGTACGAACATGCCGGCGACAGCGGCAAACAGGGTTTTCATCATGATCCTCGGTTCCATTCTTCCAGTGCAAGCGCCAGGCGCCGCCATCCATCGTCATTTAACGGCAGGCCGAGGCGAATGCCGCGCGCCGCCTTGGGGAACAGTCGCACCCAGATGCCGCGTTCGGCCATGTGCTGCCAGAACGCCTCCGGCTGCGCTTCCGGCCACCACTGAAACAGGTCGGTGCCGCTCGACGCGATGCCATTCGCAGCGAGCAGCGTACGCAAGCGCGCGCCTTGCGCCGCAAGGCGTACACGCATCGCCTCCTGCCACGCGCGATCGTTCAAGGCCGCCATCGACACTTGCTGCGCCGGACCGCTGACCGTCCATGGCCCGAGCAGGTCGGCGAGCTGGGACAGCAGGGGGGCGTGCGCGCCGACGAAACCCATGCGCACACCGGCCAGGCCGAAGAATTTGCCGACCGAGCGCAGCACGATCAGGCCGGGGCGATCGCTGTGCGCGGCCACGCTCAGATGCGGCGCGGTGTCGCCGAAGGCTTCGTCCACCACCAGCCAGCCGCCGCGCCGCGCCAGCGCCTCGGCCCAGGCCAGCAAGCGTGCCGGCGCCACGGTGGCGCCGGTCGGATTGTTCGGATTGCACAGCACCAGCACATCGCACTCGGGCAGCGCGGCGTCGAGTGCGTCGTACCGCACTTCGCGCATGCCGTGACCGTGCCGCGCCCAGTGATGCGCGTGCTCGGCATACGAGGGCGCGGCCACCACCACGCGCGACGGCGCCCGCAACCGGGGCAGCGCCTGGATCGCGGCCTGCGTGCCGGCCACCGCCAGCATCCGCGGCGCACCGTAAAAAGCGCTGGCCGCGCGCACCAGTTCAGGATCGGTCTCCGGCAGGCGGTGCCAGGCATTGTCGGCCAGTTGCGGCGCCGGGTACCAGGCCGGGTTCAGCCCCGTCGACAGGTCCAGCCAGTCGGCCAGCGGCCGCTCGAAGCGGATCGACGCCGCGCGCAGGTTGCCGCCGTGTTCAAGCATGGAGTGCTCCTGCGATCAATGCCGCCGTTGCGGCCACGCCCAGCCACAGCGCGGCGGTGGCGCGCACCAGTTTCCAGGCGCGCGCAATGTCGCCCGCCTGCGCGGCGCGGCCCCGTCCCAGCGGCGGGCGCTGTTCGGCCACGCCGTCGTAGGTCGCGCTGCCGCCCAGCGCCAGGCCCAGCGCGCCGGCGCCGCTGGCCATGACCGGGCCGGCGTTCGGGCTTGGCCAGCCCGGCGCCTGCGCGCGCCAGCATTCCCACGCGGCGCGCCGGTGATCGGCCAGCAGCACGTAGGACAGCGCGGTCAGGCGCGCCGGAACGTAGTTCAACACGTCGTCGATGCGCGCCGCCGCCCAGCCGAACTGCAGATAGCGGGTGCTCTTGTAGCCCCACATCGCATCGAGGGTATTGGCGAGCCGGAACAGCAGCGCACCCGCGCCGCCGGCCGCCACGAACCAGAACAGGGTGCCGAACACCGCATCGTTGCCGTTTTCGAGCAGCGATTCGGCGCTGGCCTTGGCCAGGTCGGCCTCGCTGGCGCCGGCGGTATCGCGGCTGACGATGCGCGCCGTCAGCAGGCGCGCCTGGGCCAGGTCGCCGCTTGCCAAAGCCTGCGCGATCGGCAGGTTATGGTCGCGCAGGCTGCGAAAACCGAGGCAGAAGTAGAGCAGGGCGGCGTGCGCGGCCAGCCCCGCGCCGGCGCACAGCAGCGCGCCCAGCGCCGCCAGCGGCAGCACCGCCAGCGTCCACGCCAGCACGCCGCGCAAATAGCGAGCGTGGCGCCCGCCGCCGCAATTGAGCGTGCGTTCGATGCGCATCGCCAGCTTGCCGAAGCCGACCAGCGGATGCCAGCGCCGCGCTTCGCCCAGCAGCAGGTCGAGCAGCACGCCGCCGGCCAGCAGCAGCGCCACCTGCGCCAGCGTCAAGCCACTCAGCATGCCTGGCCTTTGAGCGTGAGCGGCATGCCGGCCACGATGAACAGGGCGCGGTCGCAGACCTTGGCGACGGCCTGGTTAAGCCGCCCCGCCTCGTCGGTAAAGCAGCGCGACACGGCGCCGTAAGGCACGATGCCCATGCCGACTTCGTTCGACACCATGATCACGTCGCCGGGCGCCTGCGGCAGGGCGGCCAGCAGCGCGTCGCACTGTTCGTAGAAGATCGCCGGCAGGTCGATCGCGCCGACCTCGGGGAAGTCCTGGTCGACCGAAAAAATCAGGTTGGTCAGCCACAGGGTCAGGCAGTCGACCAGCACCAGCGTGTCCGGCTCGCTGCAGCGCAGGATCGCGTCGCCGAGCAGCAGCGGTTCCTCGATGGTGGTCCAGGTGCCGGGACGGCTGGAGCGATGGGTCTCGATGCGTAGCGCCATTTCACCGTCGCCGGCGCGCGCGGTCGCGATGTAGACGACTTCCTTGCCCGATTCGAGCGCCAGCTTTTCGGCGTACGAACTTTTGCCGGAACGCGCCCCTCCGAGTATCAGCGTGGTCGTCATGCGTCGCTCCTTGAGAACAGTGCCGCCACCGCAGCGGGGCAGGATGGAAAGTAGGCGTGGAAGTACGACGCCGTCAGCGAGCCGACGCGGTACACCGCCTCGCCGCTGGCGCCGCTCGGATGCTTGACCGTGTGCGCGCCCGGTGCGACCGCCGTTTCCAGCCGCGAGTAGTGAAAAGTATGCCCGCGCAGCAGGCCGTGCGGCGTTTCGAGGCCTTGCGAACCGAGGCCCGCAATCCGCCCTTGCATCGCGACCGAGCCTTCCAGCAGCCCGGCCATCGGCCACACGGTGCCCGCCTGGTCGGCCAGCGAATCGGCCAGCGCCATCATGCCGCCGCATTCGGCCACGATCGGCATGCCTGCCGCATGCGCGGCGCGGATCGAGGCGCGCCAGCGCGCGGCCGCAGCCAGGGTTTCGCCGTGCAGCTCGGGATAGCCGCCGGGCAGGTACACCGCGTCGGCTTGGCCGGGTACCGCTTCGTCGGCCAGCGGAGAAAAGAAGGCGAGGGTGGCGCCCAGCGCGCGCAGCGTGTCCAGGTTGGCCGGGTAGAGGAAGGCAAAGGCGGCGTCGCGCGCAACGGCGATGGTGCGTCCCGCCAGTAGCGGCGCTGGCGCTTCCACGCGCGCAGTCAGGTCGATGCTGGTGCTGCGCAGCCGCGCCCACGCATCGTCGTCGAATTCCAGCTGGTCGGCCAGCAGGTCGAGCAGGCCGTCCACGTCCTGCACCTCCTCCGGCAGCACCAGGCCCAGATGGCGTTCGGGCAGGGTCTTGGACTGGCGCGGCAGCACCGCGACCAGGGGAATGTCGCGCATCGAGGCCGCCACCATCGCGCCGTGGCCCTTGCTGGCGACGCGGTTGGCGATCACGCCCGCCATCTCGACCGGGCCGTAGTCGCGCAGGCCGTGCACCAGCGCGCCGGCCGTTTGCGCCATGGCCGACGCGTCGATCACCGCCATCACCGGCAGGCCGAATTCGCGCGCCAGGTCGGCCGACGACGGCGTGCCGTCGTACAGGCCCATGACGCCTTCGATCAGGATCGCATCGGCGTCCAGCGCGGCCGCGGCCAGCTGGCTGCGGCACTGCTCGCGCCCGACCATCCACAGGTCGAGCGAGCCGACCGGCGCACCGCTGGCGCGTTCCAGCAGCATGGGATCGATGAAATCGGGACCGCATTTGAACACGCGCACGCGCTGGCCGCGCCGCACCAGCGCGCGCGCCAGGGCGGCCGTGACCGTGGTCTTGCCCTGGCCGGACGAGACGGCGGCCACCAGCAGTACGCGCACATCGCGCCGCTCGGCCATCAGAATTCCGTCCCGGCCTGCGCCGCAATGCCGGCCTTGAAGGCGTGCTTGACCACGGCCATCTCGGTCACCGTATCGGCAATCGCAATCAGTTCGTCCGGCGCGCCGCGCCCGGTGATGACCACGTGCTGCATGTCGGGCCGGTCGAGCAGGTCGGCGATGACGGCGTGCACGTCCAGGTATTTGTACTTGAGCGCGATATTGAGTTCGTCGAACAGCACCAGGCCGATCGACGGGTCGGACAGGAAGCCCTTGGCCAGCGCCCACGCTTCTTCGGCTTTTTCGATGTCGCGTTCGCGGTTCTGGGTGTCCCAGGTGTAGCCTTCGCCCATGGCGTGGAAGCTCACTTCGTCGGGAAAGCGGCGCAGGAATTTTTCTTCGCCTGTCGACATGGCGCCCTTGATGAACTGGACCACGGCGACCTTCATGCCGTGTCCCATGGCGCGTACCACCATGCCGAAGCCGCTCGAACTTTTTCCCTTGCCGTTGCCGGTATTGACGATGATGATGCCGATTTCCGTCTGCGCCTCGGCGATCTTCTGGTCGATGATGGCCTTCTTGCGTTCCATGCGCACGCGGTGGCGTTCATTCAGTTCGCTGTTTGCGGTGTCGTCGATCATGCGGGTTCCTCGGTTGGGATGAAAATACGGCGGGCGCCGTGCGGAAGGACTTCAATCGGGTGGCCCAGGTAGCGGCTCAGGACCGGGGCCTGCATCACCTCGTCGACCGGGCCGGCCAGCCATTCGCCGTCGCCCATCATCAGCAGCGCGTGGGTCGATGCCTGGTGCGCCAGGTTCAGGTCGTGGCCGATCATCACGGCCGTCTTGCCCTGTTCGCGGCACAGCTTTGCCAGCAGGCGCATCACGCTGTGCTGGTGCGCGAGGTCGAGCGCATTGGCCGGTTCGTCCAGCAGCAGAAGGGGCGTGTCCTGCGCCAGCATGGCGGCAATCGCCACGCGCTGGCGCTCGCCGCCGGACAGGGTGCGCACGTCGCGCTCGGCCAGGTCGGCCACTTCCATCGATGCCAGCGCGGCGTGGGCGATGGCGTAGTCGTCGCTGCCTTCCCAATAGCGGTTGGCGTGATAAGGGTGGCGCGCGGCCAGCACGGTTTCGATGGCGCGGTAGGCAAAGGCGTCGCTGCGCGATTGCGGCAGGAAGGCGCGCTGGCGCGCCAGTTCTTCCAGCGGCCAGTCGGCCAGCGCGCGCCCGCCGATGGCGATGCTGCCGCCATCGGGCTCGCGCAGGCCGGCCAGGGTGCGCATCAGGGTGCTCTTGCCGGCGCCGTTGCGCCCGATGACGCACCACGATTCGCCGCTGCCTACCCGCCAGTCGAGGTTTGTCACCAGCGTGCGGCTGCCGGCGGTGAGTAACAGTTGGCGCGCTTCGATCATCATGAGCGGTTCAGCCGGTGGAGTTGGTACAAAAAGACGGGCGCGCCGATCAGCGCGGTAATCACACCGACCGGCAACTGCTGCGGCGCGAGCACGGTGCGCGCCAGCGTGTCGGCCAGCACCAGGAAGGCGCCGCCGGCCAGGGTGGCGGCGGGAATCAGCAAACGGTGATCCGGCCCGCAGGCGAAGCGGCAGGCGTGCGGCACGATCAGGCCGACAAAGCCGATGCTGCCGGCGCTGGTGACCGCACTGGCAGTGAGCATGCCGGAGCAGAAAAACAGACCCTTGCGCAGGGCGCTGACGCGAATGCCCAGGGTGGCGGCGGCTTCCGCGTGCAGTGCCAGCACGTTGAGCGAACGCGCGCTGCGCAGGGCGAAAATGAGGCCCACGGCCAGCACGATCCACGGCAGCGGGCGCAAAGGCGCACCGGCGATGTCGCCGATCATCCAGAAGATCATGCTGCGCAAGCGGCTTTCGGGCGCGATCGACAGCATCAGGGTCACCAGCGCGATGCAGGAAGTGGAGAGAATCGCGCCGGTCAGCAGCAGCAGGGACGAGCCGCCTTCGGCCGCCGCGTTGCCGCGCAGGTCGCGCCGCGCCAGCATATATAACAGCATCGAGACGGCGACCGCACCGGCAAAGGCGGCCAGGTCGACCATCCACATGGCCCACATGAACAGCAGCGCGGCCAGTGCGCCGACCGAGGCGCCGGCCGAGATGCCGAGTACATACGGCTCGGCCAGGGGATTGCGCAGCAAGGCTTGCATCATCACGCCGGCCAGCGCCAGCGCGCCGCCAGTGACAAAGGCGACCAGTGCGCGCGACAGGCGCAGGTCGAGCAGAGTGGCGGGCAGGGTCGAGGTATCGCCTTTCGCAAGCGCCATCAGCGCGGCCGGCATGTCCGCCAGCGGGACCGGCACCGAGCCGACCATCCCGGCGATCACCAGGCTAGCCAATGCCAGCAGCGTCAGCGTCGTGATGATGACGCCGGCCCTGTGGCGCATGGTGCGAAAGAAGGGATGCATGCGATTCCTATTTGCTGCCGTAGCGGATGCCGGCAAATACCTGGCGGCCCGCGGTGGCGTAATTGCGCGCCAGTTCGTATTGTTTGTCGGCGACGTTGTTCAACCGTAGCACAGCCGACCAGTCCGGTGCAAAGCGATAAGAGGCGAACAGGTTCACCAGGCCGTAGCCGGGCAGGGTGTTGCGGTTGGCCAGGTCGTCGAAGCGCTTGCCGGACAACTGCACGCCCACGCCGGCGATGACGTTGCCGGCGTTGTATTCGACGGCGAACTTGGCGTGGCGTTTGGCGCGCCGCTGCAGGTTTTTGCCGGTGGTGTCGTCGCGCGGATCCTGGAAATCGATGGAGCCGCTCATGTCGACGTCGCCCAGGCGAGTGCGCGCGCCGAGCGTGATGCCTTCCAGGGTGGCGCGGTTGACGTTGTAGGCGCAGCCGTTCGGGTGCGACGCCAGCTGGACCGGGCATTTGCTGGTGTTGACCAGCAGGTCGGTCAGGCGGTTGCGGTAGTACACCGCGCTCGCCTCCGTCGTGCCGTCGTTGTAGTACGCGCCGCCTTCCACGTTCTTGCCCTGTTCGGGCTTGTTGGTATCGACCCCGTAGCCCGGGTAATACAGCTCGTTGAAGGTCGGGGCGCGGAAACTGGTGCCGGCGCTGGCGTTCACGCGCAGCGCGCGCGTGAGTTTGTAGCCGTAGCCGACGCCGCCGGTGACCTTGTCGCCGTACTGGGTGCTGTCGTCGCGGCGCGCGCTGGCGCTGGCCAGGTGCTTGCCGCGCTTGAGCGAGTAGGCGGCGCCGGCCGAATTGGTGGCGCGGCTGGTGTTCAGGGCGCGCGTGCTGTCGGCGAAGACGCCTTCCACGCGCCGTTCCAGCACCAGTTGCAGCAGGTCGCTGCCCAGCGCGATATCGTGCTGCATGCTGTAGGCGTGCACGCGCGTGTCGATGCGGTTGCTGGCGGTGGCGCTGGTGAAGTTGACCGATTTGTCGTCCGCCTCGGATGCCTGCAGACTCATTTTCCAGTTGGTCGTGAACTGGTGCTTCGAGTACACGGCGATATTGTCCATGTTCTGCACGCTGCGCACGTCGAACGGGGTCGGCCCGGAATCGTACTGCGACTTGAGGTGGCTGTGCAGGTACAGCAGGCCCGCTTCGTGGCCCTTGGCCAGCACGATGCCCAGCTGGCCGCTGGCGCTGTCGCGCGTGTAGCCGTCGTTGTCCTTGTTGTACGACGAGGTGCCCGGTTTGGTGGCCGAAAAGCCGTCGTCCTTGTCCTTCGACAGGCCGAAGGCGTAATTGATGCTGTTCTCGCCTTCGCTGGCGCCGGACACGCCGAAGGTCATGGCGCGCGCCTTGTCGCTGCCCGCTTCCACGCCTGCGCTCACGCTGGCCGGACCGGCGCCGCGCCGGGTAAAGATCTGCACCACGCCGCCGATGGCGTCGGCGCCGTACATGGTGGCCAGCGGGCCGTAGACGATTTCCACCTTGTCGATGTTCGCCAGCGGCAGGGTGGCCCAGTTGGCGATGCCGCTGGTGGAGGAGCCGATGCGCACGCCGTCGACCAGCACCACGGTCTGTTTGGCGTCGCCGCCGCGAATGAACACTTGCGATGCGGTGCCCGGCCCGCCGTTACGCGTGACCTCGATGCCGCGCTGCTTTTGCAGCAGGTCGACCACATTGCTGGCGCCCGAGCGCGCGATATCGCTGGCGCTGATCAGGACATGGTCGCTCAGGACGTCGGAAGACGGCTGCGGCGCGCGCGCGGCGGTGATGATGACGGCGGCAACTGCGGTGTCGGCTGGGCTGTCGGCGAGGGCGTGAGGGGCGGTAAAAGCTAGCGCGAGCGACGTCAGCGCCGCGTGGCGTACAACAGGAAAGGTCATGACAAGTCTTCAGTGAATGCGATTGCGAGCAACCGGCCGACGTCCCCGTTGGCCAGATTGAAAAGAAACGCGCGAAAGCGGCGCGTTTCCACCTGTCCTGGCCGGTATCCGGGCTGGCAAATGCGGCCGTCTCACCTTCCCATGCCAAATGCACAGTGGTCAATCGAGACGGCTCGTCGCCATGTCAGCGACATTTGCTTACCGTTGCGGGGGCAGCACACGTTGGCCCGTCGTTACAGGCTCCGTGTTTCCCAGTTTAACTGCGCTCATGGACATGGGCGCGGGCACCAAAACCCCACAATTATACACAGTCGATGATGACGGTCTCGCCGTAGGCAATGGCGTGGGGACGCTGCGCCGCCTCCAGCGCCATGGCCTCGGGACCGAGTCCGCGCGCGCGCGCCAGCAGCAGGCGGATGGTGCCGGCGTGGCAGACGACGATGCTCTCGGGTGAAGCCGCGCGCATGCGGTCGGCATAAAACGCGGCCACGCGGCGCGCCATGTCGGTCACGCTTTCGCCGCCGCCGGGGCGGTAGCCGGCCATGTCGGCGGCCCAGGCGTCCACCCCGGCGCGTTCGATGTCGTCCCAGCGGCGCATTTCCCAGGCGCCGAAATCGAGTTCGGCCAGGCGCGCGTCATACTGAACGGCTGCGCCGCCCAGCGCCGCCGCCAGTGCGGCGCAGCGCCGCAGCGGGCTTGAAAAAATGGGGACGCCGGCCGGCAGGCGCCCGCGCAGGGCGGGCAGGGCCAGCGCTTGCAGGACGGGATCGACGGCGAGGTCGGTGCGCCCGTAGCACACGCCGGATGCCACCTGCGGCGCCAGATGGCGCACCAGATGCAGGCGCATCTCAGAGCCAGGCGCCGTGATGGAAAAACGCCAGCAGCGCGAGGTAGATGACCACCTCGGCCACCTGCTGCACCGCGCCCAGGCAGTCGCCCGTATAGCCGCCGATGCGGCGCAGGCATTTGGCGCCCAGCCACCACGCCACCAGCGCGGCGCCGATCGCGCTGGCGAGCAGCGCAAGCCAGGGCACCATCGCGCCGCTTGCCAGGGCCAGCGCGGGCAGGCCGGCGCCGGCGCAGGCGATGCCGAATTCGCGGTGGCTCATGTGCTGGGCCATCGGCTTGGCCTTGCCGTCGGCGCGCGCGTATTCCATCTCCCAGATCAGGCTGACCGCCGCCAGGCGCGACAAGGGATGGGCGATGAACAGCGCCGCGATCACGCCCGGTGCGGGCAGGGACCACAGCGCGGCGCACTTGAGCGCCACCGTCAGCCCCATGCCGACCGCGCCATAGGTGCCGATGCGCGAGTCCTTCATGATTTCGAGTACCCGCCCGGTGGTCATGCCGCCGCCGAAGCCGTCGCACATGTCGGCCAGGCCGTCTTCGTGGAAGGCGCCGGTCAGGTAGATGCCTGCCGCCGTGGACAGGAGCACCGCCACCGGCGCGGGGAACAGCCAGGCGGCGCAGGCATACACCGCCGCCGCCACGCCGGCCACCACCACGCCCACCAGCGGAAAATAGCGCGACGCATGGTGCAGCCAGGACGGATCGAATCCCACCCAGCCCGGAATCGGCACGCGCGTGAAGAACTGCAGCGCGATGAAGAACAGCCGGCACTGGTGCACGATGCTGGCCATGGCGTGTCTTTACGCCGACTGGCCGCTGACGCGCGCCGACTGGAAGGTGGCCATCTCGCCGAGGAAGTTGACGGCCGCGTGCAGCAGCGGCAGCGCCAGTGCGCAACCGGTGCCTTCGCCCAGGCGCAGGCCGAGGTTCAGGAGCGGCCTGGCCTGGAAGTGCTCGAGCATGCGCGCGTGGCCCGCTTCGTCCGAGCAGTGCGAGAACACGCAGTAGTCGAGGATGGCCGGCTGCATGCGCGCCGCCACCAGCAGCGCGCTGCTGACGATGAAGCCGTCGATCAGCAGCACCATGCGCCGCTCGGCCGCCTTGAGCATGGCGCCGACGATCATGGCGATTTCGAAACCGCCGAAGGTGGCCAGGATGTCGAGCGGCTCGCTCATCTCGCCGTGCAGGGCGACGGCCGCTTCGATCACGGCTTGCTTGTGCAGCACGCCCTCGGGCGACAGGCCGGTGCCGGCGCCGACGCAGTCCGCCACCGGCACGCCGGTCAGCTTGTGCATCAGGGCGGCGGCGGCGGTGGTGTTCCCGATCCCCATTTCGCCGAAGCCGATCACATTGCCTTCCAGGTTGCCGACGATGCGCATGCCGTGCGCCAGGGCGGCGGCGCATTCGGCCCACGTCATGGCCGGCTGCTGCGCGAAGTTGGCGGTGCCGCGTCCGACCTTGCAGTCCATCAGGGCCGCGCGCCTGCCGAAGTCGTGGTTCACGCCGGCGTCGACGATCTGCAGCGCGCAGCCGTTCTGGCGCGCGAACACATTGATGGCCGCGCCCTTGGACAGGAAGTTCTCGACCATCTGCCAGGTGACGCTTTGCGGATAGGCGGAAACGCCTTCGGCCACCACGCCGTGATCGGCCGCGAACACCAGGATGGCCGGCTTGTGCAGCGCGACTCTGGTGGTTTGCTGGATCAGGCCGATCTGCCGCGCCAGGGTTTCGAGCGCGCCCAGGCTGCCCAGTGGTTTGGTCTTGTTGTCGATCGCCTGGGTCAGCTCGCTGGCCAGCAGTGGGTCGTGGGTGGAAGGTATGTCTGGGAGGCGCATCGTGAAGAGAGATAAGAAAGTGTCAAGAAAATTCCGCGCTAAGATAGCACATCCTCGCTTTCGCGTTTCTGCAAGACCAGCGTAGGGCGGCAAAGTGCGGCACAATTGGCCTGTGAATGTTGTCGTTTCATACAAATGAGCGCGTAAAAGAACAGGAAAATGATGAACGAACAGGTGGCAAGGAACGTGGTGCTGGTGCGCTCCATCGAAACCATGGACGGCAAGCACGAGGTGCTGAGCGACGACGATCGCCTGTACGCCAGCCGCAGCGCGAAGGAACTGGCGCAGTGGCAAGCCTCCGACAGCAAGTCGGCGGTGACGCCGGAGCATTTTTTGCAGCAGCGCGCCGAGCAGATCCTCAAGCGCCTGGGCGAGCGCACGCCCGCGTTCGCCGCCATTGCGCGCCGCCGCAGCGGCTTCAAGGCGCTCTCGCTCGGCCTGCCCTTGGCGGCGCTGGTGCTTGGCGCCGTCGTCGACCGCATCGGCGATCCGCACCGGGTCGACCTGCTGTCGGCGCCGCTGCTGGCAATTATCGGCTGGAATATGCTGGTGTACCTGCTGTTGATGGCCTGGGTGTTCGTGCCGGCGCGAAAGAACGGCTGGGTCTCGCCGGCCTTGCTGCGCCGCCTCAGCGGGGCGCAATTGTCGCTGCCGCGCAAGTTGCCGAATGTGCTGGCGGCCGGGCTGACCGATTTCAGCCTGCAATGGAGCGAGCTGAGCGCCAGGCTGACGCAGGCGCGCCTGGCGCGCACCATGCACCTGGCCGCCGCCATGTTTGCGCTCGGGGCCGTGCTGTCGCTGTACGCGCGCGGCTTCCTGACGCAATATGCGGCCGGCTGGGAAAGCACCTTCCTCGACGCCACCCAGGTGCACGGCATCCTGTCGGTGCTGTTTGCGCCGGCCGTGACCTTGCTGCCGCTGGAAGGCTTCAGCATCGCCGATATCGCGGCCTTGCACTTCTCTAAACTGTCGACCGGGGCCGGCGGGGCCAGGTGGGTGCATTTATATGGCGCGACCCTGCTGTTGCTGGTGGCGCTGCCGCGCCTGGTGCTGGCCGGCGTGGCGCACTGGCGCGCGCAGCGCATGGAACAGCGTTTTCCGCTCGACCTGGAACAGCCGTATTTCCGCAAGCTCAATGGCGAAGCCGGGACGGCCGCGCCGGCCCTGCTGCGCGTGCTGCCCTACAGCTTTACCCTGGACGAGGCGCGCGACAAGGGCCTGGCGCAGGTGGCCGCGACCCTGTTCGGCGAGCAGGCGCGGGTGATGCTGCGCCCGTCGTCCGGCTACGGCGAAGAAGCGGTCGATACCCTGCGCGACCTGAGCGTGGACGACGCCAACGTGACCGCCACCGCCGTGCTGTTCAGCCTGGCCGCCACGCCGGAGAAGGAAAACCACGGCGCCTTTCTCGACCATCTGGTGCGCGTCTCCAAGCGCGGCATTGGCGTGCTGGTCGACGAGTCCGCGCTGGCCGAGCGCAGCGGCGCCCAAGCCGGGGCCGATGCGCGGCTGGCCGAGCGCATCGCGCTGTGGCAACAGTTCTGCAATTTCCATGGCGCACCGGCCACCATCGTCAACCTGCTGCATCCCGAACGCCGCCCGCTGGAGCACGGCGCCGGACTTAGCTTATCGAAGGCACCATGAGCGACACCCCTGTCCAACTCCAGTTTGCACTGATTTCGCACACCAACAACGGCAAGACCACGCTGGCGCGCACCCTGGTCGGGGTCGATGTGGGCGAAGTACGCGATGCCGCCCACGTGACGATCTTTGCCGAGTCGCATCTGTTGCTCCAGACCGCCGAGGGCGACACCCTGCAACTATGGGACACGCCCGGCTTCGGCGATTCGGTGCGCCTGCTCAAGCGCCTGGCCATGGCCGGCAATCCGATCGGCTGGTTCCTGCGCGAAGTGCTGGACCGCTACCGCGACCGTCCGTTCTGGCTCAGCCAGCAGGCGCTGCGCACGGCGCGCGACGAGGCCGATGTGGTGCTGTATCTGGTCAACTCGTCGGAGCATCCGCGCGACGCCGGCTACCTGCCGGCCGAGATGCGCATCCTGGAGTGGCTGGGCAAGCCGGTGGTGGTGCTGCTCAACCAGCTGGGGCCGCCGCGTCCGGCGCAGGAAGAACAGCAGGAGCAGACCGCCTGGAAACAGCATCTGGACCAGTACAAGATCGTGCGCGAGGTGCTGGCGCTGGACGCCTTTGCCCGCTGCTGGGTGCACGAGCGCGTGTTTTACGAGGCGGTCGGCAAGCTGGTCGAGCCATCCAAGCAGGCCGGCTACGCGCGCCTGTTTGCACTGTGGGAAGCCAACAATCGCGAACGCTTCCTGGAAGCGATGCGGATCACCGGCGCGCAACTGGCCAGCGCCGCGCGCGACAGCGAGCCGGTCGAGGCCGACGAAAAGACCTTCCTCAAGTCGGCCATGAAGGCCGTCGGCCTGGGCAAGAACGACCAGCAGCGCCAGGAACGGGCGATGGCTTTGCTGGTGGAAAGGCTGAACCAGAACATCGCCGCCACCACGGGACGCCTGCTGGCGCTGCATCAGCTCGATCCAAGCGAGGCGCCCAAGATCAATGCCCGCGTGAGCAAGAATTTCACCGTGCGGGCACCGGTCGACCGCGCCCAGGCGGGACTGCTGGGGGCGGTGGTGTCGGGTGCGGCCACGGGCTTGTCGGCCGATCTGATGGCGGGCGGACTGACATTCGGGGCCGGGGCCTTGCTGGGCGGCGTGGTCGGCGCCCTGACGGCGGCCGGGGCGGCCTGGGGTTTCAATACCAGCACCGACCGCAACCGCACCACGATGCAGTTCGCCGACGATTTCCTGCAAACCTTGCTGGTCAGTAGCATCCTGCGCTATCTGGCGGTGGCCCACTTCGGGCGCGGGCGCGGCAATTTTGTCGAAGGCGAGGCGCCGGCGTTCTGGCAGGCCGAAGTGGAGGGCGCCGTGGCGCAGCAGGGCGGGCGGCTGGCCGAGATGTGGCAGGCGCTGCGCACCGAGGGCGATGCGGGCAAGGCGGGGGCCGAGGTCGAGGAAATCGCGACCTCGGTGGCGCGCGCGACCCTGGCGAAGCTGTATCCGGGGTCGATCTGACGCTGCGTCGGGTAATTCCGGTCAGAAAACGTATTGCGCGCTCACGCCCGCCAGCCAGTTGCGCTGGGGCGCCGCTTCATAAAAGCGCTTGTTGGCGTCGCCCACGATCACCGAGCCCACATAGCGGCGGTCGCCCAGGTTGTTCAGGCGCACGAATTGCTTCAGGCGCCATCCGGCCAGCGATTGCCTGGCCTGGAAACGGGCGTTGACGATCGCGTAGCCGGGGGCGGCGATGTCCAGATTGGCGTCTTCGGCATAGACCTTGCCGCTGGCGATGGTTTCCAGGGCGGCGCCGAAGCCATCGTCGCTGCTCTTCCATGCCAGCTCGCCGAACAGGTTGGCTTTCGGCACGCCCGGCAAGCGGCTGCCGGCCGCCACGTTGCCGAAGCCTTGCTCATAGGTCGCGTGCAAGGCGGTCATGGCCAGGCGGCCGCTCAATCCCGCGCCAAAATGGCTGTCCAGCGAGACTTCCGCGCCCCGGCGCAGGGTTTCGCTGGCATTGCGGTAACTGGTGCGCCCGCCGCCCGAGACATCCACCACCAGCTCGTCGCTGGTCTTGACCTGGAACACGGCTGCGTTGATGCGCGTGTTGCTGCCGAGATAGGCTTTGACGCCCGCTTCCACGTGGGTGCTGGTGGCGGGCTTGAGCGCAAAGTTGAAACCGGCGCCCGCGCCTGAATAGAACAGCTCGTTCAAGGTCGGCGTTTCGAAGCCGCGCGCGGCGCTGGCGTACACATTCACGCTGGGCGAGACCTTGTACAGCGCACCGAGCACCGGTGTCGTGCGGCGGAAGCTGACGGCGCCGCTGTCGTTGCCGTTGCCGACAAAGCGGTCGTCGACGCTGACTTTCATCCGGCTGTGGCGCAGGCCGGCGCTCAAGACCCAATCGCCGCCTTGCCATTCGGCCTGCGCGTAGGGATCGAGGCTGGACACGGTATTGCTTTCATCGCGGCGCAGCTTGCCCTGCAGGCCGAACTGGTTGCCGATGAAGTTCTCGTAGCCCTGGCGCTGGTCCTTGGAACGCCCGTAATCGACGCCGATGGTGGTGCTCAGCTTGCCGCCGGCAAGCTGGCGCACGCTCAGCCAGTTGATGTCGGCGCCGTAAAAGTCGCGGTCGAAATCGACCACGCCGCCGGACTGGCTGGCGGGCGTTTGCAGGAATTTGGAGAAAGCCTGGTACTGGATCACCTGGCGATTGCCGCCGTACACCATGGCGCGCAGCTTGTCCTCGCCCAGGCGCTGCTCGACAGCGGCCCCGATCTGCTTGTGGTCGATGCTCTTGCGCGTGTCGTAGCGGTCGGCAATGGTGCGCTTCGGCGTTTGGGTATCGGTGGCATCCGTTTCGCCGGCGCGCGCATCGCGCTGGTAGGTGGCCCAGGTGACGCCGAGCGGATCTTGCGTGTCGTCCTGGCTGAGGGCGCTGGCGGTCAAGGTCAGCTTGCTGGCGCCGGTCGGCGCCATGGTCAGCTTGGCGAAGCGCTGCTCGCGCGTGGCGGCGCTGTGGGCACGGTAACCATCGGTCTCGAAGCGGGACCTGTCGATCACGTAGCCGATGCCGTTCGTGTCGCCCTGGGCGTTGATGTCGACCTTGCGCGTGCCGTCGCTGCCGCCGATGACGCTGCCTTCGACGCTGGGCCGGCCCTGGCCGTCGCGCGTGAACAATTGCACGGTGCCGCCGGCATGGTTGCCGTAGATGGCAGAAAACGGCCCGCGCAGCACTTCGATGCGTTCCGCCATGTCGAGGTTGAAGGTTGCCGCTTGTCCCTGTCCGTCCGGCATGGTTGCAGGGATGCCGTCGGCAATCAGGCGCACGCCGCGCACGCCGAAGGCCGAGCGCGCCCCGAAGCCGCGCGAGGAAATCTGCAGGTCTTGCGCATAATTCTGGCGGTTCTGGGCCACCAGGCCCGGTACGGCCGAGAGCGATTCGGAGGCGTTGACGCGCAGCTGGCCGTCGCGGATGCGGGCGGCGTCGAGCACGTCGACGGCGGCCGGCAAGTCAAAACTGCTGTGCTCGACCCGGCTTCCGCTGATGACGACCACATCGGCCAGCGGCGCATTGGCTGGCGCATCGGGCGCGGCGGCCGTGGCCGTGCCTGCGGCGCCGAACGCGAACAAGGTGGCGATGGTGTTCAGGCGAAACGGGTGCTGCGTCATGGGTTCTCCGGTGGATGTTTGGCGTCGGTACGCAATATACGCGGGCGCCATGAATCCTGCAGCGAGCACGCCTGCCCTGACGGCGTAATGTGCGCCAGAGCACCAACGAAAAGACTAGCCTGTTGCTAGCCGTTGAAGTTTCTTTGCGTTTGCGCAAGTACTTTTCTTGATCTGCGTCTACGCTTGGATTCCCGGTATATAACCATAGAGGAAGAGGACGACATGAATCTCGCAGATATCAGCAAGCTGGGCGTAGCCAACCCGTTCAAACAACGCTACGACAATTACATTGGTGGAAAATTTGTTGCGCCGGTTAAAGGCGAGTATTTCGGCAACGTGACGCCGATCACCGGGCAGGTGTTCTGCGAGGTGGCGCGCTCGGGCGCGGACGATATCGAGCTGGCGCTGGATGCCGCGCATGCCGCCAAGGAAGCCTGGGGCAAGACCTCGCAGGGCGAGCGCGCGAATATCCTCAACAAGATTGCCGACCGCATGGAAGAAAACCTCAGCCTGCTGGCCACGGCGGAGACCATCGACAACGGCAAGCCGGTCCGCGAGACCACGGCGGCCGATATCCCGCTGGCGATCGACCATTTCCGTTACTTTGCCGGCTGCATCCGCGCGCAGGAAGGCACGGTCGCGCAGATCGACCATGAAACGTATGCGTATCATTTCCATGAACCGCTGGGCGTGGTCGGGCAGATCATTCCGTGGAACTTTCCGATCCTGATGGCCGTGTGGAAACTGGCACCGGCTTTGGCTGCGGGCAACTGCGTGGTGTTGAAGCCGGCCGAACAGACGCCGGCCTCGATCATGGTGCTGATCGAGCTGATCGGCGATCTGTTGCCGCCGGGCGTGCTTAACATTGTCAACGGTTACGGGCTGGAGGCCGGCAAGCCGCTGGCGTCGAACAAGCGCATCGCCAAGATCGCGTTCACGGGCGAGACCGGCACCGGCCGCCTGATCATGCAATACGCGGCGCAAAACCTGATTCCGGTCACCTTGGAACTGGGCGGCAAATCGCCGAATATCTTCTTTGCCGATGTGATGGATGCGGACGACGCGTTTTTCGACAAATGCCTGGAAGGCTTTGCCATGTTCGCGCTGAACCAGGGCGAGGTGTGTACCTGCCCGTCGCGCGTGCTGATCCAGGAATCGATTTACGACAAATTCATCGCGCGCGCATTGGAGCGGGTAGCGAAGATCAAGCAAGGCAATCCGCTCGATGCGTCGACCATGATCGGCGCCCAGGCCTCGCAGGAACAGCTGGAGAAAATCCTGTCGTATCTCGATATCGGCAAGCAGGAGGGCGCCGAGCTGCTGACCGGCGGCGCGCGCAATATGCAGCCGGGCGATATGAAGGACGGTTATTACGTGCAGCCGACCGTCTTCAGGGGCGATAACAAGATGCGCATCTTCCAGGAAGAGATTTTTGGCCCGGTGGTGTCGGTGACGACCTTTACCGACGAAGCGGACGCCCTGCGCATCGCCAACGATACCTTGTACGGACTGGGCGCCGGATTATGGACGCGTGACGGTACGCGTGCGTTCCGGGTCGGTCGCGCCATCCAGGCGGGGCGCGTGTGGACCAATTGCTACCACCTGTATCCGGCGCATGCGGCCTTTGGCGGGTACAAGCAATCGGGCATCGGGCGGGAAAATCACAAGATGATGCTCGACCACTATCAGCAGACCAAGAACCTGCTGGTCAGTTACAACCCGAACGCGATGGGTTTCTTTTAAGCGGAAAGGATCTGGCATGGGTGACGCGCTTTCACGCGTGGTCGCAACCGATGCCGCGTGCGCAATGATCGACGAGTTGCGCGCGCGGCATGGGCCGGTCATGTTCTTTCAGTCGGGCGGCTGCTGCGACGGCAGCGCGCCGATGTGCTATCCGGACGGCGAATTCAATATCAGCGATAGCGATGTGTATGTGGGCGAGATCCACGGCGCGGCCTTCTATATGGGGCGGGAGCAGTTCGCCTACTGGGAGCATACGCAGCTGATCATCGATGTCGTCGCAGGGAACGGCGGCATGTTCTCGCTGGATAATGGAACAGGGCGGCGCTTCCTGACCCGGTCGCGTCTCTTCAGCGACGATGAGTTCGGCGCGCTGGCCCCGGTGAGGGAGGGGCCGCGCGACACATAAATACGTGTATTCGTGAGCATGGCGTCGGTTCCATGCGACGAAATGTGTAGCCTCACCGAAAGTTCTTGCCAGCCCGGGGAGGGCTTTGCTATAGTT
>NZ_RXLQ01000033.1 GCF_003953935.1 Massilia atriviolacea
AGGTCGAAGTTGATCGACGTCGAGAACAGTGTCTGCTCCAGCTGTTCCCTGACGAACGATTGCTGCGCCCAGGCGATGAAGTTGACGGCATTCCGGTGCTCGATCATCACGCCCTTCGGCATGCCGGTCGATCCGGACGTGTAGATGACATACGCGAGACTGGCGGCCGACGCCTGCGATGGCACATTGGCGCCGCTTTGCGCCGCAAGCTGCGCGTCGTCAACCAGCACAACGGGAACCGCATGCGCGGGCAGGATGTGGGACAAGGAATGCTGCGTCAACAGCGCAACCGGCGAGCAGTCGCCGAGCATGTACGCCAGACGGTCCGCCGGATAAGCGGGATCGAGCGGCACGTACGCGGCGCCGGCCTTCAGGATGCCGAGCAGGCCGGTTACCATGTCGATGCCGCGCTCCAGGCAGACCGCCACGCAGTCGTCGGCTTGCACTCCCATCGTACGCAGATGGTGCGCCAGCTTGTTGGCACGCTGGTTCAACTGGGCGTAGGTGAGCGTGCTGCCTTCGAAGGTCAGCGCCGGCGCGTCGGGAAGGCGCGCAGCCTGTTCCTCGAACAGCTGATGGATCAGCGCCTGCTCGGGGAAGTCCAGCACACTGTCGTTGAACTGCTCAAGCAGGCGGCGTCGCTCGTCGCTGCCGACCAGATTGAGCCGGCTCACGCGCTGCTGTTCGTCCGTCACCATGGCGCACAGCAGAAGCGAGAAGCGCTCCGCCAGGCGTTCCATGGTGGCCGGGTCGAACAGGTCGCTGGCGTAATCGAGCTGGCCGGCGATCACGTCGCCATGTTCGGTCAGCGCCAGGCTCAGATCGAAGTGGGTGCTGCCGCCGGCCTGGCCGACCGGCGTGATGTCCAGACCCTGCAAGCCGCCGCTGGCCGCGACCGGCGTGTTATTCATGGTGAGCATCGACTGGAATACAGGGCTGTAGCTCATCGAGCGCACCGGTTTGAGCGCATCGACTACCTGCTCGAATGGCAGGTCCTGATGCTGGTACGCGTCAAGCGTCGACGCCTTGACCTGCGCCAGCAGCTCGGCCACCGTCGGATCGTCGTCCAGGCGTACGCGCAGGGCCAGTGTATTGACAAAGAAGCCGATCAGCGCTTCGACTTCGGTGCGCTGGCGATTGGCCACCGGCGTGCCGATGACGATATCGTGCTGTCCGCTCATGCGCGCCAGCAGGCTTGACCAGCCGGCCAGCATGGTCATGAACAGGGTGGTGCCATGGCGGCGACTCAGGTTGCGCAGGCTGTTGGTGAGGGCGCCGGGCAGCACGAAGCGCACTTCGCCGCCCGCGTAGCTTTGCACCGCTGGACGCGGACGGTCGGTCGGCATTTCCAGCAGCGCCGGGGCGCCGGCCAGATGATTCGACCAGAACGCGGTTTGCTGCGCCAGCACCTCCCCTTGCAGCCAGCCGCGTTGCCATGCGGCGTAGTCGGCATACTGGATTGCCAGCGGTGGCAGCGGGTCGGCCTGCAGCGTGCTGAAAGCGGCATACAAGGCGCTGACTTCGCGCACCAGCACGCCCATCGACCAGCCATCGGAAATGATGTGGTGCTGGGTGATCAGCAGAATGTGCTCGTCGTCGCCGACACGCAGCAGCCGACCCCGGATCAACGGACCGGTGGCGAGGTTGAACGGCGCCCGTGCCTCGTCGGCCTGCGCAGCCTCATGCCCGGCCATGCCGCGCAGGTCGGCATGAGCCAGCGCGAAGCCCTGGTCCGCGTCGCCGATGACCTGGACCGCCACGCCCCCGACGGTGACGAAACTGGTGCGCAGACTCTCGTGGCGCGCCACGATGCGGTCCAGCGCGGCCCGCAGGGCGGACTTGTCGAGCGCCCCCTTGAGCCGCAGAGCGAGCGGCATGTGATATGCCGCGCCGGCGGCGCTATCCAACTGATCGAGGAACCACAGCCGCTGCTGGGCGAACGACAGCGGCAGCGGCCCGTTGCGGTCGGCGACGGCGATCGCCGTCATCGTCGCGGCAGCGCCGCGCGCCACCAGCGCCGCAAAATCGATCAGCGCGGGATGGGCAAAAAGATCGCGCAGGCTGACTTCGACGCCAAGCTCCTGGCGCAGGCGCGCCACCAGCTGCACCGCCATCAGCGAGTGCCCGCCAAGTTCGAAGAACTGGTCGTGCCGGCCCACGGCATCAACACCCAGCAGCTCCTGCCAGATGCGCGCGACGGCCGTTTCCGTCGCGCCGCTCGGCGCCTGGTACTCGCGTACGATGATGGCGCTGCCGTCCGGCCTCGGCAAGGCGTTGCGGTCAAGCTTGCCGTTGGCGGTCAGCGGGAACCCTTCAAGCGTGACAAAGGCGCTTGGAATCATGTAGTCGGCAAGATGCTCTGCCAGCTGGCTGCGCAGGGCTGCCGGCGCCAGCTCCGCACCGACCAGGTAGGCCACCAGGCGTTTATCGCCCGGCACATCCTCGCGCGCCAGCACCACCGCTTCGCGCACGCCGTCGCAGTCCAGCAGCCGCGCCTCGATTTCACCGAGCTCGATGCGGAAGCCGCGGATCTTGACCTGGAAGTCGTTGCGTCCCAGGTAGTCGATGCTGCCGTCGGCCAGCCAGCGGCCGATGTCGCCCGTCTTGTACAGGCGCGCACCGGCTTGTGCGCCGAACGGATCGGGGATGAAGCGCTCCGCCGTCAGCGCGTCGCGATTGAGGTAGCCGCGCGCCACGCCAGCGCCGCCGACATACAGTTCGCCGGCCACGCCGACCGGTACCGGCTGGCGCAGCGCATCGAGAATGTAGACCTGCAGGTCGGGAATCGGGCGTCCGACCGGACTGCCCATGCCTGCCTGCGCGTCGCTCGCCGTCAGTGCGCGATAGGTCACGTGCACCGTGGTCTCGGTAATGCCGTACATGTTCACCAGCGTGGTAGCCGCATTGCATGGACGGCGGTACCACGGCTGCAGCGATGCCGTTTCCAGCGCCTCGCCGCCGAAGACCACCCAGCGCAGCTGGTGCGCTTCGCCATGCTCGCCCTGGGCCGCGATCAACTGACGGAACGCGCTCGGAGTCTGGTTTAGCACCGTCACACCCTCGCTGCACAACAGCGCGTAGAAGTCCTGCGGCGAACGGCTGGTCAGGTAAGGCACGACCACCAGGCGGCCGCCCTTGAGCAGCGCCCCCCAGATTTCCCATACCGAGAAGTCGAAGGCGAACGAATGGAACAGGGTCCACACATCGCCGCGTCCGAAGCCGAACCAGTGGTCGGTGGACGAGAGCAGTCGGGTCACCTGGCGGTGCTCGACCATCACGCCTTTCGGCTGGCCGGTGGAGCCGGACGTGTAGATCACGTAAGCCAGATGCGCGGCGCCCAGTCCCGCCACATCCGGATTGGCGTCGCTATGCGCGGCGACGATGCCCGCTTCCACCGCGCCGTCGAGCACCAGCACCGGCACACCGTGCGCAGGCAGGCTGCCGGCCAGCGCGGCCTGGGTCAGCAGGACCACCGGTGCGCTGTCGGCCAGGGTGAAGGCCAGGCGCTCCTGCGGATAGGCCGGATCGAGCGGCACGTAGCCGGCGCCGGCTTTCAGGATGGCCAGCAGGCCGGCCACCATGTCCAGGCCGCGCTCGACGCAGATCGCCACGCGCTGATCCGGCTTGACGCCGAGCGACAGCAGGCGGTGCGCCAGGCGGTTGGCCTGGCGATTCAACTGGGCATAGCTGACGCTCGTTCCTTCGAAGCTCAGGGCCGCCGCATCGGGATGCGCCAGCACCTGCTGTTCGAACAGTTGATGAATCAGCTGCGCCTCGCCGGCCGGCACGGTGCACGCATTAAAGCCTTCCAGCACCTGCGCACGCTGCGCGGCGCCCAGCAAAGGCAGTTCCGCCACGCTGCGCGAGTCGTCTTCCACCATCGCCCCCAGCAGGACCTGGAAGCAATCGGCCAGGCGCTCCATGCTGCCCTCGTCAAACAGGGCGCTGGCGTACGTCAGGCTGCCGCCGATGATGCCGCCCGCCTCGCTCATGGCCAGCGACAGGTCGAAGTGAGTGGTGGTGCGCGTCTGTTCGACGCTGCCGATCTCCAGGCCCGGCAGCGACACGCCACCGCCTTTGGCCTCGTTATCGAATGTGAGCAAGGCCTGGAACAGCGGGCTATGGCTCATCGAGCGCACCGGCTTGAGCGCATCGACCACCTGGTCGAACGGAATATCCTGATGGCTGTAGGCGTCGAGCGTATCGCGCCTGACCTGCGCCAGCAGGGCCGCCACGCTCGGGGCATCGGCGATGCGGATGCGCAGCGCCAGGGTGTTGACGAAAAATCCCATCAGCGCTTCGGTTTCGCTGCGGCCGCGATTGGCGATCGGCGTACCGATCACCACATCGTCCTGGCCGCTCATGCGCGCCAGCAGCACGCCCCATGCGGCCAGCGCCGTCATGAACAAGGTGGTGCCGTGGCGCTGGCTCAGTTGCCGCAAGCCGGCGCTGACATCGGCATCGAGCATGAAGCTCACGCTGCGCCCCGCATAGCTTTGCTCGGCCGGACGCGGACGGTCGGTCGGCAAGGCCAGCAAGGCCGGCGCGCCGGCAAGGTGCCTTGTCCAGAAATCGACCTGCTCCTGCAAGGCGTCGCCCTGCAGCCAGGCGCGCTGCCAGGCCGCATAGTCGGCATACTGGATGCCCAATGGCGCCAGCGGATCCGGGCTGCCGTCGCGCATGGCGGCGTACAGCGCGCCGACCTCGTTGACCAGCACCCCGAGCGACCAGCCGTCCGAGATGATGTGATGCTGGCAAAGCAGCAGCACGTGCACGCCCGCCTCCAGGCGTACCAGGGCGGCGCGAATCAGCGGCCCTTGCGACAGGTCGAAGGCGCCCTGGAATACCTCGGCCTTGATGCGCTCGAAATTGGCCTCCCGGTTCTCGCGGCACAGGGGGCTCAGGTCGTGCTCCTGCATGGCCAGGCCGATATCGGCGGCGCCGATGCGCTGCACCGGCTGCTCGTCGTGCATGACGAAGGTGGTGCGCAGGATCTCGTGGCGCGCCACGATGCGGTCCAGCGCCGCCTTCAGCGCGGGCAGGTCGAGTTCTCCTTCCAGGCGCAGGCCGGCCGGCATGTGGTAGGCGGCACCGGCGGCCGCATCGAGCCGGTCGAGGAACCACAGGCGCTGCTGCGCCCACGACAGCGGCAGCGGTCCGCTGCGGTCGGCGGCCGGAATGGCGCCAACCGCGCTCGCGGCCGCGCCGCCCAGCTGCGCCGCAAAAGCGTCGAGCACGGGGAAGGCAAACAGCTCGCGCAAGGCGACCTCGATACCGATTTCCTGGCGAATCCGCGACACCACGCGCACCGCCAGCAGCGAGTGTCCGCCCATGTCGAAGAAGTGGTCGTTGCGGCCGACCCGCTGCACCTGCAGCAGGTCTTGCCAGATCAGCGCGACGGCCTGCTCCAGCGGCCCTTGCGGCGCCTCGTACTGGCGCGTGACCATGTCGCCCATGTCGGGCGCGGGCAAGGCGCGGCGGTCCAATTTGCCGTTGGCGTTGAGCGGCATGCGCTCGATGTGGACAAAGGCGGCCGGCAGCATGTAGTCGGCCAGGTGCTGGGCCAACTGCCTGCGCAGGTCGGCTGCATCGACGGCGGCGCCGGTCAGGTAGGCCACCAGGCGCAGGTCGCCCGCACCGAGGTCGCGCGCCAGCACCACTGCTTCGCGCACGCCCTCGCAGGCAAGCAGGCGCGCTTCGATCTCGCCCAGTTCGATGCGGTAGCCGCGAATCTTGACCTGGAAGTCGTTACGGCCAAGGTAGTCGATATTGCCGTCCTCGCGCCAGCGCGCCAGGTCCCCGGTGCGGTACAGGCGCGCCTGCGGGTCGGCGCCGAACGGGTCGGCGACAAAACGATCTGCCGTCAGTTCGGGGCGGTTCAGGTAACCGCGCGCCACGCCGGCGCCGCCGATATACAGTTCTCCGGTCACGCCGACCGGCACCGGCTGGCGCTCGCCGTCGAGCACATATACCTGCGCGTTGGCCAGCGGACGGCCGATGTGCGGCTTCCTGTCGCTTGCCAGGATGCGCCCCAGGGTGGCGTCGACCGTGCATTCGGTCGGGCCGTACATATTAAAGAAGCGGGTGCGCGCCGACTGCTTGAGCCGGTCCCAGGTCGCGGCCTGGATTGGTTCGCCGCCCAGCAGCACGCTGTATGGTGCGTACGCGGGATGCTCCAGCAGGCCGGCGGCGAGGAGTACTTCCAGCTGTGACGGCGTGCTGTCGAAGACGTCGATGCGGTGCCGCGCCAGCCAGTCCAGCATCTGCGCGCCGTCGGCACGGATGTCCTGCGGGACCGGATGGATGCAGTGGCCGGACAGCAGTTGCAGCCAGCCCTTCCACGACATGTCGAAGGCGTAGGACGCGTTCAGGCCGATCTGCGCAGGCTGCGGGCAACCCTCGTGGGTCGACCTGCACATCGCCTGCCAGAAGTTGATGGCCGACCGGTGTTCGACCATCACGCCCTTGGCGGCGCCGGTGGAGCCGGACGTGTAGATCACGTAGGCGACATCGCGCGCGCCGAGTTCCGGCACGGCCGGATCGCTTGCGGCTGCGGCGGCGAACAGCGGGCCGTCGAGGTCATGTACCGGCACGGCGGCGGTCAGGCCGGTGGATGCGGTAGTGAGCACGCACAGCGCACCGCTGTCGGCCAGCATGTAGGCGATGCGGTCGGCCGGCTGGTCCGGCTCCATCGGCACATAGGCCGCGCCGCACTTCATGATGCCCAGCCAGCCGATGGCCATGGCCACGCCGCGCCCGACGCACAGCGCCACGCGGTCGCCGGTTTTCACGCCCATGCCGGTCAGGGTATGCGCGACCTGGTTGGCGCGGCGGTTCAGTTCCGCGTAGGTGATGCTGTCGTCCCCGTACACCACGGCAAGGGATTCTGGCTGCGCGTCCGCCTGTTCTTCGAACATGCCATGGATGGTGCGCTCGCGCGGGAAGTCGCAGGCGGTGTCGTTGAAGCCGGTCGTGACCTGCGCGCGGCCGTCGGCGCCGAGCAGGTCGAGGCGGCTCACCAGCTGCTGTTCGCCGGCGGCCATCTGGCCCAGCAGGGCCGCGTAGGCGGCAGCGAAGCGTTCGACGGTGGCAGCTTCGAACAGGTCGCAGGCGTAATCGAGGCGGCCGACAATCACGTCGTCCGATTCGGACAAGGCCAGGTTCAGGTCGAAGTGGGTGGTATTGCCAGCCTGTTCGACCGTGCTGATGACCAGTCCCTGCAGGCCGGTGGTGCCGGATGCGGGCGTATTGTTCATGCTCAGCATGACCTGGAACAGCGGCGTGTAGCTCATGCTGCGCACCGGCTTGAGCGCGTCCACCACCTGCTCGAACGGCAGGTCCTGGTGTTCGTAGGCGCCCAGGGTGGCGCTCCTGACCTGCTCCAGCAGGCCGGCCACGGTCAGGCCTTCGGCCAGCGAGACGCGCAGCGCCAGCGTATTGACGAAGAAGCCGATCAGCGCTTCGACTTCGGTGCGCTGGCGGTTCGCCACCGGGGTGCCGATCACCACGTCGTCCTGGCCGCTCAGGCGCGCCAGCAGGGCAGACCAGCCGGCCAGCATGACCATGAACAGGGTGGCGCCATGGCGGGCGCTGAGGGCGCGCAAGGCGGTGGTCAACTCGGGCGGCAGCACGAAGTCGACATGGCGGCCGGCGTAGCCCTGCACGGCCGGACGCGGATGGTCGGCCGGCAGTTCCAGCAGCGCCGGGGCGCCTTCCAGATGCGTTTTCCAGAAGCCGACCTGGCGCGCCAGCACCTCGCCCTGCAGCCAGGCGCGCTGCCAGGCTGCGAAATCGGCATACTGGATCGCCAGAGGCGGCAGCGGATCGGCCTGGCCGGCGCTGAAGGCCGCGTACAGCGCGCTCACTTCGCGCACCAGCACGCCGATCGACCAGCCGTCCGAGACGATGTGATGCTGGGTGATGAGCAGGATATGCTCGTCGTCGCCGAGGCGCAGCAGTTGGCCGCGCACCAGGGGACCGGTGGCCAGGTCGAACGGCGCGCAGCCTTCGGCGTCGCCGATGGCGGCTGCCGCCGCCTGCTGTTCCTCTTCCTCCAGGTGGCGCAGGTCGGTATGCAGCAGAGCAAAGCCCTGCTCCGGCGCGCCGATCACCTGCACCGTTGCGTCGTCGACGCTGCGGAACGTGGTGCGCAGGTTTTCGTGGCGCGCAACGATGCGGTCCAGCGCCGCCTGCAGCGCATGCGGATCGAGCTGGCCCTTGAGGCGCAGCGCGGCCGGCATGTGGTAAGCCGCACCGGCCGCATGATCGAGCTGGTCGAGGAACCACAGGCGCTGCTGCGCGAACGAAAGCGGCAGCGGCGCACTACGGTCGGCCGCCACGATCTGCGTCAGGGTCGCAGCCTTGGCACGCGCGGCGGCCTCGGCGAAGTCGCCCAGGGTCGGGTGGCCGAACAGCTCGCGCATGCTCACTTCCACGCCCAGTTCCTGGCGCAGGCGCCCGACCAGGGTCACCGCCATCAGCGAGTGTCCGCCCAGTTCGAAAAAGTCGTCGTGACGGCCGATCCGGTCGAGACCGAGCAGCTCCTGCCAGATGCGGGCAATCGTCGCTTCGGTCGCGCCCAGCGGCGCCTCGTAGGCGCCGGCCGCCACCGCCGCCATGCCGGGTGCGGGCAGCGCGGCGCGATCGAGCTTGCCGTTGGCGGTCAGCGGATACGCATCGAGCGCGACAAACGCCGACGGCACCATGTAGTCGGGCAGGCAGGCCAGCAGTGCGGTGCGCAGCGTTTCCGGCGCAAACGCCTCCTTGTCCTCGGTCAGCAGGTAAGCCACCAGGCGCTTGGCGCCGGGCGCGTCTTCGCGCGCGATCACCCGTGCTTCGCGCACGCCCTCGCACTCGGCCAGCCTGGCTTCGATCTCGCCAAGCTCGATGCGGAAACCGCGCAGCTTGACCTGGGAGTCGTTACGGCCCAGGCATTCCAGATTGCCGTCGGCCAGCCAGCGTCCCAGGTCGCCGGTCTTGTACAGGCGCGCGCCCTCGCCGCCGAACGGGCTGGCGACAAAGCGTTCATCGGTCAGGTCCGGACGGTTGCGGTAGCCGCGCGCCAGGCCGTCCCCGCCGATGTAGATTTCGCCCGTCACGCCGATCGGCGCGGGCCGCAGCCCGCGGTCGAGCACATACACCTGGGTGTTGGCGATCGGCCGGCCGATCGGCACGCCGCGCGCACCCGGCGCCACCGCCGTCACTTCATAGGTGCAGGCGAAGGTGGTGCTCTCGGTCGGGCCATAGCCGTTGATGAAGTGGGCCGGCGGCTGCGCCTTGCCGAGCGCGCGGGCCACCGTGCGCGGATCGAGCGCATCGCCGCCGACCAGCAGGTAGCGCAGGCGTGCAAAGGCAGGTTCCAGCGCGTCCACGTATTCGTTGAACAGGCCCGCGGTCAGCCACAGCGCGCTGACGCCAGTCTCGATCAGGCGGCGGTTGAAGGCGGCCGGATCGAGCAGGGTCGCCTGCGGCACCAGCACGATGCGCGCGCCGTTCAGCAGGGCGGCCCAGATCTCCCAGGTGCTGGCATCGAAGGATGGACTGGCGCAATGGGCGATGCAATCGTCGGCCCCCAGCGGCGCGAAACCGCCGTTGACGGCCAGGCGCAGCACGTTGCGGTGTTCGACCAGGGTGCCCTTCGGCTTGCCGGTCGAGCCGGAGGTGTAGATGATGTAAGCGAGATTGCGGGCGGTCAGTTCGCCGGCATCGAGGTCGCGCTCGGACTGGGCGCCGATCAGGGCGCTTTCGAGCGCGCCATCCATCACCACCACCGGCACCCCGTGGGCGGCGATGCCGTCGGCCATCGAGGCCTGGGTCAGCAAGACCACCGGCGCGCTGTCTTCCAGCATGAAGGCCAGGCGTTCGGCCGGATAGGCCGGGTCGAGCGGCACATAGCCGGCGCCGGCCTTCAGGATGCCGAGCAGGCCGACGACCAGGTCCAGATTGCGCTCGGCGCAGATGGCCACGCGCTCGTCCGGCTTGACGCCGCGCGCGCGCAGGTAGCGCGCCAGCTGGTTGGCGCGCCGGTTCAATTCGTCGTAGGTCAGGTCGTCGTCGCACGATTCGAGCGCCACAGCCTGCGGCCTGGCCCTGGCCTGCGCTTCGAAGACCTGGTGGATCAGGCCATCGCGCGGGTAGTCGCTGGCGGTATCGTTAAAGCCTTCCACCACCTGCGCGCGCTCCGCCGCGTCCAGCACATCGACAGTGCACAGTTTCGCGTGCGGATCCTGCTCCAGTGCGGCCACGACGCCGGCCACCGCCTTGGTCAGCATGGCGGCAATCCGCTGCGGGTCGACGCCGTCGCACTGCGCGGTGATGGCAAAGCCGTGGTTCAGGTCATCGACGGCCACGCCGATCGGATAGTTGATGCGCTCCTCGCCCGAGAACATGCGGATGCCGTCCCAGGCCGGGCCGGCATCGGCCTTGACGTTGCTGTGGCGGTAGTTCAGCAGGGTAGTAAACAGCGGCAGTTGCGAGGCCACGCCGCTGCAGCCCTGGGCCAGCGCCAGCGAGGCCTGTTCGTGCACCAGTAGGTCGGTCAGCTGGCGATACGCCTGGTCCACCGCCTGCGCCACCGTGGCCTGCGCCAGCGAGACCCGCACCGGCAGCGTATTGACGAACATGCCCATCACCTGGGCCGAGCCCTCTTCGCCCTGCATCCGGCCCAGCAGGACCGTGCCGAACACCACATCGTCACGTCCGCTGCACTGGCCCAGCACCTGGGCCCAGGCGACATGGAACACGACCGCCGGGGTCACGCCGTGGCGGCGCGCCGATTCGCGGATGCGCAGCGCCAGCGCATCGTCCAGCATGGCGTGGGCTTCCTCGACCTGGGAACCGTCGCCCTGCACGTCGAGCAGGCCGAATGGGGCGGTCGGCTCGTCGATGTCGCTCAGTTGCTCACGGAAGTACTGTTCGTGCGCGGAGGCGTCCACGGTCAGGGTGTGGGCGATGAAATTCCGGTACGGTACCGGCGCCGGGAGGCTCTCGCCCAGGCCCTGCATGATGGCCTGCACTTCCGCCACCATGCACTCGAGCGTGACGTGGTCGGACACCAGGTGGTGGTAGGCCAGCGCCAGCAGCCACTCGCCGCTGGCGGCGTCGCGCGCGATGAAGGCTGCCAGCAGCGGCGCGCGCTGCAGGTCGAGGCGCAGGCGGCGCGAATCGACATGCGCCATCAGTTGATCGAGGCAGCCGTCGGCGCCGCCGAAGACCAGTTCTTCGACCGGCAGCGTAGCGGCGCGGAACACCACCTGCACCGGGGTAGCCAGGTCGGCCCACATCACCGCGCTGCGCAGGATGTCGTGGCGGTCGATCACCTGCTGCAGCGCGCCGAGGAAGGCGTCGAGGCGGGCGCGGTGGTCGAAGCCGAGGGCGGCGCACATCAGGTACGGGTCGCCGTCGCTTTCCAGCACATGATGGAACAGCATCCCGGTTTGCAGGGGCGCCAGCGGATAGATATCCTGCACATTGGCTACGCCGCCCGGCACGCGCGCCACGACGCGGTCGATGTCGTCCTGCGACAGGGAGATCAGGGTCAGCATGTCCGGCGTGATACGGGTGCTGTCCGGCCGGATCAGGTTGGGCGGAGCGACCGCGCGGCGCGGACCGCTGCCTTTGGCGCCCAGCAGGGCGGCAAGCGCAGCC
Source organism: Massilia atriviolacea (assembly GCF_003953935.1). Taxonomy (GTDB): domain Bacteria; phylum Pseudomonadota; class Gammaproteobacteria; order Burkholderiales; family Burkholderiaceae_D; genus Telluria_A; species Telluria_A atriviolacea. Next base: position 11,647 of record NZ_RXLQ01000033.1, read on the forward strand.
ACGCTCGGCGCGGCGAAAACGCTGCGCACGTCGGCATTCCAGCCCTGCTTGCGCAACTGCTCGATCACCTTCACCACCATCAGCGAGTGTCCGCCAAGTTCGAAGAAGTGGTCGTGGCGGCCGACCTGTTCGATACCCAGCAAGGGCTGCCAGATGGCGGCGATTGCCAGTTCGGTCTCGCCGTGCGGCGCTTCGTACGCGCGGCTGATGACGGCGCCGGCGTCGGGCGCGGGCAGCGCCTTGCGATCGAGCTTGCCGTTGGCGGTGACCGGGAAGGCGTCGAGCGTCACAAAAGCGCTCGGAATCATGTAATCGGCCAGGTGCGCCGACAACTGGCTGCGCAGGGCCGCCGGCGCCAGGGCCTCGCCGAGCAGATAGGCCACCAGGCGCTGGTCGCCGGGAACGTCTTCGCGCGCCAGCACCACGGCGTCGCGCACGCCTTCGCAGGCCAGCAGGCGCGCTTCGATTTCACCGAGCTCGATGCGAAAGCCCCGGATCTTGACCTGGAAGTCGTTGCGGCCCAGGTATTCCACGTTGCCGTCGGCCAGCCAGCGTCCCAGGTCGCCGGTCTTGTACAGGCGCGCGCCTTCCCTATCGCTGAACGGGTCGCCGATGAAGCGCTCCGCCGTCAGTTCCGGGCGGTTGAAGTAGCCGCGCGCCACCTGCACGCCGCCGATGTGGATTTCGCCCGCGACGCCTTGCGGCACCGGCTGGCCGTGCGCGTCCAGGATGTAGATTCGGGTATTGGCGATCGGACGGCCGATCGGCACCATGCCGGGCCAGCCGCCACTGGTGCAGTCGAACCAGGTGACGTCGACCGCCGCTTCGGTCGGACCGTACAGGTTATGCAGTTCCATCTGCGGCCAGGCCGCGCAAAAGCGCGTGCGCAGCGCCGGCTGCAAGGCCTCGCCGCTGCAGAACACGCGCCTGATGCTGGTGTTGCGCCAGAGCTGCGCCTGCTCCATGAAGGCCTGCAGCATCGACGGCACGAAATGCAGGGTGGTCACGCCGCTGCGGTCGATCAGCTGGCGCAGGTACTCGGGCGACTTGTGCCCTTCCGGCTTGGCCAGCACGATGGCGGCGCCGGCGAGCAGCGGCCAGAAAAACTCCCACACCGACACGTCGAAGCTGAACGGCGTCTTTTGCAGCACGCGGTCGTGCGCGTCCAGCGCAAAGCGCTCCTGCATCCAGTGCAGGCGGTTGGCCACCGCGTGGTGCTCGTTCATCACGCCCTTCGGCATGCCGGTCGACCCAGAGGTATAGATCACGTACGCCAGGCTGGCGCCCGACAGGCCCGCGACGTCCGGATTGCTGCCGTCGCGCCAGGCGATCAGCGGCGCGTCCGCACCGTCGAGCACCACCACCGGCACGCCGGGTGCGGGGAGTACGGCAGCCAGGGCCTGCTGGGTCAGCAGCACCGCCGGTGCGCAGTCAGCCAGCATGAAGGCCAGGCGGTCGACCGGGTAGCCCGGATCGAGCGGCACGTAGCCCGCGCCGGCCTTGAGGATGCCGAACAGGCCGACCACCATGTCGACGCTGCGCTCGACGCAGATGGCCACGCGGTCGTCCGGCTTGACGCCTAGCGCCAGCAGGTGGCGCGCCAGCTGGTTGGCGCGGAAATTGAGTTCGTCGTAGCTGAGGGTCTCGTCCTCGCAGACCAGGGCCGGTGCATCGGGCTGCGCCAGCGCACGCGCTTCGAACAGCCCATGCAGCAATTCGCCCTGGGCATAATTGGTATCGGTGTCGTTAAAGCCGCGCAGTACCTGATGACGCTCGGCCTCGCCCAGCAGCGCCAGGCTGCCGATGCGCTGCGTGTCGTCGGCCACCATGGCCCCGACCAGGCGCTCGAACTGGCCGAACATGCGCTCGATGGTGGCGCTGTCGAACAGGCCGACGGCGTAGCTGAAACCAGCCACGATGTGGGTGCCGGCATCGGTCAGCGCCAGGCTCAGGTCGAACTGGCTGGTGGTCTTTTCCTGTTCGATGCCGGCGATGCTCAGGCCGGGCAACGCCAGCGCGCCGCCGGACGGCGTGTCGTTCATGCTGATCATGGTCTGGAACAGGGGGCTGTAGCTCATGCTGCGCTCGGGCTGCAAGGCGTCGACCACCTGCTCGAACGGCAGGTCCTGGTGTTCGTAGGCGGCCAGGGTGCTGTTCCTGACCTGCTCCAGCAAGCCGGCCACGGTCGGATTGTCGTCCAGGCGCACGCGCAACGCCAGGGTGTTCACAAAAAAGCCGATCAGCGCTTCGATCTCGGTGCGCTGGCGGTTGGCCACCGCCGTGCCGACCACCACGTCGCCCTGACCGCTCAGGCGCGACAACAAGGTGGCCCATGCGGCCAGCATGGTCATGAACAGGGTGACGCCATGGCGCTGGCTCAGTGCGCGCACGCCGTCCGACAGCGCCGGCGACAGGCTGAATTGGGCGGTGGACCCGGCGTGACTCTGCACAGCGGGGCGTGGACGGTCGGTCGGCAGTTCCAGCAACGCCGGCGCGCCGGCCAGGTGGCCGGTCCAGAACGCGATCTGCGCCTGCAGCACCTCGCCCTGCAGCCAGGCGCGCTGCCAGGCCGCATAGTCGGCGTACTGGATCGCCAGCGCCGGCAGCGGGTCGGGCTGGCCCTGCACAAATGCCTGGTACAGGGCGCTCACTTCCGACACCAGCACGCCGATCGACCAGCCGTCCGAAATGATGTGGTGCTGGGTCAGGAGCAGCACATGCTCACGCTCGCCCAGGCGCAGCAACTGGCCGCGAATCAGGGGTCCGGCCGCCAGGTCGAACAGTCGCTTCACTTCCTCGCTACTGATGCGGATGACTTCCGCCTGCTGCGCCTCGCCCTCCAGTTGGCCCAGGTCGGCCTCGCGCAGGTCGAAGCCGCAGTCCGCGGCGCCGATCCGCTGCGACGGCTCGCCGTCCACGCAGGCGAAGGTGGTACGCAGGCTTTCGTGGCGCGCCACCATCCGTTCGAGCGCGGCGCGCAACGCCGCCTTGTCCAAAGCGCCGCTGAGGCGCAGCGCCGCCGGCATATGGTAGGCGGCGCCGGCCGAATGATCGAGTTGATCGAGAAACCACAAGCGCTGCTGCGCGAACGACAAGGGCAAGACCTGGCGGCGGTCGGCGGCGCCGATCGCAGGCGGTGCCTGCGGGCGGGATTGCGCCACCGCCGTCCTCTTCAAACGCAACATCAACAACTCACGCTTACGTGCACTCAGGTCATTCGCTACAGTAGTATTCATCAGGTTCTCGCAGGAGTCATCCGGACGAGAGCCGCGTAATTAATGCAGATACGCTCGCTCTCGCGTCAGGAGCATTTCGACCTCCTCGTCCGAAAGATCGTCGATGTCGCCTATGACATCGTCGATATCGGCAGAGTCGAATTTGCCCAGTTCCGCCAGAAAGATGCCATCCGCAAGGGAGGCAAGGATCGGCGCTTGAAAAACCTTCATCAGCGGGAGATCGATTCCCGTCGCATCACGAAGGCGTGCGACGAACTGGGTGGCCAGCAGCGAATAGCCGCCCAGTTCGAAAAAATGGTCGTTGCGGCCGACTTGCGGCACGCCCAGCAAGGTTTGCCAGATCGCGGCGATCGCGCATTCCAGCTCGCCCTGCGGCGCCTCGTAGCGGCGCGCGACGAGCGCGGCGCCATCCGGTGCGGGCAGCGCCTTGCGGTCCACCTTGCCGTTCGGGGTCAATGGAAAGGCTTCGAGCAGCACAAAGGCGGCCGGCACCATGTATTCGGCCAGCACTGTGCCCAGTTGCGCGCGCAGTTCCGACGGCTGCGGGGCCGCGCCGTCCTGCGCGACCAGGTAGGCCACCAGGCGCTTGTCGCCGGCGACGTCTTCGCGCGCCACTACCACGGCGTCGCGCACGCCGGCGCAGGCGATCAGCTTCGATTCGATTTCACCGAGCTCGATGCGGAATCCTCGCAGCTTGACCTGGAAGTCGTTGCGGCCCATGTAGTCGATATTGCCGTCGGCCAGCCAGCGTCCCAGGTCGCCGGTCTTGTACAGGCGCGCCTCGGGATCGGGTCCGAACGGGTCGGGGATGAAGCGCTGCGCGGTCAGTTCCGGACGATTCAGGTAGCCGCGCGCCACTTGCACGCCGCCGATATGGATCTCGCCGGTCACGCCCACCGGCGCAGGTTCACCAAGCGCGTCGAGGATGTAGATGCGGGTGTTGGCCAGCGGCCGCCCGATCGGCACCATCGGCGGATTGGGGGCCTGGCACTGGTACACGGTGGCGCACACGGTGGCCTCGGTCGGGCCGTAGGAGTTAAACAGCTTGCAGCGCGCCGACCAATGGTCCGCCAGCGCCGGCGGCAGTGCTTCGCCACCGACGATCAGGGTATGCACCTCGCCCAGCTGGGCGTCGGCCGGCAGGGTTGCCAGCACCGCCATCGGCAGGCTGACATGGCTGATGCGGTGCGCGCGCAGGGTGGCGAGCAGCGGCTCGCCCGGCAGCAGCGCGCTGGCCGGCGCCAGGTGCAGGCTGGCGCCGCTGCACAAGGCCATGGCGATTTCGGAGATGCAGACGTCGAAACTGAGCGAGACGAATTGCAGCACGCGGCTGTCGGCATGGACGCCGTAGGTGGCGATCTGCGCGCGCGCCAGGTTGCACAGGCCGCGGTGGGCGTTCATCACGCCTTTCGGCTGTCCGGTGGAGCCGGAGGTGTAGATCACATACGCCAGGTGTTCGCTGGTGAGGCCGAGCGCCTGCGGATCGGGATTGGTGCTGTCGCAAGCCCCGATCAGCGCCAGGTCGGCGGCGCCGTCGAGCAGGACCAGCGGCGTGCCGCCTGCCGGCAGATGCCCTGCCAGCGCGGCCTGCGTCAGCAGGGCCGCCGGCGCGCTGTCGCGCAGCATGAAGGCCAGCCGCTCGGCCGGATAAGCCGGATCGAGCGGAACGTAGCCGGCGCCGGCTTTCATTATGCCCAGCAAGCCGACCACCATGTCGACTCCGCGCGCGGCGCAGATGGCCACCCGGTCGTCGGGCTTGACGCCCAGCGACAGAAGGTGATGCGCAAGCTGGTTGGCGCGGCGGTTAAGTTGTGCATAGCTGACTTTGTCGTCCTCGTACATCAGGGCCAGTGCTTCGGGATGGGCCGCCACGCGTTCTTCGAACAGGTGGTGGATCAATTCGTCCTGCGGATACCTCGCCGCAGTGTCATTGAATCCTGACAGTATTCGATCGCGCTGGGTATCTGTAAGAAACGACAGTTGACGCACCTTGGCCGTCGCGGCGCCCGCCATTGCGCCCAGCAAAACGAGGAAATGGCCGGCGATCCGCTCCACGGTGGAAGCGTCGAAAAGATCGCTGGCGTAGTTGATCGAGCCGCCGATCTGCTCTCCGCTGTCGTCCAGCGACAGCAGCAGGTCGCACTGCGCCGTGTTTTCGGCGGTGTCGCAGTGGCTCAGGGTCAGGCCCGACATGGACAGCGCGCTGTCGGCCGGCGTGTTGTGCAGGTTCAGCATGGCCTGGAACAGGGGGCCGTAGCTCATGCTGCGTTCCGGCTGCAGCGCTTCGACCACGTGATCGAACGGCAGGTCCTGGTGATCGTAGGCGCCCAGGGTACTGGCCTTGACCTGCTCCAGCAGGCCGGCCACGGTCAGCCCATCGTCGAAGCGCACCCGCAGCGCCAGCGTGTTCACGAAAAAGCCGATCAGCGCTTCGGTTTCGGTGCGCTGGCGGTTCGCCACCGGCGTGCCGACGACGACGTCATCCTGCCCGCTCAGGCGCGCCAGCAGCAGCGACCAAGCCGCCAGCAGCGTCATGAACAGGGTGGTTCCATGGCGCTGGCCGAGCGCGCGCACCGCCGCGGTGAGCGCCGGCGGCAGCACGATCGGCACGTGCCCGCCCGCGTAGCTCTGCACGGCGGGACGCGGCCGGTCGGTCGGCAGCTCCAGCAGCGCCGGGGCGCCGGCAAGGTGACCGGTCCAGAAGGCCGTCTGGGCGCGCAGCACGTCGCCCTGCAGCCAGTCCTGCTGCCAGGCTGCGTAGTCGGCGTACTGGATCGCCAGCGGCGGCAGGGGGTCGGGCCGGCCTTCGCTGAAGGCTTGGTACAGCAAGCCCACTTCGCGCATCAGGATGCCGATCGACCAGCCGTCCGAAATGATGTGGTGCTGGGTGATGAAGAGGATATGTTCGTCGGCCGACAGGCGCACCAGGCGGGCGCGGATCAGCGGCCCTTCCGACAGGCTGAATGGGGCGCTGCCCTCGTCGGCGCCGATCAGGGCGGCGGCCGACTCCTGCTCATGACCGCCCAGGTGACTGAGGTCGTGATGGGACAGCGCAAAGCCGCTGCCGGCCGGCGCGATCACCTGCACGGTGGCGCCATCGACCTCGGCGAAGGTGGTGCGCAGGCTGGCCTGGCGCGCGACGATGCGGTCCAGGGTGGCCTGCAGGACCGCGATGTCGAGCGGGCCTTCGATGCGCAAGCCCTTGAGGATATGGTAGGCCGCGCTGGCGGCCGGGTCGAGCTGGGCGATGAAGCACAGGCGGCGCTGTGCGAACGAGGGCGCCACCATCCTGCCGGGTTCGCGCACGGCCAATACCGGCGCGTCATTCGCGGCGCCGGCGCCGGCCAGGGCCACCTCGCGCGCCTGGGCGGCCACGGTCGACGCCCGGAACAGGGTGCGCAGCGGCACGTCGACCCGGAATCCGGCGCGGATGCGGCTGGCCAGCTGGATGGCGATCAGCGAATTCCCGCCGAGGATGAAGAAGTCGTCGGCGCTGCCGACCGGCGCCACGCCCAGGATCTCTTCCCAGATCGCGCACAGGGCGGATTCGGTGGCGCCCTGCGGCGCCACGAAGGTGGTCGGCAAGGCCGGCCGGGCATAGGTGGACAGGGCTTGACGCGGCGCCGATTCGGCCTGCGCCAGGTCGACCGTGGCTGCCGATGCGACCATCGCCTGTTTGCTGCCGGCCTCGATCCAGTAGCGCTGGCGCTCGAACGGATAGGTCGGCAGCGCGATGCGGTAGCGGCGCTGGCCGCCGTAAAAGGCGTTCCAGTCGACGTCGGCGCCATGCGCCCACAGCTGGCCGAGGGCGTCGAGCGCCGCCGTCAGGCTGGTGACATCGGCATCGCGCCGTGGCAGCGACGCGACCACCCTGGGGGCAGGCATGCCGGCCGCTTCGCGCTTGAGCAGGTTGCACAGGGTGTGGCCGGGGCCGACCTCGAGGAAGACATGGGCTTCGTTCTTGAGCACATGGCGCACGTCGTCGGCAAAGCGCACGGTGCTGCACAGGTGGTCGATCCAGTATTGCGGATCGGTGGCCTGGGCCGCCGTGATCCAGTCGCCGCTCAGGTTCGACAGGTAGGGCAGCGCCGGCGCATGCAGGGCGATGCCGGCGAAGGCGGCGCGGAACTGTTCGACGATGGGCGTCATCAGTCCGGAGTGCGATGCGGGCCAGCCTTGCAGCAGCTGGAAGTCGATGCCGTCGGCCGTCAGCTGGGCCGCCAGCGCCTCGGTCGCCTCGCGCGTACCCGAGATGGTGCACGATTGGCGCGAATTGATACAGGCCAGCCACAGGCCCTCGCCCAGGCGCGCCTGCATCGCTTCGGCCGGCGCCAGCACCGCCAGCATGTTCGCGGTCGGCAGGCTGCCGATCAGGTGTCCGCGCACGGACACGATTTTCAGTGCGTCGGCCAGCGAGAACACGCCGGCCACGCAGGCGGCGACATACTCGCCCAGGCTGTGGCCGACCATCGCCTGCGGACGGATGCCCCATGCCTCGAACTGCCTGACCAGCGCGTATTCGGTTGCGAACAGGGCCGGCAGGGCCAGACCGGTACGGTCCAGGGTGGCGCCGGCCTGCGCGCTGTCGTCGGTGTACATCACGCTGCGCAGGTCGAGCCCGAGCAGCGGCGCGAGGATCTGCGCGCATTCGTCGATGACGGCGCGGTACACGGCTTCCGATTCGTACAGTTCGCGCCCCATGTTGACGTACTGGGTGCCCCCTCCCGGGAACATGAAGACCAGCGGCGGAACCTCGCCGGCGCTGGCCACCGGCACAGGCAGACGCAGCGCGGCCGCGGCTTGCGCACTGTCGGCGGCGGCAAGCGCGCGCCGGTAGCGGAAATGCTCGCGCCCGCGCTGCAGGGTGCAGGCGGCATCGGCCAGGCTGGTGCCGGGCTGCGACTCGAGAAAGCCGGCCAGGTTGGCGCAGGCCGCGTCGAGCGCGGACGGACTGCGGGCCGAGACGATCAGCACCTGGGATGCGCGCGATGGGCCGGACGGCAGCACCGGCAGGGCTTCCTCGAGCACCGCGTGGGCATTGGTGCCGCCGATGCCGAAGGAACTGACCCCGGCACGGCGCGGTAACGACGTCACCGGCCAGTCGCGGAGCGCCGCGTTCACGAAGAAGGGGCTGTTGTCGAAATCGATGTGCGGATTGGCGCGCGTGAAATGCAGGCTCGGTGGCAGCTGGCGGTTCTTCAGCGCCAGCACGGTCTTGATCAGCCCCGCCACGCCGGCGGCGACATCGAGGTGGCCAAGGTTGGTCTTGAGCGAACCGACGGCGCAGAACTGCCTCGCATCGGTCGACGCGGCGAAGGCTTGCTTGAGCGCGCTCATTTCGATCGGATCGCCCAGCATGGTGCCGGTGCCGTGCGCTTCGAGATAACTGATGCTGTCCGCATCCACGCCGGCGATGGCCTGCGCTTCGCTGATGACGGCCGCCTGTCCGTCCACGCTCGGCGCGGTGAAGCTGGCCTTGTCCTTGCCGTCGTTGTTAATCGCCGAACCGCGGATGATGGCATGCACGGTATCGCCATCGGCGCGCGCGTTGGCCAGGCTTTTGAGCACCACGACACCAAGGCCGCTGCCGGCGATGATGCCGGTGGCGTCGGCGTCGAAGGCGCGGCAGTGGCCGTCGGCCGAATACAGCCCGCCCTCGGTGTAGTAGTAGCCGGTCTTGTCGAGATTCGAAATGGCCACGCCGCCGGCCAGCGCGATGTCGCACTCGCCATTCAGGATGCTCTGGCAGGCGATATGCACCGCCACCAGCGAGGTGGAGCACGCCGTCTGCACAACCACTGCCGGTCCGCGCAGGTTCAACTCATACGCGATGCGCCCGCACAGGAAGTCCTTGTCGTTGACCATCATGAGCTGGCGAATGCCGGCCGCCGCCATCACGCCAGGATTGGTGGCGATGTTTTCGATCAGGTAGCTGCTGGTCGCGGTGCCGGCATACAGCCCGATGGCGCCGTCGTAGGAACGCGGTGCGTAACCCGCATGCTCCAGCGCCTCCCAGGCGCACTCCATGAACAGGCGGTGCTGCGGGTCCATCAACTCCGCTTCGCGCGGCGACATGCCGAAGAAGTCGGCGTCGAACTGGTCGATCCCGTCGAGGATCGAGGCGACCTTGATGTAATGCTTGTCGTCGAGCGCGGCCTGCTCCACGCCGGCGCGCAGCAATTCGTCGTCGGAGACGGCCCGCACCGATTCGACGCCGTCGCGCAGGTTGCGCCAGAACTGGTCCAGGTTGGGCGCATCCGGGAAACGCCCCGTCATGCCGATGATGGCAATCGCGTTGCTGTCGTCGTCGTCGTGCTGCACGCTGTCGGTAAATGAGTTCATGTCGTTTTTCCTAAGATGTCAGTGGGTGCGTTTCTGGCGGCTGTCGCGCTGGACGGCCATGCGGTTCTTGCGGGTCTCGGCCCGTGCGATGGCGCCCGGCACGCGGATGGCGGTGCCCTGCCCGGCGTCGAGGAAGCCTGCCAGCCTGGCGATGCTGTTGTGCGTGAAGTAATCGGCAATCGCCAGCCGGCCCGGGAAGGCGGCCGACAGCTCGCTGTGCATCTTCACCAGCAGCAGCGAGTGGCCGCCGGACTCGAAGAAGTTCTCGTTCACGCCGATCCGCTCGCGCCGCAGCAGCTCGCACCAGACCCGTGCCAGCTGTTCCTCGGTGGCGTTGCGGGGAGCGACGTAATCGGGCGCAATGGCGATCTCCGCGCTGGCAGGCAGCGCCTTGCGGTCCAGCTTTCCGTTGGGCGTGAGCGGCAAGGCGTCCAGCACCACGAAGGCGGCCGGCACCATGTAGTCGGCCAGTTGCGCCGACAGGCTGGCGCGCAGCAAGGACGGCGCAAGCGCCGCGCCGTCCTGCGCGACCAGGTAGGCCACCAGGCGCTTGTCGCCCGGCGCATCCTCGCGTGCCATCACCACCGCTTCGCGCACGCCGTCGCAGGCGAGCAGCTTCGATTCGATTTCACCGAGCTCGATGCGAAATCCCCGCAGCTTGACCTGGAAGTCGTTGCGGCCCATGTAGTCGATATTCCCGTCGGCCAGCCAGCGTCCCAGGTCGCCGGTCTTGTACAGGCGCGCCTCGGGGTCAGGGCTGAACGGGTCCGCAATAAAGCGTTGCGCGGTCAGCTCCGGGCGATTCAGGTAACCGCGCGCTACCTGCACGCCGCCGATATGGATTTCGCCGGTCACGCCGAGCGGTGCCGGCCGGCCCGCATCATCGAGGATGTAGATCCGGTTATTCGCCAGCGGCCGCCCGATCGGCACCATCGGCGGATTGGGCGCGCGGCACTGGTACACGGTGGCGCACACGGTGGCTTCGGTCGGGCCATAGGAGTTGAACAGCTTGAAGCGCGCGGACCAGTGATCGGCAAGCGCCGGCGGCAGCGCCTCGCCACCGACGATCAGGGTGTGCACCTCGCCCAGTTGGGCATCGGCGGGCAGCGCCGCCAGCACCGCCATCGGCAGGCTGACATGGCTGATGCGCCGGTCGCGCAAGGTGGCCAGCAGCGGCTCGCCCGGCAGCAGCGCGCTGGCCGGTGCCAGGTGCAGGCTGGCGCCGCTGCACAGGGCCATGGTGACCTCGGAGATGCAGACGTCGAAACTGAGCGAGACGAATTGCAGCACGCGGCTGTCGGCACGCACGCCAAAGGTGTCGATCTGCGCGCGCGCCAGGTTGCACAGGCCGCGGTGGGCGTTCATCACGCCTTTCGGCTGCCCGGTGGAACCCGAGGTGTAGATCACGTACGCAAGATGAGACGCGGTCAGGCCCAGCGCCGCCGGGTCGGGATTTGCGGCCGGAAGGTGCGCGAAGCGCTGCGGTTCGTCGAGCAGCACCAGCGGCACGCCTGATGAAGGCAGATTCGCCGCCAGCGCATCCTCGGTGAGCACGGCCACCGGCGCGCTGTCGCGCAGCATGAAGGCCAGCCGGTCCGCCGGATAGGCGGGATCGAGCGGTACATAGCCGGCGCCCGCTTTCAGGATGCCCAGCAGGCCGGCCACCATGCCGATGCCGCGCGTGGCGCAGATGGCAACGCGGTCGTCGGGCTTGACCCCCAACGCCAGCAGATGATGGGCCAGCCGGTTGGCGCGCGCGTTCAATTCGCCGTAGCTGATCTCCTGCGCGCCGAACGCTGCGGCCAGTGCGTGCGGCTGCGCCGCCGCATGTTGTTCGAACAGCTGGTGAATCAGTTCGTCGCGCGGCCAGTCGGCGGCGCTGCCCTGCAAGCAGTGCAGCAGTTGCGAGCGTTCGGCATCGGCCATGAAGTCGTGCGCGGTATGCAGGCTGTCCGGCGCATTCGCCATGCTGGTGAGGATGGCGACGAAGTAGCCGAGAATGCGTTCCACCTGCGCCGGCGGCATGGCCTTGGCGTCCATGTCGAGATGGATGCCACGACCTTTCTGGTAGCTGCAACTCACGCCCAGGCCGTAGCCGGTGGCCTCGAAGGACTTGGTCAGCCCGCCGTCCTCCGGCTGCGTATCGAGTTCGTCGTAGACGTGGAAATTGATGTAGTTGAAGACGATGTCGTACAGCGGCTGGCGGCCGTTATCGAGGTGCAGCTGGAAGTACGGATAGTCGCGGTGCTGCATCACGTCCAGTTCCGACGCATAGGTGGCCTTGACCAGGTCGCGCCAGCTTGCCGGCCGCAGGTTCTGGCGGAACGGTAGCGTGTTGAGGAACAGGCCCAGGACCTTGTCGCCATCGGTTTCTTCGGGCCGCACGTTGCTGACCAGGCCAGTGGTGACGTCCGTCTTGCCCGACAGGGTCGCCAGCAGGCGCATGTGGGCGCACAGCAGCAAGGTCCGCATCGGCACTTCCTGCTCGCTCGCCAGGGCCTGCAATTTGAGGCAGACCGCGTCCGGCAGGTCGATGCTGCGCACGCGGGCGACATCGTCTTCCGCCGCTTCCGCCGGCGGCAGGGCCGAAAACTCGCGTTCCGCCAGGTAGCCGCTCCAGAACGCGCGCTGTGCCGGCGACTGCAAGGCCTGACGTTCGCGCACGGCGCTGACCTTGGGCGTGAGCGCCAGCGGGGCGAGCGTCAGGGAGCGCGCGCCGCTTTCGCAGAGGGCCGTGTACTGCTTGAACAATTCCGTTTGCAGCGACGCCACGCTCCAGCCGTCGAGGATCGCGTGGTGACCGCTGAAGGTGTACTGGATCTTGTTCGCGCTGCGAACGTGGATGAAGATGCGCAGCAGGGGCGCCGTCGCCAGGTCGAAGCTGCGCTTGAGTTCCTGGTCGAGGAAGGCATGTACCGCCTGGTCCTGCGCGGCGCCGTCCAGGGCGCTGATGTCGGTGACGATCAGCGGAATCGGCGCCTCGGCATGCACCAGTTGCAGCGCTTCGCTGTAGTTGTGCAGATCGAAGGAGGTGCGCAGTACCGGGTGCTTGCTGCCCATCGCGTCGAGTACGATGCGCATGACGTCGGGCTGCCACGACGGCAGGTCGATGCAGTGGCTGCTCACTTCATGGTACAGGCCCGCTTCCTGCTCGTACTGGTTATGGAAGACCATCCCCATCTGCAGCATGGTGACCGGATAGGCGTCGACCACCGACGCGGGCAGCCTGGCGCGGTCGGCATCGTTCATGAACGATACTTCGGTGCGCTCTTCGGTGACGGCTTCGCGCGCGTCCAGCAGCGCGGCCAGGGCGGCGATGGTGGGCGCCTTGAAGATGTCGACAATGGCCAGCGCCAGGCCATGCTCGCGCGCTTTGGCGACGATGGCAATGCTGCGGATGGAGTCCCCGCCCACGTCGAAGAAGTTGTCGTTCACGCCGATCCGCTCGCGCCGCAGTACATCGCCCCAAACCTGGGCCAGCACTTCCTCGGTCGGACCGGACGGCGCCTGGTAGGCGTTGACGGCGAATGCCTCGCCTTCCGGCGCCGGCAGCGCCTTGCGATCGAGCTTGCCGTTGGCCGTCAGCGGAAAGGCGTCCAACGTCACAAAGGCGCCGGGGATCATGTAGTCGGCCAGGTGGGCCGACAGTTGCTCGCGCAACGACGCCGGCGACAGGCCGGCGCCGATCAGGTAGGCGACCAGGCGTTTTTCGCCGGGCGCATCTTCGCGCACCAGCACCACCGCATCCTGCACGCCATCGCAGGCGGTCAGGCGCGCTTCGATCTCGCCCAGTTCGATGCGAAAGCCCCGGATCTTGACCTGAAAGTCGTTGCGGCCGAGGTAGTCGATATTGCCGTC
>NZ_RXLQ01000034.1 GCF_003953935.1 Massilia atriviolacea
CGCTCCGCAAAGCGGCCATCTTCTCAAATTGATGTGTCAATTTTCAATCGCTGCCTGTGTCAGTTTACAACCGCTGCTGACAGCTTGCGTGCCGACGACATATGGGATTACGACACAATCATCCAGGATGTTGTAAAGCTCATCAGCACGGCGTGTGTTGTCATCTGTGACCTGTCGGGAAAGAATGCTAATGTCTTCTACGAGGCTGGCATCGCGCACACTCTTGGTAAGGAGGTGATCCTGATAGCACAACACGAATCTGACGTTCCGTTCGACCTGCGGCACATTCGATACATCAGGTATCTCCCAAACGATGAGGGACTCGCAAACTTGGTGTCGAAGGTATCAGATCGCATGCGCGAACTGGTCAATAGGCAAGCGGGGTGACCTGCACGGCAATACGCGGTGCGCACTCAAGCCAGCAACTGCGATGAGCAGCGTGGACGCCAGCTCACATCGGTTAAAGCTTGAACTCGTCGGGGCGGTCTCCGGAGACAGCGAAGAATTGCGATGTTCCGGCGGTAGTCCACCAGCATTTCGTGGCCGTCCTTAGCACACCGCTATGCGTTCTGGCCCAACATGTAGGTGTTGCTGGCGCGCGAAGGGAACGAAGTAGGCGAGTAGTGGTCTAATAGTTACGCAGTAACGATTCCAGACAGAGGAAGCTGATCATGGCCAAAAGTACAGCTGAGCGGCAGGCGGAGTACCGGGCTCGCAGAGACACCGCAGCACATGGGGATGGTGAGCGCAGATTAAATACGTGGATGAGCACCGCAGCGCATCTCGCACTGAAGCGCATCGCAAAACGTTACGGCCTAACACAGCGGGGAATGCTCGAGCAGCTAGTCCTTGCAGAGGACGAGAAAATAGTGGCCGGGTTGGACATCGAAACCCCCGAGTGGGACAGGTATTTCCGTATCGGGACCGTTAGAAGGTAACGCGAGGTTTGCATTTCGGGATTCGATGGCAAAAAGACTGTATAGCTGTCTGATACTGTTAGCCACTGGCCGGAATGCAATAGCCGCCTTGTTGACCCAGCCAGGACGATACGGCTGTAGCCATAGCGCTACGGGTGAAGGAGGGAGCGCGCGGGGAGCTAAGCCACGCAACTTGACTGAGTGTGAACTTTGTCCTGTGGCGGCAGTGTATCTATTTCAAATTGTCGTTGAATTCGTGAAGCAGCTGCTCTTAGAGTAGCGGCCAAACGAATGCGAAACCCAAGGCCGCCAGCAAGAAGCTGCGCGATAGTATACCCAACCGGTGGTGCAATTTAAGTTCGTCACGAGCGTACCAAAAGCCGGCAATGGCGGAGGTAGCGCCAATAATCACCGCGAGCCAGCCCGCCGGGGTGCGTCCTATGGTGGTAAACAGGAGTACGGCAAAGCCGTGATTGCCCGAAGGACGTGTCCAGTACGGCATATGGCCGCTTCCCAGAATGAAGCCCATCATTGTACAGAAGGCGCCAAACAGCAGCAGTCCCAGCATCGCAAAACCCCACCATTGAAACCAGAGCCCCAACCCTGCTCGCGCAGTCGCGGCTTCGCTGGCACGCACGACGGCGTCTGACATCGCTCCTAGCGCACGTTTGGTTTCTGCGTCGGCCATTGCAGCCATTAACTGGCGCTGATCGTCCAGCGACTGTTTGACGTGAGCATTGATTAGTTCAGGATACTTGCGGTACAGCGTGTCGTATGATTCCAGGGCGATCAGAACCAGCCAGAGCGCATCATTGTCGCGCAGTCCCAGCGCATTCTTGACCCGGTACAGCCGCGTCACTTCCAGCTCTGAAGGTTGCCGCCCAATTAGCTTCTCGAAAGCTTGCTCAAGATGCTCCATACAAGGCTCCACTCAGCACCTTGTGTACTTCGTGGCGCCAACGCGTGAGCTCGGCGCGATTCCCGAGCGGCAGCGTTTTCATCGCAGTACCGATGGAGAGGCGCTTGGAGTACAAATCGTCACTCACACGGTCGGCCAGGTCCGGAAAGGTGAGCGATTGCCCTCCGCTGCGTTCCACCGATGTGCGCAGTTTCGAGCCATTGTAGAGTTCGAATTTTTCTTCAGGTCCGTAGTGCCCGTTGCGTACGACATGGATCACCGAGCCTGCGAGCGCGGTCATGTAGTCGTTCAGCAGCTCCAGGCTGTCGCGTTGGCGGTTGATCACCCAGAACGTGACCAGTCTGCGGTCAAGCTCGGACAGCGTGTTGCTAAGCGTTTCGCCGTAAGCGGCGACGCCTCGGTTGTTGCGCGCGGCGGTGTTGATGATAATTGTCGATTCCGGGTGCTGGTCGCAGATATTGATCAGGTCGATCCAGCCGTTCGCTTCATCCAGATCGATGAGTTCGGCGCGAAGCTCGTTCTTGTACATTTTCCATACATCGGGATTCGACGTGTCGGTCTCAACAAGAATCGGCGTCTCGCCGTGAGCCAAGGCCGTGTCGATCGCACCGACCGACACCACGCTTTTCCCCACGCCGCCTTTGCCGCCACCGCTGATCAGAATATCCTTTGCCATCACAGCCTCCTCTTAAAGATCATCCGTGTCCTGGCGCACATCGAAACCGCTACTCCGTGCTGCATCCTCTGGAGGTGCTTGCTGCTGCTGCGGCTCCAGTGCTTTTTCAAACTTGGGCGGTGCCGACGGCGTATTCGTGCCCGACGACGGTGAGCCCGGCTTCGCTGTTGTCGCCGATACGACCGACCTCGAAGCCCTTTTTCTTCGGGCGGCTTGGTCGGTGCGTGGACGTTTGAGATAGCGCCGCAAGGTAGAAAGCGCGATCGCGATGCCTCGGGTGTTCAGTTCCTTTGCAAGCATCTCGATTGAATACCCTCGGGTCTGAAGCGACGCCAAGGAGTCAGTGAGCAGCGCGATTGCCTCACGCGAGCTTACGGATTCCTCGCTATCGAACGACGCCTTAGGTAGCGCATCCAGGGCATCCCTTACTTGCATGATTTTATGTACGCGATACTTCATCTCAGTGTCCTCGCTATGCGAACATCGGCCCACAGGAATCGATGTTGCTGCGTTCGCTCGCTGGAGTGCGATCTTGCCAGTCGGCCGATCTCCTGCGCGGTCCAGTGCATGCCGCCTTCGTCGCAGAAAAAAACAGCGTGCGGTGCCGCTGTGTGCATGAATTACCAAAATCTTGCCGGATTCCGTGACGAGATTCGTGCTGTGTCCGGTCGCGCATTCAGAGCTGGGCCGGGTGCGTTTTCTGTCTGGCGCGCATCCTGGAAATGCCGTTCTTCATCCTTACGGTTGCCGGCCTCATGCGTGCAGATGGCCACTCGGACATCTGCTTCGTGGAGCTCGGCATCAATCTGGCTTCATCGTCGTGCAAAGCCGACCGAAATCGTGGACGTCGTGGCGATCCGTCCCACCACGGCTCGCGCTCACGCGAACGGGAGATGCACAAATCTGCTCTTTCGCGAGGATATTGTCCACTGACCGAGCTGCGGCGCGGTGTCGGACGATACCGCTTTTTGACCGCCGTTCGATCCGCGTCAAGTTATATACGAATCGTCGAGTTCGCCACTTGCGGCGTGCGGTGGCAACGCCAATAATGAACCTGCTTTTCCATCTGGCGTGACAATCAGCGGGACAGGGTAGGATTTGATATACCGCCGCACGCGGCGATACATCAACCGGCCGCGCGCCACTCGTTCCACTCGCTCTGCACTGCCTATCACCCTGCTCAGGGCACAGCCCCGAGACCCGTACTGCATCGCGCCCCGCCGGAGCATCCCACTGTGAGCAACAGCGAGAAACGCCTCAAAACCGTCGTGCTGACGATTCGTGTTGCGCCGGCCGAACGCGACATGTTGCGCCAAAGGGCGGCCGACGTGAACAAGACCTTGCCCGCCTACCTGGTCGACTGCGGGCTGGGACGTCGTACCCGCACGGTTGTGAACGAAAAGATCATCAACGAACTCCGCCGACTGGGGGAGCTGCAACGCAATTTATGCAAGGAGTACAACGGTCAGCTTGGCGGCGAGTACATCGCTGTACTGCTTGAAATCGTCGCGGCCATCCGGCGGATCGGAGACGCGTGATGCTCGCCAAAGTGCCGCCGAAGCGCACGGTGAAGCAGTCGGATTTCGGCAGGCTGATCAGGTACATTTCGCAAAAAGACGATGACAAGGAGGAACCCAGCGATGAGCTCGATTCAAGCGACCGACCACGACATCTCGCGATTCTTAAGCGTGCTGGAAACCATCTCCGCTCAGCAGAAGACCATCTGCGCGGAACTCGACGAGTTAACTCTGTTGATGCTGCTGCCGTCCGAGTCCGTATTGCGGGTGTTGCAGAATATTCTTGCGCCGATGGGCCAGGACATGGAACGTCTGACGAACGAACTGAAGAACCACCTCCTGGAGGAATAGATGATCCATCTCGACGAACTATTGCCCGTACTCGAAAGAATCTCGACGCAGCAGCGGGCCATCTCGGAGCGCTTGCAGAAGTTGATCATCACTTTCAGGCAAAAGCCCGAGCCCGTCGAGCTAACCTTGCGTATCTTGCTGAAGCCGCTGCGCGAAGGGATCGACAACATCGCGGAGATCATACAATCGACGTCGAACCCGCCCAGTTGAACGATCTTCCGCAGCGCGTGCGTACCCGCTCGGGCATTGTGTGCGAACACAACTGCCTGTCGCTATCTACGGCCGCAGCCGAGATGCACGCGGTCGCTACGCAAAATGCGCGTGTCAAGGATCCGGTCTATCACGTCGTTCTCTCATGGCCTGAAGGCGAAAGTCCCTCCAACGACGAGGCATTCGCAAGCGGCGCGTACGCGATCCGAAGCGTAGGAATGGCCGGCCATCAGTACGTGTTCGCAGTGCACAGAGATACCGATCATGTGCATCTGCACATCGCAGTGAATCGGGTAAATCCGCATAGCTACCGAGCGATATACCCGGATCGCGACTATTTCAAGTTGGACCGTGCCATGCGCGAACTTGAACTGCGTTTCGGATGGCGTCACGACAAGGGGCCTTTTGCCGTCTTTGAGCGCGATGGAAATATGGTCGTCGACTGGACCCGTGCCGCGCCGGAAACCAAAGGGCACATGCCGACAGCGGCATCGGACATGGAGCGCCATGCAGGCCAGGAGAGTTTGTTTAGCTACGTCCGGGGAACACCCAGGAAGGCGGTTGTCGACGCGCTGAGAAACCCGGAGCTTACGTGGCCGATGCTGCACGCGGTGCTGGCGTTTCATGGGCTGGTGCTGCGGGAGAAGGGGCAGGGCTTTGCGGTTTACGATAACACCGGCACGAATGCTGATGCTCCCGCATTCACGCCGGTAAAGGCCAGCGATATGCATGAAGACCTCTCGAAGCTTCGCCTGGTTCGGCGGTTGGGTGCGTTCGAACCTTCCGGACCCGCGCCGATAGCCGAACGGTGCTACGACCGGTTTCGTTCGCCCCTGCGGGATCCATCCGAGCGGGACGAGCGCAGCCTGGAGCGCGCCCAGGGAAGGCGGGCACTACGCCAGCGCTACCTCGCTTATCTGTCCAATCTGAAGCTATCTCGCATCAACACGGTGGATGCAAGGAATCGCTTCATTGCATTGGGCACCGAAGCGCGCCGGCGCCGGGCGATCATTCGCGCGACTGTTCCCAACGCTAAGGAGCGAAAGATTCTATTTAGCGTTATTGCGTTCGAGACAGCACGGGAGAAAGAGCGGCTTCGCGAGGAACTGAAGCTGGAGCGGGAGTCTGGCTCCGCGCAGAATCGGGAACTGCGCCGTACGTATCGGGATTGGGTAGCGCAGCAGGCGGCGGCAGGTGATGAAGCAGCCATCAGCCAGCTGCGAGGATGGTCATGCGCCGTCAAGCGCGGGAATGGCGGGTTCTCTGGCCGCGCAACGGCAGACTACAACGGTTTCCGGGCACTTGCACCCGCGTCAGATTCAGGCTGGGTGGCGCTACCAGGCATCAGTCGCAAGGTCCGGCGAGATGGCGCTATCCGCTACCAACTACTGAACGGGAACGGTTTTTTTGACCGCGGCGACTATATCGAAATACATGGGGCAGACTTTGACAGCGCCGTGTGCCTGGCATCCCTGGTTGTGGCAACGAAAAAATACGGGGCCAATTTTCAGGCCGTAGGCACTGAAGAATTCAAAATAATGGCGAACGGCTTGAAAGAAAGCCTGGCGGATGGACCAAGCCTGTCGGCCGCCTGGGACAAGGCTGTTCGTGAAATGGCGCGGCTCCATGACGATCGACGGCGCGCTGCATTCAAACGACGTCGGATCCTTGATATGCCTTAACAGGCTCGTTGATTTTGTATCGTAGTATAAATGCAAAATATGGAGGGTTCTGCGATGATGAAGCACTGTCTTCACTATGTAGTCGTCAGCTGGTGGCTCGCCGGTTGCTCTTCCCCCGTCATTCTGACGCCCAACGACGCGGACGCCATGGTCGACCAGCGTATCCTCGACGCTGCACGGAAAATAGAATCGGCTCAGCTTCACCTTTATCGATCGGCCACGCTGGATGAGCGGGCAAGGAGGCCGAAGGCCGTGGTTTACAGCAGTGCTGGACGTGTCACGATTTCGTGGAAAGGCGATGCATCTCAACTCCTAAGCCGCCTGGCGAGCGACTGCGGGTTGAAGTTCACCCAGATGGGTGTACGGATGCCGCTGCCTGTCGCTATCGATGTAAGGGACGAACCGTTGCCGGCTGTACTTGACCAGATTCGTTTGCAGGTCGGATATCGGGCGGTTGTCGAGCAGAACGTGAATGTGCTCGTCCTGCATTACGGCCGGCCGCAGTCCTAGGAGCCAGCCATGAAGATCCTCCTGGCTGGCACGCTGATTGCCATCGTACCTCTGTCCGTGCCTGCGGTTGAGAAGCTCGCGAAGAATATTGATGCTTCCGCTCAGCGCAATTCGACGGGAGCGCAGGCGCCGGCAACGCTCGACTCCCTGCTTGCCCCATTCTCTCCGGTCATCACTGGCGTCAGCAATCTTCGCTCGCAAATGCTGACGGAGGCGGGGAAAACAGTTGGCTTCAGGGGTGGGATGGCAGCTCGCTCCGGCGTAATCGCCAACAGCTTGCAAATGCGCGCCGATAGTCTCGACAAGATGTTTCAGTTCTCGTCGCTCGTCAACACGAATGGGATTGTTCCGCCGGTGATCGTCCAGGCCCGCGATGTGGCAGCGTTCTCGCCCGATCAAGTCAGGACCGCGAGCCATGTGTATCGGATCGAGAGAGAAGAGCGCTTTGTCAGCGTGCCTCCCAGCTGGCGCGACTATCTGTTTGCGGGCTTGCCGGTCAACCGCAAGGTCGACCTTCCCGTAGTTGAAGCCCGGCCTCAGGATGGGAACGAGACAGCGGTCTGGCAACTAGCCGTGCGCTCCGGTTGGGACGAGGGAACGAGGCAGGCGGACGCTATCCTGGACGCTAACTTCAACCGCCTGACGCGCGATTACACGGGCATGCTTCTGTACTCATCGCTTCTGAAGCAGGGGATGATCTCCAGGCCGCGTGTTGCCGAGCTCGCCCAGACAGTCACCGGCGACAGCAAGCAGATCATGATCGGCGATACGTTGCGCCGTCTGACGGGGAGGGCGCTCTTTGACACGGATTATCGAAACTGGCAGCCTGCCATTACTTATTACCCGGAACCGCCTGGTGTCGCCGATACCGTCTCGATGCCGGACGCGCGTTAAGCGCGCGCCGGTGACGCCTATTTTGATCCTTGGCCATCATGACCGATCACCTGTTCGATGCATTCGATTTCTGCGGTGATTTCAGTCCGCAGACCTTCAAGCGATTTCTAAAATATTGTGCGGATTGCGGCGCCTCCGACATCCTCGTGCAGGGAGGCGACTTCATGTGGGTTGAGATCAACGGCAGGCAGCGGCGCGCCAGCACGCACACTATCAAGCAAGGACAGTTGTCGGCGCTCATCGGGACTGTGTGGCAGGCGGAGGTCGAAAGTAACATTCGCGCTGGTTCAGGGGTGGACCGCTCGCTCGAATTGTCGGGCGAGGACGTTGGCCTTGAGCGGGGAAAGATCATTCGCTTTCGATGCAACTTCGTTCAGGCCAGGGTGGCGCGGATGGACGAGGCTTACTCGATAACGATGCGAGTCATTCCAACGGAACTGCCGGATCTCCTGACGATGGACATTGAAACTGAACTCTTCGAAGGTTTTTTCCCTGGAATGGGGCTGGTTCTGGTATGTGGACCGACTGGCTCCGGCAAGACGACCTTGCAGGCGGCAGTGTACGCGTATGCGGGTCGAGAGATGCCTGACCGGAAAGTAATCACGTACGAGGATCCGATCGAGTTCATTTTAGGTGGCGCTCACTGGAAGGGGCCCCAACCTGCCCAGTCGCAGATAGGCCGCGACATTCAGAGCTTTGCGCTTGGTCTGAGAAATGCGATGAGGCGCAAGCCGAGCATCATCGGCATCGGCGAAGCACGCGACCTGGAAACCGTCGATGCGATGATCGAGGCCGGGCTGACCGGGCATCTCTGCTACGCAACCGTTCACACGGAATCCGTTGCGGAGACAGTCAATCGAATCATCCAGGTTTATCCCCCCGCTCAACAAGCTGCGGTGGCATCCCGGCTGATTGGTGCGCTGCGGGTGATTGTCGTTCAACGCTTGCTGAAAACCGTCGATGGCAAGCGCCAGGCCGTTCGGGAATTTGTGGTATTCGACCGGGATCTTCGGAACCGTCTGCAGGGTGTTCCCTACGAACAGTGGGCACCGACACTTCGGCGCGAGCTGGAGTCTCACCATCGCACTCTCGACGACCAGGCATGGGATCTTTTTTGTGAACAGAGAATTGGTGAGGACGAGTTTGTTGAATTGGCCGGGACCAAGGCACTTCGTAGCCGCACGGAGCACGTATGAGTATATCCATCTGGCGCCACGCGAGCGCTGTACCAACGTTGTTGAAGATTCCGTGTACAGCGTATCTGCCAGTGTTCATCTGGCTGTTCCACATGCGCTGGTGGACACTCTGGGGTTCGATCGGTGTGATTGTGTTCTTTGCTGTTCTTGCGAGGTTTGGGCTGACGTTCAAGGTGCTTCTCGCAAAGCTTCTACATGTGCTGAGAGGCTCCCGAATCCACTCGCGACCATGGTGGTATCGAAACCGCTTCCAGGACAGGTGGTGAGGAGTTGGCTGCGCTGTCAGCACGCAGCGGCTTCTACGCGAGCATAAGTGCGCGCCAAATGCGCAGCCGTCATTGATGCGATATATCCGCAGTTAGCCCGTTCGCTCGTCTCGCGACACGCAAGTCTTTCCACTTGATATTGAAATGGCGAATCTCACAAACGACGGCGCGCTGCGTCCCTAGCGGACTTTTCTGGCCGCTCATTAATGCTGCTTGGCAGCCTTGAAGAAGGTGCACAGGGCACGCGGCCCTGGCAACTGACAATGCGATCCAAACATCGATTCGATTAATCGCCTGTTCTCTTTTGCTCGGCCGGCAGCACCTGCATTCAAGGTGGAACCGCACTTTTTCTGCTGCTCGCAGACCGCGCCGAAGCGCTTCCCCGCAAGCCTGACTACGGCTGATATCAGCACGACGAAATATGTTCAGGAAGAGGAATGGGTGACAGCAATTCAGATACTTGACCCGTCGAATTTGTTGCTTCGACGAGATTAGTAGATTCCGCCGGCTATGGCCTGGACGGCCGCTTTTCCTACCTAACCTTGGGACCATAATGAAAACGATAAACCACGTTCTCTTCCTGCCGCTTCTGCTATGTGCACAAGCCGCATTCGCTGTTGCACCGGAATCCATTTCGAATATGAACATCAATACTGATACGGGATATCAGGCGCACGTGGCAGGTGTCTTACAGTCCATAACAGGCCCCGACGGAATACAGCAGGTTACCGTCGCTGGACAAAGGGAAGTCGGTGAGGCCTCACCGATTCCCCAGCGCTTCGTGCATGACTTTCCCACCTCGGTTTCGTTCAGCGGCACCATCAGCTCGAATGAGAACGACGCGCCACTCAAGTCTGCGCCTCCTTCACCTGGCAACAAGAACAAGGAACCGGAAGACCTGGCATGCAAATCTACGGCCCACCCTGTCGTGATTGCCACCGGAGAAAAACACAAAGCTGAAGCGGACTTCCGATCAAACGGCCTTTACGGCCTTTCCCTGACGCGTACCTACCGCAGTATGCATGGCGAAGGCGGCCTGTTCGGCAAGCGCTGGCTGTCCTCGCTCGACCCGCAGCGACTTGAGTGGGGTGATCCTTTTATACCTCAGCCAAATTGGCACATCATACCGAAGACGATTACCCACGTTGACGAGAACGGCACGACGGTGCTGTACAAGTACGTGCGGGCCGGGCCGGAGACAGGGGGCGATGAGGGCGGCACTCCCAAGCCGAAGCAAACCCTTGGTCAGGCCGGAAAACCGACCGACCAGCCCACAAAAAGCATCCTCGCGCCGCGGCGTCCGGAGGTGTATTACTACGCCGAAGGAAACGGTTCGGATCCCGATGACGAGCTGGCATATTACCCAGGAGAGCGAGCCTACATCAACAAGAACAAAAAAAAGTATGCGTTCAGTTCGCTGGGACAGGTCGAATACATTGGCGACCAGGCCGGTCTTGACTTGCGCCGATATACCTACAATCCGGCCCCGGACCGGAACCTGGCCAAGCTGGCCTCGATCAAGAACGCTGCGGGGCAGGTCGTCTATTTCACGTGGGGCGCCAACGGGCTTGTCTCAAGCGTCAGGGACACCAACAACAATGTCTGGAACTACGAATACAACGACAAGGGGATGCTTGCAAAGGTCATCTCGCCTGGTGCCAACCCCGACGTGCGCGAGTACCATTACGAAGCCGGCGATCCGATCCTGCTGACCGGCATCACGATCGGCGGCAAACGCTACTCCACCTACAGCTACCATCCCGACCGCCGCGTGCACGTCAGCGCGCTAGCGGGCAACGAGGAACGGGACGTCATCAATTACGGCGACATGCTTACCGTAGTCACGAACGCACAAGGGCAGGAGACGCGCTACCGGTACGTGAGCGTCGGTGGCGAATTGAAGATCAGTACAATCGAGCGTACCGGCACTGCGACCTGTCCGCGTGCCAGCGCAGAAACCAAGTACGACGTTTACGGCTACGTTGCCAGCACCACGGACTGGCGCGGTGTGACGACAACTTATAACTATAACGAGAGAGGGTATCTGCAAGAGAAAAGAATGGCGTTCGGGACGCCCGACGAGATCGTCACCAGGCATACCTGGGTCAATGGCCAGCTTGTCGAAACAATCTACGAAGGCGCCGGCGGCGACAGATATGCCAGCATTACCTATGCATATCATTCAGTCGACAAGGCAGCGGGCCGCATCGCGGAAACGACAATCACCGATCTGAAGACAGGCAGGCAGCGCGTGACACGCTTCGGATACGGTTTTCATCCTTCCGGCACGCTGGGGGAGCTGGTCACCATCCAGCTAGTGGGAGGCAGGGAGCTGCGATCACGCGCGCAGTACGACGCCTATGGCAGGGTCAGCGCGATCATCAATCCGCTCGGGCAGACTACTTTTTTTTCCGACTACACTGGACTTGGCGCTCCACGCACGATCATCGACATCAACGGCGTCGCCACGAGCTACACGTACAACCCGAACGGGACGGTGGAAGCGGTGACCCAGCCCGGCAACCGCGTCACTCGCTACACCTACAATAGCGCGCGCCTCCCGACGATTATCAGCCATCCCGAGGGCGCCATCAACCGCTTCGTGTACACCGATTCCGGGCGCCTCGCTGGTGCTGGCAATGCCCAGCATCAGTATGCCAACTGGACGTACGACGTCGCCGGTAATTCGATGCGCAGCGCGTCTGCGCGGCATGTTCCGTTGGCAGCAGCGGGCGGCCCCGTTGGGTCGGCCAACGGCCAATTCAGCAGCCTGACCTTGTTCGATTCCCTCGGGCGACCCTATCAGAAAATCAATAGCAAGAGCGAGAGGGAAGACATTCGCTATGATGCCAACGGCAATATCGAGGCGCAATACGGTGGCGACGGCAAGGGCACGTTTCATGAATACGACTTTCAAAACCGGCGCGTGAAAACCACGGCGACTGATGGCGGGATCACTCGCTTCGAATACGACCTGGCCGGGAGGCTGGCAGCGGTCACCGACCCGCGTGGCATCAGGACGGCTTATGCCTACAACGGCTTTGGCGATGTCACCGGCATTGCCAGCGCCGACCGTGGGGCGACAACCTTTGACCACGATGATCTCGGTCGCGTGACGTCCGAAACATGGGCCGACGGCAAGGTCGTGACCTACGGCCTGGATGACTTGGGACGCACGCGCTGGCGCCGCATTGGCATCGGCACCGAGTTCTTTAACTACGACGAGGGCAGTTTCGGCAAGGGGCGCCTGACCAGCATAGTCGACGCGACCGGTCGCACCGACTATGGGTACGACGCTGCCGGCCGGATCATCAGTCAACGCAATGATATCTATGGCGTGAAGTTCGCGACCTGGTGGGGATATGATGCCGCCGGACGCAAAAGCGCCATGTCCACTTCGGCCGGTTTCGGCGTCGGCTATGACTACGATGCCTACGGGCGCCTTTGGCGAGTGCGCAGTACGCTAAGCGGCAAGTGGGCTACATTGGCCAATGGCTTCATTTACCAGCCTGCCACCGACATCATGTACGGCTGGCGGTTCGGCAATGGCCTGCCGCGCATGCTCACGTTCGATCAGGATGCGCGCCTGGATCAGATCGCTACGCCTGGTGTGCACGACCTGGGATTCGATTACCATCCCAGAGGGACGATTTCGAAGATCAGCGACGCTGTTTTCCCTGAACTGACTATTAACTATGGCTACGATGATGGAGGCCGGGTTTCAACCGCAACCCGTGGCGGGGATAACCAGTATTTCGCGTGGGACGATGCGGGCAACCGGATCAAGCACAGCCGCGAACTCCAGGGCGAATTCAGCTACGGGCTCTATGCGAGCACCAACCGCCTCCATCACTGGGCCGGCAGCGGGCAATCCCGCAGGTTCGAGTACGACGCGTTCGGGAACGTGAGCGCCGAGTACCGCCACAACGGCAACCGGAAATACACCTACGACGCGTTCAACAGAATGAATGGCGCTTGGGTCAACGGCGCCCAGGTCGGAGACTATCGCATCAACGCATTGAACCAACGCGTCCTGAAGATATCAAACGGAGTCGGTGTGAGAGCGATTTACGGCCCGGATGGTGAACTGATGGCGGAAGTCGGACCGACCACGACGCACTATGTCTGGCTTGGCGGGCAGCTGCTTGGGATTGCGCGCAACGGCCAATTTTATGCCAGTCATAACGACCAGGTTGGCCGTCCTGAAGCGCTGACCAATGCTGACGGGGGAAAAGTTTGGCGTGCAGCTAACGCTGCTTTTGACCGGCGTGTCATCGTCGATACCATTGGCGGCTTGAATGTGGGGTTCCCAGGGCAATATCTTGATGGAGAGACTGGGCTTTGGTACAACGGTCACCGCTACTACGATCCCGTTCTTGGCCGGTACCTGCAGAGTGATCCGATGCAGAGCGGCGGCGGGGTCAACACCTATGCCTACGCGAACGGAAATCCTTTGTCATACATTGATCCGCTGGGGCTCTTCGAATGGCCCGCACTTCCGCAGGGCGTGGTGGATTTCTCTGCCGGAATGGGCGATACCATTCTCTTCGGGCAAGGGCAGTTGTTGCGTGATGTCTTCAATATTAGCGGAGGAATTGATATGTGCTCTTCGGCGTATAGTAATGGTGAATGGGCCGGGCTAGCCGTCAGTGCCTCGGCCGGCCTAGCTGGAGGCGTTCGAGCTGCAGGAACTGCGGGTGTCGGCAAGGAGTTCTCACACTGGTTCCCTACACGTATGGGCGGACCGAGATCAATTTGGAACGGGAATTACGTTTCTATAACGACACACGCACGATCTGATCCTTACCGCCGCCAGTTTATGCCGAGAACATGGAAAGATGCCAACCCTTCGATGAGTACTGCCATGTCTCAATGGATTCGTTTCCCGAACGTCTATAAAGGCAGCATGGCAGGCACAGGGTACGGTGCTGCCGGAGCGGGCATGGCGGGATGCGAATGTCCGCGCTGATTGATATGCTGAGGTCCTTATTTCGGCCGAGCGCTGGGCTGTCTCCGCTGGAGGCAAGTATTTTCGATGCGGTACATGAGCAGCTTCCACCTCAAGATGCGGAACTATGGAGAAAACAGCTGGAAGCTGTCAATAAAATTTACCGCAGCCCTACTGAACGCGAAATCAATCTTTATGTTATTCGAAATGGAAAATCAAATTTTCCTCGCGAATTATGTTTTGCAAATGAAGAGGAGTTCAAGATTGCGGTAGTTGATTTGACAGCGGGGGATAATGAGGGAAAACTGCGAGCCAGAGTCTGGTGTGTAAATGGACATGTATTCTCAATTGAATACAAGACCTCATTCAAAGTTTTTGAGGAAATGGCCCAAGGAAAATGGCGATGCAAGTGCAAGATTCTAAATTATCCTTCCTGATGACAAGCATGGGCACCTCGAAAAAACCACCCCGTCGACGGCATGATAACGAACCTGCGATTCTGACTCTCTCCTCATGATTAAAACCAGTCTGTTTGCCGATCAGGAGCGAGAAGCGAAGCTGATCAAGCTGGGCGATGTACTGCGGGTGATGGAGCAGCACGTTGACTTCGCCGCGTTGGCCGATGAGGTCGAGCGTGCGGTGCCGCGCCCCAGTCGCGACCGCAGCCGCCGCCCCCCGTTTCCGACCGAACTAGTGGTTCGCGTCTTACTGATCCAGCAGTTGTTCAACCTGAGCGACGAGCGGATGGATTCCAGTTGCTCGACCGCCTGAGCTTCCAGCGCTTCGTCGGGCTGCGCTCAAGCAGCCAGATACCGCACCGGACGACGATCTGGACGTTCAAGGAACGCCTGATCCAGGCTGGGGCCAGCGAAAGCATCTTCAAGGCTGTGAGCCGGGAGCTGAGTAAACACGGTTACATCGCGCGCGGCGGGCAGATGGTGAACGCGAGCATCGTGCAGGCGCCGAAGCAGGCGCTGAGCAAGAGCGAGAAGGCGCTGGGGAAGGAAAACGCCATGCCATCGAATGGGAGCCTGCCAAGCGTCGGCAGAAGGACGTGGACGCGCACTGGACCAAGAAGCACGGCAAGTCCTACTTTGGCTACAAGGTCTCGGCCAACGCCGATAAGCGCTACAAGCTGGTACGCAAGATCAAGGTGAGCCCGGCCAGCGAGCACGACACGCTGCACTTTGAATACGTGCTCGATCCGGCCAACACGAACCGCAATATCATGGCCGACAAGGGCTACGTTAACGGCGAGCGCGACGAGCGCCTAAGCAAACAGGGCTGGCGCGTGCGCATCCAGCGCAAAGGAAGCAAGGACAAGCCGATCTAGGCAGCGCAGGAGCGGCGCAACAAGCGCATCGCCAAGACTCGCGCCCGCATCGAGCATATGTTTGCCGGCATGGCGCAGTTGGGCGGCAAGGCAGTGCGCACCATCGGTCTGGCGCGCGCGACGCTTCAGCTCAATTGGAAAGTGGCTGCATGCAATCTGCGGCGTCTGGTCTACTTGAAGGAGGCCAGGGTGGCCGACCTGCACGCTTGGCTGCTGGCGTCCCAGCGCAGCGTCGCTGTCGGCAGCGGAACGGCCAAGGCCATCGAGCATGCCCTCAAGCGCTGGCCGGCGATGCAGCGCTATGCCAGCTCGGGCAGCCTGCCGATCGACAATACCCCGGTCGAGAACGCTATACGTCCCATTGCCATCGGCAAGAAGAACTGGCTGTTTGCCGGCTCCGAGCGGGCGGGCCGCCGCGCCGCCGCCATCCTGCGCCTGTTCGCAACCGCCAAGCTCAATGGCCTGGACCCAGCGCGCTGGTTGGCCGACACCCTCGAAAAACTGCCTACCTGCCCCAACAGCAAGATCGATTCGCTGCTATCGTTCGCATACTCTACACAGTGCTAAGTGCCAATGGAAGGTGGGCGGGCTGGATGCTTACGATCGCTCGCGCTGAAAAATTCCTCAATTGATCAGCGCTTCCNCCATCCTGCGCCTGTTCGCAACCGCCAAGCTCAATGGCCTGGACCCAGCGCGCTGGTTGGCCGACACCCTCGAAAAACTGCCTACCTGCCCCAACAGCAAGATCGATTCGCTGCTATCGTTCGCATACTCTACACAGTGCTAAGTGCCAATGGAAGGTGGGCGGGCTGGATGCTTACGATCGCTCGCGCTGAAAAATTCCTCAATTGATCAGCGCTTCCTTAGAATATGCTCTATGTGCTGTACTGACGGGAATACGCTCTCCAGAGGCGGGTGAATCCATCATAAAATTCTGTCTAATACATTTACCGGCGCTTAACGTCGTTGCAGACTCGCCCCTTGACATGCCCAGCGCAACGTTTTAAGAACCAAGTACGGATGAACGAATTGAATAACACAGAGATTTATCACCAACTACACAAATCCAAAGAGCCCATCGCATTGACGGCGAAATTGGCATCATCCCGAGCGACAAAGGCCAAACGAACGGAAGTGCAGGAGGTAGTAGCGGCACTAACTTTAGCGATCAAACGCCATAAAACGGGGACGGCTTTATCTTCGGCCCGTACGTTGCTAGTTTTGCAAGGTGCGGATGCTGCTATGGCGACTGTCAAGAGGTTTGGAGTGTTTCGCCCTTCGACTTACGAATTTAAGGCGCCGTCCGCTTTAAAGGTGCTCCAGGACTGGATCAGCCAAGCAGCGATATACAACTTAAGCAGCGATGATGTCAATTATCTGACATCGACACAAGCGCTTTGGTGCTTGGCGTCGGGCATCCATGCGTTGTCGCAGTCGATTCTCTCACGCCTTCGCAAACTGGATGCGTTCGTCATTAAGACCTTACTGGCGGAAGTCGATTACGCTTTCACCTATGGGCGGGACGAGCGTAACGAACGGTACAATATAACGGATTTGGACAATCCGGAAGAGATGTCCGAGGCATTTTCGTATTTGCTTCACCAGTTCCACCAACACATCGGACTAAAGAAGAAGCATTTCGGCGCACTGGAAGACCAAGCTGGTTACTCTCCCAAATATCTGGAATTGTTGAGCGATGCAGCCAAAATATGCCGGTACCGCGCCGCAGAAGTGCTGCTGGAAGCTTTTCCATACACCGCGCAAGAGGATGCGCTTGGCGCGCGAATCCGCGCGATCGATCCACTACTGGAAAAATCTTTGCGTCTTGGCTATATTCAGGCTCAGATGCAAAGCAACATTCGCCGCGCGGAAGCGACGGCGGCCTTCCAGCCAGGGCATAATCCGAACTCGATCGTCCACTATGCCGAGCAGCTTTTCCAAGAGTACGGCGACCAGATGTTCGAATTGGCAGAGTACCCTGCCCGGCGATATCGATTGGTGCTGCCGAAGATTGACGCGAGCAACCGTTTCTTTAGTGATAACCACACCTTCATCGAAGATGAAGTCACTATCGAGATGTTAGCCATTGAGGATTACATCGCCCCAAAAAACGTCATCCACGCCAATGTGATCAATTACATCACGGTACTCGACATTTTGAAGCTTCAACGCTTCTTTATGTTCCTACATGTTGGGTTGCGTCACACGATTGAACGGCACCGTCCTTACTCGGAAATGGACGGTCTCTACATGGCATCGTGTTTGCCTGTGTTCAGGCGCGAGAACCTGATTGAAGCGCTGACGCCGATCATTGGGCCCAACGTGGAAGCGTTACTCGATTTGCTCACATGTGATTTGCAGGCCGATTACATTGACCTACAGTACGCACCGATCATCGAAGCAGACGGCTGCTACATGCTTTCCATGGCTGTGCTAGCTAATTCGAATCTCGTGCGCAACCTGTTGTGCCGAAATAACCGTCGATTGACGCTTGGGCCGAATCAGGAGGAAGACCCAATGCAATCGAGCCTGAAGAGAGCGCTGATAACAGCAGGATTCTTGGTGCAGGAAGAGTTCAAGCTTAAGTCGGGTGGGCAAAACAAATTCGAGGTGGATTTGCTTGCCTATAAAGATGGACATTTGTTCCTGTTCGAGTGCAAAAACGCGTATCACCCCTGCAATGTCTATGAGAGCCGCAATAGCTACGACCACATCGTCAAGGCGGGTGGCCAGCTAGGATTGCGTCGGACCTGGATCTCTGATCTGGCCAATCAGCAACGCGTCTTAGATAAGCTGTCTTGGAAGGTCACCGCGTCCAATGACGTGCATACTTGCATTGCCACAGGCAATCGCGTCTTCCACGGCTTCGCATCCGAAGGACATCCTGTGCGCCAAGTCCACGAGATGATCAATATGCTGGTGCGCGGGTACAGCCAATTTAGCGGTATGCTTGGCACTGCACGGGTTCGGCTCTGGCGCGATAAGACTTTCGGTGTTAGCGATTTCTGTGCGTATCTAAATGGCACCACCACGGTGGCGGATATGTTAGGTGCCATGCAGCCCAACATGACCGTGACGCGGATCGGCTCGAAGGCGCTGATGGCCCACACTTTTACGATGGACATGCTCAGGCTCCGAGAGATTTCCCTCTCTCGCTATCCGTGCATTGACGATCATGGCAATGTCATCAGCGGGTCCTAAACATTGGACGCGGTGGTCTTTTTAGACGAATTAGGGGCTTGAGTGGAAGCTCATCGGCGATTCGCCCTTTTCAGATTGCCGATGATTTCCCGTGTCTTCATTCGGACGCTAAGACGATGACCAAGGCATTGCAAGTCGATGCTGACATTTTCACCAGTATTTGCTGATGAATTGTCCAAAAATTGTCGGTCTGTTGATTTGCGCTCAAAATTGGCCTGACTGCCCCACAGATTTTCATTCGGATCTTACCCACGTTGATAGCACAATTTAACCTGTCTCATCGGCAGGAGTGAGGTAACCTGAGTTCCGTGGACACTTCCATTT
>NZ_RXLQ01000035.1 GCF_003953935.1 Massilia atriviolacea
TGACTGATCGAGCGCAACCCTACAAAGTGCTGGAAACTCAGACGGTCGAGTAACTGGAATTCCATCTATTCGTCGCTCAGCTTAAACAACTGCTGGATCGGCAAAAGGCGAACCATCAATTCGGTTGGGAACGAGGGACGACCGCCGCGCTCGCAGCTACGGCGCGGTCCACTTCATCGGCCAACGCTGCGAAGTCGACTTGCTTCTCCATCACCTGCAGTGCATCACCCAGCTTGTTCAGCTTGGCTTCGCGCTTCTGGTCGGCAAACAGACTGGTTTTGATCATGAGGAAAGCGTCAGAATCGGCGGTCCGCCACATGCTATGGACGGGGTAGTTTTTCGACGTACCCAACAAGAGTTCGGCATTGACCGCCAACTAGCCATTCTCGGGCTGGCATCGGATGTTTTCGGAGGCCACCATGGATGCTGGATGCTGGATGTTGGCGGCGGTGGCGATAGTTGAGGCCAACTATGCTTTAGGCGATCTCGTCGATCGTCGTCCTGCGCAGGTCATTCCGTGATTTAGGATGGGAGGCCAGGACCACCAAAAGCCCCCGGACGTCCTCGACGATCCGCAATAGGCGCATGAGGCCGATGAGGGTGGGGCTACTCAAATCGTGCGCCTCGTCGATGAACAGCGGCGCGAGCCGCTTACCATGAGCAAATAAACGGAACCAAATCGTCTCGAAGTGATTTACTTAGTAAAACCACCAATTGTCACAACGTTCTCTGCTGTTGACGAAACTCTTAGTTGCGAACTACCATCCATCATCCGTGGGCAAGCTGCTAATCAAGCCACCCTTTTTTCGCTGAAGTTGTGCGTTCACGTGAGCAAAAAATACCATGCTCATCATGACGCTTGTGATTGCTTGATGGCCTTGTCCAATGCCGCTTTTTAATAACTACAGCAATTTCCTCCAAGGGTGGGTCGCAATGAATGGCTTAGCAGTTAGTGAACCGGGCGCCGCGCTTCCCTCAAGCGCTTGGGTGCGTTTTTTGCGCTCTTACGGTCCCACGCCGAACAACTTGAATCTGTTCGACGAATACATCACTGGCGCGCTTAATCGCGCGAAGGTTGCGCCGATCACCCTGTCGAGTCCGCAACTGGACAAAATAGTCGCTTATGTCAAATCGGGCTCGCCCGGTGGCCTCCTCATCGCCGGCACCGCTGGCGATGGGAAAACCTACCATTGCAGAGGCCTATGGACGGCAGTGGGAGGAACTGCAAAAGCTTGGGGGAGTGCGCAATTAGTTAAGGAATTGGCATTGCCCGACGGGCGTGTGGCAGTTTTCGTCAAGGACCTCAGCGAGTTGCGTGACGAGCAGAGTGATGATGTATTGATGATGCTGGAGCGGTCGGCGTTAGAAGGCGACGATTCCAAATTTGTGGTGATCGCCGCCAACCATGGCCAGATTCTTGAACGGCTGCGCGACTTGGGGCAGAGACAAGGACGCGAGCATCCCCTAAGGAAACCACTGCAAGACGCGTTTTTGAGCGGAGGAAATCCGCCCGGGCGGCTGGCGCTGTTCGATCTGAGTCGCATCGGTCATCGGGATTCTCTAGTTGAAGTCGTTAGAGCCATATCAGAGCACAGCGAATGGACGAATTGTTCATCGTGCTCGCTTCAGGCCGACGGTCGAGTGTGTCCAATTTTTGAGAATCGTCGCCGGTTGCTAGGTGGCAGTGGGGAGGCAGCGTTCGTTCGTCGATTGGGCGACTTGGTGGATATCGCTCGGTTGAATGGATTGCATTTGCCAGTTCGCGACTTGCTGGCGCTGACCGCCAATATGATTCTCGGCCACCCGTTGGCTAAAGAGGGCCTCATGGCTTGCGCGGATATTCTCAAGATACAAGCGGAGGGTTCAGTCGAGCAGGCGTCCCTTTATGGGAACGTGTTCGGCGCGAATTTGCCTTCGCGAAGGGCTTTGGAAAGACCTGTCTTCAAAGCGTTAGCGTCCTTCGGCATCGGCGAGGAGTCGACGAGCCGCGCCGACGGACTGCTCGTCTATGGACACGATGATGGCAAGCTGGCTGAGCCGTTCGCTCGCCTTGTCGCCAGCGATCCGGTTTACGGCGCAACTCCTGGCTTCCTGTCCGCTCTCGAGCGCTATTTGGAAGGCGAGGAGAATGCAAGGTTGGAGAGCGAGACCGATGAGTTCATGGAGCGCTTGGAATCGCAGCGAAGGCGGCTGTTCTTTACCCTGCCTGATGGTGAGGCAGCTTATCCGTTTTGGGGCATGACCGCCTTTAGGTTCGGAGGGGACTATCTGGGCACGATCGCGGCGCTGGCCGAGCGCAAGCCTATTAGCGACAGCGTCCGTTCGCGATTGGTCCGGGGGCTCAACCGCGTCATGACGGGCTTGCTGATCGAGAACACGGACAACATTTTCGTCGCCAGCTCCGGAGGATTTACCCAATCGCGGGTGAGCGTGCTCTGCGACACGGAGGTTCCTGCCAAACGCGACCGCGGGACGGGCATGATGATCAAGCTCGACAAGCAGACGGATCGGGCATGCCTGGACATCGCCTTGGCCCCGGGCGCCGGAAATACCGTTTCCTTTCCATTGTCGCCGGTCCGATTCGAGTTCCTCTGCCGAGTAGCCATGGGCGCTTTGCCGGGGAGCTTTTCCAACGAATGCCTCGAGGACATGCTGGCGTTCAAGGCTAAGTTGCTAAGGAAGGCGGAGGTGATCCTCGACATGCATCCTGCGGAAGAAGACGACGAGGCGGGCATCGAGGACCATTCGATCAAACTGCGGTTCATCGAGATAGAGCAGCACGGCCTCGGATTTTCTCGGCCGGTCACCGTGAGGATCTCCGCGTGAGGAAGAAGATAAAGAATGTCGACTTCGCGGTGGACGAACACATTTGGGGACACCGGCTCTACGACGAACAGCTGCCGCACTTGACGGTGTTGGAGTTTCTTGGCGTGCTTGGCTCGAATACTGCCGCGCCGCTGGCTGGCCCCGGCGATCAAATCCACTATCGGCCGCAGCGGCAAATACGGCTTCGAGCACTCTTATTCAACAATCCATTCGTGGAATCCATTCGTGAGCGGCCGATTTCGGACGAGGAAAAGTGGCGAGAGTGGATGGATCGCTTTGAAGAGGATTCCACTAAGCTTGGCGACCAGGACATGGGATACCTGAGAGCAATTTTCGCTAGCTTTGACGATTTCGCCAAAGCTATCGAGCTCCTGCGCTCCTCTGCCTTCGAGGCTAGAAGCAACAAGCGTTGGAGTTCCAAGTTCGTATTCCCTTTCGGGCCCGACGCGTTGTATGAAGATTTGCGCATCGACGCCAAAGGCGGCGCGTCCAACGACAGGAGGTTTTTCGCGCGCACAGGCGAATTGCTCTATTTGATGCTTTCCCGCGCAAATCGTGGACCAGAGCTAGGAGCCAAACTGGTCGAACGACTCTTCGATTCAAACAAGACGATGAATAGGCTGGTGAAGGCGATGCAAGGCGAAGCGCAACTGGTCGATGCGGCTCGGGATGTGGGGCCTCTACCCTACGAAAGCCATCCAAGATTTGACCAGATGTGCGAAGATTGGCTCGCCATCCTGTCGAGGGACATGCCCGTCTACGACGCCCTCGAACATTTGATCGTCAACGCTGGGCTCAACTTGCTGCTGTATTTCCTCGAGTGCGCGAAGACGGTCGCGGGGGACGCCGACCCGGTAGAAATCGTATGTGAAATCGTTGCCCAGAGAACGAGGGTCCGCGCGCTGTCAGGAGACTCTTATCACGCGAACCAAGCGCTTTCCGTGAGGGCTATTCGGGCGGAGGTCGAGAGCGTCAAGCTCGACCCACGGTGGGACGCGGCCATGCAGTCGAATAGCTTGGAGGTTGGCTGCGTGGAATTGATGCGCGAAATGTTTCAATGGCCCACCGACGACGATGACGACAAGGAGTATTTGAACCTTCGGGGGGACGAACTCGTGGCGAAACTGGTCGAGAAGGCCGAGTCTCGCCATGAGCAGCACGTGGGCAAGATCCATGCGACGTGGTCGAAATCCATCGGATTGAGTTCGCGGCGGCTATCGCGAAGAAACCGCTATGCGCCGAACGACCGACTGCTTAAAACTCTGGTGGTCACGATCGTAGATACCCGCATGCAGTTCGACGAATTTCTCAGCGAGGCGAAGCGGCGATATGGCATCGTGATCGGCGACGTCGAAGGGGCTCGGCTCGTGTTGGAAAAGCGGGTAGATCAAGAAGCTCTCAGCGACAATCGCAGAAATCTCGAAACGCGCCTGGTCGGCCTTGGGTTGGTCCGTCGGCTCTCCGACTCGTGCTCTTTTGTTGAAAATCCATTTAGCTCCCAGGGGGATGAATAATGCTGGCCGATCGCATCATTGGCCGCGTTGGCGCCGATATTCTCGCCGAACGGCTGCCCAACTCGCGGCACGCAGACGGCCGGCTCTTTGACACGGCAGCTCTTTTCAGGCTCGATAAACTCTCATCCGCCCAAATTGCTTCGGTCGCTCGCGAAATTCTGGCCAATCCTCCGTTGTTGGCGCGGATAGACCTTCGCATCCCTGCGTCTTTGGTCGAAGGACAAGGATTGCCCGAAGACGCTTTGACGACCATGAACGCGGGGGCCGTCCGGAACGCCGGGACGGCCAAAGAAGCTCTTTTGACCGCCAACGGCAATGAACACAACCTTGCGGACACGCTGGGGCATGTGACGGCGCTCGGAGCCAAGGAATTTCGGGCAAATGAAGGCGCATGGGTCACGGCGACTTGCCATGCCGCAGCGATGACGCCGACGCCTGAAGATCGTGGAGTTTTCAGGGCGGCCCTCAAGGGTTTGATTTCGACGTCAGACTTGTCGCTGGACCAGCTCGCGGACTTTTGCTCGATGGTGAGCGCAGGTTCAACCGTCCAAGGCCTCGCCGTGAGGGATGCTTTGGGCTGGGCGCTGCCATGCGTTGGGCTACCCCGGGACACGTCTTTATTCTCAAACGCTAAAACCTTTGGCCAGGCTGTCGGACCTTGGAAGAAGGCGTTCGACAAGCTCTTCGCGAACCGCGCTCCGCTTTTGGCTCGGCTGCGACCGAACGGCCAGCCATTGGATCCGGAGGAAATGCATCAGAGGCTGACGGAAAATACCGATGTGATCGACGAGAGCGTCCGCGTCGCTTTGGAAGCATTCATCGACGCGCCGTTCGGAGCGGACGAGCGAACCTTGAACGCCATTGCACTGCTCGAATGGGAGCGAGACGGAGTCCACCTGATATTCGACAAGCCCCGCGTTCAACAACGTGGCTTGGCCGACGCCACATTGCATTTCTTCGACAACCAATGCGCCGACGACGACGTTCTCGACGCGCGTTGGCGCAAACATTTGGATGAGTTGCGTGCTCGCGAACGTCGGACCGATTGGGTCGAGGACGATGACGAGGCATTCTTTGAGCTTCACCGTCGCTATTTGGAGCAGGACAAGTCCCTCCATGGCCGTTGGGAGAAGGCCATCTTCGGGAAGGCGATTGAATGCCATGACTTCCTCGATGGATTTACCGATGTCGCCTATCGGCTTGTGTCGGGGGCAGGGGACACCGGAAAAGAGCGCATCCTGCGCTTCACCGTCACGAAAGGGCGCAAAGAGTGGCGCGAGCGATTCAATCATGACGTAGGAGCCTATTTCTCCTCGATGTATCGTGGTATTAAGGAGCTCATGGGCGCCAAGGTCGACTGGAAAGTCGAGCGCATGCGGAACGCCAATCTGCCCGATCCCTTGTTTCAATATCCGGCGTTCTTTGCCCGTGAATTGGAACTGCAAGGGAAGATCAAGCCGTGCGCTTCGCTGGCCAAAGCTGCGACCCAAATAAAATTCGAGGTGGCCTTGGTCGAGTGTCCGGGCGAACGCGAAAAAATCCTGGACAAGACTCAACTCGTTTGGAACTACCGCCCAGATTCCATTGGCCTATCGTTGGTCGAAGATATGCTGCGACTCAAAGAAAAAGGATCTGTTGGTCGTTCGGAGGTTCCGCGTCGCGTGGTCAGCAAGAAAGGGGGAGTCCAAAGCGTTTCGCTACTGGACACGTCGACCTTGGAGGCGACCTATTCTCGCGATGCCGGGTCGCTCGTGCCTCAAGTGGCTAAGCTGGTCAACCTTCGCCATCAAATCAAGCAAAGCATCAACGAACTTGCTGCCGAGGACCGGATCACCGCAGAACAGAAGACGGAGATTAGGACCGCGTGGGATGCGTTCGAGGAAGACTACATCAAGGCGTTCGACGACTTCATTGGCGTCGGACTTCATGGCGAGGCCGTGCTCAGGCAAGCTGAGTCTTTTGCTGCGCTTCTGCGAACCTTGGCGACCCATGCGCGGGGCGACGTCTGTCGCTCCAAGCTGGTCGCCGCCGTGCTTACGATTGGGACCGTGACGGTGCTCGGCGAGCAGCCGTGCCTCATCATTCCGCCGTGGCATCCCGAGCGGATGAAGGCGTTGGCGGTAAAGACGCGTCGCGTCGCTGGACTGGTCACTCATATTCTCGGAAACCGAAACGTCCTCTTCGGAGACCGTGGCATATTCTTCCGCGAGTTCTCCGAGGAGCTTGCCCATCCCTTCTATCCCGAGATCGCCGTGGCCCAACGCGGGGGCTCCCCGCTCCTTCTTACCGAATGCAGCACTGTCAACGGATACAGTCTTTTCGAAGAGCCTGTGCGAGGCGGTGACGAGGCGATGACCGACGTTGATCCAGCGGCGGCGGCCAAGCAGGTGCGCGAGCTGCTCGAACGCTATATCGGCTTGCAGCCACACGAGGCGAGCAATCTAAGCGTCCTGCTATATAACGCCGATGCTGCTGAGCTGCCGTTGGCCGTAGTGAGAGAGCTTTCGAATATGCAGGCGGAGACGGGTTTCCAATGCAGCATCTCTGTTCGGCACCGCGACCCGGCCAAGCTCCGCCGAGTTTACGCGGAGCTGGTCAACAAGTCCGGCGACGACCCCGACTTGCCAATCGTGAGCGAGACTTCGGACAATTTCATTTCAAAGCTGCGAATATCGGTCTCGCCGTCCTCGGTCACTCCGATCGCTGCGGATGACGGTTTCCGGGCCTTCGATGTGGCGTTCCTCCATGATGTGGTGTCGCGAACGGCGCGCGTGGAATGGATTCCGGTGGAGTGGACCAATGAGCGTCCAAGCTTGGAACATGCCCCGTCGAGATGGTCCTACCGCAGCGTATCCGGTGAGAATGAGCTCAAATCGACGACTTTTCTGACGTGCCCGAGGCAGACCGCGTCGGGATGGGCGTATGTCTCGGCAGTCGCATCGGTGGTTCGACAGACGGACGCTCGGGAGGGCGCTTTGTTTTTGCCTGCCCGCCGAATTTCGCTTCAAAATGAAGCGCTCAGCGGAACGATGACCGATGCCCACGCTTTGGCGGAATGGGTGGCGACCTACGACGAGCTGCTCGATAAGCGGCAGCTACAGGCGAACGGGGTGACAGTAGTTCGCTATCGTAGGTCCTCCACGAATGGCCGAAACATGATTGTTAGCTCGACCTCCGAACTGCGCCTTCTCGGCGTGCTCGCGCGCCGAAGGCTCACTGAACTCGGGCTGCCGTTCACGCCGCAAGAATACGATGCGGTCGCGTCGCGCATGAAGAAAGATGCCCTGTCCGTGTCCGGCGACATCGTGCTTCGGGCGGCAAAGCGAGGAGTGTCCGCCGGAGAGATGGTCGGCTTGGTCCTGAGTCGATATATGCTCGAACACGAATTCAAAGGCATCGTCGCGAAGTCGCGCCAGTCGTTCAGCGTCTTTTTTCTTCTCGACGACTATGCGGGCTGGCTCGCGCAGAAGGAAAACCGCATTGCCGACATTCTCGGCCTCTGCGTGGAGGAACGGGACGACGGACCTCATCTCCATGTGGCGGTGGTGGAGTGCAAATATGTGGGCGCCGCCGGGTTCGCCGAAGCTCGGAAATCGTCCAAGGCGCAGCTTATGGCGACGTTGTCGACCTTTCGGACTGCGCTCTTCGGTCATCCGGGCCGCTTGGATCGCGATGTATGGCTCTCGAGGTTGGCCGACATGCTGATCGATGCGAACATCCCGCCAGGCTCCTCAGGGCTGCTTGAACGCGCGCGGTCAAGCCTAAAAGATGGAGCGGCCAAGATTTCCTTGAGAGGCTATTCGCACGTATTCGTGCATACCGCCGACGCTGGGATGTCCCGTTCGGCGTCCGAACAGGTGCTCGTCGATTCAACCGAAGGAATCCAAGCGTGGCAAGAAGTTTTTGATCGGACCGAACTGCGGTCGCTGGTCGAGATTTATGCACGCAAGGGCAATCCGGCATCCGTTCGATCGAAGCTTGGCCCTGAGGATCCATGGGCGACTGCGGCGACGCGACCACCTGCAGACCGGGTTGCATGGACCTTCACGATGGAGCAGTTGGCGGGTGGAGACGAAATTGGGCGGCAAAGTGTAGATGACACCACGGAATCTGGCATCGTAGGCGGCAACGACGTTTCTGATCAGTCGGCCGCGTCTCACCAACCGGATGCTGCTCGCCTGGAAGCGCTTGAACTCCAATTTCAACGAGGCCAACGCATCGACAAGGAGGATGCGAACGCCTCGGTGGCTTTGGACAGCACCCATTTCGGTCGTCTCGTGACCGCGCGAGCTGCAGCCCAGGCCGGCGCGGTCGACGAAAGAGAGGCGTGGGCCGACGAATCGACCCGCAAACTTAAAGCTGCGCTTAACAGCTACGGTTTGCAGTCCACGGTGCTGGGCACTCGCCTGACGCCAAACGGCTGCTTGGTAAGGCTGGCAGGTTCGGACAAGTTGCGCGTCGAGGACGTCGAAGCCAAGAGAACGCAATTGCTGACGACGCATTCGATCGAACTTGTGACGGTGCAGCCCAAACCCGGGGAGATCGTCGTCACGATCGCCGCGGAAAAGCGGAAGTCTGTCTCGCTATGGGATTTGTGGGCCCGCCGCGTCCTCAACAGAAATGTGGCCGGCATCAACACATCGTTCGTGCTTGGCCTCCAAGAAATCAACGGATCGATTCTCTACCTGAATTTGGGTTCCGAGTTCGCGGGCCTGTCCAGCCACGAACCTCATTCCTTGGTGGCGGGGGGCACTGGTAGCGGGAAGTCGGTTCTGATCCAAGCGATCATGCTCGATATAGCTGCGACGAATCCGAAGGAGCTTGCCCACATTGTGTTGATCGATCCGAAAATGGGTGTAGACTACTCCGCGCTGGACGAGTTGCCCCACATGCGGGAACCCATCGTCACCACGAAGGAACGGGCGACCGAAGTGCTCAAGGAATTGGTCGAGGAGATGGAGAAAAGATACCGGACTTTCGCCCCCGCCCGTGCCCGCGATTTGACGACGTTCAACGCGAAAGCTACCCCCGAGGACAAGCTGCCGATGGTGTTCTTGGTGCATGACGAATTCGCTGATTGGATGTTGGATGACGCCTATAAGGCGGCGGTCGGCACGGCAGTGCAGCGCTTGGGTGTCAAGGCCCGTGCGGCTGGGATCCATCTGCTTTTTGCGGCGCAGCGGCCAGATAAAGACGTCATGCCTATGCAGTTGCGAGAGAACCTGGGAAATCGCCTCATTTTAAAAGTCGCCAGCGAAGCGACTTCCAAGATCGCGCTCGACCGTCCAGGTGCTGAACTGCTTCTTGGGAAGGGACACCTCGCCGCCAAGCTAAATGGTGAGCAGGGTTTAGTATTCGCCCAAGCGCCTTTTCTGAGCGACGACGACATAACACTGGCGGTCGAGGCTATTCGCCGTGACAACCCCTAACCGCACGGAGGACTGCATGAAAAGATGGAATTCCAGCCCACACCCGATTTCCGATATTCGTGATTGGCAACGCTCGGGCAGGCTCGAAATTCGACCCGCTTTCCAGCGTCATGAAGTTTGGAGCGATGCTGCGAAAGTCATGCTTATGGACACAATCCTTAGAGCGATTCCGATGCCAAAGGCTTTCGTTTCTTCTGCAATTCGTGAAGGACAGGTGTATAGAACAGTCATCGATGGTCAGCAGCGGATCAGTTCAATTCTCGGTTTTTTGGACAACAAGTTCGCACTGGAAAGCCCCTACAGGGGGGAACATGAGGGCCTCACTTTCTCACAGATGCCTGAAGAAGTTCGCAACGAATTTTTGCAATACAGCATCGATTTTAATGAGGCTATCGGGTTCTCGGACGACGAGCTTAGGGAGACTTATTCCCGGTTGAATAAATATGCGATCGCATTGACCAAGCAGGAGCTGAGGCGAGCAGATTATCCTGGGGCATTTCTGGAACTGGCAGAAAGTTTGGCTGCACACGAATTTTTGGAAACGGGGAGAGTATTTAGTGTGGCCAATCGCCGACGTTTTGCCGATGTTGAGTTTGTCTCTGAACTTGTGGCCGGGCTGCTGGCCGGGCCACAGGAAAAACGTGAAGCTCTCGATTCGTACTACCTTAAATACACGACTTGGGAAAAGAATGAAGTCGAGGCCGTCGAAGCGCGTTTTCTCGCCTGCTTGAACGACTTGGCTTCTCTATTTCCACCAGGACGACCAATCAACTCTATGCGGTTCAAACAGAAATCTGATTTTTATTCCCTTCTGCTAGCAATTGACGAGCTCCGCGCCGAAGGTGGCTCGCTTGATGGAATAAGCGTTGAGGAGTTGAGGATGGACCTGCGAATTCTTGACTTCTTGATCGAACCAGAATCAGCCGCATCGGATTGTCGCGACTATGCAATCAAATGTGTCTCACAGGCCAACACTTACGGTAGCCGTCGGTGGCGCATGGATTTCTTAAAAGTCATTCTAAGCGGTTCCTACTTTCGCAGACCGCCGATCGGCGATGGAGCAACCCTTGTTTACCGAATAGCAACCGGCGACCATGGTCCATTTGGAGAGCCCGCGGTTAATTTCTGCGGAGTTTGTGATGCTGA
This sequence comes from Massilia atriviolacea, assembly GCF_003953935.1. Taxonomy (GTDB): domain Bacteria; phylum Pseudomonadota; class Gammaproteobacteria; order Burkholderiales; family Burkholderiaceae_D; genus Telluria_A; species Telluria_A atriviolacea. The sequence continues at coordinate 10,916 of NZ_RXLQ01000035.1, forward strand.
GGTGACAAGAGGCCAAGTCCAAGAGGTAGGATGGAGAAAAGACAGCCAGGTATTCCAAATTCACAATGTGAGTCGCCTACACGCTGAATGCGTAAATCGGGACGAATGGTATGTGATTTCCGCTCCGAGCAGTGACGTCTCGCTCACGTTTGCTCACACGCAAGTTCAATCTTCTCTTATTTGATATGCAAGCCGAATATATCGACGTTCTCTTCGGGAAGCGCGGATTTAAAGTGCCCTCGAAAGTGAAAGGATCAGACGGCCATGTCTATGTGGTTGAAGAGCAAATCGGCTCTGGGGGCAACGCGGTTGTTTGCCAGTGCACAGATGAGCGCGACGGGATGATTTACGCCATCAAATTTCTGGCTCATACAAGGGACGTAAACCGATTGCCGCGTTTCCAGTTGGAGACGCGATTGATCGAAAAACTTACCCATGCTCGGCACGATCACCTCATCAAATTTATGGCAAGCGGAGAAGCGCAGAGTCATTATTTCGACCCTAAACGGCGGCAGAATGTTCCATTTACGATGCCGTTTTTTGTCATGGAGCGAGCCACGATGACGCTTCGAAGCTTTCTTGCCTCCTCGCCTGGGCCGGTCGCACAAGAAATATATAACGCTCAATTTCGCGGACTTGTAGGAGCACTCGAACTATTGCATGAACATGCTATTCATCGAGACATCAAGCCGGAGAATATTTTGGTCGTTGGCGAACGATGGGCGATCAGCGACTTTGGCCTATGCGAGCCAGTTGAGGATGTTGCGGAGAAGGATCTTACTCGAGCTGGGGAAATCCCTGGGCCGCGTTTTTGGCTATCACCGGAGGCGAACAATCGTTCAGTTGGTTTGCAGGAATCAATATCCGCGGCTTCTGATGTATTCCAGTTAGCTGCAGTTTTTTGGTGGGTCGTCACACGTCGACATCCGAGCGGAATCTTAACCCGCGAGGACTGGACCGGCGCCGAGAGGCTCTATGGCCCAATTTCCACGGGCCTGCAGCATTCGCTAAGTAGACGCTACCAGGGTGCCAAACAGTTCAGCGAAGCTGTTATTGCTGCTATCGACGACTTAGTGCAGGCTTGACGACGAATCACTTGTGGCAAACTACGCACGCCCCATTGCCCTCGTCGTCCCCGTAGAGGTCGTCTATGTCATCGATGGTATCCACTGGACGTAGTGGATTTATCGGTCTGCTTGCTAGGTCACGCTGCTTGCGGCGTTCGAAATCAGTGACAATTTGGATGACGCGCGCCGGCTTTTCCAGTTCATCTAATGATTCTCCTTGGGTCCAGGTGAACGGAGATCCGTGTTCGAGCGCGTTTTTTTCGTATTGTTTAGCCTCCTCGAATCGGTCCGGATGTCGCTCTTTGAGCCGCACCCATTCAATCTTTTGTTGGAAAAAGCAGAATGTGCATCCGCTTCGTGAGCGCCAATCGTAATACTTCGGAATGCCTACTCCCGACGATTCAAGGATGTCCATCACCGCCGTCTTGTCGATCCCCGCTTCCCGAAATGGAAGGCGGACTTTCAAGTTCTCGTGCTTGGATGTGTAGCCTTCGCGATACTCCTCATCGGCGCGTATCGCAACGTAAGAAGTGACCGTGTCGCCGGCGGCCAGCATAGGCTTTATCCATTGTTCGAATGGCGCAAGCTTCAACTGCCTGGTGCACCAACGTGTCTGAGCGGAAGGGAGGAAATGCTTGTATTCGCGCAGCCAGAAATCGAAGTCGCGTCGGGGATTCAACTTGGCGATGGGCTGCCCTAAAAACCCCTCTAGGCGCCCTAGGAACTCATATACCTCAGGCAACTCCTTGCCGGTGTCGGTAAAGAAGTATTCGACTTCCAGTTCAGGATAGTTTTGGCGAACGAAGACGGCAAGGGCGGCGCTGTCCTTCCCGCCCGATATTCCGAGAACATGCTTTTCAGCCATGAGACTTCTCCATTCTCGCGTCGTCTGCAAGGGTTAAACGCATGCCGGCTTTAGCCAAGGCAGCGAGCAATATTTCGGTGCTATGGCCTTCGGCCATCAAGGTGGATGCTAGTCTTTCAGCCATCGACTCTACAGCGTCGCGGTGCCGATCGGGGATGGAAAACGAGCGTGAGACCGTGCGCGTTTCAGCTCCGGCTCCTATGACGACGGCAAAGGCCTCGCTCGTCGGGACCCGACCTTTTACCGACGCGAATGCTTCGGCCTGCCTAAAGCGAAGCGCCGCTTGGGCGATGTCCAAAAGGGCGTGGTCGATATCGCGATCGTTCCAGTCGCGCGCAGGCTTGTTGGCTGCGAGGCTCAGAATTCCTTCGATGCTTTCCTTGCTTCCGTCATACTTAGCCAATCGAGTTGCGAAAGCGTCCTGACGCAAATCGCCGGTCACTCCGGTCAGCACCTCCGCGCGAGCGCGCAAACGATCCAGTCGGTCTGCCGGCGCATCGAGCGCTTCGAGCATCGTCGCTTGTATCCTTGCTAGCAATTTATCGTAGGCCTGCGCGATTTCCGCAATGGGACTTCTAAGCGATTCGACATACGATTCGCCCCCGTCGTTTTCGAGTAGAGCCGCCAGATCGATGAATAGGACCTTGTGGGGATCGTTCGCCTTGAGCAGCGTGTCGCGCACTTTCCTGGCGATATCGCTAATCGTGTGGGTGCGCTGGCTCCATGCCGGCAGGCCAAGGACCAAGGCGACGAGGCCGCGCGCAGCTTCCAGCGGGTCTCGCGTAGTCGCAGAGGCCCCAACTTCGACAAGGATGTCTGAGATGCCTTCTAAGATTCCCGCTTTTTCTTGATCGATCAAAATCCAGCGAATGGAGAACCGCGACGCGTCTTGAAGGTATTCGTCGATATCCGCATCGGTCACGCGCGGAATGAACATCCCGTCCTTATACAAGGCAAGATTGCCTTTGTGGGTGAGCAGGAATGCTGTGAAGATCACAGGCATGACACCCTTGCGCAATCCGTAAGGAGCGCTTGCCCATAGGGCATGCAGCTCCGGGACCTTTACCCTCGCGTTCGAGTTCTCGAAGAGTTCGCGAGTCGCGTTCCACAGGGGCGCAAACGTCGGGGCGGACTGCTCGTCCGGCGGCAGGAATCGAACAACCCCGTTCGCATCCGGGCGATGCAGGCCTGTAGTTCGAAGCAAGGTTTCGTATAGGCCGCGTTCGGCTGGGTAGCCTTCAATGCCGAGGTTCACTTTCTCTTCGTGATCGAGCATTCGGTAGAGGAGATCGCGGCGGCCTTTTACGCTATTGCTCGAGGGGCTGTCGCGATTCAATAACTCGCTCCACAATTCCGGAGCTGACGGATAGACGGCATCCGCCAAATTCGACGCGATTGGAGACAGGCGCCCCTTTGTCTCAAGCTCATTTTCGCCAGCAATCCATCGTGCATTGGTCACAGCCTCGCGAAGCTGTTCTTCTACCTGGGCTCGAATGGATGAGATCCGCGCATACACTTCGCGTCGGGCGACAGGGTCGCCGTTGAGCTCGTGGCGCGATTGGACGACTTGAAGCGCAAGAAGCTCGGATCCTAGATCTTCGATCTTCGCATGGTTGCGCGGTATGCCAATGACGACGGGCCATGGTCTCATTCTGGAGTGCTCATGGCACAGGCGCAACACCGCTTTGTTGTTCGTGATTGATCCCGGCAGCGCTAAAAGAAATAATCCGAATTCGCCTGCCTCAGGCTTGAACTTCGAGGCGATGCGTTGGATATCTTCCACGCGACAAAGGGCCATGTTCATCCACCGCATCGTGCCCGTCTCGTGATAGTGCCGCTTGGCTATCACAGGGTAAAGATTCGTGAGACTTGAAAGCATGGAGAAGTCGACGCCGGACATGCCCGCCCTCGCTTCCGAAATGGCATTGTCGATGTCGAAATCGCTGCCCTCGAAAACGGACCAAGCGCCGATGTGCTTTTTGAACAGAATCACCCGCCACGCCGACAGCTGCTCTACGGCGGCCTTTACCTGCTCCAGCGTATGGTCGTAGAAAAGTGATTTGAGGACGCTCAGTTCTGCCGCCAACCCAGACCCGTTGCGGAACAGGTCGACAACTGCGATATTCTTGATCAGTTCTACGTGCAACGGATCGGTAGTCCTAGCTTCGGTGCGCTCAACGGCATCCACAGCTTGAGCCCAGCGGTGCCCATCCGGCGACGAGAGGATCGCCGGCTCCAAATTGGCGCGAAGGTAATCCCAATAGTCGTTGGGGCGATACCAAGACGACAGGATCTTTGGCGTTTCCAAATACGAGCGAAATCCAAACGGCTCGACGGATGCCAGGAAACTAAACGTGCTGCGCTCGTTTTGTCCAAATTGCCGTTTCGAGATTGGGCCCAGCAGCGCGGCCATGGCGGGGTGCAGCGGCCAGCATGCTGCCAGGCTGTTGGCGAAGCCTTCTCCAACGGCGGGGCGTTGCGCGCGGATCGAAGCTGCGATCTCAGTGGACGCAGGCATCATCCATTCGGGTGTGATTGTCGATTGAATTGCGCGGCCAATAAGCTCTACAACCTCGTCGCTCGCGGCCACAAGCGGAATATCCGAATACCGTCCTTGGACCTTGACCCAGTCGTCGCGCGAGCCAATTCCGAGGCGCGTCGCGTATTGGCTAAAGGACTGATGTAGGATGCCGACGACGACAATCTTTCCCGCGCTCCGCGCCGCGACCTCCGCCAGTTCTTGGAAAAAATAGACGTCGTCGCCCATGCCTAGGGCAGAGGCTTCGAGGAACTTGCCCATTTCATCGATGATGATCAAAACGCCGTCGTTCGTTTTGGTCTCAGCCGCAGCGCAAATATCTGCTATCAGAGCTGAAGAATTTGTCTTGCGGGCCTCGTTTCCGAGCCCTTGCGCTCGACGCAGGGCTTTTGAAAGCTCGGCCACGACGCTACCGCGTTTGCCGACGATGGGAATCGTCAGCCATCCCTTGGCGCAAGGAAGGGCTTGATCGAATGATGGAATGTTTTGCAGATGCAAAATGTCGCGGGCCTTAGCGCGCAAACCCTTGTCTGCCCCAAGCGCGCTAGCGAACGCAACGGCCAGAGACGATTTTCCGCCGCCGAATGGCCCCGTCCACGTGAATAGCCGTTGATTGCCGTCCACCATTTGCTTAGTCATGCTGTTCAAGACACCCGTCGCCGTTCCATGACAGATGTAGCCATCCAGAGCGTCCACGCGACCAAGATCCATGTCGATGCGGATCGAACGTTGGTAGTGGCGCGAAACCTGAACGATTTCCGAGAGTTTGGCGCTTTTTTTGTTAGGCATAGGCCCTCTCGATCATTCGTTCGCTAAGATTCTTGGTTTTGGCGTTGTCCCGATGAACTTGTTTAAGCCCGGCCGTGTCGGTCCACGTCAGAGCGCCACGGGTGAGGTGTTCCAATCCCAAAAGGCGCTCGGCAATGGAGTCCTCGTCGAGCTTGAATACGCGTCCCGGCGACCCTTCGTTGAATGCGATCTGTTCGAACGCGAGCGAGCTCAGGCCCGGAGCGGCCGAGTCCCAAAAATCCAAAAGAGCGTATACGAACATGCCATCATGCAGTGTGGGTTTGGGGCCTCTGCGGAAGGCGAAATGACCTTTGCGCTCTTCGGCGATGAGTCCTAATTCGCCAAGCATCGGTTCGGCATATTCTTCCGGCGAGCCGCCCGCAGATCGTGGGGCGTAGCCGCGAAGGCACGTGTCTATGTCGCGAGATAAGGTTGCCGGAGCTATTTTCCGCTTGGAGTCCAAGCCACGCGCAAATTCTGCCAATGCGGCTTCAAGCTCTTCGCGCGAGAACATTGGCGTGGTCACATTATTGAAGAGCCACTTCCACGTGGTCGACCGATGCCCTTTACCCGCGAGCCACCAATGCGCATACCAAGCAGTGGTAGGGTTCTCGGAGTAGGGATCCAAGCCACCATCATTTAATATGACGTCCGCCGCTTCAGTGACTCTATAAGCGCCGGGAGGTGCTCCTTCCTCGGTCATCACATTGCACGCCAACGCCCAATGCCGGATTGCGCTAACCATGTTCTTGCCCACGCCAAACTCGGCAATCGCATTGTCATCGGTGAATGTGGACTTCAAAATGATTCCACCAGACTTCGCTTGGTCGTAGGCCTTCTTGAGCCACATTTGACGAAGCGGAAACGTCTCATGCCCCGAAAATTGCCCCGGAGCGTTTTCTGATGTGATTTTTTTCATGCGTCGAATTATAACTGGAGACCTTCGCCAGTGGGTCAAAAGCGTGGTTCGACGGCAAGCGCAGACGTCTACACATGCGGCTATCCATAACTGTATAAGTGTACAGTATTTCTTGAATTTGCACAGATGAAGCGAAGGGTGCAAAAAAATTGTTGCTCGGCGAAGGGACTGCTGTTGCCGTCTGGTGTAGGAAATGGCTGCGTTCGCATCGAGTGGAAATCAGAAACGAGATTTTACCTGCCGTGTAGAGGCGGAGTGAAGATGACATTGAAAGGAGGCGCCGAACGCTACATCCCCGCAGTCATGTAGCATGAGTTTTTGTAACGTAAAACTTTGATGTGAAAGTTGCTTTTTTGGAAGCGCCAACCGAAGAGCACTCGTGCAAGGGAGACTCGCTCATCGTGACAACGTTTGGCTGCGTATTGTGGCGTGCCCGTGCGAGCGGAAGCTGCGGTCCCGTGCTTGGTCGGTTTAGTAGTGACGCCGGGTGGCATCGAAACTGGCGAGCTCGGGAGGTTTTGTGAGAGGTCTGACGCTATGCTATTGATTCCTTTATTAGTAAAACGGCCTGCAAAGCCGTTTAGACGGGTTCGATTCCCGTCCTCGCCTCCAGAAAATCAAGGACTTAGCGTGTTTTTCGCTAGTCTGAACATGTGTCGACCTCCATCAAAACGGAGGTCGACCACACGTCAAAACGGCCTGCAAACGGCCTTAATTCGTTTTACACTCCATCCGCGTCGGATCATGATAGGTCCATGGCCACGATCAAAGTTCTGGCAAGCGGAGCTTTTCAGATCCGTGTTGTCAGTAAACTTCTTCCCCAACCTTTTTATGCAACCGTTGATACGAGGGAGCAGGCAGTCGCATACAGTGACCAGCTGAAGGTGTTGCGCAACGATCAGGCTGCTGCGCTCGTACAGCGCTGCGAT
>NZ_RXLQ01000036.1 GCF_003953935.1 Massilia atriviolacea
CCCGCGCGGCACGCACCGCGCGCGCGCGTGCATGCGCCGTTCACGCCACGCCGCGCGCACCGTGTGCGCCGCGGGCGCACCGCGCGACGCCGCCGCGCGCCGCGTCGATGTCCTCATCCCGATCGCGTCGACAAAGTCCCTCGCACATGTGCAATGCATTGATTCGTCACGCAAATTGTTCTGATGACGCTGTGCGGCGCCTGCGATTTTCGTCCGCCGCGCGCGCGCCGCCAGCGCCGCAAGCGCGCGTAAAAGCGGCGCCCTTGATCATGCGCACGATCGCCATCGGCGATGTCGGGCGCATCGAATCGCGCGCCGATGCGGCCCGCGCCGCCGGCCGGATCGGTGAAATTTCGATGAACGATATGCGCGATGCGCATTGCCGGCGATCGGCAAAAGGCCGGCGCGAAGCTCGGCAATCGGAGCGTCATGGCGCTGCGGCGACGCCCGAATCGAACGTCATCGGTGCGTGCGAATGCGCTCGCCGGCGGCCGCGCGCGGCACGTCGCGGCGGCATTTTCGCAGCGCGCGAGCGCGCCGGCCGGCGTGCTCGATGGCGCGCGCGGCGCGCGAATCGGCCGCGTGAAGGTGCGCGGATTTCTTTTTGCACGACGAGGCGCATCGTCGTCAAACCGTTGGGATTTTTCCACAACTCGATGACGCGTGAATGCGCCGCGCGCAAAAAGCACCTGCGTAAACAAACGCGGGCGAACATGAATGTTCGCCCGAAGCTCCTTGCCCTGTCGATGGCGCCGGCGTTGTTCCCCGGCCCATCGCGCTGTCGCTTATTCCCAGTTCAACGCGCCACCGGTCTGGTACTCGGTTACGCGCGTCTCGAAGAAGTTGCGTTCCTTTTTCAGGTCGATCATCTCGCTCATCCACGGGAACGGGTTTTCTTCCTGGGCGAACATCGCATCCAGGCCGATCTGCTGCGCGCGGCGGTTCGCGATGAAGCGCAGGTAACCCTTGAACATGGTCGCGTTCAGGCCCAGCACGCCGCGCGGCATGGTGTCTTCGGCGTAGGCATATTCCAGGTCGACCGCTTTCAGGAACAGTTGCTTGATCTCTTCCTTGAAGGCCGGGGTCCACAGCAGCGGGTTTTCCATCTTGATCGTGTTGATCAGGTCGATGCCGAAGTTGCAGTGCATCGATTCGTCGCGCAGGATGTACTGGTACTGCTCGGCCGCGCCCATCATCTTGTTCTGGCGGCCCAGCGCCAGGATCTGGGTGAAGCCGACGTAGAAGAACAGGCCTTCCATCAGGCAGGCGAACACGATCAGCGACTTGAGCAGCTTCTGGTCGTTCTCGACGGTGCCGGTGGTGAAGGCCGGATCGGTCAGGGTGTTGATGAACGGAATCAGGAACTCGTCCTTGTCGCGGATCGACTTGACTTCGTTGTAGGCGTTGAAGATCTCGCCCTCGTCCAGGCCCAGCGACTCCACGATGTACTGGTAGGCGTGGGTGTGGATCGCTTCCTCGAAGGCCTGGCGCAGCAGGTACTGGCGGCATTCCGGCGCCGTGATGTGGCGGTAGGTGCCGAGCACGATGTTGTTGGCGGCCAGCGAATCGGCGGTCACGAAGAAGCCCAGGTTGCGTTTCACCAGGCGGCGCTCGTCTTCGGTCAGGCCGTTGGGATTCTTCCACAGCTCGATGTCGCGCTGCATGTTGACCTCTTGCGGCATCCAGTGATTGGCGCAGCCGGCCAGGTATTTGTCCCACGCCCATTTGTACTTGAACGGGACCAGCTGGTTCACATCGGTCTTGCCGTTGATGATGCGCTTGTCGTCGGCGTGCACGCGCTTGGCGACCGATGCGGCATCGGCTTGCGCTTCGGCCGCAGGTTGGGCGGCATTCTGCGCCACGGTTCGCGCGGCTGGCGCGCTGGCTGTTTCATCGTCCCAGGACAACATGGTGGATTCCTCTTTTCGTCAATTCGTCTGTGTTCAATTCGGTCTTGCGCGGAGCGCCGCGGCGCTCCGCCGGTTTGCCAGCTGTCAGCTGTCAGCTGTCAGCTGTTACTGGCAGGCTTCGCATTCCTCGAAGCCGTCGTCGCCCGGACGCAGGTAGCACGCCGCGCCGTCTTCCTCGGCCGCCGCGGCGGCCACCGAGGCGGCCGTCGCCGCCGCGGCAGCTGCCGCCGCCGTCTCGGCCGCCGCGCCCATGGCGTGGGCCGACATGCCGCCGTCCACCGCCACCGCGTTCAGCGCGCCGGTCTTGGAAGTCGATTTTTCCATGTGGGTCGCGGCGATGGTGCGCAGGTAGTAGGTGGTCTTCAGGCCGCGCAGCCAGGCCAGCTTGTAGGTCTCGTCGAGCTTCTTGCCCGAGGCGCCCGCCATATAGATGTTCAGCGACTGGGCCTGGTCGATCCACTTCTGGCGGCGCGAGGCCGCTTCCACCAGCCAGCTCGGCGAGACTTCGAAGGCCGTTGCGTAAATGTCACGCAGGTCTTGCGGGATGCGGTCGATCTTGGCCAGCGAGCCGTCGAAGTATTTCAGGTCGGCGATCATGACTTCGTCCCACAGGTCGCGCGCCTTGAGGTCACGCACCAGGTACGAGTTGATTTCGGTAAATTCGCCGGACAGGTTCGACTTCACATACAGGTTCTGGAAGGTCGGTTCGATGCAGGCCGACACGCCGATGATGTTCGAAATGGTCGCGGTCGGGGCGATCGCCACGCAGTTCGAATTGCGCATGCCGAACTGCTTGATGCGCTCGCGCACCACGGTCCAGTCCATCGACGAGGACATGTCGACTTCCAGGTAGCCGCCGCGCTCGTCGGCCAGCAGCTTGACCGAATCCTGCGGCAGGATGCCGCGATCCCACAGCGAGCCGCTGTACGACTCGTAGCGGCCGCGCTCTTCGGCCAGCTCGGTCGAGGCCAGGTAGGCGTAGTAGCACACCGCTTCCATCGACGAATCGGCGAATTGAACCGCCTCGTTCGAGGAGTAAGGCACGCGCATCATGTGCAGGCAATCCTGGAAGCCCATGATCCCCATGCCCACCGGACGGTGGCGCATGTTCGAGTTGCGGGCTTTTTCGACGGCGTAGTAATTGATATCGATGACGTTGTCGAGCATGCGCATCGCGGTGCGCACGGTCTTCTGCAGCTTGACCGGGTCCAGCTTGCCTTCTTTCATGTGCGCCGGCAAGTTCACGGAACCGAGGTTGCAGACCGCGATTTCGGACTCGTTGGTGTTCAGGGTGATTTCGGTGCACAGGTTCGAGCTGTGGACCACGCCCACGTGTTGCTGTGGCGAACGGATGTTGCATGGGTCCTTGAAGGTGATCCATGGGTGGCCGGTTTCGAACAGCATCGACAGCATCTTGCGCCACAGGTCGAGCGCGGCGATCTTCTTGAATACGCGGATCTCGCCGGCGGCGGCCTTCGCTTCGTAGCCGGTGTAGGCCGCTTCGAAGGCCTTGCCGACCTTGTCGTGCAGGTCCGGCGTTTCGGACGGCGAGAACAGGGTCCACTCGCCCTTTTCCATCACGCGCTTCATGAACAGGTCGGGAATCCAGTTGGCCGTGTTCATGTCGTGGGTGCGGCGGCGGTCGTCGCCGGTGTTCTTGCGCAGGTCGAGGAATTCTTCCACGTCCATGTGCCAGGTTTCCAGGTAGGCGCACACCGCGCCCTTGCGCTTGCCGCCCTGGTTGACCGCCACGGCGGTGTCGTTGACCACTTTCAGGAACGGCACCACGCCTTGCGACTTGCCGTTGGTGCCCTTGATGTGGGCGCCCAGGGCGCGCACCGGGGTCCAGTCGTTGCCCAGGCCGCCGGCGAACTTGGCCAGCAGCGCGTTTTCTTTAATGGCGTCGTAGATGCCTTCCAGGTCGTCCGAGACGGTGGTCAGGTAGCACGACGAGAGCTGCGAGCGCAGGGTGCCCGAATTGAACAGGGTCGGGGTCGAGCTCATGAAGTCGAACGACGACAGCAGGTTGTAGAACTCGATGGCGCGCGCTTCGCGGTTTTCTTCGCGCAGCGACAGGCCCATGGCCACGCGCATGTAGAAAGCCTGCGGCATTTCGATGCGCACGTCGCGCACGTGCAGGAAGTAGCGGTCGTACAGGGTTTGCAGGCCGATGTAGCCGAACTGCAAGTCACGGTCGGCCACCAGGGCGCGGGCCAGCTTGGCCAGGTCGAAACTGGCCAGGACCGGGTCCAGCAGCTCGTTGGCGATACCCTTGGCGATGTATTGCGGGAAGTACTCTATATAGTGTGCCGCCGCTTGCGCCTGCGGGACGTCCTGGCCGAACACTTCCTTGCGGATGGTGTGCAGCAGGATGCGGGCGGTGACCTGCGAGTAGGCCGGGTCTTTTTCCATCAGGGCGCGAGCGGCCAGGATGGCGGACTTGTGCAGCTCTTCGACCGGCACGCCGTCGTACAGGTTCTTGACCGTTTCAGCCAGGATGGCGTCGGCGTCGACGTGTTTTTCCAGGCCGACGCAGGCGGCGCCGATCAGGTCGCGCACCTGGTTCATGTCGAGCAGGCGGCGCTGGCCGTTCTCCAGCACGTGGATCTGCGGGGCAGCCACGTCGGACGAGCCGCCTTGCGCTTCCTTCTGCAGGCGGCGCTCTTCCATGTGCTTGGCGCGGTACAGCACGTAGGCGCGCGCCACGTCGTGCTCGCCCGAGCGCATCAGCGACAGTTCGACCTGGTCCTGCACGTCTTCGATGTGGAAGGTGCCGCCCGATGGCTGGCGGCGGATCAGGGCCGACACCACGTTCTCGGTGAGCTGCTCGACCAGTTCGCGCACGCGCGCGGAGCCGGCGCTCTGGCCGCCGTTAACGGCCAAAAAGGCCTTGGTGACGGCGATCGAGATCTTCGATGGTTCAAACGCGACGACGGCGCCGTTGCGGCGGATGATGCGGTAGTCGCCGCGGGCGGCAACAGCGGCGGCGCTGGTGGACGCGGCCGGAGCGGCCGCTCCAGGTGTGACGTGCAATTGGTTAATCGAAGAATCTTGGGATGCTTGCATGGAACCTCCTGGAGCGGCGGGCTTTGGTCTGCCGCCGGTTGTTATCAAGTGGACGGCATGAATCGGCCGCCCCCAACAAATACAAAAACAAAAAAACTACCCCGCCGGCCTGGAATCCGAGGCCGGCGCCGTGACGCGCGAAGGTGGGTTGAGTGCGTTAAATCCTGGCTTGCCGGTGCTGCGTAATGGCTGCTGAGCTATCGGTGGCAGAGCTTCCGAAACCACTATATCTAGTCGATTGATCAAATGTGGGACTAATTGTAGTGCCTCACCGGGGTAGTGGCAATAGAATTACTGGCAATTTTTTCCCGTGTTTCCCTTGACTTTTATGAGTCAGGTTGCATAGAGGATTACGCGGTTAGCGGGTACTAACGGCTGCCATTTTTTGAAGCAGCCGCCAGCTCGCGCGCTTGCCGTTTCCGGGTCGCGGGGCAGCATTATAAACCGCGGGGGGAGCGGGCGCCGGAATGGGGTCCCCCGCCCGGCGCAAGGCGCAAGGGCGAACCTCCTTAGAACCGATCCCGGTGGATCGGGGAAGCCGATGGTGATGCATGATAAGCGAGGGCAAGGCGCGAGCAGGCCGCATGGCGAGCCATGTAACGACCAACGACGCGGCGCTCGCTTGCCAGGCGCGCCAGGAGCGACTCCGATCTACTGAGACAGGCTCTCAGCCTTCCGGCTCCTGGATATCGAGCTTCTGCATCTGGTAGCGCAGCTGGCGGAAACTGATCCCCAGCAGCATGGCCGCCTGGGTGCGGTTGAACTGGGTCTGGGCCAGCGCGCGCAGGATGATCTCGCGTTCGACCTGTTCCAGGTAATCGGGCAGGCTGCTGGGCAGCTCCGCCGGCGCGGCCGCCACCTGGGCCGGCGCCGCCGGTGCGGCCGGTGCGGCCGGTGCCGCAGCCGCCGCCTCGGGCGCCGGCCGCTCGGCCACGCGCGCCCCTTTCAGCGACAGGTCGCCGACCTCGATCACGCCATCGTTGGCGAACGCCAGCGCCCGTTCCAGCACGTTCTCCAGCTCGCGCACATTGCCGGGGAAGGAATAGGTGCGCAAGGTTTCCAGCACCTGCGGCCCGAGCGCGGCCTGCTGCCCCGGCCCGGCCAGGCGCGCCAGCATGCCGTTAACCAGCACGCCCAGGTCGTCGAGGCGCTCGCGCAGCGGCGGCACGCTCAGCTCGATCACATTCAGGCGGTAAAACAGATCTTGCCGGAACTTGCCGGTTTCGACGCAGTGCGCCAGGTTCTGGTGGGTGGCGCTGATGATGCGCACGTCGACCGGCTCCTCGGCGGTCGCGCCGATCTTGCGCACGCGCCGCTCCTGGATCGCGCGCAGCAGCTTGACCTGCATCGCCAGCGGCAGGTCGGCCACTTCGTCGAGCATCAGGGTGCCGCCGTTGGCCGCATGGAAGAACCCGTCGCGCTCGTCGGCCGCGCCCGTAAACGCGCCCTTGCGGTAGCCGAAAAACTCCGCTTCCATCAGCGCTTCGGGAATCGCGCCGCAGTTCACGGCGATGAAGGGCTTGCCGGCGCGCGAGCTGCGCGCGTGGATTTCGCGCGCCACCAGTTCCTTGCCGCTGCCCGACTCGCCGGTGATGGCGATCGGCGCCATCGAGCGCGCCAGCCGCTCGATCTGGCCGCGCAGCGCCTGCATCACGGCCGATTCGCCGATCAGGCGCGAGGCGCTGCCGGCGGCGGCCGGGCTGCCCGCCTGCGCGGACGGCGCCGACAGGCGCAGGGCCGACTGCACCATCACCCGCAAGTCGTCCAGCACCACCGGCTTGGAGACGTAATCGAAGGCGCCCGCCTTCAGGGCCACCACCGCGTTGTCGGCGCTGCCGTAGGCGGTCACCACCGCGATCGGGGTCGATTTGTTCGAGGCGCCGACTTCCTGCACCAGTTCCAGGCCCAGGCCGTCGGGCAGGCGCATGTCGGTCAGGATCAGGGCGTAATCGTTTTGCGCCAGGAAGGCGCGCGCCTCGCGCAGCGTCTCGGCGCTGTCCACATCGAGCCCCATCCTGACCAGCGTGATTTCCAGCAGTTCGCGTAAATCCGCCTCGTCATCGACGACCAGTACGCGGGGTGATGTCATGTTGTTGCCTTTCTGTTACCGTTACTACCGTTACCAAGGGCGCCGCGCGCCCCCAGCGGCTGCGCGAACGAAATCACAAAGCGGCCGCTGGCCGCGCGCACGCCGAAGCCGCTGGCATCGAAGCGATATTCGTAATCGAGCATCGCCGCGTTGTTCAGGCACAGCTCGCGCGCCAGGTACAGCCCCAGCCCGGTGCCCTTGCTCGATGTCGTATAGAACGGTTCGAACAGGTGGGCCCGCACCTCCGGCGTGATGCCCGGTCCGTCGTCCTGCACGTGCAGCTCCATGCCGCCGGCCGAATCGGTGACCACGTACACCCGGATACTGCCCACCCCGCCACTGGCGTAGCGCAGGGCATTGGTCAGCAGGTTGATCACCACTTCGCGCAGGTGCAGGGCGTCGAAACGCACCGGCACGGCGCCAGTGTTGCCTAGCCACACTATATCATCGGCAACCCCCTGGGTTTCATCAAATTCGGCCTTCAACTCATTCAAAAAGGGGCCGAGCAACAACGGCTCGCCATTCGGCTGGACCTTGCGCGACAGTTGGAGTATGTCTTCCACCATGCGGTTGACGCGCGCCACATTGTCGCCGACGATTTTCAGCAGGCGCGCCTGGCCCGGCGCGTGCAGGTCTTCGGCCAGCAGCGCCGTGGCATGGCCGATGGCCGAGAGCGGATTGCGCACTTCGTGGGCGATGCTGGCGGTCAGGCGCCCCATCGAGGCCAGTTTCAATTCCTGGGCCTGGTTTTCGATGGCGGTCACGTCCTGCAGGAAGATCACGCAGCGCTCGGACGCCTCGTCGACCGTGTCCACGCGCGCGAAGCGCAGCTTGAGGTGGGCCGCCAGGTCGCGCCGCCCGCTCCAGGCGGCGCTGCCGTCGTCGCCCCCGCCGCTGTCGCGGTAGGGCTTGACGGTGACGAAGGCGGCGCGCGCCGCGCCCGCGAGCGGCCCGACCTGCTGCCGCCACTCGGAAAACGCGAACGCCACCGGTTCCAGCGCCGGCACCTCGGACAGGGCAAAGCCGCTGTCGCCGTTGGCCAGGCCCAGCATGTGCTGGGCGGCCGGGTTGCCGGCCAGGATGCGGCCCTCGCGGTCGACCACGAGGATGCCGTCGGCGACGTCGGCGATGACGATCTGGTTGATCGCCTGCTGGATCTTGAGGTCGGCCCCGTGGCGCGCGGCCAGTTCTTCCTGCCGGATCAGGCGGGCGGCCAGGCGGCTGACCACCATCACGATGGCGAAGAACACGCCGCCATACAGGCCGGCCTGGGTGATCGGCATGCTGGCCACGCCAGCGAAGGCCTGGTAGACGGCGTCGATCAGCAGGAACAGGGTCACCAGCGCGGCCGACAGCAGGGCCAGCAGGCGCGGCGCCAGGATCGCGGCCCCGGCCAGCGGGAACAGGTACAGGATCACCAGGCTGCCGCGCCCCTCCTGGGCGGCCATGTAGAGCATCGAGATGACCGCGATGTCGACCGCGATCTGCACCACCACCTGCGCCAGGAAACGCACCCGCACGTACACGCAGGCCAGCGCGAAGGCGCCGGACATGACCAGGTAGGCGATGCAGGTTTCGGTATACAGATCGTGGCCGGCCGAGGGCACGTCCTTGCGGTCGAACGCCAGGTAGGCCAGCAGCACCAGCGAAATGACGATGCGGGTGCCGCTCAGCGCCTGCAGCGAGCGCCAGAACGTGGCGCGCGACTCGGCCGACAAGCCGCTCCAGAACGACATCACCCGGGCCGGTGCGGCTGGTGCGCGTGTTCGGAACTGCAATAGGCGCGCCCGTCGGCGGTGACCGCTTCCGACTCGGGGAAGTACACATGGCAGTGCGCGCATTCGATGGTGGCGCCCAGTTCGCGGATCGGGTGGGCGCGCGCGCCGGGGCCCGGCTGGCCGGGCGGCGGCGTCATGTCGCGCAGCTTGCCGCGGATCTTGCTGCGAATGGCCGCGATCACCAGCACGATCAGTGCGACCCAGAACAGAATGCGCATCATGCCAGCCCCCGGTGCAAAATCACTTCAAGAACGAAACGGCTGCCGACATAGGCCAGCACCAGGGTGGCGAAACCGGCCAGGGTGAAGCGCAGCGCGGTCTTGCCGCGCCAGCCGCGCCAGCGCCGTCCGGCCAGCAGCGCGGCGAACAGGAACCAGGACAGCAGCGCGAACACGCTCTTGTGGTCCCATTTGAGCACGGTGCCGAACAACTGCTCGGAGAACACGATCCCCGACAGCACGGTCAGGCTGAGCAGCACGAAGCCGATCCAGATCAGGCGGAACAGCAGCTTTTCCATGGTCAGCAGGGCCGGCAGCTGGTCGAGCGCCGTGGCCAGCCAGCCGGCCTGCGGGTTGCGCGCGTGCAGCCGGGTTTCCTGGAGCGCCATCAGGACCGCGTGGAAGGCGGCGATGGTCAGGGTGCTGTAGGCCAGGATGGCGACCGCGATATGCCAGCCGAAGGCCGGGGCGCGCCCTTCAAGCTGCAGCACGCTGCCCGGGAACACGGCCGGCAGCAGGGCGGCGGCGGCCGCGCACGGCATCACCAGGCGGCGCAGGCCGTCGAGCGCGAAATTGCGGTTCTCGATCCAGTAGGCCGCCACCGAAATCCACAAGGCGGCCGAGATCATCAGCGCGAAGCCGATCCGCACGCTGCCGGGCGCCACCATGTCGAGCCACAGGGCGGCGCCGTGCAGCAGCCAGGCCAGCGCCGTGACGGCCGAAATGAGCGACCCGCGCGGGGAAGGAAGAAGGGCGCACACCGCGTACAGCAGCGCCGCTGCGATAAGTAAGTAAGTCTGCATCCTGCAAGTTTACACTATCGGCGCGCGGCGGCGGGGACGGCGTGCCGATGTTCCCGCCGCCGCCCCGCTAATCGATGGCCGCCATGCGCAGCTCGTCGTTATGGTGGCGCTGCTGCTCCTCCATCACCAGCTGGCCCAGCTCGCGCTTGAGGGCATTGAACGCCGGCGCGGCCGGGTCGCGCAGGCGCGGCAGGTCGACCAGCACATCGCGCTTGACGGTGCCGGGCCGGTAGGTCATCACCACGATGCGGTCGGCCAGGTAGATCGCTTCCTCGATGCTGTGGGTGACGAACAGGATGGTCTTGCCGGTAGCGGCCCAGATGCGCAGCAATTCGTCCTGCAGGTTGCGCCGGGTCAGGGCGTCGAGCGCGCCGAAGGGCTCGTCCATCAGCATGATCGGCGAGTCCAGCGCCAGCACCCGCGCGATCGCCACGCGCTGGCGCATCCCGCCCGACAGGTCCTTCGGATAGCGCTGGCGGAAGTCGGCCAGCGACAGCATCTCCAGCAGCGCGCCGACGGTGGCCGCGATGGCGTCCCTGGCGAGCCCCTTGATCTGCAGGCCGAAGGCGATGTTCTGCTCGACCGTCATCCAGGGGAACAGCGCGTACTCCTGGAACACCATGCCGCGCTCCGGCCCCGGCCCGCTCACCTGGCGCCCGCCGCTGCGGATGGTGCCGCGCGTGGGCAGCGCAAAGCCGGCCACCGCGTTGAGCAGGGTCGACTTGCCGCAGCCCGAGGGCCCCAGCAGGCAGGTGAATTGCCCGGCCGGGATCTCCAGGTGGATGTCGCGCAGCGCGACCAGCTCGCGCCCGCCGCTGTGGAATACCTTGTCGACGCCGTCGATATGGATGGTCGATGCGCTCATCTCAGTTCTCCAGGCCGCGGTGCCAGCGCAGCAGATAGTTGTTCAGGCGGTTCATGCCGACATCGATCGCCAGCCCCAGCATGCCGATGCTGATCATGCCGGCCATGATCTTGTCGGACCAAAAATACTCGCGCGCTTCCAGGATGCGGAAACCCAGGCCATTGTTCACGGCGATCATTTCCGACACGATCACCACGATGAAGGCGGTGCCGATCCCGATCCGCACGCCCGACAATATATAAGGCACGGCGGCCGGCAGGATCACGCGCAGGAACAGGGTGCGGCGGCCGGCGCCGAGGTTGCGCGCGGCGCGCAGGTAGATCGCGTCGACCTGGCGCACCCCGGCGATGGTATTGATCAGCACCGGAAAAAAAGCCCCCAGCGCGATCAGGAACACGGCCGGCGGGTTGCCCAGCCCGAACCACAGGATCGCCAGCGGAATGTAGGCGATCGGCGGAATCGGGCGCAGCAGCTGCACCAGCGGATTGAACCAGGCATACACGCGCGCATTCGCCCCCATCGCCAGCCCGAGCGGCAGCGCCAGCCCGGCGCCGATGGCAAAGCCGAGTACCACCCGCACCATGCTGGTGAGGGCGTCGACCATCAGCTCGCCCGAAAACGCCCAGGCCAGCCAGCTGCCGCCCGCGTGCGGCTGCAGCGGCAGCAGGTATTCGACCCACTTGCGCAGCACCGCCAGCGGCGACGGCAGCACCTGCGGATTGACCAGCCCCTGCACCGCCGCCAGTTGCCACAGGCCGATCGCCACCACCGGCACCACCAGGCCGATGCCCATTTCGCGTAACTGTCTGCTGTTCATGCCACCTCCGGAAAACGTTGTGTTGTCGGCCTGCCTTGCCCGCCGCTATTGCATGGCCACGCTTTTCTTGGCCGCGTCGAGCATGTCGGTGCGCACCCAGTCCCTCGCCAGCGGCGGGCGCGCCAGCCGCCCCACCCCGGTCCTGACCATGGTGTCGGTGGTGATCTGGATATGCTCGGCCGTCACATCGAGCGAATACGGCGAATTGCCGATCGCATCCTCGAAATCGTCCTTGCTGATCTGGCCCTTGAAGATGGTTTCGCGCACGTACTTCTCGGCCACTCCCGGATGGCGGATGAAGGTGCGGGTGGCCTGCACGAAGCAGCGCATGAATTTCTCGGCCAGCGCCCGCTTGCCGCCGTAGAAGGCTTCGGTCATCACCATGGTGCGCACCGGTTCGCCGATCGGGGTATCGTAGGGTTTCAGCACTTCGCTCCCGAAGCCCTTGTTGATGGCTTGCGAGGATTGCGGTTCGGACTGCATCATGGCGTCGATATTGCCGCCCATCAGCGCCTGGTTGAGGTCGGCGAACGGCAGGTAAATCACCTGCACGTCCTTGCCGGGTGCGCTGTCGACGCTCATGCCGTGCTTTTGCAGCTCGGCCATCAGCAATACTTCCTGGATGCCGCCGCGCGTCACGCCCACCTTTTTGCCCTTCAGGTCGCGCATGCCCTTCACGCCCAGATGGGGCCGCGCCACCAGGCGCGCCCCGCCCCTGGCGAAACCGGCCACCACGAAGATGCGCGCCCCGCTGGCGCGGCCCGCGATGGCCGCCTCGGACGCGGTCGTGCCCACATCGAGTTCGCCGGCGATGATCGCCTGCATCACGTCGAGGCCCTTGGCGAAGATTTTCTCTTCGACCCGGATGCCGCAGGTCGGCGCGATTTCCTTGATGTACGAGACTGCGCCGAAATGCGCGAACTTGAGGTTGCCGAGGCGGACCACCTCCTGCGCCTGGCTGCTGGCGGCGACGCACAAGGCCGCCAGGACGATGTTCTTGCAGACGATGTTACAGATGCGCTTGCCTGTCATGCCAATCTCCGGTCGATGCTGCAGAGTCGATGGGTATTCTTGATTGCCTTGTGGAAAGATATCTCGGCAATAAGTCAATGTCCAACGACTGGCGCAAGCTTTGCGCGGATAGGAAGACGCTCCCGGGCTGAAAGGGATCAAGCAAACCCGGATTGCATAAGTGCATCGGCGTAGCGTTGTTTTTCGTCCGCGCGGTTCATGCGCGCGCCGCGGCGCTGCTTACGCAACATTACATTTAAGTAAATCTTCGCGTATTAGAATGAGGATCGATTCCAGGAGACCACGATGACGAGCAAGACATTTCAACTGCGCCGCATGACCATCCAGATGGGCGCCGCCGCGCTGCTGGCAGCCTGCGGCGGCGGCGGCGACAACCCGACGCCGACCCCGACACCGACCCCGACCCCGACCCCGACCCCGACCCCGACCCCGACCCCGACACCGACGCCAACGCCGACGCCAACGCCGACGCCGACGCCGAGCTACCCCGGTCCGGCGCTGCCGGCCGGCCTGACCCTGATCGCCGGCGACACCGGCAGCGCCGTGCGCGCCGACGGCGCCGGCCAGGACGCGCGCTTCGACGCCATTCAAGATTATGAACTCGACAGCAAGGGCACGCTGTACATCAGCGAGTCCAAGCGCGACAGCAAGGGTGGGTACTACCTGACCGGCTTTTCGATCCGCAGCGTCGGGCGCGATGGCGTGGTGCGCACCTTGTACGTCAATCCGTTCGACGAGGCGGGCGGCGCCTCGGCCTATGGCGACGGCGCCGCGCTGGCGATCGACGCCCGCGATCGGGTGTTTTTCACGAGCAGGGACGGCCGCTTCTTGCTGAACAATAACGGCACTGCAACGCCGGTGCCCGCCAGCGCTGACGACGGGCGCATCGTCACCAGCGCTGGCGGCGTCAGTTATCGCATCAGCACCTATGCCATTGCGCGCATCGGGGCCGACGGCAGCGCCACCGCGCTGGCCGGGGAAGAAGGGATTCCTCCGCCGGGCGCCGTACCTGTCGACGGCACGGGCGGCATCGCACGCTTCATATTCATCTACCGCAACAGCGTCGTGTTCGACCCAGCCGGCAACCTGTACCTGATCGATACAGTGACGATCCGCAAGGTCACGCCGCAAGGGGTGGTCAGCACCCTGGCAGGCGCCACTGGCGGCGGGGACGCGCGCGACGGCGCCGGCAGCGCCGCCCGCTTCGTCCGCCTCGACGGGATGGCATACCGCGACGGCCACTTGCTCGTGGTCGATAATAAGGTGCTGCGCCGCGTGAGCCTGGACGGCGTTGTCGTCAGCACCGCCATCACCGTGCCGAAGATAAACCAACTGATCTCCGACGGACAGGGCCTGCTCTACACGGTCTTCGCCGATCACATCGCCACACTGGGCGCCGACGGCACACTGACCACGCTTGCCGGCAAACCGAATCTGTCCGCCACCTCGGTGGACGGGATCGGCGCCGCCGCGCGCCTGCGCCAGCCGCAATACCTGACCGCCGATCCGTCCGGCAACCTGTACGCCGTCGAACAGCAAAGCATCACCTACCGCAGCTCCGGCCCGGCCTTTAAAAGCGGCATCTACCTGCGCAAGATCGCGCCGGACGGCACAGTCAGTACCACCTTCGGCGACGGCGGCCTGCCGAGCGGCATCGCGGCCGACAAGGCCGGCAATGTGTATGTCTCGTCCCTGGCGTTCAGCTCGCCCACCCCAGGATCCTTGTTACAAGGGCGCACCATCCACAAGCTGGGCGCCGATGGCCAGTGGAGCGTGTTCGCCGGTTCCATCAACGGCGATCCAAGCAAGATCGACGGCACCGGCACCGCCGCCAGGTTCATCGCCCCGCGCATCCTCGGCTTCGACAAGCTGGGCGACCTGTATGTGGAAGACAGCGGTCCGGTGATCCGCCGCATCACGCCGGACGCGGTGGTGAGCACGGTTGCCAGCGCGCCGCCCGAGGTCGGCCAGGTGCTCGACGACGCCGGCAACCGCTACCTGGCCGACAGCGCGCACAGCACGATCCTGAAAATCGCCCCGGGCGGCGCCTCGAGCATCGTGGCCGGCACGCCGGAGCGCGCGGCGACCGTGCTCGGCGCCCTGCCGGGCGGCGTGGAACACCCCAAAGGCCTGGTGCGGATCGGCATCAACAGTTTCGCGTTTATCTCCGGCAACGCGATCCTCAGGGTGGCGCTGCCGTAATCCGGCGCCCGAGGCGAGCTCGCGCCGTCCTACCAGGCGCCAAGCCGGGGCGGTGCGCCTGTACACAGGCCATTGCCGGTTCGCGCTTGTGCGCTTGCACGCTTGTGCGCAGGTCGCCGCGCACCAGTTCCGCGCTCCAGTCCAGGCTCTCCAGGGTGCTGGACACCACCTGTTTTTTGCCGCGCCGATGGCACGGGCGAAGGGCCCTGTCCACCCGGGCCGCTCGCCCTGCGGCGCCGCCGTGCGCCATGCGGCTTCCATCGTGTGATGGGTCACGCGGCCGAACAGCAGCGCATCGGCCCGGGCCAGGATGCGGGCAGCATGGCGATGCAGGCCGGCGTCGGGAATCCCGACCCGGTGGTCGCAGCACCCGGTCAGGACCAGACCCGGAATACCCGGATTGCATCAGCTCGCCGGTTACGCAACATTACATTTAAGGAAATGTTTTCGTATTACAATCGGCAACATGACTTTCAGGAGATCACGATGACGAGCAAGACCTTTCAACTGCGCCGCATGACCATCCAGATGGGGGCGGCCGCGCTGCTGGCAGCCTGCGGCGGCGGCGGCGGCGACCCGACCCCGACCCCGACGCCGACGCCGACGCCGACGCCGACGCCGACGCCGACGCCGACGCCAACGCCCACCCCGACGCCGACCCCGACGCCGACACCGCCCTACCCCGGTCCGGCGCTGCCGGCCGGCCTGACCCTGATCGCCGGCGACACCGGCAGCGCCGTGCGCGCCGACGGTGTCGGGCAGGACGCGCGCTTCGGCGGCATCGTCGATGCTGAACTCGACAGCAAGGGCGCGCTCTACATCAGCGAAATCAAGCGCGACAAAACCGGTGGCTACTACTATTCCGGCTACGCGGTACGCAGCGTGGGCCGCGACGGCACGGTGAAGACCCTGTACGCCGATCCTTTCGACGAGCAACGCGGCGCTTCACCCTCGCTTTATGCCGCCACGCTGGCAATCGACAAACGCGACCAGCTGTTTGTCACCAGCTTGAGCCAGACCCACCTGCTGGGCAAGGACGGCACGGCGACAGCCCTGCCGTTCGGCCAGGGCGGCCAGCGCATCGTCACCAGCGCCGCCGGGGTCAGTTACCGCATCACCTATGCGACCATCTCGCGCATCGAGGCCGACGGCAGCGCCACCGTGCTGGCCGGAGCCGAGACGGTGGTTACCCCGGCCGCCGGCAGCGACGTTGCCGCTCCGGTCGATGGTCCGGGCAGCAGCGCCCGCTTCAAATTCATCCAGCCCGAGACCGTCGTGCTCGACCCGGCCGGCAACCTGTACCTGGCCGACAGCACCATGATCCGCAAGGTCACGCCGCAAGGCCTGGTCAGCACCCTGGCCGGCACCACGGACGGCTCGGCCGCCCGCGACGGCGCCGGCAGCGGCGCACGCTTCATCAATCCGCACAGCATGGCTTACCAGGACGGGCAGTTGCTGGTGATCGACAAGGACACGCTGCGCCGCGTCAGCCTGGATGGGGTCGTGACCACCACCGCCACCAGCTTGCCGACTGCGCGCGTGCTGCGCGCCGACGGGCAAGGCACGCTGTTCGTGATCTTTCCCGAGCACGTAGCAACCCTGGGCGCGGACGGCAAGCTGACCGTGCTTGCCGGCAAACCGAATCTGTCGGAGACCTCGGTGGACGGGATCGGCGCGGCAGCCCGCCTGCGCCTGCCGCAATACCTGACCGCCGATCCGTCCGGCAACCTGTACGCCATCGAACAGCAAACCGTCACCTACCGCAGCTCCGGCCCGGCGTTCAAC
>NZ_RXLQ01000037.1 GCF_003953935.1 Massilia atriviolacea
CGCTCGTTGAAGCCGTTCAGCACCAGCTCACGCTCGGCAGGCGGCAGCACGTCGAGCGACGACAGCAAGCGCGCGGGATCGTCGGCCAGCGCTTGCGTCAATCCCTGCGCAGCCTGTGCCAGCATGGCCGCCACGCGGGCCGCATCGACACCGTCGCACTGCGACGTGATCGAAAATCCGGTTCCCAGGTCGTTGATCGAGATACCCACAGGATAACTGATCCGCTCCGCCAGCGAGTGCGTGCGAATGCCGTTCCTGACCAGGCGCGCAGCCTGGCCGCCCTGCGCATGGCTGTGGCGATAATTGAGCAAGCTGGTAAACAGCGGCGCCGGCGCCGCCACCGCACTGCATTGCTGCGCGAGGGTGAGCGGCGCCTGTTCGTGTTCCAGCAAATCGGTCAGCTGCCGGTACGCGGCATCGACCGCCTGGCGCACGCTCAGGCCGGCCAGCGACAGCCGCACCGGCAGCGTATTGACGAACATGCCCAGCACCTGGTCGGCGCCATCGGCACCGTGCATGCGCCCCAGCAGCACGCTGCCGAAAACGACGTCCTTGCGCGCACTGGTTTGGCCCAGCACCTGCGCCCATGCGACGTGGAACAGCACCGCCGGCGTGACGCCGCAGCGGCGCGCCATTTCGCGGATGCGCAGCGACAGCGCGTCTTCCAGCGCCAGCGTGGCTTCGCCGGCCTGGGCGCCATTGCCTTGCACGTTCATCAGGCCGAACGGTGCGGTCGGTTCGTCGATAT
This sequence comes from Massilia atriviolacea, assembly GCF_003953935.1. Lineage (GTDB taxonomy): Bacteria > Pseudomonadota > Gammaproteobacteria > Burkholderiales > Burkholderiaceae_D > Telluria_A > Telluria_A atriviolacea. Next base: position 749 of record NZ_RXLQ01000037.1, read on the forward strand.
CGCCCAGCTGCCGGCGGAAGTAGTCGGCATGGCGGGCCTCGTCCGCCGCCAGGGTTTGCGCGATAAAGTGACGGTACGGTACCGGCGCCGGCAAGCTGTCCGGCTCGCCCTGCAGGATGGCCTGGATTTCCGCCACGATCAGTTCCTGCGACACATGGTCGCCGATCAGATGGTGATTGAGCAGGGCGAGGTGGCATTCGCCGCTGAGCGGATCGACCGCCACGTACGCCGCCAGCAGGGGCGCGCGCTGCAGGTCCATGCGCAGGCGCGATGGGTCGACCGTGTACAGCAGTTGTTGCAAGGCATCCTGGCCGTCGGCAAGCTCGATCTGTTCGACCGGCAAGGCGGCGTGCCGCAGCACCACCTGTACGGCGTCGCGCAGGCCGCTCCAGATGATGCCGGTGCGCAGGATATCGTGGCGGTCGATCACCGTCTGCAATGCGCCGAGGAAGGCATCGAGGCGGACGCGGCTGTCGACCGTGAGGACCAGGCGCAGCAGGTAGGGGTCGCCCTCGCTGTCGAGCATGTGGTGAAACAGGATGCCCTTCTGCAAAGGCGACAACGGGTAGATGTCGGCAATATTGGCCGCTCCCCCCGCCACGCGCGCGGCGATGGCGTCGATCTCGTCCTGGGTCAGCGCCGCCAGGGGCAGCATGTCGGGCGTGATGGCCTGGCAAGCGTCCGGGATGCGGCGCGTGTCGACGGCCACGCCGGCCTGTGCCGTCGCGAGCAGGCGCGCCAGGCCGGCCGGGGTGGGTGCGGAAAACACGCTGCGCACGTCGGTCTGCCAGCCGCGCTGGCGCAGTTGTTCGATCAGGCTGACCACCAGCAGGGAATGACCGCCCAGCTCGAAGAAATGGTCGTTGCGGCCGACCTGTTCCAGGCCCAGCAGCTGTTGCCAGATCTGCGCGATGGCCGACTCCGCCTCGCCCTGGGGCGCCTCGTAGCGCGAGGTAAGGACCGCCTCCATGTCCGGCGCCGGCAAGGCCTTGCGGTCGATCTTGCCGTTGGTATTGATCGGAAACGCATCGAGCAGCACGAAGGCCGACGGCACCATGTAGTCCGCCAGCGCCTCCGCCATGCGGCTGCGCAGGTCGGCCACCGTCGGCTTGCTGCCGGCCTCGGTGGTCAGGTAGGCCACCAGGCGCTGGCCGGCGCCCACGACTACCAGCGCTTCGCGCACGCCGGGGCAGGCGGCGAGGCGGGTTTCGATCTCGCCCAGTTCGATGCGGTAGCCGCGGATCTTGATCTGGAAATCGTTGCGGCCGAGATATTCGATATTCCCATCAGTTAGCCAGCGCCCCAGGTCGCCGCTCTTGTACAGGCGTCCGCCCGGCTTGAATGGATCGGCAATGAATTTTTCCTGCGTCAATTCCGGACGGTTCAGGTAGCCGCGCGCGACCTGCGCCCCGCCGATGTGGATTTCTCCGCTCATGCCGGGCGCCACCGGGCGGCCGTGCGCATCGAGGAGGTAGACCTGGGTGTTGGCCACCGGGCGCCCGATCGGCACCTCGGCCGCCGGGAGGGCCGAGCCTGCCTCGTAGGCGATGGCGGTGGCGTAAATGGTGGCTTCGGTGGGGCCGTAGGTGTTGATCCAGCGCACGCCGGCGGTGCATGGCGCCGCCATCCAGTGGCGCAGGTGGCGCAGCTCGGCCTTTTCGCCACCGACGATGACCAGGCGCAAGGCCTGTCCGACCGCGATATTGCCGGCTGCCCACTGGTGCCAGAAGGCGGTCGGCAAATCGGTCACGGTGATGCCTTGTTCATCGAGGAACGCGATGAATTCCCGGTCCGGCAGCATCAGGTGCGCAGGTCGCAGGACGATGCAAGCGCCGCCCGCCAGGCCCGGAAAAATCTCGGTGACGGAAGCGTCGAAGCCGATGGAAGCGAACTGGAGCACCCGGTCGCCCGGCCCCATGCCGCACAGTTCGATGTGGGAGGCGAGCAGGTTGACAGCATGGCGATGCTCGACCATGACGCCCTTGGGCAAGCCGGTCGAGCCGGAGGTGTAGATCACGTAAGCCAAGTGCGCGGGCGACAGGCCGGGCACGTCCGGCTTGTGCTCCGGCCGGGATGCCAGCGCAGCCAGCGCTTCCGCACTGTCGAGCACGACCGTCGTGGCGGACGAGGGCGGCAGCTTGTCGCGCAGCGCGGCCTGGGTCAGCACGGCGGCCGGCTGGCAATCGCCGAGCATGAAGGCCAGGCGCTCGGCCGGATAAGCGGGGTCGAGCGGCACGTAGCCGGCGCCCGCCTTGAGGATGCCGAGCAGGCCGACGATCATGTCGATGCTGCGTTCGACGCAGATGGCGACGCGCTGGTCGGCCTGCACGCCCAGCGCGCGCAGATGGTGCGCCAGGCGGTTGGCGCGCCGGTTGAGTTCGGCATAGCTGAGGGTGTCGGCGCCGCACGACAGGGCTGGCGCATCCGGGCTCAGCGCCACCTGCGCTTCGAACATGCTGTGGATGCAGTGCGTATGCGGCAAGCCGCGCTCTGTGGCGTTGAAATCGACCAGCACCTGGCGCAGTTCGGTGTCGCTCAGGAAGGCGAGCTGGTCGATGGCCGTGTCCGGCGCTTGCATAGCGGCATCGAGAATCAGGGCGATGCGGGCCTGGATGGCCTGCACCTGGGCCTCGTCGAAACAGGCGCTGCTGAAGACGAATTCCACCGTCACGTCGGCGCCGGCGTGGTGGTCGCGCAGCACGATGGCCAGCGGCGTGCGTTCCAGCCCATGTTCGAGCGGCACCACGCGGGTGGGTGCGCCGCCAAAACTGTTGTCGCCATTAAAGCTCATGGCCGACAGGGTCAGGTCGAACAGTTGCTCGCGTCCATCGCGGGCGAGCTTCAGCGCACGGTTGAGCTCGGCCACGGGAAAGCGCTGGTGGCGATGGCAGCGCCGCATTTCCGCCGCTACCTCGCCCATCAGCGCGACGAAGGAGGCGCTGCGGTCGACCCGGATCCCGACCGGACTGATCGAGGAAAACATGCCGACCGTCTGTTTCTGGCGCGCGCCGCCACGGTTGTGCACGGGAACGCCGACCACCACCTCGTCGACGTCGGCCATGCGCGCGAAGCAGGCGCCAATCGCCGCCAGCAGCAACTGCGGCATGCTCAGGCCATGCTCTTTGGCAAAGGCGGTGTACGCGTCGTAGCGCGCGCGCGGCAGTTGCCAGTCGAGCTGTCCGCTCGGGGCCGGCCCGCCCTGCCCTGCCGCCGCCAGGCGCGGCGCCAGCAGCGGCGCGGGCAGGCGGGCGAAGCGCTCCAGCCAGAAATCGCGGTCGCGCCCGTAGCGGGCCGACTGCAGGTAGTGCGCATCGTCGGCGACGAACTCGGCATACGAAGGGCCGGCCGGCGCGGCCGGGGCCTGCGCCAGCAAGGCCTGGTAGGCATGGGCGACGGCATGGGCGATGATCGACATGCCGTAGCCGTCGGTCACCAGGTGATGGTAGCGCTGGAACCAGTAGCTGCCGGCCTCGCCCGCCAGCACCAGCTCGGCGCTCCAGGCCAGCCCGTCGAACAGCTTGAACGGCGCGGCAAAGGCGGCGTTCATGTAAGCGCGGGCGCGCGCGTCGGCATCGGGCTGGCCGGAAAAATCGACCACCGGCAGCTCGACATGGACGCTGTCGAGGATGCGCTGGCGCGCCAGGCCGTTTTCTTCGCTGAACAGCAGGCGCAGGGCATCGTTGCCGTTGGCGACGCTGTTGATGGCTTGCGCCAGCAGGAGCGGATCGACCGGACCGGCGATATGCCAGGCCATGCCGATGTTATAGATCGGCAAATCGGGATGCAGGAGCTGGTCCAGAAAGACGAGTTGCTGAACGGAAGACAGCGGAAGCGCTGTATCGTCGCCTGAAACAATCCCTGCGTCTGATGCCGACATAAGATATCTCTTCAAAATGGTGGTTCGAAAGCGCACCGGACGGCGGCCCGGTGCGGTCACTGCGAAGGCCGGCGCGCATCGCCGGCCCGGCGGCGTCAGGCCGGAAGGACCTCGGCCTCCGGGGTTTCGTGGGCGTCATGGGTTTCGTGGACAGCGGGGATCTCGCGGATCGCCTGTGCCGCCTGCGCTTCATGCGCCGCGTCGGGCAATGAGGTTCGCTTGCCGAGGCCGCGGCTGGGCGCCCCGACCAGGATCGCCATGTTGCCCAGTGGATGAACGTTCTCGAACATCATCTGATGGGCAAGCGGCACTTCCTTGAATTCGAAGGTGCGCGACAGGCAGGGATCGACCTTGCCGTCCATGACCAGGTCGTTGAAGCACTTGGCCTGGACATCGTTGGCGAAGTGCGAGCCCTGCAGCCGCTTCTGGCGCGTCCACAGATAGCGCACGTCGACCGTGCCGTTGTAGCCGCTGGTGCCGGCGCAGGTGACCACCATGCCGCCCGAGCTGCACTGGAACAGCGAGGTGGGAATGGTCATTTCGCCGGGATGCTCGAAGACGATGGTGGGGGCGCGCTTTTCGCCCAGCACTTTCCAGAAGGCGCTGCCGAAGGCGCGCACGCCGCTCATCCAGCTGTCGTAGCCGGGCTTGTCTGACCAGTGCGGCAACATGCCCCAGTGGCTGAAATCGTTGCGGTTGATGCAGCCTTTGGCGCCCAGGTCCATGCAGTACTGAAACTTGCTGTTCTCGGACACGACCGCGATGGGAATCGCGCCGACCGAGCGGCAGATCTGGATCGCCATGGAGCCCAGTCCGCCCGCGCCGCCCCAGATCAGCACCGGCTCGCCTTTCTTGACGATGTTGGGCGGAAAGCCGTACAGCATGCGGTAGGCGGTGGCGCCGACCAGCATGTAGGCGGCCGAGGCTTCCCAGCTCAGGTGCTGGGGACGCGGCATGCACTGGTGCGCCTGGACCTTGGTGAACTGGGCGAAGCTGCCCCAGTTGCGGTCGTATCCCCAGATCTTGAAGGTGGGCGAGAACATCGGATCGACGCCGTCCTTGACGACCGGACATTCCGCGTCCCAGGTGCCGCAGTGCATGACGACTTCGTCGCCCACGCGCGGCGTGCGCACGTTCTTGCCGACCTGGTAGACGATGCCCGAGGCGTCGCTGCCGCCGATATGGAAATCGACTTCCTCGCCGGCATTCTGGCGCATGCCGATCACGTCGAGCGGCACGCCCTGCCCGGCCCAGATGTTGTTGTAGTTCACGCCCGCCGCCATGACGTAGACCAGCACCTCGTCAGCGCCGATCTCGGGCACCGGGACTACCTCAAGTTGCATGCTGTCCTTGGGCGGGCCGAAGCGTTCGCGGCGTACCGTGAAGGCATACATGTCGGACGGAACTTCCCCCAGCGGCGGGGCCTCGCCAATCGGATATAGCTTATTTTTCACAATACGTCTCCTCGCCCGCGTGTAGGGGCACAAATGGTTACTCGGGGATGGTGCGCCACGCAGGCGCCGCCCGGACGATGCCGGGAATGGGTGAATCAGTCGGGTGGGGCCGCCGCTGTTGCCGTGGTGGTCGCGACGATCGGGACGGTGATGCTGGATGCAAACATAAGGGGTACCCGTTCAGTTCAGGAGCGGTGCAAGATGATCGGCCTGGCCGGCTGCAATGTCATTCACTGCCACGCTGTCGTGCCTGCGTCATGATGAATTTCATTACGTTCATTAAACGTCATTACGCCGATGGCAATAACTGTAAGGTTTGACAGTCGGGACTGTCGCGGCGCCAAATGCGGCAGCGCGCACGGCCCTGGGATGCGCGCAGGTACGCCGGCGCGGGGCCGGAGCCTGCGCCTGCGTTGGCGAAAAGGAGGAGGAGAAGCGCCTGCTGCGCGCTTACAGCAGGCGCAGCATGGCTGCCTTGACCACGCCGGCGGTCTTGTTGTTGGCGCCGAGTTTTTCGAGCGAATTGGTGATGTGGAAATTGACCGTGCGTTCGGAGATCGCCATGATCTGGCCCACCTCGTTCGAGGTCTTGCCGTCGGCGGTCCAGCGCAGCACTTCGATCTCGCGCGCGGTCAGCAGGATCGGCTGTTCGGCCTTGCGCTTGGCGGCCACCAGGTGGGCCATGCCCTCGTGCGCGATGTGCACCAGCCAGGACATGCGCATCGCGTTCTCGCTCAGTTCGGCTGCGGAAATTTCTTCGTTCGAGCGGGCCAGGGTCAGCATGCCGACCGTGCCGGCCGCGCTGACCGAGGACTGGGCCCAGCCGACCTTCAGGCCGTGCGCGCGGGCATCTTCCCAGAAGGGCCGCTCGGTGTCGAGCATGGCGGTCTCTCCCCAGACCAGGGGCACCACCGATTTGATGCCGTGCGCCACCGTGGGATCGACTGTCAGATAGTTGGCCTCGCCGTAGCGCTGTTGCCAGGCGGTCGGGTAATTGTTGGCCATGAACAGCTTGCGATTCGACAGCGGCAAGGGCATGCGCATGCCGAAGGCACAGTATTCGAAGCCGAGCTCGCGGGCGGCCAGCGCCAGCAGGGTTGCAAAAGCGTCGTCGGTCGACGCTGTCATCAAGGCTTGCGTCTGGGACGCCTGCCATTCCACGAATTTGCTATTCAAACGACGCTCTCAGTCACGATGGTTATCATCCGGGACCTCGCTTACATGCTGACAAGCCAGGTCGTCCGCTTTGCTCTACGGCAGTTGCAAACATGGACACCTGCTGTCGTCTTGTTCGCGTCGCTTACCAACGGTATCCCGAGAAATCTTGCTTCAGGTATGCAATTGGTATGAAATCGTTACGATTAAAAAAAGATACCAGTGGGTCTGGGACTTGTCAAAACAAAAAAATTTTAGATGTGGTAAGGAAGCAAAGTTTTCCCTTGTGGTCAGTTTTCCAGGCCGACTGTAAAACATGACAGTTCCGAAATAGGTCGAAAAAGTATCCAATGGCATCTCGATAATCCGATGCATAAGACCACTGGAGCAGGGATGAATGTTATTACTGGCAAGACCAACGCACTTTCCGACGACTTGCTGTCCAGCGTGGCGCGTTACCGCCACAAGGTCTTCGTCGAGACCCTCGGCTGGGACCTGAAGACCAAGGATGGGCAGGAACTGGACCAGTTCGACCGTCCCGACACCCTGTACCTGGTGGCGCACGACGACGACGGCCGGGTCAACGGCTGCGCGCGTTTGCTGCCGACCAACCGTCCCTACCTGCTGGGCGAAGTGTTTCCGGAATTGATGAATGGCTTGCCGGTGCCGTGCAGCGACGATGTGTGGGAACTTTCCCGCTTTGCGTCGGTCGACTTCAATAACCGCACCATGTCCGCGCTGGCCCAGTTTTCGTCCGGCATCGCCGCGCAGTTGCTGCACGAATCGATCGCCTGCGCCGCGGCGCACGGGGCCAAGCGCCTGATCACGGTGTCGCCGATCGGCATCGAGCGTCTGCTGCGCCGTACCGGCGTGCATGCGCACCGCGCCGGGCCGCCGATGATCATCAACGGCCATCCGATCTTCGCTTGCTGGATCGAAGTCGGTCCGCGCGACGCCTGAGCCCGCTCAATCGGCAGGCGGCGCAGCGCGGCGACGCGGCACGGCCGTCGGCACCAGGAACAAGGGAGGCATGATGTCGGACGCGGATTATATTTGCCTCACGGCGACGCAGTTGCACACCGTCCGCCTGGTGCATTGCATTTCTGGATTGGACGAGGACACGCCGCTGCCGCTCGTCGGCGGGGCGGTGCAAACCACGATCACCGGCTACACCGAGTGGACCGGCGTCGCGGGATCGCTGCTGAGTATCGGATGGGATTGGCAAATGCTGGCCGACCGGCACAGCGTGCTGCTGAAGCGGGTGAGCATGCCGAGCAGTAACGTGATGCTGCACACGGCCTCGCACGCGGCGCTGGGCGCACCGGCCACCACCGGCTTGCTGGCCTCGTTTATCGACGGGGTGGCATGGCAGGATCAGACCTTGCAACATTTGCGGCGCCGCTATGCGGCATCGCCATAAACAGGAGGACGTTCACGCAGCCAGGCCGATCCGGCGCATAATGCCGCCACATGTTCAAATCTGAACAAAGTTGTTACTTTGTTCTCATGACAGTGCGTGGACTATCGACTTGGGTCTCGGCTTGGGTTTCTCTTGACGTTTTTATCAGCACCTATGCTACTACTTTCATGCGACGGATATGTTCGCACTACGCTCGCGCACTTGAAGACGCACACGCTCTCCCATCTGGTATCCGGACTGGATGAGGACGGCCCCCTGCTGTGCGCGGATGGCGCCACGCCGACCGCGATCACCGGCTATGCCGAGTTCGTGGCCGAGGGCCCGCCGGCCCTGACCATCGGCTGGGATTGGCAGATGACGGTGACGGACGGCGCCATCGGCCTGAACCGGGTGAGCGAGCCGCGCAGCAATATCATGCTGCTGGGCGACGATGGCGCGGATCTCGGTCCGCGTGCCAGCGCCATCCTGCTGCAATCGTTGGTGGATGCGTTTCGCTGGCAGGACGAGGTGATCGGCTTCGTCAACCTGCGTTACGCAAAGTAAGCCGCCGGCCGGACCGTTCCGTCCGGCCATCCAGTATCGAGCAAGTGCCGCCTGTTCCCGTCAGCGAGAGGGAGGCCGCGTCACGCCCGAGTTTGCCGGCCAGCCGGCCGGTCCCGCCCTGTGCCTATTTTAGGAGAGAATGAATCGTGTCCACCGTCGTCAATGCGAGCGCCGCGCTCCCTGTATTCCTCAAACCGGACGTCAAGCTCGAGCCGCTGGTCTGCCGCTGGTACGCCTGGTCCTATCTGATCGGACCGGCGCAACTGGCGCTGCACATCACCTACCGCATCCTGCCGCTGCTCGAATCGTTTGCCACCAATCCCGCCGTGCACATCGGCGCCAACAGCGATCCGGAAATGTATGGCGGGCCTTTTGTGAGCCTGGGCGAGGACGACGTCGCCCAGGTCAGGCAGTTGCTGGCCGACACACAGCTCCAGTGCGCCGACCTGATCCGGTTTGCGAAAGAGCTGCGCGGCCTCGACGCCCTGCTGCAGGAAAAGGCGGCCGGATTTTCGCTCAATGAATATTACGGGCAACTGCCGCAGTCGCTGCAGGGCCTGGTCGAACTGCTGTACGACATCCAGCACCGGCCCGGGGTGCGCGTATTCGAATCGCTGCTGTACGAAGCGGACCTGGCGCCGGGCACGCAAGAAATCATGCTGCAGGCCACCGGCGAACAGCAGCGCCACTTCTTCATGAGTACGCCACGAGTGGCGACCCCGGACAGCATCTCCTTCAAGATGTCGTTCAAGGATGCGCGCATCGACGCCCTGGCTTCCATGCGCAGCAAGGCCGCCCCGCTGGACCAGATCGCGCGCCTGCTGGAGGTGGAAGACGCCCGGCGGCCCCTGTTCGACAGCCTGTTCACCAGCCGCGCGCCGGACAGCAAAGGGGCGCAGGACTGGCGCGGCGACGGTGTGCGGATGCGCTACTTCGGGCACGCCTGCGTGCTGTTCCAGACGCGCGACACCACCATCCTGTTCGATCCGTTCGTGAGTATCGAAGACAAGGACGATCACCGCCTGACCATCAATGACTTGCCCGCCGTGATCGATTATGTGGTGATCACGCATTCGCATCAGGATCACTTCAGCGCAGAAATGTTGCTGCAACTGAGGCACCGCATCAAGCGCGTCATCGTGCCGGCCAATAACAGCGGCAATGTCGCCGACCCGTCGATGAAGCTGGTGCTGCGCGAACTCGGCTTCGAGAATGTGGACGTGCTCGATGCGCTGGACCGGGTCGCGGTGCCAGGCGGTCACATTTTAAGCCTGCCCTTCACTGGCGAGCACGCGGACTTGCCGATTTATAGCAAGCATGCCATCGCGCTGGCCCTGGGCGGCAAGAAATTCATGTTCCTGGTGGATTCGGACGGCCGCGATCCGGTGCTGTACGAGCGCATCATGCGCATCGTCGGTCCGGTCGATGCCTTGTTTATCGGCATGGAATGCCATGGAGCGCCCTTGAACTGGCTGTACGAGCCCTTGCTCGGGAAACCGATTGCACGCCGCAATAATGAATCGCGGCGATTGTCGGGCGCCGACTGCGACCGCGCCGCCAGCATCCTGTCCAGGATCACGCCGGCACGCGTGTTCGTGTATGCGATGGGACAGGAACCGTGGATGCAGTACATCATGGGACTGCAGTACAAGCCCGACAGCATCCAGCTGACGGAGTCGGACAAGTTCCTCGCGCTATGCGGCGGCCAAGGCATCCCGGCCGAGCGCCTGTTCGGCAGCAAGGAAATCGTGTTTTAGTTATGTCGGCAAGCGGGGCGGGCACGCCAGCGTGTCCGCCTCGACTGTGCAGACGCCGACGATTTTGTTGTTAATCAGATGAACGGGAAAAAAGATTTGCACCCAGCGCGGTCTTGAGTCCGCTGAAGCCAAGCAGGATGTTTGCGGATAGCCAGCCTGCCCATGAGTGGTCTTCTCCCTATTGCCAAATTGACACACCCTCAAAGAACATCTCGCATAATACCTCAGAGCAAGTGTTACACTGGCCGCCATCTTTTCCCCCGTCTCCTCTTATAGGATAGCTAATGCATCAGCGGCCAATTGCACCACTACAATACGCTCTATTCGCGGCGTTTGCTTTCTCCGGCTTCTCGGGCCTGATTTATGAAGCGATCTGGACCAACTACCTCAAGTTCTTCCTGGGACATGCGGCCTACGCACAGGCATTGGTACTTGCGATGTACATGGGAGGCATGGCCGGTGGCGCCTGGCTGGCAGGTCGCTATATGGACCGCGTCAAAAAGCCGCTGCTGGCGTACGCGGCCGTGGAAATTGCCATCGGCTTATCCGGTTTATTTTTCCATAAGATATTTTTGTCGGCAAACACCTTTGTGTTCGATTCCGTCATCCCCGGGGTGCAGGCACCGCTGGCCGTTGAGCTGATCCGCTGGTGTTTTGCCGGCATCCTGATCCTGCCGCAAACCCTGCTGCTGGGAGCAACCTTTCCGCTGATGTCGGTAGGTATCTTACGTGCCTTTCCCAAAACGCCAGGCAGCTCCATCTCGATGCTCTATTTCACCAACAGCATCGGAGCCGTGGCAGGCGTATTAACCAGTGGTTTTATTCTCGTCAAAGCTGTGGGCCTGCCAGGCACCATCATGACAGCCGCTCTGATCAATGTCGTGCTGGCCATCGCCGTCTATGGCATTCACGGCAAGCTGACACAGTCCAGCCATGTGCCGCAGGCGTCAGTCGCGAGCACACCGCTGCTGCGTCCGATGCTTGTGGTCGCGCTGATCACAGGATTGTCGTCGTTTATTTATGAAATTAGCTGGATCCGCATGCTCAGCGTGGTGCTCGGCGCTTCCACCCATGCATTTGAACTGATGTTGTCGTCATTTATCCTTGGCCTGGCGCTCGGGGGCTTGTGGCTGCGCAAGCGTATCGACAACTATAAGGAACCGCTGGTCGCCTTGGGCGTCATCCAGCTGTTGATGGGCTTGTTTGCACTAAGCACGGTGCTGGGTTACAACGAATTGATGAAGTTCATGAGCGCCTTGTTCCGTGGTCTGCAACCGACCGAAGCGGGTTACCTGATGTTTAACAGCAGCAGCCATCTGCTATCGATGTTTGTAATGCTTCCCACCACATTCATGGCCGGTATGACGCTGCCGCTGATTACCCTGGTACTGTTCCGCGGGGGGGCCGGCGAATCGGCGATCGGTCGCGTTTACGCATTCAATACCTTGGGCGCCATCATGGGGGTCATACTCGCTTCCATGGTCCTGTTGCCGCTTACCGGACTCAAGAACGCAATCATTATCGGCGCGGCACTGGACATGGTCTTGGCAGTGTATCTGCTTGGACGCGGCAGTGCGCACAGAAAATGGCAATTCGCTGCAGTCATCGTCATGATCGTGTCTGCGATCGGGACTTACATTGCACCGGCATTCGATGCGAAATGGATGAGTTCCAGCATTTTCCGCATGGGAAATAAGAATTCCTTGGACGACCTGGAAGTATTAATGCACCGCGATGGCCGCACCGCCACCGTCGATGTCACCCGCAAAAACGGCATGCTGGTGATCGGCACCAATGGAAAGCCGGACGCAAGCTATATGTCGACCAAAGGTGTCGCGCCAACCGCTGACGAACCGACGCAAGTGATGCTGGGCGCCCTGCCGCTGCTGATCAGTCCGCATGCCAAGACAGCCGCGATGATCGGCATGGGGGCAGGCATGAGCGCCGATGTGCTGCTGGCCAGCGACCAGCTTACGCGACTCGACATCGTTGAAATCGAAAGCGCGATGGTCGACGGTGCAAAGCTTTTCGGGAAAGCGTCCTCGCGTGTGTTCAGCGATCCGCGCAGCCACATTCATATCGACGATGCCAAGAGCTTTTTCTCCGCGCACAAAAGCCGTTATGACCTCGTCATCTCGGAACCGTCCGATTCATGGGTCAGCGGTGTATCCAACCTGTTTACCACCGAGTTTTATCAGCGCATGCTCCGCCACCTGTCTCGCGATGGCGTGCTGGTGCAGTGGGTACCGACTTACGGCAATACGCCAATACTGGTTTCCTCGGTTATGCGAGCGCTGGGAGATAATTTCTCAGACTACCGGATCTACGGTTCGACGAACGGCGTGATGGTGATCGTGGCAAAAGTCGAAGGCCAGCTTCCCGAGCTCAGTGCACGAGGCCTGGAGAATCCAGCCCTGGCAGCCGCCATGGCGAGGGTCGGATGGACATCGATCAACGATGTACATAAACACGAAATCGGCCGACGCGAATTCCTGCATCCCGCCTTTACCTTGTCCGGCGCGCCGGTGAATTCGGATTTCTTCCCGTATGTGGATCAGAATGCCCTGCGGGCCAGGATTGTGGGGGGGAATTACAACCACGTCACTAGCTTGCACATGAGCGGCGTTCCTTTGCCTGGCGTGAATTACATGGGAACCGTGATCGAATCGGACAACGAGCTCACCTCGTATTACTCGCCGCGCAAGCAATCGGAACAGGGCCGCGCGGCAGCGCGCTACCTTGCCGGTGGCGCCAGGACCGCCATGCCGTCCCAGTCCGTTTACGGCATGCTGACGGTCCTCCAGACGAAACCTGCGTGTGAGGACGCTGTCGCTCAAGCGGGTTGGCGAGCGGAGTTGCAGTCGCTTGCTGCGATGACACTGCCCAACATCAGCGAGGCAGAAGCAAAGCCGATGATTGCCTACCTGCGCAGCCAACTGTGCGCGTCGAGCCAGGCGGAAACGAACAGGTCTCTGCTTGATCTGATGGAAGCCCTGTCGACTCGCAACCCGATCGCCGTAGAATCCGCAGCGAGAAAAATCGTCGACACCGATAAAATCGAAACCGGAAGTAAGGACTATGCGCTGAACGCTCTGTTTCTTTCGCTTTACCAGCAACAAAAATGGGAAGCGATTCAGCAGCTGGTCAGTGAACTACCGCGCAGTCATTCATTTTTGGCGGCGGTTGTTGCGTCTCATGCCCATATGAATCTTCAGAAAAAGTAGAAGTAAATGGCTGCCCAGGGACGCACATCTCCTTCCTGGGCAGCAGCATTGATGGGGTCATGCGTTCGGAGCGACGGTGCCGTCACAGTCGTTCGTCGAGTACGAGTAGCAGGGATGATATCCACGCCCGAGTTGCAATGAGTTCTGACGTAACACGTGTTGCGCAATTAGTGAATCGCACGCGGCACTTGGCAAAGAATCAAGCACATCGAACGTTTTCCACGGCCATTCTCATAAGCATTGCGCTCAAGCGGACTGTCTGGCTTCGAGGTCCGCATGCGAATCCCTCTGTACAAAATCCACCATCCCTGTTGACGCTGTCAGCTGCCACGCGCCAGCGGAGCGGCGCCCGTATGCGATGCGGCTTTAGCCCGCTGCTGTCAGCTGCCAGGGCCGGATAGCGCAACACCTGCGACAGCCGTTCCGCAATGTGGCTTTGCTGCAAGCATGTTACGGCAAGGTTACTTATGCCAACAGTTGACCGCTGCTAAGCTAGCTTACGCGCAGATAGTCGAAGGCCTCCGAGGCTGACTGCGTCGGCCTTATCCTGTGGACACCTCCCAATTTTCATCGTCCCACTCTCGCGCTCGGCGCTTGTCACCTATCAAGGAGCACGAAGATGAGTTTCAAATTTGACCTGACGTTAGCCTCTTTCCTTGACTCCAAGACTGACCGATGCCTTTTGCTTGGTGATGTTAAACATGGTCAGAAGAGTCTGGAATTTTTGAAAGCCGCTGTCGAGAGGTTGGCACTGGTTCTAACTAAACACCAAGTGCTGATCCTTGTCGAAGGACCTAGGAATGGTGAAATCGTTGAAAATGACCAAAGAAATTTCGCAATTTTAAAGAAGCATGGCGCAGACATAAGAGGCTGTGAAGACGATTTAAGCTTGAGCACGGAGAAAGAAATTAATGCAATTAAAGACAGCAAATTCGTATTAGCGGATGGGCTTGAAAGCATCTACAGGGAAGCGTGCGATAGAGAACAATATTTGCTTGGAAAACGCATCGTAGATGCAAATGAATCTTGGGAAAGACAAATTGCAACAGAGTTAGTTGTTTATGAAAAGGTAATCCTGTGCTGCGGAACAAGTCATCTTCCTGCATTCGCAGGTGCGAAATTCAAAAACAAGCATCAGATGCATAGAGGCTTGATCAACACACCCCACTTCAAATCATTTATTTGCGGCTTCGCAGTGGAATCATCCAACGACCAGCATGGATGGTATGTACCGGAGAAATTTGATAGTCCAGGTAGTTTTGGGAAAGTCAGGACGATTGAATGATAGTCAGTCAGGGACGTCTTATGTCACCTCTTTACCTCAAAAGAATGATTGGCGAAAACCTTGTTCCGCCACCTGGCCATAATCAGGAGAGTACGGGAACAGGACATTCCTCGCTGCGCAAGGCTGGATCAATTTTTGGACGAAAAAAAACCCCGCGGCGCAAAGGCCAACG
>NZ_RXLQ01000038.1 GCF_003953935.1 Massilia atriviolacea
CAGGCCACTTCTTGCGAAGCGCCTATATTTCTTTTGTGTGAACATTTGATAATTTAAGTATTCAAAGACCTAAGTCTTTGGCACCTTCATCAAACGCCCACACTTATCGACTGTTAATTGTTAAAGAACTTGTTCGGTACTGCTTCTGCCGTTTGCTACGAAGCGTTGTGTTCGTTGCAGCAGAGAGGTGAGATTATGCAGCGTTTCGCGTTTCTCGTCAACCCCTTCTTTACCACCGCGTCTCTTTCGGGACGGCCCTCACAGTGCGCTAACTACTTGATTTCGTTAACCGTTTCTGNTGCCCGCTTGGCAAGGCGTTTTATACGGCCCGCTTTCCGGTGCGTATTTTTACAACGCATGCCCATCTCGCTTACACAGCAGAAAAGGCGGCATGGCCAGCGCATGGATCGGCGTGCGCCGGAAAGTCTCCACCGCCTCTGCCGGTGTCTCGACGATCGGTTCGTCGCGGCGGTTGAACGAGGTGTTCAACAGCACCGGCACGCCCGTACGCAATTCGAACTCGTGCAGCAAAGCCCGCAAGAGCGGATCGTCATCCGGACCGACCGTCTGCAGGCGCGCCGTACAGTCGACATGCGTGACCGCCGGAATAATCCGCGCCGCCCGCTCGCGCACCGGGGCGGCATATTGCATGAACGGAACCGGCCCCGACACATCGAAAAACGCTTCCGCCCGCTCGAGCAGCACCATCGGTGCCAGCGGACGAAACCATTCGCGCTGCTTGATCTGCGCGTTGATATCGTCGCGCATCGCGCCGATGCGCGGGTCGCCGAGAATGCTGCGGTGCCCGAGTGCGCGCGGCCCAAACTCGCTGCGCCCCTGGTACAGCGCCACCACGCGCGCCTGGCACAGCAGGTCGACCATGCGCGCGCACAGGGCGGCATGGTCGTCGATGCGCTCGACCAGCACATCGGTGCAGCCCTGCGCGGCGGCCTCGACCTGGCCCATCGGCGGTTCCGGCCCCATATAGTCGCTGGTCCAGCGAAAATCGCAGGATGCCCCACCCAGCTCGGCCAATCCATACAAGGCGCAGCCGATGGCCGTGCCGGCGTCGCCCGGCGCCGGCGGAATGAACACGCGCCGGAACGGCGTCTCGCGCAACAGTCGCTCGTTGGCCGAGCAGTTCAGGCCGGTGCCGCCCGCAAAGCACAGGTGAAGCGCGCCCGTCTTCGCATGCAGCCAGCGCGCCACTTCCAGCAGCGCCTCTTCGAACGCCCCTTGCCCCGCAGCGGCCAGGTTGGCGATGTCGGCAAAGCGCGCGTCATCCGCGCCGCCATAGCGAAAACGCCCGCGCTCGGCGAACAGCTCGCGCCAGCGCTGGGGAATCGTCACCTGTCCCTCGCGCACGTCGAGCGGGGGCAAGCGCAGCGCGCTCGCCTTGCCGTGCGGCGCCAGGCCCATTACCTTGCCTTCGTTCCCTTCGCCCGGAAACATCGCCTGCGTCAGCAGGAAATAGAACATGCCGAGTCCCACCGGCTGGCGTTCGTCGCGATTCCACAGCTGCTTGCCCAGACACGCCACCCGCTGCCGGTCGGCGCGGTAGAACGAAGCCACCTCGCACCAGTCGCCCGGCACGCCGGACGCGCCAGCCCAGGTTTCGGTGACATCGGCCACGCGGCTGCCCTGGCCGTCAATGATCATGACGGCGGCATCGTCGAACGGCGAAGGATGGAACGCACTATATAGATGCGCAAGATGATGCGAGATGCGCGCACGCCGCCAGCCGGGCGCCAGCACCAGCGCACTCGCCAGCTCGCGCTCGTACTCGGCGACCCGCGCGAATTCGGCATCGCACGAGTAGCATTCGACCAGGATATCGATGGGGGCGTCGAGCCCGGGCAGGCGCCGCGCATAGATGTTGCGGATGTCGTCGACCCGGCCCCAGTGATGCTTGTGCCGCGTCAGGCGCTCCTTCTGAATCGCCCAGGCCAGCTCGGCCCCGTGCATCAGGCAAATACTTGCATCCTGCGTCCGGTTAATGCCAAGAACGACAGGCGCACCGGCGCCTCCGCTTTGCGTCACTGACTGCTTCCACATGATGCCGCCTCCGCTCCAGGAAGTGAGTACACTTCATTGGAGCGTCAAGCGGCACGGAAGTTCAATATCGATTCAGCGCAGGCTCAGGGTCTGGCGTTTCCATGCGGGATCTTGCCAACGGTAGAAGCCGGACAGCGCATCGGGCCGGTCGGCAGTCTTTTCCACCGCCAATGTCCCGATGTCGACAATCTCGAACGCCCGCTTGATGCGTCCCTCGATGCGGGCTTCGCGCGCCACCAGCACCTTGGGCGACCCCGGCACCCATCCCGCAAACTCGGCATACCCCAGGGTCGGCTCGATCGGCGCCGGCGGCAGCACATCGATGCGCCAGCCTCCCGCGCCGCGATGAAACAGCCACAGTTCGCGCCAGCCGTCGAGCGGCTGCACGGCCAGCGCCAGCGCGTTCGACTGCGCATTGGCGCGCGCCGACGCGTTCCACACGATGCCGTAGGTGCAGCGCGTGGCCAGCGGTGCGCGCGCGTCGTGCTGCGCGTCGACCAGCAGCACGCAGGTTTCGCCCGGCTGGCCGGGACGCGTCATTACATTCAGGCCGGCTGGCGCGGCGACAGGGGCTTCGGCCGCCCAGCGCACGCTGCCCGCGCGCACCGCCGCTTCGGCGTAGGCATTGCGGTCTTCCTCCGCCAGCTCGTTCTTGTTTACGCTGGCCAGCTCCAGGATGGCGCGCCTGGACGCATCCGCCGGCGACGCATTCTTGCGCGCCAGCTCGAAGGCGATCGAGGACCACACGCCCGCGCGCCGCGCATACACGCGGTTGCGCACATGCTCCGGCAAGTCCTTCACGTCGACCTTGTCGAGCACCTCGGCGCGCCACTGGTCGAAGGCGTTACGCTGCGCCACCCGTAGCGCCGGATCGATGCATTCGTCGCGCGTGAGCCCCAGCGCCGCCGTGGCGCGCTGGGCCGGCGTGGACGCCATCGCCAGCACGCGCCGGAACGCGTCGCCGTCGTAGCACAGCTGGATCGCGCCGTCGCGCTCATAGCTGCGAATGACCACGCCGTAGTTCGCCACCACTTCCAGGTGCGCCGCCACGACCGCCTCGCTGCGTTTGTCCAGACGCGAGGACGCGCGCCGCGCCAGCCGTTCGGCCATGCTGCCGAGGGCATCGAACACCTCGGCGTCGATGGCGTCGGCCGGCGCGGCCTTCAGGAACGCCGCCGCGTAGCCGATGCCCAGCGCCTCAGCACCCGGCGTGTCGCGCACGAAGCGCAGCACCGACTTCAGTTCCGGCGCGGCCGCCGGCGCCAGGTCGATCTGGCGCACATGGGCCATGCGCACATAGCCGGCCCGTTCGCGCCGGTGGTCGTAGACCTGCAGGTAATCCATCCTGGCGCCGCGGATCTCAAGGCTGTCGCCCTGCCACAGAACGGCTTGGGAAGGCGCCGAATCGCGCGGCGCGGCGCGCAGCTGCATCTCGTCGCGCGTGACGATGGCAATCGCCGCTGCGGCGGTAAGGGTAGCGAACATGCTTATTGTTCTCCGGTTTCGGTATCGGCGTCGGGAGCGGCCGCCAGGGCCGCTGGCGCCGGCGCGCCCTTGCCCTGTCCCAGCAGCGCGGCGCCGATAAAGCCGCCATCGGTCGGTGGCGCGGCGATGATCACCGAGACCTTGTCCGACAATTTGTCGGCCATGGTTTTCTGGATCAGCAGCGGGTGGCGGCTGATGACGGCGCCGTCGCGCTCCATCTGCGCGGTGCTGACCTTGCCGACCACTTCCTGCCGGTACGCTTCGGCGTCGGCCAGCTTGCGGCGCGAATCGGCTTCGCCGGCCGCTTCGATCACGCGCGCCTGCGCCGCTCCTTCGGACGTCTTGATGCGCGACGTCTTTTCGGCTTCCGCTTCCAGCCTGCGCTGTTCGATCTGCTTCTGCTTGAACGGCAGTACGTGCGCCATGGCCTGTTCCTGCGCCTTGGCGGCGATGATCTGCTCGTTGCCGGCCGCTTCGGCCGCCTTTTCGCGCTTGATCTTGTCGGCGTCGGCTTCGAGCGCGGTCTGCTTGACCTGCTTCTCTTTCAGTTCCAGCGTGTAGCGCATCTTCTCGGTCTGCAGTTCCTCGGCCAGCAGCGTTTCCATGCCGGCCATGTACTCGCGCGGCAGCGTGATTTTGCCGATGGTGACGTGGCGCAGCAGGATGCCGTCGGCCGCCAGCTTGGGTTTGAGTTCCGCCTCGATCACTTGCTGGATCTCGGCGCGCTTGCTCGAAAAGATCTCGCGCACCGTGTAGCGCGTGACCACCTTGTAGATCACGCCCTGCACCGCCGGGTCGATCACGGCCGTGCGGATATCGTCGGGCAGGGTCTGCGCCACCGTCACCAGCTTCGCCGGATCGATCGCATAACGCACGCCCAGGTCCACGCCCAGCGCCAGCCCTTCGACCGACTGGTAAGGCTGTTCGCCGCTGCCGGCCGCCTTGTAGATCTGGTCGAGCACCGGCAACTGGCGCAGTTCATGCACGCCGGGTATCAGCACCACGGTGCCGTCGCGCACCACGGTCGCCGCGCCGCTCAACTGGTTGATGCGGATGCCGACGTTGCCACGTTCGATCTTTGCCACGGGCGGGTGCTTGACCAGCAGGTAACCGGCGCCGCCGAGGGCGCACAGCGCCAGCACGCTGCGCAGGCCCGGACGCGGCACCGCGCGCGCGCCGGAACGCACCATCGAGCCGGCGCCCGCTGCGCCCTTCGCGAACACTGCACGTACCGCCAACACCACCTTCTTGATCCGATCGGACATTTGCCTCACCTTTTCAGTTGTCGGGTCCTGCACCCGCATGACCCTGAGGCGTATCGTGCGCGTCCTGCGGTGGAAGTATCAATCCTCCCGCCGGGCCAGAAACCTCACCGCGCGGAGCTTCGGTCGCGCCGCGTGAAGAAAAGCTCACAGGGGCCGTATGACTTTTCGGCCAAAAGCGAGGATACTGGCACCCTCACCAACCAGGAGGAGCAGCACATGCCCAGAGTGGCCGTCATCGAGGACGACCTCCCGACCAGTAAGCAGCTGCGCAGCTGGATCGAGGCGGCCAAACCGGGCATCGTCGTCGACCAGTGGTTCAGCCGCGACGAGGCCGAGGCGGCGATCGCGCGCGAACGCTACGACCTTGTGGTGCTCGACATCGAACTGGGACGCGAACGCCATGCGGGCGTCGCCATCATCAACGCCATCAACAAAAAGCACGCGACCCCGGTGCTGGTGGTGTCGGCCATGCCGGCCACCATCTACCGCAGCATCATGAAGGCGCTCGACGCCTGGGACTACCTGCAAAAAGCCACCTTCGAGGAAGCCGACTTCACCGATACCTTCCTGGAGATCCTGCGCGCGGTCAAGGAACGCGACAAGCCTGCCCTGGACGCCGACGAACTGGCAATGGACCCGCTGCGCCAGCGCTCGCCCACCTGGCGCGGCCAGCGCATCAACCTGCCGCTGACGGCGCAGCGCATCCTGGCGGCCCTGTTCGCGCGGCGCGGACAGGTCGTGTCGTACGAGGAGCTGTACGACGTCGTCAAGAGTGGCCGCAACCGCGACAACATCCGCAAGCACGTGAGCACCATCCGCGACGCCTTCCGCGAAATCGATCCGGCCTTCGAATGCATCGAAAACGTACCGATGCGCGGCTTTCGCTGGGCCGACTAAATGACGCCGCGCCGGCGCTGGTTGGTGCCCTACCGCCTGCGCATCCTGCTGCGCGCGGCATTTTTCCTGCTCGCTCTGGCGACCCTCGGCCTGGCCGTGTCGGTACTGCAGCAGGAAAAGCAGCTCAGTTACGCCAACTACCAGGCCAGCTTCCGCAAGACCGGGGAACAGATCGGCGCCACCCTGCGCCATCCGGCCGGCCAGCTCGCCCTGCTCAATCCCTCGGCCGGCGCCGCCGCGCCGGGCCTGCGCCCGCTGCTGCTGCCCTTCCCCGCGCTCGATTTCGACGACCAGCAAAAAGTGCAGCAGGCGGTGGCCATGTCGGGCTGCCTGCGCCAGTTCGGTCCCAGCGCCAGCCTGTGCGCGGCGATCGGCAACAACCCCTGGGCCGGTGGCTTCATCTACGTGGCCGGCAATGTCGACCTGGCGCGCCTGGTCTCGCACCGCAGCGGCGACGAAATACTGAACCAGTCGCACCGGGTGCGCGTCACGGTCTCCCTGCGCGGGCGCACCTTCCAGTGGATCGCGCCGTTCGAGGAAGATCCGCGCCAGCCGGGCGGCCCGTACGCGCCCCTGCGCGGACGCCTGACCGGCTTTAACGCGGCCGACGAGGGCCGCAAGCACACCCGCCCGGTGCGGGACTTCCGCGGCTGGATGTGGCAGAACGCGCAGTGCAACGAGCCGGCCGCCGGCGCCGATCCCGGCACCTGCCTGCGCAACGCCTTCTTTTCGGTGCGCCTGCCGGTCAGCGTGCTGCAGGAAGACCTGTTCGGCAGCGACAGCACCAGCGAGCGCAAAACCTGGCCGCCGCGCGACCTGGACAAGATCCGCGTGAGCGTGGTGGTGCTCGCGCCCGGCGCGGATGCGGTGGTCCTCGACAGCGACCAGGCCAGCGCGGCGAGCGGCTTTTCGCTTGCCGACCTGGCGCCCATGCTGCTGCCGGGCGAAACCCTGCGCATCGACAAGGTCGCCGCCCCCGCAGGCAGCGCGCCCCTGATCACGCTGGCCGGCGCCAGCGATGCCGAAGACGCCTCGCAGCACTTCCTCACTGCCCTGATCCGGCGCCTGCCGGTCGACACCTACGATACGCCGCTGGCCGCCACGCACCGCATCGCCACGCCGCTGGGCAGCTACGACGTGGTGCTGGCGGGCGATGTGCGCAGCGTCAGCCAGAGCCTGGGCGTGGTGGCCAGCCGCATGTCCTGGTTCGTCGGCGCCATGCTGCTGGCGCTGATGCTGGCATGGCTGGTGATCGAGATCGGCATCATCAGCCGCATCAAGGAGCTGATCGAGCGCGCCGATTCGGTGGCGCGCACCGTCAAGGAACGCAGCGACGCCTCGCAGCCCGACCTGTCCGACCTGCGCGGCGACGATGAACTGGGCGTGCTGGCCAGCTGCCTGCACGACCTGCTGCGCCGGGTGCGCGAAGATGTCGAGCGCGAAGCCATCCGCACCGAGCAGGAACGCGACATGTGGCATGCGGTCGGCCACGAGATCATGTCGCCGCTGCAGTCGCTCATGGCGCTGCACGGCACCGATGGGGGAAATGAGAATCCGAGCGTGCGCTACGTGCTGCGCATGCAGCAGGCGATCCGCGTGCTGTATGGACGTGCCTCGCCGAGCGAGGCATTCCAGTCGACCGTGCTGCAGGTGGCCGACATCGACCTGGCCGCCTTTTTGCGCAACGTGGCCGCCAACGCGCCCTGCGCGGGCATCACCGACGTGGTGTTCCACGGCGCGCCGCAGGCGGTGCCGGTGCGGGCCGACGAATACTCGCTGGAAGACGTGGTCACGCATGTGCTGGTAAACGCGCAGCGCTACCGCCTGCCCGGCACCAGCATCGACATCACCCTGGACGCCAGCGAAACCAGCGCCAGCGTCACCATCGCCAACCGGGGTCCGCGCATCGCCGACGACGTCATCGGCACCATTTTCGAATACGGCGTCTCGGACCAGGAAGAAGCCGGCGCGCACGGCAACCGCGGACAGGGACTGTTCGTGGCCCGGACCTACATGGCCAAGATGGGCGGCACCATCGTCGCCAGGAACCTCGACGACGGCGTAGCCTTCGTACTTACGCTGCAGCGCGGCGCCGCCTGACATTTGATGCCTGATTTACAAGTAGTTCTGCTCCGGGTTACTATTCATCCCTATTCAATCATGGGCAGACGCGGTGAGACTGATTCGTACAATCCGCCTGGTACGCAGGCAAAAACACAGCGCGGTCCAATGCGAAATCGACCTGTGCGAACTGCCCGAGGGCGATGCGCGCTATCTCGTCAACGTGCGCCAGGGGCGCAGCGGCGAGGATTGGCGCGAGCGCACGCGCACCGCGCAGCCGGTCGACCTGGCCACGGCGGAACGCGTCTTCGCCGAGGTGCTGGCCGAACGCCAGGCGCAGGGCTTCACCGATGCGGCGGCCCTGCCGCCCGCGCAGGCGGACGATATCGTCCCTGCTGCGCCGATTGACCCCGAACGGCGCGCGGCCGACGCCGTGCTGCTCGGACGGCTCGACCCCGGCGTCTGGCGCCGCACCAAGGATCCACAGCGCGCGCGCACCGTGTGGCGCATCGGCGAACGCCGCCTGGCCGCCGTGGTGCCGCTGATGGTCAGCCTGATCGGCGGCGGCTCCACGGCGCTCGACTACTGCCTGGCATGGGCTATCGGCCGCTGCGGCGACAGCGGCGCCTCGCAGGCCATGCTGGAACTGTCGACGCGCGGCAGCTCGGACGCCGTCCGCCGCATCGCCAGACAGGCGTGGCTGCTGTTGGCAGATGAAGCGGAACTGCGCCGGCATGCCGACCAGCTGGCGGCCAATTGGCCCACGCATCTGCGCGAGGCCTGGGCCACGCGCGACCAGCAAGCCATTGCGCAGCTGTGCGCACAATCCGACCGATGGGGCACGTTATCCTTGTCGGACTGGCTCGAACAGCTCGACCAGGTGGCGCTGGCCGATCCGCTGGCGCGCGGCATCCTGTTGGCGCAGTTGCGCCAGGTCCCGCTGCGCGCGGGTACCTTCCGCGCGGTGCGGCATATTTACAAGGCCGCCGAGATGCGCGAAGACGGCGAGCTGTTCGGCCTGATCCACCAGCGCTTCGAAACCACCCCGGCCCAGACATCGAGCAGCTATGTGCGCCTCGACCGCAAATGGGTGCCGTACGCCGACATGGCGGCGCGCCCCGACAGCACCGTGGCCTACAGCACGCGCACGCGCGCCTACCTGCTGCTGCGCGGCTGGCGCAAGCTGCGCCGCCTGGCCCAGGATGGCGACCCGGCCTACGTCGGCATGGCGACCGGCGCCCTGCTGGCCATGGAAGACGCCGACGCCGGCCAGCCGTACACGCGCGAAGGCCGCTACTACATGCGCGGCGACCGCACCTATGACGCCTACAGTCACTGGACCCTGTTCAACCGCATGCTGCGCAGCCGCGGCGCATGGACCGGCACCCGCAATGGGCGCAGCTGGTTCCAGGTCGGCCCGATCGCGCCGTCGACA
Organism: Massilia atriviolacea; assembly: GCF_003953935.1. Lineage (GTDB taxonomy): Bacteria > Pseudomonadota > Gammaproteobacteria > Burkholderiales > Burkholderiaceae_D > Telluria_A > Telluria_A atriviolacea. The sequence continues at coordinate 9,199 of NZ_RXLQ01000038.1, forward strand.
GGCCGCGAGGAAGCCTTCCCCGCGCTCTGGGATGCGCGTCCCGGCGCCTTGCTGTTCCTGATGCAGCGCAGCCGCTGCGAGGGCGTGCACGCATTTGCCGCGCGCGCGCTGGCCGACAACGCCGCCTTCTGCGCCCGCCTGTCGCTCGACGACCTCGGGGCGCTGCTGCGCAGTCCCTACAGCGCGACCGCACGCTTCGCATTCGACTTGTGCCGCCAGCGCTTTGCCGACGGCATCCCCGAAACACGCTGGCTGCTCCTGCTGCTGCAATCGAGCCTGCCCGAGGCGCGCACCTTTGCGCTGGAATGCATCAGCCGCGCGCCCGACCACTATTGCGCCGATGCCCTGCTGGTCGCCACCCTGGCCTGCTCGCCCGACGAGGCGGTGCGCCGCCAGGGCCGCATGCTGTGCCAGTGCGCGCTGGCCCTGCCCGGCCAGGCCGACGTCATCGTGCTCCTGCTGCTCGACTGGCTGGACAACTGCGGCGACCTCGATCAGGCCGAGATGGTCGTTCCCGACATCGCCGCCGACCTGATATGGCTGCTCGACCGCCCCCTGCGCGCGGCCGCCGCGCAGGCGCCGTACGCGCGCGTACTTGCCCTGCTGGGCCACCGCCTGGCGAGCGTGCGCATCACGGCCGGCGAATGGCTGCTGCGCCATGCCGAACCGGCCGATGCGATTGCGCCGGCGACCCTGGCGGCGCTGCTGCAAGAGAGCGACGCCGGCGTGCGCGCGGTCGGCATCAAACTGTTCAGCGCACTGCCGGAGCATATGCTGACGGGTCAGGCGCTGCTGTTCTCGGTGTTCTGCACCCATCCGGATGCGGATGTGCGGCGCGCCATCGACGGCGCCCTGCAGCGCATCGCGCCCCTTGACGCGACCTTCCGCGCCACCCTGCTGCCGCTGCTGCTCGACACCCTGTTCCACAGCGAGCCGGCCGAAGGCGTGCACGCGGACCTGATCGCGTGGATCCTGGGACCGCTCAACTCGGGCGCCGATCATCTCGACCGCGCGCTGCTGGTGCGCCTTCTGTCGGCGCGCAGCAAGGGTGCGCAATTGCTTGGCGCGCAGATGCTGCCGCGCTTTGCCAATACCGATTTCAGCGTGGCCGAATGGGCGCAGTTCGGACGCAACGAGAATGCCAGCGTGCGGCGCTGGGCCTGCGCGGCCTTTACCGAACACGCAGGCCAGGTGCGCAGCCAGATGGAAGCGGCGCTGCGCCTGCTCGACAGCACCTGGGACGATACCCGCGCCTTCGCGCGCGAATTCTTTACCACGCAGTGCACGACCGACGACTGGACGCCGGCGCTGCTGGTCAGCCTGTGCGACCATCTCGACCCCGAAGTGCAGCGCTTCGGGCGCACCATGCTCATGACCCATTTCGACGTCGCCGACGTCACCGAATACATGCTCAAACTTAGCCAGCATCCGTCCGCCAACATGCAGCTGTTCGTCAGCGGCTGGCTGGCCAGTGCCAGCGCCGGCGACCTGTCGAAGCTGGAACGCCTGGAACCGTACTTCCTGAATGTGCTGTCGCAGGTGAACCGCGGGCGCGTGACGAAAAACCGCGTGCTCGAGTTCCTGCGCGCACAGGCGCACGTGTCGGAAGCGATCGCCGCCTTCGTAGCGCGCCTGTTCGTGCGCCAGGTGCTCACCGTCGCCATCGCCGACAAGGCGCAGTACATCGAGGGCCTGCGCGCGATCCAGGAGCGCTTTCCGGCGCTGCCGGCGGCGATGACGATCGAGCCGCCGCGCGCGCACGCGAACCTGCGGGAGCCGCAATGAAATTCGAATACCGCTACTACGGCGCCAGCACCGTCAGCAACAGCGCCTCGAGCACCGAGATGCGCTTTGCGCCCGATACCCTGCGCCCGCCGACCCATTTCGTCGCGCAGCTGAACAAGCACATTCCCTTCCGCGAAGCCATCTCCGCGCTGCACGACGTGGTGGTGGCCGACCAGCGCTACCAGCCGCCCGACAAGACCGCCTACCTGGCATGGCGCGCGCAGAATGAAGACCCGGCCCTGGCCGAGCTGATCGACCGCAATGCGGACCTGCGCGCGCGCATGGCGCCGCTGAGCGAAGAGCTCAAGGAACTGCGGGCCAAGAAGAACCTCATCCTCAAGCCCTTCCAGGCGGCGCAGGCCAAGTATTTCGACTATATATACAAGGCCAATTTCGACGCCTGGGTGGTGCTCGACCCGGTCATCACGGTGCACCCCGACCGCGTGTTCTTCGAGTGCTTCAGCCGCGACGAGTCGAGCTACGCCTCGCTCAGTTGCAGCCACGAGGTATTCGACCGCGTGGGCGACTTCGCCTGCGGCACCACCAATGTCGATTATTCGGAAGGCCTGTACGGCGAGTTCCAGAAGATCCGCGACTACAAGACCACCCGCCTCGCGATCGATCCGAGCGGCTTCCAGGTCGCCACGGCCGGCGACCCGTCATTCAAGGAAGAGAAGATCGACGTGCCCGAAACCTGGGTACGCGGCTTCCTGCAGGTGAGCAGCGCGATGAACCTGCCGGCGCGCCGGCTCGATCTGCATCCGATGGATGTGCATAATTTCTGTCATCTGTTAAGACGCAAGAAGGAGCGCGTCGGCCCGCGTTCGATCCGCTTCGTGCTCACGCCGGGAGAACCGGTGCGCGCGCGGTTCGAGCCCTGGAACGATGAACTGGTGTGCCGCCGCTCGATCTACCAGGGCAATGCGGCCGAAGAGATCCGCATCTGGGGACGGCGGCGACTGATGCTGCTGGAACGCCTGATTCCGGTGGCCCACAGCTTTACCGTGCACCTGATGGGGAGCGGCATGCCGAGCTTCTGGATCGCCAACCTGCCCGACATGCAGCTCACGCTCGGCCTGTCCGGCTGGACCGCCAACGACTGGGCGCGCGCCGGCCAGTTCGACCTGCTGGCGCCGCGCGGCGATGTCGACGACGACAGCAAGTCGCGCATTTTCGCGGCGCTGGGGCAGCGCTGGTTTGCCACGGCGGATCAGCTGGCGGCGGACACCGGACTGGCGCGTTCGTTGGTCGAAAGCGCGCTGACGTTGTACACGCAAGCCGGACGCGTGATCTACGACCTGACGCAGGGCGTGTACCGCCTGCGCGAACTGTCGCGCGAGCCCTTGCCGCTGGACGTGCTGCGCTTTGCCAGCGCGCTGGAAGAAAAGGCGGCGACCCTGCTGGCGGTGCAAAGCCTGAGCGAGCAGGCCAGCGAAGCCCTGCCCGACGGCGGCCTGCGCCTGCGCGCGCGCAGCAAGGAAAACGGGCGGCCCTACCAGGTCATGCTGCGGCTCGACGCCGACCGGCGCATCGTCGACGGCAGCTGCGAGTGCAATCACTACACCCAGAACCGCATGCACAAGGGACCGTGCGTGCACATGCTGGTGCTGCGCATGGACCAGTCCAGGCGCGATGCCGCGTAAGCGCGGTACACGCACTTTTACTAAACCAGGAATCAAACCAATGCTTGAGGAGCCCGGAATTCACCTGTTATACTCGCATCAACAAGCACGGTGGGATGGCTCTTGCAAACCGGACGGCGGATCGCCGTCCTCGTTGTCAGCTCTTCCCACGCGTCACTGGCACGCTCTTCACTGTGCCGTACCTGCACCAGTAGCGCGACACGGTGTGGCTTCCCTGAAGCCGATCAGCGCTACTGGTGCGGTACGGCGTCGAGTGGAGCGCTCCAGTCCTGCAGGCCCTTCGATGATTGTCCCGCCGTGCTTGTGTAGTTTGCGTTTTACCGACAGTGTTTTCCGTGGTGCTCTTCGCGAGACCAGGACACGATGACTTCTCCTACTCCCTCTCCCTCCGAACTGACGCGCGCGCAGTTGTACGAGCGCATACGCAACAGCTCCAAAGAAGAAGTCGTGCTGACCGAGATGCAGCGCCTTGGTTTCTGGCCGGCCGACAGCGGCAAGCCCTCAGTGGAGGCGGACCTGATCCGGCGCGAAACCGAACTCACGCAAGCCTTGCAGAAGCTGGGCAGCGAACTGCATCACCTGCAAAATCCCGAGGCGGCGCTGCGCATGCTGCGCAAGGAGCGCATGGCCAAGGCCAAGGCGCGGCGCGAAGAAACCCGCCAAAAGCGCGCAAAAGCACGCTTCGACAAGGCGCAGGTCTGGCACCGGCGGCGCGAACACGAGGTGCTGTATCTCGGCGCGGGCGTCTCGGGCGGCCTGAATCACGCCGACAGCGACGCCGGCAAACTGGCGGGCCTGGCGATGCCGGTGCTGCACAAGGCCGAGGAGCTGGCGCAGGCAATGGGCATCACGCTGTCGGAGCTGCGCTTCCTGGCGTTCGAGCGGCGCGTCTCGCGCATCAGCCATTACCGCCGCTTCGCGATGCCCAAGAAAACCGGCGGCGAACGGATCATTTCGGCGCCGATGCCGCGCCTGAAGCGCGCCCAGTACTGGGTGCTCGATAATATCCTCGCGCGCGCGCCGCTGCACCAGGCGGCGCATGGCTTCGTGCCGGGCCGCTCGATCGTCAGCAATGCGGCCCCGCACGTCGGCCAGGCGGTCGTCATCAATCTGGATCTGAAGGATTTTTTCCCGTCGATCGGCATGGCGCGCATCAAGGGCGTGTTCGCGCAGTTGGGCTACAGCGAGCAGGTGGCGACCATCCTGGCGTTGCTGTCCACCGAAGCGGCGACCGATCAGGTACGCATCGATGGCGAGACGTTTTTTGTCGCGCATGGCGAGCGCGCGCTTCCGCAGGGTGCGCCGAGCAGCCCCGCGTTGACCAATATCTTGTGCAAGCGGCTCGATGCGCGACTGCAGGCTTGCGCGGCCAAACTGGGGTTTCGCTATACCCGCTATGCCGACGACCTGACCTTTTCGGGTGATGCGGACGCGCGCAAGCTGGCCGGCAAACTCCTGTGGCGCGCCAAGCAGATCGTCATCGACGAAGGATTTACGCCGCATCCCGACAAGCAGCATGTGATGCGCGATGCGCAGCGGCAGATGGTGACCGGGATCGTGGTCAATCAAAAGCCGTCGCTCGAACGCGAGACCTTGCGGCGTTTTCGCGCCACCCTGTTCCAGGTAGAGAAGGATGGACCCGATGGCAAGCAGTGGAACGGCAATACGAACGTCATCGATGCGCTGGAAGGCTATGCGCAGTTCATCCGCATGGTCGATCCGGCCAAGGGTTTGCCGCTGCTGGTCCGCGTGCGTGCCGCGCGGGCGCGCTGGGGAGCGGGCGGCGCGGAGATGAAGCTGTCGCAGTCGAAGCGCAGCAGCGCCTTCCGGGCGCTGTCGGCGCAGGGCAAGGCACCGTGGGACGGATGGTGGCAGGCCACCGTGGCGTCCGCGCCCGTGCTGGAAAAGACGGCCGCGCAGCTGGCCGACGAAAAGAAGGCGCGCAAAGCTGCCGAGGCGCCGGCGGCGCCGGTCGACTTGAACAAGCGCTCCGGCGCCGCTACCCGTGTTGTGGCGCCGGCCGCAGCGCGTGCGCCACTGGTCGGCGAAGCGCCGCAGCCGCAGCCTTCTGCCGGCAAGTCCGAGAGCGATAACAGTCTGAAAGTGGCGATCGCCGTGCAGGTAGCGCTGGTGTGCGCTTTTGCGCTGGCCACCCAGCGCGTGCTGCCGTCCATTTGCATGGCCGTGATCGTGTTTCAATCCGCGGTTTTCCGCAAGCCGCGCTGGGGATGGTTTATCTTCATCGTGCTGGTGTGGAGCGCGATCACGCTGAAGTGGTAACAATGCGCGTGGTCGATGAAGCTATGCGGGCGTGCCCGGTTCATACCAGACGTCTTCATAGCCTTCATCGTCGATGATGAAGTTGTAGCCTGGCGCCAGGGCGAGATACGGCAACACCTGGGGCAGCAGTTCGGCAAGGTGGCTCTGGTGAACCGGCTTGTAGAAATCCGCATCCTCCGAGTGGTCGCCGCCGTAGATGTACCAGCCATCCACGCCATTTTCCGGCACAACGCGGACACCCCGGATCGGCATCAGGTGAAACGTGCCCAATGCCAGTCCCGCCTTCATGCCGGGATCCGGGAAGACGATGGACGAGCCATACTTTTCGCACACCGCCGCCTGGCGATCCTGGATGGTTTTACCGCCGATCTGCGCATCCATTCCGTGTGTTCCTCGCAAAACCAATTTTTGAACGAAAAAAAACCCCGCGGCACACAGACCAACGGGGTTTTTCTCTTATAACTAGCCTGACGATAAC
>NZ_RXLQ01000039.1 GCF_003953935.1 Massilia atriviolacea
CTATCGTGGTGTCCGAAATTACTTGACCACAGCACGTCGACCAGTAAAGGTGTCGCAATCAATTTGCTATTTGGAAAGATATTCACTCAGCGTGTCGAGCTATCCGCCCCCGAACTCGATTGCAACAATTCGATAGTTTTGCATCAAAATAAACGTATATCGTCGATCGACGTTGTTCCTTGTTCCATCCAGGGCAACCGTCAATTCAAGGACCTTCCTTCCCCAACAACGATAGGAGTCACGATATGAGTTTCGAGCTAGCAACTTGGTACGACACATGGAACGCCACTGGCTTGCAAAATCTGGCGCAAGGCAAGGTTCCCCTTGGTTTGGCAACGCGTTACAACCTGGCGTTCGGCACACTGCTGGCGGGGCCGAACGGCTATTCGCTGGACATGAACGCGCAATTTTTCAGCCAGGTGCTGGCGCAGATTCGGGCCCAGGCCCCTGGCGTGCTGGTCTACGGGGGAATTGGCAGCGACGGGCTTGCCGAAACCGTGCTGGACAATCAACAACATAACAACCGGTCGACCGCGAATATCGTCGCCTACCTCCAGCAGCAGGGCATGAATGGCATCAACATCGACGCCGAAGACCGGGGCGACGCCATGGCCAGCGTCGCGCAACTGGTCAGCCAGCTCGGCCCCAGTTTCAAGGCGGCAGGCCTCGGCATCGCCGTATCGGCGCCCTGGCCGGAGGAAGGTCCTGCCAGTCTGTATGGCGAGAACGCGGTAGCGGCCTTCAATCAGCATGTCGACGTGGTCGAACTGCAGGACTACTCGTCCAGCGGCACACCCGCAGACGCCAGAGTCTGGCTGGAGGCAGGGATCAGCGGCGCCATTCTGATGGGCGGGATCTGCACCGAAAACAGCGATGTGCAAACCTCGTTCGACAATATCGCGGCCTGGACCAATTTTGCTCTGCAAAACCAGCTACGCGGCATGTTTAGCTGGAGGCTGGACAACGATCACGGCTCGGACGGCCAGAATGAAGATATCGAACCCACCTTTGCGGGTGCGCAGGCGCTGTACACAGCCGTCCACGGTTTCGTCGGCTAGCGCAAGGTCGGGGGGGCGAGCAGCCGGCGTCAGTGCCATCCGGTGAGGTCGCTGCCGGCAAGCAGAAACCCCTCCCCCGTGAGCAACCCGATCTGGTCGATGCGCGCCCGAACCGGGCGCAGCGGGGTGCCAGCCACATGCGTTGACGTCGAACCGCGCACAGGCAAGCAGGTGGACTACCCGATCAAAAAAGCAGGCGCCGCCCGATTGACACGGCGCCTGTGCAAGCCAAAACCTCCGGCTTGCTATTTCTCGGAATTTGGCAATTGGGGAGGTTTGGCGTCTTTAAGAATTTGATAAAGTTCGTCAGCGTTCTCTTTCTCGCTTAAATAAGTCTGGCTTTGCTCGATCAACGCGCGAGACGGAGGCACCGGAATGAGCAGTTGCCCAGTTTCCTCGTTGACAGGCAGTCCTGCCAACCGAAGTACCGTGGCAGCCGAGTGGGCCCAGTTGGTGCCCTCGGCGAACCCGCGGCCCATTTCCACGCCGGCCGGATCATGGATGACTGCCCCGCCTTCGGTGTATTGCAGTCCAGTTCCAAAAAATCCTGTCTGACCCGACGCGATCAAGGGCTTCATCGTAAACACGGTCAGGCGTTGCGGAAGCGGAAGCGATAGTGCCGGAGCCACAGGCTGTTCGAGCACGAACCGATAGCCGGCGGGATACCATGTGTTGGTCGGCGGATAGATGTCGGGATTGGGCGACGTGGTGTTCTTCACCCAGTCTGTCACGGTCATCGTGCCGACGATATCGATGGGGTGGTCGATATCATCGATATATTTGCCGCTCACCTGTGCGGACATCGGTCCCGGCGGCGTCGTCCCGGTCTGCCAGTAGAACGCGGCGTTCGACTCCTGGTGCAGCGCTGAGAACGTCATCTGCACCTCGCACGGCACGCCGTGTTCCGGGTCGGCGTTGAACTGCAGCTCGAACCAGTCCCAACCACCAGTCGGTTGCTTTGGCTTTTCTGAATCGGCAACCGGAATATTTTTCAGGGCGCGCAAGACCGCATGCTGCCCGGCGCCGTCCGGCATGAATCCGCCGGTCCACTGATGGTCGTACCACATGCTGCCGGCCTTGAGCACGATGCGCTTGCCGGCAATCGTGATTGCGCTCTCGACTCCGTCCCGCAATTTGAGCAGCGGCGCAGAATAATAAAGTGTGCCCAATCCGTCGATGCTGGGCGAGCAGCCGCCGTCGCCCTGGAAAAAATGGCCCTTCGGATTATCGAGCGTGAGATCGATGTCGAACTCGACCTCTGGTGCCTTGCCCATATCCCAGCCTCGGGCTTGCAGGTGGACGGGGAACAGATCGCCGTTGGCGCTGAGTCCCTCGATAAGGTTGCGCCCGAGCCGATACGTGAACGGCGCCGATTCCAAGTCGATCAGTCCCGTTGTACCGGCAACAACGACGGTGTTGGCGCGGTATTGCTGGCCGGTTTGCGGGTCGCAGATCGCAAGGTGCATCTCCAGCGACTGGTTCTCGATATCGCTCAAGCCAAGCTCCGCGGCCATCGGCGGCGGCAGCAGCGAATACTGCCAGAACATCAGTTCGACGCTAAAGTGTTTGCCGGATTCATCGGTAAAATTGCCGACGAAAAAATGCCATCCCAGCTGGTATTTCAATTGCGGCAGGTCGATAGCGGGGAAATCGAAGCGGGGATCCAACGGAATGGCGTCATAGAGGGAATTCGATGTTGGCCCGAGGAACAGGCAGCTCGCATAAAACTCGCGCGGGCTCATCCCTTTCGCGCTCTCCCAGTGCTTGCTCAGATAGTCATAGCGCTCCGTCCAGTCCGGCACAAACGATACATCGCTTCCCTCAAGCTGCTGGAGCCGCTGGAGAAACCGCCTGGCATAGGCGGCTTCGCTGTTTTTTTCGCTGTCGATGCGGCGAAGGATGTCGGGAGGAATTTTCGCGGCATCATATTCTTTCATCCAAAGGGCTTGGGCAATACTCTGCAGGGTGAGGGGATTCATCATCGTCTTTCGCGTAAGGTGGGACCTGTCAACAGAAAAACTCCGAACGGCCGACATTCGGGCATGGGGTTCAAACACGTGTCATTGTGTTTTGATCCATAGTTTCATATTGACAGTATTTACACAACGGGAATCTCGCTCTCCTCCTTGCTGGCGTCGCGCCCCCACGCACCCGGGTCGCTTCCGCACCAAGTTTGGCTACGACCGGCGCAGACGCCGGCCGCGCCAGGCCAGCACACCCAGCCCCAGCGCCAGCATGGCGTAGGTGGCCGGCTCCGGCACCGGGGAAATCTCGAACAGGGTGTCCTCGGTCCAGCGCAAGGTATACGACGCCGGGTTGCCCATCCAGTAAGAATATTCCTTGACCTCGAACCCGCTGATCGCCTCGCCTCCCGCGATGCCGGCCTCGTTCCACGGATCGGTGGTCCAGGAGGTCTCGAACATGAGGGCCCCGCCCGGGGTATAGGAAAATTCGAACAGCCCGCACAGGAACACTTCCGGGCCGCAGCCGCCGACATACTCCTGGCCGCCGAGCACGAACGAGCTCACCTCACTGTGTTCCAGCCTCCCGTCGCCGTTCAGGTCCTCGCTGACGAAATGGCCTTGCACGCGCGCGTTGGGCAGGAACTGCCCCGCTTCCTCGTGGAAAAAACCTGTGTAGCTGAACTGGCGGAAAGTAGCTTCCGCGCGGGCGCTGCCCGCCAGCAAGGCAGCGCTCGCCGCAGCGGCGATAAGGGATGCGGATTTGAGCATAGTGGTCTCCTGGAGGAACCGACAGCTTAGCAAATTAGCATCAGCAAACTGTCGTACAAACGCCGCATTTGCGACAAATAGTCGCGCCTCGCGGCGCTTGGCCGGGATGCGGGCACACAAGCGTGCGCCCTGTCGCCAGAGCTGCAATGTTATATTCATCACCACAATCCACCCACCCGCATCCTATGGCCCACATTCTTCCTACCGGCTGGCAAGCCATGGCGGTCACCGGCAGCGCCGTGCGCGAGATCGAGACGCTGACCTATCTGGAACGCACCCTGGCCGACGCCCCTTACCGCATCTACCACGGCGTGCACTGGACCAATGTCGAAAACGGCTTTTCCGCCTTCGGCGAGATCGATTTCATCCTGGTCGCGCCGAATGGCCGCCTGCTGCTGATCGAGCAGAAGTCGGGCCTGCTGAACGAAACGCCCGACGGCCTGGTCAAGCATTACGAAGGCAAGCCGCGCAAGGTCGCCAACCACATCCTGCGCTCGATCAAGGGCCTCACCGAGCGCTTCGGCGGCGAGCTGTCCATCGATTACCTGCTGTACTGCCCCGACTACATCGTGCGCAATGCGCAGCTGGCCGGCATCGATCCGCGCCACATCATCGACGCCACCGGCAAGGACCGCCTGGCCCAGGCGATCCGCGCCATCCTGCCGTTGGCCGGCACCCATCCCGGCGATCCCAACCCCAACGAGCAGTTCGAGAAAGTCACGCGCTTTCTCGGCAACATGCTCAGCCTGCGGCCCGATCCGAGCGCCATGATCGGCAACGCGGCGGCCATGGTCACGCGCCTGTCGGGCGGGCTGGCGACCTGGGCGCGCAAGCTGGAATTCACGCCGTTCCGCCTGCGCGTGTCCGGCACCGCCGGCAGCGGCAAGACCCAGCTGGCGCTGGCCGAGTACGCGGCCGCCATCGAGGCCGGCCTGTCGCCCCTGTACGTCTGCTACAACCGGCCGCTGGCGGACCACATCGGGCACCTGGTGCCTGCGGGCGGGCGGGTGGCGAGCTTCCACATGCTCAGCGACGCCTTCCTGCGCGCCCAGGGCCACATCCCCGATTACGCCGCGCCCGGCGTGTGGGAGCGGATCGAAGCGCACATGGCCGGCGCCGACCTGCCGCATAGCTGGAAGTACGACGTGCTGATCGTCGACGAGGGCCAGGATTTCTCGCCGGCCTGGCGCGACATCCTGCTGCGCATGCTCAAGGACGAGGGCCGCGCGATCTGGCTGGAAGACCCCAACCAGAACCTGTACGGGCGCCCCGCGGTGCCGCTGCCGGGCTGGGTCACCTTGCATTCCGACACCAACTTCCGCAGTCCGCGCCAGATCGTCGACATGCTGGCCTCGATCGGGGCGGTGCATCCGCCGGTGCAGGCCGGCAGTCCCTTCAAGGGCGCCGACATCGAGGAGCTGCAGTATCCGGAAGGCGATACCGAGGCCATGCTGGCGCAAACCCGGCGCGCGGTCACCCTGTGCCTGGGCGCCGGCTTCGCGCGCCACGATATCGCCATCGCCTCCTTCCGCGGGCGCGACAAGTCGGCCATCCTGCGCCTCGACAAGCTGAGCGAGGCGCACACCCTGCACTCCTTCACCGGCGAGTACGACCTGTTCGGCACCCCGATCTACCGCCAGGGCGGCTTGCTGGCCGAATCGGTGTACCGCTTCAAGGGCCAGTCGGCGCCGGCCGTCATTTTCACCGAGATCGATTTCGAACAGATCGACGAGCTGGTCTTGCGCAAATTGTTCGTCGGCATGACCCGCGCCCGCCTCAAGCTGGTGCTGGTACTCAGCGACCGCGCCGCGCAGCAATTGCTGGACCGCATGTGACGCATCGCGCGCCCGATGCCCGCCGCATGTTGCATATTTTCATCAAACAAGCCCATCTGTTGTTTTGCCGCAGCACATTATTTCCCTATCTCCCCCGCAAGACCCGCTTGCAGGTAAATACATAGCAATTATTTTTTAGCAATACAACTGACAGTCGCCCTGATGTTCAGATACTATGTTTAATGGTTATATAACGCCTGATCGAGGAAGCAATTCTTATGGGTAGTATTTCTGCGGCGGTAGCGGCAATGGCGCTGAGCCGACAACACAATCGCATCATGCGCCTGTCTTTCCCGCACGGGGACGGCCCGGACGATGTGCTGCTGGCCAACCGCATGGAGGCGCGCGAAGAATTGTCGCGCGACTTCGAGTACACCGTGGAAGTGCTGTCCGACAACGCCAGCATCGCCCTCAAGGATTTGCAGGGCAAGATGGTCACCATCGAGCTGGTGCGCGGCGACGGCACCCTGCGCTACTTCAACGGCTATGTGTTCGCCTTCCAGCTGGCGCGCACCGACGGCAGCGTGGCGTTTTACTCGATGGTCCTGAAGCCCTGGCTGGCCTACCTCAAGCTGCGCCGCGACAACTACGTCTTCCACGACGCCACCCTGCGCGAACAGACTACCAGCATCTTCGACGATTACGGCACCCATCCCGACTGGGATTGCCGGATCCGCTCGGACGAGCCGCGCATGACCATGGCCTGCCAGTTCGCCGAAGACGACCACAACTACCTGCACCGGCGCTGGGAAGCGGCCGGCTGGCATTACTGGTACGAGCACACGGCCAGCGGCCACAAGCTGATCCTGTCGGACGACTCGCCCCAGGCCGCCCCCATCGACGGCAAGCCGGAAGTGCGCTTCCAGCGCCACGGCGGCGTGATCGAGGAAGATGCGATCGGCGAATGGTCGCCCGTGCGCGACCTGGTCGCGGCCAGCATCGCCCTGTCGAGCTTCGACTTCAAGCATCCGCATCCGGCCAACGTCGACGTGCCCACCCTGAACCAGCAGGGCGCGGTGCTGAAGATCGAATCCTACGAGTACACCGGCGCCTACGGTTTTACCGACAGCGCCGCCGGCACCGAACAGGCGCGCCTGCGCATGGAAGAAACCGAAGCGAGCGGCAAGCATTTTTCGGCGCGCGGCAACAACCGCTTCAGCATGCCGGGCCGCAGCTTCCGCCTGGCCGAGCATTTCCATGACGATCCGGACGGCGCCGGCGGCGCCGAACAGAACGACTTCCTGATCGTCGGCGTGCACCATACGATCAGCAACAATTACCTGCAACAAGTCGATACCCCGGCCGAGTACAGCAACCGCTTCACCTGCCTGCGCAAGCGCATTCCCTGGCGTCCGGGACGCGGCTACAACAGCACCGCCACGCGCATCCTGGCGCCGCAGACCGCCACCGTGGTCACCCCGGCCGGCGACGATGTGTTCACCGATGCCTACGGCCGCGTGCGCGTGCAATTCCACTGGGACCGGGTCGGCAGCAACGATGAACGCAGCTCGGCCTGGCTGCGCGTGTCGACCCCCTGGGCCGGCGCCGAACTGGGCGCGCACGCGATTCCGCGCAAGGGCCAGGAAGTGGTGGTGGTCTGGCTCGACGGCAACCCCGACCGGCCGATCATTTCGGGCGCGGTATACAACGAACGCAATATGCCGCCGTGGAAGGTCGCCGACCAAAAAGCCCTGATGGGCATCCGCAGCCGCGAACTGACGCCCGATGGCGGCAATGCCGCCGGCGGGCGCAGCAACCATCTGGTGCTGGACGATTCGGGCGGCCAGATCCAGGCCCAGCTCAAAAGCGACCACCAGCACAGCCAGTTGTCGCTCGGCCATATCACTCGCATCGAAGACAATATGGGGCGCAAGGATAGCCGCGGCGAAGGCTTTGCGCTGGAAACCAACGGCGCCGGCGCCCTGCGCGCCTCGCGCGGTCTGCTGCTGTCGACCGACGGGCGCACGCGCGCGGTCGGCGGCACCCTCAGCCGCGACGAGCTGGTGCGCTGCCTGGAACAGGCGCTCGACCTGGCCCGCAGCCTGGGCGACGCCGCCGAACAGCACGAGGGCGGCGCGCGCGACTCCAAGCCGCAGGAGTCGCTGACCGAGGCGGTCAGCGCGCTCGGCCACGGCAGCGGCAACGAAACCGGCGAGAAGGGCCGCATGCCGGGCGGCGTGCCGGTCATCGCCATCACCGCCGCCGCCGGCATCGCCAGCGCCACGCCGATGGACCAGACCCACTTCGCCGGCAAGAACATGGACACGGTGGCGCGCCACAACCAGCAGCACTACGCCGGCAAGAACATCCTGCACACGGCCGGCAAGGATATCGAACAGTTCGCGCTGGACGGCGACATCCGCAGCATCGCCAACAAGGGCAAGCTGATCCAGCAAGCCCAGCACAACGCCATCGAAATCACGGCCGACAAGAGCGTCACCGTGCTTTCGACCAAGGACCACATCCTGATGGCGGCCGAAAAGCACGTCACGCTCACCAGCGGCGGGGCGTACATCAAGCTCTCGGGCGGCAATATCGAGATCGTCTGCCCGGGCAACCTGATCTTCAAGTCGGCCTCGCGTTCGTTTACCGGGCCGGGCAGCATGAAGCAGGACATGCCGACCTTCGAGGTGGGCGATACCGGGCGCAAGTTCATGCTGCACCGTGACGGCGACAAGCTCGACAAACTGGACAATCACAACTACAAAATCAAGCTCGACGACGGCCAGCTTATCGAAGGCAAGACCGGCAAGGATGGCTTGACCAAACTGGCGGAGAAAGACGTGATGCGCATCGCCGACATCAAGGTGTGGAAGGACAAGGCATGAACAAGCAGGACAACCTGGTCGTTCCCGGCAATGAAGAACAGATTCTGCTGACAAGCAAGTCGACGGCGGGCATTCCGATCAAGCGCAGCATGCCCTGCATCACCATCCTGGTGCACGGGGTGAACGACGTGGGCGAAGCCTTCTACAAGCAGGAAACCGGCCTGTGCGCCGGCCTGAACACGCGCCTGGGCCGCACCGACATCCAGCCCGGAAAATGGGTGGTGCCGGAACCCAAGCCGTCCGGCACCTATGTCGACACGGACGTGCTGGCCGACCCGGACAAGGTTTATTTCCAGCGCAAGCCGGACGAGGGAACCTCCTCGGTGATTCCGTTTTACTGGGGTTTTCGGGAGGAAGCGGAGCAGGCCGACACCAAGCAGCCGCACAAGGAATACGTCGACCGCCACGGCAACCGCATCGATAAACGCTTCGGCAAGAATGGCGGACCGTTCGCCAACGCGACCACGAATATCCCGGACATGTTCGGCCCGGGTTTCCGGCGCAACTGGGCGATCCGGCGCGCCGATCCCGACGACGGCACCCACCCGCTGCTGGACGCGCCCGACCGCACCTATATGATCCTGGCGGCCCAGCGCCTGGCGGCCTTGCTGCGCATCATCCGCAAAAAGTCGCCGAACGAACCGGTCAACATCATCGCGCACAGCCAGGGCTGCTTCGTCACCCTGCTGGCGCACGCCATGCTGGGCAAGGAAGGCGCCGGCATCAAGGCCGATACGGTGGTGCTCAACAATCCGCCCTACAGCCTCGAAGAACCGTTCATCGAAACCTTCCAGACCGGCAGCGACCAGCAGACCGGCGCCGCGCGCGAAGAAACCCTGCGCAAGATCGTGGCCGACTTCATGACCACCGCGCCGGCCACGGTGCCCGCCTTCGCCACCCTCAAGACCGAGGGCGAGGGCGTGGTCGGACGCACCTGGGAGCCGGCCGCCCGTTTCGAGCGCGACAACCGCGGCAAGGTATTTCTCTACTTCAGCCCGGACGACGCCACCGTCGGCCTGCCGAACATCCAGGGCATCGGCTGGTGGGGCGTGTACGAAGACATGCGCGTCAAGCTCGGCAGCCGCTTTTTCCAGCGCATGTTTACTGCGCCGGACGGCAAAAACAAGGATGCCCGGCAGATCGGCGTGGCCCCCTATGAATTCAAGATTCACTTCAAGTGGAATGTCGGCCACACCTTCGGCCGCAAGCGCTTCATCAACGGCGAGCAGCTGAACGTGCCGTTCCGGCCGGAAATGGGGCCGGCCAAGCTGGACAACGGTCCGATCGACGCCGCCATCGGCGCCACCAGTCCCTACACCAAGAAGGGCCAGGAAGGCATGTTGCCGGGCGATACCCCGGAACAGGCCAAGGCGCGCTGGATGAACCGCGACGGCGACAACTCCTACCACTCGAGCATCGTCAGCAACAGCATGCATACCGAGAAAGCGACCGCCTACGATGTCTGCATCGGCATCAGCGAGATTCTCAAGACCAATAACGTGACATGGATCACCTTCCTGCGCGCGGTGGCCGACTGGCGCACCAACTGGCATGGCGCGGCCGATGAAAAAGGAGCGAACGAAGCCTCGTTCCCGCCGCCGGCGCCCGAGATCGTGGCCATGCTCAACGGTGAAATCGCGGCCGGCGACCGCGAGGTCATCAACGGCAACTTCCACTATCATGCGATCGGGGGCGACCATCCCGGCAAGCTGCCGGATTTCACCTTGAAATGCAATGTCGCCAGCCTGAGTCCCTTCGTCGTCTCGGAAACGACCGGGGCGCGCGCCCAGGAACGGCAGCGGCTGTATCATGAGCACCAGCTTTCCCACGGAGGATACTAATGAAGCTGCTACCACCTGGCGCCGCGCGCCGCGCCGTGTGCGGCGCGGCCATCATGGGGGTCCTGCTGTCGACGGCGGGCTGTTTCACCGCCTTCACGCCCAAGCGCAACTATTGCACCCACGACCCAAAAGACACGGCCGTGCCTTTATGCGAACCGAAAGCCCCGCAATAGGACCGGCCGATGGCCCTGCGCCCGCCTTGGCCGCATGCCGCGCTTGCCTGGCCGCTGGCGGGCATGCTGTACGCCGTCCAGGCCCTGGGCGCGCCGCCTACTCCCATTAACAAGATGGACCCTCTCATGTCGCAGACGCAAACCGGCAACACTTCCTACCCGCCCATCGACTCGCTGGACCTGGTCGGCGTCGGCGTGGCCGTCGAAACCTGGCGCAACCATCCCGACTATCCCAAATCCAACCTGTGGCAGGCGGTGCTGGACAGCAACGGCAGCTACATCGTTTCGCAAGACGCCAAGCAATATCCGAACAATTTGCAGGAATGGCAAATGATGGCGGCCAAGCGCAATCAGGACACGATCGACGCCGCCGTGCGCGAATTCATGGACCGCTACCCGCTGCCGATTTCGGTCGTCGCGCCCTCGTTCGGCGAACCGGCCGACGGTCCGGCACGCGAGTTGCGCCACAAGACGAATGCGGGCAGCGTGGTGGTGACCAAGGTGAGCGGCCACTACACCGATCAGGGTTCCTTCCGCGAGTTGCTGACCCAGAGCGGGCAGGTGGTCAAGTCCTATCTGAACGACGAGCCCGATCCGCTGTGGCAGACCCTGTTCGCCACCTTCGAGCAGAACGCGGACGTGCCGGCCATCGGCGTGCACGCCAAGGACAGCGCCATGCACCGCGCCCTGAGCTTCATCCGCAGCGATCCGCCGCGCTACGAAAAGCTGGCGGCCGAGCAGGTGTACCGCCCCAAGCAGGCGCGCACCATCAGCGACAGCTTTGCCATGCTGGTGCTGGCGCGGCGCGCGCGGGTCGAGCGCCTGCGCCCGTTCGCGCCGTTCGCGACCGACACCATGGTGGTCAAGAACCGCGGTGGACAGTTCTCGCGCAACTGGTCGGAGTTTGCCGGCTGGAAGAAAACCCCGCCCGCGCCGTTCGTGCCGAGTCCGTACATGGCCAAGCCGTGGACCCCCTTCCAGGTCGACCAGTTCGACCACCTGGAGCATCTCGGCACGGTGTACCGTCCGCAGGTGGTGTCCTATCTCGACGGCGCCGGCAAGCCGGTCAAGGCGGCCGAGAAAGTGGCGCGCATGGAAGCGGCCCTGCGCGCCGCGCTGGCCCCGCTGGACGGCAAGCTGCCGGTGCGCATCTTCTACGATTACGGCAGCGTCTGGGACGACCGCAACAGCGGCGCGCGCCTGGTGCCGCTGGTGCAAAGCCTGCATGCGGTCGATGACGAATTCGACCTGCTCGACCCCAAGCGCGGCTTCGACCTGGCGCGCATCCTGGGCGACACCGGCGCCGCCAGCGCCTTCGTGGGCGTCTCGCTGGCCTCGATGGCAGGACGCCAGAGCGGCGGCGCGACCCTGGTCGCCAACCTGCGCCGCAACGAGGGCGCCACCCTGCTGCTGGTGGTGCCGCCCACGGCCGAGCAGATGAAAAAAGATGCTGCCATCAAGCGTCCGTATTTCCCGTCCACCGCCGGCGTCAAGGATAGCTTCTGATGGACCGCCCGATTTGCTGCGAAGGCGATATGACCACCCACGGCGGCAAGGTCATCAAGGCCAGCGGCAGCTTCACCATCGACGGCCGCCGGGTTGCCCGCGTGGGCGACCTGGTCAGCTGCCCGCTGCACGGCATCAATCCCATCATCGAGGGCGATGGCGCGACCCTGGACGAATCGATTCCGCTGACCCTGCACGGCCACAAGAGCGCCTGCACCGCCATGGTCATCTGCACCGTGAACGCCACCGTCGATGCGTAATCCCCACCTACCCCTGGAACTGCCCCATGTCCACCAGCAGCATTGAAGCATATCCGCAGGACGACCTGAGCGTCCTGGCCCCCCCGGCCGGCACCGAACACCTGGTCGCGCTGCGTCCCGAGCCCTTGCCGGCGGTGGTAGTGGCCGCCGCCGCGCCCGAAGCGCCGGCGGCCGCACCCGTGAAAACCGGGCCCGAACCGGCCGGCGGCGTGCTGAAAGTCGTGGTCGGCGCCACCGTGGCCGGCTGCGCCGCCGCCGGCCTGTTCGCCTGGTTCAGCTGACAGGCGCCGGCCTACATCGCCCTGAACAGGTGCACGAAGGCGCGGCTGACCGGCAACTCGCGCCGCTGCCCGCGCATGCGCACGAACAGGCGCCCGCCCTCGTCGCGCCGGGTGCCGTCCAAAAACGCCAGGTTGATCAAGGTGGAGCGGTGCACCTGCCAGAACTGTTCCGGATCGCGCTGCGCCGCCAGGTCGGTGAGCGGGGTGCGGATCAGGTGTTCGCCCGCCGCGGTCGTCACCACCGTGTATTTGTCGTCGGCGTGGAAGAACAGCACGTTCTCCACCGCCACCTGGAACGTCAATTCGCCCTGCCCGGCCCGGATATAGCGCAGGCGCGGCTGTGCCTGCGCCGCCAATAAACGCGTCAGCGCCAGCGCCAGGCGCGCATCGTCCGGCGGCGGCGCGCAGGCCGCCTTGATGCGCTCCAGGGTGCGCGCCAGGCGTTCGCTCCCGACCGGCTTGAGGAGGTAGTCGAGCGCCGCATGCTCGAAGGCCTCGACCGCGTGGCTGTCGTAGGCGGTCACGAAAACCACCCTGGTCGGCCCTTCGATGCCCTGCGCCACTTCCAGTGCGCTCAGCCCCGGCATCTGGATGTCGAGGAAGGCCAGGTCCGGCTGCAGGGCGGCGATCGCGCGCGCCGCCTCGACGCCGTTCCCGGCCAGCTGCACGATCTCCAGTTCCGGCCACAGCGTGGCCAGTTGCTGCTGCGGGAAGCGCGCCAGGTGCGGCTCGTCGTCGGCGATCAGGGCGCGCATGGGGGCGTCTTTGTCGATGTCATGACGCCATTGTAGTGCCGCCGCTTGCGCGATCGCCAGCGCGGCGCGGCGAATCGACAGGGGCTGCGAGCGGCGGCAACCGTTCGTCGGCGCGCCTGTCGATCCGTCGCCGCGCCTGTCGATCCGTCGCGCGGCGCGTGCGCCGGCAGGCGGCGCCGGCCATCCTGCCCGCATCCCAACCACCGCAGGCATTGCATGTTCAAGCACACTACCCTGGCCGCTTCCCTCCTCCTGTTCGCCAACGCCGCCGTGGCGGCGCCCGCGCTGGCGCCGATCGAACCGCAGATGGTCACCATCAAGGCTGGCGAATTCAGGATGGGCAGCGCGCGCCGCCAATACGCAGCCGGTGCATAGCGTCGCGCTCAAGGCTTTCCGGATCGGCAAGTACGAAGCGAACGCCTTCGGCCTGCACGATACGCTCGGCAATATCGCCGAATTCGTCCAGGACTGCGAGCACGACAACGACACCGGCGCACCGGCCGACGGCAGCGCCTGGGTCGATGCCGCCTGCAAGTACCGCGTGCTGCGCGGCGGCAGCTGGCACTGGCGCGGCTACCACGCCAGCCAGCGCGGCGCCGGGCGCATTCGAGCTGGAGCTGGCCGAGGCGCAACAAGCCGAACGCACGCGCCGCGCCGCGCTGGCCGAGATCCCGCGCCCCAAGCCCTGAGCGGCAACGCTGCTACACTCGCCCCCATGGATACACGCCACACAGTCATGCACCCCTTGCGCAGTTTCCCGATCCTGAAAAAGCGCCGCGACGAGACCTGGGCGGCGCGCCTGCTGGCCGCCGTCTGGCTGGCCCTGGCGGTGACGCTCGCGCTGATGCTGGTGTCGGTGCTCCTGATGGGGAAGGCCGAACTGTCCTGGTGGACCACTTCGCTCGCCAACAACCTCCTGTTCGGCAGCTGCGCCGCCGCCAGCATGCTGCTGCTCATGCGCGCCTGCGAATGGCTGCTGCCGCAAGCGTGGATCGACGCGCTGTCCGCCATGCAGGGCTGGCGCCCGGCTGCGCTGATGAGCGCGATCCTGTTCGCGGGCGCCGCGCTCGGCGTGCGCGCCGGCTATGCCGTACTGGGGCAAGTCCACTCGGTCGACTTCTGGCAAAAACTGTCGGGCGCGCCGATGGTCCAGCTCAAGTTCGGCATTTTCGGCGTGCTGGTCCTGGCGGCCAACTGGGTCTGGTGGCAGTTCCGCGCAAAGGAAAAGGCGCTGGCGCAGCAGGCCGCCGAGTCGCAGCTGCGCATGCTGCAGGCGCAGATCGAGCCGCACTTCCTGTTCAATACCCTGGCCAACGTCCAGAGCCTGATCGCCACCGACGCGCCGCGCGCGCAACGGATGCTGGAAACCTTCACCGACTACCTGCGCGCCAGCCTCGGCCAGATGCGCGCCGGCGACAGCAGCCTCGGCGCGGAACTCGACACCGCCCACAATTACCTGCAGCTGATGCAGATCCGCATGGGAAGCCGCCTGACATTTTCCATTGATGCCAGCGAGGCGGTGCGCCAGGCGCCGATGCCGCCCCTGCTGCTGCAGCCGCTGGTCGAAAATGCCGTGCACCACGGCGTCGGCCCCAAGCTCGACGGCGGCCACGTGCGCATCGGGGCGGTGTTGCGCGATGGGCAGCTGGAGAATCGTGGTCGAGGACGATGGCGTCGGCATCGGGCAGGCGCGCCGCGGCGCCGGCAATGGCGTGGCGCTGATGAATATCCGCGCGCGCCTCGATACCGGTTTCGGCGCCCGTGCCGCGCTCGACATCGCCGCGCTGGCGCAAGGCACCCGGGCGACGATGCGCCTGCCGTTCCGGCCGCAGGCAGATCGACCCGCGCACGACTGAGGCAGCGCAAAGCTGGTGCGTTTTCGCTGGCTAGAATGCCTCATGCCCGCCCATCAC
>NZ_RXLQ01000004.1 GCF_003953935.1 Massilia atriviolacea
GATCAAACTCTTCAGTTCAATCTCTGTTTAATGTCCTTGCGGACAGATCGCTCACTCAAAATACTGACAGGCCACTTCTTGCGAAGCGCCTATATTTCTTTTTTGTGAACATTTGATAATTTAAGTATTCAAGAACCGAAGTTCTTGGCACCTTCATCAAACGCCCACACTTATCGACTGTTAATTGTTAAAGAACTTGTTCGGTACTGCTTCTGCCGTTTGCTACGAAGCGTTGTGTTCGTTGCAGCAGAGAGGTGAGATTATGCAGCGTTTCGCGTTTCTCGTCAACCCCTTCTTTTTACATCGCTTCTTTCGAAGCGCCCCTGATCTGTCTTGCAACTACTTGATTTCGCTACCGTTTCAGCGGGGAGGCGAACTATAGCAAAGGCCCCTGGATTCGACAAGGTGCCTTTTGCTTTTTACTGCGGTTTTTTGCCGGGCATTGCCTAAATTTTGCCGATCTGGCGGTCGATCGCCTTGAGCGCCCGTTCGTTACGCTCGCTGTAGCGGTCGGTCAGATAATCGGAACGCCCGCGCATCAGCAGCGTCATCTTATAAAGCTCTTCCATGACGTCGACCACGCGGTCGTAGTAGGCCGAGGGTCGCATGCGGCCTTCCTCATCGAATTCCTTATAGGCCATCGGCACCGACGATTGGTTGGGAATGGTGAACATGCGCATCCAGCGCCCCAGCAGGCGCAAGGTGTTGACCACATTGAACGACTGCGAACCGCCGCACACCTGCATCACGGCCAGGGTGCGCCCCTGGCTGGGGCGGGTGGCGCCCTGTTCCAGCGGAATCCAGTCGATCTGGTTCTTCATCACCGCCGTCACCGCGCCGTGGCGCTCGGGACTGCACCAGACCTGGCCTTCGGACCACATCGACAGGGCGCGCAACTCCAGCACCTTGGGGTGGTCTTCCGGCACGCTGCCGGCCATGGGCAACGTCATCGGGTCGAAAATCTTCACTTCCGCGCCAAAATGCTCGAGGATGCGCGCCGCTTCCTGCGTGAGAAAGCGGCTGAACGAGCGTTCGCGCAAGGAGCCGTACAGCATCAGGATGCGTGGCGGATGGTTCAGCTCGCCGGCGGGCATCAGTTGTTCGAGCGAAGGCATGCCAAGCTGCTGGGCATTAATGTTGGGCAGGCCGGGAATCTTATCCATGCTGCACCCGCTTTCCGTCGGCGTCGATCACGCGTTCGCCATCTTCCTTGGTAAACGCGCCGCGCTGCGGCTCGCCCAGGATGTCGAGCACCAGTTCAGAGGGGCGGCACAGGCGCACGCCGAGCGGGGTCGACACGAAGGGCCGGTTGATCAGGATCGGATGGGCCAGCATGGCGTCGAGCAGCTGGCCGTCGCCGATCGACGGCGCATCGAGGCCCAGCTCGGCATAGGGCGTCCCTTTCTGGCGGATTGCCTCCCTGACCTGCAGGCCGCTGGCGGCGATCAGGCCGGCCAGGGTGGCGCGGTCGGGCGGCTGCGTCAGGTACTCGATGACGAGCGGCTCGATGCCGGCATTACGGATCAGTGCCAGCGTATTGCGCGAGGTGCCGCAATCGGGGTTGTGGTAAATCGTCACGGACATCAGGTTCTCCAATTATGAAAGGCGCAGCGCGAGCGCGGCCAGGGTAAGCAGCAGCACCGGGAGGGTGAGGACGATTCCGACGCGGAAATAATAGCCCCACGAAATCCGGATGTCTTTGCTGGATAAAACGTGCAGCCAGAGCAAGGTGGCCAGGCTGCCGATCGGGGTGATCTTCGGTCCCAGGTCGCTGCCGATGATGTTGGCGTACACCATCGCTTCGCGCACCACGCCGCTGCTGGCGGTCGCGTCGATCGAGAGGGCGCCGATCAGCACGGTCGGCATATTGTTCATGATCGATGACAGGAAGGCGGTGGTCAAGCCGGTGCCGATCGCCGCCCCCCAGACGCCATGGCTGGCAAACTGGTTCAACAGTGCCGTCAGGTAGCTGGTCAGGCCGGCATTGCGCAGCCCGTAGACGACCAGGTACATTCCGAGCGAGAACACCACCACCTGCCACGGCGCGTTGCCGATCACCTCGCGCGTGGACATCTTGTGGCCGCGCGCGGCAACGACCAGCAGCAGCAGGGCGCCGGCGGCGGCCACCGCGCTGATCGGCACGCCGAGCTGTTCGAGCCAGAAGAAACCTGCCAACAGCAGGCCCAGCACCCACCAGCCGGTGATGAAGGTGGCGCGGTCGTGGATGGCGTCGTCGGGGCGCTTCAATTGCGCCAAGTCGTAGTCGGCCGGGATGTCCTTGCGGAAGAACCAGATCAGTACGCCCAAGGTGGCCGCCACCGAGACCAGGTTGACCGGCACCATCACGGCGGCGTAGCGCGCGAAGCCGATGCCGAAGTAATCGGCCGAGACGATGTTGACCAGGTTCGACACCACCAGCGGCAGGCTGGCCGTGTCGGCGATGAAGCCGGCCGCCATGACGTACGCCAGCGTGGCCTTGGGCGGAAAGCGCAGCGCGCGCAGCATGGCGATGACGATCGGGGTCAGGATCAGCGCGGCGCCATCGTTGGCGAAGAGGGCGGCGACAGCGGCGCCGAGCAGCACGAGCAGGATGAACAGGCGCTTGCCGTTACCCTTGCCCCAGCGCGCCACATGCAATGCGGCCCACTCGAAGAAGCCGGCTTTGTCCAGCAACAGGCTGATGATGATGACGGCAACAAACGTGCCGGTGGCGTTCCAGACGATGTGCCAGACCACGGGAATGTCCGCCAGCTCGATGACGCCGGCCAGCAGCGCGACGACGGCGCCGGCCGCGGCGCTCCACCCGATGCCGAGGCCGCGCGGCTGCCAGATCACGAAGACGAGGGTGACGAGGAAAATCAGGAAGGCGGCAAACACGGGAACTCCTTGAACGGGAATGCGGGACAAAAGGGGCCTGCCGGCCTCCGGGGACGACATTGGCGACGCTATATATAGAAGGCAGGTGGCGGCGCAGCCACCCGGCCGCTCAGGCGCTCAGCGTGCCGATGCGGTCGAGTTCCGCCTTGAATGCGGCCTTGTCGCCGCGCAGCGCGTCGAGCGGCAAGGCCAGGAAAGCCTCGATCCGTGCGCGGAGGAGGGCGTAGGTTTCTTCGAACGCTGCCTCGATCTCTTCTTCGGTGCCGATGACGTGGCCGGGGTCGTCGACGCCCCAGTGCGTGCGCAGCACGGGACCAAGGTAAGCCGGGCAGGTTTCGCCGGCGGCGCTGGCGCACACGGTGACCACGATGTCGGGCGTGAGCGGCAGGTCGTCCCAGGATTTGCTGAAGTAGCCCTCGGTGGCAATGCCTTTGCGGTGGAGCAGGGCGACGGCGCGAGGATGCAGCTGACCGGCCGGCTTGCTGCCGGCGCTGATCGCCTTCAGGCCGTCGGGCGCGAGGTGATTGAAGGTCGCTTCGGAGAGGACCGAACGGCAGGAGTTACCGGTGCACAGGAATAGAACGTTCATGAGGGATCCAGTTTGTGTCAGTGAGCCGGCGCTAGACGTGCGTCGCCGCCGCTTCCGGCGTACAGCTCACGCCGCATGGCAAGCCGCTGCAGCAGTTTTCGGTCAAGAACGCCAGCAGGGCGTTCATCGTGTCGAACCGGGCCGTATAAACGATGAAGCGGCCCTCCTGGCGCGGGGTAATCAGATTGGCGAGGGTCAATTCCTTCAGATGGAAGGAGAGCGAAGACGCCGGCAAGCCGAGGGCTTCGGCGATCTTGCTTGCTACCATGCCGCACTCAGGGCCGGCCTGGACCAGCAGGCGGAACACCGCCAGGCGCGAGTCCTGAGCCAGCGCCGCAAGGGCGTCGAGAGCGTGTTTCGTATCCATAGGTCTCCTGGCGGAAGCGATCAAGTTCGATTCATTTCCATTTTACTGGAATTATGGAATTAGTACACGTGCTTCCACTGCTTTTTCGTCCCGTCGCACGGTCTATGTAGCGGTGCGGTCGCGTTGCCGCTCGAGCACCGGAGTTGCTGTGCAGGATCTGGCTCTGCTACAGACCATATTCCCAAATAAACAATCCATGTTGCCAGGTCACGGCACACATGAGCTTCTGCAAGGTTGGTCCGTTTGCATCGAACTTGATTGTTCGTCACATCAGCTGTTGCCTGCAAGAGCAGTCTGAGACAACATCCCGCCTAGCAATACCAATCTACGCAGATTTCAAAAAAGAAAGTATGGGACACCCGCGCGCTCTGCATCGGAGCAAAATTGGCTAGAGCCGTTCGATTAGATGCCACTCGATTTGGTAGCCCATTAAGCCAATTCGATCCGCTGCTGTGCCCGCTCAATATTGTCACTTAGTATGGCTCGTTGAGCCCAGGATGTCGGTCGAACACATTGTTGATCGCGTCGGACAGCTCAAGCCCCTCTTTAATACCATTGGCCAAGGTGATAAGCGCGTTGGCAGCGAGATCATGAGCAACTGCGGCAGTGAATAGACGATGCGCCGCCAGACGAATCGGCTCGGCATCAATTGAGAGCTCTCCCTCATCGAACGTTGGGTCAGGAAACATAGCCATAACCTCGGTACCTGGGGTCGTCTCATCTATAGAGAATATTTCGGTAAACAAATTGCCCAGAGTACCCGCACCTTGCCAATTAGGCCTCTCCCAGTCTTCAAGCGGTTTTGCCTCTCCTTTCTCAACTTTTTCCAAATGGCGTCTCAGTTTTCCAGGAATGGTCGCGGAAGCTTTGGTCTTGTTTGAGTAACTGCGTGCAGCCAGAACGAGTGCCTCTCGCACGACCCTCCAAATTACATTCCAAACTTTTGTCACGCTGTATTTTTGTAAGGCGAGCCTCACCGAACTGAAAAATTCTTCACGCGTATCGTAACCCACAGACATTCCGTGATACTCACACTGATTGTCTAGATATGCGATGCATTCAGATGCGGCGTAATCGAGCCAAAGCTCGCGAAGCGCAGCGTTATCTTTTAACTCCATGTTGCGGAGCAGTCCTAAAACCTCCTCATTTGACAAAACCGGGTCTGGTACCAGTTTGTAGACCACCTTTTTTGGATAGTACGAAAGGTGGCCATCCTGGAACTCATACGCATCTGAACTAGTCAGCGAAGGATGGTCGACGATTACTTGGGCGCCGCGTAGCTTCTGAATAAAATGCCCAACATGCCCTGGGACGAGAGCCGCGCACTCACTTTCGCGGAATGTACCTTTAGCCAATCGTGGATTTATGGCTTGATCAAGTGCCATCAGGAGCAGCACGATGTCGGCTGGCAGGTTTGCATATTCAGTTCTGATGCGGCTACGTCGCTCACCCAGGGTGGTGAGAAACTTAGAGAGGTCGTTCGACGCTTGCTGTCGTTGCGCTTGTGAAAGAGCTCGCTCGGCTTCAATGCAGGCAGTACACTTGAATCGCATGACTCCAGCTTTGCGCTTGACGTGACTGCGATTAGTGACCACCTCGAAATTGCCGCACTTTGGACATTGTTGATTTGGGTCCGTGGCCGTGACGATAGTACGCATATGCGCACTCAACTGCGCCGTTATCGTGAGTCCGCGAAACGGCAATAAGGCAGCAACGTTTTCCTTGTATTTTCCTTCGCCATCCATCGCCCAGTATCGCTGGGCCAACAAGATTTCTTCGGGATCGGTGGTGTTGAACGTAAGGTTAACCATAAAGCAACGCATGAGAAAAGCGCTGAGTCTAGCACGTTGCATTGAGACGCAAGCCCGGAGGTTTCCGTCGATTCATTCAGTTTGCAGTTACGCTGTCGCGACAAATTCAGATCCGGATATGAATGATCGTGCGGCCGTGCCTGGGGTAACCTGAGTTCCGTTTAAGCGTAAAGCCAGTACCGACATGTACGTCAGCGCGCTTGGTCGGTAGGCCACGCAGAACCACTACAATTAAGGCTCGTTCAACAGTGGCAATAGCGAGTTTGTCGTCGTTGCGAATCCACCAAGCGGCTATCTGTATGTCAGCCTGTACGGCCAATCGGCATTCGCCGCTGCCCAGGTGAAGCGTGTGTCTAATTAGAGTTCGATATCTCAGAAGACGGCGGTACGCTTATTCCGCTTTCTGTTGAACCATGTGGCGCCCTGGTGGCGCCACATCTTCTTTCAAGCGTGACTGCAGGGAACTCTTCAACGGGGCGATAGGCCAGAGCCGCGTGATTGTGCCACCAACTGACCGTCGTGGCACAATGCTCCAACACAAGGGCCGGCCTACTTCGCGCTTTCCATGGATTCCACTGTGTCGAAAATATGCGCCAGCGCGCCTTCCATGGCGCCGGCGGTAGCGTCGCCGCTCTGGTTGGTGATGATGAACACCCCAAGCTGATATTTAGGAACGACGTAGGCGTAGCTTTGCGCGCGCGGAACGCCGCCATGGTGTACATAATGCGTGCCCAACTGGCGATTGGTCCCGATATTCCAGAAATAGCCAATGCTGAAGTCGTCCTGAAAGCGTACCAGCGGTTTGTGCGATTCGATGACGGCGGGATTGGCGCCCAATTGCAGGCGCAGGTACTTCGTCATATCCGGCATCGTCGACTTCAGGTTGCCGGCCGCCCCCCAAGGCAATTGTGGCATCGGTGTTGTCATGACGGGATTGTCGCTGTGATAGCCGGGCGCTAGCCGGCTGGTTTCCTTGGCTGTCATTTTCAGCTTGGTATCTTGCATGCCCGCTTCGCGCGCCACGAATTGCGTGAGCAGGATGTCATAGGGCATTCCGTAGATTTTTTCGAGAACGTGCGCAATGAGTTCGGTACCGGCGCTTGAATATGCGTAGTCCTTACCAAGCGGACCGTTGATGCTGACTGTGTGCAAGTCCTGCCAAAATTGCTGTTGTCCGTAACCGGCGTAGGCTGCATTGAGCTTTGCCGGCGTGGCGTGTGCAGTAAAATCCTTCAATACGGTGTTCACCTGCAATGGCAGCATGCCCGGCATATTGCTGGTATGCGTGATCAAATGGCGCAAGCGAACTGGCTGCCCCTGCGACTGCAGGTTCGGATAGGCAGCCGCCAGGTACTTTTGTATGGGATCGTCGAGTGCGGCCTTCCCATCAAGCACAGCGTTCGCCAGTAGCAGGCCAGCAAACGTTTTGCTCACTGAGCCGATTTCATACAGCGTCGTATCGTTGGGCGGATTGGCTTTGCCGGTCTCCAGCTCACCTTGATGCAGAATGAATTCCTTGCCGCGATAAACGACAGCAATCGAGGTCGCGTGTAAAAATTTCGATTGCAGCAGGGTGGTCGCGGTCTGGCTCATTGCCGCAGGAATGTCATGCGCAGGCGCTGTGGCTGCGGGCTTGCACGCTGCCAGAACAAGTATCAGTCCAGTTATGATTGCGGTGAATTTGGTCATCATGCGCACCATCCAGGGGGGAGGGCATTCTCGCACAATGGGTTCAGCGTTGACAGAAAAAAGATCAGTCGTATGGTTTTTTCAGATAGGGAATGGCCATGCTTGATAAAACAAAACGCCACCCGGCGGTGGCGTTCTGTTTTTGTTCCTGGTGGCCGGGGAGAAATCGAACCACCGACTATATTTGCAAGAAACAGTCGCTCTATGGAAGCGACTGAAACCGTACCGTTACGGAGCACAATTCATAGTCGGAGCATATTAGTTCTCCGATCAACTTGCTCCAGTCAGGGCGCCGCAACAGGTTTTTACTCCACCGTCACCGACTTCGCCAGATTACGCGGCTTGTCCACATCCGTCCCCTTGGCCAGCGCGGTGTGATACGCCAGCAACTGCAAGGCCACCACGTGCAGGATCGGCGACAGCAGGCCGTAGTGTTCCGGCAAACGAATCACGTGCAAGCCATCGCCCGAGGTGATGCGCGAATCGACGTCGGCGAACACGTACAGCTGGCCGCCACGGGCACGCACTTCCTGCATGTTCGATTTCAGCTTTTCCAGCAGCGCATCGTTCGGAGCAATCGTGACCACCGGCATTTCATCGGTCACCAGCGCCAGCGGGCCGTGCTTGAGCTCACCGGCCGGATACGCTTCGGCGTGGATGTAGGAAATTTCCTTGAGCTTGAGCGCGCCTTCCAGGGCGATCGGATAGTGCATGCCGCGGCCCAGGAATAGCGCGTTGTCCTTGCGCGCAAAGTCGTCGGCCCAGGCGATGATCTGCGGTTCCAGCGCCAGCACCGAGGCGATCGCCACCGGCAGGTGACGCATTTCTTTCAGGTAGGTCGCTTCTTCCTCGTCGCTCAGGCGGCCGTTGACTTGCGCCAGGGTCAGGGTCAGCAGGAACAGCGCGGCCAGCTGGGTGGTGAAGGCCTTGGTCGATGCCACGCCCACTTCCACGCCGGCGCGGGTGATGTACGACAGGGCGCATTCGCGCACCATGGCGCTGGTGGCCACGTTGCAGATGGTCAAGGTGTGCACCATGCCCAGGCTGCGCGCATGCTTGAGCGCGGCCAGGGTGTCGGCCGTTTCGCCGCTCTGCGAAATCGTCACCACCAGGGTGTTCGGATGCGGCACGCTGTCGCGGTAGCGGTATTCGCTGGCGATCTCGACCTGCACCGGGACCTTGGCCACCGATTCCATCCAGTACTTGGCGGTCAGGCCCGAGTAGTAGCTGGTGCCGCAGGCAAGAATCAGCACGCGGTCGATCTGCTTGAACACCTTGAACGCCTCGTCGCCGAACAGTTCCGGCATGATGCCGGTGACGCCTTCGAGCGTGTCGCCGATGACGCGCGGCTGCTCGAAGATTTCTTTCTGCATGTAGTGGCGGTAAGGACCGAGCTCGGCGGCGCCGGTGTGGGCGTACACGGTTTTCACTTCGCGCTGGGCCGGCTTGCCGTCGACGTCGACGATCCAGACTTTCGACAGTTGCAGGTCGACCACGTCGCCTTCTTCCAGGTAGATGATCTGGTCGGTGGTGCCGGCCAGCGCCATGGCGTCGGAGGCGACGAAGTTCTCGCCCTGGCCGACGCCGACGATCAGCGGCGAACCCTGGCGCGCGGCAACCACGCGGTGCGGTTCTTCGCGGCTGAACACGGCGATCGCGTAGGCGCCGTGCAGGCGCTTGACGGCCAGCTGGACCGTCTCGAACAGGTCGCCGCTGTACATATGGTCGACCAGGTGGGCGATGACTTCGGTATCGGTCTGGCTCTGGAACACATAGCCGAGGCCAGTCAGTTCGGCGCGCAGTTCGTCGTGGTTTTCGATGATGCCGTTGTGGACCAGGGCGATGCGGGCGTTCTCTTCGGTCGGCGAAAAATGCGGGTGCGCATTGTGCGATGCCGGCGCGCCGTGCGTGGCCCAGCGGGTGTGGGCGATGCCGGTAAAGCCTTGCAGGCCGACGGTGTTAATCTGGGTTTCGAGGTCGGTCACGCGCGAGGTGCTGCGCGAACGCTGCAGCTTGCCGTCGACGTGCAGCGCGACGCCGCACGAGTCGTAGCCGCGGTACTCAAGGCGCTTCAGGCCCTCGACCAGGATGGGAGTGATGTTGCGTTGTGCTACTGCTCCGACGATACCGCACATGATGACCTCGATGTAAGAAATTGGTGAATGCGCAGATCGTAGTTGAGCCAGCATGAAATATGCTTTCTAATTTATACTCATATTGATGTAATATTTCATCAATCAACATGCATGAATTAATATTTCATTCAGTAGTCAAATCCTTTTCGAAACACTCATTCCATGCTTGCCAACGAACTCGACGACGTCGACCGCCGCATCCTGAATATCCTCCAGCTTGACGCATCGCACACCAATGCGGAGCTGGCCGAGCTGGTGCACGTATCGCCGCCGACCTGCCTGCGCCGGGTCAAGTACATGAACGAAGGCGGCATCATCGAGCGCCAGGTGGCGATCGTGTCGCCCGAGAAGGTGGGCGCGCGCCTGACCGCCATCGTCGAAATCACGCTCGATGTGCAGGCCGCCGAGCGCATGGCCGAGTTCGAACAGCACGTGGCGGCCGAAGCGGCCGTGCTGCAATGCTACCGGGTCGCCCCCGGCCCCGATTTCGTGCTCATCGTGCAAGTGGCCGACATGCCGGCCTACCACGCGCTGGCGCACCGCCTGTTTGCCACGCGCACCAATGTGCGCAACGTCAAAGCCTATTTCTCCACCTTCCGCAGCAAGTTCGAAACCCGCATCGCCGTCTGATTATTGCCGTTGAGCAATCTCAACGGCGGCCCGCCCGAATCAGGTTCTACTGCTCAATGCCGCGCGCGTCTTCCTCGCGCGCACCGACAAGGCGGGAGGTGGGCCGATGGATGCGATTCTGGAACATGACGGGCCGACGCCCCCTGCGCCCAAGCCGTGCGGCGACCTGGTGCGCCTGACGCGGGTGCACAAGTATTACGGCGGCGGCCTGTCCGGCGTGCACGCGCTCGACGGCATCGATCTCCAGGTGGGAGAAGCCGAAATGGTGGTCATTTGCGGCCCCTCGGGCAGCGGCAAGACCACGCTGCTGAACCTGATCGGCATGCTCGACCACGCAACCGAAGGCAGCATCGTGATCGCCAAGCTGCTCATTGCGCGCCTGCCGGAACAGGCGCGCGCCGACCTGCGCAATGAAATGATGGGCTTCGTGTTCCAGTCGTTCACCCTGATTCCGGTGCTCACCGCGCGCGAAAACGTGCTGCTGCCGCTGATGCTGCGCGAATCGCTCTCGCCCAAGGCCCTGCGCGCCGCCCATGCGCGCGCCGCCGACCTGCTCAACCAGCTCGGCCTGGCCACCCATGCCGATACCTATCCGGCGCGCCTCGACCCCAGCCAGAGCCAGCGCGTGGCGATCGCGCGGGCGCTGATGGCCAGGCCGCGCCTGGTGCTGGCCGACGAACCGACCTCGCGCCTGGACAGCGCCAGCATCCGCCTGGTGATGGACCTGTTCGTGCAGCAGCAGAACGAGCACGGCACCAGCTTCATCGTCGCCACGCGCGACCAGCGCCAGCTGGACCGCAGCACGCGTACCCTGCAGCTGCACGAAGGACGCCTGCACGTCGCGCTGGGCGATCCGGAGCGCCAGCCCTTCCGGGTCCAGTTATGAGCCCCTACCGGCTGGCCTTGCGCACCCTGCTGCTGGGACGCCCGCGCGGCGTGCTGGCGACCCTGCTGATCGCGGCCAGCCTGTGCGTGCTCGACCTGTTTGCGGGCAGCATCGCCGGCACGCGCGCCGGGATCGAATACCAGGCAGTCGTACTGCAGCGCATGGGGCACCTGACCGTCCTGCCGGGGCCGGCATCGGGCGCAGCGCGCCAGGGCCGGCGCTTCAGTGCGGATGAAGCGGCGCGGGTGCGCGCCGTGCTGGCCGGCTTCCGGGGAATCGCGCTGGTGCTGCCGCAAATCAGCGTGTCCGGGATCGCCTCCACCGGCCAAGGTTCGGCCACGTTTGCGGGGACCGGGATCGATCTACCGGACGCGCCGGCGGGTGCGCTGCTGCAGGCGGCTCCCGGCAAGCTGCAGGCCGGTAGCGGCAATGGCGTTGCCGTCAGCCAGGACAAGGCCGGCGTACTGGCCTTGCGCGTCGGCAGCGCGCTGACGCTCACGGCGGCCGTGCCGGACGCGGCGCCCAGGCAGGTCGTGACGCAGGTGGTCGATGTGTATGCGGCGGGCGCGGGCGAGGAGCAGGCGCAGCCGCTGCTGATGCCGCTGGCGCTGGCGCAGGATTTGCTCGATACCGATGCGACAGGGCGTTTTGTGGTATTCCTGTCCGACCCGGCCATGATGGAACAGCGGCGCGGGGTGCTGGCGGCGGCGCTGCGTACGGCGGGCGTGGGCGCCGAGGTGCGCACCTGGCAGGAATTGTCGCCGGCCTACCTGCGCGCGCGCAGCGCGTCCGACCTGGCGTTCGACAGCATCGCGGGCATGGTGTTTGCCGTGATTGCGGCAAGCATCGCCGCCACCATGTCGATCAATGCGCTGGAACGGCGGCGCGAGCTGGCCACCTTGCGCGCACTGGGGATGCGCAGCCATTCGGTGTTCCTGATGCTGGTGACGGAAGCGCTGGGCATGGCGGTGACGGGCGTGGCGGCCAGCCTGGTCGCGAGCGGCGTGATCGCGTGGGTGATCAACCGGGTGACGCTGGCGGACGAAGCGATGCCGGGATCGATGCCGGTCGAACTCGATGTGAACCGGATGGCGATGGCCGTGATGGCCGTGCTGGCGGTGGCACTGATGGCGGCTTTAGTGCCGGCCTTCAAGGCGGCGAGGGCGCATGTGGCCTCGGGGCTGGGGGCGTGAGCGCATCGGTCGTCTCCGGGCCGTCGCTGACGCTAAATCCATCGCTAACGCTAAAACCGTCTCTCCCGCCTGCGCGGGAGAGACAGTTTCATGGCTCGTATCCAAAACAGGCCCGCTCCAGCGAAGGAGGTATAACTTACTTCTTCACCTTCACTGGCCGCGACCAGTTGTCGATCGTCATCTGCCGGGTGCGCGAAATGGTCAGCTTGCCGGCCGGCGCGTCTTTCGACAGGGTCGTCCCCGCGCCCAGGGTCGCGCCCTTGCCGACCGTCACCGGCGCAATCAGCTGGCTGTCGCTGCCGATAAACGCATCGTCCTCGATCACGGTACGGAACTTGTTAGCGCCGTCGTAATTGCAGGTGATCGTGCCCGCGCCGATGTTCACGCGCGAACCGACCGTCGCATCGCCCACATACGCCAGGTGATTGGCCTTGCTGTGCGCGGCAATCTGGCTGTTCTTGATCTCGACAAAGTTACCGATATGGACGTCTTCAGCCAGCTCGGTGCCCGGACGCAGGCGCGCATACGGTCCGATGACCGACTTGGCGCCCACCACCGCGTCTTCGATATGACAGAACGGCTTGATATTGGTTCCCGCCGCGATGCGCGCGTCGACCAGCACACTGTGCGCGCCCACGCTCACGCCGTCGCCCAGTTCCACGCGGCCTTCGAACACGCAGCCGACATCGATGGTCACATCGCGTCCGCAGATCAGTTCGCCACGCACGTCGATGCGGGCCGGGTCGAGCAGGGTCACGCCTTTTTCCAGCAGCGCATTGGCAATATTGAGCTGGTGACGACGCTCCAGCTCGGCCAACTGCACCTTGCTGTTCACGCCCGCCACTTCCCACTCGGCCGCCGGATTGGCCGATACCACCGGCACGCCGTCGGTCACGGCCTGGGCCACGATATCGGTCAGGTAATACTCCCCCTGGGCGTTATTGTTCGACAGCGCGCCGAGCCACTTTTTCAGGTGGCGGGTCGGGGCGACCATGATGCCGCTGTTGATTTCGCAGATGGCGCGCTCGGCTTCGTTGGCGTCTTTCTCCTCGACGATGCGGGTAATCGTGCCGCCTTCGCGCACGATGCGGCCCAGGCCGAAGGGATTGGCCTGCACCACGGTCAGGATGCCGAGCTTGTCGGTGCCGGCGGCGTCCACCAGGCGCTGCAGCGAGGCCACGGCGGTCAGCGGCACGTCGCCGTACAGGATCAGGGTCGGGACGCTCTCATCGAGCTGCGGCACGGCCTGGCTGACCGCGTGGCCGGTGCCCAGCTGCGGTTCTTGCAGCGCGGTATCGATGGCGCCGTGGCCCGTGCCGTCCTGGCGTTTCAGCATCTCCGGCACCGCTGCGCCGCCGTGCCCGTAAATAACGCATAATTTGCTCGGTGCAAGTGCCCTTGCCGTATCGATCACATGCTGCAGGAGGGGTTTGCCCGCCAGCGGGTGCAGCACTTTCGGCAGCGCAGACTGCATACGCTTTCCCATTCCAGCGGCAAGAATCACTACGTTCATAAGCGTTCGTTCAAAAAGAGTTAATAAATGAAAAAGTTTAACACGCAGGAACCACTTTCCCAGCGCTTTCGCGTTCTTTGCCTGGTGGCAATGATGGCCGTGCTGACAGCCTGCAGCGGCATCAAACTGGCCTACAACCAGGGCGATACCTTGCTGTACTGGTGGCTGGACGCCTACGTGGACCTCGATTCGGAGCAGGCGCCGGAGGTCAAGCAAGACATCAAGGAGCTGTTCAAGTGGCACCGCCAGACCCAGCTGAAGGATTACGTCCACATTCTTAGCACGGCCCAGCGCCAGCTCGCGGGCAATCTGAGCAAGGCCGACCTGGAGGCCGATTACCGCGAGATCCTGTCGCGCACGGACTTGCTGGCGCAAAAGGCCGTGCCGGAACTGACCGACCTGGCGCTCGCCATCAAGCCCGAGCAGCTGGCCCACATCGAAAAGAAGTTCGACAAGAACAATGAAACCTTCCGCAAGAAGTTCATCCGCGGCAGCGTCGACGATTTGCAGGAGAAACGTTTCAAGAAGTCGATGGAGCAGTTCGACCTGTGGTTCGGCGGCTTCAGCAAGGAGCAGGAAGTACTGCTGCGCAAGGCATCGGACGCGCGTCCGCTCAACAACCAGCTCTGGCTCGACGAGCGCATCCGGCGCCAGCAAAAGATCATGGCCGTGCTGCGCAAGATCGACAGGGAGAACCTGGGCAAGGAGGCGGCCACTCCGCTGGTGCAGGGCCTGGTCAAGGATTTGCTGCTGCGCATGCAAGGCTCCGAGCACAAGCAGTTCTTCGATGCCTACACCGATGGCACCATGCAGATGATCTTGACGGCCGTAAAGATCGCCACGCCGGAGCAGAAAGCCCATGCGCAGAAACGCATGCAGGGCTGGATCAACGACTTCAACACCCTCGCTGCGGAAACAAGGTAAGCGACGCAGCAGCATCCCCGCGCCCGCCGTCCGGCGGGTGCGCAAGTTCTTCCCGGCTCCCCGCAACAGCGCAGACCCCCGTGATATAGTGCGCCGGATCAGCAATCCGCCATTCGTCTCCATGCAAAAGAAACCCGCCAAAGTCCCGGTGCACCGTCCACCGCCGCCAAAACAAGTCCGCATCATCGGCGGCGCCTGGAAGCGCTCGACGCTGCCGGTGCTCGACGCGCTGGGCTTGCGTCCCACCCCGGACCGGGTGCGCGAGACGGTGTTTAACTGGATCAACCACTTGTGGGACGGCAACTGGGCAAGTGCCGATTGCCTCGACCTGTTCGCCGGCAGCGGTGCGCTCGGCTTCGAAGCGGCCAGCCGCGGCGCCCGCTCGGTCACCATGGTCGACAACCACACGCCCGTGGTGCGCCAGCTCGGCGATGTCAAGCTCAAGCTCAAGGCCGACAACGTCCAGGTCGCGCGCGGCGAAGCTCTTGCCACCGCGCAAAACATGGCCTTGCGCGGCCAGCGTTACCAGCTAGTCTTCCTCGATCCGCCTTACCAACAAACCTTGCTTGAGCGCAGTCTTCCGCTCTGCAAAAACCTGCTTGCCGATGACGGCCTGGTGTATGCCGAATCCGGCGCGCCGCTGCCGTTCGCGCCGGAAGACGGCAGCCCGGTGCCCGACTGGCTCGCGCCATGGGAAGCGGTGCGTAATGACAAGGCAGGCATCGTTTTCTATTACCTGCTCCAGCTGCGCAAAACGGCAGCGTAAACACCATTCGGCGGCGCTTTGTTCGGTCCGGATCGACGGCGCCCGACCGCAGTCCCGGGACCGCGCATAAATTTCAGGCATAATGCGCGTTCTATATTGGTGCATCTCTAGGGAGCCGCAATGGTTGTAGCCGTTTATCCAGGAACCTTTGACCCGCTCACGCGCGGCCATGAGGATTTGGTGCGCCGCGCGTCCGGGTTGTTCGACAGCCTGATCGTGGGCGTGGCCGACAGCAAGAACAAACGCCCGTTTTTCTCGCTGGACGAGCGCCTGGAAATTGCCAACGAGGTACTGGGCCATTATCCGAACGTGCGGGTCGAGAGTTTTTCGGGCTTGCTCAAGGACTTCGTGCGCAAGCATGACGCGCGCGTCATCGTGCGCGGCCTGCGCGCCGTGTCCGACTTCGAATACGAGTTCCAGATGGCCGGCATGAACCGCTACCTGCTGCCGGACGTCGAAACCCTGTTCCTGACGCCATCCGACCAGTACCAGTTCATCTCCGGCACCATCGTGCGCGAGATCGCCATGCTGGGCGGCGATGTATCGAAATTCGTGTTTCCCTCGGTCGACCGCTGGCTCCAGAAGAAAATCGCCACCCTGGCGCCGCCTTCCGAATAAAAAGCTGAGCAATCATGGCCTTACTGATTACCGACGACTGCATCAACTGCGACGTGTGCGAGCCCGAGTGCCCCAACGACGCCATTTACATGGGTGCCGAGATCTACGAGATCGACCCGAACAAATGCACCGAATGCGTCGGCCACTTCGATGAACCGCAATGCCAGCAGGTGTGCCCGGTCAGCTGCATCCCGTTCAACCCGGCCTGGCGCGAAACGCCGGAACAGTTGCGCGCCAAATACGAGCGCCTGACCGCCGGCAAGGATACACCGGCCACGCCCGGCAACTGAGGCAAGTCGCCCCGCGCGCCGGAACCTCAGCCGTCATTCCCGCGCAGGGGGCATGACAGCGGCAGGGCTGACATGGCCGCGCCATGGTTTCAACTGGCTTGACCCGCTGCCCAGTTGTCTTATCAACTTACAAAGTCATGTGCCTTTAGAGCCACACTTTTGTTCTAAAATCATCAAGCAGCCGTTCAAAAATGCCCGCGCGGCAATTTTTTTGTAAAATTTGATGGTATATTTGCCTAGTTACTTAGCACGTCACCATTAAATTTTCCTCGCAGCGCATTTCGCAGCACGTTCTCGGCCTTACAAAAGTCTATAATACCGCCGCGTAAATACGATGGCGGCATTGGCCATGTCGTCCGCCGGGCGTGCTGCCGCGTTGAAGGACAAGGCGGGACAGCCTTTCGATAACAGCGCCGGCAAACCGCAGGCCGGCGCCAATGCTTTTTATGCGGAACAAAAATAGTTAAACCCACTGGAGACACCATGATCGCAATGAACAGTTTTCGTTTCAAAGGCTTGCTGGCAGGATTTGTCCTCGCTTGCGCCTTCGGCCAGGGTGCCTCCGCGGCGGAGATCAGCGGCGTCAAGCTCGACGATTCCGTCAAGGTCGGCGGCAAGGAACTCAAGCTCAACGGCTTCGGCATGCGCCAGAAATTCGTCGCCAAGGTGTATGTGACCTCCCTGTACCTGCCGGAAAAAAGCACGTCCCTGCCTGACATCATGAAGATGGACGGCCCGCGCCGGGTCGCCCTGGTGCTCATGCGCGACCTGACCTCGGACGACTTCGGCGACGCCTTCATGAATGGCCTGAACAAGAATCTCGACAACAAGGAAAAGGCCAGGATCGTCACGCAGATCAGCAAGTTCGGCGAAATGTTCGCCTTGCTGCAAGTGCTGAAAAAAGGCGACGTCCTGCACCTGGACTGGATTCCCGGCGTCGGCACCCAGTGCGAGTTCAACGGCAAGAAAATCGGCGAAGTGGTGCCCGATATCGAGTTCTACAACGCGATCCTGCGCATCTGGATGGGCGAACACCCGGTCGATACGCACCTGAAAACAGCTCTGCTCTCCGGAAAGTAAGATCGTCGGACAATAAAAAAGCGGCGCCGGGAGTCATCCGGGCGCCGCTTTTTTCATGGCCGCTCGCGCAGCCCCGACGTCATCAGGAACGGGCCGCCAGCGCGCGCAGTTCGGCAGTCTGGCTGGCGTTGCCGGACGAGGAATTCGTCATCCGGTGCAACAGCTTGGCATTGCGCATATTGCGTTGCGCCGCGATCTGCTCCTTGCTCATGCGCGGTTTGACGACCAGCACCAGCGCGCGGAAGATACCGACCAGCAAAGGCTTGAAGAACAGGGCGACAGCGGCGATCGCCAGCACCAGGCCCACGCTGCGCACCAGCGGCATCAGCGAAAGCACGGCAGCGCCGGCGGTTTGAAGCAGAGTAGACATGATATGGAAATCGCAGGATCAGTTGTTATGCGTCAACTATAGTGCAACGCAACATATAAATCCAATTCCAATATCCAATACCGATTATATCAATGGTGAATGGAATGCGGTATGATAGCTATTCGCTAACTCTTTTCGATCATCATGAGCTTCCTGACCCTGGATTTGAACCTGCTGCGCGTCTTCGACGCGGTGATGACCGAGCAAAACCTGACGCGCGCGGCCGGCCACCTGGCGATGACGCAGCCGGCGGTGTCGAACGCGATCAAGCGCTTGCGCGAGAGCCTGGGCGACGAATTGCTGATCCGCACGGCGTACGGCGTCAAGCCGACCCCGCGCGCGGAACTGCTGTGGCCGGCGGTGCGCCAGGCGCTGGCCGGGCTGGAAGCGGCGGTGACGCCGGAAACCTTCGACGTGTCCAAGGCGCATGCGACCTTCCGGATGGCGATGGCGGACGCCACGGCGGCTTTCTGGCTGCCGTCGCTGATGCGCTCGATCGAGAGCGAGGCGCCGGGCGTGAACGTGCGCATGGTGCCGCTGACCACGCGCGAGCCGCGTCCGATGTTGCTGCGCGGCGACATCGACCTGGCGGTGGGCTTCTTCCCTGGCGTGGCGGCGCAGTTGTCGAGCGACACCAGTTCGCCGATCCGCCATGAGCGCCTGTATTCCGGACATTATGTGTGCGTGATGCGCAAGAACCATCCGCTGGCCAAGGTCGAGCTGGGGATGGACAATTATTGCGCGGCGAATCACTTGCTGGTGAGTTTTTCCGGACGCGCGCATGGCCTGGTCGACGAAGCGCTGGCGCAGCTGGGGCGCGAACGGCGCATTCTGCTGACCGTGAACCAGTTCTTCACGGCCGGGCGGGTAGTGGCCAATTCGGATCTGATTACCGTGCTGCCGAAGCATTTGATTGCCTCGACCGGGATGACCGATGCGCTGGTGTGGCGCGAATTGCCCTTCAGTTTGCCGGCGGTGCACCTGGACATGCTCTGGCACGAACGCGACGCCCGCAGCCCGGCGCACAAATGGCTGCGCAAGCATCTGGAAGGGATGAACACGACGACTTTGCGGGCGGTGGCCAATAGCGATTGAGCCCCCGTCGTTCCCGCGAAGGCGCGCGAAGGCGGGAACGACGGATAGAAAACCAGCGATTGCCTTAGAAGCTACTTGGCCGCCGACCGGTACCCGACCCTGAACCCGCCCCAGTGCTTCCCGTCGACATAAATCGGCGCCGACAGGTCGTGCATCACTTCTCCCGTATCGCGCTTGTACGTCTGCAGCAAGAACGCCTTGGTATTCGCGCCGCAGCGCGAACCGGTGCGGTCGTTGAAAATCCGCTTGGTGCGGTTGTTCACGATATCCACATCGTAATTCCCGGTCAGCGGCTGCGAAAACTTCTTGTTATGCGTCGGGAAATAGCCATTGTTATCCACCGCCCCCGCATACGCCAGTTGCGGCATGCGGGCCAATAAGCCTTCCTGCAAGGCCGGCAGCACCTTGTCGGTAAAGCCATCGAAGCGCGTCGTGTGCTTGGGCGGATCGGTATCCGGAATCGGCTGGTAACGGCGGTCGAACAGCGCTTCGCGCGTGATCTGCCCCGATTTGATCGCCGCGCTGAATAATTTCCCCACCTCGTCCGCGGCCTGCTGGGCCGCGATCCGGATCGCATCGTGCGCCGTCACCAGCGACGATTCGCCCATGGCGCCGGCAATCGATTCGGCCTTTTCGGCCAGCGCTATCGCCGAACCGGCGGCGCGCGGCAGTTCGGCATTGGTGGAGAGCATGCTGTCGCGGATCTCCGACAAGGCCCCGGTGATCCCGCGCGTGGTCTGCACATGGGTTTGCGCAGCGTCGGCAATCTGCCCGATTTCCGTTTCCGACACACTCGACGAGCGTTCGATATTGCCCAGGAAACCGTGCACCCGCTCCACATTGCCGGCGGCGTCGCTGACCACGCCGGCCAGGGAGGCCATGCCGACGCTGGCGCTTGCCGCCTGCTCATTAATTGCACGCACCATCGTGCTGATTTCACCGGCGGCCTCGCGCGTGCGATGCGCCAGCTGCCGCACTTCGCCGGCCACGACGGCAAAGCCGCGCCCGTGCTCGCCGGCGCGCGCCGCTTCGATGGCGGCGTTGAGCGCCAGCAAATTGGTGCGGGCGGAAATTTCGGTGATGACGTCGGTAAAGCCGGTGATGGCCCTGGACTTTTCCTGCAGCGCGCTCATGGTGCTGGCGGCCTGCTGGGCGTCGACGCGGGCGCTGCTGATGCGCTGCAGCCCTTCGGC
The DNA here is from genome assembly GCF_003953935.1 of Massilia atriviolacea. Lineage (GTDB taxonomy): Bacteria > Pseudomonadota > Gammaproteobacteria > Burkholderiales > Burkholderiaceae_D > Telluria_A > Telluria_A atriviolacea. The sequence goes on from NZ_RXLQ01000004.1 coordinate 20,027, forward strand.
CACCTCGGCCCGCCCGGCCACGCTTTCGCTGCGCACGGCGGCCGCCACTTTGGCGGCGCGCCCGGCGTTGACGGCAATCTGCTCGGTGGTGCGCGCCACGTCTTCGGCGCTGGCGACGATGCCGATGGCGGTCTGCACATCTTTTTCGATCTTTTTCTTGACCGAATCGACGAAATACGAGGTCTCGGCCGCGCCGATCATGATGTCGTCGATGGAATGGCCGACAACGCCGATGAACTTCGCGCTATCGTCGCCATCGCCCTTGTTTTGCAGGAGGAGGAAGATGCCGACGCTGACCACGCCGGAGACGGCGGCGGCGATGACCGGCCCCACAGCCGGCCCGGCGGCAAGGCCGATCAGGTACACCACAAGAACACCGCCGGCGGCAGCGCCGCAACAGGCGAGCACGCGCCGCCCTGTGCTGGATTGAAGTTGCTTCATGAGTCCCCTTGGCCAGTCGAATCGCCAGGAAATCCTCAATGCGGATCCGTTCCCTGCTATTCGTACGTCATAACGTACAGCATAAGCAGGGCAAGCTCAACGGATTTGTATCCAAACTAAAACATTTCCACCGAGTGCTTATTTGATCGGCAGTTTGGTGGTATTTTTCACTTCTTCCATGACGGCGTAGGTATGGGTTTCGCGCACGCCTTTCTGGAGCAGGGTTTTGCCGAGGAATTCGCGGTAGGCGGCCATGTCCTTGACGCGGGCCTTGACCAGGTAGTCGAAACCGCCGGCGACCATGTGGCATTCGAGCACTTCGGGGATGAGCTGCACGCTGTTCTTGAAGGCGTCGAAGACTTCCGGCGTGGTGCGGTCGAGCACGACCTCGATGAAGACGAGCAGGGAAACGTCGAGCAACTGGGGATTGAGCTGGGCCGTATAGCCCATGATGTAGCCGGATTCGTGCAATTTGCGCACGCGCTCAAGGCAGGCGGCAGGCGACAGGTTCACGCGGGCCGCGAGCTCGACATTGCTAATCCGGCCGTCGCTCTGGAGTTCCGACAGAATTTTCTTGCTAATCTTGTCCAGCATGGAGATCTCCGCAATAAATTTTATTTGGTGAAATTGTCTCACCAAAAACTATCTATTGCTAGTCTTCTGTAATACCAGAATTAATCCAGAAGAATTCACTCTACAATCGAATCATCTTTTCGCGCACGCCGCAACATCGTTTCCTTAACGGAAAGCCTTGTTGACCGTGCGCGAATTCGTCAATGTCGATTCGTTCAATCCAAGTAAAGAGTTCTCAATGCAAACTGCCGCTGCTTCGGCCACTTCGTTCGTTCCCTTCTCCGCGCTGCTGGCTGAAATCAAGCCCGAGCAGACGCCCTTGCGTGCCGCCATCACCGCCGCTTACCGGCGCGACGAAGCCGAGGCCGTCGCCTGGCTGCTGGGGCAGGGCAACAAAGCCCATCCGGACGCGCACGCGCTGGCGCACAAGCTGGTCTCGGCCGTGCGCGAAAAACGCACGCGTTCCTCCGGCGTGGATGCGCTGATGCATGAATTCTCGCTGTCTTCGGAAGAAGGTGTCGCACTGATGTGTTTGGCCGAAGCCTTGCTGCGCATCCCCGACAGCCAGACCGCCGACCGCCTGATCGCCGACAAGATCAGCAAGGGCGACTGGCGCAAGCACCTGGGCGAATCGCCTTCGCTGTTCGTCAACGCCGCGACCTGGGGTTTGCTGATTACCGGCAAGCTGGTCAGCACCAGCAGCGAAACCGGGCTCGGCTCGGCGCTGACCAAGCTGATCGGCAAAGGCGGCGAACCGCTGATCCGCAAGGGCGTGGACCTGGCGATGCGCATGCTGGGCAACCAGTTCGTGACAGGCCAGACCATCGGCGAAGCGATCAAGAACAGCCGCGACAACGAGCAGCGCGGCTACCGCTATTCCTACGACATGCTGGGCGAAGCGGCCCTGACCGAAGCGGACGCGAAGAACTATTACGCCTCCTACGAAACGGCGATCCATGCGATCGGCAAGGCATCGAACGGGCGCGGCATCAAGGATGGCCCGGGCATTTCGGTCAAGCTGTCGGCCCTGCACCCGCGCTACAGCCGCGCCCAGCACGCCCGCATGATGGGCGAACTGCTGCCGCGCGTGAAAAGCCTGGTGTTGCTGGCCAAGCAGTACAACATCGGCATCAATATCGATGCGGAAGAAGCGGACCGCCTGGAAATTTCGCTCGACATGATGGAAGCGATGGCCTTCGACCCGGAACTGGCCGGTTTCGAGGGCATCGGCTTCGTGGTGCAGGCTTACCAGAAACGCTGCCCGTTCGTGATCGATTACCTGATCGACCTGGCCAAACGCAGCGGCCGCAAATTCATGGTGCGCCTGGTCAAGGGCGCGTATTGGGACGCCGAAATCAAGCGCGCCCAGGTCGACGGCATGCCCGGTTATCCGGTCTATACGCGCAAGGTGTATACCGACGTGTCCTACCTGACCTGCGCCAAAAAACTGTTGAACGCAAGCGGCCTGCTGTATCCGCAATTCGCCACCCATAATGCGCACAGCCTGTCGGTGATCTACACCTGGGCGCAGCAGGACGGCATCCAGGATTATGAATTCCAGTGCCTGCACGGCATGGGCGAAACGCTGTACGACCAGGTGGTCGGCAAAGCCAAGCTGGATAAGCCGTGCCGCATCTATGCGCCGGTCGGCTCGCACGAGACGCTGCTCGCCTACCTGGTGCGGCGCCTGCTGGAAAACGGCGCCAATTCGTCCTTCGTCAACCAGATCGTCGACGAAAAAGTCCGGATCGAATCGCTCATCGCCGACCCGTTCGAGGCGTCGCGCGCGCAGGGCGGAGCGCCGCATCCCGGCATCGCCTTGCCGCTCGCCTTGTTCAATGCGGAACGCAAGAATTCGGCCGGCCTCGACCTGGCCAATGAAGACGTGCTGCGCGATATCGGCAGCGCACTCGCGCAGCCGCGCAATTACCACGCCGCGCCCTTGATCGACGGCCCCGTGGTGGCAGGCAGCCCGGCGCCGGTCCGCAATCCGGCGCTGCACCTCGACGTGGTCGGCAAAGTCAGCGACGCCAGCGCGGCCGATGTGGAAACGGCGCTGCACAGCGCCAGCAATTACGCCATGGACTGGCAAACCACCGCCCCGACAGCGCGTGCGGCGATGCTCGCGCGCGTGGCCGACCTGTTCGAAGAAAACTACCCTGAACTGATGGCGCTGGCGATTCGCGAAGCCGGCAAATCGCTGCCGAACGCGATCGCCGAAATCCGCGAAGCTGTCGATTTCCTGCGCTATTACGCGGCCCAGGTGCACGGCACGGCGCAAGTGCTGGCGCTCGGTCCGGTCACCTGCATCAGCCCGTGGAATTTCCCGCTCGCGATTTTCACCGGCCAGGTGGCGGCGGCGCTTGCCGCCGGCAACGTGGTCCTGGCAAAACCGGCGGAACAAACGCCGCTGATCGCGTATCGCGCGGTGCAGCTGTTCCATGAAGCGGGCATTCCGGCCGCGGCCCTGCAATTCCTGCCGGGCCGCGGCGAAGTCGTCGGCGCCGGATTGACCGCCGATGCGCGCGTCAAAGGCGTGATTTTCACCGGCTCCACCGAAGTGGCGCAATTGATCAACCGCACCCTGGCGGCGCGCTCGGTCAAGGAATCGTGCGACATTGCGCTGATCGCCGAAACCGGCGGCCAGAATGCCCTGATCGTCGATTCCTCGGCCCTGCCGGAACAGGTGGTGCAGGATGTGATGACGTCGGCATTCGATAGCGCCGGCCAGCGTTGCTCGGCCTTGCGCGTGCTGTTCCTGCAGCAGGAAATCGCCGATAAAACCATCAAGATGCTCAAGGGCGCGATGCAGGAATTGCGCGTCGGCGTACCGGATCGCCTGGCGACCGATATCGGCCCCGTGATCGACGCGGAAGCGCAGCAAAACCTGCTCAAACATATCGAACGCCTGAAGTCGACCGCGAAAAACCATTTTGCGCTGGACGTGCCGGCGGCCGTGGCGGCGCAAGGCACCTTCGTGGCGCCGACCGTGCTCGAAATCGGCTCGCTGGCGGAACTGACGCACGAGGTATTCGGTCCGGTGCTGCACATTATTCGCTATCGCCGCGACGATTTGCCCAAGCTGATCGAGTCGATCAACGCCACCGGTTTCGGCCTGACCCTGGGTGTGCATTCGCGCATCGATGAAACCATCGATTTCATCACCTCGCGCGCGCATGTCGGCAATATCTACGTGAACCGCAATATCGTCGGCGCCGTGGTCGGCGTGCAGCCTTTCGGCGGCGAAGGCCAGTCCGGCACCGGCCCGAAGGCGGGCGGTCCGCTCTACATCAAGCGCCTGCAGCGCGCCGCGCCGGCGCTGCTGCAGCACGAGCGCCACGGCAATCCGAGCCTGGACGCCTTGCTGGTGTGGGCCAAGGCCCACGGCCACGAGCACGTGGTTCCCCTGGCCGAAGATTACATGCGCACCACCCTGGCGGGCACGAGCCTGACCCTGCCCGGTCCGACCGGCGAGCGCAATGGCTTGTCGTTTGCCCCGCGCGGCGCCATTTTGTGTGCGGCGGCGACGCCTGGCGTGTTGCTCAATCAACTGGCGGCGTGCCTGGCGACGGGCAACCAGGCGATCGTCCTGGCGCGCGCAAAGGAAGTCATTCCCGAAGGCTTGCCGCCGGAAGTGATGGACCGCATGACGTTTGTGAGCGAAGCGGAGTCGGTGCAATGCCAGTTCCAGATTGCGCTGGTGGAAGCATCGCTGGCAGCCGCATTGTGGCCGGTGTTAGCAAGCCGCCAGGGCGCGATCGTCGGTGTGATCGATACCTCGGAAGAAGGTGCGATTGCGCTGTGGCGCATGGTGGCCGAGCGCGCACTGTGCGTGAATACCACTGCGGCTGGCGGAAACGCAAGCCTGATGACCTTAGGTCTGTAATGATGTAAAAATAACTTAGCCCTTGGAGGATGACATGATCGTAGGCGTTCCAAAAGAGATCAAGAATCACGAATACCGGGTCGGCCTGACGCCGCCGAGCGTACGCGAATTAACGTCGCGCGGCCACCAGGTACTGGTTCAGAAAAATGCGGGCGCCGAGATCGGCTTATCCGACGAGCAGTATGTGGCGGCCGGTGCGGACATTGTCGACGACGCGCAAACCATCTTCGCGCGCGCCGACATGATCGTCAAAGTCAAGGAACCGCAGCCGGTGGAATGCGCGATGCTGCGCGACGGGCAGATTCTGTACACCTATCTGCACCTGGCGCCGGATCCGGACCAGACTGCGGCGCTGGTCGAATCGGGCGCCATCTGCATCGCGTACGAAACCATTACCGGCGCCGGCGGCGGTTTGCCGCTGCTCGCGCCCATGAGCGAAGTGGCGGGACGCATGGCCATCCAGGCCGGCGCGGCCCACCTCGAAAAATCCAAGGGCGGCATGGGCTTGCTGCTCGGCGGCGTTCCCGGCGTGGCGGCCGGCCATGTGGCGATTATCGGCGCGGGCGTGGTCGGCACCAATGCGCTGCAAATGGCGCTCGGCACCGGCGCGCGCGTCACGGTGCTCGATAAAAGCATCGAGCGCCTGCGCCAGCTCGACCTGGTCTTCGGCAACCGGATTTCGACCCAGTATTCGAATGCGCATGCGATCGAAGAAGCGGTTTTATCGGCCGACCTGGTGGTCGGCGGCGTCCTGGTACCGGGCGCCGCCGCGCCCAAGCTGGTCACGCGCGCCATGATTTCAAACATGAAGCAGGGCGCGGTGGTGGTCGACGTGGCGATCGACCAGGGCGGCTGTTTCGAAACCTCGCATGCGACCACGCACGCCGATCCGACCTATATCGTCGACGGCGTGGTGCATTACTGCGTGGCGAACATGCCGGGCGCGGTGGCGCGCACCTCGACCTTCGCCTTGAATAACGCGACCATCGGCCACGCGGTGGCGCTGGCGGAAAAGGGCTGGAAAAAAGCCCTGGCCGACGACGCCCACCTGAAAAACGGCCTGAATGTCTGCAAGGGCAAGGTCACGTACGCGGCGATTGCCCAGGCGCTCGGCTACGACTACACCCCGGCCGACTCCCTGCTTGGCTGAGGCGGGCGGCTTTTCAGGTCGGCGCAGAAGCGCGTGACGATATGAAAAGCATAGCGGGAGGCGACTGATTTCACGAACCGCATGAAATCGGTCGCCGCCTCTTCATTCGCGTTATCCGAAATCGTCCGGATCACCGCAAACGGAATGCCCAGCTCGAAACACACCTGGGCCACTGCCGCTCCTTCCATTTCCACCGCCAGCAAGCCTGGCAGCGCGCCGTTCAGCTGCGCCAGGTGGGCGCGTTTGCTGATGAACTGATCGCCGCTGGCAATCAGGCCGCGGTGCACCCGCGGCCGCTCCAGGCGAAATTGCGCCCGTTCCGCTTCATCGATCACCGTGTCGAAGTCCTTATCCAGGAAATCGTTGGCCGCACCGGCGGCGCGCTGGCTCATGGGCAGATCGGACTGGAAGTGCGACAGACCGGTCAGCGGCACCTCGAAGCGGGGAAACAGGGGGCTGGCATCCATGTCGTACTGGACCAGCGATTCGGCCACGACGATGTCGCCCACCTTCACGCCCGCATCGCCGGCGCCGGCAACGCCGGTGAACAGGATGTGGGTAACTCCGTACTTTTCCACAAGCGTGGTCGCGGTCATGGCGGCGGCAACCTTGCCAATCCGCGACAGGACGCACACAGCGTCGATTCCGGCCACCAGCCCTGATGTGTAGCTGCGCATGCCATGCATGAGCGTGGCGGGGCCTTGCATGCCTTCCACGAGCCCCTCCTGTTCTTCGTGCAAGGCGCTAATGATGCCTAAACGTATGTTTTTGCCTGAATTCATGCTTTGCAGAACCTTTTTGGTGAGCGTGCGTGTGGGTAAGTCGTGAGTTTTCCACAAGGATAAACCGTTCTGCGTGCACTGCAAGCCGAGGAAGGCGTACAGGAGGCCGCCAGCGTCGATTTCTGCAGACAGTCCCGGCTTGCGGTCCACCGGCTCTGTCATGGCCGTGGCGGTGCCTCCAGGGGCTTCCGGCTGCATCGCGGGTTTCGCGCTGTTGCCTGAATCCGGCTGTAAACGCTTGTTTTCAGGGGATTTTTGGGGTTTGGGGTGGTTTTGCTGTGGATGACTTCGAGGTTATGCACTGCCTTGCCCGGGTTTACGGTTTTATATAAGTAGTATGTATACAAATTTAGTAGTGATAGTAAACGCCGGTTTTTGTGTGGATAAGTCGGGTTTTATCAACAGGATCAGTGGTTTACGCGTCGACAAAGTCGCTGGAAAACGCCTGTATCCGTGCAGGATGACTGTTGGACAAAAATTTGCCTGTGAACAAAGTCGACGGTTCTGCACATCTCATCCTGTGGATATCCATCGGCTTATCCACAGCTCATGCCTGGCAGCCGCGTTTTTCGCGGCTTTTTTTTTGTCTTCAGAAAAGTGGCCTGTCCGATTTTTCGGCCGATTCTTTTTTTTTGGAAACTTTTACTTTTTGTTCAGCAAAGAAAAATTTTTCCGGTTTCCGGGCCTTTGGGGTTCCTGCTTCTGTTTTTCAAAGGTCTTGATGGTTTACCTAAAAAGGTTAAATATAGATTTAGTAGTAGTTGTTAACAGTTCTGCGTTTCTGTGGATAATGGCAAAAAAACGCGCGAAATCAGGCGCTTGCAAGAGGTATAAGTCGGTGACCAGCTCTGTATCCGGCTGGTATCAATTTGGGACAAATTTTGGCTTGTGAATAAAGTCGCGTTTATCCACAAACGGTACCTGTGGATATCAATAGACTTATCCACAGGTCCTTTCGAACTCTGAGGGAGGTGGTATGGAACTGCACGCGTTGTTTAAGTTTCCGATTCTGCAAGGTCCGATGGCTGGCGGGGCCAGCCGGGCCGAACTGGTGGCCGCCGTCTCGAATGCGGGCGGCCTGGGTTGCATGGCGGGGTCGCTGATGTCGCCCGCCGCCTTGCGCGACGAGGTGGGCCGGATCAGGTCGATGACCGATCAGCCGTTCCTGATGAACTTTTTTGTTTTACAGACGCCGGCTCCCACGCCGGAAGAGGTCGACACCGCCGTCGAACTGCTGCGTCCCGTCTGGGAAAGCCTCGGCTGGAGCAACTTGCCCGTGCCGACACAGTGGTGCCAGGACTTCGACGCCCAGTTCGACACCCTGATCGAGCTGCGTCCGGCGGCGGCCAGTTTTACCTTCGGCATCCTGACCCCATCCCAGGTCGAGCGTTTGCACGACGCCGGCATCTATGTGATGGGCACGGTCACGACCGTCGATGAAGCCCTGGCCTGGGAAAACGTGGGCGCCGACGCCGTGATTGCCTCGGGAATCGAGTCGGGCGGCCATCGGGGCACCTTTCTTGGACCGCAGGAAGACGCCACCCTGGGCGGAAAAGCACTCTGGCCCCAGGTGGCCCAAGCCGTCGAAATACCGGTCATTGCCGCCGGCGGCATCATGACCGGCGTGGATATCACCGAAGCGCTGGCGCTGGGCGCCCAGGCCGTGCAAATGGGCAGCGCTTTCATCGTGACCGACGAGTCCGGCATTCATCCCGCCTATAAACAGCGCCTGATCGATGCGCGCGACACGCCCACCCGCCTGACCCGCGCCTTCAGCGGCCGCTACGCGCGCGGCCTGGAAAACACCTTCATGCGCAAGATGGAAAGTGTCGAAAAGCAAGTTCCAGCGTATCCTGTCCAAAACGCACTGACCACGGGCATCCGGGCAGCCGCCGCCGAACGCGGCGATACCGAACTGATGTCGCTCTGGGCGGGGGCCGAGATCCGCCGCGCCCGGCCGATGCCGGTCGCCAAACTGATGCAGATGCTGGTGGCCGAGATGCGCACGACATAACTATCACGAGACAGACCCAGACCAGGAGCGGCATGTGGAATCGGCAGGCGAATACGACTACATCATCATTGGCGGCGGCACGGCCGGCTGCGTTTTGGCCAACCGCCTCACCCGGCGCCGCGAAACGACGGTGCTGCTGATCGAAGCGGGAGGGCGCGACGACTATGTCTGGATCCACATTCCGGTCGGCTACCTGCACTGCATCGGCAACCCGCGCACCGACTGGCTGTACAAGACCGAAGCCGATGCCGGCCTGAACGGCCGTTCGCTGATTTATCCGCGCGGCAAAGTGCTCGGCGGCAGCTCCTCGATCAACGGCATGATCTACATGCGCGGCCAGTCGCAGGATTACGAGCGCTGGGCCGACCTGACCGGCGACGCCGGCTGGGCCTGGGACAAGGTTTTGCCGCTGTTTAAAAAGAGCGAGGATTACCATGGCGGCGCCAGCGAGCTGCACGGCAGCGGCGGCGAATGGCGGGTCGAAAAACAGCGCCTGTCCTGGGCATTGCTCGATGCCTTCCGCGATGCTGCGGAACAGACCGGTATCCGCAAGATCGACGATTTCAACGGCGGCGACAATGCCGGTTGCAACTATTTCGACGTCAACCAGAAGCGCGGGATTCGCTGGAACACGGCCAAAGCCTTCCTCAAGCCGGCCGCCAGGCGCGAGAACCTGACCATCATGACCGGTTGTCACGTGGAACGCTTGATCGTCGAACACACGGAGCAGGGCAAGGTGTGCCGGGGCGTGGAATTTACCGGCGGCGGCACCGCGTTCTCCGCCACGGCCGTGCGCGAAACCGTGCTGACCGCCGGCGCGGTCGGTTCACCGCAGATTCTGCAACTGTCCGGCATCGGGCCGGCAGCCGTATTGCGCGACGCCGGCGTTGCGGTCCAGGTCGACTCGCCCGGGGTTGGGGATAACTTGCAGGATCATTTGCAGCTGCGCATGATCTACAAGGTCAGCAATGCACGCACCTTGAACACCACAGCAGCCAGCTGGTTCGGCAAGATGAAAATCGGCATCGAATATGCGCTCAGGCAGAGCGGGCCGATGTCGATGGCGCCGTCGCAGCTGGGGGCGTTCGCCCGTTCCGATCCCGGCCAGGCGACGCCGGATCTGCAGTATCACGTCCAGCCTTTGTCGCTGGAAAAATTCGGCGATCCCCTGCACCCGTTTCCCGCGTTCACGGCGAGCGTGTGCAACCTGCGGCCCACTTCGCGCGGGCATGTGCGCATCGCCTCGAGCGATTCGTACGCCGCACCGAAAATCACCCCGAATTACCTGAGCACGGAGCAAGACCGCAAGACGGCGGCGGCGGCGCTCAGTTTGACCCGCAAGATCGTGGCCGCGCCGGCCCTGGCGCGCTATGCGCCGGAGGAATTCAAACCCGGGATCGCCTTTCGCACCGATGAAGAACTGGCCGAGGCGGCCGGCCAGATCGGCACGACGATTTTCCACCCGGTCGGCACCTGCAAGATGGGCCGGGCAGGGGACCCGATGGCGGTGGTCGATAGCGAACTGCGCGTGAACGGCGTGCAAAAACTGCGCGTGGTCGACGCCTCGGTGATGCCGCTGATCACATCCGGAAACACCAACAGCCCCACCATCATGATCGCCGAACGGGCGGCGGAACTGATCGCCCAGGCGGCCAGGTCCGCCCCCTGACACGACCTCGAATCCGCCGCAAAGTTGCACTTTCATGTCGCTTGCCTGATAGGCATCAGGGCTGGCGGCATGGTAGTTATACTGTATTGTTAGCAAAAACCATTGTGTGTATAGTCGAACAAAAAAGTTTTCAAAGCGGTATGAAAATAAACCGGAGACACAATGACAGATGTCATATTGGAAACAAAGAACCTGACCAAAGAGTTCAAGGGCTTTACCGCGGTCAATGATGTCAACCTCACCGTCCAGCGTGGACACATCCACGCGCTGATCGGCCCCAACGGCGCCGGCAAGACCACCTGCTTCAATCTGCTGACCAAGTTCCTGGTGCCGAGCTCGGGCAAGATTTTGTTCAACGGAAACGATATCACCGCGGCGCGCCCGGCGCAGATTGCGCGCATGGGCATCATCCGCTCATTCCAGATCTCGGCCGTGTTTCCGCATCTGACGGTCCTCCAGAATGTGCGGATCGGCCTGCAGCGCGAGCTGGGCACCTCTTTCCATTTCTGGCGCAGCGAGAAGTCGCTCTCGGCCCTCAACGACCGCGCCATGGCATTGCTGGCCGAGGTCGACCTGACCGAGTTCGCCGATACAATCACCGTCGACATGCCCTACGGCCGCAAGCGCGCGCTCGAAATTGCCACCACCCTGGCCATGAAGCCCGAGCTGATGCTGCTCGACGAGCCGACCCAGGGCATGGGCCACGAAGATGTCCACAGGGTGACCGAGCTGATTAAAAAGGTCTCGGCCGGGCGCACCATCCTGATGGTGGAACACAATATGAACGTGGTGTCCGGCATCTGCGACAAGATTACCGTGCTGCAGCGCGGCGCCCTGCTGGCCGAGGGCAGCTACGCCGAGGTCTCGACCAATGCGCAAGTGATGGAAGCGTATATGGGCACCACCAGCGCCGAACTCGAAGGAGCGCACTGATGACCGCCGCGCTCGAAATTTCGAACTTGCAAGCCTGGTACGGCGAATCGCACATCCTTCACAACGTTAATTTGCGGGTCGACAAGGGCGAAGTCGTGACCCTGCTGGGCCGCAACGGCGCCGGCCGCACCACCACCCTGCGCGCGATCATGGGCCTGACCGGGGCGCGCAGCGGGTCGATCAAGGTCAACGGGGTCGAGTCGATCGGCCTGCCGACGCACAGGATTGCCCACCTGGGCATCGGCTATTGCCCGGAAGAGCGGGGCATTTTTTCCTCGCTGTCGACCGAGGAAAACCTGATGCTGCCGCCGCAGCTGGCCGGTCTTGATGCCGGCATGCCGGTGGCCGAGATCTACGAGATGTTCCCGAATTTGCTCGAACGAAAAAACAGCCAGGGCACGCGCCTGTCCGGCGGCGAGCAGCAGATGCTGGCGGTGGCGCGCATCCTGCGCACCGGCGCGCGCCTCTTGCTGCTCGATGAAATTTCCGAAGGCCTGGCGCCGGTGATCGTGCAAGGTCTCGCGCGCATGATTACCACGCTCAAGGCCAAGGGCTACACCATCGTCATGGTGGAACAGAATTTCCGCTTCGCCGCACCGTTGGCGGACCGGTTTTACGTGGTGGAGCACGGTCAGATCGTCGAGACCTTTGCTTCGTCGGAACTGAGCGCCAAGATGCCGGTCCTGACTGAACTGCTGGGCGTATAGCAGGATAGCGACAGCCCGCAGCAAGCCCTATCTACATCCTTCATGGAGACAATATGAAACGTAACATCATTGCTTTAGCAGCCAGTGCCGCATGCCTCGGCTTCGCCATGCCAGCCCATGCGCAAATCTCGAACGACACCATCAAGATCGGCATGCTGACCGACGTGTCGGGCGTGTACGCCGACGTCGATGGCGCCGGGGGCGCGGAAGCGGTCAAGATGGCCATCGCCGACCTGGGCGGCAATATCAACGGCAAGAAGATCGAATTCGTCTTCGCCGATCACCAGAACAAGGCCGACATCGCCGCCAGCAAGGCGCGCGAATGGTTCGACCAGCAGGGTGTCGACATGCTGATCGGCGGCACCAATTCGGGCGCCAACCTGGCCATGGCCAAGATCGCGGCCGAGAAGAAAAAAGTCTTCATCTCGATCGGCGCCGGTACCGCCCGCCTGACCAATGAAGAATGCTCGCCGTTCACCGTGCACTACGCTTACGACACCGTGGCCCTGGCACGTGGAACAGGCGGCGCGATCGTCAAGCAGGGCGGCAAGTCCTGGTATTTCCTGACCGCCGATTACGCCTTCGGCCAGTCGCTCGAAAAAGACACGACCGACGTGGTCAAGGCCGCCGGCGGCACGGTGGCGGGCACCTCCAAGCATCCGCTGTCGGCCTCGGATTTTTCGTCCTTCCTGCTCAAGGCGCAGGGCTCGAAGGCGCAGATCCTGGGGCTGGCCAATGCCGGCGGCGACATGATCAACGCGGTCAAGGCGGCCAACGAATTTGGCGTGGGCAAGTCGATGAAGCTGGCCGGCCTGCTGGTGTTCATCAACGATATCCACACCCTGGGCTTGAACACGACCCAGGGCATGTTCCTCACCGATGGCTGGTACTGGGATCAAAGCCCGGAAAGCCGCGCCTGGTCGAAGCGCTATTTCGCCAAGATGAAGAAGTCGCCGTCGATGCTGCAGGCGGCCGACTACTCGGCCGCGACCACCTACCTGAACACCGTCAAGGCGCTGGGGACGGACGACAGCGAGAAGGTCATGGCGCAGTTGAAGAAGACCAAGATCAACGATATGTTCACCAAGAACGGCGAGATCCGTCCGGACGGCCGCATGGTGCACGATATGTACCTGATGGAAGTGAAGAAGCCGGCGGAATCGAAGTATCCGTGGGATTACTACAAGGTCGTGGCGACCATCCCTGGCGCGCAGGCGTACACGACCAAAGCGGAAACGAAGTGTTCGTTGTGGAAGTAAGTTGAGCGGGGTTTCGCACATTCGCTAAGCCGATAGCCGCGTTGTTCCCAGCTAGCCCATCGTTCCCGCGCAGGCGGGAACCCAATTTCGTCGCGTACGGTGACGCTTGCAACTTGGGGTTCCCCTGCGCGGGAACGACGGCTCCCCCGGTCCTACTTTATGAACTGAGATGCCATGGAAATCTTCGGCGTTCCCCTGCAGGCCCTGGTCAGCCAGCTGTTGCTCGGCCTGGTCAACGGCTCCTTCTACGCCATGCTCTCGCTTGGCCTGGCCGTCATCTTCGGCCTGCTCAATGTGATTAACTTTTCCCACGGCGCCCTCTACATGATGGGCGCCTTTGCCGCCTACATCGGCGTCACCAGCTTTGGCCTGAGCTACTGGACCATGCTGGCGCTGGCGCCCTTGCTGGTGGGCGCGTTCGGCATCCTCGTCGAAAAATCGATGCTGCGCTGGCTCTACAAGCTCGACCACCTGTACGGCCTGCTGCTCACCTTCGGCATCACCCTGCTGCTCGAAGGCGTGTTCCGCTCCTTCTTCGGCAACTCCGGCCAGTCGGTCGGCGTGCCGGAACTGCTGCAGGGCCGCACCGACCTGGGCTTCATGGAATTGCCCAACTACCGCCTGTGGGTGGTGTTCGCCTCGCTCGCCGTGTGCCTGCTGACCTGGTTCGTCATCGAAAAAACCAAGCTCGGCGCCTACCTGCGGGCCGGCACCGAGAACCCGAAACTGGTCGAAGCCTTCGGCATCAACGTGCCGCTGATGGTCACGCTCACCTACGGCTTCGGCGTCGCCCTGGCCGGCTTTGCCGGGGTGCTGGCGGCGCCGATCATCAACGTCACGCCGCTGATGGGCTCGAACCTGATCATCGTCGTCTTCGCCGTGGTGGTGATCGGCGGCATGGGCTCGATCATGGGGTCCATCCTTACCGGCCTGGGCCTGGGCGTGATCGAGGGCCTGACCCGCGTCTTCTATCCGGAAGGCTCGGAAGTGGTGGTCTTCGTGGTGATGGTCATCGTGCTGCTGCTCCGTCCCGCCGGCTTGTTCGGCAAAGAAAAGTAACCAGAACTGGAGCCATTGATGAACAAGAACATCGCCTACGGCGTCGCCCTGCTGATCGCGCTGGCGGCGCCCTTTATCGGCTATCCCGTGTTCCTGATGAAGTTGCTGTGCTTCGGGCTGTTCGCCTGCGCCTTCAATCTGCTGATCGGTTATACGGGCCTGCTGTCCTTCGGCCATGCCGCTTTCTTCGGTTCGGCCGGTTACGTGACCGGCCACGCGCTGACCGTGCTCGGCTTGCCGACCGAAGTCGGCATCCTGCTCGGCGTGGCGGCCAGCGCGCTGATCGGCTTGGTGATGGGCACGCTGGCGATCCGCCGCCAGGGCATCTACTTTTCCATGATTACCTTGGCGCTGGCGCAAATGGTGTACTTCGCCGCGCTGCGCGCCCCCTTCACGCATGGCGAGGATGGCTTGCAGGGCGTTCCGCGCGGCAAGCTGTTCGGCATGATCGACCTCGGCAACGACCTGAGCCTGTACTTCGTGGTGCTGGCGATTGCGCTGGCCGGCTTTGCGCTGATCGTGCGCACCGTGCATTCGCCGTTCGGCCAGGTGCTCAAGGCGATCAAGGAAAACGAGCCGCGCGCCATTTCGCTCGGCTACGACGTCGACAAGTACAAGCTGGTGGCCTTCGTGCTGTCGGCCTCGCTGGCAGGCCTGGCGGGCGCCACCAAGACGCTGGTGCTGGGCTTCGAAACGCTGACCGACGTGCACTGGGCCATGTCGGGCCTGGTGATCCTGATGACCCTGGTGGGCGGCATGGGAACGCTGTCGGGCCCGATCATCGGCGCCTTCATCATCATCACCCTGGAAAACAAGCTGGGCGATATCGGCACCTTCCTCGCGACCCACACGGGCGTGGAATGGTTCAACACCCTGGGCGAATCGGTGGGCATGGTCACCGGCCTGATTTTCATCCTGTGCGTGCTGCTGTTCCGCCGGGGTATCGTCGGCGAAATCGGCGCCGCGCTGGCGGCCTCCGGCATGCGTAAAAAAACCGTATGATTGCTTAAAATGCACGGTCGCACGCCTGGCCGGGTCGCATGACCCGGCTTTTTTTTGTCCCGATTTTGTGGAGGAACGATGGAACACACACTGACCGTCAATGGCATTGCGATGCACGTCGTGATCGAAGGGGAGGGGCAAGCCGTGCTCCTGCTGCATGGCTTTCCGGATACGCACGCGGTGTGGCGCTTGCAGATCGAGGCCCTGGTGGCCGCCGGCTACCGCGTCATCGCGCCGGACCTGCGCGGTTACGGCCATACCGAAGCGCCCGCCAGCGAGGAGGCCTACAGCATGGACGCCCTGCGCGCCGACGTGGTGGGCCTGCTCGACGCGCTCGGCATCGAGCGCGTGCTGCTGGCCGGCCACGACTGGGGCTCGGTGGTCGGCTGGAACGTGTGCATGCATGCGCCCGACCGCGTGGAGCGCTTCGTGGCGCTGTCGGTAGGGCATCCGGCGGCGTACACCGAGGGCGGGCCGCTGCAGCTGCTCAAAGGCTATTACGTGCTGGTCTTCCAGCTGCGCGGCATTGCCGAATCGATGATCAGGGCCTTCGACTGGCATTCCTTGCGCGGCCTGGCCAGCACGCCGGCCCAGTTCGAGGAATGGCGCGCCCATCTCGACCGCCCGGGCCGCCTGACTGCCGCCCTGAACTATTACCGCGCCAACCTGAAGATGTTCAGCGCCAGTACCTGGCCGACCGTCAATGTGCCGGTGCTGGGCGTCTGGAGCGCCGGCGACGTGGCCCTGACCGAGGCGCAGATGCGCGGCTCCGGGAAGTATGTCGGCGACAGTTTCCGGTACGAGCGCATCGAGAAAGCCGGTCACTGGCTCCAGCTGGAAGCGGCCGCGCAGGTGAATGCCCTCCTGCTCGCGTTTTTCGCCCCAGATGCTTCACGTGAAACAATATCGTAAACTGGTTGCATAGCGAACTATCATCGGTTACAGTGGAGGCATGTTCGATCACTGCCTGTATTTCAATACGACTGCGCTGGCCCGGGTACTGGAGCGCGAATGGACGCGCGCGTTCAAGCCCTTCGGGCTGACGCCGTCGCAGGCATTCATGCTGCGCGCGATCCTGGCGCGGCCGGGCTTGCTGCAAAGCGAACTGGCCCGGGAGCTGGTGATCAGCCGCCCGACCGCCACGCGCTCGCTCGACGGTTTGCAGAAGCTGCGGCTGATCGACCGCCGCGCCACCGGCGGCGACGGGCGGGAATGCGCGGTATTTCCCGAGCCCGATGCGCTGGCCTTGCACGATGAGCTCAACGCGGCAAGCGGCGCCGTGACCGCGCGCCTGAAACACCTGCTCGAACCGGAACAGTTCGCCGCCATCGTGGGTTCGCTCAAGCAGGCGCGCGCGGCAGTGGTCTGATTTTTTTTACCCAAGTAGTTGTATAGCTAATCATATGGAGAAATCGATGCCCATCATCAATATCAAAGTCAGTGCAGTCAAATCCCCCGAACTGATCGGCCGCATTGCCGACCTGGTGATGGACAAGACCATCGGCATTCTCGGGAAGAAGCGCGACCTGATTGCCATCGCCATCGACTTCGTCGACCCGGATTGCTGGATCGTGGGCGGCGCGTCGCTCAGCGCGCAGGGCAAGCACAGCGTCTACCTGGATATCAAGGTAAGCGACGAGACCAACACCAAGGATGAAAAGGCGGCCTATATCGCCGAGGTCTTTGCCGGCTTCGGCGCGCTGCTCGGCGAACTGCACGAAGAAAGCTACATCTACGTCGACGACGTGCGCGCCGCCGCCTACGGCTATGGCGGCCGGACCCAGGAGTACCGCTACCAGCATCGTCTTGCCTGATCAGCCCTGCGCCGGCCGCGCCGCGCTGGCGCCGAAACGCCCGCCCGCCTGGCGCCGGAATTGCTTGGGTGTGACGCCCTTGATCTGCAGGAAGCGGCGGTTGAAATTGGCCACATTCTGGAAGCCGACGTCGTAGCAGACGTTGGTGACGTACTGGTCTGTATTCATCAGCAACTGGCAGGCCTTGTTGATGCGCAGCCGGGTCACGAAGTCGGTAAAACTGTTGCCCGTGGTCTTGCGGAAGAAGCGCGAGAATTTGCTCAGCGACATGCCGAGCTGGTCGGCCACCGCCTCGGCCGAGATCGCGTCGCGGTAGTTGTCGGTGATGTAGCTCAGGACCGCGTTGACCTTGGCCAGGGTGCCCTCGTCGTCGTAGGAGCGCATCGTCGCGCTCGACAGCAGGCGGTAGCGGTTGCTGCGCGCCAGGCGGCACATGAAGTTGACGAAATGGCCGAAGCGCTCGGCGCCGCCGCTGCCGCGAATCCGCAGGAATTCCTGCTCCGCTTCGGCGCCCATGTCGAGGAATTCAATGCCGTAGATGGAACGCTCCAGCAGGGGCAGCAACTCGCGCAGCTCCGGGATCAGCCTGGCGGCCTGCTCCAGCGGTTCGTGCGCGAACTGCAGGATCATGTCGCGCAACAGCACGCCTTCTTCCGGCACGCTGCTCGAGATCCAGTTATGCGGCAGGCGCGGACCGGTCAGGACCAGGTGGCCGGGAGAGAATTCGCCGATGTAGTCGCCGACGAACAGCTTGCCGCTGGTGGAGACGATCAGGTGCAGTTCGTACTCGTCGTGGCAGTGCCAGCGCACGCGCGGGCTGGGATAGCCGTGCTCGATGTAGTGGACGATGCCGTCGTAGTTTTCGCGTTCGAGTTCGGGCGGCTTGAGGAAGCGCTGCGCTTCCACGTGGCGCATCTGAGGCAAAGCGGTCATGTCTGTCGTCCCCCGTTGGAATCCCCATGGTCCTTCACTTTGCGCTCGCCAGCAAGTGCGACAGCGCGGCGCGCGCGCCATCGCGGTACAGCCGCGCCAGCGCATCGGCCACGGCACGCACGAAGCGCGGCGCCTCGGCCAGTTCGCCGAACAGTTCGCGCAGCGACAGCAGCGCGCCCGGGTTGGCGCCGCCGCGCTGCGCCAGCTCGCGCAGCTGCGCGGCCAGCGGATCGATCAGCGTCAGCGGCCGGCCCTGTTCGTCGTTGCCGTTCAGGTAGCGCAGCCAGCACGCCACGGTAAAGCTGAGGAAGGCGATCGGACCGCCGCGTTCGAGCTGGTCGCGCACCGACGGCAGCACGAACTTGGGCATGCGCGCCGAGCCGTCGGTGCCGATCCGCAGCAGCTGGTCGCCGATGGCCGGATTGGCGAAACGTTCGATCAGGGTGCGCTTGTAGTCGGCGAGGTCGATGCCTTCGACCGCCGGCAGCAGCGGCGTGACCTCGGCGTCCATCATGGTCGAAAACAGCTGGCGGATATCCGCGTCCGCCATCGCCTCGTGCGCGTACTCGTAACCGAGCAGCATGCCGATGTAGCACAGCGACTGGTGGCCGGCGTTGAGCAGGCGCAGCTTCATTTTTTCGTAGGGCAGCACGTCGTCCGTCATCTGCGCGCCGGCCAGCTCCCAGGCCGGCCGCCCGCCGGGAAAACGGTCTTCGATCACCCAGCTCTTGAACGGTTCGGCCATCACCGGCCAGGCATCGATCAGTCCGAACTGCTCGCGCAGCAGCCGGCGGTGTTCGCCGGTCGTGGCGGGCGTGATGCGGTCGACCATGCTGTTCGGGAAGGCGCAGTGCCCGGCCAGCCACGCACTTAACGCCGGATCGCGCAGCCTGGTAAAGGCCAGCAGCATGGCGCGGGTGACGTCGCCATTGCTTTGCAGGTTATCGCAGGACATCACGGTGAAGGGCGCCAGGCCACGTTCGCGCCGCCGCGCCAGCGCCTCGGCCAGGTAGCCGAAGCAGCAGCGCGGCGCATGCGGGTGCGCCAGGTCGTGCACGATGTCGGGATGGGCGGCGTCGAAGCTGCCGTCGCCCTGGTTGATGTAGTAGCCGCCTTCGGTGATCGTGAGCGAGACGATGCGGGTGCCGGGATCGGCCAGTTTTTCCAGCACCGCCTGCGGGTCGTCCGGCGCGTACAAGAATTGAAGCAGCGAACCGACCACGCGCGCCGTGTCGCCGCGCGCGCTGCGTTCGACCAGGGTGTACAGGCAGTCCTGGGCCAGCATGGCGTCGCGCATCGCCGCATCAATCGGCAGCAGGCCCACGCCGCAATATCCCCACTCGGCGTGGCCCGGCATGCGCAGCAGTTCGTCCAGGTACAGCGCCTGGTGCGAGCGAAAAAATCCGCCCACGCCGATGTGCACGATGCTGCGCGCCGGGGCGCCGCGGTCGTAGCCGGGACCGGGGATGTGCGGCGGCAGGTGGCCGAGCGCGGCCTGGTTCAAGGCGATCGCCATCATTGCGCTCCCTGCGCCGGCGCGCCGCACGTGGAACCGAGTTTGTCGAAGTGGTGCACGAAGCCGTGCTCGAAGGCCAGGTGGGTGCGCGCGCCGGGTTGCAGGGCGATGCGCTCGCTGCCGCGCGCGACCACCTGCACATTGTTTTCCAGGCGCGCGTAGACCAGCGTTTCGACGCCGAGCGATTCGACCATGTCGACCGTGGCCGGCAGGCTGCCCGGCTGCGCCGCGGGCAGCACGTGCACATGCTCGGGACGGATGCCGACGAAGCCGTCGCCCGGGGTCACGCCGGCGGCCAGGCGCGGCAAGCCCGCCGCCGGCACCACGTTCATGCTCGGGGTGCCGATGAACTGCGCCACGAAGCGGTTGGCCGGGTTGTCGTACAGCGCCAGGGGCGAGCCGTGCTGCTCGATGCGGCCGTCGCGCAGCACCACCACGCGGTCGGCCAGGGTCATCGCCTCGACCTGGTCGTGGGTGACGTAGATGGTGGTGGCGCCCAGCTCGCGGTGCAGCTTGGCGATCTCGATGCGGGTCTGCACGCGCAGGGCCGCGTCCAGGTTCGACAGCGGCTCGTCGAACAGGAACACCTTGGGATCGCGCACGATGGCGCGGCCGATGGCGACGCGCTGGCGCTGGCCGCCGGACAGTTCCTTCGGCTTGCGTTCCAGGTAGTCGCCCAGGTTGAGAATGGCGGCCGCCTTGTCGACCTTGGCGCGGATGAGGGCGGGCGCCACGCCGGCCAGTTTCAGCGCGAACGACATGTTCTGGAAGACCGTCATGTGAGGGTACAGCGCGTACGACTGGAAGACCATCGCCAGGTCGCGCCTGGACGAGGGCAGGGCCGTGATATCGCGCCCGTCCAGGTGCAGGCTGCCCTTGTCGATCGGTTCCAGGCCGGCGATCAGGCGCAGCAGGGTAGACTTGCCGCAGCCGGACGGGCCGACGAAGACCACGAATTCGCCCTGTTCGATCGCCAGGTCGATGCCCTTGATGGCGTGGTGCTCGCCGAAGAATTTTTCGATATTGTTCAGTTGAAGGTAAGCCATGATGTCGATGTCCCGTTGTTGTTCGCTTGGTTGTCTTATTTGACCGCGCCGAATGTCATGCCTTGCACCAGCTGCTTCTGGCAGAACCAGCCCAGCGCCATGATCGGCGCGATCGCCATCAGCGAGGCGGCCGAGAGCTTGGCCCAGAACAGCCCTTCGGGACTGGAGTAGGAAGCGATCAGCCAGGCCAGCGTGCCGGCCTTGGAGGCGCCCAGGTTGAGCGACCAGAACGACTCGTTCCAGGCCCACACCATGCACACCAGCGCGGTCGAGGCGATGCCGCCCACCGACAGCGGCAGCACGATGTAACGGAACTCGTGGAACACGCTGGCGCCGTCCATGCGCGCCGCTTCCAGGATGTCGCGCGGGAGCTCGCGCAGGCTGGTGTAGAGCAGCCAGATCATGATCGGCAGGTTCATCAGCATGAACATGATGGTCAGGCCGATGCGGGTGTCGAGCAGGCCGGCGGCCTGGTAGCAGACGTAGACCGGCATCAGCGCGCCCACGCCGGGCATGTAGCGCGAGCTGAGGATGAACTTGAGCAGGCCGACCGTGCCGCCGGTCGGGAAGAAGGCCATCGCGTACGCCGCCGGGATCGCGATCGCCAGCCCCAACGCGGTCGAGAGCACGCTGGTGATGAGCGAATTGACGGCGTAGCCGGCGTAGTGGTCGCGCGCCATCACGTCGCGAAAGCTTTGCAGGGTCGGCTCGAACAGCAGCAGCGGTGGCGTGGCGATGGCCTGTCCCTCGGTCTTGAAGGCCATCAGCCCAAGCCAGAAGATCGGGAAGAACAGCAGCAGCGCGACCAGCCAGGCGGCGGCGGTGCGGGTGTGCAGGGCGAGTTTGTCGCTCATCGGTGTCTCCTTATTTGGTCAGGTTCTTGCCGATTGAGCGCATCAGGAAGAAGGCGGCGATATTGGCCAGCAGCACCGCGAACAGGGCCCCGGCCGATGCCGCGCCGATGTCGTAGGACTGCAAGGCCTGCTGATAGATCATGAAGGTGATGGTGGTGGTCTCGAAGCCCGGGCCGCCGCCGGTGGTGGTGAAGATCTCGGCGAACACCGACAGCAGGAAGATCATCTCGATCATCAGCACCACCGAGACCGCGCGCCCCAGATGCGGCAGGTACAGGTAGCGCAGCTGCTGCAGGTAGTTGGCGCCGTCCATGCCGGCCGCTTCCAGCTGCTCCCTGTCCATCGATTGCAGGGCCGTCATGAAGATCAGGCAGGCGAACGGCAGCCACTGCCAGGACACCATCATCACGATCGACAGCAAGGGGTAGGCCGAGAGCCAGTCGACGGGCGCCGCGCCGAAGAACTTGCTGACGTGGGCGAACAGGCCGTAGATGGGATTGAGCAGCATGTTCTTCCACATCAGCGCGTTCACCGCCGGCATGACGAGGAAGGGCGAAATGAGCAGCACGCGCACGATGGCGCGGCCGGGGAAGGCGTCGTTGATCAGCAGGCCGAGCGCAATGCCCAGCACCACGGTGATCGCCATGACCGAGAACATCAGCACGAAGGTGTTTTTTAACGCAGGCAGGAAGGCGCCGTCGGTGAAGAAAAAGACGAAGTTGTCGAGGCCGTTGAAGTCGTGTTCGCCGGGAGCGAGCATGCTGTAGCGCACGAACGCGTAGTACAGGGTGATCAGCAGCGGGACGATGGAAATGACGGTGATGGCGAGCACCGCCGGTGTCAGCAAGGTCCGAGGCAAGAGGCGTGTCATAAAGTTCCCAGGTGCGACAAAGGAACGCCGCCTGCGCGCGGGGCGCAGCGGCGACGGAAAAGACAGGCGTGGAATGCACTACTTGTAGTAGCCGCCCTTGCGCATCTCGCGTTCGGCCGCCTGCTGGGCCAGCGCCAGCGCCTGGTCGACCGTGACCTTGCCCAGCAGCGCTGCGCTCATCTGCTGGCCGGCGGCCACGCCGATGGTCTGGAATTCCGGGATCGCGGCGTACTGCACGCCGACGTAGGGCGAGGGCGGCAGGGTGCTCTGGTTCGGCCGGCTGCTGGCGATCGCGGCGCCCTCGGCGCCCGCGAATCTGGCCGCCTTGACGAACTCGGGCGCGGCGTAGGTCGACTTGCGGGTGCCGGTCGGCACGCTGGCCCAGCCGGCCTCCCTGGCGACCAGTCTGATGTACTCCTTGGAGGTGGCCCAGTTGATGAACTTTTGCGCCGCCTCGGGCTGTTTGGAGCTTTTTGGAATGGCCAGCGACCAGGCCCACAGCCAGTTGGCGCCGCGCTCGGTGGTGGCGATCGGCGACTGCGCGAACGCGACCTTGTCGGCCACCTTGCTTTGCTTCGGATCGGTGATGAAGGAGGCGGCGATGGTGGCGTCGATCCAGATGCCGCACTTGCCTTCGTTGTACAGCGCCAGGATCTCGTTGAAGCTGTTCGAGGACGAACCGGGCGGGCCGTAGTTCTTGAGCAGGTCGACATAGGTGGCGACGGCGTCCTTCCAGGGCTTGCTGGTGAACTGCGGCTGCCATTTCATGTCGAACAGCTGGCCGCCGAAGGAGTTGGCGATGGTGGTGATCAGCGCCATATTGTCGCCCCAGCCCGGTTTGCCGCGCAGGCAGATGCCGTACACGCCGTTGGCCGGGTCGTGGATCCTGGCGGCGACCGCGCGGATGTGGGCCCAGGTCGGGCGGTCCTCGATGGTCATGCCGGCTTTTTTGAGCAGGTCGCTGCGGTACATGATCATCGAGCTTTCGCCATAGAAGGGCGAGGCGTACAGCTTGCCGTTCAGCGACAGGCCGTCGCGGATCGAGGGCAGCAGGTCGTCGATATCGTAAGCGGCGTCGGCCTTGAGGGGAATCAGCCAGTCCTTTTTGGCCCAGATCGGCGTTTCGTACATGCCGATGGTCATGACGTCGAACTGGCCGCCCCTGGTGGCAATGTCGGTGGTCATGCGCTGGCGCAGCACGCCTTCTTCCAGGGTCACCCATTTGAGCTTGATGCCGGGATTGGCCTGCTCGAAGAACTTGCCCATCTTTTGCATCTCGATCATGTGGCCGTTGTTGACGGTGGCGATCACCAGATCGGTGGCGGCCACGGACAGGCCACTGACACAAGAGAAGGCTGCGAACACGGCCGTGCACAAGGCAGGGCTTGCGATACGTTTCATGCTGTTGTCTCCAGATTTTTTGGTTTTATATTCAATGCAAGGTTTGCACCGTGTACAGAATGTAGCACCAGACACCGATACTTTCTGATACTGCAACACCTAGTGTCGATACTATTTTGCAGGGGTCTCGGGCGCGCCCGCCACTGTGAAGGCGGCCAATGCGGCTTGGATAAAAGTATCGACTATGGCTTGCGCCGTATCAGGTCCGCAGGGCAGGCCTTGCTAGACTTTCAGCACCACTCACACGCAAGGAGACGTCGATGATATTCAAGGAGCGCGCAAGCATGCACCGGCTTGCATCCAGGCATGCATTGCTGACCGGGGCCGGTGGCGGGATCGGCCTGGCGGTGGCCGAGGCGTATCTGGCCGAAGGGGCGCGCTGCAGCGTGGTCGACCTGGCCGCCGCGGCCCCGGCCGCGCTGGCGCCCCTGCTGGCGCGCTACCCGGACCAGCTGCACTACCTGAGCGCCGACGTGCGCGACGCCGCTGCCGTGGACAGGATGCTGGCGCTGGCGGCCGGCCGCTTCGGCCCGGTCGAGATCCTGTTCAATAACGCGGCCGTGTTCGACATGGGGCCGCTGCTGGAGTCCGACCTGGCCATGTACGAGCGCATCTTCGACGTCAACGTCAAGGGCATGTTCCTCGTGATGCGGCAGGTGCTGCGGGCCATGGTGGAGGCGGGCCGGCGCGGCGCCGTCATCAACCTGGCCTCGCAGGCCGGACGGCGCGGCGAGGCGCTGGTGGCGCACTATTGCGCCAGCAAGGCGGCGGTGATCAGCTACACCCAGTCGGCCGCGCTGGCCATGGCGCCGCACGGCATCCGCGTCAACGCCATTGCGCCGGGAGTGGTCGATACGCCCATGTGGGACCATGTGGACGCCCTGTTCGCGCGCCACGAACATTTGCAGCCGGGCGAAAAGAAGAGGGCGGTCGGCCTCGCCGTGCCGCTCGGACGCATGGGCACGCCAGGCGACCTGGCGGGCGCGGCGATTTTCCTGGCCAGCGACGAGTCGGCCTACATCACGGCCCAGACCCTCAACGTCGACGGCGGCGCCGTGATGAGTTAGCGTTTAGTAGGCGGCGCTGTAGATGCCGTGGATATCGTCGCGCGTCAGCTCGCGCGGGTTGTTGCCGAGCAGGCGGGTCTGCAGCATCGCATCGTCGGCCAGCCTGTCGATATCGGCCGCGCCCACGCCGACCTGGCGCAGGGTGGTCTGGATGCCGGTGCTGGCAGCGATCTTTTCCATCGCCGCGATCAGCGCATTGGCGCGCGCCTCTTCGCTGCCGGTGACGCCCGGCGCCACGATCCCGGCCAGCTCGGCGTAGTGGGCGCTGGCGTGCGACAGGTTAAAACGCAGCACATGCGGCAGCACCAGCGAATTCGACAGCCCATGCGGCACGTGAAAGATGCCGCCGATGGGATAGGCGAGGGCGTGCACCGCCGCCACCGGCGCGTTGGAAAACGCCTGGCCGGCGAAGCAGGCGCCCAGCAGCATGGCTTGGCGCGCCGCCAGGTCGCTGCCGTGTTCGCAGGCGCGCAGCAGCGTGCGCGACAGCAGACCGAGGGCCTGGCGCGCCAGATTGTCCGACATCGGGTTCTTCTTGTGCTTGCTGGTGAAGGCTTCGATGGCATGCACCATGGCATCGATGCCGGTGGCGGCCGTGACCAGCGGCGGCAGGCCGAGCGTCAACTGCGCATCCAGGATCGCCAGGTCCGCATACAGCTGGGGCGCCACCACGCCCATCTTGGTGGTCGCGCCGGTGGTGACGATGGCGATGTTGGTGACCTCGGAACCGGTGCCGGCGGTGGTCGGAATCTGTACCAGGGGCAGGCGCTTGCCGCGCACATTGCCGATCCCGTAGATCTGGCCGAGCGGCTGCTCGCTGCCGGCCAGCACCGCGATCAGCTTGGCCACGTCCATCGAACTGCCGCCGCCGAGGCCGATGACGATATCGGCATCGTGCCGGCGCGCCACCTCCAGCGCTTGCAGCACCACCGATTCCGGCGGGTCGGCCACCACCTCGGACCAGACGTGGACAGCGATATGTTCCTGTTCCAGCGAGCGCTGCGGAGCGCCGACCAGGCCGGTGCCGAGGAAGCCCGGATCGGTCACGACCAGCGCGCGGCGGGCATCGGGGAAGTGGCTGCGCACCAGGATACCCAGGCGGCTGCTGGCGCCGGGGCCGGAAACGAGGTGGGGAACGGTACTGAAGCTGAACTCGGCTGACTCGGTCATTGGGCACCTGCGGGTGGATTGACGATAGCAAAAGCTTACACCATCGGCACGCCGGGCAGGAAAATGGCCGTCGGGAACGCCGATCGGATTTCTTACGTACAATATCCGGCGGTGCTGTCCAGTCCTCCCTTTCCGGAAAACCCATGATCGATTTCGCCTTACTCGGATGCGCGGCCTTCCTGGCCGGCTTGGTAGATGCTGTGGTGGGAGGCGGCGGATTGATCCAGGTGCCGGTCTTGTTCTCGGTGTTTTCACGTGAAATCCCGGCTACCTTGCTGGGGACCAGCAAGTTCGCGGGCATCTTCGGGACCGGCGCGGCGGCCGTCAATTACGCGCGCAAGGTGAGGGTGGCGTGGAGCGCGGCCGCGCCGGCGGCGGTGTCGGCCTTGCTGCTCTCCTTCGCCGGGGCCTATACCGTGACCAGGGTGCCGGCCGATTTCGTGCGCACCCTGCTGCCTTTCGTGCTGGTCGCGGTGGCGGTGTACACCTTCCGCAAGAAGGACTTCGGCAGCGTCCACGCCCCCGTGCACAGCGGCGCGACCGAGCGCTGGGTGGCGCTCGGGATCGGCGCCGCCATCGGTTTCTACGACGGCTTTTTCGGTCCCGGCACCGGCAGCTTCCTGCTGTTCCTGTATGTGCGTTTTTTCGGCTTCGATTTCCTGAGCGCGTCCGCTGCGGCCAAGGTCGTCAACGTGGCCTGCAATCTGTCGGCGCTGATGTGGTTCGGCTACAGCGGCCATATCCTCTGGCAGCTCGGCCTGATGATGGCGCTGTGCCAGGTGGCCGGTTCCCTGGTCGGCACCAGGCTCGCGATCAAGCACGGCAGTGCGTTCGTGCGCAAGCTATTCCTCGTCGTGGTCAGCTTGCTGATCGTCAAGACCAGCTACGACGCCATGAAGTGGTAGTTGTTTCACGTGGAACAGCGCCGATGCGCTTCACGATGTTCCACGTGAAACCATCCGTTTTTCGTCAAACGCGACGTTCCACGTGAAACACTTCGTTGCGTAAAAATGGCTGATTCTGGGTGTAACAGCGTGGAGGGTCCGAAAAGACTCTATAATCGGGCCTCATATCCCTCGCTCTACACTCCATCATGCTATTTCCAACTGAATTCGACGTCATCGTCGTCGGCGGCGGCCATGCCGGCACCGAGGCTGCGCTCGCTTCCGCCCGCATGGGCCAGAAGACCTTGCTGCTCACCCATAACATCGAGACGCTCGGCCAGATGTCTTGCAACCCGTCCATCGGCGGCATCGGCAAGGGTCACCTGGTCAAGGAAGTCGACGCCATGGGCGGCGCGATGGCGATTGCCACGGACGAATCCGGTATCCAGTTTCGCATCCTTAACTCGTCCAAAGGTCCGGCCGTGCGCGCCACCCGCGCGCAAGCCGACCGCATCCTGTACAAGCAAGCCATCCGTTCGCGCCTGGAAAACCAGCCGAACCTGTGGCTGTTCCAGCAAGCCGTCGACGACCTGATGCTCGAAGGCGAGCGCGTCGTCGGCGCCGTGACCCAGATCGGCATCCAGTTCCGCGCCCGCGCGGTGGTGCTGACGGCCGGCACTTTCCTCGACGGGAAGATCCACGTCGGCCTGCAAAACTACGCGGCCGGCCGCGCAGGCGATCCGCCGGCCATCTCCCTGTCCGCCCGTCTGAAGGAATTGAAGCTGCCGCAGGGCCGCCTGAAAACCGGCACGCCGCCGCGCATCGATGGCCGCAGCATCGATTTTTCGCAGATGTCGGAGCAGCCGGGCGACCTCGATCCGGCGCCGGTATTCTCGGTCATGGGCAACAGCGCCATGCATCCGCGCCAGGTGCCGTGCTGGGTTACGCATACCAATGCGCAGACGCATGACATCATCCGTGCCGGCCTCGACCGAAGCCCGATGTACACCGGCGTCATCGAAGGCGTCGGTCCGCGTTACTGCCCGTCCATCGAAGACAAGATCCACCGCTTCTCGGGCAAGGAATCGCACCAGATCTTCCTGGAGCCGGAAGGCTTGACAACCAACGAGTTCTATCCGAACGGCATCTCCACCAGCCTGCCGTTCGACGTGCAGATCGCCCTGGTGCGCTCGATGAAGGGCATGGAAAACGCCTTCATCCTGCGCCCCGGCTACGCCATCGAGTACGATTACTACGACCCGCGCGGCCTGAAAACCTCGCTCGAAACCAAGGCCGTGCAGGGCCTGTTCTTCGCCGGCCAGATCAACGGCACCACCGGTTACGAAGAAGCGGCGGCTCAGGGCATGCTGGCCGGCATCAACGCGGCGCTCATGACGCAAGGCCGCGAGGCCTGGGTGCCGGGCCGATCCGAAGCCTACCTCGGCGTGCTGGTCGACGACCTGACCACCCAGGGCGTGGCCGAGCCCTACCGCATGTTCACCAGCCGCGCCGAGTTCCGCCTCAGCCTGCGCGAAGACAATGCCGACATGCGCCTGACCGAGATCGGCCGCAAACTCGGCTGCGTGGGCGACGCCCAATGGGATGCCTTCGAGCGCAAACGCGAAGCGGTCGCCGTGGAACTGGAGCGCCTGCGCACCACCTGGGTCAACCCGCGCATCCTCGCCAGCGCCGAATCGGAACGGGTGATCGGCCAGGCCATCGAGCGCGAATACTCGCTGGCCGACCTGCTGCGCCGTCCGGGCGTCGACTACGACAAGCTGATGGGCCTGTCGGGCGTGGAAGGGCAGGCGCTCGCCGGCCCCGGCGTGGCCGATCCCGCGGTCAAGGAACAGGTCGAAATCCAGCTCAAATACGCCGGCTACATCGACCGCCAGGCCAAGGAAGTCGAGCGTCACGACCACTACGAAAACCTCAAGCTGCCGGCCGGCTTCGATTACCTCGACATCGGCGCGCTGTCGATCGAGGTGCGCCAGAAGCTCGACAAGCAGCGTCCGGAGACCTTGGGGCAGGCGTCCCGCATCTCGGGCGTCACCCCGGCCGCGATCTCGCTGCTGCTGGTGCATCTGAAAAAACGTGGTGCGAAAGGCTTCACCACCCTGAATGAGGAATTGGCAGGATGAAGTTTTTCGACCGTAACGCCATCGCGCCCGTGCTGGCCGATGGCATCAAGGAACTCAAGCTCGACCTGAACGAACAGCAGCACGGGCAATTGCTGGACTACCTGGCGCTGCTGTTCAAGTGGAATTCGGTGTACAACCTGACCTCGGTGCGCGATCCGATGCAGATGGCGACCCACCATGCGCTCGATTCGCTGGCCGCGGTATCGGCCTTCGAGGGCGCCGTCAGCCTGCTCGACGTGGGCGCGGGCGGCGGCTTGCCCGGCATCGTGCTGGCGATCGCCAGGCCCGACATGAAAGTGGCCCTGATCGACACCGTCCACAAGAAGACCGCCTTCCTCACCCAGGTCAAAGCCGAACTCGGCCTTTCCAACGTCACGGTGCACACGGCGCGCGTGGAGCAGCTGCAGGTGCCGCACAAATTCGACGTGATCACCTCGCGCGCCTTTGCCGACCTGTCCGACTTCGTCAACTGGTCCGGGCACCTGCTGGCCGAGGGCGGCAAATTCATCGCCCTCAAAGGCACGGCGCCGGCGGACGAACAGGCGCGGCTGCCGAGCGACTGGAAAGTAAGCGAATTGCGGCCTATCCAGGTACCGGGGCTGCAGGCGGAACGCCACCTGGTGTTCATCGTGAAAAATCAGTAAACAGTATAAATCGAATAAACGGTTTATATCAATCAAACCATATAAATCGTATAAACGGTTTATACGATTAAAACAGTATAAACCGTTTGCATCAAAACTATCATAAGAGCATACATGGCGAAAATATTTTGCGTTGCAAATCAAAAGGGCGGCGTAGGCAAGACCACCACCAGCGTTAACCTGTCGGCGGGGCTGGCCAAGCTGGACCAGCGCGTGCTGCTGGTCGACCTGGACCCGCAGGGCAACGCGACCATGGGCGCCGGCATCAACAAGGCCGGCCTCAAGGCATCGACGTATGAAGTGCTGCTGGGCGAGGCCGAGGTGGGCGAAGCGCGCACGCGTTCGGAAGCGGGGCGCTTCGACGTGCTGCCGTCGAACCGCGAGCTGGCCGGGGCCGAAGTCGAGATGGTCGAACTGGAAAACCGCGAGCGCCGCCTGAAGGATGCGCTGGCCGCGGTCGACAAGGAATACGACTTCATCCTGATCGACTGCCCGCCGGCCCTGTCGATGCTGACCCTGAACGGCCTGTGCGCCGCGCACGGCGTGATCATTCCGATGCAGTGCGAGTACTACGCGCTGGAAGGCTTGTCGGACCTGGTCAACACCATCAAGAAGGTGCACGCCAACCTGAACACCGACCTGAAGATCATCGGCCTGCTGCGCGTCATGTTCGATCCGCGCATGACCCTCTCGCAGCAGGTATCGGCCCAGCTCGAGCAGCACTTCGGCGACAAGGTCTTCAACACCATCATCCCGCGCAACGTGCGCCTGGCCGAAGCGCCGTCGTACGGCGTGCCGGGCGTGGTGTTCGATCCGTCTTCGAAAGGGGCGCAAGCCTACATCGCCTTCGGCGCCGAAATGGTCGAACGCATCAAGACAATGTAAACACAGGTATCCCACACATAGGCATCCCAAAAATAGGCATCCCACAAATAGGCATCCCACGAATAGGCAGCACATATATGGCAACCAAAAAACTCAAAGGGCTCGGTCGCGGGCTCGACGCGCTGCTGGGCGGCGACGGCGAGGGCGCCAAGCCCGACACGCCGTCGGTCCTGGCCGTGCACCAGATGCAGGCCGGTAAATACCAGCCGCGCACGCGCATGGACGAAGGCGCGCTCAACGAACTGGCGGCCTCGATCAAAACCCAGGGCATCATGCAACCGGTGCTGGTGCGCCCGATCGGGCAGGACAGCCTGACCGGCGCGCTGCGCTACGAGATCATCGCCGGCGAACGGCGCTTCCGCGCGGCCCAGCTGGCCGGCCTCGGCGAGATCCCGGTGCTGGTGCGCGACGTCGACGACCAGGCGGCCGCCGCCATGGCGCTGATCGAGAACATCCAGCGCGAAGACCTCAATCCGCTGGAAGAGGCGCAGGGCATCCACCGCCTGATCTCGGATTTCAACTTTACCCACGAGCAGGCCGCCACCGCGGTCGGGCGTTCGCGCAGCGCGGTGTCGAACCTGCTGCGCCTGATGAACCTGGCGGCGCCGGTGCAAACCATGCTGATGGCCGGCGACCTGGACATGGGCCACGCGCGCGCCTTGCTGGCGGTGGACTCGGCCAGCCAGATCGCCCTGGCCAACCTGGTCGTGGCAAAACGCCTGTCGGTACGCGAGACCGAAAAGCTGGTGGCCAGGGCGCTCGACGAGCAGGCCAACCCGGCCACCGCCCGGCCAAAGGAAAAATCGGGAGATATTGCCCGGTTGGAAGAAGAGCTGTCCGACAAGCTGGCCACGCCGGTCCTGTTCAAGATGGGCGCGAAGGGCAGGGGACAGATGATCATCGACTTCGCCGACCTCGATATCCTCGATGGCGTGCTGGCCCGTTTGCGGGCCTAAGAGCCTGCGTCATTCCCGCGCAGGCGGGAATGACGGCGCTGAGCCTGGCGCTATCGGCAAACGACAGCGCAGCGAAAGATAAACGCAGTTGCGCGACGTTGTAGCAAGCGCTCACTTGCGCCGATCGCCGTTCGGTATGACCTGCAAGGTCATTGCCGCCATCCCCTCCCGCGCCTACCCTATCGCTGTAGCTCGCGGCAAGCCGGCAGCAAGCGCCCCGGCAAGCCCGCTGGCGCGACCATTATCACGCTAGACGTTGCCTTTGGTTAACTTTTCGCAGGGAGCCGCAGTTCGCCCCCGTTTAGTGCAGATTGCAGAAAAATGCGTGGTTTTTGGACACAATGAGGCTCATTCACAGTGCAGCAACGTTTGACGCATGCCAGCATAAGCACTTATAATCCCGCTGATTCACATAATTCAGACACCGAAACACGGCACTTATATGGCTGGCGCAAGGAATACAACATGTTGCGCTTAGTCTCCCTGCAATTGATGGTCACAGTCGCTGCCGGCGTTATCGCCGCGCTTCTGGGGGGATGGGCTGCGATGTTTTCGGCGGTGTTCGGCGGATTATGTTGTGTCTTGCCCAATGCTGTGTTCGCGTTGCGCCTGTTCGCCAATACGAAGAAACCCGGTGGGGCCGACCCGATATCGTTTTTTATCTGGGAACTCATAAAGATTGCTCTGACGGTGGCGCTGATTTACGCGACCGCCTTGCTGTACCGCGATTTGAACTGGTTCGCCATGATTGGCGGCTTCATCGTGGCGCTGAAAAGTTACATATTCTTAATATTTAGGCACTGACATGACGAGCTCAACAGTTGAAGCCGGCGCAGCCCACGCGCCGACCGCATCGGAATACATCAAGCACCACCTTGGCCACTTTTCGACCAAGCACCAGGATAATGTGGTCGATTTCTCGATTATCAATATGGACACCATCTTCTGGTCGGTGGCCATGGGTATCCTCGGCTGCCTGATCATGTGGATGGCGGCGCGTAAAGCCACCTCCGGCGTGCCGACCCGTTTCCAGGCCGCGGTCGAAATGATTTTCGAAATGGTCGACAACCAGGCCAAGGGCATCGTCCACGGCGACCGCAGCTTCATCGCGCCGCTGGCACTGACCGTGTTCGTCTGGGTTTCGCTGATGAATTCGCTGGACTTCCTGCCGGTCGACATGTTCTCCGGCCTGTTCAAGCTGCTCGGCATCGAACACATCTTCCCGTATCACCGCGTGGTTCCGACCGCCGACCTGAACGGCTCGCTCGGCATCGCCCTCGGCGTGTTCGCCCTGATGATCTACTACAGCATCAAGATCAAGGGTTTCGGCGGCTGGATCCACGAACTGTTTTCCGCACCATTCGGCATCGCCATGGCGCCGTTCAACCTGCTGTTGAACATCATCGAGTACGCAGCAAAAACCGTGTCGCTCGGCATGCGACTGTTCGGCAACATGTTTGCTGGCGAACTGCTGTTCCTGTTGATCGCTTTGTTGGGTGCGATGGCGACGACGTTCGGCTTTGTCGGCCACGTCATCGCCGGTTCGATCTGGGCTATTTTCCACATCCTGATCGTGTTCCTGCAGGCGTTCATTTTCATGATGCTGACCCTGGTGTACCTGGGCCAGGCGCATGAAGGTCACTGATCGGCATAGCTCGAACAGAATCGAAACATAGTAGTAGTTGGCAAAGTTTGTAATTTTTAATCTAGTTTTTAATTTACTTTTTGAAGGAACTCTCATGACTGACCTTTCTTTTGTTGCTCTGGCTTGCGGTTTGATCATCGGTCTGGGCGCTATCGGCGCTTGTATCGGTATCGCTATCATGGGCGGCAAATACCTCGAAGCTTCGGCTCGTCAGCCTGAACTGATGAACACCCTGCAAACCAAGATGTTCCTGCTGGCTGGTCTGATCGATGCGGCGTTCCTGATCGGTGTTGGTATCGCAATGCTGTTCGCATTCGCCAACCCATTCGTACCGAAGTAATTTAAGTTCGGCACTTCGCTGGTTATGAATTGCCGAACCTTCCGGGTTCGGCATCCGTTTTTGTAAGAAGGAAAATACCGTGAACTTAAACGCAACCCTGTTTGCCCAGTTCGTGGTCTTCTTCATCCTGGCTGGTTTCACGATGAAATTCGTGTGGCCCCCACTGATGAAAGCGCTCGACGAGCGCATCCAGAGGATCTCGAACGGCCTGGCCGCAGCTGACCGCGGCAAGGAAGAAATGCAGAAAGCCCACGAGCAAGTCCAGAAAGACCTGGCCGCTGCCCGTGACGAAGGTCAGAAGCGCATCAGCGACGCCGACAAGCGCGCCGCCATGATCCTCGACGACGCCAAGAAGGCAGCTGCTGAAGAAGCGGCGCGCATCATCGCGTCGGCCAAGGCGGAAGCCGAGCAGCAAGTTACCCGCGCGCGCGAAGAACTGCGTGGCCAGGTCGCTGCCCTCGCCGTCAAAGGCGCCGAGCAGATCCTCAAGCGTGAAGTGAACGCAGCGGCCCACGCCGACCTGCTGTCGCAATTGTCGGTCGAGCTGTAATCATGGCCGAACTCGCAACCGTCGCCCGTCCTTACGCCGAAGCCCTGTACCGCGTCGCCCAGCAAGGCGACGTGGCGGCCTGGTCCGAAGTGTTGTCCGAGCTGGCCCAGCTCGGCGCTCACGCCGATGTGCTGGCTTTCGCCGCCACGCCGAACGTGGCCGCCGCCGATGTCGCCTCGACCATCGTGTCGCTGCTGAAGTCGCCAGCGACCGCGGAAGTGAACAACTTCGTTGCCATGCTGGCCGAAAACCACCGCGTGTCGCTGCTGCCGGAAATCTACGCCCAGTTCCAGGTGCTCAAGAACACGAATGCCGGTGCCGCGGACGCCAACATCACCAGCGCCTTCGAGATTGCCCAGCCGCAGGTTGCGCAACTGGTCGCGTCGCTGGAAAAGAAATTTGGCCGCAAGCTCAACCCAACGGTGACAGTGGATCCCTCGCTGATCGGTGGTGTGCGCGTGGTCGTCGGTGATGAAGTGCTCGATACCTCGGTACGCGCCAAGCTGCAACAGATGCATGTTGCGCTGACAGCGTAACCAATCGCACAACGCGCCGGCGCAGACGCCCTTGCCTTACGCATCAAGAAACTATTAGGAGTTAGCATGCAACTTAATTCATCTGAAATCAGCGAACTGATCAAAAGCCGGATCCAAGGCCTCGAAGGTTCGGCTGATATTCGCAATCAGGGCACGGTAATCTCCGTAGCCGACGGTATCTGCCGTATCCATGGCCTGTCGGACGTGATGCAGGGCGAGATGCTGGAATTCCCAGGCAACACCTTCGGCCTGGCGATGAACCTCGAGCGCGACTCCGTCGGCGCCGTGATTCTGGGTGCTTACGAGCACATTTCGGAAGGCGACACCGTGAAGACCACCGGCCGCATCCTGGAAGTGCCGATCGGTCCTGAACTGAAGGGCCGTGTCGTCAACGCCCTGGGCCAGCCAATCGACGGCAAGGGTCCTGTCAACGCCAAGCTGACCGCCGCCATCGAAAAAATCGCACCGGGCGTGATCGCCCGCGAGTCCGTCTCGCAGCCAATGCAGACCGGCCTGAAGTCGATCGACTCGATGGTGCCGATCGGCCGTGGCCAGCGCGAGCTGATCATCGGTGACCGCCAGACCGGTAAATCGGCTGTCGCGATCGATGCGATCATCAACCAGAAGGGCCAGAACATGACGTGTATCTACGTCGCGATCGGCCAGAAGGCATCGACCATCAAGAACATCGTGCGCTCGCTCGAGACGCACGGCGCGATGGAATACACCATCGTCGTCGCGGCATCGGCTTCCGAGTCGGCTGCCATGCAGTACATCTCCGCGTACTCCGGTTGCGCCATGGGCGAATACTTCCGTGACCGCGGCGAAGACGCACTGATCGTCTACGACGACCTGTCCAAGCAAGCTGTCGCTTACCGCCAGATCTCGCTGCTGCTGCGCCGTCCACCAGGCCGCGAAGCGTATCCAGGCGACGTGTTCTACCTGCACAGCCGCCTGCTGGAACGCGCGGCACGCGTGAACGCCACCTACGTGGAACAGTTCACCGGCGGCGCCGTCAAGGGCAAGACCGGTTCGCTGACCGCACTGCCGATCATCGAAACCCAGGCAGGCGACGTGTCCGCCTTCGTTCCGACCAACGTGATTTCGATTACCGACGGCCAGATCTTCCTGGACACCTCGCTGTTCAACTCGGGTATCCGTCCTGCGATTAACGCCGGTATTTCGGTATCGCGCGTCGGTGGCGCCGCTCAGACCAAGGTCATCAAAAACCTGTCCGGCGGTATCCGTACCGATCTGGCGCAGTACCGTGAACTGGCTGCGTTCGCGCAGTTCGCTTCCGACCTGGACGAATCGACCCGCAAGCAGCTCGACCGTGGCGCGCGCGTCACCGAACTGCTCAAGCAGGCCCAGTATTCGCCAATGTCGATCTCGATCATGGCCGTGACCCTGTTCGCGGTCAACAAAGGCTATTTCGACGATATCGAAGTGAAGAAAGTACTGGCCTTCGAAGCTGGCCTGCACGGCTACATGAAGACCAAGCAAGCTGCTCTCCTGGCCAAGATCGAAGAGACCAAGCAACTGGACAAGGATGGCGAAGCCGCCCTGGCCGCCGCTGTTGCTGACTTCAAGAAATCCGGCCAGTATTAACGATTGTGGGACGGACCTGCGCGTCGCGCAGGTCGGTCCTCAAGAATTAATACGTTGTGGGAAGGACTTGAGCGTAGCGAAAGTCGGTCCTCAACATGCTAACGGCTGGAATCAAAAGGAGTAAGGACTCATGGCAGTAGGCAAAGAGATACGTGGCAAGATCAAGAGCGTAGAGAATACGAAGAAGATCACGAAGGCGATGGAAATGGTCGCCGCGTCCAAAATGCGCAAGGCGCAGGACCGGATGCGGGCCGCCCGCCCTTACAGTGACAAGATTCGTGACATCACCTCGCATCTGGCGACGGCGAATCCGGAATACACGCATCCGTTCATGGCGCAAGGCAAGGACGTGAAAGCGAAGGCGGTTGGTTTTATCGTCGTGACGACCGACAAAGGTCTGTGCGGCGGCATGA
Organism: Massilia atriviolacea; assembly: GCF_003953935.1. GTDB lineage: Bacteria > Pseudomonadota > Gammaproteobacteria > Burkholderiales > Burkholderiaceae_D > Telluria_A > Telluria_A atriviolacea. The sequence continues at coordinate 56,776 of NZ_RXLQ01000004.1, forward strand.
ACACCAACATCCTGCGTATGCTGACGCAAAAAACTCGCGAGCTGGAAACGGCTGGCAACAAGATTGAAGCGGTTGCCATTGGCAACAAAGGTTTGGGTTTTATGAACCGCGTTGGCGTGAAGGTCGTGTCGCATGCGATCCAGATCGGCGACACCGTTCACCTCGACAAGCTGATCGGGCCGATCAAGGTCATGCTCGATCGCTACGAGGAAGGTGAGCTCGACGCAGTCTATATCTGCTACACGAAGTTCATCAACACGATGAAGCAAGTGCCGATGGTCGAGCAGCTGCTGCCGCTGACCGCCGACAAGCTCGAAGGCGACCAGAAGAATAGTCACGCATGGGACTACATCTACGAGCCGGAAGCGCAGACCGTGATCGATGAACTGCTGGTGCGGTATGTGGAAGCGCTGGTGTATCAGGCAGTGGCCGAAAACCTCGCGTCCGAGCAATCGGCGCGGATGGTGGCGATGAAAGCGGCAAGCGACAACGCCGGCAGCGTCATCGGCGATCTGAAGCTGATCTATAACAAGACCCGCCAGGCTGCGATTACCAAAGAACTCTCCGAGATCGTCGCCGGCGCGGCCGCGGTCTAAACCCGAATTTAAATACTATTGAAGGAACGAACATGGCTGATGGCAAAATCGTTCAGTGTATCGGCGCTGTGGTGGACGTTGAGTTCCCACGCAATGCAATGCCGAAGGTTTTCGACGCACTGAAAATGGCAGGCTCCGAACTGACCCTGGAAGTACAACAGCAGCTGGGCGACGGCATTGTCCGTACCATTGCACTGGGTACCTCCGACGGTCTGCGTCGCGGCATGGCAATCCAGAACACCGGCAAGCCAATCATGGTACCGGTCGGTAAAGCGACCCTGGGCCGTATTATGGACGTGCTGGGCAACCCGATCGACGAGTGCGGTCCGGTATCGCACGAGCAAACCGCATCGATCCACCGCGTGGCGCCTGCGTACGACGAACTGTCGCCATCGCAAGACCTGCTGGAAACCGGCATCAAGGTGATCGACCTGGTCTGCCCGTTCGCCAAAGGCGGTAAAGTCGGTCTGTTCGGCGGTGCGGGTGTGGGCAAGACCGTGAACATGATGGAACTGATTAACAACATCGCAAAAGCACACTCGGGCGTGTCCGTGTTTGCCGGCGTGGGTGAGCGTACTCGCGAGGGTAACGACTTCTACCACGAGATGGCCGATGCCAAAGTGGTGGATCTGGAAAATCCGGAGAACTCCAAAGTGGCGATGGTCTACGGTCAGATGAACGAACCGCCGGGTAACCGTCTGCGCGTGGCGCTGACCGGCCTGACGATCGCTGAATCGTTCCGTGACGAAGGCAAGGACGTTCTGTTCTTCGTGGACAACATCTACCGCTTCACCCTGGCCGGTACCGAAGTATCCGCGCTGCTGGGCCGTATGCCTTCCGCAGTGGGTTACCAGCCGACCCTGGCCGAAGAGATGGGCCGTCTGCAAGAGCGCATCACCTCGACCAAGACCGGTTCGATCACCTCGATCCAGGCCGTGTACGTCCCTGCGGACGATTACACCGATCCATCGCCGGCAACCACCTTTGCCCACCTGGATTCGACCGTCGCCCTGTCGCGTGACATCGCATCGCTGGGTATCTACCCTGCGGTCGACCCGCTCGACTCGACCTCGCGCCAGCTGGACCCGCTGGTCGTCGGCCAGGAACACTACGACACCGCACGCGCTGTCCAGGGCACCCTGCAGCGCTACAAGGAATTGCGCGACATTATCGCGATTCTGGGTATGGACGAGCTGGCACCGGAAGACAAGCTGCTGGTCGCGCGCGCGCGTAAGATGCAGCGTTTCCTGTCGCAGCCATTCCACGTCGCTGAAGTGTTTACCGGTTCGCCAGGCAAATACGTTTCGCTGAAAGACACGATCAAAGGCTTCAAGATGATCGCATCGGGCGAACTGGATCACCTGCCTGAGCAAGCGTTCTACATGGTTGGCACGATCGAAGAAGCAATCGAAAAAGCCAAGAAGCTCAACTAAGACAGGCGAGGGCGCCGCGCTGACGCAGCGTGGCGCCGGAACCCGATAGGACACACATGGCAAACACATTTCACGTTGACGTGGTATCGGCCGAAGCCAGTATTTTTTCGGGCGAAGCCGAGTTCGTCGCGTTGCCGGGTGAAGCAGGCGAGCTGGGGATTTATCCCAAGCACACCCCGCTGATCACGCGCATCAAGCCGGGTGCGGTACGAATCAAGGTGGCTGGCCAGGCGGAAGACGAGTTCGTCTTCGTCGCGGGTGGCATCCTGGAAGTGCAGCCGAACGGCGTGACCGTGCTGGCAGACACCGCGATTCGCGGTGGCGACCTGGACGAAGCGAAAGCACTGGCCGCCAAAAAAGCGGCCGAAGAAGCGATGGTCAACAAGGTATCGAAGATCGATTACGCCAAGGCGCAAGCCGAAATGGCGGCTGCGATTGCCCAATTGCAGGCAATCCAGCGCTTCCGCAACAAGCGTTAAGCAGCTCGCGGGGTCGACCCGCAGCGATAAAAAGGCAGCCTCGGCTGCCTTTTTCCATTTGCGCGCTGGCAAAGCTGCACAGTAAGCGTCTTCCCACCGACGTCTTTACCGCCTGATCCGTCAGCGCCATGATTGAAGGCGGGGTACACATTCAATTGTGCCCACAACTTCGATTATGGACACAAAAATTCAAGCACTCACCACACCTCGCAAGCGCGGTCCCTACAGACAGCACAGCACGGAATTGAAGCGAGAAGTCGTCGCCAGATCTCTTGTCGCGGGCACGTCGGTGTCGCGCCTGGCTCGCGAGTTCAACATCAATGCCAACAGGTCTTCGCCTGACGTAGACAATTCGCCGACCGTCACGGTGCGGGGAACGCGGCACCGGCCGTGCCGATGCCGGTCAAGGTTCTGGATTCGCCAGGCGTGACTGCCGAGCCTGCGTTACCGGCTTCGGGCGTCATGCTGCTGACGGTGGGCCGTGCGCGTGATCCGCCATGCGCGTCCAAAGCTGGCATGCAGCTGCTGCGACGCCATCGTGCCGGCGCCGATCCGGCCGATCGAGCGGGGCATCGCCGGGCCGGGCTTGCTGGCGCACGTGCTGGTGGCCAAGTTCGCCGACCATCTGCCGCTGTACCGGCAGGCAGTTATGTATGCACGCGACGGTGTCGATCTGGATCGCGCGTTGCTCGCCAGCTCGGTCGGTGCTGCCAGCGCGCTGTTGCGCCCCTTGGTCGACGCGATCCGGCGCCATGTGCTCGCCGGTGCCAAGCTGCACGCGGACGACACCCCGATTCCGGTGCTGGCACCAGTCAATGGGAAGACAAAGACGGCGCGTCTGTGGACCTACGTGCGCGACGACAGGCCGAGCGGCGACACCACGCCACCGGCCGTGTGGTTTGCCTATACGCCCGACCGCAAAGGCATCCATCCGCAAACCCACCTTGCCAACTATAAAAGCGTGCTCCAGGCCGATGCCTACGCAGGCTCTGACGCGCTTTACGAGGACGGCACGATCCAGGAGGCAGCCTGCTGGGCGCATGCGCGCCGCAAATTCTACGACTTGCATGAAGCCAGACCCTCTGCACTGACGAGCGAAGCCTTGCGCCGCATCGGTGAGCTGTACGCGATCGAAGCGAAGATCCGCGGCAAGCCCCCGAACGAGCGACGCCAGGCACGACAAGCCGAGGCCAAACCGCTGATCGACGATCTGGAGCGATGGTTGCGAGGCATGCTTGAAAAACTCTCACGCAAGTCCGATACGTCGGCGGCGATCCTGTACGCCCTCAATCTGTGGCCGGCGCTGGCGCGCTATTGCGATGACGGCCTGATCGAGATCGACAACTCCGCCGCAGAACGCGCTCTGCGCGGGGTTGCCATCGGTCGCCGTAACTATCTGTTTGCCGGCGCCGACACGGGCGGCGAACGCGCTGCCGCCATCTACTCGCTGATCGGGACGGCCAAGCTCAACGGTGTCGACCCCGAAGCCTGGTTGCGCCATGTGCTAGCCCACATCGCCGATCATCCCGTCAACCGTGTTGACGAGTTTCTGCCCTGGCATTGCGCCGGGCAGCTGGCACCTGCCTAAAAACACGCCGCTTCCCAGCGGTGTGACGCTATCATCAATCAATTCGACAGCCGGCTCAAGACGGCGCTGGGCAGACGCTTACTTTGGACCTGAGTCGAGCCATTGATACACGTCCCAGCCTAGTACCAAGATGGGGACGATTGCGGCGTGACCGTTATGCACGTGCTACAGCCATTAGTACAGCCGGCAGCCGCTCTCACAGCATGGTCCCAAGCTCGTTCTCACTACTGCACAACACACTGCTGAAGCATGTTCGCAGCAGGATTGGCAGTTCCATTATTGAACTTGAAGAAAGTGCCCGTCGGGATAGGAATCATTGTCGTGCTGCCTGGAGTCGGTGGATAGTTGTTTGGATCCAACACTGCGATGCCCAGCGTGAGATCGGCCCCACCGGCCATGTCCGCGGTGCTCCAGATTTCAACCGCAGTGCTTGGCACCACAAATTGTTCCAGGACACACGCTACGTGAAAGGCAGGCGTCCCGGTATTTGTGAATGTTGCACCCAGTGCGACATATCCTGGCGGCGCCGTGGGAACATACAGGTAGCCGTTTTCTCCGCCCGTCAAGCCTGTGGTATCCCATACCTTGGACCATCCGGACGAGGGGACGACATTGACGCCGTCAACGGCGGCCACCAGGAACAAGGATGCAGGTATTGCGTCGGTGATGGGCATGGAGCCGAACTGCAGGAAACCATACGGCAAATTGCCGTCCGGATTTACAAACGATCCATTTGCACCGCCTGGTATCCCTCCGGTGTTCCAGCCGTCCTGGGATCCACTGTAATAGGCCAGGTTGATCATGCTGACGGTTTGAGTTGCGTTGCTCATTTTAAACTCCTTCGAGGTTGGTTGATTGCAGACACTCTGCAGAAAGGTATGACATTGTGCGGCGTGCGCCGGGCCATGGCGCTTCCAGCAACGGGCCCTTTTCAGCCTTCAGGCAAACGCCGCCTGCGCGCCACCGCAGGCGCCGCTGGCTATTTCCCGCGGCGTGGCGGCGTGGGCGAACTTGCCCATACCACGACGGAAAAATCCTTCTTCGAGCCGCTATCGGGAAGGTGCGACAGTGGCACGACATTACGGTCGGTCGCGTAGATTTCCATGCTGGCGGCGGAGGTGATCGACAAGCCTTTACCCCACCGAAACGAGCTGTTGAGCAAATTGCTGCCCAGTTTCAGAAGGCCACCCAGCACCGGACCCCACAAGGGCTGTGCATCCAGATAAGCTTCCAGGATCGTCAGCGAATCACTCATCCCCGGAATGTTCATCTCCTTCTTCAGCAAGGGTATGCAGGCGGGAGGCGTGGCATCCAGGTCCAGTTTGAACAGGCCAATGCGGGAATTAGCCCCGTCGTCATCGGCGTTGAGCGACACCAGGAACACGCCGCCGTGCGTCTGTGTAATGAGCGCAAGGCCGGCGCCCGACTCCGGAAAGTCGCACACCTTGAGCACCTGGACAAACTTGGTCGCACCCCATGGCACAAGCGTCGATGTCGTGGATCGATACACCGTCAGTACCCTCCCGTTGACGCCTGCAATCAGGTATTTGCCGTCGGGACCGGCCTCCTTGGTCATGCCGACTCCGTTGATGCCGTCTTCGGGTCGTTCTATCGTTCCTAGCACGGTGATGGGTTGACCAAGCAGGCAATCGCGTAGATCGTAGACCTGGATTTCGGAGGCGTCCGAACCGCTGCCGCTCGCCGATTTCTGAATGCCCATGGCCATGAAACTGCCACAGGCCTGCGCAGCGCAGGGGTGAGGCCAACCGGAGGGCGCTGTATCGCCGACCTCGTCGATCTCGCCCTGGCCGCCCGAACCGACGATGTCTCCGATCAGGTATTTGCCGTCTGCGCCGGGAGCACTGGGGTCCCAGCAAGGATCCAGGTTCGTGTGGGTAAAAATCAGTTTGTCCGCGAAGCTGGCCACGCCCTTGAAATGCGATTCGAGGAGGCCGGCGGGGTCGGTGGGCGGGGTGGGACAGGCGTAATATTGACGGCTCCCTTGTTCAGGCATCGCCAGGAACGCCGCCTGAACATCGTCCATCTGGAGATTGGCCGGTATTACCGGCAGGACGACATTTCCAGACGCGGCGGCGTTGAGGTTCGGCGTTAAATGATCGACGTTAATTTGGTTCATGGAAATCCTCGCTGGTGGATTCAATCAAGCGCGACCGACGTGTTGGCGGCGCCCTGGAATTCGACTACCTTGAGGTCAGCGTAAAGCTTCGTGGACGGCCTCGTAAGTATCTTCACGTAACACCTGGAGGGTGTTGCGATGGGCGGTGCCTTGCTTGAGCTGGGCGATCAGCTTTTCCGAGACGGTTTCGTGAAACGGTTTTTTCTCGCTTTCCATGGGGGCAACTTTTTGCATTGCGTCGTCATCGACTTTGCGGGCTCGCGTCCGCTTGCACCATGTGGGAACCAGGCCTGGCGCTACGCGGTGGATAAGACCACACGCTATTTCTTCAACAGGGTTGGCGCAATCAGGCCGGCATCGGTGCCTGTGCGCGGTTGCGCGCAAACAAAGAGTCGTGCGCGCTGGCCAATGCATCGGCCTCGCTCAACGCGTCTTCGTCGGAAGCGCCGGCAAGGTAGGCCTCGGCCGGGTCGAACTCGACCCGATAGCCTGGCCTGAGCGCATCCTGCAGCTTGTCGACGATGGTGCTGGCGCCTGTACCTGCAGCGGCGGGGGCAATCCGCTCAAGTAGCGTCTTGTTCCTGTCGCCTTCGGTCTGGAAGGCAATGATGGTGGTCTCACGTTCGGTCATGACGTCTTCCTCGAAAAATGATTCACATTGCTGCGGCGGTCTTCGGTTTGCTGCAGTCGGGTTTGCCCTTCACATCGTTGTAGGCCTGCTTGCAGGCTGGGTAGTCGCTGCAGGACCACCAGAACGCGCCCTTCTTTTTCAGACTCGGCCGACGCGACAACCCCTTGCCGCACTATGTGCACTTGTGCGTCGCGGCAGGCCTTCATGCACTTCGATTTCGCGACAAGGCTGGACGAACTACTTCAATGTTGGCCGTGCATATCGCGCGCTCGACAGCTACACGGCAACGCGGTTGCGCCGGTGGTTGCGCAACAAGCGCTTGAATTCCGCGCTGTGCTGTCTGTAGGGACCGCGCTTGCGAGGTGTGGTGAGTGCTTGAATTTTTGTGTCCATAATCGAAGTTGTGGGCACAATTGAATGTGTACCCCGCCTTCAATCATGGCGCTGACGGATCAGGCGCTAAAGACGTCAGTGGGAAGACGCTTACGCTGCACACCTTGCTCAGCCCCCCGGAAACACCCGCTCGCCGAGGAAATCGAGGAAGGCGCCCAGCTTGGGCGAACCATGCCGGCTCGCCGGCCACCGCCGACGGCGTGGCGATCGCGGCCATGGGCGCGCTGACCGCCGCCCTGATCCAGTCGGACCTGCTGCGCGCCTTGTCCGGCCGGGCGGCCGGCAACCGCATGGCCCTGGGCGAGCTGGCCCAGGCGGTTTCCCTGCTTCCGGGCCAGCAGGCGCTACTGCTGCACAGTTACGATGAGGCCTTCCGCGTGGTGCTGTACTGCATGGCCGCGCTGGCGCTCGGCGTCGCCCTGACGGCGTTTGCTTTGCTGGGCGGCATCCATGCGCACGATGCCGCCGAGCGACCTGCGCATTAGGCTGGTTTCATGTAAGTATTGGTAAATAATGTGTATTTACTATTATCAAAATATTATATACTTACGCTTTTGCCAAGTAAGGTAAAGCCGGATCGCCATCCTGTGCCCGACCCACACGCGGTTCATTGTTCGTATCGTCCACAGGAGCAGCATGAGCGAAGGTTTTCGAAGCGCACTGGAGCTGATTGCCAGCCGTCAGCACAACCGTCTGTTACGGTTATCCTTCCCCGACCAGGATGCGCCCGCCGCCGCCCTGTTCGTCAACGCCATCGAAGCGCGCGAAAGCTTGTCGCGTCCCTTCGAATTCATTGTCGAACTCCTGTCCGACGAGCCGAACATCGCGCTCAAGGAGTTGCAGGGCAAGATGATGTGCGTGCAGCTGGTGCGCCGCAACGGCAGCCTGCGCTACTTCACCGGGCGCGTGTTCAGCTTCCGCCTCAAGACCGTGGACGGCGGCGTGTCGTATTACGAAGCGCTGCTCGGCCCGTGGTACCGGTACCTGGGCATGCGCAAGGATAACTACCTGTTCCACTACACCAGCCTGTACGATCAGACCGCCAGCATCTTCGGCGACTACAAGGGCCTGGCGAGCTGGGACTGGCGCGTGGCCGGCGCCAGGGAGGTCATGACCGACGCCTGCCAGTTCGATGAAACCGACAGCAACTACCTGGAACGGCGCTGGGCCAAGGCCGGCATCTTTTACTGGTTCGAACACGACCGGCACGGCCACACCATGGTGCTCTCGGACGACTCCGGCGCCAACGCCGCCATCGACGACGGGCCGGAGCTGCCGTTCCAGCGCCACGGCGGCAGCGCCGAAGAAGACGGCCTGTCCGAATGGTCGCCCGTGCGCCATGCGATCGAAGGCACGGTCTCGCTCTCGTCCTTCGACTTCAAGGTCGCGCGCCCGGCCCACGTGTCGCTGCCGACCCTGATGCGCCAGGGCGCGGTGCCGCATATCGAACGCTACGAATATGCCGGCGCCTACGGCTTCAGGAATGCGGCCGACGGCCGTGCCCGGGCCGAGCTGGAGATGCAGGCGCTGGAAGCGGACGCCAAGCAGTTCGAGGGCAAGGGGAATAACCGGCAACTGATGGCGGGCCGCTGGTTCCGCCTGACCGGTCACTTCGACAGCGCGGCGCACGGCGCCGGCGAGCAGGACCGCGAATTCCTGATTACCGAGCTGGTCCATATAGCCAGCAATAATTTCCACACCCGCGACAACCTGCCCTCGGCTTACGAGAACCGCCTGACCGCCTTGCGCAGGATGATTCCGTGGCGCACGCCGCGCGACCTGAACAGCGTGGACACCAGGATCCACGGCATCCAGACCGCCACCGTGGTGGGGCCGGCCGGCGAAGAGATTCACACCGACCAGTACGGCCGCGTGCGGGTCCAGTTCCACTGGGACCGGGTCGGCAGCAACGATGAAAAAAGTTCGGCCTGGATCCGGGTGGCGACCCCATGGGCCGGGCAGAATTTCGGCATGACCCATATTCCGCGCATCGGCACCGAGGTGCTGGTGCAGTTCCTCGATGGCAATCCGGACCGCCCGATCATCACCGGCATGGTGCCCAACAGCGACACCATGCCGCCCTGGTCCCTGCCCGAGAACAAGACCCAGAGCGGCATCCTGACCCGCTCCAGCCCGGATGGCGCCTACCATCACGCCAACGCCCTGCGCTTCGACGACAAGAAGGGCCGCGAGCAGCTCTGGCTGCACGCCGAGAAAGACCAGCTGACCGAGGTCGAGCACGACGAAGACAAATGGGTCGGCCACGACCGGCGCAAGCGCATCGACCGCGACGAAACCACGCGCATCGGACGCGACCGCAGCGAGCGTGTCGAGCACAACGAGCGCATCAGTATCGGCGGCGACCGCAGCGAAGACGTCGGCAAGAACGAGACCCTGACCGTGCACCGCAACCGCAGCCGCACCGTGCACATGAATGAAACCGTGGCGGTGCGCCAGAGCCGTACCAAGACCATCCGCAAGAATCAGATCGACAAGATCGGCCGCAACTGGTCGATCAAGGTCGACAAGGTGAAAACCGAGACCATCGGCGTGGGCAATATCGAAAACATCGGCCTGGCGCGCGCCACCAATATCGGCGTGGCCTATTCGCTGGTGGTCGGCACCGTGCGCAACGCCTCGGTGGGCATGATGGACCGCCTGTACGTGGGACGCTCGCGCAACGTCTGGATCGGCAAGACCTACGACTTTTACGTCGGCCAGACCGAGAAGCGCAAGGTCGGCCAGACCCAGATCACCTCCGTGGGCGAGCACCTGGAACTGTCCTGCGGCGCCGCCAAGATCGTACTGCACAAGGATGGCGGCATCTTCTTGCAAGGAAAAAACATCGAGATGATCGGCAGCGACGCGGTCAACATCGACGGCGCCTCGATCAAGATCGACCTCGGCGCCGCCAAAACGCCGCCCCTGCCGCCGGGATCGGAACAAGAGGAAGAACAGGAAAAGAAAAAAGGGCCGCGCGCCGATGCGGACGACAAGCCGTCCGCTTCGTCTTCCGGCAAGGGCGGCAAGTCCTGGCCGGGCGCGCCGCGCGGCAGCGGGGCCGGGACCGGAACCGGGACCGGACCGGCGTCCTCGATCGTCGCGCCGCGTGCGGGCGAGCCGCATCCCAAGACCACCTTCGTGCCGCGCCCCACGCCGCGCGTGTTCGACGGCATGGATACCGGCGACATCCTGATCGCGACCGTGGAACGGCTGCTCGATGAAGGCGGCAAGGCGCTGGCCTCGATCGACAAGATGAAAGCCCTGGCGGCCACCATCAAGGCCATCGATGCCGGCGACAACACCGCCGCCGCCAAAGCGATCGCCACCCTGACCGACATCATCCTTCCCGAGACGACGCCCGTGGCTCCCGACCGCAGCGTAAAAGGCGGCGTCATCAAGTACTGAGCCGCGCGCTCGGCTACACTGGCGGTTTGACTTCTCGTGCAAAGGATGGAAAGCATGGCCGCACCAGCCCGTTTCGCATGGTCCTTCAGGGACGTTGCAGTGTTCGACCCGGAGCGCGTCTACCTCATCAGTGGGCATGACGGCCTGGCCAAAGAGAACGTCGAGCTCAGTCAGGTGATGCGCTGGATCGACGCCTGGGGCAGCCGCTGCGTCGACATCGCCGCCGTCAGCCTCTGCATTGTCATGCATCCCGAGCGCAACCTGGTGGTGATCGCGCCCGACGGCCAGGTGGTGCGCTGGGGCGCCACCGATTTTTCCACCGAACACGTCGACGACAGCGCCGACGGTCCGCGCGCCTGCGGCCACCTGCGCGAGGTGCGCACCATCGGCCTGCACGCCTACGCGGTCGGCATGAGCCGCATGGTGTACCGCTGCCGGGGCGAAGCCGACTGGGTGCGCATCGACCATGACGTGCGCGCCGATCCGGCGCAGGAGGACCAGGCCGGTTTCAATTCGATCGACGGCTTCGGCGAAGACGAACTGTACGCCGCCGGCTGGCAGGGCGAACTATGGCAGTTCGACGGCAAGACATGGCAACGGCGCGCCCTGCCGACCACGCTGGCGCTGCACAAGGTCCTCTGCGCGCCGGATGGCATCGTGTATTTGCTGGGACAGAACGGCATCCTGCTGCGCGGACGCCACGATGCCTGGGAAGTGATTGAACACGGCGTGACGGCCGACAGTTTCTGGGGCGCCTGCTGGTTCCGCGAGCAGCTCTACGCTGCCACCGCGCGCGGCCTGTTCGTGCTGGAAGGCGAGCCGCTGCAGCCTTCCCTGCGCCCGCTGGCGCTGGGCAAGTTCGGAAAAAACCGCAGCGACTGCTTCTACCGCCTCTCCGCCGTCGACGACTGCATCTGGTCGGCCGGCGAAAAAATGCTGATCCGCTCCACCGACGGCGTCACCTGGACCGAGTTGCCGTACAGCTGAACCGGGCCGGCTGCGGCCTGCCGGGGCGGTCTCGCGCAGGCTTTATTGCCTTACAAATATTGTTTTGTAAGATAAAGATTATGCATCACAAATATTGTCAAAAACCCTATACAATGTGTTTTTGCCAAGTAGGTGATGCTGGAACGCATGCCGCGCTTCCTGTCACGACCACGCTGGGCGCCCCCATCGTTGCTACACAGGACAATTATGAGCGAAGGCTTTCAAAGTTTGCTGGAGCTGATCGGCAGCCGCCAGCATGATCGTTTGTTGCGTTTATCATTCCCCGGCAAGGACGGCCCCGCCGCCGCCCTGTTCGTCAACAGCCTGGAGGCGCGCGAAAGCCTGTCGCGTCCTTTCGAATTCATCGTCGAACTGCTCTCGGACGATCCCAACATCCCGCTCAAGGACTTGCAGGGCAAGATGATGTGCGTGCAGCTGGTGCGGCGCGACGGCAGCATGCGCTACTTCACCGGGCGCGTGTTCGGCTTCCGCCTGAAGACCGTCGACGGCGGCGTGTCCTACTACGAAGCCAGGCTCGGCCCGTGGTACCAGTACCTGGGCATGCGCAAAGACAATTACCTGTTCCATTACGCCAGCCTGTACGACCAGACCGCCAGCATCTTCGGCGACTACGGCGGCCTGGCCGACTGGGACTGGCGCGTGGGCGGGGCCCGCACCGTCATGACCGACGCCTGCCAGTTCGACGAAAGCGACAGCAATTACCTGGAGCGGCGCTGGGCCAAGGCCGGCATCCTGTACTGGTTCGAGCATGACGAGAACGGCCACAAGCTGGTGCTGTCGGACGACTCCACCGCCAGCGAGCCGATCGACGGCGGTCCGGACGTGCCCTTCCAGCGCCACGGCGGCAGCGCCGAAGAAGACGGCCTGGGCGAATGGTCGCCGGGGCGCGCCATCACCCAGGGCACGGTCTCGCTCGCCTCTTACGATTTCAAGGCCCCGCGCCCGGCCCACGCTTCGCTGCCGACCCTGCTGCGCCAGGGCGAGGTGCTCAATATCGAATCCTACGACTACGCCGGCGCCTTCGGCTTCAAGGATGGGGCCGATGCCCGTCTGTTGGCCCAGCTCGGCATGGAAGCGCTGGAAGCGTCGGGCAAGCAGTTCGACGGCAGCGGCAATTGCCGCCAGCTGATGCCGGGCCGCTGGTTCCGCCTGACCGGCCACTTCGACATGGATGCGCGCGGCGGCGATGCGCAGGCGCGCGAATTTTTCATCACCGAGGTGCGCCACAGCGCCAGCAATAATTATCATGTGCGCGAGAACCAGGAATCGCACTACGACAACCAGGTCGCCGCGATCCGCAAGATCATCCCCTGGCGCGTGCCGCGCGAGCTCAACAGCGTCGAGACCAGGATCCACGGCATCCAGACCGCCACCGTGGTGGGGCCGGCCGGCGAAGAGATTCACACCGACCAGTACGGCCGCGTGCGGGTCCAGTTCCACTGGGACCGGGTCGGGCGCAACGATGAAAAAAGTTCGGCCTGGCTGCGCGTGGCCACCGCCTGGACCGGTCCCAACTTCGGCATGACGCATATTCCGCGCATCGGCACCGAAGTGCTGGTGCAGTTCTTGGACGGCAATCCGGACCGCCCCATCATCACCGGCATGGTGCCCAACAGCGACACCATGCCGCCCTGGCCGCTGCCCGACAACAAGACCCAGAGCGGGATCCTGTCGCGCTCCACGCCGGGCGGCGCCTACGAGAATGCCAACGCCCTGCGCTTCGAAGACAAGAAGGGCGAGGAACAGCTCTGGCTGCATGCCGAAAAGGACCAGCTGACCGAAGTCGAGCACGACGAAGACAAATGGGTCGGCAACGACCGCCGCAAGACCATCGACCGCGACGAGACCAGCCACATCAAGCGCGACCGCAGCGAAACGGTGGACCGCGACGAAACCATCACGGTGCACAACAACCGCAAGGAACGGGTCGACCACGACGAAACCATCAGCATCGGCGACAACCGCAGCGAAGATGTGGGCAAGGACGAAACCATCCACATCGGCGCCAACCGCACCGAAACGGTCGACGCCAACGAAACCATCACCGTGCACAAGAACCGCAGCAAGACGGTCGACAAGAACGAAACCGACAAGATCGGCAAGAACTGGTCGATCAAGGTCGCCAAGATGAAGACCGAAACGGTGGGCGTTGCCAATCTCGACAACGTGGGACTGGCGCGCATGAGCAATATCGGCGTGGCCTACTCGCTGCTGGTGGGCATGATCCGCAACACGGCGGTGGGCATGGTGGACCGCCTCACGGTCGGCAAGACGCGCACCGTCTCGGTCGGCGAAACGCACGAGATCAAGGTCGGCACGACCCAGCTCACCACGGTCGGCGAGCACCTGGAACTGTCCTGCGGCGCGGCCAAGATCGTGCTGCGCAAGGATGGCGGCATCTTTTTGCAAGGCACGCATATCGAGATCCTCGGCAGCGCCGCGGTGAATGCCGACAGCGGCTTGATCCAGCTCAATTGCGGCGCCGCCAAAGCGCCGCCGCCGCCGCCGGAAGCGAAACCCGACGCGCCCGCCGCCGACGGCGCCGCTGCGGGCGCGGCCGGGGCCGGCGGACTGGCATCGGGCCTGAGCAGCCTGATGGAAGCCGGCGGCAGCGTCTTCGGCGCCCTGAACCAGATCAAGAGCCTGGCCGATACCGCCAAAGCCATCAAGAACGGCGACCTCGGCGCCATCGCCGGCGCGGCCGGCACGGTGGCCGGCGCGCTCGGCGGCGGCGCCAAGGGTGGCGGCGGAGGCGGCGGCGTCAAGGCGAGCGACCACATTCTTAAATCCTGATCCGCGCGCCAGCGCCGCGTTTATTGAAGAGGAGCCATCCATGGGACAACCAGCCGCCCGCGAAACCGACGACGTGGCGCACAAGAAAGCCGCCGGGCCGATCGTCAAGGGCATGCCCACGGTGCTGATCGGCGCGCTGCCGGCGGCGCGCCTGGGCGACCCGGTGCAGCACGCCAGCGGCACCGAAACCATCGTCGAAGGCGAAGCCTCGGTGCTGATCGGCGGCAAGCCGGCCGCGCGCATGGCCGACAAGGTCGCCTGCGGCGGCATCATCGTGGGCGGCTGCACCACCGTCCACATCGGCCGCGACAAGGATGAAGCCTGTCTGCTGGAAGCGGCCGAGATGGGCGCCATGGTGGTCGAGCCGGGCAGCTGATGGCAGCCGATCCGCACCGCGCCATCCTGCGCCGCCAGCTCGGGCAGCGCGCCGACACCCTGTACGCGTTGTACGACGCGGCGAGCGACCGCAGCCTGCTGGACGAGCTGCGGCGCGACGGCATCGCCCACGATTGCCTGTTCGGCGGCGTCAAGGCGACCACCCTGGCCGATGTCGCGCCCTACCTGATCGCTTGCCGCCAGTTCGCCGGCGGCATCGACAGCTTTCTCGACAAGGTGTGGGGGCGCGGCGTGTCGATGCTGATCGACAGCGCGGCCGCGCCCGAGCAGCTCAGGATGCAGCTCAAGAAAAACGCCTTCGTCAAGAACAGCGCCGGCGCCGAATGCTATTTCCGCTATTACGATGCGCGCGCCTTCAGCCGCTTCGTGCGCGCCGCCACCAACGAGCAGCTGGGGCAATTGTGCGGCAGCGCCGTGCGCGCCATCGTCTGGCAGGACAGCTTCAGCCAGGGCCTGGCCAGCATGGCGCACAAGCCGAGCGGGCTGGTCAAGCGCATCCTGGCGCCGGACACGGCCGATTTCGAGATCACTCCACTTTCCTGACAAGCACACCATGATTGAACTGACCGAAGCGCAGGAAGGCAAGATCCTGCGGCGCGACTGCCGCGGCTGGATCGAACTGATGGCGCAAGCCTGGTACGAGAGCGGCCATGCGGGCGCCGACGCCTATCCGGGCGACGCCCTGATCACCCACCTGCGCGCCGTGTACGACGCTTGCCGCGATGCGAACATGGAAAACATGGACGATGTGAGCCTGCTCGGCTTCAACGTGCTGCGCGCCAACACCGCCCGCTGCGGGGCGGACGATGTCACGGCCCTGGTGGACTACTTTATCCGGCACGCGCGCAGCGGCAACGCCGCCTATGCGCAAGCCTGGATCGACCTTTATCTCGAGGAAGCGTAAGCATGGCAGATACGCCAAAACCCAAGGCCAAGCCGGCCAAGCCGGGAAAGGCGGCCTACAGCGGTCCCGCCCTGACCGAGGAAAACCTGCCCGCCTACGACAAGGCCGAACTGGCATCCGAACGCGCGCTGCGCGCGAAAGTGGAGGAATGCAAGGTAGCGGCCAAGGCGGCCAAGGGAGAGATCGAGAAACTGACTGCCGAGAAGAAGGCGCTCGACCCCAAGGCCGCCGACTTCAAGGCCAAGTCCAAGGAAATCGGCGACAAGATCAAGGGCTTGCAGGGGGTGGCCAAAAAGACCTGCAAGCTGTCGCATCCCGGCTGCGTGGCGTCCGACAAGAGCACGCGCGTGCCGATGCCTTCGTCGATCACCGATAATATCAACAAGGATGCCGGCACCAACATCGATTTCGACAAGCTGTCGGCCTGGGAGGGCGGCGCGTATACCCAGGGCTATATCCCCTGGTGGCCCCACATGAAGGGCGACACGCCGACCATCCAGGCCATGAGCGATTCCTCGGGCACGGTCGGGCCGCGCATCAAGGGCGACCTGGGCGGCGAGGCGAAGAACAAGTCCGGCGCCACGGTCGGGGTGGGGGTGGACCTGGGCCAGTCCAGCGCCGCCGGTTTCGGCCGTGTCCTCGACAAGAGCAATAAAAAGGCCGATGGCTTGACGGAGGACGAGCTGAAGGCGCTCAAGGCCAAGATCGAGCCGTATTTCAACAAGCAGGGCGGGGAAGCGTGCAAGTATTTGCAGGACCATCCGCTCAACCTGACCGAGAAGGAAATCAATTTCCTGAACAAGGCGGCGCACGAAGATGCCCTGGACACGGCCAAGTCCAGCTACGCGAACTGGGTGAAAGAGAACAAGGAAGTCAATGCGAAGAAATTCACCGAACTGACCAGGGAGCAGCAGACCGCGCTGCTGTCGAACGGCTATCAGTACGGCTCGCCCAAGAAGGCGCTGATCGAGGCCATCGTCACTGGCGATCGCGACAAGATTCCCGCCAAGATCCGCGAGCGCGACTACCTGTTCAACGCGATGCCCGCGGTCGAGAAGAAGCCTGCCGCGCCGGCCACGCCCGCCGCCCCGGCAGCCGAGAAAAAACCTTAAGACAATGTGATGATGAAACGACGCGCCATATTCACGACAATCCTGCTTTCCTGCTTCCTCATGAACAACACAACCGCCAAGCCCTTGCAGAAAAAGAAACCATTCGAAAGTCCGGCGCAGCAGTTTGCCGGCACATGGCGGGTCGATCGCCATGATTTCCGCGAATTTAACGCGCCCCAGGAGAATGTGGCTGCCCGCTTCGAGCGCGAGGCCGGCATCTTGCCGGTCGGGCAAACAGTGCGCATCGAACGCACCGGTTCGGCGGCGCTGCCGGGCAGCATCGACCCGGTCTCGATGAAGCTGGTCGGCCCGGTCGGCGAAACCCTCGCCATGACGATCCTGCAACCGTTCGAGGCGCGCCTGTGCGACGGCTTCTGGTCGTTCGTGTGCGAGGGGCCCCGCAAGGATTACCGCGACGAGCTGATAATTACGGAGGCGGAAAAATGGCGGCGCCACGTGGCCGAGCGCACGGCGGTCTGGCCCGACATCCACCCGATCAGCTATACCCTGGCGGACATGGGCAAAACCTATGTCCTGACCGCCTGGGTGGCGCGCAACGGCGAACTGGTGTTTCCGGTTTTGGTGGACGGCCCGGCCAAGGATGGCAGCGGCTCGGGCTTCATGGCGGTGTACCTGAAACGGATCGCCAATTGACAGCGCTTTGCCGGCCAGGGCGCACGCAAGGTGCGTTCCGCGCCGGCGGACGAACGCCGTCGCGATGACGGCGTTGGTCCGCACTTGCCCCTTGCTTAGTCGTAGGTGGCGCTGATGGTCACGCCGCTATAGCTTGGCTTGGCCTTGAGCATGATGTAATACCACTGGCCGCTGGCCGGCGCGGCGATGCCGATGCTTTCGCTGGTGCCCGCCGTGCTCGATGCCGCATCGTACGAGGTGGTCGACGGATAGCGTCCGCGCGCCACATACAGGTCGACGTCGCCGCTGCCCCCGCTGGTAAACAGGCGCAGGTTCCTGGCGCCGGCCGGCAGCAGGATGTGGGCGTAGCTTTCGCTCGAGGAGCTGAAGCCGCCGATCGAACAGTTCTTGCCCAGGTAGCTGCCCTGGTTGCATGCCGGCAGGTTCACCTGCGGCAGCGGCGGTTCGCCGGCCGTGGTGGCGGTCTTCACCCAGGCCGCGAACTCGGCGTCGTAACGGGTGCCGATGTAGCTCATGTAGTTCTGGTAGCCGTCGTAATCGCCGACCCGGAACTTGCCCAGCACCGCATCGACGTCGCTGCGGTGCTTTTCGACCATGAAGCGGGTCGCCATGTAGCCCCAGCGGTAGGCGCGGTCGGTGTAGTCGCCCATCGCGTAGGTATTGCCGAAGATCTCGCTCAGCTTGTAGGTGCCGGTGCGCGCCTTGTCGATCGATGCCTGGTTATTGTTGCGCAGCGACAGATACTCGCCGATGCCCTCGATCCACCACACGGTCGGCTTGGACACGGCATCGCCGAAGTCGCCGTACATATTGAAGCGCCCGTCCAGGTAGTGCACGTACTCGTGCTCCAGGTTCCACACCGAGAACGCCGGACGCAGCCACGATGCCTCGTGGGCGATGAAGCGCGCCTGGTTGGTGGCCGACGACGGATCGCCTTCCAGGTACATGCCGCCGTTATTCGTGTCGATATCGTAGATTACCGACGCGTACTTGCCGTAATTGGCGTAATCGTCGAACACCACCAGTTCCAGCGACGTGTTCTTGTCGTTGGCGACAGGCACGCGCTTGGTTTGCAGCATGTCGTGGAAATAGCCTTCTTCCTTCTGCAGGATGGCGCAGGATGACTGCAGTTGGGCGGTGCTCATCTCTTGCGCGCGGATGCGCAGGGTCGGGCTGCAGGTGTAGCTGACCTTGAGCACGGCGTCGGCCAGCTTTTGCTCGTAGCCGCAGGTGCCGTACTGGGCGCAGTTGGCGTTGTCGTAGTATTTCACGGCCGAGGCGGCGGCCAGCCACAGGGCGCTGTCGGCGCCGGTCATGCTGCTGCTGGCCAGGGTGTTCTGGACCATGGTCTTGACGAGCGGCTTTTGCTGGGCGTACTGCATGAAGCGGAAGGCTTCGTTGGCGGCGTCGGTCAGCATGTAGGCCGTCGAGGTGCCCAGCAGGGCCGCTTCGCTCTTGACCACGAAGTCGTTGAGCGCGCTCGGATAGCTGGCGTCGCTCTGCAGCACGCTCAGCGCTTCCGGCCGGTAATGCGCATAGAACAGCACGGTCAGGGCCGAGGTCATGCCGCCGGCGGCGTCGCTTTGCTTGAGCGCGTCGACCGCGTTCGGATTGGCCGGCGAATTGGTGAAGCGCACCACCAGCTGTTTCATCGATGGCAGGAAGTAGGCCTCGTCATGGGTGTTGGTAATGAGCTTGATGACTTCGGACGCCGTGCTGCCGGCGACCGGATTGGTCTTGAACAGCGCGCTGCCCTCGGCCAGGCTCTTGATCGGGGCGCGCAGCGAGGCGGTAAACGCGGCGCTGGGGGTGGCGATCGTGCCGCCGCTGGCCAGGTAGTAGCCGGCGCGCAAGTAGAGCGCGAGGTTGGCCAGGGCGCGGTTGCTGGCGTTGTACGTGCCCGCTTCGCGCACGAAACGGCTGGCGACCGCGCTCATGTTGGCGGCCGAATAGGCCTTGGCGGCCTGGGCGGCGTTCAGCGAAAACAGGGGATAGGTGCACTCGACGTCGGGCATGGCGGCCAGGTAGTCGGCCAGCGCGGCGCCGCTGTAGCCGGTCAGGGTGTCCATGTTCTTGCACTCGGGCGTGGCTGCCATCAGGCTCATGCGGCCCAGTTCGGGCTTCTTCGGCATCAGGTCGAGACGCGGTTTGGTGGTCGGCGCCACGTTGAAGCGCTGCTGCTCGACGGTCGGCGGCAGGCTCTGGCGGGCATGCGGCATCGGCGCCTGCTTCAGGCGTTCGTGGGTATGGCCTGGATCGGCTTGCTTCGCATACGCGACGCCGCTGAAACAGGCGCTGACCAGGCCGGCCAGCAGGATGGTTTTGTGTTGTACAAACATTGTCTCGCTCCTTGGAATTGTCGTTATCGATCTGGGTCGCGCCGGTCAGGATGTGGTCCGGCGCTTTGCTCATGGGACGGGAAAGGGTCGAACCCGCCCTGCAGCAAGCCCTCAGGCGTGCTGATACTATCCCTAATGCATATGGGGAAATATCTGAGAATGGGAGCAAAGATGCAATTTGTTCAATTTCCCCGCAGGGGCCGCCAATTGCGGCACAGGCGCGAACAAAGCGATGACGAAAAAGCCACACTTGCGGCGGGCGGAAGTGCGGCTCGGGTAGCGCGTCTTACCTGGTGACGGTCAGCGTGTACTTGCCGGCGCCGCTATACGACGAGACGATGATGCGGTAGTAGCCGGCCGCGGCGGCGTAGCCGAGCTTTTCCTGCGAGGCCTCGCCGCTCGACTCGGCCGCCAGCACCCACACATTGTTTTCCCACTTCTCGATGCGCAGGTCGAAGTCGGTTCCGGCCGGGCCGCTCAGGACCGCGCCCAGGGTGCCGCCCTTGTATTCGAACCAGGGCGAGGGGTGGATCGCTTCGGCTTTCTCGGCCAGGGTGGCGGTATACACCTCCGCCGCCGGCACCGTGGTGGCGGCGCCGACATCGAAGGTGATGGTCTTGGCGGGCGCGCTGATGTTGGCGATCGCAAAGCCCGAGGCAAAACCGTTCCACCACAGCGAATTGGTGCCCTTGCTGGTCAGCGCGTTGGGCACGCTGGCGTTGAAGGCGCGCGTGGCCGTGCCGTCGTACAGGTCGCCGCCATCGCCCTGGTTGCGGTTGTTTTCCGGATCGCGCTTGCCGTCCGCATGTTCCATCTGGATGTAGGGCTTCCATTCGTTATCGTTGTTGCCGCTCGGGTCGACGTGGAACACGGCCAGGCCCTGGTCCGGCTGGTACAGGTTCTGGTCGCTCTTGTGGATCGCTTCGACGTAGAACGCTTCGGCCGCGTTGGCCGGGTTGCTCCAGCGGTACAGCGCGTGGCTGTTGGCCGCCATCGACAGGCGCCCGCTCGGGGCGCTGCGGTTGATCGCCGGATTGAGTTCGGTGGCCGTGTCCCATCCCGCCAGGTAGCGCAGGAAACCGACCGGCTGGGTCGGCCGGAACTGGCTGTCGAAGCCGACGCCGCCGAAGCCCATCACGCAGAAGTTCGCCACCGAACCCTGCGAGCTGCCGTCGTAATCGTACAGGTCGGGCCAGCCCATGATCAGGTGGCCCGATTCATGCACGAAGGTGCCGATCGCCAGCTGCTTGCCCATGTCGCTGATCTGGTAGCTGCCGGTGCAGGCGCCGTTGCTGCAGAACTGCTCGCCCAGCCAGCCCATGTGCGGCCACAGGCCTTTCGACCAGGGGCTGTCCGCTTCGCCCGCGTAGAAGAAGTTCAGGCCCAGGATGTGGCCGGTGCTGTCGCGGCTGAGGGTGGAAAAGTCGACCCCTTCGCTGTTCTTGACCCAGTTCAGCGCTTCCAGGATCAGTTCCTGCGCGCGCGGGCCGACGTCCAGGCTGTTGTCGGTGTAGTAGGACTTGGGCCGCTTGGCGCGGTAGTAGCGGGTCACCGTGTTGCTGTAGTCGAGCTTGTTGCCCGAGGCGGACAGGAAATAGCCGCGCACCGATTGCGCATTGCCGAAGCCGGTGTAGTTGGCATCGTTGAGGAAGGCCTCGACCTGCTGCCTGGTGATGGTGCCGGGAGCGTCGGAAAAATCGATGATCACGGTCAGGCCGCGCATCTGCCCGGTCACGGCGGCGGTGGCGGCGGCGCCCGGCGCCATCCGCGCGGCCGTGCTGCGCTGGGCGACGTCGAGCGTGCGTCCGTGCATCTTCTGGTAGCGCTGCTGGGCCAGGCGCGCCTTGGCCGCCGCGGACAGGCCCGGCTCGCGCCTGTCCTGCGCCGTGCTGAAGCTGCGCAGCCTGGCGTTGGTCGCCAGCACGCCGCTCGACACCAGCGCATCGCCCGTGGCGTTCACGTGTGCGTAGCAAAAACCGCGTTTGGCATTATCATAAATAATCAGGGAACCGTCTTCGGTGCGCTGTTCGGCGTAGTAATCGTTGCCGTCGAGGCGAATTTTCAAGACTTCGCCGCCCGGCTGGCGGAATTCGTAGCTGTGGCCCTGGTACGGAATGGCCGCATGGGCAGTGAGCGCCGCCAGCGACAGGACCATGCCGGCCGCTGCCGTGAGACTTGCACGCATCAAATTCATTGCTTCTCCAACGTTATAAAAAATGCAAGTATGCATGGGCGAAAAGTGCCCGTCTTGGCACATTTCGGCGCATCTTCGGCGAAATCGGCATAAAAGACGTCTATACAAATTCCATTCACCGCATCCACGATTTGCATTATTTCCGTGTGGATAGCCTATATTTTTGCTTTGGGCGGCTTTGTTCTTGTGCATTAGGCTTATTAAATACACACTATCGTCTTGAACCACGACGAGGGCTGTTGTCGCCATGTTGAACCGCCTGTTAAAGAAAGCACCACCCGCACCCGAGGCTGCCCCTTCCTTCACGAAGCGGCGCTTTTTCGGCACCGAGCAAAAAGCGTTTTACGGCCGCCTGCGCCGCGCCCTGCCCAAGTGCTACATTTTCCCCGACATCGCGCTGAGCAAACTCATCATCCCGAGCAATCCGGATCCGAAGATCAAGAGCAGCCACCAGAAGCAGCTGTCCGGACGCAAGGTCGACTACGCCGTCTTCGACGCCCGCCTGCACCTGCTGTTCGTGATCGAGCTGACCGTGCCGCCGGCGCCGGGCGCCAATCCGGACCTCATGTCGATCGCCGCGCTGATGGCCAACGCCGGCATCCGCCGCTTCAGCTGGCCCAAGGACAACCTGCCCTCGACCGAACAGACGCTGCGCGCGCTGGCCGACTATTCGGCCGAGAACATGGGCAAGGACGAGGACGGCAACGGGCCTTCCTCCCAGCTGGGCGAGCCCGAGCACACCGATGCGATTCCCGTGGTCGACAGCATCATCCAGCCGCGCGGGGCCAGCACCCTGACGCTCGAAGCGCTGGCCGGCATGGCGCCGCAGGGCGCGCTCAAGACCTCCTATCCGCACGTGTGGGAACGCATCTGCCTGTTCTGCAACGAACCGCGCCACCTGCACCAGTACCTGCATTCCCTGTCGATGCAGGACCGCGGCGTCAAGCGCGCCGGTTTTTCGGAAGAAGCGCTCAACGAAATCGCCCGCATCCAGGTCGCCAACGTCGGCTACCTGCAAACCCAGACCGCGCCCGAACGGGCCAGCTGGAACGACGTCTTCACCGACCGCTGAGCCGCAGCGGCGCGGATTGTCGCGCGGATTGTCGCGCGGATCGGCAGTTCGCCATCATCAATCCGCAGTTCGTCGCAGCGGCGGCCCCGGGCGGGCGCGCCGCCTTTATAGTCTGGCCTGCCGTTGCCGATCAACCATCCTGCAGGTAGCCCAGATGTTCAGACTGTCCGTCCTTTGTTTCGCCACCGTGCTTGCGCTGCATGCGCCGTCCGCCTGCGCCCGGGATGGCGCCCGTCCCGCCGGCGAGCAGGCGCTTGCCAGCCGCATCGACGCCGCCATCGCTCCTTATTACAAGGCCGATGCGCCGGGCGCGACCGTCATCGTCACCGCGAACGGCAAGACCGTGCTGCGCAAGGCCTACGGCATGGCCGACCTGGCCAAGGGCACGCCGATGACGCCCGACATGCGCTTGCGCATCGGTTCCATCACCAAGCAGTTCACCGCCGTTGCCATCCTGATGCTGCTCGAAGAAGGCAAGCTGGCGCTCGATGACGACATCACCCGCTTCCTGCCGGAGTACCCCGCGCGCGCCGGACGGATCACCATCGCGCACTTGCTGACGCATACCTCGGGCATCGTCAGCTATACCAGCAAGCTCGGTTTCTCCTGGAATGCCGCGAAGGACAGAAGCGTGTCCGAGGTGATCGATATCTTCAAGGACGACGCCCTCGAATTCGAGCCCGGCACGCGCTGGGCCTACAATAATTCCGGTTACTTCCTGCTGGGCGCGATCATCGAAAAAGTCGCGGGCCAGAGCTACGCCAGCTTCCTGGAAGAACGCATCTTCAAGCCGCTCGACATGCGCCACACGGCCTACGAAGGGTACGAACGGACGCCCGGCCCGCGCGCGGCCGGCCACACCAAGGGCTGGTTCGGCATCACGGCGGCCAAGCCGCTCAGCATGACGCAGCCGTACGCGGCCGGCGCGCTGGTCTCGACCGTGGACGACCTGGCGCGCTGGGATGCGGCGATCGGCGCCGGCAAGCTGCTCAAGCCGGCCACCTGGCAGCAGGCCCACACGGGCGCCCTGCTGGCCGACGGCAAGCCGACCAATTACGGCTACGGCTGGCAGATCGGCAAGCTGCGCGGCGTGCCGATGGTCGCGCACGGCGGCAGCATCCACGGCTTTTCCAGCTACGCGCTGCGCCTGCCGCAGCAACACGTGTATGTCGCGGTGCTGAGCAACACCGATAGCCCCACGGTCCAGCCCGAAATGGTGGCCAGCAAGGTCGCGGCCATCGCCATCGGCAATCCCTTCCCCGATTTCAAGGCGGTCAAGGTCGACCCGGCCCTGCTCGACGCCTACGCCGGCACCTACCGCATCGATGCCAGCGCCACGCGCAGCTTCAAGCGCGACGACGGCAAGCTGGTCATGCAGCGCAGCAACCGCGATCCCGTGACCCTGACCCCGTTCTCGAACGAGGCGTTCTTCATTCCCGATTCGCTGACCACCTTCCGGTTCGCGCGCAACGCCAAAGGGGAGGTGAGCGAGGTGGTGGTCCACAGCCAGGGGGCGGAGATGGTCAACCGGCGCGTCGGCCCACCCTGAGGAACACGCTGCGGCCGCGCAAATCTGCTACGCTCGCCGGACATCCACTCTGGCGAGCAGCATGAGAGCAGCATGACATTTCTCCGTACAAACTTCGAGCGCAACACGGCGCGCAGCGGCGGCCCGGCATGAAGGCGCGCACCCGCCTGCGGGCCCGGCCCGGCCTGGTGCTGCGCGACGACGATGCCGGCGCCACCCCGCTGCGTGACGACGATGGCAGGCCGAAGCAGCAGGTCAAGGCGCACGAGCGCAAGCTGACCGATGCCCTGACCGCGAAGATCGCGCTGCACCAGCAGATGCTGTTCTCCCAGCGCAAGCGCAAGGTGCTGCTGGTGCTGCAGGGCATGGATACCTCGGGCAAGGATGGCACGGTGCGCGCGCTGTTCAGCCGCATCAACCCGATGGGCTTGCGCGCCGCCCAGTTCAGGGCGCCGACGGCGGAAGAGGCGGCGCACGATTTCCTGTGGCGCATCCATCCGCACGTGCCGGGCGCGGGCGACATCGCGATCTTCAACCGCAGCCACTACGAAGACGTGCTGGTGCCGCGCGTGCAAAAGCTGATCGACGAGAAGGAATGCAAGCGCCGCTATGCGCATATCGCCGACTTCGAGCGCATGCTGGCCGAAACCGGCACCGTGATCGTCAAGGTATTCCTGCACATCTCGAAGGACGAGCAGCGCAAGCGCCTGCAGGCGCGCCTGGACGATCCGGAAAAGCAATGGAAGTTCGACGACAACGACCTGGTCCAGCGCAAGCGCTGGGACGATTACCAGGATGCCTACCAGCGCGCGATCGGCGCCACCGACGCCGACCACGCGCCGTGGTACGTGGTCCCGGCCGATTCCAAGACCCACCGCAACCTGCTGATCGCGCGCCTGCTGCTCGACGTCATGGAAGGGCTCGACCTGCGCTTCCCCGACACCGATGCGCGCCTGTCGGCGCTCAAGGTCGAGTAGGAACTCAAGCCGCGCGGGCCTGCGGCGGCGCCGCCGTCTGCGGCTGCCCCTGGATCACGGCCGGCTCGGGCAGGTCGCCGTCGAGTATGCCGATCAGCTCGGCCAGCATGGCGTGGTCGTCCGGCACGTCGGCCGTGTTCAGGGCCAGGTCGCGCGCGATGTCGCGCAGGCGCCAGGTGATTTCGCGCGTGGCCACGGCTTTTTCGAACTGCAGGGTGCCGTCGTCCTGGTCGTGCAGGCCGTGATTGTTTTTCAGGTACGCATCGAGCCCGGTGCTGATGAAGGCGCGCTCGATGGTGCGGATGCGCGCCAGCGTGCGCGGAATCAGAGCCCACACGCGCGGCGAGCGCGGGGTATCCTCGCGCAGCATGTCCTGGCCGGCCTGCAGGGAATCGCTGATGCGCCACCACAGCCGCGTAATGGCGACGTCATCGCTTTCCTCGGGCCGCGACGGGGCGATCGGGCGGTTGGCCGGCTGGTTGCGCAAGGCGCCCGAAATGGCCGACAGAAAATGGTGGGGATGCTCGCCCGGAATGATTTTCAAGGCCAGTTCGGCGCGCTCCAGCGGATAATCCTTGTGCAGCACGCCGGCCAGCATTTCCGCCACCGACACCGCCAGGCCCGGCCCGCTGATCGTCCCGCCGGCCGACTGGCGCGGATAACCGGTGCCGTCGAGCCGCTCGTGATGTTCCGACACCGCGCGCGCCACCGATGCGGGATACGATTCGAGTTCGGTAATGAGCATCTGGCCGATGCGCGGATGCACCACCAGGTGCGCCCACTCGTGCGGCAGCAGGCGCTTGCCCGGTTTCAGGTAGGCCGGGTCGATGTACAGCTCGCCGATATCGTGCAGCAGCCCGGCCAGGCCGGCCGCCATCTGGTCGTCGTTCGACAGCTGCAGCTTTTTCGCCATGCCGATCGACAGCAGGCTGACCGCCACGCTGTGTTCCAGCGCGCGCGGGCCGTCGCGGTCGGTGAGGGTGAGCATCATGCGCATGGCGTGGCCCAGCTGCATGTTCGCCAGCAGCGTCTGCGGCGAGATCCCGCGTCCGGCGTTGGGGCCCAGGATGCGGTTGATCGGCACGCTGGTATCGAGAATGCGCCTGGCCGTCTCGAGGATCAGGCCGTTGTCGGTGCCGCCCTCGGCGCTGAGCGAGGATTCCAGCGTCTTCTTGAGCTTGTGCGCGCCCAGGGTATCCTGCTGGGCCCGGGTCAGCCTGGCGCCCTTGGCCACCAGCTTCATGCCGCGGATGTCGAGGATGTCTTCGCTGGCCGCGACATCCATCACCTCGGTCAGGTTCATCAGTTTGTTCAGGTAGTGCTGGTTGACGGTGGTGCTCAGGCTGGCTCGCTGCATGGGATGGCTCCGTGATGATGCACACATGATACTGACTATTTCCTAGAGGAATCATTCTAAGTATCAAATATATGCTGCTTTTTTTGGCAAGGTAGCCGCTTTGTCCATCGCGCGCCGCCGCGCCGGACGAATTGACATAGAATGAAGTCCCCACTCCTCATTGCATGGAAACGACAATGTTCAAGATTTCGGCACTTCTTCTCGCGAGCCTCTCCGCTGTTGTATTGACGAGTACTCCGGCCCAGGCCCAGGCGCCCGCCGCCGCGCCGGCAGCGGCCCCGGCCAGCTGCCCCGCCTTGCTCAAGCACAGCTTCAAGCGCCTGCAGGACGACGCGCCGCAGGACTTGTGCCAGTACGCCGGCAAGGTTGTGCTGGTGGTCAATACCGCCAGCTATTGCGGCTACACCACCCAATACGAAGGCCTGGAAAAGTTGTACGCCAAATACGGCGCCAAGGGCCTGGTCGTGCTCGGCTTCCCGTCGAACGACTTCGGCAAGCAGGAACCGGGCAGCGCCAAGGAAATCGCCGACCTCTGCTACAACACCTATGGCGTCAAGTTCCCCATGTTCGCCAAGTCGCAGGTCAGCGGCGCCAATCCGAATCCCCTGCACGCGAGCCTGATCAAGGCCACCGGCAAGGAGCCGAAATGGAACTTCACCAAATACCTGATCGACCGCAACGGCAAGGTCATCGAACACTATCCGAGCAAGGTCACGCCGGAAGACAAGCAGCTGGTCGGCAAGATCGAGCAAGCCCTGGGCAGCTGAGTTTCCGCGCAGGGCGGCCTGCGCGGCTGCCCGCGAAAAATGTGTCTAACCCGCAACGCATAAGCAGTATTCAGTTTCCCAAAAGACATTAAAGATACTAAAATAGAACTCTCGCTCTATTGCCGGTTTCTCTGATGCTCCCCACTCTCGATTACGCGTTCTTCGCCGAGCGCCTGCACGGCTTCTTTGCCGTGGCCGGCCACGACGGCGTCACGCTTACCCTGTCCAGTGTCGACCAGTCCGCGCAGCAGGCGCCCGGCGGCAACAGCTTTTCGCTGCTGTTTCGCGGTCCGGCCCAGCCCGCGCTGGAACAGATGACCTACATGCTGGACATCCCCGGCAGCGCCACTTTCCCCCTGTTTATCGTGCCGGTCGGCCGCGACGGGGATGGCATGCAGTACCAGGCGATTTTTAACTAATTTTTCGCGTGCGCCACAGGCGCCGCAGCAAGCCGCTGGCAAGGAGACGTGCATGAGTGAACCGTTTTTGGGTGAAATCCGGATGATGTCGTTTCAATTCGCCCCCAAGGGCTGGGCCCTGTGCAATGGCCAGTTCTTGCCGATCAACCAGAACCAGGCGCTGTTCTCCCTGCTCGGCACCAGCTACGGCGGCAATGGCCAGAACAATTTTTGCCTGCCCGACCTGCGCGGCCGCATGCCGGTGCACGCCGGCCCCCAGACCGGCCCGCTGGGCATGAGCGGCGGACAGGAGGCGGTCACGCTCACCTCCCAGCAGCTGCCCACCCACGCGCATACCCTGAACACCTCGACGGCGCTGGCCACCACGGCCTCGCCGGCGGCCAACCTGCCGGGCAAGAAGGGCCGCTTCGGGCGCGACCTGTTCGCCGCCCCCAGCGCGACCGACGGCCTCAGCCCCGACAGCGTGCAGGTGGCGGGTGCTTCGCAAGCGCACAACAATATGCAGCCTTACCTGACGATCAATTTTGCGATCGCCCTGCAGGGTATTTTCCCCAGCCCGAACTGAAGAAAGAGGACTGACCCGATGGCACAACCTTATGTCGGCGAGATTCGCATATTCGCCGGAAACTTCGCGCCCAACGGCTGGCTGTTCTGCGAGGGCCAGCTGCTGCCGATCTCGGAAAACGAGACCCTGTTCCAGCTGATCGGCAGCACCTACGGCGGCGACGCCCAGTCGACCTTCGCCCTGCCCGACATGCGCGGGCGCGTCCCGATCCACATGGGCGCGCGCCCTGGCGGCAGCACCTACCAGCTGGCCGAGGCCGCCGGCACGGAAATGGTCACGCTGACCATGCAAACGATGCCGGCGCACACCCACCGGCTGGTGGCCTCGACCAATCCCGCCAGCGCCGCGTCGACCGCCGCAACTGGCCTGTACGGCAACACCGGCGGCAGCCCGCTGTATGGCTTGTACGGCGGCTCGCCCGGCCCCATGCGCGCCGACGCCATCGGCCCGGCAGGCGCCTCGCAGCCGCATGAGAATATGGCGCCTTACCTGGGACTGCATTTCATTATTTCCCTGTACGGCATTTTCCCGTCCCCGACATAAGAGCACGCCATGGCAGACCCTTTTGTAGCAGAAATCCGCATGTTCCCCTTCAATTTCGCGCCCAGGGGCTGGGCGTTCTGCGACGGCCAGCTCTTGCCGCTGGCGCAGAACACGGCCTTGTTCGCACTGCTGGGTACGACCTATGGCGGCAACGGCATGAGCAACTTTGCGCTGCCCAACCTGCGCGACCGGACGCCCATGCATCCGGGACAAGGTAACGGCCTGTCGCTGCACGACCTGGGCGAGGCCGGCGGCGAGGCCAGCGTCACCCTGGGCACGGCCGAGATTCCGGCGCACACGCACGCGCTGCGCCATGCCGGCACGGCCGCCACGGTGGCCGCGCCGGGGCCCTCGGTCTCCTTCGGCAGCACCGGCGTGGCCCAGGTGTACGCCAGCGGCGGCACCCTGGCGCCGATGGCGGCGGGCGCGCTTCTGCCGGCCGGCAGCGGCCTGCCGCACGAGAACCGCCAGCCCTACCTGACCTTCAATTTCTGCATCGCGCTGCAGGGCGTGTTCCCGCAGCGCTGGTAAGCATGGCGCCGACCCTTCGCCCCATCGACGCCGCCGACCACGCGTTCCTGCGCAGCGTGTACGCCACCACGCGCGCCGAAGAAATCGCCATGGCCGGCTGGGACGCCGGCACCGCCGACGCCTTCGTGGGCATGCAGTTCGACGCCCAGCACAGCTTTTACCGCAAGCGCTATCCGGCCGGCCAGTTCGACGTGGTGCTCGATGGCGCCACCCCGCTCGGGCGCCTGTACGTCTCGCGCGAGGCGCAGCGCATCCACGTGATCGACATCGCCCTGCTGCCGGCCTACCGCAACCGAGGCACCGGCGGCGCCCTGCTGGCGGGGCTGATGCGCGAGGCGGAGCAGCGCGGCGCCGCCGTCACCATCCACGTCGAATTGAACAACCCGGCCATGTCGCTGTATGAGCGCCTCGGCTTTCGCGAAATCAGCAGCGCCGGCTTCCACCGCCTCATGGAATGGCGCGCCACCACCTTGACCCATAAAGAGCACACAGCATGAAACGACGCGACATTCTCCGGGCCGGCGCCAGCTCGCTCGCCCTTGCCGGCATGATCGGCGCCGCGCCGCGCGCCGCCGCCGCCGCCAGCGACAACTTCGCCTGGAGCCGCGCCACCGCGCTGGCGCTGGTCGGCCAGAGTTTCTTCCTGAACCACCCGGCACTGCGCGCCATCGGCATGACGCTCGCCGAAGTGCAGACGCCGCAGCACGCGGACCCGCAGCTGCAGCAGTTCTCGCTGGTGTTCGCCAGCGACGGCACGCGCTTCGAGGCCGGCGTCTACGAGATCGACCACGCCACCCTGGGCCGCTTCACGCTGTTCGTCGTGCCGCTGGCCGCAGCCGGCAAGGGCGCCGGCGCGCCGCGCTACCGCGCCGATTTCAGCCTGCTCGCGTAAAGCCGAGGCCCACGCATCACGCGGCGCGCCCGGGCGCGCCGCTTTCCATTGTCGCCCCCATCTACACGGATAACCCATGTTCAAGCACGCCTCCGCCAACCGTTTCTACCGTCTCGTCTGGAGCCATGTGCATGCCTGCTGGGTCGCCGTGGCCGAGGGTGCGCGCGGACGCGGCAAGGGCGGGCGGCGCAAGCTGGCCAGCCTGATGCTGGGCGCCGCCGTGGCGGCCGGCGCCGCCGCCGCGCCGCCGCTCGACACGGCGCTGCCGGTGGGCGCGCAAGTGGTCGCCGGCCAGGCCGGCGTTGCCAGCAACGGCGCGGCCATGACAGTCACCCAGGGCAGCGCCCAGGCCATCATCAACTGGCAAAGCTTCGACATCGGCAGCGCGGCCGCCGTGCGCTTCGACCAGCCGTCGGCCAGCGCGGTCGCGCTCAACCGCGTGGTGGGCGGCGATCCGTCGCGCATCTACGGCAAGCTCTCGTCGAACGGCCAGGTATTCCTGCTCAACCAGCAGGGCGTGCTGTTCGGCGCCGGCGCGCAGGTCAACGTGGGCGGCCTGGTGGCGTCCAGCCTCGGCCTGTCGGACCAGGATTTCCTCGACCGCCGTTACGCATTTTCGGCCGCCGGCACGCCCGGCGCGGTGCGCAACGACGGCAGCATCCGCACCGCCGGCGGCGGCTACGTGGCGCTGCTGGCGCCGTCCGTGACCAACACCGGCACGATCAGCGCGCCGAACGGCAGCGCCGCGCTGGCGGCCGGCAGCCAGGTCGGCCTCGACCTGCGCGGCGATGGCCTGATCACCGTGCGCGTGGCGCGTTCCGCGCTCGACGCGGCGGTCAAGAACGATGGCCTGGTGCAGGCCGACGGCGGCCAGGTGGTGCTCAGCGCCGCCGCCGCCGACGCCCTGGCCCGCTCCAGCGTCAACAACACCGGCCTGGTGCAGGCGCGCGGCTTCGCCAACGAGGGCGGGTCGATCCGCCTGTCCGGCGACACGGTGCATGCCGGCGCCCTCGATGCCTCGTCCGACACGGCCAGGGGCGGCCGCATCGCCATCGACGGCGGCGCGCTCGCGCTCGACGGCGCCATCAAGGCCGACGGCGCGACCGGCGGCAGCATCGGCGTCGATGCCCGCGCCACGCTGTCGGCGGCGGCGGCCAGCAGCGCGCAAGGGCGCAGCGGCGACGGCGGCACGATCGTCTACCGCGCCGGCGCCACCCTGGTCGAGAGCAGCGGCGCCGCGACCGACGCCAGCGGCGCGGCCAACGGCGGCAGCACCAGCCTGCACGGCGGCGCCGGCGTGCTCTCTTCCGGCAGCCACGCGGCGCGCGCGGGCAAGGGCAGCGGCGGGCGTATCGACGTCTCGGGCGCCGACGTGCGCCTGTTCGGGGCCACGCTCGACGCCTCCGGCACCAGCCAGGGCGGCATGGTGCGCGTGGGCGGCGCCTTCCAGGGCGGCAGCGAACGCGCCGACGCGCCCGACCTGGCGCGCTTCACGCAGCGCTGGGGCCAGCGCGCGCCGATCGTCTCGGCGCAGCAGACCTTCATCAACGATTCGACCGCCATCAACGTGGCGGCGACCGGCGCGCAAGGGCAGGGCGGCACGGCGGTGGTGTGGTCGGACGACCAGACCACCATGCTCGGCAAGCTCGATGCCAGCGGCGCGGCGGCCGGCGGCGCGGTCGAAATCTCGGGCAAGAACGAATTGCGCCACGTCGGCCTGGACAAGCTGACCATCGGCGCCGGCGGCCAGTTGCTGCTCGACCCGAAAAACATCACCATCGGCAGCTATCCGCAGGTCTGGACTTACCAGGCCATCCTGGGCAAGGGCTACAGCGGCGCCAAGGACAAGGATGTCGCCGGCCTGGCCTCCGGCGACGGCTTCGGCTTCAGCGTCGCCCTGAACGGCGCGGGCGACCGCCTGGCCGTGGGCGCGCCCTTCGACAAGGGCCTCGACGGCAGCGGCAGCGCCAAGGGCGCGGTGCGCCTGTTCAGCTTCAGCGACGCCAACTTCTCCAACGCCACCTTGCAGGGCACCGCCGGCGCAGGCTACACCGGCGGCAAGAACCTGGACCTGGCGCTCGCCGACGGCGACCAGTTCGGCACCTCCGTGGCCCTGAACAACGACGCCACCCGGATGGCGGTCGGCGCCTTCGGCGACGGCAATAACGGGTCGGTCAGGCTGATCGGCTTCGGGACCGATTTCGCCGCGCCGGCCGTGAAGCAAACCCTGGCCCGTGGCACGTCCGGCACGCCGGCGACCGCTTTCGGCTACGGCGTGTCGGTGGCCTTCGACGGCAGCGGCGAGAGCCTGGCGGTGGGCGCGCTGTACGACAGCGGCAGCAATGCGGACTGCAGCGCCTGCGGCGCCGTTCACCTGTACGGCTACAACGGCAGCGCCGCCACTTACCAGCGCGGGATCGGCAAGGGCTACGGCTCGAACATGGCGCTGGCGAACGAACAGCAGTTCGGCACCTCGGTCGCTTTCGACGACAGCGGCAACCTGCTGGCGGTGGGCGCGATCGGCGCCAACAACGCCAAAGGCGCGGTGTACCTGTTTAACGGCGGCACCGCCAGCCCGACACTGCGCGGCACCATCGGTTCCGGCGTCAACGGCGCCAAGGACCTGAACCTGTCCCTGCGCGACAGCGAAGCCTTCGGCTCCTCGGTCGCCCTGTCCGGCGACGGCAAGCGCCTGGCCATCGGCGCCAGCGCCGGCGGCGGCTTCAGCGACCTGACCAACGGCCCGGGCAGCGTGCGCGTGGTCGACTTCAGCGACGCCGCCTTCAGCGCCCCGGCCGTAAGCGCGACGCTCGGACGCGATTACACGGTCGGCGCCAATGCCGATGTCACCTTGGGCGACGGCGACAACTTCGGCTTCGCGCTGGCGCTCAACGCCGCCGGCGAGCGCCTCGTGGTCGGCGCGCCGTACGCCAACTCGGCCGACGGCAGCGTGCCCGAAACCGGCGCGCTGCACGCTTTCGCGCTCAAGCCGCCAAGCGTCACCAACGTGCCGTTCACGGCGGCCAAGCCGAAGCCGGGCCTGGACGTGACCATCGATGCGCTGACCCTGCGCGACGTGCTCGACGCGGGCACCTCGATCACCCTGCAGGCGAACAACGACATCACCCTGCTGGCCGGTCATCCCCTGCTGATCGGCGACACCAGCAACAACGGCGCCCTGACCCTGCAGGCCGGGCGCAATATCACCCTCAATGCGAGCATCAGCACCGGCAACGCCAACCTGACCCTGATGGCCAACGAATCGGCTGGGGCCAACGCCAGTTATCGCGATCCCGGCAGCGCCGCCATTGTCGTCGCCAGCGGCGCCACCATCGACGCCGGCAGCGGCAGCATCAGCATGACCATGCGCGACCAGAGCGCCGGGAACATCGAGGTCGGCGCTGCGCTGAGCGCGGCCACGGTCAAGCTGATCAACTTCGGCGCGGGCGCCACCAGCAATGTCCTCATCAACGCCAATGTGAGCGCCAGCGGCGGCGGTACCGCCATCGAACTGGCCAGCCAGAACGGCAACGTCCTCAATACGGCCGGCGCGGCGGGCCTGAACACGCCGGCCGGGCGCTACCTGGTCTACTCGAAAGACCCGGCCAGCACCACCGAAGGCGTGGGCGGCTATAACAAGCATTACGGCCAGGCCTACGTGGCCGGCGGCACGCCGTCCTACGCGGCCAGCGGCAACTGGTTCCTGTATTCGGTCGCGCCGGTGCTCAACCTGTCCGCCAATGCGGCCTCCCGGGTCTACGACGGCAGCGCCGCCGTGCCCACGCTGACCTTCGGCGCCACCGGCTTCATCGACGGCGATAGCGTCGCCAGCGGCTTTGGCGGCGCCTTGTCGGCCGCCGGCGCGGGCAAGAACGTGGGCAGCTACGCCATCGGCCAGGGCAGCCTGGCCAGCACGCTCGGCTACACCATCAACTACACCGGCGCCAATTACACCATCACGCCGGCCACCCTGAACGTGAGCGCGGCCGGGGTCGGCAAGACCTACGACCGCACGACTGCCGCCACCGTCAATTTCAGCGCCACCCCGATCGGGACCGACGCCGTGACCGTCAGCGGGACCGGCGTCTTCGCCGACAAGAGCGCCGGCATCGGCAAGACCATCAACCTGAGCGGCATCGGCTTGTCCGGCGCCGACGCCGCCAACTACACCCTGGGCACGACGCCGGCCACCACCAGCGCCACCATCGCACCGCTGGCCTTGACGCCTGTCGCCAGCGGCAACAACCGCGCCTACGACGGCAGCACCGCCGCGACAGTGAACCTGAGCGGCGCGGTCCTGGCCGGCGACAGCGTGTCGTTTACCAGCGCCGGCGCCGCATTCGCGGACAAGCACGCCGGCAACGGCAAGACCGTGACGGTCAGCGGCATCGGCATGAGCGGGCTTGACGCGGCCAACTACACGCTGGCCTCGACCAGCGCCAGCACCAGCGCCAGCATCACGCCGCGCAGCCTGACGGTGACCGCCTCCGGCGGCAACAAGGTCTACGACGGCAGCGCCGCGGCCACCGTCACCCTGAACGACAACCGGGTCGGCAGCGACGAGCTGGCGCTGGGCGGCAGCGCCGCCTTCGCCGACAAGCACGCCGGCAACGGCAAGACCGTCACGGTGTCCGGACTGGCCCTGTCCGGCGCGGACGCGGGCAACTACACGCTGGCTTCGCCCAGCGCCACCGGCACGGCCAACATCACCCCGCGCACCCTGACGGTCGGCGCCACCGGCATCGACAAGGAATACGACCGCACCACGGCCGCCACGGTCACGCTGGCGGACGACCGGATCGGCGGCGATGCGCTCACGCTCGCGCGCAGCGCCGCCTTTGCCGACTACAACGCCGGCAGCGGCAAGAGCGTCACCGTCAGCGGCATCGCCCTGTCCGGCGCCGACGCCGGCAATTACACCCTGGCCGGCACCAGCGCCAGCACCAGCGCCACCATCACCCCGCGCGCGCTGACCGCCACCCTGGCCAGCGCCAACAAGGTCTACGACGGCAGCACCGCCACCACCGCCACCATGAGCGACAACCGCATCGCCGGCGACGCGCTGACGGTGACCAGCGGCGCCGCCGCCTTCGACGACAAGAACGCCGGCATCGGCAAGACCGTCACCGCGAGCGGTCTGACGCTCGGCGGCGCCAGCGCGGGCAACTACACGCTCGCCTCGGCCAGCGCCAGCGGCAGCGCCGACATCACGCCGCGCCCGCTCGCCACCAGCGCCAGCGCCGCCAGCAAGGTCTACGACGGCAGCGTGGCGGCCGGCGTGACGTTCACCGACAACCGCATCGGCAGCGACCTGCTGACCGTCTCCGGCAATGGCGCGTTTGCCGACCGTCATGTCGGCAGCGGCAAGGCGGTTGCGGTCAGCGGCATCGCGCTCTCCGGCGCGGATGCCGGCAACTACAGCCTCGCTTCCACCACCGCGTCGGCCAGCGCCGACATCACCCCGCGCGCCATCCTCGCCACCCCGACCGGCAACAGCAAAGTCTACGACGGCACCACCGGCGCCAGCGTCACCATGAGCGACAACCGCGTCGGCGGCGACCTGCTCACGCTCGGCTACAGCGGCGCCAGCTTCGCCGACAAGAACGCCGGCAACGGCAAGACCGTCAGCGTCACCGGCATCAGCCTGAGCGGCACGCACGCGGGCAACTACACGCTCGCCGCCAGCACGGCCAGCGCCACGGCGAACATCGCGCCACGGCCATTGAACGTCTCGGCCACCGGCGCCAGCAAGGTCTACGACGGCAGCAATGCGGCCAGCGTGACCCTGAGCGACGATCACCTGGCCGGCGATGTCCTGAGCGTGTCCGGCCTGGCCACCTTCAACGACAGGAACGTCGGCGCCGGCAAGGCGCTCACCGTCACCGGCTTTACGCTGACCGGCCTCGACGCGGCCAACTACGTGCCGGCCTCCGCCAGCGCGTCCGGCAGCGGCAGCATCACCCCGCGCGCACTGAGCTTTACCGCCGCCGGCGTCGACAAGCAGTACGACGGCACGACCGCCGCCACGGCCAGCTTCAGCGACGACCGCGTGGCGAACGACCAGCTGAGCATCGCTGGCAACGCCGTGTTCGACACCAAGGCTGTCGGCAGCGGCAAGGCGGTTGCCGTCAGCGCCATCGCCCTGAGCGGCCAGGACGCGGGCAACTACACCATCGCCAGCACCACGGCCAGCACCAGCGCCGCCATCACGCCGCGCAGCCTGACCCCGATCGTCAGCGGCGCCGACAAGACCTACGACGGCACCACCAGCGCCACGGTGACTCTGAACGCCAACCAGATCGCCGGCGAAGCGGTCACCGTGTCGATGACCGGCGCTGCCTTCGCCGACAAGAATGCGGGCAACGGCAAGACCATCAACGTCGGCGGCCTGTCGATCAGCGGCGCCGACGCCGGCAACTACACGCTGGCGTCGACCAGCGCCACCGCCACGGCCAATATCCTGCCGCGCAGCCTGAGCTTCACCGCCACCGGCGTCGACCGCGTCTACGACGGCACGACCGCCGCCGCCATCGCCTACAGCGGCAACCACCTGGCGGGCGACAGCGTCAGCTACACCCAGAACGCCAGCTTCGGCGACAGGAACGCCGGCGCGAACAAGACGGTGACGATCAGCGGCATCGCGCTGGCCGGACCGGACGCGGGCAACTACACGCTCGCCTCGACCAGCGCCAGCACCACCGCCAGCATCACGCCGCGCGCACTGACGCCGATCGTCACCGGCGCCAACAAGACCTACGACGGCACCACCGCCGCCACGGTCACGCTGGACAACGACCGCATCGCCGGCGACGTGCTGACGCTGACCAGCAGCGGCGCCGCCTTTGCCGACAAGCGCGCCGGCGTCGCCAGGCCGCTGACGGTGACTGGCCTGGCGCTGTCCGGACCCGGCGCGGGCAACTACATGCTCGCCTCGACCAGCTTCACCGGCAGCGCCGACATCGCCCCGCGCGCGCTCCTCACCACCGCCACCGGCGTGGACAAGGTCTACGACGGCAGCGTGGCGGCCACGCTCAAGCTGAGCGACAACCGCCTGGCCGGCGATGTGCTGACGGTCAACGCCGGCAACGCCGTCTTCGGCGACAAGAACGCCGGCAGCGCCAAGCCGGTCAGCGCCAGCGGCATGAGCCTGTCGGGCGCGGACGCGGCCAACTACACGCTGGCCTCGACCACCGCCAGCGGCAGCGCCAGCATCACCCCGCGCAAGCTGAATGTGAGCATCGGCGGCGCGGTCAAGGTCTACGACGGCACCACCTCGGCCGCCTCGGCGCTGGGCGACGACCGCATCGCCGGCGACGCGCTGTCGCTGGCCGGCAGCGACGCGTTCTTCACCGACAAGAATGTCGGCGCCAACAAGGCCATCGTGGTCGACAAGCTGGCGCTGTCCGGCGCCGATGCCGGCAATTACACGCTGGCCTCGACCAGCACCAGCGGCACCGGTTCGATCACTGCGCGCCCGCTGAACGTCATCGCCACCGCCGCCGGCAAGGTCTACGACGGCACCACGCAGGCCAGCGCGAGCGTGTCCGGCGACCAGCTCGCCGGCGATTCCCTGACCATTTCCGGCGGTGTCGCCACCTTCGCCGACAAGAACGCCGGCAAAGGCAAGAGCGTCAGCATCGGCGGCATTGCGCTGGGCGGCGCGGATGCCGGCAACTATGTGCTGGCCGCCGCCAGCGCGACCGCCACGGCCGACATCACCGCGCGCGCTTTGACAGTGACAGCGGCCGGCGTCGACAAGGTCTACGACGGCACCGCCAGCGCCCAGTTCACCATCAGCGACAACCGCCTGGCAGGCGACACGCTGAGCTTCAATGCGCCGGGCGCGCGCTTCGCCGACCGGAACGCCGGCGTGGGCAAGGCCATCGTGCTGGACGACCTCTCGCTCGGCGGCCTTGACGCGGTCAACTACACGCTGGCCTCGGCCAGGCCGAGCGCCACCGCCTCGATCACGCCGCGCGCGCTGACGGCTAGCCTGGCCGGCAGCATCAGCAAGGTGTACGACGGCAGCACCGCCGCCGTCCTCCATCCGGGCGCGCTGTCGCTGGCCGGTTTCGTGGCCGGCGAGGGCGCCACCGTCAACGCCGCCAGCGCCACCTTCAACAGCGCCAACGTGCGCGACGCGTCGAGCGTCCACGCGGTGATCGGCGGCGCCAGCGGCAGCGCAGGCACGCTGCTGTCGAACTACGTGCTGCCGGCCGGCGCCAGCGGCGCGGGCGCGATCGTGCCGCGCACGGTCGCCATCAGCGGCATGAGCGTGGCGCCCAAGGTCTACGACGGCAGCACCACGGCCACCCTGAGCGGCGCGGGATCGCTGTCGAACCTGGTGGCGGGCGAAGCGCTGACGCTGTCGGCGCCAGCGAGCGCCAATTTCGACAACCGCAGCGCCGGCACCGGCAAGCTGGTGACCGCGAGCGGCTTCACCCTGGCCGACGGCGCCGGGGGCCTGGCGTCCAACTACGTGCTCGCCAGCGCTACGGCGAGCGTGAACACGGGCGTCATCAGCAAAGCGCCCTTGATCATCAGGGCCGACGACAAGGTGCGCGTCAGCGGCACGCCGAACCCGGTATTTACCTTCAGCGGCAGCGGCTTTGTGGGCGGCGACGGCAACAGCCTGTTGGCCGGCCTGAGCGCAGGCACCGGCGCCGACCGGCAGTCGCCGGCCGGCACCTATGCCATCACGCCGGCGGGCGGGGTGTTCGACGACTACCTGCCGCAGTATGTCGACGGCACCCTGACCGTGATCGGCGCCAGCAGCCAGGTCGAGGCCATCGCCGGTTCGATCGCCGCTTCCTCGCAGGGTCGCCAGAACGTCTTCGCGGCTGCGGGCTCCAGCCCGTGGACCGTGGCCTGGGCCGGCCCGGCGCCGGAACTGGCGCCGCAGGCCGACCCTCAACGCGCGCCGGACAACCAGGCCGAGACCAGTACCGTCACCCTCAGCGGCGGCACGCAGGTCACGACGCGCCGGGGCGGCGTACGCACGGCGGAGTAAGAGCATGACAAGCCATCGATCGAATCAACCGCAACAAGGTATCAACGTGAACAAACGCCTCACCACAGACAGCATCGCCCTCGGCATCCTGCTGGCGCCGGCCCTGGCCTTCGGGCAGGCCACGCCGGACGCCGGCCGCATCCTGGAATCGACCCGTCCGCCGGCGCTGATCGCGCCACCGGCGACCGGCCCCAGGGTGCTGCCCGATGCCGCGCCGCTGCCGGCCGCCGCGCAGGCGGGCGAGCAGCGCGTGCAGGTCAACGGCTTTACCTTCGCCGGCGTGAGCGCCTTTCCCGAGGCGGCCTTGCGCGCGCTGCTGGCGCCGTATGCGGGACGCGCCCTGAACTTCGCGGAGCTGAACCAGGCCGCCGCCTCGGTCACGGCTTACTACCGCGCGCGCGGCTACTTCCTCGCCTCGGCCTACCTGCCGGCGCAGGACCTGGCCCAGGGCCAGGTGCGCCTGCAGGTGCTGGAGGGGCGCGTGTCGGGCGTGGCCATCGTGCCCGATGCCTCGGTGCGGCTGGCGCCCGCGCTGGCGCGGCGCTACGTCGATGCGCTGGTCAAGCCGGGCATGCCGGTCGATGAAGCGGCGCTGGAGCGCGCCTTGCTGCTGACCCAGGACCTGCCCGGCATCGGCGCGCGCGCCGAACTCGGCCCCGGTGCGGCGCTGGGCGAGAGCGCCATCGATATCGCCCTGAGCGAAGGGCCTCTGTTGAACGGCAACGTCGGCCTCGACAACTCCTCGAACCGCTACACCGGCCGCATGCGCGCCACCGGTGGCGTCAACCTGAACGACCTGGCCGGCAGCGGCTCGCAACTGTCGCTGCAGCTGGCCAGCACCGGTTCGGATTTCAACTACGCGCGCCTCGGCGCGGTGCTGCCGGTGGGCGCTGCGGGCACGCGCGTCGGGCTGGCGTATTCGGGCCTGCGCTACCGCCTCGGCGCCGATTTCGCATCGCTGCAGGCGCGCGGCACGGCCAACGTGGCGCAGCTGCTGGTGATGCATCCGCTGCTGCGTTCGCGCTACACCAGCGTGCAGCTGCGCGGCGGCTTCGAGGACAAGCGCTTCGTCAACCGCGCCAATGGCGTGCAGACCAGCGACAAGCAGGTGCGGGTGCTGCC
Source organism: Massilia atriviolacea (assembly GCF_003953935.1). Taxonomy (GTDB): domain Bacteria; phylum Pseudomonadota; class Gammaproteobacteria; order Burkholderiales; family Burkholderiaceae_D; genus Telluria_A; species Telluria_A atriviolacea. The sequence continues at coordinate 97,624 of NZ_RXLQ01000004.1, forward strand.
GCTGGCGCTGAGCATGACGCGCCAGGACCAGCTGTACGGCGGCGGCGTGAGCAGCGCGACGCTGGAAGTGACGCCCGGCCGGGTCGACCTGTCGGCCAATGCGGCCTCGCAGGCGGCCGACGCGGCCGGCCCGCGCAGCGAAGGCAGCTTTACGCGCGCGAACTACGCGCTCGGACGCGTGCAGCGCATCGCGGGCGCGGCCACGCTGATGGCCAGCGTCAGCGGGCAGCTGGCGTCGAAGAACCTGGAAGCGGGCGAGAAGATGTCGCTCGGCGGCCCTGACCGCGTGCGCGCCTATCCGGCCGGCGAAGCCAGTGGCGACGAGGGCCACGTGCTGGCGCTGGAAGCGCGCTACGAGCTGGCGGCGTGGAAGGCCGACGTGGGCGCGTTCTTCGACTACGGCCGCATCAGGCTCAATCGCGAGCTGTACCCGAATGCGCTGGCGGCGGGCGGCCCGGGCAACAGCTACGACCTGAAAGGCGTCGGCGTCGGCATCCACTGGCGCGCTGCGGGCAATGCGAGCGTGCGCCTGCAGGTGGCCAGCAAGATCGGCAGCAACCCGGCGCGCAACGCCAGCGGCAAGGACGCCGACGGCAGCGGCTCGCGCACCCGCGCATGGCTGCAGGTGGCGGCGTACTTCTAAGCACCCCGCGGCGGCGCCCTCGCCGGTCCCGCCGGCGCGCGCGCCGGCCATCGGTTCGACCGGGCGCCGCTGCAATGCGGCCCGGCTTCATCGCTTCCTCCGCCCCGCTTTCCCCACCCCGCTTTCCCCACCCCGCGCGCCTGCCGGCGCCGCGTTGCGCGCACCCCGAGCTAGGGCCGGCCGGCGCAGGTATGTACCGGCGGCCGGTGCGGACGGCGCGAAAGGTCTTACAATCGACGCCCCCAATGCGCCCCTCTACCGGTCTCCCTCATGAATAAATTCGTTGAAATGCAGTTGTTTGTCACAGTCGTCGACGCGGGCAGCATGTCCGAGGCGGCGCGCCGCCTCGGCACCACCAAATCCGTGGTGAGCGAGCGCCTGCAGCAGCTGGAGCGGCGCCTGGGCATCGCCTTGCTGGTACGCGGCCGCAAGATGGGGATCACCGATCCCGGCCAGATTTTCTACACCCACTGCGTGCGCATCCTGGCCCAGGTGTGCGAAGCGGAAGACGCGGTCCTCGATGCCCAGGCCAGCATGCGCGGCCAGCTGCGCGTGGCCGCGCCGATGGCGGCCAGCGTGCGCTACCTGGGACCGATGCTGGCCCGCTTCGCCGCCAGGTACCCGGATCTGCGCATGGAGATCGACCTGAACGACCGCTACGTCAATATGCACGACGAAAACTACGACGTGGCCATCCGCATGGGCAATCTGCAGGACTCGACCCTGGTGGCCTGGCCGATCACCGTCAACCGCCATCTGGTCTGCGCCAGCCCGGCCTACCTGGCCGCGCGCGGGATACCGCTCGATCCGGCCGATCTGTCCGGGCACGACGGCCTGTTGTACGGAAATCGCGAACCCCAGGGCACCTGGCAGCTGATGGTGAACGGCAAGCTGGAATCCTTCCGCATCCGCAACCGCCTGTGCACCGACAGCGGACACCAGCTGCTGGAAGCGACCAAGGCCGGCCTCGGCCTGGCCATCCTGCCGACCTTTCTCGCGGCCGACGCGATTGCCGCCAGGGAGCTCCAGATCGTCCTGCCGGCATGTTCGCCGCCGGGCGGGGTGGTCTCGGCGATCTACCGTCAATCGCACCGCGCTTCGCCCAAGCTGCGCACCCTGGTCCACTTCCTGGCCGAGCAGATCGGCGACCCGCCCGTGTGGGAACAGCCGATCCGGGCCGAGCTGGACGCCATCGGGAGCTAAGGTTCGGAAAACCCGAACCAGCGATTCGCTTTTAGTTGCCTTACGCTAATGTTGCAAACACTCTAATCTGCGCCCCGGTGGACCTGCCACCGAACGGAGAGAAGATGAACAAGCAATCGCACAGTACCCAAGACGGCCGCCAGCACAGCGCGGCCAACCCGGCCGCCGCCCCCGGCGGCGCGGCCAGAGAGGCCGACGTGATCGTCGTCGGCGGCGGCTCGGCCGGCGCCGTGCTGGCACGGCGCCTGAGCGAGAACCCCCGGCGCGCGGTGCTGCTGCTCGAAGCGGGCCACAGCTACGAGGCGGCAAGCTATCCTGCCGCCATCGCCTCGAGCGACATCCTGGGCGCCAACGGCGACGCCGCATTCGAATGGGGCTACCGCAGCGAACCGGGCTACGTCGGCCATGCCATCGGCGCCGTGCGCGGCAAGGTGCTCGGCGGCAGCTCGGGCGTGAACGGCGCCGTGGCGATCCGCGCGCGGCCCGCCGACTTCGCGCGCTGGAACCTGCCGGGCTGGAGCTACACCGAGATGCTGCCCTTCTTCAAGCGGCTCGAAACCCGCAGCGGCGGCAGCGATGCCCTGCACGGGCGCAGCGGACCCCTGCCGGTGCGCCAGCTCACGCGCGCCGACATCACGCCCATGCAGCGCGCCTTCATGGACGCCACCCTGGCATGCGGCTTCCGGGCGGTCGCCGATTTCGACGGCGAGGACGCCAACGGCGTCGGACCGTACTCCATGAATGTCGTCGACGGCGTGCGCGTCAACACCGGCATGGCCTTCCTGCCGGCCGCCGTGCGCGCCGCGCCGAATTTGCGGATTCGCCCCGACTGCATGGTCGACAGGATCCTGTTCGACGGCCAGCGCGCCATCGGCGTGCAGCTGGCGGACGGCGAACAACTGTTCGGCGGCGAAGTGATTCTCTCGGCCGGCAGCTACGGCAGCGCCGCCATCCTGCTGCGCTCGGGCGTCGGTCCCGCCGCCGACCTGCGCGCCCTCGGCATCGAGGTGGTGGCCGACCTCGCGGTCGGGCAAAACCTGGCCGACCATCCCTTCTACTACAACGCCTACGCGGCCAGGCCGGATGCGCTCGGCGCCCAGAGCCCGGTGATCGGCGCCAAGCTGTGGACCGCCAGCAGCGGCGCCCGGCCCGAGGAACTCGACCTGCACATCACGGCCACCCACCTGTTCCCGCACGAGCAAAGCCCGACCGGGGTTGGCTTCGTGCTGGCGGTGGCGCTGACCCGCCCGCTCTCGCGTGGACGGCTGACCCTGGCCAGCCGCGATCCGCTGGCGGCGCCGCGCATCGACCTCGGCTTCCTGTCGGCGCCCGAAGACCGCGCCCGCCTGCTGGAAGGCGTCAAGCTGGCGCGCAAGATCGGCGCCGGCGCGCCGCTGGCCGCCATGGTGCACGCCGAACTCAGTCCGGGGCCGCAGGCGCAGTCGGACGACGCCATCCTGGCCTCGATCATGGACACCGTCGATACCTACCACCACCCGACCTCGACCGCCCCGATGGGCCCGCGCAGCGATCCGTCCGCCGTCGTCGACACCGACGCCCGGGTCCATGGCCTGCAGGGGCTGCGCGTGGTGGACGCCTCGATCTTCCCGGACGTGCCCTCGGTCGCCACCAACATCACCGTCATCGCCACGGCCGAACGCATCGCCAGCCTGTACGCCTGAACACCGCTTTACCTGAAAGAGAGAAGAGGAACCCCCATGAAGAACAGCACCGCACTGCACTGGATCGACGGTCAATGGATTGACTCCGAACAACACCAGGACTCGATCGATCCGGCCACCGGCGAGGTAATCGGGCGCTACGCCGACGGCGGCGCGCGCGAAGCGGCGCATGCCGCCGCGGCCGCCAGAGGCGCCTTTGCCGACTCCCCGTGGAAGGATGACCGCGCCCTGCGCGCCCGGGTCCTGAACGCGCTGGCCGACGCCTTCGAGCGCCACACCGGCGCGCTGGTCGAGCTGCTGTCGGCCGAAAACGGCAAGATCAAGGCGGAAGCGGCCTTCGAAGTGGGCATGGTGCCGTCCAAGCTGCGCTACTACGCCTCCCTCGTGCGCACCGAGTACGGACGCGCCCTCGAACCGAAGGCGGGCAGCCTGTCGCTGGTGCTGCGCGAGCCGATGGGGGTGGCCGGCATCATCGCGCCCTGGAATTCGCCGGTGGTGCTGATGATCCGTTCGCTGGCGCCGGCATTGGCGGCCGGCTGCACGGCGGTCGTCAAGATGCCGGGCCAGACCGCGCAAACCAATGCGCTGCTGTCGGCCATCATGGCCGGCGTGGCGGACTTGCCGTCCGGCGTCGTCAACCTGTTCTCGGAATCGGGCGCGCAAGGCGCCAGGTGGATGATCGAGTCGCCCGACATTCCCGTCATCAGCTTCACCGGCAGCACCGCCACCGGCCGCGCCATCGCCGAAGTCGGGGCGCGGCGCCTGAAGCGCTTCGGCCTGGAACTGGGCGGCAAGACGCCGATGATCGTGTTCGACGACGCCGACCTCGGCGCCACCCTGCCCAAGCTCGAGAAAGCCCTGACCGTGTTTTCCGGCCAGTTCTGCATGACCGGCTCGCGCCTGCTGGTGCAGCGCGGGATTGCCGATGCCGTGCGCACGCAGCTGGCGGCGCGCCTGGAGGCGGTGCGGGTGGGACCGGCCAGCGACCCCGCCAGCGACATGGGACCGCTGATCGACAAGCCGAACGTGGCGCGCGTCGAACGCGTGGTCGAGGCGGCCATCGCGGCCGGCGCCAGGGTGCTCGTGCGCGGCGGCGCCGTGACCGAGGGCGCGCTGGCGCGCGGCGCATTCTATCGTCCCACCCTGCTCGAAGTGAGCGACCCGCAGCTCGATATCGTGCAGAAGGAAACCTTCGGCCCGGTCCTGACGCTGCAGGTGTTCGATACCGAAGCCGAGGCCGTCGCCCTGGCCAATGACAGCGAGTTCGGCCTGGCCGCCAGCATCTGGTCGCGCGACATCGACCGTCCGCTGCGGGTGGCGCGCCGGCTGCAGGCGGGCACGGTCTGGATCAACGACTGGGCCGTGGTGTACGACGAGTTCGAGGAAGGCGGCTACAAGCAGTCCGGCCTGGGCCGCCTGAACGGCATGGCGGCCATGGACGATTTCATTCAGTACAAGCACATCGCCATGACCCCGGGCGCAGCGTGAACCGGCCGGACCTGATCGAGGGCCTGCTGGACGCCCTGTACGCCATCGTCGGCAGGCACGCGGGTTTGCGCGTGACGCATGCCAAAGGCATCGTCGCGCATGGCAGCTTCAGCGCCTCGGCGGCGGCGGCGCGCCTGAGCCGCGCACCCCATTTCCAGGGTGCGCCGGTGCCGCTCACGCTGCGCTTTTCGAACTTCAGCGGCGTGCCGTCCACGGCCGATGGCGACCCCGATGCCGGCCCGCAGGGACTGGCGCTGCGTTTCCATCTGGCCGACGGCCGCCACACCGACATCGTCGCGCATTCCTACGACGGTTTTCCGGTCGCCACGCCCGAGCAGTTCCTCGGCTTCTTGCAGGGGCTGGCCGGCGCGGCCGGCGAGCGGCCCGACCCGCTGCCGCTGGAGCACTTCCTGGCGCGCCATCCGCGCGCGCGGCGCTATCTGGACGCGCCCAAGCCGGCGCCCGCCAGTTACCTGGCGCAGGACTATTTTGGCGTGAATACGGTGCGCCTGCGCGACGCCGCCGGCGCCGCCGTGCACGGGCGCTACCGGATCGCGCCGCTGGCGGCGCAGGCCGCGCCGCCCCGGGGCGCGCCGCTGGCGCCGGACTTCCTCGGCGCCGAGCTGGGCGAGCGCCTGCGCCGCGCTCCGGCCGCGCTGCGGCTGCTGCTGCAATGCGCCGCCCCTGGCGACGACCTCGACGACGGTTCGCTGGCCTGGCCGCGCAGCGGTCCGGATGCGCGCCCGGAAATCGAACTGGGCATCCTCACTGTCGCGTCGCTCGAGGCGGACGGGCAGGCGCAGCAGGCGCTGGCCTTCAATCCCGGGCAGCTGATCGACGGTATCGAAGCCTCGGGCGATCCGATGATTGCCGCGCGCGCCGAACTGTACCGGCGGGCGGCGCTGCGCCGCCGTGCGCCGCCGCCATGAACGTGGCGGCGGCCGGCCAGCAAGGCATCGGCGCCATCGTGCACGACGTCGATCCGCGCCACCGCGGCGAGTACGAGCGCTGGATGCTGGCGGCCACGCAGGCGCACCGCCAGTGCCGCGGCTACCTGGCGATGGATGTGATCAAGCCGGTCGGCGCGGGCGCCTGCTATGTGGTGCTGCTGCGCTTTGCCAGCGTGGCCGAGGCCAGCGCATGGCTGGTGTCGCCGCAGCGCCGCCAGCTGCTCGAGCAGGTCCGGCCCTGGCTGCTGCGCGAAGAACGCTACCGGGTGCACGCCGGGGCGGCGTTCTGGTTCGCTCCGGCGGGTGCGGGTGAAGCGCCGAAGCGCTGGAAGCAATGGCTGCTGTCGACCCTGGCGGTGTTTCCGCTGACCACGCTGATTCCCGCTGCGCTGCGCGCGCTGGCCGAGCCGCTGGCGCCGGCCCTGCCCGCGCTGGCGCTGGGCGCCCTGAGCGCCACGCTGGTGTCGGGCGTGATGGTGTACTGGCTGATGCCGCTGTTGTCGCGCGTGGCGGCCGGCTGGCTGTCGCGCTGAGTTGAGATGATTTTTTTGTTGTTTGATTTTTTATAGGAAAACATTGTAATGACGTATCAAACCCCCTTGAGCACCAGCGACCGTTTCGAGATAGTCGAACAACTCAATCTGCACCAGCGCTATATCGACAACGATGCCAGCCTGGCATCGGCGCAGACCTACATCGGCCTGTACTGGCCCGAGGCCGAATTTTCCGTCAAGGACATCCGCGAAAACGTGTTTCGCGGCGTGGACGGACTCAAGCAGCTGTACGACTACGCGCACAGCGTGTTTCCGCTGCACCTGATGCGCCATGCGCTGGGCACCTTTGTCATCGACGGCGGCGACAACCTGGCCCATGTCGAATGGAACTGGATCGTGACCTGGAAAGCGGAAAAGCAAGGCGTGGTCTCGACCGGCACCTATACCGACCGCTTCGAAAAACGCGACGGCGTCTGGAAGTGCCTCTCGCGCGCCTCGAATGTCGACCCGAACTGGCCGGCCGATCTGTTCCAACCCTGGGTCGACCGGCAGGAAACCACGTTCAAGGCTTCATGATGAAAAACATACTCGAACAGTCCGTGCTCGCCAGCGCCGCCTTGTGCGCCGCCATCCTGCCGGCCCAAGCCGCCGGCGACACCACGGTGGTGCTGGTGCACGGCGCCTTTGCCGACGGTTCCAGCTGGGGCAAGGTGATTCCCCTGCTGCAGGCGAAGGGCGTGAAGGTGGTGGCCGTGCAAAACCCGCTGTCCTCGCTGGCCGACGATGTCAGCGCCGCCAGGAAGGCGATCGATGCGCAGCCGGGCAAGGTGGTGCTGGTCGGCCACTCCTGGGGCGGCGCCGTGATCACGCAAGCCGGCGACAGCGACAAGATCAAGGCGCTGGTGTATGTGGCCGCCTTTGCCCCGTCCGAAGGCGAGACCCTGGGCGCGGTCGGCAAGGATTATCCGGTGTCGCCCGGCGTGTCCACGCTCAAGCCCGACGCGGCCGGCTACCTGGCCCTGTCCGAAGCCTCGTACGCCGCCAACTTTGCCCAGGATATCCCGGCCGCCAGCGCCAGGGCCTACGCCGCCACGCAAGGCTTGTTCCCGGCCAGGGCCTTCGACGAAACGATCGGCTACGCGGCCTGGAAGAGCAAGCCGAACTACTACATCGTCGCCGGCAACGACCGCATGATATCGCCGGACCTGCAGCGGGCGTTTGCCCGGAAGCTCAAGGCCGTCACCACGGTGCTGGGCAGCAGCCATGTGCCGATGCTGTCGCAGCCGCAAAAAGTGGCCGACGTCATCCTGGCCGCCGTCCAACGCTGATGCCCTGCCGGCGGCCTGGCGCCGCCGGCCTGTCCACCGCACCCCACCCATTCACGCAACAGGAAACACCATGTCCATCGCTAACATCCTCTACCGCAGCAGCGTGACCGTCACCGGCGGGCGCGAAGGCCGCGCCGTCTCGGCCGACAAGTCGCTCGACCTCACCCTGAGCACCCCCAGGGAGCTGGGCGGCAATGGCGCGCCCGGCTCGAACCCGGAGCAGCTGTTCGCCGCAGGCTACGCGGCCTGCTTTCTGGCAGCCTTGAAGCTGGTGGCCCGCCACCGCAAAGTGGCGCTGCCGGCCGGCGCATCGATCGAAGGCACGGCCGGCATCGGCCAGGCCGCCACCGGCTACGGCCTCGAAATCGCACTGGCAATCTCCTTGCCGGGCCTGGAGCGCGCCACGGCGCAGTCCCTGGTCGGCGCCGCCCACGAGGTGTGCCCGTATTCGAACGCGACGCGCGGCAATATCGACGTCACCCTGACCCTGGCCTGAATGGACAGCGCCATGATTGCCGATTCCCCCATTGTCGATGTTCTCATCCTGGGCGGCGGCTCGGCCGGCGCCGTCCTGGCGGCGCGCCTGTCGGAACTGCCCGGGCACACTGTGCTGCTGGTCGAGGCCGGGCGTGCCTTCGATACGGACGAGTATCCCGAACAGATTTACAGCAGCAACATCATCGCCGCCAACGCCGACCCGCGCTACGAATGGGGTTACCACGCCACCCCGCTGGCCCAGGCGCAGCCGCTGTATGCGCCGCGCGGAAAAGTGTTGGGCGGCAGCTCCGCCATCAACGGCGCCGTTGCCTGCCGCGCCCTGCCTGTCGACTTTGCGCGCTGGAGCGCCAAAGGCCTGTCCGGCTGGGCTTTCGAGGACGTGCTGCCTTACTACAAGAAAATGGAAAGCGCCCCGCATGGCGAGGAACGCTGGCACGGCCGTAGCGGCCCGCTGCCGATCCATCAGATGTCGATGGAAGGCATCACCCCGGTGCAGCGCGCCATGGTGCAGGCGGCCTGGGCCCTGGGGGCGCGCCGGGTGGACGATTTCAACGACCCCGAAGCGAACAACGGCGCCGGCCCGAATCCGATGAACGTCATCAACGGCGTGCGCGTGAACACCGGGATGGCTTACCTGACGCGCGCGGTGCGTGCGCGCCCGAACCTGAGCATCCTCGACCGCAGCGTCATCGACAGGCTGGTGTGCGAGCAGGGACGGGTGGTGGCGGTGCTGCTGGCCGACGGACGCGAACTGCGCGCCAGGGAAGTCATTCTCAGCGCCGGGGCGTATGGCTCAGCCGCGATCCTGCTGCGTTCGGGAATCGGTCCGAAGGCCGAGCTGGAAGCGATGGGGATCCCGGTGGTCAAGGACGCGCCGGTCGGCACCCATGTGCTCGATCACGCCTTTTTCTGGATGAATTTCAGCGCGAAAGCGGAATTGAAAGGCCAGGAGCACCCGGTGGTCGGTTCCCAGTGGTGGACCAATTCCTCGTATGCCAGTTCGGACAGGGAACTCGACATCGGCATTTCGCCGTCGCACCTGCTCGATCCGGCCAGCAGCCCGACCGGCGTGGCCTTTTCGCTCGGCCTGGAACTGATGCATTGCACCTCGCAGGGGCGCATCCGCCTCAAGAGCCGCGATCCGCACGAGGCGCCGCTGATCGAACTGAACCACCTGAGCACGGAGGACGACATGCGGCGCATGGTCGAATGCTTCCGCCTGGCAAGGAAGCTGGCGGCCACGGAACCGCTCAAGAGCATGATCGTGGACGAATTGTTTCCTGGGCCATCGACCGACGACAGCGAGCAGCAGATCCGCAGCGCGCTGGCGGCGGGCGTGGGAACCTTGCAGCACCCCTGCGCCAGCGCGCCGATGGGTTTGCCGGACGATGCGCGCGCCGTGGTCGACGAACAGGGACGCGTGCACGGGGTGGGCGGGCTGCGCATCATCGATGCCTCGATCATTCCGGAAATTCCGCTGATTAACCTGAATCCGACGGTCATCATGATGGCCGAGAAGCTAGCGGACGTGATCAAGCAGGAAGTCCTGCGGCGCTGAGCCGGTGTTGTAGCGCTACAACTGATACGTCTTGCGCACCTCGTCGATGAGCAAATGGCGCGAGCTGCGCTCCTTTTCGTGCGGCGCGAACTGGCCGCTGGCGGTGTCGAGCAGGTCGACCGCCAGCGTCAGGCAGACCCGGTCGCGCATCGACAGCGCCTGTTCCACCGGCTTGCCGATGATGTCGCGGATGATCGTGGTGGCCAGTTCCTTCGAGGCGATATCTTCCGGCAGCCCGGTCTTGGTGCATACGCCGTAGGTGCCGTCGAGGAAGTGGCGCCATTCCTCGCGCAGGTGCCCGTCGAGCCCGGCGTTCAGCTTGGGATCGTCGGTGCACAGGCCGGCCGCCTTCAGTTGCGTCAGGCGGGCGCGGTAGCGCTCCGCGAACACGCGGTAGGCGTCGCTCTCGCCGCCCAGCGACTGCAGCAGGCCGATCCACGAGGCGTACCCCTTGGCGTAATAATCGAGCTGCTTGTGTTCCTGGTGCGCGCCGAAAAAGGAATCGCACTGTACGTCGATGCGCAAGCGGTACGAGGCGCGCGGCATCATGGCGCGCTGCTGCAGCGCCGCCAGCTCGTCCGGGTCGAGGCCGGACACCGCCAGCAGCTGTTCTTCGGTGAAGTAGGAGTCGCTCAGGTATCGGATCAGTTCCATGGCCGCTCTCTCGTTGGTCGATTGGCCTACTATACAAGCTTGTGCGCCCTGCATGGTTCGGCTACCATCGAACCATGAAAGACGGACCCAATATCATCGGCATCGCCGCCCTGATCGGCGAACACGCGCGCGCGGAAGTGCTGACCGCGCTCATGTCGGGCATGGCCCTCACCGCCACCGAGCTGGCCGAGATCGCCGGCGTGACCAAGCAGACCATCAGCGCGCACCTGGCCAAACTGGTCGACGCCGGCCTGCTGGCGGTGCAAGCGCAGGGCCGCCACCGCTATTTCCGCCTGGCCGACGACGATGTGGCGCAGCTGCTCGAATCCTTGATGAGCGTGGCCTTCCGCACCGGCGCCGTGCGCCTGCGTTCGAGCCCGCGCGAGCCGGCCTTGCGCAAGGCGCGCGTGTGCTACGACCACCTGGCCGGCGAGCTGGGCGTGCTGATGTACGAGCGCCTGCTGGCGCGCGGCGCGTTTGCGATGGACGCCGCCGGCCTGCGCCTTACCGGCGCCGGCAGCGCCATGGTGGGCGCCATCGGCGTCGACCTGGCGGCGGCGGCGGGCACGCGGCGCGCGTTCTGCCGCACTTGCCTCGACTGGAGCGAGCGCCGTCATCACCTGGCCGGCACGCTGGGCGATGCGCTGCTGGCGCGCTTCGAGGAACTGGGCTGGGCCAGGCGCTCGCTCGATTCGCGCGTGGTCGCCTTCAGCGACGCCGGCGAACAGGCCCTGCGCGCCTGGGTCGATTAGGCGAGCAGCGCCGGCATCGGCCCGCGCAGGGCGTTGCAGACCATCAGGCCGGTGGCGCGTTCCAGCATGGCGCGCGTGACGATGCTTTCCTGCGCATCCCACTGCGGATCGGCCAGCACCAGCGCGCGCATGATCCCGGGCAGCAGGCCGCAGGACAGGGGAGGGGTGTGCCAGCGGCCGTCGACCTGCACGAACACATTGCTGCGGCCGCCCTCGGTCAGTTCGCCGCGCTCGTTGAAGAACAGCATATCGAATGCGCCCTGCGCCTCGGCCGCGCGCCAGGCGGCATCGTAGCGCGTGCGGACGCTGGTCTTGTGGCGCAGGAAAAGGTCGTCGGCCCGCGTCGCCTCGCCGGCGAGCAGCACGCGCACCGGTTGCGTCAGCGCCGCCAGCGCGCCGCTGTGCACGCCGAATGCGCCCGACGCATCGATGGCGATCCGCATGCGCGAAGCCACCCCGGGCGCCAGTGCCGCGCAGGCGGCGTCCAGCGCCGCGCGGGCTGCCGCTTCATCGAAGGGAAAGCCGAAGTAGCGTGCGGAAGCGGCCATGCGCGCCAGGTGACGGTCGCGCTGGCGGCAGCCGTCCGCGCGCGTGGCGTGCATGGTTTCGAAGACCTCGAACCGGTTTTGCAGGCCGGTGAGAAAACGCGCCTTGAGCTGGCATTCGGCGTATTCGTCGGCGCTGTCGCTGTCGTAGACGATGCCGGCGCCGACGCCCATCTCGCCGCGCCGCGTGCCGCCGCGTTCGGGCGCCAGCGCCAGGGTGCGGATCGGCACCGACAGGCAGAAGTCGCCGATCGTCGCGGCCACGGCGGGCGGCTCGAACCAGCCGATGGCGCCGGTGTAGACGCCGCGCGCGGCCGGTTCGAGCTCGTTGATGATTTCCATCGCGCGCCGCTTGGGCGCGCCGGTGATCGAGCCGCACGGGTACAGGGCCGCGACGATGTCGGCCAGCGTGGCGTCCGGACGCAGGCTGGCGCGCACGGTGGAGGTCATCTGCAGCACGCTGGCAAAGCGCTGCACGTCGAACAGCGCCGGCACGGCGACGCTGCCGGTGACGGCGATCCGACCGAGGTCGTTGCGCAGCAGGTCGACGATCATCAGGTTTTCGGCGCGGTTCTTGGGGTCGGCCGCCAGCGCGCCGGCGCGCCGGGCATTCCCGGCGTCGTCGTCGCTGGCGGGGGCGGTGCCTTTCATCGGGCGCGCGAGCAGTTCGCCGCCTTGATGGCGCACGAACAGTTCGGGCGAGAGCGACAGCACGGCGCCGCCGTCGGGCAGGGCGATCAGGGCGCCGTAGGGCACCGGCTGGCGCGCGCGCAGGCGTGCGTACAGCGCCTGCGGCGAACCGAAGGCGTCGAAGCGCAGGCGGTAGGTGTAGTTGACCTGGTAGGTGTCGCCGGCGCCGATGTAGTCGTGGATGCGCGCCAGGGCCTCGCCGAAGGCCCGGTCGTCGACGTTGGCGCGCACCCCGGCGATGCCGGCCGGGCCGGCGTGCGCGTCCAGCCAGGCCGCCACCTGGTCGGGCGAGAGGCGGGTGCAGGTATCGAACAGCAGCAATTGCGCCAGCGGGCCGCTGGCGGCGTGCGTGCCGATGCCGAGCAGGTGCCCGCCCAGTTCATAGGTGAGCACCGCCACCGCGTGCAGGCCGCGTGCCAGCGCATCCTGGAGCTGCGCCAGCAGGTCGGGCCAGCCGGCGGCATCGTCGCAGCGCAGGGTGCCCGCGTGGCCCGTGTACAGGCGCGAGCGCGCCTGCCGGCCGTCGCTTGTGGCGTCGTCGAGCAGGGCAAAGCAGTCCGCGCGCTTCATCGGTGTCGGGACGGTCAGGCCGCCAGCAGCAGGGAAATCTGCAGGGCCGTGCCCTCGGTCGGATTGTGGCGGAAGCCGCTCTTGGCAAAGCGGTGCCAGCGTCCGACCACATAGCTCACCAGCAGGCTGGCGCGCGCGGCGACGTCGGCTTCCTGGCCGTGGCCCTGGGTGACGGCCAGGCGCAGCGACTGCTTGCAGGCCAGTTCGACCTTGTCGTAGAACTGGTTCATGCGCAGCTGCAGGCGCTCGTCTTCGTTGACCAGGGCGTCGCCGATCAGCACCCGGGTCATGCCGGGATTGTTGGCCGCGAAGCCGAGCAGCATCTGCAGCACGGCATGGGCCTGGTCGACCCCGCCCGGTTCGTTTTCCGCGATCTGGTTGATCAGGCCGAAGACGCTCGATTCGATGAATTCGATCAGGCCTTCGAACATCTGCGCCTTGCTGGCGAAGTGGCGGTACAGCGCCGCTTCGGATACGTCCAGCCTTGCTGCCAGTGCCGCCGTGGTGATTTTCTCGCCTTTGGGCTGCTCCAGCATGGTGGCCAGAGCCTGGAGGATTTGCAGCTTGCGCTGGCCCGGCTTGGTGCTTGCCATGTGTTCTCGATGAGGTGGGTTTGTCGTTGTCAGCGTAGCCGATTCATGCATCTCGGCAACTGGAGCACGGATTTTACTTTGACATCGACATAAGCGGGGCGTTTTAACTTTTTTGGCAACGGCGCAACACCGATGGGGTCGGCCATGCGCAGATACTGGGTGATCCACGCGGTGCGCATACCGACCTGTTTCGCGGTGCGCAGGTTGGCCAGGGTGTCTTCGACCAGGATGCAGCGCTGCGCGCTCACGCCATGCTTGCGCAGCAGGCGGCGCAGCATCAGCTTGGACGGCTTGGGCCGCAATTTGCCGTGCACGTGCATGTTTTCGATGGCGATGTGGTGGCTGAAGTGGCGCCGCAAGCCGAGGTGGCGCATGACGTCGGTCGAGTAGCGCGTGGGCGCGTTGGTCAGCAGGATTTTACGCCCCGGCAGGCGCTTGAGCAGGCGCGCCAGCCCGCGTTCGTAGCGGATCATGTCTTCCAGGCGCTCGATGTTGTGGGTCTCGTGCAGGAAATCGGCGGCGCTGACCTGGTGGTGCGTGATCATCCCGAGCAGGGTGGCGCCGTAGCGTTTCCAGTATTCCAGGCGGGCGGCGTTGACCACGTCGGCGCTGGCGGGCGTGACGCCGTCGCCCAGCACGCGCGCGATGTAGACGTTCATGTTGGCGGTGATGGTGGGGAAAATCGCGTGCGAGGCGTTGTGCAGGGTATTGTCGAGATCGAACAACCAGAGCGGGGCGGAGCGGGTAAGATTGGACACAGGAGACCTGAAAAAAACGCGGTAGCGAACCAACAAGGAAAAAACGCATGAGACGTCCAATTATAGTGTTGTTCCTCAGCCTGCTCATGCTGGCCCTGCCGCCAGCCTGGGGGGCCGAGCGCGGCGCGCTGTTCAAGGTCAGCGGCAGCGGACACACGATGTACCTGTTCGGCACCATGCACGTGGGCTTGCCGGAGTTCTATCCGCTCGAACCGCGCATCGCCACGGCCATTCAAAACGCCTCGACGCTGGCGCTGGAGGTCGACCTGATGCAGGACCCGGCCAGGCTCGGTGCGGCGATGCAGGCCCACGCCATGCTCGCGCCCGGCAAGCCAGGCTTCCGGGAGCGTTCGCCGGCGTTTCGCCAGCGCGTGGAGCAAGCCCTGAAAAAGGCGAAGATCGATCCGGCCGCGGTGGCGCGCTTCAAGCCGTGGCTGGTGGCCACCACCCTGACCCTGGCCGAGTACGCAGCCGAGGGCTACCAGGCCGAGCTGGCGGTCGACATCAAGCTGGCGCAGATGGCGCGCGCCAGCAAGGTGCCGGTGATCGAGCTCGAATCCATCGCCACCCAGTTCGCCATGTTCGACCGGCTCGGCGTGGAAGAGCAGTGGGCATTCCTGGAAGAGAGCGTCGACATGATGGAGTCAGGCAAGCAGCGCGCGGAGCTGCGCCAGATCGTCGATGCCTGGGGCTCGGCCGACAAGGCGGCGCTCGATGCGGTGGCGGCCAAGGTCGAGGGCGACACCAGCGTGTCGGGCAAATTCATGCAACAGGTGCTGTTGGACGAACGCAACGGTCCGCTGGCCGAGAAACTGGCGGCCTTGCTGGCGAAACAGGACAAGAGCGTGGCGGCGATCGGCGTGCTGCACCTGGTCGGCAAGAATAGCGTGCCGGCATTGCTGGGCGCAAAGGGGCTGACGGTCGAGCGGGTCTACTGAGGGGGAGGGTGCTGCGCAAGGAATGGTGCCCTTTACGTGGATTGAACACGTGGCCTCTCCCTTACCAAGGGAGTGCTCTACCACTGAGCTAAAAGGGCAATTTCAAGTGGCGGCGAGTGCCGCCACAAAAATTTTAGTGCGACCGGATCATAGTGCCAAATGCCTGTTCGGTCAAGACTTCGAGCAACAAAGAGTGTTCGATCCGGCCGTCGATGATGTGAACCGTGTTCACGCCCGACTTGGCGGCGTCCAGCGCCGATGAAATTTTAGGCAGCATGCCGCCTGAAATCGTGCCATCGGCAAACATTTCGTCGATCTCGCGGGCCGACAGGTCGGTCACGAGATTGCCTTTTTTATCTTGCACGCCGGCGATGTTGGTCATCATGATCAACTTTTCGGCCTTCAGGATTTCCGCGATCTTGCCGGCGACGACGTCGGCGTTGATGTTGTAAGCCTGGCCATCCTGGCCGAAACCGATCGGCGAAATGATGGGGATGAAGGCATCGTCCTGCAGCGCCTTGACCACGGCCGGGTTGATGGCGTCGATTTCGCCGACAAAACCGATGTCGAGGAACTCGCCCGGATTTTCCTTGTCCGGCATGGCCATCTTGCGTGCACGGATCAGGCCGCCGTCTTTGCCGGTCAGGCCGACAGCCTGGCCGCCGTAGTGATTAATCAACATCACGATGTCTTGCTGGACTTCGCCGCCGAGGACCCATTCGACCACTTCCATGGTTTCTTCGTCGGTGATGCGCATGCCTTGCACGAAGCTGCCCTGTTTGCCGATTTTTTTCAGGGCGTTGTCGATCTGCGGGCCGCCGCCGTGCACCACGACCGGATTCATGCCGACCAGCTTGAGCAGGATGACGTCGCGCGCGAAGCCGTGCTTGAGGCGCTCGTCGGTCATCGCATTGCCGCCGTATTTGATGACAATCGTCTTGCCATGGAAATTACGGATATACGGCAGTGCCTCGGCCAGGATCTGCGCCTTGATCTGCGGGGAAACCGCGGTCAGGTCGTCTTGATGGTCGGTCTTCAGTTTGGGCAAAGGAGCGGTCATGGCGGGTCCGGAAATGAAATTTTGCGAGATTTTACAGGCAACAGGGAGAAGCTTGTGGGCATTATAGGGCCATCTTGTTGTATTTTCATTTTTGATCCGTTAGGCTGGCCTTAAATGCATCGCCGCCGCGTTCGCAGGGCGTTTGCGGCCTGCCTGGCAGCCAATTAATTGATCAGGAAACAGCACTATGAATGGCATCGCCCGCAGTTGTCTTTTCCCTTGGGCCCGAGCGCGTCGGAAGGCGGCGCCCCATGAGTAGCTGCAGCCGTTGTGGGGCGCAGTTCGGCTGCGCCATGGCCGACGGCACGGACGGGCCGTGCTGGTGCACCGAACTGCCGCCGGTGGTGGCGGTGCCGGCGCAGGACGGCGCGGCGGCGTGCTGGTGTCCGGCTTGCCTCAAAGCGCATATCGCGGCGAGCAAGGAGGCGCCGGTGACGCCCGTGCGCGACTGAGAGGATGGCGCAAGTGCGCGATTCGAGGTTTTTCCCCGTGCAGGCGCTTTCCGGTGCGCGCCCATCCGGTGCTGCGCGCCGCTGTCGCGCCGCACATCGTCGCCTCCCACGCCACTATCTTGTCGGGCAGCAGGCTTTTTCACCCGTGCCGGGCTCGCTTGGGATTACCATACCCACACTGGGATGGCGTTGAACAAGGAGCGGTCAATGGCGGATTTGTACGACACCGACGTGGTGGCATGGGCATACCAGCAAGCCGCTTTATTGCGGGCTCGGCAGTGGTCGGCGCTCGACCTCGACAACATCGCCGAAGAAATCGAGGGCGTTGCCAAGGCCGAAAAGCGCGAGCTGGGACGGCGCATGGCGGCCTTGTTTGCGCAATTGCTGGAATGGCATACGCAGCCCGACCGCCGCAACACGGCTTTGCTCCGAAGCATCGGCGACCAGCGCGTCAGCATTGCCCGCGTCCTGCGCAAGATGCCCAGCCTGCAGTCGGCCTTGCTGGACGTCGACTGGCTCGACGACGCCTGGAAGGATGCCCTCAGCATCGCGGCCGAACACATGGAACTGGCGGGTTTGCCCCGCCGCAGCACCTGGACCCTGGTGCAGGTGCTCGACGAGCATTTTCTGCCGGATTGACGCTGTTCGCTACCTCAGCGGCAAGCCGGCCTCAGGCCTCGCGCTTGGTCTGGAAAAAACGCATCATCTCGCGGCTGGCGTCCGGACCCTTGCCATCGGTATAGCTGCCGCGCGCGTTGCCGCCGGACCAGGCATGGCCGGCGCCGTGGATCAGCCACTGCTCCGCCTGCGGCGTACCGTCGACCGTCTGGTGCACGGTGCGCGTGTAGGCGTGTCCGTCCGGCACGCGGCCCGGCTCGATGATCTCCTGCATCACGTTGTGCGCGCCGCGTTTGATCAGCTCGTCGCCATTGACCGGATGCACGGTCGTATCCTTGTCGCCGTGGAACACGATGATGGGAATCGACTTGCCGCTGGCCCGCTGCGGCCCGAAATTGCCTTTCATGGCGGCCAGCGCCGACGGCAAATCGTGCGCCGAGGCGAACGGCAGCCCCGAGTGCACGCCCACGGCCGCGTACAGCTCCGGATACAGGGTACCCATGATGGTCGCCATCGCTCCGCCGGCCGACAGCCCAGCCACATACACCTGGCTGGCGTCGACCGCATGGTTGTGCATGACCGTTTCGGTAATGCCGGCAATGATCGACGGTTCTCCCTGGCCGCGCTGTTGGTCGACCGCATTGAACCAGTTCCAGCAACGCGAGGAATTGGCTTGCATCGATTGCGCCGGATACACGACCAGGCATTGCATTTCTTCGGCCAGCACGTTCATTTGCGTGCCGGTGGCGAAGTCGTCCGGGTCCTGGGTGCAGCCGTGCAGCATGACCACCAGCGGCATCGGCCGTCCATCGTAGCTGCTCGGCACATATAACTTGTAAGTCCGGGTGCCGGCCGCATTCGTAAAACTGCCGTCCGTAAATTTGCCGGGCAGGGCCTCGGCCGGGGTCGAGGCGGCGCCGCCCTGCATGCCGCTCATGCCATTCATGCCATTCATGCCGGGAATGTCGAAATGGGGCATCTTGAAGGCGGCATGGCCGTTCGCGCCTGCACGGTCGAGCTTGGCGAGCATGTCGGGCATCAGCTTGTTGAAGGCGTCGGTCGCTTCCTGCACCACGTTCTTGACGTACTGATCCTGGTGCGAGGCGCCCGGTGCCTGCGGCCGGGACGCCTGCGGCTGCGGCCCCGGCGGCGGCGCGCCGGCCTGCGCCGTGTTCACGCCCTGCGGCCCGCCCGCCAAAGGCATGGGCGGCACGCTGTCGCGCGGCGCCGCCGGCGCTGCCGGCTGCCGGGGCGTGGCGCTTTTGTGGGGCGTCAGGACCTTGAGCGCTTCCTGAATGACGCTGGTGGCGGCTTTCGGCCCGTTGCCCATCAGGGTCTTGGTTGCCGCTCGCATGTTCGCGAACAGTTTGTCATTGAGTTTCATTGGCTTTTTCCTTATGTAAGCATCAGAGGATGCGGCCCGCCAGTGCTGTCTTGATCACGCTGCTTGCATGCAGGGCGCCAAGCACGAAAATGGATTCGATGGTGGCCAGTGCCAGTTCCACGGACACGTCGCTGGCGATGCTGGCCATGCCCAGTACCTGGATCTGCAAGCGTTCGCCCGCCGCCAGCGCCGCTTCCAGGTCGGCCCGGGAATAGTGATGCATTCCCAGCACCAGGCTCTTGCGCGCCACCGTCTGCTTGACCACCTCGGCGTGCGTGTTGAGCTGGTTGCGGATCGCTGTGCGGATCAGGTCGGTCCGGTTCGAATAAAACCCTTCACTGACCAGCAGGTCGATCTGCCCCAGATCGATCAAGCCCAGGTTGATGGTGATTTTTTCCGATTCGGCAGGTTTCAGTTTCAGGTCGCGGGTGTTCATAAGTCTCCAATATCATCTGCGTGGCATCCCTACGCCATCTGTATGGATGGTAGTCTACCCCGATGCGCGTCTCCGTCAAGCGCGATTCGTCTGAATGCGATAATGACGTTTTTATGTATCAATCCCGTCACAACGGAGAAACGATGGCAAACATTACTGGAATCGACCATGTACAGGTCGCCATGCCGCCCGGCGCCGAAGAGGCGGCGCGCGCCTTTTACAGCGGCGTGCTGGGCCTGCCCGAAGTCCCCAAGCCGGCGCACCTGGCCGTGCGCGGCGGCGCCTGGTTCCAGTGCGGAAGCGCCCAGTTGCACCTGGGGGCCGACAGCGCCTTCCTGCCCGCCAAGAAAGCCCACCCGGCCCTGATCGTCGCCGGTTTCGAGGCCTTCGTCGGTGCGTTGAGGGCGGCTGGCGTCGACGTCCAGGTGGAAGAGATGGTTGCAGGTCTGCAACGCGCCACCGTAAACGATCCTTTCGGAAACAAAGTCGAGCTCATCGAGCAACGTTAGGAGATAATCCGCGCATGAGTCCCGACCTGCAACCCGGCTTCCGCTTCGACTGGAGCTACACCGTCCCTGCGCGCGCCAGCGTGCCGCAGCTGTACCACGACACCGGTTTTTGCCTCGACATGCCCGACGTGCTGGCTACCGGCTATCTGGTCGGCATGATGGAGCTCGCTTGCGTGAACGGCATCATGCCGTTCATGGACTGGCCGCGCGAGCAAAGCCTGGGCACGATGGTGCGGTTTTCGCATTTTGCGCCGACGCCGCCCGGCATGACCCTGAGAATCGAGGGCGAGCTGCTCGAAGTCGACGGCCGCCGCCTGCTGTTCCGCGTGCAAGCGTGGGATGGCGTCGACCGCATCTGCGAGGGCACCCACGAGCGCCATGTGATCGACCGTTCCCGCTTCAATGCCAAAGTGGCAAGCAAGGCGGCCGCTGCCGCCGAAGCGGGACTGGCATGAGGCCCGAACTGCAGACGCCGGTGCCGTCCCCCTGCATCAGCCTGTGCGAAATGGCGCCCGATACCGCGTCCGCCAAGGGCCTGTGCCGCGGCTGCCTGCGCACCCTCGATGAAATCGTCGCCTGGGGCAATGCCTCGGACGACTACAAGCGCGCGGTCTGGGCCGAGATCCGCCGCCGCGAATCCGAACTGGACTTCGACTAAATGAACTTCTACACGCCGCAGCAAGCGGTCACCGGCCCGGCCTACGGTACCGGTTTCAAGGTGTTCGCCACCGTCGTGACCGTGGTGCTGCTGCTGTACGGCGCCAGCGTGGCCTGGCGCTTTCCGCTGCCCTCGTTCGGGATCGGCGTCAAGGCGCTGCTGCTGGGCGCCAGCGTCATGCTGGGCGTGAGTTACTACTGGTTCCTGCGCGCCACCACCACCGTCGACGCCACCGGCATCCGCCAGACCTGGCTGTACGACAAGCACGTCGAATGGCGCGACGTGCGCGGCGCCAAGATGATCGGGATTCCCTACTGCTCCTGGCTATTCCCGCCGCGCATGGTTGTACGCACCGGCAATTCCTTCACCACCTTCAATGGCGGCTCGCAAGCCGTCCTGATCGAGTTCGCCAAGATCTCGCTCGCGTTTCAAATGAAAAAATGAGTAAGCCATGAGTGCAATGTTAAATCCCGACCCGGCACGGCTGCCGGCGTCGATGCAGGTGTTCGAACGCGGCTGGCTGTCGTCCAACAATGTGCTGTTTACCGGGCCGGGCGAGTCCACCCTGATCGACAGCGGCTACAAGACCCACGTGCCGCAGACCCTGGCGCTGGTCGGCCATGCGCTCGGCGAGCGGCCTCTGGGGCGCGTCATCAATACCCATTTGCACTCGGACCACTGCGGCGGCAACGCGGCGCTCAAGGCGCGCCACGGCTGCCGCATCGGCATTCCCGTGGCCGAGGCCGCCAACGTGGCAGCCTGGAACGAGGACGCGCTCAGTTTCAGGGCCACCGGCCAGCAGTGCGATCCGTTCGGCGCCGACTTTACGGTGTCGCCCGGCGACGAGCTGGAACTGGGCGGCACGCGCTGGCAGGCGCTGGGCGCGCCCGGGCACCATCCGCACTCGCTGATCTTGTTTTGCCCGAGCGAAGGCATCGTCATATCCGCCGACGCCTTGTGGCGCAACGGTTTCGGCGTGATCTTTCCCGAGCTCGACGGCGAATCGGGCTTCCTGGAAGCGCGCGCCACGCTCGACCTGATCCACAGCCTCGACGCCCGCCTCGTCATTCCCGGACACGGGGCCATCTTCACCGACGTCCAGCCGGCCCTGAAACGGGCGTTTACGCGCCTGAATTTCCTCGAAGCGGATCCGCTGAGGAATTCCGAAAACGCCGTCAAGGTCATCCTCAAGTTCCTGCTGCTGGAGCGCCAGCGCATCAGCCTGGCGGACGTGGCCGGCATGTTCGCCACCATTCCCGTGCTGGAGGGGGCGCGCAGGCGTCATCTGCAGCGTTTCGAAACGTCCGCGCAGATGGCCGACTGGGCCGTGCAATCCCTGGTGCGGGCCGGTGCGGCCAAGCGCGACGGTGAGAATCTGGTCAATAGCGACCTGTAAACACGCTGTCGCCGCGTTTTCAAGCACGATCGTACTTTTTTCGAACTATAATGGCTGAGAATTTGATTCCATCCACTTTTTTCGATTGCGAGACCGACATGGCATTGCCCGCCGCGCTGCAAAACCTCACCCTTCCCGTCATTGGATCGCCGATGTTCATCGCCAGCGGACCCGCGCTGGTGGCGGCGCAGTGCAAGGCCGGGATCGTCGGTTCCTTCCCCGCGCTCAACGCCCGTCCGGCCGAGCTGCTCGACACCTGGCTGACCGACCTCAAGCAGGAACTGGCCGATTACCAGGCTGCCAATCCGGGCGCCAGGGTGGGGCCGATCGCGGTCAACCAGATCGTGCACCAGTCCAACGACCGCCTGGAACACGACGTGGCCATGTGCGTCAAGCACCAGGTGCCGATCATCATTTCCTCGCTGCGCGCGCCGCCGAAAGAGATGCTGGACGCGATCCACAGCTACGGCGGCATCGTGCTGCACGATGTCGTGTCGATCCGGCATGCCGAAAAGGCGCTGGAAGCGGGCGTGGACGGCTTGATCCTGGTGGCGGCCGGTGCGGGCGGGCACGCCGGGCCGCTGTCGCCGTTCGCGCTGGTGGGCGAGGTGCGCAAGTTCTTCAAGGGACCGATTGCCTTGTCGGGTTCGATCGCCACGGGCGATGCGATCCTGGCGGCGCAGGCGATGGGGGCGGACTTTGCGTATATCGGCTCGCGCTGGCTGGCGACGAAGGAATCGAACGTCACGGACGAGTACCGCGACGCCATCGTGGAATCGGCGGCGGCCGATATCGTGTACACCAATCTGTTTACTGGCGTGCACGGCAATTACCTGAAAAAATCGATCGTCAACGCCGGGCTCGATCCGGATGCCTTGCCGGAATCGGACAAATCGAAGATGAGTTTCGGTTCGGGCAGCGCCAAGGCCTGGCGCGACATCTGGGGCGCGGGGCAGGGCGTGGGGATGATGGATGACGTGCCGACGGTGGCCGAGATGGTGGCGCGCCTGAAGCAGGAATACGACGCGGCGCGCGCGCGCCTGGCGCTTTAATCGCAAGGCAGGGGGAGGCTCGAACGATTGTCGCTGGCCTCTAATTCGTCGCCCCCGTGCAGGCGGGGGCGACGACCGTACCGCAGTTTGACCTTCCAGTTTTATGGACCCTCGCCTGCGCGGGGGCGACGACCTTACTGCAGTTTGACCTTCCAGTTATCCTGCACGCACTTGACGTAGTTATCCGCAATCAGCGCGCTGTACGGCGTCTGGTAACTGACCAGCTGGCATTGGTTCTGCCCGCCTTCATTCCAGTTCTTTTCCCAGTAAATGTTGTACGACGCCGAACTCGACGGCCCGAAGCGCTGCATCGTGGCGCACGATAACTGCTCCGACCCCACATTCCAGCCCAACTCGCCCGCAAACTGCTTGTAGTAGTTGATGCGGTTCTGCGCCGCCGCTTTTTCCGTTCCCTGTCCGCACTCGGCGTTGATGATCATGATCGTCGTGGCGAAATTGTTGCCCGCCCCCGCAGCGCGGTCGGCCGCGTTCGGTACCCAGGTGCCGTCGATCACATGCAGCATCGATGGCTTGGGCGGCTGCGGATACACGAAGAAGAAGGTCGCCGACGCCAGGTTCAGCCAGGTCGACGCCACCTTGTCCGGATCGCGCAGCAGCACCGACTGGTCGCCGCCGAACATGATCTGCGAAAACGGCCCGTAGTTGTAGTTGTACGACAGCTGCTTGGCCCCGCGTCCGAAGTACTTCTTGTAGCTGCCGTCGGCATTCTTTCCGCAGGTCCAGACCGCATTGAACACCGGATCGGCGCATTCGGCGTTGTAGCCGCAGCCGGCGCCGGTTTCGTCGCAGCCCAGCTCGCGCAGGTACTTCAAGCCTTGGCGCCATTCCGGAATCGTGCTGCTCGCGTTGTGCTCGCCGGTTTCCTGGGCGAAGTGCGCAAACATGGTCGCCAGCGTGTGGCGGCAGATGCCGTCGGCATCGCGCCCGTCGCCGTAGTCGTCGCACAGGGCCGGAAACTTGGCCACCGCCTGCAGGAAACGCTGGTAGGTGTAGCTCGGCTCGCGCACCGCAAAGAAGTGGTCCCACTTCGTTGCCGGCAGCAGGCGTTCGACACGCTTGACGTTGATCGGATTGGCGCCGCGTCCCGGCACCACTTGCTCGACGGACGCGTTGTCCAGGGTGCGGATCGATGCCTTGACGGTGCGGAAAAAGGCGTTGTCGGTGAGCTGCGCTTCGCGCGCCTCGGCCTGCGCCCTGGTCGGAACGCCGCCCGGGGGCGGCGTCGGCGTCGGCGTTGGTGTCGGCGTCGGCGTTGGCGTTGGCGTCGGAGTCGGTGTTGGCGTTGGCGTCGGCGTGGGGACGGGCGGTGGCGTCGGCGTCGGCGTCAGCGGGATGAACTCCCACGGTCCCCACTGTTCCGCCCCGGGCACATTTCCTTGCGTCCACCACTTCGCCTTGTAGACTTTGCCATCATGAATCGCGCACATGCCGGCAGTAAACACCGCACTGGCGCTCCAGAACGGACAAGCCGCATTCGCACTGGTCTTGCTCAGCGCGTGCGATCCGCCGTCGGTCCCCGTCGATTCGCCCCCACCGCTGCCGCCGCAGCCGGCCAGCATGCCCGCCAGCAGTCCTACCGCCAGCGTCGATAATTGTTGTTTCATATTTTTGCTCCAGATAATTTGGATGTCGGGTCAAAAAAACCCGGAAACGACGCTGTCGTTTCCGGGTCATGACTGCCCTACAGGAACATCACGCGGTGCTTACGGCAGCGCGACCGGCAGTTCCGGATACTCGTCCGCCAGCGCATAGCGCTTGCCGCCGACCGTGATCGCGTAGTTCGACGGCCCCGAGATCGGCAACTGGTAGTTGAGCGTGAGCGAGACCGACGCGCCCGGCGCCAGCGATTGCCATGCCGGAATCGTGAACTGCGCGCGGTTGAAGTTGGCCTTGAAGCCGCCGATGTTGTTCGGCCCGGTGTACCCGGCCGCCGTCACTTTCAGCCCATAGCCCGACTGGTCGCTCATATTGGCCGGCGCCGAGACCGGATACGAAAACTCCACCACGCTGCCGCCCGGAATGGTGGTGGCCGACTTGTTGGTCACCGTCATCACCGGATTGATCGGGAAGTTGCTGTCGCCCATCTTCCAGCCACCCAGTTCGATGCTGACCTTGGCGCTGGTCGCAGGCACGGCCGTTTCGGCGCGCTTGTTGCCGTACGGGCCAGCCGACTTGAAGGTGTTGAAGATATTGGTGGTCAGGGTGTTGCCCATGAAGTACTGGCCCTTGCCGCCGTTCTTGCTGGCATCCCACGCGTAGTCGCCCGCCATCTCCCAGATCATGATGCCGCCGATGTTGTTGTCGACGATGTAGCGCGCCTTGGCATCCATCGATTGCGCCGTCTCGGTCGAGAGGAACACGCGGGTGGTCGGGTTCCACAGCCACGGCGCCGCCATGGTGGCGCTGTAGTTCGGCTGGTAGGCGCCGCGCAGGGTCTTGTCGGTCACCTTGTAGGCGTCGAGGTAGTCCGGCAGGATGGCTTTTTCCAGGTTCAGCGCGTGCCACAGCGGATTGCCGCCGCCGGGAATCGGCTGGCCGTTGACGTCGAGGTCGTGCCACAGGTTGTCGATGCCGACCGCGCCTTCGCCGCAGGTCTTCACGCCGGCGCAGGTGATGGTCGAGTTGACCAGGGCGGTGGTGCCCCACAGGCCGTTGGTGCCGCCGTTTACATTCCTCCAGCCGCGCGTGTAGTACGGCACGCCCAGGTTGATGCGTCCGGCTTGCAGCGCGCCACGGTAGTAGCGGTAGGACCAGTCGACGTTCAGGTAGCCGATGTTGGCGAACTGGTAGGCGTTGCCGGCGCGCAGTTCGGCATCGTTGCCGTCATCGAACAGGGCCGCGTTGGGACCGACATACTGGTTCCAGCCGCCGTGCAGGTCGTAGCTCATCAGGCTGGCGTAGTCGAGGTACTTCAGGCCCGACAGGTTTTCCTCGCCGCGCAGGATCCAGGCCGAGGCCGAACCGGCGATGGTCAGCAGGTAGTACTTCTTGTCGGCCACGGCTGCCGTGTCGAGCTTGGTGCGCACCCGTTCCAGCAGCACGTTGTAGCTCTTCATCAATCCGGCCAGGCGCGGTTTCGACATGCCGAAATCGAGCGGGTTGCCGGCCTCGTTGTTGGTGGTCGGGTGCTCGTAGTCGATGTCGATGCCGTCGAAGAAGCGGTACTGGCGCAGGAACGCCACCATCGAGTCGGCCAGGGTGTCGATGCCGGCGCTGTTGAGCGAGCCGTCGGCGTTGGTGGTGGCCGTGTAGAAGCCGCCGCTGCCCGCCCAGCCGCCCACCGAGAGCATGATTTTCACGTCCGGATGCTTGCGCTTGTATTGCGCCAGCAGGTTGAAGTGGCCTTTGTACGGCAGGCTCGGGTCCATCGCGGCGGCCGGGTTCTCGGGCCAGGTCAGGCCGGTGTCCGGATTGGTCGGTCCGCTGCCCAGCAAGAGCTTGGATGTGGCGGTGTCGACGGCGGCGAAGGCGTAGTTGACGTGGGTGATCTTGTCCCACGGGATATTGTTGACGAGGTAGGACGGTGTGCCATCCTTGCCCGTGCGCCAGCTGGTGAAATAGCCGACGATGCGGCGGTTCAAGCCATGCGCGAGCACTTCGCGGCCATTGGCGTCGTACACGCCGCAGTAGGGCACGTTGGGAACCTTGGAGGTCAGGCCGTCAGGGCGGCAGGCGACCGTCGGCGTCGGTGTCGGCGTCGGCGTCGGTGTCGGTGTCGGCGTTGGCGTCGGTGTCGGTGTCGGCGTCGGCGTCGGGGTTGGCGTCGGCGTCGGGGTCGGCGTCGGGGTCGGGGTCGGAGTCGGGGTCGGGGTTGGCGTCGGGGTCGGCGTCGGCGTCGGCGTCGGGGTCGGGGTTGGCGTCGGTGTCGTCGACAGCGCCCACGGTCCCCATTCCTCGGTGCCGGGCACATTGTTCTGTGTCCACCACTTTGCCGTGTAGGTTTTTCCCAGATGGCTGACGCAGGCGCCAGCCGTGTAGACCTGGGTGGCGGACCAGGCACTGCAGACCACCACCTGGGCCAGTTGGCGCTTCGATTCGCCACCCTGGCCTTGAACGGCGTCAGGACCGCTGCCGCCTCCGCAGGCTACCAGGGCGCTGCCGAGAAGGGCGCCCATCAAACGATTGATCGTCATTATTATTGTCTCCGTTATTCATGGTGTTCCCCCTAAAAATCATGATTCGGGGGATAGTTACTGTAGAAGTCGTTCGGCCAGCGGAAATTGGTCGTCGACAGCGTCACCGAAATATCGAGCCCTTCCACGTAATGCCACCAGCCGACCGGCAGGAACAGGATCTCGCCCGGTTCCAGCACGCATTCGAGGACCTGCACCTCGGCCATGGCGGGAAAGCGCGCCAGGTCGATGTTGCGGGCGTCTACCTCGGTAAAGCAGTGCCGGTGGTTGTAGATCCTTGGCGTGTCCGACGGCGCCATCAGCTTGATCTTCTTGCGCCCGATGATCTGGGCCATGAAGTTATTGGTCAGGTCGTGGTGGAACGGGGTCACCGTTCCAGCAGGACCGAACCAGAAAAAGCCGCGCCGGCCCGGGTCGTCATCGAGGTACTCGGGCAGGGTGCCTACGTCCTCGAACAATTCCTTCAACGCATCGCGGTTGAGCGAGTCGTTGTTGGCGGTCATGTAGAAGTCATTCGTGCGGCCGCTGTTGCGGACCATCTCCACGTACTCGCCGAAAGGCATCTTGCGCTTGTGGGCGATACTGTTGAGCTCGTATTGCGGATCGGCTTCGCGTCCGAACTGCACCTCGACCACGCGTTCGCCGAAGCGCTGCGCAAAATAGTCGAGGTTCCATTTCTGGCGTGCCGGGAAGTGCTCCAGCATGCCGGTGATGATCACCGGCCGGTTGGTGCGGTAATACTGTTGCAGGAACTCCTCGCCGGAGAGCCGCTCCCGTCGTTCAATCCCCTCGTCGTACAGCCGGTTCAATTGCGCCTGGATGCCGAGCACCCAGTCGCGCTTGTTGACCCGATTGGCCAGCCTGCGCGCAGCCTGCAGATACGGGCTGCGCAGCGCCGCGTCGATTTCGGTGCGGGCATTCGCCTGCGACACGTTCGATTTGACCAGGATGGCGGCAATCGCCTCGGGCGAGGTGCCGAGCATCAGGTTTTCGCCGATCCAGCGGCGCCAGTCGTCGTTGACCTGCATGGTCGGCTGCACGTTCGGCTGCACGTTCGATTGAATTTTCAAGAGGTTTCTCCAGGAGGTTGCGGGCATGGAGAAACCGGCCGCCTTGTGTGGCGACAGCCGGTCCCTCCGCTTAGCCGCTTAGCGGCCCTTCCATACTGCGCTGGTCAGGGCACCGTTGGCATCGCCGTCGAGTTCCCAGGAGAACGCGCCGCGCAGGCCCTGATCGCGCATATACTTCATCTTAATGTCGATGGTCGCCGGATCGTCATAGCTCCACCATTCGTTGCTGGTCGTCAGCAGGTACAACTGCTTGGTCACCGGATGAGTCCAGCGGGTGCCGGCCTTATTGATGAGAACCTTGTAGTCGTCGATGCCGGCTTCGTACTGGCCCGCTGCCGGGCCGCTTGCTGCCTGGTACAAACCGTCGCCGCGCGGGCCGGGGCTCACGCCTTTCCAGCCGCGGCCGTAGAACGGCACGCCCAGCAGGATTTTGTTTTTCGGCATGCCGGCTGCGACCAGGGTCTTGATCGCGTCGTCGGTGTTGTACTTGACCAGGTTGCCGGTCGCCGGGTCGGCCGGATCACGGTACAGCGGCGCGTGGAAGTTGGTGGTGTTTTCCCATCCGCCGTGGAAGTCGTACGTCATCACGTTGACCCAGTCCATGTACTGACTATACAGCGCAGGTTCGGTCTGGGCAATCTTCTCGCCGCCGGCGCCGATGGCGGCCGTCAGCGGATAGCGTTTGCCGTCCTTCTTGCCCTGTTCATCGAGCTGGGCCCGGAACTCGGCCATCAGCAGGGTGAAGTTGCGCTTGTCGTTGACCGTGTCGACCGTGTTGTACGGCTGACCGCCACCGCCCGGGTATTCCCAGTCGATATCGATCCCGTCGAACACGCCCTTGGCCGCGCCCGGACCGCCGCGGCCATCCTGCACCGGCAAGTCGCCCACGATAAATTGCTTGATGCACGAGCGGGCCAGTTGTTTGCGCAGGGCATCGGTTTTTGCCGCTGCCGAGAAGTAACGCGACCAGCTCCAGCCGCCCAGCGAGATGAAGATCTTCAGGTTCGGGTGGGCCGCTTTCAGCAGTTTCAGCTGGGCGAAGTTGCCGGTCAGCTTGGCATCCCACGGGATGACCTTGCCGTCGACGGTGCGCGCAGGCGAACGCTGGTAGTCGGCGTAGGCGTCGCCGCCGGTGCCGGCGTCGGCTGGCGGCGGCACGCTGTTGCCGGTTTCGGCCTTGGTCACCATATCGCATTCGTAGCCGCCGTTTTTGGCGTACACGTTGCCGAAGGCGTAGTTGATGAAGGTCAGCTGGTCGGCCACGCTGGTCGGCACGCCGTTCACTGGTGTCTTGGTGGTATGGATGTCTGCCACTTCGTAGCTGCGGCCGTACACGCCCCACTGCGCGAAGTAGGAACCGATTTCACGGCCGGCGACCGGGGTCGGGGTCGGGGTCGGGGTCGGCGTTGGCGTCGGGGTAGGCGTTGGTGTCGGGGTAGGCGTCGGCGTCGGCGTTGGAGTCGGCGTCGGCGTCGGCGTTGGGGTAGGCGTTGGCGTCGGGGTGTCCGTCGTCAGTTGCCATGGGCCCCATTCTTCGGTGCCCGGGATATTGTTCTGGGTCCACCACTTGGCTTTGTAGACCTTGCCCTGGTAGACCACGCAATTACCGACGGTGTAGACCGCGGTCGCATTCCAGTCGGCACAGGCGACCACGGCGGCAGCCGTCTTGGTCATGCTGCCCTGCAGGCTGGATTTGTCGCCGCCGCTGCCGCCTCCGCAGGCGGCAAGCATGCCGCCCATGAGCGCGATCAGCAGGCCGCTCTTTGTGTTGTATTCCATGTTGTCTCCTTGGTCGATAGGTGTCCGTTTTACGATCAGTTGCAATCGGAACTTACGCCGATCAATCGGAAAAACGGTGAGTCAGAGTGAGCCGAGGAGAATTGGTAGTCAAGTGGTTTTATTGGTTTAACTAAAATGAAATACCAGTTAAATTTGCGAAAGAATGTCTCGTCCAGGCAAGGTATGCCTTTATCGAGGATGCATATACGGGGAACGCATAGTTAAATGTGGAGGCGGAGAAAGGCGAGATATCAGAGAGATATCAAATTGTACACAAGATGAGTAGTACCGCTTTAGTACCCGTTTGGATTGGTATTAACCGCGCCGCAGGTGTATACGGCGCGTTTTTCGTGCGGGTGGGGATTTTGTTGAAAATTACCGTTGCTTGAGGTCTTCGGCGCGGATTGCCCACAGGCCAGGCAAGTTGCGCCAGTAGCCATACACATCCATGCCGAAACCGACCACGAACTTGTTCGGAATCGACAGGCCGACGATGTCCGCCTTGACCGGCTTGCTGCGCTTGAGGGCCTTGTCGGCGAACACGGCGATGACGACTTCCGCCGCCCCCATGTCGAGCAGGCGCTGCTTGACCTGGGCCAGGGTTTCGCCTTCGTCCAGGATATCGTCGAGCACGATGATGATGCGGCCTGCCACGCTGGGGCGCGGAATGACTTTCCACACGACATTGCCACCCTGGTCGTCGTCGCCGTAGCGGCTGACGTGGATGTAGTCGAATTCGAGGGGGAAGCGCAGTTGCGGGAGCAGGCTGCCGGTGAACACCACCGCGCCGCCCATCACGCCGAGGACCAGGGGAAAGGCGGCGTTGCCGGGCTGGTCGAAGCGGGTGTTGAGTTTGTCGGCGACCTGGCGTACGGCGGCCTGGACGGCGGCGGCATCGAAGATCTCCTCGGCATTGTCGAGAAGGGCGCGTGCGCGTTCGGCGTGGAATTCTTGCATGGTGGTTAGCTCATAAAGGACACCAGGCAATTATCCTGCAAAGTGCACTGCACAATGCGCTTAGTTGGTATTGTGCGACAGGCGCCGGCTGCGTTTGGCGCTCATCGTTTGGGATGCATCGTCATCGCGGCGACACCGCTGTCATCGTTTCCACCACAAGCTTCGTCGTTCCCGCAAAGGCGGGAACCCACGTTCGTGCCCTGGTCGACGGCTAATCTTCCAACTTGGGTTCCCGCCTGCGCGGGAACGACGGCGGTGGCGGGAGCGGGAACCACGGCGGTGGCGGGAGCCATGGAGGCGGACGCGGCAACGACGCGGTATCGGTTCAGCTGTAATCCCTCAGATCCTCGATCACCTTCCCATCGTCGGCCAGGGTTCCCGGCGACTCGAAGCGCACTTCTCCGCGCAGCTTGGTCACCTCGCGAATCGACTCCACGATCGCCGCCGCCTGCGCCGCATCGGGCGCGCTGGCCACCTCGCAGTGCAAGGTCATCACATCGTTCGCCATGCGCCCGGTTACCACCATGCGCGCCTTCAGAATGCCCGGATGGCGGCGCACGATGTTATTGACCTGCGACGGATGCACGAACATCGCGCGCACCTTGGTGGTCTGGTCGGCCCGCCCCAGCCAGCCGCGAATCCGGCTGTTGGTGCGCCCGCAGCGCGACGGCTCCGCGTCCACCAGCAGCGCCGACATATCGCCTGTCGCAAAGCGGATCAGCGGATAGTCGGCATTGAACAAGGTCACCACGATCTCGCCGATGTCGCCCGGCGCCACCGGCTCCCCGCTGCCGGGCCGCACGATTTCGAGCAGCACGTCCTCGTCGAGCACCATGCCGGGATTGAGCACGCCATCGGTGGCCGTCTCGTACGCCATGCTGCCGATATCGGCCGAGGCATAGGTCTGGAACACATGCGGCACGCCGTTTTCGCGGAACCACGCGCGCAGGGACTCCGGCAGCGCCTCGGCGCCCATCAGGGCCCGCTGCATGCTGCCGATATCGGCCCCCATCTCGCGCGCCTTCTCGATGATGATGCGCAAAAACGACGGCGTGCCCACATAGGTGTCCGGACGCAGGTCGGCGATCGCCTGCACCTGCATTTCGGTCTGCCCGGCGCCGGCCGGAATCACCGCGCAGCCGATGCGCGCCGCCCCGCCTTCGACCATGAAGGCGGCGGGCGTGAAGTGATACGAAAAGCAGTTCTGCAGCAGCCCGCCCGCGCGCACGCCGGCCGCGTACATCGGCCGCGCAAAGCGCCACCAGTCCTGGCCGCGCCCTTCCGGATCGAAGATCGGCCCCGGCGAGACATACACGCGCGACAGTTCGCCCACCGGCGTGACCGCCAGCCCGCCGAAGGGGCGCGAGGCGCTCTGCAGCGCTTTCAGGTCGGCCTTGCGCGTGATCGGTAGCGCCGCCAGCGCGGCGCGGCTGTTGATGGCGGCGGGGTCGACGCCGTCGAGGATGCGCGCCCAGCCCGGCGCGCTGAGGGCGCGCTCGATCAGTTGCGGCAGGCGCGCCATCAGGTCGCGTTCGCGCTCCTGCGGGTCGCGCGTCTCCAGCGCGTCCAGGGTATCCACAGGGGTGTCCACCTTCATGCTTGTTCTCCGATCTGGCGTTGCAGCTTGCGTGTCAGTTTGGCGAAAATCAGTTCGTAGGCGCGCCGCAGCAGCGCCGCCGCCTCGGCATCGCTGAGGGCCTTCGCGTGCTCCACATACACCCACTTCGCGCGCGCCAGGTAGGGCGCGGGGATGATGCCGGGGCGGTCGGTGAGCTCCAGGAAGCGCTCGTCGTCCACCTTGAAGCAGATGCCGGTCGCCGGCACGGCATGGTCCGACATCGCAAACATCTTCTCGCCCACCGAAAACACGGCGCGCGTCTCCCATTTGCGGTCTTCGGTCGCGCCGGGGAAGGTGCGGCACAACGCCTTTGCGGCTTCAAAATCCATCGTGATTCCTCAAGCCAGCCAGCGTTTGCGGCGGCGGTAAAACTTCATGTCCCTGAAACTCTTGCGCTCGGCCCCGGATACGCCCAGGTAGAACTCCTTGACGTCCTCGTTGCTGGCCAGTTCCTTCGCCTCGCCTTCCATCACCACGCGCCCGTTTTCCAGGATGTAGCCGAAGTCGGCGTAGCGCAGCGCCACCGTGGTGTTCTGTTCCGCCAGCAGGAAGGACACGCCTTCCTTCCGGTTCAGATCCTTGACGATGTCGAAGATCTCTTCGACGATCTGCGGCGCGATGCCCATCGACGGTTCGTCGAGCAAAATCATGGACGGCTTGGCCATCAGCGCGCGCCCGATCGCGCACATCTGCTGCTCGCCGCCGGAGGTGTAGCCGGCCTGGCTGGCGCGCCGCTCTTTGAGGCGCGGAAAATACTGGTACACCGCATCGAGCGCCGCTTTCAGCTCGGCGCGCGAGATGTTGCGGGTGTAGGCGCCGGTCAGCAGGTTCTCTTCGATGGTCAGGTGGCCGAAGCAGTGGCGCCCCTCCATCACCTGCGACAGGCCGCGCTTGACCAGCTCATTCGGCGTGAGCTGGTCGACCCGTTCGCCCTTGAACTGCACCTCGCCCTTGGTCACGTCGCCACGCTCGCCGCGCAGCAGGGTGGAGATGGTTTTGAGGGTGGTCGATTTGCCGGCGCCGTTGGCGCCCAGCAGGGCCACGATCTTGCCTTTCGGGACCTGCAGGGAGACGCCCTTCAACACCAGGATCACGTGGTCGTAAATGACTTCGATGTTATTGACCGACAGGTAAGGCATGCTGGCAGCGATGGTGTTCATAGGCTTTTCGCGTAGTGTAAAAATCCCCCGCGCCGCTGCTCTGGCGCGAGGGCAAGGGAACGGTTGCCGGGTCTGGCTGCTTCCCGGCTTACTTCATGCAGGCCGGCGTGATCTTCTTCTCGGCCGCGTAGGCGTTCGACGACTCGTCGACCAGCTTGCGCGTGAGGGCCTTGTCGCCCACCACCCAGTTCGGCGTGATGGCGATCCACTTCTTGCCGTCCCACTGCTGGACCTTGACCGCGCCCGAGCCTTCGTGATCGTCGCAGCTGGTCTTCACGGTCGGGAACATGCCGAAGGCGCCCAGCGCTTTCTGGCGCGCTTCGTCCACGTTCAGGTTTTCCAGGCCCCAGCGAATCTGGTCGCCCGTCATGGTCTTCCCCTTGCCGAATTTTTCCTGCGCCACGCGGATCGCTTCCACCCACAGGATGCCGGCGGTCAGCCCGCGCATGTGGTACACCGAGCCGATACGCGCCTGGTCGGCCAGGTTGCCCTTGCCGGCGGCGTAGACCTTCTTGCGGATCTCGTCGATCAGCGGGTAGTTACCCGGCGTGTTGAAGGTCATCGAGGTGTAGCCCTTGGCCGCGTCGCCCGACGGGATCATGTCCTCTTCCGAACCGGCCCACCACACGCCCAGCATCTTCTCGCGCGGGAAGCCGTTGCGCTGCGCGGTCTTGATCGCGACCGAATTCATCACGCCCCAGCCCCACAGGATCACGTGGTCCGGCCTGGCCTGGCGGATCTGCAGCCACTGCGACTGCTGCTCGCTGCCCGGCGGCGCCACCGCGATCTTGATCAATTCGAAGCCGTACTGCTTGGCCTGCGCTTCCAGCACCGGCAGCGGTTCCTTGCCGAAGGCCGAATCGTGGTACAGGTGGACGATCTTCTTGCCTTTCAGCTTGGCGTAGCCGCCTTCCTTGTCGGCCAGGTACTTGACCATCGCCGCCGCCTGGTTCCAGTAGCTGGTAATGAGCGGGAACACGTACGGGAAGACCTTGCCGTTGGCAGCATCCGAGCGGCCGTAGCCGAGGGTGGTCATCGGGATCTTGTCCTGCACCAGGCGATCGAGCACGCCGTAGGCGATCCCGGTGGAGAGCGGCTCGACCATGGTGGCGCCGCCGTTCTTGGTTTTCAGCCGTTCGTAGCATTCGATCCCGCGCGAGGGGTTGTATTCGGTCTCGCATTCTTCCCACAGGATCTTGACGCCATTGACGCCGCCGTTGGCGTTGACCAGGTTGAAGTAATCGATCGCACCGCCGTAGAAGCCCGAGCCGCCGGCCGCATACGGGCCCACGCGGTAGGACGGCAGCGCGAGGAACTGGTCGGCCGCCTGCACCTGGTTGAAGGCGCCGATCAGGGCGGCGCACAACAGCAGGCTCTTGATTTTAGCGCTCTTCATCTTCTGTTTTACGTGATTCATGATGGTCTCCGGGATGATGCGGTTAATGCGGGAACGGCCAAAGCCGCAGTTTTTCTTTACCTACTTGCCACAGGCGCGCAAGGCCGTGCGGCTCCACGATCAGAAAAAAGATAATCAGCGCGCCGAACACCATCAACTCCAGGTTCGACGCCACCGAGGTTGGCAGCGACAGGCTGTGCGCCAAAATATTCAGGAACACCGGCAGCAGCACGATGAAGGCCGCGCCGAGAAAGGAGCCGAGCACCGAGCCGACCCCGCCGATGATGATCATGAACAGGATGCGGAACGACAGGTCGAGGTTGTACGCTTCCGGTTCGACCGTGCCCAGGTAGGCGTAGGCGTACAGCGCGCCGGCCACGCCGCAGTAGAAGGAGCTGACCGCGAAGGCCAGCAGCTTGGTGCGCATCGGCCGAAAGCCGATCACTTCGGCCGCCACGTCCATGTCGCGCACGGCCATCCACGAGCGGCCCACGTTCGAGCGGATCATGTTCTTGGCCAGCAGCGCCATGAGCGCCACGATCGCCAGCACCAGCACGTACTTGCTGGCCGGCGTATCGAACTGG
Organism: Massilia atriviolacea; assembly: GCF_003953935.1. Lineage (GTDB taxonomy): Bacteria > Pseudomonadota > Gammaproteobacteria > Burkholderiales > Burkholderiaceae_D > Telluria_A > Telluria_A atriviolacea. Next base: position 133,251 of record NZ_RXLQ01000004.1, read on the forward strand.
TAGCCGAAGATGACGATCTTCTGCGCCGTGATCACGCCCGAGGCGCTGCCGTTGGTCAGGTAGGGGATCTTGGTCAGGCACCAGACCACGAAGAACTGGGTCGCCAGGGTCGACGCGGCCAGGTAGAAGCCGCGAATGCGCAGCGAGGGCAGGCCGAAGGCGATGCCCACCATGGCCGCGCACAGGCCGCCCAGCACGAAGGCCAGCAGCATCGGGATGCCGGGCAGGCGGGCGATGAAGTTAAACGAGGCAAAGGCGCCGACCGCCATGAAGGCGGCGGTGCCCAGCGAAAGCTGGCCGCAGTAGCCGGTCAGGATGTTCAGGCCCAGCGCGGCCAGCGAAAAGATCAGGAAGGGAATCAGGATCGCCGACAGCATGTAGGGCGAGGCGAACAGCGGCACGATGGCCAGCGCCACCAGCAGCAGGGCGCCCAGGGCGATGCGCTCCTGGCGGATCGGGAAGATCTGGCCGTCGGATTCGTAGGTGGTCTTGAATTGTCCGGCTTCGCGGTAAAACATATCAGATTCTCCGGATGATTTTTTCGCCGAACAGGCCTTCCGGCCGCACCAGCAGGAACAGCAGGGCCAGCACGTACGGGAACCAGCCTTCGATGCCGCCGCCGACCATCGGGCCGATATACACCTCGGCCAGTTTTTCGGAGGCGCCGATGATCAGGCCGCCGACGATCGCGCCGGGGACCGAGGTAAAGCCGCCCAGGATCAGTACCGGCAGCGCTTTCAGGGCGATGAAGGTGAGCGCGAACTGCACGCCGTTGCGCGCGCCCCACAGCAGGCCCGCCACCAGCGCCACCAGCCCGGCCACGGCCCATACCACGGCCCAGATCTGCTGCAGCGGGATGCCGACCGCGAGCGCCGCCTGGTGGTCGTCGGCGACCGCGCGCAGGGCGCGGCCCACTTTGGTTTTCGAGAACAGCAGCGCCAGTGCGGTCACCAGCAGCGCGCAGATGGCGGCGGCGGTGACGTCGAACTGGGAGACGATGATGTTGTAGTTATCGAGCAGGTAGGGGATCGGCACGTCCTCGATCGGCAGGTCCAGCTTGTGCACCTGCGAGCCCCACAGCAGCTGCGCCAGGCCCTCGATGAAGAAGGCTAGGCCGATGGTGGCCATGAAGAGGGTGATCTCGGGCTGGTTCACCAGCGGGCGCAGGACCACCCGTTCGATGGCCAGGCCGAGCGCGATCATCACCACGATGGTCAGCGGAATGGCGAGCCAGATCGAGACGCCGAACTTGTCGATGATGCCGACGCAGGTAAGGGCGGCGAAGAACACCATCGCGCCCTGGGCAAAGTTGAACACGCCCGAGGCTTTGTAGATCAGCACGAAACCGATGGCCACCAGCGCGTACATGACGCCCGAGAGCAGGCCGCCGATCAGGACTTCAAAGAAAAAATTCATGGTGCGTCCTCTCGGTCCGTCGGTTAACCCCGTCGTTCCCGCGCAGGCGGAAATCCATAGCACCTTTGAGCATAGGTGCCATGGACCCGCGCCTGCGCGGGGGCGACGCGCTGATAGTTTTTGGTGATCGCTTCAATGCGCCACTCCCAGATACGCATTAATCACGTTTTGGTTGCTGCGCACTTCATCGGGCGTGCCGTCCCCGATCTTCTTGCCGTAATCGAGCACCACCACCCGGTCCGAAATATCCATCACCACGCCCATGTCGTGCTCGATCAGCACGATGGTGGTCCCGAACTGGTCGTTCACGTCCAGGATGAAGCGGCACATGTCCTGTTTTTCTTCCACGTTCATCCCCGCCATCGGTTCGTCGAGCAGCAGGATATCGGGTTCGGCGGCCAGCGCCCGTCCCAGCTCCACGCGCTTTTGCAGGCCGTAGGGCAGGCGCCCCACCGGCGTCTTGCGGATCGCCTGGATCTCGAGGAAGTCGATGATCTCCTCCGCCTTTTCGCGGTGCGCCAGCTCCTCGCGCCGCGCCGGGCCCCAGTACAGGGCCTGCATCAGGAAATTCGACTTCATCTTCAGGTTCCTGCCGGTCATGATGTTGTCCAATACCGTCATCCCCTTGAACAGCGCGATGTTCTGGAAGGTGCGCGCAATGCCCGCCTTGGCCGCGCCGTGGCAATCCATGTTCTTGCGGTGCTCCCCGCGCAGCACGATCTCGCCCTGCTGCGGGCGGTACACGCCGTTGATCACGTTGAGCATCGAGCTTTTGCCGGCGCCGTTCGGCCCGATGATCGCGCGGATTTCGTGCTGGCGCACATCGAACGAGATATCGGTCAGCGCCTTGACCCCGCCGAACGACAGCGAGATATTCTTCAGGTCGAGGATCACCGGGCCGGTCTGGCGCGTCGATCCGCCGGTCGCGGGTTCATTGGGTTCGTTCATATTCATCGCAACGCGCTCCTCACGCAGCCTTCTCCAAAACGGGGTAAGTAGTGGCCCCGCAGATGCGCAGATCGGCGCTGACGATCCCCACGCGCCCATCTTCGAACTTGACCTGGGTGCTGATGAACTGGCTGGTCTTGTCGGTGTACAGCGCGTCGATCAGCACCGCGTATTTGTCGGCGATGAATTTGCGCCGCACCTTGCGCGTGCGCGTCAGTTCGTCGTCGTCCGGGTCGAGCTCCTTGTGCAGCACCAGGAAGCGGTGGATCTGGGTCGCGCCCATCAGCGCTTCGCCGGCCAGGTCGGCGTTGACCTTCTCGACGCAGTCGCGTATCAGGTCGTAGGTGGTGGCATGCGCAGCCAGGTCGGTGTAGCCGGCGTAGGCGATATTGCGCCGCTCGGCCCAGTTGCCGACCGCTTCCATGTCGATATTGATGAAGGCGCACACCTGGCTGCGCGCATTCCCGAAGGCGACCGCCTCCTTGATGAAGGGGAAGAACTTGAGCTTGTTCTCGATGTAGTTGGGCGCGAAGATCGCGCCGCAGTTCATCTTGCCCACGTCGGCCGCGCGGTCGATGATTTTCAGGTGGCCTTCGGCATCAAAAATGCCGGCGTCACCCGTGTGGAAGTAGCCCTCGGCGTCGATCACTTCCGCCGTCGCATCGGCGCGCTTGAAGTAGCCGGCCATGGTGGCGGCCGACTTGACCAGCACTTCGCCGCTGGCGGCGATCTTCACCTCGACGCCGGGCGCGGGCAGGCCGACGCTGTCGAACTTGATGTTCCCGTCCGGTTGCAGGCACACGTAGGCGCAGGTTTCGGTGGAGCCGTACAGCTGCTTGAGGTTGACGCCGATCGAGCGGTAGAAGCGGAACAGGTCCGGTCCGATCGCCGCGCCGGCGGTGTAGGCCACGCGCACGCGCGACAGGCCAAGCACGTTTTTCAGCGGGCCATACACCAGCAGGCTCCCGAGCGCATACGCGGCGCGGTCCGCGCCCGATACCGGTTTGCCGTCCAGGATATCGGCGCCGCAGCGCCTGGCCACCTCCATGAAATGGTGGAACATCCTGCGCTTGATGGCGCTCGCGTCTTCCATCCGGATCATGACGGTGGTGAGCATGTTCTCGAACACGCGCGGCGGCGCAAAATAGTAGGTCGGGCCGATCTCGCGCAGGTCGGTCAGCACCGTGTCGCCCGATTCCGGGCAGTTGACCGTAAAGCCGGCCACCATGGCCTGCGCCAGCGAGAACAGGCAGTCGCCCACCCAGGCCATCGGCAGGTAGGACAGGATGTCTTCGCGGTCGGTGAGTTTGTCGAAGCCGACCCCGCCCACGCCGGCCGCCATCAGCGCCGCATGCGACTGGCATACGCCCTTCGGTTTGCCGGTGGTGCCGGAGGTGTACAGGATGATCGCAATGTCGCTGCCGCTGCCGGCGGCCAGCGCCGCTTCGAAGGCGCCGGGATGCGCCTGGTCCCATGCGCGGCCCAGCGTTTGCAGCGCCGCGAAGGAGCACAGGCCGGGCTGTTTGTAGTGGCGCATGCCGCGTTCGTCGTCAAAGGCGATGTGGCGCACCTGCGGGCACTGGTCCCGCAGTTCGAGCAGCTTGTCGACCTGTTCCTGGTCTTCGACGATGGCGAAGGCGATCTCGGCGTCGTTGAGCACATACGCCATGTCGGCCGCCGGCGCATCCTGGTACAGCGGCACCGGCACGCCGCCAAAGGCTTGCGCGGCCAGCATGGCCCAGTACAGGCGCGGGCGGTTGTCGCCGATGATGGCCAGGTTCATCCCGCGCGTGAAACCCAGCGACGCCAGGCCGCAGGCCAGTGCGCGCACCTCGGCGTTGACCTGCTGCCAGCTCCAGGTCTGCCAGATGCCCAGGTGCTTTTCGCGGAAGGCGGGGCGCTGCGGGCGTTCCTGTCCGTGCGCCAGCAGGCGCCGTGGAAAAGTCTGCAATTGCGAGCCATCGAGTGTCTGCACCAGCGTCCCCTTTTGATTGTCTGGCCCCCTCCGTCACGTCAAAATCGGGGTGGCGCGTTTTTTGTGTGATGATATTAGCTCGCGTTGGGCCAGCAGGTTGTCTTTTGGATGACAATTCGCCCTCAAATTCGCGACTTTCGATGCTGCGACGCACAATGACAAACCAGACACAGACATTAGTAGATCACCTGCGCTCGACCATCTGGGCCCGCACCCTCACGCCCGCCGAGATGATCCGGGTCGAGGCCGACTGCTTCGAGCAGTTCGTGCCCAAGGGCGGTTTCGTGTGCCGCAAGGGGGAGCCGCTGGAAAACTGGGTCGGGATCATCGACGGCCTGGTCAAGATCAACAATTTTTCGCCGTCCGGGAAAAACGTCACCTTCGCCGGCGTGCCCACCGGCGGCTGGTTCGGCGAGGGCTCGCTGCTCAAGGACCAGATGCGCAAATACGATGTGATGGCGCTGCGCGACACGCGCGTGGCGCGCATGCCGCGCGAAACGTTCGAATGGCTGCTGGAAGTGAGCCTGCCGTTCACGCGTTTTCTGCTGATGCAGCTCAACGAACGCCTGGGCCAGTTCATCGGCCTGGTCGAAAACGACCGCACGCTCGATATCGACACCCGGGTGGCGCGCTGCCTGGCCGCCATGTTCAACTCGCACCTGTACCCGGGGCTGGAAAAGATGGTGCAGATTTCGCAGGAAGAAATCGGCTACCTGTCGGGCGCCTCGCGCCAGCGCGCCAACCAGGCCTTGCAACTGCTCGAAAAAGAAGGACTGGTGCGGCTCGACTACGGCGGCATCCGCGTGCTCGACCTGGAAGGGCTGCGCCACTTCCAGGCTTGACGAAACGCCGTCGACGTAAGTTTTTTTGAACAGCAGACACTCCCAGACGGGCGATGACGCGTGCCGCGCCACGGCCGGGCGCGATAGAGGTATCATTAGACCAATGACACCACCCGATTCAACGCTGCCCATGCCCACCTCCACCACGCGCGATGAACGCCTCGCGCAACTGCGCGCCGCCATGCGGGGCGCGCAGGTCGACGCCTGCATCATCCCTTCGTCCGACCCGCACCTGTCCGAATACCTGCCCGGCCGCTGGCAGGGGCGCGAATGGCTGACCGGTTTCACCGGCTCGGTCGGCACCTTCATCGCCACCGCCGACTTCGCGGGCTGCTGGACCGATGGCCGCTATTGGACCCAGGCCGAGACCGAACTGGCCGGCAGCAGCGTGCAACTGATGAAGATCCCGTCAGGCGCCAGCCTGCTGCACATCGACTGGCTGGCCGCCAAGCTGGCGCCCGGCCAGACGGTGGCGGTGGACGCCCGCGTATTGGGCCTGTCCACCGCGCGCCTGCTGGCCGACGCCCTGGGCGCGCGCGGCATCGTTCTGCGCACCGATATCGACCTGCTCGACGGCGTCTGGAGCGAGCGCCCCGCGCTGCCGCCCGCTGCGGTGTTCGAGCACGGCGCGCCGTTCGCCTCCTTGAGCCGCGCCGACAAGTTGGCCGCCACCCGCGCCGCCATGGCCAAGGCGGGCGCGCAGCGCCACTTCATCTCCACCCTCGACGACATCGCCTGGCTGTTCAACCTGCGCGGCGCCGACGTGAGCTACAACCCGGTGTTCCTGGCCCATGCCCTGATCGACAACGACGGCGCCACCCTGTTCGTGGCCGACGCCAAGGTCCCGCCCGAGCTGCGCGCGCGCCTGTCGCGGGATGGCGTGACGCTCGCCGCGTACGACGATGCCGCCGCCGCCCTGGCAACGCTGGCGGCCGATTCCACCCTGCTGGTCGACCCGCGCCGCATCACGGCCGGCATGCGCGGCGCCGTCGCGCCCGGCGTGACGGTGATCGAGGCGGTCAACCCGAGCACCTTCGCCAAGTCCAGGAAATCCGCAGCCGACGCCGCCCACGTGCGCGCCACCATGGAGCAGGATGGCGCGGCCCTGTGCGAATTTTTCGCCTGGCTCGAGGCCGAACTGGCCGACCCGGCGCGCGCCCCGTTGACCGAAACGGCCATCGACCGCCACATCACGGCCGCGCGCGCGCGCCGGCCAAATTTTGTGAGCCCCAGTTTCGGCACCATCGCCGGCTTTAACGCCAACGGCGCCATCATCCACTACCGCGCCAGCGAGGCGGCGCACGCCGTCATCGAAGGCGACGGCCTGCTGCTGATCGATTCCGGCGGCCAGTACCTGGGCGGCACCACCGACATCACCCGCGTGGTGCCGGTGGGCGCCACCAGCGAGGCGCAGCGCAGCGACTTTACCCGGGTGCTTCAGGGCGTGATCGCACTGTCGTCGGCGCGCTTCCCGCGCGGCACCCGTTCGCCGATGCTCGATGCGCTGGCGCGCGCCCCGATCTGGGCCGCCGGCATCGACTACGGCCACGGCACCGGGCACGGGGTCGGCTTCTTCCTGAATGTGCACGAAGGCCCGCAGTCGATCTCCGCAAGCGCCATGCCGGAGCCGCACAGCGCCATGGAAGAGGGCATGATCACCTCGGTCGAACCGGGCATCTACCGGCCCGGCCGCTGGGGCATCCGCATCGAAAACCTGGTCCTGAACGTGGCCGCCGAGCGTACCGAATTCGGCGACTGGCTGCGCTTCGAGACATTGACCCTGTGTCCGATCGACACGCGCTGCCTGCACCTGCCGCTGCTGCGCGCCGACGAAATCGCCTGGATCAACGACTACCACGCCACCGTGCGCGCGCGCCTGGCGCCGCATGTGAGCGGCCCGGCCGCCGCCTGGCTCCATTTACGCACGCAGGAGATCTGATGTCGACCGCCCGTTCAACCCGCGCCAGCGCCGCCGTCGACCGCCTCAAGGTCCGCAGCGGCAACGCCGGCTACTCGATGGCCCGCACCGGCGACGGCCTGTTCTTCCTGTCCGAAGCGCCGGGCGAGCCGCCCCTGTGCGCCCCGCTCGAACTCGACCAGTTTGTCGCCTTCGTCAACAAGCTCGGACCGCAGGTGGCGCGGCGCGTCAGCAAACTCGACGTCGCCTTCGAAAAGCAGCTGGTGAAAAAGAAGCCGGCTCCCTAGGCTCCCTAGCATCACCCTGAAGGAAAGCGCATGTCGTTCACGGAGCTGATCTCGGCCTACTGGTCGAAACCGGAAATCGCCACCAATGGCCTGATCCTGCTTAACCTGCTGGGCGCGCTGGCGCTCGGGCTGCTGGTCGGCTACGAACGCTCCTACCACGGGCGCGCGGCCGGCATGCGCACCTATGGACTGGTGTGCATGGCCTCGGCCGCGCTGACCATCGTCGGCGGCTATCCGGGTTTCTGGTTCGGCGGCAGCGGCGCCTCGCTGCTGGCGGCGGTCGACCCCACGCGCGTGATCCAGGGCATCGTCACCGGCATCGGCTTCCTCGGCGCGGGCGTGATCATGCGCGAAGGTTTCAACATCAGCGGCCTGACCACGGCCGCCTCGATCTGGACCTCGTCGGTGATCGGCATCCTGGTCGGCGTCGGCTTTTACCTGGCTGCGATGGGGCTGGCCTTCTTTTCGGCGATGATCATGATTTACCTGTCCAAGGTCGAAGCCTGGCTGCCCTCGCGCCACGCGGTGGCGGTGATGATGCGCTTCAAGCAAGGCTATGTGCCGCGCGAAGACGCGCTGCGCCGCATCGCGCTCGAACGCGGCTACGCCATCGCCGGCGGCTCGCTCACCATCGGCAGCGACAACAGCAAGCAGGAATGGCGTTTCGTGGCGCTGGCGCTGTCCAAGAAAAGCGGTGCGCCGCTGTCCGAGCTGGCGGCCGAACTGGCGCGCTTCGAAGGCATCGACAGTTTCCAGATCTCCCACGCCCGCAACTAAGAAGGAGCACCCATGAAAGCCCAGGACATACTCGATTTCTGGTTCCTGCCCGAGGGGACGGAAGGCCACGACCAGCCGCGCCAGGCCTGGTTCCGCAAGAGCGAGGCCTTCGATGCCGAGGTGGTCGAACGCTTCGGCCACCTGCTCGAACACGCGGTCGCCGGCGGCCTGCGCGAATGGGAGGAGGAAGGGCCGCAAGGGGCGCTGGCGCGCATCGTGCTGCTCGACCAGCTCACCCGCAACGCCTGGCGCGGCCAGCCGGCCTCGTTTTCCGGCGACGCGCTGGCGCTGGCCGCCGCCACGCGCCTGGTCGACAGCGGCGCCGACAGGACTCTCACGCCCGTGCAGCGCTGGTTCGCCTACATGCCGTTCGAGCACGCCGAGGACGCGCGCATGCAGGAGCGTTCGGTGGCTCTGTTTGCCGGGCTGGCGCAGTACGGCGAGGCCTTCGAAGGCGCGCTCGATTACGCCCACCGCCACCGTGGCGTGATTGCGCGCTTCGGCCGCTTCCCGCACCGTAACCCGATCCTCGGGCGCGCCTCGACGCCCGAGGAAGCCGGGTACCTCGAGCAGCCGGGTTCGGGCTTCTAGGTGGCGCGCACCCTCAACCTGATCGGCGCCGGCCATGTGGGCCGCGTGCTGGGGCGCCTGTTCGCGGCAAGCGGCGCGTTGACGGTGCAGGACGTGCTGACCCGCTCGCAGGCGGGCGCGCTCGACGCGATCGGCTTCATCGGCGCCGGGCGCGCGGTGGCGGCGCTGGACCAGATGCGCGCCGCCGATGTGTGGATGCTGGCCGTCGGCGACGACCGGATCGGCGCCGTGTGCGCGCAGCTGGCCGCCCGCCATCGCATCAAGGACGCCATCGTGTTCCATTGCAGCGGCGCGAAGTCGTCGGCCGAACTGGCGCCGGCCGGCGCCGCCGGGGCGCTGGCGGCGAGCGTGCATCCGATCCGCAGCTTTGCCGATCCGGCCCAGGTGGCGCAGGACTTCGGCGGCACCTTTTGCGGGGTCGAGGGCGATGAGGGAGCGCTGGCGGTGCTCCTGCCGGCGCTGGCGTCGATCGGCGCGCAGCCGGTGGCCATCGACGCGCGCGCCAAGACGGTGTATCACGCGGCCTCGGTGTTCGCCTCGAATTACCTGGTGACGGTGCTCGACGCCGCCCTGCGCGCCTACCAGGCGGCGGGCGTGCCGGAACCGGTGGCGCGCGCGCTGGCCCAGCCGCTGGCGTCGGAGAGCATGGCCAATGTATTCCGCCTGGGCGCGGCGGCGGCGCTGAGCGGGCCGGTCGCGCGCGGCGACATGGAGACGGTGGCGCGCCAGCAGGCCGCGCTGGCCGCGTGGGACGGGCCGACCGGGGAACTGTACGCGGCGCTGGTGGCGCCGACCCGGGACCTGGCGCGGCGCAAGATCGACAACCTTGGCAAGGACGCAAAATGATCAGGAAAGCCGAAGCGAAGGACCATGCGCAGCTGCTCGCGCTGTACAAGGCGGTGGCGCGCATCCCGGACGGCATCGCGCGCACGCCGGACGAAGTGACGGACGATTACATCAGTGGCTTCATGCGCAAGGCGGCCGCCGACGGCATCGAATTCGTCTACGAGGAAGAAGGCACGATCGGTGGCGAGATCCACGCTTCGCGCGTGGGCGTCGCCGCGCTGTCGCACCTGCTGACCGACCTGACCATCGCGGTGGCGCCCGCGTGCCAGGGCAAGGGCGTGGGACGCGCCCTGTTCGGCGCGCTGCTGGCCGAGGTGAGCGAACGCATGCCCCACATCACGCGGGTCGAGCTGTTCGCGCGCGAATCGAATGTCAAGGCGCGCGCATTGTATGCCTCGCTCGGTTTCGTCGAGGAAGGGCGGCTGCGCGGGCGCGTGCGCAATGCGCGCGGCGAGATCGAAGACGATGCCCTGATGGGCTGGATCAGGCCGGGGCCGTAAAGTCCCTGCCGCCGCTATGCAACGCGGCTGATGCATTAATGCGAAAAGATGCAACCATGCATCGACAAACGCAAAAAATCGCAATAAGCTAGACCGTTACGGTGATGTTGCGGGAGACTTGCCAAAACGGCAGGGATCGCCATGCCGCTGCTTACGTCGACCAGGGAGACCAGCATGCTATTTTTGAAAAGTACGTCTGTCACAAAGGCGCCCGGCATTTATGAAGTCGACATTGCCGCCAAACCCCCCGGCAAGACTTTCGGCGTGTTCCTCGCCACCGATCCCGACAATCCACCGAATGCGGTGCTGGCCGGCCTGGCCGAGCTGGGCTTCCAGAACACCCACAGCGAGGCCTATACCCACAAGGACCGCGGCAAGGTGCTCGACCTGCACTTTCAAAAGGACGGCACCGACATCTTCAAGGGCTGGAAAACCGAAGAGTGCGAGGCCAACCTGAAAGCCATCGATACCCTGTTCGGCAATGTCGGCATCACCGTCACGCCGCGCGTGATGTCGCTGGCCGAAGCGTATTCCTGAGCCGGGAGCCTCACGCCACCTCGATGTGATACAGGGCCCACGGACAGGCGCCGAAGCGTTCGGCGACCGGTTTGGCGGCCATTTCCGGAAAGCGGTCGGCATCGTACACCGCCCATAGCGGCCCCAGACCGCCCAGCGCCATCGGCGCGCCGTCCAGGTGGGTGGCGACCATGAAGCGCTGCGCGCGCGCCTGCGCCACCGGCAGCGCCACCGCATAGCCGTCGACCGCGCGCAGCAGCAGTTTGCCGTCCTCGCGCAGCCGCGTGCCGCTCAGCGCCACCACATCGAGCAGCAGCGGCCCGCGCAGCGCGTGCGGCTTGCCGTCGTATTCCAGGGTCGGGCGGATGTCCACCGCCGGCAGGGCCAGCAGGGCGGCGAAGTCGAGGCTGAAGGCCTTGTCGAAACTGAGCTTTTGCTTGTGCATCATCTGGTCGCGCACCGGGTCGAACGGGCCGCGGTTGCTGCGCGCCAGGGCGCCGGTCAGGGTCAGCAGGGCCGGTCCGGGCGCCGCCCTGGCGGCCGCGGACGCCGCAGCGGCGGCGGGCAGGGCGGCGGCGCCCAGCGCCGCGCCCAGGAATTGGCGTTTTTTCATGCGAGAATAGCTCCGTCGTGAGTGTCTTCCCGCCATCATATCGCCATCCCGCCTCCCCATGGACCTGTTTCAAGAAACCCGGCTGACCCCGTTTCCGCTCGAGGACGGCGCCCTGGCGGTGCTGCCCCAGCTGCCGCTGCCCATCAGCAATGCCGAGGTGCTGGCGCGCCTCATCGCCGAAACCGACTGGCGCGCCGAATCGATCACCTTGTGGGGCAAGCGCCACCCGCAGCCGCGCCTGACCGCCTGGCATGGCGAGGCGGCGTACACCTATTCCGGCCTGCGCCTCGAACCGCTGCCGTTCACACCGCTGCAGCTGGAACTCAAACAGGCGGTCGAAGCCGCCTGCGGCCATCGCTTCAACAGCGTCCTGCTCAATTACTACCGCAACGAGCGCGACAGCATGGGCATGCACAGCGACGACGAAATCGAGCTCGGCCCCGAGCCGGTGATCGCCTCGCTCAGTTTCGGGGCCCCCCGCAGCTTCGTCCTGCGCCACAAAGGGACGAAACAGACACTTAAACTAGGCTTAAATGACGGTACTTTATTAGTGATGTCCGGAAACACTCAAAAGCACTGGCAGCATGGAATCAACAAGTCGACGCGCGCCATCGGCCCGCGAGTGAATCTAACTTTCCGCTACGTCTTTTAATTTGCGCTTAACGTGCCCTATCTAAAAAATACATATAGCTGAACTCCTGGTCAGTTATTCGCCGGAAGCACGATTTTTCGCGTTACATTTGCTTACAAGTCTTACGGAATGCCCCTTCATGCGGCCTGTTCGCAGTGCTATCTTGATTACCTCGCAATTCATTGGGAATTGCGGAACAGACTGTTTCACACAAAGGATTCCGCATGAAAAAGCTCATTTTTGCATTGATCGCCGGCGTCACCGCGATGACCGCAGCGCAAGCTCAGAACCCAGTTCCCTACATCGGCCTCGGCGTCGCTTCGTCCGACCATAATTTCAAGATCGGCGGCAACGACTACGACGGCGACGGCTTCAAGCCATCGCTGAAAGTCTTCGGCGGCGTCGACATCACCCCGATGTGGGGCGTGGAAGCCGGTTACACCGACCTGCGCAAGGCTGAGTACGACTACAAGATCGGCAACCTCAACGGCACCGGCAGCACCGAAGGCAAGCGCGCCTACGTCGCCGGCAAGGGCACCATGCCAGTCAACGAGATGTTCTCGGTCTACGGCAAGCTGGGCGTAGGCTACAGCAAGGTCGACAGCACTTCGTCGAACCTGAACTACAAGGAAAGCGACACGGGTGTGTACGCGGGCGTCGGCGCTCAGTACAACATCAACAAGCAGGTCGCCCTGACGCTCGAATACGAGCGCTATGGCAAGAGCAAGGACTTCGGTGCCAAGGCAGACGCCATCACCGTCGGTGCCCGCTATAGCTTCTGATCGACCGTTCAGGCCGGACGCCCCGCGCCCGGCCTGAACCGCTCCGTACAGAAGGGCTGACCGTCACAGGCACGGCGCCTTCCAGTGTGTGCAGCAAGCGCCCCCTCCGCTTGCTGTACCCATCGGGAGGCGCTTTGTCTGTTGCGGTCTTTTTACGCGCTGTTCGATCCGGCCACCATCCCGGCCGCGATGAAGCGGTGCAGCGACGACCAGGGCCACTCCTGGGGCGCCCCGCACAGGCCGTGGCGCAGGGGATTGTGGTGGATGTAGTCGACCAGGCCGGCGTACTCGTCGCTCCCGACCGGATGCTGGCGGTAATGCGGTTCCCAGATGGTATCGGGCGCCGCGCCCGCGCGCGACTTTCCCAGCGACTTCCCCAGCGACTTCGAAAATGCGATCTTGACGGCGCGCCAGCGCGTCGCGCAATCGTGGTCGCCCGGCGGCAGGGTCCAGATGGCGTGGGCGTGGTCGGGCAGGGCGACCCAGGCGTCGACGTGGAAGGGTTTGCGGCTGCGCGCCTGGCGGATGGCTTCGCCGAAGGCGGCGATATGGTCGGTCAGCAGGGTGCTGTCGCGCCCGGACAGGCGCACCGTGAAGAAGTAGCTGTGCCCGGCGACCCGGTTGGCGCGATAGTCATTCATCTTTCCAGTGTGGCGGGCAGGCGCGGCTTGTCGTTCGATTGGCGCAAAGGTGGAGCGGATTTAAAGCGGACTGTACTGCAAAAAGCGCTGGCGCCACCCCGCGCAGGGGTGGCTTGCCGCGCCTGCTGTATCGCTTACACCGTCAGCGGCTTGTAGCGGATGCGCTTCGGCTTGGCGCCTTCTTCACCCAGGCGTTTCTTCTTGTCGGCTTCGTATTCCTGGTAGTTACCGTCGAAGAAGGTCACTTGCGAGTTGCCTTCGAAGGCCAGGATGTGGGTCGCGATGCGGTCCAGGAACCAGCGATCGTGGGAAATGACCATCACGCTGCCGGCGAATTCGAGCAGGGCATCTTCCAGCGCGCGCAGGGTTTCCACGTCCAGATCGTTGGACGGTTCGTCGAGCAGCAGCACGTTGCCGCCTTGCAGCAGGGTCTTGGCCAGGTGCAGGCGGCCGCGTTCGCCGCCGGACAGGTTGCCGACGATCTTTTGCTGGTCCGAACCCTTGAAGTTGAAGCGGCCCAGGTAGGCGCGCGAGGGCATGTCGAAACGGCCCACGGTGAGCATGTCGGCGCCGCCCGACACATCGTCGAACACGGTCTTGGTATTGGCCAGGTCGTCGCGGTTCTGGTCGACGATGGACACGCGCGCGGTCTTGCCGATCGCCACTTCGCCGCTGTCCGGCTGCTCTTTGCCGGTAATCATCTTGAACAGGGTCGATTTACCGGCGCCGTTGGGGCCGATGATGCCGACGATGGCGCCCGGCGGGATGGTGAACGACAGGTTCTCGATCAGCATGCGGTCGCCGAAGGACTTCGAGACGTTCTTGAATTCGATCACGTCATTGCCCAGGCGCTCGGCCACGGGAATGAAGATCTCGGAGGTCTCGTTGCGCTTCTGGTATTCGTGCTCGGACAATTCGTTGAAGCGCGCCAGGCGGGCCTTGCTCTTGGCCTGGCGGCCCTTCGGATTCTGGCGCACCCATTCGAGTTCCTTGGCGATGGTCTTCTGGCGCGAGGACTCGGTCGCTTCTTCCTGCTTGAGGCGGTTGCTCTTTTGCTCCAGCCACGAGCTGTAGTTGCCTTTCCACGGAATGCCGTGGCCGCGGTCGAGTTCCAGGATCCATTCGGCGGCGTTGTCGAGGAAGTAGCGGTCGTGGGTGATGCCGACCACGGTGCCCGGGAAGCGCAGCAGGAATTGTTCGAGCCAGTCGACCGATTCGGCGTCCAGGTGGTTGGTCGGTTCGTCGAGCAGCAGCATGTCGGGCTTGGACAGCAGCAGGCGGCACAGCGCCACGCGGCGCTTTTCGCCACCGGACAGGATGCCGATCTTGGCGTCCCACGGCGGCAGGCGCAGCGCGTCGGCGGCCATTTCCAGCTGCAGGTTCAGGTTGCCGCCGTCGGAGGTCGAAATGATCGCTTCCAGGCGCGCCTGTTCGGTCGCCAGCGCGTCGAAGTCGGCGTCTTCGTCGGCATACGCCGCGTACACCGCTTCCAGCTTGGCTTGCGCCTCGAACACTTCGCCCAGGCCCGATTCGACCACCTGGCGTACCGTCTGCTCGGGATCGAGCTGCGGTTCCTGCGGCAGGTAGCCGATGTTCAGGCCCGGCATCGGCACGGCTTCGCCCTGGATGTCGGTGTCGATCCCGGCCATGATTTTCAGCAAGGTCGACTTGCCGGAGCCGTTCAGGCCCAGCACGCCGATCTTGGCTCCGGGGAAGAACGACAGGGAAATATCCTTGAGGATCTGACGCTTGGGCGGGACGATTTTGCCCACGCGATTCATGGTATAGACGTAATTGGCCATTGAGTTTCTTGAAATGGGAACGGAAGGTCAACAGGATACAATAAGTCGCCCCGCTGTTGGCCCTTTCCTGCGCCGCAAGCGCGGGCGCCCCGCCGCAAGGGCGCGCGCCATGCGGGCTGCATGCCGTGCCGCCGGGTCATGTCGGAAAACTTTACACTTTTAAAAATGTTCAAGTGCAATGTTGCCTTAAGTCATTGATTCAGTGCATCTTTTAGTTGGGGGTATGGATATTGCTTTATTTTCAACGAGCAACACGCTCCGATAAAACTCACCTCCAACGCTTACCTGAAAAGAACAGACAATGACATCTCACTCGATCCGCAGCGTGCTCTCGGCCGTCCTGATGCTGGCCGCCAGCCAGGCGCACGCACTGCTCGTGACCAACAGCACCAGCGCCGATGCCCTGGCCAATGCCCTGGTGGGCGCGGGAGTCAAGATCAGCAACGCCGCCCTGGCCAGCGCCACGCCGGCCGCCAGCGGCCTGTTTACCGAAGGCGGCAATATCGGTTTCGGCCAAGGCGTCCTGTTGACCACCGGCACCACCAACTGCGCCATCGGCGGCAACAACGGCGGCAGCTGCTCCGGCGGCGGCAGGACCACCTCGCTCAAGTTCGATTTCACCAGCTCCACCGGCAACGTCTTCTTCAACTATGTGTTCGCGTCCGAGGAATACAATGAATTCGTCGGTTCCCAGTTCAACGACCTGTTCGAGCTCAAGCTCAACGGCGTGAACATCGCCTTGGTGCCAGGCAACAATGGCGTGGTGTCGATCAATAACGTGAACAACAAGTTCAATCCCGGTTTCTACCGCGACAATGCCAAGCAGACCGTCGATACCGGCTACGACGGCCTGACCACGGTCATGACCGCCAAGGCGTCCGGCCTGGTCGGCGTGAACACCTTCGAATTCCTGATCCAGGACCGGGGCGACACCAACCTCGATTCGGGCGTGTTCATCCAGGGCGGCACCTTCTCGGCCGACCCGGTCGGCGTGCCGGAACCGGGCAGCCTGGCCCTGCTCGGCCTGGGCCTGGCCGGACTCGGCGTCGCCAAGCGCAAAAAAGCGGCGTAATCCCCGCGCCTGCAGCAAGAACAGCGGCCCGGGCCGCTGTTTTTACATTCGCGCCGCCGGCTTACTTGCGCCTGAGCAGTCCCTCGGCCGCATACAGCGCCAGCGCGCTCCAGATGATGGCGAAGCCGATCATGCGTTCCTGGTTGAAGGCTTCGTGGAACAGGAAGATCCCCAGGCTGAGCTGAATGGTCGGCCCGATGTACTGCAGCAAACCGAGCACCGACAGGGGAATCTTGCGCGCGCCGCTGGCGAACAGCAGCAGCGGAATGGCGGTGATCGGGCCGGATGCGATCAGCAGCCAGCGCGTGCCGTCCGAGGGCGTGTTCAGAAAGGCGTTATCGCCCGTCATGGTCAGCCAGGCCACGAAGCCGAGCGCGAACGGGAACAGCAGCATGGTTTCGAACGACAAGCCTTCCAGCGCGCCCAGCGAGGCGGTCTTGCGCAGCAGGCCGTAGCCGCCGAAGGAAGCGGCCAGCAGCAGCGCGATCCACGGCATGCGCCCGGCCTGCCAGGTCAGCCACAGCACGCCGCAGGTGGCCAGCCCGATCGCCAGCCACTGGACCACGCGCAGCCTTTCCTTGAGCACCAGGAAGCCGAGCATCACATTGAACAGGGGATTGATGAAGTAGCCCAGGCTCGCTTCGATCACGTGGCCGCTGTTGACGGCCCAGATGTACAGCAGCCAGTTCAGGCTGAGCAGCAGGGCGCTGAGGGCGAAACTGGCGACCACGCGCGGCTGCCGGCGCAGCTCTCCCAGCCATGTCCACTGGCGCCGGACGGTCAGGACGATGACCAGGAACAGCAGCGACCAGAGCACCCGGTGGCCCATGATCTGGGCCGGCGGAACGTCTTTGAGGGCGTGGAAATACAAGGGAAACAAACCCCAGCACAGGAAGGCCAGGGCGGCGGACAGGATGCCGGTACGCATGAGTGACAATCAGAGATTCATTGGATCAACATTATCCCGCAGTTAGTGGAAGCTTGCTGGCTGCCGGGCAATTCCCGACGAGGCAAGAATGCGCATCGCGAACGCCTTCATGCGCACTCTGCGTTTATCATGGCGTCTTCGAAAGCAAGTGGATTCTTGCTGTAACCTGAGGTGTGAATGATGCAACGAATTGTGCTTGCTTTTTATACGGTCATCTTCTATTGTGCAATGCACCAAAACAAGAACATGGTGCAATCTTGACAGCGCAACACAAGAAAAGCAGCCTGGCGGCCCTGACCCTGGCCGCCGTCGGTATCGTCTACGGCGATATCGGCACCAGTCCCCTGTACACCCTCAAGGCCGTGTTCCACGAAGACCACGGCCTGGTCCTGAATACCCCCAACCTGCTGGGCATCATTTCCCTGATCTTCTGGGGCCTGACCCTGATCGTTTCGCTCAAGTATGTGGCCCTGATCCTGCGCGCCGACAACCGCGGCGAAGGCGGCATCATGGCGCTGATGGCGCTGGCGCTCAATTCGGTGACCAAGGCCTCCAAATGGTATTTCCCGCTGATGGTGCTGGGGGTGTTCGGCGCCACCATGTTCTACGGCGACAGCGTGATCACGCCCGCCATTTCGGTGCTCGGCGCGATCGAAGGCCTGGAAGTGGCGCTGCCCGGCATCCCCAACTGGGTGGTGCTGCTGATCACCGCCGTGGTGCTGGTGGCCCTGTATTCCCTGCAGCGGCGCGGCACGGCCGGCATCGGGCGCTGGTTCGGCCCGGTCATGCTGGCCTGGTTCGCCGCCCTGGCGGCAATGGGCGTGGTCAACATCGTCGAGGCGCCGCAGATCCTGGCCGCGCTCAATCCCTTGCATGCTTTCCGCTTCATGCTGGAAAACCAGTACACCGCCTTCATCGCGCTCGGCGCGGTGGTGCTGTCGCTGACCGGCGCCGAGGCGCTGTACGCCGACATGGGCCACTTCGGCAAGAAGCCGATCCGCGCCGCCTGGTTCCTGATCGCCTTTCCGGCGCTGGCGCTGAACTACATGGGCCAGGGCGCGCTGCTGATCATGCACCCCGAGCACGTCAGCAACCCCTTTTATAACCAGCTCGGCAGCTGGAGCATCTACCCGCTGGTGCTGCTCTCGACCATGGCCGCCGTGATCGCTTCGCAAGCGACCATTTCCGGCACCTTCTCGATGACCAAGCAAGCCATCGCGCTGGGCCTGATGCCGCGCATGCGCGTGCTGCACACCTCGGAAAGCGAGATCGGCCAGATCTACATCCCGGCCGTCAACTGGCTGCAACTGGTGGTGGTGCTGATCGGCGTGATGATTTTCCAGTCCTCGGACGACATGGCCGGCGCCTACGGCATCGCGGTCACCGCCACCATGCTGTGCACCACCATCCTGACCTTCTTCGTGACGCGCTACCGCTGGCACCTGCCGCTGGTGCTGTGCTTCGGCGCGACCGGCTTTTTCATCGTGATGGACATCATGCTGTTCTCGTCGAGCACCCTGAAACTGTTCCATGGCGGCTGGTTCCCGCTGCTGCTGGGCGCGATCCTGTTTACCGCCATGATGACCTGGAAGCGCGGGCGCCAGCTGGTGTTCGAAAACCTGCAGTCGCACGCCATCCCGCTCGACGAATTCCTGGAGTCGCTGTTCGTGGCGCCGCCCACCCGCGTGTACGGCACCGCCATCTTCCTGCGCGGCGAAAGCGACGGCGTGCCGCACGCGCTGCTGCACAACCTGTCGCACAACAAGGTGCTGCACGAGCGCGTGGTGTTCCTCACCGTGCACATGATGGAAGAGCCATGGGTGGCGGAAGCCGAACAGGTCAAGGTGACCGCGCTCGGCCACGACTGCTTCCAGATCAATGTCTACTACGGCTTCAAGGACGAGCCGGACATTCCCAAGGTGCTGGTCCAGTGCGCCGACCACGGCCTGCCGTTCGAGATGATGGAAACTTCCTTCTTCATCGCGCGCCAGACCGTCATTTCGGCCCCGGGCGGCGGCATGGCGCCATGGCGCGAGCATCTGTTCGTGACCATGTCGCGCAATGCGCGCGGCGCCGCCGACTACTACCAGATACCACCGAACCGGGTGATCGAACTGGGTACCCAGGTCGAGATCTGATCGTTGCGGGCAAAATACAAATCGATACACAAAGCCCACAATTTTGATGCGACATGGATAGTGCGGTGAGCGGCAAAGCTGCTAAACTTTGGCAACTTTTTCCGTCACCGCCCAAGGATTTCATGAAACTCAAGCTTACTCTCGTCGCCGCCTTCGTTGCCACGCTCGCCCTGACCGCTTGCGGCAGTTCGGATAACAGCCCGGTCCAGGTGCCGCCGCTGGCAGTGACCAACCCGGCCGCCTTCTCCAGCAAGGACATCTCGATCGGCACCGGCGCCGAAGCCGCGCTCGGCAAGAACATCACCGTGCACTACACCGGCTGGCTGTACGATTCGTCCAAACCGGACAACAAGGGTACGCAATTCGAAACCACCGTCGGCAAGACGCCGGCCACGTTCGCGCTGAACAAGGGCAACCTGATCGAAGGCTGGACCGACGGCATCCCGGGCATGAAAGTGGGCGGCAAGCGCACCCTGACGATTCCAGCCGCCAAGGCCTACGGCAGCGCCGGCCGCGGCGTCATTCCAGGCAACGCCGGCCTGGTGTTCGACATCGAACTGACCGAAGTCAAGTAATTTCCCCGCCGGCCCACTGATGGGGCCGATGTGGCGCGCGCCGCAGCGATCGCCATCGCATCGGCGCGCGCCTGATCCGCCTCAAGGAAAGCGGCCCAAGTCGGCCGATGCTGGATCTTTTCAGACCATGAAAGGATCCCGCCATGTCCCTCCGTACACGCTTGCCGGCGCTGCTGCTGCCGGTGCTGATGGCGCCGCTCGCCGGCCTTGCCGCGCCGCGCTACAGCGTCACGCCCCTGCCCGCCGCGACCAATCCGCTCGGCATCAACAATGCCGGCCAGATCGTCGGCGACCATCCCACTGCCGACGGCCGGCGCGGCTTCATCTGGTCCGCCGGCACGCTCGCCGTCATGGGTACCCTGGGCGGCACCGACAGCTCGGCCGCGGCCATCAACCGGGCCGGCCAGGCGGCCGGCTATGCCAGGCTCGCCAGCGGCGCCGCGCGCGCGGTGCGCCATGCGGGCGGCAGCCTGGCCGCACTGCCCGTCCCGGCCAGCATCGACAGCCTTGCCACCGCCATCAACGATGGCGGACAGATCGCCGGCCAGTATCTGGACAGCACGTCCTATCGCGCTTTCCTGTACAGCGGCGGCGCCAGCACCGACCTCGGCACCCTGGGCGGCAACTTCGCCTACGCGGCCGGCATCAACAATGCCGGGCACGTGGTCGGGGTGTCGGCGCTCGACGACAGCACGCCCTGGCTGGCGCACGCCTTTTTGTACGCCGACGGCCGCATGAGCGACCTCGGCACCCTGGGCGGCAGCTACAGCGCGGCGGCCGACATCAACGAGGCCGGCCTGGTGGTCGGCAATGCCTGGGTGCAGGGCAGCGAGCACGCGTTTTTGTACGCTAACGGCAAGATGAGCGACCTCGGCACCCTGGGCGGACGGCGCAGCTTCGCCCACGCCGTCAACCGGGGCGGCCAGGTGGTGGGGCGCTCCGACACGCCCGGCGAGAACGGCTCGGCCGCCTTCCTGTACGAGGGCGCCGCCCTGATCGACCTGAACACCCTGATCGATCCGGCGCTCGGCTACACCGTGCACAACGCCACCGGCATCAACGACAGCGGCCAGATCGCCGCCTATGGCTGCCGCCTCGGCGGCAGCGAATGCGGCGGCCTGCTGCTGCAACCGAGCCCGGCGCCCGAGGCGGGGACCTGGGCCATGTTGCTGGCCGGATTGGGGATGCTGGGCTGGCGCCGCCTGCGCATGACATAACACAGGGTACGCGGCGGTGCGGCGCGCACGATGGCAGCTGGTCCACCTTCGAGGAATTCGCCATGTCGACTCCCCTTGCACTTGCCCTGCTGCTGTCCGCCGCCACCGCCGCCGCCGCGCCGGCCTATACCCTGACCGTTTTGCCTGATGGAATGTCCCCTTCCGGCATCAACAATGCGGGCCAGGTCGTCGGCACCCGCAACGACCACGCCTACCTGTGGTCGAGCGCGGGCGGGATCGACCTCGGCACCCTGGGCGGCGCCAGCAGCAGCGGCGCCGCCCTCAACCGCTTCGGCGAGGTCACCGGCGGCGCGCTCACGGCCAGCGGCGAAGAGCACGCCTTCATCTACAGCAAGGGCGTCATGAGCGACCTCGGCCTCGTCGGCGGCGGCGACATGACGCGCGGCATGGCGATCAACGACCTGGGCCAGGTGGCGGGGATATTTCATGCGCCCAGCGCCGGCTGGGGCGCCTTCGTGCGCCAGGACGGCCGGCTGCGCGACATCGGCAAGCTGGGCGGCCAAAGCATCTGGGCCACCGGCATCAACAACGCCGGGCGCGTGGTCGGCAGTTCGCTGGGGCAGGGCGAATTCCATCCGCCGCAGACGGCCTTCATCTACGAGAACGACGTCATGAGCGCGCTCAACTATTCGCCCTCGGGCAGCAGTACCGCCAACGCCGTCAACCAGGCCGGCCAGGTCACCGGCACCGACTGGCACGGGCCGGAGTCGGCCTACCTGTACACCAACGGGATGACGCAAGTCCTGGGCAGCATGTACGGCCTGGCCGCCTGGGGCACGGCGCTCAACAACCGGGGCGAGGTCGTCGGCAACCTGGGCGGGGCGCTGCAGGTGCCCTTCTTTGCGTTCATCTACGCCAACGGCGCCATGAGCGACCTGAATACCCTGATCGACCCCGCGCTCGGCTGGACCGTGCACAGCGCCGCCGGCATCAACGACCTGGGCCAGATCGCCGCCTACGGCTGCCACGACAGCGGCGGCTGCGGCGGCTTGCTGCTGCAGCTGACCAGCCCCGTGCCCGAGCCGCAGGCCGCGGCCATGCTGCTGGCGGGACTGGGCCTGCTGGCGGCGGCGCGGCGCCGGCGCCGCGCTTAACGCAGCATATCGATGTGCATGATGCCGTCTTCGTCGTAGGGGGCGCTGACGGTGGCGAAGCCGAAGCTGGCGTAGAACCCTTCGAGGTGCTGCTGGGCGCCGATGCGGATGCGCTGGCCCGGATGCTGGCGTTCGGCGCGCGCGATGCCCTCGGCCAGCAGCGCGCGTCCGCTGCCGCCGCCGCGCGCGCCTT
The DNA here is from genome assembly GCF_003953935.1 of Massilia atriviolacea. GTDB lineage: Bacteria > Pseudomonadota > Gammaproteobacteria > Burkholderiales > Burkholderiaceae_D > Telluria_A > Telluria_A atriviolacea. The sequence goes on from NZ_RXLQ01000004.1 coordinate 155,574, forward strand.
TGGTGGTGAGCACGCGCCCGAGCGACATCTCGTCGAACTTCACCCCGGGCGCGATGCAGCGCAGGTAGGCGGCCAGCACGCGCGCGCCGTCGACCGTGTGCCAGCCGAGCAGGTGGTGCGCGCCCTGGTCGTAGCCGTCGAGGTCCGGGTACAGGCAGCGCTGTTCGAGGATGAACACATCCTGGCGGCTGGCCATGAGCGCGTACAGGTCGCGGCCGGACAGCTGGTCGAAGCGGCGCCATTCCCAATCGATGGGCGGATTGCGTGGCATGGTGGGGCCTTTCATGGTTCTAGTTAGCGGTTTCGAAGCCTTCGAGCACATTGACGACATTGATGCCGATCTCGCCGACCGCATAGCCGCCTTCGAACACGAAGGCGGTCGGCAGGCCGGTATGGGCGATGCGCTCGCCGATGCGCAGGAAGTCGCCGCTTTGCAGCGCGAACGAGGACAGCGGATCGCCCGCGAAGGTGTCCACCCCGAGCGAGACCACCAGCGCATCGGGCGCGAAGCTGGCCAGCTTGACGCAGGCCGATTCCAGCGCCAGGAACCACTGGGCCGGGGTCGACCCGGCCGCCAGCGGCAGGTTCAGGTTGTAACCGGTGCCCTCGCCTTCACCGGTCTCGTTGGCGTGCCCGAGGTAGAACGGATACTCGGTGCGCGGATCGGCGTGGATCGAGATGAACAGCACGTCGTTGCGGCCGTAGAAAATGCTCTGCGTGCCGTTGCCGTGGTGGTAGTCGATATCGAGGATGGCGACCTTGCTGGCGCCGTCGTCGAGCAGGTGCTGGGCCGCCAGCGCGGCATTGTTCAGGAAGCAGTAGCCGCCGAAGAAATCGGCGCCCGCATGGTGGCCGGGAGGGCGGGTCAGGGCGAAGGTGCCGCGTTCGCCGAGGCGCAGCGCATGCGCGGCATTGACCGCGCAGTCGGCGCCGGTCTTGGCGGCGATCCAGGTGCCGGCCGTGAGCGGGGTGCCGCTGTCCATCGAGTACAGGCCCATGCGCGCGGCGAAATTATCGGGCTCGATATCGCTGCGCATGCCGCGGATCGGCCACACCGACGGAAACGCGTCCTTGTCGGCATTGGCTTCGTCCAGCGCGACCCACTCGCTCCAGGCGTTGCGCAAGAAGTGCAGGTAGCGCGGCGTGTGGATGCGTTCCAGCGAGACCAGCGACACGCCGTGCGGCGTGACGATCCTGCCCAGGCCGCGCCGTTCGAATTCGGCCAGCACCATGTCGACCCGCTCCGGCTTTTCGAAGCAGGGCACGAGGGCGCCGCGAAACATCTCGTGGCGCCCGCGGTGCTGGGCATGGTGTTCGTTATAGAAGGTCAGCACGGCCGTTCCCCGCTCGCTGCCCTAGTCGCCACACAGTGTGCTGCTGTTGTAGGCGGCCACGAAGTCGTCGAAGCTGCCGGTCTGGGTCTGCTCGACGATCAGCTGTTCGGCCAGCGAGGCGGCCGCCATCTCGTCGAACAGCGCCGCTTCGGCCGGCATCAGCGGGCTGTCGCGGAACGCCGCCGCATGCAGCTCGCTCTGGCGCAGGCCGAACGCGGCCGCCGAGCCGAGCGCGCGCACCTCGTCCAGCACCCGCGCCGACGGCGTCAGGGCCGGATTGGCGACCTTGGCGCGCTGCGCCGCCAGCGAGGCGGCATGCACGCCGTCTTCGTTGTGCTGGCTGTCGAGCAGCGCCGCCACCGGGGCGATGCGCTCGATCAGCTGGTTGGCCCACTCCTGCAAGGCCACTTCTTCGCCGTTGCGGGTCAGGGTCAGGCCCGGACGGCGGCCTTCCTTCACCGTGCGCGCGAAATTGCGGGCGTGCACCTGGCTGTCCATGTGGTTGATCAGCGGGCTCTCGTCGAGCGCGCAGAACAGCAGGAAGGCATCCATGAAGCGGCCCGTCTCGACGCTGATGCCGATCGGCTCGAAGGGATCGACGTCGAGGCAGCGCACTTCGATGTACTGCACGCCGCGCTTGCACAGCGCCTGCACCGGGCGCTCGCCGGTGCGGATCACGCGCTTGGGCCGGATCGTCGAATAGTATTCGTTCTCGATCTGCAGCACGTTGGTCGACAGCTGGATCCACTCGCCATCGCGCTTGGTGCCGAGCGCCTGGTACGGCTTGTAGGGGCGGTTCACCGCGTCCATCAGGGTGGTGACGTAGCTCTCCAGCGAATTCTCGTGCGGGGTCAGGCCCGACTGCGCATCGTTCTGGTAACCGAGGTCGCTCATGCGCAGGCTGGTCGCATACGGCAGGTACAGGGTGTCGCCGGAGAGCGTGTCGAGCTGGTGTTCGCGCCCGCGCAGGAAGCCGGTCGACAGCGCCGGCGAGGCGCCGAACAGGTACATCAGCAGCCAGCTGTAGCGGCGGAAGTTGCGGATCAGGGCGATGTAGCTTTCGGACTGGAAGTCGCGCAGCGCGCTGCGCCGTTCTTCGGCGATGCCTTCGCTGCTGGAGAACAGCTGGAACATCTGCTCCGGCAGCGAGTAGTTGTAGTGGATGCCGGCGATGCACTGCATCGCCTTGCCGTAGCGCAGCGCCAGTCCGCGCCGGTACACATGCTTGAGCATGCCGATGTTCGACTTGCCGTACCAGGCGATGTCGATCTCGGCTTCGGCCGGCAGCTCGCACGGCATCGATTCGCTCCACAGCATCTCGTCGCCCAGCTTGGTGTAGGCGTAGCGGTGGATGGCGTCGAGCTTGTGCAGGGTGGTGCCGATATCGTTTTCCGCCGGCGTGATGAATTCGAGCAGGGCTTCGGCGTAGTCGGTGGTGATCTGCGGGTGGGTCAGGGCGGAACCCAGCGCTTCCGGGTGCGGCGTGCGCGCCAGGCGTCCGGCGCGGTCCACGCGCAGGGTTTCGCGCTCGATGCCGCGCAGGCCCTGGCCCAGCAGGGCGCGGTGTTCATCATCGTCGAGCAGGGCCAGGCGGCGGGTCAGTTGGTTCGACACGGTGAATCCTTTCTTGTACTGCCAAATAGGTAAGTGCTGCGAGATTAACCGAAATCCGGCAAGCGCGCCCGAGGTCCGGATTTCCTGCTGGGATGGGGCCGGCTTTCTTATTTTATATGCAATGCGATCGGCTACGAGGCCGGCTTCCTGGCCGCCGCGATCCAGGCGTCGACCTGCTGTTCGAGCAGCGCCAGGGTCAGCGGCCCGTTATCGAGCACCACGCTGTGAAAGCGCCGGATGTCGAATTTTTCGCCCAGCGCGGCCTGCGCCTTGTCGCGCAGCGCGCGGATCTTCAGCTGCCCGACCTTGTAGCCGAGCGCCTGTCCCGGCCAGGCGATGTAGCGGTCCACTTCCAGTTCGTTGTCGCCGGGCGCGTTGGCGGTGTTGGCGTTCATGTAGTCGAGCGCCTGCTGGCGCGTCCAGCCCTGGGTGTGGATGCCGGTGTCGACCACCAGCCGCACCGCGCGGAACATCTCGGCGTTGAGGTGGCCGAAGGCCGAAAACGCGTCCTTGTAAAAACCCAGTTCGGGACCGAGCGTCTCGGCATACAGGGCCCAGCCTTCGCCGTAGGCCGCGTGCCAGCCGTGGCGGCGGAAGGCCGGCAGGTCGGCGATGCCGGCCGCGCGCACCACCTGCAGGTGGTGGCCGGGCAGCGCTTCGTGCAGGGCCAGCGTTTCCATCTCCCACATGGGGCGCGTTTCCATCAGCGAGGTGTTGACCACGAACGCCGCCGGACGGTCGGCGCTGCCGGCCTCGTACCAGGCCGCGCCCTGTTTTTCGGTGCCCGGGCCGGTGGCCGCCTTGACCAGCACCTCCTGCGCGGGCACGGCCGCGAACAGTTTCGGCACGGCCGCGCCGGCGCGCGCGATGATGCGCCGGTAGCGCGCCAGCAGCGCGTCGCCGCTGGTATAGAACAGGCGCGGATCGGTCTTGGCGAACGCGATGAACTGGGCGAAGCTGCCGGAAAATCCGGTGCGCGCGATCGCCGCCGTCATCTCGCCGCGCAGGCGCGCCACTTCCTTCAGGCCGAGCGCGTGGATGGCGGCCGGCGCCATGTCGACGGTGGTCTGGCGCGCCACCGCCAGCAGGTAGTAATCGAGGCCGGAGGGCAGCGCGCTGGCCGCGATGCTGTCGCGCGCGCCCGGCACGTACTCGTTGCGCAGGAAGTCTTCCAGCTCCTGCAGCGCCGGCGCCACGCGGTTGCGCAGCATGACCGGGCCGGCCAGCGCGAGCGCATCGCGCACCGGCTTGTCGATGGTGGCGGGGATCTGGCGGAAGGGCAGGCCGAGCGCGCCGTCGACCGCGTTTTCGCGCAGTTGCCTGAGCATCGGCGGCACGCCGCGCACCGCCGCTTTCGGCGCGACCCAGCCGCTGCGCATGCCTTCGCGCAGCTGCTCGATCAGGCCCGAGACATGGGCCGGCACCGCGTCCAGGCGCGCCAGGTAGTTGCGGTAGTCGTTCTCGGTGGCGAACGGCATCTGGGCGGCCACTTGCGCCAGCGTGACGTGGATGCCGGCGTAGGCGCTGATCGGCTGCGCCTGGAACGGGTACAGCGCGGCCGCCTTGACCGCCTGCTGCTTTTCCCACACGAACAGGTCGTAGGACAGCTGCTGCTGGGGCGAGAGCCTGTCGCGCTCGATCTGCCCGGCCTGTTCCAGCATCTTGCGCTGGTGCGCATTGGCGGCCCGGCTGGCGGCCAGGGTGGTGTCGCTCAGGAGCGTGTCGTAGCGGTAGTCGCCCAGCGAGGTGGCGTATTCGGGCTGGTTTTGCAGGCGCCATTCCCAGTCGCTGTCGAACAGCGCGCGCGCCTGCTGGTCGGGCGTGGGCCGTTCGGCGGCGGCGCGTTCCGCTGCCGGCTTGTCGGGCACCGACCGTTCGGGCGCGGCGGCCTGGCCCGCGCCGGCGTGCAGCGGGGCGAGCATCAGGACACAGCTGGCGATCAGTTTGCGCATCTGGTCATTTTAGCAAAGGGGACGGTGCGTACCTTGCACCGCAGAACTTATGTAGTGCCGCTCAGCTGTCCACCGCCGAGCCGTCCGCCGCTCACGCGTTCGATGCCGGCCAGGTCGCGCCAGCTCCGCACCTCGCCGTAGCCGCCGGCGTCCAGCAGGGCGCGCACCTGGGCCGCCTGGTCGTAGCCGTGCTCCATCAGCAGCCAGCCCTGCGGCGCGAGATGGTGTGGCGCGCCCGCCACAATGGTGCGCAGGGCCGACAGGCCGTCGGCATGGTCGGTCAGCGCGCCGGCCGGCTCGAAGCGCAGGTCGCCCTGGGCCAGGTGGACGTCGCCGGCGGCGATGTAGGGGGGATTCGAGACGACCAGGTCGAAGCGCTCGCCGGCGATGGCGCCGAACCAGTCGCTTTGCACGAAGCGCACGGCGGCGCGGTTGCTGGCCGCATTGGCGCGCGCCACGGCCAGCGCGGCGGCGCTGACATCGAGGGCGGTCACGCCGGCGTCGGGCCGGGTGTGCGCCACGGCCACCGCGATGGCGCCGCTGCCGGTGCCCATGTCGAGCATGCGCCCGCGCACTGGCAGGCGTTCGAGCGCCAGTTCGACCAGCAGTTCGGTATCGGGACGGGGAATCAGCACGGCCTCGCTGACGGCGAAATCGAGGCCGTAGAATTCGCGCTTGCCGACGATGTAGGCAATCGGCTCGCCCGCCAGGCGCCGCTGCACCAGCGCCGCCAGCGCCTCGGCCTCGGGCTCCGTGAGCGCGCGTTCCGACTGGGTGATCAGGCCGATGCGCGTGATGCCGAGCGCATGGCAGGCCAGGATGCGGTTTTCCAGCGGGTCGAGCGGCAGCAGCGATTGCAGCGCGCCGACGCGCGCGCCGGCGACGATGGCGGCCACGATCAGCGGTTGCTGCGCCGTGCCAGCACGACCAGCAGCGCCACGCTGATGATGGCGAACCAGAGTGCCGACCATTGCGGGATCGACAGGCCGAACAGGGTGTCGACCGCATCCTCGCACAGGCCGTCGGCCTCGAAAATCCATGGCAGGTAGATCGCGGTCGGGATTTTATTGAGCATGGTCTGCATCGGGTCGATGCCGCACGACAGGCCCGGATGGGCCAGCACCCACAGCTGCTTGCCGGCGTAGAACAGGCCGGTCAGGGAGCCGGCCAGGCCGAAAAAGCTCCACAGCTTGAACTGCCTGGCCGAGGCCGCCGCCAGGCACACCAGTCCGCAGAAGAAGTAGGCGTAGCGCTGGATCACGCACAGCGGGCAGGGCAGCATGTTCTTGTAGTGCTGCAGATACAGCGCCGCGCCGAGCAGGGCGAAGCAGATCGCGGAAAGGGTCATCAGGATCGTGCGGTTGTTGGGCATCGTTTCAAGTCCTAGAAGTGTTTTTTATTGGTCTCGCGACATGCGGCGTGGGTACGCAGCATTGTACAGTCTACAACGTCCGGCTTACCGATGGCTTAATCCGCGCCGTTCAGTCGCCCAGGGCCGCCAGCAATTCGGCCTGGTGTTCGGCCGCCAGCGCATTGGTCAGCTCGCTCAGTTCGCCGTCCATGATGAAGTCGAGTTTATACAAGGTCAGGTTGATGCGGTGGTCCGTCATGCGGCCCTGCGGGAAATTATAGGTGCGGATCCGCTCGCTGCGGTCGCCCGAGCCGATCAGGCTCTTGCGGGTGGCCGCTTCCTTCGACTGCTGCTCGCGCAGCTGCACGTCCTTGATGCGCGCGGCCAGCACCTTGAGCGCCGAGGCCTTGTTCTTGTGCTGGCTGCGGTCGTCCTGGCATTCGACCACGATCCCGGTCGGCAGGTGGGTGATGCGCACCGCCGAATCGGTCTTGTTGATGTGCTGCCCGCCGGCGCCCGAGGCGCGGTAGGTGTCGATGCGCAGGTCGGCCGGGTTGATGTTGACGTCTTCGACTTCATCGGCCTCGGGCATCACGGCCACGGTGCAGGCCGAGGTGTGGATGCGGCCCTGGGTTTCGGTGGCCGGCACGCGCTGCACGCGGTGGCCGCCCGATTCGAACTTGAGCTTGGAGTAGGCGCCGTTGCCGATCAGGCGCACGATCACCTCGCGGTAGCCGCCCAGGTCCGAGGCCGATTCCGAGACCGTCTCGACCTGCCAGCGATTGCGTTCGGCGAAGCGCACGTACATGCGCAGCAGGTCGCCTGCGAACAGGGCCGACTCGTCGCCGCCGGTGCCGGCGCGGATTTCGAGGAAGATGTTGCGCTCGTCGTTGACGTCCTTCGGCAGCAGCATCTTTTGCAGGTCCAGCTCCAGCTGCGCCACGCGCGCCTTGCCGGCCTCGATTTCTTCCTGCGCGAAGTCCTTCATGTCGGGGTCGGCCAGCATCTCCTGCGCTTCGGCGATATCGTCCTGGGCGCGCTGGTATTCCTTGAACAGCGCCACCAGCGGGCCGATTTCGGCGTGCTCGCGCGTCATCTTGCGGTAGGCGTCCATGTTCGCGGTCGCGCCTTCGCTCATGAGCAATTCGTCAAGTTCGACAAGGCGGTTGGCCAGTTGATCCAGCTTGGCCAGCATCGATGGTTTCATAGGGTCCGGATAAGGTAAAGGGGGCTGACAGGGAAGAACGGCGTACGGCCGCGCGCACGCGGCGCGGCGGCGCGGGCGCTAACGGCGGCCGCGGAACAACTGGGGCAGCAGGCTGGCGAGGCGGGCGCGCTCGTCGCCCTGGGCGCGGTGCAGCGCCTGCTGCGGGCCGTGCAGGAACTTGGCGGTCAGGCCCTTGGAGAGGGCGTCCAGCACGGCGTCGACATCGTCGCCGCGCGCCAGCATTTTTTTGGCGCGTTCGAGTTCGAACAGGCGCATCGCTTCGCTATTTTCTTGCAGGTCCTGGATCACCGGCACCATGGCGCGGTCGTCGATCCAGTGCATGAAGGACTGCACGCGCGTTTCGATGATGGCCTCGGCCTGGGCCACGGCGGCCTGGCGGCTTTCCAGCCCGGTCTGGACCACCTGTCCGAGGTCGTCGACGGTGTACAGGAAGACGTCGTCGAGGCGGCCGACTTCCGGTTCGATATCGCGCGGCACGGCCAGGTCGACCATGAACATCGGCTTGTGGCGGCGCGCCTTGATCGCCCGTTCGACCAGGCCCAGGCCGATCAGCGGCAGCGAGGACGCGGTGCAGGAGATGACGATGTCGAACTGCGCCAGCTGCTCGGGCAGGGCGGCCAGGCGGATCGCCTTGCCGTTGAAGCGGTGCGCCAGCGTTTCGCCGCGCTCCATGGTGCGGTTGGCGATGGTGATGTTCTTCGGGTTCTGGGCCGCGAAGTGCGTGGCGCACAGTTCGATCATTTCGCCGGCGCCGATGAACAGCACGTTCTGGTCGGAGATCTTGTCGAAGATGCGCTGCGACAGGCGCACCGCGGCGGCCGCCATCGACACGCTGTGGGCCCCGATTTCGGTAGTGGTGCGCACTTCCTTGGCCACCGAAAAACTGCGCTGGAACAGCTGGTGCAGGTAGGTGCCCAGGCCCCCGGCTTCGTCGGCCAGGCGCATCGCGTCCTTCATCTGGCCGAGGATCTGCGGTTCGCCCAGCACCATGGAGTCGAGCCCGGAGGCGACCCGGAATGCATGACGCACGGCGGCATCGTGCGGCAGCATGTACAGATGCGGGCGCAGTTCGGCGAAGTTGAGCTTGTGGTAGTCGGCCAGGAAGTGGGCGCTCGCATCGAGCGGGTTGGCGACGTCGCTGGCGGCGTACATCTCGGTGCGGTTGCAGGTCGAGAGGATGGCCGCTTCGTCGCCGCCGCGGTTGTCGATGCGGGCAAACCAGCCGCGCGCCGCCTGCACCGCCTGGCCGAGCTGGTCGGGCGCGAGCGCCAGCTGCTCGCGAAGCGAGACCGGTGCGGTGGTGTGGTTGAGGCCGACGGCGAGCAGTTGCATGGCTTTACAGTGTACGGAGGTATGCCGGCATTATACCGTGATGTGGCAATGGCCTACCGAAAGGAGGGGTTTTTGGTGCAGGAGGGCAACGCTTGGGAGCGATGAAGCGGGACAGCGGGGGCGCTGGTTGCCGGATCGGCAATCGGGAATCAGCTGAACCATTGGCGAACATGCCGGTCAAACAATGACAAACCCGCCGGGAGGCGGGTTTGGCGGAATTCTGGATGGCCCCGGCGGACCGGGGCCAAGATCGGACCTAGTGTCATCACCAGTAAGGGTGGCTGGGAGAGGACATTCCTAGGGCTGCGACAAAATTATAGCACCCTGTGCCTAAAAATCAAGCAGGTACCGATATGAAATGGACCGACCTGGAACGACATTTTTCAGCTGCCAGGCTGGGCCGTTACTGGGCCTTGTGCCCGGGCGATGAAGCCAAGGCCGCATCCGTGTATGTGAACAATATGCTGCTGGCTGGCGCGATGACACCCATGCTGAGTGTCCTGGAAATTGCGCTCAGAAATGGTATTCACAGTCGCATGTCCGCGCTGTACCGGCGGCCCGACTGGTGGGAAGTATTGGCAGGCAATCCGGCCTTTGCGCGCCAGACCAAGGAGGTCAACGGCGCAAAGGAGCGGCTGCAACGGCGTGCCGAAAGCGCCACCTCCGACAAAATTGTGGCGGAGTTAAACTTCGGTTTCTGGAGTTCGCTCTTCAACGGCAGCTTCGCAACTGTCGTCTGGAAAGACCTGCGCCTGGCATTTCCGCACTGTCCGAAACCGCTGCGCAAGCGAAAGGCCATCTCATCGGCACTGAATCAGATGCGCGACTTGCGCAATCGGGTATTCCACCACGAGCCGCTATTGTGGTTGCGCCCCGGCCTGCTCGATTTGCACGCCAGGGGAACGGAAGTGATCGGCTGGATCGATCCCCAGCTGGCGCGATGGCTGGCCAGCTACGATCCCCTGCCTGCCGCATGGGCCGCTTGCCGGCCGTGACAGCATCCGGCTGGCGCTGCCTCAGTGCTCACACCCCCAGCTTTTCCAGCCGGTAGCCGTAGCTGTACACCGGCACCAGCCGGAAGCCGTTCTCCGGGCGCAGCTGCAATTTGTTTCTTACACGCGACACATGGGTATCCATGGTGCGCGAGGGTACCGCCGTTTCGCGGATCCACACCGCTTCGTGGATATAGGCGCGCGACAGCGGCCGGCCGATATTCCGAAAAAACAACAGTGCCAGGTAGAATTCCTTGTGCGTGACATCGATGACATTGCCATCCATCAACAGACGCCCGGGCCGGGTTTCGAAAATATACGGTCCGAACTGCAGTTGTTCGGCCCCGTTCTGGGCCGGATAGGCGCGCCGCAGCAGCGCCTGCACGCGCGCCACCAGTTCGCCCCGGCGCAGCGGCTTGACCATGTAATCGTCGGCGCCGGCGCCGATGCCCGCCACGATGTCGTCCTCGGCCGAACTGTTGGTGAGGAACATCATCGGGGTGGTGGCCGGCAGCTTTTCCTTGGCGCGGCGCAGCACCTCGGTGCCGTTCATATCGCTCACCTGCCAGTCGAGAATGAGCATGTCGAAGCTGTCTTTACGCAGCTGTCCCAGCAAATCCTTACCGCTGTCGAATGACTGACAGACGTGTCCGGCGGAGGTCAGCACCTGGCAGATCAGGTCTGCCTGGCTGCGGTCATTGTCTAGGACTGCAATTCTCATGATGGCATGTGTCGAACGTAAAAACGTGTCGTAGGAGGAGTCCTACCTTTTGACTAATGAATAGTTACTCTGAATATAACAGACTTTTACAAAGCAACACTTAATTGGAACACATTAATTTACACCCGGCAACGAACTGATCTGTCGTGCCATCCCCTCGCCTGATTACACGGTACACTGGAAAAACCCCGATTTCAATCGACTTTTTGAGTCTTGAAGGAAATTTACATATCGAAAGGAGCACCATGAACGATGACTTGACAACGATTCCAGGCAATGCGGAAGCTATTTTGCAAGTCCGCGAAGATTGCCGCCGCATGGTGCGCAACCGCGCCGCCGTCTCGGCCGGCGTCTCGGCGCTGCCGGTTCCCGGCCTCGATGTGATGTCCGACCTGAGCATGCTGACCGGCCTCGTCAACGACGTCAACGCCGCCTTCGGCCTGACCGCCGAACAGGTCGAGCACTTGCAGCCGGCCTACAAGCGCATCGTGTTCGGCGCGGCGGCGGGCGTGGGCGGGATGATGGTTGGAAAATTGATCACGCGCCAGCTGGCCGCGCGCCTGCTCAAGCGCGCCGGGACCAGGGTATTGGCCAAGTCGGCCGCGCGCTTCGTGCCGCTGGCCGGCCAGCTGGCCTCGGCGGCGATCGGGTTTACCGTGTTCCGCAAGCTGGGCTACGACCATGTGGAGGCGTGCACCACGGTGGCGCAGGAATTGCTGGCGGCGCGCGCCGCCTAGCGTTGCGGGCTTGCCGCCTCGGCTGTGCTGCCGAGGCGCAGCCGGCGCATCAGGTGTCCGGCAGCACCACGTTTACTTCGAGCACTTCCAGGTTGCCCTGGCGGTCCAGCGACAGCTTGATGTCGTCCGGATTGACGCGCGTGTACTTCGAGATCACTTCGAGCAGTTCGCGGTGCAGCGCCGGCAGGAAATCCGGGCCGGTGCGCTGGCCGCGTTCGCGCGCGATGATGATCTGCAGGCGCTCCTTGGCCGCGGTGGCGCTTTTCGGCTTGGAGGGGAACAGGAATGAAAGCAGGGCCATATCACTTTACTCCGAAGATGCGCTGGAATATGCCTGGTTTTTCATAGCTGGTAAAGCGCAGCGGCACGTCCTCGCCGAGAAAGCGCGAGACCACGTCCTCGTAGGCCTCGGCCACGTCGGTGCCCTTGAAATGAATCGCCGGATTGCCCTGGTTCGATGCGTGCAGCACCGACTCGGATTCGGGGATGATGCCGACCAGGGGAATGCGCAGGATTTCCTGCACATCCTGGTAGGACAGCATTTCATCGTTCTCGACCCGCTTCGGCGAATAGCGCGTGATCAAGAGGTGTTCCTTGACCGGCTCGGCGCCGGTCTGGGCGCGCCGCGACTTGGCCTGGATGATGCCGAGGATGCGGTCCGAATCGCGCACCGACGACACTTCCGGATTGGTCACGATGATCGCTTCGTCGGCGAAGGTGAGCGCCATCAGCGCGCCATGCTCGATGCCGGCCGGCGAATCGCAGATGATGTATTCGAAACCCATGTTGATCAGGTCGTGCAGCACGCGTTCGACGCCTTCTTCCGACAAGGCATCCTTGTCGCGCGTCTGCGAGGCCGGCAAGATGAACAGGTTGTCGCAGTGCTTGTCCTTGATCAGCGCCTGGTTGAGCGAGGCTTCGCCATTGATGACGTTGATCAGGTCGTAGACGACGCGCCGTTCGCAACCCATGATCAGGTCGAGATTGCGCAGGCCGACATCGAAGTCGAGCACGGCGGTCTTGTGGCCACGCATGGCCAGGCCGGTGGAAAAGCTGGCGCTGGAGGTCGTCTTGCCGACGCCACCCTTGCCGGAAGTCACAACAATAATTCGTGCCACAGGGGGTCCTTTTTTCGTATCTGGTATTTAAACGCGGGAGGCCGGACTGATCGACAGTATATCGATTCGGTCGCCGATCAAGCGGATTTGCGTGGGCTGGCGCGCCAGCTGCGGCGCGAAGCCATCTTCGAAGGTGCGGTAGACGCCGGCGATCGAGACCAGTTCGGGCTGCATTGCCATGGCGAAGATACGCGCATCGGCATTGCCCGACGCGCCCGCGAGTGCGCGTCCGAACAGCGACGCGTAAATATGGATGCTGCCGTCGGCGATGATCTCGGCGCCGTTGTTGACCACCGCCGTGACGATCAGGTCGCCGCCGCGCGCGTACACGCGCTGGCCGGCGCGCACCGGGGTGTCGATGATCATGGTGCCGGGCGTGACGAGGGGGGCGGGCGCGGCGGGCGGCGCGGCGGCGGCCGGCGCCGGCGTGTCGGCGCGCGCCTTGTCGCCGCTGGCGCCGTCGTCGAGCGACAGGCCGCGCGCGCGGATCGCCTCGTGCATGGAAGCCGGGGCGCCGCGCACGGCCACCGCGTTCAGGTGGTATTTCTTGAGCAGCCCGACCATCTTGTCCCAGTCGATGCGCGGCGCGTTCTCGGCCAGGGCGCTGATATCGATCACGGCGAATTCGTCTTCGAAGAAATCGGCCGAGCCGCCCGTCATCTGCTTGAGCGCCGCATCGATGGCCAGCGGGTCGGCCGAATACAGAATCGTGGAGATCGCCACCACGGTGGATATCTTGATTTCGATAGGCAGTTGGGACGGGCTTTTGAGCATAGACGAGTCGTGAGGGATGGGCGGATCATCGCCCAAAGTGGCGCAGGCTCGTGCATTCTACTGTGAAAATTGCGGTTCGGGGAGGCTTGCCATGCATGTTCCGCGAGGCAACTCCAAACCGGTTTTGAGGGGCGCCGGCGGCCTTGCGCGCGCTTCTGCAAGGCTCAGGCCGTGTCCGAATGTCAGACCTGGCACCCGGATGGACACGCACCCGGGTGGACACCGGCAGGGATGGCTATGCGCGCAGGCGCCGGGCGGCCGCCACCATGTTGACCAGCGCCGCTTCGGTCTCGGCCCAGCCGCGCGTTTTCAGGCCGCAATCGGGATTGACCCACAGGTTGGCGGCCGGGATCACCTGGGCCGCTTTCCTGAGCAGCCGTTCGATGGCGTCCGTGCTCGGCACCGCCGGCGAATGGATGTCGTATACCCCCGGGCCGATCTCGTTCGGATAGCGATACTCGCCGAAGCCGTCCAGCAGCGCCATGTCGGAACGGCTGGTCTCGATGGTGATCACGTCGGCGTCCAGGGCCGCGATCTGCGGCAGGATGTCGTTGAACTCGGCATAGCACATATGCGTGTGGATCTGGGTCGCGTCCTGCGCCGCGCCGGCCGTGATGCGGAAGGCGCGCGTGGCCCAGGCCAGGTACTCGCCCCAGCGCGCGCGCCGCAGCGGCAAGCCTTCGCGCAGGGCCGGCTCGTCGATCTGGATGATGCCGATCCCGGCCGCCTGCAAGTCCGCCACTTCGTCGCGCATGGCCAGCGCGATCTGCAGCGCGGTCAGCGCGCGCGGCTGGTCGTCGCGCACGAAGGACCACTGCAGGATCGTGACCGGCCCGGTCAGCATGCCCTTGACCGGCCGCGCCGACAGGCTTTGCGCATGCGCCGACCAGGCCACCGTCATCGCGCGCCCGCGCGCCACGTCGCCATACAGCACCGGCGGCTTGACGCAGCGCGAGCCGTACGATTGCACCCAGCCGTGCCGCGTAAAGACGAAGCCGTCGAGCTGCTCGCCGAAATACTCGACCATGTCGTTGCGCTCGGCTTCGCCGTGAACCAGCACGTCGAGGCCGATGGCTTCCTGGCGCGCCACCGCATGCGCAATCTCGGCGCGCATCGCGCTCTGGTACTGCGCCAGCGGCAGGGCGCCACGGCGGAAGGCGGCGCGCGCGGCGCGGATCGCCGCCGTCTGCGGGAACGAGCCGATGGTGGTGGTCGGATAGGCGGGCAGGCGCAAGCGCGCGCGCTGCAGCGCCTGGCGCGCGGCGAACGGCGAAGCGCGCCGGTCGGCATCGTCCGGCAAGGCGCGCACCCGGGCCGCGACGGCGTCGCTGTGCACCCGCGCGCTGCGCGCGCGGCTGGCGATCGCGGCGCGCGCGACGGCCAGCTGCGGCGCGTGCGCGCCTTGCAGGGCCGCTTTCAGGGTCGCCAGTTCGTCCAGTTTTTCGGTGGCGAAGGCCAGCCAGGAACGCACTTCGGGGTCGAGCGCGTCTTCGTCGGCCAGGCTCAGGGGCACATGCAGCAGCGAGCACGAGGGCGCAAGCCACAGTTCGCCGCGCTTGTCGAGCAGCGGCGCCAGCCGGGCAATGGCCGCGTCGAGGTCGGTGCGCCAGATATTCCGCCCGTCGACGATGCCGACCGACAGCACCTTCGGCAGGGCCAGCCAGTCGCACACGCTGGTCAGCTCATGCGCCGCGCGCACGCCGTCCACATGCAGGCCGGCCACCGGCAGACGGCAGGCCAGGCCGAGGTTTTCTTCGAGCGGCGAAAAATAGGTCGCCAGCATGATGCGCGCGCCCGATTGCGCCAGCAGCCAGTAGGCGATTTCGAAGGCGTTGCGCCATTCCTGCGGCAAGTCCAGCCCGAGGATCGGTTCGTCGACCTGCACCCATTCCACGCCCTCGGCTTTGAGGCGCATCAGCAGGGCGGTGTAGACCGGCAGCAGTTTTTCGAGCAGGCTCAAACGGTCGAAACCGGCCTCGCGCGCCGTGCCCAGCCACAGGAAGGTGAGCGGGCCGATCAGGCTGGCCTTGACCCGGTGCCCGAGCGCCTGCGCTTCGGCCACTTCGGCCAGCAGGCGCTCGCCGGCCAGGGTGAAGGCGGTGTCCGGGCCGAATTCCGGCACCAGGTAGTGGTAGTTGGTGTCGAACCACTTGGTCATGTCGAGGGCATGGCTGCCGTGTTCTCCGGCGTGCCCGCCGCAGCAGGCCGCTTGCGCGCCGCGCGCCATGGCGAAATAGCGCGCCAGCGGGGTGGCGCCGGCATCCGGGCCGAAGCGCGCCGGCTCGCAGCCGAACAGCGCGATGTGATTGGCCATCTGGTCGTAGAAGGCGAAGTCGCCCACCGTCACCAGTTCCAGCCCGGCCCCGGCCTGCAGGGCCCAGTGGCGCGCGCGCAGGGCGGCGCCGGCCGCTTCCAGCTCGGCTTCGCCGGTGTCGCCGCGCCAGAAGGCTTCGAGGGCGGTTTTCAGTTCGCGGCGCGCGCCGATGCGGGGAAAGCCAAGTACGTGGGTGTGCAGCGTTTTCATGATGTCATCGAGATTTCATTGTTCGTGTGTAAAGTTTGCAGCAAACTGTCATATAATCAAAACGAAACCTTTTGCAGTTCCGCATGAAAAATTTTCATTGAGCGAGGCCCATGCTTGAACTCCGACACCTGCGCACGCTGACTGCCTTGCGCTCATCCGGCAGCCTGGTGCGCGCCGCCCAGTTGCTGAACCTGACGCAATCGGCCCTCTCGCACCAGATCAAGCTGATGGAGGAGCGCTACGGCGCCCCCCTGTTCGAACGCAAGTCGCTGCCGATCGCGTTTACCGCCACCGGCATGCGCCTGCTGGCGCTGGCCGACCAGGTGCTGCCCGAGGTGGAGCAGGCCGAACGCGACGTGGCGCGCCTGTCGCAGGGCGACCGCGGCCAGCTGCGCGTGGCGCTCGAATGCCATACCTGCTTCGACTGGCTGATGCCGGTCATGGATGCCTTCCGCCAGCGCTGGCCGGATGTCGAGATCGACCTGGTGTCGGGCTTTCACAGCGAACCGATCGAGCTGCTGCGCAGCGGCCAGGCCGACCTGGTGATCGGTTCGGCGGGCGGCCCGGAATACACCGTGTTCCCCCTGTTCCGCTTCGAAATCCTGGTGGTGCTGGCCCAGAAGCACCGCCTGGCCGCCCAGCGCCGCCTGGAAGCGCCCGATTTTGAAGGCGAAACCCTGATCACCTATCCGGTGCCGGAAGAACGGATCGACCTGATCCGCGAAGTCCTGCGCCCCGCCAAGGTCCGCTTCGAACGCCGCACGGCCGAGCTGACCGTCGCCATCCTCCAGCTCGTCGCCAGCCGGCGCGGGCTGGCCGCGCTGCCCAACTGGGCCATCAAGAATTACGTCGATTACGATTACGTGCTGTCGCGCCCGGTGGGCGAGTTCGGCCTGTGGAGCGACCTGTTCGTGTCGGTGCCGCCGGCGCTGGCCGCCAAGGCCTATGTGAGCGACTTCGTCGGCGTGATCCGCGAGCAATGCGCGCGTACGCTCGACGGCATCACCTTGCTTAGCTGATATTCAAGCGGGGTAATTTGCGGCGGTAGGGCAATCCCCGATTGTTTTCGGTGAATAAGCTGATAAGATTGATTTTGCTCAAACTCGAACGGAATCTGGAAACTAAGATGGTGGACTTTGCCACGCTGTGTGCTGTCAAAGCCTGTCCATCCGAAAAGGGAAACCATGTTTTCAAGTTCTGACCCATTTTTCCGCTCCATGCGGGAACTGTTCGACGCCCATGCGGGCATGTTCGAACGCAGCGTCCAGGCCGCGATGGATGCGGGCGTGTCCGCTGCGCAAGTCAATGTCGATTCGATAAGAACCCTGCTCGCCAGCGCCACCGTCGCAACCCGGCAGTGGCAGGTCGCGGGCGGCGCCAGCAACTGGCTGACCCCGGTTCCGCGCGATGCATGGCAGTTTGCAATTTTCGGTCGGCCCCGGTTGGCCGCGCCGCCGGCCGGAGCAGCGCCGGAAACGGCGGCCGGAATCTAGAATCCAGTACCAGGCCGCTCACTTGAAACCCCCACTGGCCCCGCGCCAGAACACAGCACATCGGAGATTCACATGGAAGACGTCGTAATCGTGGCCGCTGGCCGTACCGCAGTCGGTAAATTTGGCGGCGCGCTCGCGAAAATCCCCGCCGCCGAACTGGGCGCCCACGTCATCAAGCACCTGCTGGCGAAGATCGACCTCGATCCGGCCAAAGTCAACGAAGTCATCCTCGGCCAGGTGCTCACCGCCGGCGCCGGCCAGGGCCCGGCGCGCCAGGCCGCCCGCAAGGCCGGCTTGCCCGACATGGTGCCGGCCTTTACCGTCGGCAAAGTCTGCGGCAGCGGCCTGAAGGCCACCCACCTGGCGGCCCAGGCCATCAAGTGCGGCGACGCCGACATCGTCATCGCCGGCGGCCAGGAAAACATGAGCGCCTCGCCGCACGTGCTGCCCGGCTCGCGCGACGGTTTCCGCATGGGCGACACCAAGCTGGTCGACACCATGATCGTGGACGGCCTGTGGGACGCCTTCAACCAGTACCACATGGGCGTGACCGCCGAGAACGTCGCCAAGAAGTACGAAGTCTCGCGCGCCGAGCAGGACGAATTCGCGCTGCAATCCCAGCTCAAGGCCGAGGCCGCGCAAAAAGCCGGCAAGTTCAAGGATGAAATCATTCCTTTCGAGATCGTGTCCAAGAAGGGCACGGTCGTGTTCGACACCGACGAGTATCCGAAGCACGGCACCACGCTCGACTCGCTGGCCAGCCTGCGCCCCGCTTTCGACAAAGCCGGTACGGTGACGGCCGGGAATGCGTCGGGCCTGAACGACGGCGCCGCCGCCGTCATCATGATGTCCGCTTCCAAGGCAAAGGAACTCGGCCTCAAGCCGCTGGCGCGCATCAAGGCCTATTCCTCGGCCGGGCTGGACCCGTCCATCATGGGCATGGGCCCGGTGTCGGCGACCAAGCTGTGCCTGCAAAAAGCCGGCTGGAAACACGAAGACGTGGACCTGATGGAAATTAACGAAGCCTTCGCCGCGCAGGCGGTGGCGGTCAACAAAGAGATGGGCTGGGACACCAGCAAGATCAACGTCAACGGCGGCGCGATCGCACTGGGGCACCCGATTGGTGCATCGGGCTGCCGCGTGCTGGTGACCTTGCTGCATGAAATGATCCGCCGCGACGCCAAGCGCGGGCTGGCCAGCCTGTGCATCGGCGGCGGCATGGGAGTTGCTTTGGCGGTAGAGCGCGACTGAGTGCCCTTGCGCGCAAGCGCAGCCGGGCCGGGCCGGGCGACACCGGGCATTGCTTAAGCGGGGCAAGGCGGTTCCAATCCGCCCCCGCGATTTGGTTGGAGTTGGTGTACAAAAACAGGAGAAGACAACATGGCTAGAGTTGCATTAGTGACCGGCGGTATGGGCGGTTTGGGCGAAGCGGTCTGTTTCAAGCTGGCCGCTCTCGGATATCGGGTCGTCACCACGTATTCCCCTGGTAACAAGAAGGTCGCCGAGTGGCTGGCGACCACCAAGGACATGGGCTACGACTTCAAGGCGTATGAGTGCGACGTGGCCGACTACGATTCGGCCCAGGCCTGCGTGGCCAAGATCCAGGACGAAGTCGGCCTGATCGACGTGCTGGTCAACAACGCGGGCATCACGCGCGACATGACGTTCAAGAAAATGGACAAGCCGAACTGGGACGCCGTCATGGCCACCAACCTCGACTCCGTCTTCAACATGACCAAGCCGGTGTGCGATGGCATGGTCGAACGCGGCTGGGGCCGTATCATCAACATTTCGTCGGTGAACGGGCAGAAGGGCGCCTTCGGCCAGACCAACTATTCGGCGGCCAAGGCCGGCATGCACGGCTTCACCAAGGCGCTGGCGCTGGAAGTGGCGCGCAAGGGCGTGACCGTGAACACCATTTCGCCGGGCTACATCGGCACCAAGATGGTCATGGAAATCCCGAAAGAAGTGCTCGACACCAAGATCATCCCGCAAATCCCGATGGCGCGCCTGGGCAAACCGGAAGAAGTCGCCGGCCTGGTCGCTTACCTGTCGTCGGACGAAGCCGCTTTTGTGACCGGTGCCAACATCGCCATCAACGGCGGACAGCACATGTCCTGATTGCCGCCGGCGTTAGCATCCTCCGAAAGCACTGCCCGTGGGGCGGTGCTTTTTTACTTAATACAGCAGTTATGCGAAGGCGGTTCATGAGCAGTGCTGCATTTGAAATTCTTGAGATTGTCGATACCTTCAAGCCAGTTCGCAGAAAGAACCATCGTACCCGCTTGGAATTACTGGCACACCGGGTCTTTCGATATGGCTTATTGTTTGCTTTAGGTCTGTCCGCTATCGCGTCGCTGTTTCTAGCGTGGCATCAATTTCGTTCACCCCTGACGCCTATGGGGATGGACACTATCCTTGGATTGATGGTGGGAACTCTTTTTATGGCTTTCGCCGCTCTTGGCGCACTTATCGTTGAAGTGGTGTGCTGGGGTATTACGCTCAAGCAGAGCCTGTGGCGCAGCTTTGTATCGGAGCTAAAATGGGATCTTGGCCAAGCCAGACGCCTGGACAGATTCGATAAAAAAGACTTACAGCGTGCGCACGAGTTCGTGGAACTTAGGGCGAATCGAGCGCGTGAGCGCATTAAGTTGTTTGTTGGCGGAACAGACAAACTGGCTCTGGTGGTGTTGCTGGCAGGTGGCTGGGCGGTTTTCAGAGAAGTGCCATGGCGGGCATCGTTTTTCCTTGCAAACTGGGCCGATCCTGCCCATTTTCCCAGTGCGGTCCTGTTTTTGCTGTTTCTGTTCGCCATGTCGACGATAGCTGGCGCGTTCATCTTGAACTTCCAAGTGCAAAGGTACGTTTATCAGCTTGAGGTTCTAAAACTGCAGTTGTCTACGCGGAACTAGCATGTCGATCAGCGCCAAACCCTACTTACGCGAAATCTCGATCGCCGGCGATGCCGAAATCGACTTCGACAGCTATCCCTTCAATATTCCCGCCGTGCGCGACATGGGCGTCATCGAGCCGCATGCCGACGTCACATTTTTTGTGGATGAAAACGGCGCCGGCAAGTCGACCATGCTCGAAGCGATCGCCGTGGCGATGGGCCTGCCCAGCGAAGGCGGCAGCCGTAACGTCCACCGCGAGCAGCAGGACGTCTCGCCACTGCGGAACTGCCTGAAACTGGTGAAGAGCTTCCGCAAGCCGGCTTGGTCGTATTTTTTGCGCGCCGAGAGCCTGTTTAATGTCTTCACCTATCTCGACGGCACGTTTCCTCCGCAGCCCTCCAAGCACCTGCGCTCGCATGGCGAAGCCTTCATGGACGTGATCCTGGAGTTTTCCGCCGGCGGCCTGTACCTGCTCGACGAGCCCGAGGCCGCGCTCTCGCCCAACCGCCAGCTGGCCGCGCTGTCGGCGATCGACCAGCTGGTCAAGCAGGACTGCCAGTTCATCATCGCCACCCATTCGCCGATCCTGCTGTCGTACCCGAACGCCAAAATCCTGCAGTTCGACGGCAGCGGCATCGCCGACGTGGCCTACGAAGATACCGAACATTTCGCGGTCACGCGCGACTTTCTCAACCACTATCCACGGCGCCTCAAGCAACTGCTTGCCGACGACTGAACAACAGGAACACGACCGACCTTGAATACCACTTCCACGCTCACCTTCCGGCTGGCCACCGAAGCCGACATCCCTGCCATGTCGGCCATTCGCCTGGCCGTTACCGAAAACCGCCTGCGCGACCCGGGCCGCGTCACTCTCGCCATGTACCGCGATTATCTGGGTCGCCTGGGGCGCAGCTGGGTGTGCGAGGACGATGGCGCGATCGCCGGCTTTGCCAGCGCCGACCGCGCGCAAGGATCGATCTGGGCGCTGTTCATCGACCCGGCGCGCGAAGGGAAGGGCATCGGCAAGCGCTTGCTGGCGCTGGCCGTCGAGGATCTGTTCGAACAGGGGCACGAGCAGATCGTGCTCTCGACCGGCGCCGACACGCGCGCCGACATCTTTTACGAATCGCAGGGCTGGGAGCGCGGCAAGATGAAAGACGATATCGAAGTCCAGTACTCGCTGCGGCGCGCGCGCGAGCAGCCGTGGGCGAACGAGAATCTGTACGAAGCGAGCGTGCCCGTGTTCCGCCGTTACCTGCGCCAGATGCGCGCCATGCTGGCGCTGGGCGAAGCGCATGCGGATGCCGGCGCGCTGCTCGGCGCGCGCCTGGCGCCGGGCATGCTGACGCTGGCGGCGCAAGCCGAGGTGGCGGCCAATTTCGCCGTGCGCGCCTGCGCCCCGCTGGCCGGCAGCGCCCTGTCGGACAGCGGCGCCTTTCCCGCCAGCGCGCTGCGCGACAGCGGCCAGTTCGCACCGACCTACGAGGGCCTGCGCCAGCGCATCGACTTCGTGCTCGGCTTTCTCGACGCGCTCACGCCCGCGCAGTTCGACGGCGCCGCCAGCCGCATGGTCAGCGACCGCGCCGGCGAAGCCCTGGTCACCCTGCCGGGCCAGCCCTTCCTGCTGCAGTACGCGCTGCCGAACTTCTTTTTCCACCTGACCGCCGCCTACGCCATCCTGCGCCAGGGCGGGGTCGCGCTCGGCAAGGCCGATTTCGACGGGTTCCATGTCTACACCGGCGCCTGACCAGTCGCCGGCGGCGCTGCTGCACGAGCTGCTGCTGCGCGGGCTGTGGAGCACCGTCATCGACGAAGCCGCGCCGCAAGCGCTGCAGCGGCAGGGCGGCGCCGTCGCCAGGCTGCTCGCCGCCGGCGTGGACCCGCACGACCTGGTCGACGTCATCCGCGAGGCCCAGGTCGACACCATCTACAACGTGGCGCAGCTGATCGACTGGCCCGACGAGCACCTGGCGCCCGGCGCGCTGCCCGAGCTCCGCCTGAGCGCGAGCGTGGCGCACGGCGGCGCCGCGCCGCAGCCGCTGCCCGAGCTGCACTCCTGTTTGATGGAGCGCGATCCCTCGGGGCGTGCCGGCGAGCCGCGTTCGCCCGAGCTGCGCCGATACGCCCTGCTGGAGGCGGACGTGCGGCGCCAGATCGGCGCCCTGGTCGGCGCGCGCAAATTCCCGGCCGCCGCCGTCCTGTGGAAGCGCCACGCCGGCGGCGACCTGAAAGCCGCAATGGACGCGGTGCGGCAGCTGGCCGGCCGCGCGGGGTAGGGCGCCACGCTAGCGATTGCGGCGGCGCCCCAGTGCGCTACAATCGCCTGTCAACTCAAAGAGGACTCCCATGCCCGCCATTCCGACCTGCCTGTTCCCGCCGATCCAGCCGACCCGGCACGGCATGCTGGAAGTCGACGCGGTCCATACCATCTACTGGGAGGAAGTGGGCAACCCGCACGGCATTCCCGTGCTGTTCCTGCACGGCGGGCCGGGTGCGGGCCTGTCGCCCCAGCACCGGCGCTTTTTCGACCCGCAGCAGTACCGCATCATCCTGTTCGACCAGCGCGGCGCCGGCAAATCGACCCCGCTGGGCGAATGGCGCGACAACACCACCCAATTGCTGATCGCCGATATCGAAACCCTGCGCGCCCAGTTCGGCGTCGACAAGTGGCTGGTGTTCGGCGGCTCGTGGGGCTCGACCCTGGCGCTGGCCTACGGCGAAGCGCATCCCGAGCGCTGCCTCGGCTTCATCCTGCGCGGGATTTTCCTGTGCACCGCCGCCGAAGTGGACTGGTTCCTGCACGGCGTGCGCTGGTTCTACCCGGAGCTGTACGACGAATTCGTGGCCCCGATTCCCGAAGCCGAGCGGGCCGACCTGCTCACCGCTTACACCTCGCGCATGCTGTGCGACGATCCGGCCGTGTACTGGCCGGCGGCGCGCGCCTGGAGCCGCTTCGAAGGACGGCGCGTGTTCCTGCTGCCGCAGCCCGAAGACACCGCGTCCGACACGCTCGACCTGGGCGTGGGCCGGCTCGAATCGCATTACATGGCCAACGGCGGCTTCCTGCGCGAAGACCAGCTGGTGCAGGACGTGGGCCGCATCGCGCACCTGCCGTGCGTGATCGTGCAGGGCCGCTACGACGTGATTTGCCCGCCGCTGTCGGCCTACCGCCTGCACCAGGCCTGGCCCGGCTCGCGCCTGCGCATGGTGGCCGACGCCGGCCATGGCGCGCTGGAAGCGGGCATCGCCAAGGCGCTGGTGGGCGCCACCGAGCAGTTCAAGCGCAGCGGGCGCTTCGAGTAGCGACGGCGGGGGTGGCCCTGCTACACTAGCGGCTGCATGCATAAACCATTGAACAGCGCCCTATGAATCTCCAGCTCACCGATATCGGCCACGTCATCCAGCTGGCCATCGCGCCGGTGTTCCTGCTCACCGGGGTGTGCACCAACCTGATGGTGCTGACCAACCGCCTGGCGCGTATCATCGACCGTTCGCGCGTGCTGGAAGACCGCCTCGATATCGCCTACCAGGACGCCTACATGGACGAACTCGATGTCCTGTACCGGCGCTGGCACCTGATTAACTACGCCATTGCACTGAGCACCGCCTGCGGCCTGCTGATTTGCCTGGTCATTGCGCTGCTGTTCCTGGGCGATACCACCAACGTCCCGCTGGACCAGTACATCGCCGGCCTGTTCGTGATTGCGATGCTGTGCCTGATCGGCAGCTTCGTGTACCTGCTGGTCGAAATTTTTGTCGCGTCCAAGACGCTGCGTTCGCGCCGTCACGTGCGTCCGCCCGGCTCCCTGCCGAACCCAAACTAACAGATTGAGTTTTCCTATGCACGATTATCAACGTCCCCCGACCCTGTTCCGCTACGCTCCGCGCGCCGAACTGGAAGCCGCGCTGACCCTGGGGCAGTTTCGCCTGGTCCCGGCCAACAACTGCCTGACCCTGTCGTTCTCGCAAGCCTGGGACAAAGCCCTGTTCGAGATTTTTTCGCCGGCCGACTGCTGCCTGGTGATCCACAATACCGAGGAATTCGGCGAGCGCCTGCACCGCGCCGTGCAGCGCACCCTGCCAAGTTGGGCCGGCATCGACGGCGCCGTCGAATACGGCGTGCGCGCGGCCCTGGGCGCCGCCTTCACCAAGAGCAGCGCCGAAGCGGAAGAACGCGAGTGGCAGTTTGCGTGGCGCGCCATGGCGCCGCAAATGAGTCTCAATCCCGTGACCGTCAACATCGGCAGCATCGAAAGCTTCGCCGAACTGCGCGAGCCGCACAGCTACCAGGCCTGATGCGGCCAGGATCGGGCGTGGATTGAGCGCGATTCAGTTGCCGGCACTGTCGCCGCGCTCCAGGCGCGCCAGCACCGCTTTCATCATGCGCTCGATGTCGGAGCGGATGATGTTCGCGCCCAGCATGCCGGGCACGTAGAACTTCGGCACCAGCTTGCCGCTGTAGACGATGCGCGTGCCGCCCGTCTCGGGCACCGGCACCAGCTCCCAGCGGCACTGGTAGAGGCGCATGTCGCCCGTAACGAGGCCGATATCGATGGCCGTCATCGGCTCCTCCGTGGCCTGCACGATCAGGTGGATATCGCGCCGGATGAACAGGAAGCTGGCCACCCCGAACTGCTCGATGATGGCCTTGTTGCCGGTGCGCGAAAGGACCTTGGAGGTTTTCAGGTCCGGCACGAACTCGGACATGCGATCGTAATTGGTCAGCACCTTCCACACGGCCGCCGGCGACGCCTTTACCTCGCCGCTGGACGCGACTTCGAAGACGTGCTGGTCGGCCACGTCGACACGCTTGACCGACACTTCCAGCCTGGATTGGGCCAGGACGGGCTCGGAACAAGCGAGAAGGCAACATAATAGGATTCGCGGAAACATAAGGCCCAGCCTACGGGAAAGCGACGGGCCTGACAAGGGAGCGTGCTCAAGCGTGCGCGGGATAGCGCCGGGCGCGCGGCGCAAGATTAGAACCCGGCATCTACAGAAGTAGGTTGTAATGTCGTCTCGACATGCAGTGCCGACGCTGCGTCTTTACGCCTCCACCCACGCAACCATGACAAACCAAGCCTATTCCCACCTGCTCGCGCCCCTGGACCTCGGTTTTACCACCCTGCGCAACCGCGTCATCATGGGGTCGATGCACACCGGGCTCGAAGACCGCTTCTACAACTACGGCAAGCTGGCCGCATTCTACCGCGAGCGCGCCAGGGGCGGCGTCGGCCTGATCGTCACCGGCGGCATCTCGCCCAACCGCCAGGGCTGGCTGCTGCCGTTCGGCGGCACCCTCAATTTCGCGGGCGATGTGATCAACCACCGGCGTGTCACCACGGCGGTGCACGAAGAGGGCGGCAAGATCCTGATGCAGATCCTGCATTCGGGGCGCTACGGCTACCAGCCGCTGGTGGTGTCGGCCTCGGACCGCAAGTCGCCGATTTCGCCGTTCAAGCCGCGCGCGCTGACCGAAAGCGGGATCGAAGCGACCATCCGCGACTACGCGCGCTGCGCCAGGCTGGCCAAACGGGCCGGCTACGACGGCATCGAAGTGATGGGCAGCGAAGGCTACCTGCTCAACCAGTTCCTGTGCGCGCGCACCAACCTGCGCCAGGACCGCTGGGGCGGCAGCATCGAGAACCGCATGCGCCTGCCCATCGAGATCGTCAAGCGCATTCGCCAGACCGTGGGCCACGACTTCATCATCATGTACCGCCACTCGCTGCTCGACCTGGTCGAAGGCGGCAACACCTGGGACGACGTGGTCAAGGTCGCGCATGCGCTGGAAGCGGCCGGCGTCACCATCCTCAACACCGGCTATGGCTGGCACGAGGCGCGCGTGCCGACCATCGTCACCTCGGTGCCGCGCGCGGCCTTTGCCAGCGTGGCGGGGCGCCTGCGGCGCGAAGTGAAGATTCCGGTGGTGGCCTCGAACCGCATCAACATGCCGTTCGAAGCGAACGACATCATCGCGCGCGGCGACGCCGACATGGTCTCGATGGCGCGCCCCTTCCTGGCCGACGCCCAGTTCGTGGCCAAGGCGGCGGCCGGGCGCGCGGACGAGATCAACACCTGCATCGGCTGCAACCAGGCCTGCCTCGACCACACCTTCTCCAACAAGCGCGCCAGCTGCCTGGTCAACCCGCGCGCCTGCCACGAGACGGAGCTGGTGTACGCGCCCACGCGCCGCGCGCGCAAGGTGGCGGTGGTGGGCGCCGGCCCGGCCGGGCTGTCGGCGGCGACCGTGGCGGCCGAATGCGGGCACGCGGTCACGCTGTTCGATTCGAGCGACACGGTCGGCGGCCAATTCAAGATCGCCATGCAAATCCCGGGCAAGGAAGAATTCGCCGAGACGATCCGCTATTTTTCGCGCAAGCTGGAACTGACCGGCGTGACCGTGCGGCTCGGCGAACGGGTCACGCGCGAGGCGCTGCTGGCGGGCGGCTTCGACGACGTGATCGTCGCCACCGGAATCAAGGTGCGCATGCCGCCGATCGAGGGCATCGGGCATCCCAAGGTGCTGTCGTACATCGACGTCTTGCAGAACAAGGCGCCGGTCGGCAAGCGGGTGGCGATCATCGGCGCGGGCGGGATCGGTTTCGACGTGGGCGAATACTTGCTGCACAACCCGGCGCACCCGCTGCCGCTGCCGCTGGCCGCATGGGCCGGCGAGTGGGGCGTGGACCTGGAAGCGACCACCAGCGGCGGCCTGAGCGCCCCGCACGCGGCCGAACCGGTGCGCCAGTTGTTCCTGATGCAGCGCAAGGCATCCAAACTGGGGGCGGGGCTGGGCAAGACCTCGGGCTGGGTGCACCGCGCGACCTTGAGCCGCAACGGCGTGGTGATGCTGGCCGGGGTCACGTACAACAAGATCGACGACCATGGGCTGCACATCACGGTAGGCGGCGAAGAGCGCTTGATCGCGGTCGACAACGTGATCATCTGCGCGGGGCAGGACAGCCTGACGGAGCTGATGCCGGAAGAAGGCGCGGCGGCCAATGGCGGGCCGGTGTTCCACAAGATCGGCGGCGCGGCGCTGGCCGCCGAACTCGACGCCAAGCGCGCCATCAAGGAAGGCGCGGAGCTGGCGGCACGGCTTTGAGAACACATGCGACCCAGAACAGAACCGATATCCAATTCACTTCAATCCGTCATTCCCGCCTGCGCGGGAATGACGGATTGAAAGTCAACGGTGTTATGACGCCTGGGGCTGGGGCACGGGGCTATTCCCGGTTTTGCGAGCGACCGGTACGGCACTTACTTCTTGCGCACCACCACGCACCCGATCGAGTACCCCGCGCCGAACGAGCAGATCACCCCGTGCGAGCCGCTCGGCATATCGTCCTGGTACTTGTGGAAGGCGATGATCGAGCCGGCCGACGAGGTGTTGGCGTAGGTGTCCAGGATGACCGGCGCTTCCTGCGGCTCGGCGTCGCGCCCGAGCAGCATGCGGGTGATCAGCAGGTTCATGTTCAGGTTGGCCTGGTGCAGCCAGTAGCGCGATACCTGCGCCACTTCCAGCCCGGCGTTGGTGACCGTCTCGCGGATCATCTCGGCCGCCATCGGGCACACTTCCTTGAATACCTTGCGGCCCTGCTGGCGGAACAGCTTGTCCGGCTGGCCGATGCCCGCTTCGTCGAAGCGGTTCATGAAGCCGAAGTTGTTGCGGATATTGTTCGAGAACTTGGTCTTGAGCTTCGATTCCAGGATCTCGAACTGGTGATGGCCGGTCGCCGTCTCCGCCGCTTCGATCACGATCGCCGTGCAGGCGTCGCCGAAAATGAAGTGGCTGTCGCGGTCGCGGAAGTTCAGGTGGCCGCTGGTGATCTCGGGATTGAGCACCAGTACCGCGCGCGCCTGGCCGCTCTGCACCGCCGCCATCGCCGTCTGGATGCCGAAGGTGGCCGAGGAACAGGCCACGTTCATGTCGAAGCCGAAGCCGTCGATGCCCAGCGCTTCCTGCACCTCGACCGCCATCGCCGGGTAGGCGCGCTGCATGTTGCTGCAGGCGACCAGCACCATGTCGATGTCGGCCGCCGTGCGGCCGGCCCGGTCCAGCGCCTGCCGCGCCGCCGCCACGCAGATCTCGGCCTGCAGCGAGATCTCTTCGTCCGCACGCTCGGGAATGCGCGCCGTCATGCGCGCCGGATCGAGGATGCCGGTTTTTTCCATCACATAGCGCGATTTGATGCCGGAGGCTTTTTCGATAAAGGCCGCGCTCGAGCCTTCGATGGCCGTCAGCGCGCCCGCCGCGATCGCGTCGGCATGCTCCGCGTTGTATTGTTCGGCGTAGGCGTTGAAGGCGACGACCAGCTCTTCGTTGGAGATCGAATGGGGCGGCGTGAACAGGCCCGTGCCGCTGATGACGACTTGTTTCATGGTGGAGCTTTCAAATAGGGTAAGCCGGGCATGACCCGGCACGTGCCGACGATTCTACACAATGACATTCATGGTGGCGAGAAAAGCGGGCCGCAAGCGCCGCCGCACCCGTCAACTCGCCCTGTCAGTACGTATTCTTGCAGGTTGACAATGCCGTTTCGGCACTTGATAATGAAAATCATTCTCAATAGACTGGCCCAGCCGCGCCTTGTTGCGCAGCGGGCCGTCGTTTGTGCAGCCGCTCGCCGGCGCTCGCCGCGGACTTTCCCTTGACGACATTGCCATCCCCGACACGATGGTGCGGATCTTCCCCATGCAGCGCGCATGGCTGCATGCATCCCACATAAAGGAACCGCCCGTGAAGTCATCGATGTCCCTGCCGCCGCAACGCCGTCCCCTCCCTGCCGCCGTGATGCTGGCGCTGGCCGCCCTGGCCCCGTCCATGGCGCACGCCCAGTCCGACGAGGCGCCGATGCAGGCGGTGGTGGTGTCGGCCTCGCGCTCGAACATCGAGGCCGACAAGGCGCCGCAGACGGTGGTCATCATCCGCAAGGAGGAGATCGAGCGCCAGATGGCCATTTCCACCAATTCCTCGGATCTCCTGAGCAGCGTGCTGCCGTCGTACACGCCCAGCCGCGGCAAGATGAACGGTTCCGGCGAGACCCTGCGCGGGCGCGCGCCGCTGATCCTGGTCGACGGCGTGCCGCAATCGAACCCGATGCGCCCGACCGGCCGCGAAGCCCACACCATCGACTACGCGATGGTCGACCGGATCGAAGTGATCCAGGGCGCCAACGCCGTCAACGGCCTGGGGGCGACCGGCGGCACCATCAACATCATCACGCGCCGGCCTGAAAAAGGCTCGTTCAAGCAGCACGTCGATGTCCAGGCGACCACCCCGACGTCAAGCCTGGGCAGCGACGTCATGAGCTACAAGACGACTTACCGCGTCTCGGGCCGGGGCGACAAGCTGGAGTACCTGTTCTCGGCCGGTGTCGAAGACCAGGGCCTGTACCTGGACGGCAAGGGCCGCGCCATCGGCACCGACAATACCCAGGGCGACCTGATGGACTCGCGCAGCTACGACATGCTGGCCAAGCTGGGCTACTGGATCGACGACAAGCAGCGCGTCCAACTGTCGGTGAACCGCTACCGCATCAAGTCCGAGGCCAGTTACTTGGTCGTGGCGGGCGACCGCAAGACCGGCCTGCCGAGCGTCTCGGTCGAAGGCAAGCCGCCCGGCACCGCGCCGTGGAACGATGTCTGGACTTCCAGCCTGGCCTACAGCCACGCCGACCTGGCGGGCATGGAACTGTCGGCCATGGTGTTCAACCAGGAGTTCGAAGGCTTGTTCGGGGCCGATAATTCGGCCACCTTCCAGGACGTGCTGATCGCGCCGGTCGGCACCCTGTACGACCAGTCGCGCTCCTTGGCGTCCAAGTACGGCAGCAAGGTCAGTCTCGGCAAGTCGGACCTGCTGGGCGGGCGCATGAAGCTGACGGGCGGCTTCGACACCCTGTTCGACAAGGGCAAGCAAGACCTGTACGGCACCGGACGCACTTATGTGCCGGAATCGGATTACCGCAACCTGTCGCTGTTCGTCCAGGGCGAATACAAGCCGCTCGACCAGCTGACCCTGCACGCCGGCGTACGCAAGGAAAACGCGGACCTGCGCATCGACAGCTACCGCACGCTGGCGCAGTACAAGCGGGTGGCGGTCGAAGGCGGCAAGCTCAAATTCAACGAGACCCTGTTCAACGCGGGCCTGGTGTACAAGCCGGTGCAGGAAGTGAGCGTGTTTACCAGCTATTCCGAAGGCTTCGGCATGCCCGACATCGGCCGCGTCCTGCGCTCGATCAATACGCCCGGCCAGAACGTGGCCGACATGCAGGACCTGCAACCGATCCTGACCAGGAGCGTGGAACTGGGCACCCGTATCCGCAAGGGCGACTGGGATATCGACGCCAGCATCTTCCGTTCGGATTCCGATTTCGGCACGCGCGTCATTCCGGTCAACGGCGCCTTCATGATGGCGCGCGAGAAGACCCGCATCGAAGGCGTGGAAGCGTCCGCCGGCTACCGCATCTCGGCCGCGCACCGCGCCAAGCTGGCCTACGCCTACACCAGGGGCCGTTACGACAGCGACGAAAACGGCTCGCTCGACGCCCGCCTCGATGGCCTGAACGTGGCGCCGAACCGCCTGATCGCCACCTGGTCGGCGCACTGGAACGGCAAGCTCAAGTCCTTCGTCCAGGCGCAGCACGCGTTCCACCAGAACTTCGACGATCCGGCCAAGGAGTTCAGCGGCTACACCCTGGTCGACGCCACCCTCAACTACCAGCTGCCGAAGGGCGAAGTGCGGCTGGCGCTGGCCAATCTGCTGGACCGGGATTACATCACCTACTACTCGCAAAGCGCGCTGGTCGAGCCGAAGCGCTATTTCGCCGGACGCGGACGCGTGCTCACGCTCGGCTACGCGCTGAACTTCTGACATGCGCGCGGCGGCGGCGTCCTCCGGCGTGCTGACAGGCTTGCGCGTGATCGGTGCGGTGTTCGGCGGCTATGCCGTCACCGCGCTGGGGGTGAGCACGGCCGCCGCGCTGCTGGCGCGCCTGGGCATGGCGCGCTCCGAAGCGGTGGCGCTGGCCGCCATGACGGGCTTCATCGTGTACCTGCTACTGCTGCTGTGGGCCTTCAGCGTGCAGAGCGTGCTGCGCCTGTGGACGGTGCTGGCGCTGGCCATGGCGGCCATGGGCGCCTTCCTGTACTTCCTGGCCTAGGGGCGCGCGCATGGAACGCACTTTCAGCAAATCGATGGCCTGGCTGCATACCTGGGCCGGTGTGAGCATCGGCAGCCTGCTGTTCGCCATTTTCTGGATGGGCACCCTGAGCGTGTTCGACCTGGAGATCGACCGCTGGATGATGCCGCAGACGCGCCTCGCGCCCGCCGCGCAGCCGCTCTCGCTGGACCGCATCGCCAAGGCGGTCGCGCCGCAGGTGCCGGCCGGCGCCGCGCAGTGGCGGGTCGATTTGCCGACCGCGCGCGAACCGGTGCTGACCTTTTCCCACCGCGACAGCAAGGGCCAGGCCACCACCGGCCTGCTCGATCCGGCCAGCCTGGCCTTTATTCCGGAGCAGGGCACCGAAGCCGGTTCGGGCTTCATCTTCCCCTTCCATTACAGCCTGCACCTGAAGTGGATGGACCTGGGCAAATGGCTGGTGGGCGTGGCCGGGATGGCCATGCTGGTGCTGCTGGTGTCGGGCGTGGTAATCCATAAAAAAATCGTCGCGCAGTTCTTCACCTTCCGCCCGCGCAAGCGCCTGCAGCGCAGCGCGCTCGACCTGCACAACCTGAGCGGCGTGCTGGCGCTGCCGTTTCACTTCATGATTACCCTGTCCGGGCTGATCATCTTCATCACCATTTATTTTCCGGCGGCGCAGCAGGCGCTGTACGGCAGCGGCGAGAAAGCCAAGGCCGCGTTTACGGCCGACGCCTACGGCCGCTTCAAGCGCGCCAGGGCCAACGCGCCCGGCACGCTGGGTTCGGTCGACGGCATGCTGGCGCGCGCCGAAGCCGAGTGGAAAGGCGGGCATCCGTATTTCGTGCGCGTGTTCCATCCGGGCGACGCCAACAGCTACGTGGAGCTGCGCCGTTCCTATGCCGGCGACATCACCATGAACCTGGACCAGATCTATTTCGACGCGGCCAGCGGCGCGGTGCTGCATCGCTTCGAGGCCGGCCCGGTCATGACGGTGCAGCGCTTCATGTCGGGTATCCATTTCATCCGCTTCGACCACTGGACCTTGCGCTGGCTGTACTTTGCGGCCGGCCTGTCCGGCTGCGTGCTGATCGCCACCGGCTTCCTGTTCTGGATCGAGGGGCGCCGCGCCAGCCACGCGAAGAAAGGCCTGGCCGGCGTGCGCGTGGTGGAAGGGCTGGCGATCGGCAGCGTCAGCGGCATCATGCTGGCGACGCTGGCCTTCCTGCTCGCCAACCGGGTGCTGCCGCTCGACGCGGCGTGGGCCGGCGTGGCGCGCGCGCAGCTGGAGATGGGGGCGTTCTACCTGGCCTGGGTGGCTGCCTTCGCGCATGCCTGGCTGCGTGCCGGCAAAGCCTGGAGCGAGCAGGCCTGGGCGATTGCGGCGCTGGCGCTGCTGGCGGTGCTGTCGAACTGGATCGGCACCGGCGACCATCCGCTGCGCACCGTCGGCACCGGTTTGTATGCGGTGGCGGGCATGGATGCGGCGCTGCTGGCGGCGGCCTGCGTCGCCGTGCTGGCGGCGCGCCGCAGCGCAGGGCGCAGCGATGGCTGACGGCTTGCTGACCCTGGCGGCGTTTGCCGCGATCTGGCTGTCGTTCGGCGTGCTGGCGCTGATGCAGGAAGCGCATTGGACGACGGTGACGGGGCAAGCCGCGCTGCCGCCCGCGCTGCGCCGGCGCCGCCTGGGCGCGGGAGCCGGGCTGGCGCTAGGCTGCGCGCTGTGCGTGGCGGTCCATGGGGCGGGCTTCGGCACGCTGCTGGCGGTGCTGCTGCTCGGTGCCGGCGCCATGTCGGTGGCGTTCACCCTGGCGTGGAAGCCGCACTGGCTGCGCGGCCTCGCCTTCGTGCGCCGCTAGGACCGGCCTTGCCTATTTTTTGAGTTTGGCGGGCGCCGGCATCACCTGCACCACCGCCGCCCCGGTACTGGCCGCCTTGGCCAACTGCACCGGCAAGCCTTTCAGGTGATTCAGGGCCTGGGCCAGCTGGAAGTCGTCGCTGCTGCCGTATTCGAGCGGCTTGCGCTTGCGCTCCACCTCCAGCAGGCGGCGCTGGGCGTCGAGCTGCTCGCGGGTGCTGGCGGCGCTTTCCTTGTCGCGGTCGTTCGAGAGGTGCTTTTCCAGGTCGGCCTCGCGCATGCGCAAGCCGTTCAAGCCGTCGCCATCGGCGTTTTCGTCCACCAGGAAGTCGGGAATGATGCCGCGCGCCTGGATCGAGCGCCCGGCCGGGGTGTAGTAGCGGGCCGTGGTCAGCTTGACGGCGGTGTCGCTCCCGAGCGGCTTGATGGTCTGCACCGAGCCCTTGCCGAAGGTCTGGCTGCCGAGGATCGTGGCGCGCTTGTAATCCTGCAGCGCGCCGGCCACGATTTCGGAGGCCGACGCCGAGCCGGTGTTGACCAGCACCACCATCGGCAGCGTCTTGAAAGCGGCCGGCAGCCGCGCCAGCACGTCGCCGTCACCCTGCAGGGTGTAGAACTCGGGCTTGCCGAGGTAGCTCTGGCGCGAATTGGCCAGCTGGCCGTTGGTCGAAACGATTTCGGCGCCGCGCGGCAGGAAGGCAGCCGACACGCCGATGGCGCCCTGCAGCAGGCCGCCCGGATCGTTGCGCAGGTCCAGCACCAGGCCCTTGAGGGCCGGATCCTGCTGGTACAGCGCGGCCAGGCGGGCCACCATGTCGTCCAGGGTCGGCTCCTGGAATTGCGAGATGCGCAACCAGGCGTAGCCCGGCTCGACTATCTTGCCTTTGACACTTTTCTGGATGATTTCCTGGCGCATGATCGTCATCACCAGCGGCAGCGGCACATCCTTGCGCTGCAGGGTCAAGGTGACCTTGGTGAGCGGCTCGCCGCGCATCTTCTTGACGGCCTCGTCGATGCCCAGGTTCTGGATCGGCTCGTTATTAATGCGCGTAATCAGGTCACCCGCCTTGATGCCGGCGCGCCAGGCCGGCGAATCCTCGATCGGCGCCACGATCTTGATGAAGCCTTCCTCGCTCACGGAAATTTCGATGCCCAGGCCGACGAACTTGCCTTGCGTGCCTTCGCGCAAGTCGCGGTAGGCTTTCTTGTCCAGGTAGGCCGAATGGGGATCGAGCGAGGCCACCATGCCGGACAGGGCCTCGGTCAGTAGTTTCTTGTCGGCGACGGGTTCGACGTAATCGGTCTTGATCAGATCGTAGGCTTCGGCCAACTGGCGCAACTCCTCGATCGGCATGCTTTGCTCGACCGGCTTTTGCGCGAGTGCCGAAAACTGCATGGAAATGGCCACGCCGGCAATGGCGCCCAGGCTGACCAGCCCGGAATTTTTGAGGGTAGAGCCCATGATGTCACCTACGATGCAAGGAAAAGCCCCAGTTCACCTGATGAGCTGGCACGGATCCAGTATAACCCCCAAGCCGGTGCCAAGTCTGACATTCGTACACGGCCCTGTTCGTGTCCACTTCGGTGCCAGGTCTGACATTCGGACCCGTACTCAACACCAGAAACGGCGCAGGAGGCTTTTACAGCCCAGCTCGTGTCCAAATGTCAGACCTGGCACCAAAGTGGACAGGCACCAAAGTGGACAAGGTCTGACATTCGGACACGTACTCAACACCAGAAACGGCGCAGGAGGCTTTTACAGCCCAGATCG
Organism: Massilia atriviolacea; assembly: GCF_003953935.1. Classification (GTDB taxonomy): domain Bacteria; phylum Pseudomonadota; class Gammaproteobacteria; order Burkholderiales; family Burkholderiaceae_D; genus Telluria_A; species Telluria_A atriviolacea. The sequence continues at coordinate 190,414 of NZ_RXLQ01000004.1, forward strand.
TGTCCAAATGTCAGACCTGGCACCAAAGTGGACAGGCCCCAAAGTGGACAGGAGGCTTTTACAGCCCAGATCGTGTCCGAATCTCAGACCTGGCACCAAAGTGGACAGGCCCCAAAGTGGACAGGAGGCTTTTACAGCCCAGATCGTGTCCGAATCTCAGACCTGGCACCAAAGTGGACAGGAGGCTTGTACAGCCCAGATCGTGTCCGAATCTCAGACCTGGCACCAAAGTGGACAAAATGTCAGACCTGGCACCAAAGTGGACAAGGTCTGACATTCGGACACGTACTCAACACCTGTCCACTTCGGTGCCAGGTCTGACATTCGGACACGTACTCAACACCAGAAACGGCGCAGGAGGCTTTTACAGCCCAGATCGTGTCCAAATGTCAGACCTGGCACCAAAGTGGACAGGCACCAAAGTGGACAGGAGGCTTTTACAGCCCAGATCGTGTCCGAATGTCAGACCTGGCACCAAAGTGGACACAGCTCAGATCGTGTCCGAATGTCAGACCTGGCACCAAAGTGGACAAGGTCTGACATTCGGACACGTACTCAACACCAGAAACGGCGCAGGAGGCTTTTACAGCCCAGATCGTGTCCAAATGTCAGACCTGGCACCAAAGTGGACAGGCACCAAAGTGGACAGGAGGCTTTTACAGCCCAGATCGTGTCCGAATGTCAGACCTGGCACCAAAGTGGACAGGAGGCTTTTACAGCCCAGGTCGTGTCCAAATGTCAGACCTGGCACCGAAGTGGACATTTACAGTCCAGATCGTGTCCGAATGTCAGACCTGGCACCAAAGTGGACAGGAGGCTTTTACAGCCCAGGTCGTGTCCAAATGTCAGACCTGGCACCGAAGTGGACAGGCACCGAAGTGGACATGGCTTGGTTTGTGTATCGAAAAGTAAAAAAACCGGGCCCGGCGGTCAGCGCGGGAGGGCAGGGGCTAGAATGCGAGCATCGCGAGCCCCATGACGCGCCTGCCTTTGCCGTCCAGCCAGCCTGATCCACCATTCAACACGTGATGAGCAAACTGATTCCCTTCGCCTGCGCCGCCCTGTTCGCCAGTAGCGTTTCCGCCGTCCATGCCCAGCCAGCGCCCACCGCCGTGCCGGCCGAGGCGCCTGTCGTCCCGGCGGCCAAAGGCAAGCCGGCGGCCAAGCCCGCTCCCGCCGTCACCGCGGTGACTATCAACGGCAGCCGCGCCGACGATACCGAATCGCGCCGCCTCTCGACCGCCGCCAAGATGGTCTTCGGACGCGAGGAACTGGACCGCAACGGCGACAGCAGCGTCGGCGAAATCCTCAAGCGCCTCCCCGGCGTGACCATGGGCGGCCCGCCGGGACGCGGCGGCGGCGGTGCCCGCATGCGCGGCCTGGGCAACGGCTACACGCAGATGCTGGTCAACGGCGAACGCCCGCCAGCCGGGTTTTCGCTCGAATCGCTCTCGCCGGACCAGGTCGAACGCATCGAAGTCATGCGCGGTCCGGTCGCCGAACACAGCACCCAGGCCATCGCCGGCACCATCAACGTGGTGCTGCGCGAGGGTTACCAGCAGAAAGACATGCAGCTCAAGTTGTCCGACAGCATCGAGGATGGCCGCCACGGTCCGACCGTGTCCCTCACCATGCCCGGCAAGCTTGGCGCGCTGACCTGGCTGATGAGCGGCTCGGCCGGCACCAACCGCAACGTCGACGAGAGCGTCACCACCTACCAGGACACCGATCCCGCCGGCCTCTTGCTGAAAGACCAGCAAGTCGACGCGACCAGCCGCCGCAGTGCGCGCTCGCTGCACCTGAGCCCGCGCCTGTCGTATAAATTCGACAATGGCGACACGCTCAATTTCCAGCCGTTCCTGATGCATAACCGCAGCGAAGGCGACAGCGACAGCCTGCTGACCCAGCGCATCGGCCCGCCGCAACGCGAATACGCCCTGGCGCTGGCCGACGCCACCTCGTCGATGACGCTGCTGCGCGGCTTCGGCAACTGGCTGCACCGGATGGAGGCCGGCGCCAAGCTCGACGTCAAGTTCGGCTTCGGCGCCGGCCGCAGCGACAGCACCTCCGTGCGCAAGCAGTACGCCGAGAATGGCTCGCTGAAAGATTATTTCGACGACGTCGACAGCGCGCGCAACCATAGCCTCAACAGCGGCGGCAAGTACAGCACGCCGCTGGCCAAGGGCCATCTGCTGGCGGCCGGCTGGGATGTGGAAGGCGGCCACCGCGAACAGAGCACGGTGGCGCTGGTCAACGGCCGCGCCCAGTTCGCCGAATCGGGATCGAGCATGACGGCCGACACGCGCCGCGTGGCCGCCTACGTGCAGGACGAGTGGGATATCACGCCGCAATGGTCGGCCTATGTCGGCCTGCGCTGGGAAGGCATCCGCACCAGCGCCACCAACCAGGGCCGCGACGTGCGCAACAACAGCAGCGTCTGGAGCCCGGTGCTGCACAGCGTGTGGCGCATTCCGGGCTTCGAAAAGGACCAGATCCGCGCCAGCCTGACGCAGAGCTACCGCGCGCCCCAGCTGAACGACCTGATCGCCGTGCCGAGCTATTCGCAGCTCAACAGCGCGACGCGCCCCGACCGCACCGGCAACCCGAACCTCAAGCCCGAACTGGCGCAGGGCATCGACCTGGCCTACGAACATTACCTCGGCAAGGGCGGCATTCTCAGCGCCAGCGGTTTTATCCGCAAGATCGACAATCTGATGCGGCGCGAACTGACCCTGCGCGACACGCCCGACGGCCCGCGCTGGCTGTCGAGCCCGTCGAACATCGGCAGTGCGCGCACCAGCGGCATCGAACTGGAAGCGAAGTTCCAGCTGGCCGATGTGATGGCCGACGCCCCGAACATCGACCTGCGTTCGAACTACAGCCGCTTCTGGTCGAGCGTGGACGGCATTCCCGGCCCCGACAACCGGCTCGACCAGCAAGCCAGACAAACCGCCAACGCCGGCCTCGACTGGCGCCTGAAGAACCTGCCGATGACGCTCGGCGGCAGCTACAACTGGACCCCGGCGATCCTGGTGCGCACCAGCGCCGACGAAGTCGCCACCACCGGCGTCAAACGACAGTTCGACATCTACGGCCTGTGGAAGTTCAGCGCCGCCACCCAGCTGCGCGTGTCCGCCAACAACCTGACGAACGACGATTACCTGTCCGGCCGCATCGTGACCAAGGGCGGCATCGCCCAGTTGTCGGATGCGGCGAGCCGGACGTACACCACCTGGACCGTGCGCCTCGAAATGAAGTTATAGTATTCGACTGCGGCCACAAGCCACTTTTCCCAGCCCCATAAGGACACCCACCCGTGAAACGTTATCTCCTGAGCACCCTGACCCTGAGCCTGGCGGCCGCTTTTGCCAACGCCGCCGAACCGGTAAAACCCGTCGGCCCGATTTCCGGCATCGATGTGCAGTACATCGACAGCAGCGTGCGCCCGCAGGACGATTTCTTTAGTTACCTGAACGGCGTGTGGCTGAAAAAGACCGACATCCCGGCCGACAAGTCGAGCTGGGGCACCTTCGCCCAGTTGCGCGACGATACCTTGCCGCAACTGCGCACCCTGATCGAAGCCGCCCAGGCCGACAAGAACAAGAAAGCCGGCAGCGAAGCCCAGAAAATCGGCGACCTGTACACCAGCTACATGAGCGAAGCCAAGCTGGAAAAGCTCGGCTACAAGCCGCTGGCCGGCGAATTGCAGCGCATCCGCGCGCTGCGTGAAAAGAAAGCCATCCCGGCCCTGATCGCGCACCTGTCGCAGATCGGCGTGGGCACGCCCTACGGCCTCTATGTGGGCCAGGACAGCCGCGAATCGACGCGCTACGCCACCTACATCAGCCAGAGCGGCCTGGGCTTGCCGGACCGCGACTACTACCTCAAGAAAGACGACGCCAAGCTGGCCGACGTGCGCGCCAAGTACGAGCGCCACATCGAGAAAACCCTGGGCATGGCCGGCCACAAGGATGCGGCGGGCGCCGCCAAGGCCATCCTGGCGCTGGAAACCGCGCTGGCTGAAGTGCAGTGGAGCAAGGTCGAGCTGCGCGACCCGGTCAAGCGCTACAACAAGGTCGAGATCGCCAAGCTGGGCGAACTGACCCCGGGCTACGACTGGAAGAGCGCGCTGGGCGCGGCCAACGTGGCGGGCAAGGTCGACTATGTCATCGTCGGCCAGCCGAGCTACCTGACCGGCTTTAACCAGGTGCTGGAAAAGACCGACCTGGCGACCTGGAAGTCGTATTTCGAATGGCATCTGCTGGCCGGCTATTCCGAATACCTGTCGAAAGCGTTCGTCGACGCCGATTTCGCCTTCTTCGAAACCGTGCTCAAGGGGGTGCCGGAAAACGAGCCGCGCTGGAAAACCGGCGTTGCAACCGTCAATGGCGTGCTGGGCGAAGCGGTGGGCAAGGAGTATGTGAGCAAACACTTCCCGGCCGAGCGCAAGGCGCGTATGGAAGAGCTGGTGCAAAACCTGCTGGTGGCCTACAAGCAGAGCATCGATACGCTCGACTGGATGGGGCCGGAAACCAAGAAGGAAGCCCAGGCCAAGCTGGCCAAGTTCCGCCCGAAGATCGGTTATCCGAGCAAATGGCGCGATTACTCGGCCCTGACGGTCAAGCAGGATGACCTGGTCGGCAACATGATGCGCGCGCGCCAGTTTGCCTACAACCGCAGCATCAACAAGCTGGGCAAGCCGATCGACCGCGAAGAGTGGGGCATGACGCCGCAGACAGTGAACGCTTACTACAGCTCGACGATGAACGAAATCGTGTTCCCTGCCTCGATCCTGCAGCCGCCGTTCTTCGACATGCGCGCCGACGATGCCGTCAACTACGGCGCGATCGGCGCCGTGATCGGGCACGAGATCAGCCACGGCTTCGACGACAAGGGCAGCCAGTCCGACGGCGACGGCAACCTGCGCGAATGGTGGACCAAGGAAGACCGCGCCAAGTTCCAGGCCAAGGCCGACATGCTGGTCAAGCAATATAGCGCCTACAGCCCGCTGAAGGGCTATAACGTCAACGGCGAGCTGACCCTGGGCGAGAACATCGGCGACAACTCGGGCGTGGCGATCGCCTACAAGGCCTACAAGCTGTCGCTGGGCGGCAAGCCGGCGCCGGTGATCGACGGCCTGACCGGCGACCAGCGCTTCTTCATGGGCTTCGGGCAGGTATGGCGCATGAAGATGCGTGAAGCGCAGCAGATCGTGCAGGTCAAGACCGATCCGCACTCGCCGGGCCAGTTCCGCGCCAACGGCACCATGATGAACCAGCCGGCCTTCTATGAAGCGTTCGGCGTGAAGGAAGGCGACAAGATGTACCTGGCGCCGAAAGACCGGGTCACCATCTGGTAATGCCGTGAAATGACATGGAAAGGGCCACGCGAGTGGCCCTTTTTTGTATCTGGCGTCAGCCGATGCGGTGGTGTCCGGGGCGCTTGACGGGCGATATCGCCGCCTGGCGCGCCCTCACATTTCTGTGGACGAAAAAAAACCGCCCTGAAAAAGCGGTTTTTGTGCTGGCGCAGTCTTGAGTGCGCGTCCGGTAGTGGGGCGCCTGCGGTTCATACGGGCTTCACGCGGCGCTTCGCGCACCGCGACGCAGGCCAGGCCGCGCCGCAGGAGGCTTGCCCGGATCAGCGGCCGGCTTCGGCCGATGCTGCTGGCGCTGCCGACGCGGCAGGTGCTGCTGCGGCGGCATCGGCAGGCGCCGACGCTGCTGCTTCGCCAGCGGCTGCCGGTGCGGCGGCTGGCGCCGGGGCTGCCGGTTCCTTGAACTTGGCGCCGCTCAGGTTTGCCATGTGCACGACGGCGCGCGCAACTTCGACATCGTCCAGATCGGGATTGCCGCCGCGGGCAGGCATCGCGCGGATACCTTCGACCGCGTGCTTGACCAGCGTGTCGTAGCCCTGGGCGATACGGGAGCCCCAGCCGCCGGCATCGCCGACTTTCGGTGCGCCGGCGGCGCCGGTTGCGTGGCAGGCTGCGCAGTTAGCCGTGTAGACGGCGTCGCCGGCGAGGAAGACTTTCGGTGCGTTGGCATCCTTGAGCGTGAAGCCCTCGTCGGCCAGCGGACGCAGGCGCTCGGCGACGGCTTCCGCCTTTTGGCTTTCGGTGCCGGCGCCAGTGGTTTTCTTCGTCGTCACGAACGTCACGAGCAGAATGATGCCGATGACAGTGACCAGGAAGAAGCCGGCAACCGCAGCGGCGAGCTGCTTTGGTGTCCGGATCGCGGATTCGTGTTCGTTGTGTGCGTCGCTCATGATGTCCTTAGTACAATATTCAAAAAGCTGCCGGCCGGTCGTGTTCGCATGCTGAACCTGCAAATACTCGCCAAACCCGCGATTATAGACTCAAAGCACCTCTTATGGAACGCAAATTCCCCGTAACGCGACACTTTCCATGGACGCGGGGCCAGAAAAAACGGTATCCTTCGCCTCACGTTCGACTTTCCTCAGCGCGGCTGTAGCTCAGTGGATAGAGTATTGGCCTCCGAAGCCAAGGGTCGTGGGTTCGATCCCCGCCAGCCGCACCAGTTTTTTGCAATGAATTCAATTGTTTACCGTCCGCCATGGCGGCCAGGTCCCGGCTTTGTCGCAGCGGTGGGAATGGCTCGTCCATCCAGACTAACCATACGGTGATTCGTTTCTTGTTGGCGCTCGGCGAGCTGTGCTTGCTTCGCTGCGCAGGCGCGTCGATCAGGAAATTGTTGAGTCGACAAGATCAAATCGCTTGACATCGTGTGGCAGTCATGAAAATCATGACCTAGACTGTTTTCATGACTACCTCCAGCCTTCGTTTTTCTGGCGTGCGCGCCAAAACCCGCCCGTCCTTGAAGGGGCGTTGCTCTGTTTCTGCTGTTCTCATTCCCAGATCGCTTCTTGAGGAAATGGTGAAGAGCGAAGTAGCGAAGGCGATCGCGCAGATCGCAGCGACGCAGTCCACGGCCCTGTCCGCTGCCAGGACGCGTGGCGCGTCGTATGCACGTGCCGAGATCGCAAAACCCGACAATCTGACACTGGCCGCCGCTGCCAAATACAGCGGCCGTTCCGACCGGATGATTAATGAGGAGCGCAAGCGAGGGCTTTACTATGCATTAGTTCTCGAAGGGAATTCGCGCGGGTTTCGTTACCCATCATGGCAGTTCGACGCCAACCGTTCGCGCTTGGCTGCCGTATTTCATGCATTCGGTAACGGCGATACCATGAATTCCTGGGTAATCCATGCGTTCCTGACGACGCCAAATGTGCACCTCGACGGGCATAGTCCACGCGAAGTCATTCTCGACCCCCGGCTGGATCTGGAACCTGTTCTGGCGTTGGCCCGGGCGCGTTTCGACAGTGATCAGGGTGCTGGATGACAAAAACGCCATTCTGCCCTAAACCGCCACGCGATTTTTCAAAACGCGCTGTTCCGGTCCACGAGCGCAATCTCGCTGCATCATCGCTGCGGCGAATTCACCGGAGCATGTACAGTCCGATTTTCTTTAACCGGCGCTCGACAAGTGCCACGGTGTTTCGTTTTGATGTACCAAACGATGAGTTTGGGGTCCTTTATGCCGCGCCGACGTTTTCGGCATGTATGTTCGAGACGGTAATCCGTCATGTATTTGCGGGCGGCAATCTTCCATTGATAATTGGACAAGCAGAGCTAGCCTGTCGCAGCATTTCGTCGCTCGGTTCAGGAAGCGCCCGCAGGTTGCGGCTGGCAGACTTTACACAGAGTTTGGTGCCTATGGGCGGCGAGAATATTGTTATGGCTATTAATGAATACATGGTTCCCAACCAATGGAGCCTTGCCGTCCATTCCCACCCTGAAAAATTCGACGGTATCTATTTCCGCTCTCGCTACTCCAACGAACCATGTGTCGCGTTGTTCGACAGGGTCGACGTGATCGCGCGTAGCGCAGCGATCCCCATCCTCAAATGTTCGGAGCTGGATGCTTTTCTCGACAAATATCACATTGGCCTGCTGTAGTGCAAAAGCGCTGGCGTTCAATCGTGGTTCTACCTCGGGCGCACGTGCAGATTCTCTTCAGAACGTCTTGAACCATCGGCGCCTTGCCCCGTCGATACCCTCACGCCCCGCCATCCGCCTCTTCAGCGCCGCGCGCGCCCATCACGCAATTCCTGCCCCCATGCTTGGCTTCGTACAAGGCCAGGTCGGCCGCATGCACCAGCGACTCGACCGTGCGCCCGTGCCCGGGATAACTGGCCACGCCGAACGAGGCGGTGGCGGTGAGCATCTGCCCATTGCTGCGCACTTGCAGCGCCGCAATCGCCAGCCGGATCGCTTCAGCACGCACCAGCCCGTTGGCCATATTGCACTCAGGCAGGACGATCAGCATTTCTTCCCCGCCCAGGCGGCAGGCAATGTCGCAGGCGCGCACATTCTCGCGCAGGGCGGCCGCCACCGCCACCAGCAGGGCGTCGCCCCCATCGTGTCCATAGGTATCGTTGACCCGCTTGAAATGGTCCAGGTCGATCATCACGACCGTCACCGCGCCACCCTTGCGTTCGGCCAGCAGCAATTCGCGCTTGAGCACCTCATCCATGTAACGCCGGTTGTAGAGCTGGGTCAGCGGGTCGACGATCGACTGGCGCCGCAAGGAAACCCGCAGGCGCACGTTGCTCAGCGCCAGGCCCAGTTGCTCGGCCAGCTGCACGATCCAGCGGCCCTGTTCGGCGCCATCGTCGCCACCGAGGGCCGCGCCGACCACGGTCAGGCAGCCGACCACGTCGCCCTGGGTGATCAGCGGCACGCACAGGCGCGGCGTGCCCTTGCTGCTCGCGCGCGCATGGCGGCAGCCCAGGGCATCGGGGCCGGCGGCCAGGTGTTCGCTGCCGCGCCGCAAGGCCCAGCAATCGAGCGGCGCCAGCACATCCGGCTCATCGTCGCAGGCGCCCCAGCGCGCGCTGCGTTCGAGCACGTTGCGCGAATTGTTGTACAGGTACAGGCTGCCCGATAATGCCGGCAGCAGCGCCGGCAGGTAGGCGCCGATGATGTCGGAGGTTTCCTCCATCGTCTCGGCCAATTCCAGCGAATGGAGCAACTCCGCACTCTTTTGCAGGTGGGCGTTGCGCAAGGAGGCCAGCGCGGCAGCGCGGCGCAGTTCGTCGGACACCGAATTGGCGCGCTCTTCGGCGCGGTGCCGATGCAGCAGCGCCCGCTGTGCGGCGAACAGCACGCCGAGCAGGAACACGACATTGATCAAGGTGGCCGCCACCCCGGCATAGGCGGCGATATTGGAGGTGATGATCAGCTTTTCCCTGAGCTCGTTACGGCGCTGGGTATAGTCGGACAGTTCCTCGCCGATCAGGCTACGCAGCAAGTCCATCTGCGAACGTCCCTTGCCGCCGGCAATCACTTGCGCGGCTTTCTCGAAGCCGCTGTCGCGGCGCAGGCTGATGGTGTCGCTCAGGCTGGCCAGCTTGGCGTTGGTGACTTCTTCGATATTCTTGAGGGTGCCCCATTCCTGCGGGTTGGCATTTTCCGTCTTGAGCTCAAGCAAGACCGCCGGAATCATGCTGGTGCCGGCATAGTAGGGCTGGAGAAATTCTTCCTTCCCCGTGACGATGAAGCCGCGCTGCCCGGTCTCGGCGTCGCGCAGCATGCTGATCAGGCTCTGGTACAGGTGTTCGCGCCGCGCTGCCGCTTTCAGGTCGCTCATGGTCTCCGCCACATGCCGGTTGACCAGCAAGGGAATCAGGGCCACGGTCGACATGACCAGGATGACGACGGCGGCTGCCGCCTTGAGTTTGGTTTCGAATTTCATGCGTGCCTTGCCTGACGGTGAGGGGCGGCGTTTCAAGAACACAAGCTGCGTTTCAGTATGTGGCGGAAGAACATGATATTGCGAAATACTGTATCACCGAACTCCCAGGCCGGTGTTGCAGGATAATATTTGCCCTCGTCCGGAATCGTGCGCTGGACAAGAAAATCTAGTTCATGGCCGCATGATTCCTCGTTTGACGCCTTCGGCGTGCCGCTTCGATAATGGGTTTTTCTTATCGAAAGCGCTGTCATGATCCAGTCCGGCCCGTCTCAGGTGTGCGCATGAATGCCCCTAAGGTGCTCGTCACCGGCGCGGCAGGGCGGATCGGGACCGCGTTTGTGGCCGCGCAACAAGGCCGCTACGACCTGCGCTTGGGCGACCTCGACAGCGGCGCCCTGGCGCGCATGGGCGGCGAAGCGGTGCCGCTCGACGTCACCGACCTGGCTGCCTGCATGCGCGCGTGCGCCGGCGTGCATACCGTGCTGCACCTTGCAGCCGATCCCTTGCCCGACGCCGATTTTCACACCTCATTGTTACCGACCAACATCATCGGCAGCTACAACATGTTTTTGGCTGCCAGGGCGCAGGGATGCCGGCGCGTCGTGTTCGCCAGTAGCGCGCAGGCGGTCGAGGGCTATCCGCCCGACGTGCAGGTGCACGAAGACATGGCGCCGCGGCCGGCGAATATGTATGGGGTGAGCAAGGCCTTTGGCGAAGCGCTCGCGTCCTTCTTCGCCGGCGATGGCGCCCTCGTCACGGTTGCCGTGCGGATTGCCAATGTGGCTGCCTTCCGGGCAGGGGAGCGCCACAGCGCGCGTGACGTTGCCGCCTTCATCAGCGAGCGCGATGTGGTGCAGTTGCTGGCGCGCTGCATCGACGCCGACCTGCGCGGTTTTACGGTGGTGCACGGGGTATCGGACAACCGCTACAAGCGCCTGTCCATCGACAACACCCGCAGTGTGCTCGATTACCGGCCGCGCGACGACGCGTTCAGGCTTCTCGAAGGATAGGCGCCTGGCGTTCCTGCCGCCTGCGCCAGCCGGCGATGCCGCATCAGGCCAGCAGGCGCGAGTGTTTCGGCAATTTGGCCGACAGATAATCGTGCTGGTCCGCCAGCACATTTCTGCCGCTCAAGATGAAGTGTTCGAAACGGCATGGCACATACGGCACATACAGGAGCGGATGAAAATCATGCACCATGGTGGCGCCCTTGGCCTGGTTGCACGACTTGCAGGCGGTCACGCAGTTGGTCCAGCTATCCTTGCCGCCGTGGGTACGCGCCAGCACGTGGTCGCGCGACAGGTGCTGGCGCGCGAACACATTGCCGCAATAAGCGCAGGTATGGCGGTCGCGCGCGAACAGCAGCTGGTTATCGTCGCCCAGCGGCAGCGCCACGCGCAGTTTTTTGGTCATGCGCTCGCTGCCCATGATCGAAATGATCGGCTTGACCGTCATGGTCGACAGCACGCCCGCATTCGACACCCCGCCGCGAAACAGAAATTCACGGTCACCCAGTTCCCATGCCACCTTGCCGACGGCGTAATAATGGATCGCTTCCTGGGCGGAGATCCATCCGAATGGATTTCCTGCGATGTCGAGTGCTAAGATTTGCGGAGTCATATTTTCACTTTTACTAATGCCTGTTTGAATGGAATAGTTGAAAGGCCGGCGCCGGGGCGCTGGCGGAAGATGAAAATCCGGACAGGTGTTAAACGTGATAATACGCCTTGCAGGCAAAGCAGCAAGCACGAAAAAAGGCGCAGCGCACCGCGCAGTCCCGGGCGCGGTGAGGCACGCCCGGGCGATATCGCTTGCGCTGCATTGGAGTGGGGTGCCGGATTCGAACCGGCGAACAACGGTGTTGCAGCGCGCCCTTGGGCATCGCGCCCTTGGACCGCTCGGGCAAGCCCGCATAAAGATGGCATCCCAGGAAGGAGTCGAACCTTCAGCCTTCGGTTTTGGAGACCGCTGCGCTGCCAATTGCGCCACTGAGATAGGGAAAGCATGATCGCTGCGTGAGGCGCGCGATCGATAAATTGGGGTGACGTACCGGATTCGAACCGGTGGCCGCTGGAATCACAATCCAGAGCTCTGCCAACTGAGCTAACGTCACCATTGAAAACATGAAAAATGCTGCTGCCGGCGTGTGTCACGCCAGTCAGGAAAAATTGGTGCGCTCGGAGGGCGTCGAACCCCCAATGCCTTGCGGCGCCAGATCCTAAGTCTGGTGTGTCTGCCATTTCCACCACGAGCGCGGTGAGGGTCCCGGTTGCCTGCCGGGGTAGTGCGCATCAAACTTTCGGAGCGCACCACGGCTTGCGCGTGCCGGGCTGATATCCGGAACCCGCGCACGGCCTTCGCCACGAACCCTATCCGGGAACTATGGGAATGCCGCACGCGGGCGACACGTGCCTTGACTGGACCCACCTGCAAGAGTCGAACTTGCGACCTCGACGTTCGTAGCGTCGCGCTCTTCCAGCTGAGCTAAGGTGAGAATAATGGGATGGCGTACCGGATTTGCACCGGCCGGCGCCACGGCGGCGGCCCTTGGAATCACAATCCAATGCTCTGCCAACCGAGCTGGGGCCGCCATTGAAAAAACACCGCGCGGTCATACGCGGCAAACTGGCAGTGGATGCAGGGTTCGAACCTGCGACAACTTGAGTCAAAGTCAAGTGCTCTACCAGCTGAGCTAATCCACAATCGATACTGGCTCCCCAAGCAGGACTCGAACCTGCATAACCCTGTTGGGTCTACAACGCATTAACAGTGCGTGCGCTTACCAGTTAGCGTATCGGGGAAAAGGAAATACACGCCGGTCGATACCGGCGCGTGAATGCTGGCGGGCGACCAGGGATTCGAGCCCCGTATGGCGGAGAAAGCGGATCGACAGTGCACCGCAGTCGCCCAAGGCTGATCGGCCATTCCACAAAGCCTCTCGGCGCGACTTGCCCCTGGCAGGGCCATGCGCTGTTTGAAAGCGCTTTGTGGAATGGCGCGGGAGGGAGATTCGCACTCCCTGTCTCAACCCGTCAAAGGTTGCGCTCTGCGATTGAGCTATTCCCGCACCGGTTCTACCCGCACTGGTATCGCACGTGAGGGTGCGATACCGATACAGGCGGAACCGTTTTACTACCTGTCCGAATTGTGAAAGAACTGCGTCTGGTCCGGGTTGTCCGGGGACGGCCTCAAACTGAAAGGGCTTGACTGCATTTGCTACGGTTTGCTACGGCGCTGCGGTAAAACTGCCGGCCAAAACAACAAGGGCCCGGCGTCCTTGCGGAACATCCGAGCCCTTGAGCTTGACCTGCCGGTCAGCCGGGGAGGGGTCAGCCTCCGCGACTAGGGGTTGCCCCCTCGGATGTTGTTTCCAGGTTCCCAATGTGCGCCAAAAAATGCGGGCCACTGGTCATCATGTTGGTGGTGATAGGATGCTGGCAATGGACGGCGCGCATGATTCGCGGCGGCGGCGAGGGCGCCAAGGCCCTTCGATGCGGCTTCACTGACGCTTTGCAGCGCGGCCAGCAGTGCAACTGGTAACGACGCCAACAGACTGCAGGCAAGCAGCGACAGGCCGCGCGCTGGGCGCTGCGTCGTCATCTGTTGTTGCGTCGTTGTTTTCACGTTCAATCCCTGTGGTCGTTGTTGCGGTCGGTGCTCTTGCTGAGCGAGTGAATGCATTCTGACATGCACAAAATCGGAACGCAAGCAAATTTGGAAAATAATTTGCATCAGATGCAAATAAATGGCGCTGCTTGGGTTTTTTTGCAACAGATGAAAACGGGGTCGGCGGCAAACGGGTATGATGACGCCTGTCGTAGTGAGGTACGACGAACCCATGCACACACTGAAAACATCCCCCTTATCCAAGCCCCTCCAGGGGCCACAGCGCAAAGCCGTCCTGCGGGTCCAGGTTTTGATGGCTGAACACGACATCCGTTTCGTCACAGAACTGTGGAAACGCCTGACCGCCATGGGCGTGGAGATTTCGCATTCCCAGCTCACGCGCGTGGTCAACAACAGCACCAAGTCCCTGAGCGTCGACCTGCTGGAAGGACTGGCCACCTTGTTCGACTGCCCGGTATCGGCCCTGTTCAAGGATAACTGAACTCGCTGGCAAGGCGTCGGCAGCGGCCGTTCGTTAAAACGGCCGCTGCCGCGATCGCCGCTTACGGCGCGTACGTCGCCTTGACGCTCAGGTTGTTATACGCCGCATACGCATACACACCCACGTAGTAGCGTCCCGCCGCCGGCGCGTTGACCGTGCAGTTTTCCACGCTGCTCGGCCCGTCCGACTTGCAGTTGTAGCTGGCCGTGGTCGGGGTGCCGCCCAGTTTGACGAACATGTCGGCGTCGCCATTGGCGCCGTTGAGCGCGAACGCGACCTGGGTTTTACCGGCCGCAACGTCGATCGTGAAGTATTGCCAGCCGCCCGTCGCCGCGCCCTGGCCTGCCAGCGCCACACCGTTGTTCAGGACCGGATAGCCGGTCCCGCCGGCGCCCGCCAGCGTGCCTTTCATCCCGTACCAGCCCAGCGAGGAATAGGTCGAGAAGCCGTTGGCCGGCGTGCCCTCGGCGCCGCCGCGCACCACCAGGCGGTAGCTGCCGGCCGGCAGCGACAGATTGGTGAACTGGGCCGAGCGGTTGACCGCCAGGTTGCTGCGCGCCACCACGGCGCCGGCCGCGTTATAGATGCTGGCGTCGACGTCGAGCATGCGCAGGTATTCGAGCGGGTCGATGCGCAGGTTCAGGGTGGTGCTGCCGGTGGTGGTGAAGGTGAAGGTGTCGGTATCGGTGTTGCGTTCGATCTGGCCGAAGTTGCGGGTCGGATCGATGGCGCCGCCCGTGCCCAGCACCAGCGCGCGCGTGTCCGGGATATCGTCGGCCATGTACGGCACCGCTTCGTCCACGTTCATGATGCGCAGGTCGTCCTCGAAGTTGCTGGCGGTGGTGTACTCGCCGCGGCTCCAGGTGAACAGCTGGTTGGCCCAGCCGCCGCCCATCCAGTAGTTGCCCATGATCGGGCCCCACTGGTAGGCGGCGATGCCTTCGAAATACTCGCCGCCGCTGCCGCCGCGGTCGTGGTTCATGCCCATCTGGTGCCCGACTTCGTGGGCGCCGGTCATGCCGATGCCGTAGCCGTAGTCGAAGCCGGAAGAGGGATTGCGGTACAGGGTGCCGGCGGCGGTGGTGCCGAACGAGCGCAGCGGCGCGAACGAGCGGCCATCCTGGTTGATGAAGTTGATGATGCCGGTGCGCAGCACGTTGGCCGTGCGCGCGGCGTCGTACACGGCGCGGCTGGTGGTCACGTTCAGGTTCAGCATCGAGTACTGGTCGGCGATCGATTGCCAGGCGCGGTACATGTTTTCCTTGGTGACGCCGTTGAGCGGGGTGCTGCCGCTCATCACCGCCGTGGTGTTCAGGTAGAACACATACGGGCTGCCCGGCTTGCTTTGCAGCTGGGTCACGTCTTCATTCTGGTAGGGGCCGAGATGGCGCGCCTGGCGCAGCGCCATCGGGCTGTAGACCGGGTGCGACACCGCCAGCGCCAGCATGGACGGGGTGCGCTTGTCGCGGAACTCGGGGTCGAAATCGGGCACGATCTTGGTGATCGGCACTTCCGTCAGCCATACCTTGCCGGCGCTGTCGGTGGTGTATTCCCAGGCTTTGCGGCTGTCGTACTTGAGCAGGTAGCCGTACACGGCTTTTTTGTTCCCCTTGAGCACGAACACCGAGTCGGGCGTGTCGACCGCGGTACCGGTGATCGACACCACGCCATTCTTGTCGGCATAGTCGCGGATATGCGCGGCCACGGTATTGCCGCCGACCGATTGCACTTGCAGGGTGCGGCCGTTGGCGTTTTGGGCGGCAAAGCCGCTCAGGACCGCGTCGACGCTGCCGATCTGCTGGCCGGCGGCGGGGCGCGCCCCTTGTGCGCTGGCCGTCTCGGTGTGGGCGCCGGCGCTGCCGGCGAAGGCGGCGGCCATGAGCAGGAACAGGGTGTGCGAGGATCTCATTCAGTCTCCGGTAAGGTCATTTTTATGGTTCAGGCAAGTTTCTCGCGAAAAACGCGCGAAAGTTGTCGTCTGGATATCAGTTGCGACCGCAGAACGTTACCATGGGAGAAATACGCTGTATGTATCCAATCGGCACAAGAATACCAATTGCGATGTCGGCGTCCCTCATGGACGAAGGCCGAATTTTCCTGAAGTAAATACACGAATTTCCCGCGATTAATAGGTAGAAGGCACCCTAGTTCCGCGCTTATTCGGCACAGCCCGCTTATTTCCGTATTCCCTATGCAATCCGGATAAGCCACCCCCAAACCGCCTCCTGCTGACGGGGCGCAAACGATGATATACACTACTTAACATTGAACAACTTTCGAGGCGCCACATGGGCCGCAATCCGAACGACGCCGCGGTAACCCATGTTCCAGGTGTCATTGCCGATGAAACAGGCTGTTCCGCGCCGGTTGCCCCCGAGCGGCGCGGGCCGCCGCAGCCGAGCGCCTTCGGCCTGTGGAAGAAGCGCATCCCCGAAGATGGCGTCAGTTACCAGCACAGGTTGCGCGACGAATGGTAAAAGCGCTGTTCGATACCAACATCCTGATCGACTACCTGTACGGCGTTCCCGAAGCGGAACTGGCCTGCGATCACTATGTCGACAAGGCCATCAGCGTGGTGACGTGGATGGAAATCATGGAAGGCGTGGCCGACGACGAGGCCGAACGGCTGCTGGTCGAAGCCTTCCTGGGCCAGTTCGAACTGGTGCCGATCGACCACCAGGTGGCGATGGAAGCGTCGCGCGTGCGCGAGGCGCACGCCATGCGCCTGCCGGACGCGGTGATCCTGGCCACCGCCACCCTGTCGGGGCGCGTGCTGGTCACCTGCGACACCCGCGATTTCGCACCGGGCGAGACGGTCCTGGTGCCCTACACCGCCGCCCCCGCCGACCCCGCGTAAACGCGGCCTGTTCTTCTCGTTCCCCCGAGAAATCGATATAGAATATGAGCACGCCAAACACCGGCCGCCCGGGCCGGCGCGGGCTGATCCAGCCACTTATTTCACGTTGCACACGATAGGGAAGTCATGCCAGTTACCAGATCCAAGACGCACGCCGGCGCCGCCGTGGTGTCCGCATTACTCCTGCTGGGCGCCGTCGGTGCTTGCGGCAAGACCGAAACATCGGCGTCGCTGGTGGCCGACGCCAGGCAGTTCATCGCCAAGGGCGACAGCAAGGCCGCCGTGATCCAGCTGAAAAATGCCCTCGTCAAGAACCCGTCCGACGCCGATGCGCGCCTGACCCTGGGCCTGTTGTATCTCGACACCGGCGACATCCCCTCGGCCGAGAAAGAATTGCGCAAGGCCATCGAACTGGGCGCGCCCAAGGACAAGGCGCTGCCGGCCCTGGCCAACGCCCTGATGCTGCAGCAGCAATACCAGAAAGTGCTCGACGAAACCGCCGGCGCGGCCGACGCCGACATGCTGGCCCTGCGCGCCGACGCCAACGCCGGCCTCGGCAAGGCCGACCAGGCCACGGCACTGTACGCCCAGGCGCTGGCCGCCAGGCCGGGCCACGCCGCCGCCCTGATCGGCTCGGCGCGCCAGGCGCTGGCGCGCAAGGACTTGCCGGAAGCGAACCGCCTGGCCGACGAGGCCGTCAAAAGCAACCCGGCCGACGCCAGCGCCTGGATGTTCAAGGGCGACCTGCTGCGCGCCCAGGCCAAGGGCAGCGAAGCGCTGGCCGCCTACGACCAGGTCCTCAAGCTCAAGCCGAACCACCGCTCGGCGCACCTGGAGCGCGCCTTTGTCGAGATCGCCGCCGGCAAGTTCGACGCCGCCAAGGCCGACCTCGACGCGGCGCGCAAGATCACGCCCAACGCGCTGATGGTGTCCTACGCCCAGGCCTTGCTCGACTTCACCCAGGGCAAGCATGCCGCCGCCAAGGAAACGCTGCAAAAAATCCTGCGCGTGGCGCCGGAACACATGCCGAGCGTGCTGATGGCCGGTGCGGTCGAGCACGCGCTCGGCTCGTTGCCGCAGGCCGAACAGCACCTGCGCAAATACCTGGCCGCCATGCCCGAGCACCGCTACGCGCGCAAGCTGATGGTCAGCACCCTGCTGAAAATGGGCCAGACCACCGAAGCGCTGGCCCAGCTCGCGCCGATGCTCGATTCCGCCAAGGACGACGTGCAGTTGCTGGCCCTGGCCGGCGAAGCCCACATGCAGGCGCGCGACTACGCCAAGGCCACCGCCTACTTCGAGCAGGCCAGCGCGCTGGCGCCGGATGCGGCCGGGCTGCGCACCTCGCTGGCGCTGGGCAAGCTGGCCACCGGCGACGATGCGCGCGCGGTCAGCGAACTCGAACAGTCGACCCGGCTCGACGCCAAGTCGCCCAAGGCCGCAGTGCTGCTGGTGATGACGGAACTGCGCCTGAAACGCTACGACAAGGCGCTGGCCGCCGCCAAGGCGCTGGAAGCGACCCAGCCGGCCGACCCGATGGTGCACAACCTGAAGGGCGGCGTGTACTTGGGCATGAACGACATGGTCAACGCCCGCGCCAGCTTCGACAAGGCGCTCTCGCTCAAGGCCGATTATTTCCCGGCCGCCGCCAACCTGGCCCAGCTGGCCATGCGCGAGAAAAAGCCCGAACTGGCGAAACAGCAACTGCTCAGTTTCCTGGAAAAGGACAAGAAGAATGTCGAAGCCTATTACGCCCTGACCAAGCTGGCGCTGGCGCAAGGGCGCAAGGACGAAGCCAGGCAGTGGCTGGAAAAGGCCAGCAGCGAGAATCCCGAGGCGATCGGCCCGGCGCGCACCCTGGGCGCGCATTACCTGTCGATCGGCCAGAAAGACAAGGCCCTGACCCTGGCGCGCAAGTTCCAGGTCGCCAATCCGAAAAACCTGGACCTGCTCGACCTGCTGGGCCAGGCGCAACTGGCGAACGGCGACTTGCCGGGCGCGCTGGATACCTACGGCAAGCTGGTCGGGGCGGCGCCGAAGTCGGCGATGGCGCATTTCCGCCTGGCGACGGTGCACATCCAGATGAAGAACCTGAGCGCCACCGCCGAGGACCTGAAAAAAGCGCTGGCGCTGCAGCCCGATTTCGTCGACGCCCAGGTGGCCCAGGCCGAACTGGCCGCGCGCGCCGGCAAGCTCGACGAGGCGCTGGGGATCGCGCGCCAGATCCAGAAACAGCGTCCGAAAGAAGCGCTCGGCTACCAGCTGGAAGGCAATCTGAGCATGTCGCAGGGCAAGGTTGCGCAAGCGGTTCCCGCGTTCGAGAAAGCCTTCGCCCTGACCCCGTCGAGCGGCACCCTGATCAAGCTGCACAGCGCCCTGCGCCAGTCCGGCAAGGGCAAGGAAGCCGACGCCCGCCTGGCCAAGGCGGCCGCCGAGCATCCGGACGACGTGGCGCTGGGCCTGTACGTGGCCGAGAACGACCTGGCCGGCAAGCGCTACAAGGCGGCCATCGCCGGCCTGGAAGCGGTGCTCAAGCTGGCGCCGGGCAATGCGGCAGCCTTGAACAACCTGGCCTGGGCCTACCAGCAGGAAAAAGATCCGCGCGCGCTGAAGACCGCCGAACAGGCTTTCGCCCTGGCCGGCGACAGCGCCGCCGTCGCCGACACGCTGGGCTGGATGCTGGTCGAGCAGGGCGACGCCAAGCGGGGCCTGACCCTGCTGCAAAAGGCGGTCGCGCTGGCGCCGGAGGCGGCCGACATCCGCTTCCACCTGGCGGCCGGGCTGGCCAGGACGGGTGACAAGGCGGGCGCCAGGCGCGAGCTGGACCGGGTGCTGGCCAGCAAGAACTTCAGCCAGGTGGAAGAGGCCAGGGCGCTGGCCAGGGAACTGTAAGCCAGCTGCCTCGCACTAGAAGCGCGCAGCGGCAGGCGCCGCTGCCTCGAACCGTCGTTTCCGGCCATGCCGGGAACGGCGGTTTTTGCTTTTGGGGGGAAGTCAATCGCGGCGTGCCGGGCCGGCTGTTGCATATTTGCGAAGAAAATTTAATTGTCTCCCCGCATCTTGCGCACGATGTTAGGATAGCCTAGTTAACAATATGTTACTGAATTCGCAGCTTGGACAATATCTTCGGGATCATAGTCGATGGATCAGTTTCTCAATAATCTTGAAACAACTCGTTTCAATTTTCCCGCGCCCGATACTGGCAATCTTGGCAGTCACTGCGTTTTTGTGGAAGACTATTCTGATAACATCTCCGAGATGACGATCAATACACGAAGCTTCGGGATTCGCGTTGCCGACACCGAAGAAGGGCGTAACCGGGCTAGCATGCTCATCAACAAGATGTATGCCTGGCGCGGTTATGCCGGTACCCATCGGCTCGAAGACAATCCCAACCAGATCACCCTGTCGGCCTTCGACAAGGGCGACGTCATCGGCACCGTCACCCTCGGGGTCGACTCCCCGGTCGGCATCCTGGCCGACGAAGTGTTCAAGGACCACATCGACGAATTCCGCGCGCGCGGCGCCAAGGTGTGCGAAATCAGCAAGCTGGCGTTCGACCCCACGGTGCGCTCCAAGTTCGCGCTCGGTTCGCTGTTCCACATCCTGTACATCTACGCCCATCATATTTACCAGTGCACGGATGCGTTTATCGAGATAAATCCGCGTCACCGGCGCTATTATGAACACATGCTCGGTTTTCGCACCCAAAGCGGGGTGCGCATCAATCCGCGCGTCGACGCGCCCGCGCATCTGCTCTGGCTCAGCCTCGATTTCATGGGGGCCGAGATCGAGCGCCTGGGCGGCGTGCACGACGATGCGGGTACCGAACGCTCGCTGTACCCCTATTTTTTCTCGAAGCGCGAGGAAGCCGGCATCGCCGACCGCCTGCTGTCGATCGGCTAGCCGCGGCTGTCCGCGGCGCTTCATTCTCGCAATCGGCGGGCGGCGCCATCGCGCCACCGCCCTGTAACAACAGGATCGTCATGTCAACGCAAGCGCATTCCCTGGCCGGCGCCGCCGCCCTTACCACCGTCCTTATGCTTGCTGCATTGGGTGGCTGCGGCAAGACCGAAACGGCGGCCAGCCTGCTGGCCGACGCCAGGCAGTTCCAGCAACGGGGCGACCATGTGTCGGCCCTGATCCAGCTCAAGAACGCCGTCGCCAGGAACCCGCGCGACCCCGAAGCGCGCCTGGCGCTGGGCGAAGCCTATAACAAGCTGGGCGACGCCGTCTCGGCCGAGAAGGAAGTGCGCAAGGCCATGGAGCTGGGCATGGCGCCCGAGCGGACCTTGCCCGAACTGTTGCTGGCGCAACTGTTCCAGGGCGAGTTCCAGAAAGTCGTCGACGCCACCGCCGACAGCGCCTACACCGCCAACGTCAAGGTGCTCAGCCAGCGCGGCACCGCCTTCTACCAGCTCGGCAAGCGCGCCGAAGCGGCCGAGACCTTCGAACGCGCCCTCAAGCTCGATCCCGGCTACCCGGTCGCCCTGATGGGCCTGGCGAATATCGCCCTGGCCGGCGCCGACAAGGCGGGCGCGGCGCGCTACGTGGCGCAGGCGGTCGAGAAGAACCCGAAGGATGTGGCGAGCTGGCTGTTCAAGGGGGACTTCGAACGTTCCCAGGGCCGCCCGGCCGAGGCGCTGGCCGCCTACGACCAGGTGCTGGCGCTGGAACCGGGCAGCGCCGGCGCCCACCTGCAGAAGGCCTATCTGTTCATCGCCGAACGGCGCTATCCCGAGGCGGCCGTGTCGCTGGCCGCCGCCAAAAAAAGCGCGCCCAAGAACCTGATGGTGACCTATGCCCAGGCCTTGCTCGACTTTACCCAGGGCAAGCACGCGGCCGCGCTCGAATCGCTGCAGCAGGTGCTGCGCGTGGCGCCCGAGCACATGCCCTCGGTGCTGCTGGCCGGCGCCGTGCACTTCAGCCTCAAGTCGCTGCCGCAAGCCGAGCAGCACCTGAAGAAATACCACGAAGCCCATCCCGACAACGATTACGCGCGCAAGCTGCTGGCCTCGACCCGCATCGCCGCGGGCGACGCCAAGGGCGCCATCGCGGTGCTGGCGCCGGTGCTGGCCGCCTCCCAGGATCCCCAGCTGCTGGCGATCGCCGGCAAGGCCTACACCGACAACCGCGACTTCGGCAAGGCCACCGCGCTGCTGGAGCGGGCCAGCTCGCTCGACCCGAAAAAGGCGCAGCTGCGCACCGCCCTCGGCTTGAGCAAGCTGGAGCAGGGCGAGGAAGCGCGCGCCCTGTCCGAACTGGAACTGGCCAGCACGCTCGACCAGACCACCAGCACCGCCGGCACCACCCTGGCCATGACGGCCTTGCGCCTGAACCAGTTCGACAAGGCCCTGGAGGCGCTGGCCCCGCTGGAGGTGCGCAATCCGGGCGACCCGATGATCCTCAACCTCAAGGGCCTGGCGCTGCTCGGCAAGAAAGACCAGGCCGGGGCGCGCATCGCCTTCGAAAAAGCGCTCAGCCTGCATCCGGATTTCTTCCCGGCGGTCGACAACCTGGCGCGCCTGGACATGCAGGCCAGCAACCTGGACGCCACCCGGCGCCGCTACGAAGCCTTCCTGGCCAAGTACCCGAATAACGTCGAGGCCCTGACCGCGCTCGGCGCCATGGCCGTGGCCCAGCGCCGCCTGCCCGAAGCGGGCACCCTGCTCGAACGCGCCAACGCGGTCGATCCGGCCGCGGTCGGCCCGGCCATCGTGCTGGCCAATCACTATGTGCGCATGGGCCAGGCCGCCAAGGCCCTGACCCTGGTGCGCAAGCTGCTGGTGGCCAATCCGGACAATCCGGCCGTGCTCGACCTGCTCGGCCAGCTGCAGGTCGCCACCGGCGACAATGGCAGCGCCATGGAAAGCTTCACCAAGCTGACCGTGGCCGCGCCGCAATCGGCGCAAGCGCATTACCGGCTCGGCGCGGCCCACGCGGCGATGAACAACCTGCCCTCGGCCAGCGCCTCGCTCAAGCGCGCCCTGGCGCTGCAGCCCGACTACCTGGACGCCCAGCTGGCGCTGGCGGCCGCCCACTTGCGCCAGAAACAGTTCAACGATGCCCTCGGCGTGGCGCGCGGCATGCAGAAAATGCATGCCAGGCTGCCGGTCGGCTATGTGGCCGAAGCCGACGTTCTGTTGGTACAAGGTAACACCGCCGCCGCCATCCCCCTGTACGAGAAAGCCTTTTCGTTGGGCAACAATGCCGAGCTGCTGATCAAGCTCTACGAATCCTTGCGCATCGGCGGCAGGGGCAAGGAAGCCGATGCCAAGGTGCAGCAATGGCGCGCGGCCCATCCGGACGACCTCAAGGTGCCGGGTTACCTGGGAGAGCAGTATATTTCCAATAAAAAATATCAATTAGCAATTACGGAATTTGAAGCCATACTGAAGAAGTCACCCGGCTATCCGAGCGCCCTGAACAATCTGGCGGTGGCCTACGAGCTGGCCGGCGATGCGCGCGCACTGCCGGCCGCCGAAGCGGCTTACCAGGCGCTGCCGGGCAACCCGGCGGTGATGGATACCCTGGGCTGGGTGCTGGTGCAGCAGGGCGAGCTGGGGCGCGGCCTGCCGCTGCTGCGCGAAGCGAGCGCGAGGCTGCCGGGGGTGCCGGAAATCCGCCTGCACCTGGCGCGCGCCCTGATCAAGGCCAAGCAGCCGGCCGAGGCACGCAAGGAACTTGAAATTTTGCTGGAGAGACACAAGCAATTTCCGCAACGCGAGGACGCGCGGGATTTGCTCAAACAACTATAAAGCGGCCGCACGCGCAGGCGGCCGGGCCACAGGGAGTTTTCACATGAATGCAGAGCACGACGCAGTGGAAGCGATGGGCAAGGAACAGGCCCGTCTCGAGTCGTCCTACGTGGTCGGCGGCGAAGACGACGGGGGGGCGGCGGACGGCAGCCGCCTGATCGGCAATTTCAAGGACAACGACCGCACCTTCGGCATCCGCCTGGCCGATACCGACGAGGGCCGCAATTCGGCCAGCCTGCTGATCAGCAAGATGTACGCCATGCGCGGCTACAACGTGGCCAAGATGGAAAGGGATCCGAACCGCATCACCCTGTCGGCCTCGGACAAGGGCAGCGTGATCGGCACCGTGACCCTGGGCCTCGATTCCGAGCGCGGCATCCTGGCCGACGAAATCTTCCGCGACCATGTCGACGCCTACCGCGCGCGCGGCGCGAAGTTATGCGAAATCACCAAGCTGGCCTTCGATCCGCAGGTCAAGTCGAAGATGGCGCTGGCGGCCCTGTTCCACACCCTGTTCATCTACGCGCGCTACATCCACGGCCGCACCGACGTGCTGATCGAAGTCAATCCGCGCCACCGGCGCTTTTACCAGACCATGCTCGACTTCCAGGACCAGGCCGAGCTGCGCCACAACACCCGGGTCGACGCCCCCGCCTACCTGATGTGGCTCAGCGTCGAGCACATGGCGCAGCAGATCCGGCGCATGGGCGGCACCAGCAGCCATCCCGGCACCGAACGCTCCCTGTATCCGTATTTTTTCTCGCAGCGCGAGGAAGAAGGGATCGCCAACCGCCTGATCAAGCTCGGCTAGCCCGCGGCTGGGCATCGTAGCGCCCCGGCGCGATGATGCTGTCCGGGTCGAGCCGGGTCTTGAGCGAGTGGATGACGGCCCAGTAATGCGGGTCGCGCCGCACGATGGCGGCCATCATGTCGGCGCGCGCGCGGTACACTTCCAGCCCCATCTCGTGGATCTTGTCGAGCAGGCGGTCGGCGCAGTAATGGGCGCGCTTGACCCCGTCCAGGTTGCTGCGGTCGAACAGCAGGTTGATCACCGCCACCAGCGAGGTCGGGGTCTCGATGTTGATGGTGATGTACAGGGTGTCGTGGTAGTGGCGCGCCGCCGTCTTCTTCATTTCGGTGATGAAATGGTCGACGAAGGCGCCGTCCAGCGGCAGAGCCGGATTGATGAACAGCAAGCCGCAATTCGACTGGTCGAGCTGGGCGGCCTTGAGGTCGGCGCGCCCGAATTTCCACAGCAGATTATCGATCGCCGCATCGGTCGGCACCCCCAGCGCCAGCGTGTGCAGGGGCCGGATGGCCGAGATCGCGGCCGCGTTGGCGCGCGCCGCCGGGATGAAGCGCAGCCGGTGCGCCACCGCGTAGGCCGTGTCCAGCAGCTGGTGGGTGATCGGGCGCACCTGCGCCAGCCCCTTCATGCGGCGCCGGATCTCGACCAGGTTGGCCCTGACCTGGGCCTTGGTGCCGGTGATCGCGCCCAGGCTGGCCCACTCGCCCGGCGCGATCAGGTCCATCACGCTCTCGGCTTCGGCAAAGGCGCGCTCGGGCGTGTAGTCGCATTGCTCTTCCAGGTAGCGCGTCACGCCGTAGGCCAGGGTGGCGTGGGTGCGCGCGCGGTTGGCGATGTGGGTGACCGACTCGATCAGGCCTTCGCGCTTGCAGTTGGCCAATTCGTCGATAAAGGCCGGCAAATCCGCTTCGCGCCGCAGCGACAGCGACAGCGCCACCTGCCTGGGGCGCTTGGGCACCAGGCGGAAACAGGCGCTGACCACGATGCCGAAATTACTCTGGAAAAAAAGTCCATCGATCATCGGCCCCAGGCCGTAGGGATTGCTGGTGCCCAGCGGCGAGCGCTTCAGGCGGCGGAACCCGGTGCGCAGCAGCTTGCCGGTGCCGCACACCACGGCCAGCCCGAACAGGTCTTCCTTGCGCGGCCCGAAGTAGCCGACCCCGCGGTCGAGCGCATTGCCGATGATGCTGGTGGCGCGCGCCGAGCCTGTGACATTGAAGGTCAGGTTCGGGTGGTGTTCTTCGAGGAAATCGTACAGCATGCCCTGCGTCACGCCCGGGCCGATCACGGCCACCGGCAGGACCCGGCCGTTGCGTTTGTCGACCGTCATGCGGATCGTGTTCAGGGCGCCCAGGTCGACCAGCAGGCTGCCGGCCGCGGTGGGCGACTTGCCGCCGTAGCCGAAGTTCAGGCCGGTGGAGAAGGGATACAGCGGGGTGCCGTTCTTGCGCGCTGCGCGCACCAGCTTGATGACCTCGCGCACGCTGGCCGGGCGCACCTGGCCGCGCACATCGGTGGCGCGGCCGGTGATGTTATTGCTCGGATGCTCGCTCTGGGTGTAGGCCATTTATGCATTATCGCTTAAAAGTGCCTGGAGAAAAGCAAACGACCCGGCGCCGGAGCGCTCGGGTCGTGTGTGGCATGCAGCCTGCGCGCCGGACCCAGGCCCGGTGCGCACAGCGCTCTTACTTCGCGGCCTTGCGGCTGCGGCGCGATGCGGCGCCCAGGGCCAGCAGGCCCAGGCCGACCAGCACCATGCTGCCCGGTTCAGGGACGGCATTGACTTCCGACGCGATCGAGTTCGATGCCTGGTTGATGGTCAGCTTGTAGGTGCGGCCGGTGGTCAGGGTCACCAGGTTCGACAGCACGGTGCCCGAGCTTTCCTTGATCGAATTTTCGTCGAACTGGCTGGAGGCGACGCCATCGTTGATTTCGCTCGGCGACCAGTTCAGGATCGTGGTCGAGACGTTGCCGATCACTTCCTGCAGCGACAGGGCCCAGCTGATCGTGGCCAGCGAGGAACCGTTGACGCCGGTGGCGGCATCGACGAAGGCGGCCACATAGGCTTCGAAGCCGAGTGCGAAGCGCGCTTGCAGGGTGGTGGTGGCGACGAAGGTGGTTTCCGAGGTGGCCGAGTTGGCGATGGTCGCGTTCGCGCTGCCGGCGTTACCTGGCGACATGACCGACGAATCGGCGCGGGTCAGGCCGTTGGCGCCGATGCCGATCGCGCTGCCGGCGATGTACATATCGCCCAGGGCGTAGTTGCCGTTCGGTGCAGGAATGTGGGCGCTGAAGTTGTTTTCCACGCCGCCTGGATAGTTACCAACTGGCATGGCGGCGCAGGTCGGACCGGCGCAACGGTTTTTCACGTCCACGGTGCCGCCGATGGTCGTGCTGAAGATATTCCCGCTGCCGGCGCCGGTACCGTCGACGCCGTTGAAATTGGAGGCGGCGGTGCCGGTGCGGTTTTCCGTCTTGATCGTGATGCCGCTGGTCACTGGCGCGTTGTTCGCGTTCAGGATGATCAGGCCGGTGATCGAGAGATCGGCCATGCCCATGGTGGCGGCCGATGCCGGCGCTGCGATGAACGCGGCTGTGACGGCGGCGGCAGCGAGGTATTTTGTCAGTTTCATAAGTGCTTCTCCCGGTTTTTGTTTGTTGATCCTGCGTGCCTCTGTATAAGCAGGACTCGTGCCAGAACCGGAGGATTGTTTGAAATCAAGTACTTAGCACCGTTTTCATGGTAGGTGCATGAGCTGGTGTAAGGAAAACCGACAGCGCGGGCGCCGATTAATCTTTACGAGGAGAAATAAATGCTTTGTGAAACAGATGTCGTGTTAATAACATCGGCGGCATGCGCAGCCAGTTGCCCCGGATATACAGCAAGAAGCGGGCGCCGGCGCTGAAGCGGTCGGCGCAGCTGCGGTGATGCGGCAGCAGGGCGCGCAGGAACAGGGCGTCCATCAGGGCCAGCAGCGCGCGCCCGGGTCCGGCCGGCCGAATGGCGGCCTGGACCGCGTCGGGGACGCCGGTGTGCAGCAGGCGCGCGCCGTAGCGCAGGGCGTAGAACAGCGGCCGGTCCAGTTCCAGCGCGACGGCGCGCGCGGCCAGCGCGTCCCAGAACCCGGGCGTTTCGCCGAAGCGGCTCAGCAGGCGGTGCAGGTCGAGCAGGTCGCGCAGGCCGTGGTCGAATTCGCCGTCGTAGAACAGGTGCACGGCACTGTGCAGCACCATGTCGGCCGGGGCCAGCACCCGCAGGGGGGGCAAGCCGGCTTGCTGCGGCAGGGGCACGGCGGCGGCGCGCAGTGCGGCCGGGTCGGGCCGCAGGCGCGCCGTTTCGGGCAGGATCGCGTGGTGCACATCGATCACGCTGGCGCGCCGCGCATGCTTCATCGGCGGCAATTCGTGCATCCAGCTGCGGTAATAGCGCTGGTCGTAGGCATCCTGCGCCACCGTGGCCCAGCCGTGCAGCATCAGCGCCGCCTCGACCTCGGCCAGGCGCTCCTTGGGCACCAGGATATCGATGTCGGAAAACAGGCGTCCCCGCCCCGCCGCCAGCTGCGCCATGGCGTAGGCCCCGCCCTTGAGCAGGATCAGCGGCACGCCGCTGGCGGCCAGCGCCGCGCCGATCTGCGCCATTTCGAAGCGCACCGCGCGCGCGTGGCGCCCGGCATGCACGGCAGCCCAGTCCAGGTGGCGCCGGGCGGGGGCGGGCACGGTGGCGGCCAGGCCGTGTTCGTCGAGCAGGCCGTGCAGGCTCGCTTCCAGCCGCGCCGCCGCCGCCTGGCGCAGCAGCAAGTCCCAGTCGGGCAGGCTCAGGCTGCTGGCGCGGGCCGGGTCGCGCAGCAGTTGCAGGAGGAGCGGTACGCTTGCCGCTGTCACGCCGGGCCCGCCAGCCGATCGAACAGGTCGACGGCCTCGTCCAGCGCGCTGTAGCGCAAGTCGATGCGGCGCGCTTGTTGCACCAGGCCGGCCAGGGTGGAAAAGCCGCGCGCGCCCAGCACGCTGTAATTGAAGCCGTTCTCGGCCACGCGCATGAAGGCGCGCGCCGGCGGCACCTCGAGCACGCTCGTGGCCGCCCCGGCCGTGTATTTGGGAAACACGATCCAGCCCGGACGGGCCGGCTCCGCCGCGCGCGCGACGCTCTCGGCCGGCGCCTTCAGGTGCGCCACCGTGCCCTTGGTGGTGTCCGGCACCGGCTGGCTGATGACGGCGTCCGGCTGGTAGCGCCGCATCACGTCGATCGAGGCGTTTTTCAGGCTGATCGGGCGCGGCAGCGGCACCAGCAAGCCGTCTTCCGGACGCACCAGCGCCAGTTCGTCCGACAGCAGGCGCCAGCCGCGGCTGACCAGGGCCGCGCACAGGGTGCTCTTGCCCGAACCGGGCGGGGCCGGCAGGATGGCGGCCCGTCCATGCTTCTCGACCACGGCCGCGTGCAGGATCAGGTAAGCGTGCGCGCGGCTCGACACGCACCAGTTCATGCCCCATTCGAACATCGGGAACGCTTGCGCGGCCGGCAGCGGCAGGAAGGGCACCATGCCGTCGTAGACGAAGCGCGCCAGCGGCTTGTACCAGCGGCGCAGCGAGGGCGGCGGCGCGATGTCGACGTGGAAGTCGGCAAAGCCATTGTTTTCCAGCACGGGATAGTCGGCGTACAGCAGGTGCAGGCCATCGGCCACGCTGGCGAAGGGGCTGTGGATGCGGGTGACGAAGGCCCCCGTCTGCAGGTCGATGGCGCCTTCGCGCAGGCGGCGGCCCAGTTCGGCGCGGCCGAGCGCGCTGATCGTGCTCATGCGCGCTGTTCGATCAGGCAAATGGCGGCCAGTTGCGCCAGCAGCGCGTGCAGCGCGGCGTCGGCCTGCGTCCCATCGGCCGCGTCCACCCCCAGCGCCAGGCGCAGCGCGGCCAGGTCGGCGGCGCCGTCGCGCACGGCCAGCAGCAGCGCCAGCGCATCGGCGTCGAGCAGGTGGGTGTCGCCGCTCAGGTCGTTGAACAGGACCGCTTCCTGGTCCCATTCGCGGTATTGCAGGCGCTGGCCGGGGAGGACGTGCCAGGAAGGGGCGTGCGGCATGAGGTCGGAAAGGCGGGCGCGCGCGGCGCCGGCGCCGTGCAGGCTACTGATGGAAAGTGGTTTTCAGGTAAGCGACGATGTCGTCGCCATACCATTTGACGCCGGCCGTCGGCGAGTAATAGCCGAGCTTGCCGCCGCCGTTGAACTGGTATTCGTGCCAGATGGCGCGCAACTGGGTCTCGGTCAGCACGGTCGAGCGCTTGGTCTGGATGTTCAGGTAGGCGGCGAGCACATGGCTGGCCACATTGTGCGGATCCAGGTCCTCGCTCTTGAACGGGCCCTTGCCGCCCTTGCCGCCGTGCGGATTGCCGTGGGTCTTGAACACCTCGTCCAGGGTCAGCTCGCCCAGCGCGGCCTGGCTGGCGTTGACCGTGAAAATATCCTTGAATTTGCGCGTGGACGCCGGATTCGACGGCCAGCCGGCCGGGTTGTTGGCGTAAAAGCCGGGCGAATTGCCGCCGCAGGTGAGCGGATTGTCGGGCCGGTGGCTGGTCTGCAAGCCGTTCGACAGCGAGCCGGACGGCGAGGCGCAGACGGTGGCGGCCATGCCGGGCTGGCTTGCCAAGGTCATCAGGACCCCGGACGCGCCCAGGCCGGCGCGCGTAAAGCGGCGCCGCGCGCTGCCGGACGCCGACAAAGGCGCTGGCGGCGCTGCTGCTTCGCCGCTGGCGCGGTCCTGTTGGTCATTGGTAGTCACGTCAGTTTCCTTGAATTGAAGGGCAGAGGCATGCGATGCCCGGTCAGCCGTGCCGGTACAGAGATGAAGCAATTTTTATTCCATTACCGCGCCCCTGCGGCAAAATCTGATGCAGATCAATGGCTTGGCCGCACGGTGTGCTAGCGGCGTCGCCAGGATGCGGCCGGGCTTTGTAAAAAAAGCCGACATCCTGTCTTTTACGCAAGTATTCCACGACTTGGACCGTCTGTCGACCTTTAGAAGAAGCTTTCCGGAATCACCAGCACATCGCCGGGACGCATGTAGATGTTGGCCGAAATATCGCCCTGCTTGATCAGGTCGTTCAAGCGCACGGCCAGCTTTTCCGATTTGCCGTCGATCTTGCGGATGATGATGGCTTTATTACCCGATGCAAATTCGGTCACGCCGCCCACCGCGATCAGCACATCCATCAGCGACATGTCGCGCCGGTAAGCGAGCGCCTGCGGACGGGCGGCCTGGCCGATCACGCGGATCTGTTCGCTGTAATTGCCGACGAAACTGGTCACGATCACCGTCACCACCGGTTGCTGGATGTATTTTTCGAGCGCCTTTTCGATATCGCGCGCCAGGGTGGTGGAGGTCTTGCCGCTCGCTTGCAGGTCTTCCACCAGCGGGGTGGTGATCTTGCCGTCCGGCCGCACCGGCACCGTGGTCGACACTTCCGGATTGCGCCACACCACGATATTGACGCTATCGCCCGGGCCGATCAGGTATTCATGGGTGGTGGCCGGCATCGGGTCCGGTACCACGGTCGAGACCGGAGAGGCGCAGCCGCCCAGCAGCAGGGCGGACAGGGCCAGGGCGCTGCCGCCCAGCCATTTCATCGTGTAGTTGAACGTGTTCACCTGATTTTCCTTTATGCGGACGGCGCCGAGATTACTTTAATGCAATTTTAATTACAACAGTTTCTATTTTAGCATGAAGTTTTTCCAGCGAAAGGGCTGGAGGGCGTTTCTTTTCCTCAGGGGGCGCTTTGGGCCGCCGTCTGTTGTAACAGCGCACGCACATGGCGCACCGGGATGGCATAGCTGATGCCGCTCGGATTGGTGATCGCATTTTCCTTCAAGCCCTTGACGAACACCATGTTCAGCACCGCCAGCACCTCGCCGCTCTCCGGATCGTAGACCGGGCTGCCGCTGTTGCCGGGGTAGGCCGTGCCGTCAAGCTGGTAGATGGGCGAGGGCGCGCGCGACAGTTGCGTGATCGCGCGCGCATCGAGCTTGCGCGAACTGAGCGAGGGCATCACCAGCGGCGTGATGGCCGAGAGCATGGCGCGGTGGGTCACCGGATGCAGGCCCAGCACCATACCGAGCGGAAAGCCGGTGAACGCCAGCGCCTGGCCTTCCTCGGCCGTGGCGCCGTCGCCCAGGCGCAGGGCCGGCAGGGGCGCGCCGGCCAGGCGCAGGTGGGCCAGGTCGTGCTGGCGGTCGAGCCCGGCCAGCCTGGCGGGCCGGAAATCGACCTTGTCGCCTTTGGCGATGACGATGCCCAGGGTTTCATTGCGCTCGCTGTCGAGCGTGTCGGGAATGCCGTGCGCATTCGTGACCACGCTCAGGCCGTCGCCAGTGACGAAACCGGTGGCCACGAACACGATCGCCGGGCTGCGCGTGGGCTGGTAGGTGCCGATCCCGACCACCGAGGGCTTGACCGCCTGGATCACCTGGCCGAAGCTGGCGGCAGCGGCCGCGCCGGGCGCCAGCAGCAAGGCGCCGGCCAGGCCCGCACCGAGGCAGGCGCGCAGGAAGGGGACGATCAAGCGGGCGATGAAGCGGGCGATCAAGCGGGGGATAGCAGGGGCGGAAAAGAAGGAGGAAGTCATGCGCCGACAGTACCCGATTGGCGCGCCGGCAACAACTGATTTCATTCGCGCACAGCAGGGCGCGATGGTCGCTTGATCACTGTTGTAAATTCGGCTTTGCGCTCGCGGAATTCCTCCATTTTTGCGGGTCGATGTGCGAAACTCTTTGCGAGGGGCAACAGGATTAGTCGACTTGTCATGGAATACATGAACGATGCCGTAAACAATTGTTGAACGTCTATGATTCGTGGCGAATTTAGTATCAGCAAGCAACGGATTTCCTGTATCATATGATTATTAATCAATGCCTTAAGGCAATTTATTCGGCGATGCCATGAGCTGTCGCAAGAAATTGCCTTTTGTGCATCCGACAACACATTGGCTGGCGCTGTGCGGCACCGGGCGCGACGCCCGCGTTTGCATGCACGTTGCCGGCCTGGGCCACCCTTCGGGACGCCCTTCATGGCGAGATTGACGAGATGGCAGAACTGCAGGCCCTGTTGACGAACTTCCTCAAAGCGATCTGGAAATATCGCTGGTATGCGGTCGTCATTTCCTGGATCGTGGCCATCGTCGGCTGGGCCGTCGTGTACCGCCTGCCCAACGAATACCAGGCCTCGGCGCGGGTCTACGTCGATACCCAGAGCATCCTGCAACCGCTGCTGGCGGGCATGACGACGGTGCCGAACGTGGACCAGCAGGTGGCCTTCATGCGCCGCACCCTGATCAGCCGTCCCAACGTCGAGCGCGTGATGCGCATGGTCGACCTCGACATCAAGGCCTCCACTCCCAAGGAAAACGAAAAGCTGGTGGACGACCTGATGGCGCAGATCAGCATCGGCGGCACCGAGCGCGACGACATCTACACGATCTCGTACAAGAATTCCAACCCCAAGCTGGGCAAGGACATCGTGCAGTCGCTGCTGACCATCTTCGTGGAAGGCAGTTTCGGCGGCAAGAAGCAGGATTCCGAAAAAGCCGTGCAATTCATCGACGACCAGATCAAGAATTACGAAGAAAAGCTGGTGCAGGCCGAAAACGCGCTCAAGGAATTCAAGATCAAGCACCTCGGCATGCTGCCGCGCGCCGGCGGCGACTTTTCCGCCAACATGACTGCGCTCGAAGATGCGCTCAACCAGGCGCGCCTGGAACTGACCGAAGCCGAGCAGGCGCGCAACGCCATCAAGCGCCAGATCGCCGGCGAGGAACCGGCCCCGCTGACGCCGCCGGAGCCTTCCAGCGTGGCCAATCCCGAAATCGACGCGCGCATCGCGGCCCTCAACAAGAACCTGGACGGCCTGCGCATGCAGTACACCGACGCCCATCCGGACATCGTGGCGGCGCGCCGCCTGATCGCCCAGCTGGAGGCGCGCAAGCTCGAAGAAGCCAAGCGCAACAAGCGCAACAACGATCCCGGCGCCAATTACAGCCCGATGCTGCAGCAGATGAACGTGGCGCTGTCGGTGGAAGAAGCGCGCGTGGCCTCGCTCAAGGCGCGCGTGGGCGAATACAGCGCCCGCGTGGCGCGCCTGCGCTCGCAGAGCACCAACGCGCCCGAAGTCGAAGCCCAGCTGGCCCAGCTCAACCGCGACTACCTGATCAACAAGGAAAACTACGAAAAACTGGTGGGCCGGCGCGAAGCGGCCAAGCTCTCGGGCGACCTCAGTTCGGCCACCGACATGCTGACCTTCCGCGTGATCGACCCGCCGACCGTGCCCTCGACCCCGTCCGGACCGAACCGCCACCGCCTGTTCTCCTTCGTGTTCGCCGCCGCGCTGGCGGCCGGCCTGGGCGTGGCCCTGCTGATGAGCCAATTGCGCCCGACCTTCATGAGCCAGGCCAGCCTGCGCGACGTGACAGGCATTCCCATCCTCGGCAGCATCGGCATGAACTGGACCAACGAACAAAAGGTCATGCGCACCAAGCGCATGTACGCCTTCAGCGCGGCCGTGATCGTGCTGTTCGGCGCCTATGGCGGCGTGATGGCCGCCCTATTTGTCCGACCGCTGCTCTGATGCGGCCTTCACTGGAGAGAACAGCGTGAGCATTATCGAAAAAGCGGCCAGCCGCATCGAACACAAGAAGGACGAGCAGGGCGCGCCCCTCCCTGCCCGCGCGGCCGCGAGCGCGCCGCCGGCGGCGGAGGTGCCGCCGGTGCCGCCGGCGCCGCCCGCAGCCGCAGCCGCAGCCCCGGCGCAAGCGCAGGCCCCGGCGCAGGCGCCGAAGCGCAGCGCCAACCACGTCGAACTCGATCTCGAACGCATGCAGGCGCTCGGCCTGGTGACGGCGGCGGGCGGGCGCACCACCCTGGTGGAAGACTTCCGCATCATCAAGCGGCCCTTGCTCAAGCGCGCCTTCGCGCCGCGCGCGCCGGGCGACAAGCCGGCCAACCTGATCATGGTCACCAGTTCGCTGCCGGGCGAAGGCAAGACCTTTTGCTCGATCAACCTGGCCATGAGCATCGCCATGGAACTCGACCACACGGTGCTGCTGATCGACGCCGACGTGGCCCGCCCCTCGGTGCTGCGCACGCTCGGCCTGCCGGCCCACCGCGGCCTGATGGACATCCTGCTCGACGACAAGCTCGACATGGCCGACGTCATGCTGCGCACCAATGTGAACACCCTCAGCATCCTCCCGGCCGGCAGCAACAACCCGCGCGCCACCGAGCTGCTGGCCAGCCAGGCGATGAGCAGCTTCGTGTTCGAGATCGCCAACCGCTACCCGGACCGGGTCGTCATTTTCGATTCGCCGCCGCTGCTGCTCACCAGCGAAGCGCACGTGCTGGCCAGCCACATGGGCCAGATCGCGCTGGTGGTCGAAGCCGAAGGCACCACCCAGCACGCGGTCAAGGAATCGCTGCGCCAGCTGGAAGGCTGCAGCAATGTGAACCTGATCTACAACAAGACGCGCGAATTCCCCGGCACCGAAACGTATGACTACCACTATGGCTAAGCGTGCGCCGGCAGCGCGCCGCGCCGTCGTCGTGCCGGCCGCGCTGGCGGCCCTGCTGGCCGCCCCGGGGGCGCGCGCCGACTGGAAGTTCACGCCCACGCTGGACCTGCGCGAGACCTATACCGACAACGTCGCGCTCAGCCGCGACGAGATCGCCAAAAGCCGCCTGGTCACCGAACTGACGCCCGGCTTCACCCTGCTCAACCGGGGCCCGCGCCTGAAACTGTCGGCCAACTACCAGCTGCACTACTACGCCTTCGACGACGACGGCGTGGAAGGCGTGCGCCACGCCCAGTCGCAGCTGCGCGCCGGCGCCAAGGCCACCCTCATCGACGACCTGCTGTTCCTCGACACCGACGGCGCCATCGGCCAGCAGCCGGTGTCCGCCTTCGGCCCGCAGGCCAACGGCAACGGCTACGCCACGGCCAACCGCGCCAACGTCAAGACCTGGCGCGTCAGCCCCTACCTGCTGCACCGCTTCGGCAGCAGCGCCACGGCCGCCGTGCGCTATACCCACGACTCGGTCGACGCCGGCCGCATCGGCTTCGGCGACAGCAGCAGCGACGTGCTGAGCATGAACCTGAACAGCGGGCGCAGCTTCCGCCGCGTCGGCTGGGGCCTGCAGTACAGCCACCAGCGCGTGGACGACAGCATCGCGCCCGAGTCGAGCATCAAGATGGTGAGCGCGAATGCGCGCTACCGCGTCGGCGAAGACTTCAACCTGACCGCCAGCGCCGGCTACGACGAATACGATTACCAGTCCGAGGGCGAAGCGACCAAAGGGCGCTTCTGGCAGGGCGGTATCGAGTGGACCCCGAGTTCGCGCACCAGCCTGGTGGCCGGCGCCGGCAAGCGTTACTACGGCAATACCTACAACCTGCAGGCGCTGCACCGCAGCCGCCGTTCGGTATGGAGCATCAACTACAGCGACTCGGTCACCACCACCCGTTCGCAGCTGCTGCTGCCGGCCACCATCGACACCGCCTCGATGCTGGACCGCCTGTTCACGGCGCAGATACCCGATCCGCTGGCGCGCGCGCAGGCGGTCGAGGCCTACATCCGCGCCACCGGCCTGCCGGCCTCGCTGGCCGACAGCATCAACTACTTCAGCAACCGCTTCATCCTGCAGAAGCAGTTGCAGGCCTCGGTCGCCTTCAACACGGCGCGCACCACCCTGATCCTGAGCGCCTTCGACAGCCGGCGCGAAGGCCTGTCGCTGATCCAGACCGACAGCCTGCTCACCGGCCCGGCCAGCGCGCGCCTGAACGACGACACCACCCAGCGCGGCGCCAGCGCCCTGTGGAACATGCGCCTGACCTCGCGCAGCGGGATCAACGCGTCCTGGACCAACGCGCGCGTCTTATCGCGTGCCACCGGCCTGTCGAGTAAGAATGCAGCCCTGCGACTGGCCGTGACGCGCCAGTTTTCGCCCAAAGTGCGGGGCGCCTTCGAGGCGCGCCGCGTGTCCGGTACCACGACCGACCAGGTCGCGTCGTACCGCGAGAATGCCGTCACGGCCTCTCTGTCCTTGCAGTTCTAGCGGAATCGAGTCAGCGATGTATGAAACTTATTATGGGCTGAGCGACAAGCCCTTCCGGCTGCGGCCGGACCCCCATTTTTTCTTTGCCAGCAAAGGCCACAAGCGCGCCATGGCCTACCTGGAGTACGGCCTGTCGCACGGCGAAGGCTTCATCGTCATCACCGGTGAAGTCGGCGCCGGCAAGACCACCCTGGTGCGCAACCTGTTCAAGCAGATGCCGTCCGAGCAGATCGTGGCCGCCCACATCGTCAACACCCATCTCGATGCCGACGACACCCTGCGCACCGTGGTCGCCGCCTTCGGCCTGCCGTACGAGAACGCCAGCAAGACGGCGCTGCTGGAGCGCCTCGAACAATTCCTGCGCGCCTGCGACGAAGAAGGCAAGCGCGCCTTGCTGGTGGTCGACGAGGCGCAGAACCTGACCCCGCGCGCGGTCGAGGAACTGCGCATGCTGTCGAACTTCCAGACCGACGACAAGTCGCTGCTGCAAACCTTCTTGCTGGGCCAGCCGGAGTTCCGCACCACCCTGCACAGCGCCGGCATGCAGCAGCTGCGCCAGCGCATTACGGCCAGCTACCACCTCGGTCCCATGGATGGTCCGGAAACGCGCGCCTATGTCGAGCACCGCCTGCACACGGTCGGCTGGAAGAACGACCCCTCGTTTTCGGCCGGCGCGCACGCCGCCATCTACGACTACAGCGGCGGCATTCCGAGGAAGACCAACGCCCTGTGCGACCGCCTGCTGCTGATGGGCTACCTGGAAGAGCTGCACGCCTTTTCCGACACCGACGTCAACGAGGTGGTGCGCGACATCCGCCAGGAATACGAACTGCCGCCGGAAGTGGTGCGCGAACAGGCCGCCGCCGCCCTGGGCAGCGTGGCGCCGCTCGGCACCGTGGACAACCCGGGCTACCTGGACGAACGCATCCTGAAGATGGAAAAGTCGATGGCCTCGGTGCTGTCGATCCTCAAGAAAGTCGTCAGTACCTTGCCGGCGCCTCCCCACCATCCAAGCGACCACCACGAATGAACGACCGCCTGCATCCCGCCGCCATGCCGCGCGCGCTCGGCCAACCGATCCGCAATGCGATGACCATCGACGTCGAAGACTATTTCCAGGTCTCGGCCTTTGCGCCCATCATCGCGCGCGCGTCCTGGCCGTCGCGCGAATGCCGGGTCGAAGCGAACATCGAGCGCATCCTGGCGATCCTGGCCGCCGGCGGCGTGCACGCCACCTTCTTCACCCTGGGCTGGATCGCCGAACGCTATCCGGACATGGTGCGCCGCATCGTCGCCGGCGGCCACGAACTGGCCAGCCACGGCTACGGCCACCTGCGCGCCTCCGACCAGACCCGCGCCGAATTCGCCGACGACGTCGGGCGCAGCAAGGCCCTGCTGGAAGACATCGGCGGGCAGCGCGTGCTGGGCTACCGCGCCCCCAGTTTTTCGATCGGCACGGCCAACCTGTGGGCGCTCGACGTGCTGCACGAGGCCGGCTACCGCTACAGCTCCAGCATCTATCCGATCGCGCACGACCACTACGGCATGCCGGACGCGCCGCGCTTCGCGTTCTTCCCGAACGGGCCGGACGGCTTGCTGGAAGTGCCGATCACCACCGCCATGCTGGGCCGGCGCAAGCTGCCGGCCGGAGGCGGCGGCTACTTCCGCCTGCTGCCTTACAGCCTGTCGCGCTGGATGATGCGGCGCGTGAACAGCGAGGACGGACAGCCGGCGATCTTCTACTTCCATCCGTGGGAGCTCGATCCCGGCCAGCCGCGTCCCGGCGGCGCCAGCCTGAAAACCCGTTTCCGCCATTACGTCAACCTGCAACGCATGGAAGGGCGCATCAAGCTGCTCACCCGCGACTTTGCCTGGGACCGCATGGACCGCATCTTTTTAGGGACCCAATGAGTTCGACCACCGACGCAGTGCAGGACCGCTCGCCCACCACCCACGGCGCAGGCGCCAGCGTGCACCTGCTGCGCGCCGGCGACGCGCGCGACATGGCGCGCTGGGACGCCTTCGTGGCGGCCTGCCCGGAAGCGACCTTCTTCCACCGCGCCGGCTGGCAGACCGTGATCGAGCGCGTGTACGGCCACAAGACCTGGTTCTACTACGCCGAACGCGATGGCCTGATCATCGGCGTGCTGCCGCTGGCCGAAATCAAGAGCCGCCTGTTCGGCCACTCGCTCGGATCGCTGCCCTTCTGCGTGCTCGGCGGGGTGGCCGCGAGCGACCCCGCGGCCCGTCCCCTGCTCGACGCCGCCGCCGACAGGCTGGCCGCGCAGCTCGGCGTCGGCCACCTCGAATACCGCAACCTGCTGCCGGCGCACGCGGGCGACCCGGCCTGGCACCAGAAGGAACTGTACGTCACCTTCCGCAAGGCCATCAGCGCCGACGACGACGAGAACATGAACGCCATCCCGCGCAAGCAGCGCGCCATGGTGCGCAAGGGGATCAAGTGCGGCCTCGCCGCCGAAATCGACCAGGGCGTCGAGCGCTTCTTCACCGCCTACGCCACCAGCGTGCACCGCCTCGGCACCCCGGTGTTCCCGAAAAAATACTTCGCGGTCATCAAGGAAGTCTTCGGCGAGGAATGCGAGATCCGCATCATCGTCAAGGATGGCGCCATCGTGGCCGGGGTGCTCAGTTTCTACTTCCGCGACGAAGTGCTGCCCTACTACGGCGGCGGCATGCCGGCCGCGCGCGAATTCGCCGGCAACGACTTCATGTACTGGAACCTGATGCAGGCCGCCGCCGCGCGCGGCGCCCGCATCTTCGACTTCGGGCGCAGCAAGCTCGGTACCGGCGCCTTCGACTTCAAGAAGAACTGGGGTTTTTCGCCCACCCCGCTGGCCTACGAGTACCGCCTGTACGCCTCGACCGAACTGCCCGACAACAACCCGCTCAATCCCAAGTACCAGCTGTTCATCAAGCTGTGGAAGAAGATGCCGCTGGCGCTGGCCAATGTCCTCGGCCCGCACATCGTCAAGAGCCTGGGCTGAGCGTGGACGACCTGCTGCTGCTGATCCACCGGATTCCCTACCCGCCCAACAAGGGCGACAAGATCCGCTCGTATCATCTGCTCAAGCACCTGGCGCGCCACTACAGGGTGCACCTGGGGACCTTCGTCGACGACGCCGACGACTGGCAGCACCTGCCGCGCGTGCAGGCCCTGTGCGCGTCGAGCCACTTCGCCCGGCTCGATCCCGCCATGGCGCGCGTGCGCAGCCTGGGCGCGCTGCTGGCCAACCGGTCGCTCTCGCTCGACTACTACCGCGACAGGGGTTTGCGCGACTGGGTCGGCAAGACCATGGCGGCCCACAAGATCGGGCGCATCCTGGTGTTTTCCTCGGCCATGGCGCAGTATGCCGAGCCGTATCCGCAGGCGCGCCGCGTGGTCGACTTCTGCGATGTCGACTCCGACAAATGGCGCCAGTACGCCGCGCAGAAGCCCTGGCCGATGAGCATGCTGTACGCGCACGAAGCGCGCCAGTTGCTGCGCTACGAGCGCAAGGTGGCGCTCGAAAGCGCCGCCGCGCTGTTCGTCTCGGCGCCGGAAGCGGCCCTGTTCCGCCAACTCGCGCCCGAAAGCGCCGAGCGCACCGGCTTTTTCAATAACGGCGTCGATACCGACTACTTCACGCCGCAGGCGGCCTACCCGAATCCCTTCGTCGCCGGCCAGCAGGCGCTGGTGTTTTGCGGGGCCATGGATTACTGGCCCAACGTGGACGCGGTGAGCTGGTTCGCGCGCGAGATTTTTCCGGCGCTGCTGGCGCGCCATCCGGCGGCGCAATTCGTCATCGTCGGCGCGCGCCCCTCGGCCGAGGTGCTGCAGCTGGCCGCGCTGCCCGGCGTGACCGTCACCGGCACCGTGCCCGACGTGCGCCCCTTCGTCGCGCACGCCGCGCTGTGCGTGGCGCCGCTGCGCATTGCGCGCGGCATCCAGAACAAGGTGCTGGAGGCCATGTCGATGGCCAGGACGGTGGTGGTCTCGCCGCAGGCCCTGGAGGGCATCGCCGCCGAACCCGGGCGCGACCTGCTGCTGGCCGCCGACGCGCCGCAGTTCGCCGCCGCCATCGGCCAGGCCTTGAACGCGCCCCGTCCCGAGATGGGCGCCTCCGCGCGCCACGTGGTGGAAACCCGCTACGGCTGGTCCAGCAACCTGGCGCCGGTGGTCTCCCTGTTAGAACAGATGTCTGTCGAAAGCGCATAGTGGAACAAGGTCTTGCCCTCAATCCGGTGCGCCCGGCCCAGTCGTACCTCCTGCAATCGCTCCTGATCGGGGCCGTGCTGCTGTTTCCCTTCCTCGCCTATTTCGGCACGGCGGCGTCCATCGTCGGCATCTGGGACAGTTCCGGCACCTTTGCGCACGGCTACGTGATCCTGCCCATCAGCCTGTGGCTGATCTGGGGCCGGCGCGAGCAGCTGCGTTCCATGCCGGTGCGGCCGTGGTGGCCCGCGCTGCCGCTGCTGGCCGCCTGCGGCGCCGCCTGGCTGCTGGGCGAGATGGGCCAGGTGCAGATCGTGCGCCACTACGCCTTCGTGGCCATGCTGCCCCTGTCGGCGCTGGCGATCCTCGGGCTGCCGATCGCGCGCAGCCTGGCGTTTCCGCTCGCTTTCATCCTGTTCGCGGTGCCCTTCGGCGACGTCTTCATCGAACCGCTGATCGGCATGACCGCCAACTTCACCATCGATGCCCTGATCGCCACCGGGATTCCGGTTTTCCGCGAAGGGAACAACTTCAGTATCCCGAGCGGCAACTGGTCGGTGGTGGAAGCCTGCAGCGGGGTGCGCTACCTGATTTCGTCGGTGACGCTCGGCTGCCTGTACGCCTACCTGACTTACCGCAGCACCTGGCGCCGCGCGCTGTTCATCGTCGCCTCGATCATCGTGCCGGTGTTCGCCAACGGCGCGCGCGCCTACCTGATCGTGATGATCGGCCACCTGAGCGGCATGACGCTGGCGGTCGGCGTCGACCACCTGATCTACGGCTGGGTGTTTTTCGGCATCGTGATGTTCCTGCTGTTCTGGATCGGCGCCATCTGGCGCGAAGACACCGCCCCCGACGCCGCGCCGGCGGCCGCGCCGGCCCTGCCCGACGCGCCGCCGGCGCCGCTGCGCAAGCTGCTGCCGGCCGCGCTGGCGATCGTCGCCTGCGTCGGCATCTGGCCCGCCTACCAGTACTATCTGGAGAAGAGCGAAGCGGCGCCGGCGCCGGTGCTGCTGGCCGGCGTGGCGGCCGCGGCGCCGCGCGCCCCGGCCTTTGTCGACTGGACCCCGGCCTTCCCCAAAGCGAGCGCCGAACTGCAGCAGTTCCACGACGTTGGCGGCCAGCCGGTCGGCTTCAAGCTGCTGTACTACCGCAAGCCGCCCGACGGCACCAAGCTCATTACCACCACCAACCGCCTGTCGCCGGTGACCGACCCGGTATGGCGCACCATCACCACCGCCGTGCGCGATGAAGCCATCGGCGCGCGCGCCCTGCGCCTGCGCGAGAGCACCATGCACGGCCCGGGCGGCAAGATGCTGGTGTGGCACTGGTACTGGATCGACGGCAGCACCACCAGCAACGACTACGCCGGCAAGCTGCTGCAGATCCGCCAGAAGCTGCTGCACGCCAGCGACGACGGCGCCGCCGTGATGGTGTTCGCGCTGTACGACGAGGATCCGGAGCCGGCGCGGGTGGCGCTGCGCGCCTTCCTCAAGGACGACCTGGCCGCCATCGAAGCCGCGCTGGCTGCCAACACGGTGCGCCGATGAGCGATATTCCGCTCGTGGTCCACCTGATCTACCGGCTCGACTTCGGCGGCCTGGAGACCTTGCTCGTCGAGCGCATCAACCGCATGCCGGCCGCGCACTACCGCCACGCGGTGGTGTGCCTGACCGACTACACCGCCTTTGCCGACAAGATCGGCAAACCGGGGGTGGAACTGTTCGCCCTGCACAAGCGGCCCGGTTTGTCGCCCGCGACCCACGCGGCCTTGTGGAAGCTGCTGCGCCGCCTGCGCCCGACCATCCTGCACACCTACAACCTGGCCGCCGTCGAATACGCGCCGGCGGCGCTGCTGGCCGGGGTCCCGGTGCGCATCAACGGCCTGCACGGGCGCGACGCCGCCGATCCGCAAGGGCGCAACCGCAAGCACAATCTGCTGCGCCGGCTGATGGTCCCGTTCTACGACTGCTGCTACGCCAATTCGGCCGACATGCTGGCCTGGAACCGCACTGTCATCGGCGTGGCCGAGAACAAGAGCCTGCTGCTGTCGAACGGCATCGACGCCGACAAATTCCAGCCGCAGGGCGGCGTGGTGCGCCATTTCGGGCCGGAGACCGTCGTCATCGGCAGCGTCGGCCGCATCCAGGACGTCAAGGACCACGCCAGCCTGCTGCGCGCCTTCGTGCTGCTGCACGCGCGCCTGCCGCAGGTGCGCCTGGCCATCGTCGGCGGCGGCCCGCTGCTGGCGGCCCTGCAGGCCCAGGCCGAACAGGCCGGCGTGGCGCACCTGGTCTGGCTGCCCGGCGCGCGCCTCGACGTGGCCGAGATCCTGCGCGGCTTCGACATCTTTGCGCTGTCCTCGATCGCCGAAGGCACGCCCGGTTCGGCCCTGGAAGCGATGGCGAGCGGCCTGCCGGTGGTCGGCACGCGCGTCGGCGGGGTGCCCGAAGTCGTCGCCGAGGGCACCACCGGCGCGCTGGTTCCGCCGTCCGACGCGCCCGCCATGGCCGCCGCGCTGGAACGCTACGCGCTCGACGCCGGACTGAGGACGGCGCACGGCACGGCGGGCCGCGCGCGGATCGAACGCCACTACAACATGGCGGCCATGGTGGCCGCTTACGAATCTTTGTACGATGC
Organism: Massilia atriviolacea; assembly: GCF_003953935.1. Taxonomy (GTDB): domain Bacteria; phylum Pseudomonadota; class Gammaproteobacteria; order Burkholderiales; family Burkholderiaceae_D; genus Telluria_A; species Telluria_A atriviolacea. The sequence continues at coordinate 233,659 of NZ_RXLQ01000004.1, forward strand.
CTTGTGCGAACATAAAAAACAATTCAGGAAGAGTGCGAAATCATGTGTGGAATAGTCGGCATTTTTGATACGCGCGGTGCGCGCGAGATCGACCCGGCGCTGGTCAGGCGCATGAACGAAACCCAGCACCATCGCGGTCCGGACGAAGGCGACGTGTACACCGAGCCCGGGGTCGGCTTCGGCCACCGGCGCCTGTCGGTGATCGACATCCTGAGCGGCCAGCAGCCCATGTTCAACGCCGAGGGCAATGTCGGCGTGGTCTTCAACGGCGAAATCTACAACTACCCCGAGCTGACCGAGGAACTGCAGCAGCTGGGCTACGTGTTCCGCACCAAAAGCGACACCGAAACCATCGTGCACGCCTGGTCGGCCTGGGGCGAGGAGTGCGTGCAGCGCTTTCGCGGCATGTTCGCCATCGCCGTGTGGGACCGGGTCAAACAGACCATGTTCATGGCGCGCGACCGCCTCGGCGTCAAGCCCTTCTACTACGCCGTGCTGCCGGACGGGATGTTCATCTTCGGCTCGGAACTCAAATCGCTGCGCGCCCATCCCGGCCTGCCGCGCGCGATCGACCCGCGCGCGGTGGAAGACTACTTCGCCTACGGCTACGTGCCGGAGCCGAAGACCATCTACAGCAGCGCCTTTAAGCTCTCGCCGGGCTTTTGCCTGACCGTGAAAATCGGCCAGCCGATTCCGCAGCCGCGCCAGTTCTGGGACGTGCCGTTCAAGCTGCACGGCGCCATGACCCAGGCCGACGCCGAGGGCGAACTGGTGGTGCGCCTGCGCGAAGCGGTCAGGATCCGCCTCAAGGCCGAAGTGCCGCTCGGCGCCTTTTTGTCGGGCGGGGTCGATTCGAGCGCCATCGTGGCCATGATGGCCGGCCTGATGAAGGACCCGGTCAACACCTGCTCGATCGCCTTCAACGACAAGGCCTTCGACGAATCGGAATACGCCGAACAGGTGGCGCGCCAGTACCGGACCCACCACCATACCGACACCGTGGACACCGACGACTACGCGCTGCTCGACACCCTGGCCGACCTGTACGACGAGCCGTATGCCGACAGTTCCGCCATTCCCACCTACCGCGTGTGCCAGCTGGCGAGGAAGCGCGTGACGGTGGCCCTGTCGGGCGACGGCGGCGACGAGAACCTGGCCGGCTACCGCCGCTACCGCTACGCCATGGCCGAAGACAGCGTGCGTTCGCGCCTGCCGACCGGCCTGCGCAAGCTGGTGTTCGGACCGCTCGGAAAATACTATCCCAAGGCCGACTGGGCGCCGCGCATGTTCCGCGCCAAGACCACCTTCGAAGCGCTCGCGCGCGACCTGGTCGAAGGCTACTTCCATGGCGTGTCGATCATGTCCGACGCCATGCGCGCGCAGCTGTTTACGCCCGCCTTCCGCACCCGCTTGCAGGGCTACCGCGCGATCGACGTGATGCAGGGCCACGCGGCCAAGTCGCCCACCGACGATCCGCTGTCGATGATCCAGTACCTCGACATGAAAACCTACCTGCCGGGCGACATCCTCACCAAGGTCGACCGGGCCAGCATGGCGCACGCGCTCGAAGTGCGCGTGCCGCTGCTGGACCACAAGCTGGTGGAATGGATTTCGGGCCTGCCGCCGGAGATGAAGCTGCGCGGCAGCGAAGGCAAGTACATCTTCAAGAAAAGCCTGGAGCAGTACCTGCCCCACGATATCCTGTACCGCAAGAAGATGGGCTTCGCGGTGCCGCTGGCCGGCTGGTTCCGCGGCCCGCTGCGCCAGCGCGTGCGCGATTCGCTGCTGGGCGACACGCTCAAGGAAACCGGCATCTTCAACAACGCCTACCTGAGCGAGATGGTGGAACAGCACGAGTCGGGCCGGCGCGACTACAGCGCGCCGATCTGGACCCTGCTGATGTTCGAAGCCTTCTTGCGCAAAGAGCTGCTGGGAGCGGGCGCATGACGGTGGCTGCTTCTTCCGCCGGCGCAGCCCTGCGCATCCTGCACGTGCTCGATCATTCGATTCCGCTGCACAGCGGCTACACCTTCCGCACGCGCGCGATCCTGAACGAACAGCGCATCCGGGGCTGGCAGACCTTCCACCTCACCAGCCCCAAACAGGGCATGACGCAGGCCGCCTTCGAGCATGTCGACGGCCTCGATTTCTATCGCACGGCCGCCGCCGGCGGACCGCTCTCGCGCCTGCCGGTGTTCAACCAGGTGGCCGTCATCGACGTGCTGGAAGACCGCCTGTACAACGTCGCTCTCGAAGTCAAGCCCGACGTGCTGCACGCGCATTCGCCGGCGCTGAACGCGGTGGCCGCGCTGCGCGTCGGACGGCGCCTCGGCATCCCGGTGGTGTACGAAATCCGCGCCTTCTGGGAAGACGCCGCCGTCGACCACGGCACCAGCCGCGAATGGGGCCTGCGCTACCGCATGACGCGGGCGCTGGAAACCTACGCGCTCAAGCGCGTCGACGCCGCCACCACCATCTGCGAAGGCTTGCGCGCCGAAATCGTCGGGCGCGGCATCCCGGCCGGCAAGGTCACCGTCATCCCCAACGCGGTCGACGTGGCCGACTTCAGCGTCGACGGCGCGCGCGACGAAGCGCTGGCCTCGCGCCTGCAACTGGCCGGCAAGTCGGTGCTCGGCTTCATCGGTTCCTTCTACGCCTACGAAGGCCTGGACGTGCTGCTGCGTGCGCTGCCGGCCATGCTGGCGGCCGATCCCGGCATCCGCGTGCTGCTGGTCGGCGGCGGCCCCCAGGATGCGGCGCTCAAGGCGCTGGCGCAGGAGCTGAACGTGGCGCAGCAGGTGGTCTTCACGGGGCGCGTGCCGCACGACCAGGTGCAGCGCTACTACAACCTGGTCGACGTGCTGGTCTACCCGCGCCTGAAGATGCGCCTGACCGACCTGGTCACGCCATTGAAGCCGCTCGAAGCGATGGCCCAGGGCCGCCTGCTGGCCGCCTCCGACGTGGGCGGGCACCGCGAACTGATCGAGGACGGCCGCACCGGGGTGCTGTTCGCCGCCGGCGACCCGGCCGCGCTGGCGCGCAAGGTGCTCGATTTGCTGGGCGCGCCGCAGCGCTGGCCCGCGCTGCGCGCCAACGGCCGCGCGTTCGTGGAGCGCGAACGCACCTGGGCCGCCAGCGTGGCGCGTTATCAGAAGGTGTATGGCTCCCTGACATGAAGATCCTGACCTTCACGACGCTGTTTCCGAACCAGGTCAAGCCGAACCAGGCCATTTTTGTCGAAACCCGCCTGCGCCACCTGGTCGCCAGCGGCCAGGTGGAGGCGCGCGTGGTGGCGCCGGTGCCGTGGTTTCCGTTTACCGGCAAGCGCTTCGGCCAGTACGGCGACTTCGCGCGCGTGCCCGCCGTCGAGGAGCGCTTCGGCCTGCCGGTGCTGCATCCGCGCTACCCGGTGATCCCGAAGGTCGGCATGAATTTTTCGCCGGCGCTGCTGGCCGGCGCCGCCAGGGCCACGGTGGGGCGCATGCTGGACGAAGGCTACGACTTCGACCTGATCGACGCCCACTATTTTTATCCGGACGGGGTGGCGGCGGTCAAGCTGGGCCAGCATTTCAACAAGCCGGTGGTGATCACCGCGCGCGGCTCGGACATCAGCCTGATTCCCAACTTTGCCAAACCGCGCAGGATGATCCAGTGGGCGGCCGCCAATGCCGCCGCCGTCATCACCGTGTGCGACGCGCTCAAGACGGAGCTGGTGCAGCTGGGCGCCGACCCGGCCAGCATCACGCCGCTGCGCAACGGCGTCGACCTGCGCCGCTTCCACCAGGGCGACCGCGCCGCGCTGCGCCGCGCGATCGGGCTCGATGGCTTTACCCTGCTGTCGGTCGGGCACCTGGTGGAGCTCAAGGGCCACGACCTGGCCATCGGCGCGCTGCCGCTGCTGCCGGGCGTGAGCCTGCTGATCGCCGGCAGCGGCGTCGAACTGCCACGCCTGCAGGCGCTGGCGCGCGAACTGAAGGTGGAGGAACGGGTGCGCTTCCTCGGCGCCGTGCCGCAGCCCGAGCTGCCGCGCTACTACGGCGCGGCCGACGCGCTGGTGCTGGCATCGAGCCGCGAAGGCTGGGCCAATGTGCTGCTCGAATCGATGGCCTGCGGGACGCCCGTGGTGGCCAGCCGCGTGTGGGGCACGCCGGAAGTGGTGGCCGCGCCGGCCGCCGGTGTGCTGATGCGCGAACGCAGCCGCCAGGGCGTGGCCGACGCCGTGGACGCCCTGCGCGCCGCCTATCCCGCGCACGGCGACACGCGCCGCTACGCCGAGCAGTTCAGCTGGGACAGCACCACCGCCGGCCAGCTGACCCTCTTTAACGCGATCCTGGGGAGACAGCGATGCCGTTGAAAAGTTCGCCGTTGACGACGCCGCCGCTGGTCTCGGTCATCATCCCCTGCTACAACGCCTACCGCTACATCGGCGCGACCATCGCCTCGGTGCTGGCGCAAAAGGACATCGCGCTGGAGATCATCGTGGTCGACGACGGCTCGCGCGACGAGTCGGTGGCGCTGGTGCGGCGCGGTTTTCCGGCGGTGCGCATCGTCGAGCAGGCCAATGCCGGCGTGGCGGCGGCGCGCAATACCGGCATCGCCGCCGCGCGCGGCGAGTGGGTGGCCTTTATCGACGCCGACGACATCTGGCTGCCCGGCAAACTGGCGGCCCAGCTGGCGCAGATGGCGGCGCTGCCCGGGTGCCGCATGGGCTACACCGCGTGGAAGGTGTGGCCGAGCGACGTGGCGCAGCCGTCGCCCGACTACCTGGCGCGCCTGCAGGAGGAAGCGGCGGACGGCGCGCGCTGGAGCGGCGCCTCCGGCTGGATCTATCCGCAACTGCTGCTCGACTGCGTGGTGTGGACCTCGACGGTGCTGATGCAGCGCTCCCTGCTGGCCGAATTGAACGGCTTCGACACCAGCCTGCGCCTGGGCGAAGATTACGACCTGTGGCTGCGCGCCTCGCGCATCACGCCGATCGTGCGCGTGGCGCGCCCGTACGCCCTGTACCGCATCCACCCGGCCAGCATCACCCGGGCCACGCCGGCCGAAAACTACCGCGCGCGCGTGATCGGCCAGGCCCTGGGCCGCTGGGGCCTGGCCTCGCCGGACGGGCGCAGCGGCGACGCCCGGGCGGTGCGGCGCATGCTGGCCAAGAGCTGGAGCGACTTCGCCGGCGCCCACCTGGAAGCGCGCAACCTGGGCCAGGCGCGGCGCGCCGCCTTTGCCGCGCTGCGCACCGACCCCGCCCACCTGCCGGGATGGAAAGTGCTGGTCAAGACCGGCCTCAAGGCGCTGTCGCCATCAAAGGAAAAAGCATGAGCCTGAACATCGGACTGGTAGCGCGCTGCCTGAACACGGAACACATTCGCGGCATGGGCAAGTACGTGTTCGAGCTGCTCAGCCACTCGAAGCACCATCCCGAGATGCACTGGCGCCTGTTCGGCGACGACCAGCGCTTCGGCATGGTCACGCCGCCCGGGGCCAACGTGGAAACCGATATCTTCACGTTTCGCGGCGACCGCTTCCGCGCCTGGGAACAGGTCGGCCTGCCGCTGCGCCTGCGCAAGCTCGATGTCGACCTGCTGCACGCCACCGAAGGCGTGCTCTCGCTGTGGCAGCCGAAACCGACGGTGGTGACCCTGCACGACACGCTGGCCTGGGAAGAACGCGCCGACACGCTTGGCGCGCGCCTGTACTGGGACCATACGATTCCGGCGGCCCTGAAAAAGTGCGCGCACGTGATCACCATCAGCGAATGCTCGCGCACCGACATCCTGGCGCGCTGGCCGTGGCTGGAGCCGAAGCTGACGGTGATCCCGCACGGGATCGACGAAGCCTACTTCACCAGGGACTCGGTCGATCACCCCTGCCCGATGCATCCGCAACTGGCGCAGAGCATCGGCGCCGCGCCATACGCCGTCTACCTGGGCGGGCCGATGAAGCGCAAGCGCCCCGAGTGGGCGATGGAAGTGATCGCCGCCAGCCGCCAGAAGGACCTGAAACTGGTGGTCTGCGGTTTCGGCGCCGCCGCCCGCCGCGCGGCCCTGGCCGAACTGCCGCCGCATTTGCAGGGGCGCGTGCTGTTCGCCGAATTCCTGTCCGACGCCGAGCTGCGCGCGCTGTACCGGGGCGCGCAGGCGGTGCTGTATCCGACCCTGTACGAAGGTTTCGGCTTTCCCGCGCTGGAAGCGCAGGCGGCCGGCGTGCCGGTCATCTTCAGCGCGCTGGGCAGCCTGAAGGAGCTGATCGGCCCGCTCGCCATGGTGGTGCCGCCGCACGACCTGGACGCGTGGGTGGCGGCGCTCGAGCGCGCCGGCAATCTAGGCGAGCAGCGCGCGCCGATGGTGGCGGCGGCGTTCGACTGGGTGCGCAGGTTCGCCTGGTCGGAGAGCTTCGCCAGCCACCTGGCGGTGTATCGCAAAGTGCGTGGCGGCCGATGAAGCGCGTGCTGGCGATCGCCTATCTTTATCCGCCGATTTTCAATTCGGGGACGCGCCGCAGCCTGGAGTTCGTCAACCACCTGCCGGACCATGGCTGGACGCCGACCGTGCTGACGGTGGACAGCCCCGACCCGGCGTCCTGCGATGCCTCGCTGCTCGATGAAGTGCGCCCCGGCACCCGCATCGAGCGCGCGCCCCTGTGGACGCGCCACATGGCGCCCAGGATCGCGGCCCGCTTCGCCAGGCTGGTCGACCCGCAACGCCTGGCCGGCGCGCTGGAATGGCGGGTGCGCCGCCTGTGGAACGTGCCGGACGAATGCGCCAGCTGGATTCCGATGGCGGTCGCGCATGCGCTGCGCCTGCACGCGCAGGAGCCGTTCGACGCCATCTACGCCAGCGGCTGGCCGTGGTCGTCCTTCCTGGTCGCGCGGCAGGTCGCCCGCCGCACCGGCCTGCCCTTCGTGGTCGATTACCGCGACCTGTGGAAGCCGGCCGAGGTGGAGTGGGACAAGACCAGCTGGCTGCAGCGGCGCCTGAACCCGGGCATGGAACGGCGCGTGCTGCGCGCGGCGTCGGGCGTGATCGCCACCACCGAATCGTTCCTGGGACTGCTGCCGCAGGAGCTGCTGCCGCCCAACCGCTTCTTCATCACCAACGGCTTCGATGAAGACGATTTTCCGCCCGCCGCGGCGGCGCCGGCCGGCGACGGCATGCGCATCGTCTACACCGGCGTGTGGCGCCCGGGCTACGGCCCGGACGACCTGTACGCGGCGGTGCGCCTGCTGAAAGAGAAGGGCGCGCCGAACCTCGCGCGCCTGAAGATCGTGGCGGCCGGCTACGCGCCCGGCCCCGCGCGCGAGTACGGCATCGACGACATCGTCGAGGAACGCGGGCGCGTGCAGCACGCCGAGGCGACCGCGCTGATGTCGGGCGCCAGCGTGTTGTACCTGCCGGTCTCGAAAGGCGTCTACGAGCACGCCAGCATGCCCGGCAAGCTGTTCGAATACCTGGGCAGCGGGCGCCCGATCCTGGCCTCGGCGCAGCCGGTCAGCGAAGTGGCCAAGACGCTCACCCAGGTGGGCGGCGCGCGCCGCGCCGACCCGGGCGACGTGGCCGGGCTGGCCGCCATCCTCGCCACCCTGTGCGAGAGCGGCCCCGGCGCGATCTTCTCGCCGCGCATTCCGAGCGAACTGGCGATGTACACGCGCGCCAGCCTGACCGGCAAGCTGGCGCGCGCGCTGGACGCCATCGTGAACCAGCCACGGAGCGCCGCATGAGCGCCGTGCGGCGCGCGATGGCGTTTTCGTTCCTCGAGAGTTATCTCGGGATCGCCCTGAACCTGGTGTCCTTCGTACTGCTGGCGCGCCTGCTCACGCCCAAGGAGGTCGGCCTGTTTTCGGTGGCGCTGGCGATCATCAGCGTCACCCAGGTCATTCGCGATTTCGGACTGGTGAACTTCCTGATCCAGAAAAAGGAGCTCACCGCCGAGTACATCGCCAGCGCCTGGGGCCTGGCCCTGATCCTCGGCACCGGCCTGTTCCTGCTGATCCAGCTGTGCGCGCCGCTGATCGGCGCCTTTTATCATGAAGACAGCCTGACCGCCATCGCCCGCATCGTCGCGCTCAACTTCCTGATCCTGCCTTTCAATTCGGTGTGCCTGGCGCTGCTGCGGCGCGAACTCAATTTCAAGACGGTCATGCGCATCAACCTGTCCGGCGCGCTGCTCTCGACCGTCGCCACCCTGCTGATGGCGTGGCAGGGCGCGGGCGCCTACGCGCTGGCCTTCGGCGCGGTGCTCAACAACGCGATCATTGCGGCCGGCATCTGGCACGTGGGCGCGGCCGCGCGCCTGCTGCGGCCGGCCCTGAGCAAGTGGCGCGAGATCATGAAGTTCGGCGGGCCGCTGACGGTGGCCAATGTGATCACCTCGATCACGATGGATATCAACGACCTCGCGGTCGGCAAGATCATGGGCTTTTCGGCGGTGGCGATCGCCAGCCGCGCGCAGGGCTTGATGAACCTGTTCCACCGCGACTTCATGGGCGCGGTGCGCAATGTGGCGTATCCGGCGTTTTCGAAGGCGGTGCGCAACGACGACAATCTGGAAGAGAAGTACGTCGCCAGCGTCACCAACGTGACGGCGATCGCCTGGACCTTTTATGGTTTTGCGGCCCTGTTCCCGCTCGAAGTGCTGCGCCTGATGTTCGGGCCGCAGTGGGACCAGTCGGCGCCGCTGGTGCCGTATTTCTGCCTGGCCGGCGCCGCCAGCGCCCTGATCAACCTGACCCCGACCGTGCTGCTGGCCGCCGGCCACTCGCAACTGGTGGCCACGGCCGAACTGATTATCCAGCCGGTCAAGGCGATCGCCCTGTGCCTGGTGGTCTTCTATTACCGCAACCTGCAGTATTTCGCGATCGGCTTCATGGTCATGGCCGTGGTCAGCGTGCCGTACTGGTATGCGCTCAAGCAGCGCCGCCTGCCGACCGACTTCGGCGCGCTGGGCCGGAATGCGGGCATGAACCTGATGCTGGCCGTGCTCAGCCTCGCGCCGGCAATCGGCATCGCGCTGTGGCTGCGCCCTGCCGGCCAGGCGCTCGGCCACGCCGCCTTCTTTGCCTGCGTCGGCGCCACCTGCGCGGCCTGGCCGCTGCTGCTGTGGGCTTGCCGCCATCCCCTGTACCGCGAGTTCCTGGCCGTCGTCCAGGCGCGCCGCGCGCAGGCCGGCGCATGAGCGCGCAAGCGGGCTACGTCCCGGCCCTCGACGGCTGGCGCGGCATGGCCATCGGCCTGCTGCTGGTCGGGCACTTCATGCCGCTGCCCGGGATCAATATGGGGCGGATCGGCGTCAGCCTGTTTTTCGTGCTCTCGGGAATGCTGATGGCGCGCTTGCTGTTTATCGACAACGTGGAGATCGGCCATTTTTACAGGCGCCGCATTGCGCGGATTATTCCCGCGCACCTGGTGTTTATTCTCCTGACCTCGATTGCCTGGCTGCTTCTCGGATTGCCGATAAGCTTGTCAGAGATATTACCACCGTTGTTTTTCTTTAATAATTACGTATTCAGCAGCGCGCTCCAATTCGGCCATATCTGGTCCTTGTCGGTCGAGGAGCACAGTTATATCGCGCTGTCGCTGGTGGCCATGGCGGCGCGCGCCTGGCGCCGCACCCCGCTGCTCATCCTGCCGGTATTGGCGCTGCTGTGCGCCGCCGCGATTATCGGGTACCAGCGCGCTTATCCGCCCGGCCAGCAATTGTACGGGCTGATGCTGCATACCGAAACGGCGGCCTATGGAATTGTGCTGTCGGCATTGTTTTGCGTACTGTTTCACCGGCGCGGCCTGCCGCGCACGCATGGCGCCGTCGTTCCGCTGCTACTGGCCGGCGGCATCTGCCTGCACTGGTGGTCGGTGCCGCCCGCCATCGCCCAGGTGGTGGGCGTGGGCGCCTTCGCGCTGGCGGTCAACCTGTTGCCGCGCGCCGCCGCGCCCGTGCAGGCCCTGTTCGCGCTGCGCCCGCTGCGCCAGCTGGGCTTGTGGTCGTTTTCGCTGTACCTGTGGCAGCAGCCCTTGTATGCGGGATGCCTGAAACACGGCTTGCCCCTGCCGCTGGCCCTGGCCGGCGCGGCGGCGTTCGGCCTGGCCTCGTACTACCTGGTCGAAGGGCCGGCGCGCCGCTTCCTCAATGCGCGCTGGGCGCCGCCGCGCGCCGCTTGACCATGCCCGCGCTGTTAATTCGCCGCGCCGTCGGTTAATATACCCACGCTGCTTAAGATAATGCCATCAGGCTATCTGATTATTCGCAGGGTAATATTGAGCAGACTTTCATTGTTATTCCTATTCGGCAATTAAATAATCATTGCCATTCAATCATCCCGCGAAAATTTAATGCGAATTATCTGGATTTGTTTGTGAACGGTCATTTCGTGCGCGGCAAATATGCGGTTAGAATGCTGTTTCCATGCCGCAACAAAAGATATCCTCTCCTCGCTATTGGGGCTGTTGAATGAACGAGCGACGCCGCGTTAATAGCACTCTTTTCATTGTTATTACGAAGAAACCATTATGACCGATTTGCAACGCCGTATTTTCCTCCGCCGCTCCACCATGCTGATCGCTTCCGGCGCGCTGACCGCCTGCGGCGGCGGCGGTGGCGGCGGCAATGGCGCAGCGGCCGCGCCCACCTCGACCGCCGCTTCCGGCGTGCAGACGCCCACCGCCGGTCCGTTCGACCCGGGCACGCCGCCGGTCGTACCGCAGCCGGGCGCGCCGATCGCGAATGCCTCGTTCAGCGTCGTCAGCACCACCGGCCAGGCTTCGGTGCCGTTCTGCCTGGGCTTTGCCTTCCGCCGCGGCGACGTGCCCTCGGTGCGCACGCTCGGTTCGGACAAGGGCGCCTTGCAGGTCAACGTCAAGAACCTGTGGCCGGACGGTTCGATCAAGTTCGCGCTGCTGTCCGGCCAGGCCAGCCTGCCCAGCGCCGCCGGCACCACCGTCAACCTGGGCGTGATCGCCACGCCGGCGGCCGAGACCCCGATCGACACCGCGCGCCTGCGCAACAGCGGCGCCATCGCCGAAGTCGGCTGCGGCGCTTTCGGCACGGTCAGCTGGCAGGGCGCCGACTGGGACAACCCGTTCAAGGTCTGGGTCAGCGGTCCGCAGATGTCGTCCTGGATCTACCGCAAGCCGGTCGGCAGCGACCCGCACCTGGTGGCCTGGCTGGAAGTGCGCCTGTGGGCCAGCGGCGCGCTCGAAGTGCTGCCGTGGATCGAGAACGGCTACCTGCGCGTGGCCGCGCCGAGCAACAAGGCGGCCACGTATACGTTTTCGCTCAATGGCAGCCTGCGCATGTCGGCCGCCATCGACCTCAAACACCACCAGCGCACCCCGCTGATCAGCGGCACCGCCCTGTCGTACTGGGGCGGCGCCGATCCCGGCGTGGTGCCGCGCCAGAATCCGGCCTACCTGCAGGCGACCGAACTGGTGCCCTCGTACCAGGCGCGCCTGGCCGCCGATGCGGCCGCGGTGAAGGCCCTGGCGGCCAGCTACACGCCGCTCCAGGCCGGCAATTTCACCTACGACGGCGACAGCATGGCCTCGTCGGGCTACCAGGATCCGATCGGCCTGCTGCCGCAGCACGACGTGCTGTTCCTGGTGGCCGACACCCCGGCCACCTTCGCCGGCGTGGTGCGCAACGGCTTTTCGGCCGGCCGCTACGGCCTGCACTACCGCGACGAGAGCACCAACCGCCCGCTGCGCTTTTCCAGCTATCCGACCCTGAACATCCGCAACGGCCATGGCTTCAAGGATGCCGGCGGCTCCACCAACGGCCAGTACACCCCGGTGGCCACCGGCGGCAATCCGCCCGGCTGGGACGTGGCGCACAGCCCCTCGGTCGGTTTCGCGGCCTACCTGGTCACCGGCCGTTTCTACTTCATGGAGCAGGTGCAGTTCGCCGCCACCGCGAATTACCTCGGCAATGGCGACAACGCCGCGCTGCGCACCGGCAGCAAGGGGCTGGTGCAGACCGCGGTCGGCGCATGGCAGACGCGCAGCTGCGCGTGGGACTGGCGCACCCGCGTACAGGCCCTGTGCGTCACGCCCGACGACGACAGCGCCCTGCGCGCCGAATTCATCGCCTCGGTGGAAGCGAATATCGAGCATTTCCACGGCCGTTACGTGGCCCGTCCGAACAATCCGTTCGGCTGGATCAAGCCGGGCGAAGGCTACGACGGCACCATCCGCGTGGCCTCGCCCTGGCAGCAGGACTTCGTCACCGCCGCCTTCGGCTATTCGCTCTCGCTGGGCTTGCCCATTTCCGCAGCCGCCAGCACCAAGCTGGGCGCCTTCTTCGCCTGGAAGGCGCGCAGCGCGGTGGGACGGCTCGGCACCAAGGACGGATTCTGGTACGTCAACGCGGTGCCGTACACGATGGTCATCTCGCCCGATGCCAAGCCCGATTACGATAACGGCACCGGTCCCTGGTACAGCTCCGAGGCCGAGGTGTATCGCGCCACCTATGCCACGCCGCCGGCCTGGCTGGGCAAGGTCGAGGGCACCCTGGCGGCCGAATACATGCCGGGCGAACGCGCCATGTGGGGCAACCTGGTGCCGGCCATCGCCTATGCGGTGCGCCACGGCGTGCCGGGCGCGCGCGAGGCGTACGAGCGCATGACGCGCGCCAGCAACTGGGGCGCCTTGCGCGCCGCCTTCGACGTCAAGCCGGTGTGGGGCGTGAAACCGGCGTTCTATACCGCGATCCAGCCGCTGCCGGTGCCCACCACGCCGCAGGAAGGCGATCCGTCCTGGTTCGCCGGCAAGGCGCTCGGCGAATGGATCGAGATCGCCGGCACCGCCGGCGCGGGCGGTTCGGCGGTGCATGCGTACAGCGGCATCGCCTTCAACGAGCGCACCAACGAGATCCTGATCGCGGCCGCCGGCGGCCACCTCGATTCGGCCGACAACCGCGTGGTGTCGCTGCGCCTGACCGACAATGCGCCGGTATGGCAGCTGCGCCACAGCCAGACCGTGACCACCGCGATCGACCTGGCGCACTACGTCGACGGCAAGCCGACCTCGCGCCACCTGTACAGCACCATGCATTACGTGCCGCAGCTGAACCGGGTGATGACCTTCGGCGTGCGCGCCGCCTACGGCAACGCGCATTCCTTCCACAAGGTCGACGGCTTCGACCTGGAGACCAACACCTGGGACCCGGCCGGCACCTGGCCCGACATTCCGGTCGGCCACCTGGGCGCGGTCGGCATCCGCGCCACGGGCGACGTCTGGAGCACCGGACTGGCGCGTTTTTCGGCCAGCACCCGCAGCTGGAGCCAGCCGATCACGCAGCGCACCAACGACAGCGTGCGCTGGCCGATCGCGCACGACTCGCTGCGCAACCAGCTGTTTTCGCTGAACTGGGCGGACGGCATGGGTTACGGGGCGCTGGGGGTCTTCGCTTCGCGCGTGCCGCTCGACGGCGCGGCGCAGATCTCGGTGTCGTTCAATCCGAGTGAAGCGCTGGAGCGCTTCAAGGCCGACAAGCCGACCTACGCCGGCATGGACTACGATCCGGCCAACGACCGCTTCCTGTTCTACTGCGGCCAGGACGGCGGCGCGGGGCGCATCTACGTGATCAAGCCGAACGGGGGCAATACCTGGGACATGAGCATGTTCGAGGTGGCCGGCAGCACCATGCCGCCCGCGACCTCGTCGGCCGGGGTGCATAACCGCTTCCGCTACGTGCCGGCGCTGCGCGGTTTCATGCTGATGCCGAACGGGAAGTCGAACATCTTCTTCATCCGTACTTCGGCATAGGCGCGGCCTATTTCAGCTGGTCGGCCACGCCGCGCGCGGCGCGGCCGGCCGCTTCGCGCGCCAGTCCGGTCAGGCCGCGCAGCGCTTTGGGGTTGTACGCCACCAGGCCCCAGCGCTCGCGCCGGTGGCTCATCCAGGTCGCCTTGTACGGGTCGTCGCCGATCAGGTAATCGATCTCGCTGACCTTGTCCTTGTCGAGCGCATGCTCCATCAGCATGGCCGTGACCAGGGTCCCCGGCGAGTAGTTCTTGAAGCGCTCGTCGTAGGCCAGCTTGTAGATCTCGGCCCGTCCGTGCGCGACGATCCACAACTGCGCCGCCACCGCCTCGCCGTTCAGCCACGCCACGCCCAGGCGCAGGAAGCCCTTGGCGGCGTAGGTCTGCATCAGCGCCGGCATGAACCTGGGGAAGGGCTCCGGCTTCTTCCAGCTGGCCGCGTACACCTTCTCGTAGGCCGCGATCGCCGCCGGCAGTTCCTTCGGGCTGGTGACCATGGCCAGGGTGCCGCCGTCGGCGGCGAACTTCTTGCCCATGCGGCGCAGGGTGTTCTGCAGCTGCCCGCTGCGCGCCTTCAGGTAGCTGGCCCAGTCGAAATCGACCGGCTGGTACCAGTTCCCGAACGAGAAATACTCGAACGCGATCCAGCCCTTGATCCGCATCGCGCTCAGCAAGGTCTGGTAGGCGTGCGAGTCCGGGTCCATCGGCGTCAGGGTCAGCGAGGCCATGCCGGGGAATTCCTGTTGAATCGCCGTCAGCACCGCCACCATGTCGCGCGATTTGAGGCCCGCATCGAGCACCGGTTCGTACAGGCTGGTGTAGAAGTTCGACAGCGAAGCGAGCTGCCACGCGCCGCGCACTTTCTCGGCGCGCAGCGGCAGCACCGCCAGCGGATGGTCGCCGTTGCGCAGCACGTAGAAACGCAGGCCCGGATTGTCCGGGTACACCGTCTCGACCAGGTTGCGGTACCACGCCAGGCCGCAGCCGACGTTGTGCTTTTCGGCCTTGGTCATGAAGGCCTGCACGTCCGCCGGCAGCTCGTCCGGGTGGTGGAACACGTCCACCGCCAGGGCGTCGGGGGTCCTGGGATTGCTGCGCCAGGCGTGCAGCGTTAACGTCAGCGCTTCCGTCACGTCCCACCGGTACAGCGTGCGGTGGCGGATCCAGCGCTGGCCGGTGGCCCACTCGAGCTGGTTGTGGTCGGCGTCGGTGTAGAACTCGATGACGCCGCCCGGTTGGTCCGCAAACGCGTGCTCGATCACGCTGCGCAGCAGCAGGCGGCCCGGCGAAAAGTCCGACAGGGTCTCGTCGTAGCAGGTCTTGAGCATCACGTACATGCCGTTCTGGCGCAGGATCAGGCGCGAGGCGGCCAGCCTGTCGTCGAACCACAGCTCGCAGACCAGGGCATGTCCCTCCCTGGCGGCGCGCCGCAGCAGGTCGCGGTAGAACTGGTGCTGGGCCGGCGACGAGCCGACCGAGGTGCCGCTGCGGCCCTTCCAGCCGGCGCCTTCGAGTGCGGCGTAGCGATCCACCGCGGCGTCCATGTCGTCGACGTCGACCAGGCGCGCCTGGTGCTTGACCACGCCGCTTTCGGCCAGGCGTTTCTGGTAGCGCTTGATATTGCTTTGCAGGCGAGGG
The DNA here is from genome assembly GCF_003953935.1 of Massilia atriviolacea. Classification (GTDB taxonomy): domain Bacteria; phylum Pseudomonadota; class Gammaproteobacteria; order Burkholderiales; family Burkholderiaceae_D; genus Telluria_A; species Telluria_A atriviolacea. The sequence continues at coordinate 249,047 of NZ_RXLQ01000004.1, forward strand.
CGCGCGGCCCAGTACTGTTCCAGGGTGCCGGCCAGGGAAATCTGCATCGTCAGCGCGTGATTGAGCAAATGCCCGCGCGGCGCGGCGCCCGACAGCACGCCGCCGACGTGCGGATCGTTGCACATCAGGTCGAGCTGGATCGCCATGCCGGGCAGGCTGGCCAGCAGCAAGGGCAGCAGCGTGGCATCGGCCACCAGGGTGGGGGCGATCTGCGCCTGCGACGGCAAAAAGCTGGTCCACACCAGCGGATTGCGCCGCCGCAGCACGCACATGGCCTCGATCGCGCCGTCGCGCCGGTACACGCACAGGCGTTCCTGGCCGTTGCCGAAGTGCTGCAGCAGGTCCTCGATGAACACCGTGGTAAGCAGCGGATGGTCGCCGAAACGGCGCGTGTTCAGCTCATCCCACACGGGGCCGTAGGCGCCCAGGGAGCGCCGCAGCGCCATGGTGGTCCAGCCATCCGGGCCGCGCAAATCGTCCGCACTCCTCATGCCAGCACTTTCGCGACCAGCGCCGTCATCCACGCCATCTGCTGCGCGGACAGGCCCTGGTGGCAGGGCAGGTGCAGCAGGTGCAGGCGGTAGTTGCGCGCCACCGTGCAGCTCGACACCGCCATGTCGTCCCAGCGGAAGATCGGCATGCCGGCTTGCTTCAACTGGTAGAACACCGGGTCCGGTTCGGCGATCGTGATCGGGAACATATACGGCGCGCAGTCGTCCGGCAGGTCGGGCATGAGGGCCTGGCCGCCGCGCGCGCCCGCTACGGCGTCGAGCCACTGGCGGTAGTGCAGGCGCCGTTGTTCGACCAGCGGCGCGATGCGGGTGTGGCGCATGACCCAGCGCGACAGGGCCAGGCTGTTCTTGTTTTCCATGGCGCGCTCGTACATGGGCGAGGGCTGGTCGTGGCGCTCGGCGATGTCGTGCCCGCGCAGCGCGGGGTCGCGCGGCACGGCGTCGCTGGCATCGGCACGGGCGGCGCGGTTGCGCGACCAGGCCGACGTGAAGGCCTTGATCTCGCGCAGCAGGCCGGGACGGGCCGGCGGCGTGATCGGAAACAGCGCCGGGTTGGCCCACAACACGCCGCCGTCTTCGCAGCCGAAGAATTTATAGGGGCTGGCCATCAGCACATGGTCGGCGTTGGCCTGGCCGGTCTGGGCCCGTTTGGCGGCCACCTGCCAGGCGTGCGAACAGTCTTCGATGAACATGATGCCGTGGTGGCGGCACACCGCGCTCACCGCCGCCAGCAGCGCCGGCGGCTGTTCGAAGCCGAAGTAGTGCGGCAGCACCAGCGCCTTGACGCCATGGTCGCCCGGCGCCAGCAGGGCGCGGATGCTGTCCACGCGCGGGCGCAGGTCGCTGTCGACCTCATAGAACAGCACCGTGCCGCCCAGCGCCAGCGCCGGGTCGATCATGGTGCGGCAGTGGTAGGACGGGGCCAGCAGCACGCTGCCGGGACCGATGCCGCCGGCCTGGCAGGCCGCGTGCATGGCGTAGCGGCCGCGCGCGAAGTGGCGCACGGCGGTGCCGTCGATCAGGGCCGGGGCCACCGTGCCGCCGCCGAAACCCAGGTCGGCCCAGCGCAGGACCGGGAACAGGGGAGCGCGCGGACGGGGAAACTCACATGCAACGGCGTCGAAACGCTGGTATTCGGGCATCGGTAATCAGCTTTGCGGTGCGGAGCGCTGCTTGAACCACTGCTCCATCATCATCAGGACCCACACCATGGTGCCGTGGTAGCCGGCATGCTCGTTGAGGTGCTGGCCGACCAGCGCGTCGATGAACTCCGGACGCACGATCTGGCGCGCCTTGAGGTCGGACAGGCTGTCGAGCGCGAGCTGCTGCAGCGGCTTGTGCTTTTGCAGCCACACGCCGAAGGGCAGGCCGAAGCCGTGCTTCTGCTTGGTGATGATGTCGTCGGGCAGGAAGCCGCGCAGCGCTTCCTTGAAGAAGTAGCGCAGCTGGGTGCCGTTCAGTTTCTGCCTGGCGGTCAGGCGCGCCGAGAAGGCGACCATGCGGTCCGACAGGAAGGGGAAGGCCGCTTCCATCGCCGCCAGCTCGCAGGCCTTGATCACTTTCGGCAGGTCGTTGTCGGCCAGGGTGACCTTGAGGTCGAGCGCCAGCATGCGGTTGATCAGGCTCGATGCATCGTTCTGGGCCCAGGTGTGCGCCAGGCTGGCCAGCGGCGCGCCGGTGTCGGCACCGGCCAGGAAGCCGGCGGTAAACACCTGCGACGGGCCGAAGCGACCCAGCAGGTTGTAGGTTTCCAGGCGCGCCGGCATCGGCAGCGAGGCTTGCTCGATGTAGCTGCGCGCCTTGCGGATCAGTTTCAGGTGGCGGCCGGCCGGGAAGTTGAAGACGGCCGGTTCCAGCAGGGCCTTGCGCAGCAGGCCGGGGACCTTGTCGTACAGGGCGAACACGTGCTGCTTGGAGTAGCGCTCGTTGCCGCCGAAAAGTTCGTCGCCGCCGTCGCCGCCCAGCATGCGGGTGATGCCGTCGGCGCGCGCCATGCGCGCGCAGTAAAAAGCCGGCACCGCCGAGGCGTTGCCGAAGGGCTGGTCGAACACCGCGCCGATGCGCGGAATCGCGGCCACCACGTCGTCCGGGGTGACGTAGTACTCGTGGTGGCTGGTGCCGAAGTGCTTCGAGGCCAGGCGCGCGTACGACATTTCGTCGTAGCCTTCGGCTTCGAAGCCGATCGAGTAGGTGTTGACCGGCTTGTCGTTCAGCTCGCGCATGACGCCGGCGATGGTGGAACTGTCGGTGCCGCCGGACAGGAAGGCGCCGTAGGGCTGGGTGCCGGCGGCATCGAGCACGCTGCTGCGCAGCAGCTCGCGGAACTGCTGCTTGAGGTCCTCGAAGGAGTGTTGCGGCTGTTCGTCGAACACCATGCGCCAGTAGGTGCGCTTTTCCACGCCGCCGTGTCTGAAGCGCAGGCATTCGCCCGGCAGCAGGCGTTGCTGGCCGCGGTACACGGTGCCCGGCGCCGGCACCATGTGGAAGTAGACGTAGTTGTACAAGCCTTGCGGATCGATGGCGGCCGGCGTTTTCGGGTGGCGGATCAGGGCGTCGGACGAGGTGGCGAACACCAGCGCCTCGCCCGCCGTCTGGTAGCTCAACTGGTGGGTGCCCATGCGGTCGATCGCCAGCAGGGCGTCGCCTTTGGCGTCGTCCAGGATGGCGAGCGCGAAGGCGCCGCCCAGTTTGACGCAGACGGCGTCCGGGTCGCGCCGCCACAGGCGCGCCACGCGCTCGGCCAGGCCATCCTGCTGGCCTTGGCCTTGGCCTTGGCCTTGGCCTTGGCCTTGGCCTTGGCTTTGGCCTTGGCCCTGCGCGGCGGCGCCGTCGTCGAGTTCAGGTTCGCCCCATACCGCCACCAGCAAGCCGTCGCCCTGCCAGACATGGCTGCTTTGCGCGCGCGCGGACAGCGCCAGCGCGCTGCGCGAGGCCTGCAGGGTGGCGACCGGGTTCTGGTCGAAGGCCGCCAGCGGGACCGCCATGGCCTCGATCAGGACCCGGTTGTCGGCGGCGCCGGCGCCGTGGCCGATCCAACCACACAGCCCGCTCACTGCGGCATCCCGGAAAATTCAGTCATTGCACTCCTCGCGCTTGCGTTGGGTTTTATTCGTTGGTTGCGGATTATGGCATCAGACCAGCACTTCCAGCGCCACGGGATGGCTGAGGAAGGCGGCCGGGCTGGCCGACAGGCCGTAGGCGCCCGACTGGAACACCACCACCAGGTCGCCGACGTCCGCTTTGGCGAGCGACATCTGGTCGGCCAGCAGGTCGAGCGGGGTGCACAGGGGGCCGACCACGGAGACGGTTTCGCGTTCTTGCGCGTGCATGCGGTTGCCGATGGCGACCGGGTAGTTCTTGCGGATCACCTGGCCGAAATTGCCCGATGCCGCCAGGTGGTGGTGCAGGCCGCCGTCGGTGACCAGGTAGACCTGGCCGCGCGACTCCTTGCGCTCGATCACGCGGCTGACGTAAATGCCCGCCTCGGCCACCAGGTAGCGACCCAGTTCGATCACGATCTCGGTGTCCGGCAGGTCGCGCCGCACGTCCGGCAGGATGCGCTTGAGGTTTTCGCCCACGGCGGCCAGGTCGAGCCGTTCTTCGCCGGGGAAGTAGGGAATGCCGAAGCCGCCGCCGATGTTGAGCGTGCGCAGGGGCCCGGGCCAGTGCGCGGCCAGGCGGATCGCCAGCGCGAAGGTTTTTTCGTGGGCGTCCTGGATCGAGGCCGCTTTCAGGTTTTGCGAGCCGCTGTAGATATGAAAGCCCTGGAAGTCGAGCGCCAGTTCGCGGATGCGGCCCAGCATGGCGGGCACGCGCTCGGCGTCGACGCCGAACTGTTTCGGCCCGCCGCCCATTTTCATGCCGGACGATTTGAGTTCGAAATCGGGATTGACGCGCACCGCCACGCGCGGCGCGAGGCCCAGACGGCGGCCGATGACGGCGATGCGTTCCATCTCCGCCTCGGACTCCATGTTCAGGGTCACGCCGGCGGCGATGGCGCAGCTCACATCGCTGTCGCTCTTGCCCGGACCGGCGAAGCTGACCAGGTGCGGCGCCATCGGCGTGTCGAGCGCGACCCGCTGTTCGCCGCCGGAGGCGATGTCGATGCCGTCGACCAGGGTGGCCATGTGCTGCACCACGGCCGGCATCGGGTTCGCTTTCATGGCGTAGTGCAGGCGGATCTCGGGCGGCAGGTGGCGCCGCAGCAGTTCGACCCGCTCGGTCAGGCTGGCGCGGTCGTAGGCGTAGAAGGGCGTGCGTCCGACCCGTTCGGCCAGGCGCGTGAGCGGCATGCCGCCGATCCGCAGGCAGTCGCCCTCGACCTCGAATTGCGTCAGCGGCGCGTGTTGCGGGCGCGGGGCGCTCATTGCGCGGCTCCGTGCGCGGTTTCCATGAACAGCTGTTCCATTTGTACGCTCAAGAGTTTGCGGTCGATCTTGCCGTTCGGGTTGCGCGGCAGGCTCTCGGGCGCGATGATCACGCGCGCCGGCAGCATGTAGGCCGGCAGGTGCGGCTTGCAGGCCGCCAGCAGGCTGTCCGCCGTCAGGCCGCAGCCTTCCTTCGGATGGGCGACGACGACGATGGCCTGCCCCAGGGTGGGATGGGCCAGGCCGATGGCGGCCGCTTCGGCCACGCCTTCGCGCGCGTAGATCACTTCTTCGACTTCGGAAGGGCTGACCCGGTAGCCCGAGGTCTTGATCATTTCATCGTTGCGGCTGATGAAGTACAAAAAGCCTTCTTCATCCTTGCGCACGGTGTCGCCCGACCACACCGCCATTTCGGTCAGGGTCAGGCCGTGGTGGATGGACACCACCGGCTTGAAGCGTTCGGCGGTCTTGGCGCGGTCGTTCCAGTAGCCGAGCGAGACCAGCGCGCCGCGGTGCACCAGTTCACCGGCTTCGCCGGGATCGCATTGGCTGCCGTCGGGACGCAGGACCATCACTTCGGCATTCGGGATCGCCTTGCCCATCGAGTCGGGACGGCGATCGAGTTCCGCCGGCGGCAGGTAGGTGGAGCGGAAGGCTTCGGTCAGGCCGTACATCAGGAACGGTTGCGCCTTCGGCAGCGCGCGGCGCAGCGCGTCCAGGGTGGGGCGCTGCATGGCGCCGCCGGAATTGGTGAGGTAGCGCAGGGTGCAGTCGGCCGGCCAGGGCAGGGGCGCGATCTGGATCCACAGCGGCGGCACGGCGGCCAGGCCGGTGATGCGTTCCGCTTCCACGGCCTTGAGGATATCGCGCGCCAGCAGGTGGTTGATCAGCACCGCGGTGGCGCCGACCGAAAACGCGGTGGTCAGCTGGCTCAGGCCATAGTCGAAACTGAGGGGCAGCACGGCCAGGATGCGGTCGGCCGGCGTGTTGTCCAGGTAGCTGGCCACGCTGTTGGCGCCGGCCACCATGTTGCGGTGCGACAGCACCACGCCTTTCGGCTTGCCGGTGCTGCCCGAGGTGTACAGGATGGCCGCCATGTCGGTATCGATATTGCGCGCCGGGGTGGCCGGCGCGGCGGCGGCCAGGGCCGCATCCCAGGCCAGCACCCTGACGCCGTCGAGCGCGGGCGCGCTGTCGAACTTGCCGGTGACGATGACGGTGTGCAGGTCGGGGCAGGCGCCCAGGGCCGCTGCCAGCAACTTGAGGCGGTCGGCCGAGGTGACCAGGATGCGCACATTGCAGTCGGCCAGGATGTAGGCCACCTGCTCGGGTTTGAGCAAGGGGTTGACGGGAACGAACACCCCGCCGGCGGCCGCCGCGCCGAACATGGCGGCCACATTCTCGATGTTTTTCTCAAGATAGACGGCGAGCCGCTCGCCCCGGCCCAGGCCCAGGCCGAGCACGCTTGTCGAGACTTGCCGTACGGAATCCGCAAGTGTTGCGTAATCCAGACGGCGGCTGCCATAAACCAGCGCCTCCGCTTGTGGTGAACGGCCGGCAGAGCGGAAGATGAAGTCGTGGATCAAGTCACTCATTGAAACCTTGCATACGGCTGGAAGCCAAAGCGTTGCTGTTCGGGGTGAAAAGGGGGCGACTTGCGCCATGGTTGCGCGCTGGTCAAATTGTGCGGAGAACAATTTTTCTCCGCAAGCGATATTTGGAAGAAGTTCAAGTACAATCTTACCACTTGAACACTAACAATATCAATTACATATTACTTAAGCGAATCCGTCATGGCCGCTTAGCCTAACCGGACCTTGCCAGATCGTTCATGAGAGACCTTGTCATTACGCTGGCTGTGTTCGGCTCGCTACCGTTCATCCTGAAGCGCCCGTATATCGGCGTGCTGATGTGGGTATGGATCAGCGTGATGAATCCGCACCGGCTCAGCTGGGGCTTCGCGTATTCCTTCCCGTTCGCCGCCATTATCGCCGGGGTGACCCTGATCGGCCTGCTGGTCACGCGCGAGCCCAAGAAGCTGCCCATGACGCCGATCGTGTGCACCCTGATGCTGTTCAGCGCGTGGATGGGGATCACGACGATTTTCTCGATGTGGCCGGACGAATCGGTGGTGATGCTCAACCGCGTCTCGAAGATCATGCTGATGACCTTCGCCACCATCATGCTGATCAAGACGCAGAAGCAGATACAGCTGCTGATCTGGACCCTGGTCGGCTCGCTCGGCTATTACGGGGTGAAAGGCGGCATCTTTACCGTCGCCACGGGCGGCAGCAGCATCGTGTGGGGGCCGCAGGGCAGTTATATCGAGGGCAATAACGAAGTCGCGCTGGCCTTCATCACCATCATTCCGATCATGTTCTACCTGTATATGTCGGCGGAAAAGAAGTGGATTCGCTGGGGCATGGCGGCCTCGATCATGCTGTGTTCCTTCGCCGCGCTCGGTTCCTATTCGCGCGGGGCGCTGGTGGGGATTGCCGCGATGCTGTTTTTCCTGTGGCTGAAAAGCCCGAAAAAGGTCTTGCTGGGCGGCCTGATGGTGCTGATGGTGCCGTTCGCCATCGCCTTCATGCCCGACAAATGGTCCTCGCGCATGGAGACCATCAATACCTACAAGGAAGACAGTTCGGCCATGGGGCGCATCAATGCCTGGTATATGGCCTACAACATGGCCAAGGACCGTCCGCTCGGCGGCGGTTTCGAGATCTATAACCGCACCGCCTTCGAGCTGTACGCGCCGGTGCCGGACGATGTGCACGCCGCCCACAGCATCTATTTCCAGGCGCTGGGCGAGCATGGCTTTGTCGGGCTCGGCATTTATTTGCTGCTGGCTTTCCTCACCTGGCGCAAGGCGGCCTGGATCGTGCGCATCTCGGCCACAAGGGAGGACTTCAAATGGGCCGGCAACCTGGCCCGCATGATCCAGGTGAGCCTGCTCGGCTTCGGGGTGGGCGGCGCCTTCCTCAGCCTGCTGTACTACGACGTGCCCTATTACCTGATGGCGGCGGTGGTGAGCATGGGCTACATTATCGATAAAACGCTGGAGGCCGAAGCCGCCGCCGCCAGGGTGGCCGCGCGCGAAGCCGCCCGCGCCGCCCAGATCGAGGCCCATGCCCAGTCCCAGGCCCACAGTCCGGCCGCGCCATGACCCTGTCGACCATGAAAGAGCATTCCATGCCGTATCAGCGTACCGATCGCTTCGATTCCGGACCGGCAGGACCGGCCTGGGCCGGCATGGCCAGCCGGGCCATGCGCCACCTGGGCTTCCTGGGCAGTGCGCGCCAGCGCCTGTCGATCCTGATCTTCCACCGCGTGCTGCAGCAGCAGGATGCGATTTTTCCGGACGAGGTCGATGCGCGCCGTTTCGACGCCCAGCTGACCCAGCTGAAGCAGTGTTTCAACATCATCCCGCTGGCCGAGGGCGTGCGCGGCCTGAAGGCGGGCAAGCTGCCGCCGCGCGCGGCCTGCATCACCTTCGACGACGGCTATGCCGACAACGCCACCGTCGCGCTGCCGATCCTGCAGCGGCACGGGGTGCACGCGACCTTCTTTATCGCCAGCGGCTTCCTGGACGGCGGGCGCATGTGGAACGACACGGTGATCGAGCTGATCCGCCGCGCGCCTGCGCGCATCGACCTGCGGCCAGCCGGGCAGGGCGAATTCGCGCTCGATGGCGCGGGCCAGCGCCAGGCGGCGATTGCGACCCTGCTCGGGGCGCTCAAGTACCTGCCGCTCGAGCAGCGCCTGCGCCAGGTGGCGGCGCTGTGCGCGCTGGTGCCGGTCGACTTGCCGGACGACCTGATGATGACCTCCGGCCAGGTGCGCCTGCTGCACCGGGCCGGGATGACGATCGGGGCGCATACGGTCAACCATCCGATCGTGGCGCGCATGGACGCGGCCGGGGCGCGCCAGGAAATTGCCGATGGCAAGGCCGCGCTGGAAGCGATCGTCGGCGCGCCGGTCACGCTGTTCGCTTACCCGAACGGCAAGCCGGGACAGGATTACCTGGCCGAGCATGTGGCGATCGTGAAGGAACTGGGTTTCGAGGCGGCGGTGTCGACCTCCTGGGGCGCGGCGCGGCCGGGCGGCGACCTGTTTCAATTGCCGCGATTTACGCCGTGGGACAAGGGCCAGTTCCGCTACCTGCTGCGCATGATGCAAAATTTGCGGCGCAATGGCGATACCGTCTGAGGGGCGCACGCGAAGTGGCGCTCTGGACGGTTTATCCGGGCGCCGTGTACCATGGCGCGCTCTCCACGTCGTTGCCGCCCTGACGCGGGAACGGCGCTACATCTGCATTCAATCTCTCTAGGATTTCCATGTATCTCGAAGACATCAAAACCATCCTCACCGACGTGCTCAGCCTGGGCGATGCCGGCAAGGACCTGAACGAACAGTCGGCCCTGCTGGGCAGCATCCCCGAGCTCGACTCGATGGCGGTGGTGAACCTGATGGCCGCGCTGGAAGAACATTTCGGCATCACCATCGACGACGACGAAATCAGCGCCAGCACCTTCGAAACGCTGGGCAGCCTGAACGCCTTCGTGCAGCAAAAACTGGCCTGATGACTGCCCATCCCAAGCCGCCGGGCGCCGAGCCCTTCTTTCTCCGGACGGACTTGGGTCAACGTTTCTGCCTGTTTCACCCGCCCGCCGGCGCGCGCTGCCGTGGCGCGGTGCTGTACGTCCATCCTTTTGGCGACGAAATGAACAAGGCGCGCCGCATGGCCGCCCTGCAGGCGCGCGCGCTGGCGGCGCAGGGTGTCGGCGTGCTCCAGCTCGACCTGTACGGCAGCGGCGACAGCAGCGGCGAGTTCGCCGAGGCGCGCTGGGAGATCTGGAAAGACGACCTGGCGGCCGGCTGCGCCTGGCTGTCGGCGCGCCTCGACGGCGCGCCGCCAAGCTTGTGGGGCCTGCGCCTGGGCGCCCTGCTGGCGCTGGACTACGCGCATGCCGCCCGCCATCCCCTGGCCAGTCTGGTGCTGTGGCAACCGGTGCAGAACGGCGCCACCTTCCTGACCCAGTTCCTGCGCCTGCTGACCGCCAACGCCATGCTGGCCGAGGGCGCCGACGGCGCCGTCGGCGCCCTTGGCGCCCTCGGCAAGGCGTCCGGCAAGAGCGCCAGCGCCTTGCGCGCGGCCCTGCTCGGCGGCGAGATGCTGGAAGTGGCCGGCTACGAAATCGCCCCCGCGCTGGCGGCCGCCATCGATGGGGTCGACGCGGCCCGGCTGGCGCCGCTCGGCTACCCGGTGCACTGGCTGGAAACGTCCAGCGCGGCCGAGCGAGCGCTCACGCCCGCCGTGACGCGCCTGGCCGACGCCTGGCGCGCGGCGGGCGTCGCGCTGCACCTGCAGCAGGTGAGCAGCGCGCCGTTCTGGTCGACCCAGGAAATCGCCGAGTCGCCCGCGCTGCTGGCGGCCACCTCGGCCCTGTTCGCAGGAGGACCGCATGCACGATCGTGACATGGACTATGCTGAAAACGTCGTGCGCTTCAGCTGCGCCGGCGAGGCCTTGTTCGGGATCGTCAGCCTGCCCGTCCAGCCGGCCAGGCGCGCCGTGCTGATCGTGGTCGGCGGCCCGCAGTACCGGGTCGGCAGCCACCGCCAGTTCACCACCCTGGCGCGCGGCCTGGCGGCGCAAGGCATCGCCGTGCTGCGCTTCGATTACCGGGGCATGGGCGACAGCGAAGGCGCCATGCGCGACTTCGAGGCGGTCGGCGAAGACTTGCGCGCCGCCGTCGACAGCCTGTTCGAGGCCGTGCCCGGCCTCGACGACGTGGTCATCTGGGGCTTGTGCGACGGCGCCTCGGCCGCGCTGTTCTACGCCGCCGGCGATGCCCGCGTGAGCGGGCTGGTGCTGCTCAACCCGTGGGTGCGCACCAGCGGCGGCCATGCCAAGGCCACCATCAAGCACTATTACCGCGCCCGCCTGTTCGACCCGGCACTGTGGAAGAAGATCGTGCGCGGTCAATTCGACGTGCGGGCGGCCGCCGGCTCCTTCCTGCGCATCGCCGCTGCGGCGCTCGGCAAGGGGCAGGGCGGCGCGGCCGGCAGTGCTGTCGCGGCGGCATCGCTGCCCGAACGCATGCAGGCCGGGCTGGCGCGCTTTCGCGGCAAGGTGCTGTTGATCATCAGCGGCGCCGACCTGACCGCCCAGGAATTTCTCGACACCGCCGCCGGTTCGGACGCGTGGCAGGCCTTGCTGGCCGCGCCGCGCGTGTCGCGCCAGACCCTGGCGGAAGCCGACCACACATTTTCGCGCCGCGTGTGGAAAGAGCAGGTGCTGCACTGGACCGGCGACTGGCTGCGCTCGTGGTAAGCCGCGCCGCCCCTTCATGCCAGACGAGAGGACATCGATGAAACTATTGCCTTACCTGTTAGCCGGCACCGTGCTGCTGACCTCGACGGGCGCCCAGGCGCTCAATTATTGCGGCGAGCTGAAGAACCACTACGGCCCGCTCGACTACCGCAAGCGCGGCCAGGTCAACCTGGAAATCGTCGAGGGCGCCCACTTCACGCCCGACATCGAGGCCGGCATCCGGGGCAACACCAGCTATCTCGGCGGCGACCTCGACTACACCCTGCGCGCCATTCCCAACCACGTGCGCGCCCTGGCGACCCTGGCCATGGTCAGCCTGCGCGACAAGCAGGTCAAGGTGCCGGCCACCAAGTGGCCGACCGAATGCTATTTCAACCGCGCCATCCGCTTCGCCCCGGACGACGGCGCGGTGCGCGCCACCTATGGCAGCTACCTGCTCGCGCTCGGCAAGACCGGCGAGGCGGTCGACATGTTCGCCACCGCCGTCGAGCTGGCGCCGGAAGACCCGACCATCAATTACAACGCCGGGCTCGCGTATCTCAAAAAGAAGGACTACGACAAGGCCAGGCTGCACGCCAAAAAGGCCTACGACTTGGGATTCCCATTGCCGGGGCTCAAGAACAAGCTGGTCGAGGCCGGCAAATGGGACGAGCCGGCCAAATGAGCGGCATGCCGCGCTCCGGCCATCCCCTTTGCACGCCCTGAGGCGCAGCCGATGCGCCGCCTGGTCCTTGTCTTCCTTGTCCTGATCGTCTACGGCAGCCTGTATCCCTTCGGCGGCTGGAGCGAGCCGCCCGCGCCCCTGTTCAGCTTCCTGTTCGCCAGCCCCGCGCGCGTGGAAAAAGCCGACCTGGTCCAGAACGTGCTGGCCTATATGCCCTTCGGCCTGTTCATGGTGGCCTGGCTGATGCGCAGCACGCGCTTCGGCGTGGCGCTGCTGACGGCGGCCGTGGCCGGCGGCGTGCTGAGCCTGGCGATGGAGTCGATCCAGCAATTCCTGCCGAGCCGGGACGCTTCGCGCATCGACCTGGTCTTGAATATTGCCGGCAGCGTGGCCGGCGGCATGCTGGCCTCCCTGTTGCGTGGCCACACCCTGGGCGGACCGCGCCTGGCGGCCGTGCGCGCGCAATGGCTGCGCAGCGGCACCTTGCCCAACCTGGGGCTGGCGGCGCTGGCGCTGTGGGCGCTGTCGCAGACCAGCCCGCTTGTGCCGACCTTCGACATCGGCCAGGTGCGGCACGGGCTGGCGCTGCTCTACCACGCGCTGCGCGAACCGGGCAGCATGCAGCCGGCCCAGCTGCTGACCTACGCCTGCTACCTGGCCGGCCTGGGCTTGCTGGCGCGCACCCTGACGCGCGACGGCAAGCCGGCCCTGCCGCTGTTCGGCGCGCTGGTCGCTTGCGTACTCCTGCTCAAGATCATCGTCGAGGGGCGCCAGTTGTCGCTCGAAGCGGTGGCCGGGGCCTTTGCCGCCTGGATGTTCCTGCTCGCCGCCAGCCGCCTGCGCCAGGCTGCGTGGATGGGGATGGCGCTGATCGGCGCCGGCTTCGTCGTCAGCGAACTGGCGCCGGGGCCGGAAGGCATGGTCTACGGCTTCAACTGGATTCCGCTGATGGGGCAGATGCGCTCGCTGTCGGGCTTGCAGAATATCCTGGAGATTTTCTGGCCGTTTTTCGCGATCGCGTATTTTGCGCGCCTGGCGACCCCGATCGGGCACCGCCAGCCGGTGGTGGTGATCGGCAGCGCGGCGATCGCGGCGCTGGTATTCTGGCTGGAATGGTCGCAGCAAGGCTTGCCGGGGCGCTTCGGCGATATCACCCAGGTCTTGCTGGCCTGTGCCGGGTGGATCATTCCCTGGACCTTCGCCGGACCGGATTTCAGTGCGTATCGGGCGCCAGGCGAGCGCTGCCTTCGCCGCGCGCCGGATCGCTGACGGCGCGGCCCGCGGCGCCGCTCAGGCCGGTTCCCCCGCCACCCGCGCATCCTGCGCCAGCAGCGCGCTGACCTCGTCATAGCTGCGCGCCTGCATTTCCGCCAGCCGGCTGAGCGTCCTCGACAAGTCATGCGCGCCTTCCAGCTCGCGGATCGCCGGGGCGAGCGGGCGGTCGGACGCGATCAGGAGCTGGTGGCGGCGGTCGTAAAAAATGTCCACCAGCCAGATAAAGCGCTGCAAGGTGCTGGGAGAGGACAATGCCTTCACATGCACCTGGTCGAGGATCAGGGCTTGCCAGCGCTCGGCCAGTTCCAGGTAATCGAGGTGCGAACGGCTGGCCACGCACAGGGCGTCGAAGTCCACCCACAGCATGCGCTTGCCGGCGCCGCGCGCCTGCAGCGGGCGCCCGGCCACGGCCACCATGGCCGCCTGGGGCTGGTAGCTGTCCTCGGCGTGCGCGTAGATGCGGCCCAGCTGCCCGGCCGTCAGGGAGTTCAGCGGGGTCAGGAAGCGCTGCGCTTCAGGACGTTCGCCCTTGCAGCGGTAATCGCGCGCGCCGGTGAAATGGACGACCTCGAAATCCTTCTCGATACGCTCGATGGTGGGGCGGAAACGTTCGTGAAACTGCGGATTGGGCAGCAAGCCCTCGGGCGCGTAGTTCGAGGTCAGCACGACGCGCACCTCGAGTGCCAGCGCGGTGTCGAGAAACCAGCCGACCAGGAAGGCGTCGGCAATGTCGTGGACGTGGAATTCGTCGAAGCACAGCAGTTCGATGCCGTCCAGCCAGCGCCGGGTCGCCATGACCAGCGGATCGCCGGCGCCGGGCGGCTCGCTCATCTGGCGCTGCCGGATCTCGCGCAGGAATTCGTGGAAATGGATGCGCCGCTTCGAACACGTGGCCAGGGCGAAGATCGTATCGACCACCATGCTCTTGCCGCGCCCGGGCAAGCCGTGGCAATACACGCCCAGCGGGCCGCGCCGGCGCCGCAGCCAGCCGCCCTTGTCCGCGTCCAGCAAGGCCAGGATGGCGCCGATGGCGCGCCGCTGGCTGTCGTCGGGATCGATGCCGCGCGCGGCCAGGGTGCGCAGGACCAGGGCGTCGTCAAGCATGGCCCACCCTTCGCCATCGAACAGATTCTCTGCCTCCGCTGATCATCGCTTGTTTTCTCCGGATTATGATAATCGAATAAGTCGCGCATGCCGCGCGCGCTCACGATACCACAAACGCATTTTTAATTGTTCTCGGATGCAATCCGGATAAAACAAACGGATTGTTCGTGATTATATGGAGTAATTCATAATACCGCCGCCCGCGCTTATCGGCCCGGCTATCCGGCAAGTCAATTTTTTCTGCATGATTTCGTTTAAAAATTTTTCTGCTTGAAGATAGGCGCAAGATAAACCGAAAATTCCTCTGAAAACGTCGTCAGGTCGAATAAAATTTCTCTAAATTGCCGTGCAATATTATTTTATAAAAAACATTGCGTAAAATATAAAATATGACTTGCAGCGGTTCCCGGCTGCATTAGAATTCATTCCGTGCCACGTGAATACCGGGATAAAAAATCAAGGCCGAACTGGGCCTGGCGCAACCACGCCGATCTCTCACCATATAAACCGGGCAGCGCGCGCATACGCTATCAAGACGTATCGGGACGCCATGCGAAAGGGATGCAGGACAAGCATTGCGTGTTTAAGGGAATGTACAGTACCTAACTTTGCGAAATATCAATGAAACATCAATTACTTGACCATATGAAAAGCCTCGAAGTCCACCCGGTCTTCGATAACGACTACTTCAGGTTTGTCAAAGAAACGCCGCTGACGCCGCAGCTGTATGCGGTGCACCGCGCCAATTTCTTTTTCAGGACCATGGCGACCGTGATCGGCATCGCCCATGTCTGCGCCGCAGCGGCCGCCAACCACGACCAGGATACCCTGATCCTCTTTTCCTATATCCTCAACGAGGAATGCGGCGACGGCCAGCAGTCGAAATGCCACGAACTCCTGATGGAGCATTCGCATAATCTGTTCGGGCAGTTCGAATTCGATTTGCCGGCCCTGAAAGTGCGGGATCTGGAAGGCCGCCGCGATGGCACGCGCGATGAAAAAGCAACTAGCCTGGTGATCGATGAAACCAAGGATTACCGCACCAGGATCCATGCCTTGTTAACCCGGAATTATCCAACCATGCTGGGCGTCGCTTATGCGCTGGAAACGCATGCCAGCGTCATGCTGACCTGCTTCAGGGACATGTTCAACCTGAACCGCAAATATCTGGACAAGGACGATTTCGTGCGCAAGGTGGAGATTTACTTTAATTGCCACCTCGATAGCGGCGTCGAAGACCGGCATGCCAGCGATGCGCAGCAATGCGTGCTGAATAATTGCGTCTCCGAACAGGATCTGGCCGATATCAAACACGGTATCGATGCCACGCTGGAGATTCAGCATGCCATGTGGAATGGCATGTACCGGCGCGCCATGGAAATCCGGAACAACTAGCAAAACAAGCGGCGGAACGGGCAGTGACGACCGGTTAATTCCCGCCAGCCTGTTTTCGTGCCGCCCTGCCGGACTACACGGTCCGGCAGGCGGCCGAGCTGTTCCGCGATACGCCATCGGGCCCCCCTACATTCTAAAGGTTGACATAATGAGCAAGACACAAAGTGCTTTTTCCGATGCCGCCCTGAGCATCGGCGAATCGATCACGCATGGCGCGCGCATGCGCATCGCCAAACTCAATGCGGGCTACGACGAGAAGGACAAGATCATCGACCTGAGCATCGGCACGCTGGACCTGGCGACCGACCGCTTTATCGACAACGGCGTGATCGAGTTTATCAAGACCAAGCCCGAGCTGATCCACCAGTTCGCGCCGGTCAAGGGCTTCGATTTCCTGCTTGAAGCGATCTCCAGGCGGCACGAGCGCCTGCATGGCGTCGTCTACGATCCGGCCACCGAGATCATGGTCACGCCGGGCGGCATCAAGGGTTCGATCGCCGTGGTGCTGCATACCTTGCTCAATCCCGGCGACGAGGTGGTGGTGCCGCTGCCGAACTGGCCGCATTATGCCGACATGATCCATCTGCACGGCGGCAAGCCGGTGTTCGTGCAGTCGCGCGATTTTGTCGAAAAGGGACTCGATGCCGAGGACCTGGACCGTGCCATCACGGCCAGGACCAAGCTGCTGATCCTGGGCGATTGCATCAATCCGACCGGAAAAGTGTATACGACCGAGGAGTTGACCAGCCTGGCCGCGGTGATCGCCAGGCACAACCGGCAGCGCGCCCACGATGGGCAGAGCCCGCTGTTCGTCCTGTACGACTGTCCGTACGAAGCGCACGTGCTGCATAAGCGGCCGCAGGCGCTGGCGGCGCTGTCGGTGGGCGACTATGCCTTGCGCCAGCATGTCATCAACGTCACCGGACCAGGCAAGACCTATGGCATGCATGGCGACCGGATCGGCTATCTGTGCGCGCCGGCCGGCTTCGTTGCCGTGGCCGCGAATGTGCAGGTCAACCTGAATTCCTTTGCCTGCACCTACGGCCAGGTGGCCTGTTTTTACGCCTTGCACCGCAATATGGACGAAGTCGCCCTCAGCCGGGCCACGCACGCACGCGAGAATACCCTGCACATGATCGACCTGCTGCGCGCCAGCGGCCTGTCGGTGCACACGCCGCAAGGGGGTTATTTCATCTTCGTCGACCTGGCCGCGTATGCCGGGCGCTATGCGCAGCGCGGCATGGACAGTGCCGAGCAGTTTCTGCTTGAAAAAGCCCGTGTCGCGGCGATCAACGGCGAGCATTTCGCCGAAGGCTATGCCGACGCCAGCCGCTACCGGCACTTTGTGCGCATCAACTGCGGCAGGGAGCGCGAGGTACTGGTGCAGGCGGCGCGGCGCATCGCGCTTGCCTTGGAAGAGCTCGGCTGATGGTGCGCTACTGCATCATCGGCACCGGCTTCTCCGGCACCTGCATGCTCTGGCATCTGGTCGATGCCTTGTGCAGGCAGGCGCCGGAGAATGGCGGCCTGCGCCATGTCGAGATAGCCACGGTCGAGCGGCGCCCGCGCAACGGGCCGGGCCTGCCTTACGACAGCGACGAGGTTGCGCCTTACCATCTGTGCAATAACCCGGCCGACAAAATGGCGCTGTTCGGGAACGATTTCGTGGACTGGATGCTGGCGCACCGGGACGAGCTGATCGCGCTGCACCCGGACCTGATCCGGGAAGCCCATCCGACCCTGGCGCTGGACCAGTGGCAGCCGCAGGCGTCGACCTTCTATCCGCGCGCCCTGTTCGGCGTGTATCTGTCGATGCGCTTCGAGCAGGCATGCGCGCTGGCGCGCAGCCGTGGCGCCACGATTCGCCGCTACAACGGGGTCGAGGCGATCGACGGCGTCACGCGCGACGGCGGCTTCGACCTGACCCTGCGCGAGCTGGCCACCGGGCAGCTGCGGATCCTGGCCGGCATGGACAAGGTCTTGCTGGCGTCCGGGCATTGGGAGCAGGCGGCGCCGCGCGCGCCGCACGTGCTGGCCTCGCCCTATCCGGCGCGCCAGGTGCATCGCGCCATCGCCGCCCTGCAGCTGGCGCAGCCGAAGGAGCGCCTGACCCTGTGCGTGCGCGGCATGGGGCCGAGCGCGGTGGACGCCATCCTGAGCCTGTGCGAAGGCGGGGTGTTCGAACTCGACGCCGACGGCCTGGCGACCCGCTTCCTGCCGTGCTGGGACAGTTTCCGGGCCAGCGCGGTGCGCATCGTCGCCACCTCGCGTTCGGGCTTCTTTCCGGGCGTGCGCTGGCCGCTGGCCGATTACGCCTTTGCCCACCTGACGGACGAAAACATGGCCGCCCTGCGCGCGCGCCATGACGGGCGCGTCGACCTGACGGCGCTGATGGCGCTGGTCGAGCGCGAACTGCGCGCGGCCAGCCACAACGATCTGGACCTGGACGCGGTATTCCGGCCGCCCTACGCCGACGCCTACCGCAAATTGCTGGTCGACGTGCGCGGCGAGCCGCTCGAGCGGCTGGCCCATACCATCATCCTGCGTGCGCGCCGCCTGCGCTTTTATCAGGACCTGAACGCGGCCGACAAGCGCCTCTACGATACCCAGCTCGATACCCACTTCATCCGGACCGCGGTGCCGATTCCCCTGCAGAACGCCAGGAAGCTGATCGCCCTGATCGAGGCCGGCGTGCTGTCGACAGTCGCGCTCGGCTATGAGGCCGACGCGGCGGGCCCGGCCGGCCTGACCGGCATCGAACCCGATCTGGTGATCTGCTCGCACGGCCAGAACTACGACCTGAACCGGCATCCCTCGCCCCTGATCCGGCACTTGCTCGAAAGGAAGGAAGTGCTTGCCTACAGCGAAGACGGTTACCGCACCGGCGGCATCGGCGCCAGCGAGGCCACCGGCTTCCGGGTCTTGAACGGGCTGGGCGCAGCGGGCGCCTGCTCGGCGCATCTGTCTTCCTTCGGTCCGGTCACGCAGTACTGGCAAAACCAGAACAACTTTGCCGCCGCTTTCGTCAGCGCCGCCCAGGTCGTTGCGCAAGACTGGCTGGCCAGCGCATCCATTGAGAGGGAGTGAAGGGATGGATTTCAAGGATTTTTCGTTCAGCCCGGATATCCGGGTGAGCATCTATCACGTCGGCCATGAAAACCTGGCCTATCATCGGCACATGCATGTGTCGGACATTACCTATTGCGCTGCGGGGCGGCTGATGCTGGAGCTGCCGGCGCTGGAGAGCGCGTTCGTGTTTCATCCGGGGCAGTTCGTCCAGGTTCCCTGCGATACGGTGCACCGGGTTTCCCACTGCGGAGCGCAGACCGGGGAGTCGACCTACATCCTGGTGCAGATCGGGCAATTCGGCATCGACTTCGTGCGCGACGAGGCCATGGCCGCGGCCCCGGATCCGGTCGACCTGGGCGCGACCGCGCTCGGCTACCGCATCGGCGACGCCAGGGAGCGCCTGCTGGCGGTCGCGCGGCAATTGCGCGAGGAACGCCCGGCCAACTTGTCCGACAGCGAACATGCCAGTATCCTCGGCATGCTCGATACCGTGTGCAAGGATGGGATTGCGCTTGCGCCCGACAGGGAGGCGCTGCTCGCGCAGTTCCGCGCGCTCGGGGCCGGAGCGGCCGAGGCGCGGGCGCACCACTAACCATGTTCTGGAATTTCCGATGACGACAGACAGCAATCGCAACGAAAGCAATCGCAACATATCGATCGTACTGATGGTCCTGCTGTTGTTTGCGACCCAGGCCTGCACCGACATCTTCCTGTCGGGCTTGCCGATGATGGCGCAGGAATTCGGCACCACGATGAACGTCACCAACCTCACGATCTCGGTGTATAACTACAGCCAGGCGGCGGTGGTGCTGTTCATCGGCGTGATCAGCGATGTGCGCGGGCGCCGCGCCACCATCCTGACCTGCCTGGCGCTGCATATCGGGGCGACGGTCTGGATCGCGCTGTCGTCCTCGATCTCGTGGGTGATCGTGATGCGCGTGCTGCAGGCGACCGGCAGCGCGGCGGTGTACATCATCCTGCGGCTGATCATCAAGGATACGATGGACAAGAAGGCGCAGATCCACGCGACCGGCCTGCTGGTGGTGGGCCTGGTGCTCTCGCCCATCCTGGCGCCGGTGGTGGGGGCGTGGATCATCCACTGGTCGAGCTGGCGCAACTGCTTCTGGGCCATCGCCCTGTTCGAAGCGCCGCTGTTCGTCTGGGCCTGGATGACCATCCGCGAAACCAATCACAAGCAGATGGCGCTGCGTGCCGCGTTCAGCCTGAAGAACCACTTCCTCAGCTATCTCGGCGTGCTGCAGGACCGCTACTTCCTCGGCATGGCCTTGATTGTGGGGTCGGTGTTCGCGGCGTTTTATGCCTTCATCAGCATTTCCAGCTACCTGTACATCCAGCAGTTCGGGATGCGCGAGACCAGCTATGCGTATGTGTTCATCGGCATCGCCGTGTCCTACCTGATCGGCAATCGCCTGATGAGCAAGCTCAATGCCGACAATCTGACGCCGCAGCGTATCATCGGCCTGGGGATCTCGGTCTCGCTGGTCGGGGCCGCCTGCATATTCGGCGAGCTGCTGACCGGAAACCGGATTGCCGTCATCGCGCTGATCACGCTCGGCACCTGCCTGCTGCGCCTGGCGACGGCGCTCATCAACCCGCCGGCGCAAGTGGTCGTGACGAATCATTTTCCCGACAGCGGATCGCATGCGCTGGGCATGCTCACCTGCATCCAGTATTCGTTCGCGGCCATCGGCACCATGGTCGTTTCCGGACTGCCGCTGGCGCCGAGCGGCAATTTCATGATCAGCACGGCCCTGTTCGTCGCGCTGTCGGTCGCCGGTTATCTGTTTGCGTTCAGGCGCGGCGCCGCGGTGCAAGCGAGTTAGGCAAGGCCAGGCTGCGCTCGGCGGCGCGTCCGCCCGCAGCCTGGCTGTGCGATCCTGGCGCCGCCTTGCAGGCCAGTGCCGGTGCCATCCATTGACCCCCTCGGGTCGTGCAGGCGCGATTTCCCCCCACTCTTCAGAGCAGACCACCCGCTCATTCTCTAGCCGCAACCGTCTATTGCGGTAAAGCAACGTCAACGACACTGGCTTCGCTACGCTGTGCTTTCCATGTGGCAATCACTTGCAATCATTCTCTTGAAAAAGACTGGATAAGCCATGCATGCTTCCCCCAAGCGCCTTCGCGTTTCCATAGTCCATATCCTGCAGTGGGTATTTCTGTCCCTGGTACTGGCACAGACCAGCGTGCGCGCGGAGCAAGAAATGCCCGAGGGAACGTTGGGCTGGATCTATTACACGGGCGTGTTCGGGCCGGACATCTATGCGCCCGATCCGGTGACGGCATGTCACAGGCAGTCCACGCGTCATAACATGCGTCAACCGCTGGTCGCGGTGCGGCCCATGAACAATGCCGGCACCTGGTTCGACTGCAAATACCGTCATTTTCTGATCACCGGCGGGGTCACCTGGTTTGGCGGCCCATTGCTAGTGTGTAAGCCGGGATACAAGCCTTACGCGCCAGGTATCTGTCTGAAGGATGCGCCGGAAGTGCCGGTGCCTGTCAGCTGCAAATCGGGCGCGCCTGGAAGGGCCAATGGCAATCCGGTGCAACTGGCCAGTGGCGCGAAAGTACAAACCGAGTCCGATTTGCCGGGCGCTGCCGAAGGGGCGCTGCGGGTCGATCGTACCTATCGCAGCCTGCGCCGCAGCATCAAGGGCCAATCGGCCGGTGCGGGCTGGTCATTTTCTTTCGACCGTGCCTTCGTCGCCCGCCGCGAGTTCGGTACCAAAATCCGGTCGACTGTCACCGGCGCCCTCGGGGATGGCAGTTATTTCGAGTTCTGGCGGCAAAGCGACGGCAGCTATCGGTCCGTCTACGACAGCGGCATGACGCTGGCAGTGCAAGGCGCCGATGACGCCGTGTGGCTGCTGACGACCCCGGATGGCAGCGTGGAGCGCTACACCCGGCTCGACGACGATTTCAGGCTCGGCAGCGTGCATACCCGCGACGGCAGGGTCACGCAGTACGCTTACGATAGCAACAACCAGCTCAGCACGATTACCGATGCCAGCGACCGCAGCGTCTCCATCCGGTGGCAAGGCGATGTCGTCGAGCAGGTGTCGAGTGCCAGCGGCAGCGTGCGCTACGAATACGACAGGGTCGCAGTGGACGGGGGCATGCCCGTGGAAGGCTCCGAACGCCTGGTTGCCGTCCATTTCCTCGACGGTTCCGGCGCCGCGACGGCCTCACGCAGGTATCACTACGAAGACCGCTACCAACGCTACCTGCTGACAGGGATCAGCGACGAACTCGGCAAGCGTTTTGCCACCTACGCCTATAACGGCCAGGCCCAGGCCGTGCTGTCCGAGCATGCCGGCGGCGTCCAGCGCCATGTGTTTGCGTATCCCAGCCGGACCAGCCGGATCGTCACCGATCCGCTCGGTAGCAACCGCACGCTGGGCATCGCCTACGGCGCGGACGGCAAGGGCAGGATTACCACCGAAAGCCAGCCGGCCGGCGCTGGCTGCGCCGCGTCGGCGAGCGAGCTGACCTACAGCGCCAAAGGCGACCTGACCAGCAGCACCGACTTCAACGGCGGCAAGACGTGCTTGATCAGCGACCCGGCACGTGGGCTTGAGCTGGCGCGGGTGAGCGGCTTGTCCAAGGGGACGGCGTGCCCCGCGGGAATCGATCGGGCGATCCCCGCCAGCGCGCGTAAAACCAGTACGCGCTGGCATCCTGACTGGGCCCTGGCGCTTGCCACCGCCGCGCCGGGACGGCTGGAGACCAAGGTGTACAACGGCCAGCGCGACGCCGCCGGCACGGTGGTGGAATGTGCCGACGGAGCGTTGCTTCCGAACGGGAAGCCGATTGCCGTGGTCTGTCGTGCCACGGCCCAGGCGAGCAACGACGGCAACGGCGGACTCGGGTTTGCAGCGGCAGGAACCGGCCCGGTCCAGGAATGGCGCTACACCTACAACCGCAACGGGCAATTGCTGACCAGTAGCGGTCCGGCCGATGCCGACGGCAAGGCCGCATCGGCCAGCATGCGCTATTACGCCGACAGCGGTGCAAGCCACCGTCCGGGTGACCTGGAAAGCGTGCGCAACAGCGTTGGCGAAGTCACCAATTACCTCGAATACAGCGAGGATGGCTTGCCGACTAAAATCCGGCGCCCGAATGGCCAGATTGTCGAATCCGACTACGGCCCGCGCCAGCGCTTGCTGTCCAGCACTGTCCGCGCGGACGGCGTGCAGGCCGAAGTTACGCGCTACGAGTACGACCTTGCGGGCCAGCTGACCCGCATGACGGGGCCCGACGGCGCGGTGCTGGAATACGCGTACGACGAGGCCCACCGCCTGATCGGCGTGCGCGATAGCACCGGCAACAGCATCGATTTCACGCTCGATGCGATGGGCAATACCGTGCGTCAGGAAGTGAAAGATCCCGCAGGCAAACTCGTGACAGCGACCACGCGCGCCTTCGATGCGCTCAACCGCCTGCAGCGCGAGCAAAAGAGTCAGGCTGACCCGGGCGCGCGCTTCGAATATGATGCGGTCGGCAACCTGACCGCGAGCATCGATCCGATGGCGCGCGTCAGCAAGGGAACTTACGACACGTTCAACCGTCTGATACAACAGACGCTCCCTGCGGCGGGGGCGACAGGCAAGCCGGCAACGATCGATTACGCCTACACGCCGCAGGACCAGCTCGCGTCCGTGCTCGATCCGCGCCGCTTGCAGACGCGCTATGTCCTCAACGGACTGGGGCAGCGCACGACGCTGATCAGTCCGGACACCGGCACCACGACCGCGCAGTTCGACGGTGCCGGGAACCTGACATCGAGCCTGGATGCGGCCGGACGCAATACCGCTTTTCGGTACGACGCGGCGGGGCGGGTGACCGCCATCGGCGCCAGCACGTTCGAGTACGGCGCGTCCGGCACGCCCGCAGCCGGCCTGGTCACGACGATGACGGATGAGGCTGGAAAAACTGTCTACACCTACGACGGCATGGGGAGGATGTTAAGGAAAGAGCAGACAAACGGAGGGGCGTCACGGCGCTTCGTCACCGCCTATACCTACGGCGACACTGGCAGTGCAGTCGGTCACGTCACGTCGATGACCTATCCCAGCGGCAATCGCATCGACATCACGTACGACAGGAATGGGAAACCCTCCGCCCTCGGCCTGACGCGTCCGAATGCGGCGCGCATGACGATTTTGAGTGACGTTGCGTATCAGCCGTTCGGTGCCGTGCGTTCTTGGCTGTGGGGCAATCACAGCGCAAGCAGTCCCAATAAATACGAGCGTCAGTTCGACCTTGAAAATCGCCTGATTAGTTATCCGCTGGGGCATCTTGCGGCCGGCGGTGCGTTGCGCACGCTCAGTTACGATGCTGCCGGACGCATTGTGGCCAGCACGCACAAGGGGAATGCCACGCCGGGCAGACTGGACCAACGCTACTACTACGATGGACGGGATCGCTTGATCGGATTCGACAGCGTTACCACGAGCCAGCGATTCGAATATGACGCCAACGGAAACCGCACCAAGGCGACGCTGGGTTCCAACAGCTACCTCAACACGATCGATCCCGGCAGCAATCGGCTCGCTTTCACTTCCGGGCCGGTGCCGGCCAGACGGAACACGTACGACGCCACGGGGAACCTGACTAGCGATGGAACGCTGCGCTTCGGCTACGGCAACAATGGTCGCTTGAACAGCGTGTCGGGTGGCAGTGGTGTTGCCGTTCAATACCGCTACAACGGAATTGGACAGCGGACGATCAAATCGAATGCTGCCGAGGGCACAACGTACTTTGTCTATGATGAGGCAGGGCACATGGTCGGCGAGTATGACGGCGCCGGTTTGCCTATACAGGAGACGATCTACCTCAAGGGGATGCCGGTTGCGGTAATCAAACCGCGTGCGGCTGGTCGCGGGGAAGATGCATACTACATCTATGCGGATCATCTGGCAGCGCCGCGAGTAATCACAGGTGTAAGTGACAACAGGATGGTATGGCGCTGGGACGCATCCAATCCGTTCGGCGAGGATTTCCCAGATGAAAACCCAAGTCGTTTCGGACGCTTCTCCTACGACTCGCGTTTTCCAGGACAATATTATGATCACGAAACTAATCTCTTCTACAACTATTACCGCGATTACGATCCACAAATCGGCCGGTACGTGCAGAGCGATCCAATCGGCCTTGACGGCGGAATTAATACATATACCTATGTGGGGGCAAATCCCGTTTCTCGGATCGATCCCTTCGGCCTATCGTTTAGGGAAAGCGTTGAAGAAGACTCTCCAGGCCCCACCAATGCGGAGACGTCTGGTACCTGTGATCAGAAAGATCATAAATGCGAGCCACCAAAAAAACTCGCGGCTTTTGCAAAAGCTCTTTGGCTAGCACTCTGCTTGATAGAGGGGAAGAAACCACCGGAAACTCCTAAAACCCCACCTAAACCACCACCAGCACAGCCGGGTCCGCCGCCTCCGAAAAAGCCTACGATTCCGCCTTTGAAGCCTAAAAAATAGTTTTACGGGCATAGGGTAGCTTCGACACAGAGAATTTTTATTTTGGATGAATCATGAAACAGGATGAAAAAAATAGCCGTCTCTTAAAAGCACACGCTGACCTGTTGGCCGGAAGGTACGATGCGGCTCGGGCAGTGTTCGAGGAACTCGGTGCACTGGGCGACGACCGAGCCTTGCTTTATTTGGGTTCGATGCACGAACGCGGTCTCGGGGGGCCGGTCGACGAAGTTCGGGCGGCTGCATTGTTTAAAAAGTCGTGCGACGGCGGAAATTCCACGAGTTGTTTTTTCCTGGGGATGCTGCAATACAGAAATCGCGACCTTGCGGCAGCGCTTGAGTCATATTGCCTCGCCGCCGCCGCGGGTCATCCTGCTGCGGCATACTGGATTGCGCAAATCTACGGAGACACCAGTCATGCCATTGCAGACAACGTCGAAGAAATGCGCTATTTGGAAATAGCTGATCGAGGCGGACATGCATTTGCCGCTCGTGATTTGGCCAAAAAGCGCATGCATGCATCAGGATCGATCATGTCGAAGCTACTTGCCCGCGCGCAGTATATTAATGCGATCATTAAAGGAATTATGATCATTGCCAGAGATGCTGATGACCCCCGAGTGCAATAGACAATCGTTCAAACGACGACATAAGTTGCTGCCTGGATGAGCTTGTCCACCGTACTCCTCAGCCTGCCGGCAGCGAACGTCGTCTTCGAGCTGCCCGGCCTGTTTCGGCTCCATCCCCGATGGATATCGGCGCCGACATTGTCCATGGATTCGGCGCCCCGGCCGCGCTGGTCGCGGACCTCGGCAAGGCCTTCGGCCATGGGGCCCTGGCAGCGTCGCTATACTGGCTGGTGCAAGGCGCCATCGCCCTATCCCGGCTAAACGCCTTACCCGCCCGCCGCCGCCGACTTGATCGCGTGCCGCCCCATCAGATCGTACAAGGTCGGCCGGCTGATCCCCAGCAACTCCGCAGCGCGCACGATATTCCCGTCGACCCGCGCCAATGCCTTGACGATGGCCGCGTACTCGGCCTCGTCGCGCACCTGGCGCAGGTTGATCGGCTGTTCCGGCTCGGCCGAGGCCGACAATCCCAGATCGTCCGCCGTGATCTGCGGCCCGTCCGCCATGATGATGGCGCGCTTGATGCAGTTTTCCATCTCGCGCACATTGCCCGGCCACGGGTAGCTTTCGATCACGCCGATCGCTTCCTGGCTGAAATGCAGGGTCGGACGCGATTCCTGCGCGCAGAACTTGTTCTTGAAGTGATGCGCCAGCAAGGCCGCGTCGCCCACCCGGTCGCGCAGCGGCGGAATGGTGACCACGATTTCCGACAGGCGGTAATACAAATCCTCGCGGAAGCGCCCGCTGGCCGACAAGGCTTTGAGGTTCTGGTGGGTCGCGCAGACGATCCGCACATCGACCGCGATTTCCTCGTGCCCGCCGACGCGCTCGATCACCCGTTCCTGCAGGAAGCGCAGCAGTTTGGCCTGTAGCGACATCGGCAGATCGCCCACTTCATCGAGGAAGAAGGTGCCGCCGTGGGCCAGCTCGACCTTGCCCTTGGTCTGCTTGGCCGCGCCCGTGAACGCGCCTTTTTCGTAGCCGAACAATTCGCTCTCGAGCAAATTCTCGGGAATCGCCGCGCAGTTGATCGCCATGAAGCGCTGGCTGGCGCGCGGACTCAACTGGTGCAGCGCCCGCGCCAGCACTTCCTTGCCGGTGCCGCTTTCGCCCAGCACCATCACCGAGGCCGAGGTCGGGGCGACTTTTTCGATATTCCGGCACACGCGCTGCATGCCGGCGTCGCGGCTGATCACCCCGCTCAGCGGCGAATCGACCTGCGACTGGCGCATGCGCCGGTTTTCCTGCTGTAAGGCGTGCAGATAGAAGGCGCGCTGCACCACCAGTCCCAGCATTTCGGGATCGAAGGGCTTCTGGTGGAAGTCGTACGCGCCCAGCCCGATCGCTTCGACCGCGTGCGCGTGGTTCTGGTTCCCGGTCAGGACGATGACCTTGGTGTCCGGCGCCAGCGCCAGGATCTGGCGCAGGGTGGCCAGGCCTTCGGTGGCGCCGTCCGGATCGGGCGGCAGGCCCAGGTCCATGGTCACCACCGCCGGCTCGTGGCGGCGTACTTGCGCCAGCGCGGCGTCGCGGTCGCCCGCCACCACCACCTCGTAGGCATCGAAGCACCAGCGCAACTGCTTTTGCAGGCCGGGGTCGTCTTCGATGATGAGCATTTTCATTTTATTCTGGGTCACAGCGATCCTCTGGCCGTCAGGCGGCTTTGTCGACAGTTTGAGTGTCCTGCTGGCACATCGGCAGGGTGATTCTGAAGGTGGTGCCACGGGGCGGTGTACTGCTGACCGCCAGGCTGCCGCCAAGTTCGTGGATGTACTCGCGGCTCTCGAAAGCGCCTATCCCCATGCCCGCCGATTTGGTCGATTCGAACGGTTTGTACAGGCGCTCGCGGATGAATTCTTCGCTCATGCCTTCGCCGGTGTCGCGGATCTCGATGATAACCGAATCGTCCGCACGGCTGAGCGTGATTGCCACCTGGCCCTCCTTGGGCGTGGCTTCGATGGCGTTCTGGATCAGGTGGCCCACCACCCGTTCCAGCCGTTCCCAGTCGGCCAGCACGCGCAGGCGCGGCTCGGCGATCGTCAGCAGCGGACGCGGCTCGAAGGCGGCCTTGCTGGCCACCGCCTGCGCCAGCAGTTTT
Source organism: Massilia atriviolacea (assembly GCF_003953935.1). Taxonomy (GTDB): domain Bacteria; phylum Pseudomonadota; class Gammaproteobacteria; order Burkholderiales; family Burkholderiaceae_D; genus Telluria_A; species Telluria_A atriviolacea. Next base: position 276,998 of record NZ_RXLQ01000004.1, read on the forward strand.
TCGATCGACAGCGGCGCCGGGCGTTCCTGCGAGGCGCTGCGGCTGAGCTTTTGCAGCATCAGGCGCATCTTTTGCACCGACAGTGTCACCGTTTCGAGCATGTCGCGCTGGAATTCGGGGTTGTCCTTGTGCTTTTCGGCATTCGGGATCAGCAAGCCCAGTTGCGACACCAGGTTCTTCAGGTCGTGCACCACGAAGGTGGACATGCGGTTGAACGATTCGAACTGGCGCGCCAGCATCAGGGCGCTGGCCGCTTCGTGCTGGGCCAGGTAGCTGGCGGCCTGGCTGCCGGCAATCTTGAGCAGGTCGATCACTTCCCAGTTCAGGGTGATGGCGCTGCGCGGCTGCAACAGCAGCATGTAGCCGAACAGGCGGCCCTGCAGCATCAGCGGCACCACCAGGCGTCCGCGCGGAAACTTGCCCAGCCACTCGGGCAGCACCAGGCCTTCGTACTTGTCTGGATCCTTGGCGAATTCCTGCAGGTCGACCACCCACTGGCGCGATTCCAGGAAGCGGCAGAAGGCCGAGTCGTCCGGCTCGGCCGGCGCCAGCTCCGGCATGTGCCAGCTGGCCGCCGGTTCGCACAGGCCCGCTTCGCGCCGGATCCACAGCATGCCGCCGGAACTTTCGACCAGCTCGCCCACGGCTTGCAGGGTGCGCTCGCCCAGGTTGGGGCCGGCTTCGGAGAGGGTGCGCGTAAAGCGCAGCCATTCTTCGCGGTAATCGTAGTTGTAGCTGTAAAAATGCTTGCTGATGAAAACCTTCAGCCAGGAGCGGAAGGTGCCCGAGAACAAAATCCCGGCCAGCAACACCACGGCGCCGAACAGGAAGGCCATCTGCATCAGCGAGCCCCACTGGCCGCCGAAGTAGCGCAGGTAGTAACCGGCCGCGCCCATGGCCAGCAGGTAGGCGGCCGAGCCGAACAGGGCGGCCGAATGGAACAGCAGGCGGCGCGACACCGCGATGTGCGAGGACCACGAGGCGCTGCGCGCCACCGAGACCGCGATCAGGGGCGCGGTCAGGGCGTCGACCACGCCGCGCGCCGACCAGATTTCGGGATTGACCTGGCGCATCAGGAGCGCGTTGCTGTACAAATAAAAATCGAAGACGAAGATGCCGCCGATGCCGAGGCAGGCGAACTTGATGGCCCAGCGTTCCTGCACCGGCTTGTTGCGGTACAGCTGTTCGACCAGCAGCATGCCGAGCACGGCCATGCCGATGCGCGCCATCACGCCCAGGATCCCGCTTTGCTGGCCCAGCACGGAGGGCATCAATTCGGACAGGATCTTGTCGCCCAGCACAATCAGATACAGCAGGGCGATGGCCGGCAGGGCCGGGGTGCGGCGCAGCTGGCGCCAGCTGCTGCCGTCGAAGTGGCCGAGCAGCGACAGCAGCACCACGGTCCAGGCGCCGTTGCGCGCCACTTCCAGCAGTTCGCCGGCCCAGGCATAGCCCTGCCGGCCCCAGGCCTGGGCCGCCAGCGCGGCGCCCCACAGCACCGTCAGCGCGCAGGCGCAGGCCAGCACCGACGCATGCTGGCGGCTGCGCCAGTGCGTCAGCAGGACGGCGCCGAGCAGCGCAAACGCGAGCGCGGCAATCGAATAGCTAAAGGTGGCGATGTTGGTCAGCATTCCGCTCCGCTTGTCTTTCCGCTGTGGATCACGGTGTGGATCGACGCGCCGGGCCGGGCCGGCGCCCGCGCCCGCCCCGCGCCGCAGGACGCGGTCAACGCCCGTGACTGCCCATGACGACCTTGAGCGTGTCGATCAGGATCAGCAGGTCGAGGAACAGACTGTTGTTTTTCACATAATACAGATCATACTGGAGCTTTTGCACCGCGTCATCGACAGATGCGCCATAACCGTAACGCACCTGGGCCCAGCCGGTGATGCCGGGCTTGATGCTGTGGCGCACGTTGTAGTAGGGAACCTGCTCGTTCAACTGTTCCACGAAGTAAGGCCGCTCCGGACGCGGGCCGACGAAACTCATCTCGCCCTTGAACACGTTGAGGATCTGCGGCAACTCGTCGATGCGGCATTTGCGGATGAAGTTGCCCACCCGCGTGACGCGCGGATCGTTCTGGGCCGCCCACTGCGGCTTGCCGCCCTTTTCGGCATCGTTGTACATGCTGCGGAACTTGAGCACCTTGAAGGTCTGGCCGTTGGTGCCGACCCGTTCCTGCTGGTAAAAGATCGGGGCGCGGTCTTCGATGTAGATGGCCAGCGCGGTCAGGAACATGACCGGCAGGGACACCACCAGCAAGGTGCCGCTGACCACCAGGTCGAAGGTGCGCTTGACGAAAATGCGGATGAAGCTCTGGTCGAAGCCGCCGCCGAAGACCAGCCAGCTCGGCTGCAGCGAATCGACCCGGATCTGGCTCGTTTCGCGCTCGAAGAAGGTGGCGGCGTCGATGACTTTCACGCCGTACAGCTTGCATTCGAGCAAATCCTTGATGGGAAAGGCGCCGCCGCGGCGGTTTTCCACCGACACCACGATTTCCTCCACATCGTGGCGGCGCGCCAGGGTCAGCAGCGATTCGCCGCCGCGCACTTCCAGCAGGGCCGAGGCCGGCACACGCGATTCTTCCGAGGGCATGGCGATGAAGCCGGCGATTTCGTAGCGGTGGTAGACCTGGTCGCGGTTGGCCAGTTCGCGGCATTCGTTGGCCAGGGCGCCGCCGCCGACGAACAGGATGCGCGATTCGAACTTGCGCGCTTCCGAAGTCTTGAGGAAAATCGTGCGCGCCACAAAGATGCCGGCGGCGCCGATCATGAAGACCAGCAGCATGATGCCGCGCCCGAAATACAGGTTCGGCACCACGTAGAACAGCAGGGTCAGGATGCAGAAGCCCATCGCGAACGAGGGCAGCAGCTTCTGGAAGAAGGGATTGCGCAAGCCTTCGGTCAGGTTGAGCTGGTACATGCCGAGCGCGCTCATGCTGAAGACGATGGCGACCGCGTAGGCGATCGCGGAAATCAGGAAATTGTCCAGGTGCGGCGGCATGGAAGTCTTGCCGTCTTCGTAGACGCGCAGCGCCGCGCCCGCGTACGCCGAACCGATCAGTATCAGCACCTCGACAAACAGCAGCACGAATACGACGCGTGAGACATAGTGATTAGAAATCCGAAGCATTTTTCCACCCCTGGACAGGATAAGTGGCGTTGTATGGCGGGCGACTCTGGCGCCCTGCCGCAGCGCTTTTAGTTGTTGTAAGTCAAATTCCGGATGTACCACGCCATGGCTTGCTGCATGCCCTCGCCGATCCGGTGGGTGGGGGCAAAGCCGAGCAACTTGATCGCTTTGGAAATATCGGCCTGCGAGTGGCGCACATCGCCGGCGCGGAACGGCGCGTACTGCGGCTGGTGCGCTCGCACGTGCGGAAACTGTTCTGCCAGCAATTCGCACATCATCGCGTGCAGCTGGTTCAGGCTGGTGCGCTCGTTGAGGGCGACGTTGTAGACCTGGTTGCTCGCTTCCGGGTCGTCGGCCAGGGCGGCCAGCAGGTTGGCCTGCACCACATTGTCGATGTAGCAGAAGTCGCGGCTGGTTTCGCCGTCGCCATTGATGAACAGCGGCTTGTTCTTGATCAGCGCGGCAATCCATTGCGGGATCACGGCGGCGTAGGCGCCGTCCGGGTCCTGGCGCGGGCCGAACACATTGAAGTAGCGCAGGCCGATGGTCTGGGTGCCGTAGCAGCGCCCGAACACCTCGGCGTACAGCTCGTTGACATACTTGGTGATGGCGTAGGGCGACAGCGGGCTGCCGATCTCGTCCTCGACCTTGGGCAGGGCCGGGTGGTCGCCGTAGGTCGAGCTGGAGGCGGCGTACACGAAGCGCCTGACCTTGGCATCGCGCGCGGCCACCAGCATGTTCAGGAAACCTGTGACGTTGGTGTCGTTGGTGGCGATCGGGTCTTCCATCGAGCGCGATACCGAGCCCAGCGCCGCTTCGTGCAGCACATAGTCGGCCCCGGCCACGGCGCGCGCGCAGTCGGCGGGGTCGCGGATGTCGCCGCGGATAAAGCTGAAGCTGGCCCAGGCCGCGCTGCCGACCAGTTCGCGCACCTGGTCGAGGTTGTGCTGGTGGCCGGTGGCGAAGTTGTCGAGGCCGGTGACCTTCTGGCCCAGCCGCAGCAAGGCTTCCACCAGGTTCGACCCGATGAAGCCGGCCGCGCCCGTGACCAGCCAGTGGCTGCGGTGTTCGCGCAAATGCTGTTGAACCTCGATAAATTTACCCACGGCAGACTCCAGTTTCTTATTCATGCTGCATACAGGGAAGCGCCGGCGGGCGCCTCCCGAAGGCCACTACAGGCGCCAGACCGAAAAGCCGGCGGCGCGCAAGGCATCCTGGTCGAACAGCGATTTGACATCCATGAAGCAGCCGCCCGGGTTCAGCTTGGCCTGCAGGTCGGACAGCGGGCGCGCCAGCAATTGCTGGTGCGAGACCGCCGCGATGATGGCGTCGGCCTGCGGCAAGGCTTCCCAGCTGTCGAGTTGCACGCCGTACTCGTGCATGGCTTCGGCGGCGTCGGCCACCGGATCGTGCACATGCACCTGCACCCCGTAGCTGGCCAGCTCGGTAATGATATCGGCCACCTTGGAATTGCGCAGGTCCGGGCAGTTTTCCTTGAACGTCAGGCCGATCACGTTGACCTTGGCGCCCTTGACGCTGAAGCCGGCCGCGATCATCGACTTGACGGTCTTTTCGGCCACGAACTTGGCCATGCCGTCGTTGATGCGGCGTCCGGCCAGGATCACCTGCGGGTGGTAGCCGATCATGTCGGCCTTGTGCGTCAGGTAATACGGGTCGACCCCGATGCAGTGCCCGCCCACCAGGCCCGGACGGAACGGCAGGAAATTCCATTTGGTGCCGGCCGCTTTCAGCACTTCCAGCGTATCGATGCCGATCTTGTCGAAAATGATGGCTAGTTCGTTCATCAGCGCGATATTCAGGTCGCGCTGGGTGTTTTCGATGACCTTGGCCGCTTCCGCCACCTTGACGCTCGGGGCGCGGTAGACGCCGGCCGTGATGATCGATTCGTACAGCTTGGCCACGTCGTCGAGGGTGGCCTCGTCGTCGCCCGAGACCACCTTGAGGATGGTGGTCAGGGTGTGTTCCTTGTCGCCCGGATTGATGCGTTCTGGCGAAAAGCCGACGTGGAAATCCTGCTTCCAGGTCAGGCCGGAATGCTGTTCCAGGATCGGAATGCAGACTTCCTCGGTCGCGCCCGGATACACGGTGGACTCGAAGATGACGATCGCGCCCTTCTTCATGTGCAGGCCGACGGTCTTACTGGCGCCCGCGAGCGGGGTGAAGTCGGGATTGTGGGCGCTATCGACCGGGGTCGGCACGGCTACCACGATGTAATCGGCGCCGGCGATGGCGGCCGGGTCGGCGCTGACGGTCAGGTGCCGGGCGGCGCGCATTTGTTCACTGCTCAGTTCGCCGGTAGGGTCGATGAAGCGCCGATAGCTGTCGATCTTGCTGGTCGACAGGTCGAAACCGATGGTCGTGCGTTTTTTGCCGAACTCGACAGCCAACGGCAGGCCGACGTAACCCAGGCCAACGACGGCCACTACTTTTGCTGCTGCTTCCATCTTCGGATTCCCTGTTTAAAACGTATTTTGTTATTATAACAACTGAATTACGCCAGCATAATTTCCATCTTGAAAACAAGTGTGCGCCCTGTGGCGCCAGTGTCAATACCGGTCAGGCATCGAGGCGCTCCGCTGCGCCAAGATGGCATGGACCAGGGCAATGAACGCCGCAGCGGTCTCAGCGGACGACAGGCGGGAGCTGTCGCTGAGCAATAAATAATGATCGGAATTGTATACTTAGGAATATACACTCTTTCCTTGCGAAATAGCAAAGTTCGTTACAACTTAACTAACTATTAGAGAAATTGGTGTTGTTATTTTTATCTGTCCATGACAGGACGGGTCGTTCGCGGGAGAGGCGCGCCCGGATGCGTCCGGAGGCGGCGGCGCAGGCCGTGCCGCGTTCCGGAAAAGGCCGCATAAGACGGGCCTGAATCCTTATTGTAATGAGGTGCACGCAGGCCCAAAAAGTATTATTGGTAACTGTTGCGTTTTCGCCCTGAGGGCCGATTTCCGCTATGTGAGCAGGGTATCGGCGCCTGGTTTGCGCGTGCGCAAAGTGCCCGGCGCGATCTTGAACATCGATGGCCGCGCGCGCCGCAACAGGCGAGGGGCAGTGGCAGGTTTTTGCCCATTTGGTATCGAATATCGCTACCTGTCGATACGTTTACTTTTTTGAAAGAGGGTTACCTATACTGCGACCCATCCGAACCTGCAGTGCGTCAGCCAGACTGGATGACGCTGCAGAGGCGCGCTTGCAGTGCGTTTATACTCAGGAGATTGGTAACATGGTCAAGGCAAAAACTATTCTGGCATTGGTGGCGGTATCGAGCCTGCTGTCGGCATGCTACGTCGTTCCGATCGATCAGTATCCGCCGCGCGCCAACGGCAATTACAGCCACAACAATGGCGGTGTCGCCATCGTGCCGGCAGCGGCGGTCCGGCCGGTCTACACCGCCCGCCTGTATCCCGCCAACGACGCGGCATCGCGCATCGGCCGCATTTCCGGCACGATCAGCAATCCCGAACGCGGCCATGGCGAATTCTCGTTCGCGGCCGACGGCGAAGCCTTCTCCGGCGAAGCGACGCGCGATCCGGGCGCGGCCAAAGGCGTGGCCAACGCCTCCGGCAACCGCGGCGGCTATGTGCGCTGCGACTACGCGATGACCCGCGCCGAAATGGGTTCGGGCACCTGCGTGTTTTCCAGCGGCGCGCGTTTCGACATGCACATCACGCAGTAAGCCGAGGAGCCCGGGCAGGGCGGGCGGATACGGGACAAGCACGCTGTGTGTATGACACGATGGTGCGCAGCAGCCTGTCCAAGCTGTCCTGTTTGTGGCTGTATCGATGAACATGTCTATTCTGGTGCGCGACGACGTGCCGCTCGGTTTTGCGATGGTGGCCGTGGCCCATGCATCGCTGGCCGGCTATCTTCAATTCAGGGACACACCGGAAGTCCAGGCATGGCTGGCAGGCCCGTTTTTCAAGGCGGTCTGCATCGTCAACGCCAAGCAATTCGAGAATGCCAAGCAGGTGGCCGACCATGTCGTGCTCACCGAGTCCGCGCTCGACAAGCGCGAAGTGGCGATTGTCTTGCGTCCGCGCGAGGAGTGGCCGAAGATGTTCAAGTTCCTCAAGCTGTACCGCAGCGTGCCGGTGGCCGGCGAAGACAAGACCGCTTAAAGACGCCTGCCGTCCAGCATGGCCATGAAGCGCTCCACCTGCCACTGCTTGCGGTCCGATACCTGGCCGTCGCCCAGCTCGATCAGGCGGAGGGTCCCCTCGCTGGAAGCGGCCACGTCAACCGAGAAGAACGGGCTGTCGATGCGGCGCGCAAGTTCATGCACCAGCGCCGGTGCAATGCCCTCGCGGCCGAACGCCTGTCCACGCAGCACGAAATAGCGCTCCTCGCTGTCCGCTTGCAGTTGTTCGAATTTGCGGATGCATACCCCGCCCTCGAGCGCGCCCCGGTAGCGTTCGATCAGGCCGACCAGCTCGCCAATCTCGTGCGGGGTTGCCGCCACCGAGCCGCGCTGGGTCGTCAGCGATTTGACGTAGTCCTTCACGAAATAGGCGGGCCAGTTGCGGCCCTCCATGGCGGCGGCAAAGTCCGCATCGCGCGCAAGGACCACTGTTTCAGGCGTGAATTCTTCGCACAGTGCGTACCACTCGGGCAAGTAATGGCAATGACGATACTGGGCCGGACTCGTCAGCATCGCGCAGCCAACCCCGGCAATGCCCTGATGCAGGCGCACATAGCGATCGGGCGAGAGCATCCAGCCACGGTAGAGCACCTCGACGCCGGCAGAGAGGGCCGGCAGCGCCCTGAATTGCCCCGTTTCAAAGTCTTCGAAGGAAAACAGCGAGCATGCGACACCGGCCGCGCGCGCGGCCGCGTATTCCTCGCCATACGCTTCGTCGGCAAGGCGCTTGTTGAAGGGATCGCTGGGGAACAGCAATTGGACCGGATGGGCAGCCTGGACCTTGGTCATGTGTTCAGCAGCCCTTTGTAATAGTCGGCAACGTTATATCCTGCACCCTTGCCGATGCGCTGCGCCGCCTGTGTCCATGGCCAGAAGGGGGTCCCCGCCGCAGTCCGCATCCCCGGCAATGTCTGTCCTTCGCGCGTGGCCATGCCCCAGGCCCCGCCGTGCTTGAGCCGAACAACTTCGCCAAGGTAACTGCCGTACATCCGCGCTACCGCCATGAGCTGCTCGTCCGACGGACGCGGCGATTTGCTGGCGTAGGCGATGTGAACGCGTGCCAGCACGGCGTCGAGCTGCGCCATGCTGGCATCGGTACCGTCGAGCTTGATGCCGAACTGGTCGCGCGCCGTCGCCACCGCTTGCGCCGCGTAGGCGGTGGCGGCGCGCTGCACCGCCGCGTCGGGGACGAACCCGGCTGCCGGTGTGCCGGCCGCCAGCGTCGCGTTAGCGAACAGCGCGGCGGAGACGAACAGGAGGGTTTTGATCGGCGGCATGCGGACTTTCCATGGGGGAACGCGTCGATTTTAACATCGCGATGCCGCCCGGCCGCACCGGCGCCGGCCGCTCACGCCCCGTCCTGCTTGCGCAGCCGGCTCAGCAGTTCCTCGACGCTGTCGCTCACCGGCAAGCCGTGCTGGCGCAGCAACTGCAGGTGCAGCACCAGGTTTTCCAGCACCAGCTTGGCCGACACCGCCAGCAAGGTCATCAGCCGGTCTTCGGTGCTGAAGTTCTCCATCGCGGCGGCCATCTCGCACAGATGCGCCGCCACCAGCTCGCGCAGCTCGCCCTCGCCGAAGGGCAGGTCGGCAAAGTCGATGGGGTCTTCCTGCTCGACTTCTTGCATCAGCGCGGCAAGTTCCTGAGGTTTGATCGGCATGCCCATCTCCAGAAAGTTGACTCGCTTCCATTCTAGGCCGGGACGCGACAGGCGCGCCGATCCACGCTAAAATGAAGCGGCGTTGATTCCCCATCGTCGTCAGCCACGTGATCGGATGCCATGGCGCGTCTCATTTTCACTCAGCAACTCGCCCGCTTCACCGCCGTGCCCCAGGTCGAGACCAGCGCGGCCACCCTGCGCGGCGGACTCGATGCCGCCTTCGCGGCCAATCCTTTGCTGCGTGGCTACGTTCTCGACGACCAGGACCACCTGCGCGAGAATGTCGTCGTGTTCATCGATGGCCGCCGCAGCGAGGAACGCATCCGCCTCGACGATCCGCTCGCACCCCACAGTACTGTTTACATTCTTCAAGCACTTTCCGGAGGCTGACTATGCAAGCGCGTGCCTATCTTTCCACCCGCAAGGGCCTGTTCGAATTGCAGCGCGGCGGCAGCGGATGGGAGATCGGCCCCAGCCACTTTCTGGGCGAGCCGGTCTCGATCGCCCTGGCCGACCGGCGCGACGGCGCGCTGTACGCGGCACTGAACCTGGGCCACTTCGGCGTCAAGCTGCACCGCAAGGATGCCGGCAGCGGGGCCTGGACCGAGATCGCCGCGCCCGCCTATCCGCTCAAGCCGGAAGACAGTCCCGACAAGATCGAGTGGAAAAACAAGCTGATCTGGTCGCTGGAGCCCGGCGGCGCCGACCAGCCCGGCGTGCTGTGGGCCGGCACCCTGCCGGGCGGCCTGTTCCGCTCGAACGACCGCGGCGCCTCGTGGGAGCTGGTGCGTTCGCTGTGGGACGTGCCGCAGCGCGCCGAATGGTTCGGCGGCGGCTACGACGTGCCCGGCATTCACAGCATCTGCGTCGATCCGCGCAACAGCGACCATGTGCTGATCGGCGTCTCCTGCGGCGGCGTCTGGCGCACCGAAGACGGCGGGGCCAGCTGGGCCATCAGCGCCACCGGCATGCGCGCCGACTACATGCCGCCCGAACTCAACGAAAATGAAGCCGTGCAGGACCCGCACCGCATCGTGCGCTGCGCAGGCGACCCGGACGTGCTGTGGTGCCAGCATCACAACGGCATCTGGCGCTCCGCCGACAACGGCCACCGCTGGACCGAAGTCACGCAGGCGCCGCTGTCGAACTTCGGCTTTGCCGTGGCCGCCCATCCGCGCGATGGCGGCACTGCCTGGTTTGCCCCGGCCGAGGCCGACCAGCGCCGCATTCCGGTCGGCGCCGCCATGGCGGTGACCCGCACCCGCGACGGCGGCGGCAGTTTCACGGTGGGCAAGGCGGGGCTGCCGCAGGCGCATTGCTACGACCTGGTCTACCGCCATGGCCTGGCGGTGGCCGAAGATGGCGCCACCTTGCTGATGGCCTCGACCAGCGGCGGCGTGTGGATGTCCGACAATGGCGGCGACAGCTGGCATACGCTGTCGACCACCATGCCGCCTGTCTATGCTGCGTGTTTTGCCTGAGCGAAATAGCTCAGGAACATGCTGACGGCGGCGTCGACCACGGCCGCCTGCAAGGCCGGCGCCAGCGGCGGGGCGCCCATGGTCACCTGCGGCCAGAACGCCATCGCCTTGACCTGTCCCTGCAGCAGGGTGGCGGCGAAGACGGGGTCGCATTCCTTGAGCCTGCCGTCGGCCAGGGCGGCGCGGATCCAGCGCGTCACGCCTTCCTCGCGTTCGCCCAGGCGCGCCACGATCGCGCGCGCCCGTTCGGGTGCGTGCATGCCTTCGGCAATGGCCACCCGCGCCAGGTCGAGAAAGTCCTGGTCGGCCATCGCTGCGACCTTAACGGTCATCAACTCCGTCAACTGCGCGCGCAGGCTGGCGTCCTTGCGATAAGGCAAGTCCAGCGCGGCGGCGCTGCGCTCGAACAATTGCACCAGGGTTTCGGCGAATAACTCATCCTTGCTGGGGAAATGGTTGTAGACCGTGCGTTTCGACACGCCGGCATTCGCGGCGATCTTGTCCATGCTGCTCGCTTCGAAGCCCAGGCTGCGAAATTGTTCGGCGGCCGCCGCCAGGATGGCCAGGCGCTTGCGGTCGGTCAGGCGCTGAGGCGCCTTCGTTTGCGGTGAGTTCATCTCAATATTTTACACCCGCCAGTTTACTTTTCCAAAAATTGAAACTACACTGTGTAGTGTACATTTTTGATCGGGACTTTCCGTGCACCGACTTTTTCTCCCTCTCCTGTTAATAGGAATATGCATCATGGCCTCTTGCACCTTCGCCGGCAGCCCCGCGCCGCGTTATTCCTCGCCCCAGTTCAGCGAGGGCAAGTTCCGCAATCCGGTTCCCATGTTCAAGCAAAGCGCGACCGAGATGGTGGGCATCTTCTGGACCTTTTTGACGGGCAAGAACAAGAACACCATGCCGAGCGGCGCGATCCCGGTGCAAGCGCTTACCCGCGCCCAGTTGCTGTCCGCGCCAGACAATACCCTGTTCCGCCTCGGCCATTCGACCCTGCTGCTCAAGCTCGACAACGCCTTTTACCTGACCGATCCCGTGTTTTCCAAGCGCGCCTCGCCGGTGCAGTGGGCCGGTCCCGCGCGCTTTCACCAGCCGCCGATCGGCATCGACGAGCTGCCGCCGCTCAAGGCGGTGATCCTCTCGCACGACCATTACGACCACCTCGACCACGCCTCGGTGCTGGCGCTGGCCGCCAAGACCGAGCAATTCCTCACGCCCCTGGGCGTGGGCGACCGTCTGGTGGCCTGGGGCATCGATGCCGCCAAGGTGAGCCAGCTCGACTGGTGGCAGGAGCGCAAGGTCGGCAATGTGCGCCTGGTCGCCACCCCGGCCCAGCACTTTTCCGGACGCAGCCTGTCCGATGCCAACTCGACCCTGTGGGCTTCCTGGGTGTTCGTGCACAAGGACTTGCGCGTGTTTTTCAGCGGCGACACCGGTTACTTCGACGGTTTCAAGGCCATCGGCGACAAGTTCGGCCCCTTCGACGTCGCCATGCTGGAAACCGGCGCCTACGACAAGCAGTGGCCCGATGTCCACATGCAGCCCGAACAAACCCTGCAAGCTTTTCTCGACCTCAAGGGAAAATGGCTGATGCCGGTGCATAACGGCACCTTCGACCTCAGCCTGCACCCCTGGAGCGAGCCTTTCGACCGCATCGCCGCGCTCGCCACCGCGCGCGGGGTGCTCCTGACCACCCCCGAAATGGGGCAGGCGCTCGACCTGAACCAGCCCGCAGCGGGCCAGGCGTGGTGGAAACGCGTCGATCCGGCACCGGGCTGAGGATTTTTTGCCCTTGGCGTCGCATTATTTCCACATGCCAATATCATGCGGATATAGTGCGTTTTGCTATAAATCGGGTCATCTGAAAGCGTTTTCGCGAGGAGTTGCACCAGCATGGATCTGGCATAACCGTCATACGGTTTATGAATGCAATATGTTGGTGCAAGGCAACAAGTTATGCGAATCCGGCATAACTGCCATTGGGAGAATAAATTAAGAAAATATGCTGCGGCGCAGTATATTTTGAACCGTCAGCTGGCTACGCAGCAGACGATTCGAGCGCCAGAAGCGCCGGATTTATCCATCATCCCCTCTGGAGGTTTTATGTTTGCCACTACCCGTTTTGCCACCGTACTGTCCGCGACCTTACTGTGCCTGAGCGCGACCCAGGCCATGGCTGAAGACCGCCCGGCCCGTCTCGACGTAGCTGGCTGCGAAAAACCCGAGTTCCCGGTGCGTTGGCAGGATGACGGCGAAAGCGGCACCGTCACCGTCGCCTACCTGATCGATACCGACGGCAAGGTCGTGCAGTCGAAAGTGGTGGAGTCGAGCGGCGCGGTGCGCGTCGATCGCGCCTCGGTGCGCGCCGGCGCCCGCTGCAAGTTCGAACCGGGCGCCAAGGACGGCCAGGCCGCCCTGGCGTGGGCCAAGGTCAAGTATTCCTGGATCGTCGAGTAAATGGGCGTGCCCCGGCGTGGACATCTGCCTGTCCACGCCTGCCAGGTGGTTTAGAAGCGGTACAGTAGCGACGCTTCCAGCGCGCGCCCGAAGATCGGCCGTGCATTGATCGGACCGCTGCTCTGCGCCCCGGTCAGGCGGGAATTGCCTTCCGTCAGCCCCAGTTCATTGCCCAGGTTCGTGCCCGCGAGCCGGAATTCCCAATGCGTGCCCACCGATGCAAGGATGCCGGCGTCCACCGTTTGATACGATGGCAGGTAGGACAGATTGGCCTGGTCGGCCCAGCGGCTACCCACGTGCGCGTAGGTCCCATACAGTTTCAGCGAATTGTCGCCCATCGGAATCCGGTAGCTCGGCGACAGGCGGAACTGCATCTTCGGCTGGCGCTGCACCAGCTTGCCCGCAATCGCCGGATTGTCGCGGTATGTCGATTCCTGATAGTTGCCCATCAAGCTCACCTGCAGGTTCTTCACCGGCCGCACGGCCAGTTCGAACTCCACGCCATGCCCGCGCGAGCCGCTCACCGAGTTCAGCACGGCGTCGGTCGTGATCTGCTGGAAGGAAATGCCGGTGAAGTCCGTGTAAAAGCCGTTGATGTAGGCACTGTACAGTTCGCCCACGGTCTTGAAGCCGACTTCGTACTGCGTCACCTTCGGCGTCGGCACGCCCTTGCGGTCGTTCAGCGCCGCCTGGGTGCCGGCGTTGCGCATGTCGTCGAAATAGATGAAGGTGTGGCCGGTATTGGCGCGCGCAAACACGCTCATGTCCTTGGAAAACTTGTAGATCCCGCCCACGGTAAAGGAATTGACGCTGTCGTCGCGGCTGAGCTGGGTGTTGGTGCCGGTCGGCACCGAGGTGCCGTTGTTGTACACCGTCAGCGGATTGGCGTCGGTATCCATCGACGTCAGCGTGGAAATCGTCGCTTTCAGGCTCTGCTTTTCGCGGCGCGCGCCCACGTCCAGCTTGATCTGCTCGTTCACCTTCCATTCGTTGGCGAGGAACAGGGCGGTATTGTTGCCCTTGTACGATGCCACAGGCGCATAGAACACATTCCCGTCGACCCCGTTGCGCGAGACGATGGTGCCGTTCGCCAGTTGCACATCGATCAGGCTGGCGTTGGGCGTGGCCGTCATCAGGTGGCTGTTGCCCAGGTACCATTCGTCATTCGACTTGTAGCGCGCCAGGTAGGCGCCGACGGTGGTCGTGTTGTTCTTGAGCAGTTCGCGGCTGATGCGGAATTCGTTGGTGAACGAGCTCAATTTCTTCTCGACCGACCACAATCCCGCCTGCACCACTTGCTGGTTGGGGTCGACCACGCCGCCTTTCACATAGCTGATGCTGCCCGAACCGGCGGCCGCGCCCGGATTGTGGGTCGCGTTGGCATTGGCCAGGTAAGCCGCCGCCGTCAGCGGGTTGTTCCCGGTGAACATCGAGATCGTGTTCAGGTCGCCGTTGAAGTAGTTCGCCTTGTTCGACACGTCCCAGCCGCCCAGTTTTTGCTCGTACTCGGCGCCGAAGACTGTCGCATCCATGCCGCGCCCGTCGGCCAGGTCGCGCGTGAGGGTCTTGCCGGGCGCCGCGTCGATGGTGAAGTGGCGCATCTCATTGCTCATCAGGGTGCCGGTGAGCGGATCGAAGCCGGGAAATGCCGTGATCGTGCGCCCGTTGTCGCTCGAAATGAGCGGCACGCCGGTGTAGAAGGCGTTCTTGTCCTTGGTGCTGCGCACGTAGGCCGTCACTTCGCCTTCGTTCAGCTTGCGCGTGACGGACGCCGTCAGCTGCTTGCCGTCGTCGGCCTTGAATTGCGGATCGCGCACGCCCTGGGTCTGGCGCGCGAAGCCGCCGATGGTCCCGTACCAGCCATCGGCAATCTTGCCGCCCACAAAGGCATCGAGCCGGCGCAGCTTGCCGGTGCCGGTGGTAAAGCGCAGGGTGGCTTCCGGCGTATCCTCGCCCTTTTTCAGGATGAAGTTCATCGTCGCGCCCGGCTGGCCGACCGAATAAATCGTGCTCGGCCCGCCGCGCAGCACTTCGACGCGCTCGACCGTGTCGTCCAGGCGGAAGGCCGACGATCCTTCGAAGAACGACAGCACCGGTACCGGATAGATGGGATTGCCGTTCATCTGCACCGACACGAAGGGCGAATCGCTACCCGAGGGAAAGCCGCGCACCTCGATATTCGCGCCCGACTGGCCGCCGGTCGACTCCGCATACACGCCCGGCACCAGTTTCAGCACGTCGGCGGTGCTGCTGGGCGAGGCCGATTTGAGCTGCTCCTCGGTCGCCGTGGTGATCGAAAAGCTGGTGTCGATCTTGCGCGTGCCGCGCGCCGACGCGGTGCCGGTCACCACCACCTGCTGGATTTCGGTCGCCACCGCTTCGGCGGCCGCCGCATCCAGCGCCGCCGGGGCAGGGGGCGCGGACTGGCCGGCTGCCTGGGCCTGGTTGATCAGGGTCAGCACGGCCAGCGTGACTGAGGAAAGCAGGAAGTGCTTGTGACTGTTCATCGTTATGCTCGCTTTTTTATCTGTGTTCTTGTTGAAATCCGTCTCCTGGACTGGCGGCGCCCTGGCTTGGTGGCGCCCGCCGCATGCCTGTCCCCTGTCCGTTCCCGCCACGCCGCGCGGTGGGCCGGTCGGCAATTTATTATGATGGCAAGAAAAGACGAATCATTGAAACAAGAAATGATATCGATGTCAATCGAAATGTTATCGATGTCATTTGGCCTGTAGAAAGGCGTAAACCTGTCATAATGCGTCGGTGTCGTTGTTTTCCTACCAAAATTGAGCGTTTCCATGCCCGCAAACAAGGCTGCAAAAAAGACTGCCGCGCCGGCACCGAATAGCGTGCCGCGCAAGAATGAGGCCTCCCTGACGATGGAAGACCTCGCCAGCCTGGCGGGCGTATCCACGATCACGGTCTCGCGCGCGCTGCGCGACAGCCCGCTCGTGACCGAAAAGACGCGCGAAAAGATCCGCCGCATCGCCGACGAGCAGGGCTATCGCCTGAACATCAGCGCGCGCAACCTGCGCATGCGGCGCAGCTACTCGGTCGCGGTGGTGGTCGAAATGACGCCGGTGAAGGGCCGCCCCATGTCGGACCCGTATCCGCTCGAACTGTTGGGCGGCATCACCCAGGAACTGACCACGGCCGGCTACAGCGTGGTGCTCACCTCCAAGCAGTTGATGGATACCGCGCCGGTGCAGGGCGCCGACGGCCTGATTCTGCTCGGCCAGGGCTCGCACGGCGAAGCGGTGCGCTTCCTGCAGAAGGCCAACCTGCCGCTGGTGGTGTGGGGCGCGCCCGAGAGCGGCGCCATCGTGGTCGGCAGCGACAACCGCCGTGGCGGCGCCAGCGTGGCCGAACGCTTCCTCGCGCAGGGCCGGCGCAAGCTGGTGTTCCTGGGCGATGTGGACCACGCCGAAGTCCAGGAACGCTGCGCCGGCTTCATCGACGCGCTGGGCGGGCAGGGCACGGTGCACATCATCCGGCCCAAGGCCTTCACCTTCGAATCGGGCTTCGACAGCATGACCGCGCTGCTCAAGAAAAAGGGGCATGCCTTCGACGGCGTGTTCGCCGCCAGCGACCTGCTGGCCATGGGCGCGATCCGCGCGCTCACCGAAGACCAGCTGCGCGTGCCGGACGACGTGTCGGTGATCGGCTACGACGACACGCCCGGCGCGGCCAGCTTCGTGCCGCCGCTGACCAGCGTGCACCAGTACCTGCGCGACGGCGGCGTGCTGCTCGCCAAAAAAATGCTGGCGCTGATGAACGGCGAGCCGGTCGAGTCCGAAATGCTGCCGACCACCCTGATCGCGCGCCAGACCTGATTTTTCCTGATTTTTCCAAGGTAATCTAAATAAATTGACAGTCCAAACCGATTTGAAATAGACTCGGCTCGAATCCAAACCGGTTTGAAACGTAAAAATTCAAAAGACAGACAAAGGACAAACCCGTGCCGCACGCCAGCATCCCCCACGCTCTTCCGACCGATCCATGGTCTCTTCGCGAGACCAGCTTCGACCCCGCCACGCATTTTCTGCACGAGACCCTGTTCGCGCTCGGTAACGGCTACATCGGCCAGCGCGCCACGCCCGAAGAAGGCTATAGCGGCCCGGCCGGCAGCTCGCTCGACGGCACCTACCTCAACGGCTTCTACGAGTCCGAAGCGATCGTCTATCCGGAAGCGGCGTACGGGCTGGCCAGGACCAGGCAGTTCATGCTCAACGTGCCGAACGCGAAAGGCATCGCCATCTGGATCGGCGACGAGCGCTTCGACCCCTTGCAAGGCACGCTCGACCGCTACGAGCGCGTGCTGGACTTTCGCACCGGCGTGCTGCGGCGCAGCCTGGAATGGACCTCGGCCGGCGGCAAGCGCCTCGGCCTCGTCACGCGGCGCGTGGTCTCACTGGCCGACAAGCACCTGTTCGCGCTCGATGTCGAACTGACCGCGCTCAATTTTTCGGGCCAGGTGCGGGTCGAGTCGGGCATCGACGGCGCCGTGCGCAACCAGGAAGCTGGCGACGATCCGCGCATCGGCTCCGCCGTCTCCGGTCCCGCGCTGCACCTGCTGGCGCTGGAGCAGGGCGCCACCATGTCCAGCCTGACCCAGCGCACCCACAACAGCGGCTTCACGCTGGTGAGCGCGATCGACACCTTGGCCGCGGTGGCGGGCAGCGCGATCTCGCGCGATCTCGCGGCCAGCCACAGCTTCACCTTCGACCTGGATGTGATGCTGCCGCAACGCCTGACCAAATACGGGGTCTACTTTTCCTCGCGCGACTATCCGGAGGCCGAACTGGCAGGACTCGCCGGCGCCGCCCTGGCCAAGGCCAGGCTCGATGGCTTCGACGCCCTGTGCGCGCGCCAGGCGGCCTACCTCGCCGACTTCTGGGACCGCGCCGACGTGGAAATCGCCGGCGACGACGCGCTCCAGCAAGGCATCCGCTTCAACCAGTTCCACCTGCTGCAATCGGTGGGCCGCGACGGCAAGACCAATATCGCCGCCAAGGGCGTCACCGGCGAAGGCTACGAAGGCCACTACTTCTGGGACACCGAGATCTACATCTTCCCGTTTTTCTTGTACAGCAAACCCGACGTCGCCAGAGCGCTGCTGGCCTACCGCTACGCCGGCCTGGAACAAGCCCGCGCACGCGCGCGCCAGATGTCGCACGCCAAAGGCGCGCTGTACCCGTGGCGCACCATCGCCGGCGAAGAGTGCTCCGCCTACTTCCCGGCCGGCACCGCGCAGTACCACATCAACGCCGACATCGCCTACTCCATCAAGCTGTATCTGGACGCCACCGGCGACCTCGATTACATGGCGCAGGCCGGGGCCGAAATCGTGCTGGAAACCGCGCGCATCTGGATCGGCATCGGCAATTACGACCGCGCCGGGCGCTTCTGCATCAACGAAGTCACCGGTCCCGACGAATACACGGCGCTGGTGAACAACAACTACTACACCAATGCCATGGCGCAGATGCACCTGCGCTTCGCGGCGGAGATTGTCGACACCCTGCGCGGCGCGCGTGCGCACGACTTCGAACGCATCGCGCAAGCCATCGGCCTGGACGACGCCGAACCGGCCGCCTGGCGCCGCGCCGCCGGCCGCATGGCGCTGCCCTACGACGCCGCCCTCGGCATCCACGAGCAGGACGACAGCTTCCTCGGCAAAAAGCCGTGGGACTTCGCCGCCACGCCGAAAGAGAACTACCCGCTGCTGCTGCACTACCACCCGCTGGTGATCTACCGCCACCAGGTCTGCAAGCAGGCCGACGTGGTGCTGGCGCTGCTGCTGCTGTCCGACCAGTTCACGCAGGACGACAAGAAGCGCGACTTCGACTACTACGAAGCGGTGACCACCCACGATTCGTCGCTGTCGTCCTGTATCTTCAGCATCATCGCGTCCGAAGTGGGCTACCACGACAAGGCCTACGACTATTTTCTCGAGACCGCGCGCCTGGACCTGGACGACACGCACGGGAACACCCATTACGGCGTGCACACGGCGGCCATGGCCGGCACCTGGATGGGCGTGGCCTACGGCTTTGCCGGCATGCGCGTGGCCGACGGCGCGCTGCGCTTCGCGCCCACCCTGCCGCCGCGCTGGCAGCACTACCAGTTCCGGATTCACATCCACGGCGCGCTGCTGCAAGTGCGCGTCGACGCCGCCGAAGCGCGTTACACCCTGCTGCAGGGCGAGTCGCTGACGTTGACCCACGCAAGCGAGCGCGTGTCGCTCACGCGCGCCGCGCCATCGGCAGCGGTGGCGCGCCAACTTCAGGAGCAAACGGCATGAGCAGGTTCAAGGCAGTCATTTTCGATCTGGACGGCGTCATCACCGACACCGCGCATTATCATTACCTGGCCTGGAAGCGGCTGGCCGAAGCGGAGGGCGTGCATTTCGACGAAGCCTTCAACGAACAGTTGAAGGGCATCGACCGCATGGGTTCCCTGAACCTGATCCTGGCCGGCGCGCCGCGCAGCTACAGCGATGCGCGCAAGCTGGCGCTGGCCGACGCCAAGAACGGCCACTACCAGGAGCTGATCGCCACCATGTCGGAGGCCGACCTGCTGCCCGGCGCGGTCGAGGCGCTGGCGGCGGTGCGCGCGGCCGGCCTGCGCATCGGCCTCGCCTCGGTCAGCAAGAACGCCTTCACGGTGCTCGAACGGCTCGGCATCCGCGCGCGCTTCGATTACGTGGTCGACGCCGCGCTGATCGCCAACAGCAAGCCGCATCCGGAGATCTTCTTGACGGCCGCGCGCGAACTGGGCGTGGCGCCGGCCGACTGCCTGGGCGTGGAAGACGCGGTGGCCGGCGTGGCATCGATCAAGAGCGCCGGCATGTGGGCGCTCGGCATCGGCAGAGCGGACGTGCTCACGCAAGCCGACCGGGTCATCCCGGCGCTGGACCGCTTCAAGCTGGAGGAATATTAATACCAATAAGCGCCATGACACCGTCATTCCCGCGCAGGCGGGAATCCAAGGCTTCTTCGCCGTGGGGCGCCTGGCCCGTCGCGGGAATGACGGTGCAGCAGGAAGTAGCACACCAAAATAAAAAATATTGGAGACAGTGTGAAAAACCAACGCATCATGTTAGCCCTCTTCTTGATTTACTTCGTCTTTGCGATCCTGTTGAACAGCGTCGGCACGGTCATCCTCCAGGTCATCGGCAACTACGGCGTGAGCAAATCGAGCGCCAGCATCCTGGAAGCGTTCAAGGACTTGCCGATCGCGCTCGTGTCCTTCCTGGTGGCGTCCTTCCTGCCGCGCATCGGCTACAAGAACGCCATGCTGGCCGCGCTGGCGCTGGTCACCGCCGCCTGCGTCGCCATGCCGCTGCTGCCCGCCTTCTGGACCGCCAAGCTGCTGTTCCTGTGCGTGGGCGTGGCGTTCGCGCTGGTCAAGGTGTCGGTGTATTCGACCCTGGGCCTGATCGCGCGCGACCGCCGCCATCACGCCGGCATCATGAATACGCTGGAAGGCGTGTTCATGGTCGGTGTGTTGAGCGCCTACTGGATCTTCGGCTGGTTCATCGACTCGTCCGACCCCGCCTCGCGCAGCTGGCTGCAGGTGTACTGGGTGCTGGCCGCGCTGTGCGGCCTGACCTTCGTGCTGGTTCTTTGCACCGCCTTCGACGAAGGCACGGCGCAGCTGCCGCAAGGGCGCAGCCGCTGGGACGACTTTACGGCCATGCTCAAGCTGTTCTTCAAGCCGCTGGTGTGCGTGTTCGTCATGACCGCCTTCCTGTACGTGCTGATCGAGCAGAGCGTGGGCACCTGGCTGCCGACCTTCAATAACGAAATCCTCAAGCTGCCGGCGGCCATGAGCGTGCAGGTCACCAGCATCTTCGCCGCCTGCCTCGCCATCGGGCGCCTGTCCGCCGGATTCGTCATGCGCAGGATGAACTGGTACCCGGTGATGAACATCTGCGTGATCGGCATGGCCGCGATGGTGCTGCTGGCGCTTCCGCTCACGCACGACGTGGTGGCCGACCCCGGCATCAGCTGGTCCAGCGCGCCGCTGGCGACCTTCCTGTTTCCGCTGATCGGGCTGTTCATGGCGCCGATCTACCCCGGCATCAATTCGGTCATGCTCAGTTCCCTGCCGCCGCACCAGCACTCGTCGATGACCGGGCTGCTGGTGATTTTTTCGGCGCTGGGCGGCACCACCGGCTCCTTCATCACCGGCTACGTGTTCGGCAATTTCAGCGGCCACTTCGCCTTCTACCTGACGCTGGTGCCGATCACCCTGGTGCTGGTTACCTTGTACTTCTTCAAGCGGCAGGTCGATCGTGCCGCCTGACCGTGTTGCTATAATTGCCGTCTTTACGACATCGACCAACGAAGTTCGACCATGAATCTCAAGAGCCTGGCCCGTACGCTCGGGATTTCGAAGACCACCGTCAGCCGCGCCCTGAACGGCTACCCCGAAGTCAATGTCCACACCCGCGAACGCGTGCTGGCCGCCGCCAAGGAAGCCGGCTACGAAGCCAATCCGATGGCGCGCAGCCTCGCGGTGGGCCGCACCAATGTCTTCGGCATCATCTACCCGCTGCTGCCCAGCGACCTGGGCGACCCGATGTTCCTGGGTGTGGTGGGCGGCATGTCGGCCGCGCTCGAAAAGAGCAAGATGAACCTGATCATCGCGCCGGTCTCGCCGCAGAACGAGCTGCCCTCGTACGAACAGATGGTGCGCGGGCGCCGCGTCGATGGCCTGGTCGTCAGCCGCACGCTGGTGCACGACGAGCGCATTGCCTACCTGGTGAAGAAGGGTTTTCCCTTCGTGGCGCACGGGCGCACGGAACTCAAGCAAGCGTACGCCTGGTTCGACTACGACAACGAGGCCGGCATCGGCCTGGCGTGCGCGCACCTGATCGAACATGGCCACCGCCGCATCGCGCTGGTGAGCGCACCGCTCGAACTCAATTTTGCATGCCAGCGCAAGAACAGCTTCATCGCCTGCATGACGCAGGCCGGCCTGGCTGTCGATCCGCGCCACCTGGTCGAGAACACGCTGGACCGGCGCACCGGCTACCAGGCCATGCAGGAGCTGCTGGCCTGTTCGCCGCGCCCGAGCGCCGTCATCGTCGACAATCACCTCTCCGGCGTGGGCGCGGTGCGCGCGCTGCTGGACGCCGGGATCGACATCGGCAAGGACATGTCGGTCATCGTCTGGGGCAGCATCGAGGACAGCCTGGTCGGATCGAACGTCACCACCATCGACCAGCCGGGTCCCACCGAGGCCGGCGCGAAGATGACCGAGATGCTCTCGGCCCTGGTGGCGGGCACGCCGCCGGCGCAGTTGCAGGTCCTGTGGCAGCCGGTGCTGCTGCCCGGCGCCACGGTCGGGCGCTGTCCCGCTTAGATTGCGGCGCGCCAGTCGCATTGACGTTCATGCAAAATTGCCTTACTCTCTACACGGGCGGATCCTTCAAGCCGGCCTGTTCTTGCCTCGTGCAGGGACAAGCCTCTACGGGGCTACCCCGTGGGACAGGTAGTATTGTGCAATTCACCGCATGAGCCGCCGTGCGCTGCCGCGCACGCTAGCTCGCGCATCACGAGACTGGTTGAAGGCGCTCCGCCCACCCCTCAAAGTTAAGCAGGTATGATTCCCAAAGACGCCGTCGCCCTGGCGCTCGCCGACACCATGCTGGCGCGCGATGCAACGCTCGCAGGCCTGATCGCCAGTGCGACCTGGGCGTTCGACCATCCATGGCCGTGGATCCCGGCGCTGTGCGAAGCGATCCACGCGCGCACCGCCGAACACTTTTACCATGTCAGCCGCGATGAACTGGCGCGTATCATCTTCGAGCTCGACGTGTTTCACGACGCCTGGGAGGGCGACGCGCCCGCGCCGCACATCAAGCGCTACTGCCTCGACCTGCCGATCGTGCCGCTTGCGCCCGACTGGCTGGCCGCGCTCGCGCTGCCGGCCCTGCCGTCGGTGGGCGAACTGGCGCAGTGGCTGCGCCTGCGTCCCGACGAACTCGACTGGTTCGCCGACCGGTGGCGCGTGGCGCCGTCGGCGCAGGCGCAGCTTCGGCACTACCACTACCGCTGGGTGCCCAAGCGCAGCGGCGGCGTGCGCCTGATTGAAATTCCCAAGCAGCGCCTGCGCGCCATGCAGGCGACCATCCTGCGCGAGATCCTCGAGCGCGTGCCCGCGCATCCGGCTGCGCATGGCTTCCGCCGTGGGCGGTCCTGCCTCACCCATGCGGCCCTGCATACCGGACAGCGCGTGGTAATCCGCATGGACCTCAAGGATTTCTTCCCCAGCATTCCGGCCTCGCGCATTCACGCGCTGTTTGCCAGGCTCGGTTACTCGCAGACCGTCGCGGGCGTGCTGGCGCGCCTGTGCGTCAATCGCGTGCCGGCCGGCGTGCTGCGCGAACCGGCCGGCGAGAACACGCTCACCTGGGCCCAGCGCCAGGCACTGCGCGCGCCGCACCTGCCGCAAGGCTCGCCCTGTTCGCCCGCGCTGGCCAATGCCTGCGCCTGGCGCCTCGACGTGCGCCTGGACACGCTGGCGCACTCGCTCGGCGCGCGCTACAGCCGCTATGCGGACGACCTGGTGTTTTCCGGCGGGCGCGCACTGGAACGGGCGATGGACCGCTTTCACGCGCAGGTCGGCGCCATCGCCCTCGAAGAAGGCTTTGCCGTCAACACCCGCAAGACGCGCATGATGCGTGAAGGCGTGCGCCAGCAGGTCACCGGGATCGTCGTCAACCGCCATCCGAATATCGCGCGCAGCGAGTTCGACCTGCTCAAGGCCACGCTGACCAACTGCGTGCGCCACGGACCGCAGGGGCAGAACCGCGACAACCGGCCGGATTTTCGCGCCTGGCTGGCGGGCAAGGTGGCCTATGCCGCGATGGTCAATCCCCGCCGCGGCGCGCGCTTGCAGCGCCTGTTCGGCGCGATCGCCTGGAGTGCGCCGTGACGCCGGTGCCGCCCAATGTGTACGCCGCGCCCAAGTCCAGCTTCCAGGAAGCGCCCCTGGCGCATTGCTGGCGCGAGGGCGACATGCTGGTCGCCCCGGCCCAATCGCGCCTGCCGCTGCGCTGCGTCAAGTGCAACGCGCCGGCGACCCTGGACAGGCCGCGTGCCTTTTACTGGAACCATCCTGGCTGGTACCTGCTGTTACTGGTCGTCGTGTACGTCGCGATCGCCCTGTTCGTGCGCAAAAAGGCGATTGTCTCGATCGGCCTGTGCGGCCGGCACCGCCGCCGTCGCCGCCTTCTGTCCTGGGGCGGCTATGGCCTGTTTGCGCTCGGCCTGTACGCGCTGATGTCGGCCATCGACCCGGTCAGGCCGTTCCTGGGATGGGTCGGATGCCTGCTCATGCTCGCAGGTATTCTGTGCGCCAGCATCGGCGCGCGCTTGCTGCGCGTGGTGCGCATTACCGACCACGAGATCCGTTTCAAAGGCTGCGGCCCCGCCTTTCTCGACTCGCTCCCCCCGCATTGAGAAAACACAGGAAACAATTGGAAGCCATCATCTTCGTCGGCCTGCAAGCCAGCGGCAAGTCGACCTTTTACAAGAACAACTATTTCAACACGCACCTGCGCATCAGCAACGACCTGTTGAAAACCAGATACCGCGAGAAAAAGCTGCTGGAGATCTGCCTCGAAACCGGTATGCCTTTCGTGGTCGACAACACGAATCCCACGCGCGAGGTGCGGGCGAAGTACATCGATATGCTCAAAGGCAGCAAGTTCAAGATCCGCTGCGTGTATTTTCGCATCGACCTGGAACGCTCGCTGGCCTGGAACCGCGGCCGCAGCGGCGCCGCGCTGATCCCGGATGTCGGCATTTTCGACACCCACAAGCGCATCGAACTGCCCAGCCTGGCGGAAGGCTTCGACGAACTGCATTACGTCGACATCATCGACAATCAATTTATCGTAAAGGCATGGAATGAAATTTGACGAACTCGACGCGATGATGCGCGCTTACGAAACCGCCAGCGACCGTTGCGTGGAGCCCGGCGTGTACATGGTGGCGCGCATCGACGGCCGTAGTTTTACCAGGCTGACCAAGGAAAAAGTCAGTTTCGAGGCGCTGTTCGACGTGCGTTTTCGCGACCTGATGGCCGAGACCACGCGTCACCTGATGAACTGCGGTTTCAAGGTCGTCTACGCCTACACCGAAAGCGACGAAATCTCGCTGCTGTTCGACCTCGATATCGATGCCTACGGCCGCAAGCTGCGCAAGTATACCTCGATCCTGGCGGCTGAGGCCTCGGCAAAATTGAGTCTGATGCTGGGCGAGCTGGCCGCATTCGATTGCCGCATTTGCGAGCTGCCTGACCGCAAGACCGTGGTCGATTATTTCCGCTGGCGTAATGAAGACGCGCATCGTAACGGCCTCAATGCGCACTGCTACTGGATGCTGAGGAAAGAGGGTGTGGCCAGGGGCGCGGCGGCGGCGCAGATCGAGGGCCGCAGCATCGAGGACAAGGTGGCGCTGCTGGCCAGTCGCGGCATCGATTTCCACAGCTTGCCGGCATGGCAGTTGCGCGGCGCCGGGTTTTACTGGGTGGACCAGGAAAAACGCGGCTACAACCCAAAGCAGCGGATCGAGGTCGTGTCCAGCAAGCGGGTCATCAAAACCGACATCGCTCTGCCCGCAGGTGTGGCCTATGCCGACTTTGTGCGCGCCATGCTGCCGGCATGAGTCCGCGGTCTGGGCGTGCGTCAAGCTGCCAGCGACGATACAAAAGCAACGACCGGTCGAAATGGTCGCTGGTTGCCGCCAGTGATTGCTTATACTTTTCTCGGATGAAAATGGAACCCTTCGCCGAAAGCCGCCATGCAAGAGACGCCGACCAAGCTTGATGTGCCGCTGCGAAGCGATGCCGACATCAGTCCGGCAAGCGCTAGCCGGCGCGATGGCCAGCTGATCGTCATTCCTGCCGGGGCATCGTTGCCTGCGCGCTGCGTCAAATGCAATGCGCCAGCGCAGGTGGGCAAGCCACAAACGTTTTCCTGGCACGATCCTGCATGGGACTCATTTATATCGGTTAACTTCCTGCTGCATATCGCGGGGGCGGCTGCGTTACAGGAATCGGTCAGCTTGGCCGTTGGCCTGTGCGAACGACATCGGCGCTGGCCCCGCTGGCTCAACTATCTCTCGCATGTCTCGACCGCGCTCGGTTTTGCAACGCTCGCCGCCGCGTTCTTTGTGGAGGAAAGCCTGCTCATCGGATCGATGGCTTGCGCCATCTGGCTGGTCGCCGCCATCATCGGCAGCGCCGCCGGGCATGCGCTGACGGCGACCTACGTCAGCAAGACTGAAGCCCGGCTGAAAGGGGGCGGCGCCGCGTTCCTCGATTCGCTGCCGCCCCGCTAAGCGTTACCGTCTTACATATTGCGGCGGTACTGCCCGCCCACCTCGAACAGCGCCGTCGTAATCTGCCCCAGCGAGCAGACCCGCACCGCGTCCATCAGCTTCTCGAACACATTCGCATTGTCGATGGCGGCTTGCTGCAAGGCGGCCAGCATCTGCGGCGCCTGCTCGGCATTGCGCTTGTGGAAGTCGTCCAGGCGCGTCAACTGCGACTGCTTCTCGTCGTCGGTGGAGCGCGCCAGTTCGATCTTTTGCGGCGTGTCGTTGGCCTTCGGATTGCGGAAGGTGTTCACGCCGATGATCGGCAGGGTGCCGTCGTGCTTCTGGTGCTCGTACAGCATCGACTCTTCCTGGATCTTGCCGCGCTGGTAGCCGGTTTCCATCGCCCCCAGCACGCCGCCGCGTTCGGCGATGCGCTCGAACTCCTGCAGCACCGCTTCTTCCACCAGGTCCGTCAGTTCCTCGATGATGAACGAGCCCTGGTTCGGATTTTCGTTCTTGGCCAGGCCCCATTCGCGGTTGATGATCAGCTGGATCGCCAGCGCGCGCCGCACCGATTCGTCGGTCGGGGTGGTGATCGCCTCGTCGTAGGCGTTGGTGTGCAGCGAGTTGCAGTTGTCGTAGATCGCGATCAGCGCCTGCAGGGTGGTGCGGATATCGTTGAAGTCGATCTCCTGCGCGTGCAGCGAGCGGCCCGAGGTCTGGATGTGGTACTTGAGCTTCTGGCTGCGGTCGTTGGCGCCGTACTTGTCGCGCATGGCGACGGCCCACAGGCGGCGCGCCACGCGGCCCAGCACCGTGTATTCCGGGTCCATGCCGTTACTGAAGAAGAACGACAGGTTGGGCGCAAAATCGTCGATGTGCATGCCGCGCGCCAGGTACGCTTCCACGAAGGTGAAGCCGTTCGAGAGCGTGAACGCCAGCTGCGAAATCGGGTTCGCGCCCGCTTCGGCGATGTGGTAGCCCGAGATCGACACCGAGTAGAAATTGCGCACCTGGTGGTGCACGAAGTATTCCTGGATGTCGCCCATGACTTTCAGCGAAAACTCGGTCGAGAAGATGCAGGTGTTCTGGCCCTGGTCTTCCTTCAGAATGTCGGCCTGCACCGTGCCGCGCACGTTCTGCAGCACCCAGGCGCGGATCTTGGCCGCTTCGTCATCGGTCGGCTGGCGCTTGTTCTCCGCCACGAACTTGTCGATCTGCTGGTCGATGGCGGTATTCATGAACATCGCCAGGATGGTCGGCGCCGGGCCGTTGATCGTCATCGACACCGAGGTGCTCGGGCTGCACAGGTTAAAGCCGTCGTACAGCACCTTCATGTCGTCCAGCGTGGCGATCGAGACGCCCGAATTGCCGACCTTGCCGTAGATGTCGGGACGCAGCGCCGGGTCGGCGCCGTACAGGGTGACCGAGTCGAACGCGGTCGACAGGCGCTTGGCGTCCATGCCTTCCGAGACCAGCTTGAAGCGGCGGTTGGTGCGGAAGGAATCGCCTTCGCCGGCGAACATGCGGGTCGGGTCTTCGCCTTCGCGCTTGAACGCGAACACGCCGGCCGTGAAGGGGAAGGAGCCCGGCACGTTTTCCAGCATCAGGAAGCGCAGCACTTCGCCGTGGTCTTCATAGCGCGGCAGGGCCACCTTGCGGATCCTGGTGCCCGACAGCGTGTGGGCAATGAGGCGCGTGCGGATTTCCTTGTCGCGGATCTTGACCACGTAATCGTCGCCCGCGTAGGCGGCCTGCATTTCGGGCCACATCGCCAGCAGCTTCCTGGCGCTGGCGTCGAGCGCGTTATCGCGTTCGGTAATCAGGTCGTCGAAGTCCGCCGTCCTGGAGGCCAGCGCCAGCATGCGTTTGGCTTCCGTCAGTTGCTGGCGTTCGCGCGCCAGCTTGACCTGCTTCGAGGCGTTCTTGTGGTAGCCGCGCACGGTGTCGGCGATTTCGGCCAGGTAGCGCGCGCGCGCCGGCGGCACGATCACGTGCTTGCCGCTCGAATGGCGGATCTCCGCCTGCGGCAGCTTGCCCGGCGTGATGTGCAGGCCGAATTCGCCGAGCTTCGGCAGCAGGCCGTGGTACAGGGCGGTGACGCCATCGTCGTTGAAGCGCGACGCCTGGGTGCCGTACACCGGCATCTCTTCCGGGCGCTTGCTCCACAGTTCGCGGTTGCGCTGGTATTGCTTGGCGACGTCGCGCAGGGCGTCGAGCGAGCCTTTGCGGTCGAATTTGTTGATCGCGATGAAGTCGGCGAAGTCCAGCATGTCGATCTTTTCGAGCTGCGAGGCGGCGCCGAATTCCGGCGTCATCACGTACATCGACACGTCCACGTGCGGGACGATGGCGGCGTCGCCCTGGCCGATGCCGGAGGTTTCGACGATCACCAGGTCGAAGCCGGCCACCTTGCAGGCGGCGATCACGTCGGGCAGCGCCTGCGAGATCTCGGAACCGGCTTCGCGCGTGGCGAGCGAGCGCATGAAGACGCGCGCCTGCCCGTTCCACGGGTTGATCGCGTTCATGCGGATGCGGTCGCCCAGCAGCGCGCCGCCCGATTTGCGGCGCGACGGGTCGATCGAGATGATCGCGATGTTGACCGCGTCGTTCTGGTCCAGGCGGATGCGGCGGATCAGTTCATCGGTCAGCGAGGACTTGCCGGCGCCGCCGGTGCCGGTGATGCCCAGGGTCGGCACGCGCAGGCCTTCGGCCGCGTCCATGATGGCGCGGCGCAGTTCCGGCGCGGCCTTGTCGTTCTCCAGGGCGGTGATCAGCTGCGCCAGCGGGCGGTGGCGCGAGGCCACGTCGCCCTGCCGCAGCGGCTCCAGGGTGGTCGGGGAATAGGTGGACAGGTCGATGTCGCAGGTCTGGATCATCGACTGGATCATGCCCACGAGGCCCATGCGCTGGCCGTCTTCGGGACTGAAAATGCGGGTTACGCCGTAGGAGTGCAGGTCCGCGATTTCGTCGGGGACGATCACGCCGCCGCCGCCGCCGAACACCTTGATGTGGGCGCCGCCGCGTTCGCGCAGCAGGTCGATCATGTACTTGAAGTATTCGACGTGGCCGCCCTGGTAGCTGGAGATGGCGATGCCCTGCACGTCTTCGGCCAGGGCCGCGGTGACGACGTCGTCGACCGAGCGGTTGTGGCCGAGGTGGACCACCTCGACGCCGTTCGACTGCAGGATGCGGCGCATGATGTTGATCGATGCGTCATGGCCGTCGAACAGCGAGGCGGCGGTCACGAAGCGGACCTTGTTGGCCAGTTTCGGCTGTTCGGGGAGATTCAGTTTGGCGGCGGGAGTCAGGTCGTTCATGATGATCCTTGCGATAGCGTTCTTGTAAGGTATATGACGTTTACGTAAACGTCAAGCGACGTGTCCGTCACGGGAGAAGCGGGAATTACCACCGTCGCTCCCGCGCAGGCGGGAGCCCAAGTTCCTCGGTAACCGACGAACTTGGGTTCCCGCCTGCGCGGGAACGACGCGATTACGCCGCGTGCTGGCGCGTCCCATCCCCCAGCAGCCGCGCCTTCTCCACGCGGAACTGCGCCACTGCCTTTTCCTTCACATGGCCGTACCCGCGGATCTGTTCCGGCAGGTTGGCCAGTGCCACCGCCGTCGCGTGATTGTCGGCATTGAGGCCGGCGACCAGGCCTTCGATCATCTGGCGGTACTCCACGATCAGCGCGCGCTCCATCTTGCGTTCTTCGGTGCGCCCGAAAATATCGAACGCGCCGCCGCGCAGGCCCTTGAACCTGGCCAGCAAGGCAAACGCCTTCCACATCCACGAGCCGAATTCCGCCTTCACCAGATGGCCCTTGGCGTCCTTCTTGGCGAACATCGGCGGCGCCAGGTTGAACTTGACCGAGAAGTCGCCTTCGAACTGCGACTTGAGCTGCTCCACGAAGCGCCCGTCGGTGTACAGGCGCGCCACTTCGTATTCGTCCTTGTAGGCCATCAGCTTGAAGTAGTACTTGGCCACGGCCGTCGACAGCTTGTTGCCCAGTCCCTGCGCCGTTTCCGCCGCGCGCACCTTGGCCACCAGCTGCTCGTAGATGGCCGCATACGCGCCATCCTGGTAGGCGGTCAGGAATTGGACGCGCTTCTTGATCACGTTCTCCAGGCTTTGCGGCATCTGCACCACGATGGCCTGGGTCGGCGTGGCGACCTTTTCCACGCGCTTGAGGTCCACCGCGGCGCGGCGGCCCCACAGGAAGCTCTTCTTGTTCGGCTCCACGCCCACGCCGTTCAACTCGATGGCGCGCAGCAGCGACGCTTCGGTCAGCGGAATGCGGCCCTTCTGCCACGCGTACCCCATCATGAACAGGTTGGCGGCGATCGAGTCGCCCATCAGCGCGGTCGCCAGCTTGGTGGCGTCGATGAAATCGGCGGCCTCGATGGCCGGCGCACCGACCGATTCCATGATCAGCGCGCGCACTTCGTCGGCCGGATACTCCCAGTCGGCCTGCTGCGCGAAGGTGCCCGGCGGCTGCTCGTGCAGGTTGATCACGGCCATGGTGCGGCCCGGACGCATCTTGGAAATCGCATCCTGCGCACCGGCGGTGAGCATGTCGCAGCCCAGCACCAGGTCCGCCTCGCCGGTGGCGATGCGCTGCGCGCGCAGGTGTTCCGGCGAACGTGCGACCTTCACGTGCGAAGTCACCGAGCCGTTTTTCTGCGACATGCCGGTCATGTCCAGCACCGACGCGCCCTTGCCTTCGAGGTGGGCGGCCATGCCCATCAGCGCGCCGACGGTAATCACGCCGGTGCCGCCGATGCCGTTGATCAGGATGTTGTACGGCTGGTCGATATTCGGCAGCACCGGTTCCGGCAGCGCGCCGAAGCCGTCGTCCACGTTACCCTTGGTGACGCCGGTCTTGGTTTTCTTGAGGGTGCCGCCTTCGACCGTCACGAAGCTCGGGCAAAAGCCCTTCACGCACGAGTAGTCCTTGTTGCAGGACGACTGGTCGATGGTGCGCTTGCGGCCGAATTCGGTCTCTTTCGGCAGGATCGAGACGCAGTTCGACTGCACGCCGCAGTCGCCGCAGCCTTCGCACACGGCGTCGTTGATGACCATGCGCTTGTTCGGGTCGGGGAACTCGCCCTTCTTGCGGCGGCGGCGCTTTTCGGCCGCGCAGGTCTGGTCGTAGATCAGCACCGACACGCCTTCGACCTCGCGCAGTTCGCGCTGGACCGCGTCCATCTCCTTGCGGTCGTGCAGGCTGACGATGGACGGCAGCGCCGAGCGGTCGCTGTAGCGCGACAGGTCTTCGGTGACCAGCGCGATGCGCTTGATGCCTTCGGCCGCCATCTGCTGGGCGATCATCGGCACCGAGGTCTGGCCGTCGACCGGCTGGCCGCCCGTCATCGCCACCGCATCGTTGTACAGGATCTTGTAGGTCATGTTGACCTTGGCCGCCACCGCCGCGCGGATCGCCAGGTAACCGGAGTGGAAGTAGGTGCCGTCGCCCAGGTTCTGGAACACGTGCGGCACCTGCGAGAACGCCTGCTGCCCGATCCACGGCGCGCCTTCGCCGCCCATGTGGGTGGTCAGCTTGTTCATGCCCGGGTAGATCGCGGTGGCCATCACGTGGCAGCCGATGCCGGCCAGCGCGAAGCTGCCGTCGGGGACCTTGGTCGAGGTGTTGTGCGGGCAGCCGGAGCAGTAGAACGCGGGGCGGAACGGCGTGTTGATCGCCTTGCGCAGGACCGCATCCTTGGCGTCCAAAAAGCTCAGGCGCGCCTTGATCAGGTCGCAGGTGCGCGCATCGGTGATCAGGCGCGAGACGCGCGAGGCGATCACGCGCGCCACTTGCGAGACCGAGAAGTCGGCCTTGGAGGTCAGCAGCCATTCGCCGCGCGGCGCCACCCACTCGCCTTTTTCGTCGAACTTGCCGATCACTTTCGGGCGCACGTCGTCGCGCCAGTTATACAGCTGCTCCTTGAGCTGGTATTCGACGATCTGGCGCTTTTCTTCGACCACCAGGATTTCGTCCAGGCCCTGGGCGAATTCGCGCACGCTGTCCGGCTCCAGCGGCCATGGCATGGCGACCTTGAACAGGCGCAGGCCGACCTCGGCCGCCATCTGCTCGTCGATGCCCAGTTCTTCCAGCGCTTCGAGCACGTCCAGGTAGGATTTGCCGGAGGCGATGATGCCCAGCTTGGCGTTGGCGCTGTCGATGGTGGTGTGATTGAGCTTGTTTTCGCGCGCATAGGCCAGCGCCGCGTAGATCTTATAGTCCTGCATCAGCGCTTCCTGCTTGCGCGCCTGCAGGCCGAGCGGGTCGGACGAGAGGCGCGTATTCAGGCCGCCTTCGGGCATCACGAAGTCCTGCGGAATCTTGACCTGCACGCGGAACGGGTTGGCGTCGACCGAGGCGCTCGATTCGACCGTGTCGGCCAGCGCCTTGAAGGCCACCGTGCAGCCGGAAAAGCGCGACATGGCCCAGCCGTGCACGCCCAGGTCCAGGTATTCCTGCACATTGCACGGGTACAGCACCGGCACCATGCAGGCCGAGAAAATGTGGTCGGACTGGTGCGGCAGGGTCGAGGAATACGCGCCATGGTCGTCGCCGGCCACCAGCAGCACGCCGCCGTGCTTGCTCGTGCCGGCATGGTTCATGTGCTTGAAGACGTCGCCGCAGCGGTCCACGCCCGGACCCTTGCCGTACCACATGGCGAACACGCCGTCGTACTTGGCCGGGCCGATCAGGTCGACCGTCTGCGAGCCCCAGACGGCGGTCGCGGCCAGGTCTTCGTTCACGCCCGGCACGAACTTGATGTGCTGCGCTTCCAGGTGGGCCTTGGCCTTCCACAGGTTTTCATCGAGGCCGCCCAGGGGCGAGCCGCGGTAGCCGGAAATGAAGCCGGCCGTGTTCAGGCCGGCGGCCTGGTCGCGTTCGCGCTGCATCATCGGGAGGCGCACCAGCGCCTGGATACCTGACAGGAAAATATTGCCCGTGGTCGCCGTGTATTTGTCGTCGAGGGTGACCGTGGTCAGGCGTGAAGCGACGTCCTGCGGCGCAGGCGTCGTTGCCGTGGTATCTGGCATGTGTGTCTCCAAAAGGGTATTCGGGATCGTGCCCGCCGGGTCGGCGCCGGGTAAGCGCTTCGATGACGGACTGGGTGCCGCTGTAGGCGACTGTTTTATATAGCGATTCTACAAGACTCTCCGGTACGGAGCGCCGCTGGCGTGGAGTGTATGACCTTCCTGGCCATAGGGGAAATACGGTTTCGGGATGGGGGTATAAGAAAAAACGATGGCCCTGGCTGCCTGCCGCTTATTTGGGCAGCTGCGCGCCGGGCCAGGCCCCGCCGGCGCACAGGTCCGCCGTCACCTGGTGCACCAGGCGCTTGACCGCGGCCGCCGCGTTGGTCAGGGGAATATTGCGCGAGGCGCACAGGGTGACCTTGCGCGCCAGCGCCGGGCTGTGGATCGGGCGCGCCAGCATGGCGCCGCGCTCTATGTCGGCCAGCAAGGGCGCGACCGGCAGGATGGTGGCGCCCATGTCGGCCAGGATGGCCGACTTGAGGATGGCGATCGAGTTGATTTCAATCACGCTCGACAGGTGCAAGCCCGCTTCGCGCGCCACGTTTTCGATGCGCGGACGCACTCCCTGCTGCTGGGCCGGCAGGATCAGGGTGGTGGCCAGCGCCTCGGCCAGCGCCACCCGCTCGCCCGGCGGGCCGAAGACCGAGCCGGTGCGGCAGATGAAACGCAGTTCTTCCTCCACCAGCGCGCTGCTGGCAAAGGCGCCCAGCTGGCCGTCGTCGAACAGCACCGCCAGGTTGATCCGGCCCGACTTTAACTGTTCGTTCAGATTGCCGGACAGCTCTTCGGTCAACTGCAGGGTGATCTCGGGATAAGTGTTGCGCGCCGCCATCAGCAAGGGCAGGGCCAGGGCATTCGAGATGCTGTGCGGCAGCCCCAAGCTGACACTTCCCGATGGCCTGGTGGTAGACTGAATCACGGCCGAACGGGCGTCGCCGACCTGCTTCAGGATGGCCTGGGCATGCTCGTAAAACACCTTGCCGGCATCGGTGGCCAGCACCCCCTGCGCCGAGCGGTGCAGCAATTGCGCGCCCAGTTCGTCTTCCAGCTGGCGCAGCTGCTGGGTCAGGGCCGGCTGGGCCACGTGCAGCACCAGCGCCGCGCGCGAGAGCGAGCCGTGATCGACGATGGCGACGTAATAGCGCAGCTGGCGTAGTTCCATGAGTCGGCTCGGGATTAGTGGTTTTTGGAAAGCATTAATGCAATAGGGAAATATTGACGCTATACTGGTCGGGTTGCCGCGATTGCGCGAGATTACACCACAGACGGACAGAACCATGCTCAAGAAAATCGACGCTTCCCAACTCAAGACCGGCATGTACATCCATGACCTCAGTTGCGACTGGATGACGCATCCCTTCGTGCGCAACCGTTTCCTGCTCAGCAGCGAGGACGAAATCCGCAAGATCGTCCAGGCCGGCATCCACGACGTGGTCATCGATTGCAGCAAGGGGCTCGACGTCGACCATGCGCCGACCCTGGAAGAAACCCGCGAGAGCACCGAGCAGGCGCTGGTGGAAATCGCCGCGCGCCCGGTGATCGTCACCCGCACCACCCTGGGCGAGGAACTCAAGCGCGCCGCCGTGATCCGCCAGCAGGCCAGCGGCCTGGTGCGCACCGTGATGCAGGATGCGCGCCTGGGCAAGGCCATCGAAATCGACAATGTCTCGCCGGTGGTGGAAAACATCACCGAATCGATCCTGCGCAATCCCGGCGCCCTGATGGGCATGCTGCGCATCAAGACCAAGGACGACTACACCTTTTTGCATTCGGTCAGCGTGTGCACCCTGCTGGTGGCCTTCTGCCGCTCGCGCGGGATGGATCCCGAGACCACCTACCAGGCCGGCCTGGGCGGGCTGCTGCACGATACCGGCAAGGCCCTGGTGCCCGACCATATCCTCAACAAGCCGGGACCGCTGACGGACGAGGAATTCGCCATCATCAAGAAGCACCCGCGCGACGGCTACGATATCCTGCTCAAGTCGCCCGAGGTCGGTCCGATTCCGCTCGACATCACCCTGCACCACCACGAGCGGCGCGACGGCAGCGGCTATCCGGACAAGCAGGGCGAGGGCACGATCAGCGAACTGGCGCAGATGGCCGCCATCGTGGACGTGTACGACGCCATCACGGCCGACCGCTGCTACCACAAGGGCATGTCGGCGGCCGAAGCGCTGCGCAAGATTTACGAATGGAGCAAGTTCCACTTCCATCCCACCTATGCGCAGGAATTCATGCGCTGCGTCGGGATTTATCCGGTCGGCACCATGGTCATGCTCGAATCGGGGCGGCTGGGGGTGGTGATCGAGCCGCACGAGACCAATCTGCTGGCGCCCAAGGTGAATGTGTTCTTCAATACCCGGCGCAATGTCTACATCAAGCCGGAAACCGTGGACCTGTCGCGCCCGCTGGGCTTCGGCGGCGGCGACAAGATCGTGCGTCCCGAGTCGCCCCAGAAGTGGCATGTGGACCCGATGCAGTTCATCAGCGTCGGCTAAGCGGCACGCGCGGCGCCCTGGGGCGCCGGCTTGCTAGAAGAATTCCGCCGTATCGTTCGACGCCACCGCATGCAGCAGTCCGCCCGAGACCAGCTGGTCGTAATGGCAAGCCTGGTTGCGTCCGTGGCTCTTGGCGTAGTACAGCGCCTGGTCGGCATGGCCGAGGATGATCACCGGCGACTCGTACGGGCTGATGCTGACGAAGCCCACGCTCACCGTCACCTGTCCCACCTGCGGGAAATCGTGCGATTCGACATTCATGCGGAAGCGGTCGATGATCTTTTGCGCATTGTCCAGGGTCGTCGAGCGCAGCAGCACCACGAATTCCTCGCCGCCGAAGCGGAACACCCGGTCTTGCGAGCGGAACGACGATTGCAGCAGGTTGGCGATCAGGATCAGCACTTCGTCGCCGTACAGGTGGCCGAATTTGTCGTTGACCAGCTTGAAATGGTCGACGTCGACCACCGCCAGCCACTGCTTTTCGGCATCCGACGGCTGGCGCCGCTCTTCCTGGCCCGGTTCCGGCGACTCCTGCTCGGCCGTGACATGCAGCATCTTGGCCAGCTGGTCGTCGAAGGTCTTGCGGTTGAGCAGGCCGGTGAGCGAGTCGCGCTCGCTGTAGTCGAGCAGGTTCTGGAAGTTGCGGTACACGCTGACGATCCCGCCGATGACATGGATGGTGTCGCTCGTGTACGGGGTCGGGTGCAGGATTTCGAGGCAGGTGTCGACCTTCTCGCCGATCCAGATCGGCAGCCACAGGGTGCGCTTGCCGTCCGCCGACAGGGTCACCGCGCTGGTTTCATTGTTGGCGATGCAGGCCGCCAGGTCCGGAAAGTTGCCGATTGGCTCGCCCGGCGTGTTCACATCGGCCGGCTCTTCCATGCGGGCCGTGCCGCCGGCGCAGATGCTGGCGCGCGCGCGCACATACTGCTGGCCGCGCACATGCATGATGGTCAGCACGCGCGTCTGCGACGCCCGTGCCAGTTCCTGCACCGCCGAGATCACCGAGATGTCGAGCATCGTGTGGTCGCGGTGGCCAGTCATGTCCACCATGTGTTTAAGAAGGGAATCCATGTCGTTCTCAGAAATGTAAATCAAACAACTACCACGTAGTGCGGGCATGTCTTTCGACATGGGCGCTCGCTCGTCTGCCTGATGGCCGGACCCCCTCGGCTGGCACCGCGTCGCGCGCCGCGGCGCCGTGCATGCGGGCTTATTTTGCTTTTTAAGCAATTGTCATGCATAAACGCTCGCGTTCACCCGATTCTACCGTTGTGTGACAGCTTGCGGCTCACCGCACAGCAACTTTTTCACGATCTTGTCGTATATCGACCGTTTCCATAATAACAAAAATAGTACCTTTAGGAAAGTTGTTCCAAGTCAACCCCCTGATTCCCCCTGTCTTTATAGTCGACTCAATGGCGGAAAAATTGAAGTACAGCAGCAACGTACCTCAAGGCAAGGCAGTAGCGCAGCCGAACCCGGAGCCAGAAGTTGGCAGTTTTAACTAACCGGAGGTCACCATGAGCACCATCACCACCGCAGTGCAAGCCTTTATCAACGACGAAGACGGCGCCACCGCCATCGAGTACGGCCTGATCGCCGCCCTGATCGCGGTCGCGATCGTCGGCTCGCTGAGGGAGGTCCAGGTGGAACTGAAAGCCCTGTTCGCTACCGTCGTTTCGGAACTGCAAGCCTGATAAGTCGCTCGTCCGCTCCCCAGCCGACGTCATCCCCGCCCCCCGGAACAGGGCCCTGTTCCGGGGGGCTTTTTTTTTGCGAGACGCCATGCCTACCTTGAGCCCGACCCTGTCCCAATGCGTCCTGATTGCCTTGCTGCTGGCCGCCGCCGCCACCGACCTGGCCTGGCGCCGCATTCCCAACCGCCTGCTGGCGGCCGGCCTGGCCTGCGCCGCCATCCTGCACCTGTGTTCCGGCACCCCGCTGGCGCTGCTCGATACCGGCCTGGCCGGCTTCGGCGCCGGCCTGCTCCTGTTCCTGCCCCTGTATTTCCTGCGCGGCATGGCGGCTGGCGACGTCAAGCTGATGGCCACCGTGGGCGCCTTCACCGGCCCCGCCCTGGCCCTGCAGATCGCGCTGGCCGCGTTTTGCGCCGGCGGCCTGATGGCGCTGGCGATCATCCTCGCCAGCGGGCGCCTGCGCGACACCGGCGCCAACCTGATGGCGCTGCTGCGCCCCCTGTTCCTGCGCCTGGGCGGGATGCCGCTGGTGGCCGAGCCGCTGCCGACCCCGAGTGTGGGAAATATGCCATACGCGGTCGCGATCGCCGCCGGCGCCTTTTTCACTCTGGCACGGCCCTGGCTAGAAATTTCCCTACGGCCATAGCTTGTTCCTTGTCAAACCGGGCCAGGGGCTGCTGACTAAAATAAATTGTGGCTTCTGGAAACGCCACTTGCCGATGCGAGGAACCCGACATGAGTTATACCGCCCCACCCGCAGCGCTTGCGCCCAGCGGCCTGCGCTTGCGCTGCCCCGCACCCGACTACGCCGACGGCAGCGCGCCGCCGCAACCGCGCTGCGTGCGCGACACCGGCCTGGAAGCGGGGCTGATCGTGGAACTGGTGGCCAAGGCGATGTATTCGATCGGCAAGATCCACCTGCCTACCCTGACCGCCAGGCTCAAGCTGTCGATCGGGGTCCTGCGCGAAACGCTCGACGCCATGCAGGCCGATCACCTGGCAGAAGTGGCCGGGCGCGGCGACTCCGACCTCGACGTGCATTACCAGCTGACCGAGGGCGGGCGCCTGCGCGCGGCCGAGTTCCTGGCGCGCTGCCGCTATGTGGGACCGGCCCCGGTCACCCTGCAAGCCTACCGCGACCTGGCCGCGCGCCAGTCGGGCCGGCAGGACGGGGCGCAGCAGATCGGCATGGCCGAGATGGCCGCCGCCTTTGCCGACGACGTGCTCGATACGGCGGTGCGCGACCAGCTCGGCGCCGCCCTGCAGTCGCGCCGCCCGCTGCTGCTGCACGGTCCGTCCGGCAGCGGCAAGACCACCCTGGCGCGCAAGCTCGGGCAGCTGCAGACCGGACTGGTGGCGATTCCGCACGCCATCCTGGTCGAGGGCCGCATCGTCCAGTTCCACGATCCCGCCGTGCACGTGCCGGCCACGCCGATCCACGCGCGCCAGCAGCAGGAACGCCAGGAGCGGCGCAATCCGGACGCGCGCTGGATCCTGTGCCGCCGTCCGGTGGTCCAGGTCGGCGCCGAACTGGCCTACGACATGCTCGACCTGCGCCTCGACCAGGCCAGCGGCGTGTACCGCGCGCCGCCGCATTTCATGGCCAATAACGGCATGCTGCTGATCGACGACCTGGGACGCCAGCGCCTGCCCACCGAGGAATTGCTGAACCGCTTCAGCGGCCCGCTCGACAGCGGCTGCGACCAGCTCACCATCGAGGGCGGCTGCAAGATCGCGGTGCCGTTCGACGTCACCGTGGTGCTGGCCACCAACCTGGCGCCCCAGCGCCTGCTGGACGATGCCTTCCTGCGCCGCATCGGCTACAAGATCCTGGTCGGGCCGCTCTCCGAAGCGTCCTATGCCGCCCTGTTCCGGCGCCAGTGCCGCCAGCATGGACTGGCTTGCGACGAGGCGGTGCTGGGCTACCTGATCGGCGGCCTGCATGGCGCCAGCGGCCGGCCGCTGCTGGCCAACTACCCTGCCGAGCTGATCGGGCGGATCCACGATTTCGCCGCCTTCGCCGGCACCACGGCGCGCCTGAGCCTGGGCGCCATCGAACAAGCCTGGCACAGCATGGCGCCGGCCCTGCCGCCCGCGCCGCCGCCGGCCAGCGCCGCGGCCCATCCGCCGGTTTCCTTTTCCGCCGATAGCGGCACCACCCTGTACGAGAGGATCTCATGAAAAACAAACGCGCATTGCTGACCATGGGCGTGGCGGTCCTGTTCGGAATCGGCGCCGTGGTGCTGGCCTCGCTCTGGCTGCTCGCGCAGCCCGGCAACGCCGCCACCCGCATCGTCGTCGCCAGCGGCGACATCAGCCGCGGGCAGCGCATCTCGCCCGACATGCTGCGCCTGGTCGACTGGCCCAGCGCGACCATCCCGAAAGACGCCTTCAAGGATAGCCTGAAGCTGGCCGACCGGGTGCTCAAGGCCAACGTCCTCAAGGGCGAGCCGCTGACCGAGGCCAAGCTGGCCCCGGCCGGCACCCTGGGCGGGCTGTCGGCCCTGATCAGCGAAGGCAAGCGCGCCATCACGGTGCGCGTCAACGATGTCATCGGCGTGGCCGGCTTTGCGCTGCCGGGCAATTACGTCGACATCATCGTGCACACCGAACGCGAACCGGAAGAGCCGGCGCGGCACGCGCGCAACGGCCTGCATATTTCGAAGATCGTGCTCGAACGCATACTGGTGCTGGCGGTGGCGCAGGAAGTCGGGCGCGACGAGACCAAGCCGAAAGTGGTCAACGCGGTCACGCTCGAAGTCACGCCGGAACAGGCCGAAGCGCTCGACCTGGCGCGCGGGGTCGGCACGCTCTCGCTGGCGCTGCGCAACCAGGTCGATCCAAGTTCGCCGCAGACGGCCGGCGCCACCAAGGCCAGCGTGCTCGAGCAGATCGCGGCGGCCGCCCCGGGCACCGCGCCCGCCGCGCCGGCGCCGGGCGCCGCCGCGCCGCGCAAGCCGAAGCCGGCGCCACGGGCCGCGCCGCGCGCGCCGCAGGTGGCGCAGGCCCGGCGCGACTGCGTCAGCGTATTGAACGGCGTGACCACGTCGCAAGAATGTTTCTGATGTTCGAGCAATCACCTCACAGGATGGCCGATATGAACCGCTTCATCGCACAAGCAAGCATGACCCGCG
Organism: Massilia atriviolacea; assembly: GCF_003953935.1. Lineage (GTDB taxonomy): Bacteria > Pseudomonadota > Gammaproteobacteria > Burkholderiales > Burkholderiaceae_D > Telluria_A > Telluria_A atriviolacea. Next base: position 317,621 of record NZ_RXLQ01000004.1, read on the forward strand.
CCGCCGCCTTCGGCGTGTGGCTGGCGCTGGCCGCCGGCAATGCCAGCGCCGCCGGCGCCGCCCCCAAGGAAGCCCAGCCCCCGGCCCAGCGCGCCGACAGCGGGCCGCGCTGCAGCGGCCAGGCCGCGCATCCCGGCAAGCTGACCCTGCTGGTAGGCAAGTCGAACCTGATGCGCCTGTCCGAACCGGTGCGCAACCGCAGCATCGGCAATGCCGCCGTGGTGCAGGCCATGCTGGTCGCGCCCGACACCCTGTACCTGCTCGGGGTCGATGTCGGCACCACCAATATGATCGTGCAGGGCAAGAGCGGGGCCTGCAGCATCGTCGACATCGTGGTCGGGATGGATCCGGCCGCGCTGCAGGCCAGCCTGGCGGCCCTGATGCCGGAAGAAAAGGATATCCGCGTGCACAGCGCCGCCGATTCGCTGGTCCTGAGCGGCACCGTGGCCGATGGCGCCGCCGTGCTGCGCGCGCTCGAACTGGCGACCGCCTTCGTCAACCGGCCGCTGCGCTCGCTGGCGCAGCAGGGCGGCGACGCGGCCAGCGGCGGCGCCGCCGCCGCCGCCGGGGCCGGCGCATCGGGCGCCTCGGGGACGGGCGCGGCGCCGCCGGCGCTGCGCGTGATCAACCTGCTGGCGGTCGGCGCGCCCCAGCAGGTGATGCTGGAAGTGAAGATCGCCGAAGTCTCGAAAAGCTTGATCGAACGGCTCGAAGGGGGCGTCAAGTGGGGCTTCGGCTCGGGCAGCTGGGCCACCACCCTGCTGGCCGATTTCATCAGCGGCAATGCCCAGGCCGCGCTCGGCGTGCAGCGCCTGAGCGGCAAGGGGGCCCGGCTCGAAGCCCAGAAGCACGATGGCATCGTGCGCATCCTGGCCGAGCCGAACGTGATGGCCGTCAGCGGCCAGGAGGGCAGTTTCCTGGCCGGCGGCAGCATCTTCATCCCGGTGGCCCAGGACAATAACAAGGTCACCCTGGAAGAGAAGGAATTCGGGATCGGCCTGCGCTTTACCCCGACCGTGCTGGGCGGCGGACGCATCAACCTGCGGGTGGCGCCGCAAGTGTCGGAAGTCTCGCGCGAAGGGATCGGCATCTCGGCCGCCGGTTTCAGCGGCGGGGCGGTGCTGCCGCTGATCACCACCCGGCGCGCCAGCACCACCTTGCAGCTGTACGACGGCCAGAGCTTCGCCATCGGCGGCCTGATCAAGAACAACCTGGTCAGCAACCGCAAGGGCTTGCCGCTGCTGGGCGAAGTGCCGGTGCTCGGGGCCCTGTTCCGCAGCACCGATTTCCAGGAAGACCGCACCGAACTGGTGTTCGTGGTGACCGCGCGCCTGATCAAGCCGCTGCCGTCCGGCTACAGCTTGCCGACCGATGCCCTGGCGCCGCCCTCGCGCACCCAGATGCTGCTCGGTTCGCGCCTGGAAGGCCGCCTGGAGCGGCCCGCAGCGGCCGGCGCGGCGCCGCCGCCATCGTCGCCATCGCCCGCCGGTTTCGAACTGAAATAGAGGAGAACGCCATGAACCCACGCATCGCATGCAGCATCGCCATCCTGCTGGCGTCGACGGTCTTGCTGGGCGCCTGCTCCAGCACCCGCAACTGGGACGCGCGCTTCGGCAAGTCGCTGCGCGCCTCGCTGGCGAGCCAGGCCATCGATCCGGGCGCCGGGCGCGCCGCACGGTCCGTGAACGGACTCGACGGTAAGTCGGCGGCGGCGGCCCAGGAACGCTACCAGCGCTCGGCCGACGCGCCGGCCGCGCTGGCGCCGCAGTCCATCGGCGGGGGCGCAAAATGAGGCCGCCGCGGCTTGCGTCCGGCCGCCGCCGGCGCCAGCGCGGCGTCTATGCGATCGTGTTCGCGCTGATGCTGATGCCGCTGATTTTGCTGGGTGGCATGGCCATCGACCTGTCGATGGCCTATATGCGCCGCACCGACCTGCAGACGGTGGCCGACGGCGCCGCGCTGGCGGCGGCGCGCGCGCTCGACGGCACCGAGGCCGGCGCCGCCAGCGCCGTGCTGCGCGCCGCCTCGGTCGTCAATGCCAGCAGGCTGGCCCTGAACGGCGCCATGGCCTGGTCGCCGGCCGCCCTGCGTTTCAGCGATACCCCCGACGGTGCCTGGCTGCCGGTGGCCGCCGTCAACGCCGCCAACGCGCCCAGCTTGCGCTATGCCCGCATCGACAGCGCCGGCCTGGCGCCGGCCTACGGCGCGGTGCGCGCCGTGTTCGCCGGCGCCATCGATTCGAGCTTCTCCACCTTGCGGGTGGAGGTGCGGGCGGTGGCCGGACGCAACGCGGTCCAGATCACGCCGCTGGCCATCTGCGCCCTGGACGCCCAGGCCGCCTCGATGCGGGCGAATACGGCCGGCTTCGAAGAATTCGTCGAGCACGGCTTCCGGCGCGGGGTCAGCTACAACCTGCTCGACCTCAACCCGGTCGGCGCCAACCCGCTGCATTACCAGGTCAATCCCATCGATTTCCCGCCGGCCATCGAGAACGTGGCGCACCGCGGCCTGGCCACCCTGCGCCCGATGGTGTGCAGCGGCAACCTGGCGCTTCCCTTCCTGCCCAGCGGCGCGCGGATCTACGTCAGCGAAGGTTTTCCCGCCTCGCTCACGAGCGAACTCAATTCGCGCTTCGGCAGCGCGAGCGGTTCCAGCTGCGACACGATCGCGGCGCCGGCCGATATCAACGTCAAGGAGTACACCGTGCCCGCCTTCTGGATGCGCATGCCGGCCGCGACCCCCAACCTGGCCGTGATCCCGCCCAGCGCCGCCAGGCTGGTCGCCGGCAACCAGCGCAAGACCATCGCCGAGGCCAGCGGCGCCACGCCCGCGACCGATCCGGTCAGCTACGGCCCGCTGTGGACCTTCGCCAAGCCGCGCCGCTACGTGGCGGCCACCCCCGGCACGCCGGGCGCGGTCTTCCCCGCCAGCGCCTGGCCCCAGCTGTATCCGGTCGCCAGCACCGAAAAAGTCGGCCTGGTCGGCTCCTACCCCGCCGATCCGCTGATGCCGTACCGGGCCCTGGGCGCGTTTCGCCAGATGCCGAGCCCGTCGTCCTATCCCAAGGTGAGCGGGCGGCGCATCCTCAACATTCCCTTGCTGGCCTGCCCGGTCGACAGCGGCGGCACGGCCACGGTGCTGGCGGTCGGCAGTTTCCTGATGACGTCGCGCGCCACCGTCTCGCCCCAGCTGGGCGTGTATGCCGAATTCGGCGGCCTGGCCAAGGCCGACGCGCTCGGCGCTTCCGTGGTGCTGTACCGATGAAAGCGCGCTTCCTGCCACGGCGCGCGCCCGGCATCGCGCATCTCGAACTGGCCCTGCTGTTTACCTTCGTGTCCTTCCTGCTGCCGCTGATCTTCAGCCTGGGACGCATCTTCTACATCTACATGGTGCTCAAGCAGAGCACCGCCACGGTCGCCACCTACCTGGCCACGCTGCCGCAGGCCGAATGGAACTCGACCACCGTGATGGGCAACGCGATGATGAACAAGATGTACCAGCTGGGCGAGAAGAGCTTGCGCGATGCCGGCGTGGCGCCCGGCATCCCGCTGTACGCCGCCGGCTACCGCTGCGACGGCGAAATCTTCTGCGGCGGCGAGCGCCAGGAAACGGTGACGGCATCGATGATGGTGCACGTGCCCTACGGCTACACCATCATGGCCGAACTGGGCCTGCCGGAAACCCTGACGATCTATACCAGCGTCACCGTCCCCTACGCCCGCTGAGCCCAGGAGCCGCCCATGCACGCCATCCTTCGTCCCGCGTCCCGCCGATGCCCGCCGCGCCGCCTGCGCGCCGGCGGCGCCACCATGATCGAATTCGCCCTGACCCTGCCGCTGTTCCTGCTGTTCATGCTGGGCACCTTCGAAGTGGCGCGTGCGCTGTACCTGTGGAGCGTGCTGGCCAATGCCACCGCCGTGGCGGCGCGCGGCGCGGCCGTGATCGACGCCACCGACCAGGGCGCGCTGGGCACGCTGGCGCAGGCGGCCGGGATCGCGGCGCGCGCCGGCGGCATGGCGCTCGGCAGCGCCGCCCGGCCCGACGCCCGCATCGTGATCACGCACCTGGCCGCCGATTTTGCGCCGGTCGCGCTGCTGCCGGCCTGCCCGGCGCAAAACATTGTCAACTGCAACGCCAATCCGAATGGCAACAACTGCGTGCGCTTCGTGCAAGCCCAGCTGTGCGCCCCGGGCGCCGGCGCCTGCGTGCCGGCCAGCTACAAGCCCCTGTTTACCGGCAGCGCGCTGCTCCAGGGATTGACGTACCCGACCTTCGCGACGATCACGCCGGCCGCGTCGCTGGGGCATCAGGCAGGTAGCACCGAAGTCTGCCCCGGTCCCTGAGCCGCGCGGCCTTACCCAAGAGGAAGTTCCATGAAAGCTCTACTGATCACCCACGACAACCAGCTGCAAGCCGAAATCGCGGCCCAGGGCGCCGCCCGCATGCCGCCCGTGACCCTGGTGGCGGTGCGCAGCCGCCTGCGCGACGCGCTCGAGCGCGTGCTGCCCGAGAACCCGGCGCTGGTGATCGTCGACGCCAGCGGCCTGGCGGGCGACGAGGCCGAACTGCTGCTGCGCCTGGCCAAGCTGTACCCGGGGGCGACCTTCATGCTGCTCACCCGCGACCAGCAGCAGGACCTGCTGATCCGCGCCATGCGCGCCGGCGTGCGCGAGGTGCTGCAGCTGCCGCTGGTGCACAGCGCCTTCCACGACGCCATCAACCGCATCGCCGACGCCGCCAATGCCGGCAAGCTGTGCGACGGCAAGGTGCTGGCCTTCATTTCCTGCAAGGGCGGCAGCGGCGCCACCTTCCTGTCGACCAATTTCGCCTATGCGCTGGCCAGCCTGGCCGACAAGAAGGTGATCCTGATCGACCTGCACGGGCAGTTCGGCGACGCCACCCTGTACGTGTCGGACCAGAAGCCGGCCATGACCCTGTCCGACGTGTGCGGCCAGATCGCGCGCATCGACGGCGCCTTCCTCGACTCCTGCCTGGTGCACGTCACGCCCGGCTTCGGGATACTGGCGGCGGCCGACGACCCGGCCCAGGCGGTCGAGCTGAAGCCGGAGCAGATGGACGTGATCCTGCGCGTGGCGCGCCAGCACTACGACTACGTGGTGCTCGACGTGGGGCGCCAGATCGACGCCATTTCGCTGCGCGCGCTCGACAACGCCGACGCCATCTACCCGGTGCTGCAACTGGCCCTGCCCGACCTGCGCGACGGCCGCCGCCTGCTCGACATCTTCCGCTCGCTCGGCTACGCCATCGAAAACACGCGCCTGATCGTGAACCGCTACGAAAAGGGCGGGCGCCTGCGCCTGCAAGACGTGCAAGCCTCGCTCGGCGCCGAGGTCATGCACACCGTGCCCAACGATTACGTGAACGTCACCGATTCGGTGAACCAGGGCGTGCCGGTGCTGCAACTGTCGCGCGCCAGCCCGGTGGCGCGCAGCCTGTCCGAACTGGTCGAGCTGGTGACCGCGCGCCGCGTGCCGGAAGCGAAGGGCTTGCTCACGCGCCTGTTCGGGCGCGCCGAAGCCGAACAGTAGCCGAACGATAGCCGAACCATAGTCGAACAATCAGCCCCAGGAGAAACCCATGACCTTGCGCGAACGCCTGAGCGCGGCCGAGGAGAGCCGCCACACGCAGCCGGTGGAAGCGGAATCGTCCAACCACGCCTACCACGACCTGAAGAAGAACATGCACCAGATGGTGCTCGACCGCATCGACCTGGAACGCCTCAAGCGCCTCACGCCGGAGCAGTTCAAGCACGAGCTGGGCCTGCTGGTGCAGCACATCATCGAGGAAGAGCACATCGTGCTCAACCAGCACGAACGGCACGAGCTGGTGCTCGACATCCAGCACGAAATGCTCGGTTTCGGCCCGCTCGAACCGCTGCTGTCCGACCCGACCGTGTCGGACATCCTGGTCAACACGTTCAACCAGGTGTACGTGGAACGGCGCGGCAAGCTGGAGCTGACCGACATCACCTTCCACGACAGCGCCCACCTGATGAAGATCATCGACAAGATCGTCTCGCGGGTCGGGCGCCGGGTCGACGAATCGAGCCCGATGGTCGACGCCCGCCTGCCGGACGGCTCGCGCGTGAACGCGATCATCCCGCCGCTGGCGGTCGACGGCGCGATCCTGTCGATCCGGCGCTTTTCGGCGACCCCGCTGACGGTCGAGAACCTGCTGCGCTACAAGAGCATGACCCCGCCCATGGTGCAGGTGCTGCAGTCGCTCGGCCACGCCAAGATCAACATCCTGATCTCGGGCGGCACCGGGAGCGGCAAGACCACCCTGCTCAACCTGCTGTCGGGCTTCATCCCGGCCAACGAACGCATCATCACCATCGAAGACGCGGCCGAACTGCAGATGCGCCAGCCGCACGTGGTGCGCCTGGAAACGCGGCCGCCGAATATCGAAGGCAAGGGCGAGGTGACCCAGCGCGCGCTGGTGCGCAACGCGCTGCGCATGCGCCCCGACCGCATCATCCTGGGCGAGGTGCGCGGGGCCGAAGCGATGGACATGCTGCAGGCGATGAACACCGGACACGAAGGCTCGCTCGCGACGATCCACTCGAACACCCCGCGCGACGCCCTGGCGCGCCTGGAAAACATGGTCGGCATGGCGGGCGTGACCCTGACCCCGCGCGCGGTGCGCCAGCAGATCTGCTCGGCCATCACGGTGGTGCTGCAGGTCACGCGCCTGACCGATGGCGCGCGCAAGCTGGTCAGCCTGCAGGAAATCACCGGCATGGAAGGCGAGATGATCGCCATGCAGGAAATCTTTTGCTTCGAGCAGACCGGGGTCGACCCGGACGGCAGGGTGGTCGGGCATTTCCGCGCCACCGGGGTGCGCCCGCGCTTCGCCGACCGCCTGCGCCTGTTCGGCGCGCCGGTGCCCGACTCGGCCTTCGACCCCAGCCGCATTTTCGAATAGGAACGGCCATGGATTATGTCTTTTACGGCTTTGCCGTGCTGTTGTTCGCGGCCGTCATCCTGATGGTCGAGGGTGGCTGGCTGCTGTGGTCGCAAACGCGCGGCGGCGGCGCCCAGCGCATCGCGCGCCGCCTGCGCGTGATGTCGGGCGGCACCGACATCGAGGGCGGCGCCATCTCGATCCTCAAGCGGCGCCGCTTCAGCGCCTCCGACAGCCTCGACAGCGCGCTGCACCGCCTGCGCCTGGCGCACGCCATCGACCGCCTGCTGATGCAGGCCGGGGTGCACTGGATGGTGGCGCAGTTCCTGGCGGCCTCGCTGGCGCTGCTGTGCGCGGGCGGCGTGATGGCGCACCTGTGGGACACGCCGCCGCTGCTGACCTGGACGCTGCCGCTGCTGGGGGCCGCCCTGCCGCTGATGGTGCTGCGGCGCACGCGCGCCACGCGCCTGTGCAAGATCGAGGAACAGTTACCCGAAGCGGCAGACTTCCTGGCGCGCGCCATGCGCGCCGGCCACTCGTTTACCAATGTGATGCAAATGGTCGGCAGCGAACTGCCGGAACCGCTCAGCGGCGAATTCCGCACCGTGCACCAGGAGATCAACTACGGCGTGCCCATGAACGAGGCGCTGCACAGCCTGGCCGAGCGGGTGCCCCTGACCGACCTGCGCTACATGGTGATCGCGGTGCTGATCCAGCGCGAGTCGGGCGGCAACCTGGCTGAAATCCTGGGCAATATCGGCCACATCATCCGCGAGCGCCTCAAGCTGCTGGGCCAGATCCGGGTGCTGTCGGCCGAAGGGCGCATTTCGGCCTGGATCCTGGGCGTGCTGCCGTTCGCGGTGGCCGGCATGATGTACCTTGCCAATCCGGAGTACATCAGCATGCTGTGGACCGATCCGGCCGGCATACGCCTGCTGGGCTACGCCGCCGTGATGATCTGCATCGGGGTGGTGTGGCTGCGCAAACTGATTCACATTCGCGTCTAGGAGGCCAGCATGAGCGGCTCGCAATTACTGTTTTTGCTGATCGTGTTCGTGGTGGTGTGCGCCCTGGCGGCGCTGGCCATCAGCACCTTCTGGCCCGGCTATATGCGCCAGCGCCTGGCGCGCGTGGGCGCGGCCAGCGCCGATACCGGCGCCGGGCGCAGCGATGGCTGGGTGGAAAAGGTGGCCAAGGTGGCCCAGCCCTTCGGCACGCTGTCGCTGCCCGAGCAGGGCTGGGAAAAGTCGCCCCTGCGCACCCGCTTCATGAACGCCGGCTGGCGCGGGCCGTCGGTGGCGCCCCTGTATTTCGCGGCCAAGACCGTGCTGGCGCTGTTCCTGCCGGCGCTGGTGGGCGTGTGGATCGCGCTTTCGAGCGAGGTGCTGAGCGGACAGCGCATCATGCTGATGCTGCTCGGTACGGCCACCTGCGGCTACTACCTGCCCAACGTCGTGCTCGAAATGACGGCGCGCCGGCGCCGGCGCGAGATCTTCGAATCGATTCCCGATGCGCTCGACCTGCTGACCGTGTGCGTGGAAGCGGGCCTGAGCCTGGAGCGCGCGCTGATCAAGGTGGCCGGCGAAATCCACATCAAGTCGCTGGTGCTGGCCCAGGAAATGCAGCTGGTGCTGATGGAAATGCGGGCCGGCTTCAGCAAGGAAAAGGCGCTGCGCAATTTTGCCCTGCGCAGCGGCGTGGAAGACGTCGACACGCTGGTGGCGATGATGATCCAGTCCGAGCGCTTCGGCACCAGCATGGGCACCTCGCTGCGCGTGCATGCCGACACCCTGCGCACCAAGCGGCGCCAGATGGCCGAGGAACAGGCCGCCAAGATCGGCGTCAAGCTGATGTTCCCGCTGATCTTCTTTATCTTCCCGACCCTGCTGATGGTCCTGCTCGGCCCGGCCGCCATGCAGATCATGCGTACGCTCAGGTCGGTCAACTCCTAGCCCATCCCGTTTCTACCGGAGCCGCTCATGCCAAGCCCCCTGACCCGCTACTGCCTGCTGTGCGCCGGCGCGCTGCTGCTGGCCTGCGCCGGCCCGCGCCGCGAGTTGCCCGATACGCCCGATGCGCCCGATAGGCCCGATAGGCCCGATACGCCGGCGGCGGCCCCGCTGCGCGCCGAGGACGCCTATCTGAAGGGGCGCGACGCGCATCTGGCGCGGCGCCACGCTGCGGCGCTGGCGGCCTACCGCGCCGCGCTGGCGCGCGATCCGGCGCACCTGAAGGCGCGCAACGGCCTGGCCACCCTGTACGCGGAGCAAGGCGATTTCGAGCGCGCCATCGCGCTGTGGGAAGCCATGACGCAGGAGGGCGAGGGCGCCGGCGGCCAGGCCAGCGCCTTCCTGTTCAGCAATCTCGGCTACGCCCATTTCCTCAACGGCCAGTTCGGACAAGCCCTGGCCGCGCTCGAAAAAGCCTGCCTGCTCGACCCGCTCAATGCGCGCGCCTGGGACCATCTGGGCGGCGCGCTCGACAAGCTCGGGCAGCACCAGCGCGCAGAGCAGATGTACCGCCAGGCCAGTGCCCTGCGCAGCCATGATTTCAGGGCCGACTACGCGGTCGCCGAGCGCGCCGGCGTGGCCGCCATCGACAGCGCGGTCAAGGCCGACGCGCAAGGCGCGCCGCGCGAGCCGCAGTGGGCGCGCACCGAGGTGCAGCAGGATGGCGCCGGCGTGTTCGTGCTGCGGCGTGTGGGGGAGGCTGCGCCGGCGGTGGCGGCAGTGGCGGCGCCGCGTTCCGGCCAGGCCTTGCTGGAAATTCGCAACGGCAATGGCGTGACCGGCATGGCCCGTTCGCTGGCCGCCACCATGGACGCCAGCGCCGTGCGCGTGGTGCGCCTGAGTAACCAGAAAGGCTTCGGCGTGCGCCGGACCCGCATCGAATACCAGGGCGAATTTCGCGAAGCCGCCGAGCGCCTGGCCGAGCGCTTCGGCGCCGCGCGCGTGGTGGCGGTGGGCGATGTCGGGCGCGCCGACCTGCGCCTGGTGATCGGGCGCGACCTGGCGCCGGGTGCCGCGGCCGGCGTCGCCGTGGCTGTGCGCACACGGCCGTTGGCGGGACAGGGCTGACGCGGGGGCGATGGTCGGCACGTTTGCGCCAGATCAAATCCGGAGTGGGGGCTCACGCGACAATAGCCTGGTCCAAGCACTTACCGGAGCATTTCCATGACACTTGCAGAACGTTTCATGCGCTTCCTGTGCGGCTGCGCACTGCTGGCGCTGGTCGCTTGCGCCCCGACCCCGCAGCGCGAGGGCACCGGCGAATACATCGACGACACCGTCATCACCGCCAAGGTCAAGGCCGCGCTGGTGGCCGACCCGGATCTCAAGGCTACCCAGATCAATGTCGAGACGTTCAAGGGCAGGGTGCAGCTGAGCGGCTTCGTTCCGGCCGCCGACATTGCCAGGGCGGTCGCGCTGGTACGCAAGATCGAGGGCGTCAAGGACGTCAAGAACGACATGGTGCCCAGGAACTGAGGCGGTGCCGCCTGTGCGGGCGGCGTGACGCGCCGGATGTTTGTGCTCAGCCTTCCAGCTGGGCCTTTTCGGCGGCGCTCAGGCGCTTGGCGCTGACGGTGACGACGGTCATGTTGGCGTCCATGCCGGCGTCCACCCTGGCTTGCACGGCGGCCGGTGCGGCAAGGCGCGGGGCCGGTGCGCTGGCGGTCGCGAAGCTGGTTGCGGACACGACGACGAGGGCGGCGAGGAAGATGGTTTCCATGTTTTTTGCGATGTTCATGTTGGGCTCCTGTGGGTGAAGTGCGTTGGGTTGAGTGAACTATAGCCACAGGGGCGTTCGTCAACTACCCGATTGCGACGGAAGGCCGGTTTTGCGGGATGGAAGGTCGGATTCGGGGAAAAACCTGCGGCGGCTGCGAAGGGCAGCGCCGAGGAGGGCGCTTACTGCTTGAAGCGGATGACGATCTGAGGGCGCTGCTCGAGGCTGTCGATTTTCCACGCATAGGTGCCGATCAGGCCGAAGAACGACGGGGTCGTGGTGGCGTTATGCGCGATGACCTCGGCGCTGATCGGCACCGTCACCGATAGCGTACCGTCGAGCTTGATGCCGAGTCTCGCCATGCTGGCTTTTTCCTTGTCGTCGAGCTTGCCGGCTTGCAGGTTCAGCACGCCATCCGGTCCGGTCCGCACGCGCAGCACGCCGGCCAGGTCGAGCGCCTGGGCGCGCTGGCGCTTGCCCTCGACGCTCAGGTCGTAGCGTTTCGGACTGCCCGCCTCGCCGCCGCTGCCCTTGCCCATCTGCCCGGCCGTCAAGGTGTGCACGGCGGTGCCGGCGTAGGAATACGCGTAGCTGCCATCGGCCGCGAAAGCAATCCTGGCGGTAAAGCGTTCGGGAACCAGGCATGCGGTCAGCAGCAGGGCGGCGCAGGCGCCAGTTGCCAGGAGTCGAAGGCTCATCGGGCAATCCATGAATGGTCGGAATGGCGCCAGTGTAGCTCAGTCAATACAATCTTGTCAGAGTTGACAATTTTGCTTACAAGATGCAACGTGGCTTACCGTACTACCCCCGTGCTACCCTCGTGCCGCCCGCGTGCTACCCGCGTGCTACCCTCGTGCCGCCCCCCTCAGCACGGCCGGCGCAATCACGCGGTGCATGGGCGTCACCGGCAGCATGTAGAGGCGCCCGAGCCAGTTGTGCACGTGCACCACGGTCGACACCGTCGCCAGCACCCGCCCGTTGCGCGCATCGACTGCCTTGTGCACCGACAGGACGACGTCGAGGTGCTTGTCCTTGTCGCCCAGCAACACCTCGTCGGGCGTGTTGGCAAACAGGGTGAAGATGCCGACCCGGTCGCCGATCCGGTACGCCGACGCCGGCTTGGCCGGATCGAGCCCGGACAGGGTGCCGAGGTTTTTCAGGCCCAGCAGCGACACCACGCGGTTGCGCAAGCTCATCAGCGCATTCACCCAGCCCGGCGTGTTGGCAGTCACCTTGAGGAACATCTCCAGCGCCGTGGCATCGCCATCGCTCGGTACGATCGCCCAGGCATCGTAAAAATAGGCGCCGGGCAGCGACGCGGCCAGCGCGCTGGAGGCGGGAACAGTGGTTTCGACGGGGGTGGCGTGCATGGGGTCCGCGGGCAATGACAGTGTGTGCCGGTCCGGCCGGACGCATGGCAGCCCGCCGGGCGAGCATGCCATCTTAATACGGAAGCGCGCGCCGCGCCGGGAAGCACCCGCCCGGCGCGCCTTGCGGGTGTTACTGCATGAACCAGCCATGGCTGACCACGATCGACTGGCCGGTCAGCGCATTGCTGGGGAAGGCCGCCAGGAACAGCGCGGTCTGCGCCACATCGTCGACGGTGGTGAATTCGCCGTCCACGGTTTCCTTGAGCATCACATTCTTGACCACATCCTGTTCCGAGATGCCGAGTTCCCTTGCCTGCTCGGGAATCTGCTTTTCGACCAGCGGCGTGCGCACGAAACCGGGGCAAATCACGTTCGCGCGCACCCCGTGCGCCGCGCCTTCCTTGGCCACCACCTTGCACAGGCCGATCAGGCCGTGCTTGGCCGTCACGTAGGCCGACTTGAGCGGCGAGGCTTCTTTCGAATGCACCGAGCCCATGTAGATCACGCTGCCGCCGCGGCCTTGCGCGTACATCAGCTTGAGGCAGGCGCGGGTGGTGAGGAAGGCGCCGTCCAGGTGGATCGCCAGCATTTTTTTCCAGTCGTCGAAGGCGAAGCTCTCGAGCGGCGCGACGATCTGGATGCCGGCATTCGACACCAGCACATCGATGCCGCCGAAGCGCGCCGCCACGGCCGCGATGCCCGCGTCGACTTCGGCTTCGCTGGTGACGTTCATGGCTACCGCCATGCTGCGTTCGCCGGAAGGATCGAGTTCCCGGGCCGTGGCCTCGGCCGCTTTCAGGTCGAGGTCGGCGATGACGACCCTGGCGCCGTTGTCGAAGTAGACCTTGGCGATGTGCTTGCCGATGCCGCTGGCGGCGCCGGTGATGACAGACACTTTATCTTGCAGGTTCATGGGATGGCTCTTTCTGTGTGTGGGTGGCGGCACTGGCGTGCCGGGAGGTCAGGAAATCGTAGATGGCGGGGCTTTTGCCGGCCGGCGGCAAGGCCAGGATCTGCGGATGCGACAAGGTCAGGGCGGCATCATCGTAGCCCGCACGCCAGTGCTCGTTCATGGTGCGGCGCGAAAATTCGAAGTCCTTCGACTGGCCTTCGTAATTGGGCGAGCGGTACACCAGCTGGACGATGTTGTAGACCGCCTCGTCGGAGGCCTCGGCCAGCAGGCGCGCCTGCGGGGTAGCGGCCAGGGCGGCCGGCATCCGGGCCAGCAGTTCGTTGAAGGCGGTGCGCAGCTCGGCCAGCTTGCGGAACTTGTCGGTGGCGGCCCGCGTGCGGCTCGAAAACTGGACTTCCTTCATGCGCACGGCCACGTCGGTCAGGTCGCGCGACAGTTCGCCGCTGGCGCTCCACAGGTCGACCTGCAGCACCAGGGTATCGACGCCCGAGTGCGACGACAGCACCCAGTCGAGCGGGGTGTTCGAGACCAGTCCGCCGTCCCAGTAATGCTGGCCGTCGATCTCGACCGCGTCGAAGCCCGGCGGCAGGGCCCCGCTGGCCATGATGTGTTTGGCGGCGATGGTGTCGACCGCGTTGTCGAAGTAGGCGAAGTTGCCGGTGCGGACGTTGACGGCGCCGACCGAGAGGCGCATCTCGCGGCGGTTGATGCGGTCGAAGTCGACCAGCTTGTCGAGCGTGCCTTCGAGCATCGACGTGTCGTAGTAGCTGGTGGCGGCGCGGTTGGCCAGCGGCAGCCAGGGCGGCGGCATGCGCGGCTGGAAAAAGCCCGGCACGCCGTGCGAGAGCACGCGCCCGGCCGCCATCTGGTTGGCCCAGCCGCGCAGGGTGTCGTCGGCCAGCAAGCCGGTCCACCATGCGCTGGCGCCGCCGTCGCCGGCGTTGCTGACCTGTTCCCAGAAGCTGCGCAATTTGGCGACCCGGTCCGCGCGCGGATTGCCGGCGATGATGGCGCTGTTAATCGCCCCGATCGAGATGCCGGCGATCCAGGTCGGCTCGATGCCCGCTTCCAGCAGGCGCTCGTAGACCCCGGCCTGGTAGGCGCCGAGCGCGCCGCCGCCCTGCAGCAACAGCGCGATGCTGCCGAAGGCCGAGGCGCAGGGGCGCGCCGCTTCGGGCGGCGCGCTGGCGCGCTTGTGCAATGTGGAACCGTCACGCATGCTCGGGCACCGGAACGTCGAAGCCGTTGAGGGTGGTCGATACCATGGAATAGAGTCCGACCAGGTAAATCAGTTCATTCGTGCCTTTCTGGCCGAAGGTGGCCAGTGCCAGGCGGTAGATCGGCTCGGGCAGCAGGCCGCCCCGGCACAGGGCGTAGGCGAGGTCGTAGGCCACGCTCTCTTCCTTGTTCAGGTCGGATGGCTTGAGGTCGGCCACCAGGGTCGCCAGGCGTTCCAGCGGCATCCCTTCGGCCTCGGCCACGGCGATGTGGGCGTACAGTTCGTAGGCGGCATCGAAGCGCGCGCCGACCACCAGGATGGCGATCTGGCGCACATTGTCCGGCAGTACGGCGTTGGCCGTCATCGCCAGGGTCAGGTTCCAGATCGCCTTGCCGATGGCGGGCTCGTGCAGCCACGGATTCCACGGGCCCATCAGGGCGCCATCCTCGCGCTGGGAAACGAAGGCGTTGAAGTTCGAGGCGATGCCTTTGCGCATGTCCTGGTACAGGGGCTGTTGTTCGGGGCTGAGGTCGGAAGGGGCGATCAGGGGCAGGCGCATGGCGGCTTTCTGGATGGGTTGGCAAGGGGAAGCCGGACCGGTCCATGCGGGTGGCGCGCGGCGCTGGCCGGCATGCGGATCGTTGCAGCTTCTTGCCAAAGAATACAGCCGCTGACTTAGGCGAAAATTGGTTCGTGCGCGGGCTTGTTGCGGGACGAGATGGGATTGGGCGCCTGGCCCTGACATCAAATGAAGAGCGTTGCAGGAACCTTGAAGCGGGTGGCAAGAGCCTTGACTTGCCGGAGGTAGAGTTGTCTCTTTCCGCTGAGGATGTCGTCGACGACGGCCTGGCTGCCCAGCTCGGGAAGCGCCGACGCCGACAGCCGATGCTGCTCCATCAGAAACCGCAGCAGGTTGAGAGGTGACACGGGAGGGGCGGGATAATGCGTCTCGTCATAGGCGGCGATCAAGGTGGCCAGCAAAGTGGCGAGGTCGGCCAGCGCATGCTGTTCGTCCGCAGCGCCGGCGTCGAGCAACTGGTTCAAGGCGGTGACGGCGTTGTCGTAATCAAGTTCCGGGCGAATTGGATGACGCGAACAAAGGGAAGTCAGCGCGCTGAAATGTCGGGCAATTTTTTCAACGACTTCCTGATCCATCAAGGTGTCCATTGATCGTATTCCTTGTGCGTGAAGACGTGCCGTATAAATAGTTGTCGGTTGTTGAAGTAAAGAACAAAAGCAATTTTGAATCGGTAATTTGAGGGAATCGGAATGAGAACAGCGCTGCATACAAAATTTGTACCTAACGCTGAGCTGCGCCAACGACAACTTGAGGCCTAATCCTTGCGCGGACCTGCTGATAAATAGGAATCTGCACATCCTCCTTCACTTCCAACGTAACGGCCAACCCGTAGGGAATCATCTCATCCAGTCTGGCGGTTGCGTCCTTCTTGCAGACCACTCTGAGTCGTAGGGTCTCACCATCTTGATATGCCGCAATCAAATTTTTCCCATCAAGCACCTCATGTTGAACAGTCCCCCGGAGCACCTGATTATGATCGCTGTCTTGGCGTTTGAGTTTCAACGGGATGTTGTCCCAAGTTGAACCGCCCGGTTCCATTTCTAACTTCGCTTCACGAAGGTCACGATGATCAGGGTTGATCGGAGAAAGCCAAGCCAGAGTGACAATCAGTCGACGCCAAAGCTTTTGTGCGGATAATGCGGGCGGTAGTGGAAAC
This sequence comes from Massilia atriviolacea, assembly GCF_003953935.1. GTDB lineage: Bacteria > Pseudomonadota > Gammaproteobacteria > Burkholderiales > Burkholderiaceae_D > Telluria_A > Telluria_A atriviolacea. Next base: position 333,509 of record NZ_RXLQ01000004.1, read on the forward strand.
TCATACTCATGCACCTCATTTTCAGCAATTTCACCAAAGCCGAGGATAGTTGCGCGTTGATCTGTACACGTTAGCACCCGGTCAACATCGGGCGCACCGTAGCCAATATAGCGAGCAACAACCTCTTTGAACTGCCGAGAATTCGATTCGTTTTTAAGAGCTTTGACCAGTTGGTCTTTCGCAGTCTCGGGCTGACGCGCGCCGTGAATGAGTAACGTCTTAATTATTACTGCTTCTAAAGAATCCGGTATGTGTTGTTGTTCTTCGTCGCGAAGCGACGCAAGCATCTCGTGAATTCGCCCGGCGTTGCGACTAGCAATGGCAGTAGCATTGCTGGTCCCACGTGTGAATACTGTGTTGTTCAGATGCCCTTCGGTTGGGCTGTCCCAGGCGACACGCTGACCCGGGCTAAGCTTAGTTTTGTCGGCAGAGTAAACTGTTGTTCCATTCATCAACGGTTTTTGATACAACTGTCTGCCGCCAGCGAATAGTACTTCTGGTTTTACAGATCGCCGAAATCCATGACCAACCCGCATTGCTGGGCTAAACATTTGGTCATGGGGCATCAAATCGATTCTTGGAGGATAATCTAGATATTCTCCAGCCTCATCCGTGTGTAGTGCCCCAACTGTTATTGCATTAAGCGACTCTGCAGGAGATAACAAGCGGCGCGAACTGAGCGAGGCAGCGACCGATTTGAGCGTTGCTTGTACTCGTTTATCTTTGCTGAGTGCCGAAAACGCTACGTGACTGAGTCCAATTTCAATTGACTCTGGATAGTTTCCAGCGCTGACAATAAAAATTACACGATATTTCCAGGAGAGCCAATCCAGCAAGCGTGCCCAAGGGCTAGGTGTGTGGATAAAGGGGCGCGCAGGGTCGCCGATAGAAATATTTATAATTTTCACGGTTGGGGCTTGCGGAGGAACGTCATTAGTCCCTTCGAACATTCGACGAACGGCAACGTGTATTCTGTCTTCAAAAAAGACATCGTTTGGCATGTGTTCATCTTTAGCGGCACTTCCTTGGTCCGGCTGCATCACAGGGACACAATACAATTTACTCACTAAGGGCCGGCTATTGAGGCTGGCTAAATCACCATGAACAATCAGTGATGCCATGCTCGTTCCGTGCCGACGTTGGCCTGGTTGATATAGCCGGTCAAGGTCAAATATGTCATCAAGCAATATTCTGTTTCGTAGAAAATTGTGCCTCTGGAGCGGCGCGCCATCAAGGAGTGCAAGCACCGGCAACTCGTCCGCTTCCCCGGCATCAAGCTCTGCAGGCGTGCCTTCATCTTCTTCTGACACAGCCAAAGTTTGCCCTGTTGGTCGGAAGTACATGATTCCAGAGAAATTGAAGAGCTGAATATCTACGATGCTATTTGGATCGTCAACCTCATCAATCAGCTGTCGAATACTCTCAACTGGAAGTATAGCTTTTACCGCGTGAAAAGCGATTTCTGGTAGGTCAATAAATGGCCCGAGTGTTCCGCCGCCAAGCTCTGCCAGTAGCGAGTGAATGGCGCGTTCGTTTTGTTGTCGTTTTAGCGCATTGCGTCGATAAAATAGTTCTATCTGGAAGGGAACTTCCTCGCCCGGTATAATTGCTTGAAGTAATTCTCTCCACTGTTCTATCATTCCAGTTTCGCGAAGTGTTTCCTCAATACTCCAGCGTCTAATATTACGCAGTTGGGAGAAAACCTCTGCCCATTTCGCGCGACCGTATGGCAGCGGTCGTCCTTCTGTCCATTGGCGCCAAAGAGCAAGCATACCCTGAAGTCCCGCCTCACTACCCATTGAAAGAAATAACCGACCTTTCAGTGGTTTAGCGGCGAAGTTGCCGTGAGTATCTAGTTCATAAAATTCGTCATCCGGCTCGATATCACTGAGATCCCATTCCCCGAGCCACTCTAGGTCAGCAGCCTCGACGGCTTGCTTAAAATCGTTCACAGTGCCGACAATTTCGATCACTAGAACGGCTTCCGGTTCTAAACCAGCCAATGCACCTGCAATACCTACGCGGTACTCCACAAAAGAACGTTGTAGCTCACGCATTTGTGCGCCGATACGAATAGACTGGGCGGCGCGTCCTGGCAGGTGAGGCTTACTTTGCGGGAATCCCCTCCCCGGCTCAGGTGGGACAATTCGTTTCTCAGGAAATACCAAAAGCGGTAAGTGATTTGCCATGCGCTTCTTTCTTCAGCTTCCTATTCTGGAATCCCCTAAATTCAAATCTCTTGGGAAAATGGTTTCAAACGATCGTTTAACTGATCTAGCTTTGTAAGCGTAACAGCCTTTGCGTCACCTGTTCGTTGATCGAGAATTGCCCGCCGGGCGACTGATAGGCAAAATTCTTCTACTTCCGCAAAGTTAAGTCCAAGCAACCGTTTCGCAATTGTCTCAGGCGCAAATCCAAAGTTCACATTTAAGCGACTCCCAAGGGTTGTGATAAATTGGGTGAGTTGCGCTCGGGTGGGCATTGAAAGTTCAATTCTAACCTGAAAACGTCGCCATACGGCACGATCCAGTAATTCTGGGTGGTTGCTAGCAGCAATAATAACTACATAGTCCGGCAATTCGTCCATTTGCAGCAGCAAGGAACTAACTACACGTTTTATTTCGCCGGTTTCATGCGTGTCGCCACGTTCTTTTCCTAAAGTCTCAAATTCGTCAAAAAACAGTACGCAACGCTGGGTTTTCGCATAGTCGATTAGACTTTTTAGCCGCCCCGACGTTTCGCCCAGATAGCTACCTATCACGTTCTCGTAACGAACTGCAATCAAAGGGACCATGAGCTCATGAGCTATCGCTTCGGCCAAGGTCGTCTTGCCATTGCCAGGTGGACCCGCAAGCAATATTCGATGACGAGGACGCATATTATGCGAGTGTAGCAGCTCAGTGCGATGCTGCTCTTCGATGACTTCATTAAGCTGATCACGGACCTTAGTTGCCAGTACTATGCTGTCCAGCGTTCGTTCCGGGTACGTTTCAAATATCAAATCCTTGTGTGCGCTGACAATACTTCCACCTCCAGCAAATTGGCGCGGGGATGAGAATTTGATTGTCGACTGTTGCAGCGACTTTGCGAGTCGATCTGCCAAAATTCGGTGCCCTTTAGCCCGCTCTTCCTTGATCAATGACTCTGCTGCCGATCGAAACGACTGCTGGTCGCCGTTGCTGGCTGCCTTGACCATCTCTACCAAGGTATCAGCTTGTGCCATCAGTATTTCCTTTAAGTATTTTTCTCAAGTGCATTATGTTTGTACCCGAAGCATCCCGTATGAGAGCCTGCGAAAGTGTCGATTTAAGCAGTTTTTCGCTGAGTGCGGGAACGTAAGTCATTGATCTGTATGAAGCTCGAAGTGCGAAGATGAGTAAATCAGCGTTCTCTTAGGTGCCAGACAACGACTGATATGTCCTTTTTCGACCATATTACGTAGTTTGGCGTTTTAGTCGGACCGTGACTTTGTGGCGTGTTGTGCTCCATTAACTAATGCGAAGCATTGGATGATCAGGGAATTTTGACAGAAAAGGAGCAAAAAGTCTTACATTCCCCCTCAACCTTAGCTGAAGACGGAGTTTGAACGTCCACGTAGTCACTGAATGCATCATCACTCAAGTGCGTCTGAGTGGCGTTGCCCGCAGACATGCTGGCGTTTACGAACAGCGAGGTCTGTTCGTCATTCCTAAGTGGAAGTGCTAGTATGTCTACCGACAAGATAGTTAGTAGAATCGAGTACACAGCCGCGTGCTAAAGCCATCTCTCGAAACGGAGAGGACTGTAAGCACTACCCCTCTCGTTTGATGCACTCTACCTTGCGACTTTCTTGATGATTTGATTACAGCGGCCGACGTTGAGCTCATAGAATCCAATTACTTTTCTTGATCAGCCTCTCACGTTGCGAATAAAGCTGTGTTGTTTTAGCGTGTCCTGGTGAGCCTCGCTCGCGTACTGGCTGACTGATCGGAATGTACGCTCAGACACTGCGCTTGCTTGCGCTGTTGAATGGTCATCTTCAACGCATCGCACATCAGTTTCGTAGTTTTGCTAGGCGCCAATGCCGATCCATCAATTTGCGCGCAGGATGTATTGACACTCGTCCAAATGAAAAGGGCTTACATTTCTGTAAGCCCCTTGATATTTCTGGTGCCGACTGCCGGTTTCGAACTGGCCACCTGATGATTACAAATCAACTGCTCTACCAAATGAGCTAAGTCGGCGAAACTTTTACAGCGGCGATTATACGCTATTTGATGCGCGTGAGCGTCGGACGGCCACCTTTTTTAGGCGGGTCGTTGTTGTCGTCCGGCCCCGGCGCCGGGGCGCCGCCCGGCGCACTGTCCGAACCGGTATCCGGCACGCTCTGCAGCCCCACGGGCGCCGCTTTGGCAGGCGCCGGCACGCTCGACAGCGGGCTGTCGGTCGGCTGGCTGGCGGCGTTTTCGGAGGCGGTACTGCTCACTTCGAAGGCCATGCCCTGGCCGTTCTCGTTGCCGTAGATTGCCAGCACATTCTGCACCGGCACGTAGATCTCGCGCGAGACGCCGCCGAAGCGGGCGTGGAACTGGATCGCTTCGTTGTCCATCTTCAAGCCCGAGGTGGCGCCGAAGCTGATGTTGAGCACGATTTCGCCTTTTTTGACGTATTCCATCGGCACCGTGGTCGCGGCGTCGACCTTGACGGCGAGGTAGGGCGTGAACCCGTTGTCGGTGCACCACTCGTAGATGGCGCGCAGCAGGTAGGGCTTGGTTGAGATCTCGGACATGTTCTGTAGTGGTGTGGTACGAGGTGGACACGCCAGTCTACTGCGATTCGCCCGAAGGCGTGGCGACTGGCGTGCCGGGGTGCGATCGGCCTGCGGCGCCGATCAGCGGCGCATGACTTTCTCGGACGGGGTCAGCGCTTCGATGTAGGCCGGACGCGAGAAAATGCGCTCGGCGTACTTCATCAGCGGCGCGGCCGTCTTCGACAGTTCGATCCCGTAGTGATCCAGGCGCCACAGCAGCGGGGCGACGGCCACGTCCAGCATCGAGAACTCGTCGCCGAGCATGTACTTGTTCTTCAGGAACAGCGGCGCGAGCGTGGTCAGGCGGTCGCGGATTTCGGCGCGCGCCTTGTCGTGGCTCTTGTCGTTGGCCTTGGCGCGCTCGCTCTCGAGCACGTGCACATGGACGAACAGTTCTTTTTCGAAGTTGAACAGCATCAGGCGGGCGCGCGCGCGCATCAGCGGATCGGCCGGCATCAGCTGCGGATGCGGGAAGCGCTCGTCGATGTATTCGTTGATGATGTTCGATTCGTACAAGATCAGTTCGCGCTCGACCAGGATCGGTACCTGGCCGTACGGGTTCATCGTCGAGATGTCTTCTGGCTTGTTGAACAGGTCCACATCGCGCACTTCGAAGTCCATGCCTTTTTCGAACAGGACCAGGCGGCAGCGTTGGGAGAACGGGCACGTGGTGCCGGAGTAGAGAACCATCATTTTTATAGTTCCTTAGAAACAAAGGGGGTGAAACGACGAGCGGATCACCCCGAAATGTGCCCGCCGATCGACTCGGCGGGCAATGAAATGAAGCGTGAAGCCGGTCTTACTTGACTTCTTTCCAGAACGATGCGCTCAGGCGCCATGCGAACAGGGCGAAGATCGACATCAGGAACAGAACCCAGACGCCCAGGCTCTTGCGGGTTTCCGCTGCCGGTTCGGCCATCCACTCGAGGTAGGCGACCAGGTCGGCCGTCGCTTCGTCGAACTGGATCGGGGTCATGCTGCCCGGCGTAACTTGTACGAAACCATTGAACTTGTGCACGGTTTTGCTTGCATCATGCGGATCTTTGACTTCATCCATCTTGACGGTGCGCACACCCTGTTCCTTCCACATCACGTGCGGCATGGCGACGTTTTCCACCACCATATTGTTCCATCCGGTCGGACGGGTATCGTCCTTGTAGAAGGTGCGCAGGTAGGTGTACAGATAGTCGGGGCCGGTGCCGTGCGAGGAAGCCTTGGCGCGGGCGATCACGGACAGGTCGGGCGGTACCACGCCGAACCATTCCTTGGCGTCCGCCGGACGCAGCGCGGTGGTCATCATGGCGCCGACTTTTTCACCGGTAAACAGCAGGTTTTCCTTGATCTGCTCTTCCGACAGCCCCAGGTCTTTCAGGCGGTTGTAGCGCATCGAGGAAGCCGAGTGGCAGTTCAGGCAATGGTTGACGAACAGCTTGGCGCCGTTTTGCAGCGAGGCCAGGCTCGGGCGCGCCGGCGCCTTGTCCAGTGGGTGGCCGCCGCCGCTGGCCAGGGCCAGGCCCGGCAGCAATGCCAGGATCGCAATCAGTTTTTTCGGAAAATTCATGTAATGTCCTTTTGCTGTGATGTCGTCGATTAGTGCGGATGGAACGTCACACGTTTCGGCACGGGCTTGAAGGTGCCCATCGAGCTCCACCAAGGCATCAACATGAAGAAACCGAAGTACAGCAGCGTGCACACTTGCGACATGATCGTGAACACGGCGGTCGGCAGCTGGGTGCCGAGGTAGCCGAGCAGCACGAAGGAGATGCCGAACACCATGTACACATATTTGTGCCAGTCAGGACGGTAGCGGATCGATTTGACCGGCGACTGGTCCAGCCACGGCAGGGCGGCGATGATCATCACCGACGAACCGAACAGCACCACACCCCAGAATTTCGCATCCAGCACCTGCGGCAGCATGCCGACGATGACCAGCAGCGCGAAACCGGCGATGGCGACCTTGACCAGGAAAGGCAGGCGCGTCTTGACCCAGATGAAGGCCACGTACAGGGCGATCGCACCCATCAGCACGTACATGAAGTCGGCCGTGGTGGCGCGCAGCACCGAGTAGAACGGCGTGAAGTACCAGGTCGGGGCGATGTGCGCCGGGGTCTTGAGCGAATCGGCCGGGATGAAGTTGTTGTACTCCAGGAAGTAGCCGCCCATTTCCGGGGCGAAGAACACCACCGCGCTGAAGATCAGCAGGAAGATCGATACGCCGAACAGATCGTGCGCCGAGTAGTAGGGATGGGACGGGATCGCATCGAGCGGATGGCCGTCCGGGCCCAGGGTTTCCTTGACTTCGATACCGTCAGGATTGTTCGAACCGACTTCGTGCAGGGCGATCAGGTGGGCTGCAACGAGACCGAGCAGAACCAGCGGGATCGCGATCACGTGGAAGGCGAAGAAGCGGTTCAGGGTTGCGTCGGAGACCACGTAGTCGCCGCGGATCCACAGCGACAGGTCAGGGCCGATGAAAGGAATCGCACCGAACAGGTTGACGATCACCTGGGCGCCCCAGTACGACATCTGGCCCCATGGCAGCAGGTAGCCGAAGAAGGCTTCGGCCATCAGGCACAGGAAGATCGCAAAGCCGAACAGCCAGATCAGTTCGCGCGGCTTGCGGTAGGAACCGTACAGCAGCCCGCGCGTCATGTGCAGGTAGACGATGATGAAGAAGGCCGAAGCGCCGGTCGAGTGCATGTAACGCACCAGCCAGCCCCACGGTACTTCGCGCATGATGTATTCGACCGAACCGAAGGCCAGGTTGGCGTCCGGCTTGTAGTGCATGGTCAGGAAGATACCGGTGACGATCTGCAATACCAGTACCAGCATCGCGAGCGAGCCGAAGATGTACCAGAAATTGAAGTTCTTCGGGGCGTAGTACTGGCCCCACTGGTCGTTCCAGAGTTTGGACAGCGGAAAGCGGTCGTCCACCCAGCCCAGGGCCTTGTCGGCCACCGGCGCATTCGCGGGGAACTTGGTTTCTTTAAAAGCGGCCATGATTACGCCTCGCCTTTCTCGTCTTTACCGATGATCAGCTTGTTGTCGCTCAAGTACATATGGCGCGGCACTTCGAGGTTGTCCGGCGCCGGCTTGTTCTTGAACACGCGGCCGGCCAGGTCGAAGGTCGAACCGTGGCAAGGGCACAGGAAGCCGCCGGCCCAGTCGTCCGGCAGGTTCGGCTGGGCGCCTTCCGCGAACTTCGAGGTTGGCGAGCAGCCGAGGTGCGAACAGATGCCGACCGCGACCAGGTATTCCGGCTTGATCGAACGGTGTTCGTTGCGCGCGTAGGCCGGCGTGAGCGCGTCAGGCGTGCGCTCCGACTTCGGATCGGCGACCACGCCGTCGGTCTTCTTCAGCGAAGCGACCATTTCGGGCGAACGCTTGAGAATCCATACGGGCTTGCCGCGCCATTCCACGGTCTTCATTTCGCCGACAGCCATGCCGGTAATATCTACTTCTACCGGCGCGCCAGCGGCTTTTGCCTTCTCCGACGGCTGGAATGTGCTTACCAAGGCTCCCGCCGTGGCCAAACCGACAACACCACCCGCCGCGCACGTAGCGGCGAGCATGACGCGTCGGCCCGGATCGACCTGCTTTTCGTTACTCATACCAACCCCAATCAGTCAAAATGCGAAATCTTAAAAAGCTACTTAGAGCTTCTAGCAACCTTAAATTATAAGGGAAGAGGGGGGCGAGTTAAAGAAAAAATGTTGCTCGCGCGCCTGTCAAGAGCGAATCATCGCCTTTTTGAAACGAATCGGGCGCCCGCAAGCCCCGATTCCCCCTTTTCCGGCCCCTGCGGTCCCAAGGGCGCTGCGGGGGGAACCGATGACGCGGTTTGGTTTCTAACAGCGGTGAGGTATGATCGGCGTGGTTATTTCACAATTTTGGGGGCAAAACATGACGATGATGAGCGAGTTCCGGCAGTTCGCAATGAAGGGCAATGTGGTCGACCTCGCCGTTGGCGTGATCATCGGTGGTGCTTTCGGCAAGATTGTCGATTCACTGGTGCAAGACATCATCATGCCGCCCATCGGCCGCCTGTTCGGCGGTCTCGATTTTGCCAATTACTACATTCCGCTGAACGGCCAGGCCATGAACCTGACCCTGGTCGAAGCCAAGAAGGCGGGCGCGGTGCTCGCTTACGGCAATTTCCTGACGATTTTGCTCAACTTCATCATTCTTGCCTTCATCATCTTCCAGATGATCCGCGTGATGAACAAGCTGCGCCGCGCCGAGGAAGCGCCTGCGGTGGCGGCCGCGCCGACCCCGGAAGACGTGCTGCTGCTGCGCGAGATCCGGGATTCCCTGAAAAAATAAGTGGAGGGCGCAATGCGGCGCTGCTGGTTGTTGTTTGCGCAAGTGGTGACGGTTGCCCTGGCGCTGTACTTCGTGGTCGCGGCCCTGCGTCCCGACTGGCTGGCGCGGCCCTCAAGCCGGGTCGAAGCGGCCAAGGTCGCCAGCAACGTGTCGGTGCTGCAAGCGCCAAGTGCGGCGCCGGCGGCCGGCAGCTACCGCGAGGCGGCCGGGCGCGCCATGCCGGCCGTGGTCAACATCCTCACCAGCAAGCAGCGCGGGCGCGAGCATCCGCTCATGCGCGACCCCTTCTTCCGGCGCTTCTTCGGCGACCGCCTGCCGCCCGAGGAGCAGCAAGCCAGCCTCGGTTCGGGCGTGATCGTCAGCCCGGACGGCTACATCCTCACGAATAACCATGTCATCGAAGGCGCCGACCAGATCCAGGTGGTGCTGGCCGACGGCCGCAAGGCGCCGGCGCGCCTGGTCGGCAGCGACCCGGAAACCGACCTGGCGGTGATCCGCATCGACGTGCCCAGGCTGCCCGCCATCGTGCTCGGCAACGACGAGAGCGTGCGCGTGGGCGACGTGGTGCTGGCCATCGGCAACCCCTTCGGGGTGGGCCAGACCGTCACCCTCGGGATCGTCTCCGCGCTGGGGCGCAACAATCTGCACATCAACCAGTTCGAAAACTTCATCCAGACCGACGCCGCCATCAACTTCGGCAATTCGGGCGGGGCCCTGGTCGATACCAACGGCAACCTGCTCGGCATCAATTCGGCCATTTATTCGCAGAGCGGCGGTTCGGTCGGGATCGGCTTCGCGATTCCCGTCACCACCGCCAAGGCCGTGCTCGACGCCATCATCCGCGACGGCGCCGTGGTGCGCGGCTGGATCGGCATCGAAACCCAGGACATCACGCCCGAGCTGGCCGACAGCTTCGGCCTGGAGCGGCAGAGCGGCACCATCATCGCCGGCGTGGTGCGCAACGGTCCGGCCGACCGCGCCGGCTTGCGTCCGGGCGACATCCTGCTCGCGGTCGACGGCAAGGAGGCCGGCAGCACCAACGACACGCTCAATCTGATCGCGCAGCTTGCGCCGGGCGGCAAGGCTACAATGACCGTGATGCGCAAGAATCGCCCGGCCAGGGTCGACGTTACCGTCGGCACGCGCCCGCGTCCGCAGTAAAGTAGTCATTTACCCAGGTAGTCATTCACCCGCCGTCCCTCTTTTTTGGATCCATAATGCATTTGCGCGACCTGACGCAGTTTCTCAACGAATTAAGCGAAAATAACAACCGTCCCTGGTTCATCATGAACAAACCGCGCTACGACATCCTGCGCGAGGAATTCCTGGCCGTCGTGACCGAATTGATCCAGGAACTGACCAAGTTCGACCGGCAGGTGGCCGCCTGCAATCCCAAGAAGGCGATGTTCCGCATCAACCGCGACATCCGCTTCGCCAACGACAAGCGCCCCTACAAGACGCGCTTTTCGGCCGGCATCACGCCCAAGGACTTGCGCCGGCCCAGCGCCGGCGGCGGCTCCACCTATTATTTCCAGATCGAAGGCAACGGCAAGCTGCAGTTCGGGGTAGGCGAATACCTGCCGCCGCCGCCGCGCCTGAAGGCGATCCGCGAGCACATCGTCAACGATGCGACAGGATTTGCCAAAGTGCTGAAGAATAAACAACTGCGCGCCACCTACGGCGACTTGCTGGACGAAGACAAGCTGCAGCGTCCGCCCAAGGGCTTCGATCCGCAGCATGTGCATGTCGACTACCTGAAGCTGAAGAGCTTTTTCGTCTGGACCGAGATCGACCTCAAGCTGAACCAGCCGGACCAGCTGGTGCCGGACCTGGCGCGCGGATTCAAGGATGCCTTCGCGCTGGTGACGTGGCTGCGCAGCGTGGAGACGATCGACGCCGAAGCATAAAGGGAACCATCATGGCCTTACAACATGCCGCCTCGGGCGAGCTGATTCCACTCCAGCGGGGCGACGACGACATCGCCCATTTCACTTCGGTGGCGCTGGCCAAGACCGACAATATGGAATTGATCCGGCTGGTGCTGCCCAAGGACCGCGACATGCCGGTGCACAAGGTGGATGGCGAAATTACCCTGCTGTGCCTGCAGGGCGAAATCGTCTGCGATGCGCACGGCAAGAGCGTGCTGCTGCGTCCGGGCGAGATGCTGTACCTGCTCGGCGGCGTGCCGCACGGCCTGCGCGCGAATCAGGACGCGGTGGCGCTGCTGACCATCCTGCTCACGCGCTAGGGCTGCCGGGGGGGCTTGACTGCGGCAGGGAAGGGCTTAGTATGGGTATTGCATCAATTCTTACGGAGAAACCCCGTGGACCGCCGCCGCCTGTTGACACTCGCCCTTGCCCTGAGCGCCATGGAGCGCGCCGGGCCAGTTTCCGCCGCGCAGGAGATCCACATTTCCACCCTGGTCGGCAGCGATCCGTCCAGCAGGATCGCCGAACTGGTGATGGCGGAAGCCTACCGCCGCATCGGGCGGCAGTTGGTGGTGCACCCCTTGCCGGGCGAGCGCACCCTGATGATGGCCAACGAAGGCAGGATGGACGGCGAACTGTACCGAAAAGCCGGCATGGAACGCGACTATCCGAACCTGCTCATCGTTCCCGTGCCCTTGCTGACCTACGAGATCGTGGTGTTCACGCGCGGGACCTCCTTCGTCGTCAACGGCTGGGAAAGCCTGCGGCCGTTCACGATCGGCTACGTGCGCGGCATCAAGATCGTCAAGGAAAACACGGCGGGCATGCGGACCGAGCCGGTGCCGGCCATGGACATGGCTTTCCGCAAGCTGACCATGGGACGCACCGATATCGTGGTCGGCAACCGCCTGGCGGGACTGGCCGCCGCCGCCGCGCTGCGCATCGACGATGTGCAGGTGCTCTCGCCGGCACTGGCTTCGTTCCCGGTTTACCACTACGTGCACAGGAAGCACGCCGCGCTGGTGCCGGGACTGGCGGCGGCCCTGCAGGCGATGACGGCGGACAAGACCATCGAGAGGCTGCAGAGACAGGGCGCGGCGCTCGCCGGCCGCCTGCCGTGACAGCGCGTCCCGAACGGCAGGACGGCGGCGCGCACGACTGAGGCAGCGCAAAGCTGGCGCGTTTTCGCTGGCTAGAATGCCTCATGCCCGTCCATCACGACCTCCCCTACCGTTCGCTGTTCGCCCACCCGGAACTGGTGCGCGAGCTGCTCACGACCCTGACGCCCTTCACCGTGTTCGACGATCTTGCGCTGTCGGCGTTCGAAGCGGTCGATCCGGCCTATGTCAGCGAAGGCCTGGCCGCGCGCCAGAACGACCTCGTCTGGCGCGTGCGGATCGGCGGGCAATGCCTGTATGTGTACATCCTGCTCGAATTCCAGTCCGGCATGGACCGCTGGATGGCGCTGCGCATGCAGAACTACGTCGGCCTGCTGTGCCAGAACCTGGTCAAGCGGCATGCCTTGCCGCCGTCGCTGATGTTGCCGCCGGTATTGCCGCTGGTGTTCTACAACGGCGTGCCGCGCTGGAACGCCTGCGTCGACCTGGCCGACCTGGTGGACGCGCCGCCCGAGCTGTTGCCGTTCCAGCCATCCCAGCGCTACGTGCTGATCGACCGGCAGCGCCTCGATCCGGTGGCGCTGGAAGCGAATGCCAGCTTGCTGGCCCTGCTGATCCGGATGGAACTTTCGAGCGCGCCCAAGGTCAGATACAAGGTCTTGCCCGCGCTGCTTACCTGGTTCAAGGACGCGCCACAGGCCAGCCTGATGCGCTCGGTCGAGGTGTGGCTGCAGGCCCTGGCGGCACGGCGCGGCAATCCGGAAGCGTTCAGTTTGGACAGTGGGGAGGAGGTCGGCGACATGGGACGTCAATTTGAAACCTGGGCCGAAGAATTCGAAGATCTCGGCTTTCAGAAGGGAAGCGAACAAGGGAAGGCGGAAGGCCGGGCCCTCGGCCAGGCGCAGGGCCGGGCCGAGGGTCATGTCGCAGCACTGCGCGGCATGCTGGGCAGACTGTTGCGCAAGCGCTTCGGCGACCTGCCCGAGCCGGCGGCGCAGCGCATCGCCGCAGCGACGCAGGCGCAACTGGAACAGTGGTTCGAACGCGGCATCGACGCGCCCGGGCTCGATGCCGTCTTCGGCGACGAGCCGGCATCCGCCTAGCCGATCAGCAAGGGGCGCGCTGCGCCGGCCTGCCGCCCGGTCTGGAAATACGCCACCATGCGCGCCAGTTCGCGCGCCTGGCCGCGCATTGCGCCGGACGCCGCCGCCGCCTCGTCCACCAGGCTGGCGTTCTGCTGGGTCACGCCATCCATCGCCCGGATGGCGCTGCTCACCTGCCCGATGCTGTGTTCCTGGTCGCTGCTGGCCGTGCTGATGGCGGCCATGATGGTGGTCACCTTCTGCACCCGCAGCATGATCTCGTCCATGGTCGCGCCGGCCGCCTGTGCCAGTTCGCTGCCGTTGACGATCTTGGCCGAGGAATTGCCCAGCAAGGTATGGATATCGCGCGCCGCCGCCGCCGAGCGCTGCGCCAGGTTGCGCACTTCGGCCGCCACCACCGCAAAGCCACGGCCCTGCTCGCCCGCGCGCGCCGCCTCCACCGCCGCGTTGAGCGCCAGGATGTTGGTCTGGAACGCGATGGCGTCGATCACGCTGGTGATGTCGGCGATCTTCTTGCCGAAGTCGTTGATGTGCGTCATCGTGTGCATCACGTCCGCCACCACCCGGCTGCCCTCGCGCGCCACGCTCGACGCCGACTCCGCCAGTTCCCTGGCCAGGCGCGCGTTGGCGCTGTTCTGGCGCACGGCCTCGGTCAGCGTTTCCATCGACGAGGCCGTTTCTTCCAGCGCGGCCGCCTGCTGCTCGGTGCGGCCCGATAATTCGAGGTTGCCTTCGGCAATCGCACGCGAGGCCAGGTCGATCGCCAGCGCGCCCTCGTGCACATTGCCGACGGTGCTGGCCAGGCGCGCCGCCATGTCGCTCAGGGCCGTGAGCAGCTGGCCGATTTCGTCGGCGCGCGCGTGTTCGATCGACATGCGCAAATCGCCTTGCGCCACCCGCGCCGCCAGTCCCACCGCGCGTTTCAGGGGCGCCACGATGCCGCGCGTGAGCATCCACGACAGCAGCGCCGCGACGGCCAGCGCGGCCAGCCCGAGCCCGACCAGCAGGTTGCGGCTGTGGCGGAACTGAACCGCCGAGGCCGCCGCCAGCGCCTGCGACTGCGCGCCCTGGTGCTGCGCGGCCGCTTGCATCGCCGCCACGTAGGCGTTGAAGGTCGATTCGAGCGTGCTGGCGGCCAGCGTGGCGACATCCTGGGTGCGCCCGATTTCCTTGAGCCGGAACACCTCGGCGCGCACCGCCGCATAGGCTTGCTTGCGCTGCACCACGGCCTGCCACAACTGGCGCTCTTCCATGGTCGGGGACAAGGCGGCCAGGCGCTGTTCGGTCTGCCGCAACACGGTCTCGCCCGCATCGAGCTGGGCCTGGAAATAATCGGCGACTTCGAGGCTGTCGCTGCGCGCGATGGCCGAGGTGCGCGCGCCGTTCAGGCGCGCCGTCGCCAGCTGCTCCGACAGCGCCTGCTGCTTGGCCAGGTGGACCTCCACCAGGCTCGTCATTGCCTGTTCGGCCGCCTGCTGGCGCCACAGCGAAGCGCCGGTCATGCAAGCCATGATCAGCAAGACCAGGGAAAACGAACCGACGACGCGCATGCCGGTGGAAAAACGGGGAATCTTCATGGACATCTCACATTCAATGCGAATTTGCAGAGCGATGATGCACGCGGACTATGACAGGGTAATTACTTGATAGAAATTACCATGATCAAAAAGGCATGAATTCCAATGAGATTTGTGTCCGATTGTTTCCACTGCCGCGTTGGACACGATCGGCGCGCTTTCGCGCGCATTCCCGACATCGGACAGAAACACCGACACGGTCTAATGAGTCCTCGTCGACGCAGCAGGCCACCCCGGCCTGCCGCCGGCAAACCCACAGGAGAGAGCCCATGAACGCCATGCACAACACCACCCGTCCATCGCCGGTCCGGCGCGCCGCCTGCGCCATGCTGATGGCGGCAGCCGGCCTGCTGTCGTCGGCCGCCGGCGCGCAACAGTTCGACGCCAGGGGCATCGCCCGCACCGAATCGGTCCGCCACGATTTCGACGGCAACCGCGAGGCGATCCAGGTGCGCGTCGATTTCGCCCCGGGCGCCTCGTTCCCGAAGCACTCCCACCCGGGCGTGGAAATCGCCTACGTCCTGTCGGGCACGATCGAATATGACATGAACGGCAAAACCTTCCGCCTGCAGGCCGGCGAGTCCCTGTACATTCCGGCCGGCGCCGCCCACTCGGCCAGGAATGTCTCGACCGGCGTCACCGCCGAACTGGCGACCTACCTGGTCGAAAAGAACAAACCCATCGTCGTCCTCGAAAAATGAACCTGACCAAGGGAGCCGCCATGAAGCGCTATTCCATCGCCGCCCTCGGCTGCATCGCCATCCTCGGCGTGGCCGCCTGGTCGATGCCGTCCGGCGGCAATGCCGCCAGTGCGCACGGCAGCAGCTTGCCGGTCCAGGGGGCCATGCCCGGTTTCGACGGCGCCACCACCTGGTTCAACAGCGCGCCGCTGACGCCGGCGCAGTTGCGCGGCAAGGTGGTGCTGGTCGATTTCTGGACCTACTCCTGCATCAACTGCATCCGCACAGTGCCCTACGTGCGCGCCTGGGCCGACAAATACCGCGCCCAGGGCCTGACGGTGGTCGGCGTGCATTCGCCCGAGTTCAGGTTCGAAAAAGACCTCACCAACGTCAGCGCCGCGGTCGAGCGCTTCAAGATCGATTTCCCGGTGGCGGTCGACAGCGAGCACCGCATCTGGCAAGCCTGGGGCAACAATGCCTGGCCGGCCTGGTACCTGGTCGACGCCAACGGCAAGATCCGCTACCGCCAGGTGGGCGAAGGCGGCTACGACAAGCTGGAACGGGCGATGCAGTCGCTGCTGGCGCAATCGCGCGGCGCGCCGGTCGACGCCACGCTGGTCGATCCGCCCAAGCCGGCGGAACAGATGGCGCCCGACCTGCGCGAACGCGAGTCGGCCGAAACCTACGTCGGCTATCGCCAGGCTTCCGGCTTCAACTCGCCCGAAAGGATGCGCAGCGACGTGCCGCAGCACTACTCGGTGAACCAGCTCGGCCTGAACCAGTGGGGCCTGTCCGGACGCTGGACCGTGAGCGCCGAATCGGCCAGGGCCGACCTGGCGCAGAGCGCCATCGCGCACACCTTCCGCGCGCGCGACCTGCATTTGGTGATGGGACCCGGCAAGGCCGGACGCAGCGTGCGTATCCAGGTCAGCATCGACGGCCGCGCGCCGGGCGCCGACCACGGGGCCGACATCGACGCCGCCGGCAACGGCGTCGTCACGGCCACCCGCCTGTACCAGCTGGTCAGGCAGTCGGGTGCGGTCGGGCAGCGGCGCGTCGAGATCCGTTTTCTCGACAGCGGCGCCGACGTCTACGCGTTCACCTTCAGCTGAGCGGCGGGCGCCAGGGGGCGCAGCAGCAGCCGCGCTTCCAGCCCGCCCTCCGGACGATTGTGCAGGGTCAGGCCGCCGCCCAGCGTGAGCGCCAGCTGGCGCGCGATGGCCAGACCCAGGCCGGTGCCGCCGGTATCGCGGTTGCGCGAGCCCTCCAGGCGGTAGAAAGGTTCGAACACCTGCTCCAGCGCCGCCTCCGGAATGCCCGGCCCCTTGTCCAGCACCCGGATCGTGACGCCGCCGTCGGCCGCGCGCGCCATCTCGATGTGCGCCTGGCCCGCGTACTTCAGGGCGTTGTCGACCAGGTTGGTCACGACGCGGCGCAGGGCGCCCGGACGCGTGACCAGCGGCGCGCCGCCCTGGCTGTCGAAGGCCACGTCGGCGCCGCTGTCGCGGTAGTCGAGCGCCATGGCGTCGAGCAGGCCGCCGGGATCGATCGCGCGCGCCGGCTCCAGCTGGCCGTGCATGGCGCGCGCATAGCCGATCCCCTGGCGCGCCAGGTCTTCCAGATGGCGCAGGTCGTCGGTCAGGCGTTGCTGCTGCGGCGATTCGTCCATCAGGTCGAGGCGCAGGCGCATGCGCGTGATCGGCGTCTGCAAATCGTGCGAGATGGCCGCCAGGATGCGCAGCCGTTCGTCGACATAGGCGGCGATCCGCTGCTGCATGGCGTTGAAGGCGCGCGCGGCCGCCACCACTTCCGACGGGCCCTGTTCGGGCATGCGCACCGGGCGCAGGTCGGGCCCGAGCGCGTCGGCGGCGTCGGCCAGGGTGCGCAGGGGTCTGATGGCGAGGCGCACCGCCAGCCAGCAGGCCAGCGCCAGCAGGGCCAGCTGCCCCGCCAGCATGTAGGGCAGGCGCTCCGACAGCGGCAGCCCGCGCCGCGGGCGGAAGTCGACCGTCAGCGGCTGCCCGTCGGCCAGCCGCAGGTGCACCTGGAAGCGTTCGACAGGGCCGTCGACCGCGTGCGCGCTGAAGGCATGGCCGGGCGTGAGCGCGCGCGCGACCGAGGCCAGCAGGCGCATCGAGTGCGGCGCGCTGAGCGCCGGCCCGGCCTGGCCGGCGGCCAGCGCAAAGCGGTAGCCGCCGCGTTCGAGGCGCGGCAGCCAGGCCGCCCGTTCCTCATGCGGCAAGCGGTCCAGCAGGGCGACGGCGGTGCGCAGGTCGACTTCGACGTAATCGATCATCGCGCCCATGTTCACGTCGTTGCGTTCTTCGATGGCCAGCGTGGCCGACAGGAACTGGGCCGCGGCCAGTCCCGCCAGCAGAATCAGGGACAGGCGCGCGAACAGGCTGGCCGGCGCCAGGGTGCGCAGGACCGTGGCGATGCGTTTCACGCCGCGCCGGCCAGTGGCGTGACGGGGCAGGACAGCACATACCCTTCGCTGCGCAGCGTCTTGATATAGCGCGGCTCGCGCGGGTCGTCGCGCAGGCGCTGGCGCAGGCGGCTGACCAGGATGTCGATCGAGCGGTCGAAGGCCTGCGCATCGTGGCCATGGGTCAGTTCCAGCAATTGATCGCGGGTCAGCACGCGCTGCGGATGGTCGAGGAAGACCCGCAGCAGCCGGTATTCGGCGCTGCTGAGCGCGACCGCGACATCGTCCTCGGCCAGCAGGTGGCGCCCCACCACGTCGAGCCGCCACGCGCCGAAGCCGATCAGGGACGCCGTTTCGCTCGCCTGCATATTCGGCGGCAGCATGCGCGTGCGGCGCAGCACGGCGCGGATGCGCGCCAGCAGCTCGCGCGCCGCGAACGGCTTGGACATGTAGTCGTCGGCGCCCAGCTCCAGGCCGACCACGCGGTCGGTCTCATCGTCGCGCGCGGTGAGCATCAGGATCGGAACGGCGCGCTGCTTGCCGGAGCGGATCTCGCGGCACAGGGCCAGCCCGTCGTCGCCGGGCAGCATGAGGTCGAGCACGATGACGTCCGGCGTGGCCCGTTGCAGGGCCGAGCGCATCGCCCGGCCGTCTGCCACCGCGGTGCAGCTCAGCCCCTGTTTTTCGAGGTAGGCCGCGACCAGCTCACGAATGTCGCGGTCGTCATCCACGATCAGTACATGATCGATCTCTGCCACGGTAAATCTCCTCTGCTGACGGTGGACAGGGCAAACCTTGCCCCAAAAACAACTCATTGATTTAGCTTAGCAGAAACTTTCTAAGCCAGCCGGATTGTCCATGACTATGGATAGTAATGGCAAGAAACGCGTATGTTGTTCGTGGTTCGATTCCAATATGATGAATCCCGCCATTCATCCACTGCCTAAAGGAACACCATGAGGAACACCATGAACAAGCCCGAATTTTTCGTCACCCCCGGTTACGGCGAGCGCCAGCTGGCCAGTATGCATTACTCGCAGGCGCTCAGGATCGGCAAGCGCATCGAGACCTCGGGCCAGGGCGGCTGGAGCGACGACTGGCAGTTTCCCGCCCTGCTGGAAGACGAAATCGCGCAAGCCTTCGATAACCTCAGCCGCACCCTGGCGGCGGCCGGCGCCTGCTGGGAGCATGTGGTGCACGTCAATTCGTATCACGTGGGCGGCTATCCGCCGGGCGTAAACGAGACCATGGTCAAGCTGTTCCGCCACTACATGCCGGGCCACGCGCCGATCTGGACCTCGCTCGGCGTGGCCGCGCTGGGCGACCCGGCGATGCGGGTGGAGATCCGCGTCAGCGCCGTCCTTCCCTGACAGCTACGGCGCGCCAGGCGCGTCGCCGAAGGTCTGCATCACCCAATCGATAAACACTTTCAGCCTGGCGCTCTGGTGCCGGTTGGGCGGATAGATCACATGCAGGGGAAAAGCGGGCCGCGACCAGTCTTCCAGCAGGGGCACCAGCTGGCCCGCATCGAGATAGGGCTGCACGATGCGGCGGAAGTGCTGGCCCACGCCCAGGCCGGCGACCAGCATCTCCTTGAGGCCATTGCCGTCGTTGGTCGAAAACACGCTGCGCTGCATCTCGACGCGCTCGCCGCCGCGCTCGAAAACCAGGGGTTCGGGCTTGCCGCCGGCGGCGAAAAAGTAGGCCGCCTGCACATGCCCGGCCTCCAGTTCGTGCGGTGTCGACGGCGTGCCCATGCGCGCCAGATAGGCCGGCGCGGCGCAGGTGACGTAGGCCAGGTCGGCCAGCTTGCGGCCGATCATGCTCATGTCGTCGATGCGGCCGGCGCGGATCACGCAGTCGACGCCCTCGCCCACGATATTCACAGGGCGGTCGCCGATACCCAGGGCGACTGTGACATCCGGACAGGCGCGGTGAAAATCGGGCAGCGCCGGAATCAGCAGGCAGTTGGCGAACGAGGCCGGCGCATCGATGCGCAGGTGCCCGACGGGCTTGAGCGTCTTGCCGCGCGCGGCGTTGTCGATATCGTCCACTTCGCCGACCAGCCGCAGCGCGTGACGGTAGTATTCCAGCCCGTCCGCCGTGGCGGCGACGGCGCGCGTGGTGCGCTGCATCAGCTTGATGCCGAGATGCTGTTCGAGGTCGGTGACCAGCTTGCTGACTGTCGAACGCGGCAGCGCCAGCTGGTCGGCGCTCCGGCTGAAGGAACCGGTCTCCACCACCCGGACAAAGGCGCGCATTGCCAACAATTGATCCACTGCCGTTCACCCGTTCAAAAAAGACCGGCTTCGATTGTACATAGCTCTGCACCATGCGCGCAAAAGTGCGCCTTTATACGCCGAAGCCGGAGCGCTCGATGTTTTGCTCGATAATCTCGTCCAGCGACCACAGGCGCCAGTTCTCCTTGTCCATCTGTCCATGCCGCCGTTGCGGTACAGGGCCGGCAGGTCCGCTTCATGACACTTTCCCGGCCATGCGCCCGCGCAGATAACGGCGCAGCGCTTCGCTCGGGGTCTTGAGCGCGGCCGCGCAGCGTCCGGCGTCGCCGCCATGGGCCGCCAGCGCCGCGTCGATCTCGGCCGGCGCAATCTGGCCGATCTGGCGGATCGCCGGATGCGCCTCCATCAGCTTGTACATCGAGGGACGCGACACGCCCAGCGCCAGCGCCGCATTGCGGATCAGCCAACCGTTCGCCTCCAGCGCGTCGAGCACCGCCTGCGCGCCCAGTTTTCCCGGCCGGGTGCGCGCCGGCCGGCCCGCCACGCCCGGCACCAGCGTCCCGAAGTCGGGCGCCTCGCCGGCCTGCGCGACGCTCAGGGCGCGCTGCACCACGCTGCCGAGCTGGCGCACATTGCCGGGCCAGTCGTAGACGCACAACTGGCTGATGAAGGCGAGCGGCAGCTCCGGCGCGCCGCCGGTGCGCGCGCTCCAGGCCTGCATGAAGTGCAGCGCCAGCACGCCGATATCGCAGCGCCGCGCGCGCAGGGGCGGCAGCTGCACCACCAGCGCTTCCAGGCGGCGCAGCAAGGCCTGGTTGAAGCTGGCGTCGTGCAGGTCGTCGTCGCTGGCGCCGATCAGGCGCGCCCGCGCCGCCTCCTTGGTGCGCGCGCCGGGCGGGCGGTACTCGCGCGTTTGCAGCACGCGACGCAGCATGGCCTGCACCGGCTGCGGCGCCTTGCCGATCTTGTCGAGGAAGACGCTGCCCTCGCCCGCCTGCGCGAAGGCGCCGGTGCCGGCGCCGAACAGCTCGGCCTCGGCCAGCGACGCGCCGACGGTCGCCATGTTCACCGTCACCATCGGCTCGCGGCAGCGCGCGCTGGCCTGGTGGATCGCGCGCGCGGCCAGTTCCTTGCCGCTGCCGGCTTCACCGAGCAGCAGCACCGGCAGGTCGGTCGCGGCCACCTGCCGGATCAGTTCACGCACACGTATCGCCGCCGCGCTCACCCCGCGCACGGAAGCGATCGCGCTGTCCTGCGGCAGGCGGTCCATCCAGTGCACGCACAGCAGCACCACGCCGCCCAGGCCGATCACCAGGCCGGCGTCCACCTGTTCCGGCGTGCAGCGCGTCTCCGGCGCGGCCAGCATGGCGCCGTTCAGTTCCACCCGCATGCGGCTTTGCGGCAGCAGCAGGCTGACGCCATCGTCGCGATGGCGGCGCAGGCGCAGCGAATCGCGCGCGACACGGCGCTGGTCGAGCGGCGCGCAGCGGCCGCCGGGGGCGCCGAACAGGGGCGCGAAGCGGTTCACGTCGATGTCGGCGCTGCGCGCGGTAGCGATGTACTGCTCGCCGATGCGCCGCGCATCCGGATGCCACAGGATGGTCAGCGCCAGCATCTGCGTGGCGCGCCCGGCCGGCACGGGCACCGGCGAAGCCAGCGTGTTTTCGGCATCGAGCAGGGAAAACGGCGCCTGCATGTCAGTCCTGGGCCAGCAGGCGGTAGCCGACGCCGGTTTCGGTGAGCAGGTGGCGCGGCTGGGCCGGGTCGTCTTCCAGCTTGTGGCGCAGGTGGCCCATGTAGATGCGCAGGTAGTGGCCGTCCTCGGCGTGCGACGGTCCCCACACCTCGCGCAGCAGCTGCGGATTGGTCACCACGCGTCCGGCATTGGCCACGATCACCGACAGCAGGCGAAATTCGGTCGGGGTCAGGTGCACGTGCCGGCCGGCCTTGGTGATGCGGCGCGCCTGCAGGTCGACGCAAACGTCGCCGAAGCGCACCAGCGCGGACGGACTGGCGCCGGGCTGGCGCTGGCGGCGCAGGGTGGCGCGCACGCGCGCCTGCAGCTCGCCCACGCCGAAAGGCTTGGTCAGGTAATCGTCGGCGCCGGCGTCGAGCGCGCGGATCTTGTCGGCCTCGCCCACCCGCGCCGACAGCACGATCACCGGCACCGAGGACCAGGTGCGCAGGTCGGCGATGAAGGCGACGCCGTCGCCGTCGGGCAGGCCGAGGTCGAGCACCACCAGGTCCGGCGTGCGGGTGCCGGCGTCGATCAGGCCGCGCTGCATGGTGGCCGCTTCGAACACCACCCAGCCCTCGTCTTCGAGCGCGGCGCGCACGAAGCGGCGGATCTGCGGTTCGTCTTCGACCAGCAGGGCGGTGGGAGCGGGATCAGTCATCGGGCAAATCGAGGCTTTCTGGTTCTGGGCCGGGCGGCGGGGTCCCGAGCGGCAAGGTAATGACAAGCGAAGCGCCGCCGGTCGGCGACGCGCCAGCCTCGATTTTACCGCCATGCGCCTCGATGATCGCGCGGCAGATCGCCAGCCCCAGTCCCACGCCCGGTTTGGCCGACTCGCGCTCGCCGCGCGCGAACTTCTCGAACAGGGTATCGGCGCGGCCTGCGGGAAAGCCCGGTCCATCGTCGCTCACGCTCAATCTGAGCGAGCTACCCAGGCGCGTACCCGCGATCACGATGGTCGACGCCGGCGGCGTGTACTTGGCGGCGTTCTCCAGCAGGTTGTACAGGACGCGCTCGATCAGTACCGCGTCGAAGCGCACCAGCGGCAGGCCGGGCGCCAGCTCGGTGCGCACCGCATGCCCGCGCAAGGGCGCGGCGCAGGCCCGCAAGGCGCTGCCGACCACTTCTTCGAGCGGCTGCCACTGCATGTTGAAGGTGATCTGGCCGCTCTGGATGCGCGCCATCTCCAGCAGGTTGGCGACCAGGGCGCTCATGCGCAGCGCCTCGTCGTGCAGGATGCCGGCCATCTCGCGCTGGGGCGCGGCCAGCGCGGGGCTGGAGGACGCCAGCGATTCGGACAGGCCCACCAGCAGCGTGAGGGGCGTGCGCAGGTCGTGCGAGAGCGCCGCCAGCAGGGAATTGCGCAGGCGTTCGGACTCCATGTCGACCAGCGCATCCTGCGCCACCTCGATGTAATGCACCCGTTCGAGCGCGATGGCGGCCAGCGCGGCGAAGGTGTCGAGCTGCTTGCGCTGCTCGGGGATCAGGATCCAGCGCTGCTGTTCGGGTGCGATGGCCAGCACGCCGCGGGTGCGCATGGGCGCCACCAGCGGCAGGTAGAACAGGGCGCTGGCCGGCAGGGTGCCGGTGCCCAGGCCCGCGCTCTGCGCATGGTCGAAAGCCCATTGGGCCACGCCCAGGTCGGCGCTGGCGCCTGGCGGCGCCTGCAGGCGGCCGTCGGCGTCGGGCACCAGCAGGGTGGCGCTGGCGCGGAAGGTGCGGGCGATGGCGTCGCGCGTGGTGTCGACGATCTGCTCGGTCTGGAGCGCGCCGGAGAGCTCGCGCGCGAATTCGTACAGGGCGCGCGAGCGGCGCTCGCGGTGCGCCGCCACGCGCGCCTGGAAGCGCAGGCCGGCGGTCAGGTGGCCGGTGATCAGGCCTACCGCCAGCATGACCACGAAGGTGATCAGGTATTCCAGGTCCGAGACGGCGAAGTCGAAGCGCGGCGTGACGAAGAAAAAATCAAAGCAGGCCACCGACAGGCAGGTGCACAGCACCGACGGCCCGCGTCCGAAGCGCACCGCCACCAGCAGCACCACCAGCAGGAACAGCATGGCGATGTTGGCCAGGTCGACGTAGCCGACCAGCGGCGAGAGCAGCAGCGCGGCGGCCAGGCTGGCCGCGCCCGACCAGGCGTAGGCCTGGGCGCGCCGCTTGCCGCTGTCGATCGCCAGGGTGACGGTGTTGGCGCCGGCGGCGGGCGCGGCTTCGCGCGGCTTGGCGCCGCCGACTTCGATCAGGTCGATGTCCGGCGCCAGGCCGGCGATGCGTGCCCGGTGCGGCCGGCGCCACGGCCATGACGAATGCGCGCGCGCCAGCACCAGTTTCGACACATTGTGGTCGCGCGCGTAGTCGACGATGGCGTCGGCGATGTCGCGCCCGGCCAGCACCGCCGTGCTCGCGCCAAGTTCCTGCGCCAGGCGCAAGGTGGTCAGGGTCAGTTCGCGCCGCGGCGCCGGCATGCGCTGCAGGGCCGGGGTTTCGACATACACCGCGTGCCAGTCGGCGCCCAGCTGGCCGGCCAGGCGCGCGGTGCTGCGCACCACGTGCTCGGCGTCCGCGCGCGGCCCCACGCAGGCCAGCAGCGCGCCGCCGGTCTTCCAGACGGTGTCGATCGATTGCTCGATGCGGTAGGCGCGCACGTCGTCTTCGACGCGGTCGGCGGTGCGGCGCAGGGCCAGTTCGCGCAGCGCGATCAGGTTCCCTTTGCGGAAAAAGTTTTTGGCGGCGCGTTCGGCCTGTTCCGGCCGATATACCTTGCCGCTGCGCAGGCGCGCCAGCAGTTCGTCGGCCGGCAGGTCGACCAGCACCACTTCGTCGGCGCCGTCGAACACGGTGTCGGGCACGGTTTCGGCCACGCGCACGCCGGTGATGCCGCCGACCACGTCGTTCAGGCTGTCCAGGTGCTGCACGTTGACGGTGGTGAAAACGTCGATGCCGGCCGCCAGCAGCTCCTCCACGTCCTGCCAGCGCTTGGGGTGGCGCGAGCCGGGGGCGTTGGAGTGGGCCAGTTCGTCGACCAGGATCAGCGCCGGGGCGGCGGCCAGGGCGGAATCGAGGTCGAATTCCTGCAGCGTCTTGCCGCGATGGGACAGGGTGCCCGGCGCGAGGCGGCGCAGGCCGTCGAGCAGGGCGGCGGTGTCGGCGCGGCCGTGGGTTTCGAGCACGCCGACCAGCACGTCGACGCCGTCGGCCTGCAGCTTGCGCGCGGCGGCCAGCATGGCACAGGTCTTGCCGACGCCGGCCGAGGCGCCGAAGTAGATGCGCAGCTTGCCGCGCGCGGCCTTGCGTTCCTCGGTCTGGACCTGGGCCAGCAGGGCGTCGGGGTCGGGGCGTTGGGGATCGGTTGAGGACATTGCCACCTTTGTTACGAACTTGACTGAGTATGACGAGCTTTCGCGATTAGCGCCAATAGCCCAGTCGTTCCCGCGCAGGCGGGAACGACGGCTCAACGTTCAGCGTCGAGCGCCAGGTTCAGCGCCAGCACGTTCACGCGCGCCTCGCCGAACACGCCCAGTACCGGCTCGATGGCCGCAGCCTTGATGATCGCCTCGACCCGCTCGCGCGGCAGCTTGCGCGCGCTCGCCACCCGGCCCGCCTGGTAGCGCGCCGCCGCCAGGCTGATCTCCGGATCGAGCCCGCTGGCCGATGCCGTCACCAGGTCCACCGGCACCAAGGCCGTGTTGCCGGGGTCGAGCGCCCGCAGCGCGGCCACCCTGCCCTTGACGGCGTCGACCAGCGCCGGATTGAGCGGCCCCTGGTTCGAGCCCGAACTGGCGGCCGCATTGTTGGCCATCGGCGCGGTGGCCGATGGCCGGCCCCAAAAATAGCCGGGCGAGGTGAACGACTGTCCGATCAGGCTGGAGCCGACCGTCTTGCCGCCCTGCGTGACCAGGCTGCCGCGCACCTTGTCGGGAAAGGCGACATACCCGATCCCGGTCACCGCCAGCGGATAGAGCACGCCCACGGCCAGGGTCAGGGCGCCGAACAGCATGATGGCGGGGCGAAAAGTGGTTTGCATGGGATGTCCTTTCTAGACCAGGTGAAGCGCCGACAGCAGCATGTCGATCAGTTTGATGCCGATGAAGGGCAGCACGATGCCGCCCACACCGTAAATGAAGATATTGCGGCGCAGCAGGGCCGCCGCGCCGATGGCCCGGTAACGCACGCCCTTGAGCGCCAGCGGAATCAGCACCACGATGATCAGGGCATTGAAGATCACCGCCGACATGATGGCCGAATCGGGACTGGTCAGGCGCATCACGTCCAGGCTTTTCAGCTGCGGATAGGTGCCGACAAAGGCCGCCGGGATGATGGCGAAGTACTTGGCGATGTCGTTGGCGATCGAGAAGGTGGTGAGCGAGCCGCGCGTCATCAGCATCTGCTTGCCGATTTCGACGATCTCCAGCAGCTTGGTCGGATTCGAATCCAGGTCGACCATATTGCCCGCTTCCTTGGCGGCCTGGGTGCCCGAGTTCATGGCCACCGCCACGTCGGCCTGGGCCAGCGCCGGCGCGTCGTTGGTGCCGTCGCCGGTCATCGCCACCAGCCGCCCCTCGGCCTGGTAGCTGCGAATCAGTTTGAGCTTGTCCTCGGGCGTCGCCTCGGCCAGGAAGTCGTCCACCCCCGCTTCGGCGGCGATCGCGGCGGCGGTCAGCTTGTTGTCGCCGGTGATCATCACGGTCTTGATGCCCATGCGCCGCAGTTCCGCGAAGCGCTCGCGGATGCCGCCCTTGACGATGTCCTTGAGCTCCACCACGCCCATCACGCGGCCGTCGTCGACCACCACCAGCGGCGTGCTGCCCCGGCGCGACACATCGTCCACCGTGCGCGCCAGTTCAAGCGGATATGGCATCCCGAGCGCCTCCACGTGCTTTTTCACCGAATCGGCGGCGCCCTTGCGCACCTGGCGCGCGCCGATATCGACGCCGCTCATGCGCGTGTTGGCGCTGAACGGAATGAAGCTGGCCTGCAGGCTGGCCATGTCGCGCTCGCGGATATTGAAGCGCTGCTTGGCCAGCACCACGATCGAACGCCCTTCCGGGGTTTCGTCGGCCAGCGAGGCCAGTTGCGCGACGTCGGCCAGTTCCTGCTCGGCGACGCCGGGCGCCGGAAAGAAGCCGGCGGCCTGGCGGTTGCCGAGGGTGATGGTGCCGGTTTTATCCAGCATCAGCACGTCGACGTCGCCCGCCGCTTCCACCGCGCGGCCCGAGGTGGCGATGACGTTCGCGCCCATCATGCGGCTCATGCCGGCCACGCCGATCGACGACAGCAGCGCGCCGATGGTGGTCGGGATCAGGCACACCAGCAGGGCGATCAGCACCGTCACGCCGACCGGCTTGCCGGCGCCGGCGGCCGCCACGCCGAACAGCGAGAACGGCAGCAGGGTCACTGTGACGACCAGGAACACGATGCTCAGCGCCACCAGCAGGATGGTCAGCGCGATCTCGTTGGGCGTCTTCTGGCGCTTGGCGCCTTCGACCATCGAGATCATGCGGTCCAAAAAGGTCTCGCCGGGATTGACCGACACGCGCACCACCAGCCAGTCCGACAGCACGCGGGTGCCGCCGGTGACGGCCGAAAAGTCGCCGCCCGACTCGCGGATGACCGGCGCCGATTCGCCGGTGATGGCGCTTTCGTCGACCGAGGCCACGCCTTCGATCACCTCGCCGTCGATGGGAATCACATCGCCCGCTTCGACCAGGATGGTATTGCCCTTGCGCAGATCGGCGCCGGGAATCGGCAGCCAGGTGGTGCCGTACTTGGGCGTGGCCAGCTGCTTGGCGCTGACGGTCTGCTTGAGACCGCGCAGGGACGCGGCCTGCGCCTTGCTGCGACCTTCGGCCAGCGCTTCGGCGAAGTTCGCGAACAGCACGGTGAACCACAGCCAGATGCTGATCGCCAGGATAAAGCCGCTGTCGGCGTCGCCCTTGCCGGCGACGGCCTGGAAGTACATCAAGGTGGTGAGGATGCTGCCGACGTAGACGACGAACATGACGGGGCTGCGCAGTTGCGTGCGCGGTCCCAGCTTCATGACGGCGTCGAGGATGGCCGGCTTGACCAGCGCCGGATCGAACAGCGTGAGCGTCTTGCGGGTGGTCGCTGCCGGGGGCAGCGGGAGTGCTTGCGACATCATATGCTCCGACGTGAAGTTATTTGGTATAGAGCTGCAAATGCTCGACAACGGGACCGAGCGCCAGCGCCGGGACGTAATTGAGCACGCCGACCAGCATCACCACGCCGACCAGCAGGCCGATGAAGACCGGGCCGTGGGTGGGCATGGTGCCGGCGTTCTCTTTCAGGCGCGGCTTGGCGGCCAGCGCGCCGGCGATCGCCAGCACCGGCACGATCACGGCAAAGCGCCCGAACCACATGGCGATGGCCAGCATGGTGTTGTAGAAGGGCGTATTGGCCGACAGGCCCGCGAAAGCGCTGCCGTTGTTGTTGGCGGCCGAACTGAAGGCGTACAGGATCTCCGAGAAGCCGTGCGCGCCGGGGTTGGCGATGCCGGCGCGGCCGGCATCGAGCATCACCGCCAGCGCGGTGCCGCCCAGGACCAGCAGCGGGGTGACCAGGATGGCGATCGAGGTCATTTTCATTTCGTGGGCCTGGATCTTCTTGCCCAGGTATTCCGGCGTGCGGCCGATCATCAGGCCGGCGATGAAGACCGCCATGATGGCGAACACCAGCATCCCGTACAGGCCCGAACCGACCCCGCCGAACACCACTTCGCCCAGCTGCATCAGCAGCATCGGCAGCATGCCGCCGATGGGCGTAAACGAGTCGTGCATGGCGTTGACCGCGCCGCAGGAGGCGGCGGTGGTGACGGCGGCGAACAGCGACGAGGCGGCGATGCCGAAGCGCGCCTCCTTGCCTTCCATATTGCCGCCCGCCTGCAGGCTGCTTGCGCCCTGGTCCACGCCCAGCGCCGCCAGTTGCGGATGCACGGCCTGTTCGGCATTCATCACCACGCCGGCGGCGACCACGAACATCAGGCTCATGGCCCCGAGGATGGCCCAGCCCTGGCGCGTATCGCCGACCATGCGGCCGAAGGCGAAGCACAGCGCGGCGGGAATCAGGAAGATCGCCAGCATCTGCGCAAAGTTCGACAGCGCGCTCGGGTTCTCGTACGGGTGGGCCGAATTGGCGTTGAAGAAGCCGCCGCCGTTGGTGCCGATCAGCTTGATGGCTTCCTGCGAGGCGACCGGCCCCATGGCGATGGTCTGGGTGGCGGCGACCTTGGCCTCCGGCGCCGCATACGCCACCGGCTCGATCAGCTGCACTTCCTGGTAGCTGTTGAAGTTCTGGACCACGCCCTGCCCCATCAGGAACACCGCGAAGACCAGCGACAGCGGCAGCAGCACGTACAGGGTGGAGCGGGTGAGGTCGGCCCAGAAGTTACCGATCGACGCGGCCGAGCGCGCACTGAAGCCGCGGATCAGCGCAAAGGCGACCGCGATCCCGGTGGCGGCCGAAAAGAAGTTCTGGCCGCTCAGCGCCACCATCTGGGTCAGGTAGCTCATGGTCTGCTCGCCGCCGTAGCCCTGCCAGTTGGTGTTGGCGACGAAGCTGACAGCGGTGTTGAACGAGGAATCGGGGCTGACGTTCCCCAGCGCCTGCGGATTGAGCGGCAGGAAAGCTTGCAGGCGCTGCACGCCGTACACGAACAGCGCGCCGAGGCCGTTGAACACCAGCAGCGCGGTCGCGTACGATTTCCAGCCCATGCCGGTATCCGGCGCCACGCCGCCGGCGCGGTACAACAGCCGCTCGAGCGGCGCCAGCCAGCCGAAGCCCGGAACGGGGCCGCCCTCGCCGACCCTGGCCAGCAGGCGCCCCAGCGGCCAGGCCAGCGCCAGCAGCACGGCCAGGAAGGCGCCCAGCAGCGCCATCGATTGCATGCTCATCACAGGTCCTCCGCGTTCAGCAGCGCATGGAGCAGGTAGGCCAGCAGGCCGGCGGCCACCAGACCGCCTATGTAAATGGCTTCCATTATTTCTTGTCCCCCAGTGTGGCGCAGCCGGCCGCAAAGGCCCGGCACAGGCCGAAAAAGAGCAGCAGCGCTCCGATGAAAATCAGGTCCATATCAGCCTCGACAGAATTGGTTTTGTTATTGATGAGCGTATCGGCAAGCGCCTAAAAACGGTGTAAAGAGTTGCCGCGCAGGTGTAAACAAAGCGTAAACGCCGCCCTCAAAAGGTCTTGCTGACGGTCAGTTGCAGCGCGCTCTTGCCGAGGAACTTGCCGTTGGCGGGCGAGGCGTAGGCGGCCTTGCCGGCGTTGGTGCCGATGGCGGCCAGCGCCACGGTCGCCACGCCGAACTCGCGCGTGACGCCGATCTTGTAGTCGGTGTAGCTGGCGCCGCCGTTGTGGGCCACGCGCTGGCGTCCCGCGTGCAGGTTGAGCACGAAGCCATTGCCGAGCCCGGGATTGGCGGACAGGTCGAGGTAGCCGCTGTGCTTGCTGTCGACATAGCCGAACAGATTGGTCAGCGCGTGCGAATACTTGAGGAGCGCCACGCCGTACGCGAGCTGCCCGTAGACCTCGGTGGTGTTGGCGCTGGCAAAGCCCGCCACCTGGCCGAGCCGGTTGGAGGGGTAAACATAGGTCAGCACGCCGGCATCGTAGCCGATGCCGCCGGCCAGCTGGCCGCGCCTGCCGCCGTAGATGTCGAGCTCGGCCTTGCCGCCGCCGCCGGCGTCACTGGTCCACTTGATGGTCGAGGCCCAGGCGCCGGCGTACCAGCCGGACGCTTCGTGGACCAGGTCGGCGCCGCCCTGCAAGGCCGGCTGGAGGCGGGTTTGCGAGATGCCGCGATAGCGGTAGTCGCTGGTGGCGGCGGCGTTATAACTGAGTTCGATGCCGCTGGACGGCGTCTCTTGCGCGCTGGCTGCGCCGGCGATACTCATCAGGGATACGGCGAAAATGATGCGCTTCATGGTGCTTCTTTCTTGACTGTGGAATGAACTGGGATCAGTGCGGATAGACTTCGTGGTACAGCGCCTGCATCTCGGCGGCCATGGCCGGGTCGCAGGTGTCGGCATCGCACACGCAGCGGCCCTGGCCGCAGGCATGCAGGCATGGGGTATGAATGACGGTGGCGGCCAGCGTGGCCGACATCACGCGCGAGGCATACGCGCGCACCGCCGCCAGCTCGGCGGCATCCGGACCGTCGGCGCCGCCGACAACGACGAACAGCACGCGCAGCCCGGGATTGAACATGCGCGCGCAGTTCAGGCGCGCGATCAGCTTGTACTGGGTGGCCAGGTCGACCTGGCCGGGCTGCACCGGCACCAGGACCAGGCGCGCGGCGATCAGGGCCGAGCGGCTGTCGTGGGTGTCGCGCGCCTCGGTACTGATCAGGATATCGTGATAGCGCTCGCTCATCTGCGCAAGGTCCTCCGGCAGCGAGCGTCCGCCCAGGGCGCGCGCCGGCACCGGGGGCCGCACCCCGGCCGCGCTGCGCGCGCAGCCCCACATGAACGAGGGGCGCTGCGGATCGGTGTCGACCAGGCAGACCTTGCGGCCGCTGCGCGCGCGCAGCACCGCCAGGTTATTCGCCAGCACGGTCCTGCCGGGATCGCCGTGGGGGCAGGCAATGGCGACGATCATGATTGCCCCCGCGCGCCGGTCAGCAGCACCCCGGGCAGCTGCTGGCGCAGCGCGTACGTGACAGCTCCCGCGAGCGCGGCATGCACGCACAGCCAGACCTGCATGCGCCCTTCCTGTCGGTCGCGGGCGATGCGCATGAATTCGAGCGCCTCGCCGCACACTCGCATGGCCAGCCGACGGGCGCCGGTCACCGAAGCGGTGTCGATCGTCAGGTGGATGGTGCAGGTCGGCTGCGCCGCGCTGAAAGGCGCCACGGCATGTTGGCGCAGGGTCGAACGGGTGGACTGGTGCAATTGCATGAAGCCTCCGGAAAACACGTCGGGATGACGGTTCCCAGCCTATCGGCCCAGCCGTAAAAACGGTCTAAAAAGTCCGGGGCCTCCTGTAAACAAAGCATAAAAACAGGGCGACGCGCAGGCTGCGTTTACGCCTTCTTTATGCGTAGCCGGCAATTCTTGATGCCGTTTTTACACCTCGCTGTGTACGATGAGCTGGTGCCGGAAGCGCCGGTGCCCGAACCAGGAGCGAAGGATGGACATGCAACAAGCCGCTGCGATCCGCCATGCGGATATTGACGATCTCGATGCCCTGGTGGCGATCGAAACCGCCAGCTTCAGCGGCGACCGGCTCAGCCGGCGCAGTTTTCGCCATCTGCTCACCGAAGGCAATTGCCTGACCCTCGTCGCCGGCGCCGGCGCCGCCCTGCGCGGCTACGCCACGGTGCTGTTTCGCGACGGCGTGTCGGTGGCGCGCATCTACACCATTGCCACCACTCCCGCGTGGCAGGGCTGCGGGGTGGCGGCGGGCCTGGTACGGGCCGCCGAACAGGCCGCGCTGGCCAGGGGCTGCGTGAGCGTGCGCCTGGAAATCCGCAAGGACAACGCCGCCTCGCTCGCCCTGTTCGCCAGCCGCGGCTACCAGGTGTTCGGCGAATACCGCGCTTACTACGAGGACGGCATGGCCGCGTGGCGCCTGCAGAAAGCGCTGCCGCCGCACAGGCGCCCGGCGCGGGCGCGCGCCGCCTACTATCGGCAGACGCTGGGCTTTACCTGCGGCGCCTCGTGCCTGATGATGGCCATGAAGGCGTTCGAGCCGGGGCTGGAATTGAACCGCACCCTGGAATTGCAGCTGTGGCGCGAAGCGACCACGATCTTCATGACGGCCGGGCATGGCGGATGCGGCCCCTACGGCCTGGCGCTGGCCGCGCACCGGCGTGGTTTTCCTGCCGAGATCCACGTCAATGGCGGCGGCGTGCTGTTTCGCGAATCGGTGCGCAGCGAAGAAAAGCGCGAGGTCATCACCCTGGTGCACGAGGACTTCGTGCGCCAGGTGAAGGCCTGCCCGATTCCGGTGCATGCCAACCTGGCGGGCACGGCGGAACTGCGCCGCTGTGTCGACGCCGGCGGCGTTGTGCTGGTGCTCATATCAACCTGGCGCCTGACGCGCGAACGGGCGCCGCACTGGGTGGTGATCAGCGCTTGCGACGCGCAGTATGTGTACATCCACGACCCCGACAACGCCGCCGCGCGCGCGCCCGAGCAGCGCATCGACATGCCGATCCCGAAAAAAGACTTCGAGCGCATGGCGCGCTACGGCCGCAACGGCGCCAGGGCAGCGGTGGTGGTGTATCCGCGCGGCCACCCGTTGCCTGCAACAGCCTGATTAACCGAACCCCTCACCCCGAGCAGCCATGTCCACGCAACGCAGCAATCCCATTCCCAGCCTCCCCCTCGCGCCGGATCACGATTCCCATGCCAACGCCGCTATCCTCCCCGCGCCATCGCGCAGGCTGTCGACGCTCAAGGCCGGGGCGGGCGCGCTGATCGTGGTCGAACAGCGGCGCGACTGGATCGGCGATGGGGGCGGCCACACTGTCGTCACGGCGGCCGATTTCCTGCACGGCGGCGATACGCAGCGCGCCAGCGGCACCGTGATCAACCTGTGCCGCGGCTATAAATACCTGTCGGTCGGCTACTATTGCTCGCTGCTGGCCGAGGCGCGCGGGCAGGCGGTGCTGCCGTCGGTAAAAACCATCAACGATTTATCGCGCAAGGCCATCTACGGTCTCGATACAAGCGAACTGAACTACGCACTGAACGCCTTGCTGGAGCAATCGGGCGAGCGGCCGATGCCGGTCGAATTTTCGATGGATATCCGCTTCGGCACGACCGACTACACGCCGCTGGCGGCGCTGGCGCGGCAGATCTTCGAGACCTTTCCGGCGCCGCTGATGCGGATCGAGTTCGCGCGCGGCGATCACTGGCGCATCGACGCCATCAAGCTGCACAACGTGAGCAGCCTGGGCGAGAGCCAGCTGGGCGCGGCGGCGGCGGCCCTGCGCGCGATGGGATGCGCGCCGCTGCCGGCCCGGACCGGCGTCAAGCCGTACCGTTATCACATCGCGATCCTGCACGATCCCGAGGAGGCGCTGGCGCCCAGCAATGCCGGTGCGCTGGCCTGTTTCGTCGATGCCGGACGGCGGATCGGCGTAGATGTGTCGCTGATCGGCAAACGGGACTTGTCGCGCCTGCCTGAATTCGACGCGCTGCTGATCCGCGAAACCACAGCCATCAACCACCACACCTATCTGTTCGCGAAAAAGGCGCAAAGCGAAGGCATGGTCGTGATCGACGATCCGGTCTCGATCCTGCGCTGTACCAACAAGGTGTATCTGGCCGACCTGATGCGCATGAACGGCGTGCCGACGCCACGCACCTTTACCCTGCAACGCGCCGACATTGCCGACATCGGCGCCATCGAGGCGGCCATCGGCTATCCGATGGTGATGAAAATTCCTGACGGCGCGTTTTCGCGCGGGGTGAGCAAAGTGGCCGATGCGGCCCAGTTCCAGCAGACGGCGCACGCTTTGCTGGCGCAGTCGGCGCTGATCCTGGTTCAGGAATACATGTACACCGAGTTCGATTGGCGTATTGGCGTGCTGAACCGTAAGGCCATTTTCGCGAGCAAGTACTTCATGTCCAAGGGACACTGGCAGATCGCCCGGCGCGACGCCGGCGGCAATGCCGAATTCGGCCCGACACGCGGGGTGCCGCTGGCGGATGTACCGCCGGAGCTGCTGCGCCACGCAGTGGCGGCAGCGAGCCTGATCGGCGACGGTCTGTATGGCGTGGATATGAAGATGAGCGAACGCGGGCCGGTGCTGATCGAGGTGAACGACAATCCCAACATCGATGCCGGCAATGAGGATGCGGCGCTGGGGGACGCCTTGTACCGGACGGTGCTCGGCGAGATGGTGCGGCGGCTCGACGAAGCGCATGGGGTAGGTGCCGGGCACGGAGGTGCGCTGTTGTCGAGGTGATGTCGACGTGCCGCATTTGCACGGAATACGGATGCGACGATACCTGTCGGCCCTCACCGGCAAGGCATCGACGCGCCTGGGCGCCAGCTGCGCGGGACTTTCTCAATTAAAACATTTCCTAGAATAACATCCTCCAGTATCCTCTTGCCACAGAGAACAATCTATGATCGAGGATGTCATGGCGGCACAATTGGACACATTGACCTGCACCGGATGCGGCGCGCAGCTGCGCTACGCGGCGGGCCTGCAAGCCTTGCAATGCGAATACTGCGAGACGGTCATGGAGATTGCGCGGGTGTCGCCGCTGGCGGCGGCGACGGCGGCGCAACTGCTGATTCCGATGACGATCGAAGAGAACGCGCTCGCCTGCGCCGTGCTGCAGCATCTGGCTGCCAACGATGAGGTCCCGGACGACATGGTCGAACGCGCCGTGCTGACCGTCGAGCGGTTCTACATGCCCTGCTTTTCCTTCAAGGGTTCCTTCAACGCCACCTGGACCGCCAGCTTCGGCTACAAGCGGACCGAAACCTATACCGCCCATGTGGACCGGCGCGTGGATGGCAGGACGCAAAGGGTGGCGCTCACCCGGAATCGCACCGTGGTCGACTGGCGCCCGGTCAACGGCCACGACGCCGGCAACTTCAACGTCGTCGGCTACGGCGGCAGCGGCCTGGCGCCATCGGTCCTGCCCTTGCTTGCCCGTTTGCGCAAGCTGCCGCAGGCGACGCCGTTCGACGTCGGCTTTGTCAGCGGCGTGGACACCCAGCCCTACACACTGGACCCGAAGGAGGCCTATGCGCTGCACACCGAGGCGCAGGTCGGCAAGCTGGTCGAGGCGAGCGTCATGCGCCACGCGCAGGGCGACCAGCAGCGCGACTGGCACTGGAACGCCAGCTCGCGCTGGGACGCCTCGGCCGTGTATGTGCCGGTCGGCCACGTCATGATCGGGTACGAGGGCCGGCAATACCATGCCTGGGCCGACGGCACCGATGCGGCCAATCTGGTGACGGACGCGCTGCCGGCCAACAAGGGCAAGGAAAACCACATCTTTCGCGGCCTCATGCTGCCGCTTGCCGCAACGTCGGCGCTGATGATCGCAGGCTGGGCGTCCAGCAGCTTCTTTCACGCATTGACGTGGGAACGCGTGGCCATGGTCGGCGCGGCCTGGATCCTGTGGGGCTGGCGCGAAGTGCGGCGCGCCATGCGCGCCAAGCGGTCGCGCCAGGCCGCCCTGGCAAGGCGCGCGCTGCGCTATGCCCAGCCCGCGACCACGCCAGCCCCGGCTGCCTCGACTGAACCGGCGGCCCCGGCTGGCGCCACGGACTGGTTTTCGGTCGCGCTGTCCACGGTGTCGTCGGTGATCGTATGCGCCTTGATCTACAAGCTGGCCACGGGTCCTGCCGCGCCTGCGCCCGAAGCGGCGGGCGCCACAGCGGCCGCCGCCGCCGCCGCCGCCGCAGCCCCGCTCGTGCCGCCAGCGCCGCCGCTGTCCCCGATCATGGCCGCGGCCGAAGCCCAGGACTGGGCGGCCGTGCGGACCATGACGGCAAAGACGGCGCCACGGGCGCCGGTATCGAAGGCCGACAAGGCTGCCTCGGCGGCGGCCTTCTCGCGCGGCACGAAAGCCCTGGCCAACAAGAACCATGCGGCTGCCATCACCGCGTTCGAGGCCGCGCTCGAGGCCAACGGCGCCAACATGGATGCGCGCGGCAAGCTCGGTGCCGCCCTCATCCGCGCGGGCCAGCATGCGCGTGCGCGCCAGGTGCTCGGCGAACTGGTCGCCGCTGCGCCCGGCCACGTCGAGGGCTGGAGAAACCTGGCCGAGGCGGCCGCGCTGGCCGGCCATCCTGCCGAGGCCGATGCCAGCCTGCGCATGCTGCTGCACCTGAGCAAGGACCGCAAGCGCAGCACGGAGGCGCTGAGAAAGCGCGCCGCCGCGGGCGCGCCGGACAGGTTCAGCGAGGCCATCGCCAGGGTCGTCAAGCCGGCTGCCAAACAGGCCGGCAAATAATCCGCCGGCTGGGCCCGCGGCATCGTTTTACCCTGGCGAAAATCGACGCTGCGCCAGCCCCATCGCCCCGTCCGGCAAGCTGCTTTTTCTGTTGCGCATGTACGGCGCATGGGAGGGCACACGCCCGCCGATGCCGTTGCCGACTGAAAATCCGATGTTGCGATGCGCAGGGCGCTTGACGACGCAAGACTCAACCGAGCGACAGGTCATCGAGGATCGGGCAATCCGGCCGCTCGTCCCCATGGCAGGCCGTGGCCAGTTTTTCCAGGGTGCGCTTCATGGCCTGCATCTCGCCGATCTTGCGCTCCAGCTCGGCGATGTGCTGCCTGGCCATGGCCCGCACATCCTTGCTGGCGCGCCGCTTGTCCTGCCACAAGGCCAGCAGGGTCTTGATCTGCTCCAGCGAAAACCCCAGCTCGCGGCTGCGGTGAATGAACTGCAGCACCTGCACATCCTGCGGTCCGTACACGCGGTAGCCGGCGTCGGTGCGCTGCGCCTCGCCGATCAGCCCGATCGATTCGTAGTGCCGGATCATCTTGGCCGACACGCCCGAGGCCTTGGCCGTGTCGCCGATATTCATCGTCGTCATGCTTTCCCTCCCGCCGCCCAGCGCTTGAGCAGCAAGGCATTGCTGACCACCGACACGCTCGAAAACGCCATCGCCGCCCCCGCAATCATCGGATTGAGCAAGCCGAAGGCGGCCAGCGGCACGCCGATCGCATTGAACACGAAGGCCCAGAACAGGTTCTGGCGGATCTTGCCGTAGGTGCGACGCGAAATGTCGATGGCGTCGACCAGCAGGCGCGGGTCGCCCCGCATCAGGGTCACGCCGGCCGTGTGCATCGCCACGTCGGTGCCGCTGCCCATGGCCACGCCGATATCGGCCGCCGCCAGGGCCGGCGCGTCGTTGATGCCGTCGCCCACCATCGCCACCCGCCCGCCCCTGGCGCGCAGGGCCGCGAT
The DNA here is from genome assembly GCF_003953935.1 of Massilia atriviolacea. Taxonomy (GTDB): domain Bacteria; phylum Pseudomonadota; class Gammaproteobacteria; order Burkholderiales; family Burkholderiaceae_D; genus Telluria_A; species Telluria_A atriviolacea. Next base: position 371,332 of record NZ_RXLQ01000004.1, read on the forward strand.
GATCTCGGCCTTGCCCTCGGGCAGCACCTGCGCATGCACCTCGTCGATGCCGAGCTGGTCCGCGATGTGGCGCGCGCTGCCGGGATTGTCGCCGCTCAGCATCACGGTGCGGATGCCGGCCGCGTGCAGGCGCTCGACCGCCTCGCGGCTCTCGGGCTTGAGCGCGTCGCCGAAGGCGAGCATGCCGAGCAGGCGCGATCCCTCGGCCAGCCACGAGACCGTCTCGCCGGCCGCTTCGCGCGCCTGCCCCTGCGCGCCCAGCGCGGCGAGGTCGACGCCATGCTGGCGCATCAGGGCCGCATTGCCCAGCACCAGCTCGCGGCCATCGACCGTGGCGGCCACGCCCAGGCCGGCCAGCGCGCGCGTGCCCGGTGCCGGCGCCGGCTTGATGCCGGCCGCGCGCGCCGCCTCGCCCACGGCGCGCGCCAGCGGATGCTCGCTGCCCTGCTGCACGGCGGCCGCCAGCGCCAGCAGGGCGTGCTCCTCGCCCCGGGCCGCCACGCAGGCGGTCAGGCGCGGCTTGCCGGCGGTCAGGGTGCCGGTCTTGTCGAACGCAACCACGGTGACGCCGTGCAGGAGTTCGAGCGCTTCGGCGTCCTTGATCAGGATGCCGTACCGGGCGGCCACGCCGGTGCCGGCCATGATCGCCGTCGGCGTCGCCAGACCCAAGGCGCAGGGGCAGGCGATGACCAGCACCGCCACCGCGTTGAGCAGCGCCGCGCTCCAGTCGCCGTTGGCCAGCCACCAGCCGCAGAAGGTCAGCAGCGCGATGACCACGATGGCCGGCACGAACACGGCGCTGACCTTGTCCACCAGGCGCTGGATCGGCGCCTTGGCGGCCTGCGCGTCCTCGACCGCGCGGATGATGCGTGCCAGCACGGTTTCGGCGCCGATGGCGCTGGCGCGGGCCAGCAGCAGGCCTTCGCCGTTGACCGCCCCGCCGATCACGCGCGCGCCCACGCCCTTGCTCACGGGCAGGCTTTCGCCGGTGAGCATCGATTCGTCGGCATGGCTGGCGCCCTCGATGACCTCGCCATCCATGGGAATGCGCTCGCCGGGGCGAATGACGACCTCGTCGCCGACCTTGAGTTTGCTGATCGGAATGTCGCTCTCCACGCCGTTGCGGCGCACGCGCGCCGTTTCCGGACGCAGGGACTGCAGGGCGCGGATCGCTTCGGTGGTCTGGCGCTTGGCGCGCGTTTCCAGCCATTTGCCCAGGCGCACCAGGGTGATCACCACGGCGGCGGCCTCGAAGTACAGGTGGGCGCCATGATGCTGGGGCTGGCCCAGCCACTGGTACAGGCTCAGGCCGTACGCGGCCGAGGTGCCGAGCGCGACCAGCAAGTCCATATTGCCGCTGCGGGCCAGCAGCGCTTTCCAGGCCGAACGGTAAAAGCGCGCGCCGATCCAGAACTGCACGGGCGTGGCCAGCAGCCACTGCACCCAGGCCGGCAGCATCGCGTCGATGCCGGCCGCCGCCAGCAGCATGGGCGCAACCAGGGGAATGGTAAGGGCGGCGGCGATGGCGATTTCCAGCGCTTCGGACAAGCCGCGCGGCGTGGCGGGCGGCGCCGCTGTCTCGGCCGGGACGCTGGCGCTGTAGCCGGCGCGCTCGACGGCGGCGATCAACTGGGCCGGATCGAGCGAGGCGCCGGTCACCAGCGCCTTCTCGGTGGCCAGGTTGACGGTCGCGCCCTGCACGCCGGGGATGGCGCGCAAGGCTTTTTCGACCCGTCCGGCGCACGAGGCGCAGGTCATGCCGCCCACCTCGAGCGAGGTTTCGAGGGCGTCCTTCATTGTCGTGGTAGTCATTGCCAGCTCCTTTACATCCGTATGCCGCCATGATTAAGCTTCCCATTATAGTAAGGTCAAGCGAAAAAAACGCTTGACCTTCCCACTGTGGGAACGTCGAGAATGGCCCTTGTTATCTTCACCAACAGGAGTGTTGCCATGATCAAGCTGCGTATTCCCGAGATGAGCTGCGGCCATTGTGCCGGCATCATCAACAAGACCCTCAAGGAACTCGACCGCGATGCCGTCATCCAGATCGACGTACCGGCCCGCACCGTCGAGCTGGACACGGCGGCGGCCCAGGACGAGGTGCTGGCCAGCCTGGCCGAGGCCGGCTATCCCGCCAGCGTCGCTTGACGCGCCCGGCGCGCGCCCGATTTTCCATGTGCTAGACTTCGCCCATGAAGTGCTTCCGAACATTGCTGGTATGGCTGATGCTGCTTGCGATCCCCTTGCAGGGCTTCGCCGCGGCATCGTCGGCGCTGTGCGGCGCGGCCGCCGCGCCGGCCGCCAGCCATGCCGCCGCCAGCATGGACCAGGGCCACTGCGCTACGCCAGACCAGCCCGCTCCGGACACCCCCTACAAATGTAGTCACTGCGCCTTCTGCTGCGTGGGCATGACCATTGCCCCGGCCTTTGCCGCGCCGGCCGCCGCGCATCCGCTCGCATCCGAACCGATCGCCTACGCCGCCATGCACGTGACAGCCCATATCCCGGGCGGCCTGGAACGCCCCCCACACTCCCCGATCGCCTGAATGCCCCTGGTCCGTCCACGGACCCGCGTCTTTTAACCAACACGATTGAGGTTGTCATGCATTCCCTTCGCCTGATATGGCCCCTGCTCGCCTGCGCCGGGCCGGCGCTGGCGCAAACGCCGCCCGCGGCGCCCGCCTACGACTCGGCCTTTGCCGGTTACCGCACCTACCGGGAGCCGCAAGCGGCCTCCTGGAAGGACACCAACGAACAACTGCTCAAGCGCCCCGGCCACATGGGGCACATGGGGCACGCCATGGGAGCCGCCAAGCCTGCCGGCACGCCCAAGGCCGACGATCCCCATGCCGGCCACGACATGGGCAAGATGAACCAGAACCCCGCGCCGGCAAAAGAGAAGGCCGATCCGCACCACGGCCAGCACAAGGAATGACGATGCGACGATTCTCTACTCCGCTGCGCCGCATCGCGCTCGCCAGCCTGTGCGCCACCGCCGCCGGCTGCGCCTCCTTCGCGCCGGACGGCGGCTACGCCGAGGTGCGCCAGCTCGCCCAGCAACGCACCGGCGATACGATTCCCGCCACCGCACCGGGCGCCGGCAGCGCCGACCGGCAGCTCCGGACACTGCTGGCCAGGCCCCTGTCGGCCGAGGATGCGGTCACCATCGCCCTGCTCAATAACCGTGGCCTGCAAGCCGGCTACGCGGAACTCGGCATCGCCGAAGCGGACCTGGTGCAGGCCGGCCGCCTCGCCAATCCGGTGCTCAGTTTCGGCCGCATGAAAAGCCACGAGGGCATCGAGATCGAGCGCAAGCTGATGCTGCCCGTGATCGGCCTGCTGACGATGCCGGTCGCCACCCGCCTCGAACGGCGCCGCTACGAACAGGCGCAGCTGCGCGCCGCCGGCGCGGTGCTGCGCACCGCCGACGCCACCCGGCGCGCCTGGTACGGCGCGGTCGCGGCGCGGCAAAGCGCGCTGTACATGGAACAGGTGAAGAACGCGGCGGAAGCGAGCGCCGAACTGGCGCGCCGCATGGCCCTGGCCGGCAACTGGAGCAAATTGCAGCACGCGCGCGAACAAGCCTTCTACGCCGATTCGGTGGCCCAGCTGGCCCGTGCGCGCCAGGCCCGCACCGTCGAAACCGAAAAACTCACGCGCCTGCTGGGCCTTTCCGGCCCGGACGCGTTTACCCTGCCCGAACGCCTGCCCGACCTGCCGCCCGCCCCGCGCGACGCCGCCGGCGTCGAAACGCAAGCCATGAACAACCGGCTCGACCTGCTGATGGCGCAAAAGGAGCTGGCCGGCCTGGCTTCCTCGCTCGGCCTGACGCGCACTACCCGCTTCGTCAACCTGCTCGACCTGAGCTACCTGCGCAACACCGGCGAGACCGGCGAGCGCGCCACCGGCTACGAGATCGAACTGCAGATCCCCCTGTTCGACTGGGGCGGCGCCAGGGTCGCCAAGGCGGAGGCGATGTACATGCAGGCCGTGCACCGCGCCGCCGGGCTGGCCGTCGACGCGCGCTCGCAGGTACGCGAAAACTACGCCGGCTACCGCACCGCCTACGACCTGGCGCGCCACTACCGCGACGAGGTGGTGCCGCTCAAGAAACGCATCGCCGACGAACAGCTGCTGCGCTACAACGGCATGCTGATCAGCGTGTTCGAACTGCTGGCCGACGCGCGCGAGCAGGTGGTCAGCGTCAACGCCGCCATCGAAGCGCAGCGCGACTACTGGATCGCCGACGCCGCCCTGCAGGCGGCACTGACCGGCAGCGGCGACGCCGCGCCAGCCACGCCCCGCGCCGCCGGCGCAGCGCCAGGCGCCGCCCCGGCCCAACACTGAAAGGAACTGCAGCATGGTCTCACGTAGAAATTTCTTCACCGGCGCGGGCGCGCTCGCCGTCAGCTCGGCGCTGGTCTCGCGCGCCGGCGCCGCCTCGCTGCCGGAAGCGGTCATCATGGACAAGGCGGCGACCCAGCCGCCCCTGAACCCGCCCAACGGCCGCCCGTACAACCCGGTGGTCACCCTCAACGGCTGGACTTTGCCATGGCGGATGAAGGACGGCGTCAAGGAATTCCACCTCGTGGCCGAGCCGGTGGTGCGCGAAATCGCGCCCGGCATGAAGGCCAACCTGTGGGGTTACAACGGCCAGTCGCCGGGACCGACCATCGAAGTGGTGGAAGGCGACAGGGTGCGCATTTTCGTCACCAACAAGCTGCCCGAGCACACCAGCGTTCACTGGCACGGCCAGCGCCTGCCGAACGGCATGGACGGCGTGACCGGCCTGACCCAGCCCGGCATCGACCCGGGCAAGACCTTCGTCTACGAATTCGTGGCCAAGCGTCCCGGCACCTTCATGTACCACCCGCACGCCGACGAAATGACGCAGATGGCGATGGGGATGATGGGCTTCTGGATCACCCATCCCAAGGACCACAACTTCATGCGGGTCGACCGCGACTTCTGCTTTCTGCTCAACGCCTACGACATCGATCCGGGCAGCTACACGCCCAAGGTCAACACGATGCTCGACTTTAACCTGTGGACCTTCAACAGCCGCGCCTTTCCCGGCATCGACCCGATGGTGATCGCGCACAACGACAAGGTGCGCATCCGGGTCGGCAACCTGACCATGACCAACCACCCGATCCACATGCACGGCCACGAGTTCACGGTCACCGGCACCGATGGCGGCTGGACCCCGCCGGCCTCGCGCTGGCCGGAAGTGACGACCGATATCGCGGTCGGCCAGATGCGGGCGATCGAATTCGTCGCCAGCGAACCGGGCGACTGGGCCTTCCACTGCCACAAATCGCACCACACCATGAACGCCATGGGCCACGACGTGCCGACCCTGATCGGGGTCGACCAGCGCGAAGTGCTCGGAAAGATCAACAAGCTGGTGCCGGGCTACATGGTCATGGGCGACAAGGGCATGGCCGACATGGGCGAGATGGAGATGCCGCTGCCGGACAACACGCTGCCGATGATGACCGGCTACGGCCCGTTCGGCGGCATCGGCATGGGCGGCATGTTCACCACCATGAAGGTGCGCAAAGGGCTGGCGCGCGGCGACTACAAGGACCCCGGCTGGTACAAGCATCCGCCCGGGACCGTGGCGTACGAGTGGAAGGAAGGCGGCATCGCCAGGCCGGAAGCGGCGCGCGCGCCGGACGCCGACAGGATGGCGGCAAAACCGGGCGAGAAGGTGCTGCAAGTGACCAAACCGGGCAAAAATCATGCACACTGACGCTTTTTTCGATCATTGAAAGAAGCCGATGCGCCAATTCGTTCTGCTTGCCGTCCTCGGACTGGCATCGCTCCAGGCCTGGGCGGCGACGCCCGCCGAGACGCTGGCGGCCTATCACGCCGCCCTGCACGCGGGCGACGAGGCGCGCGCGATGAAGCTGCTCAGTCCCGAAGCCGTCATCTACGAGGCCGGCCATGTGGAGCGTTCGCGCAGCGAGTATGCGGACCACCACCTGGCCAACGACATCGCCTTCGCCAGGGCGACCACGCGCCGCGTGGTGCGCCATAAGGAGCGCCTGGAGGGCAATCTGGCGATCCTGCTCGACGAGGTCGAAACCAGAGGCGCCTTCAAGGGCAAGACCATCAATGCGGTAAGCACCGAAACCGCCATCCTCGAGAAAAAGGGCGACGGCTGGGTGGTGCTGCATTTTCACTGGTCGTCGCGCAAGGCGAAGTAGTCCAGCGCGCGCCACATGTGGACCTTGGCCAGGTAGCGCTCGCCGAGCGCGATGGCGCAGGGCTCGACCCCGAACGTGGCAAAGCCGAGCCGCTCGTACAGGCTGCGGGCTGGCGCATTGCCTTCGGTGACCGAAAGCTGGATGATCTTGGCATGCGCACGGGCGCCGGCGTAGTCCAGCGCGGCGTTCAACAGTTGCGCGCCCAGGCCCATGCGGCGGCAGCGCGGCGTGATGTACATGCCGAACAGGGTGACCTTGTGGCGCCCTTTTTCGCGCGCTTCGAACGACAGTCCGGCGGTGCCGACCAGCGCGCCGCCGGCATCGAAGGCGCCGAGCACCACTTCGTTCGATTCCGGATCGGGATCGAGGCGCGCTTCCCACCATGACGCAGGGTTTGCCTCGCGTTCCTGCGCGCTGGACGTGTAGGCGTCCGGATGCAGGGCCAGCGCTTCGAGCGTGATGGCGCGGTATGCCGGGGCGTGCGTGGGGTTCAGGCGTTCGATCTTCATGCCCCCATCTTAACCAGAAACCGGGCCCGCAGGCCCGGATTCATGCGCGAAACGCCGTCTCCGGCATGCCCTGCACGCCAGGGCGCACCAGCAGCAGCGCGCCCGACTCGGTATCCTCGGGCAGCCTGCCGGCCGCGATCGAGGTGACCAGCAGGGTATCCATGTCCGGACCGCCGAAGCTGCACATCGAGGGTTTAAGCAGCGGCAGGTCGATGCTGCGATCGAGCTTGCCCTCGGGTGTGAAGCGCAGCAGGCAGCCGCCGTCGTTCCCGCAGATCCAGTAGCAGCCGTCGACATCGACCGCCGCGCCGTCGGGACGGCCGCGCTGCCCGTTCATGTCGACGAACACGCGCTGCCTGGTCGGCGTGCCGCTGTCGGTGTCGTAGTCGAAGGCCCAGATCGTCTGGCGCGAGACGTGCGAGTCGGACAGGTACATGGTGCGCCCGTCAGGCGAAAAACCCAGGCCGTTCTGCACCACCAGGTTCGACACCAGCGGCGCCGAAAATCCCTGCTCGCGCGTGTAGCGGTACAGGGCGCCCTCGGCGCGCAGTTCGGGCTGGTCGAGGACCAGCGTGCCGCTCCAGAAGCGCCCCTGGCGGTCGCAGCGGCCGTCATTGAAGCGCATGCCGGTCTTCAGGCCGGGGAGCGCGGCCAGCAGCGAGGCCTGCGCATGCTCCCCGGCGTCCAGCGTGAGCGCGAACACGCCGCTTTCCATCGCGGCGACCAGGCCGCCGCTCTCGGCGAGCGCGAGGCAGGCCGGCATTTCGGCAGTCGACCAGATGCGCTGCTCGCCGCTGGCGGCATCGAGGCGCCAGACGCGCCGGCCCAGGATATCGACCCAGTACCAGGCGCCCTCGCGCGCGCTCCACAGCGGGCTTTCGCCCACCGCGCAGTGAACGCCCGGTATTTTTTCGATGCTCGCTTGCGTGCCCATGGTGTCCTTACAGATCGGTGATTTCGCGGTAGCGCGGCACCAGTGTTTTCATCATCGCCCATGCCGCCAGGTAGGCCAGCGCGCAGATCGAGAACATGATCATGTAGCCGGTGCTGATCTGCCCCATGCCGCCATAATAATCGAACAGCCAGCCACCGAGCTTGGTCAGCAGGACGCCGCCCATGCCGCCGGCCATGCCGCCGATGCCCACCACCGAACCGACGCTATGTTTCGGGAACATGTCGGAGACGGTGGTGAAGATGTTGGCCGACCAGGCCTGGTGCGCGGAGGCGCCGATGCCGATCAGGAGCACCGGCACCCAGAAGCTGATGTAGCCGAACGGCTGCGCCAGCAGCACCACCAGCGGAATGAAGGCGATGCACAGCATCGCTTTCATGCGGCCGTCGTAGGGGTTGTCGCCCCGGTTGATGAAGTAGGTCGGGAACCAGCCGCCGCCGATACTGCCGACCATGGTCATGCTGTACAGGACCGCGAGCGGCACGACGATGTCGGTGCCTTTCAGGCCATAGGTCGCGGCCAGGTACTTGGGCAGCCAGAAAAGGAAGAACCACCAGACGCCGTCGGTCATGAACTTGCCGAGCGCGAAAGCCCAGGTCTGGCGGTAGCCGAGCAGCTTGAACCAGGAGGTCTTGGGCTTGACCACACCGGGAACCGGCTCGGGAACCACGGCGCAATCGCTGTTGATGTAATCGAGTTCCGCCCGGCCCATGCGCTTCTGCTCGGCCGGGACATCGTAGAACACCATCCACAGCGCCATCCACACGAAGCCGATGGCGCCGATGATGATGAAGGCCATCTGCCAGCCCCACGCGGCGGCGATCACCGGTACCGTCAGCGGCGCCAGGATGGCGCCGACATTGGCGCCGGAGTTGAAAATACCGGTGGCAAACGAGCGTTCCTTCTTGGGGAAGTATTCGGCGGTGGCCTTGATCGCGGCGGGGAAGTTACCCGCTTCGCCCAGCGCCAGCACCGCGCGCGACATCATGAAGCCGGCGATCGACACCGGCACCGCCGTCATGCCGAAGGCGGTCAGGACGCCGTTGATGCCCTCGCCCACGCCGATGGCAAAGGCGTGCATGATCGCGCCGAGCGACCAGACGGTAATGGCCAGCACGAAGGCGCGCTTGGTACCGAGTTTGTCGATCACGCGGCCGGCGAACAGCATCGAGAACGCGTACACGAACTGGAAGGCCGCCGTGATGTTGGCGTAATCGGTATTCGACCAGCCGAATTCCTTGGACAGGTCGGTGGCTAACAGGCTCAGGACCTGACGGTCCAGATAATTGATGGTGGTGGCGAAAAACAGGAGGGCGCAAATGGTCCACCGGTACTTGCCTATGACTTGCTGGTTCATCGGTCGCTTCTTCTTTATGGTTGTTTTCAGAAACAGCGCGCTGCCGCCAGGCGTCTCCACACCTTGCGTCGACGGCAGCGCGACCAGCCTTACTTCGCTTGTTGCATGCCTCCGTCGACGAGGCGGGTCAGGCCCAGGGGATTATGGTCGGCGAGTGCCTCGGGAAGCAAGTCCGCCGGCACATTCTGGTAGCACACCGGGCGCAGGAAGCGGTCGATGGCGGACGCGCCGACCGAGGTGCTGCGGCTGTCCGAGGTGGCCGGGAACGGGCCGCCGTGGACCATCGCATGCGCCACTTCGACACCGGTCGGATAGCCGTTGAAGAGGATGCGGCCGGCCTTGCGTTCCAGGACCGGCAGCAGCGCTGCGGCATGGGCGCGGTCGGCGGCCAGCGCGTGCACGGTGGCGGTCAGCTGGCCTTCGAGGTGTTCGGCGACCTGCTGCATCTGCTGCGCATCGCGGCAGCGCACCAGCAAGGCGCACGGACCGAAGATTTCGGATTCGAGCGCGGGAGTGGCCAGGTAGGTGGCCGCGTCGCACACGTACAGCGAGGCTTGCGCCGCGCAGCCGGCGCCATCGTCCTTGCCCTTGGCGACCAGGGTCACGCCGGAGATGGCGGAGAGCTGCTCGACGCCGCCCAGGTAGGCCTGGTGGATGCCCGGGGTGAGCATGGTGCCGGCGCCCTTGGCTTGCAGCGCGCTTGCCGCCGCCTCGACGAACTGGTCGAAGTGCTCGCCCTTCAGGCCCATGACCAGGCCCGGGTTGGTGCAGAACTGGCCGACGCCCAGGGTCAGCGAATCGACGAAGCCTTGCGCCACGGCGGCGCGGTCGCTTGACAAGGCCGCCGGCAGCAGGAATACCGGATTGATGCTGCTCATTTCGGCGTACACGGGAATCGGTTCCGGACGCAGGGCCGCGGTGCGCATCAGCGCCAGGCCGCCCTGGCGCGAGCCGGTGAAGCCGACCGCCTTGATGGCCGGATGGTCGACCAGGCGCTGGCCGATCTGGCGGCCTTCGCCGAACAGCATCGAGAACACGCCTTGCGGCAGCTGGCAGTCGGCCACCGCCTGTTGAATGACCTTGCCCACCAGTTCCGAGGTGCCGAGGTGGGCGCCGTGCGCCTTGACCACGACCGGGCAGCCGGCGGCCAGCGCCGAGGCGGTGTCGCCGCCGCCGACCGAGAAGGCCAGCGGGAAGTTACTGGCGCCGAACACGGCGACCGGTCCCAGGGGGATCTTGCGCAGGCGCAGATCGGGACGCGGCGGCACCCGTTCCGGCAGGGCCGAATCGATGGTGGCGTCGATGAAGTAACCGTCGCGCGCGACCTTGGCGAACAGGCGCAGTTGATTGACGGTGCGGCCACGCTCCCCTTCCAGGCGCGCGGTCGGCAGGCCGGTCTCCAACGCGGCGCGTTCGATCAGCGTCGGGCCGAGCTTGAGGATGCCTTCGGCGATGGTCTCCAGGAAGACCGCGCGCTGCTCCAGCGTGGTGTTGCGGTAGGCGTCGAAGGCGCTTTGCGCCAGGGCGCAGGCGGCATCGACATCGGCATCGGTGGCCAGGCCGAAGTCCGGGCCGATGGTGTCGTTGCGGGACGGGTCGATCGCGCGCACCACGCCGGCGGTGCCGACAAAGGTGCGCTGGCCGATGACCATTTCTCCGTTGATGTTCATATGCGCTTCCTCGATCCGGATTATTGGGCGCCCTGGGCGGTGATCAGCTTGAGCAGCATCGCGTCTTCTTCGGCCGTCATGTCGGTCAATGGCGCGCGGACCGGACCGGCCGAGTGGCCGACCAGGCGTGCGCCGGCCTTGACGATGCTCACTGCGTAGCCGGCCTTGCGGTTGCGGATCTCGAGGTAAGGCAGGAAGAACTGGTCGAGCAGGCGGTTGGTGGTCGCGTGGTCTTCGGCGGCGACCGCGTGGTAGAAGTCCATCGCCATTTTCGGCATGAAGTTGAACACGGCCGAGGAGTACACCGGCGTGCCCAGCGCCTTGTAGGCCGCTGCGTAGACTTCGGCGGTCGGCAGGCCGCCCAGGTAGCTGAAGCGGTCGCCCATGCGGCGCCAGATCTGCACCATCAGTTCGATGTCGCCGATGCCGTCCTTGAAGCCGATCAGGTTAGGGCAGCGCGCGGCCAGCTTTTCGAGCGAGTCGGCGCTCAGGCGGCACTGGCCGCGGTTGTAGACGACGACGCCGAACTTGACGGAAGCGCAGACCGCTTCGACGTGGGCGATCAGGCCATCCTGGCTCGCTTCGGTCAGGTAGTGCGGCAGCAGCAGGATGCCGTGGGCGCCAAGGCGCTCGGCTTCCTGGGCCAGGGCGATCGCGGTGCGGGTCGGGCCGCCGGCGCCGGCCAGGATCGGCACCTTGCCACGGCAGGTCTCGACCGCGGTGCGGATCACGTCCGCATATTCGGTCGGGGTCAGGGAGAAGAACTCACCGGTGCCGCCGGCCGCGAACAGGGCGCTGGCGCCGTACGGAGCCAGCCATTCGAGGCGCTCGGCGTACGTACGCGCATTGAAATTGCCCTGCTCGTCGAAGTCGGTCAGCGGGAAGGACAGCAGGCCGGACGACAGGATGTGTTTGAGTTCTTGCGGATTCATGGGGTCTCCAGAGAGGTAGGCGGGTTGTTTGGCGCTAGTGATACGTCATCGTACAACCAGTCTTCGACATAAGCAAGCACAACGTTAAAGCCGTCGGCGCAGCCCGCGCAGGCGGACATCGGGGAGGAGCTAGGGGAGGAGCAAGGGGGGATTGGCGGGAGCGCTGGCGCTGCGCCCCCGTATGCGGGATCGGTCGGCGGGCCTGTCAGGCCCCGTTCGACTCCAGCTGCTGCTGGGCCTGGCGCAGGCGTTCGCGGCTGTTGCTGAGGTGGGTGCGCATGGCGGCGCGCGCCGCTTCCGGATCCTTGCGCAGGATCGCGTTGAAGATGTCTTCGTGCTCGCGGTTGACGCGCTCCAGGTAGGCGGCCGGATCGTCGTGCCCCAGCTGCGGCATGTTGACGCGCGCGCGCGGGATGATGGTGGTGCCCAGCTGGCTCAGGATGTCGACGAAATAGCGGTTGCCGGTGGCTTGCGCGATCAACAGGTGGAACTGCACATCGGCGTCGACGGCGGGGCTTCCGCGCGCCACGCTGCGCTGCATGGCGCCCAGCACCTTGGCCAGTTCGGCCACCTGGGCTTCGCTGCGGCGCGCGGCCGCCAGCCAGGCCGCTTCGGCCTCCATGCTGATGCGCAGCTCCAGCATCGCCAGCACGTCCATCACGGTGACGATGCTCTCGGCGTTGATCGCCAGGCCGGCGTTGCTGCGTTCGATGACGAAGGTGCCGATGCCGTGCCGGGTCTGGGCCCAGCCGGCCGCCTGCAGGTGCGAGATGGCTTCGCGCACCACGGTGCGGCTCACGCCATGCTGCTCCATGATGGCCGATTCGGTCGGCAGCTTGTCGCCGGGCTTGAGGACGCCCTGCTGGATGCTGCCCGTGATGTGCTCGACCACGCCTTGGGCAAGGGTGCGGTGTTTCTTGCGGGGTGGCGGCATCGCCTGGGCAGTGTTGAGAGATGTCATGCTCATATTATACAACCCGAATAGTTGTACGACATCTTATGATTTGATGGGGTGTATACTGAGGCGATGTATGACTTACCGACAGAAATGAGATGGCATGAATTGCCGTGACAATTGCGGCGCCTGCTGCACCGCCCCTTCCATCACTAGTCCGATTCCCGGGATGCCCAATGGCAAAGCGGCGGGCGAACGCTGCATCCAGCTTGGCGCGGACAAGCGCTGCCTGATTTTCGGCAAGCCGGAACGGCCGGCCTTCTGCGGCGGCCTGCAGCCGTCGCTGGAGATGTGCGGCAGCAGCCGCGAACACGCGATCCAGTGGCTGGGCGAGCTGGAGCGCGCGACCGCGCCGGCTTGCAACGCCTGATATTCAATCGCCTGCTCAAGGTATCGCGGGACTCGCATCCTTTACCGACACTGTCCACCCTTCCTGCGCCAACCCGATCCTGAGCCGCCAGCCACCGGGATAGCCGGCGATGACAATCTCGACCTCCGCGCTTTTTGCTGCGTGGGTCGACTCGCCGATGAAGAGCGCATCGATGTCGCATCGTGTACTGGCGCTGATCGTGTCGTCGACGTCGAAAAACGCTCCCTCAAAAGGTGCTTTGTACACGATCTGGCTTGCAGTCCATTCAATTCTCTTGACGCGTGTGAATCGCAACTCGCTATTCATGTCGTTTAGTTTGGGTGGCGCCGTGCCGTCATGCCATTCACTGCGTTGACGGCGCAGGGGAATGACTAAACTCTGCTTCTCATGCGTGATATCGCCCAGCGTAAAACTCGCGTCCTTGACTAGGCTGTAAACAAAATGAATGTCGTGCTGAAAATTCGAATCGCTCCGCACTTTGTAATGAATACCCGCCGGGCAGTCTTTGAACGTGTCAAAAAACAGTCTGTTGAAATCCGGTTGTTTCATCGGCACCGTTGCTCCCTTGCTTGATAACGGAAAATAGCGCAAGCCTAACATGGTGAGATGACGGGACTCCAGGCGCGATCAAGCACCGCTGTTCCACTCGTCATGCATATCGACCTCTGGGGGGATTTCTCGGCTTACGCTTGAACGCCATCGCATCCCGTCTGGCAATGGCAATGGCATTGTTATATTCCTGATCCAATAACAGATGCTGGCCTTTAGGGAGGAACCATCCCTCCACACAAGCAGGATCGGGTAAGTGCTTTTGCCGCCTCCTGTCGCGACAGCGCATACGGTTCAGGCTGTACGGACTTCGTTACCACCGACGGAATTCGGACAGGTAACGGCGCGTTCCCAGGGGCAGCGACATTTTTTATCTTCGGTTTCAGCGCTTTCATCATGCATTCCCGGACACCACGATCGATGCGGCAAAATCAAAAACCCTTGCCAACATATGCAGGGGAGCCTATTCCTGCAGTTAGACCTGGTCAATAGCAGCTGGTTCAAACAATATTCAACTTTTTGATTTGATGGTGGACGGCGCATTCACACCTATCGTATCCCTGTTTAGTAAATCCCATGAAACTCCACCCCGTTTCCGGGAATCGTTTGACCCTCCATTTTTCCGAATGCAATACTCGATTCAGTCGATTCGTCCATACACGCAATGCTGCATCGCTTGCCGCAGTTGGCGCGTCGCCACGGTGCTGCACATCAGCGCAAAGCGGGCTCCGCAAGCCGCGCGCATATTCCAAACGGAAATCAGGAGACAAGATGCGATTCACAACGACACGGACTCTCATGAGCCTGGCGGTCGCCAGCGCGTTCGGCTGTGCGGTCCTGCCGGGCCACGCGCAAACCGCCGGCAGCGCCAGCGATCCCGCGCCCCCCGCCAACAACGACCCGAACCAGATCCAGGAAGTCAAGGTCACCGCCACCCGCCATTCCACCTCGCTGCTGCGCACCCCGCTGGCGGTCACCGCCCTGAGCCAGGACCAGCTCACGCGCAAGGGCGCCACCAGCCTGCGGGACCTGGCCGGCGACATCCCCAACGTCGTCATCCAGAACACCGGCCTCGATTCGGCGGTGCAGATCACCATCCGCGGCATCACCTCGACCAACTTCACCGAAACGGGCGACCCCGCCGTGGGCTTTCACGTCGACGGCCTGTACTCGCCGCGTCCGCAGGGGGCGCAGGCGCTGATGTTCGACATCGACCAGCTCGAAGTGCTGCGCGGCCCGCAAGGCACCCTGTTCGGCCGCAATTCGACCGGCGGCAGCGTCAACGTCATCTCGGCCAAGCCTGACTTCAGCGGCAACTACGGCAAGGCCAATCTCGAACTGGGCAACTACAACAGACAGCAGGCCAACATCGTCCAGAACCTCGTCGTCAACGACATGCTGGCCCTGCGCGCCACCTACATGACAGTGCGGCGCGACGGCTACGCCAACCAGCTGCGCGACCTGAGCGAAGCGAACGCGCCGGCCTACGGCTGGATCCCGGATGGCATTCCCGATGTCGACCAGCGCTTCAACCGCAAGGTGGGCAAGAAGGACTTCTATACCAACCAGGACCAGTGGGCCGCGCGCGTGGCCGCCGCGCTCAAGATCAACAAGGACCTCACCGCGCGCCTGGCGTACGAACAATTCCAGGACTCGGGCGCCGGCTGGTCGAATTTTCGCGACTGCGACGCGGGCGCCGGCACGCGCTACGCCTGTAGCGGCGGCAAATGGGACATCAACGTCAACGTGCCGGGCATGACGGACCTGAACATCCGCACCGTGCGCGCCGGCGTGAACTGGAGCCTGAGCGACACGGCAAGCGTCGACTACAGCTTCCAGGTCGCCGACCAGCGCCGCAAGGAGACCACCGACGACGACAAGGGCATGCAGCACCCCGCCCCGTTCCAGATCAACGGCAGATACCCGAATATGGCGGGCGGCGACTGGGGCACCTGGCCGCTGACCGACGTCTTCCACCGCACCATGGATTCGCGCTACCTCTCCACCGTGCACGAAGCGCAGCTCAAGCAAACGCTCGGCCCCGTGCAGTACGTGGCGGGCCTGTTCTGGATGCACGAGCGTAACCGCATCGACTACGAAATGACCAACGTGATCCAGAAGCCCTACGGCGATCCGGGCAGCGTGCTGTATCACCAGCCGAACCGCCAGGTTGATGCCAAGGCCGCCTTCGCGCAGGCCGACTGGAAGTTCATGCCCGGCTGGACCGGCACCCTCGGCGCGCGCTTTTCGTCCGACAGCAAGGAAGACAAGGGCGGCGAAGTGTATGGCCGCAACTGGATCGGCGACACCGCCTATTACCGCGGCTGGTACAACCGCGGCATCCCCGGCACGCCGGGCTTCCGGGTCCACAACGGCACCGACCTGTCGACCGACATGGGCGCCGGCGGCGGTCTTGGCGCCTACGCCGGCTACGCGGCGCCGACCTCCAACGACCACAAGGAAACCTGGAAGAAGACCACCTGGCGCGCCGGCCTGCAAAAGCAGATCAACCCCAACCAGATGGCCTACGCCTCGGTGTCGACCGGCTACAAGGCGGGCGGCTTCGCCGACAAGACCGACTCCTGCAATTACCGCCTGTGCGCCGACGGCAAACCGGGCGTCGAGACCTTTTTGCCGTACGATGCGGAGACCGTCACCAACTATGAACTGGGCTACAAGGGCAAGTTCCTCGACAACCGCCTGAACCTGTCGGCCACCGCCTTCTTCATGAAGTACAAGGGCATGCAGCTGACCGGCACCTACTTCATCAACCAGATCATTCCGGAAAACGGCCTGCCCTGCCCCGCCGACCAGCCCAAGTGCGATGTGTACGACGCCTGGCGCACGATCAACGTCGGCAAGGTCGATATTCCCGGCCTGGAGATCGAAGCCGACTGGCGGCCATGGCGCGGCGCGCGCATCGGCGGCGGCTTCGCCTACATCGACACCGAGGTGCACGACTTCAGGGAGTTCAGCGACGAGTACCAGTGCGGTGAGGTGCGCGCGGAACTGGGCATCGAACCCTGCCCGGCCATCTACAACGGTCCCGACAAGGCGCTGATCGGCCGCCGGCTGTACAACATCGACGGCAACCACCTGCCCAACACGCCCAGGTTCCAAGTCAACCTGAGTTTCTCGCAGGAGTTCGAACTGGCAAACGGCTACCGCCTCACGCCCTACCTCAAGGTGAACTGGCGCGACAAGGCCTACTTCGACTTGCGCAATTCCGAGTTCGCGCATATCGGCCGCTATCAGAAGGCCTATGCGATGGGCGACGCCTCGGTGCGGCTCGATGCGCCCAACGACAAGTGGCATGCCGAAGCGTTTGTGCGCAATGTCGCCGACAGCCACGCCAAGACCAGCGGCGACTCGGTGTTCGGCGGCTTCATGCAGGCCAGCTTCGTCGAACCGCGCATGTTCGGCGTGCGCGTGGGGATGAATTATTGATCCGCTTATTCCCAGCCGGTGACGGCGCGCAGTTGCGGCAGCAGTTCGCGCGCCATGGCCGCGTGCTGCGCTTTGGTCGGGTGGGCATCGGTAGCGTCGCCCGGATGGTGCTGCGATGCGGCGGCATGCACGCGCGCGCTGCCGACACGGCCGATGGTGGCGGCGATGTAGCGGCGCAAGGCCGCCTTGCGTGCGCCATCGAGCATGGCGCCCTCGGTCAGCACGATCTGCGCGCGCGGATGATTGCGCAGCAAGGTGCGCACCAGTGCCGCGTAGGCGTTGACGTAAGCCGCACGGGCGGGAATGCTTGTACCGAAATCGTTGGTGCCGATCGCGCTGACGATCAGGTCCGGATCGTAGGCCGCGTGGTCCCAGCGCACCGCCTGGCCGTCGGTGGCGATGGCCAGTTCGTAGAAATCGGGGAGGTTCTTTTCGTCGGTGCGGCCGTTCCAGCTGCGTACCAGCCCGCGCCCGCCATGGCAGACCAGGTGGACCTGCGCACCGAGCGCCTGCGCCGCCAGCATGCCGTAGGACGCGCGCGGGTTCCACCACGACGAATCGTTGTCAGCGCCGCGAACCCGGTCGACGGCTTCGCCGCAGGTGACCGAGTCGCCCAGAACGAGCATTTTGCGCCGTGGCAGCGCCGGCGCGGCAAGCAGTGCGCCATCGGTGGCGAAGCGGGCCAGGGTGACGACGCCTTGCCAGCTTTCGGTCCGGTGCAGGATCTCGACCCGGTGCACGCCCGGCTCGGGCTCGTCCACCAGATTGATTGTGCGCGATGCCGGCGACAAGCGGATCGTGCGCGGCGCGCCACCGTCGACGGACACGTCCAGATAACTGCGCTCGCCGCTCGCCGCCGCATCGACCGCCAGCGCCCTGCCCTCGAACGTCAGCGACAACTGCACGCCGGGATAGGCGAAGCGCAGGCTGCCATCGGCCTGCGCCACGGTCCTGCCCATGCGCGCGATACGCGCGTCGCTCGCAGGCACGGGCGGCTCGGCGCCGGCGGCGCCACAGGCCAGCATCAGCAGCAACGCGATGCGACGCATGGGGCCCTACTTCATCAGCTTTTTCAGGTCGGGCAGCATCGCCTCGGCCCAGATGCCGTAACCCTTCCGGGTCAGGTGCAGATGGTCGCCCATGATGTCGGTGCCGATGCTGCCGTCGGGCCGCACGAAGGAGGCGCCGTAATCGCGGAATACCACGTTGCGGCCGTCGTCCAGGGTCGCGACCATCCTGTTCAGCGCGACCACGTTCCGGCGCCGTTCGCTCTGCGCCAGCTCACCCGTCGGCAGCACGGCATTGAGCAGGATGCGCGCCGCCGGGTACTGTTTGCGCAGCGCGGCGACCACCGCCTTGATGCCCGCGAAAACCTGTTCCGGCTTCTCGTCGCACAGACCGAAGTTGTTCACGCCGATCAGCAGCACGATCGCCTTGGGCGAGAGCCTGGCCATGCGCTTGTCCTGCAGGCGCCACAGCACATTGCCGGTATTGTCGCCGCCGATGCCGAAGTTGCCGGCCTGGTAGGCGGCAAAGTTGGCCTCCCAGATGTCGCGCGGCCAGCCTTCGGTGATCGAGTCGCCGAGGAACATCAGCGCCACATCGCCCTTGTCGGCCATGGCCAGCTGTTCTTCGTGCATGCGCGTCCAGCGTTCGATCGTCATCCACGGGTATTCCTGGGTACGCGGCTTGACGTTGACGGCGCACGACTGCGCGCCATCGGCGGCGCCGGCGTGCGCAACATGGCAGGCCAGGACGCCGGCCAGCAGGATGGGAAGAAGTCGCAGGTTCATGGTCGGTCACTTCACTTTCAGGTGCAGCATCGCCACGCTGTGCGAGGCGATGGTGAGGTCGAGGTTCTTGCCGGTGTCGCCCGTCTGGCCGGTCCAGGCGTCGGTCCAGCGGTAGGCGGTCTTGGCGACATCGAGTTCGCGCTTGCTCAGGTCATCGCCGATCTTGTGCTTTTTCCAGTCTACCTTGTAGTCGATGGAGCCGGCGCCCCGGTTCAGGATCATCAGCGCCCACTCGTTGCCGGCCAGCGGCTTGGCCCACAGCTCCAGCGTGCCTTCGGACAGGAACTTCCAGGCCTGTACGCCCAGTTTATCCTGGTTGATCGCGATGACGGCCTTGTTGGTCAGGATCTTGCGGGTCGCCTCCGGCATCGAGCGCAGGTCGTTGCCGGAGATGAGGGGCGAGGCCATCATGGCCCAGATCGAGAAGTGCGCGCGGTCTTCGTCTTCGCTCATGCCCATGCCGACTTCCAGCATGTCCATGTCGTTCCAGTGCCCGGGACCGGCGTGCTTGCGCAGGCCGGCCTGCTTGTCGAAGATGCGCAGCACGCCGAAGGCGGACCAGGAGCCGTGACTGATCTCGCAGTCCCAGCACGGATAAATGTCGCCCGTGGTGCGCCACGAATGGCCGACGTCAGGGCCCCACTCCCACGGCTTGTTGTCGCCCCATTCGCACATGCTGAACAACATCGGCCGTCCGGCGCTGCGGATGGCGTCGCGCATGGTGGCGTAGGCGGCGGCCGCGTTCAGGCCCTTGGTGTCGCACCAGTCGTACTTGACGTAGTCGATGCCCCAGGCGGCGTAGGTGAGGGCATCCTGGTATTCGTGACCGCGGCTGCCCGGACGGCCGCCGCAGGTGGTGGCGCCGGCGTCGGAATAGATGCCCAGCTTGAGCCCTTTGGCATGCACGTAGTCGGCCAGCGCCTTCATCCCGGACGGGAAGCGCTCGGGATCGGGCTCGATGTTGCCGTTCCTGTCACGCTTGCCGTGCCAGCAGTCGTCGATGTTGACGTACTCGTAGCCGGCGTCCTTCATCCCGATCCGGACCATGGCGTCGGCCGTCTCGCGGATCAGTTTTTCATCGATATTGCAGCCGAACTTGTTCCAGCTGTTCCAGCCCATCTGGGGCGTGGCCGCCAGGTTCTCGAACTTCTGCGCGGCGGCGTTCGCGCCAAGCAGGAGCCCCGCCGGGATCAACAGCGTTTTGATGAGGTTCATGGTGGTCCTCTCGGCAGGCTTACTTCTGGAGTGAACGCAGCTTGCCCGCGTGGCCCTTGATCAGCGCCAGCGAGCTGGCATCGGTGTCGAACACCGAATACAGGCCCTGCTCCTCCTGCGGCGGATCGCCCATGAAGTCGTTCCCCTGCTTCCACCAGTAGTCGGCATTGGCGGCGCGGCCGGCGCCGCCCCAGGCCCAGAAGTTCCAGCCCGCGACCGGGTCGCCGGCGGCGGCGCGGCGGCCGATCAGCTCGAAAATCTCGCCATAGAAGCGGTCGCGGATTTTGGTGCCGGCCTTGATGTCGAAGGAAGCGCCATCGCGATCCAGGCCGAATTCCTCCAGCACGATGGGTTTGCCCAGGGTCTTGGCCATGTCGATGTGCGAGTTCAGGTAGTCGCGGCTCTTGGCGATCGCCCCGTCCCAGCTCTGCACCGGCTTTCTGGAATCGAACCAGCCCCAGTTCTTCGGCCACAGGTGGTAGGTCAGGTAGTCGATATGCTTCGTCGAGTGCGACGCCATGAACAGCCTGGCGTCCTGCGCCGACCCGGCCAGGCCCTCGCTGCCGCTGCTGACCAGGTGGTTCTTGTCGAGTTCATGGATGTATTTCGCGGTCTCGGCGATCCAGGTGGTGTAGATCGCCTTTTCCTTGGCGCTCGCCTTGCCGTTGCCCGGACGCGGCTCGTTCGCCAGCTGCCACGACATGATCGCCGGATCGTCGCGGTACGGCTTGCCGTTGATGGTGTTGACCCGGTGGACGATCTTCCTGATCGTGTCGCGGTACTCCTTCTGCGCGTCCTTGTTGGCGTAGAAGCGCGCCGTCTTGGCCATGTAGTCGTCGTAATCCTTGGTCACGTTGGGGTCGAGCGCCGGCGTGCCTTCGAACCAGTTCAGGTACTGCGTCATCCCGCCCGACCACTGCCAGAAGTTGTTCAGGTAAAGCACCACCGTCATGTCGCGCTTGCCCAGTTCATCGACCAGGAAGTCCAGGCCGGCCAGCAGGTCCTCGTCGTACTTGCCGGGCGCGTTGGTGGTGGCCGGGCGCACCGCGCTCGTCATGTCGGTTTTTTCGGAGACGGCCAGCACCCGCACATTGTTGATGCCGATCGCCTTCATGGTGTCGAGCTCCTTGCGCAGGCGCGCGCGCTCGCCCACGCCGGACGGCGAACCCAGATAACCGCCGTACCAGAAATTGGCGCCGGCGATGTAGTACGTCTTGCCCTTGCGCGCGAAGTGCGTCTTCTTCACCGTCACGAATTCGCTCTTGTCCGCCGCGCTCAGCGGCGCCGCCGCCGACGCCGCACCGCTCACGAGGCCTGCCATTGCCAATGCCGCCACCACCTGGTTCATCTTGATCATCGCGTTCTACCTTTTCCGGGTTGAAGGAAGTGCTTTGCCATGCAGGTCCAGGCTGCGCGCGGGCAGGTCGACCATGATGCTGCTTGCGCCGGTGCCGGCGGCATCCTGCGCAAGTATCAGCTTGTACTTGCCCCTGGCGATGCGCCAGGTCTTGGACGGGCCATCGAGCACGGCCAGCATGCGCGGCTCCACCGTCAGGGTCACGTCGCGGCTCTCGCCCGGCTGCAGGTCGACCTTGTCCCAGCCGGCCAGGCGCCTGGGCGCTTCCCAGCGCGCGTCGAGCGGGGCGACGTACAGCTGCGCCACATCCTTGCCGGCCACCTTGCCGGTGTTACTGACCTTGAAGCGCACCTGCAACTGGCCGTTCCTGTAGTCGCCCACCAGTCCCGAATACGCAAACTCGGTGTACGACAGGCCATGCCCGAACGGGAACAGCGGCTTGTGCTTCTTGAGGTCGAACCATTTGTAACCGACCGCCGCGCCCTCGTGATAATCGACGGTGAACTGCATCTGCGGCCTGGCCGGGTCGCCATCGAGCACGGGACGCGGCAACTGCGCCAGCGATGCCGGGAAGGTGGCCGGCAGGTGGCCGGACGGATTGACGTCCCCGAACAGCACGCGCGCGATCGCTTCGCCGCCGCGCGTGCCCGGATACCAGGCTTGCAGCACGGCGGCCGCCTGGTCCAGCCACGGCATCAGCACCGGGCCGCCCGTCTCCAGCACCACCACGGTGCGCGGATTGGCGCCGGCGACGGCCGCGATCAGCGCATCCTGCCTGTCCGGCAGCGACAGGTCGACCGCATCGTTCGCCTCGCCGATCCAGTGGGTGCCGAACACGATCGCCGCGTCCGCCGAGGCGGCCAGTCGCGCCGCCGCCGCCGGGTCGGCGCCGCTGTCGAAGACGACCTTGGCGCCCGGCGCGAGTTTGCCGATTTCCGTCACCGGCGCGGAGGGGTGGTACACCACCGGTCCGGGCCAGGTGGCCGGCAGCAGTCCTTTGACGGCGCTGCCGCCGATCGGGTACACCTGCGACGAGCCGCCGCCGGACAACACCCCCTTGTCGGCATGGCCGCCGATCACTGCAATCGTTTTCACGTCTTTGCGCAAAGGGAGCGTGCGATGCGCGTTCTTGAGCAGGACCATGCCTTCTTCGGCATCGAGGCGGCTGACCAGGCCATGGGCGGCGAAGTCGATCGCGCCGTCCGGCTTGACCGGATGGTCGACCACGCCCTTGTCGAACATGGCGAACAGGATGCGGTACACCATATCGTCCAGGCGCGCCTGCGGCACGGCGCCGGTCTTGACCGCTTCTTCCAGCGCGCCCGCGAAGTAGGGCGACTTGTCGAATTCGGAGCCGGACTGCTGGTCCAGGCCATTGTTGGCCGATGCCACGGTGCTGTGCACCGCGCCCCAGTCGGACATGACATAGCCCTTGTAGCCCCAGTCCTGCTTGAGCACCTCGTTCAGGAGCCAGGCGTTCTCGCACGCGTACGGACCGTTGACGCGGTTGTAGGCGCACATCACCGAACCCGGATCGCCCTGTTCGATCGCCAGCTGCATGGCCAGCAGGTCGCTGGTGCGCGCGGCCACGTTGCCGATGCGCGCATCGAGTTCGGTGCGGCCGGTTTCCTGGTTGTTCAGCGCAAAGTGCTTGATTGTCGAAATCAGGCGATTGGACTGGATGCCCTTGATCGCCTGGCCCACCATGATCCCGGACAGCAGCGGGTCTTCGCCGGCGTATTCGAAATTGCGGCCGTTGCGCGGATCGCGCATCAGGTTCACGCCGCCGGCCAGCATCACGTTAAAACCCGAGGCGCGCGCCTCGTAGCCGATCATCGCGCCGCCCTGGTAGGCAAGCCTGGGGTTCCAGGTGGCCGCCGTGGCCAGGCCGGACGGCAGCGCGGTGCGCTCGCGCGGATTGGCGCTGGCCTGCGAAGCTACGCCGATGCCGGCATCGGTCTCGAACAGCGCCGGCAGGCCAAGGCGCGGCACGCCGGGAATGTAGCCGGCCGACGACGGCAGGGCCGCCGCGATCTTGATGGTTTTCTTGGGGGCGAAATCGGCGCCGAAGTAGCCGTACACCCATTGCAGCTTTTCTTCCTGCGTCATTTCCTTGAGCGCCAGGGTGGCGCGCTGCCCGGCGCCGAGGGTGCGGTCCAGCCAGGGCTTGGGCGTGTCGGCGGCGCCGGCCCACAGCGGCAGCGCGGCCGCCATCGCCACGGCCAGGGCGTGTTTGCTCAGGGTGTTCATCGTGCTGTCTCCTCTTTGTATTGACCGGCTCGGCGCCTGGAAAGGTCGCCGGCCGGTTTATATGGATGAGGTGAGTGTGCATGCGGCGCATCGGCCGGTCAAACAAAAAATGGCACTTTCGACCATGTTTAGCCGTGATCGCTAAACACGCGGGAGGCCGCGCGCGGGGCGTCGCGCCCGGCGCGGCGGCCGAACCCGCCCTGTTTAGTAAAACCCGGCTAAACTGTTTGCAAACCGGACCAATCGTTTGACCATGGGATCATCGATATGCAAGACTCTCAGCATAAAAAGGCATCTGCCCCTGGAGAAGCTTGTGACCCATCCGACCCCGTTTTTGCAAACAGCGCTGCGGAACGCGAGCGTTCCGTTCCGATGAGCGCCGCCAGCCCATCGAACGTCACCATCCGCGACATCGCCAAGTTTGCCGGCGTCTCGGCGGGGACCATTTCGCGCGCGCTCAAGAACGAGCCGGGCCTGACCGAGAGCACGCGCCAGATGGTGCTCTCGGCCGCCCATACACTGGGCTACGATTTTGCCAACCTGCGGCGCAAGCGCATGCGGCGCCTGACGTTCCTGCTGCACCGCCAGCACAACACGGCGGCCAGCAGCCCGTTTTATTCGCCGGTGCTGCACGGCGCCGAGGAAGCCTGCCGCAAGCAGGGCATCGTGCTCTCGTTCATGGCGGTCGGTCCGGCCGACGGCGTGACCGAGCAGTTGCGCATGCACGCGCCGGACGCGGTGGTGTGCGCCGGCTTCTTCGAACCCGAATTGCTGGGCGCCCTGCGCGCGAGCGGCAAGCCGCTGGTCCTGATCGACATGAAGCTGCGCGGTTACAGCTCGGTCAATCCGGATAACTTCATGGGCGGCTACCTGGCCACCAGGCACCTGATCGGCCTGGGGCGCACCCGCATCGGCATGATTTCGGGCTCGCTCGGCCACTACAGCGTGCGCGAACGGAACAAGGGCTACCGCCAGGCCCTGTTCGAGGCGGGCATGCTGGCCGATCCGCGCCTGGAAGCGAGCCTGCCGGACGGCGTCGACCTCGAAACCGGCGCCTGCGAAGCGATGCAGTCCCTGCTGGCCCTGTCCAACCCGCCGGACGCGGTGTTCTGCTACAACGACAGCGCCGCCCTGGTGGCGATGCGCTGCTGCCTGGCGGCCGGCCTGACGGTGCCGCACGACGTGTCGATCGTCGGCTTCGACGACATCTCCAGCGCGGTGCTCGGACACCGCCCCCTGACCACCCTGCGCATCGACAAGAAGCAGCTCGGCGCGATGGGCGTGGAACTGCTGCTGCGCGACCAGCAGGAGGCGCCCGTGGAGCAGGTCGCGCCGGTGGAACTGATCGTGCGCGCCAGCACCGTGTGCGACGACTTCGGGCCGCACAGATAGAACGAGCTTCCCTCACCGACCGGTTAAACCATTTCGCAACGCGGCCTGCCGGCCCGCGTCCGCACGCTGACGAACACCCCTTTTTTTTGACAACGAGACCTGACGATGGCCCCCGATTTCCGTTCACGCGACACCCTGCTCGATCACATTCGCCACACCAAACGCTTCTACGATCCGCGCTGCGTCGATCCGAGCGGCGGCTTCCATCACTTCTACAAGGACGACGGCACCGTCTACGACGCGCAGACGCGCCACCTGGTGAGCAGCACGCGCTTCATCTTCAATTACGCGATGGCGTTGCGCCAGTTCGGCGATCCGGCCGACCGCCAGCGCCTCCTGCACGGCATGGACTTTCTGCGTGTGGCGCACCGCAACCCGGCCACCGGCGGCTATTGCTGGCAGCTGCGCTGGGCCGACGGCAAGGCCGAGGTCACGGACGCCACCAACCACTGCTACGGCCTGGCCTTCGTCCTGCTGGCGTATTCGCACGCGCTGATGGCCGGCGTGGAAAAAGCGCGCCTGTATATCGCGGAGACCTTCGCCCTGATGGAGCGCCATTTCTGGGAGCCCCAGCACGGCCTGTACGCCGACGAAGCGAGCGCCGACTGGTCGCAGCTGGCACCGTATCGCGGCCAGAACGCCAACATGCACGCCTGCGAAGCGCTGATCAGCGCCTTCGAAGCGACCGGCGACAAGGCCTACCTTCAGCGCGCCGAAACGCTGGCCCGCAACATCACCGTGCGCCAGGCCGCGCTGTGCGACAACAGCGTGTGGGAACACTACCACCAGGACTGGTCGGTCGACCATGACTACAACCGCCACGACAGCAGCAATATCTTCCGCCCATGGGGATTCCAGCCCGGCCACCTGACCGAGTGGAGCAAGCTGCTGCTGATCCTGGAACGCCACCAGGCGCATCTGGCGGGCGACGGCGCCTGGCTGCTGCCGCGCGCCTGCGCGCTGTTCCTGCAGGCGATGGACAAGGCCTGGGACGCGCAGCACGGCGGCATCTTCTACGGCTTCGCGCCGGACGGCAGCATCTGCGACGGCCACAAGTACTTCTGGGTGCAGGCCGAAAGCCTGGCCGCCGCCGCCCTGCTGGGCGCGCGCACGGGCGAGGCGGCGTACTGGGACTGGTACCAGCGCATCTGGGAATACAGCTGGACCCATTTCGTCGACCACCGGCATGGCGCGTGGTACCGCATCCTCAGCCCGTCCAACGGCAAGCTGACCGACGAAAAAAGCCCGGCCGGCAAGGTCGATTACCACACCATGGGCGCCTGCTACGAAGTGCTCAACGTACTCAAGGACTGACATGAACGGAGCGACATTCCCGATCTTCGTTGCGGCCGGCGAGGCGCTGACCGACATGATCGCCGAAGCGGGCCAGCAGCACTGGCGCAGCCAGGTGGGCGGCTCGACCTGGAACGTGGCGCGCGTCATGGCGCGCCTGGGCGTGCCGAGCGCGTTTGCCGGCGCGGTCAGCCGCGACGTGTTCGGCGACCAGCTGTGGGACGCCAGCGTGGCCGCCGGCCTGGATGTGCGCTTCGTGCAGCGCGAGGCGCGTTCGCCGCTGCTGGCGATCGTCTACCGGACCGACCCGCCCAGCTATTTTTTCGTCGGCGACGACAGCGCCGACCTGCACTTCGACGCCGCGCGCCTGCCGGACGGCTGGCGCGCGCACTGCAAGTGGGTGCACTTCGGCGGCATCAGCCTGGCGCGCGAGCCGCTGGCGGGCAAGCTGGTGGCGCTGGCGGCCTCGCTCAAGGCCGATGGCGTGAGAATCAGCTACGACCCGAACTTCCGCGCGCTGATGGACCAGCGCTACGACGCCACGCTGCAGCGCATGACGGCGCTGGCCGATGTGATCAAGGTGTCGGACGAAGACCTGGCCGGGCTGTTCCGCACCAGCGAGCTTGAGAGTGCCTTCGCCACCCTGCGCAGCTATAACCCGGGCGCGAGCTACCTGTACACGCGCGGCGCGCAGGGCGCGTCGCTGCACATCGGCGCGGACAGCTGGCATGCGGCCGCGCCGCGCATCGCGCTCGTCGACAGCGTCGGCGCGGGCGACGCCAGCATCGCGGCGCTGGCCTGGAGCCTGTTGCACCAGCCGCAGCGCGTGCCGGCCGATCACCTGCGCTTTGCGGTGGCCGCGGGCGCGGCGGCCTGCCAGTCGGCCGGCGCGGCGCCGCCCTCGCTGGAGGCAATTGCGGCGCTGATGTAAGGCTCAGGGCTGCGCGCGTGCAAAGCGCGCGGGCGGCAGGCCGACGTGGCGGGTAAAGGCGACGCTGAACGCGCTGGCCGAGGCGTAGCCGACCCGTGCGGCCACCTCGGCCACCCCGCCTTCCCGGCGCCGCAGCAGATCGCTGGCCAGCGCCATGCGCCAGGCCAGCAGGTAGGCCATCGGCGGCATGCCGACCGCGCGGCTGAAGCGCTCGAAGAAGGCGGAGCGCGACAGGGCCGCTTCCTTCGCCAGCTGCGCCACGGTCCAGGGGCGGGTGATATTTTCGTGGATGCGGCGCAGCGCCAGCGCCAGGCGCTCGTCGGCCAGGCCGCGCAACAGGCCCGGCGGGGCCGCGGTGCCGGCCGAGCAGCGCAGCGCTTCGATCAGCAGCACCTCCAGCAGGCGCGCCAGGACCGGGTCGCGCGCGGGCCGCTGCGCGCGCGATTCGTCGGCGACCAGCCGCACGAGGGTGGCCAGGCGCGCCTCGCCGCGCACATGCACCAGCTGCGGCAGCAGCGACACCAGCAGGGCCGCATCGGGCGAGCCGAACACGCAGTGCCCCACCAAAAGCAGGACATCGGCCGGCGCATCCTGCGCGCCGAGCCGGACCTGGCCATCGAGCAGCGCGACCGGCGTGGTGTCGGCATCGCGCGCCGGCGGCGGCGTCCCGCTCGACATCGTAAATCCGGACACCGAAGGGATCAGCACGAAGTCGCCCTGCGCCAGCGCGACCGGCGCGCAGCCATCGACCTGCAGGCGGCAGGCGCCGTCGAGCAGCACGCAATAAAACGGCTGGCCCGCACCGGCGCGCCGCAGCCGCCAGGCGCCGGCGCCGCCGACCACCTTGGAAAACGGTGCGCGCGGCTGCAGCAAGGTGACAACCTCGGCGAGTGGATCGACCATGAACCGGACTCCTGCACATGAAAACTGGACTGGCGATTGTAGCAAGTCCGGCCCCATCCCTCTACAGTGGATGCACTGCCAACCACCTACAGGAGTCATCATGAACACCGTCCTCATTACCGGCTGCTCGTCCGGCTTCGGCCTGGAAACCGCCCGCCACTTCCTGGAACGCGACTGGAACGTCATCGCCGCCATGCGCACGCCGCGCGCCGATGTGCTGCCGCCGTCGCCGCGCCTGCGCATCGTCGCGCTCGACGTCACCAGTGCCGACAGCATCGCCAGCGCCATCGGCGCCGCCGGGCCGATCGACGTCCTGGTCAATAACGCCGGCATCGGCATGCTGGGCGCCCTGGAAGGCACGACCATGACCAGCGCGCGCGAGGTGTTCGAGACCAACACCCTCGGCACGATCGCGATGACGCAGGCGGTGCTGCCCCGGTTCAGGCAGCGCAGGTCCGGCGCGATCGTCAACGTCAGCTCGAGCGTGACCTGCGAGCCGCTGCCGCTGCTGTCGGTGTACACGGCCAGCAAGGCGGCGGTGAACGCCTTTACCGAGTCGCTGGCGCTGGAACTGGCGCCATTCGGCATCCATGCGCGGCTGGTGCTGCCGGGACGCGCGCCGCAAACCCGCTTCGGCGAGAATGCCCGCGCGCGCATGGAAGGCGCCATCCCCGACGCCTATGCCGACCTGGCGCAGCGCGTCTTTGCGGGACGGAGCGCATCGGCGGCGGTCACGCTGGCGCAGGACGTGGCCGACGCCGTGTGGCGCGCGGCGACCGACCCGGCGGCGCCGATGCGCATCGCCGCCGGCGCCGACGCGCTCGCCCTGGCCGGATCGCAGCGCTAGCCCGGCGCGGCGGGCGCCGGTGCGCGCCGCGCTACAATGCCTGACCGGTCCCCGAGAAAGCGCCGCCCATGCCCGTCAACTACGCCAGAAGGCTTACCGCGCCAAGCCGCTCCAGCCACGCCAATGCGCACCTGGGCTACATGCTGGCGTTCGTGGCCGGCGCCATCAACGCCGGCGGCTTCCTGGCGGTGAAGCGCTACACCTCGCACATGACCGGCGTGGTCTCGGCCATGGCCGACGACCTGGTGCTGGGCGCGCACGCGCTGGTCTGGACCGGCCTGGGCGCGCTGCTCGCCTTCATGGCCGGCGCGGCCTGCACCGCGATCATGGTCAACTACGGCCGCCGCCGCGCCCTGCATGGCGAATATGCGCTGCCCTTGATGCTCGAAGCGCTCCTGCTGCTGTGCTTCGGCCTGCTCGGCGCACGCCTGGCCGGAATCGACGGCCTGTTCGCCTCGGTGACGGTGATGCTGCTCAGTTTTATCATGGGCTTGCAGAACGCCCTGATCACCAAACTCTCGCGCGCCGAGATCCGCACCACGCACATCACCGGCATCGTCACCGACATCGGCATCGAACTGGGCAAGATGATGTACTGGAACCGCGCCGCGCTGGAACCGGTCGCCGGCAACCGCAAACGCCTGGCCGTGCTGGGCACGCTGGCCTGCTGCTTCTTTCTCGGCGGCATCGCCGGCGCCTTCGGTTTCAGCCGGCTCGGTTACGTGGCGACGGTCCCGCTGGCGCTTGCACTGATGAGCTTGGCTGTGCTGCCGCTGCTGGACGACATTAAAAATCTTGCAACACGCAAGCCTTAGCGCGCCATCGCCAGAAAAACGCCGCGCGCATGCGGCCCGATCATAAGACGGAGGCGTGCTCGTGGTAAGCTTCGACCCCGCACCGTGCCGTCATCCGGTCCGACTTTTCTGATAACAACACAAACTGCTTCATGGACATAACTCTCGCACTCGCGCTTAAAGCCATCATCATGGGCCTGGTGGAAGGATTCACCGAATTCCTGCCGATTTCCTCGACCGGCCACCTGATCCTTGCAGGCAGCCTGCTCGACTTCACCGACGAGAAAGCGAAAGTGTTCGAGATCGTGATCCAGGCCGGCGCCATCATGGCGGTGTGCTGGGAATACCGCGCGCGCATCGCCTCGGTGATGAGCGGGCTGACCTCCGACCCGAAGGCGCAGAAGTTCATGATCAACCTGATCGTCGCCTTCCTGCCGCTCGCGCTGCTCGGTCTGGTGCTGGGCAAGATGATCAAGTCGGCCCTGTTCAAGCCGGTGCCGGTGGCGATGGCCTTCATCATCGGCGGCTTCATCATCCTGTGGGTGGAGCGCCGCAACAGGCTCCATCCGCCGGTGGTGCGGGTCGAAACGGTGGACGACATGACCCTGCTCGACGCCTTCAAGGTCGGCTGCGCGCAGGCGGTGGCGCTCATTCCCGGCACCAGCCGCTCGGGCGCGACCATCATCGGCGCGATGATGTTCGGCCTGCCGCGCAAGGCCGCCACCGAATTCTCGTTCTTCCTCGCGATCCCGACCCTGCTGCTGGCCACCGTGTATTCCCTGATCAAGGAACGCGACGTGCTGTCGATGGCCGACCTGCCGCTGTTCTCGATCGGCTCGATCGCGGCCTTCATCTCGGCCTTCCTGTGCGTGCGCTGGCTGCTGCGCTACATCAGCACCCATGACTTCACGGTGTTCGCCTGGTACCGGATCGTGTTCGGCATCGTGGTGCTGGCCAGCTCGCACTACGGATGGGTCGTTTGGGCGGAATAATGGACGCAGATCTCTCGGCACGCGCACTCGACCAGCTGCAGACGGTCTTCGGCTACCCGGCCTTTCGCGGGCAGCAGAAGGAGATCGTCGAACACGTCGCCAGCGGCGGCGACGCGCTGGTGCTCATGCCGACCGGCGGCGGCAAGTCGCTGTGCTACCAGATTCCGGCGCTGCTGCGCGACGGCGTCGGCGTGGTGGTCTCGCCCCTGATCGCGCTGATGCAGGACCAGGTCGACGCCCTGGCCGAAGTCGGCGTGCGCGCCGCCTTCCTCAATTCGACCCAGACCTTCGAGGAGTCGATGCGCATCGAACGGCTGGTGCGCACCGGCGAGATCGACCTGGTCTACGTGGCGCCCGAGCGCCTGATGACGCAGCGCTGCCTGGACCTGTTCCAGGCCTCCAGGATCGCCCTGTTCGCGATCGACGAGGCGCATTGCGTGTCGCAGTGGGGACATGACTTCCGCCCCGAGTACATCAAGCTGTCGATCCTGCACGAGCAGTTTCCGGACGTGCCGCGCATTGCGCTCACCGCCACCGCCGACCAGCAGACGCGCGCCGAAATCGCGCTGCGCTTGCAGCTGGGCGACGCGCGCCAGTTCGTGTCCTCGTTCGACCGCCCCAACATCCGCTACCAGATCGTCGAAAAAGGCAACGGGCGCAAGCAGCTGCTCGACTTCATCAGCACCGAGCATGGCAGCGACGCCGGCATCGTGTACTGCCTGTCGCGCAAAAAAGTCGAAGAAACCGCCGACTTCCTCAACGAGAACGGCATCCGCGCCCTGCCCTACCACGCCGGCATGGACTACCCCAAGCGCAGCGCCAACCAGGCCCGCTTCCTGCGCGAGGAAAGCATCGTCATGGTCGCCACCATCGCCTTCGGCATGGGGATCGACAAGCCCGACGTGCGCTTTGTGTGCCACCTGGACCTGCCGAAAAGTATCGAGGGCTATTACCAGGAGACCGGACGCGCGGGCCGCGACGGCCTGCCGGCCAGCGCCTGGATGGCCTACGGCCTGCAGGACGTGGTGCTGCAGCGGCGCATGATCGACGAGTCGGAAGCCGACGAGACCTTCAAGCGCGTGCTGTCGATGAAGCTCGACGCCATGCTGGGACTGTGCGAGACGCTCAGCTGCCGGCGCGTGCGCCTGCTCGAATACTTCGGCGAACAGTCCACCCCGTGCGGCAATTGCGATACCTGCCTGATTCCGCCGGTCTCCTTCGACGGCACGGTGCCGGTGCAAAAACTGCTGTCGGCGATTTACCGGGTCGACCAGCGCTTCGCGGCCGGCCACGTGATCGACGTGCTGCGCGGGGTCGAGACCGACCGCATCAAGCAGTGGCACCACGATTCGCTGTCGGTGTACGGCATCGGCAGCGAGCGCACCGAGGCCGAGTGGCGCGCGATCCTGCGCCAGGCCATCGCGCTCGGCCTGATCACGGTCGACCATGAAGTCTACAGCTCCCTCAAGCTGACCGACGCCGCGCGCCCGGTGCTCAAGGGCGGGCAGAAGGTGCAGCTGCGCCAGTATCAGAAGCCGGTCAAGCAGAAGCGCGCGCCGGGCGTGTCGTCCAAGACGCATGTGGAGATGGAGCTGTCCAAATCCGAACAGGCGATCTTCGAGAAGCTGCGCTGGTGGCGCGTCGAGACCGCGCGCGCGCACAACGTGCCGGCCTACGTGATCTTTGTCGACGCCACCCTGCGCGAAATCGCCAAGGCCAAGCCAGGCTCGCTGCAGGAACTGCGCGGCGTGACCGGCGTGGGCGAGAAGAAGCTGGTCTCCTACGGCGACGAGATCGTCGCCATCATCATGGAAATGAGCTAAAGCCTATTCCGTCACCGCCTGGCGGTAGCGTCCCGGCGGCGCGCCGAGCGCCTTGCTGAAGCGGTGGCTGAAGTGACTCAGGTCGGCGTAGCCGCAGGCGGCGGCAATCTGCTGCAAGGGCAGCTTGCCGGCCTTGAGCAGGACGCGCGCGCGCTCGATGCGGCGCTGCGCCACCCAGCCCGAGGGCGGCATCCCGAACGAGACGCGGAACATGCGCGCCAGGTGAAACTCCGACATGCACGCCAGCTGCGCCAGCTCGCCCAGGGTGATCGGCTGCGCCAGGCGCTGCTCGATGTAGTCGGCCAGGCGGCGCCGGACCAGCGGCGCCAGGCCGCCGCGCAGGCGCGGGTCGCGCCGCACGATGGCCTGCGAACGAAGCAGTTCGCTCAGGGCGTCGTGGGTGGTCTCGTTGGCGCGCAGCAGCTGGCCGGGGTCTTCCCACGACTGCCCGACCAGGGCCTCGCACAGCTGCACGATGCGCGGATTCTCGAAGTAGGTGCGGTCGGCCAGGGTCAGTTCGCGCGGTTCGCGGTCCAGCTCCAGCACCGCGCGCCGGGTGAAATGCTCGGGCATGAAATATACGTGCAGCAGGCGCAGATGGTCGCGCACCACCCATTCAGATTCGTGCCAGTCGGGCATGGAGCACAGGCGCTGCGGCGCGCCGTAGCGGCCCGGCACGCCGGCGCGCTCGGTGCGGTAGCCGCCGCCCAGGTAGCACGACAGGGTATGGTGGCCCGGCTGCACGTAGCTGGTGACGGCTTCGCGCGTGTCGCGGCGCCAGATCGCCGCGGCCATGCCGTCGCCCAGCCACGCGAAACGTTCGAGCGTGGCGTCGGTGCCGTACATGGTGTTGAAGACGGCGTGCGAGATGGGCAAAGGGCGTGAATCCATGCTGAAAAGTCTAGCATGGCGGGCGCGCAATCGACGCCCGCCCCTGCAAAGTGCGCAAGATCAGACAAATGGCGCCGGCCCGGCCGGGGCAAGATGGCGCCATGAATATCTTCCTCTACTTCCTCACCGTCCTGATCTGGGGTACCACCTGGATCGCCATCACCTTTCAACTCGGCGTGGTGCCGGCGCCGGTATCGATCGCCTACCGCTTCTGGATCGCCAGCGCGGTGCTGATGCTGTTTTTGATCGCCACGCGCAAGCCGCTCTGGCCGCCGCGCAGCGCCTGGCGCTACCTGCTGGCGCAGGGACTGGCCCTGTTCTGCTGTAATTTCCTGTGTTTTTACTATGCCAGCCAGTGGGTCCCGAGCGGGCTGGTGGCGGTGGTGTTTTCGACCGCGCCGATCTGGAACGCCATCAACGGCCGCCTTTTCATGGGACGCCCGATCCGGCCCCAGGTCCTCGGCGGCGCGCTGCTCGGACTGGGCGGGATCGCCCTGCTGTTCCTGCCGCAGATGCGCAGCCACTGGAACGACAGCGGCATGCTGCTCGGCCTGGCCCTGGCGCTGCTGGGCACCTTGTGCTTCTCGACCGGGAACCTGCTGTCGTCGCGCATGCAGTCGCTCGGCCTGACGCCCTGGCTGACCAATACCTGGGCCATGCTGATCGGCGCCACCATCCTCGGTTGCGGCGCCTGGCTCCTGAACATGCCCTTCACGATCGAACCCGGCGTGCGCTACGCGGCCTCGCTGCTGTACCTGGCCATTCCCGGCTCGGTGGTGGGGTTTACCGCCTACCTGCTGCTGGTCGGGCGCATCGGCCCGGACCGCGCCGCCTATTCGACGGTGCTGTTCCCGGTGGTGGCGCTGAGCGTGTCGACCGTCCTCGAAGGCTACCAGTGGAGCGCCATGGCGGTCGGCGGCCTGCTGCTGGTGTTGGGCGGGAACCTGCTGGCCTTCATGCAGCCCGGCGCGCGCCGATCCAGGTCGCCCGGTGCCACAAGCGTTCCAGCGGCCCCTGGGCGTGGCGCCTGAGCCACCAGGCGCAGAAGGCGCACTGCAGCGCCGCCAGCACCACGCCGATCAAGAGGCACACGCTGGCGCCGGTGACCTTGTACAGGCCCAGGCCGAAGCCGTAGTAGATAAACGAGCCGACGACCGACTGCGTGAAGTAGGCGGTCAGGCTCATTCTTCCCAGGGGAGCGAGCACGCGCAGCGCGCGCGTGAGCGCCCCGCCCTGGTACAGCAGGACGAAGCAGGCCACCAGCACCAGCATCAACGCCACATTCGACCAGGAGGCGACGATGGTGCCCAGCGGGCGGCGCACGGCGGCGCTTGCGACCCAGTCGGGCAGCAGGGTACGGATGGTGTACAGCGGCAGGAACAGCGCGCTGGCGGCAAGCAGCGTGCGGCGCCAGAAGCGCATGGCGTTCGCGCTTGCCGCGAACAGGCCGCGCCGCCCGGCCAGCATGCCGAGCATGAACAGCGCCACGATCTGGAAGACGCGGCCGTTTTCCCAGCTCCAGTGGATCACCGCCAGCTTGCCGTTGGTGAGGTTGCCGGCCCAGGCGCGCAGGACCGAGTCGCCCGCCAGGTAATCGTTGATGCGGCCGAAGTACTGCCACGAGACCGGATCGCCGATGAGCGCATCCGGATGGCGCAGGGCGCCGGCCAGCACCAGCCATTCGTAGGGCTGGAGCATGAGGACGGCGGCCAGCGCCAGCAAGGCGCCGTCGCGCAGGCGCGCCGCCGGCAGCAGGCACAGGCCGAGGACCGCGTAGATGGTGAGGATGTCGCCATGGAAGAACATCGAATTGAGCATGCCGAAGCCGAACAGCACCAGCAGGCGCCAGCCGTAGCGCACCCGAAAATCCTCGCCGCGCTCCTGGCGCGCCTGCGACTGCAGGTGGAAGGTCAGGCCGAACAGCAGCGCGAAGATGGCGTACGACTTGCCGCCGAAAAGGAAGAAGGCCACTTCCCACACGATCTTGTCGAGGGCGGCCAGCCAGGCCGGCGCGCCGGGCACGACGTAGTACAGGTCGAAATGCTCGATGTTATGGAGCAGCATGATCGAGACGACGGCGAAGCCGCGCAATGTGTCGACCACGTCCAGGCGGGGTGCATGTGAACCCATCGGGTTGACTCCTCGTGAAGAAGCGTACCAAGAAATCGTATTCTATTTGGAAACGCTACCACCATGGAGAAAAATAATCGGCGATGCAGCCGGGTCGCCGCACCGCCGGGTGCCGTCTGGCGAGCCGCTTATTTTCTGGTAAACACCAGGTCCCACACGCCGTGGCCGAGCTTGATGCCGCGGTTTTCGAACTTGGTCAGCGGACGGTAGGCCGGCTGCGGCGCGTAGCCCTCGGCCGTGTTTTGCAGCAGCGGCTCGGCGCCCAGCACCTCGAGCATCTGGACCGCATAGTCTTCCCAGTCGGTAGCGCAATGCAGGTAGCCGCCCGGCGCCAGGCGCTCGGCCAGCAGCTTGACGAACGGCGGCTGCAGCAGGCGGCGCTTGTTGTGGCGCGCCTTGTGCCACGGGTCCGGGAAGAACACGTGCACGCCGGCCAGCGAGCCGGGCGGGATCATCTGGTTCAGCACTTCGACCGCGTCGTGCTGGATCAGGCGCAGGTTGCTCAGGCCCTGTTCGCCGATCTGCTTGAGCAGGCTGCCGACGCCGGGCGTGTGCACTTCGACGCCGATGAAGTCCTTCTCCGGCATGCCCTTGGCGATGTGCGAGGTGGTGTCGCCCATGCCGAAGCCGATTTCGAGGATCACCGGGGCCTTGCGGCCGAAGGCCTGTTCGAAGTCGAGCGGCGCCTTGGCATACGCGAGCAGGAACTTCGGTCCCAGTTCTTCCAGCGCGCGCGCCTGGGCGATCGACAGGCGCCCGGCGCGCGTGACGAAGCTGCGGATGCGATGTTCGGTCGGGTCGTACAACATCGGGCGGTTCGGGGTATCTGCGGACATGGGGATGGGGGAAGAAAAAAAGGCCGGACGACATTATATCGTACCGGCCTGCGCTACAGGCGGCGGGCGTGAGGCCTTACATGGGTTTGTCGGATTGGCCGTTCAGGTGCTCCATGCGCGAGATGCCGGCCGAGAGATAGCGTTCCAGCACGCGCGAGCCGCCGTACGCCGCAATCGTGATGCAGCCCGGTTGCAGCAGGAGCGGGATCTCCTGCCACGCGCACAGCGAGTACGTGACCAGGCCGGCCACCAGGGAGACCAGGATATCCTTGGCGATTTCGAGCGGCAGCGACTTGATCGTCACGTTCGGGCTGGCGATCTTTTGCAAGGTGCCGGCGGCGCCGCCGACCAGGGACAGGGTGACGGCGACCGCCACGCCATCGAGCGGGATGCTCGACAGGTCGCTGGCGAAGCTGGTGGCGGCCGATGCGCTGGCGTCCCATGAGGCGAGCAGCCAGGTGGGGGCAAGCCCTTGTTTCAGGTTGAGTAAGGCGCGCATGGGACCTCCTTGAAGCGCAGGTGGGAATCAGGAGCGTCAGCGCCTTCCGGGCTCCGGCGTTCCAGTACATGGGTGTTCGGTGCGCGCCCGGCGGACCGGGCGGGCTGCGGACGTGACGGTCCCGCTGCGGCGGCAACGCCGCCGGCAATGTTGGTGCTGTTCATAGGTGCCTCAGGTCAACTCAACGGTCCGCTTTCGGAGCAAGCGGGCATTTCAGTGCGTGCAGTGCGCAGATGGCGTGAAAGGTGGCGATTTTGCAATCCGCCTGGCCATTCAGAATGCGGCTGACGGTCGGCTGGGTGCTACCCAGCGCCCGCGCGATCCGCATCTCCGTCCACCCCGTTGCTTCCTTGATTTCCCGTAACAGGGTGGAGATTTCTTTATCCATGTACACAGTCTATACGCGCTCGGATAGACTTTCAACAAGAGCACGCTACAAAGCTGAAAAAATCTATTCGCACGTGTATAATTGGCAGCATGACTATCTCAGACCGCCTCACACACGCGATGGAAGAAGCCGGTTTCCAGTCGCAGAGCGCCTTGGCGCGCGCCTCCGGCGTACCGCAGCCGACCATCAACCGCATCCTCAATCGCACTGGCACGCGCGGGCCGGAGGCGGCCACGCTGGCGGCCCTGGCGTCGGCCTGCAAGGTGGCGTTCGAGTGGCTGCACGAAGGCACGGGGCCGATGGCGCGCCGTGGGGCCGGCGCGGACGGCTTGCCCGGGGAGATGGCGCCGGTGGTCGTGGCCGAAGACGGCGACCCGCGTTTCGTGCAGATCAAGATGGTGACCTTGCAGCTGTCGGCGGGCATCAGCGGTTTCCAGACCGATGCGGGGCACGATTCCGGGGCCACCCTGCCGCTCGACCCGGCCTGGGTGGGGCGCCACAAGTTCATCCCGGAGCGGCTGGTGGCCACGCGCGTGAAGGGCCAGAGCATGGAGCCGACCTTGTACGAGGGCGATATCATCGTGATCAACACGGCCGACAACCGGCCGGCGGACGGGGTGGTGTTCGCCGTCAATTACGAAGGCGAGGCGGTGGTCAAGCGGCTCTCGCGCGATGCGGGAGAGTGGTGGCTGGAGTCCGACAATTCCGACAAGCGCAAGTATCACCGCAAGGTCTGCCGGGGCAGCGACTGCATCATCGTGGGACGGGTGGTGCGCAAGGAGAGTGAGCGGATCTGATGTTGTGAAAGAAGGCTGCCATGTTGAAAGCACCCGAGAAATGTGTGCGATGAAAAAATTACGTTCGGCATCCAAGCCCCTCGCCATGGCCCTGTGCGTAGCTAACTTGGGCGCTGGCAAGCGACGCGAAGCAGGGGCCGAATGAAGGCAGCCTGCATCAACGTGGGCAGGTCTGCGCTGGCAATCGTGCTGGTCGATTCGGCCGACACCCTGCCCGAGCGCGGACCGGCAATGCTCACGCGCCTGCAGCCGCATTTTCCTACCCTGCCGATCATGCTGGTGTCGATCGAGGACAATGGCTTTCGCGCGTACGCCACCTTCCAGACCAGCGAACTGCTGGCGCTGGTGCAGCTTGAGCATGTCGAGTTTGTCGAGATCGATGTCGATGCCGGACCCGCTGATGCGGGCGTTTTGCCGTTCTAGCCTGTCACGGCGCCCCGCTTCCCTCGTGGCTCACTTGCCGGGCAAGGACAAAGGCGTTGCGCCGGCCGGGATGTGCGTCTTGAGGCGGCGCAAGGCGGCGCAAGGCGGCGAGGATCTGCTGCACGCTGTGGCCGATCGGATAGGCCATCGCATGTCCTCTGCCCTTTGGGTCGAGAAACAATACTTCGGCCACGCCTGGTCGCGGCGTGCGGTCGCAGCTGGTTTCGTCGGCCGGCACGTCCGCCGCTGCAGTGGCGGACACGAGCAAAAGTAGCGCGAACGAGAGGCAAGCGCGGGCAAGGAGTTTCATGTGGACTTCAGGGATTGACGGATGCCTGCGGTGGGTCCAGAAATGCGTGGAACCGGTCCGCTCCGGCGGCAAGTGTGGATCGGTGCCGGAGTCGGTGGAGCGGGTGAAGGGAATCGAACCCTCGTCGTAAGCTTGGGAAGCTTCTGCTCTACCATTGAGCTACACCCGCGTGCAAGGCATTCTACGCTGGATCGACTGTTACCGACAAGTTTCCCTCGCCTCAAAATGAGGATGGGCAAGGCCGATTGTCTTGTTGGTGCGGCTGGCGGGGATCGAACCCACAACCCTTGGCTTCGGAGGCCAATACTCTATCCATTGAGCTACAGCCGCATTCCTGGTCCGCTTCGGACGCCTGGACGACCTGGACGGTCGCAGGCATTATAAGCTCCCCGCCGCCCTCTACCCAAGGGATTTCGAATCCGTCGTCATCTTGCCCTCAGGATTTCGCGCCCACCCGCCCTTTTCTCCCGGTGCGGGCCGGGCTTGCAAGCAGTCATCCCAAACTTCGGGCCGAGGCCTGCGACTTTGTCGGACCACAAACCCGTGCCAGTCGCCTGCATCGACAATGGGCCGCCGGGCTGCCGCCCGGGCCGTGTAAAGGAGAGCGACATGAGCAAGCGCTTTGCAACATTTCTCGATATGTCGCTGTGGATCAGCGCCATGACGGCGCTCGTGTACCACGTGCGCTTCCTCATGTTCGTCGACTACGAGACAGTGCAGGCGCGCTCGTGGCTCGACCAGGCATTCTATTTCCTCAGCGGACTGGGACACGAGGCGTTCGCCGTCTTCTTCGTCGTCAACGGCATCTTCGCCGGCCTGTTCCTGCGGCGCATGCCGGCGCCGCAGGGCGACCGTGCCCTGCTCGGCCGCTGGTGGCGCTCGCACCTGGCGCTGTTGCCGGTCCTGGCGCTGGGCGGCCTGCTCGACCTGGCCGGCGCGCATTTTCTCAACGGATCGGGCCTGTACTCGGACTTTCCGGCGTTTAGCACGGTCACCCTGAGCTGGAGTGCGTTTCTCGGCAACCTGTTCATGCTGCAACCCGCGCTGGCGCCCACCTTCGGCAGCAACGGCATGCTGTATCTGTATGCCTACCTCTGGTGGTCCTGCTGCCTGCTGGTGCTGCTGCGGCGCGCCTGGCGCAGCCACGCGCCCTCGGACGCGGCGAGCGGCGCGGCGCTGCTGCTGGCGCTGGCGCTGTGGATGCCGTCCACCTTCTGGCCCTGGCTGACGGTCTGGCTGCTGGGCGTGGCAGTGGGCCTGCGCGGACCGTGGCCGCGCCCCCTGCTCCACCCGCTGGCGGCCTGGGCCCTGCTGGCGGCGGCGATCGTGTTTTCGCGCCTCGCGGGAGCCCGCACCGACCTGT
Organism: Massilia atriviolacea; assembly: GCF_003953935.1. GTDB lineage: Bacteria > Pseudomonadota > Gammaproteobacteria > Burkholderiales > Burkholderiaceae_D > Telluria_A > Telluria_A atriviolacea. The sequence goes on from NZ_RXLQ01000004.1 coordinate 411,512, forward strand.
TGCCGGCTCCATGGGGAACATGGCTGATGCTGTGGAAGTACGTGCTCGTCGGCATAGGATTTGCCGCCGTCGCCAGCGTGCTCCACCACCGCCCGATGGCCCCGGCGGCGGCCGGCGCGGCGCCCTCCCTGCTGGCCCGCCTGAACCGCCAGCTGGCCGACGGCGCCAGCGTGGCCTTCCTGTTTCATTTTCCCTTGATGATGCTGCTCACCGCACTCGGCGCCGACCTGTTCGGACACCGCCTGATGCAGCAGCCGGGGCCGCTTTGCTATGCGCTGGTGGGCGCCATCGTCGCCCTCTGCTACGGCGCCAGTATTGCGCTGGTGCGCTGCATCGGCGTGCGCCAACTTGCCTGAGGTCCGACCGTGTCCCGCCTCATGACAGCGGCGCCGCCAGTTCGCGCGCCTGGCGGAAACCGTCGACCATCACGCCGAAGGCTTGCGCCTTCATGTCCTCGCCCGGCACGCGCAGGATATACGACGGGTGGTACACCACCACCACCCAGCGTCCCTCGTGCAGGAAGGGCTTGCCCAGCACCTCCTTGAGGGTGGCGTGCGGATTGCCGGTCACCGCCTTGAGCGCGGTGCTGCCGAGGGCAACGACCACCTCGGGCTGGACCTGCTCCAGCTCGCTACTGAGCCAGTAGGCGCAGGCATCGACCTCGCGCTGGGCCGGGGTCTTGTGCATGCGCCGCTTGCCGCGCGGTTCCCATTTGAAGTGCTTGACGGCATTGGTGAGGTAGATCGCGCGCCGGTCCAGCTCGGCCTTGGCCATGGCGCGGTCCAGCAGTTGCCCGGCCGGACCGACAAAGGGCAAGCCGGCCAGGTCTTCCTGGTCGCCCGGCTGCTCGCCCACCAGCATGATGCGCGCCGCCTGCGGGCCGACCCCGCCGACCGCCTGGGTCGCGTGCTGCCACAGTTCGCAGCGGCGGCACTGGTCGAGCGTGGTCGGCGCGTCGCGCTGCGGCTGGGCCTTGTCGGCGGAAATGGGAATGACGGTGCCGCCGCGCTGCCCCACGCTGTGGGTCTGGCCCACCTTGCGCGCCCCGGCCGCCGCCTGCGACACCATCTCGGGCACGACAGCGCCTTCGGGCAGGTTTTTCCAGAAGCGCGTGGGGATGTGCCCGTGCATCAGGTCGGCGTTCAGGCGCGCCGGGTTGAAGATGCTGCGGTAATAGGTGAGCCACAGGGCTTCGCCGGCATCGTCGATGTCTTCGGGGCCGCGCATCAGCGGGCCGGTGCTGTGCAGGGTGGCGCCGTCCCACAGCACGCTGGCCTCGGGCGTGGCGATCATCCAGCTGACCTTGCCCATGCGGCTGGTGAAGTGGCGCGCCACCTGCGGCAGCACGTCGTGGGCCGGTTCGAACCAGGCCACGAAACGGGGCGGGCCGGCGTCTTCGCGCCGTTCGCGGAAACGGATGTAGGCATGCATGTCGTGTTCCTCGCGGTGCACCGCCTTGACCATGGCGTGCAGGCGGGCGCCGTCTTCGTCGGCGGCCGAGAGCACGTCTTTTTCGCCCTGTTGCCAGCGCCACAGCACGAGATACAGGAAGGCCCAGCGGTTCGGCACGCGGCAGCAGGCCGCGCTTTGCAGCATGTCCATCAGCTGGCGCGGAATGCGCATGGTGGACTTGCTGTCCGGTTGGACCGCATGCGCGGCCGCCGGTTCCGCGCCCTGCGAAAAAAGATCGCCATCGTCCTTGTGCGAAATCCATTGCACCGCGTGGGGCGGCACTTTGTGCGCCAGCAAGTCGCGCGCGGCGTGGCGCCATTGCTCGAAGGAATGGACCAGGACCGGACGCCCCGCCGCGGCGGACGCGGCCGCGCTTACGCCGCCTGCAATTCCGCCCATAAATCCAGCTGCCGAGGTGAATGCTCGGCCATCGAGCGGCGCAGGACCTCGGACGCGGTGGTGTCCGAGGCCGGCCGGTAGTCGGCCGTGACGATGAAGGGGGCGATTTTTTTCATGCTGCAGCGCAGGCGGGTCAGGTCGGCGTAGCGGATGCGGCGCAGGCGGCGCAGTTCCACCAGCCGCTTGGCGTTGCGCAGGCCGATGCCCGGAATGCGCGCGATCATCGTCTCGTCGGCCATGTTCAGGTCCATCGGGAAATGCTCGCGGTGCGCCAGCGCCCAGGCCAGCTTGGGGTCGATGTCGAGCGCCAGGTTGCCGGCCGCCGGCAGCAGTTCGGCCGCGTTGAAGCCATAGCCGCGCATCAGGAAGTCGGCCTGGTACAGCCGGTGTTCGCGCTGCATGGGCGGCGGCGCCAGCGGCACGCTGTCGGGGCTCTGCGGGATCGGGCTGAAGGCCGAATAGTAGACGCGCTTGAGCTTGTAGCTGCCGTACAGGGTTTCGGCGGTGTTGAGGATGGTCTGGTCGTCGCTGGCGTCGGCGCCGACGATCATCTGCGTGCTCTGCCCGGCCGGCGCGAACTTGGACGCGCGCGGCTCTTCGGCCTTTTCGTCGAGCTTGCGGCGGATCGAGCCCATCGCCAGCTTGATGGTGTGCACGCTTTTTTCGGGCGCCAGGCGCGTGATGCTGCCTTCGGTCGGCAGCTCGATGTTGACGCTGAGCCGGTCGGCATACTTGCCGGCGGCCGCGATCAGGGCGGCGTCGGCGTCGGGAATGGTCTTGAGGTGGATATAGCCACGGAAGTTGTGGACTTCGCGCAACTGGCGCGCGATCGCCACCAATTGCTCCATGGTGTAGTCGGCCGACTGGATGATGCCGGAACTGAGGAACAGGCCATCGATATAGTTGCGCAGGTAAAAATCGACAGTCAGCTTGACCACTTCATCGACCGAAAAGCGCGCGCGCGGCACGTTGGACGTGCGCCGGTTGACGCAGTACTGGCAGTCGTAGACGCAAAAATTGGTCAGCAGGATCTTGAGCAGGGACACGCAGCGCCCGTCCGGCGTATAGCTGTGGCAGATGCCCATGCCGTTGGTGGCGCCGATGCCGTCCTTGCCCTCCGACGAACGCCTGGGCGCGCCGCTGCTGGCGCAGGAAGCGTCGTATTTGGCCGCATCGGCGAGGATTTCGAGCTTGTCGGTCAGTTCCATGGGCTTGGCGCTCAACTGTATATATATACAGTATGGTACACCATTCCCCTGGCGCGGCGCACACGCTGTGCGCGCCCTGTGCGGGAATGCGACGCCGGCCCGCGGCGGCCGGATCAGGCGCGCTTGGCCTGCGGCACGCTGGCGCGGCAGGCCGCCAGCTGCGCTTCCTGCTCCTGCAGCACGTCGAGGAAGCGCCCCAGCGACACCGGATGGTGGAACAGGTAGCCCTGCATGGTCAGGCAGCCGTTCGACTTGAGGTAGCGCGCCTGCACCTCGGTTTCCACGCCTTCGGCGATCAGGTGCAGGCCGAGGCCGCGCGCGATCGAGATGATCGCCAGGATCACCGGATAATGTCCCTGCTCGTCGTGGATTTCCTTCACAAACGACTGGTCGATCTTGATCGTGTGGATCGGGAAGCGGTGCAGGTAGGACAGCGACGAATAACCGGTGCCGAAATCGTCGATCGCCACCGACACGCCCAGCTGGCACAGTTTGTTCAACTGCTCGATCGCGTACTGCGGATTGCGGATGCAGATATTCTCGGTGATTTCGACTTCGATCTGGGCCGGCGAAATCCCGTAGCGCAGCAGCGCGCCGCGCATCTTCTCGAAAAAGTCGCCGCGGTCCAGGTATTGCGGCGACAAGTTCAAGGACAGGCGGATCGCCTCGCCGCCGTTCTCGTTCCAGACCAGCATGTCGCGGCACAGGGCGCCCAGCATCCAGTCCGAAATCGGCAGCATCAGGCCATTGTCTTCGGCGAAGGGCAGGAACTCGTTGGCGGTCAGGAGGCCGCGCTGCGGATGGTTCCAGCGCATCAGCCCCTCGGCGCCGATGATGCGCCCGGTGATCACGTCGATCTGCGGCTGGTAGTACATTTCCAGCTCGTTCTGTTCGAGCGCCTTGCGCAGGCTCTGTTCGAGCGCGATCTTCTGGTGCGACACGTCGAGCATCGAGTTGTGATAAAAACTGTGGCCGTTCTTGCCCAGCGCCTTGACCTGGTACATGGCGATGTCGGCATGGCGCAGCAGTTCGTCGATCGACTCGCCGTCGCCCGGATAGATGGCGATGCCGATGCTGGCCGAAATGTGCACCTGGTGCCCATCGAGGTCGAACGGCAGGTGCAGGCAGGCCAGGAACTTCTCGGCGATGGCTTGCGCTTCGCCGCGTCCGGCCAGTTCCGGCAGCACGATGGTGAATTCGTCGCCGCCCTGGCGCGCCAGGGTGTCGCCCTCGCGCAGGCATTGCTTCAGGCGCAGCGCGACCTGCTGCAGCAGCTCGTCGCCCTTGACGTGGCCGAGCGTGTCGTTGACCAGCTTGAAGCGGTCGAGGTCGATGAACATCACGGCCAGCTCGGTCAGCTTGCGCTTGGCCTGGATGATGGCCAGCCCGAGGCGGTCCTTGAACAGCATGCGGTTCGGCAGGTCGGTCAGGATGTCGTGGTAGGCCTGGTACGAAATCACTTCCTCGGCGCGCTTGCGGTCGGTGATGTCGCGCGCCACGCCGTAGGTGCCGTAGAACTCCAGCTTCTTGACGTCGTTGTCCGGCACATGCATGCCCATCGAATTGAGCGAGATCGTCATCAGGGTGGTGTTGAACTCGCGGTCCTGGCCGGCGCGCGCATGGCACTTCAGGCGCAGTTCGACATTGCGCGAGGCGCGCTCGTCGACGCGGCGTTCGTTGAAGGCATAGCGCGCGCGCTCCAGGTCCTCGTCGTGCACCAGGATCGTGTAGTGCTGGCCGATCAGGTCTTCGCGCGTAAAGCCCAGCAGCTGGAAGGCGCGGTCGTTGACGAAGGTGAAGCGGCCCTCGTGATTGAGGGTGTAGATGATGTCGGGCGAACTGTCGACCAGGTAGCGGTACAGCTTTTCGGAGTTTTCCAGCTGCGAGGCGATGCGCTCGTTGTCGTGGGCCAGGCTGCGCTGCTGCAGCGCGTTGCCGACCGTCTTGAGCATCTCTTCGCGGCTGTAGGGCTTGCGCAGGTAATCGTAGGCGCCGCGCTTGAGGGCGCCGATGGCCGCTTCGATGCCGACGTCGCCGCTCATCACGATCACGTCGGCGTCGATCTCGCGCTCGTTGATGAAGTCCATGATCTCATGGCCGCTCATGTCGGGCAGGCGCAGGTCGAGCAGCACCAGGTCGAAGCGCCGCCCGCTCAGCTGCGCCAGCGCCTCGGCGCCGCTTTTGGCGGTCACCAGTTCGAAGCCGCGGTCGCGCAGCAGCTCGTGCAGCGCCGACAGCAGGCGCGGTTCGTCGTCGATCAGCAGGATGCGCGGCAGCGCGTCGCTCCCGGCCTCGGTCGGCAACAGCGCGCTGGCAGGATGGTCGTTCATTGGAGCCTTAACCGGAATCCATGGTCCGCATCCGCCCCGCGCCCTGGCCCGGCCGGCGCGCAAAACTGTGGGGCCAGGGCGCGCCCTGGCCGTGTGCGAAGATGCTTGTCCGAATGCTGCATGGTGTCGAAAACTGCCGCCAAATGGTCGATGGTTGGAGGTGGCGCACAAGCCGATGCGGCCACGACGAATGGATCACACACCTGGCGCGCGCGCGATTTGGACAGCGTGTCAGGTTTAAAAAACGGCTATCTTAGCATATATGCACGAATGTTGACCCGAGGAACGTTACTCAAAGCAAAACTTTTATTGTCAAGTGTTGTGATTGCTCACGATGCGAGGGCCGCCGGACGGCTGCGCCGGTACAGGCGCGAGGCCACCCACAAGCCCAGGGCGCACAAGGCAAAGCCGACCTGGCCCAGGGCCAGCCACAGCATCGAATGCGACAGGAAGGGCGCGATCACGCCCGCCACCAGCGCCCCCAGCAGGGTGGTGGCGAACGACTGGCAGGATGCGACAGTGCCACGGATGTGCGGGAACAGGTCGAGCGCGAGCAGGGTGGCGCCGGGCGCGATCACGGACATGCCGAAGGTGTAGAAAAACATCGGCAGCACGCTCCACGGCAGCGCCGGCGTAAAGACGCTGTGATACAACAGATTGGCGGCGGCGGCCGTCAGCAGGAAGCCGAAACCGATGCCGATCTGGCGCGCAAAGGTCATTTTGCCGGCGATGCGGTTGGCCGCCAGCGCCCCCAGGAAGATGCCGCCCACCGAGGGAATGAACAGCCAGCCGAACTGGTCGGGCCCGAGGCCCAGGTGCAGCGGCAGCGCCACCGGCGCGGCCGAGATGTACAAAAACAGGCCGGAGAAATTGCAGGCCACGATGCCGGCCTTCATGTGGAACAGGGGCGAGCTGAAAATGGCGCTGTAGTTCTGCCACAGGTAGCGCGGATTGAAGGCCTGGCGCTTCTCCGGCGGCAGCGTTTCGGGCAGGCGCCGGTAGCAGTACACGAACAGGATCACGGTGTAGGCCAGCAGCACCAGGAAGATGGTGCGCCAGTCGGCATACTTGACGATCCAGCCGCCCAGGATCGGCGCGATGGCCGGCGCGATGGTGAAGATCATCGTCACCAGCGACAGCAGGCGCGCCGCCGGCGCATCGTCGTACAGGTCGCGGATGATGGCGCGTCCCACCACCACCCCGGCCCCGGCCGAGACGCCCTGCATGATGCGGAAGATCCACAGGTAGTGCACCGAATGCGAGGCGGCGCAGCCGAAGGTGCCGATCGCGAACACCACCAGCGCGCACAGCACCACGTTGCGCCGTCCGAAGGCGTCGGCCAGCGCGCCATGCCACAGCACCATGCCGGCAAAGGCCAGCATGTAGGCGGTCAGGGTTTGCTGGACCTCGATCGGGGTGGCGTGCAGCGAGGCCTGGATGTTGGGAAAGGCCGGCAGGTAGGCGTCGATCGAGAACGGTCCCAGCATCGACAGCCCGGCCAGCAGGGTCGCCAGCCCCACCGTCCCGGGCACTGCGCGCCGCTTCGGCGGCGGCGGCGGCACCGGCGTGACGGGATCCGGCGGCAGGTCGGGCGGCGGGCTGGGGAACATGCTTACTCCGGTTTCGGCTTGGCTTCTTCGCGCCGGTTGTAGCCGGCCACCATGTCGAACCTGAACAGGCGGCATTCGAGCGCGCCGTTGAAGAACGGGGTCTTGCGCGCTTCTTTCAGGCGCAGCAGCTTGGGCAGGCTCAGGTCGGCGGTGAACAGGAACACGGTCCAGCCGGCGAAGCGCTGCTTGAGCGTGGTGCCCAGCGCCGAGTAGAAGGCGACCGACATGTCGTCGGCCGGAATGGTGCTGTCGCCGCGCACGCCGATCCGCTCGCCGTACGGCGGGTTGGTCAGGAGGATGCCCGGCTGCTCGGTCGGCGCCTTGACTTCCTGGGCCTCGATCTGCTTGAGCGGGACGTCGAACAGGATGCCGGCGATTTTCAGGTTATGGCGCGTCATGGCCACCATGTCGCCCGAGATGTCGCTGCCGAAAATGGTCGGTTCGGCCGGCAGCGGATGCGGCTTGATCGCGTTCTTCATGTCCTGCCACGGGGCGGCCACGAAGTTGTGGAACTTCTCGAAGGCGAAACGGCGGCGCGCGCCGGGCGGAATGCCCTGCACCATCTGGGCCGCTTCGATCAGGATGGTGCCCGAGCCGCACATCGGATCGAACAGCACCGTGCCCGGCTTCCAGCCGGAGACGCGCAGCATGCCGGCCGCCAGGTTCTCGCGCAGCGGCGCGTCGCCCGTTTCTTCGCGCCAGCCGCGCTTGAACAGGGCTTCGCCCGAGGTGTCCAGGTAGACCGTGAAGTTGCGGTTGTCGAGGAAGCCGACGATGCGCATGTCCGGCTCGCGCGTGTTGACCGAGGGGCGCTTGTCGAACTGGTCGCGGAAGCGGTCGCAGATGGCGTCCTTGATCTTGAGCGTGGTGAATTCGAGGCTGCGCAGGGGCGACTTGACGGCGGTGACGTCGACCCGGATGGTGTGGTCGACGCTGAACCAGTCTTCCCAGGGCTGGGCCAGGACCAGGTCGTAGATATCGTTCTCGTTGGCGTAGCTGGCGTGCGCCATGCGCATCAGCACGCGCGAGGCGATGCGCGAATGCAGGTTGATGCGGTAGGCATCAAGCTGGTCGCCCGAGCAGTGCACGCCGCCGGGAACCTGGTTGTGCACCTTCATGGTGGTGCTGGCGAGGGCGATTTCGCCCAGTTCTTCGGCAAGCGCCGCTTCCATGCCGCGTGGGCATGGGCAGAAAAATGATGGCATGTGGTGAACCCTTTGTCCGTTGTGAAAAATCGTTAAATCGTTAAATCGTTAAATCGTTACTGCAACCGCCCTCGTTCCCGCGCCGAGGCGGCCCCGGCGAGAACCCAAGTTCGTGGCTATGGCGCGGATTTACTTGGATTCCCGCCTGCGCGGGGACGACGGTTTTGAAGATGGCGCGAACGGTGAAGCTAACTTAATGCGCGCTCCACGAAATCGAGCCGGTCCTGTCCCCAGAACCCCTCCCCGTCCACCACGTACCACGGCACCCCGAACACGCTGGCGGCCATGGCTTCATCGGTGTTGCGGTCGTACTGTTCCTGCACGCCGGCCGTGGCGGACGACTTGACCAGCATTTTTCCATCGAGTCCGCAGGCGCTGGCGATCTGCGCCAGCGTATCCTCGTCCGAGATATTCCGGTCCTCGGCCCACAGCGCGCGCATGATGGCGCCGGTCAGCCCCAGGGCCGCATCGGCGCCCAGGCCGGTGCGCGCCGCGATGATCAGGCGCGCCGCCGCATCGGGCGGCACCGGGAAAAACGTCGGATGCGCAATCAGCGGCAAGCCCAGATGCCTGGACCAGCGCGCCAGCTCCTGCAGGCGATAGGCCTGGCGCTGCGGCGCGCGCTTGGCCAGCGGCAGCCCGCCGGAGACGCTGAACACCTTGCCCAGGTCGAAGGGCTTGATGTCGATCAGCGCGCCGCGCGCCTGCGCCATGGCCACGAAGCGCTCGTGACCCAGGTAGGCCCAGGGCGACTGCGGCGCGAAAAAATACTGAACCGTTTTACTCATGAAGCCCCCGTCAGAAGGGTTTGACCACGACCAGGATCACGATGGCGGCCAGCAGCAGCACCGGCACCTCGTTGAAATAGCGGTACCAGACATGGCTGCGCTTGTTCGCGCCGTTCTCGAATTTTTTCAGGAGCGAGCCGCAGGCGTGGTGGTAGCCGATCACCAGCAGCACCAGCGTCAGCTTGGCGTGCATCCAGCCGCCGCGGAAGCCATATCCCAGCCACAGCCAGACCCCGAGCAGCACCGCCGGCACCGCCAGCATGGTGGTGAAGCGCAGCAGCTTGCGCGCCATCAGCAGCAGGCGCGCGCTGGCGACGTCGTTGGTCTCCTGCGCCAGGTTGACGAAAATGCGCGGCAGGTAAAACAGCCCGGCGAACCAGGAGGCGATGAAGACGATGTGAAACGCTTTAATCCAGAGCATGACAATCCAAAGTAGTTAGGTGCGGACTTCGCCGTGGCCGAACACCACGTATTTGAGGGACGTCAAGCCGTCCAGCCCGACCGGGCCGCGCGCGTGCAGCTTGTCGTTGGAGATGCCGATTTCGGCGCCCAGGCCGTATTCGAAGCCGTCCGCGAAACGGGTCGAGGCGTTCACCATCACCGAGGCCGAATCGACTTCGCGCAGGAAGCGCAGGGCGTCGCTGTAGTCTTCGGTGACGATCGCCTCGGTGTGCTTCGACGAATAGGTATTGATATGCTCGATCGCCGCGTCCATGCCGTCGACCAGCTTGAGCGCCAGCACCGGCGCCAGGTATTCGGTGGACCAGTCCTCTTCCACGGCCGCCACCAGGTGCGGATAGCCCGCCAGCAGCGCGAACGCTTCCGGATCGGCGCGCAGCTCGACTGCCTTTTCCGCGTACACGGCGGCCAGGCGTGGCAGCACGGCCGGGGCGATGGCGCGCGCCACCAGCAGGGTTTCCATGGTGTTGCAGGTGCCGTAGCGGTGGCACTTGGCGTTGAAGGCGATCGCCACGGCCTTGTCCAGATCGGCCTTGCCGTCGATGTAGACGTGGCAGATGCCGTCCAGGTGCTTGATCATCGGAACCGTGGCCTCGGCCATCAGGCGCGCGATCAGGCTCTTGCCGCCGCGCGGCACGATCACGTCCACGTACTCGGGCATGGTGATCAGCGCGCCGACGGCGGCGCGGTCGGTGGTGTCGACGATCTGCACGCCATCCTGCGGCAGGCCGGCGCCGGCCAGGCCTTCGGCCACGATGGCGGCCAGCGCGCGGTTGCAGTGGATCGCTTCCGAGCCGCCGCGCAGGATGGTCGCGTTGCCGCTCTTGATGCACAGCCCCGCCGCGTCGACGGTGACGTTCGGACGCGCTTCGTAGATGATGCCGATCACCCCCAGCGGCACGCGCATCTGGCCCACCTGGATGCCGCTCGGGCGGAATTTCATGTTCGAGATTTCGCCGATCGGGTCGGCCAGCGAGACGATCTGGCGCAAGCCTTCGACCATGGTGTCGATGGCCTTGTCCGACAGCTGCAGGCGGTCCAGCATGGCCGGCGCCAGGCCGGCGGCGGCCGCCGCATCGAGGTCGCGCGCATTGGCGGCGCGCAGCAGCGCGGCATCGCGCACGATGGCGTCGGCGATCAGCAGCAGCGCGCGGTTGCGCGTGGCGCTGTCGGAGCGCGCCATGGCGCGCGAAGCGGCGCGGGCGCGCTGGCCGACCTGTTGCATGTATTCGGTAATGTTCATTGTCTCGTCCAGGTGAAGCGCATCCGTCGCGCCGGCACCATGCCAGCGTGCCGCAGCGGTCTATCCGCGCGTTACTTTCAGGGCCAGCTGCAGCATTGCATCCCAAGCGTCGCCCGCAAAGCCTTTGGCGCGCAGGCCCTTGATCATCTTGTCGACCTGCGCGGCGTCGCGCATCGCGCCTTCCAGGGTGGGCAGCGAGATGCGGCGCAGCGCCGGCTCCATCATGCGTTCGCGCGGACCCCAGATGCGGTGTTCCTTGAGCAGCACGCCGAGCGGCCGTCCCTGCGCCATCCCGGATTTCAATTTTAACAGCGTCCGGATTTCTTCGGCGACCGCCCATAACACCAGCGGCAGCGCCTCGCCCTCGCCTTTCAGCCCTTCCAGCATGCGCACCAGGCGCGCGGGATCGCCCGCCAGCATGGCTTCGGACAGCTTGAAGACATCGTAGCGCGCCACGTTCAGTACCGCGTCGTGCACCTGTTCGAAGGTCAGCTTGCCCGGGTCGTGCAGCAGGGCGAGCTTTTGGATCTCTTGGTGCGCCGCCAGCAGGTTGCCCTCGACCCGGTCGGCGATGAAGTCGAGCGACTGGCGGTCGGCGGAGAGGCCGTGCGCGGCCAGGCGCGTGCCGATCCAGCCGGGCAGCTGGGGACGCTCGACCGCGGGGATGTCGATGTACACGGCGGCCTGCTGCAAGGCGCCGACCCAGGCCGCCTTGGCGGTCTGCCAGTCCAGCTTGGGCAGGGTGATGAGGGTCAGGTTGTCGGGACTGAGGTCCTTGGCGTAGCTTTGCAGCGCCGCCCCGCCATCCTTGCCCGGCTTGCCGGTCGGGATGCGCAGTTCGATCAGCTTCTTGTCGCCGAACAGCGACAGGGCCTGGTTGGCCGCCAGCAGCTCGCCCCATTTGAAGGTGCGCTCCACCGTCAGCACGTCGCGTTCGGAGTAGCCGTTGGCGCGCGCGGCGCGCCGGATTTTGTCGGCCGCCTCCAGCGCCAGCAGATGCTCGTCGCTGGAAATGACGTACAGCGGCGCGATGGTCTTGGCCAGGTGCCCTTCGAGCGCGTCAACCCTTAGCTGCATCGCATGCTCATGTCGGTTTGACCGCCACCAGGCGGCGCAGGATCTGCTGGACCAGGTCGGTCTGCATGTCGCGGTACAGCAGCACTTCTTCCGATTCCTTGCCCAGCACCTGGCTCTCGTCGAAGGTGATCGAGCGCTTGAGCGAGATTTCGGTGGCCGGCAGCAGCTCGGCGCCCTTGTTGTCGCGCAGGCGGAACACCAGCGTGTAGGTGAGCAGGTATTCGCGCACGCGGCCCTGGGCGTTGAGCGAGAGGATCTGCTTGCCGCGCGTCTCGGACAGCACGTCGAACAGGGTCTCGGCCTGGGCCGCGTCGGCCACCACCCGCACGTCGTCGCCGCCGCGCAGGTTGCGCCGCAACTCGGTGCCGAGGGCCGAGGTTTCGGGGAACGACAGGTAGATGCTATTGAACGGCATCTTGAACTGGCCGTTCGCGCCGCGCAGCTGGAAGCCGCACGCGCTCAGGGACGCGAGCAGCACCAGCGCGGCAGTCGCGCGCAGCACGGTGGCGGAGCGAAAGGTGGTCATCGCTCAGACCACGATGCTGATCAATTTGCCGGGAACCACGATCACCTTTTTCGGCGGCGTCTCGATGTACTTCTGCACCGCTTCGCAGGCCAGCGCCATCGCTTCGATGGACGCCTTGTCGGCATCCTTGGCGACCTTGATCGAGCCGCGCAGCTTGCCGTTCACCTGGATCATCATCTCGATCTCGGCCTGTTCCAGCGCGGCCGGGTCGACCTGCGGCCACTGCACGTTGAGGATGTCGCCATGGACCCTGGCGTAGCCCAGTTCTTCCCACAGCACGTGGGTGATGTGCGGCGCGACCGGGTTGAGCACGCGCAGGAAGATCGACAGGCCTTCGGCGATCACGGCGTCGGTGGCCGCGCCGTCTTCCAGCTTGGCCGATTCCATTGTGTTGAGCATCTTCATGCAGGCCGAGACGACCGTGTTGTACTGGATGCGTTTCAGGTCGTAGTCGGCCTGCTGCAGGATCTTGTGCAGTTCGCGGCGCAGGGTCTTGTGCGCTTCGCCGCCGTCGGCCTTGTCGCTCGCGGCCAGGCTTGAAGCGATGCGCGGCGACTGCGCGTAGGCATACGCCCACACGCGGCGCAGGAAGCGGCTGGCGCCTTCGACGCCGCTGTCGGACCACTCGAGCGTCTGCTCCGGCGGCGAGGCGAACATGGTGAACAGGCGCGCGGTGTCGGCGCCGTACTGGCCGATCTGGGCTTGCGGGTCGATGCCGTTGTTCTTCGACTTCGACATTTTTTCCGTGCCGCCGATGATGACCGGCTGGCCGTCGCTCTTGAGCGTGGCGCCTTGCGGACGGCCCTTGTCGTCCAGGGTCAGGTCGATGTCGGCCGGGTTGTACCAGGTCTTCTTGCTGGCGTCATCTTCGCGGTAGTAGGTTTCGTTGAGCACCATGCCCTGCGTGAGCAGGTTGACGAAGGGCTCGTCGAACTTGACCAGGCCGAATTCGCGCATGATCTTGGTCCAGAAGCGTGCGTACAGCAGGTGCATGACGGCGTGTTCGATGCCGCCGATGTACTGGTCCATCGGCATCCAGTAATCGTTGCGCGCGTCGACCATGGCGTCGTGGCTGCCCGGCGAGGTATAGCGCATGTAGTACCACGACGAGTCGACGAAGGTGTCCATCGTATCGGTCTCGCGGCGCGCGGGCTTGCCGCACTGCGGGCAGTCGCACTTGAGGAAGGCTTCGTGTTTATTCAGCGGGTTGCCGCTGCCGTCCGGGACGCAGTCTTCCGGCAGCACCACCGGCAGGTCTTTTTCGGGCACCGGCACCACGCCACAATCGGCGCAGTGGATCATCGGGATCGGCGTGCCCCAGTAGCGCTGGCGCGAAATGCCCCAGTCGCGCAGGCGGAAGGTGATCTTCTTGTCGCCCAGGCCGGCGGCGGCCAGGTCGCCCGCCACCGCGTTGACGGCGGCGATGTGGTCGAGCCCGTCGTATTTGCCGGAGTTGATGGCGACGCCGCTCTCCTTGTCGCCGTACCATTCCTGCCAGCCGTCCGTCGAGTATTGCTTGCCTTCGACGGCGACGACCTGCTTGATCGGCAGATCGTATTTTTTGGCGAAGGCGAAATCGCGCTCGTCGTGCGCGGGCACGCCCATGACGGCGCCGTCGCCGTAGGTGATCAGGACGTAGTTGCCGACCCAGACTTCGACTTGTTCGCCCGTGACCGGATGGGTGACGAACAGGCCGGTCGGCATGCCCTTCTTCTCCATGGTCGCCATGTCGGCTTCGATCACGCTACCGAGCTTGCACTCGGCGATAAAGGCCGCCAGTTCCGGATTGGTCTGGGCGGCGTGCTGCGCCAGCGCGTGTTCCGGCGCCACGGCGCAGAAGGTCACGCCCATGATGGTGTCGGCGCGGGTGGTGAAGACGTACATCTTGCCGTCGTCGATCAGTGTACCGTCGGCGTTGGCGATGGTGTGCGGGAAGGCGAAGCGCACGCCGACCGATTTGCCGATCCAGTTGGCCTGCATGACGCGCACGCGTTCCGGCCAGCCGGGCAGCTTGTTGTCGACGTAGTCGAGCAGTTCGTCGGCGTAGTCGGTGATGCGCGCGTAGTACATCGGGATTTCGCGCTTTTCGATGGGCGCGCCGGAACGCCAGCCACGCCCGTCAACGACCTGCTCGTTGGCCAGCACGGTCTGGTCGACCGGGTCCCAGTTCACGGTGCCGGTTTTTTTGTAGATGATGCCTTTTTCGAGCATCTTGAGGAACATCCACTGGTTCCACTTGTAGTATTCGGGCTTGCAGGCCGTCATTTCGCGCGACCAGTCGATCGCCAGGCCCATCGACTCCATCTGCTCGCGCATGTGGGCGATGTTGGAATAGGTCCACTGCGCCGGCGGCACATTGTTTTGCATCGCCGCGTTCTCGGCCGGCATGCCGAAGGCGTCCCAGCCCATCGGCATGAGCACGTTGTAGCCGTTCATGCGCAGGTAGCGGTACATCACATCATTGATCGTATAGTTGCGCACGTGGCCCATGTGCAGCTTGCCGGAAGGGTAAGGCAGCATGGAGCAAGCGTAGTACTTCCCTTTCGGGAAACGCGGGTCGTTTTCGACTGCCTTGTAGGCGTCGATGGCCTTCCAGTGGGCTTGGGCGGCTTGTTCTACGTCGGCGGGACTATATTTATCTTGCATGATGTGTGCGGCCAAGCGGGCGCGGCCAAAAGTAATATGAACCGATCATTATACTGGCACATGCCGTATACAGGCACGGCCGGGGGCCGGGGGCAAAAATTCGCTGAAGTGCGCTGAACTATCCGGCGACATCGACGTCTAAATTGACATGATGAGCAATTTCGACACAGCAGGCCAGGCGCGGCAGCTGGCGTTGGCAGGTTTGCCAATACCGCAGGCGCATGCGCAAGCCCTGGCCAAGGTATTCGATAAGCTCGCCCACGAGGCGCAGCTGTTGACCCTGCAATACGATGTGCAAACAGCGAGCCGTCCGCGTACGGGAGACTGAGGTCATGACAATCGAATTCGATGCGATCAACTACGCTCAGCAGCTGGAATCGGCCGGCGTACCGAGGAACCAGGCTGACGTGCATGCCAAGGCGCTGACCGAGGTAGTCGGCGAGGTCGTCTCGACAACGGACCTGCTGCAAACGAAAAATGAATTGCAGCGTGATCTACGGCATACGGAAGAACGGCTGACGTCACGGATCGATGTAACGAAGACCGAATTGAGCGCCAAAGTCGACACCTTCAGAGGCGACTTGAGCACCAAGGTCGAGACCTTCAGAGGTGAATTCAGCAGCAAGATCGAGACCTTCAAAGGTGAATTCAGCAGCAGAATCGAGACCTTCAGAGGCGAATTCAACACCAAAATCGACCTGCTCGACGCAAAAATAGAGCGGATACGCACTGAGCTGAGGGCCGACATGAAGCTACTGGAGGGAAAAATTGACAAAAACAAGACGGAGCTGGAAGCGAAAATTGATGGGTGCAGAGTTGAACTGAACGCAAAAATTGATGGGTGCAGAGTTGAACTGAACGCAAAAATCGATGGATTTCATGTTGAACTGAACGCAAAAATCGATGGATTCCATGTTGGACTGAACGCAAAAATCGATGGAATCAAAGCTGATCTGGACGCGAAAATCGATGGATTCCATGTTGGACTGAACGCAAAAATCGATGGAATCAAAGCTGATCTGGACGCAAAAATCCACGAGCTCATGTCGGGGCAGAAGGCGCTTGAGAAGGACTTCCATCGGGTGTACTGGATTTTCGGCCTACTTTTCAGTCTCATCGTCCCGATGTTCCTGAAAACCTTCTGGCCCGGACTGCTGGGCTGAACGCCGCGACGGCACGGTAAAATACCCTCCTGCCCACTCGCCCAGCCATCCTGATGGTCCTCTACCAGGAATACCCGCCCCACCCCGCGCTGGCCCCCTATCTGGCCTGCCTGTGGACCTGCCAGGTGTTCCCGGGCGCCCGGCCCGTCACGCACCGGGTGCTGCCCGATAACTGCATGGACATCCTGTGGCAGGACGTGGCAACGCTGAGCCGCGTGTCGGGCATGATGAGCACGGTCATCCACGTGCCCGTGCACCAGCCTGTGCGCACCATCGCGGCGCGCTTCAAGGCGGGCGCCGCCGCCCACTTTTTCACCATGCCATTGCACCAGCTGGCCGACCAGCATCCCCTGCTGGACGCGCTGTGGGATGGTGCCACGGCGCGCCGGTTCACCGACGCCCTGTGGTCGCGCCCGCTGTCCGACAGCGAGGCTGTCGCCACCGTCGAACGCCTGCTGCTGCAGCGCCTGCGCCGCGCGGCGAACGTTGCCAGGCCGGGCCTGGCCGAGGCGGCCATCGCCGCCATCGAACGTTCCCACGGTTCCGTGCGCATCGAGACCCTGGCCGCGCAACTGGGCGTGTCGCGCCAGCACCTGTCGAGCCAGTTCCGCGCGCGGGTCGGCCTGGGCGCCAAGCAATTCGCGCGCGTGTGCCGCTTTCGCCAGGCCAGCGCGCGCATCCGTGCCGCCATCGATCCGCACCAGCTCGACTGGACCAGCCTCGCGCTCGAGCTCGGCTACTACGACCAGCCGCACCTGATCCACGAATTTCGCGAATTGTCGGGCAGCACGCCGGAATCCTTCGCAACACGGACCTGAGCGCCTTACATTTTTACAATACACGCGGCGCGCGCCGTGGCACGATGCTGCTTTGCACTCACAGGAGACGATCATGATCAAGGGAATGCGCACTGTCTGCTACCCGGTCCAGGATATGGACGCGGCCAAGGCCTGGTTCACCGAGGTGTTCCGCACCGCCCCCTACTTCGACCAGCCGTTCTACATCGGCTTCGAGATCGGCGGTTTCGAATTGGGCCTGCATCCGGGCGAGCCGGGCATGGCGGGCTGCGTGGCTTACTGGGGCGTGGACGATATCGAGGCTGAAGTCGAGCGCATCACCACCCTGGGCGCGAGCATCCACTCGGCGATCCAGGACGTGGGCGAGGGCATCAAGGTGGTCGAGTTGAAGGATCCGTTCGGCAACACCCTGGGCCTGATCTACAACCCGACGTTCGACCTCAAGAAGGTGCGCTGAGCACCGGTGCGCCCCTGCGGGCGGTCGCCGCCCGCGCGCAGCGGTGCGCCTTGCAGCGCATCAGCGCAATACCAGCGCCAGCGCCGGCTTCTCGCCGTAATCCTCGTAGCGCTCGTTGATGCCGGCGATGCAGAAGGTCATCTCCTCGAGCAGGTCGGGCACGCGCTCGCGCATCGATGCCGCGTCCTTGATGACGATCTCCAGCACCTCGTTCGGCTTGAGCCGGAAGCGGGTCATGCCGTCTTCGTCGCGCAGGTAGCTCAGGCAGTCGACCCAGGCATCCATGGTATTGGCGTAAAACTCGGGAAAGCCGAACGCCGCGCGGCTTTCGGAATGAAAGGTATCCCAGCCGAGGATCGAGGCGCCATTCAGTTCGGCACTGGCCATATTATTTCTCCTTGTGTGGGTCGGTCACGAAGCCGAGCTTGCCCAGTCCACGGGACTGCGCCGCCGCCATGACCTGGGCCACGGCTTCGTAACGGGTGTTTTTGTCTGCGCGCAGCAGCAGTTCGGGCTGCGGCGCCCGGCGCGCGGCCTGGGTCAGGCGCGCATCGAGTCCGGCCGCGTCGACCTGCTCCTCGCCCCAGTACAGCGCGCCTTGCGCGTCGATGGCGATGGTCACCGTCTGCGGCTGCTGCTGCACGGCGCCGGCCTGCGCGCGCGGCAGGTCGAGCTTGACCGCATGCGTGAACATCGGCGCGGTGATGATGAAAATGACGAGCAGCACCAGCATCACGTCCACCATCGGGGTCACGTTAATATCGCTCATCATCGCATGCTGGCGCGATGGATCGAAGCTGCCGAATGCCATGCTGTTCCCCTAGTTGCCGAAGTAGGAATGCAGATCGTGGGCAAAGCCGTCGAGCTCGGCCAGGGTGAGCCGGTTCAGGCGGTTCAATCCGTTATACGCCAGAACGGCGGGAATCGCCACCACCAGCCCGAAGCCGGTCATGATCAGGGCTTCGCCGACCGGTCCGGCGACCCTGTCGATCTGCACGATGCCGGCCGCCGACACAGTCGACAGTGCATGGTAAATCCCCCACACCGTGCCCAGCAGGCCCACGAAGGGGGCGGTGGCGCCGATCGAGGCCAGCACGGTCAGTCCGCTGTCGATGCGGTGGGTGGCGCGCGTGATTTCCCGGCGCAGCACGCGGACCAGTTGTTCGTCGCGGCTCATGGCGCCGGCCAGGGTGGCGCCGCCGCCGGCATGGGCCAGTCCCTGTTCGGGCAAGCGCACGTAGACGCGCTCGCGGTCGGCCAGGGCGAGCAGGGCGATGCCGTCCTGCAGGTTGGGCGCGCCCCAGAAGGCGTCCAGCGCGGGCGCGGCGCGCCGCACGCGCCAGGTACTGAAGGCCTTGGACAGGATGACGAACCAGCTCACCAGCGACATCAGCATCAGCACATAGGCCACCGCGTGGCTGATGGCGTCGCCCTGTTCCCAGTAGCGCGCGACGCTGAAGTGATTCACCGGCGCCATGGCGGACGCTAGTCCTTGAGTGCCAGCACGTCCTGCATATCGTACAAACCGGTGGCCTTGTCGGCCAGGAAGCGGCAGGCGCGCAGCGCGCCGGTGGCGTAGCTGGCCCGGCTGCTGGACTTGTGGCTGATTTCGATGCGCTCGCCGGTGCCGGCGAACAGCACCGTATGGTCGCCGATGATGTCGCCGCCGCGGATGGTGGCAAAGCCGATGGTCGAGGGATCGCGCTCGCCGGTGACGCCTTCGCGTCCGTAGACGGCGCATTCCTTGAGGTCGCGACCGAGCGCGTCGGCGATGACTTCGCCCATCTTGAGCGCGGTGCCGGACGGCGCGTCGACCTTGTGGCGGTGGTGCGCTTCGATGATTTCGATGTCGTAGCCTTCGGCAAAGCTCTTGGCGGCCAGTTCGAGCAGCTTGAGGGTGACGTTCACGCCGACGCTCATGTTGGGGGCGAACATGATCGCGGTTTTTTCGGCGGCGGCGGCAATCGCGGCCTTGCCGGCATCGTCGAAACCGGTGGTGCCGATGATCAGCTTGATGCCGTGTTCGGCGCAATACGCGAGGTGCTGGAGCGTGCCTTCCGGGCGGGTGAAGTCGATCAGGTATTCGGCGCCGGCCAGGCCGGTGGCCAGGTCGGCGTCGATCCGGATGCCGGACTGGCCGACCTGCTGGCCGATGGCCGGTGTGCCGGCCAGGCCGAGCGCCCCCGCCAGCACGGCGTCCGGGGCGGCGTCCACCGCGTCCACCAGCATCCGTCCCATGCGCCCGTCGGCGCCCGCTACCGCAATTTTCATCTGACTCATTGTGCCGCCCCTCGTGCTACCCGCTACCGTTGTGTGAATGACTTGTGTGACTGACTTGCGTAAACGATTTACTTGTTGATCTTGATCGAGGCCGAACCGGCTTCTTCCTTCTTCGGCGCTTCCTTGGCGGCCACCTTGGACGGACCGGCGATGCGCGCGATGTATTCCTTCTCGGTCGGCAGGTTGCCGCCTTCGAATTTCTCGACCTTGTTATCCTTGAAGTAGACCGTGACCCGGCTGCTGGTCAGCTCGCCATCGCCGCGCGCCAGGTAGAACGGAAAGTCCCAGCGGTCGGCGTGGAAGATATCGGTCAGCAGCGGGGTGCCGAGCAGGAACTTGACCTGCTCGCGGGTCTGGCCGACCTTCAGCTGAGTCAGCATTTCCTGGGAGATGAAGTTGCCTTGCTGGATGTCGGGGCGGTAGGGCGAGAAGATCCACAGGACCTTTTGCAGCTTGCTCGCCTGCACAGTCTGGGCGCCGGCATCGGGCGAGGCCTTGACCGGGACCACGGGATCCTTGGCGCCGCCGAACATGGCGCAGCCGGACAGGCTCAGGACGGCGCCGGCCAGGGTCGCCACGAGCGGGGCGCGCAGGCTGAAACGGTGCAAAACGGCAGTATCGACAGGCATAGATGACCTCAAATCGTTGTACGGAAGCCTAGGCACCTCCGTCTAAAACGCTATATGATAAAGCACTACGCCAATATACGAGTAACAAACATGAGTAACAATCCTAGCGACCTCAAAGCCAGCGGCCTGAAAGCCACCCTGCCCCGCCTGAAAATCCTCGAGATTTTCCAGAACAGCGAGGTACGCCACCTGACTGCGGAAGATGTTTACAAGATTTTGTTGACCGACAATATGGATGTCGGCCTGGCGACCGTGTACCGCGTACTGACCCAATTCGAGCAAGCGGGCCTGCTCAACCGCAACCATTTTGAAACCGGCAAGGCGATTTTCGAGCTCAACGCCGGCTCCCACCACGATCACCTGGTGTGCCTGGACTGCGGCCGCGTGGAAGAGTTCTACGACGACGAAATCGAATCGCGCCAGCACAAGGTGGCGGTCGAGCGCGGCTTCAAGATTGCCGAACACGCACTGGCCATCTACGGCAACTGCGTGAAACCAGCCTGCCCCCACAAAACCTGACCGGGGGCCTCGACCCAAGCTGCTGCGCGGCGCGCTACGCGCGGCTCAGGAATGGCTGAGCGCGTTCGAGAGCAGCTTGGCGGTGATATCCACGATCGGAATGACGCGCTCGTAGGCCATGCGGGTCGGTCCGATCACGCCCAGGGTGCCGACGATCTTGCCGTTGACCTCGTAGGGCGCGGTCACCACGCTCATTTCATCCATCGGCACCAGGTTCGATTCGCCGCCGATGAAGATCTGCACCCCGGTGGCCTTGCTCGAGACGTCGAGCAGCTGCATCAGCCCGGTCTTCTGCTCGAACATGTCGAACATCTGGCGCAGCGACGTCATGTTGGACGACAGGTCCGACACGCTGAGCAGGTTGCGTTCGCCGGAAATGACCATATCGTCCGACTGGTCGGCCATCGCCTCGCTGCCGGCTTCGACCGCCGCCTGCATCAGGCTGCCCATATCGTCGCGCAACTGGCGCAATTCGGTGGTCAGGCGCGCGCGCACGTCGTCGAAGGACAGGCCGCCGTAATTCTGGTTGATGTAATTGGCCGAACGCACCAGCTGGGCCGGCGTGTAGTCGGACTCGGTCAATAGCAGACGGTTCTGCACGTCGCCGCGCGGATCGACGATGACGAGCAGGATGCGTTTTTCGGACAGGCGCAGGAATTCGATCTGCTGGAACACCGATTCGCGCCGCGGACTGAGCACCACGCCGGCGAACTGCGACAGCGAGGACAGCATCTGCGCCGCATTGGCGATCATCTTTTGCGGCTGGTGGGCCGGCAGGCGCAGGCGCCCCTCGACCGCGTGCTCGTCGAGATGTTGCACAGTGAGCAAGGTGTCGACGAAGATGCGGTAGCCGCGCGGGGTCGGAATGCGCCCGGCCGAGGTGTGCGGACTGGCCACGTAGCCGAGTTCTTCCAGGTCGGCCATGATGTTGCGGATGGTCGCGGGCGAGAGGTCGAGTCCGGAAATCTTCGACAGCGCGCGCGACCCCACCGGCTGGCCGTCGGCGATATACCGTTCGACCAGGGCCTTGAGCAGCGTTTGCGCGCGGGTATCGAGTTGCATGATTCTAGATGTGGTGCGGTAAGGGCAAATACAAGGGCAAGCACAAGTGCTGATCCGCCTATTATGCACGTTCGCCGACGCGGCGGGGACTTATGTGGCCGGCGCGCCCGGCCCGCCTCAATCGTGCTCGCGCTTGAGCCAGTCGATCAGTTCGTCGAAACTGCGGCAGATGGCGTCCGGCACCACGCCGTGTTCGAGGTGGCGCTCGCTGCCGGTGCGGTTGAGCCAGACCGCGCGCAGGCCGGCGCGCTGGGCGCCCTGCACGTCGAGCAGCACGTCGTCGCCCACGTACACGGCATCGGCCGGATCGACCCCGAGTTCCTCGCAGGCAGCCAGGAAAATGGCGGCATCGGGCTTGGCGCGGCCGAAGCGGCTGGCCGCCACCGAGACCTTGAAGTGGTGCGACAGGCCGATCGCCTGCAGGTCGGCATTGCCGTTGGTGACCGCGCCGAGCAGGCTGCGGCCTTTCAGGCGCAGCAGGCCGGGCACCACGTCGTCGTAGGGAATCACGGCATTGCGCGCGGCATAGAAATGGACCATGGCCTGCTCGACCTTGGCGGCGTCTTCCCCGGCTTGCTCGAAGGCCGAGAGCAGGCCGGCGCGGCGCAGGGCGCCCAGGTCGAGCTCGAATTCGGGCTGCTGGGCCAGCAGGGCCAGGCGCGCCTGGCGCAGGGCGTCGATGGTGAAGCGCTCGGCCACCCGCGGCGCATTGCTGTGCAGCCAGGCGTGCAGGGTTTCCTCGGCTTGCAGGATGACCGGCGCGATCGGCCACAGCGTGTCGTCCAGGTCGAACAGGATGGCTTTGGGCCAGGTACGGCGCGGCGGGGTCGTCATGGTCTTCTCGGTAGTGGGTCCGCTTCCAGCATAGCGAGGCGCCCGCCGAAAATCAACCGCATTGCCGGGCCGCCGGCGCGCCGGGGCCGCGCCTTACACACCGATACAAGGCAATGAGCCGCGGCGTTGACAAATGCTCTAAAATGACGTCCACCTCAGGCTGTCCGCCGGCGGCCCAGCTTCCCACCTTACCCGCATTCGTTTTGGAGAAAGTATGAAAAATCTGTACCTGCGTTCCGCCGTGGCACTTGCTTGCGCGCTCAGCCTGGCCGCTTGCGGCGGCGACGATGATGGCACCATGCAACTGGGCGGTGGCGTGGAAGGCGTGACCGTGGCCGGCCTGGTGCTGCAGAACAAGGGCGGACCGGAGCTGAAGGTCGAGCCCTTCGCCAGCAGCTTCGTGTTCCCGGACCTGATCGCCACCAATACCGAGTACGACATCACCATCAAGTCGGCGCCGTCGAACGCCACCTGCGTGATGATCAACGGCAAGGGCAAGTCCAGCATCTACGGCGTCGGCTCGATCGGCGTGCGCTGCACCCTGAAACCGCACGATGTCAAAGGCAAGGTAGTCGGCCTGACCACCGGTCCGCTGGTGATCATCAACGGCACCTACCGCCTGACGATTCCGGCCAACGCCACCGCGTTCAACCTGACCACCGAGTCCGAGGACAAGAAAACCAAATTCGGCCAGGTCGGCGAAACCCAGGCCTACGGCTTGAGCGTGCTGCAGCAGCCGCCCGGCCTGACTTGCCGCATCGACAACGCGATCGGCGTCATGGGCAAGGCCGACGTCGACAACATCCTCATCACCTGCAACTGATCCCGGCAGCCGCCCCGCGCGGGCGGCGCCCTATTTTCTGGAGAATTTTATGAAGTCATCCGTCCTGCGCCATTCGCTGCTGCTGACGCTCGCCCTGGGCCTGGCCGCATGCGGCGGCAAAGCGACCTTCCCGGTCGAAGGCAGAATCACCAACCTGAAATACGCGGGCATGGTTGTGAGCAATATCGGCATGAACGACCTGACGGTCGACGCCAAGGCCACCAGCTTCCGTTTCCCGAACACCATCGAGTACGGCATCCAGTACGACGTCAAGGTCAAGCAGAGCCCCCCGCACCAGACCTGTTCCGCAGACAACGGCAAGGACACCGCAGGCCGCCAGGCCTCGATCAACGTCCTCATCACCTGCCTCGACATCCTCAATTCGATCGGCGGCGCGGTCAAGATCGTCGGCCTCGACGGCACCGTCAAGCCCTACGTCGGCGAAAACCTGGTGCTGATCAACGGCAGCAGCGACAGGATCACGGTGGCCAAGGATTCCCAGTCGTACAAATTCGCCGGCCAGCTCGCTTTCGGCGTCAGCTATGGCGTGTCTGTCCTGCAACAGCCGGATGGCGGCAAAGTCGCATGCGAGGTCGACCGCGGCGTAGGGGAAATGGGCGATGCCGAGATTACCAACGTCAACGTGATCTGCCGCGAGAAGTAATCCGGCCGAGGGTTGCGAAGGTGATATTTGCGAAAGGCATAACTGATATTACAAAGATAAATTGGCCTGATATGCTGTAGCGCAGCATAATTGCACCTGTCTCCTCCAACTCTCCTCAAAAAGAATTGGATTTCAAGCCCGCTTCACAGCGGGCTTTTTTTTGTCCCGATTTTCGCTCCAGCCTCAGTTGCGCCGCTGTTCCAGCGCGTTGTGGCGCAGCGCCGGCACATAGAAGCCGGCCACCGTGTCGATCAGCTGGTCCGGCCTGGCGCCGGCCAGGTTGGTCAGGATGATCACCGCCAGGTCGTCGTCGGGATACACATAGAAGGCCGAGCGCCCGCCGCCGATCCCCGCCACCGCCCGCTGCGCCTGCGCGCCGCGGCGGATCGCCGGCCAGCCCAGGGCCCACGGCGCCGGACGGCCGTCGGCGAAGGAGGACGGGGTCCACATCGCGGCCAGGCTGGCCGGCTTGAGCAGGCGCCCCTGCTGCAGGGCGACAATCCACTTGCCCAGCTCGGTCGCGGTGGTATTCATGCCCGCGCCGGTGCGCATGGCCGGCGGAAACTCCTCGACCACATTGCGCAGCACGCCGCCCGCGAAGCGGTAGGAATTGGCCTTGTTCATGACGATGTCGCCGCTGTCGCCGAAGCTGCTGCCCGGCATGCCCACCACGTCGAACTGCTGGTGCCGGATGAAATCGAGGAAGGGCTCGCCGCCGAGGCGGTCGATAATCTTACCCAGCAACACATAGTTGGTCTGGTTATAGCTGAAGCGCTGGCCGGGAGCGAAGGCGAGCGGCGCCGCCAGGGCGCGCTTCCACGCCCCCTCCATGCCACCCGGGAGCAGGTCGCCTTGCTCGTCGAGGATGTCGGGCAGTCCGGACGTATGGTCGAGCAGTCGGGCCACGCTGACGCCCTGCCACGCCGCCGGCAAGCCGTCCAGGTAGCGCGCCAGCGGCGCGTCCAGCGCCAGCTTGCCCTGCTCCACCAGCTGCATGATGGCCACCCCGGTGATGGCCTTGGTCCCCGAATTGATCGAGAACACGGTGTGCTCGCCGACCGCCACCTGGTGCTGGATATTGGCCACGCCGAGCGCGCGCGACAGCACCACCTTCCCCTGCCGGATCACGGCAATCTGCAGGCCGGGAATGCGGCGCTCCCGCATCTGGGCCTGAATATAGTCGAGGACGGCCTGGCTGGCCGCGCTGTCGCTCGCGGAGGCCGGCGCGGCAATGGGCGCAGGCGCCGCCAGGGACGGTGCCCCGGGCACGCCGGCCGCCAGCGCGGCCAGCAATAAAAACAGGGTGCGTGAACATTTCATCGGATCGACTTCCTTATGGCAGAGGTAAAGCATTCGGGCAAGCAACGCTCCATCATGGCATGAAAATGGAAAATGTTGGCGATTTGAAAACGTTATTTCTGGACGGATCGTATAGCTGACGTGCGGCTTGTCATCGTCCTGTCATCTTGCCGTCACGGCACGGTCATCTGGGCTGGCTAGAATCCCGCTTGCTAAATTCAACCCCAGCCATAGGACCTTCATGAACAAGCCAAACGATCTGGTTAGCTCCATCGACCCAGATGACATCGACTGCAACGATTCGCCGAACGAACACTTCAACACGGTGCTCAACGCCCGCCTGAGCCGCCGCAGCCTGCTGCGCGGCGGCATGGCATCGGCCGCCACGGCGATCTTCGGCGCAGTCGGTCTGTCGGCCTGCAGCAGCGACGACCCGGCTCCGGTCGCGCCAACCCCGACCCCGACCCCGACGCCGGTGCCGACTGAAAAACTGCTGGCGTTCAATGCCGTTCCGAAAACCCTGGCCGATATGGTCACCGTTCCGGCCGGCTACACCGCGTCGGTCATCTATGCGCTGGGCGACCCGCTCAACGGCACCACCCCTGCCTACAAGAACGACGGCACCGACGACAACTTCGACACCCGTGCCGGCGACCATCACGACGGCATGGAGTTCTACGGCCTGTCGGCCAACGGCACTGCCACCACCAGCAGCTCCGACCGCGGCCTGCTGGCCGTGAACCACGAAGCGACCACGGACGCGAAACTGTCGTCCTTCTTCCTGCACGCCAATGGCGGCGTGACCACCCTGCCGCGCCCCGTGGCCGAAGTCGACAAGGAAGTGGCGATCCACGGCGTGAGCGTGGTCGAAGTCAAGAAGACCGGCGCGGCCTGGGCCTACGTCAAGGAATCCTCGTTCAACCGCCGCATCACCCCGCTGACCGACATCGAACTGTCGGGCCCGGCGCGCGGGAATGCGCTGCTGGTGACCAAATACTCGCCGACCGCAACCAAGACGCGCGGCACCCTGAACAACTGCGGCACCGGCAAATCGCCATGGGGCTCGTTCCTGACCGGTGAAGAAAACTGGTCCGGCTACTTCGTGCGCGGCGCCGCCGACGACGCCGCCCGTGCCGGCGACAAGAGCATCGCTTCGCTCAAGCGCTACGGCCGCAACCAGGGCGCCGCCTCGCGCCACGGCTGGGAAAGCGCCGGCAGCGACGACAAGTACGCGCGCTGGGACATCAGCAAAAAAGGCGCGTCGGCCGACGGCAGCGACGACTACCGCAACGAAATGAACGGCATGGGCTACATCGTCGAAATGGACCCGTACGACAAGTCCAAATCGGCCAGGAAGCGCACCGCCCTGGGCCGCTACGCCCACGAAAGCGCCGCCTTCGGCAACCCGGTGGTCGGCCAGCAGCTGGCGGTATACATGGGCGACGATTCGCGCAACGAATACATCTACAAATTCGTCTCGACCGCCGTCTGGGCCGCCGCCGACGCCAGCGCCTCGGACCGCATGGCCACCGGCGACAAATACCTCGACAGCGGCAAGCTGTATGTGGCCAAGATCAACGCCGACGGCAGCGGCCAGTGGATCGAGCTGGCCATGTCGAACGCCGCCATCGCCGGCTACAGCGCGTACAAGTTCGCCGACCAGGCCGACATTGCGATTAACGCCCGCCTGGCCGCCGATGCGGTCGGCGCGACCAAGATGGACCGTCCGGAATGGTGCTCGGTCAATCCGGCCAACGGCGAGATCTACTACTCGCTGACCAACAACTCGAACCGCGCGGTCGACCCGAGCTCGTCGCAACTGGCACCGGACAGCTCGAATCCACGCGCCTACACCGACATGAAAGGCAGCTCGGCCCAGACCGGTAACCCGAACGGCCATATCCTGCGCATGAAAGAAGGCGCGGGCGGCTCGGCGGCGACCAGCTTTACCTGGGACGTGTACCTGTTCGGCGCCGAAGCGGGCGCCAATGGCGGCTTCGTCAACCTGTCGAACCTGACCGCCGACCAGGACTTCTCGAGCCCGGACGGCCTGGCATTCAGCCCGTACACCGGCATCTGCTGGATCCAGACCGACGATGGCGCCTACACCGACGTCACCAACTGCATGATGCTGGCCGCCGTGCCGGGCACGGTCGGCGACGGCGCCAAGGTCACGCTGAACCATCCGAAGGCCAATGGCGGCACGCTGGCGGTCGATACCTATGTGGGCAAGAAGCCGACGGCGGAAACCCTCAAGCGCTTCCTGGTCGGTCCGGTGGGATCGGAAATCACGGGGATTTGCGAAACGCCGGATGGCAAGTCGATGTTCATCAACATCCAGCACCCGGGCGAGAACACCTCGCAGGCCAACCTGGCCGATCCGTCGAAGTACACCAGCCAATGGCCGAGCAACGCCGGCTACGGCCCGGGCAAGCGCCCACGTTCGGCGACCATCGTCATTACCAAGAACGATGGCGGTCGGATCGGGTCGTAAGCAGCAGTGAGGGTGGGCCGGCCTGACAGACGGGTTGGCTCGCTTGAAACGACAACCGCTAACGCAAAAGCCGTCGTCCCCGCGCAGGCGGGGACGACGGCTTCAACTTTTAGCGCAGGAAACTACGTCTTCAGCCCACCGACGATCCGCAGCACCTGCGCGCGCGCGTCGGTCCATCCGGACGCGGCCAGCTTCGGCCCGCACTCGGCGCAGGGCTCGAACGGATTGCAATCGTGTTCCAGCGCCACATAGCGCGCTCCCACCACCTGCTTGCCCACATACGAATCGACCCGGCCGGCCGGCTTGGCCGACGCCGGCAGCGGCACGCCCTTGAGCAGCCAGCGCTGGAACGGCGCCGCGTCCACCCCGTCGGGCACGTACCACAGCTTGCTGTCCTTGTTCCAGCGCGCGCCCAGGGCCTTGGCCTCGTCCTTTTCGGCGTACGGGACTTTGAGCATGATCATGAGCTCGCTCCTGTCAGGCCGGCTGCTTGAGCAGATTCGACAGCGCCACATACTGCTCCAGGCTGACCGTCTCCGGACGCGTCGACGGATCGATGCCCGCCTCGACCAGCTGCGCTTCGGTCAACATCCCGGCCACGCAGTTGCGGATCACCTTGCGGCGCTGCGAGAAGGCCTTCATCACCACCGCTTCCAGGGTCGGGCCGTCGCAGGCCAGCTTGCGCGCGGTCGGCACCATGCGCACGATGGCCGACTCGACCTGCGGCGGCGGATCGAAGGCGGTCGGCGGCACGATGAACAGCAGCGACATGTCGTAGCGCCACTGCAGCATCACGGACAGGCGCCCGTACACCTTGCTGCCGGGCGCGGCCACCATGCGCTCGACGACTTCTTTCTGGAGCATGAAGTGCTGGTCTTCGATCAGGTGCGCGAATTCGGCCAGGTGGAACAGCAGCGGGCTCGAAATGTTGTACGGCAGGTTGCCGACCACGCGCAGCTTTTGCCCCGGCGGCACCGGAATGCTGCCGTAGTCGAACTTGAGCGCGTCGCCCGAATGAATGGTCAGCTTTTCGCGCGGGAAGTTGTTTTCCAGGCGCGCGACCAGGTCGCGGTCCAGCTCCACCACGTGCATGTGGTCCATGTGCTTGAGCAGCAGCGCCGTCATGGCGGCCAGGCCCGGCCCGATTTCGACCATCGCCTGGCCCTGTTCGGGACCGATGGCGTCGATGATGTCATCGAGGACGTGTTTGTCGGTCAAAAAATTCTGGCCGAAGCGCTTGCGGGCGACGTGTTTCATATTCTTCTTCTCAATGCGATTCTGGGACTGTGATTTAACGCTGCGATGCGCGCTGTGCGCTCACCATATGCAGTGCGGTGCGGATGGCCTGCTCCATGCTGCCGCAGTCGGCCCGTCCCAGTCCGGCGGCGGCCAGGTCGAGCGCGGTGCCGTGGTCGACCGAGGTGCGGATCAGCGGCAGGCCGAGCGTGATGTTGACGCCGCGCCCGAAGGTGGCGAACTTGAGCACCGGCAGGCCCTGGTCGTGGTACATGGCGAGCACGCAGTCGGCGTGCGCCAGGTACTTGGGCTGGAACAGGGTATCGGCCGGATACGGCCCGCGCGCGTCGATGCCGCGTGCGCGCGCATCGTCCAGCGCCGGCGTAATGGTGTCGATTTCCTCGCGCCCCAGGTAGCCGTTCTCGCCCGCGTGCGGATTGAGGCCGGTGACCAGGATGCGCGGCGCGGCAATGCCGAACTTGGTCTTCAGGTCGGTGTGGATGATGTCGATCACCCGCCCCAGGCCTGCGCGCGTGATGGCCGCCGACACGTCCTTGAGCGGCAGGTGGGTGGTGGCCAGCGCCACCCGCAGCGGCATGGGTTCCAGCGCGTCATCGGCGGTGTCGCCGGCCAGCATCATCACCACCTGCGCGGTGGCGGTCTGCTCGGCCAGGTATTCGGTATGGCCCGAAAAGGCCACGCCGGCGTCGTTGATGGTGCTCTTTTGCAGGGGCGCGGTGACCATGGCGTCGAACCAGCCGGCGCGCGCGCCTTCGACCGCCAGGTCGAGCGTGGCCAGCACCGCGCGGCCGTTGGCCGGATCGAGCACGCCCGGCACCACATGGGCGCCCAGCGGCACGTCGATGACGGCGATGCGCGCGGGGCCGAACTGCGGCAGGCCGCCGTTGCGCAGCGCCTGCACCGACAGCGCGGCCAGCTGGATCGTCGGATCGATCAGGCTGGCGGTGAGCGCCAAAAAGGCGGCGTCGCCGAGCAGCACGCAGTTGACCTGCGCGCGCATGGCCCAGGCGGCGCGGATCGCGATTTCCGGGCCGATCCCGGCCGGTTCGCCCGTGGTGATGGCGATCGCCGGCCGTGTGCTTGCCTGCCGCATGCGCTTATTTGTTCTCGTCGCGGAATTCGACGTAGGCGCGGTCGCGCACCTGGCGCGCCCAGTCTTCGGTCGCTTCTTCGAGCTTGCGGTCGCGGATCACCTGGCGCGCCGCCATGCGCACGCGTTCCTTGTTCTGGTCGTCGCTCTTGCGCTCCATGACTTCGATCAGGTGGAAGCCGTACGGCGTTTCGATGACGTCGCTCACTTCGCCCGGTTTCAGGGTGGCCATGGCGGTTTCGAATTCGGGCACGGTGTCGCCCGGGTACAGCCAACCGAGGTCGCCGCCCTTGCTGGCCGAGCCGTCGTTGGAGAACAGGCGCGCCAGTTCCTCGAACTTGGCGGCCTTGTTGTCGAGGCGTTCCTTCAGTTCGACCAGCTTGCGCTTGGCGTCGGCCGCCGTCATGGTCGGGCTGACCTTGAGCAGGATGTGGCGCGCGCGCGTCTGCTGCACCGGCGCCGGGCCGCTGGCGTCGGCCAGGTTGCGCTTGTCGACCATTTTCAGGATGTGGAAACCGGTGGTGCTTTTCAGGACCGGCGTGACCTGGCCGGCCTTGAGCTTGGACAGCGCGTCGGCGAACAGCGGCGGCAGGCGGTCCAGCGCGCGCCAGCCGATTTCGCCGCCCTTGAGCGCATCGCTCGAATCGGAGTAGGTGGCGGCGATCTTGGCGAAGTCGCCGCCGGTGCGCAGCTGGCGCATCACGTCGTCGGCCCGCGCGCGGCGCGCGGCGATCTGCTCGGGCGAGGCGTTTTCGGGAATGCGCACCATGATCTGCGACAGGTTCATCTCGACCTTGTCGGCGGCGGCGGCTTTTTCGGCGGCCAGGTAGGTGTCGACTTCGGCGTCGGAAATCTGGATCTTGTTGTCGACTTCATGCTCGCGCAGGCGCTGCATCATGATCTCGCTGCGGATCTCTTCGCGGAAGGCGGCAAAGGTGGTGCCGCTCTTTTCCATCTGGTTGCGCATCTCCTGCACCGACATCTTCTGCTGCTCGGCGATGCGGCCGATGGCGCGGTCGAGCATGGTGTCGTCGACGCGCACGCCCATCTCCTTGGCCAGCTGCATCTGGGCGCGTTCGACGATCATGCGCTCGATGACCTGGCGCTGCAGGTCGGCCGCTTCCGGCACGGGCGCGTTCTGCGCCTTCATGGCGCCTTCGACGGCGCGCACGCGGGCGGCGATTTCGTTGCGGGTGATGACTTCATCGTTGACCACCACGGCGATCGAATCGATGACGTTGGCCGAGGCCGACGCCGGCGGCAGGAAGCCGCTCGACGGCTTGGCCGCGGCCGGCCTGGCCGGCGTCGCCTGCGCGGCCGCCTGGCCGGCGGTCAGGGCGCACAGCAGGGCGGCGGCGATCTTGAGTTGGTGCAGACGGACATTACGCATAATCTGGGAAGCACTTATATTCAGTTGAATGAAAAAAACCGACGTCCCGCTCAGCGGCCCGAGCCCTGGTTCAGTCTCGTGTAGCCTGGGACGCTCTTGTAAAACGATTCGAGCGGGCTGCCCAAACCGAGCTTGGACAAGCCGTTCAGCTCCAGCTGGAAGAAGATCGGCGTCGAGGTATTGCGCGTGGTGGTCACGAAGCGCTGTCCCCCCATGCGGAACACCCAGCAGTCGGCCTGGTATTCGAGTCCGACCAGGCTCTCGACGACCTTGTGTTCGAGTACCGAATACGTCACCCGGCCCACACCATACCAGCGTTTCGACAGCGGCCACTGGGAAGATACCATCGCATTCTTGACGACGTCGCGCAAATAGCGGTATTCGGCGTTGATGACCTTCTTCTCGCCCGGCTGCCATTGCACGCCGTAGTTCTGCGTGACCACGCTGCTGGCGCTGGCATTGTATTGCACGGCGCTGTCGAAGCTCCATTTGTCCGAAATCCGGCCCGAGGCGGCCAGCAGCACGTCGGAACGGCTTTCCGTGCGCGGCGTGTTGGCCAGCTGCACGCGCTGCTCGTTCAGGTAGAAGCGCTGCCCCAGCACCAGGCGCAGGCGCTCGGCGCCGTTGGTTTCCAGGAAGCGCGAGACCACGGCCGCCGTCACCTGGTTGGCGTCCGACACGCGGTCGTTGCCGATGAAGCGGTTTTCGTTGAAGATCTGGGCCAGGTTGAAGGTCGCTTCGAAGGTATCGAAGTTGGGGAACTTGCTCTGGTCCTTGTACGGCGTGTACACGTAGAACAGGCGCGGCTCCAAGGTCTGGGTCATCTTGCGCCCGGTCAGCTTGGCATCGCGTTCGAACACCAGCCCGCTGTCGAGCGAGAAGGTGGGCAAGGCGCGCGTGAGCGTGCGCGGGGCGTCGACGACGGTCTTTTCGAGCTCGTAGGCGCTGGCGTGCAGCATCAGCTTGGGCGTCACAAAATAGCCGGGACGCACGATCGGATAACTGAGCTGCGACAGCACCACCGCCCGGTTGCCGGTCGGCAGGTCGGGATGCGAGAAGCGCGTGATTTCCGAGTCGACCGCCCAGTCGAAGCCCTTGACGTCGTAGCGGCCGGCGTGGAACAGCAGTTCCGGCAAGCGGTCGTAGGGGCGCGGCACGGTGCGGCTCGGATCGGTCGCCGAGACCGGGTCCTGCAGCACCTGGTAGCTCTGCACGCGGGCCGACATATTCCAGTACCTGGCGCGGTAATCGGTGCGGATTTCGCGCACCAGCTGGCGTTCCGCGCTGGTCGAGATCGACTGCGAAAAGTCGCTCGGATAATTATCGTCCGAAGCCGCCTTCAGGTTCCAGCCGTAGGACCAGCCCGGCCCGATGGCCTGGGTGTGCTGGGAATCGAGGCGCCAGCGGTCGGTCTTGGTGACTTTGTCGTTGAGCAGGAATTCGCCGTGGGTCTGGCCCGAATAGCCGCCGTACTCGTTCTCGCCCAGGTAGCGCCCGGTGCCGCCCAGCTGCAGGCCGCGGTCGAGCATCCAGCGCGGATAGACGGTCAGGTCGCGGTTCGGCGCGATATTGAAATAATACGGTTGCAAAATCTCGGCCCGGCCCTTGGAGCGGAACCCGATGGTCGGCGGCAGCCAGCCCGAGCGGCGCGCGCCCGACAGCGAGAACGACAGCGCCGGCGCGCCGATGATCGGCACGCCCTTGAAATAGATGACCGTCTTGCCGGCCACGCCGACGTCGCGCCCTGCATCGAGGCGCAGGGTGTTCGACTTGAGGTACCAGTCCGGCAGCAGGCCTTCGCAGGTGGTGTAGGTGCCGTCGGTGACGATGGCCTCGTCTTCGCTGATGAAATCGACGCGCCTGGCCGCGCCCTGCGCGTTATTGAGCTGCATGCGGTACTCGGGATGCAGCACCCAGCCCTTGCCCGACGACAGGTTCAGCTGCAACTCATCGCCCTTGTAGATATCGCCGAAGCGTTCCATCCAGACATTGCCGTTGGCGGTGACTTCATTCTCGACGTTCCTGAAGCAGGCGCGGTCGGCTTTCATCCGGGTCTGACCCCGGGTCAGTTCGACATCGCGCTCGAGAACGAGTTCGCGTTCGGGGCGGCCGCTGAACTCTTCCGCGCGCACGGTGACGGGCAGGTTGGGATCGTCGTTACGGTCGCGTGGCGGGGCGTTCTGGACGGTCTGGGCGTGCAAGGGCACCGCGGTGGCGGTGACGAGCGCCGTCAGGGCGTAGGCCCAACGCTGCGAGGGGAGAGCTGCCGGTTTTTTCAAGCTCATGAAATGACGTGTGCAAACACCATGGCAGGCGATTTTTTGAGTTTAATCCCTTATTATATGGGAATCTTCATCTTCAATCGGATTCTCAGGCTGCAACATGTCCTCATCGCTTACCACCACCCCCGCAACATCGTCGGACACCCGCCTGACGCAGCTCACCGCCTGGCTCGCCACGCTCGGCCTGGTCGAGGTCGAATCGTGCCGGCCGGCCTCGGCCGACGCCAGCTTCCGCCGCTACTTCCGGCTCGACGTCGCCCCCGCACTGCGCGCCAGACTGGGCGAGACCCTGGTCGCCATGGATGCCCCGCCCGAGCGCGAAAACGTGCCGGCCTTCATCCACGTGCAAGGCTTGCTGCTGGAAGCCGGCGTGAGCGTGCCCGCCATCGTGGCGCAGGACGTGGCCAACGGCTTCCTGCTGCTGTCCGACCTCGGCACCACCACCTACCTGCAGCGCCTCGACATCGACAACGCGCCCTTCATGTATTCGGACGCGGTCGACGCGCTGATCAAGTTCCAGCTGACCAGCGCACCGGGCGTGCTGCCCGACTACGACCGCGCCTTCATCGAGCGCGAGCTGAAGCTGTTCCCTGAATGGTTCGTCGGCAAGCACCTGGGCGTGACCATGACGGACGCCCAGACGGCCACCCTGAACAAGGTGTTCGAGGCGATCATCGCCAACAACCTGGCGCAGCAACAAGTCTTCATGCACCGCGATTTCCATTCGCGCAACCTGATGTTCATGGACCAGGGCAATCCGGGCGTGCTCGACTTCCAGGATGCCGTGTTCGGCCCGGTCACCTACGACCTGGCCTCGCTGCTGCGCGACGCCTACGTGCAGTGGGACGAAGAAATCGTGCTCGACTGGGTGGTGCGTTACTGGCAGCGCGCCAAGGCGGTCGGGCTGCCGGTCAATCCGGACATCGACGCCTTTTACCAGGACTTCGAATTCATGGCCCTGCAGCGCCACCTGAAAATCCTCGGCCTGTTCTGCCGCCTGAACTACCGCGACGGCAAGAGCGCCTACCTGGGCGACCTGCCGACCGTGGCGGACTACGTGCGCAAGACCTGCAACCGCTACATCGCCCTCAAGCCGCTGGCGCGCCTGCTCGACACCTTCGAGGACAAGGCGCCGCAAGTGGGCTACACCTTCTGATGCGGAGCCCATCATGAAAGCCATGATCCTGGCCGCCGGCCGCGGCGAACGCATGCGGCCCCTGACGGACGACTGCCCCAAGCCGCTGCTGAAGGTGCGCGGCCGCCCGCTGATCGTCTGGCACATCCTGAACCTGGTACGCGCCGGCATCACCGAGATCGTCATCAACCACGCCTGGATGGGCGAGACGATCGAGCGCGAACTGGGCGACGGCGGCAAGTACGGCGCGCGCATCGTCTACTCGCCCGAAACGGTGGCGCTGGAAACGGCCGGCGGCATCGCCAACGCGCTGCACCTGCTGGGCGAGGAACCGTTCCTGGTGCTCTCGGCCGACATCTACTGTCCCTACTTCGATTTTGCGCAGGTCGCCGACGTGCTGGTCGACGACGACATGTGGGGCAATCCCTACCCGCCCGACAAGCGCGACGCCTGCTGGATCTACCTGACCCCGAATCCCTTCCACAACCCGGAGGGCGACTTCGGCCTGACCATGTACCAGGTGGCCAACCACGGCGAGCCGAAGTGGAATTTCTCGAACATCGGCGTGTACCGGCCCGAGATGTTCAAGGCCATCGCCCCGGGCACGCATGCGCGCCTGGGGACCCTGATCCGCCAGTACGCGGACCTGGGCCGGGTGGGCGGCGAAATCTACCAGGGCGACTGGGTCAATGTGGGCACGGTGGCGCAGCTGGAAGAACTGAACGCGCCGCTGGGCGCGCGCAAGGCGCAGGCATGAACACGGCGCCTTGCAGCACGCCATTTGCGGCGCGGCGCGCGCGCCTGTGCGCCGCCATGCAGCCGGGCGCGGTGGCGATCCTGCCGACCGCGCCCGAAGTGCAGCGCAACAGCGACACCGACTACCTTTACCGGCACGACAGCTATTTCTACTACCTGACCGGCTTCACGGAACCGGACAGCGTGCTGGTGCTGGTGGCCGCCCACGGCGCCAGGCCGGCGCAAGCGATCCTGTTCTGCCGCCAGAAGAACATGGAGCGCGAAATCTGGGAGGGCTTCCGCCACGGCCCGGAAGGCGCGCGCGCCGCCTTCGGCTTCGACACGGCGTTCGCGATCGAGGAGCTCGACGCCGAAATGGCGCGCCTGCTGGCCGACGCGCCGGCCGCCTACTACGCGCTCGGCCACAGCGCGGCGCTCGACATGCAAATGAAGAACTGGCTGCTGGCGGTACGGCGCCAGGCGCGCGCCGGCGTGACCGCGCCGGCGGTGGCGCACGACCTGCTGGCGATGCTCGACGAGATGCGCCTGTTCAAGGACGACGCCGAGCAGGCCACCATGCTGCGCGCGGCGACCATCTCGGGCGTCGCCCACGCGCGCGCGATGATGGCGGCCCGGCCGGGCATGTTCGAATACGAGCTCGAAGCCGAACTGCTGCACGAATTTCGCCGCAACGGCGCCCAGTATCCGGCCTATACGCCGATCGTGGCGGCCGGCGCGAACGCCTGCGTGCTGCACTACAACGTCAACAGCGCGCAGACGCGCGACGGCGACCTGGTGCTGATCGACGCCGGCTGCGAACTCGATAGCTACGCCGCCGACATCACCCGCACCTTTCCCGTCAACGGCCGTTTCAGCGCGCCGCAGCGGGCGCTGTACGAGCTGGTACTGGCGGCGCAGAACGCCGCGCTGGCGGCGGTGCGGCCGGGGCGCAAGTACAGCGACATCCACGACGCCGCCACGCGCGTGCTGGCGCAGGGCATGCTCGACCTGGGCTTGCTGTCCAGGGACAAATTCGGCAGCGCCGAGGACGCGATCGCCGAACGCGCGCACCAGCAGTTCTACATGCACGGCACCGGCCACTGGCTGGGGCTCGACGTGCACGACGCCGGCGCCTACCGCGACGTGCATGCCGAAGGCAAGCCATCGCGCCCGCTGCAGCCGGGCATGGCGCTGACGGTCGAACCGGGCATCTACGTGCGCCCGGCCGAAGGCGTGCCGGAACAGTACTGGCACATCGGCATCCGCATCGAAGACGATGTGCTGGTGACGCAGGACGGCCACACCATCCTGAGCGCGTCCGCGCCCAAGCTGGCCGACGATATCGAACAACTGATGCGACCCTGATGGACAAGACACCTAGCAAGTTTGACGTGGCAATCTGCGGCGCCGGCCCGGTCGGCCTGGCGCTGGCCGCCCTGCTGGCGCGGCGCGGCATGGACAGCGCGCGCATCGGCCTGGTCGACGCCAGGGCGCTCGGCACGGCGCTGACCGACCCGCGTTCGATCGCGCTGTCCTACGGCAGCCGCATGCTGCTGGAAGAGATCGGCGCCTGGCCGCTGCCGGCCACCGCCATCCACCAGGTGCACGTATCGCGCCGCGGCCATTTCGGGCGCAGCCTGATCGACCGCGGCGAACACGAGGTCGAGGCGCTCGGCTACGTGGCGCGCTATGGCGACCTGGTGGCGGCGCTGGCGGGGGCGTGCGAGCGCGCCGGCGTGGCGGCGCTGCGGCCGGTGCGGGTGAGCGGCCACAGCGAGCAGGCCGACAGCGTCGCGCTCGCGCTCGACGACGGACGCACGCTGGAAGCGGCGGTGGTGGTGCAGGCCGAAGGCGGCGTGTTCGGCGAACAGGATGCGCGCGCGCGCGCGCACGATTACCGGCAGACGGCGCTGATCGCGCGCGTGAGCACCAGCGCGCCGGTCGCGCATCGCGCGTACGAACGGTTTACCGAGGAAGGCCCGCTGGCCATGCTGCCGCAGGACGGCGCCGACGGCCATCAGTACGCGCTGGTGTGGTGCGTGCGGCCCGAGCGCGCGCAGGCGCTGCTGGCGCTGGACGACGCGCAGTTCCTGGCGCAGCTGGGCGAGGCGTTCGGCCAGCGTCTGGGGCGGATGAGCGCGACCGGCGCGCGCATCGCGTATCGGCTCGGCCTGAATGCCGAACCGGGTACGACGGCGCGCACGGTGGCCATCGGGAACGCGGCGCAGACCCTGCATCCGGTGGCGGGACAGGGCCTGAACCTCGGCCTGCGCGATGCGGCGGTACTGGCGCGCCTGCTGGCGCGCGATGCCGGTCCGGCGGCGCTGGCCGCGTTCGCGCGCGAGCGCCAGGCGGACCGCAAGCTGGTGGTGGAACTGACCGACACCATGGCGCGCGCCTTTGCGCACCGGGGGCCGGGCCAGGCGCTGCTGGGCTTGTCGCTGGGATTACTCGATACCTTCACCCCGGCGAAGAACCTGCTGGGCGAGTGGATGATGTTCGGGCGGCGCTGAGCGCCAGGCGATCGCTTGAGAACCGTGGTTCCCGCGCAGGCGGGAGCGACGGTTACCTGACCGGAAATAGAGGCAAGTCCTGGCCGCCAAGAATACATCGGTGCCTGGGCGAGTACGACACGTAAGCACACAGGTTCAGAATTCTTCCCAGTCGTCCGTCTTGGCGGTGCTGGCCAACTGCTTCTTCACCGGCGCGCGCAGCACCGGCTTCGGGGCCGGCCTGGCCGCCACCTGCCGCGGCGCGGCCGACGCCGCCGCCGCGCCCGCGCCGGCGCTCAGCTTGAACACGCTGACCACCTCGGCCAGCTGGCGCGCCTGGTCCTGCATCGCTTCCGACGCCGCCGCCGCTTCTTCCACCAGCGCCGCATTCTGCTGCGTCACCTGATCCATCTGCGTCACCGCCTGGTTGATCTGGTCGATCCCCAGGGTCTGCTCCTGGCTGGCCGCCGCGATATCGCCCATGATGTCGGTCACGCGGCGGATGCTCTGGACGATATCGTCCATCGTGCTACCCGCCTCGTTCACCAGCCGGCTGCCCGCTTCGACCTGCTCGACCGAGCTGCCGATCAGGCCCTTGATCTCCTTGGCCGCCTGCGCCGAGCGTTGCGCCAGGTTGCGCACTTCGCTCGCCACCACCGCAAAGCCGCGTCCCTGCTCGCCGGCGCGCGCCGCTTCCACGGCCGCGTTCAAGGCCAGGATATTGGTCTGGAACGCAATGCCGTCGATCACGCCGATGATGTCGACGATCTTGTTGCTGGCCTCATTGATGCGGCCCATCGTATCGACCACGTTGCCGATCACGTTGCCGCCCTTGGTGGCCACCTCCGACGCCGTCTCGGCCAGGGTGCTGGCCTGGCGCGCGTTGTCGGCGCTCGCCTTCACAGTGGAAGTCAGTTCTTCCATCGAGGAGGCGGTTTCCTCCAGCGAGCTGGCCTGCTCCTCGGTGCGGCTCGACAGGTCCTGGTTGCCGGCCGCGATTTCGGACGAGGCCACCGAAATCGTATCGGTGCCGCTGCGCACCCGGCTCACCACTTCCACCAGGCTGTCGTTCATCTTTTGCAGCGCCACCAGCAGCTGGCCGATTTCGTCGTGCGAGTCGATCCGGATGGTGTCGGTCAGGTTGCCGGAGGCGATGTTGTTGGCGAAGCGCAGCGCTTCGGCGATCGAGCGCGAGATGCCGCGAATCAGCGCGGTCCCGGTCAGCAGGCCGATGACGACGCTGAACACGATCAGGCCGATGGCCAATGCACGCGCCGTCTCGAAGCGTGCCGTGGCCTGCTGGTACTCGGTCTTGCCGACGCTGAGCTGGTAGACCACCAGGTCGTGCATGTTCTCGCGCACCGGCAGGAAGTGCTGCTTGAGCGGGCCTTGCACCAGCGCGACGGCGGCCGCCGCGTCCTTGGCCTTGAACGCGACCAGTGTCGGCCTGATCCCCTGCGCCACGAAAGTTTCCCTGCTGGCCGCGAACTTGGCGGCGAGCGTCTTTTCCTCCGCCGTCAGGTAGGTTTCCATGTACTTGCCCCAGAGCGCGGTGATGCTCTGCACGCGCTGCTCGACCTCGCTGCTGGCCGCAGGCATGCCGGCCGGGTCGCCGCTGACCGCCATCGCCAGCGTGTTCTGGTTTTGCTGGATCAGCGTCAGCACTTCGGCCAGCATCCCGGCCGCCACCAGGCGGTCCTCGTACACCGTCTTGAGCGAGGCATTGGTCACGCTCAGGTTGCGCAAGCCGATCAATCCGATCGCCAGCGAAACCGCGCTGAGGACACCGATGACAAAAATAAGCCGTGCCTTGATCGTCACGTTTTTAAACATGGTCCTTGACCTTTCAGTTGTCTTTGCCGGGCAGGCGGGATGCGACACGAAAATACTGTCTCCAAAGAAATATACCGAACTTGGATAGCGAGTTAAATGGCGCAATACCAACATGGGACAAATTCAGCGCGTCTTGTGTTTGTGACGCGACAAGCGAAACAGCAATATTGTCTGCTTGCATCCGCTGATGTCGCCACGCGTCACCCTGAGCGCGATTCCGGCAATTTTTCATGTTTTTATGCAACTTGTATGCTAAGGTCGGAGGCAGTCCCGTCCCTGCGGCCACGATCATGCTCGACACCCTGCCCTGCACCCTCTCCCTGCGCCTGCTCGACAACGCGCTCGATGCCATCGTCGTCATCGATGAAGATGGCGCCATTCGCTACCAGAACGGCGCGATGCAGGCGCTGTCGGGCTACGCCTGCGGGGAAGCGCTGGGCCAGCCGCTGGCCGGGCTGTTGCCGGCCGCGATGGCGGAACAGCACCACCGCTACGTGCGCGCCTACCTGGACAGCTGCAAGGAATCGACGGTGCTCGGCCAGGTGCGCGAATTCGCGATCCGCCACCGCACCGGCGAAATGGTCCCGATCGGGATGAAGGCGATCGACCTGGGCATCCATGAGGGCAAGCGCTACTTCGGCGCCTTCCTGGAAGACCTGCGCGCGCGGCGGCGCATGCAAGCCGAACGCGAAGCGCTGCTGGCCCAGCTCGAAAAGCAGGCCCTGAGCGATGCGCTGACCGGCCTGCCCAACCGGCGCGCCTTCGATGCCGAGGCCGCGCTCACGTGCGCGCGGGCGGCCCGCAGCGGCGCGCTCACGTGCGTGGGCATCGCCGACATCGATTTTTTCAAGAAGGTCAACGACCGTTACGGCCACGCCGCCGGCGACGCGGTGCTGGCCTCGGTGGCGGGCCTGATCGGCCAGGCTTCGCGCGCCACCGATTTCGTCGCGCGCACCGGCGGCGAGGAATTCAGCCTGCTGTTTCCGGGAATCGGCAGCGACATTGCGCTGGTGGTGGCGGAGCGGATTCGCGCAGCGGTGGAGCGCGAACCGATCGTCACGCCCGACGGCCAGCAGGTGAGCGTGACGATCAGCATCGGGCTGGCGCAACTGGCGCCCGGTGCGCCGTTCGCCGAGGCGCTCGCGCGCGCCGATGCGGCCCTGTACGAGGCAAAAAACGGGGGACGCAACCTGGTCTGCGCGCGCTGAGCGCCGCAGGCATCGGTCCCCACGTTGAAGATCGTTACGCAAACGGCGCAGCCTTGTCCCTATTGCCGGCCGGCCTGCCGCGGCAAACCGTCTCGTTTCGCTGTCTCGTTTTGTCTCGTTTTGTCTCGTTTGAACCAATACCCGGCAGCGCTGTCCAAATGAGACAGAATGAGACAAAACGAGACAAAAATGGACAGTCAAACGAGACACTTTGCCGCAGCGGGCCTGCAGGCAAAAGACACAAAAAAGACACAACACTGGCGCGCTTGCTTGCCCACTTGCATGCGCGCGGCGGCACGATGTCGGTCGATGACGCCCTCGGCCTGGCTGTCGATGCCTGGCTGGCCGCCCAGACGGCCGGCGCGGCCGACAGGGAGGCCGACGGCTATCAGTGGAAGTGCCTGCTGTTACCGCACGGGACCCATCTGCGCATGCATGTCGACGGGCGCACCGAATACGCCACCGTCGTCGGCGACGCCGGCCGGCAGCATGGCCGCCGCGAAAGCGACAAGCTGGGTGAGGATTGCGCCTTCGATTGAGGCGGCTTCCCTCGCCGCGGCGCTCGCGTCACCCCCCGGCCGCCGAATTGTTTTTGCCCAAGCCAAAATTTTTCAAGCTATTTTTCGGCGCATGGGGCAAAAAATCGCATTTTTCAAGGCCTTGAAAACCCTTGGGCCCGCCTTTAGATTGGATTCAACGGATGCTCCACGGAGGTCCGTCAACTTATCGCTTAACTTCTAAAGGATATTTATCATGCGTACATTCGACCTTGCTCCCCTCTATCGTTCCGCTATCGGTTTCGACCGCCTGGCCCATCTGCTGGAATCGCAGCGCGCCGACGCGCAGCCCAGCTATCCGCCCTACAACATCGAACTGGTCAGCGAAGACAAGTACCGCATCGTGATGGCCCTGGCCGGCTTCGACCGTTCGGAAGTCGAGATCGTTACCGAGCGCGACAGCCTGCACGTCACCGGCCGCAAGCAGAAAGACGACAGCGAGCGCACCTTCCTGCACCGCGGCATCGCGGCGCGCGATTTCGAGCAGCGCTTCCAGCTGGCCAACCACGTCAAGGTCACCACGGCCTCGTTCGACAACGGCATGCTGACCATCGAACTGGTGCGTGAAGTGCCCGAGGCCCTCAAGCCGCGCCGCATCGTCATCGACGGTGGCGACAAGGTGCAGGTGCTGGAACAGCGCCAGGCTGCCTGACCCGGCCTGCCGGCCGGCGCGCTCCATGCCGGCCGCGCTAAAAAAAACGCCGCCCCGACAGGGCGGCGTTATTGCGCTGCGCAGGCGTGGCAGTTAATCGACCGCCTTGACCATGGCCTCGATCACCTTCTTGGCGTCGCCGAACACCATCATCGTGTTCGCCTGGTAGAACAGGTCGTTGTCCAGCCCCGCATAGCCGGAGGCCATCGAGCGCTTGTTGACGATGATGCTCTTGGCCTTGTACGCCTCCAGGATCGGCATGCCGGCGATCGGCGACTTGGGATCCTTGGCCGCCGGGTTGACCACGTCGTTCGCGCCCAGCACCAGCACCACGTCGGTCTGGCCGAATTCGCCGTTGATGTCCTCCATCTCGAACACCTGGTCGTACGGCACCTCGGCCTCGGCCAGCAGCACGTTCATGTGGCCCGGCATGCGCCCCGCGACCGGGTGGATCGCATACTTGACGATGACGCCCTTGTGGGTCAGCTTTTCGACCAGCTCCTTGAGCGAGTGCTGGGCGCGCGCCACCGCCAGGCCGTAGCCCGGCACGATGATCACGGTTTCGGCATTGCTCATGATGAAGGCCGCGTCGTCGGCGGAACCCGACTTGACCGGACGCTGTTCCTGCGCCGCGCCGCCGCCGGCAGCCGCCGCATCGCCGCCGAAGCCGCCCAGGATCACGTTGAAGAACGAGCGGTTCATGGCCTTGCACATGATGTACGACAGGATCGCGCCGGACGAACCGACCAGGGAACCGGCAATGATCAGCATCGAGTTATTCAGCGAGAAGCCGATGCCCGCCGCCGCCCAGCCGGAATAGCTGTTCAACATCGACACCACCACCGGCATGTCGGCCCCGCCGATCGGAATGATGATCAGCACGCCGAGCACGAAGGCCAGCGCCGCCATGATGATGAACGGCGTCCAGGCCGGCTCCACGCCGGGCGCGAAGCAGAACACCAGGCCGAGTGCGATGATGGCGATCGCGATCCCCAGGTTGAGCATGTGCTGGCCGGCGAAGCTGACCGGCGCGCCCTGGAACAGGCGGAACTTGTACTTGCCCGACAGCTTGCCGAAGGCGATCACGGAACCCGAAAAGGTCACCGCGCCGACAAAGGTGCCGATGAACAGTTCGAGGCGGTTCCCGAACGGCAGCGCCACGCCCTGCGTGGTGATCTGGAACACCCACGGTTCGGCCACCACGGCGACCGCGATGCAGACTGCGGCCAGGCCGATCAGCGAGTGCATCGCCGCGACCAGTTCCGGCATCTTGGTCATCTCGACTTTTTTGGCGGCAAACGCGCCGATGCCGCCACCGACCACGACGCCCAGCAGCACCAGCCCGAAGCCGAGGCCTCCGGTGCTCGCGGCCTGCGCCTGCAGCTTGAAGATCAGCGCCACGGTGGTGATGGTGGCAATGGCCATGCCGCTCATGCCGAAGGCGTTGCCGGTACGCGCGGTGGCCGGCGACGACAAGCCCTTGAGCGCCTGGATGAAGCACACCGACGCGATCAGGTAGAACATCGTCACCAGGTTCATGCTGATATAACTCATGCGTGGTCTCCCGCCTTGGCCGCCGGCGCCGCCTTGGGCTCCTTTTTGCGGAAC
Source organism: Massilia atriviolacea (assembly GCF_003953935.1). Classification (GTDB taxonomy): domain Bacteria; phylum Pseudomonadota; class Gammaproteobacteria; order Burkholderiales; family Burkholderiaceae_D; genus Telluria_A; species Telluria_A atriviolacea. The sequence goes on from NZ_RXLQ01000004.1 coordinate 455,715, forward strand.
ATTTCGAGCATGCGCTGGGTGACCATGAAGCCGCCGAACACATTGACCGCCGCCAGCGCCACCGCCACCGTGCCGGCGACCTGGCCGACGATGCCGGTGGTCAGGCCGGCGGCCAGCATGGCGCCGACGATGATGATCGCCGAGATGGCGTTGGTGACCGCCATCAGCGGCGTGTGCAGCGCGGGTGTGACGGTCCAGACGACGTGGTAGCCGACGTAGATCGCCAGCACGAAGATGATGAGATTAATGATGGTGTGACTGACTTCCATGCTGCCTCCCTCTTGACGTTGATGTGACGGCGGGCCGCGGCCCGTCCCCCTTAGTTGCGTAAATTTTTTTGCGTAATTTTTTTTGCGTAATTTTTTTTACGTAAATTTTTTGCGTAAATTTTTGCTTTATCCCTGCGGCCCGGCGCCCTACTTGCGCAGCACCGTGCCGTCCGCGCACACCAGGGTGGCCTTGAGAATCTCGTCCTCGCGGTCGATCGTCAGCTGCTCGTCCTTGTCGATGATCAGCTTGAGGAAATCGAGCACATTGCGCGCATACAGGGCCGAGGCATCGGCCGCCACCAGGGTCGCCAGGTCCGGCTCGCCGATGATGTGCACGCCGTGCCTGGTGACCGTCTTGTTCAGTTCCGACAGCGGGCAGTTGCCGCCCTGCGACACCGCCAGGTCGACGATCACCGAGCCCGGCTTCATGGCCTTGACCGTCTCTTCCGAAATGAGCACCGGCGCGGCGCGGCCGGGAATCAGGGCGGTGGTGATGATGATGTCGGCCAGCTTGGCGCGTTCGTGCACCAGTTCGCCCTGGCGCCGCATCCAGTCGGCCGGCATAGGGCGCGCATAGCCGCCCGAGCCCTGGGCGATTTCCTTCTCTTCGTCGGTCAGGTAGGGCACGTCGATGAACTTGGCGCCGAGCGACTCGACCTGCTCCTTGACGGGCGGGCGCACGTCGGACGCTTCGATCACCGCGCCCAGGCGCTTGGCGGTGGCGATGGCCTGCAGGCCGGCCACGCCCACGCCCATGATCAGCACGCGCGCCGCTTTCACGGTGCCGGCCGCCGTCATCAGCATCGGCATGAAGCGCTGGTAAGTGTTCGCCGCCATCATCACGGCCTTGTAGCCGGCGATGTTGGCCTGCGAGGACAGCACGTCCATCGACTGCGCGCGCGTGATGCGCGGCACCGCTTCGAGCGCAAAGGCGCGCAGTCGGGCCCCGGCCATGGCGGCCAGGTTCTCGCTATCGAAGGGGTTGAGCATGCCGATCAGGACGGCGTCGGCTTTCATGAGGGGACGTTCCTCGGCGTTCGGGGCGCGTACCTTGAGCACCACGTCGCAGCCGAAGGCGTCGGCGGCGCTGCCGATGGTCGCGCCGGCGGCGGCGTAAGCCTCGTCGGTCACGGAGGCCATCACGCCGGCGCCCGCCTGGACTACCACCTGATGCTTGGCGGCGAGCTTCTTGACCGTCTCGGGAGTTGCAGCAACACGGGTTTCACCCGACCGCGTTTCGGCCGGTATGCCTATTCTCATGACGCCTCCATAGAATTAATAAACTGCTCACGATAGTACACGGAAACCTAAAAATAGCACGACCATCCGTTTTTTCTAGATGAAGTCCTCCAGATCCAAACCGGTTGCACTGCACACTGCGCAACATCCACGGTTTTCTTGTATCAGATCAATACCTTGTTGCCTGATTTAAGCTTGCGTTGCTGCCGGATCGGCAACCGATGCTGCATGAAGGTAAAATGGCGGCTCATTTTGAAGGACACGCATGCCGCATATCTGGAAACCCTCCGTTACCGTTGCCGCCATCATCGAGCGTGATGGCAAGTTCCTCCTGATTGAAGAAGAAACCAGCGAAGGCATCCGCCTGAACCAGCCGGCGGGCCACCTGGACCCGCTCGAAACGCTGGCCCAGGCGGTGGTGCGCGAAGTGCTGGAAGAGACGGCGCACGATTTCACGCCGCAGGCGCTGGTGGGCGTGTACATGTCGCGCTACACCTCCAAGCGGCGCGGCACCGACGTGACCTACCTGCGCTTCACCTTTTGCGGCGAGGCCGGCAAGGAGCACGACCAGCCGCTCGACGAAGGCATCATCCGCACCTTGTGGATGACGCGCGACGAAATGGCCGCCTGCCAGGAGCGCCACCGCAGCCCGCTGATGCTGCAGTGCGTGGACGACTACCTGGCCGGCCGCCGCATGCCTTTGGCCATGCTGCACACCCACGCCTCGGTGTTCGAGGGTGGATTAACTTAAGACGGATGTACTTGGACGGATGTAATACGATGAGCAACGCAGGGAAGAAGCAGAAAGTCGTGATCGGCATGTCGGGCGGAGTCGACTCCTCGGTCGCGGCGTGGATGCTCAAGGAACAGGGCTACGACGTGGTCGGCCTGTTCATGAAAAACTGGGAAGACGACGACGATTCCGAATACTGTTCGACGCGCCAGGACTGGATCGACGCGGCCAGCGTGGCCGACGTGGTGGGCGTGGACATCGAGGCGGTCAATTTCGCGGCCGAATACAAGGACCGCGTGTTCGCCGACTTCCTGCGCGAATACCAGGCCGGGCGCACCCCGAACCCGGATGTGCTGTGCAACGCCGAGATCAAATTCAAGGCCTTCCTCGACCACGCGATGCACCTGGGCGCGGACCTGATCGCCACCGGCCACTATGCGCGCGTGCGCCGCAACGGCGCCAGCTTCGAGCTGCTCAAGGCCTTCGACCACACCAAGGACCAGAGCTACTTCCTGCACCGCCTGAACCAGGCGCAGTTGTCGCGCACCCTGTTCCCGCTGGGCGAAATCCCGAAGACGGAAGTGCGCAAGATCGCCGAAAAGCTGGCCCTGCCGAACGCCGCCAAGAAGGATTCGACCGGCATCTGCTTCATCGGCGAGCGGCCGTTCCGCGATTTCCTGAACCGCTACCTGTCCTACAAGCCGGGACCGATGAAGACCGACGACGGCACCGTGGTGGGCGAGCATGTGGGACTGTCGTTCTACACGCTGGGCCAGCGCAAGGGCATCGGCGTGGGCGGCATGAAGAAGTACCGGAACGACGACGGATCGAGCGACGCCTGGTACGTGGCGCGCAAGGATATCGCCAGCAACACCCTGTACATCGTGCAGGGGCACGACCATCCGTGGCTGTTGTCGGGCGCCCTGCAGGCCGACCAGGCCAGCTGGGTGGCGGGCGCGCCGCCCGAGGCGCGCGCCATGTCGGCCAAGACGCGCTACCGCCAGGCCGACGTGCCGTGCGTGCTCACGCCCGACGGCATGGGCAACTTCGGCCTCGGTTTTACCGATCCGCAGTGGGCGGTGACGCCGGGGCAGTCGGCCGTGCTGTACGACGGCGACGTGTGCCTGGGCGGCGGGATCATCGCGGGATCGAGCGCGGGGTAATACGCCATTCCCGCCACCGCCTCCGTCGTTCCCGCGCAGGCGGGAACCCAAGTACGTACAGACGCCCTTGGCTGCGCTTGCAACTTGGGTTCCCGCCTTCGCGGGAACGACGGGGGGCGGGCGAACGGGAACGACGGGGGAGCGGGGACGACGGGGGGCGGGCGAACGGGAACGACGGGGGAGCGGGGACGATGGGCGAACGGGAACGACGGGCGAACGGGAACGACGGGAGACCCGGACCAACGAAGACAGTGGCCGAAGCGGCGCCCTGCGTCAGCCGGCCTTCTGTTTTTTAATCACCGCCAGCACCGTGTTCCTGATCGTATTGAGCACCGCGTCGGCCTTGAACGGCTTGACGATAAACCCCTGCACCCCGCGCGCCACCGCCGCCTGCACGGTCGGCGCGTCGAGCGTGCCGGAGACCATGAAGATCAGCGTCTTCGGATAATGCGCGCGGATCTGCTCGACGATCTCGGCGCCATCGTTCACCTGCTCCAGCGCCACGCAAATGAGCTGCGGGTGGTGCTTCTGCACCAGCAGATAGCCCTTCAGCCCCGTGTGCGTATCGCCGACCACGTTGTAGCCGCCATCGGTCAACACGCTGTTCAACAAGCCGCGCGAAATCGCATTTCCATCGACGATCACTGCTTTTAACATCGCGTCTTTTCCTTTTTGGTCAGAACGTTTCGAATGCCAGCATGTTCCAGGTCACGCCCAGGCGCACGTCGGTCTTGAGCTGCACCAGCTGGCGCGACAGATACAACATCTCGCGTTCGGCGCGCAGGCGCTCGCCGAGCGGGGTCTTGAGAATGCCGGCGCCGGCCATCACCGCGTCCAGGTTGCCGTAGGCGCCAAGCAGCTTGGCCGCCGTCTTCATGCCGACCTTGGACACGCCCGGCACGCCGTCCGTCACATCGCCCATCAGCGCCAGCAGGTCCACCAGCAGCTCGGGCGCCACGCCGAATTTCTTGCGCACCCAGGCGTCATCGTGCCACTCGCCCTTGAAATGGTCCCACACCAGCGCCCCTTGCGCAATCAGGCCGTGCAAGTCCTTGTCGGTGCTTGCCACAATCGCCTCGCCGCGCCCTTCGGCCAGCCAGCGCAGCACCCCGGTGCCGATCACGTCGTCGGCCTCGACCCCGGGCAGCATCAGCACGTGCAGGCCCTCCCCCGCCAGCTTCGCATGAAAGCCGGGCAGCGCGTCGCGCAGGAAGGAGGGCATCGGTGCGCACTGCTCGCGGTAGCGCGGATACAGTGCGTGGCGCCAGGTCGGGCCGCCGTAGTCGAAGGCGGCCAGCACGTGGGTCGGCGCGTGCGCGCCGAGCAGCTTGCGGAACGAGGACAGCGCGTGGCGCAGGGCGATATCGGCCTTGTCGGCGGAATCGGGTTCGGGACTGGCCTCGTACACGCGCCGTACGATATTGAGCCCGTCGATGGCCAGCAGCTTGCCCACGGCCTTACTTGAGCAGTTCGTACAGGCCGCCGCGTTCCAGCGCGCGCTGGTAGGCTGGTCGGGCGTGGATGCGGTTCAAAAAATCCATCAGCTTCGGATACTTGTCGCCCAGGCCGCCGCGCGAGGCGGCCGCCTCCAGCACGAAGCTGATCTGGATGTCGGCGCCGCTGAACTCCGGGCCGGCGAACCAGTTGGCCTTGGCCAGTTCGGCTTCGAGGTAGGCCAGGTGCTGCGCGATCTGCGGCAGGATGTAGGTCTGCTTGACCTTGTGCGCGATGCCGCGCGCGATCGGCCTGGCGAAGAACGGCATCGGGCTCGATTCGACCCGGTCGAACACCAGCTTCATCAGCAGCGGCGTCATGGCCGAGCCTTCGGCATAGTGCATGAAGTAGGTGTAGCGCAGCTTGTCCGGGGTGCCGGCGGCGGGCACGAATTTGCCGTTTCCATAACGTTCGAGCAGGTACTCGATGATGGCGCCCGATTCGGCCACCGTGTTCGCGCCGTCGCTGATGACGGGCGATTTGCCCAGCGGGTGCACGGCGCGCAGTTCGGGCGGCGCCAGCATGGTCTTGGCGTCGCGCTGGTACTTCCTGATCTCGTAGTCCAGTCCCAGTTCTTCCAGCAGCCACAAGATACGCTGGGAGCGCGAATTATTCAAATGGTGGACAATGATCATCGGGTTCTTTCGCCGGGGTGGAATCGGCGCTAGCTTAGCATTGTTAACGTTTATTGACCACGGAGTCCCCCATGCGCTTCGCCTCGCCGCGCTACCTGCCTTTCCTCGTTTCGCTGCTCGTCTTCGGCTGGTCGGCCATCCTCGCGTTCAGGGGCGACGGTCCCGGATGGTGGCTGGCCGTCATCAGCGGCGCCCTGGCGGCGCTCGGCATCGCCGACCTGGCCCAGAGCCGGCGCGCGCTGCGCCGCAATTATCCGATCCTGGCGCACTTCCGCTTTTTCTTCGAATCGATCCGTCCCGAGATCCGCCAGTACTTCCTGGAAGACGACACCGAGGCCAAGCCGTTCTCGCGCAACCAGCGCAGCATCGTCTACCAGCGCGCCAAGATGGAAACCGACAAGCGCCCCTTCGGCACCCAGCTCGATGTCTACGAAGCCGGCTACGAGTGGATCAACCATTCGATGGCGCCGGCGCCCGTGGGCGGCCCCGACTTCCGCATCGAGATCGGCAACCACCCGTCCTGCCCGCGCGCGCAGCCCTACCGCGCCAGCGTCTTCAACATCTCGGCGATGAGTTTCGGCTCGCTCTCGGCCAACGCCATCCTGGCCCTGAACGGCGGCGCGCGCCTGGGCGGCTTCATGCACGACACCGGCGAAGGCAGCATCAGCCGCTATCACCGCCAGCACGGCGGCGACCTGGTATGGGAAATCGGCTCCGGCTACTTCGGCTGCCGCGACGCCGACGGCGGCTTTTCGGAAGCGAACTTCGTGGCCAACGCCAGCGCCCCGCAGGTGAAGATGATCGAACTCAAACTGTCGCAGGGCGCCAAGCCGGGCCAGGGCGGCATCCTGCCGGGCGCCAAGGTGAGCATCGAAATCGCGGCCGCGCGCGGCGTCGCGGTGGGCGTCGATTGCCTGTCGCCGGCCAGCCATTCGGCGTTTACCACCCCGATCGGGATGCTGCACTTTATCGAGCGCCTGCGCACCCTCTCGGGCGGCAAGCCGACCGGCTTCAAGCTCGCCATCGGCCACCCGTGGGAATTCTTCGGCATCGTCAAGGCCATGCTGGCGACCGGCATCGTGCCGGACTTCATCGTGGTCGACGGCGGCGAAGGCGGCACCGGCGCCGCGCCGGTGGAATTCTCGGACCACGTCGGCACGCCCTTGCAGGAAGCGCTGGTGCTGGTGCATAACACCCTGGTCGGCGCGAACCTGCGCGAGAAGATCAAGATCGGCGCCTCGGGCAAGATCATCACCGCCTTCGACATCGCGCGCACCATCGCGCTCGGCGCCGACTGGTGCAATTCGGCGCGCGGCTTCATGTTCGCGCTCGGCTGCGTGCAGTCGCAGAGCTGCCACACCGACCGCTGTCCGACCGGCGTGGCGACCCAGGACGAGCAGCGCCAGAAGGCGCTCGACGTGCCCGACAAAACCGCGCGCGTGGCCAACTTCCATCTGAGTACAATGAAGGCCCTGGCCCACCTGATCGCCGCCGCCGGGCTGACCCATCCCGACCAGCTCAACCCGCACCACCTGGTGCGGCGCGTCTCGCCCAACCAGGTCAAGCAGGTCTCGACCCTGATCCCTTACCTGTCCGAAGGCGAGCTGCTGGACCCGGAACAGCTCGACCGCCTGCCGCCCGTGTTCGCGCTGTACTGGCCGATCGCCCAGGCCGACTCGTTCCAGCCGCTGTCCTAGCGTGCCGGCGCGGGGGCAGCGAGGATACACGGATTTGTCGGCGAAAAAAGCGCGGTTTGTCACAGCGGCAGGTAAATTTTTCTTTACCGCAAATGTCGCCCGATGCGGATTGCATACCCGTGTTTCGTTAGGTACTATCAAGCAATATTGTAAAAAATGATTTACATCGACGACAAGATCATCCTGGAGATAATGAATGCCGCGCCAACGCACCATCCGCCTGTCCGCCCTGTCCCTGCTCCTGCTGGCCGCCGCGCCGCTGGCCTGCGCCCAGACCGCGCCGATGACGCCCGACATCGCCGCCACGCCCTTCGAACAACCCGATAACGGCGCCGACTACGTCAAGCGCATCGTGATGATCCCGATGCGCGACGGCGTCAAGCTGCACACCGTGATCACGATTCCCAAGGGCGCCACGCGCGCGCCGATGATCCTCTCGCGCACGCCCTACAACGCGGCCAGGCGCAGCGAGCGCAATGTGAGCCCGCACATGGCGTCGATGCTGGCCGAAGGCGACGACGGCTACGTGGCCAACGGCTACATCCGGGTCTACCAGGATGTGCGCGGCAAGTACGGCTCGGAAGGCGACTACGTGATGACGCGCCCCCTGCGCGGCCCGCTCAACGACACCGCGGTCGACCATGCCACCGACGCCTGGGACACGATCGACTGGCTGGTCAAGAATATCGCGCAGAGCAACGGCAAGGTGGGCATGGTCGGTTCGTCCTACGAGGGCTTCACGGTGCTCATGGCGCTGGCCGACCCGCATCCGGCGCTCAAGGCCGCGGTGCCGATGAGCGCCATGGTGGACGGCTGGCGCGGCGACGACTGGTTCCACAACGGCGCCTTCCGCCTCAATAACCTGTCGTACATCGCCGGCCAGACCGCCGCGCGCGGCAGCGGCCCGGCGATCGCCACCGGCGTCTACGACGACTACGACTTCGCGCTGCGCGCCGGTTCCGCCTCCGACTACGCCAGGCGCTTCGGGATCGACAAGCTGACCTTCGCCAAAAAGATCTTCGAGCATCCGGCCTACGACAGCTACTGGCAGAACCAGGCGCTCGACCGCGTGCTCGGCGCGCGTCCGCTCAAGGTGCCGACCATGCACGTGGTGGGACGCTGGGACCAGGAAGACATCTACGGCCCCTACGCCGCCTACGCCGCCACCGAAAAGCGCGACACCGCCAACAGCATGAACCACCTGGTGGTCGGCCCGTGGCGCCACAGCGGCGTCAATTACGACGGCTCCAGCCTGGGCCCGATCCGCTTCACCGGCGACACCGCCGCCGAATTCCGGCGCGAGGTGATGCTGCCCTTCTTTAACCAGTACCTGCAGGACGGCGCCCCGAAGGCCGACACGCCGCCGGTGCTGTCGTACCGCACCGGCACCAACAAGTGGCAGCGCCTCGACAAGTGGCCGCTCGCCGAGGTACTGCGCCCCCTGTACCTGAAGGCCGGCGCGCGCCTGGACTTCGACAAGCCGGCCGCCGCCGCCAGTGCGGACCAGGCCGACGAGTTCGTATCCGACCCGGCCAAGCCGGTGCCCTTCATCCCGCGTCCGGTGCGCATGTTCGACGGCGCGGTCTGGAAGCCGTGGCTGGTCAGCGACCAGCGCTCCTTCTCGGACCGCCCGGACGTGCTGACCTATGTGTCGGACAGGCTCGAGGCGCCGCTGCAGATTTCTGGACAGGCGCTGGTCAAGCTGTTCGCCTCGACCAGCGGCAGCGACGCCGACTGGGTAGTGAAACTGATCGACGTCTACCCGGACGAAGTGGCTTCGCAGCCGGAACTGGGCGGCTACCAGCTGGGCATCGCGATGGATATTTTCCGGGGCCGCTACCGCACCGGCCTGGACAAGCCGACGGCGATCGTGCCGAACAAGGTGGAGCGCTACCACTTCGCCCTGCCGAACGCCGACCACGTGTTCCTCAAGGGGCACCGGATCATGGTGCAGGTGCAGTCGAGCTGGTTCCCCCTGTACGACCGCAATCCGCAGACCTTCGTGCCGAATATCTTCTTCGCCAGGCCGGGCGACTACCGCAAGGCCACGCACAAGGTGTTCCACGCCCCGGGCATGGAAAGCGCGGTCGAACTGCCGGTGGTGCCGGCGGCGCAGTAAACGCTTGCGCAGGAGCGCGGGCGCGCGCAGGCGCTTAAGGCTATTTGCGGTGCAGCGGGATCACGCGCGGCCCGCCCGCATCGAGCGGCGCCGCCGGCCCGTCCTCGCAGGTGCCGCAGCTGCTGCACCCGCTGCCGCAGCCGCTTGATGCCTTCTTCTTGCCGAACAGCCTGTCGCGCAGGCTTTTCGGCAGATACTTGGATGCCGCATACCAGGCGGCCACGCCGACGATCAGTGCAACGACCAGGTATTCCAGCATCTCAGGCTCCCATCGCGATGGCGACGCGGTAAGTGATGAACGAGGCGGTGTAGGCCAGCGCGAACATGTAGCCGGCCATGATGAAGGCGTAGCGCGCGCTGCCCGTTTCGCGCCGCACCACCGACAGGGTGGCGATGCACTGGGGCGCGAACACATACCAGGCCAGCAAGGAGAGCGCGGTCGGCATCGACCACGATTGCGAAATGATCGGCGCCAGGGTGGTGGCCAGCTCGTCGCCGGTCTGCGACAGCGCATACACGGTGCCGAGGGCGCCGACAGCCACTTCGCGCGCCGCCATGCCCGGCACCAGCGCGATGCAGATCTGCCAGCCGAAGCCGATCGGTTCGAACACCAGCGCCAGCGCGCGGCCCAGCATGCCGGCGATGCTGTAATAGATCGGCGGCTGGGTGGCGCCTTCCGGCGCCCCGGGGAAGCTCGACAGGAACCACAGCAGCACCATCAGCGCCAGGATCACGGTACCGACGCGCGCCAGGAAGATCTTGGCGCGTTCCCACAGGCCCATGGCCAGGTTGCGCAGGTGCGGCCAGTGGTAGCTCGGCAGTTCCAGCATCAGCGGCTGGTGCGTGTTGGCGCCCATGAAACGCTTGATCACCCAGGCCACGCCCATGGCGCTGAAGATGCCGGCGAAGTACAGGATGAACAGCACCAGGCCCTGCAGGTTGATCCAGCCGTCGGCCACGTCGCGGTTGGGGATGAAGGCGGCGATGATCAGCGCGTACACCGGCAGGCGCGCGGAACAGGTCATCAGCGGGGCGATCATGATCGTCACCAGCCTGTCGCGCGGATTCTGGATGGTGCGCGCGGCCATCACGCCCGGAATGGCGCAGGCAAAGCTCGACAGCAGCGGAATGAAGGCGCGTCCCGACAGGCCGACCCCGCCCATGACACGGTCGAGCAGGAAGGCGGCGCGCGGCAGGTAGCCGCAGTCTTCCAGCACCAGGATGAAGAAGAACAGGATCAGGATCTGCGGCAGGAACACCAGCACGCTGCCGACGCCGCCGAGGATGCCCTCGACCAGCAGGCTGCGCAGCACGCCCTCGCCCATCATGCCGCCGACCCAGGCGCCGACCGCCTCGACCCCGCCGCTGATCATTTCCATCGGCGTCGCCGCCCAGCTGAACACGGCCTGGAACACCAGGAACATCAATGCCGCCAGCAGGATCGGGCCGAGCACCGGATGCAGCACCACGTCGTCGATCTTTTCGGACAGGTTGCCGGTATCGCCGGCGAAGCTGACGCAGGCGTCCAGGATGCGGCGCACTTCGCGCTGGGTTTCCTCGACCGGCACGGCGTCGATGGCCGACAGCGGCGCGGCCTTGACGAGCGCGTCCTGCGGCATCAGGTCGAGCGCCTTGAGCAGGGCGACTTCGCCGCCGCTCTGCACGGCCACGGTTTCGACCACGGGCATGCCCAGTTCGCGCGCCAGCCTGGCGCTGTCGATCTTGATGCCGCGCTTGTTGGCCACGTCGACCATGTTCAGGGCCAGCACCATCGGCAGGCCGAGGCGGCGGATTTCGAGCACCAGGCGCAGGTTCAGGCGCAGGTTGGTGGCGTTGACCACGCAGACGATGGCGTCGGGCGCCTGCTCGCCGGCGCGCAGGCCGCCGACCACGTCGCGCGTGATGGCTTCGTCGGGCGTGGTGGCCGACAGGCTGTAGGCGCCCGGCAGGTCCAGCACTTTATAGGCGCGGCCCAGCGGCGAGGTGAAGCTGCCTTCCTTGCGCTCGATGGTCACGCCGGCGTAGTTGGCGACCTTCTGGCGCGCGCCGGTGAGGCGGTTGAACAAGGCGGTCTTGCCGCAATTCGGATTGCCCAACAGCGCAATGAGCGGCGTGCGCGTCACTGCCTGGACTGGTGTTTCTACTGCACCCATGTGTTTGCTTCCGTTGTTTCTGTTATTCCGGTTTGACCGAGACCAGCGACGCCTCGAAGCGGCGCAGCGCGAAGGTGGAGTCGCCCACCTTGACCGCCACCGGATCGCCGCCCGGCAGGCGCTTGAGCATGCGAATAGTCTCGCCCGGCACGAAGCCGAGTTCCATCAGGCGGCGCGCGACATCGACGCCGGCCCCCGCGTCCGCCGCACAGGGCGCAATGTGGATCACGGTGCCGCTCTGGCCGGGGACGAGGGCATCGAGCGTGATCAGGGTGGGGGCTAGAGTCATAGTGTCACTTCAATAAGATCAGTGGAATTCACGCTACATCGTGTTGGATACTAGCATCATAATCCTAAATGCGAACGATTTCTATTTGGAGTTGGGCCTTTTTTGGGTAAACCGCTTGCAATCGATCGCGACTTCCGACAAAATACAAATCTTAATGATAATGATTCTCATTAATGTGAAAGCGGCAAGATTGTCCGCTGAGCCGACTACAAGGAAGGTGCTTCGATGATCGTCTGTGTTTGCAATAACATTTCCGACCGCGAAATTCGTCAGGCGGTCGATCTCGGCCTGTCGTCGATGGCCGAGCTGCGCCGCGACCTGGGCGTGGGCACCTGCTGCGGCAAGTGCGCGAGCTGCGCCAGGCAGGTACTGAACGATCACCTCGACACCAAAACCATCCACGCCACCGAGTTGTCCTTCCGCTCGGCGCAGACAGCCTGAGTGTATTTATGAGCGCAATGACCTTTTCCACCGACCCCGGCATGGGCGATCCCGTTGCCGTGGTGGCGAAGCTGCGCGCCAAGTTCGGCCCCTTCGCCGCGGTGATCGCGATCCACGCCGTGCTGTTCTACCTGATTTCCAGCGGCCTGCTGCACCGCATGGCCGAAGTGGCGCTGCCGCAGGCGGTCATGGTCACCTTCGTGGCCCCGCCGCCGCCGCCGAAGCCGGCCGCCCCGGCCGCGCCGAAGGTGGTTTCCGTGGCCACGGTGCGTCCGCCGCCGCGCGTTGTCGTGCCGCCGACCCCGATCGTGCAGGTGCAGGTCCAGAATACGATTACCGCTTCGCCGCCGTCGGCGCCTGTCGCGAGCGAAGCGCCGGCCGCCCCGGTGGCCGTGGCCGCGCCGCCGGCGCCGCCGTCGACCGGGCCGAAAACGATCAGCTCGGGCGTGGAATACATCCAGGCGCCGCAGCCGGTGTACCCGACCATGTCCAAGCGCATGGGCGAACAGGGCAAGGTCGTGCTGCTCATCCTGGTCAACGAAAAAGGCATGCCCGACCAGGTCAAGGTGCAATCCTCGTCCGGTTCCACGCGCCTCGATGAAGCCGGCCGCCAGGCGGCCATGCGCGCGGTGTTCAAGCCGCACGTGGAAGACGGCCGCGCGGTGTCGGTGTATGTGATCGTCCCCCTGACCTTCCAGCTCGCCAGCTGATCGGTTTGGGAACAACAACATGGCCCCTGCGAGGGGCCTTTTTGGCGTGTGCCCCCCGTTTTTTTGCTATCATGGAGAAACTCTCCATCACTAAAGAAAGCCTCCCATGAAGGGCGACAAGAATGTCATCCGGCTGCTCAATGCGCAGCTGACCAACGAACTGTCCGCGATCAATCAGTATTTCCTGCATGCGCGCATGTACCGTCACTGGGGCCTGGAGAAGCTGGCCAAGAAGGAATACGAAGAATCGATCGGCGAGATGAAGCACGCCGACAAGCTGATCGACCGCATCCTGATGCTGGACGGCTTGCCGAACCTGCAAGCGCTGCACAAGCTGCTGATCGGCGAATCGACCCAGGAAATGATCGAATGCGACCTGAAACTGGAGCAAGCCGCGCACGCCACGGTCAAGGAAGGCATCGCCGCCGCCGAGCTGGCAGCCGACTACGTGACGCGCGACCTGTTCCTGCTGATCCTGGAAGACACCGAAGAACATATCGACTGGCTGGAAACCCAGCTCGACCTGATCGTCAAGGTCGGCATCCAGAACTACCTGCAGAGCCAGATGGGCGAGCACGCCTGATCAGTGTCCGAGGCGTTTGGCTTGCGCCTTTGTTGCCCCGTCACCGGGCTCCCTCATTCCCGCCCAGGCGGGAAGCGAAGGCATCTTTGCCGAGCGGCGGCGCCTTGGCCCCCGCCTGCGCGGGGGCGACGGTTTTCTGCGCGGAGGCGACGGTTTTCTGCGCGGGGGCGACGGTTTTCTGCGCGGAGGCGACGGTTTTCTGCGCGGGGGCGACGGTTTTTAAGGTAGCGATGCCGTCCGCTGCATCCCATCACCCGCTGCGCCAGCGCGCCACCCATTTGTCGTAGAAATTCAGGCTCCTCGGTATCGCACCGGGGATCGCGCACACCGCGCCGGCGAATTCGTTGGCGCGCGCCAGGGTCGTGCCCAGCGCCCAGCCGCGCGTGCGGCCCAGCAGGAAGATCGCCGAAAACGCGTCCCCGGCCCCCACCGAATCGATCACGAACGGCGGCGGCGGATTGTCCCGATGGACGATCACCTCCCCATCGGCGCCGAAGTACACCGAGCCGCGGTGACCCAGGGTCACGATCAGCGCTTCCAGCCCGAAGATCTGCACCAGCACCGCGCACGCCGCGCGCACTTCGTCGCCGTCGAGCGGCGGCTCGGACGGATGGATATCCACATACCACGCGAACAGCGACTCCAGCTCTTCCTCGTTGACCTTGACGATATCGGCCGCGTGCAGCGAGTGGAACACGCAGCGCTCGTCGAACTGGCCTTCGCGCAGGTTCAGGTCCAGATAGCGGGTGGCGTTGCTGGCGTCGAGCAGCGCGTACAGGGTGTCGCGCGAGCGCGGGCAGCGCTGCGCCAGCGTGCCGAAGTAAATCGCCGACGCCTCCACCGACTCCAGCGCGGCCAGCGCCTGTTCCGGATTGATGTAATCGTAGGCCTGGCCGGGCAGGATCACGAAGCGGTGGCCGCGCACATTGCGCTCGACCACCACGCGCCCGGTTTCTTCCATCTGGTCGAGCTGCAGGCCGGCCTCGGACATCGCGAAGCGCTCGAATTCGGCGCGCACGATGGTGCCGTTGCGGTCGTCGCCGATGCGGGTGATCGCCAGCTGCGGCGACATGAAGGCCGCCAGGTGGCGCGCCACGTTGAAGGGCGCCCCGCCCACCGCCTGCTCGCTCAAAAAATCGTCGACCAGCGCTTCGCCATACACCACCGTGGTCGTCATCGGCGCACCACCAGTTCGGCCGGCAGCTGCAGCGAGGCGGCCGGGCGCCCCTCGATCTGCGCCATCAGCGTCGCCACCAGCGCCTCGCCGGCGGCGCGCACCGGCTGGCGGATGGTGGACAGGGGCGGATGGAAATAGCTGGCCAGCGCGATATCGTCGTAGCCGACCACGCCGACATCGCGCGGCACCTCGCGTCCCAGGGTGCGCAGGGCGTTAATCGCGGTCATGGCCAGCAGGTCGCTGCAGGCGAACAGGCCGTCGTAGGCCGCGCCTCGGCGCGCCAGTTCGTGCACGGCATGCGCGCCGTCCTGCGCCTGGAACGAGGCCGGCACGCACAGCTGCGGATCGGGCGCCAGGCCCTGCGCGGCCAGCGCCTGGCAATAGCCGCGATAGCGCTCGGCCACCTCGGGCTGGGCGCTGTCGCCGATGAAGGCGATGCGGCGCCGGCCGGCCGCCAGCAGGTGGCCGGTGGCCAGCATGCCGCCGCTGGCGTTGTCGCCGCCGACGCTCACGTAGCGCTGCCCCGGCGCCTGCGCGCCCCACACCACCATCGGCACCTGGCGCGCCGCCAGCGCGTCGAGCTGCGCGTGGCCGCGCCATTCGCCGACCAGGATGATGCCCGCCACGCGCCCGGTATCGTAGGGCGTGGCGGCGGCGTCGAGCTGTTCGGCGTCGACGCGCGAGAGCAGCAGGTCGTAGCCGCGCGCGGTCAGCGCATCGGCCAGGCTGCCCAGCAGGCTGAGGAAAAACGGATCGGCCAGTTCATGGCGCGCGTCCGCGTCGTAGGGCACCACCACGCCCACCGTGCGGTTTTGCCGCAGGCGCAGGTTCTGGGCGCCGATGTTGATGCTGTAATTGAGGGAACTGGCCAGCGCCAGGATGCGCTCGCGCGTGTCGTCGCTGACCAGCGGGCTGCGGTTGAGCGCGCGCGAGACCGTGGCCTTGGACACGCCGGCCAGGCGCGCGATGTCGGCCATCTGCAGGCGCTTTTGCAGGGAGCTGCCCTGCGCGGGTAAGGGGTCCATCAAGCGTCCGCCGCCCCGCTCAGAAAGGCACGGTGTCTTTGAACGAGGGGCGCTCGGAGAGCTTGTCGAACAGCTTGGCCAGGTTGGGGTAGGCGCCGCGCCAGTCGATCTCGGGGAAGCGGAAGGCGATCCAGCCGAGCGCGCAGCCGAGCGCGACGTCGGCCAGGGTGTAGTGATTGCCCTTGCAGAAAGGCGACTCGCCCAGGTTGGCCGACATGACGGCCAGGCCGGCGTGCACCTTGCCCATCTGGCGTTCGATCCAGGCGGCGCTCTGCTGCGCTTCCGGGCGCAGGGTTTTTTCAAGGCGCACCAGCACGGCCGCATCGAGCACGCCGTCGGCCAGCGCTTCCCAGACCTTGACGTCGGAGCGGTCGCGCCCGTTCGGCGGGAGCAGCTTGCAGACCGGCGTGAGGGTGTCGAGGTACTCGACGATGACGCGCGAATCGTACATCGGGCTGCCGTCTTCCATGATCAGGCAGGGCACCTTGCCCAGCGGATTGGACAGATGAATCTTCGTTTCGGCCGTCCAGACGTTCTCGAGTTCGAGATCGTAGTCGAGCTTTTTCTCGGCCATGACGACACGAACCTTGCGGACAAACGGACTGGCGGTGGAACCGATGAGTTTCATAGATGCTTCAGGTGGAGGATTGGCAGACAGTATAGCATCGCGCCCGGGCCGCGATGGCCTCGAAACCGGCCGCTTGCGCATGCCAGCAACACCGGCTTGACAAGGCGGCCGGGTGGTAAAATATCGGTCTTTGCTGCAATGCACACGACTCCCCTACTCCTCCATAAGCGCCCTCGCCCATGACCTCTACCGCTCCCTATTCCACGCTGTCGGCCCTGTCCCCGCTGGACGGCCGCTACGCCGCCAAGACCGACAAACTGCGTCCGATCCTGTCCGAAGCCGGCTTCATGCACCACCGCGTCAAGGTGGAAATTTCCTGGCTGCAAGCGCTGTCGCAAGCCGGCTTTGCCGAAATCAAGCCCTTCTCGCCCGAGGCCACCGCCCTGCTCGACAAGATGGCCAGCGATTTCACGGAAGCCGACGCGGCGCGCATCAAGGCCATCGAAGCGGTCACCAACCACGACGTCAAGGCGGTCGAGTACTGGCTCAAGGAACAGGTCAAGGATGTGCCGGAACTGGTCGCGGCGACCGAGTTCATCCACTTTGCCTGCACCTCGGAAGACATCAACAACACCTCGCACGGCATGATGCTCAAAGCGGCGCGCGACGGCGTGATGCTGCCGGCGCTGCAGGGCCTGGTCGCCAAGCTGACCCAGATCGCGCATGCGAATGCCGCGCTGCCGATGCTCTCGCGCACGCACGGCCAGACGGCCAGCCCGACCACCCTGGGCAAGGAAATGGCGAACGTCGTCGCGCGCCTGCAACGCGCGATCAAGCGCATTGCCGACGTGGAAATCATGGGCAAGATGAACGGCGCGGTCGGCAACTACAACGCCCACCTGTCGGCCTATCCCGATTTTGACTGGGAAACGTTCTCGAAGAACGTGATCGAGCAGCGCCTCGGCCTGACCTTCAATCCTTACACCATCCAGATCGAGCCGCACGACTACATGGCCGAGCTGTTCGACGCCATCGCGCGCACCAACACCATCCTGCTGGACCTGAACCGCGATATCTGGACCTACATTTCGCTCGGCTACTTCAAGCAGACCACCAAGGCGGGCGAAATCGGTTCCTCGACCATGCCGCACAAGGTCAACCCGATCGACTTCGAAAATTCCGAAGGCAACCTGGGCCTGGCCAATGCGGTGCTCAAGCACATGGCGGAAAAGCTGCCGGTCTCGCGCATGCAGCGCGACCTGACCGACTCGACCGTGCTGCGCAATATCGGCGTCGGCTTCGGTTACGCCCTGCTGGCCTACGACAGCTGCCTGCGCGGCCTGAACAAGCTGGAAGTCAATGCCGTGCGCCTGGAGCAGGACCTGGACGCGAACTGGGAAGTGCTGGCCGAGCCGGTGCAGACCGTGATGCGCCGCTACGGCATCGACAACCCGTACGAGCAGCTCAAGGAATTGACGCGCGGCAAGGGCATTTCGAAAGACGCGCTGCGCGAATTCGTGCTGACCCTGGCGATTCCGCAGGAAGCCAAGGACTTGCTGCTGGCAATGACGCCGTCGAACTACATCGGCATCGCGGCCAAGCTGGCCAGGGCGATCTAAGCGCTTCACTGCGCCATGCGATGGAAACGGGCCTGCGGGCCCGTTTTACATTCGCTTACGACTGATACGGCTTTCGATCTAGGTTGGGCAGCTTCCCTACGTTAATCTTTTACCCAAGATCAAACGAACAGGAGCACTACCATGGAACAGGTCAACAACACCCTCTCGCGTATTCACCCATTGATGGCGGCAGCGGCGGTGTCGGTCATCGCGGTCAGCGTCGCCGGCACGGCGGCCATCACCGGCCTGCTTCCGAGCTCCAAGGCCGACAACAGCCTGGCGGCGGCGCCGCAGGCACTGGCGGCACCGGCCGCGCCTCAGGCGCTGGCGGCCCAGCCGGCGCCGACGGCGCAGCAGCTGGCCGACGCGCAAATGCTGGTCGCAAAGTATTCGCCGCAAGCCGTACAGCCCGCGCCGGAACCGGTCTACCAGAAGCCGGTCGTGAAGAAAGTGGTGCACCGCGCGCCGCAGCACACCCGCGTGGCGCAGCAGGCGCCGAGCTACCGCGCCCAGCCGGCGCAGCAAGCCAGCGGACCTAACTATGTAGGCATCGGCACCGGCGCCATCATCGGCGGCCTGATCGGCAACCAGATCGGTGGCGGTAACGGCAAGAAGATCGCCACCGTGGCCGGCGTGATCGGCGGCGGCATGCTGGGTAACGAAATCGCCAACCGCAACAAGTAAGCGCCTCAATTCGCTTCAACTAAGCGATCCAGCAACTTGTGCAGCATGTTGCTGGTCGCTCTGTTCAGCCGGGCGCCGTAGTGATGGTGTTCCAGCAGCAATGCACGCCAGGTCGACAGGAATGCCGCGTCCAGCGCCAGCTCCGGCTTCGACGCGGCCCACTGCGCCTCGCAGGCGGCAATCTTCCCTTGCACCGCCCGCCGCTCGCGCCAGCAGGCCTCGCACAGCACCCGCCGCACATCGATGTGCGTCTTCTTCACCTCGTAGACGAACTTTTGCTCGGCCGCGCTGAACAGAGCCTCCTTGCGGCAGGCGTGGCAACGGTAAGCCTGGTCCGTGTAGTGCGTGCGAAACGAGGCCGCCACCGAACCCTGGCTTTTCTCCGACCACTGGCGCGGATCGGCAAGCGCGGTGGCCGGCGGCGGCAAACCTCGTTTCTTCTTCAATGCATCCACACCAGCTTGACGGCGATCTCGCGCGGAATCTCCGAACGCGTGGCCAGCGGGCCGTACTCGGCATGCGCGCCATTCAGGTTGTGTCCGGACACCGACAACTCCAGGTTGCGCCGCAGGCGCCAGCCGGCACGCGCGTCCAGCGCGGTGTAGCCCGGCACCTTGTCGCTGTCGAGCCGCGCCACCTTGCGCCAAGCCAGTTCGAGCTCCTTGTCGGCGGACAAGGCGAAAGTGGAGCGCAGCTGCGCCGTGTGCGACGGGTCGCGTGCGCTGGTGCGCGGCGCCGCCGCATCGTTGCTGCCCGGCTTGAGGGCAAAGCGCTGGTGCAGCGCCATCGCTCCCAGGTTCAGGCGCCACCAGGGCGTGGCCTGGTAGCTGCCCCACAGTTCGATGCCGCTCGACTTGCCTTCCATCTTGCTGTCGAAGGTCAGGAAGCTGCCGCCCGGATCGACTTCCTGGGTGCGCAAATGGTCGTAGCGGTTATGGAACACCGTGGCCGAGTACGACAGCCCCGCCAGCGGCTGGCCGCGATAACCGAGTTCGAACACCTTGGCCACTTCGGCGCGCACCTGCGGACCGCCGCGCAGCAGATACGGAGGCTTGCCGGGAATGAAGGTATCGGCATCGAGCCGCGACGGCGCGCGCACCGTGCGCGACACGCCGCTCCACACGGCATGCCGCGGCGCCAGCTGCCACGCCACGCGCATGCTGGGCAAGAACTCCGCGCCGGTGTAGTCGTTATGCTCGACGCGCGCGCCCAGGATCAGGCGCACCTGCTCGCGCAGGGCCAGCTCGTGCTGCGCGAACACGCTGGCCCAGTCCTGCTGGACCTTGGCCGGCAGGAAAGCGACAGTGGGGCTGTTGGTCACCGCATCCCAGGTATGGCGCACATTCGCACCCCACACCAGTTGCCCGATGCCGGTCGCGGGCAGGCTGTGCTGGAATTGCAGGTCGGCCACCTGGATGCGCTCGGCGTAGGTCGGCGGCACCTCGCGCTCGCTGTGGTCGATGTAGCCTTGCAGCATCAGGCTGCCGCCCCCCGCCAGCGCATGGGTCCAGCGCGCCGTCAGGCTGGCGCCGGAGGAGCGCACCGTGCCCAGGTCGAGCTTGCCGCCGGTGGTAATCGCTCCGGGCTCAGGCTGGTCCAGCGCGCCCCGGTAGGCATTCGCGTGCACGCTGAACAGGTCGGCGCCGCTGCCCCAGTCGCGCCGCATGCCGGCCTGCCACTGGTGGCGCGCATCGGCCACCGGCGCGCCGCTGGCCAGTTCGGTATGGCGCTCGTCGAGATAGCTGGCCTGCAGGCGCCAGTCGCCCGTGCCCTGGCGCAGCGCCACATGCTGGCCGCGCTCGCCGGCGCGCAGCGCCGCCAGGCTGCCCTGGGTGGCGCCGGCGGCGCGCGTGCTGATGTTGATGACGCCGTTGACGGCATTGACGCCCCACAAGGTGCCGCCGGGGCCGCTGATGACTTCGATGCGCTCGATGTCTTCGAGCATGACTTGCTGGGCATCCCAGGTCACCCCGGAAAAGAAAGGCGAATACACCGAGCGCCCGTCTATCAGCACCAGCAACTTGTTGGGCACCGTGTTACGGCTGCTGTTGAAGCCGCGCGCGCTGATGGCGTAGCTGTAGCGGCTGCTCTGCGCCACCTGCAGGTTGGGCGCCAGGCGCAGCAGCTCGGGCAGGGTCGCGGCGCCGGAGCGGCGGATATCGTCGGCGGTGATCACGAACACGGAAGCGGCGGCGGCGCCCAGGCGTTCGGGCTTTTTCGACACCGAGGTGACCTGGATGTTCGCCAGTTCCTCGATCGACATATCGGCCATGGCGTCGGCCGCCGCCGGCGATAGCTGGGCGGCCGCCGGCCAGGCCGGCAGCAGCAAGGGCGCGACGACGGCGGCGTGCCTTGCGGCGCGCAAAAAAGTGATCTCCATGGCATTCCAGCGACAAGTCTGTTTCCGGCCCGATGAATGAATAGGTCCGAGGCAATTTTACAGTACGGATACTGCTGCACGGCGCGCGCTGTATGGTAATCTGCCCTTCGCAAGCGACGTTGCTGTTTATTTGGTATATTAGTCCTAATCAGTACTATTTCCAGGAGCAGGTCCATGCAGGAACGCTACACCATCACCGCGATCGTTTTCCACTGGCTCATCGCCGTGCTGATCGTGGGCGCCTTCATCATGGGCCTGGTGATGACCGACATTCCCGGCATCACCCCCACCAAGCTCAAATACTATTCCTGGCACAAATGGGCCGGCGTGACCGTGCTGGCGCTGGCCGCCCTGCGCCTGCTGTGGCGCCTGAGTCATCGCGCCCCGCCCTATCCGGCCAGCATGCCGGCCTGGCAGAAAGGCGCGGCCCACGGCCTGCACGGCATGCTGTACCTGCTGATGTTCGCGGTGCCGCTGTCGGGCTACCTGTACACCTTGTCGGCCGGCATTCCCGTTGTTTACTTCGGCCTGTTCGAACTGCCGGTCATCATGGCCGCCGATCCCGAACTCAAGCCGCTGCTCAAAGGCGTGCACTACTGGCTCAACATGGGCCTGGCCGGCGCCGTCGGCCTGCACCTGGCGGCCGCCCTGAAACACCAGTTCATCGACCGCGACGGCGTGCTCAAGCGCATGCTGCCCTAGGTCATCTTATTGTTTTCCAAGGAGATTGTATGAAGTTAACCAAAGGCGCTTTGCTTGCCTCCCTGCTGGCCGTGGCGGTCATCGCCCACGCCGTTCCGCTCAAGACCGACACCGCCAGGAGCATGGTGTCGGCCTCGTTCAAGCAGATGAACGTGCCGGTCGAAGCGAAGTTCACCAAATTTGCGGCCAGCATCGATTACGACGCGGCCAAGCCGGACGCCGCCAAGGCCAGTGTCGAGATCGACACCGCCAGCCTGGACCTGGGCGATCCGCTGATGAACAAGGAAGTCGCCAAGAAGGATTGGTTCAACTCCGCACAGTTTCCGAAAGCGAGCTTCGTTTCTTCGGGAATCAAGGCGGCCGGCCCGGGCAAGATGACCGTCACCGGCAAGCTGTCGATCAAGGGCAAGACGACCGATGTGAGCTTTCCGCTGACGGTCAAGACCGAGGGCGGCAAGCACACCTTCGACGGCAGCTTGCCGATCAAGCGCCTCGCCTACAATATCGGCGATGGCGAGTGGAAAGACACCAGCATGGTCGCCGATGAAGTCCTCATCAAATTCCGCGTCAGCGCGGCGCAGTAAACCCGTATTTTTCGTTCACAGGCACGCATTCACACATTAATCAGTTAACCAAAGGGACACTACATGAACATCAAGCACCTGATCATCGCCATGGCCGCCGCCGCGACCGCCACCGCCAGCTTCGCCGCCGACACCTACAAGATCGACCCGACCCATACCTTCCCGAGCTTCGAAGCCGACCACATGGGCATTTCCATCCTGCGCGGCAAGTTCACCAAGACCGAAGGCAGCGTCGTGCTGGACCGCGCCGCGAAAACCGGCTCGATCGACATCAAGATCGATGCCGATTCGATCGATTTCGGTAACGACAAGCTCAACAAGCACGCCAAGAACGAAGACATGTTCGACGTCGCCAAGTTCCCCGACGTGACCTACAAATCGAAATCGATCACCTTCAAGGGCGATGTGCCGGTCTCGGTCGACGGCACCCTGACCCTGCACGGCGTGAGCAAACCGGTGACCCTGACCATCAACAAGTTCAAGTGCATCATCCACCCGATGCACAAGAAGGAAGTGTGCGGCGCCGACGCCTCGGCCCAATTCCTGCGCACCGACTTCGGCATCAGCTACGCCGTGCCGCCGTTCGCACCGGAAGTCAAGCTGCAGATCCAGGTCGAAGCGGTCAAGAACTAAGCACGCGCCGCCTGCGGCACATGTGAAAAAGCCTCGCTTCCGGTGACGGAAGCGAGGCTTTTTTTGGTGCCGACTAAGGTCGGACGCCCGGATTAACGGCCATCGCGGTCGAAGTCGCCCGGCATGGCGCGCTCGACTTTATCCCAGGCTGCGCGGGTAGCCGACTTGGCTTGCTGCCAGTTCAGGCGCGATTTGCCTTTCATGGCTTCCCAATCGTCCGACAGGTTGTTCTCGACCGAATCGAAGCTGGTGCCGGCATAACGGCCGCGGCTGTTGTAGCCGAGTTCGTACGCAGGACCGTAGTCGTCGTAGGTGTAGCCTGGCGAATAGTATGGAGCGGTCTGGTACGAGCTGCGCCAGTAAGCCGCTTCCTCTTCCGGATTGACCAGCTGGCCGGCCGCCTTGCCAGCCATGCCGCCGGCCATCGCGCCGATCGCGGCGCCGGCAGCCATGCCGACCGGACCGCCTACCGCACCGGCGGCCGCGCCCATCGCTGCGCCGCTACCGGCGCCCATGCCCTTGGCAAAGTGATGCTCGTGCAGCTCGTCACCGGCTTTCGGGTTGATGACTTCGGCTGCGCCCTTGCCAGCCAGGCCGCCGGCGATACCGCCGATGGCCGCGCCCGCCGCCATGCCGATCGGACCGGCGGCTGCGCCGATGCCGGCGCCGGTCAGCGCACCGGCGCCAGCGCCGACGCCGGTACCGATGATGTGCTCGCCCTTGTTTTCAGTCCAGCTGCGCTCGATGTGGGTGGCGTCCTCGTCGTTGCGTGGGTTGACACCCATCAGGATGCCGCCGTTCTTGATGCCTTCTTCGTAGTGCACGACGCGCTCTTCAGGAATGCCCGCGCCGATCAGTGCGCCAACCAGGCCGCCGGCGATACCGCCAGCGCCGGCGCCAGCCAGGGCTGCTGCGATCGGACCGGCGACGACCAGGCCGATGCCGGGCAGGACCAGGGTGGTGCCGACGGCGGCGATGCCAGCCAGTACGGCGCCGATGGTGCCGCCGATGCCGGCGCCAACGCCTGCGCCTTCAGCCGCTTTGCTGCCGAGTTCAGTATCGGTGTCGTTGAAATAGGTTTTCCGGGTATCGTCCGACATCATCAGCGTGACATCGTCCTTGCTGTAGCCGCGGTCGGAGAGGGAGTTGTAAGCCCGCTCTGCACTGTCGCGATCACGGAACAGGCCGGTGACCATGCGGGAATCTTTCTGGGTCGTGGTGTCGTAATTGCTCATTTCAATTTCCTTTCGAATTATGGATGTGCGGGGCTCGCATGCAAACCTGGAAATCAATGCCAGTGACGAAACGATAAGCCCGACTGGACAATGCTTCCGTACGTTGCCGCACTCAAAAACAGTGTTTCCAAATGGCATGCGACAGGCTGGCGCGGCGC
This sequence comes from Massilia atriviolacea, assembly GCF_003953935.1. Lineage (GTDB taxonomy): Bacteria > Pseudomonadota > Gammaproteobacteria > Burkholderiales > Burkholderiaceae_D > Telluria_A > Telluria_A atriviolacea. The sequence goes on from NZ_RXLQ01000004.1 coordinate 480,005, forward strand.
CCGCGGCGGCGCCGGGGCGCCTGCAACGGCGGCCGGCGTTTTTACAACGCCGGCCCCAGAAAGATGTTGAATCGTCCATTACGTTCGTTGCCGCACCGACCGTGCAGGAGGCGCGAATTATTCTTTTTCCATGGCCCGGCAATTGCACGTGGCCCGGGTAAATCATTCAACCAAAGGAGGAATCAACATGTTATTCATCATCTGGCTCATCGTCGGCGGCATCCTGGGTTGGCTCGCAAGCATGGTCATGAAAACCGATGCCCAGCAAGGCATGATCCTCAACGTGGTGGTCGGTATCGTCGGCGCCTTCCTGGGCGGCTGGCTGCTCTCGCCGCTGTTCGGCACCGGCACCATCAATGCCGACGACTTCAGCGTTTCCTCGCTGCTGGTGTCCTTCCTGGGCGCCGTGATCCTGCTGGCCATCGTCAACCTGCTGCGTCGCGGCAAAGTACGCTGAATGCAGCTCCCCCCATGACCAACGCACGCGTGCGTTGGTTTTTTTTTGCCTGGAATTCCGATGACCAAGAAACCCCTCTACGTCGCATTGATCAGCTGTGCGCTTACCTTGCTGGCCGTGTTCTTGGTTTTTAACTTCATGCCGAGCGAGAAGAAAATCGAACGGCAGCTGCACCGCCTGTACGCTACCGACGACCCGCAATTCCGCCGTTCCATGGGCGTCCTGCTGGGCCCGCCAATTCTCGAAGGCAACCAGGTCGAGGTCTTGCTGAACGGCGAACAGATCTTCCCCTCCATGCTCAAGGCCATCCGCGAGGCCAGGCACACGATCACGCTGGAAACCTATATCTACTGGTCCGAATCGATCGGCCAGGAATTCACCGCCGCCCTGATCGAGCGCGCGCGCGCCGGCGTCAAGGTGCACGTCATGCTCGACTTCATCGGCAGCATGAAGATGGACCTGGCCGCCCTCGACCGGATGAAGGCGGCCGGGGTCGAAGTGCAGCGCTACCACAAGCCGGTCTGGTGGAAATTCACGCGCCTGAACAACCGCACCCACCGCAAGGTGCTGGTGGTGGACGGCCAGGTCGGCTTTACCGGCGGGGTCGGCATTGCCGACCAGTGGCGCGGCGCCGCACAGGACAAGCAGCACTGGCGCGACACCCACTTCCGCGTCGAAGGCCCGGTGGTCGGGCAGATGCAGGCCGTGTTCGCCGACAACTGGACCAAGGCCACCGGCACCGTGCTCGACGGCCCGCACTACTTTCCTCCGCTCAAACCCGTGGGCGGCCACGCGGCCCAGATGTTCAGCAGCTCGCCCAGCGGCGGCAGCGAAAGCATGCTGCTGATGTACCTGATGGCGATCACGGCCGCGCGCGACACGATCCACCTGTCGAGCTCCTACTTCGTGCCGGACGAGCTGACCATCCACGCGCTGGTCACGGCCGCCAGGCGCGGCGTCAAGGTGCGCATCATCACGCCCGGCGACGACATCGATTCCGACGTGGTGCGGATCGCCTCGCGCGAGCGCTGGGGCGCCCTGCTCGAAGCGGGCATCGAGATCGCCGAATACCAGCCCACCATGTTCCACGTCAAGGCGCTGGTGGTCGACTCGCTGATGGTCTCGGTCGGCTCGACCAACTTCGACAACCGCTCCTTCAGCCTCAACGACGAAGCCAACCTGAACATCATCGACCGCGCCTTCGCCACCGAGCAGGTGGCCATTTTCGAAGACGACTGGAAACGCGCGCGCCCGATCAGCCTGCAAGCCTGGCAGCAGCGCCCGTGGACCGAGAAAGTGGCGGGCGAAGTGGCCTCGCTGATCGGCGACCAGTTGTAGGACGACTGCGGCATACCGTGGGAAAGCGGCGCAATTCGCGGCGGGCCCGGCCGGCAGTCCATCAAAATGTGGTTGACTATTATTTTGGCGATACGGATACTCTAGGGCGCTCAGCGAGCCAAGCCTGTTCCGATTGACCAAAAAGAGACGAAATGCGAATGAAAAAGACCTTCCTAACGCTAGCCATCCTCAGCACCGTCGCGCAAGCCGACGAAGGCATGTGGATGCCGCAGCAGCTGCCACAAGTAGCCAAACAACTCAAAGCGGCCGGCCTCAAGCTCGATCCGGCAAGCCTGACCAAGCTCACCGAATTCCCGATGAACGCGATCGTCAGCCTGGGAGGCTGCTCGGCCTCGTTCGTCTCGCCGCAGGGCCTGGTAGCGACCAACCACCACTGCGTGTACAACAGCGTGGCGGTCAACTCGACCCCTGAGCGCGACCTGCTGGCCAACGGCTTCCTGGCCAAGACGTTTGCGGAAGAACTGCCGGCCGCGCCGGGCAGCCGCGTCTACGTCACCAAGGACGTGAGCAACGTCAGCGACAAGATCATCAGCCCCGACGTCGCCAGGCTGGCCGGCAAGGCCCGGGTCGACGCGATGGAAAAGAACATGAAGTCGATGGTTGCCGAGTGCGAAAAAGACGCCGGCCACCGTTGCACCGTGTCCAGCTACTACGGCGGACTCGAGTTTTACCTGATCAAGCAGCTGGAAATCCGCGACGTGCGCCTGGTGCACGCGCCGCCGGCCGGCGTGGGCAAGTTCGGCGGCGACACCGACAACTGGATGTGGCCGCGCCACACCGGCGACTACGGCTTCTACCGCGCCTACGTGAGCAAGGACGGCAAGGCTGCCGACTTCTCCAAGGACAACGTGCCGTACGTACCGAAGACCCACCTGAAGATCGCCAGGGAAGGCGTGAAGGAAGGCGACTTCATCATGGCGCTCGGCTATCCGGGCCGCACCAACCGCCACCGCCTGCCGTCGGAAGTGGCGTTCACCTTCGACTGGAGCTATCCGGCCTTCGTCAAAGCCTCGGCCGAGACCCTGGCCATCATCGAGCGCGAAACCAAGACCAATGAAGATGCCAAGTTGAAATACGCAGGCCAGGTCGCCAACGTCAACAACTACTACAAGAACCGCAAGGGCATGCTGACCAGCTACGAAGGCAGCGACTTCCTGGCCCGCAAGACCAAGGAACATGCGGACATGAAAGCCTGGGTCAACGCCAACCCGGCGCGCCAGAAAGAATACGCGGCCGACATCGAGCAGGTTGAAAAACTGATCGCCCAGCGCGATGCCGAAACCAAGCGCGACTTCTTCCTGAACGCCTCGGCGCCGCGCCTGTTGAACGTGGCCCGCCGCCTGTACCGCCTGTCGAACGAAAGCGCCAAGCCGAACGTCGAGCGCAAATCGGGCTACCAGGAACGCGACCTGCCGGCGCTGAAATCGTCGGTGGCCGCGATCGAGCGCACCTACGACGAAAAAGTCGACAAGGCGCTGGTCCTGAACAGCCTGAAGAAATACGCGGCCCAGCCGAAAGCCGAGCGCAACGCCAGTTTCGACGCCGCTGTCGGCATCGCGAACAGCATGAGCGAAGCCCAGCTGAAAACCGTGCTCGACACCATGTACGCCGGCTCCAAGCTCGGCACCGCGGCCGAGCGCGCGGCCTGGATCGGCAAGACCCCGGCCGACTTCAAGGCCAGCAACGACAGCTTCATCAAGGCGGCCGTGGCCATGTACGACGCCGGCATGAAGAGCGAAGCCGAGGAAGAAGAACTGGCAGGCAAGATCCAGCAAGCCTACGCCAACTACATGAAGGCCAAGATCGCCTACATGACCAGCAAGGGCCAGCCGGTCTATCCGGACGCCAACAGCACCCTGCGCGTCACTTTCGGCAAGATTGCCGGCCGTGACCATGGCGCCGACGGCACCGGCTCGTGGTCCGCGTTCACGACCGTCAAGGGCGTGGTAGCGAAAGCGACCGGCGAAGGCGAGTTCAACGCTCCTGCGGCGCAGCTGGCGGCGATCAAGGCCAAGGACTTCGGCAAGTATGTCGATCCGAAGCTCAAGAGCGTGCCGGTGAACTACCTGGCGACGTTGGACATCACCGGCGGCAACTCCGGTTCGGCAGCGCTGAACAGCAAGGCCGAGTTCATCGGTCTGGCCTTCGACGGCACCCTGGACTCGATCATTTCGGATTGGGACTTCAACAAGGCCAACACGCGCGACATCCAGGTCGACGTGCGTTACATGCTGTGGAACATGAAGCATGTCGACAAGGCCGACAACCTGCTCAAGGAAATGAACGTGGAATAAGCCGGCGCGGGGCCTGCCCCGTCCGGATCGATTCCGAGATGCCTGCCTCCTCCGGGACGCAGGCATTTTTTTCGTCCATCGCTGCCGGAAAAAGTCCCCCGGCCGCCTCTAGATGACAAAATTCTACAATTTTTTAATACCAATCTACGACCAGTCGCGTTACTATACATTCCAATCTAAGACCACATTCCCAACCGGGGTCAGAGCTTTAATTAGCAACAGATTGCCGGCAGAACAAGTGCAAACGCGACTTCTGGTGCATTCGGCAGGCCATACACCAGCGCGTCGGCACTTCTGCGCAGACGAAGCAACGATATCCGGGGGCGGAGTGATCGAAAACGCATTTGTTGCTCATTAAAGCTCTGACCCCGGTTGTAGGAGTTTTGACGCAAAACGCGTTTGTTGCTAATTAAAGCTCTGACCCCGGTTGTAGGGGTTGGAACTCGGCCGTAGGAATATCGGAAAATTTTTACAGGTGGAAAATATGTTCGAGAAACGCCAGCATCTGCTCTACTTTTCCCTGTTTTTCATCCTCTATGAGCTGACCGTTTACTTGTCGAACGATATGATCATGCCGGCCATGCCGCAGGTCGTGCGCGAGTTCCAGGCGTCCAACCGGCATATCGGACTGTCGCTGAGCCTGTTCATCCTGGGCGGCAGCATGCTGCAGATCTTTCTCGGACCGATCGCCGACCGCGTCGGCAAGCGCAAGGTGATGCTGGCCGGCGTGACCCTGTATCTGGTGGCGACCGCATGCGTACCCTTCTCGGCCACCATCGGCCAGTTCCTCACCGCCCGTTTCTTCCAGGGCATGGGCTCCTGCTTCATCTTCATCGGCTACGCCGCCATCCACGAACTGTTCGACGATGCCGAGGCCGTCAAGCTGACCGCCATGCTGTCGAATACCACCGTCTTCGCGCCCCTGATCGGCCCGGTCGTCGGCAGCGCCGTCATCAGCATGTTTCCGTGGCAATCGATCTTCGGGATCGGCTTCGTGCTTGGCTGCATCGCCTGGCTCGGCCTGTTCACCTTCATGCCGCGCACCGAGGCCGTCAAGCCGCGCGCCGACCTGGCCGCGATCCGCGCCAGTTACCTGACCATCTTGCGCAACAAGAAATTTATGTCCGGAATCTTGATCGCGGCCATGTCCATCACGCCGCTGACGGCATGGATCGGCCTGTCGCCGCTGATCATCATGGAACACATGGGCCAGTCCTACGGCACCTATATCCTGTACCAGCTGGTGATTTTCTCCGGATTCATCCTCAGCACCATGGCGATTCAAAAACTCGGCGACGGCTTTTCGCTCACGCGCCTGATTCGCCAGGGCGCGGGACTGGCCGTGATCGGCATGCTGGGCGCGGGACTGGTCTATCGCCACGGGCACCTGTTCATCGTCTGCATGTTCATCTTCTCGGCCGGCTTCGGCCTGTTCAACGGCGCCCTGATCCGCCTGTCGCTGACCGCCACCGGCGTCTCGATGAACCTCACCTCGTCCGCGATGAGCCTGCTGTATTGCGTGTATATCGCCGCCGGCGTCGAGATCTATAACCTGGTGTGCGCCCGTTTCGATTATTCGCTGGCGTCGTACGCCCTTTTCAATGTGCCTCTGGGCGTGCTGATCGGCATCTGCCTGATGCGCTTTGCAAGCAAACACGATGGACAGGAAACGGCCCTGGCGCAATCGCCCCAGGCCGAATAGCAAGCGGACACGGAACGGGGGCCACCATGCATGTCGAGCTGGAATACGAAGTGCGGATCAAGGATCTGAAGGCCGAATTCCTTGCGTACAAACAGTGGGAAGCGTTTTGCCGCCAGGATGCGCACGGCGGCGCCGATGCCCAGGCGCGCCTGCAGGCGGCGCAATCGGGCTACTATACCCATCTGCGCGAACTGCGGCATCTCGTGCGCCGCCACGGCGGCCGGTTCGATGCGCGCAGGGTCTCCTCGCTGCTGGCCATTCCCACCCAGCCGCTGGGCGCGGACGAGATGCTCATGCACCGCATCTGGCTCGGCGGAGCGCTGCCGGCCATGGCGCGCGAATCGGTGCGCCAGTGGGATTGCGCACTCGACGCGATCGGCCCGCTCGACCCCGGCCCGTATCGCCTGATGCTGTGGGTCTGGAATGGCGCCCAATTGCGCGACGACCCCTGCTTCCATCCCGCGCCGGCCGCGCGCCATGTGGTCGGCACCTATCTGTGTGGAACGCGCCTGCTGACCGTCCATTCGCTGGAAGCGCTGGCCTACGAGCGCTGCCCCGCGATCGCCCCGCTGCTGGCGCAATTGCACCGCCAGCGCTACTTCGTCAACCTGGCCGATTATTTCAGGCTGCAGATCCTGCACCGCTGCGGCGGCATCTATCTCGATGCCGACACCCTGCCCTATCGCTCCGCCACCGTCTTCCTGTGCAAGCCGGAAGTGCCCGATTACGTCGGTTTTGCCCTCAACCGGGAAGGCAGCCGGATCGATGCCAGCTTTGTCTGCTGGATGAATCTGTTCAAGGATGAAAACGGGATGCTGGTCGCGCGCAAGGCCACGCCCTCGATTGCGCAGCTGATCGCGCGCATCGATGCCAACCTCGCCGCCATCGACCAGGACGTCCCCGATAAAGCGCAGGGCGCGGCCTACGCCTCGACCCTGCACGACGCCACCTACGGCGCCTGGCACGACACGATCGGGCGCTCGCTGGCGGCCTACCACGACCTGGCCAAGCGCCACGGGGTGCTGCATGACGACACGCCGGAATCCATCGTCAGCGGCCTGCACGGCATGCGCCTGCGCGTCGACGCCCTGAGCGGCATGCCGGTGCCGCTGACGGCGGCGGAACAGGCCAGCTACGAGCGCTGCCTCGAGGCGCTGGAGCGGCGCAACTGGACCCTGGGCGACATCCGCGAGCTGGCCGACGTCGCCGAGCTACTGTCCACCACCGAGCTGCCGCGCATGGCCTACGCAGCGCAACTGCGCGCCTCGCCCGAAGGCTGCCACTACTATTCCTTCCTGTCGCAGGACGCGCGCCTGGACCGCGTCAACGACCTGTTCGGCGCCTATCTGATGGCGATCAATGCCGACCGCATCCGGCGCGGGAACTTCTGGCACCCGACGGGCGGACACGATGCGCCGGACCGCCACGGCGATGCGCGCGTCCATGCCCTGCTCACGACACGACTGCACGGTGCCCACGCCAATGAACGCTGAATTGCACGCCCGCTTGCAGCCCGAGACGCACCACTTCGTGCCCGGCCCGCGCATCGCCGATGCCCAGCGCGAGCGCATGGCGGCGCTGCTGTTTGCGACCAGTTATCTCGAATACTGCTCGTTCGGCAATCGCCTGCGCCTGCCCCTGGTGGCCTTGCAGCGGCGCCAGAATATCGATCCGTATATCGCCCATTCCTACGGCCTGTTCGACGCCGCCGGCCGCTTCAGCGGTTTTTACACGGCCGCCACCATCGCCGAATTCGGCAAGGTCGATGCGGTGTCCTATTACCGCGACGAGATGCGCGCCATGGATGCCGCCTACGACGCCTTTATCGCCCTGCACGCGCGCGCCGACGATCTGTTCGTCTCCAGCCTGGCGCTGGAAGAGCGCGACCGCGGGCGCGGCCTGCTCAATGTCCTGCTGGCGCATATCGAGGCGCTGGCGCGCAGCAAAGGCAGCCCGCGCATCGTGCTCACCGTGTGGGAAAACAGCGCCGCCATGGGCATCTACCTGCACAAGGGTTTCCGCTCGCGCGCGGTATTCGATTACGCGGCCGAGCTGTTTTTCGACCGTCTGCATTTCATGGAACTGCTGCCACCTGGAGGATCGCAATGAACGCCCATATCGAGGCCATCGGCAAGCATCATGTCGACACCCGCAATCAATCGACCGTGTCCACCGCCACGGCGCGCCTGAACGACCGGTCCGACGGCGCGCCGCTGCGCGTGCTGTCGGAACAGGATTGGGACTTCTGGATCAATAACGGCTATATCGTCATTCCGAACGCGGTCGAGCCGGAACAGCTGGCGCGCCTGGAACAGCTGATCTGGGAATTCGAGGAACTCGATCCGGACGACCCGCTGACCTGGTATCCGCCCGAAAAGTCGCGCCTGCGAAAAACAGAGCTGAGCTTCAATGCGGGGATGATAGAGTTATACCATCACCAGTATCTGTGGGATACGCGCCAGATGCCGCGGGTGCACCAGGCCTTTGCCGATATCTGGGGCACGCACAAGCTGTGGGTATCGATCGACCGCATCAACCTGAACCTGCCGCCCGAGCCGGGATTCGAATTCAAGAGCTTCATGCACTGGGATTACGACCCCGACACCGCGCCGCCGAATGTGCAGGGGGTGCTCTCGATCGGCGACCAGACCGATATCGAGGTCGGCGGTTTTGTCTGCGTGCCGTCGCTGTTCCGCGATTTCGCGGCCTGGCGCGCCACCCAGCCGGCCGATTGGGACTGGTACCGGCCGGATGTCTCGGCCTTGCCGCACGTGCCGGTGTTATTGAAAAAGGGCGATCTGCTCATTTTCAACAGCCGCCTGTGCCACGGCATCCGCCAGAACGTCTCGGCCAGCAAGGTGCGGATGGCGCAGTATATTTCGATGATGCCGGCCCAGGAGCACGACGCGGCATTGAAAGCATGGCGCATCCGCTCCTGGCGCGAGCGCGAAGCGCCGGCCGGCTACAGCTTGCACGGCGATCCGCGCAAATGGGAACAGACCAAATACCCGCGGGCGCAATTATCCCCGCTGGGCGAACAACTGCTGGGCCTGCGCCCATGGCAGGATACCGAATAAACGCTTTTTACGGACAGACAAGGAACGACAAGATGCAATCGAGTACACAGCAGGACGCGCGGCACGCAATCGGGCAGTTATTCATGGTCGGCTTCGACGCCCTGGAACCGAACGAGCACATCATCAGCCTGATCCGGGAACGCCGCATCGGCGGCGTGATCCTGTTCCGGCGCAACGTGCACACGCCGGCGCAAGTCTCGCGGCTGTGCCAGAAGCTGCAGGAAATCAACGCCGAAGTCAGCGACCAACCCTTGCTGATCGCCCTCGACCAGGAAGGCGGCATGGTGATGCGCATCGAACAGGGCGTGACACCGATTCCCGCCGCCATGGCATTCCAGGCGGCAGGCTCGGTCGAGGATTGCCGGCAGGTCAACTTCATCAACGGCGACGAGATGCGCCAGATCGGCATCAACATGCTGCTCGCGCCCGTGCTCGATGTGAACAACAACCGCCTCAATCCGATCATCGGCGTGCGTGCCTATGGCGAGGATGCCGATACCGTGGTGCGCTACGGCATGGCGGCCTTGCGCGGCCAGCAGGAAGCCGGCGTGATCGTCACCGCCAAGCATTTCCCCGGGCATGGCGACACCGCGGTCGACTCGCACTACACGATGGCGCTGGTACCGCACGACCTGGCACGCCTGCGCGCGGTCGAGCTGGTGCCGTTCCGCGCCGCCATCGAGGGCGGCGTCGACGTGATCATGACCGCGCACGTGGCCTTCCCCGCGATCGAAGCCGACCCCTCGGTGCCGGCCACCTTGTCCAAGGCCGTGCTGAGCGGCCTGCTGCGCGAGGAAATGGGCTACCAGGGCGCGATCATTTCGGACTGCCTGGAAATGGGCGCGATTGCCGACGGCGTCGGCGTGGCGGCGGGCGCGGTGGCGACCTTGCAGGCCGGCTGCGACATCGTGCTGATCTCGCACCGCGAAGACCAGCAGCGCGCCGCCCTGGAAGCGGTCGCGCGCGCCGTGGCGGACGGCACCATCGATGGCGGGCGGATCGACGCGGCGCTGGCGCGCGTGCGCCGCCTGAAGCAGGCGCGGGCGGTGGGCGACTGGCGCGCGCGCGCGGCCACGCCGGCCGGACTGATGACGGCCGAGTCGATTGCACTGAGCAAAAAAGTACAGAAAGCGGCGCTGCTGGTGCAGGGCGATTTCCGTCCGCTCGACCGGGCGCTGCCGGTGCGCCTGATCACGGTCGAGGTGCGTTCGCGCAGCGAGGTGGACGAAGTGGCAAACGGGCGCAACAACGAAGCGCGCAGTTCGATGCTGCCGGCGCTGCGCCAGGCCGGGCTCGACGTGCAGGAGTATGCGATGTCGGCCGACGCCTCGGACGCCGAAGTGGCCGAAGCGATCGCTTTTGCGGCCGGTGCGCAGCAGATCGTGGTGCAGACCTACAACGCGATGCTGGTCGAAGGCCAGCGCCGCCTGCTGGCCGCCATGCCGGTGGACAAGCTGTGGGTGGTCGCCGGCCGCCTGCCGTACGACCTCGACCTGGCGCCGCTGGCGCAAGGCCGCCTGGCCGCCTTCGGCTGCCGTCCGGCCGCGCTGGAACCGGTAGTCGAGCGCCTCGTCAGCGCCGCCTGACGCTCCCGGCAACTGCCCACTCCGTGTCCACCCCGGTGCCAGGTCTGACATCCGGACACGGCCTGTGCCATAAAAGCCATCCATCGCTCGCACACGGCAGAGTTCGTGTCCGATTGTCAGACCTGGCACTGAAGTGGACACGGCTAACTGCCCACTCCGTGTCCACCCCGGTGTCAGGTCTGACATCCGGACACGGCCTGTGCCATAGAAACCATCCATCGCTCGCACACGGCACAGTCCGTGTCCGATTGTCAGACCTGGCACTGAAGTGGACACGGCTAACTGCCCACTCCGTGTCCACCCCGGTGTCAGGTCTGACATCCGGACACGGCCTGTGCCATAGAAACCATCCATCGCTCGCACACGGCACAGTCCGTGTCCGATTGTCAGACCTGGCACTGAAGTGGACACGGCTAACTGCCCACTCCGTGTCCACCCCGGTGTCAGGTCTGACATCCGGACACGGCCTGTGCCATAGAAACCATCCATCGCTCGCACACGGCACAGTCCGTGTCCGATTGTCAGACCTGGCACTGAAGTGGACATGGCACCGGCGTGGAAAAGCGTCTGACCCGCGCGGCATAATTCGCCCCCCTGACGCGCAAGCGCCACAGAGGCCGATAAGGGATCGGTTACCGATGGCGGCTTTGGCGTAACTCCACTATTGCCTGTCGCATTCCGACAAGACGCTGTACCGACACGCCACTTACATTGGCTGCTCCATCCAACGGAGGAGCCACCATGTCGGACAGCATCAAGCGTCGTCATTTTATGGCAGCACTCGGCAGCCTGGCGCCGGGCCGCTCGCTGGCCGCGCTCGAACGCGGCAAGGATTGGCCGCCGCATGCCTTTGCCACCAGCCTGGTCGATACACTGGCGCAAGTGCGCTCGTCTTCCGCCCCGCTCGGCCTGTTCGATTTTTCCTGCGCCAACGAGACCGCCCGCGCACGCGCCTTCCGGATCCGCTACACCTTCTTCAGCCCGGCAAGAAAGCCGCAGCGGGCGGTGGGCGAAACCTGGGCCGTCTGCTTCGATGGCGAGCCGCCCCGCCGCTTCAGCTCGCGCCACGGCCCCCCCTTCGACATCCTGACCGACCGCAGCGACCACCGTGTCGCCATCCTTGCCTGATAAGAAAGCCCGCCATGAAAACCATCCCGACAGCGCGCCGCCTGGCCGCCCTGCTGATCCTGGCAAGCAGCCTGTGCCACGCCCACGCAAACCCGCCAGCGGACGATGCCGCGCCGGCGGCCTGGCTCGACGGCGCGCCCGTGCACGCGCTGACCTTGCGCGCCCTGCGGCACCAGGCGCTCGACCAGCCAGGCCGCCCATCGGCCGAGGCGGTGCTGGCCGACATCGTGGCCGACCGCCTGCAGGCGCGCTGGTCGCGCAGCCGCTTCAGCGCGGCCCAGCTGTATCCCGCCAGCACGGTCGGCTTCGCCCCGAGCGTGATGGTCGACGAACGCCTGGTCGGCCTGCTGCGCAGCATGCACGCGAGCGAACTGGACGCGGCCGTGCGCGCCCTGCCCGGCGCCACCCTGGACGGCGCGATCGAGGCGGCGTATCCGCTGGCCGCAGGCACGCTCGAACGCCTGTTCGGCACGCCGGGCGCGCTGCGCCTTGGCTACGATATCGACGCCGCGCAAGCCGCGCTGGCCGCCGGCACCCCGCTGCTGCGCTATCGCCTGGGCGGCGCGGCGCCTGTCACCCTGAGCCTGCTGGACATCTACCGGCGCCAGAACGTGCAGGGCCGCATGGAGTTCTTCAACCGCAACCACGACTTCATCGTGCGCCAGGCACGGCTGCGCGTGGCCGGCCTGTTCGTGCTCGACTGGGCCACGCGCCGCTTCGGCGCGCCAGCCGTGGCCGACCTGCGCCAGGCGCTCGACGAGCAGGAAACGGTGCGCGGAGCGATGCGACTGTACGGCCTGGCCGACGGCGCCGAAGCGCACAGCCCGCTGCAAGCGGCGCTGGCGCGCCAGGTCACGCAGGCCGAGATCGGCGCCTTCTACCAGGCCCACAAGGAGCAGTTCCGGCGCACCGACAGGGTCAAGGCGCGCCACATCCGGGTCGGCAGCGAAGCGCTGGCGCAGCGCATCGTGGCCGAGCTGGCGGCCGGCAAGGACTTCGGCCTGCTGGCGCGGCGCCATTCGCTGGCCCCGAGCGCGCCGCGTGGCGGCGAACTGGGCTGGGTGATGCAGAGCGATGCGCCGGACTGGCTGGCGGCGCTGGCGCTGCAACAGCCGGCCGGCAAGGTTTCGAGTCCGTTCCGCGCGCCGGTCGGACCGGGCGCGCCGGCCACCTGGGACATTCTGCTGGTCGAGCAGCGGCGCGAGGGCTTCTATCCGCCCGGGTCGGAAACCGTGCGCTACATGGCGCGCAAAGCCATCGCCCATGAGCGCGCCCGCGCCGAATTCGCCGGCGCGCGCCAGGCCCTGGTGCGCGCCGCCAGGGCCTGGCCGACGCCCAAGGCAGCCGGCGCGGCGGGCGCGCCATGAAAGCGTTACTGCTGACCCTGGCCGGCGTGCTGGCGGCGGCCGGCGCGCTCTGGCTGGCATGGCCGCAAGCGCCGCACAGTCCCGCGCCCGCGCCCGTCAGCGCCAGTGCCAATGCCAGCGTGCCCCCGGCCGCCGCGCGCCCGTGGCTGGACGCCTGGCCCCCGGCCGGGCAGGCCGCGCGGGCCGCCGACGCGGCGGTACCGGCCGCGCGCAGCCTGGCGCAAACGCGCCTGCACGGCGACCCCGACGCCCCGCCGATCGCGCGCGACAGCGCCGTGCCCACGCGTCCGACGGCGGCGGAACTGGCCGACCCGGGCGCCTACCAGGCCTTCGAAGCGCGCCGGAACGCGCAGGTGCTGGCGGCCTACATCAAGGCGGTGGACGAGGAGCTGCCGCGCCTGCGCGAGGACATCGCGCGCGGGCGCGCCATGGGCATCGCCGCCGACAAGATCGCCAGGGCGGAGGACAAGGCGCGCGGGCTCGAAGCCATGCGCGCGCAACTGGTGAAAGATCATCCCGCGCTGGGGAGATGAACGCGACAGTACGCAGTCGCGCAATGCAGCAAGCCGGCCGGGCATCGCATCCGCGCTGCCCGCAATCACGACAAGAAAAAACGGAGACCCGATGAAGCACCTGTTCAAGCTCGCCCCTGTGGCGTTCGCCATGCTCGCCTGCATGCCCGCCAAGGCCTGGAATACCGAAACGCACCGCCGCATCGTGCTCGACGCCGTCGAGTTCATGAAGGCGCACCCGAACCAGACCCGCTACGCCAGCCTGGTCGCGGGCGTGACGCGGGCCGGCTATACGATGGAGCAGTTCGCCGCCGCCATCGGCCAGGGCGCGCACGATGTCGATTATTTCGAGGACACCTACCTCTGCGGCGCCACCACCGGCAACTGCCAGGGCGCGCCGCTGTGGGGACTCGGTTCCGGGCTGGCGCGCTACACCTCGTTCTGGCACTTCCAGAACCACACGGCCGGCGCCGACGTGCACGGCAACGACTTCGGCGGCTACCACTACGCCAAACTCGGCAATCCGGGCGACATCGACAGGCTGGCCGCCACCTGGCTGGTGGGCGATTACCTGGACGACGGCGCCGGCGGGCTGGGCGGCTGGTTCGGCGACACCAGCAAGTACAACAGCTTCGGCGTCACCGAAGCGCGCTACCGCCAGGGCGGCTATTCGACGGCCAGCATGTACCAGGATTACGAAAAGATGCCGTTCCAGCCGATCGACAACCTGGCGCAGCACTTCTGGAGCCGCTTCCTGCAGGCGCCGTCGGCGCAGTCGCTCGGCTTCGTCCTGCACGCGACCGACCTGCTGCAGCCGCACCACACCTTCAATGTGCTCGGACACAACCATTCCGGTTGGGAAAGCTGGATCGAGGATTACTACGATACCGAAAAGCTCAACGATGGAGCGCTGGTGCTGGCGGCGCTGAACGACTTCACGCCGCTGGCCGCCACGGCGACCGACATCCGGCCGCTGCTCACGCAGGGCGGCACCTACTCCTATAAATATGGCGGGGCGGTCATGTCGTCGACCGATCACGCGCTGCGGCGCGGCGTGGCCAAAAAAATGGTGCCGCACGCCATTGCCATGGTGGTGCGCGTGCTGGACCGGGCGGCCGTGCGGCTGGGCCAGTAACAGCAGAGCCCGTGTCCACCCCGGTGTCAGGTCTGACAAACGGACACGGGCCCGGCCGTCAGGGCGCGCTGTCGTTCAGGCGCGAGTGGCGGATGCTGTAGGCGAAGTAGGTCAGCACCGCCACGCACATCCAGATCGCGAACACGGTAAACGTGGTCTTCGACAAATCCTTCATGATGTACAGACAGGCGGCCACGCTCAGGCCCGGCACCACGTACGGGCCGAACGGCACGCGGAAGCCCTTGGTCGCCGACTCGCCCATTTTCTTGCGCATCACCGGAACCGCGATCGAGACCACGATGAAGGCCGTGAGCGTACCCATGCTGACCATGTCCCACAGGTAGGTCGAGTCGACGAAGCCGGCCACCAGCCCCACCACCAGGCACACGATCACGGTATTGCTGACCGGCGACTGGGTGCGCGGGCTGACTTTCTGGAACGTCTGCGGAATCAGGCCATCCTTGCTGATCGCGTACAGGATCCGGGTCTGGCCGTAGATCGTCACCAGGGTCACGCTGAACACCGAAATGACGGCGCCGGCCGACAGCACCAGGGCCGGCCAGGCCTGGCCCGTGACGTTTTGCAGGATCACCGCGAGGCCCGCTTCCTGGCCGGCGAACATCCTGGCCGGCTGGGCGCCGAGCGCGGCCACCGCCACCAGCATGTAGAACACGGTGACGATGCCGAGCGCCGACAGGATGCCGATCGGCACGTTGCGGGTCGGGTTGCGCACTTCTTCGCCGGCGGTGGCGACCGTGTCCAGGCCAATAAACGAGAAGAACACCGTGCCCGCCGCCGCCGTCACGCCGGCCATGTTGGCGAAGCCCTTGCTGTTGTCGGTGTTGAAGAAGGGCGTGAAGTTGTTGATGTCGAAGCCGGAAAACGCGATCACGATGAAAAACACCAGGATCGCCAGCTTGACCAGCACCATGATGGCGTTGGTGGTGGCCGATTCCTTGGTGCCGCGGATCAGCAGCAAGCCGCACATGATCACCAGCAGAATCGGCGGCAGGTTGATGTGCCCGGCGCGGATTTCCATCCCATGCTCGCCGGAGACGAACATCGGCGTTCGCAGTATCTCGGGAATCTGCCAGCCGATCGCATTGGTGAGGAAGTTATTCAGGTAGGCCGACCAGCCGATCGCGGTGGCGCTGGCCGCCAGCCCATATTCGAGCAGCAGGCAGGCGGCCATGATGAAGGCGGCAAATTCGCCCACGGTGGCGTAGGCGAAGGAGTAGGACGAGCCGGAGGCCGGAATGCGGAACGACAGTTCGGCGTAGCACAGCGCGGTCAGGCCGGCGGTCAGCGCGGCCAGCAGGAAGGACAGCACGACCGAGGGCCCGGCCTTGGGCACCGCCTCGACCATGGTGAAAAAGATGCCGGTGCCGATGGTGGCGCCGACGCCGATCATGGTCAGCGGGAACAATCCCATGCTGCGCGCCAGGCCGGTTCCTGCATGCCCGGGTTGGGGGTCTGTTTTGCCGACGGCAGGTTTGATGCGGAACAGCTTCTGGCCCAGAGTTTGATTCACGGATTCGTCCCTTTTTGTCGCGCTAGATGAATGGCAGCAGCGATTATAGGGGCTATTCCCATTTACTTATACACATCTTTTGCGCGCGAAAAACGCGGCTTGCCGGACCGGCAAGACCCCTGCCTCGGCACGTTCGCAACGTTTCCCGCCTTGTCCGATTTTTAAAGATGCATTTTCTATGCATATTTGCTAGAATGAATTCGTTCTCATCCGGAGTGGCGCATGCACCTGACCCGTTTTACCGATATTGGCTTGCGCGTCCTGATCTACCTGGCGCGCGCCGGCGAGCGCCGCGTCCCGGTCACGGTGGCCGAAGTGGCAGCCCAGTTCGAGCTGCCGGTCAACCATCTGGTCAAGGTGGTGGGCCACCTGGCGCGCGCCGGCTGGGTCTGCGCGACCCGGGGGCGCAACGGCGGCCTGCGCCTGGCCGCCGATGCCGCCACCCTCTCGATCGGGACGGTGCTGCGCGAGCTCGAAGGCGACAACGAACTGGTCGACTGCGAAGGCACAGGCTGCCGCCTGAGCGGCGACTGCCAGCTGCGCGCCGCCCTGAGGACCGGCATGGAAGCGTTTTACGGGGCCATGGACCAGGTCACCCTGGCCCATATCACCCAAGGCAACACGGGCGAGAAGATCGTGCGCATGCACAGGATGTTCCTCGACCAGGGCGGCGGCACGGCTGCCTGAGCACCGCGATTGGCACGGGCGCGTCGACACGCGCCTTTTTTACGACGTTAAAGTTGCATTTTACATGCAAGATATTGAAAGGATTGTATGATTTCTGCCGTTTCCCGCCCCTACATCGACGCCAGCGTTCCGGTCCTGCGCGCGCACGGCGTGGCCATCACCACCACGTTTTACCGCAATATGTTCGCCGAGCATCCGGAGCTGACCATGCTGTTCAATATGGGCAACCAGGCCAACGGCGCCCAGCAACAGTCGCTCGCCTCGGCCGTGTTCGCCTACGCCGCCAACATCGGCGACCCGGGCGCGCTGGCGCCGGTGATCGAACGCATCGTCCACAAGCATGTGTCGGTGGGGATTCGCGAAGAGCACTACCCCATCGTCGGCCGCCACCTGCTCGGCGCCATCGCCAGCACCCTGGGCGAGGCCGCCACGGCGCCGCTGATGGCGGCCTGGGACGAGGCCTACCGCTCGCTGGCCGCGCTGTTCATCGAGGCCGAGCGCGCTCTGTACGCCGGGGCCGGCATCGCCCAGGGCCAGCGCCGCGCCCTGCGCGTGACCGAGGTGACGCAGGAAAGCGCGGACGTGGTGTCGATCCGCCTGGCGGCCATGGACGGCGCGCCGCTGGCGTCCGGCAAGCCCGGCCAGTACCTGAGCGTGCAGGTCGATTTTGCCGACGGCCGGCGCCAGATCCGCCAGTACAGCCTGTCCGACACGACCCAGCCCGACAGCCTGCGCATCTCGGTCAAGCGCGAGCCGGCCGGCGCCGCCACCCCGGCGGGGGAAGTGTCGAACTGGATTCACGACCAGGTGCGGGTGGGCAGCGTGCTGCAGGTCTCGCCGCCGTTCGGCGATTTTGCGCCAGATACCGAGTCCGGGGAAGCGCTGGTGCTGATCTCGGCCGGAGTCGGCATCACGCCGATGATCGCGGCCCTCAAGCGCATCGCCCAAGTCCATCCGGAACGGCGCGTGATCTTCGCCCACGCCGCCCGCGACGCGCAGCACCATGCGCACCGGGCCGACCTGGCCGCCGCGCGTGCGCGCATGCCGCATCTGCAGGTGGCCACCTTCTACGAGCAAGTGAGCGCTCACGACGAGGCGGTGCTGGGCGGGCGCATGGAGGTCTCGCGCATGCCGTCCTGGCCGCGCTCCGAGGCCGAGGTGTATATGTGCGGGCCGCTGCCCTTCATGCAGGCGCAATGGCTGGCGCTGCTCGGCGCCGGCGTGCCGGTCGCGCGCCTGCACCGCGAGGTGTTCGGTCCGGACATGCTGGACCATCTGCTGTAGGCGGCCTGGCAGGCAGGCCGCCGCCTTACGCCGCCGGCCCGAACAGGTCCTTGTACTGGCGCGGCTGCGAGCGCCAGTACTGGGGCGGCGCGTCGACCCTGGCGCCCAGCTGCGCCGCCGCATGCCACGGCCAGCGCGGATCGAACAGCATGGCGCGCGCCAGCGCCACCACGTCGGCGTCGCCGCGCGCGACGATGTCTTCGGCCTGCCGCGCCTCGGTGATCAGGCCCACGCCGATGGTCGGCATGCCGGTCGCCTCGCGGATGCGGGAGGCGAAGCCGATCTGGTAGGACGGCCCCAGCGCAATCTGCTGGGCCGGCGAAATGCCGCCGCTCGAGACATGAATGAAGTCGGCGCCGGCGGCGCTCAGTTCCTGCGAAAAACGCACGCTCTGCTCGATGTCCCAGCCGCCCTCGACCCAGTCGGTGGCCGAGATGCGCACTCCCACGGCCATGCTGGCCGGCACCGCCTCGCGCACCGCCGCGAACACCTCCAGCGGATAGCGCATGCGGTTCTCCAGCGACCCGCCGTACTGGTCCTCGCGCCGGTTCGACAGCGGCGACAGGAACTGGTGCAGCAGGTAGCCGTGCGCGGCGTGCAGTTCGATCGCGTCCAGCCCCAGCGCATGGCTGCGCACGGCGGCCGCCACGAAGGCGTCGCGGATGCGCGCCAGGCCGTCGTCGTCGAGCGCCAGCGGCACCGTGTCGCCTTCCGCATGCGGCAGCGCCGACGGCGCCACGGTCTGCCAGCCGCCCTCGCCGACGGCGATGTTGGCGCCGCCTTCCCACGGCACCATGGAAGACGCCTTGCGCCCCGCGTGCGCAAGCTGGATCGCCAGGCGGATCGGCGCGTGGCGGCGCATGGCGGCCACGATCGGCGCCAGTGCGGCGGCATGGCCGTCCGACCAGATACCGAGATCTTTGGGAGAAATGCGTCCTTCGGGCGAGACGGCGCTCGCCTCCAGGAACAGGATGGCCGCCCCGGACAAGGCCAGGTGGCCCAGGTGGATCATGTGCCAGTCGCCGGCCATGCCTTCATCGGCGCAATACTGGCACATCGGCGCGATGGCGATGCGGTTGGCCAGCGTGAGCGGCCCCATGCTGAAAGGTGTGAACAAGGTACTCATGGCAGGCCCTGTAACGCGTGTAAAAAACGGTACGGGGCATGCCGCCGGCATCCCGGCTACTGCGTCCGCACCACCATCAATCCGGCGCGCAGACCGACGCGCACATCCGGGTTCGGGAATACTACCAGTTCCTCCGGATGCTTGACGGCGTACACGATGTCGCCATCGGTGGCGATGACCTGCCCTTGCCTGAGCGCGGTGAAGTTCTGGGTGCTGCGGTCGAAGGCCATCTTGAAGCCGTCGCTGTGCTTGATGATTTCCTGCGCCACCGCGAACACATGCGACGCCACCTTGGGCCCGGCCGGACTGGCGCCGCGCAGCAGGTCGTCGAGCGCGCTGCCGACGTCCGCGAACAGGCTCAGGTCGTTCTGGCCCAGGGTGCCGACCCGGCCCAGTTCCACGGTGCTTGCCGCCGCCCCGTGATGCTCGGCCGAATAGTAGCTGTACGTTCCCGCCGACTGCGGATTCATGACGATGGCGCCGATGGCCGCCTGGCCGAGCCAGGCGATCAGCGCGCATTTGCCTTCTTCCGCAATCAGCTCCGGCACGATGGCAAAGGTCGGATACACCGACGGCCGGATCGCCGTGTGCAGGTCGAGATGCCAGCGGTCCGGCCCGGCGCCCTCGAAGAAGTCCACGGTGGCGGCGATCATGGTGTCGGCGCGCGCCGCTTCCGCCGCGCCGGCCAGGCTACCGCGCACCGGACGGAACATCCGGTTCAGGTCCGCATCGATGAAGCGCTTGCCGGCGGAAATCGCGTCGATATTGCCGACGCAGACCATCAGGTCCACCGCCAGCGCGTCCGGGTCCTGCGACAGCGCGTCGAGCACGTAGGCCAGCACTTCGATCGGCCCGGTCTCGTCGCCATGCACGCCGACCGAGACGATCACGCTGGCGCAGGCGGGCGCCTGGCCGGACTTGATCGTCACGATGCCGGGCGCCGGCTGCGCCACCGCAAAACCGGCATCAAGGAAGCGCTTGGCCAGCACCGTGAAGTCGGCGCCGGCCAGCGCCCGCACGGCGGCGGGAAGCGCTTGCGCGCCCCCGTTTGCCGTTGGTGGAACGTAGGCGGTCATTTACGCCGCCACCGGCGCCGTGTTGGTCGCCTCGGACAAGGCCCATACGTCCAGCATCGCCTGTTCCAGGTCGGTGGCCGGCGCATAGCCCGACAAGCCCATGCCGTTGGTGACCACTTCCACCGCTTCCAGGGTGTCGCCGCCGTTGCCGGAACGGGCCAGCACTTGCTGCAGCAGGCGTTGCTGGGTGCGGCGCAAGGCTTGCATCGCATAGTTGCGCAGCTGTTCCTGCGATTTGCTGTGCGGCGCCAGCTTGAGGCCACGCTCCAGGGTATCGATGCCGGCCTGGCCGCGCAGCGCCATCCCCACCTGCAGGAATTGCGCCAGGCTCATGCCCGCAGGACGGTTGACCGACACCGCCGCGAACAGGAAGGTGGCCACCGCTTCGATCGCGTCGACCGCTTTCCAGGCTTGCGTGAACGAGGCAGGCAGGGAGACGAAAGCGTCGGCGTCGGCCGTTGCCGGCATCAGCTGCTTGAGCATCTCCGGCTGCGAGAACAGGCGCGAGAGTTCTTCCATGCCGCCCGCGCGCTGGTGCTCGCCCGGTACCGACAGCACGCCTTCGACGATCGCCTTGAACAGCACGCGGGTGCGCGCATCGACCTTGATCGACACGGCGCGCGGCACCTTGAGTGCATCGGCGTCGAGCGCGGCGAAGATCGGCGCCAGGTGCAGCGCGGACCACGACTGGCCCCAGGCCTTGACCACCTCGGTCTCGTCGACCTGGTGGGCGGTGGCGAGGTCGCGGATCATCAGCGGACCGCAGCGGTTGACCGACTCGTTGGCCAGCACGGTCGCCAGGATGGCGTTGGCCAGCGGATGCGCCAGCGCATTGCGGGTGGCGACCAGTTGCGCCGGGAAGTAAGGCTTGAGCACCGACTCGGCCCAGCTTTCGTCCGTCAGCGGCAGTGCGGACAGCAGGCGCTTGAAGCGGTTCTTGACGTTGGCGATCACCACCGCCAGTTCCGGTGCGGTCAGGCCCGCGCCCAGCGCCTTGCGGCGCTGCAGTTCGGCGTCGGTGGGCAGCTGTTCCAGTTCGCGCGAGAGCGCGCCTTCCGCCTCCAGGCTGGCGATCAGCGCGGCGTAGCCGTCGACCACTGCCGGATCGGCCTGGGCCTGCACTTCGCGCACCAGCAGGTGGGTTTGCAGGGTATTGTCGCGCAGGACCAGGTCTTCGATGTCGAGGGTCATCTCGTTGAGGATGCGGTTGCGGTCCGCTTCAGGCAGTTCGCCGGCATTGACTTCGGTGTCGAGCCAGATCTTGACGTTCACTTCATGGTCCGAGCAATCCACGCCGGCCGAGTTGTCGATCGCATCGGTGAAGATGCGGCCGCCGGCCAGGGCGAATTCGATGCGGCCGTTCTGGGTCGCGCCCAGGTTGCCGCCTTCGGAGACGACCTTGCAGCGCAGCTGGTTGCCGTCGACGCGGATATTGTCGTTGGCGCGGTCCTTGACCTGCGCGTGGGTTTCGGTCGAGGCCTTGATGTAGGTACCGATACCGCCGTTGTAGAACAGGTCCACCGGCGCCATCAGGATGCGGTGCATCAGTTCTTCAGGCGGCAGCACGGTCTCGGCGATGTCGAGCGCGGCGCGCACTTGCGGCGACAGCTCGATCGAACGGGCGCTGCGCGGGAACACGCCGCCGCCAGCCGAGATCAGGTCCTTGTTGTAGTCGTCCCACGACGAGCGTGGCAGCGCGAACATGCGTGCGCGCTCGGCGTACGAGGTGACGACGTCCGGGGTCGGGTCGAGGAAAATGTGGCGGTGGTCGAACGCGGCCAGCACTTTGAGCTGGCGCGACAGCAGCACGCCGTTGCCGAACACGTCGCCCGACATGTCGCCCACGCCGACCATGGTGATCGGGGTGGTGTTCATGTCGTGGTCCATCTCGTAGAAGTGGCGCTTGACCGCTTCGAACGCGCCCTTGGCGGTGATGCCCATTTTCTTGTGGTCGTAACCGTTCGAGCCGCCCGAGGCAAAGGCGTCGCCCAGCCAGAAGCCGCGCTTGACGGCGATGCTGTTGGCGATGTCCGAGAACGTCGCGGTGCCCTTGTCGGCGGCCACCACCAGGTACGGATCGTCCTGGTCGTAGCGCACGGTGTCGCTTGGGGGCACGATGGCGCCGCGCACGCGGTTGTCGGTCACTTCCAGCAGGCTGGAAATGAACAGGCGGTAGACTGCTTCGCCTTCGGCGGCGATGGTTTCGCGCACGGCGTCCTTCGGCATCTGCTTGCAGACGAAACCGCCCTTGGAACCGGCCGGCACGATGACCGCGTTCTTGACCATCTGCGCCTTGACCAGGCCCAGCACTTCGGTGCGGTAGTCTTCCATGCGGTCCGACCAGCGCAAGCCGCCACGGGCCACAGGGCCGCCGCGCAGGTGCACGCCTTCGAAGCGGCGCGAGAACACGTAGATCTCGCGGTACGGACGCGGTTCCGGTACCAGCGCCAGGCTGCTGGTGTCGAACTTGAAGATGATCTTGTCGCCTTGCTGCCCGTTCTGGAAGTAGTTGGTGCGCACGGTGGCCAGGATCAGGTCGACCAGGGCGGCGACGATTTCCTCGGTGTCGGCGTGGTTGACGGTCGCCAGGCGCGTCTTGATGGCGGCGATGCGCTCGGCCGCGGCCAGGCGCTGCTCTTCCGGCACCGACGGATCGAAACGCTGGACGAAACCTTCGACCAGTTCCTTGACCAGCGCGGGCTGGCGGCGCAGGGTGTCGGCCATGTAGCGCACCGAGAATTTGCTGCCGGTCTGGCGCCAGTAGCTGATGTAGGCGCGGATCAGCTGCACTTCGCGCATGCGCAAGCCGCCTTCGATCACCAGGCCGTTCATGCGGCCGTCTTCGGCTTCGTTGTTGAACAGCGAGGCAAACAGTTCCTGCGCCACGGTCACGACGTTCGGCTTGGCCAGCTTGGCCGCGCTGTCGGCGTCGACCGCCAGGCTGGTGACGAAATGGCGGCTGCCGTCGGCGACCGCGATGGCGTAGGTCTGTTCGCGGTCGATGGCGACGCCGGCGTTATGCAGCGCCGGCAGGATGCGCGACAGCGACGGCACGCCGTCCACCGAGTACAGGCGGATGGTGGCGCTGCCGGCATCGTCCAGCTCCACGCGCACCGACACGCGGCCGGCGTGGCCGTTGTGCAGGATGGCGTTCAGGTCGCGGAAGGCCACCGCCGGCGCGGTGGCGCTGACGTAGTTGACCGGCAGGGTCGAGCACAGCTTGCGCAGGGTGCTACGGGTCGGCACGTCGAACACATTGTCGGTCAGGGCGGCGAACTTGTCGTGCCAGCCGTCGAGCACCGACAGGAGCGGCTGCTGGATATCGGTTTCGAGGTCGAGCGGATTGCGCGCGGCGTGGGCGATCAGGTACACGCGGGCCAGCGGGCCGTCGGCCACCAGAGTTTGCGAGCGCACCTCGGTCGCGCCCGAGCTTTCTTTCAGGGCGTGGGCCAGGCTGGCGGCCACGCTGGCGCTGTAACGCTCGCGCGGCATGTAGACCAGCACGTTCAGGTGGCGCGCGTAGACGTCGCGCCGCGCAAACACCTTGGCGCGCGGCTGCTTGTACAGCGACACGACCGAGCTGCATACCTGCGACAGCCATTCCGGATCGGCTTCCAGCGCTTCGGTGCGCGGCAGCGATTCGAGGATTTCGAGGAATTTCTCGGCGCGGAAGCCTTCCTGGCGCACGCCGGCCAGGCTCAGGACCTTGGCCACGCGGCCGCGCGCGAACGGCAGGCGCGCCAGCGGGGTGGAAGTGGCGGCGCGGGTGAACAGGCCCACAAAACAGTGCTCGCCACGGATATTGCCCTGTGCGTCGGTGTCGCGCACGCCGATGAAGTCGAGCGGCTGGTCGCGGTGCAGGGTGCCTTCGACGTCGGCCTTGACGATCGACAGCGCGTCAGGGCGCTTG
This sequence comes from Massilia atriviolacea, assembly GCF_003953935.1. Classification (GTDB taxonomy): domain Bacteria; phylum Pseudomonadota; class Gammaproteobacteria; order Burkholderiales; family Burkholderiaceae_D; genus Telluria_A; species Telluria_A atriviolacea. The sequence goes on from NZ_RXLQ01000004.1 coordinate 504,236, forward strand.
GACAGGGTATCGAAGTCGCCCGGGATATTCGCCAGGCAGGTGCCGTAGACCGGATGCGCGGTATCCTGCAGCACGCCGATGCGGCTCGGGATGTCGCGTTCGAGTTCGCGCTCGCCGGCCTTGACGACGTAGTAGGCGTAGCCGAACGGCTCGAAGCCTTCGTTCTTGGCCCATTCCAGGAAAGCGGCCACTTCCTGGCCGTCGGTGCCGTTGGCGGCGGCGGCCGCAGCGACGGCGGTCAGGCGGTCGCCCATGGCGACCGAGTCGCGCCGCACCACGGCGGCGTCGCGCGCCACCATCTGCAGCTTGGCGACCAGCGCGGCCAGTTCGTCGGCGCCCAGGTCTTCGGCCAGCAGGCACAGGACCACGGATTCGAGCGGTGCGCCGGCTTCGCCGACAGCGACCGCATTGCCGCTGGCGTCGCGGCGTACGGCCAGCACGGCGTTCATCACGCCGTTGACCGCCACGCGCTGCTTGCGCATCGCCATGACGATGGAGTCGACCAGGTAAGGCATGTCATCGTTGATGACCAGCAGGGCGGTCGCTTGCGCGCCGCGGCCGTCGGAGTAGCGCAGCTGCGCGATCTGGCAGCCGGCGGCGGTGCGCTGCGCTGCTTGCGTAAAGCCGTCGCGCAGGACCGGCGCCAGGCTATCCGGCGACGTGCCCGCGAGGTCTTCGTCGTCGAGCGAACCGAGCCAGGCGCCGATCAGCGCCGTTACCTGGCCGCCGTCGGCAGGCTGGCTCGCATTGATCAGGTCCAGCGTCTGTTTACGCAAATCTTGTGGCATCTGTTTCATCTTTGCTTCTCCGTTGCTTTTGGTTGTATTCCATCGTTCCGGCGCCAGCTTGTGACGGCGCTTTCGCGATTTGCAGAAAGGCGGGTTTACCCGCCCAAATTGGGTGCACCGTCCGGCTGGCGGTATTCTACGTCAGGTCGTACAGGCCGGGCAGTCCCAGGATGCGGCTCAATTCCTCCAGCGCTGCGCTGCATTCCAGCGCCAGTTGGGGATCGGCCAGGTCTTTCGGTTCGAGGTGGTCGCGGTAGTATTTACCGACCCAGGCCACCAGGGTGTCGTACAGGGCGTCGGTCATGATCACGCCCTGGTGCATGGCCGCGACTTCCGCGTCGGTGAGCGCCACGCGCAGGCGCAGGCAGGCAGGCCCGCCGCCGTTGCGCATGCTCTGGCGCAGGTCGAAGTGAATCAGCTCGTCGACCGGGCCGCCGCTGGCGACCAGTTCTTCGAGGTAGCGCGCCACGGCGCGGTTTTCCTGGCATTCCTGCGGAATCACCAGCGCCATCGCGCCATCGGGCTTGGTGAGCAGCTGGCTGTTGAACAGGTAGCTGGCCACGGCGTCGCCCACCGAGACCACGCGGGTATCGACGCGGATCGCGGCCAGCTCGGTTTCCACGCCGGCCAGCGCATTTCTCAATTGATTGAGCACCGCGCCTTCGTCGTGAAAGGCCTGCTCGTGATAGAACAGCACATTGCCGTTCCCGACCGCGATGACGTCGTTGTGGAACACGCCCTGGTCGATCACGTCCGGATTTTGCGAGGCGAACACGGTGCGTGCCGCGTCCAGGCCGTGCAGGCGCGCGATGGCTTGCGACGCTTCCAGGCTCTGGCGCGCCGGGTACTTTTTCGGCGCCGGCGCGGACGGATCGAATTCGACCCGGCCGTAGGTAAACAACTCGACGCCCTTGCCGCCATGGGTGGCGCAAAAACGCGTGTGGTTGGCCGCGCCCTCGTCGCCGAAGGCCGACGTCGGCGGCAGCGCCTCGTGCACCGCGAAATGGCGCTCGTCGGCGAACAGCGCGCGCAGGGTGCGGGTCGACTGCAGGTGCTCTTCCGAGCGGTGCAGCTTGTTGTTCAGGTTGGCGGCGGTGAAGTGCGCGCGGCCGTCGAAGGTATCGGCCGACGGGCTGACCGTGGCCGCGTTGGCGGTCCACATGGGCGAGGCCGAATAGGCGCACGCCAGGATGACGGGCGACTCGCGGTAGGCGCGCGCCAGCACCTCGGCGTCGGTCCCGGTAAACCCGATGCGGCGCAGCAGGCGGAAGTTGGGACGCGCCTGCGGCGGCATGACCGCCTGCGCGAAGCCGCGCGCGGCCAGCTCGCGCATCTTGGCCAGGCCCTGCAGGGCCGCCTCGCGCGGGTTCGACGCGCTCTTCACATTGCTGAACGAGGCGACGTTGCCGAACGAGAGGCCGGCGTAATTGTGGCTCGGCCCGACCAGGCCGTCGAAGTTGAATTCGCGTGCGCTCATGGCAGGTCCTGGAAAGTCAGGCCGGGCGACAGCTTGGCCGGCAGTTCAAGTTCGCTCGTTTCGATCGACGCGACCGGATAGGCGCAGTAGTCGGCCGCGTAGTAGGCGCTCGGGCGATGATTGCCCGACTTGCCCACGCCGCCGAACGGCGCGCTGCTGGCCGCGCCCGTGGTCGGGCGGTTCCAGTTGACGATGCCGGCGCGCGCCTGCACCGAGAACTGCTTCCACAGCGCTTCGTCGTTCGACAGCAGCGCGGCGGCCAGGCCGAATTCGGTGGCGTTGGCGACCTTGACGGCGCTGGCGAAGTCCTTGACGCGGATGATCTGCAGCAGGGGACCGAACCACTCTTCGTCCGGAATACCGCTGGCGCCGGTGACGTCGACGATGCCGGCCGTGACGAAACCGGCGTTCGGATCGAGCTGCTTCATTTGCAGCAGCACGGTGCCGCCCCTGGCGGCCATGTCGGCCTGCGCCTGCACCAGGCGCGCGGCGACGGCGCTCGACACCACGGGACCCATGAACGGTTGCGGTTCGGCGTCGGAGGCGCCCACGGCAAGCCGGGATGCCACCTCGACCAGGCGCTTGACGAAGGCCTCGCCGGCCGGGCTGTCCTGCACCACCAGGCGGCGCGCGCAGGTGCAGCGCTGGCCGGCCGAGATGAAGGCGGACATGACGGCGTGGTGCACGGCGGCGTCGACATCCTTGACGTCCCACACCACCAGCGGATTGTTGCCGCCCATTTCCAGCGCCAGCATCTTGCCCGGCTGGCCGCCGAACTGCTTGTGCAGTGCGACGCCGGTCTGGCAGGAGCCGGTAAACAGCACGCCGTCCAGGCCCGCATCCTGGCCCAGGGCGACACCGGTATTGCGCCCGCCGTTGACCAGGTTGATCACGCCGTCCGGCAAGCCCGCCTGCTGCCACAGCCGCACGGTCTTGATGGCGGTGCGCGGCGCGTATTCGCTCGGCTTGAACACCACCGTGTTACCGGCGATCAGGGCCGGGACGATATGCCCGTTGGGCAGGTGGCCGGGGAAGTTGTACGGTCCGAACACGCCGAACACGCCGTGCGGGCGATGGCGCAGCACGGCATTGCCGTCGGCGACCCTGGCGGCGACTTCACCGGTGCGCGCGCCGTAGGCCTGCACCGAGATATCGACCTTGTTAGCCATGGTGGTCACCTCGGTGCGGGCTTCCCACAGCGGTTTGCCGACTTCCTCGGAAATGGTGCGCGCCAGCTCCTCGGCATTGGCCTTGAGCAGGTCGCGGAAACGCACGCAGACGGCGATGCGCTCGTCGAGCGGGGTCGAGGCCCAGGCGTCGAAAGCGGCGCGCGCGGCCTGCACGGCCTGCGCCACGTCGGCGGCGGTCGATTCGCGGCTGGTCCAGGTTTGCTTGCCGGTGGACGGATCGGTGGTGACCAGTTCGGCGCCGCTGCCGGCGCGCCATTCGCCGCCGATGAAGTTACTGGCAGCGTTGCTTAATACATTGCTCGATTCAGACATGGACATTTTTCCTTACATTGAGTGACAGCGTGCGAACCGTGTCGCCGCCTTGGCAATGCAGCAGCGCCTGTTCGTCCGGGGTCAGGGCCAGCTTGCCCGAGACCGGATTGGCGTGTGCGACGATCATGCGAAAATCACTGAGCACGGTGTTCGACACCAGCAGCGGCTCGGTCTCAAGCGGGGTGGCCGCTTCGTCGACAATGGCCACCGCGCTGTCGCGCATGGCGCGCAGTTCCGACACGCGCGCCTGCAGCACCGGACCGGCATCGAAAATATCGACATAGCCTTCGAAGTGCATGCCTTCCTGCTCCAGCAGGCGGCGCGCCGGCGCGGTCGACAGGTGCACCTTGCCGATGACTTCCTGCGCATCTTCCGGCAGGTAGGCCACGTACAGCGGCTGGCGCGGCATCAGTTCGGCGATGAAGGACTTCTTGCCCATCGCGGTCAGGTGGTCGACGTGGTTGAAATCCATCTTGAAGAAGTGGCGCCCCAGGCCTTCGTAGAAGGGCGAGCTGCCATCCTCGGCCTGGTAGCCGCGCATCTCGGCGATCAGCTTGGCCGTGAACAGCTGCGGGAACTGGGCGATGAACAGGAAGCGGCTTTTCGAGAGCCACTTGCCGTTGTTCCCGCTGCGGTAATCCGGATGCAGGAACAGCGAGCACAGTTCGGTGGCGCCGGTCAGGTCGTTCGACAGGTACAGGGTGTCCATGCGGGTGAACACCTCGAGCTCGCGGCTCGAATGCACCAGGGTGCCGATGCGGTAGTTATAGAACGGCTCGTCCAGGCCCACCGCGCCCTTGATCGCGCACACGCCGGCCAGGCGGCCGCTGGTGGTGTCTTCCATGACGAACATGTAGTCGCGCTGCTCGGGCGGGATGGTCTCGGCGAACGAGGCCACCGCCACCGAGATGCGGTCGCCCAGCATCTTGCGGTCCGGTTTCAGGGTCGTCATGCCGCTCCCGACCTGGTGCGCCAGTTCGATCAGGGCATCCAGATCGGACGCGTGAATTGCGCGTACAACTAGCATAGGGTTCTCTTTCAGATTCTGACGCAAATGACGTTATCGCCCGGGGCCACCATCAGCGCATCCTGCGCGTCCTGCGGCAGGAACACGCTGTCGCCGCCCTCGGCGGAGGGGCACGAGACGGTGATGGCGCGGAAGTTGCGCTCATTGCTGGCGGCGACCGCGTAGGTCACCGGCAGCTCGGACGACATGCCCGCATCGAGCGGCGCCACGCGGCGCAGCATCGAACCGGCAAAGGTGCGCAGCGCGTTCTTGTGGGCTTGCAGGATCGGGCCGCCGTCGAAGATGTCGATGTAGTCGTCGGCCTCGAAGCCTTCTTCGGTGAGCAGGCTGAAGGCGAGTTCGCCGTCGCCGTGGATCTGGCCCATGGCCGCCTGGGCGTCGCCCGGCAGCAGCGGCACGTAGACCGGATAGTGCGGCATCAGCTCGACGATCAGGGTGCGGTTGCGGGCGCCGCCGATGACCCGTTCGGCCTCCAGGAAATCCATCTTGAAGAACTTGCGGCCCAGCGCTTCCCAGAACGGCGACTGGCCGTTCTTGTCGGTCACGCCGGCCAGCGGCACGAAGAAGCGGTCGCCGAAGCGGTGCGGCGCGAGCACCGCGAACAGCAGGCGCGCGCGCGACAGCAGGGCCGCTTCCAGGCCGGCGCTGCCGCGATTGCTCACGTAAAAACCGGACAGCTGGGAATACGCGGTCAGCTCCGAGCAGAGCGTCAGCGCATGCACGCTGTGGCTGATATTGAGGTCGCGCGAGACCTGCTGGATCACGTCGTTACGGAATGAAAAATAGGTGCCGTTGGAACCGGCCGACGCGAAGATGGCGGCGGTGCCGACGATGGCGCGGGTGGCCTGCTGTTCGAGCACGAAGAGATAGGACTCCTCGCTGGGGATGTCGACATGGGCGGCGAACGAGGCGATCGAACGCTCGACCGAGGCGGCGATTTTTTCTCGCGTCCTGGGCAAGGTATGCACGCCCGGCATCGTCACTGCTGCCAACGTTTCGAGGGCGTCGATATCCGACAGTTCAACCGGACGGACAACAAACATGGGTTTTCCCTTTATAGGCAAAGCGTGCCGTGGCCGGCCGCGGCGTGTGCCGGGCCGGCCGTGTGCTGATTACTTGGCGGGAGCCGCGTTGAGCATGCCGTCGACGGCGGCGCGCAGGATGCGGTCGGCTTCGTCGATCTGCGCGTCGGTGACGATCAGCGCGGGTGCGAAGCGCACCACGTCGGTGCCGGCGATGAGCAGCATCAGGCCGAGCGCTTCGGCGGCCTTGGTGATGTCTTTGGCGCGGCCCTTGAAGGCTTCCGCGACCGGCAGGCCGATCAGGAGGCCGCTGCCGCGCACTTCGCCGAACACTTGCGGGTAGTCGGCGGCGAGCTTGCGCAGCTTGGCGAAGATCTTGTCCGACGCTTCCTTGACGCGCGCCAGGAAGGCCGGCTGGTTGATCGTTTCGAGCACGTTGAGCGCGACGGTGGCCGCCAGCGGGTTGCCGCCGTAGGTGGTGCCGTGCGAGCCGACGCCGAAATGGGCCGCGATCTCGTTGGTGGTCAGCATGGCGCCGATCGGGTAGCCGTTGCCGAGGGCCTTGGCGCTGGTCAGGATGTCCGGCGTGACGCCCTTGTCCATGTAGGCGTACAGGGCGCCGGTGCGGCCCACGCCCGATTGGACTTCGTCGAAAATGAGCAGCGCGCCGGTCTGGTCGCACAGCTCGCGCAGCGCTTTCAGGTAGGCCGGGTCGCCCGGAATGACGCCGCCTTCGCCCTGGATCGGCTCGACGATCACTGCGCACACATCGTCGCCGATGGCGGCGCGCGCCGCGTCGATGTCGTTGTAAGGGATGTGGTTGATCTCTTGCGGCAGCGGCTCGAAGCCTTCGGTGTATTTCGGCTGGCCGCCGACCGACACGGTAAACAGGGTACGGCCGTGGAAGGACGACAGGCAGGAGATGATGCGCGACTTGTGCGGGCCGAATTTGGTGTGGGCGTACTTACGCGCCAGCTTGAGGGCGCCTTCGTTGGCTTCCGCGCCGGAGTTGCAGAAGAACGCGCGGTCGGCGAAGGTCGCTTCGGTCAGGGCCAGGGCCAGGCGCAGGACGGGCTCGTTGGTGTAGCCGTTGCCGAGGTGCCAGACATTGTTGAGCTGGGCGGTCAGGGCGGCGACCAGGGCCGGGTTGCAATGGCCGAGGCTGGACACGGCGATGCCGGAAGTGAAATCGAGGTAATGCTTGCCGTTCTGGTCCCACAGGTCGAGGCCGGAGGCACGCACGGGCACCATGGCGGCGGGCGCGTAGGTAGGGACGAGGACGTCGTCGAAGGTTTGTCTGGTCACCGGCCGCGTGGTTGCACCCGTTTCAAGCTTTGCGTTCATGGCATTCCTCATCCAATGTTAGTGGGCGTCCCGGAGCGAAACCGCTGGGCACGTCGGACCATTATAAGAACAGCAGCCCCAAACATCTTTTGAATACGCGACAAGCATTTTCATTTTTGCTCGCCACCAAAACTTGCAAAACCCACAAACCGGGGTCACAAACCGGGGTCAGAGCTTTAACTTGCAACATTTCCTAACCTGGCTCAGACCTCCGACTCGAAACGCATTGCCCGCAAGCCTGTCAGGTCGCGCCTCACGCACCTCAACGCTGGGCAGGTATTGACGTACGCTCCCGCGGGACAGGGCGTGATGCGGGCGTAATGCGGAGCTCGAACCCCGGTTAGGAAATATTTCTAATTAAAGCTCTGACCCCGGTTGTAGGGGGGTGCCGCGATTGGCGTTCGGAATTCATGCCGGTGGGGCGGCGAGTTTGCGTTGGCGTTCTTCGCGCGGGGTGTTGCCGAACAGGGCGCCGAAGGCGGTCGAGAAGTGCGAGCCGCTCGAGAAACCGCACATCAATCCAACCTGTACGATCGAATAGTGCGTGTCGAGCAGCAGCTGGCGCGCGCGCTGCAAGCGCAGCTCCAGGTAGTAGCGCGACGGCAGGCTGCCCAGGTATTGCTTGAACAGCCGCTCCAGCTGGCGCCGCGAGATGCCGACCAGGTTGGCAATGTCGTCCGTCGACAGGGGCTCTTCGATGTTCGCTTCCATCAAGCTCACCGCTTCGGTCAGCTTCGGCTGCAGGGCGCCGAAGCGCGCCTGCAAGGCCACCCGCTGCCGCTCTTCCTTGCCGCGCACGCGGTCGATGCACAGGGTTTCCTTGATGCGCGCCTGGACCCCCGCCCCGTAGATGATCTCGACCAGGTTCAGCGCGAAGTCGATGCTGGCCGCGCCGCCGCAGCAGGTGAGCCGGTTGTCGTCGATTTCGAACAGGTTGGGCGTGAACACGGCGCGGTCGGCCACCGTGTCGACCTCGGCATACAGCGCCCACGGCAGCGCCGTGCGCACGCCGTTGAGCACGCCGGCGTCGGCCAGCCACAGCACGCCCGCTCCGACCCCGCCCCAGAACGGCGCGGCGCGGCAGCGCTCGATCAGGATGCGGCTGTTGGCCGGTTTCAGCGAGGCTTGCGCTTCGTCCGCCACCAGCAGCACCAGGTGCCAGTGGCGCTGGGCGTCGGCGGCGAATTTGTCGGGGCTGCGCACGTCCACATGCAGGCGCTCGGGACCGAGGATCTTGGCCGCCAGGCGCAGCGGCTGGAACAGGCCGGCCCAGGTCAGCGCGTCGGGTTCGCCGGCGTTGATGAGGAGCACGCGCAGCGGCGTTTCTTGCGCCAGGCGGGCGAGTTTAGCGAGTGGCATCGGACAGGCGTGGGTGCGTCATTGCAATATAAGCCATAAGGGACGAGCGCCCGCAAGGCGCCAATCGGATTTCCATTGGCTGGCTATCATACCGGAGATCAACCATCCTGCCCGGACCGGGCCCGCCTTCCGACCCATCCGGCCGCTGTAGCAAATCAGCATCAACAGCGCCATCGGCGCGGCGCGCAGGCCACACAAGCGACCGCGCCGCCGTCAAACCGGGCGCGGCCAGCTATAATCACGGCCTATGGGGGAACGTTATTTAAGGAGTGTGCGCTTGCTGGCCGAGTGCCTGCAGAGCTTCGAGCGCTTTTCGGGCGAGTCGGTGCGCCAGTGCGGCTTGACGCATGCCCAGTTCGACATCATCGCCACGCTCGGCAATACGCAGGGCATGACGTACAAGGAACTGGGCGAAAAAACCTTGATCACCAAGGGCACGCTGACCGGCGTGATCGACCGCCTGGAACAGAAGGGCCTGGTCGCGCGCGAACGCAGCTGCGACGACAAGCGCTCGTTTTACGTGCGCCTGACCGCCAGCGGCGAGGCCGTGTTCCAGGACGTCTTTCCGAAAGTGGTCGGGCATGGCAGGCAATTGTTTTCGTCCTTGTCGGACAAGGATTTCGATGACATCGATGCCAGCTTGCGCAAACTGAAACACGTTATCGCCGAGCATGCCGTTTGCCCCACATTACAACAACACAAGGAAGAAGATTGAAAACCACCCTGCTCGAAGGCAAAAAGCCCGCTCACTTTGACAAGCACATCATCGGCAACCTCTTGCTCAACGTGGCCACGCCCGACGAAGTGCGTCAGGAAAAGATGCTGATCGGCGTGCGCAACGAAGCCGGCGAAATCTATCGCCTCATCGGCGCCACCAAGCTCAACAGTTTCATGAACGCGGTCGAGGAATTGTTCGACCTGGGCCTGGTCGATGAGCTGGAAGATACCGAAGCGACCCAGGACGGCTGCGACGCCATTTTCAGCGAGCCCTGAACGACAGGCCCCGCCGTGTGCGCCGGAGGAGCCGCGAGGCGCTCCGGCGCCCGATCAGATAAATGCTTTAAAGCACGTTTTTACGACAAACACGGCTGGGTTATCGGAGTATAATTTTTTCATGGACAGACTCGAAGCGTACAAGAGCATTGCTGCTCAAGCAAGCCGGGGGGAACTGAGTTTCCCGACCAATGTCGATGCCACGCTGAAGTTGCAGCGCGCGCTGAACGATCCCGACTGTCATGCCGACGCGGCGGCCCGCCTGGTGCAGGCCGAGCCCCTGCTGGCGGCGCGCACCGTGGCGATCGCCAATTCGGTGGCCTATAACCGCTCCGGCAACGAAGTGACGAACGTGCGCACCGCCGTGCAGCGCGTGGGGTTTCGCACCCTCAACGCGCTGGGCGCCTCGGTCATCGTGCGCCAGCTCGGCAGCAAGATCACCGAACCGTCGCTGCGCGACAAGGCCAATCAGTTGTGGCAGCACTCGGCCCACGTGGCGGCGCTGTCGCAGGTGATCGCGCGGCGCGTGGCCCACCTCGATCCGGAGACGGCGATGTTCGCCGGCATCGTGCACGAGGTCGGCGGCTTTTACATGCTCTCGCGCGCCGATGAATTTCCGGGCCTGTTCGACGGCGAAGCGGACGAGTGGATCGAACATGGCGAACAGATGGTCGGCCGCTGCGTCCTGCAACGGCTGGGCGTGCCCGCGCCGGTGATGGCGGCCATCGAAGCGCTGTGGGTCGGGATGCGCGCCTTGCCGCCCGAAACCCTGGGCGACACCCTGCTGCTGGCCAACGACCTGGCCCCCGTCCCCTCGCCCCTGTACGAACGCGCCGGGGCCACCTCGCGCCAGGCGGCGGCCACCATCGACTTCGTCATCGGCGATGGCACCCTCAACAGCATCCTGGAAGAGTCGGCCGCCGAAGTGAGCAGCCTGACCTCGGCCCTGATGTAAGCGGCGGCGCGGCGTCCTGCCGCGCCCGGTTGTTCCCTTTGGATGCTTGTCGCGCACGCGGCCCGGGCAAAAAAATGCCCGCTTTGAAAGCGGGCGAAGTCCAAAACTAGGGATGTCCTGAAAGAGACAGTTCCACTATAGTCCGCCGCATGCCGCACTTCTGTGCGTGAACACACACAAGTTAAAGATTCCCATGAGAAACATCCAATGTGTTGACGGAAAGCATGCCGAACGCACGCCACACGGGGAAAACGTGTTAAAAAAATATCGCTGGCAGCCAGGCGCATGAGCATAACGGGCAGCATCAAAGGCCGCTCCAGCGGCAAGGCCACCCTGGCATCGGTGGCGGCGCATGCCGGGGTATCGGCGATGACGGCCTCGCGCGCGCTGAACCAGCCGGATCGCGTGTCGGACGCCGTGCGCGCGCGGGTCGCACTTGCCGTGGCCGAACTCGGCTACGTGCCGAACCGCGCCGCGCGCGCGCTGGCGTCGGCGCAGTCGAACGTGATCGTGGTGCTGGTGCCCTCGCTGTCGAATGCGGTGTTTACCGCCGTGCTGGAGGGGATCCAGGATGCCATCGGGTCGGGCAACTACCAGCTCCTAATCGGCAACACGCGTTACTCCGATGCGGAGGAAGAAAAGCTGCTCGGCATCTATCTGCAATCGAACCCGGACGGCATCCTGCTCTCCAGCCTGAGCCACAGCGCGCGCGTGACGCAGATGCTGGCCGCCTGCGGCGTGCCGGTGGTGTCGATGATGGACCTGGCCGGCGCCCCGGGGCAGCTGTCGGTCGGGTTTTCGCAGTGCGACGCGGGCCACGCGATGACGCGCTACCTGATCGACAAGGGCCACACGCGCATCGGCTTCATCGGCGCCCAGCTCGACGAGCGCACCCTGCGCCGCGCCGACGGCTATCGCAAGGCCATGGGCGAGGCCGGCCTGCTGGACGCGCGCCTGGAGCTGATGGTCGGCGATCCGTCGAGCATCGCGCTGGGGGCCGAACTGCTGCAGCGGATGCTGGCGCAGGCGCCCGACTGCGAGGCCGTTTTCTGCTGCAACGACGACCTGGCGCATGGCGCGATTTACCAGTGCCAGCGGCGCGGGATCGCGGTGCCGCAACAGCTGGCGGTGTGCGGGTTTAACGATCTGCCGGCGTCGGCGTGGATGACGCCCTCGCTCACCACGATCGACACGCCGCGCTACAGGATCGGCTTCGAGGCGGCCGGCTTGCTGCTGGCGGCGATCGCCGGCGAGACGCCGCCGGCCACCCAGATCGACCTGGGGTTTACGCTGATGGCGCGCGAGAGCGCTTAAGCGCCGGGCCGCGTTCACGGCACGAAGACATCGAGCCGGTACTCCGCGCCCGCCACGATTGCCGTCATGCGCGCCTGCGGCAGGAACTTGCCTTCATGCCTGACCAGGACGCTCTTCACATCGGCGCGCTCGATATGCACGTGAAAGCGCGCACCGCGAAACTCGCGCTCCACGTCCATGCGCTGCCACGCCGCCGGCATCTGCGGATGGATGGTCAATCCCTCGGCATCGCCCTTCAAGCCGCACAAGCCTTCGACGATGCAGCGGTACACCCACGAGACGGTCCCGGTATTGAACAACTGGCTCGACCTGCCGGCCGTCCTCGGATACTGGCGGTGCGCGCCCCGGTAGTAGTTCGGGATGAACACCGGCAGCTGCCCGCGCTGCAGGTAATCGGCTTCCTGCGGCCCCGGGATCATCTGCCGCAGCAGCATGTGCGCGCGCTCCGACTCGCCGATGCTGTACAGGCTGAAGATGTAGAAAATCGCCGCGTGGTTGTACACCGCGCCATTCTCCGCCGACCCCGGGTGCTTCTGGGTGACGCGCCCGACGTCGTCGCGCATGGCGCTGTAGGGCGGCGCGAACATGGTCACGCCGTAGGGCGAATACAGCTGGCGCTCGACTTCGGCCAGCATGCTCGCCATCTGCTCCTGGTTCGCCGCCCCGCCCAGGATCGCCCAGGCCTGCGGATTGAGGTAAATGCGCCCTTCCGCATCGGTGCTCACGCCGAACTTCACGTCGTCATCGGTGATGCCGCGCGCGAACCAGGCGCCGTCCCACAGATGCGCGTTGGCCGCCGCGTTCATGGCCGCCGCGCCGTCGCGGAAGTGCTGCGCCCGCGCCGCATCGCCGCGCTGCGCGCACACGGCCGACCACAGCTTGAGCGCATACGCCGCCGCCACCGTCAGCCAGCCGGACACGCCACGGCCCTTGTAGCCGACCATGTTCATCGGATCGCACCAGTCGCCCTGCGCGATGAACGACAGGCCGCGCCGGTCGCGTTCCGCCAGCAGCCAGTCCATGGCGCGGCAGACGCGCTCGAAGGCGCGCTCGCTGCGGCCCTGGGCATCGGCCACGGCTTCATCGAGGATCGCCATGTCGGCGGTCTCGTCGAGGTAAGCCTGCAGGCACACGGGCAGCCACACGCAATGGTCGGTATGCGGCACCTGGTTGATGTACTTGAGCTCCGCGCCGGCCGCCAGCAGGATCCCGTCGGGCATGGCGCCGCTGGCTTCCTGCTGGCTGAGCGCATGCAGAAAGGCCGCGCGCATCACGGACGGGCGCACGAAGCTCATTCCCATATTGTCCTGCAGGTAGTTGCGCGTCTGCGGATCGGTGGTGAGGCGGTTCACGTCGCCGTGGTAGAACACCTGGCGCGGCAGCCACCGGTTGACGAAATTATCGAGCTCCTTGTCGGGGGTGGAAATGCGCACGCAACCGCGTCCGCCGGCCACGTAGGCCTGGGCCTCGGCGGCGGCGCGCGCGAAGCCGTCTTCGCTCAGCCAGGCGCTGCGCAGGGCCGCGATGTCGGCGTCGTCGAACGCGGGGCCGAACAGGAAGCGCTGGATGCTGGCCGCACCGGCGTCCAGCGCCAGCCGGTACTGCACCACCGCCGCCGGCGTCTCGTAGCGCGCGTCGCCCTTGGCGAGCGCGGGGCCCTGCAGGGCCGAGGGATTGTGCAGGCCGCCCTCCCCTTCGAAGGCGGCCTGGTTGGCTTCCCACGAATCGGGCGCGTGCTCGCACAGGAAGAAGGTCTTGTCCTTGAAGTCCCTGTTCTTGAAGTAGTCCGCCACTTTCTGGTACGGCGTGACGCTGCTGGCGACGATGCCGCCCAGGTCGGCGCGGTATTCGGCCGACTGGTTCATCCACGACATGTAGCCGATCGGGAAGTAGGGCGTGACGCTGATCCGGCGCGCGCGGCAGGACCGGTTGGTCACCGTCAGCGACCACAGTTCGAGCACCGCGTCCGGCGCCAGGCACAGGCGCAGGTCGATGCCGATGCCGAGATGCTCGACGTGCCAGGCCAGGTCGCTCTGGCCGACCGAAAAGGCAAAGCGCGCGAGCGGCGCGCGCACCGGCTCGTAGGGCGCCGAAAACAGCTCGCCCGTGTCTTCATCCTTCACATAAAAGAAGCGGCCCGGATGATGCGCAAAATAGGCCTGCTCCGGCTGCATGAAGGACTTTGCCTCCATGTTCGGCGCGTGCGCATACTTGGCAGGTTCCGGCTGCATGAACTGCGCCACCGCGTAGCCGCGGCAGGTCGCCTGGATCATCATCTTGCGGTTCCACAGGAAGCCGGCGGCGTGCGGCATCGCGGTCGGGCTGCTCAACTCGTAGCGGGCACCGTCGTCGGTGGGGCGTAACATGGAAGCTCTCCTGATAAGGACTTACAGCGCTGCCTTGCGCGCCGCCAGGTCGGCCTGGACCTGGCGCAGCGTGCGGCTGTCGAGGTTATAGAAAAACATGACCGCCACCGCGAGCAGGGCGAACAGGGCGGGAATGATGGACATCAGCCAGACGATGCCGGCCTGCGATCCGCCCGACTGCGCCGCATTCGGCACGTAGCCGAGCTGCGTGAAGACCGCGCCGATGACGGCCACCGCCAGCGCGGTGCCGAGTTTTTGCGAGAAGGTGGCGGCGGCGAAGGTCATCGCGGTGGCGCGCCGGCCGTTGCGCCACTCGTTGTAGTCGGCGGTATCGGCATACATCGAAAACGCCAGCGGCGACTTCGGCCCCAGCACCAGGCCGAGCGCGATCTGCAGCGCATACATGGCCTTAATCTGCTCCGGGCCGACAAGGAAGAAGGCGGCCGACAGCAGCGCAGTGAGCGACATCAATGCGATCATCAGCGTCTTCTTGTCGACGAAGCGCGTCATCAGCGGCGTGAGTGCGGCGCCGGCGGCGGCGGCGGCCATGTAGGCGGGCAGGAAGGACGCCAGCAGCCCGGGCCGGGCCACCACGTACTTGAAGTAGTAGGCGGCCGTGCTGGTGCGCAGGGTGATCGAGACCATGATGATCAGCGCCAGGAAGAACAGCACCATCCACGGGCGGTTGCCGGCCAGGTCGCGCAGGTCGTCGCGCACGCGCGTCTGCTGGCGCGCTGGCGGCGCGATGCGTTCGCGCGTGTTGAAAAAGGTGGCCGCGAACAGCAGCGAGGCGAAAACGCCCCAGGCCAGCATGGTCAGTTGCCATCCGCGCTGCTCGTCCCCGGCACCGAGAAAGGCGACCATGGCCGGCGTGGCGGCCGTCACCAGCATGCTGCCGGCGAAGGCGAAGATGAAACGCAGGCCGTTGATGGTGGAGCGCTCCTGCGGCTCGGCCGACATCACGCCGGACAGGGCGTTGTAGGGGATGTTGATGCAGGTGTAGCAAACCATCATCAGCAGGTAGGTGGCGTAGGCCCAGGCCAGCCTGCCGCCGGGGCCGAGGTCCGGCGTGGTGTAGGTAAGCACGCCGGCGCCGGCCAGCGGCAGCGCCATCCAGACCAGATAGGGGCGGAACTTGCCGAAGCGGGTGCTGGTCCGGTCGGCCACGGCGCCGATCAGGGGATCGGTGAAGGCGTTGACGAGCTTGATGACGAACATCATCGACGCGGCCGCGGCGGCGGAGATGCCGTACACGTCCGTGTAGAACATCATCAGGAAGGTCGCGATATTGGCCCAATAAAAATTGAAGCCCATGTCGGCGAGGCCGTAACTGATTTTTTCACGCCACGGCAGCGGGGGGGCGATCAATGCGCTCTCTCCTCGGTGGACGGCGACCGGAGGTGCGCCGCCGAATGCAATGTTAGCGCTAACATCGAAACGTCCAGTATGCCCATGCCGCGCATGAGTGTCAATGAAGAAAGTTGCCTGATCGGTGGCAGCCGCCCAACCGGGGTCAGAGCTTTAACTTGAAACATTTCTGCTTAATGCGCTCACTCCTGATGCGGTGCTATTTGAGCGTGGAGCCGGATCTCCCTCTGCGGCGCGTCACGACGTGACGCCGAAGGGAGGCCACCTGCCTCGAAATCGGCATCGAAACAGGCTAAAAACGAGAAAGTTTCAAATAAAAGCTCTGACCCCGGTTGTAGGTGGAATCGCCGGTTTTGAAGGTTTATCCGGCTTCGGTGTTTTTCCAGAGGTCGAGCTGGCGCAGGCGGTCGAACCAGCGCATCAGGTGCGGGAAGCCGCGCAGCGGCAGCCGGGCCTGGTCCAGGTACATCAGCGGCGCGACCACGGCGATGTCGGCCAGGCTCAGGGCGTCGCCCGCCAGCCAGTCGCGTTCGGCCAGGCGGGTGTCGAGCACCGCGCCAAGTTGCTTCAGCTGGCCTTCGGCGCGCGCGACTTCGTCCGGGTCCGGCTCGCCCATGCCGATCATCGCCTTCCACAGGTTTTCGAAGGAGAGGATGCTGACCGTTTCGGCAAAGTGCTGGCTGCCCCAGAACAGCCAGCGGTTCACATCCGCCCGCTCCCGCGCATCCTGGGGATAGAGCGTCTGGCCGGGCGTGATGTCGCACAGGTACTGCATGATGGCGCAGGATTCCCACAGCAGGAAGCCGCCGTCGTCGAGCACCGGCAGCTTGCCGTTGGGGTTGATTTCGTGCAGGCGCGCGCGCTCGCTTTCGCTCATCAGGTCGACCTGGACGATGTCCAGCGGCAGGCCAAGCTGCTCGGCGACCATCAGGACGCGGCGGCCATTCGATGACAGGGTATTGTGAAACAGGCGCATGGCGCAGCTCCGTGAAAAGTTGTTGGAGCGGCCATGATAGAAGCCCGCTGCGTCAGTTTTTGTCAGGAGTCGTCTTCCATGCACATTTCGATGCGCCAGCGCTTGATGAGCTCCCGCCGGTGTTCGGGATAGCGCTCGCCGCAGGACACCGCGCTGGCGATGCGGTCGATGCGGAAGTGGCGGTTCGCAGCGCGCAGTTCGCACCAGGCGACCAGCACGCGCGCGCCCTCGAAAAACGCCAGCGCGAACGGCCACACGGTGCGTTCGCTCGCCACGCCGGCCGCATCGCGGTAGCCGATGCGCAGCTTGTGCTGGTCGCGGATGGCTTCGCGCGCGGGCCGTACGAAGGCGGTCGTCTCGGGCGCCCCCGAGCCGACCGGCACCCACAGGCTGGTCTCGGCGATGCAATCGCGCAGGTCCTTCGGCGTGGCCGTGGCGATCTTGGCCAGCGCGTTCGAAGCCGCGTCGGCCAGCGCGTCGTCGCCCTGGCGCCGTACCCAGCGCGCGCCCAGCACCAGCGCTTCGAGTTCGTCGGTGCTGAACATCAGCGGCGGCAGGAACAGGCCGGCGCGCATCATGAATCCGACCCCCGCTTCGCCTTCGACCGGCGCACCGAGTTGGCACAGGGTCTGGATGTCGCGGTAGATGGTGCGCTCGGAAACGCCCAGGCGCTCGGCCAGCACGGCGGCCGTGACCGGCCGGCGGTGTCCGCGCAGGGCGTCGAGCAGCAGGAACAGGCGGCTGGTGCGGCTCATGGCAGCGGGCGGGTATCAGTGAGCATGGCTGGGCGGGCGCAGGTGCGAAAAAAATGCCGCGCAGCGTAAGCCGGGCGGCATTGTTCGGGACACGGCGTGAAGGCGTTTAAACGACGGCGCCGTCGGTTTCGTCCTTTTCCTTGATCGGCTTGATCAGGTCTTCGCGTTTCACGCCCAGCCACATGGCGATGGCCGCGGCGACGAATACCGACGAGTAGATACCGAACAGGATACCGATGGTCAGCGCCACGGCGAAGTAGTGCAGGGTCGCGCCGCCGAACAGCAGCATCGACAGCACCATCATCTGGGTACAGCCGTGGGTGATGATGGTACGCGAGATGGTGCTGGTGATCGCGTTGTCGATGACTTCTTCGACGCTGGCCTTGCGCTGCTTGCGGAAGTTTTCGCGGATCCGGTCGAAGATGACCACCGATTCGTTGACCGAGTAGCCCAGCACCGCCAGCACGCCGGCCAGCACCGCCAGCGAGAATTCCCACTGGAAGAAGGCGAAGAAGCCGAGGATGATGACGACGTCGTGCAGGTTGGCGATGATGGCCGAGACGGCGTACTTCCACTCGAAGCGGATGGCCAGGTAGATCACCACGAACAGCACCACCATCAGCAGCGCGCTCACGCCGTTATGCGCCAGTTCGTCGCCCACCTGCGGGCCGACGAATTCGACCTTCTGCAGACTGAGCACGTCGGCGCCGGCCGCCGAGTGGCAGACATCCTTGGCCACGCTCTGGCCCTTGACCACGGTGTCGACCCGGGTGACCGCGCCGCCTTCGGATTTGCACAGCGCGGCGAACACCTTTTGCGATCCGGTCGAACCGGTCACCGATTCGATGATCGGCAGGCGCAGCATGACTTCCTGCGCGGTGCCGAAGCTGGACACTTCAGGCTGTTCGTAACCGAGCGCGATCAGGTCCGTGCGGATCTTCTCCTGGTTGGCGGCGGCCGGATATTTGAGCTCCATCACGGTGCCGCCCTTGAATTCGACCGACAGGTGCAGGCCGCGCGTCACCAGGAAAAACACGGCTGCCACGAAGGTCAGCGCCGACACCACGTTGAAAATCAACGCGTGGCGCATGAAGGGAATATCTTTCTTGATGCGGAAAAATTCCATCTTGAGTCCTGTTGTAGTAAGTGCTGCTTATTTGTTGACCGACAGGCCAGGAGTCCAGACAGTACCGATCGAGACTTTGTTCAGCTTTTTGGTGCGGCCGTACCAGAGGTTGACCACGCCGCGCGAGACGAACACGGACGAGAACATCGACGTCAGGATGCCCAGGCAGTGCACCACGGCGAAGCCGCGCACCGGACCGGAACCGAAGACCAGCAGGGCGATACCGACGATCAGGGTGGTCACGTTCGAGTCCAGGATGGTGGCCCAGGCGCGGTCGAAACCGGCGGCGATGGCCTTCTGCGGCGTTTCGCCGGCGCGCAGTTCCTCGCGGATCCGTTCGTTAATCAGCACGTTGGCGTCGATCGCCATGCCCAGCGCCAGCGCGATCGCGGCGATGCCCGGCAGGGTCAATGTCACCTGCATCCACGACAGCAGCGCCAGCAGGAACAGCAGGTTCGAGGCCAGCGCCACGACGCTGAAGGCGCCGAACATATGGTAGTAGATGATCATGAAGATGGCGATCGCGGCAAAGCCGTACACGGTCGAGTACAGGCCCTTGGCGATGTTCTCGGCGCCCAGCTGCGGGCCGATCACGCGTTCTTCGATGATTTCCATCGGCGCCGACAGGGCGCCGGAGCGCAGCAGCAGCGCCAGTTCGTTGGCTTTCTGCGGGGTGCCCATGCCGGTGATCTGGAAGCGGCTGCCCAGTTCACTGTTGATGACCGGCGCCGACAGCACGTTGTACTTGCCTTTTTCCTTGAGCAGGATGGCCATGCGCTTGCCGATGCGCTCGCGCGTCGCGTTGCGCATCTTGCTGCCGCCGTTGCCGTTCAGGTCCAGGCTGACCGCAGGCTGGTTGTTCTGGTCCATGGTGCCGATGGCGCTCGAGATGTATTCGCCGGTCAGGATGATGTCCTTCAACAGCACGATCGGCTGGCCGCGTTCGTCGGTGAACAGTTCGGAGGTCAGCGGAATGTTCGCCGCCGATTCCATGCCCGGCACCACGGTGTCGTCGACCATGCGCATTTCGAGGGTGGCGGTGCGGCCGATGATGTCCTTGGCGCGCGCCACGTCCTGCACGCCGGGCAGCTGCACCACGATGCGGTCGCGGCCCTGCTGCTGGATGATCGGCTCGGACACGCCCAGTTCATTGACCCGCTTCGACAGGGTCAGGATGTTCTGCTTGACGCCTTCGTCGATGGTGCGCTGCAGCGCTTCCGGCTTGAGCGCGACCACCAGTTTCAGGCCGTTGGCGTCGGCCGCATCGGTCAGCAGCAGATCGTTCGAGTCGGCGGCGATGATCGTGCGCGCCTTGGCGCGCTTGGCGGCATCGGCAAAGCGCACTTCGATGGTCTGGCCGACGCGCTCGATGCCGCTGTGGCGCGCATCGTCCTTGTTCAGGAGCTGGCTGCGCACGGCTTGCTGGATGCCCTTGATCTTGGTTTCGGTGGTCGCGGCCACGTCCACCTGCATCAGGAAGTGCACGCCGCCGCGCAGGTCCAGGCCCAGGTTCATCGGCAAGGCGCGCAAGGCCTGCATCCACTGCGGGGTATTCTTCACCAGGTTGACGGTGACGATGTAGTCGGCTTCGGCGGGGTTGCGGTTCAGGGCGCGTTCCAGTGCCAGCTTGGCCTTGAACTGGGCGTCGGTGCTGGCGAAACGCGCGCGCACGGAGGTGCTGTTTTCATTCCCGTCCAGGGTCACGCCCTCGTGCGCGATGCCGGCCGCCTTGAGGGCGGCTTCGACCTGTTCGCTCGTGGCGCTGGTGATCTTCAGGATCGAACTGCCGGTCGTCACCTGCAGCGCGGGCGATTCGACGAAGTAGTTGGGCGCCGTGTACAGGGCACCGAGCAACAGCGCAAAGACGATGAGTATGTATTTCCAGACGGGATAGCGGTTCATAGTGTTCCAGCGTTCAATGTTGAGCAGTCAGGCGGCGCCAGGCCGCGCCTCGGGCTTACAGGGACTTCAGCGTGTCTTTCGGCAGCAGCGTGGTGATCGAACTCTTCTGCACAACGATCGGCGTATTGGCGGAGATGTCGATCGTGACATAGCTCTCGTTGACCTTGACGACTTTGCCGAGAATGCCGCCGGCGGTGACGACTTCATCGCCCTTGGCCAGCGCGTCCATCATCGTTTTCTGCTCTTTGGCGCGCTTTTGCTGAGGACGGATCATCAGGAAATACATGACCACGAACATCAGGATCAGGGGCAGGAAGGTGCTCAGATTGCCCATCAGGCTGGTATCGGCGGCAGCGGGGGCAGCTTGCGCATAAGCGTTGGAAATAAACACGGGGAACTCCGATATTGAGGTTAGTTTCGTTAAAAAATCAGCGCTGTATTCTAGCACCGCATACCGCGGGGTAGCCAATTTGGCCTATGTGAATGCCAACTTCGTTTTTGCAAGCGGCATGGAGTTATTTATTTTTCAACAAGAACTTGCTGAATTTCCATCGCCACTCACTGCGCCCCACAGAGGTCCGAGGCATTTGGCGTTCCCGTCATTCCCGCACAGGCGGGAATGACGGAGCTTAAGTTAGCGGCCTTCGGGTCTCGGCATGAGGCTCCGACCCCGAGGAGGAAATGAGTGGTGGTTTTGCAACTTTCTCAGACGCCGCGGGCGCGGGCGGCGTTGAATTCGAGGCGGAAGGCGTGGAAGCGGTCGGCGTCGATCGCGTCGCGCACTTCGCTCATCAGCTTGAGGTAGTAGTGCAGGTTGTGGATCGTGTTCAGGCGCGCGCCCAGGATTTCTTTCGAGCGGTGCAGATGGTGCAGATAGGCGCGCGAGAAGTTCTTGCAGCAGTAGCAGTCGCAGCTCTCGTCGAGCGGGCCCTGGTCGTCCTTGTAGCGCGCGTTCTTGATCTTCACATCGCCGAAACGGGTAAACAACCAGCCGTTGCGCGCGTTCCGGGTCGGCATGACGCAGTCGAACATGTCGATCCCGTTGGCCACGCCGGCCACCAGGTCTTCCGGCGTACCCACGCCCATCAGGTAGTGCGGCTTGTGGGCCGGCAGGCGCGGGCCGACGTGCTCGAGCATGCGCATCATGTCTTCCTTCGGCTCGCCCACCGACAGGCCGCCGATGGCGATGCCCGGGAAATCGATCTCTTCCAGCCCGGCCAGCGATTCGTCGCGCAGGTTTTCGAACATGCCGCCCTGGACGATGCCGAACAGCGCGTTCGGATTGCCGCCCTGCTTGAATTCGTTCATCGAACGCTGGGCCCAGCGCAGCGACATGCGCATCGATTGCGCCGCTTCGACCGAGGTGGCCGGCCGGCCGTCGATCTCGTAGGGCGTGCATTCGTCGAACTGCATGACGATGTCGGAATTGAGCGCGCGCTGGATCTGCATCGAGATCTCGGGCGACAGGAACAGCTTGCTGCCGTCGATCGGCGAGGAGAACTTGACGCCCTCCTCCGTGATCTTGCGCATCGCGCCCAGCGAGAATACCTGGAAGCCGCCGGAGTCGGTCAGGATCGGCTTGTCCCAGCCCATGAAACCGTGCAGGCCGCCGAATTTGTTCATCACTTCGGTGCCCGGGCGCAGCCACAGGTGGAAGGTGTTGCCCAGGATGATCTGCGAGCCGACCTCTTTCAGTTCGACCGGCGACATCGCCTTGACCGAGCCGTAGGTCCCGACCGGCATGAAGATCGGGGTCTCGATGACGCCGTGATTGAGCGTGAGGCGGCCGCGCCGCGCGTGCGACAGGCCGCTGGTGTCGGTCTTGAGAAGTTGGAAGTCGAGCATAGTTGTCTGGGCGCTTATCGTGTGGTCTACTTGTTGTCGGTCGTGAGCAGCATGGCGTCGCCATAGCTGAAGAAGCGGTATTGGCTGGCGATCGCGTGCGCGTACGCCGCGCGGATGGCCTCATACCCGGCAAAGGCCGACACCAGCATCAGCAGGGTCGATTTGGGCAGGTGGAAGTTGGTAATCAGGCGCGACACCGTTTTGAAGGTGTAGCCGGGCGTGATGAACAGGGCCGTGTCGGCGCTGCCGGCCACCAGTTCACCCGACTGCGAGGCCGATTCGAGCGCGCGCAGGCTGGTGGTGCCGACCGCCACCACGTCGCGCCCGGCCGCCCTGGCGGCGCGCACGGCGTCCACCGTTTCCTGCGGCACGGTGTACCACTCGGTATGCATCTTGTGCTCGGCCAGCGCTTCGACCCGCACCGGCTGGAAGGTGCCGGCGCCCACGTGCAGGGTCACGTAGGCGAAGTGGACGCCCTTCGCTTTCAGGGCGGCCAGCAGCGCTTCGTCGAAATGCAGGCCGGCGGTCGGCGCCGCCACCGCGCCCGGCTCGCGCGAGTACACGGTCTGGTAGCGCGTTTCGTCGAATTCGTCGGCATCGTGTTCAATATAGGGCGGCAGCGGCAGGCGGCCGTGCGCTTCGATCAGTTCGAACACGTCGCCGTCGAACACGAGGGTGAAGAATTCGCCGGCGCGCTCGCCCGCCGTGACATTGAAGGCGTCGGCCAGGCGGATGCGGTTGCCGGGCTTGGGCGACTTGGAGGCGCGCACCTGGGCCAGCACGGTGCGGCTGTCGAGGATGCGCTCGACCAGCACCTCGACGTTGCCGCCGGTTTCCTTGACGCCGAAAAAGCGCGCCTTGAGCACGCGCGTGTCGTTCATCACCAGCAGGTCGCCGGGGGCGAGCAGGCTGACGATGTCGGCGAACTGGCGGTCGACGATGGCCGTGCCGTCCAGGTGCAGCAGGCGGGAAGCGCTGCGGTTAGGCAGCGGCGTTTGCGCGATGCGCTCGGCGGGCAGGTCGAAATCGAAGTCGGAGAGCGAGTACATTCTGCTAATTTTGTAAAAAAGAGGGTCAAGAGCCGTACAATAAGGGCTCACGCGTGCAGGGCAACCCTCTATTTTACCCCCTTACGCACCGCCGTTGCTTCACCTTGCTTCAATATGCCGCCGACCAAACCGAAAACGCCGCCGAAAACCAACGAAAGCAAGCTCGCCAAGCTCGGCCTGCGCACCGACATGGACCTGGTGCTGCACCTGCCCATGCGCTACGAGGACGAAACCGTGGTGGTGTCGATCCGCGAAGCCTGCCTGCGCGGCGGCCATGTGTCGCAGGTCGAGGGGGTGGTCACGAAGAACGAGATCAGCTTCCGCCCGCGGCGCCAGTTACTGGTCACCATCGCCGACGCGAGCGGCGACCTGCTGCTGCGCTTCATGAATTTCTACGGCAGCCAGGTCAAGCAACTGGCCGAGGGCACGCGCGTGCGCGCCCGCTCGGAACTCAAGCACGGCTTCTTCGGGGCCGAGATGGTCCATCCCACATACAAGGTGATCAACGAGGGCGCGCCGCTGCCGACCGTGCTCACGCCCGTGTATCCCTCCGGCGAAGGCCTGTCGCAGGCGATCCTGCGGCGTTCGATCGCCGACGCGATGAAGCGCATCGACTGGCGCGACACCCTGCCGCCGGCCCTGCGCGAAGAGATGAACCTGAGCGACTTCGAGCCCTCGGTGCGGCTGCTGCACTACCCGCCGCAGGAAATCGACGCCCATGCGCTGGTCGAGCGCTCGCACCCGGCCTGGATCCGCATGAAGTTCGACGAACTGCTGGCGCAGCAGCTCTCGCTCAAACGCGCGCAGCGGGCGCGCCGGGTCAAGGGGGCGCCGGTACTGAAGGCCATCGGCGACCTGTCCGAGGCGTTCCTGGGCCAGCTGCCCTTCAAGCTGACCGGCGCCCAGCAGCGCGTGCTCAGGGAAATCCGCGCCGACCTGAAAAACGGCTATCCGATGCAGCGCCTGCTGCAGGGCGATGTCGGCAGCGGCAAGACGGTGGTGTCGGCGCTGGCCGCCGCCCAGGCCATCGACAGCGGCTACCAGGCGGCCCTGATGGCGCCGACCGAAATCCTGGCCGACCAGCACTTCCGCAAGATCGCCGGCTGGATGGAGCCGCTCGGCGTGAAGGTGGCGTGGCTGACCGGCAGCCTGAAAAAGAAGGACAAGCTGGCCGCCACGGCGCTGGTGGAGTCGGGCGAGGCGCAGCTGGTGATCGGCACCCACGCGCTGATCCAGGACACGGTGCAGTTTGCGAAACTGGGGCTGGTGATCGTCGACGAGCAGCACCGCTTCGGCGTGGGCCAGCGCCTCACCCTGCGCAACAAGGGCAGCAACGGCAAGACCCCGCACCAGCTGATGATGTCGGCCACGCCGATTCCGCGCACGCTGGCGATGACCTATTACGCCGACCTGGAAGTGTCGGTCATCGATGAACTGCCGCCCGGACGCAGCCCGATCGTCACGCGCGCCATCGACCAGAACCGGCGCGACGAGGTGATCGAACGGGTGCACGCGGCGGCGCTGGAAGGACGCCAGATTTACTGGGTGTGCCCCCTGATCGAGGAATCGGAGGCGCTGCAGCTGCAGACTGCCACCGAAACGCATGCCATGCTGGCCGAGGCGCTGCCCGATCTGCAGGTGGGGCTGGTGCACGGACGCCTCAAGCCGGCCGAAAAGCAGGAGGTGATGGATGCCTTCACCGCCAACGCGGTGCAGGTGCTGGTGGCCACCACCGTGATCGAGGTGGGGGTCGATGTGCCGAATGCGTCGCTGATGGTGATCGAGCACGCGGAGCGCTTCGGCCTGTCGCAGCTGCACCAGCTGCGCGGCCGCGTGGGACGCGGGTCGGCGGCCAGCGTGTGCCTGCTGCTGTATCAGAGTCCCTTGGGGCCGATCGCCAAACAGCGCTTGATGACCATGCGCGAGACCACCGACGGATTCGAAATCGCGCGCAGGGACCTCGAGATTCGCGGGCCGGGCGAGTTCCTGGGGGCGCGCCAGTCGGGCCAGGCGATGCTCAGGTTCGCCGACCTGGAAACCGACCAGTGGCTGGTGGAACAGGCGCGCGACGTGGCGCACCAGCTGATTCATGACGCCGTCGATGACGTGGTGGAAGCGCACCTGGCGCGCTGGCTGGGTGGCAAGGAAGAGTTTTTGAAGGTGTAGGTAGCGCCGCTCCCGCGCCCTGGCGCGGGAGCGGCGGCGGTCTAAGCGTCCGCCGGGTAGCGCAGCCCGATCTGCGCGCGGATCGTATCGAGCACCCCCATCAGGTGCAAGGTCTCGTCGAGCGGCATGCCCGGGCTCTCCAGCAGCCCTTGCTTCAGGCAGCGCCCCACTTCCATCGCCTCGTGCACATAGCCGTTGCCCAGATACGGCGTGTCGATCGTGCGCGCGCCCTCAAGCGTGGTCACGGTCACCGATTGCGCGCGGTGGAACATGGTGTTCATGCGCACCTGGCCGAGCGATCCGGACACGGTCAGCTCGGCCGGGGTCCTGGCCCTGAGCGAGCAGCTGCACACCGACATGCCGCCCCCCTCGTGCCGCATGGTGAAGCCGGTCTGGATATCGACGCCGGTCTCGCCCATCAGCGCCATGGCCCGCACCTCGGCCACCGGCCCAAGCAGCGCGGCGGCGATCGACAGCGGGTAAATGCCCAGGTCGAGCAGGCCGCCGCCGCCCAGTTCCGGATTATTCAGGCGGTGCAGCGGGTCCTGCGTGCCCGCGAAACCGAAATCGGCCGTCACCTGGTGCACCGTGCCGATCTCGCCGGAGGCGATGATGCGCCGCACTTCGGCCAGCGCCGGCATGTAGCGCGTCCACATCGCCTCCATCAGGAACAGCTTCTTTGCGCGCGCCAGCGCCACGATTTCTTCGGCCTCGCGCCGGTTCATGGTGAAGGGCTTCTCGCACAGCACGCCCTTGCCGCCGTTCAGCGCCATGACGGCATTGTCGGCGTGCATGGGGTGCGGGGTGCCGATGTAGATCACATCGACGCCGGGCGCATCGGCCAGTTCCTGGTACGACCCGTAGCAGGCGCTCGCGCCGAATTCGGCGCCGAAGGCTTGCGCGCCTTCCAGGCTGCGCGATGCCACGCCGGCCAGCACGGCGCCCGGCGTATCGCGCAAGGCAGCCGCAAACGCGCGCGCAATCTTGCCCGTGCCCAGAATTCCCCAACGTACCGCTTCAGTCATCTTCTCTCCTCAAACGGCCCGCCTGGGCCGGAATACCGTGGTATCGGCGTAAAACGCATGATCCTGCCCTTCCCACCAGCCCGGCACGCCAAGCACCGGCAAGGGGGTAAAGCAGGCCGTGCTCAATCCTTCGGCCGCCAGTTCGTCCGCCACCTGGCGGTCGATCCAGGCGCGCCGCGCCTCATGCGGCAGGGCGAAATAATCGTCGCCGGCGACCACCACGCGCGTGTGCGCGGTGATCGCCTTGCGCGGCGCGACCAGCTTTTCCATCAGCGCGTGGCCGAACAGCCAGACCTCGGCATCGGCGCCCGCGCCGTGGCCAAACCGTGCGCGCCGTTCGTATAGTGCCTCAATCCAGCCGTGCGCGCGCAGGGCGGCCACCAGCTGCTCGCCCTCGGCGCCGGCGCGCACCACCAGCAGGGCCGCGTTTTCGTCGAAGATGGTGGCGCCGTCGCGCGCCGCGCCGCGCGACTTGCCCACCCCGGCCAGCGCAATCTGGGCCGCCTGCAGGGCGTTGAGTTGCTGCTTGATGCGCGGGAAGGTCAGCCACACCAGGCCATTGAAGAAGTCGTGCAGGTTCTCGCGCGTGGGCACGCAGCCGGTCGCGCCGATGAATTCTTCGTAGGCGCGCCCTTCGGGCAAGTCATCCTGCGGCACGAAGCGCAGCGGCAGGCCGCGCCGGTTGACCAGCGCCAGCGGCGCGCAAGCGGCATTGAGGGCGTCGGCCACGCAGGCCACGCCGGCATCGAGCCGCGCAAAGGCGGGGCGCACGGCGTCGTACCACGGTCGCGCCCAGTCGATCTGCGACAGCATCGCCTACAGCAGTTTCCAGTTGATTTGTTCGCCGCCGTTGAGCGGCACCAGGGTGGAATCGGCCATCGGCACGCTCTGCGGCAGGGTCCAGGCTTCGCGCTTGAGCGTCACCTGCCCGGTGTTGCGCGGCAGGTCGTAGAAGTCGGGGCCGTGGAAGCTGGCAAAGGCTTCGAGCTTGTCGAGCGCACCGGCGCGTTCGAACGCCTCGGTGTACATCTCCATCGCGTGCAGCGCCGTATAGCAGCCGGCGCAGCCGCACGAGGTCTCCTTGGCGCCCACCGCGTGCGGGGCCGAGTCGGTGCCGAGGAAGAAGCGCTCGTCGCCGCTGGTGGCGGCCGTCATCAGCGCCAGGCGGTGTTCTTCGCGCTTGAGCACCGGCAGGCAGTAGTAATGGGGACGGATGCCGCCCTTGAAGATCTCGTTGCGGTTGTACAGCAGGTGGTGCGCGGTGATGGTGGCGGCGATCGGGCCGTCGGCTTCGGCCACGTACTGGGCCGCGTCCTTGGTGGTGATGTGCTCGAACACGATCTTCAGTTCCGGCATGTCGCGCCGCAGCGGACGCATGACGCGCTCGATGAACACCGCTTCGCGGTCGAACAGGTCGATCTCCTGGTCGGTCACTTCGCCGTGCACGAGGAAGGGCATGCCGACTTCCTGCATCACTTCGAGCGTCTTGTAGCAGCGCGCCAGGTCGGTCACGCCGGCGTCGGAATTGGTGGTGGCGCCGGCCGGGTAGAGCTTGACGGCGTGGACGAAGCCGCTGTCCTGGGCGCGCCGGATTTCGTCCGGGTCGGTGTTGTCGGTCAGGTAGAGCGTCATCAGCGGTTCGAAGCGCATGCCGGCCGGCAGCGCGGCCAGGATGCGCTCGCGGTAGGCCTGGGCCATGGCGGTGGTGGTCACCGGGGGTTTGAGGTTCGGCATGACGATGGCGCGGGCGAACTGGCGCGCGCTGTGCGGCAGCACGCTGGCCAGCGCGGCGCCGTCGCGCAGGTGCAGGTGCCAGTCGTCGGGACGGGTGATGGTCAGGCTCTGGGGGGTATCGATGGTGGACATGGCGGCTTTCGGAGAACGGATGCGGTATTTTAACCTCCGCAGGCATCGCATCGCTCGGGCTTCCTCCAAGAAACATGACGCACGTTCGAACATGCTGCCTGCATCCGCTTCTCAAGCTTGCGATACTGCGTTGCAAATACAACGCATGGATCTCCGCGAGTGTCATCCGAGTTGCGAAGCCGCCGAGAGCGTGCTGGTAAGCGGCCAATACGACAGCGTCGACGATGTGCTGCATGACCTCGATGACATCGCCGATGCCGAGGCGCGGGCAGTCAAATCAGTTTTCGCGTCAGGTATGCAAAAGCGGCGCGATCCGACTTGCGCCGGCTGAATATTCATCTGGCCGCCAAGGAGGCCCGCGCGTCCAGGCGGGCGCGTACGATCATCGCCAAAGCCATGACGCTGCTGGAGAAATTTCCCTTCACCTGCAGAAAAGCGGCTGCCGACTCGCCCCGCCTCGGGGAATTGGTCATTGACTTTGGCGGCGCCGGGTATGTCGCCTTGTTCGCGATTGAGGACGCGCATACCGTCACCGTTCTCGCGGTGCGGCGCCAGCGGGAAGACGACCTCCTGTAATTGCAGGTGCGGAGAGCATCGGGGGCGCCGGCGTCAGTGAAGGATCCGGGCCAAAAACTCGCGCGCCCGCTCGGAGCGCGGCGCCGTGAAAAATTCCTGGGTCGAACTGTCTTCCACGATGCGGCCATGGTCCATGAACAGGATGCGCCCCGCCACCTTGCGCGCAAAGCCCATTTCGTGGGTCACGACCATCATGGTCATGCCTTCCTGCGCCAGCCCGACCATCACGTCGAGCACTTCGTTGATCATTTCCGGGTCGAGCGCGGAGGTGGGTTCGTCGAACAGCATGGCGATCGGGTCCATCGACAGGGCGCGCGCGATCGCCACCCGCTGCTGCTGGCCGCCCGATAGCTGGCTGGGGTACTTATCCTGCTGCGCCAGCAGGCCGACCCGGTCCAGGTACTGCAAGCCCTTGGCGGTGGCCTCGTCCAGGCTGCGCCCGAGCACCCGGGTCTGGCCGAGCGTCAGGTTGTCGCGTACCGACAGGTGCGGGAACAGCTCGAAATTCTGGAACACCATGCCGATGCGCGCGCGCAGGGCCGACAGGTCGGTCTTTTTGTCGCCCACGGCGATGCCGTCGACCGTCACTTCGCCCTGCTGGAACGGCTCCAGGCCGTTGACGGTCTTGATCAGGGTCGACTTGCCGGAACCCGACGGACCGCAGATGACCACCACGTCGCCCTTGCCGACCCGGGTCGTACAGTCGGCCAGAACCTGGAACTGGCCATACCACTTGCTGACATTTTTTAGTTCGATCATGTTGTTTTTCGTGTGTTCTGATGCGGAAGGTACGAGCTTGACAGCACTTGCGGCCCCTAGGATACTGCGGAACTTGCCAAAAAAATTATCACATTGCTGGCTGGTTCGCTCACAAAATACCGCTATTTTGCCCGAGAACGCAGGGGGACCGGCTTTCCGCAGCCCCTGACGACACCGAATCGACTCAAATACAGGATGCACAGCCCATGAACCAGAAAAATCGCCTTACCCTCTACATCCTGCTGGCACTCGTGCTCGGGGTGGTCGTCGGGTATGTCATCAACGTCAGCACATCCAACGCGGCCGCCTTTGCCGAATACATGTCGCTGGTGACCACCCTGTTCCTGCGCCTGATCAAGATGATCATCGCGCCGCTGGTGTTTTCGACCCTGGTCGTGGGCATCGCCAAAATGGGCGACGCCAAGGAAGTCGGCCGCATCGGCGCCAAGGCGCTGGGCTGGTTCGTGATCGCCTCGGTCCTCTCGCTCTCGCTCGGCCTGATCCTGGTCAACCTGTTCCGCCCGGGCGACGCCATGGTGGCCCACCTGCCGCCGGCCGGCGCCGTGTCGGGCATCGTCACCACCAGCCTGACGCTCAAGGAATTCGTCACCCACCTGGTGCCGTCGTCGATCGTGGACGGCATGGCCAAGAACGAAATCCTGCAGATCGTGATCTTCTCGCTGTTCTTCGGCACCGCCGCGGCGGCCGTGGGCGCACGCGCCAACCCGATGATCGAAGCCATCGACGGCGTCGCCCACGTCATGCTCAAGGTGACCGGCTATGTGATGAACCTGGCCCCGATCGCGGTGCTCGCTGCCGTCTCCGGCATCATCGCCAAGAGCGGGATCGGGATCCTGTCCACCTACGGCATCTTCATGGGGGAGTTCTACATCGCCATCATCGTGCTGTGGATCGTGCTGACGATTGCCGGCTTCATCTTCCTGGGCCCGCGCGTGTTCGCCCTGCTGCGTGAAGTGCGCGAACCGACCATCCTGGCGTTTTCGACCGCGTCGTCGGAAGCGGCGTTTCCGAAGACCCTGGAAGGCCTGGAGCGCTTCGGTGTGCGCAACCGCATCGCCGCCTTCGTGCTGCCGATCGGTTATTCGTTCAACCTCGACGGTTCGATGATGTACTGTACCTTCGCCACCATCTTCATCGCCCAGGCTTACGGGATCGAGCTGTCGCTGTCGACCCAGCTGACCATGATGCTGGTGCTGATGCTCACCTCCAAGGGCATGGCCGGCGTGCCGCGCGCCTCGCTGGTGGTGATCGCCGCCACGCTCGGACAGTTCAACATTCCGGAAGCGGGCCTGCTGCTGTTGCTGGGCATCGACCACTTCCTCGACATGGCGCGTTCGGCCACCAACGTGATCGGCAACGCCATCGCCACGGCGGTCGTGGCCAAGTGGGAGGGCGAATTGAGCGATCCGGGCAAGGTCGATCCGGCCACCTCGCCGCTCAGGTAGATCGCCAGCGCTCACAGGGCGGAAAAGCACAGCTTTTCCGCCCTTTGCCTTTGGGCCGGCATCGGCTTTGCCGGCCCGATTTCATGTATGCTCTTCTGCCATTATTCTTCTCGGAGACCCGCCATGCACAAGCTGTCCGCCATCGGTATTTTGCTCGCTTGCGGCAGCGCGCAAGCTGCCACCCAGACCATCGATTGCGCCCGCCTGCTCGATGTCAAGGCCGGCGTCTGGCGCGAGAAGGTGAGCATCGTGGTCGAAGACGGCGCCATCAAGTCGGTCGCTCCGATGAACGCCGGCGCGGGCGCGGCCCCCGGCCGCATCGACCTGTCGGCCCACTCCTGCCTGCCCGGCCTGATCGACATGCACGTGCACCTGACCGGCGAAACCCAGAAGCAGGCCGACGCCCTGCGCGACGCCATCAGCCTCAATCCGGCCGACCATGCCTACCGCTCCGTCATCTTTGCCGAGCGCACCCTGAAGGCCGGTTTTACCACCGTGCGCGACCTGGGCGCCGGCGATGGGCTCAATGTCTCGCTCAAGCGCGCCATTGCGGCCGGCAGCATTCCGGGACCGCGCATGTTCACCTCGGGTAAATCGATTGCGACCACCGGCGGGCACGCCGATCCGACCAACAATTTTTCGCACCGCCTGAGCCACGCGCTGGGCACGCCCGGGCCGAACGAAGGCGTGGTCAACAGCGCGGAAGGCGCGCGCGAAGCGGTGCGCGCGCGCTACAAGGAAGGTGCGGACCTGATCAAGGTCACCGCCACCGGCGGCGTGTTGAGCCAGGCCCGCAGCGGCCAGAATTCGCAGTACACCGAAGACGAACTGCGCGCCATCGTCAGCACCGCCAGGGACTACGGCTTCCGCGTCGCGGCCCACGCGCACGGCGCCGAAGGCATGAAGCGCGCGCTGCGCGCCGGGATCGACTCGATCGAACACGGCACCATGATGGACGACGAAACCATCGCCCTGTTCAAGAAACACGGCGCCTGGTTCGTGCCCACCATTTCGGCCGGCCGCTACGTGGCCGACAAGGCCAGGGAGCCGGATTACTATTCGCCGCTGGTGCGCCCGAAGGCGGCCGCCATCGGCCCGCAGATCCAGGCCACCTTCGCTCGCGCCTACAAGGCGGGCGTGAAGATCGCCTTCGGCACCGACGCCGGCGTTTTCCCGCATGGCGACAACGCCAGGGAATTCGCCTACATGGTCGAAGCGGGCATGCCGCCGCTCGAAGCGATCCGCTCGGCCACCATCAACGCCGCCGCCCTGCTCGACCAGGGCACGCGCCTCGGTTCCGTGGAAGCGGGCTACGCGGCCGACATCATCGCCGTCACGGGCGACCCGCTGCGCGACATCGCGCTGATGCAGCAGGTGCGCTTCGTCATGAAAGACGGCGTGATCTACAAACAACCATAACTTCCACTCAAGGAGAACCCATGCTGTACCAGAAAACCACGCAATCGATGATTGCCATCTTCGCCATGCTGGTGGCGGTGACCGGCTCCGTGCACGCTGAAAGCGCGGCGCCGAAGCTGGCCAACGTGACCATCCTGGCCACCGGCGGCACCATCGCCGGCACCGGCGCCTCCAGCACCACCACGGTCGGCTACACCGCCGCCACGGTGGGCGTGCAAAGCCTGATCAAGGCGGTGCCGGAACTGGCCAAGGTGGCCAACGTCACAGGCGAACAGGTGTTCCAGATCGCCAGCGAGAACATGAGCAACGAGCATTGGCTGACCCTCGCCAAGCGCGTCAACGTGCTGCTGGCGCAGAACAATGTCGACGGCATCGTCATCACCCACGGCACCGACACGCTGGAAGAAACCGCCTACTTCCTGGACCTGGTGGTCAAGAGCCGCAAGCCGGTGGTGCTGGTCGGCGCCATGCGGCCATCGACCGCGCTGTCGGCCGACGGCCCGATCAACCTGTATAACTCGGTGCTGCTGGCGGCGAGCCCCGAGGCGGCCGGCAAGGGCGTGCTGGTGGCGATGAACGACCAGATCCAGTCCGCGCGCGATGTGTCGAAGGTCAATACCTCGACCCTGGACAGCTTCCGCAGCAGCGAATTGGGCTTCCTCGGCTACATCCAGGGCGGCAAACCGTTCTTCTATCGCCAGTCGCTGCGCAAGCACACCACCGAGACCGAATTCGATATCGGCGCGCTGCAGTCGCTGCCGCAGGTCGACATCGTGTACGGTTACGCGAACATGAATCCGGTGGCGGTCGACGCCTTCATGGCCGCCGGCGCGAAGGGCATCATCCACGCGGGCGTCGGTGACGGCAGCCTGGCCGCCAAAGTGGTGCCGTCCTTGAAAGCGGCGCGCGCCAAGGGCGCGATCGTCGTGCGCGCCAGCCGCGTGGGCCAGGGGATTTTGGCGCGCAACGGCGAAGCCAACGACGACCAGCTCGACTTCGTGGCGGCCGATACGCTCAATCCGCAAAAGGCGCGCATCCTGCTGATGCTGGCGCTGACCAAGACCAACAGCACCAAGGAAATCCAGCGCATGTTCTACACGTACTGAGAGCCGATCTACTGAGATAGACTCCAAGCGCTTCAGGGGCGGGCGCCACGCGTCCGCCCTGTCACTCCACTTCGAGCGGCGACCCCGCCGCTTCTTCCTCCTGCCTTGCCTGCTGGCGTTCCCACATCTGCGCGTACAAGCCGTTCGCCCCCAGCAGCGCCAGGTGCGTCCCCCTTTCCACAATCCGTCCGTGGTCGAGCACCAGGATCTGTTCGGCGTCGGCCACGGTCGACAGGCGGTGCGCGATCACCAGGGTGGTGCGGTTCTTCGCGATTTCCTTCAATTGCGCCTGGATCGCCTGTTCGGCCTTGGAGTCGAGGGCGGAAGTGGCTTCGTCGAAGATCAGGATCGCCGGGTCCTTGAGCAGGGTGCGCGCAATGGCCACGCGCTGCTTTTCGCCGCCCGACAGTTTCAGCCCCCGTTCGCCGACCATGGTGGCGTAACCGTCCGGCAGCGATTCGATGAAGTCGTGGATCGAGGCGGCGCGCGCGGCGGCCACGATGTCCTCCTTGCCGGCGCCCGGTTTGCCGTAGGCGATGTTGTATTCGATGGTGTCGTTGAACAGCACCGTATCCTGCGGCACGATGCCGATCGCGCGGCGCAGCGATTCCTGGGTGACGTTGCGCAGGTCCTGGCCGTCGATGGCGATGCTGCCGCTGTTGACGTCATAAAAGCGGAACAACAGGCGCGACAAGGTCGACTTGCCCGAGCCGCTGTGGCCCACCACGGCGGTGGTGGTGCCGGCCGCAATCGTGAAATCGACGTCGAACAGGATCTGGCGCTTGGCTTCGTAGCTGAAGTTCACGTTCGAGAACGCGACCTGGGCGCCGTGGGTAACGAGTGTCCTGGCGTCCTTGCTGTCGGCCACTTCGCGGTTCTGGTCCAGCAGCGAAAACAGGCGCTCCATGTCGGCCAGGCTTTGCTTGATTTCGCGGTAGATCACGCCGAGGAAGTTGAGCGGAATGTACAGCTGGATCATGAAGGAATTCACCAGCACCAGGTCGCCCAGGGTCATGGTGCCGGCGATCACGCCTTCGGTCGCGCGCCACAGGATCAGGGTGACGGCGGTGGCGATGATCAGCGACTGGCCGGTGTTCAGGACCGAGAGCGAGGTTTGCGACTTGACGCCGGCATTCTCGTAGTTCTTCAGGCCTTCGTCGTAGCGCGCCGCTTCGTAGTCTTCGTTGCCGAAGTACTTGACGGTTTCGTAGTTGATCAGCGAGTCGATGGCCTTGGTGTTGGCCTTGGAATCGAGGTCGTTCATGGTGCGCCGGAAGTGGGTGCGCCAGTCGGTCACGATGACGGTGAACGCGATATAGGTCACCAGCGCCACGCCGGTGATCGCGCTGAACCAGATGTCGTAGTGGGTTACCAGGTAGCCCAGCACCAGCGTGATCTCGACCAGGGTCGGCAGGATGTTGAACAGGGTGTACGAGATGAGCGAACTGACGCCGCGCGTACCGCGTTCGATATCGCGCGTCATGCCGCCGGTCTGGCGGTTCAGGTGAAAGCGCAGCGACAGCGCATGCAGGTGGCGGAACACGCGCAGGGCGATGGTGCGCACCGCGCGCTGGGTAACGCGCGCGAACAGGAATTCGCGCAGCTCGGTAAACACCGTGGTCGACAGGCGCAGCAGGCCGTAGGCCACCAGCGCGCCGAGCGGCAGCACCAGCAGCGCCCTGGGGTTGGACGGGTCGATGGTCAGCTGGTCGATCAGCTGCTTCATCACCAGCGGCACGCCGACGTTGGCCAGCTTGGCCGCGATCAGGCAGCCGAGGGCCGCCATCACGCGCCATTTGTAGACCCACAGGTAGGGAATCAGGGTTGTCAGGGTGCCCCAGTCGCTGCGGCGCGGGGCGTTCGGGTCGGTCGGAGGCGGGGGTGAGGAATTACGGCGCATGGCGGAGCTCGGGGATTTGTGGTTCAATTCCGGTCGATTGTAGCCCTTCAAGAGATTTTACGATGACCACGCCAGAAAACGCCGCACCCGCTTGCACTCCCGCGCCAGCCACCCGAGGACTCCCAGCCGGCAGAATGCCGGAGCTGCGCGTCATGCCCGCGCCGTCCGACGCCAACGTCTACGGCGACGTGTTCGGCGGCTGGATCATGGCGCAGGTCGACATCGCCGGTTCGCTGCCGGCCACGCGGCGCGCCAACGGCCGCGTCGCCACCATTGCGGTCAATTCCTTCGTCTTCAAAAATCCCGTGTTCGTCGGCGATCTGCTGTCTTTTTATGCAGAAATCACCAAGGTCGGCAATACCTCGATCACCGTCTACGTGGAAGTCTACGCCGAGCGTAACCGCCTGCAGGCCAACACCGTCAAGGTGACCGAGGCCACCCTGACGTATGTGGCCACGGGCGACGACCGCAAGCCGCGCAAGGTGCCGGCGCTCGATGAACTGATTTTCCCGCAAGAGCGCTAGGCGGTGCACGCACAGCGCCGCCAGTTCCTGCACGCCGCCGCGCTGGCGGCGGGCGGCATCGCGCTGCCGGGCGCGCACGCGCGTGCGGCCGGGACCAGCTACCCTTTCAGCCTGGGGGTGGCCTCCGGCTCTCCCCTGCCCGATTCGGTGGTGCTGTGGACGCGCATCCTGAACGACCCCTTGAATGCCGCGAGCACGCCGGCGGTCGCGTTTTCGGTGCGCTGGGAAGTGGCGCACGACCAGGCGTTTACCCGCATCGCGGCCAGGGGCACGGCCAGCGCGCTGCCGGCGCTGGCGCACAGCGTGCACGTGGACGTGCGCGGACTCGAACCTGCGCGCTGGTACTGGTATCGCTTCATGCTGGGCGACGCCGTCAGCCCGGCCGGGCGCACGCGCACCGCGCCGGCGCCCGACAGCATGCCGGGCGCGCTCAAGCTGGCGGTGGCCTCGTGCCAGCACTGGGAATTCGGCAGCTATGCGGCGCATCGCCATCTCGCGGCCGCCGCGCCGGACCTGGTGGCGTTTTTGGGCGACTATATCTATGAGTGGGGACCGTACCGCCTGACGCATCCGGCCTCCGCGCTGCGCACGGCGGAATCGTTTTCGCTGGCCGAGTACCGCGCCCGTTATGCGCAGTACAAGAGCGACGCCGATCTGCAGGGCGCGCACCTGGCGGCGCCGTGGATCGTGACCTGGGACGATCACGAGGTCGGCAACGATTACGCGGCCGACCGCGACGAGCGGCTGGCCGCCGATTTTGCGCTGCGGCGCGCGGCGGCCTACCAGGCGTTTTACGAGCATATGCCGCTGCGGCTGGCGCTGGCGCGGCCCGGCGACTATGGCGCCATGCGCATGTACCAGCGCTACGACTGGGGGCGGCTGGCGCGCTTTCATGTGCTGGACGACCGCCAGTACCGCGCCGCGCATGCCTGCGGGCCGGCGGGACGGGGCGGTTCGAGTTCGGTCACGCGCGCCTGCGCGGCGCTGCGCGACCCGGGCCGCACGATGCTGGGACGCGAGCAGGAAGCGTGGCTGGCCGAGGGCCTCGACTCCTCCCGGGCGCGCTGGAACCTGATCGCGCAGCAAACGCCGATGGCGCAATCGAGCCAGCTGCCGGTGCTCAAACCTGCCGACGGGCGCTTCTGGACTGACGGCTGGGATGGGTATCCGGTCGCGCGCCAGCGCCTGTTCGATGCGCTGGGCAAGAGCGGCGCGGCCAATCCGGTGGTGCTGGCGGGCGACGTGCACACCTTTTATGCGTCGGACCTGCAGAGGGATTTCAACCGGCCGGCCTCGAAAAGCAATCCGGTGATCGCGACCGAGTTTTGCGGGACCTCGGTGACCTCCAGCTCGCGCCCGCAGGCGCGCACCCTGCAGTACCTGGAGATGAACCGGCATACCAGGTACGGGCGCAGCGACAAGCGCGGCTTCATGCTGATGGAGGTAAGGCCCGAGAAAACCACGACCGTGTTCGTCGGGCTCGACGATGTGCGCAACGCGCAGTCGGGCAAGGCGACGCTGGCGACCTTCGAAGTCGCCAGCGGCAAGCCCGGTGCGCGCCAGGTGTAGCAATGACATCGAGCTCCGTCGTCCCCGCCTGCGCGGGGATGACGGTAGTTAAGCCGCCGGCGCGGGCTCGCGCAGTTCGCGGCGCAGGATCTTGCCGACGTTGGTTTTTGGGAGCTCGGTGCGGAACTCGATGTACTTCGGCTTCTTGTAGGCCGTGAGCTGCTCCTTGCAGAATTCGAGCAGGTCTTCGGCGGTCAGGTTCGGGTCCTTGCGCACCACGAACAGCTTGACCGCTTCGCCCGAATTATGGTCCGGCACACCGATGCAGGCACATTCGAGCACGCCCGGATGCGAGGAGATCACGCCTTCGATTTCGTTCGGATAAACGTTAAAGCCCGACACCAGGATCATGTCCTTCTTGCGGTCGACGATCTTGGTGTAGCCGCGTTCGTCCATGATGCCGATGTCGCCGGTCTTGAAGAAGCCGTCGGCGGTGATCGACTTGGCGGTTTCGTCGTCGCGCTTCCAGTAGCCGGCCATGACCTGCGGGCCGCGGATGCCGATTTCGCCACGCTCGCCGAGCGGCACCTGCTTGCCGTTGTCGTCGAGGATGGCGATGTCGGTGGACGGATACGGCAGGCCGATCGAGCCGGTG
Source organism: Massilia atriviolacea (assembly GCF_003953935.1). Taxonomy (GTDB): domain Bacteria; phylum Pseudomonadota; class Gammaproteobacteria; order Burkholderiales; family Burkholderiaceae_D; genus Telluria_A; species Telluria_A atriviolacea. Next base: position 542,375 of record NZ_RXLQ01000004.1, read on the forward strand.
AATTCGGTGATATCGCAGCGGTTGGCGGTGGCCACCGGCGACGTTTCGGACATGCCGTAGCCTTCGATGATCGGGGTGCCGGTCAGCTTGAGCCAGCGGTCCGCCACCGACTGCTGCACCGACATGCCGCCGCCGTTGCACACCTTGAAGCTGGAAAAATCGAGCTTGGCGAATTCGGCGTTGTTGAGCAGGCCGTTGTACAGGGTATTCACGGCCGGGAAGACGTTGATGCGGTACTTGCCCAACTCCTTGACGAAGCCCGGCATGTCGCGCGGGTTCGGAATCAGCACATTCATGCCGCCCAGGCGCGTGGACATCAGCGCGCACACGGTCAGCGAGTAGATGTGGTACAGCGGCAGCGCGCACATGAATTGCAGCTGCTGGCCCTTGGGCAGGGTGTCGAGGGTCGGCTGCAGCCAGGCTTCGTTCTGCAGCACGTTGGCGATCACGTTCTTGTGCAGCAGGACCGCGCCCTTGGACACGCCGGTGGTGCCGCCGGTGTACTGCAGGAAGGCGATGTCGTCGTGGCCCAGGGTGGCCGGGGTGAGCGTCAGGCGCGCGCCTTCGGCCAGCACCTTGTTGAAGGCGATCGCGTTCGGCAGCGAGAACGACGGCACCAGTTTTTTGACCTTGCGCACCACCAGGTTGACGATCATGCCTTTCAGGGGACCGAGCAGGTCGCCCATGGAGGCCAGGATGATGTGCTTGACCTGGGTCTTGGCCAGCACTTCCTGCACCGTGTGCGCAAAGTTTTCCAGCACGATGATCGCTTCGGCGCCCGAATCGATCATCTGGTGCTGCAGTTCGCGCGGGGTGTAGAGCGGGTTGACGTTGACGATCACGTAGCCGGCGCGCAGCACGGCGGCCATGGCCACCGGATACTGGAGCACGTTGGGCAGCATGATGCCGACGCGCGCGCCGGGTTTCAGGCCGCGGCTTTGCAGCCAGGCGCCCATCTGCGCCGACATGCGATCGAGTTCGGCGTAGGTGATGGACTTGTCCATGCAAACGTAGGCCTTGCGGTCGGCGTACTTGCGGAAAGCTTCTTCCAGCAGGTGGGTGAGCGAGCGGTATTGCGTGTAATCGATTTCCGCAGGCACGCCCGCCTGGTACGACTTGAGCCAAAACTTGTCCATCTATGCCTCGTCTTTTCTACTGTAACTGTTAATGCAAAAGACCGCCCGCAGGCGGTCGTGCCGCTGATTCAAAATGTACTTCTGGTCGGTTCGATCACCCTTGCGCCACATGCTTTTCGTCGCGCAGCACGCGGCGCAGGATTTTGCCGACGTTGGTTTTCGGGAGCTCGGTGCGAAATTCGATGTGCTTCGGCCGTTTGTAGCCGGTGAATTCCTGTTTGCAGTAAGCCATCAATTGTTCGACCGTCAGGTTGGGGTCCTTGCGCACCACGAAGACTTTCACCGCCTCGCCGGAATGCTCGTCCGGCACGCCGACGCAGGCGCATTCGAGCACTCCGGGGTGTCTGGCGATGACTTCTTCGAGTTCGTTCGGGTACACATTAAAGCCCGAGACCAGAATCATATCCTTTTTGCGGTCGACGATTTTAACGACGCCGTCCGCGTTCATGATGCCGACGTCGCCGGACTTGAAGAAACCGTCGGCCGTCATGACCTTGGCCGTTTCGTCCGGGCGGTTCCAGTAACCGGCCATGACCTGCGGTCCGCGGATGACGATCTCGCCCGGCTCGCCCAGCGCCACCGGCTGGCCGTTGTCGTCGACGATGGCCACCTCGGTCGACGGCACCGGCATGCCGATGGTGCCGGTGAACGCCATCAGGTCGGAGCGGTTGCTGATGGCGACCGGCGAGGTTTCGGACAGGCCGTAGCCTTCGATGATGCAGCTGCCGGTGAGCTGCTTCCATTTGTCGTTGACGACCCGCTGCATCGCCATGCCGCCGCCGTTGGAAATCTTCAGGCCGGAAAAATCGACCTTGCTGAAATCGGGATGGTTGAGCAGCGCATTGAACAGGGTGTTGACCGCCGGCAGCATGTTGATCTTGTATTTGCACAGTTCCTTGATCAAGCCGCCGATATCGCGCGGATTGGGAATCAGGATGTTCAGGGCGCCCACGCGCATGCCCCACATGGCGCAGCAGGTCAGCGCAAAGATGTGGTACATGGGCAGCGCGCACACGATCACCACCTGCTCGACCACGGGCGCCTTGGCCAGCGCCGGCTGCGACCAGGCTTCGCTTTGCAGCACATTGGCGATGATGTTGCGGTGGGTCAGGGTCGCGCCCTTGGATACGCCGGTGGTGCCGCCCGTGTACTGCAGGAAGGCGACATCGGTGGCGCTGGCCTTGACCGGCGTGAAGCTCATTCTTTCGCCCTGCGCCAGCACATCCCTGAAGCGCACGATATTGGGCAGCGAAAACGCCGGCACCATTTTCTTGACATTGCGCACGACAAAATTGACGATCGCGCCTTTCAGCCCGCCGAGCATCTCGCCCATGCTGGCCACCACGATGTGCTTGACCGGGGTCCTGGCGAGCACCTGTTCGAGCGTGTGGGCAAAATTTTCCAGGACGATGATCGCTTCGCTGCCGGAATCGGTGAGCTGGTGCTCCAGTTCGCGCGGGGTGTACAGCGGGTTGACGTTGACCACGCTGTAGCCGGCGCGCAGGATGGCGGCGATGGCGATCGGATATTGCAGCACGTTCGGCATCATCACGGCGACGCGCGCGCCTTTGGAGAGGCCGCGGCTCTGGAGCCAGGCCGCCATGCGTTTCGAATACTGGTCGAGCTCGCCATAGGTGAGGAATTTGTCCATGCACACATAGGCCTTGCGGGTCGCGAATTTCTGAAAGGACTCTTCCAGCAACTGCACCAGGGAACCATACTGGTCGGGATCGATCTCCGCAGGGACGTTCGCGGGATAGGATTTCAGCCAAATCTTGTCCATATGTGCCTTTGTCTCAATATGATCGTTATGGGTTCGGCGCACATTGCCGACCAGTATTTTCGCGCTCAAAAAAATAAACCGAGCGTGCGCTTTATTACGCTGTCTGCGATGCTATCGGGCGATGCGCTTGGACGCAAGCGCTTTTGCTGCTATTTCGGACGGGCTTGACGCACGCTACTATTGGTGCGGCGCCGCAACACCCATTGGTATGGAAGAAAAATTGGCGGCAGGCGTTCAGGCGCCCGCCAGCGCTTTCAGGCGGCGGTGGCGTTCCTCGCGGTCGAGTTCGGCCAGGGCTTTGGCGGCGGCGTAGAAACGCGGAAAGGTTTTCTCGCGCGCCAGCAAGGCGCGGAAGGCCGGGATGAAATCGTTGTAGGTGGCGATCGAGGCCAGGTGGGCGTTCGAAAGCGGTTCGGCGAAGAAGCGGTCGTAGCCGGCGTAGCCGCCCCAGCTGGCCTTGAGGACCTGGTAATCGTCTTGCAGCTTCCGGAACAGGCGGGCTTTGGCGGCGCGTTTCTCGGCCACGCTGGCTTTGGAGGTGTAGGCCTGGTCGAGCGCGGCGCGGCAGTCCAGCAGCAGCGCGAGGAATTGCTTCTTGCGCGCCGAAATGTTGAGGTAGTTCTCGCGCATGGTTTCGTTGCCGTAACCGCTGAGCCAGCGTTCCACCCCGGCCTCTTCCACCGCGCTGGCGAAGGATTCGTTAAATTGCGAGTCGCCCGCCACGTACACCACCTGGTGCGACAGTTCGTGGAAGATCAGGCGCGCCAGTTCGGCGTCGGGATAGTGGATGAAGGTGGAAATGAGCGGATCGTTGAACCAGCCCAGGGTGGAATAGGCCGGCACGCCGCCGACCTGGACATCGTTGCCTTCGGCGCGCAGTTCGCGCGCGTACTCAAGCGCATCGTCCTTGCTGTAATAGCCGCGGTAGGTGACGCAGCCGGCCACCGGGAAGCACCACTGGATCGGCCGGAGCGACAGTTCGGGCGCGGCCACCACGTTCCACAGCACGAAGGGCCGGGTCAGGGCCGCGTAGTTCTTGTAGCTGTTGTTGTCGGGCAGGCCCAGTTCCTTGACGGCGAAGGTGCGGATCTGGCGCGCCGTGGCCAGGCGCACGCGCAGCCTGGCGTCGGTGGCGTTGTCGTTCAGCCAATCGTCGATGGGGCGCGCGTCGGACAGCAGGGTCAGCTGGCCCTGGGCCGCCTGGCGGTAATAATTCAGACTGGAACAACTCGCCAGCAGCAGTGCTGCGCTCGCCGCCATCAGGCCGTGCCGGGCCCGTCTGCTGAGTTTCATCCTGCACCCCCTTTGGGATTTCTAGGCCACTACTTTTTCCACCTGGACCAGGGTGTCGTAAAAGGTCGGCGCGCGGCCCATGTCGGTCAGGCGCTGGCTGGTCACTTCATTGGCGTTCTTGCCGTCGCTGGCCAGTTTCTTCCACCACACCGACAGGCCGACCACCAGGCCGGCGCGCGCTTTCGGCGTGACCCTTGCCTTGGCGACAAAGGAGCCACGGTCGTTGAAGATGCGCACCATCTGGCCATGCTCGATGCCGCGCGCGGCGCTGTCGTCGGGATGGATGTCCAGATGCGGCTCGCCTTCGGTCGCGCGCAGGCTGGTCACGTTCACAAACGTCGAATTGAGGAAATTGCGTGCCGGCGGAGAGATCATGGCGAGCGGATATTTTGCCGCCAGCAGCGGATTGCTGGCCACCGATTCGTACGGCGGAATATGCGCCGGCAGCGGATCGAGGCCGTCGGCGAGCATGCTGGCCGAATAGAATTCGCACTTGCCCGATGGCGTGGGGAAACCACCTTCGGCGAAGGGCGCGGCCGGCATGGACAGCTTTTGCCAGCCCTTGCGCTTGAGCGATTCCCAGTCGAAATGGATCGCGCGCGGATGGCTGGCATCGAACGATTGCGCGGCCAGCTGGTCGTCGGTTTCCTTGAAGCAGGGATCGTCGAAACCCATGCGCGCGGCCAGCAGGCGGAAGATTTCCGTGTTGGGCTTGGCCTCGCCCAAGGGCGCGATGGCGGCGTTATTGGCCATCATGTACAGGTGGCCGTAGGTGCTGTGGGCATCCACGTGTTCCAGCTGGGTGGTGGCGGGCAAGAGGATGTCGGCGTAGTCGGCGCTGTCGGTCTGGAAATGTTCGAGCACGACGGTAAACAGGTCGTCGCGCGCGAAGCCGCGCATGACCTTGCCGGAATCGGGAGCGATCGCCAGCGGGTTGGCGTTGTAGACGATCACCGCTTCGATCTTCGGACCGAATGCATCCGACGTGTCGCGCAGCAGGTCGTCGCCGATGGTGGTCATATTGATGGTGCGCACGGGATGCTTGAGCAGATCCGGACGCTGCAGCTTTTGCTTGTTGGTCGGAAAAGACCCCGAGGATGAGAGCTGCACGCCGCCGGCCGGATGGCGCCAGGCGCCCACCAGCGCCGGCAGGCAGGTGATGTTGCGCACGGCCATGCCGCCGCCGCGCACCCGCTGCACGCCGTAATTGGTGCGGATCGCCACCGCTTCGCCGCGCCGCGCGGTGTCGCCGTAGTCGCGCGCCAGGTTCTCGACTTCCTCGGCAGTAATGCCGCAGGTCTCGGCCACCCGCTGCGGCGGCCATGCGGCGGCGCGCTCCTTGAGTTGCTCGTAGCCCAGGGTGTAGCGGGCGATGTAATCCGCGTCGACCAGATTGTCGCGGATCAGCACGTGCATCATGCCCAGCGCCAGCGCGGTGTCGGTGCCGGGCAGCAGCGCAATGTGCTGGTGGCATTTTTCGGCCGTCAGGGAACGGTAGGGATCGATGGCGATCAGGCGCGCGCCCTTGCGCTTGGCTTCCTGCGCGCGCATCCAGAAATGCAGGTTGGAGGCGATCGGGTTGCCGCCCCAGATGATGATCAGCTTGGCATCCTGGAACTGCTCGACATCGGTGCCGATGGTGGCGCCGATGGTGTATTTGTATCCGGTGAATCCGGCCGTGGCGCAGATGGTGCGGTCGAGCAAGGAGGCGCCGAGGTGGTGGAAAAAGCGCGCCGACATCGAATCGCCCTGCACCAGGCCCATGGTACCGGCGTAGCTGTAGGGCAGGATGGCTTGCGGGGCGCGCGCGGCGATTTCTGTCAAGCGGCTGGCAATGGTGCCGATCGCCTCCTCCCAGCTGATGCGCTCGAACTTGCCCTCGCCCTTGTTGCCGACGCGGCGCATCGGATGCAGCAGGCGTTCGGCATGGTAGGTGCGGTCGGCATAGCGCGACACCTTGGTGCACAGCACGCCGGCCGTGGTCGGATGGTCGGGGTCGCCTTTGACTTCGGTGGCAACGCCGTCTTCCACGGTAATCAACAGGGCGCAGGTATCGGGACAGTCGTGCGGGCAGGTCGCCCTCACTTGGGTGGTGGTCATTGCAAGATCCAGGGAAACAGGCGTTGAAACCATTACTTTATACGATTCCGGGGCCGTTGATGAGAAGCCGGGCCGGTCTGGCCGGGCGATCCCCAGAAGGGCTACAAAACTGCCACAAATGGGTTAACATTCCAGCATCAGTGGAGAATGATATGAACCTTGTTGAACCGATCATCGCCTTCCAGAGTGCGCTCGAACAGATCCGGCGCGACCTGCATGCGCACCCGGAACTGTGTTACGAAGAGGTACGCACCGCCGATGTCGTGGCGGCCCGCCTGACCGAATGGGGCATCCCCATCGTGCGCGGCCTGGGGCTGACGGGCGTGGTGGGCATCATCCGGAACGGCACTTCCAGGCGCGCGATCGGCCTGCGCGCCGACATGGATGCCTTGCCCATGCAGGAAGTCAACAGCTTCGAGCACGCCTCCCGCCATCCGGGCAAGATGCACGCCTGCGGCCACGACGGCCACACGGCCATGCTGCTCGGGGCGGCGCATCACCTGGCCAAGCACCGCAATTTCGACGGCACCGTGTACCTGATCTTCCAGCCGGCCGAAGAAGGCGGCGGCGGCGCGCGGCGCATGATGGAGGACGGCCTGTTCGAGCAGTTCCCGATGGATGCCGTGTACGGCATGCATAACTGGCCGGGCATGCCGATGGGCACCTTCGGCGTGGTGGCGGGGCCGATGATGGCGTCCAGTAACGAATTCCGCGTCGTGGTGAAGGGCAAGGGTTGCCATGCGGCCCAGCCGCACCGCGGCGTCGACCCGGTCATGGTGGCGGTGCAGATCGCCCAGGCATGGCAGACCATCATCTCGCGCGAGAAAAGTCCGCTCGATACGGCGGTGTTGTCGATCACGCAAATCCATGCGGGCAGCGCCACCAATGTGATTCCCGACGAGGCGGTGCTGATCGGCACCGTGCGCACCTTCACCACGCCGGTGCTGGACCTGATCGAACGGCGCATGGGCGAGATGGCGCAGCACTGCGCGGCCGGCTTCAACGCCACGGTCGACTTCCATTTCAGGCGCAACTATCCGGCGCTGGTCAATCATGCGCGCGAGACGGCGTATGCGGTCGAGGCCATGACGGCCGTGGTGGGGGCGGACAAGGTCAATGCCGACACCGAGCCGACCATGGGGGCGGAGGATTTCGCCTTCATGCTGCAGAAGATGCCCGGATGCTATGTGTTCATCGGCAATGGCGAAGGCGACCACCGGGCCGGCGGCCATGGACTGGGGCCGTGCCAGTTGCACAATGCCAGCTACGATTTCAACGACAATCTGTTGCCGATCGGCGCCAGCTACTGGGTGCGGCTGGCGGAGATGCAGCTGGCCGCGCGCTAGGGAAGCAACGTGGACTCCCGCCTGCGCGGGAGCGACGCTTACGGTAGCGGCAACTGGTCCGGCGCCGTGCCCAGACGTTGCCCCGGGTTCATTTTCTCCAGCGCCAGCAGGGCGGCGGCATGGTCGGCGCGGGGGAACTGCCCGACAATGCTGCGGTAGTTGGCGGTAACGGCCGAGGTGAGCGGCAAGACCAGGCCGGCGTCGGCGGCAGCCACCAGCACATTGTCCAGATCCTTGAGCTGGCTCGTGACCTGGCCGCCGGGAATGAAGTTGCGGTCCAGCATGCGCTGGCCGTGCAGTTCCAGGATGCGGCTGTCGGCAAAGCCGCCGCGTATCGCACTGCGCACGGCGGCCGGATCGGCGCCGGCGGCCTGGGCCAGCAGCAAGGCTTCGGCCACGATGTTCAAGGTAGCGCCCACGATCAACTGATTACACAGTTTGGCGACCTGGCCGCTGCCGGCGGGACCGACCAGGGTGGGCCTTCCCATCGCGCGCAGGACCGGCTCGGCCTTGCCAAAGTCATCGCTGGCGCCGCCGGCCATGATCGCCAGGCTGCCCGCTTGCGCGCCGGCAACACCGCCGGACACGGGGGCATCGAGGAAACGGATATGCTGCGCGGCAAGGCGCGCATGGAAGGCCAGGGCTTCGCCATGCTGGGTGGAACTCATGTCGATCCAGAGCGCGCCCGGTGGCAGGCTGGGCAGGGCCAGGGCGATCACCTCGCCCACCACGGCGCCGGACGCGAGCATGGAAATGACGATATCGGCCGCGCCGACGGCCTCGTCCAGCCGCGCGCAGGGATGGATGCCGGCCGGGCGCAGGGCCTCGGCTTTATCGGGAGAGCGGTTCCAGGCGCGCACGGTCCAGCCGGCGGCGGCCAGGCGGGTGGCCATCGGATGGCCCATCAGGCCGATGCCGAGAAAGGCGATGGTAGCGGTGGTCAGGGCAGCCTCCCAAGCTAAACATGGATGCGATGTTCAGCATCCGATTGAACAAATTGCACGCACACCCGATCCAAGGCGAGGTTTTTGCTTCGCCGGTACAATAGTGCATACGTTAATCATTATGAATTAGCGTGCCTATCTACGAAAGCCTTATCTATGTCCCTGTTAAACATGAAGCTGTGCGCCTCGCTGGCAACACTTGCGGTGATGGCCGCAGCCCCGTGCGCGTTTGCGTCCGATAAATTGATCGATCATGCGTCGCTGGAAGTCGGCGGCGGCGCCAAGGTCCAGATGGTCCGTTTCGGCGTGCAAAAAGACTGGAGCCAGCGCTGGTTCCAGTCCAACGGCACCCACATCAGCGGTTATTGGGATGCGTCGATTGCCCAATGGCGCGGCAATGCGTACCAGAACGTCGACGGCCAACACCAGAACATCACGAATATCGGTTTCACCCCGGTATTTCGTTTCCAGGCCGACGATCTGACCGGCTGGTATGGCGAGGCGGGCATCGGCCTGAACTTGCTGTCCAAGCGTTACGACAACGATTCGAATTACCTGTCGACCGCCTTCCAGTTCGGCGACCATATCGGCACCGGCTATGTCTTCGCCAATGGCTGGGATGTGGGCATGAAGATTCAGCACTTCTCGAACGGCGGCTACAAAAAGCCGAACAGCGGCGTGAACTTTCTGGTGCTGAAGGCCTCGCGCACATTCTGATGCACAATGTGTTGTGACAGCCCGAACGGCGCCGGATCCCCCTCCAGCGCCGTTTTTCATTGGCGGCTCAGTAAGCCGACAGGGCTTTGTCGAACTTGATCAGCCACAGGCGGCTCGGGCGTTCCTTGTCGGCGCCACGGCCGACGCGGATCCGGTTGGCGTCGCTGCAGCCGGCGCCATTGCCCGCCACGATGGCGCCGGCGGCGTTGACGTTGCATTTGGTGACGTCAGCGTCGGCCACGGTCTTGCCGTCCGCACTTGTGACGCGGGTAAGCATGCCGAAATCGTTGTCGTTCGTCAGCGCCAGGGTGCTGCCGTCGACCAGAGCCAGGCCTTCGGCTTTTTCGGCCAGCCAGCCGATCGCGTTCAAATCCAGCAGCAAGGTCTTTTTCAAAGGCACCACGCCGGCCCAGCTGGCGCCGTTCACGGCGCTGCCGCTCATGCTGCTTTTTTCCAGGTCGGACGTGTCCGGATTGAAACCCGGCGCGAGGATATTGCTGGCGTCGCCGATCTGGACCAGCATCAACTTGTTGAATACCTTGCCGTTGGCGCCGGCGCCCTGCTCGATGACGATGAATTTGCCGTTGCCCAGCGCCACCATGTCGCCCAGCTTGGCGTTGCCGGTGCGGCCGTCCGCGTACTCCTTGGCGTCGAGCGGGTAGGCGAACATGCGGGTGGTCGCGCCGGTAAGCGGGTCGAATTCGATCCAGCGCGTAAAGCGGGCGAAGCGCTCGACCTGCTCGTTCTTGCCGGTCACCGCGTAGGCGGCGCTGCCGTCGCTGAGCGGACTTTGCAGGAAGGCGTGGACCTTGTCGCTGGCCGTGTCGAGGGTCATGCCTTCCATGCCGCGATTGGCGCGGCGCTTGGCGAGGATGGCCGGCAAGCCGCTGCCGGGAGCATATTTGGCCTGGATCACGCCGCTGGTGGCGTCGATGCGCGCCAGGAAAGGGCCGTACTCGTCGCTGACCCAGAGGGCGTTGCGGCGCTGGTCGAGGGCAATGGCTTCGCTGTCGATGCCGCCGGCGTTGAACACTGCTTTGCCGGAAGGATCGAACTTCATGGCATCGAAGACGGGAATTTCGGCGGAGTTGCCGATCGAGCCGGCGGGGACAGGCAGGCCTGAGGCATTCACGCCGGCAGCCACCTTGATCGGCAAGCTGGCGCTCAGGGTGGCGCCATTTTTTCCGATGGTGAACACGCCGATCGATGGCGTGAAGCTGGGCGAAGGGAAAATCTTGCTGCCCATCGTGCCTTTGCCGTCCAGCGCGGGGACATTCGGGCCGTCACCGTTGGGGCCGCGGTCGGTCAGGCCGTAGAATTCCAGGTCGCCATTGGCATTCTTGCCCTTGAAAGCGAGTCCGGAGCCGTACGATGGCAGGAATCCCTGTGGAAATTCGGCCTTCACTGCCGCGTTGGCGCCTTCGTACGGGACGTGGAAGCCGGCCGCCGCCTTGACCTGGTAACGCGTCACGCTGGCGGCCACCTGGCCGAGCGGCGTGGACTGGGTGAATTGCTCGACGGCAGGCGTGCCGACGGTCGCGGCGAGGGTGTCTTCGAAATGTTCGCGCACCAGCATGCGGCGCTCGTCGTCGATGCCACGGGCGCCATAGGCACTGCCGGCGGCGGCCAGGCTGCCTGCCAGGGCAAGGTTGAAGGCGGGCGCGGCCGCACTGAAATCGAGGGTCTTGCCGGCCAGCGCAGCTTTTGCGTCGGCACCGAGCTTGATGCCGTTCGACGGGTCGTTATCTTCGTCGAGCAATTGCAAGGCCAGCAAGCGGTTGACTACCTTGGGGTCGGTCACCTTGCTTACTCCTGAAAGCGACAGCGGCGTCAACAGCGCGCCGCAGCTCGCGCTGCCGAATGCCATCCCGCCAATGCTGAAGGCAACTGTTTCGCCGACTATACAGGAGAACTCGCCTTTGGCATTGGTTGTCGCGCGCGCGCCGTTGCCGGCGACGTAGTCGAGCCCTTCGACGGCGGAATCGAGGAAGACGCCGGTTTGCGGGGCGGGCGTGCTGCGCACGGTGTCGCTGCTGCCACCGCAGCCGCTCACGGCCATGGCGGCCGCGGCTGCGATCAAGGAAAGTTGCGGGAGAAACTTCATGCAAGCCTCATCAAAGATGTCGTTCAAAAACGCCAGAGTGTACTGAGCGAGCGTGACCGCCGGATGACATGGCTGTTTGAGAAGGATCAACCATCACGCATTTTGAATTGAACTTTTAGTGAACAACCGCAGTAAGCTTTTTCCATCTGCCAGGCGGGAGGGCGTGACGATGCGAAAATGGATGCTGGCAATGCTGTTGGCGGCGGCCACTGCGCGTGCGGACGCGCAGAGCAGCTGGCTGACCGTGGACGCGGCGGCCTACCGCCTGCTGGACCCGGCCGTGCCGAGCGCGCGCCTGCATGCGGCGCCCGCCAGCGGCGCGGCCGGTCCGGCGGCGCTGCTGGTGGAAGTGCCGTCGGCCGATGTCGCCCGCGTGGCGCGCCTGCTGCACAAACGGCTGGGACATTGCGGCGGCTTCATGGCGCATGCCGACCAGGCCAGTGCGCAGCGCAGCCTGGCGCAGGGGGCGGCGGCGCCGATGGCCGGGCTGGCGCGGCCGGACTATCTGATCGCGAACCAGGCCAAGGTCACCCCCTTGCTGTCGGGTATGAGCGCCAAAAATATTGCCCGCACGATTGCTGGACTATCTGCCTTTCCCGACCGCTTTTACACCAGCCCGCACGGCGCCCGCGCGTCCGAGTGGCTGCGCAAAGACTGGGCCGCCGTGGGCGCGCGCCATGGCGGCGTGCTGGTCGAAACCTTCGCTCACGCAGGCTTTCCGCAGGCATCGGTGCTCGCCACCATCGCCGGGACCGACCTGGCCGACCAAGTCGTCGTGATCGGCGCCCATCTCGATTCGATCAATGCCAACGCCATGGACGAGCCCGGGCAGGCGCCCGGCGCCGACGACGATGCCTCCGGCGTGGCCGGCCTGACGGAAGTGTTGCGCGTGATCAGCGACGCCAGGTACCGGCCACGCCGCACCATCAAGCTGATCGCCTACGCGGCGGAAGAAGTCGGCTTGCGCGGCTCGCAGGACCTGGCGCGCGCGTTTCGCCAGGCCGGCATCCAGGTGGTCGGGGTGCTGCAGCTGGACATGATCAACTACAAGGGGGCCGACAAGGATATCTACCTGTTGCGCGATTACAGCAGTGCGGACCAGAACGCGTTCCTCAGGAAATTGATCGCCGCCTATTTGCCAGGCATTACGGTCGGCAGCGATTCCTGCGGTTATGCCTGCTCGGACCATGCCTCCTGGCACGCCGAAGGCTACCCGGCCTCGATGCCTTTCGAATCCTCGCTGGCGCAAGCCAATCCGCATATCCATAGCAAGAACGACACCCTCGCCAGTTCAGGCGGGCAAGCCGTGCATGCGTTGAAGTTCGCACGCCTCGCAGCCGCCTTTGCCATTGAGCTCGGCAGTTCCACACCTTAACGGCTCATGCTTAAGGGATACAAAATTGCCTTAAGTCATTGATTTATATATAGATTTACTGTGAACAAATTCCCACAATCTAGGTTGCATGGCACTTCCGCGTGATAATATTTTTTGCAAAGTATGTACAACCATTAAGCAGTACAGGCATCCGACCGGTGCAGCCATTTCGGCTGCATTGTTTTTGGATGAGCGCCGTCTGACCCACAAGTCACGCCATCGCTCGACAAATGGGCTACAACGCCCATCTATAAAAAAGGAAAATCCGATGGAGAACCAAGTGCACCAAATCCAGCGTCGTGCGATGCCTGCCCTGCTTGCGGTCCTGATTTCCGGGCTGCTGGCGACCACCCCTGCCACTGCTGCCGCCCCCGGCAAAGGGTGGATCACGGTGGGCGACACCGCGTACACGCATTTGCAAAAAGTAGCGCCGCAAGCGATTGCCCGCCAGAGTCAGGTTGTGAGGACCAACGACCAGGCCGGGCTTGTCGCTGCCGAGAGAGTTCACCTGGTGCAAGTGAACGAAGAAGAAATGCTGAAGCTGAACGAGTCGATCCACCACGAGCTCAAGCGCTGCGGCGGCTATATGTATCACGAGACCGAAGCCGAGGGCAAACGCGCGCTGGCCAAGCTGGCCTCGCCGCCGAGCGCGGCCAGCCTGGCGGCATTGGCCCGGCCGAGCTACACCATCGACAACCAGGCGCTGGTGACCCCGGTCCTGTCGCAAATGCAGGCAAGTAATATCGGCACGACGATTACCGAGCTGTCCTCGTTTACCAACCGCTTCTACACGACCACGGGCGGCTCCGACGCCTCCAACTGGCTCAAGCAAAAATGGGCCGGCATGGCCACCGGCCGTCCCGATATCACGGTGACGCAATTCACGCACAGCGGCTATAACCAGAAGTCGGTCATCGCGACGATTACCGGGACCGATAACCCATCCGAGGTGATCGTGCTCGGCGGCCACCTCGATTCGACGGTCGGTTCCGGCACCGGCGAAACCTCGCGCGCGCCGGGCGCCGATGACGATGCGTCGGGTATCGCCAGCATGACCGAAGTGCTGCGCGCGATGATCGCCAACGGCTACAAGCCGCGCCGCACCATCAAGATGATCGGCTATGCCGCCGAAGAAGTGGGCCTGCGCGGTTCGCAAGCGATCGCCCAGAACTTCAAGGCGAATAATGTGAATGTGGTCGGCGTCATGCAGCTCGACATGACCAACTACAAAGGCTCGGCCAACGATATTTATATCTATACCGATTACACCGACAGCGCGCAGAACACCTTTGTCGCCAATCTGATCACGACCTACCAGCCGACCCTGACGATCGGTTACGACAAGTGCGGTTACGGCTGCTCGGATCACGCTTCGTGGACGGCGCAGGGTTATTACGCATCGATGCCGTTCGAAACGGCGATGTCGCAGTCGAACCGGTATATCCACACGGTGAACGATACCTTTGCCAATGCCGGCGGCCAGGCCAATCACTCGCTCAAATTCGCGCGTCTGGCGGCATCGTTCGCGATCGAGCTGGGCAGCGATGGCGCGGCGCCAGGCGGTACCGACAAGACCGAAACGTTTACCGGCAGCCTGACCTCGGGCCAGAAGAAAACCTTCGGCCCGTTCAAGGCCGCTATCGGAACGGTGGTGTCGTCGACCACCGGAACGGGCGATACGGACCTGTATGTGCGTAAAACCTCGGTGCCGACCACCACCAGCTACACCTGCAAGTCGGATGGTTCGACCAGTACCGAAAACTGCACGGTGAATATGACCGCGAATGGCGATGTATATGTGCTGTTGAACGGTTATACGGCGTCGAGCTACACCTTGAAAGTGACGTACAAGCCGCAGTAATCGCTGCCCGCTGAGCGCTCCCGCCGCGCGCATGCCTGGTCCAGGCTGCGCGCGGCGTTTTTTTACGCGTCTCTGATATCCGCGGACGAAAAAAAACCCCGGTTTGCACCAAGCG
>NZ_RXLQ01000040.1 GCF_003953935.1 Massilia atriviolacea
CCCTGGTTCGAGTCCAGGTCGGGGAGCCAGAATTTAGAAAAAAGCCACGCGTTTGCGTGGCTTTTTTCGTTTTGGCTGGCCGACTTAACGTTTCTCGCGCGTGTGCCACACGCGCAGGATGTAGAGCGTAGATGCAGTAATTTCATAGCGCATTTCGTCGCGGCCAACCAAGATCCTTCGCACCTCTCTCCGTTCGAATTCGTCGCGCTTTTCGCCGATGCGTGGATCTGCCACTAAACCTGCTGCGGCTGCCAGCAGCGATGTCAACATACGCGTTGCCGCGGGCTACTTCAGGACCGCGAGGAATTCATGAACACGAATTAAATCAGCGAGGGCTTTGCTGGTTACGCGGTCCGAAAGGACGTCGCTGGTCCGCGACATGCTTGATTTGCCTGTCCACGGAGCCGACACCGTTTCCGCTTGCGCAAAAAAATAGCGGCACCCTATCGCCGCTATTTTGCTTCAGGAACCGCGCGTGCTACCTACATCCCGCCCGCCTTGAAGGTCTTCTCGTCGAACTTGAAGCGCAGCCGCAGGAAGGTGCCGTGCGCCGTGTAGTCTGCCCCGCTCAGCTCCTTGTCGGTGAAGCCGGACAGGTTATGCCCGACCGACAGGTACAGGTTGCGCGCCAGCCGGTACCCGACCTCGGCGCCGTAGGCGTACTGGCGGCTCTTGCCCTGCGGGCTATACAGCACCGACGCCAGCACGCCCACATCCCACTTCGGCGCCACGTCCACCACCGCGCGTCCGCCCGCAAGCCAGGCGTTGTATTTCTGCTGGCCGGCCGGCAGATTGCGGTCGGTATTGAGCTTGCCCGCCAGGCGCGAGGTCACCCACCATGCGCGGCTCGGGTGGTAGTCCATATGCGTCGAGACGATGTGCGCGCGGTAGTTCTCGCCATCGATGCGCGCTTCGTCGCGCACCGTCTTGTACTCGTAGCGGGCCAGCGCATTGATGTCGTTGCGCTCGCGCGGACGCCAGGCGAAGCCCACCTGCGCGCGGTCCTGCAGGGTGTTGCCCAGCGGGGCGCCGAGCGCGTCGTCGTTGTTGCGCTGGTAGAGCAGGTAGTTCCGCGCCAGCAGGGTCCAGTCGTCGCCCAGCTTGCGCGCCACCGACACCGTATTCAACCACTGGTCCTGCCCCTGCTCGCCGATCATGTCGGCGCGGTCGAAGACCTTGCGGAACTCCAGCTTGGCCGAGGCGCTCCACAGCGGATCGATGCGGTAGTCGATCGCGCCGCTGAGCGCCATCGCTTCCTGCTCGCTGCCGTTCAACACCTTCAGGTATTCGACGCCGGTGCTGGCCGTCACGCCCGGGCGCAGCTGCCAGGTATTGCGCACGCCCGACGCCAGCTGCGCATTGCGCTCGTCGTCGAAGCCCAGGTCGGCGCTGTCGCGCAGCCGGTATTCCGAGAACACCGTGCCGCCCGCCATGTACGAGGTGTCGACCCCGGCCACCACGCTGGTGCTGCGTTCGGCCGGATCGATCGAATATGACGACGCCAGCCCGGTCTGGGTTTCGGCGCGCGCATACAGGCGCCCGTGCGACTCGGTCGCGTACTGCACGCCGAAGCCGTAGCGCTGCTGCTGCTCGCCGTCGATGCTGTGCTCCGCGTCGGCGGCCACGGTGAGCTTCCGGCTCGCCTTGAACTGCACGCCGATGCGCGCGGTGGTCGCTTCCACCCCGCGGTAGGGCGCGCGGCCGCCGCCCACCGGATGGTAGGGCAGGCCGGTCACGGTATCGAGTCCGGACGACTCCAGCCCGCCGAAAAAGCCGCCGGCCGGACCTTGCGCGCCGCCCAATGGCGCCGTGTTCGGCGCGATCAGGCTGTTTGTGCCCAGCTGGCCCGTTTCTTCGATGTGGCGCAGCGAGAGGTCGATCGAGAGGCGCTCGTTGAATGCGTACTGCACGCCGGCGCGCTGGCCGTCGCGCGAGGCGTCGCCGAAGTTGGGGCCGCCCTCGCTGTCGCTGCGCACCGCTTCGGCGTACAGGCGGGTCTGCGGATTGAGGCGCCATTTGGCGCTGGCGCCGCCGTCGCTTTGCCCGGCCGCGAGGCCGGAGGCGGTGTTGTTGAAATCGCGCCCGGCCTGGTGCCACCAGGCGCGCGCTTCGAGCTGCTCGCTGTTGTGGCGCAGTTCGATGCGTCCGGCGCTGCCGTCACGTTCGTCCATCGATTCGCCGGCCTGGCGGGTCGGCGTGGTCGACACGTTCCGGCCGAGCGTGTAGGTGGTCGAGCTCGAGCGCGCCAGTTCGGCCACCAGGTCGGTGCCGGCGCCGATCTGCCATTGTCCGGCCACGCTGTGCAGCTTGTACGGGGAATCGGGATTGCGGTCGTCGACGACCGAGGCGCCCACCTTGACGCGCTGGCCCAGGGCGACGCTGGCGTCGGCGCCGAGCACCCAGAACTTGTCGCCGCCCTGGTCGACCTCGTAGGTGATGCGGATCGATTGCGGGTCGCCGTCCGGGGTCAGGGTGGGGATGGCCTGGTTGAACAGGATCCGTCCGCTGAACGGCTCGAAGCTGTAGTCCACATAGCGCTGCAGGGCGATGACCTGCTTGACCAGGTTGGCCTGGTTCTTGTCGCGCACGACCAGTTCGACCTTGTCCGAGTTCTGGATCGCGCTGTTGCTGCGCACCGCGAACGGGCCGGAGGTGCCGTTGGCCTGGTATTCCTCGATCACCTGTTTCAGGCTGTCGTGGACGGCGAAGGCGTTGCCGCTGATGGCGCCTTCCTCGTAATGGCCGCGCAGGCCGGTGGCGGTGCGGTTGTACTGGCCCAGCTTGTGCAGGCCGTTGTCGGTCCCGCCACCGCTGCCGCTGAACTGGCTGAAGGCGGCGCCGGTGGCAAAGTCGCCGTACAGCAGGTAGTTCTTGCGCTGGTCGAGGCGCAGGTACAGGCGCTCGCTCGATCGGGCGTCGAAGGCGGTCACCGCGTCGTCGCCGTAGACCGGGTAGTGGCGGTTCGGGTCGAGGTCGCGCAGCAGGCGGCTGCTGTCGGCTTTTTCGGAATCGTAGGCGGCCGTGATGGCGCTGTCGATGCCGATGTCGCCCTTGGCGAAGAACGCCAGGCGCGCCGCCACGTCGTCCTTGCCGCCATTGAACTGGCGGCTCCAGCGGGTCAGCGACTGCTCGAAGCCGTCGTTGAAGCGCTCAGGCCCGCTGGACGAGCCCTGGCGCCGGCCGATCACGCCTTCGGCCACGCCGGCCGCGAACAGGGGCCGCCGTTCGGTCACGAAACTGAGTTCGCCGCGCGCCTGCAGGGCGCCGCTGGCCACCGTCAGCAGCACGTCCTGCGCATGCGATGGGGCCACCAGCTGGAAGCGCGCCAGACCGTCGTCGACGCGGATGCGGGTGCCGCGCAGCAGGCGGTCGGCGCGCTGGCCGAGCCGCAGGCCGGGCGCGGCGGCCGGGTCGACGATGCGCCCGCCGCTGCTGTCGACCGTGATCCAGGTGCTGCCGCGCAGGCGCTGGCCCTGGGCATCGAGCAGGCGCACGCTGACGCCGACGGCGGAGCGGCCGTCGCCGGGCAGCAGATTGCTGTCGGTCTCGACCAGGATGTCGGCCAGCGCCGGATCGCTGCGCAGCGACAGCGGCGCGCTGCTCGCCGGCTCACCCGGCGGCTGGGCCAGCGGCGCGATCGTCTGCGCGTGCAGCGGGTAGGCGGCGGCAATGGCCAGCACGCAGGTCAGCAGGCGGGTTTGCGCGCGCGCGGGCAGGGGACGCAGGAAGTTATTGCGCATGTTGTTCCCCTTGTACTGGCTTGCTCACGGCATTGCCGTTGACCTTGGTGTTCACCTTGCTTTTTACCTTTGTCGAAAATGTGATACCGGGACTGGCGGCGGGCGGCGGCGCCGGTTCGGCGCGGGCTTCGCCGGCCTGGCGCGGACGTCCCAGGCGGATCCGTTCCTGCACCGGTGCGGCGCAGCCGGTTTCGGCGAAGTCGGCGCGGATCATCTCGCCGTTGCGCACGTCCAGCAGCAGGCTGTCCGGGTCGCCCAGGTTGCGGTTGCTGGTGTCGCCCATGATGCTGCCGGCCGGCAGCGAGACCGGGTCGACCTTGATCACGTGCGCGCTCGGCGACAGGCCGCAGTAACTGTACTTGCCGTCGTTATCGGTGCGCACGCTGGTGCCGTCTTCCAGGTACAGGCGCACGCCCGGAATGCCGGCTTCGCCCGCATCCTGCATGCCGTTGCGGTTGCAGTCGGCGAACACCTTGCCGACCACGCAGGCCTCGTTGGTGAACACGCCGCCGCTCACCTTGACCTGGAAGCGCGCTTCGTTCGAGGCGATGGCGGCCGCGCGCGGCGCCAGCGTGACCGGGTCGAGGCAGCCGTCGGCGCTGTTGCAGGCATACGCCCAGGCGCGGTTGACGCCGTCGCCCTGCATGCTGCCCACGCCGATCCGCGCGCGGTAGCTCAGCACCAGTTGCTGGCCGGCGCCGGCCGCGCCCAGGCGGAAGCCCAGCACCGAACCCGGACCCGTCAGCGGATCGGCGGCGCGCGCGCCGTTCACCGTGGCGCTGCCCGGCACGTAGCGGAAGCCCGGCGGCAGCATGTCGCGCACGCTGGCCTGCGCGATGGTGGAACCGGCACCCTGGCTGAGCACGATGGTGTAGCGCACCGTGTCGCCCAGTTCGGCGCTCTGGCGGTCGCCCGTCTTGCTCAGCGCAAGGCCGGCGGCCACGGCCGCGTCGAGCGGGATGTGGTTGTTCATCAGCGCAGCGGACACACCGTTGGTGATCTGCAGCTTGAGGTAGTACTGGGTGCTGTTGGTCCCGCCGGCGACCAGGCCGGCGCAGGCGCCGGCATCATGCCGGGGCACGTTGGCGCCCGGGGCGCTGATGCCGGACTGGACCAGGGCCGGATCGGGCGTGGCGCCCACGGCCAGGGTGGCCGCGCAGGCCGGCAGCAGGCTCGAACGGTTGCCGTAGCCGGACGGCGCGCCGCCGACCGACAGGGTGTAGGTTCCGCTCGGGTAATCGTTCTGCAGCTGGACCTGGTAAGCGCCGTCGCTGCCGGTGACCTGGTTCTGCCCGCCCGCCAGGTGGGTGGCGGCATCGAAGCCGGCCGGGCCGGACAGCACCACCGCCACGCCCGCCAGCGGCTGGCGCGAGATGGCGTCGTAGACGATGCCGGTCGGCTTCAGGGCCAGGTTCTGCTGGCTGATCTCGTCCGAGCTCGACAGGCTCAGGTTGCGGATGGTCTTGTTGCCGGCATTGCCGGCGCCGCCGCCCGAGTCGGCCGTGCCGCTCAGGTTGCTGCCGGGCTTGCTGAACTCCAGGGCGAAACCGCTGCCGGTCGGCAGGCCGCTCTGGGCATAGCCGGCGCAGGCCAGGTTGTCGAGCTGGTACTGGCCTTGCGCATTGCTTTGCACGGTGCACAGCGACTGGCCGTTCTGCGACAGGTTGACGTTCCAGCCGGCCACCAGCGCGCCGGGCGCGCCGGGCATCGGCTTGTCGCCGATGGTGATGGCGCCGCTGACGATCGGCAGCTTCAGGCCCGGCACGGCGCGCGGGCGCAGGCCGAACAGGTAGCCGTCGAGCTTGCCGCCGGAGGAGGCCAGCAGCGCGCCGTCGATGACGATGTCGGCAATGCTGGCCTGGAAGGCCTGGGTGCCGAAGCTGCCGTTGTTGACTTTGCCGCCTGCGAGGCCGGCGCGCTCCTGGCCGTCGGCGTACTGGGCGCCATCGACATCGCCGCTGCTGCGCTTGAGCGTGTAATTGCCTGCGGTCAGGCCGGCAAAGGCGAAGCTGCCGTCGGCGCCGCTGGTGGCCACGCTGGCGGCACTGCCCGACAGGGTCACGCGCACGCCGGACAGGCCGCTTTCGCCGCCATCCTTGACGCCGTTGTTGTTGGCGTCGACGTACACGAAGCCTTGCACGGTGCCGGTGTTCTGTTCGCCGAACAGATAGCCGGTGCCGATGGCGCCGGGCGCGACCGCGATGTTGGCGATGCGGTTGCGCGCGGCGCTGTCGTCGAAGCCGCCGTTGTCGACCGTGCCGCCCAGGTTGCCGGCGGTTTCCTTGCCGTCGGCCCTGGACGATGGCTGGATCTGGGTCAGGGTGTAGCTGCCGCCTTTCAGGTTCTCGAAAGCGAAGCGGCCTTCGCTGCCCGTGACGGCGCTCAGTTCCACCGCGCCGCCGTCCAGGTCCGTACCGTCGAGCTTGACGGTGACGCCGGCCAGGCCGGCCTCGTTGCCGTTATTGACGCCGTCGTTGTTGCTGTCGGTGTAGACCAGGCCGGCCAGCGAAGCGCTCGGCGGCGGCGCGCGCGTGACGGTCACGGTGGTGGTGACTTTCTTGCCGCTCTGCGCCGTGACCACGATGGTGACGGTGTTGCTGCCTACGGCCAGCGCGACCGGGGCCGAGGCGCTGGCGCTGGCCACGGCCGTGCCGTTGACGGTGATGCTGGCGCTGGCGTCCGCCACGGTCGGGGTGAGGCCGATGCTGGCGACCGCATTCGGCACGGCCACGGCGTAGGCGGTGGTGGCGCTGGAAAAGGCGGGAGCCAGGGCGCCGGCCGAGACGTTCAGCGCGGCGAGCGCCGCGTTATCGGACAGCGCGCGCGTGGCCGTGATGGTATAGGTCTTCACGCTGCCGTTCTGGGCGGTGACGCTGATGGCGATGCTGTTGCTGCCCGCCGCCAGCGGAATCGACGCCGAGGCGCTGCCGCTGGCGACGGCCACGCCGTTGATGGCGAGGCGGGCGCCGGCATCGGCCACGGCCGCGATCACGCCGATGCTGCCGGTGCTGGCCGGCAGTTCCAGCGCGTAGCTGGTCACGCCCGGCGCGAAGGCCGGGGCCAGGGTGGCGCCGGGCACCGACAGGGCGGCCAGGTCGGCATTGGCGCCGGCCGCGCGGGTGACGCCGATGGTGTAGGTCCTGGTGCTCAGGCCGTTCGGCGCGGTCACCACCACCGTGATCAGGTTGCTGCCGGTGGCGAGCGCGATCGGCGCCGAGGCCGCGCCGCTGGCCGTGGCCACGCCGTTGACGGTGATGCTGCCGGCCGCCGTCGGCGTCACGCTGAGCGAACCGGTCTCGCTGCCGACGCTGCTGCTGTAGGCGGTGGTGGCGGGGCTGAAGGCCGGCGCCAGGCCGCCACTCGACAGGCTCAGGCCGGTCAGTTCGGCCACGGCCGGGGCGGCGCGCGTGACGGTCACGGTGTAGGTATTGGTGGTCACGCCATCCTGCGCGGTGACGAGCACGGTGATGACGTTGGCGCCGACGTTCAGTGCGATCGGCGCCGATGCCGCGCCGCTGGCGGTGGCGACGCCGTTGACGGTGATGGTGCTGCCGGCGGCGGTCGGGGTGACGCTCAGGCTGGCGGTGGCGTTCGGCACTGCCGCAGTGTAGTTCGTGGTGGCGCCGGCAAACGCCGGGTTCAGCGTCCCGGCCGACAGCGCCAGCGCGGAGAGGTCGGCGTTCGACGAGACGTTGCGGGTGACGTTGACGGTGTAGGTGCGCGGCGAGCCGTCCTGCGCCGTCACGACCGTGCTGATGACGTTCAGCCCGATGTTCAGGGCGATCGCGCCCGAGGCCGTGCCGCTGGTGACCGGCACGCCATTGACGGTGACCGTGGCGCTGCTCTCGGCCACGGTCGGCGTGACGGTGATCGCGCTGGTGGCGTTGGGCACCGTGGCGCTGTAGGCCTGCTGGAACACACTGAACGCCGGGTTCAGCGTGCCGTTCGACAGGACCAGGTTGGCCAGGTCGTTATTGGCCGAGACCGCGCGGGTGACGGTGACGGTGTAGGTCCTGGTGCTGCCGTTCTGCGCGCTGACCTCGACGCTGACGGTGTTGGGGCCGGTGTTCATGGCGATCGGGCCGGAGGCGTTGCCGCTGGTAACGGCCACGCCGTTGACCTTGACCGTGGCGTTCGGCTCGTTGACCGTCGGCGTGACGACGATGCTGGCGGTCGCCGCCGCGATCGACATGGTGTAGCTGGTGGTGGCCGGCGCGAAGGCCGGGCTCAGGCTGCCGCCCGAGAGCGCCAGCGCCGACAGGTTGGCGTCGGCCGACGCGGCGCGCGTGACAGTGACCGTGTAGCTGGTGACGGTGGCGCCGTCCTGCGCCGTGACGACGGTGTTGATGGTGTTGGCGCCGACCGCCAGCGCGAGCGCGCCTGAGGCGTTGCCGCTGGCGACGGGCACGCCGTTGACGGTCACGCTGGCGCTGGCGTCCGCCAAGGTCGGGGTCAGCGTCAGCGCGGTGGTGGCATTGCCGACGCTGGCGCTGTAACTGGTGGTGCCGGAGGCGAAGGCCGGACTCAGGGTGCCGCTCGAGAGCGACAGCGCGGACAGGGCGGCATTGTTTGACGGCAGAGCACGGGTGACGGACACGGTGTACTGCCTGGTGGCGCCATTCTGGGCGGTGACGATGATGGTGACCGTGTTGTTGCCCGGGTTCATGGCAAGCGCAGGGGAGGCGGCGCCGCTGGCAACGGCCACGCCGTTGACGGTGACGCTGGCGTTGGCCTCGGCCACGGTGGGGGTGACGGTCAGGCTGCTGGTGCCGCTGCCGACAGCGACGGTATAGCTGGTGGTTGCCGGCGCGAACGGCGGGCTCAGCGTCCCGCTGGACAGGCTCAGGGCGGACAGGTTGTTGTTGGACGAGGCGGCGCGGGTCACGGTGACGGTGTAGGTCTTTTGCGTGACGCCATCCTGCGCCGTGACGACCGTGGTGATGGTGTTGGCGCCCACGTTGAGCGCGATCGCGCCCGAGGCGTTGCCGCTGCTGACGGCCACGCCGTTGACGGTGACGCTGGCGCTGGCGTCGCTCACGGTCGGCGTCAGCGTGAGCGAGGTGGTGGCGTTGGCCACGCTGGCGCTGTAGCTGGTGGTGCCTGCCGCAAACGCCGGGTTCAGGGTGCCGCTCGACAGCGACAGCGCGGCCAGGTCGGCGTTGCTCGAGCCGGCGCGGGTGACGGTGATCGTGTAGCTGAGCGGCGTGCCGTTTTGCGCCGTCACGGTGACGGTGATGGTGTTGCTGCCGACCGCCAGCGCGATCGCGCCGGAAGCGTTGCCGCTGGTGGTGGCCACGCCGTTGACGGTGACGCTGGCGGTGGCGTCAAGCACGGTCGGAGTGACCGTGAGCGAGGTGGTGGCATTGCTCACGCTGGCCGTGTAGCTGGTGGTGGCGGAGGCAAACGCCGGCGCCAGCGTGCCGCTCGACAGGCTTAGCGCGCTCAACTGGTTCACGCCCGACGCCGCCGCGCGCGTGACGGTGGTGGTGTAGGTCCTGGTGGTGCCGTCCTGGGCCGTGACGATGGTGGTGATGGTGTTCGACCCGACCGCCAGGGCGATCGCGCCCGAGGCGTTGCCGCTGGTCACAGCCACGCCGTTCACGGTGATGGTCGCGTTGGCCTGCGAGCGGGTCGGGGTGACCGTCAGCGACGTGGTCGTGAACGGCACGTCGGCGGTGTAGCTGGTGGTGCCGCTGGCGAAGGCCGGGGTCAGGGTGCCCTGCGACAGGGCCAGGGCGCTCAGGTTGGCGTCGTTCGACGGCGGCGCGGCGCGCGTGATGGTGACGGTGTAGGTTTTGGTGGTGCTGCCATCGAGCGCTGTGCCAAGGACGGTGATGACATTCGCGCCCACGTTCAGGGCGATGCTGCCGGAGGCCGCGCCGCTGGCGACGGCAACGCCGTTGACGGTAACTGTCGCGCCCGGCGTGTCGACGGTGGGCGTGATGGTGGTGCTGGCGATCGCGTTGCCCACCGAGCCGCTGTAGCTTGTGGTGCCCGGCGCGAACGCTGGCGTCAGGGCGCCGGCCGATGCCAGCAGGTTGCTCAGGTTGGCATTGCCGGTGGGGTCTTCGAAGACGAAGTTATTAAATCCTTCCTGCCACAGTTTGCCCGGGATGCCTGTGCCGCCGTCGCTGGTCACGCGGACTTCGTCCAGGTTCTTGAAGGAGCCCGGCAGCAGGATGTCGACCAGGGTGCCATCGTTGCTCGCGTTGAAGTTGTACGTTGCGCCCGTGAACGAGCCGTTCAGATAGCCACGGATGGTATAGGTGGCGGCAAGGAGCTGCGCTTCCTGTAATTTAAAACTGGTCAGGCCGAATTTTTGGCTGGACTGGCTTTTGATGATGAATACGTCGACCGGAAGGCTCGGATAATTGCCGGATTGGGCATCGCGGACGTTACTGCTTGCGTACATCAGCATCGACTTGCTGTCGAACGAAGTGAAATTCGTGATCCATCCGGTCGGTGCATTGCCTGAATCGGCAAAGTAGGCATCGAGAGCAATGTTGGGAACGTTGCTGGTAATACTCTGGCCATCGGTGAGCACCGGCGTCAGGAAGGCATTATCCGGGGCATTGAAGGACACTTGCAGCGACCCCGCAATGCTCGGCAGGACATGCCGGTAAGCCGGGAAGGCCAGCGTGGCGCTGCGCAAGGCACCGGTGCGGCTTTCCAGCAGCCAGTCACCGCCGTGGGCGCTGGCGCCGGTCAGGTTGTCCGAGGCGGCCACGCGCGCACCGGTGCGGCCGGCCAGTTCGCCGATGAAGTCCTGTCCGGCCTTGCCTTCCGCCACGCTGCAGCCGTACAGCAGGATGTCCGCGTCGGCGCGCAAGGCGGCGCGGATCGCGTCCAGGTCGGCGCTGCGCGCACTTAACTGCCGCCGGTCCAGCGCCAGCGAGCCAAGCTTGAGCGCCCCGGGCGCGCCGTGCGAGATGAGGTGCAGGGCGCTGATGCCACGCCGTGTCCGCAAGGCTTGCGCGATCTGGCGCAAGCCATCCTGGCGCGCGTCGAGCACCACCACGTCCATGCCGGTGCCGCTCAGTTGCCGGTAGTCGGCCAGGTCGTCTTCAACGAACAGGATCTGTTGCGCCGCCGGCGGCGGCGCCGCGCTGGCTGGCGGCCCTGACCAAAGCAGCGCGGCGCACATCCATGCCATCAGAAGTACTCGCCACCAGAGTGGCGCGGAAAAGGAAGTCGGCACGGCGGAATAACGCATTTGTCTTCTTTCATGGGCGCTGACGCCGGCGTCGCTGCGCGGCTGTCTGCTTTTTAAAGAATTGCAATCAATTAGGTGCTGCAGGTCATCTGAAACGGGGCCGAGCGGCCCGTGTTACGCTCATCGCGATACGGTGCAACGATGGCTGGGCGTGGCGATTCGCCCGCGCCATGCCAATGAAAACCATGTCATTGATGATTATCTAAAGAAACTAAGATTTCGGCCAGATATTTGGCATGAATGATTAGTTATTTGTCATGATTTCACCAAAAAGCCACATTGCCCGCCTATTGCTGCCGGTGGCGGCGCATTTCCAGCGCCCGATAACGCTCGCGCAGGCGCTCCGGCGCGGTGAGGACGCCCGCATCGCCGGCAAACTGCGCGCCCGGCTGCTTGGCATGGAAACCGGCCCGTTGCCTCAGCAATTCGGTCTGCCGGTCGTCGCAGGCGATGCCGAAGCGGCGCAGCAGCGTCCCGGCCAGAGCTGGCAGGCTGGCGTAATTAAGCAGGCTCAGCTCGCCAGCATGGGCCAGGGCGGCGTCGAACAAGCCTGCCAGCACATGCGCCGCGTAACCGTCCAGGTCGGCGGGCGCGAGATCGGCTGGCGGCGGCGGCAACAGGGCCGGGTGCAGCAAGCCGGGCACCATCTGCGGGCCGCGCTGGCGCCGGTGCGAGGCCAGCACGGCGCCCGGCTCGCGGTACAGGAACAGGCAGGGCGTGTCGGGAAAGGCGAGCCGGACCAGGGCCAGGCTGTGGATATGCCAGCAGTCGAGCTTGACGAAGAAGTGCTTCTCCTGCGCGAAGCGGCGCTGGCCCAGCGCCAGCACGACCTGGCGCAGCAGGGCCGCCGTGGCGGCGGGTGCCAGGCCGTGCTCGTGGTGGCGGCGCAGCACGGCGTCGATGACGGGCGGTTCGGACATCACCACGCAGTGGGGCAGGGCCGCCAGCAGCTGGGACAGCAGGGTGGAGCCGCAGCGCGACACGTGGAAGATGAAGGCGTCCGGCGCCAGGCTGGGGCCGGCGTCGTCGAGCGCGGCCGCCGGCGTGTCGCAGCGCTGGCGCTGTGCGGGAACCTGCGATGCCAGGGTGTTGTCGAAGAAGGGATCGGTAAAGCGCAGCGTGCCGGCGTGGCGCCACGCGACTTGCAGCGGCGTGCCGGACACCGTCACAGGGAACCAGTGCCGCATCGGCATGCCGGCGCGCCAGCTGACGGCATCGGCGCGCAGCAGGGCGCGTTCGCGCGCGTTCAGGGCATTGTTGCTGGCCAGGGAGGCTGGCGGCCTGGGCACGAAGCCGGCGTCGTCGAACAGTTGCGCCAGCCAGTCGTTGCTGATGCAGTCGATCAGCAGATGCACGCGCGGCAGGGTGCCGGCGTTGTGGACGGCGTGGCGGCAGCTGGCGTCCAGGTACCAGGCGCGGCCGGCGCTGAAGTGCACGGCTTCGCCATCGACCGTAAACAGCACGTCCGGCGAGGTCTGGACCGGTATGTGGAGCCGGGTCAGGCCCTCCTGCAAGGCGGTGCCGGGGTCGCGGTGCTCCTTGATGACGGCGCCCGGCGCGAGCGCCATCAGCCGCACCGATTGCTTGTCGCAGGCAAGGCTGGCGATCACCTGGCGCAGGTAGGGGCAGCGTTCCAGCACGGCGGTGTCGCGATAGGGCTCGCCGTCGACCGGCATGATGTGGCGCGCGCTGCCGCCCGCCGAGCGCAAGGGGACGCAGGACCAGCCCTTGTCGTAGGCGCCGGTGTTGAAGTGGGCGATCCACTCGTCGGCGCCGATGGCGTCCAGTTCGGCTTGCATGCGGGCGAGGTCGAATTCCAGCGGCAGGCGCAGCCAGGCGCTGGGCGCGGCCGCGCCGGCCGGGGCCTTGCCCGGCGCGCCGCTGGCGGCGCCGCTCATGGCGCGCTCCAGCGCATGCGCAGCTGGACGTCGTCGCTGGCGACGGTGTCGAAGCCGTGGCGCGCGTACAGGCGGGCCGCGCCCTCGTTGGCGCGCAGGACGCTGAGCGTGAGCGCCAGGCCGCGCGCGCCGGCGGCCGCCTGCAGCGCGCGCAGCACGCTGCCGCCGTATCCCTGCCCGCGCGCGGACGGCGTGAAGGCCAGGTCGACCAGGTGCAGGCGCGCGCCGTCGGCCTCGGTCACCAGGCGGCCGATGGGCTGGCCGGCGCGCTCCACGATGGCGTAGGCGGCATCCGGGAAAGCGCTGCGGTAGCCCTGGCTTTGCATGCGCTGCTGCATGCCGATGAGCTGCGCCAGGAAGGCCGGCTCGGCGGCCATGGCGGCCAGATCGTCGCGCGTGCTGGCGTAAAGTTCGGAAAGGAAGGCCTGGTCGTCAGCGCCGATGGCGCGCAAAAGAAGGGGGGCGGGTAGGGTGAACACAATTCTCCGTGATTCTTTGCTATGCTTTCGAGACATACAAGGGGAGCCGGATGACCGTTTCGATCGAACAATTCACAGGCGCGCTCGACAGCGCCTTCATTGCCCATACCGCCGCGGGCGACATCGCCCTGACCCTGGTCGAGGCCACGGAACTGCCGCGCCGCGGCCTGCCGGAGCAATTCCGCACGCCGCTGACCCTGATCTTTGCAGGGCCGCCGGCGCCGGTGCTGTACGACGATCACTATGTGCTGGACCACCCGGCACTGGGGCGCCACCAATGGTTCATGACGCCCATTTCCTCGCTTGCGTCGCTGCCCCGCAGTGCCGGGCCGGCCGGCCAGCGCTATCAGGTGGTGTTCGCCTGACAGCGCCGAGCGGGACGCTTAGTTGCGGCTCGGGAAAATACCCTCGACGCAGATAATGTACTGGACGCCGACGAACGGCGGCACGGTCGGAATCTGTCCGTTGACGCTGACCGTGACCGGCGCCTGCAGCGGCGTGCCCGAGCCGGTGTTGTTGACGGTGACAGTGCCGCCGCCGCCGCCGCCACCGCTGATCGAGCCCGCGTTCAGGGCGGCGGTGCCGCTGCCGGCGTCGGGGCGGTACATCAAAGGCTGGTTGAGGCCGCCGGCCTTGCCGGTCGCCAGGTAGCTGTTCGGCGCCGCCTGCGAGGTGGTGGCGACATCGGTACTGACGTTCAGGGTGGATGCCCCGCCGCCGCCGGACGCGGCAAACGTCGCCGTGTGATTGTGGGCCGGCAGGTTGGCCACGGTCAGGGTGACCGCGGCGACGCCGGTGCCGTTCAGGATGGCCGTGGTCGCGGCGTTGCCGGCGACGGTGCCCATGTCGGCCGCAATGCGGCCGGTCGCGCCCTGGGCGGCGCCCACCGCCACGCGCCCGCGCAGGTCGGGCAGGGCGAAGGTGCTCTGGCCATCGCCGCCGTAAGTGGTGCCGAGCAGGGAGAACAGCGCGCTGTTCTGGGCAATGCTCAGCAATTGGCCGGCGCAGGTCATGAAACCGCGCGGGGCGAATGGGAATGCGACGGGTACGATAGTGCCTAAGAACATCTCCATGATTTTTCCTTTGACTAGGGCAAAACGATAGGTGGGCGATGAGCCGCGTGCTGCGAGCCTGGCCGTGCAAGACTTGCAAAGTGATAGTAAATGATATTTTGCTTCAAAGACACAATTGCTATTCCGTGCAGCACAAACGTTGCTCTCGCCCATCGTCGGCCAGCGGCGTGCACATGCGGCTGGACAAGCTGATTTTCGCCCGATATAATGTTGCCTCTTTTCCCTGATAGCTCAGTTGGTAGAGCGA
>NZ_RXLQ01000041.1 GCF_003953935.1 Massilia atriviolacea
CGACCTGGATCCGCATGGAGCGGGCAGGGGGCTTTATGCCGAACATCGGGCGTCCGGTGGCGAACACGCAGGTCTACATCCTGGACAGCCAGCTGCAACTGGCGCCGCAGGGCGCCAGCGGTGAACTGTACATCGGTGGTGCCGGTGTGGCGCGCGGCTACATGAACCGTCCCGACCTGACGCAGGAGCGTTTCATCCGCGATCCGTTCAGCCGCGATCCGCAGGCGCGCATGTACAAGACCGGCGACCTGGGACGCTGGCTGGAAGACGGCACCATCGAATACCTGGGCCGTAACGACTTCCAGGTCAAGATTCGCGGCTTCCGCATCGAGCTNACTCGCCCTGTGCGATGGCGTGCGCGAAGCGCTGGTCATGGCGCGCGAGGATGTCCCCGGCGACAAGCGCCTGGTGGCCTATCTGGTCGGCGCCGATGTGTCGCCGGTCACGCTGCGCAGCCAGCTGGCTGCCAGCCTGCCCGACTACATGGTGCCCGCCGCATTCGTCACGCTGGACGCCTTTCCGCTCACGCCGAACGGCAAGATCGACCGCAAGGCGCTGCCGGTGCCGGAGGCGGTGGCGCAGGACGAGCACACTTACGCAGCCCCGCAAGGCGAAATCGAAACGGCCATTGCCCGCATCTGGGCCGACTTGCTGGGCACGTCGCACATCGGCCGTGACGGTCACTTCTTCGAACTCGGTGGCCATTCGCTGATGGCGGTGCAGTTCGTGGCCCGCCTGCGCGACGAAACCGGCCTCGAAGCGAGCCTGCGCCAGTTGTTCGTGCATCCGACCCTGTCCGCCTTTGCCGAAGCGGCAGGCGGGCCGCAAAGCGGACCGCGTCACCGCCACCTGGTCGCGATCCGCGCCCAAGGCACGCTGGCGCCGCTGTTCCTGATGCACCCCGGCGAAGGCGAAGTGGCCTATGCGCGCAAGCTGATGCCATGGCTGGACGCGGACATGCCTGTCTACGGGCTCGCCGCCGCCGGTTTCGCGGCTGGTGAAACGCCGTTGACGTCGGTGGAGGAAATGGCCAGGGAATACCTGCGCGAGATGCGCCTGGTGCAGCCGCACGGTCCGTACCGTATCGCCGGCTGGTCGGCGGGCGGCACGATTGCCGTCGAAATCGCCAACCAGTTGATCGGCGCGGACGAGCGGGTCGAGTTCCTCGGCCTGATCGACACCGCCAGCGACTACGCCTCGTCCCAGGCAATGCCGGAGCGCGACTTCGAACGCTGGATACTGTCGCTGGCCTGGCTGCCCGCGCAGCCGGATCAGGCTATCGCCGCCCGCCTGCGTACCTTGGCGGCGCAGCACGACAGCGACGCAGTCCTGGCGCTGGCCCAGCAAGCCGGCATCCTGCCCGGCGAGATCGGCACGCCGACCTTGCGCCGCCACCTGGCGGTTCGCCACGGCATCGCCATTGCGTTGCGCAGCTACGTGCGTCCCGCCATCGCGGTACCGGTGCACCTGTTCGCGGCAAGCGGCGAACAGCGCGCCGACCCCACCATCGGCTGGGGCAAGGCGCAGGGCACCACCTTGCACCTGTCGATGCTCGAAGGGACGCACTATTCGATCATGGACGCGCCGCACGTCGCGCAACTGGGAACGGCGCTGGCCGATGCCATCGACGCCGCCACCGGCGCCATGGCCGACTGCCCCGAGCTGTCGTATGCGCCGCGCATCGCCCTGCAATTCGGGCGGCGCGGGGTCAGCCCGGTGTTCTGCGTGCCCGGCGCCGGCGCCAGCATCACCGCCTTTACCGACGTGATCCAGGCGCTCGATGCCGATATTCCGATCTACGGCATGCAGCCGCGCGGCCTGTGCGGGACGATGACGCCGCATATCGACGTCCCGAGCGCGGCGCGGGCCTACATCCGCTCGATGCGCGAAGTCTGTCCGAGCGGGCCTTACCGCCTGATGGGGCATTCCTTCGGCGGCTGGGTGGTGACCGAAATGGCGCGCCAGCTCACCGCCGCCGGCGAGCGGGTGTCGGCGCTGGTGGTGCTCGACTCGCGGGCGCCGGTGGAGGCCTCGCAGCCGCCACGCCACTACGGCCAGGTCGAGATCCTGGTGCGCCTGGTGGGCCTGTTCGAGCAAAAGCTCGATGGCTCGCTGCGCCTGGGCGAGGCCGATTTTGCCCCGCTCGATCATGAGGCGCGCCTGGCCCTGCTGCTGGCGCGCCTGGTCGAAGCGAAGCTGATGCCGTCCGGGACCCGGATCACGGCCATCCGCGGCATCGTGCGCGCTTTCGGCACCAATCTCAATACCCGGTACGTGCCGGAACAGCAGTACGACGGGCCGCTGCACCTGGCCATCGCGACCGGGCCGTCACCGGCCGCGATGGGCAGGGCGGAGCCGGACGAACTGCTGGCCGGCTGGCGCCGTCACGCACCGCAAGCAAGCGTATGGAACAGCGAAGGTAATCACATGACCTTGTTGAGCCGCCCTTATGTCCATTCACTCGGTGACTGGCTTTCCCCATTGATGAAAGAATCGCAATGCTAACCTCACCGCAAACCGCGCCAAGCGCCGACCTGCCGATCGACCGGATCGGTTCCGCGTTCTACGTTATCTGGATCGGCCAGTTCGTCTCGATGATGGGCACCATGCTGACCTCCTTCGCGCTCGGGGTGTGGCTGTTCCAGCGCACCGGCTCCGTGCTCGATTTCGCCAACCTGACGCTGTTCTCGACCCTGCCGGCGCTGCTGCTCATGCCGTTTGCCGGCAGCGTGGCCGACCGCTTCGACAAGCGCACCATCCTGATCGCCGGCGAGGCGGTGGCGCTGGCCTGCACCGGCATCATGGCACTGCTGTTCTGGAGCGGGCGCTTCGAAGTGTGGCAGCTGTTCGCGCTGCAGACGGTCATGTCGATCAGCATGGCCTTCCAGGGACCGGCGGCGTATGCGGCCATCAGCTCCCTGGTGCCCAAGAGCCAGTTCGGCCGCGCCAGCGGCATGTTCCAGATTTCGAGCGCCGTCTCGCAGCTGGCCGCGCCGCTGATCGCCGCCTCGGTACTGGGCGCGATCGGCATCACCGGGATCGTGCTGATCGATACGCTGACCTTCAGCGTGGCCCTGCTGGGGATCGTGCTGGCACGCTTTCCGGCCGTGGCGCGCAAGAGCGCCGAAGCGGCCAAGGCCAGGCGCGGCGCCTTCCAGGATCTGCGCTGGGCCTTCAACTTCCTGCGCGAACGCCCCACCGTGGCCGCGCTGTACGGCTACACCAGCGTGAGCGCCTTTTTGTCGGGCATGGTCACGGTGCTGATATCGCCGATGGTGCTGTCGAACTATTCGGCCCAGGTGCTGGCCTGGGTTACCACCTGCGGCGGCGTCGGGGTGCTGTGCGGCGGCCTGCTGATGGTCGCGTGGGGCGGCCCCAAGTCGTGGACCCCGCACGTCCTCGCGTTCAACCTGGTGCAGGGCGTGACCATTGCCTATGCCGGCATCAGCAATTCGGTGGCGGTGCTGTGCGCCGGCGCCTTTATCGTGATGTTCTCCAGTACCGCGCTGGCCGGCTGCATGGCGGGCGTGTGGCGGCGCAAGGTGCCGCGCGAGCGCCAGGGCAGTTTCGGCGCGCTGCAGCAGGCCGTCGGCCTGAGCGTGATTCCGCTGTCCGCCGTGCTGGGCGGGACGTTGGCGCACTACCTGTTCGAACCGGCCTTGCTGTCCGGCGGGATCTGGTTCGATTCGATCGGCGCCTGGTTCGGCCAGGGCAAGGGGCGCGGCACCGGCTTTTTGTTCTTCGTGGTCGGCATGACCGGAGCCGCCGTGGCGCTGTTTTCGCTGAGCCACCGCCGCCTGTACACGCTCGATACCGACGTGAAGGATGCCATCTGATGAAGCGCACCTTTGTTCCCATGCTGGCGGCGGCATCGCTGCTGGCCGGCTGCAGCGTCGGCCCGGTCTACCAGGCGCCCGCCGCGCCAGGCGCGACCCGGTTCCAGGCCAGCCTGCCGCAGCCTGCTGCCGCTGGCGCCGGCCAGGCGTCCGACCTGACGGACTGGTGGCGCCAGTTCGACGATCCGCTGGTGGCGCAGCTGGTCGATGCGGCACTGGCGGGTAACCCCAGCCTGGCCCAGTCCTTTGCCCGCATCGAGCGCGCACGCGCCGAATCGTCTTCCGCCGGCAGCGCCTTGCTGCCGGCGCTCGACCTGAGCGCGTACTCCCAGCGCCAGGGCGTGCGCAGCGGCGGCGTCAAGCGCATCAGTTCGAACCAGGCGCGCAGCCTCGATGCGAGCTGGGAGATCGATCTGTTCGGCGCGGTGCGCAAGGGCGCCCAGGCGGCCGATGCGCGGGTGGCGGCGCGCAGCGCCGACTGGCATGCCGTGCGCGTGTCGCTGGTGGCCGAAGTCTCCGGCGCACTGGTCAACTACCGCGCCTGCGGCGCCTCGCTGGCCGTGCTCGGCCAGGACGCGGCTTCGCGCGAACAGACCGCGCAGCTGACCCGGATGAAGATCAAGGCCGGTTTCACCTCGACCGCGAATGGTTTGCTGAGCGACGCCTCGTTTGCCGATGCGCGCCAGCGCGTGGTGGCCCAGCGCGCCGAATGCGACCTGTATGTCAAGGCGCTGGTGGCGCTGACCGACATCCCGGAAGCATCCCTGCGCACCCGCCTGGCCGGCAGCGACGCGGTGCCGCGTCCGCGCGAGTTCGTCGTCAATACTGTGCCGGCGGCGCTGCTGTCGCAGCGTCCCGACATCGCCTCGGCCGAGGCAGAGCTGCAGGCCGCCAGCGCCGACATCAACGTGGCCCAGGCCAGGCGCTATCCGCGCATCACCCTGGGCGGCAGCATCGGCCTGCTGCGCTTCGAGGGCAGCAACGACACCGCCAACGGCTGGTCGTTCCTGCCGCAGATGACGGTGCCGCTGTTCGACGGCGGCAAGCGCCGCGCCGACGTGAAAGTGGCCCAGGCGCGCTTCGACGAGGCGCGCGCCGGCTATGAGGTCAAGGTGCGCAACGCGGTGCGCGAGACCGAGGAAGCGCTGGTCCGGCTCGATGCGCTGACCCGGCGCGAAGCCGATGCGGCGGCGGCGGCGCGCGATTACGAGCGCTATCTGCAGTCGGGCCAGGACCGCTACCGCGCCGGGCCGGGCAGCCTGTTCGAACTGGAAGACGCGCGCCGCACGGCGCTGACCGCGCGCCAGGTGCTGATCAACGTCCAGCACGAACGCGTGCTGGCCTGGATCGCCCTGTACAAGGCGCTCGGCGGCGGCTGGCATGGCGCCACCGTGGCGGCACGCGGCGCCGATGCGCCGGCCGCCGGCTGAACGACGCACCTCTCGCATCTCTCAAAGGACTTATCGTGATCAAAAAGAATACAAAGAAAATCGCGCTCGGCGCGGCCGCCGCCGTGATCGGCACCGCTGTCGTTTTCGGCGCCGCCGCCAGCAAGAGCACGCCCGCCGCCAAGCCGGCAGCGGCGCCGGCCGTCGCCCTCCCCAGCACCAAGGCCGCACTGACCGTCAACGCGGCCCGCCCGCAGGAAGCCGACTGGCAGACCGCGCTGAGCGCCAACGGCAGCATCGCCGCCTGGCACGAAGCCGTCGTCGGCAGCGAACTCGGTGGCTTGCGCCTGGCCGAGGTGCGCGCCGAGGTGGGCGACAGCGTGCGCAAGGGACAGGTGCTGGCGCGCCTGTTCGGCGACAGCGTGGCGGCCGACCTGGCGCAGCAGGAAGGGGCGATGGAAGAAGCCAATGCGGCCCTGGCCGAGGCCCAGGCCAACGCCGAAGGCGCGCGCCAGCTGGCCAGCAGCGGCGCCATGAGCGACCAGCAGACCACCCAGTACCTGGTGGCCGAGCGCAGCGCCAAGGCGCGCGTGGCCAGCGCCAAGGCGCGCCTGGACAGCGCCCGCATCCGCATGCGCCAGACGGTGGTGCTGGCCGACGACGACGGGGTGATCTCGTCGCGCAGCGCGACCCAGGGGGCGGTGACGACCCAGGGGCAGGAGCTGTTCCGCATCATTCGCCAGAACCGCCTCGAATGGCGCGCCGAGGTGACCGGCAACGACCTGCTGCGCATCAAGCCGGGCCAGCACGTGCGTCTGCGCGCCACCAACGGCGCCGCCATCGAGGGCACGGTGCGCGCGCTGGGGGCGAATGTGGATGCCGGGACCCGCAACGCGCTGGTGTATGTCGACCTGCCGGCCAGCAGCGCGGTGCGGGCGGGGATGTTCGCCAGCGGCAGTTTTGAGCTGGGCAGCGCGCCGGCGCTGACCATCGCGCAGACCGCCGTGGTCACGCGCGACGGCTTCGATTATGTGTTCGTCATCCAGCGCGACGGCAGCGTGGTGCAGACCCGGGTCACACTGGGACGGCGCATCGGCGAACGCATCGAGGTCACCAGCGGCGCCGAGCGCGGCATGCTGCTGGTAAGCCAGGGCGGAGGCTTCCTGACCGATGGCGACGTGGTGGCGGTGGCCACGCCGGCGCCGCTGCCGTCGCAGTCGAAGAAAAAGCTGGCAGCGGCGGCGACGCCGGCGCTGGCCGTCAAATAAGGGGCTGCGATGAATTTCTCCCAACTCTCGATCAGGAACCCGCTGCCGGCCATCCTGCTGTTCGTGCTGCTCGGCGTGGGCGGCCTGGTGAGCTTCCAGCGCATGGCGGTGCAGAATTCGCCCGACATCGAAGTGCCGGTGGTGCTGGTCAATACCAGCCTGCCGGGCGCCTCGCCGGCCCAGCTGGAGTCCGAGGTGGCGCGCAAGATCGAAAACGCGCTGGCCGCGATTCCGTTCGTGCGCCATATCTCCAGCACCATCAGCGAAGGCAGCGTGGCCACCTCGGTCGAATTTCGCATCGGGCGCGACGTCAACGACGCCGTGACCGAGGTGCGCGACGCGGTCGACCGCATCCGGCGCGACCTGCCGGTCGAAATGCGCGACCCGATCATCGCCAAGGTGGCCGACGCCGGCGTCGACGCGGTGCTGACCTACACGGTCAGTTCCGAGCGCATGGACCAGGCCGAGCTCTCGTGGCTGGTCGACAGCACCGTCTCCAAGGCGCTGCTGCGGATCGGCGGCGTGGGCCGGGTCGGGCGCGTGGGCGGCATCAGCCGCGAAGTGCTGATCGAACTCGATCCGGCGCGCATGGCGGCGCTGAACGTGTCGGCGGCGGTGGTGTCGCAGCAGCTGCAGCGCATGCAGCAGGAGTCGCCCAGCGGGCGCGCGAATATCGGCGGCGCCAACCAGGCGGTGCGCACCATCGGCACCGTGCGCAGCGTGGCCGATATTGCCGCGCTCGAAATGGTGCTGCCGGACGGGCGCAAGATCCGTCTCGACCAGGTGGCGCGGGTGGCCGATACGCAGGCCGAACCGACCTCGATCCTGCTGCTCGACGGCAAAGCCGTGGTCGGCTTCGAGGTGATGCGCAGCACCGGCGCCAGCGACATCGCGGTGGCCGAGGCGGTGCGCAAGGCGGTGGCGAAGCTGGCGGCCAGCGAAAAGAACGTGGTGTTCCTCGAAACCATGAACAAGGTCGACGCCGTCCAGGAAAACTACGACGGGTCGATGACCCTGCTCTATGAAGGCGCGCTGCTGACCGTGCTGGTGGTCTGGTTCTTCCTGCGCGACTGGCGCGCCACCCTCATTTCGGCCGTGGCCCTGCCGCTGTCGGTGGTGCCGACTTTCTTGGTGATTCATCTGCTCGGGTTCACCCTGAACATGGTGACCCTGCTGTCGCTGGCGCTGGTGATCGGGATCCTGGTCGACGATGCCATTGTCGAGATCGAAAACATCATGCGTCACCTGCGCATGGGCAAGACCCCTTTCCAGGCGGCGCTCGACGCGGCCGACGAGATCGGCCTGGCCGTGGTGGCCACCACGGCGACCCTGGTAGCGGTATTCCTGCCGACCGCCTTCCTGAACGATATCGTGGGCCAGTATTTCAAGCAGTTCGGCTGGACCGCCTCGGTGGCCGTGCTGGCCTCGCTGCTGGTGGCGCGCCTGCTGACGCCGATGATGGCCGCGTTTCTGCTCAAACCCGTGCTGGAAACCCAGGTCCACAAGGAAAACCGCCTGATGGCGCCGTATCTGCGGGCGGTGCGCTGGTGCCTGGCGCACCGCAAGTCGACCATGCTGATGTCGGCCGCTTTTTTTATCGGTTCGCTGGCCCTGATTCCGCACCTGCCGAGCGACTTCATTCCACCGGCCAATGGCGTGACCACCAATGTCTCGCTGGAACTGCCGCCGGGAAGCACCCTGGCCGATACCCGCGTTGCCGCCGAGCAGGCGCGCGTGCTGATCGAGCAGGACCAGGATGTGACCCAGGTGTATAGCGTCATCGGCGACGGCGGCGTGCGCCGCGCCTCGCTGTCGGTCAGCCTCAAGCCGCGCGACCAGCGCAGCCGCAAGCAGATCGAGGTCAACGCCGCCCTGCGCGCCGCCCTGTTCGGCGTGGCCGGCACGCGGGTCACGGTGGGCGATGGCGACGATGGCGACGAGCTGGCCTTCATGCTCTCGGGCGACGATCCGGAAACCCTGAAAACGGCGGTCAATGCAATCCAGCACGAAATCCGCTCGATCGGCGGCCTCGGCAGCATTTATTCGAATATCAGCCTGGTGCGTCCGGAACTGGTCGTGATTCCCGATTTTGCCCGCGCGGCCGACCTGGGCGTGACGGTCGATGCGATCGGGCAAACCCTGCGCGTGGCGACCGAGGGCGACTACGACAATGCGCTGGCCAAGCTGAACCTGCCGGACCGCCAGATTCCGATCCGGGTGCGCCTGCCGGCCAGCTCGCGCCAGGACCTGGGCCTGATCGAAAAGCTCGCCGTGCCCGGCAAGAACGGCAACGTGCCGCTGGGCGCGGTGGCCGACCTGCGCATCGACAGCGCCCCGGCCCAGATCGACCGGCGCGACCGCACGCGCAAGGTGGTGATCCACGTCGGCCTGAACGGCAAGGATTACGACGAAGTGATGGACAAGATCGAAGAGTTGCCGGCGATGAAGAACCTGCCGGCCGACGTCAAGCGCGGCAAGCAGGGCGATGCCGAGCGCAAGGGCGAGCTGTTCGGCAGCTTCCTGCTGGCGCTGGGAATCGGCATCCTGTGCGTGTACATGGTGCTGGTGCTGCTGTTCAAGGGCGTGATGCAGCCGATTACCGTGATGGCGGCCTTGCCCCTGTCGATCGGCGGCGCATTCCTGGCCCTGCTGGTGACGAATAGCTCGCTGTCGATGCCATCCTTGATCGGCTTGTTGATGCTGATGGGAATTTCGGTGAAGAACTCGATCCTGCTGGTCGAATACGCGATCCGCGTGCGGCGCGAAGGCATGAGCCGCTTCGACGCCCTGATCGATGCCTGCCGCAAACGGGCCCAGCCGATCATCATGACCACCACCGCCATGAGCGCCGGCATGCTGCCGATCGCCCTCGGCTGGAGCGCCGACCCCAGCTTCCGCGCGCCGATGGCCATTGCCGTGATCGGCGGCTTGCTGACCTCGACCTTCCTCAGCCTGCTGGTGATTCCGGTGGTGTTTACCCTGATCGACGACCTGATGCTGTGGGCGGCGCGCAAGAGCGGACGCCGCACGGCTGCTGCCCAGACCGCTATGCCGGCCCCCGTACTGCAATGACCTGGAGAATCGCATGAATCAACGCTATATGGGCAGTGCCGATGTCGCGTCCGCTCCCGCGTCGGCTAGCCCGCCGAGCTTGCAGCTGGAGTCGGTCGGCTTTCGCTATCCGAACGGGCATCACGCCGTGGCCGGCCTGAACCTGCGCCTGGGGACCGGCATCGTCGGCCTGCTCGGTCCGAACGGGGCGGGCAAGTCGACCCTGATGCGCATGCTGGCGACGCTGACCAGGCCGACCGAGGGCCGCATCCTGTGGAACGGGACCGATACCGCGCGCGATCCGAATACGCTGCGCGCCGCGCTGGGCTACCTGCCGCAGGAATTCGGCGCCTATCCGGCGCTGAGCGCGCGCGAATTCCTGCGCTACCTGGCGGCGGTCAAGGGATTGCCGCATGCGCAGACGGCGGCGCGGGTCGACGCCTGCCTCGACCTGGTAGGGCTGAGCGAGGCGCGCGACCAGCGCATCGGCACGTTTTCGGGCGGCATGCGCCAGCGCGTGGGCATCGCGCAAGCCTTGCTCAACGAACCGGCGCTGCTGATCGTCGACGAACCGACGGTCGGGCTCGATCCCGAGGAGCGGCTGCGCTTCCGCAATCTGCTGACCGACCTGGCCGGGCAGCGGCTGGTGATCCTGTCGACCCACATCGTGTCCGATATCGAGGCCAGCGCGACCGAGCTGGTGATTCTGAGCAAGGGCCGCCTGTGCTACCAGGGCAGTCCGGAAGCGCTGATGGCGGCCGCCGAAGGCAAGGTCTGGGACTGGACCGTGCCGGCCGCCACGCTGGCCGAGGTGCGTGCAGCGCACCAGGTGTGCGGATCGCTGCGCCGCCCGGACGGGGTGCGCGTGCGCATCGTGGCCGCGAACGCGCCGTCGGCGCACGCCGAAGCGGTCGCGCCGGGGCTGGAAGAAGCCTATGCCTGGCTGCTTGCCAGCGCGGGCGGGGTGTGACGATGGACGGCATACGACGCTTTTATGCGATCTTGCTGGCCGATCTGCTGGAACGGGTGCGCTCGACGCGGTTTCGCGCGGCCATGGCGCTGGCGCTGGGCCTGACCTGGTCCTGCTTTCCGGCAATCGATGCCGGATACATGATTTTGGGCATCAACGGCCAGTACCGGGGGGCGTTTTCCAGCGCCTGGGTCGGGATGGTGCTGGCGATGCTGTCGATCTGGGTCTCCCTGCTGGGGTTTTACGTGGTGCGCGGCACCATCAGCCGCGACCTCGATACGCGCGTGTGGGAATTGCTGGAAACCACGCCGCTCCGGCGCGCCGTGTATCTGCTGGCCAAATGGGCCAGCCACATGGCTGTGTTCGGCCTGATTATCGGCGCCCAGCTGCTGGTGGGGCTGCTGGCGCAGTGGGTGCGTGGCGAGGACCGCAGCATCGATCTGGTCGAATTGCTCAAGCCGGTGCTGCTGCTGAGTATTCCGTCCCTGGCGCTGACTGCCATGTTCGCGATCTGGTTCGATATCGTGCCCTGGCTGCGCCGTACAGCCGGCAACATCGCCTATTTCGCAGTGTGGGTTGCGGTGCTGATCGCCACGGTGACCACACTCAACGGCACAGACCTGGCGGCGGGGGAGCGCAGCGCCTTGGGCGACCCGCGCGGCATCATCGCCTTCAATCAATCCATTCATGAGCAGGTGGCGCCCCAGTTGGGCGGCGCCAGGCTGAGCGTGTGCCTCGGTTGCGGCATGGGCGACAAGCAGGTCAGGACCGTGGAATGGCGCAACTGGCGCATCGGCGGCGCCGATATCGTCGGGCGCTTCGCCTGGCTGGGGCTGGCGATCGTCGGCGTATTGCTGTGCCATCCGTTCATGGATCGTGCCGCCGCGCATGCCCGCGCCACCGAGCGGCATAGCGCTGCCCTGGCTGGCGGGCGCAGCATCGCCTGGCTGGGCCTGCTGCTGCGGCCTTTGCAGCGCAGCCAGTCCGGCACCATCCTCGCGGCCGAGCTGCAATTGACTTTGCGCCAGCGCAGCCTGTGGTGGTGGCTGGGACTGGCCGTGGCCGGGGCCGTGCAACTGCTGGCGCCGCCCCAGATCGCCGCGCTGGCCGTCATCGCCGCCTGGGGATTGTCGCTCGATGTGTTCGCGCGCTGCGCCCTGCGCGAAGTGGACAGCGGCACGGCGCCGGTCGTGTTCGGCGCGGCCCATGCCGGGCGGCGCATCCTGCTGGCGCGCTGGCTGATGCTGGCCGGCGTGGCCCTGGCATCGGTGCTGCCGGCCTTGCTGCGCTTTACGGTAGCCGATGCGGCGGTGGCGCTGGCCATCGTCGCGCTGGCCCTGTCGGTGGCGACCTGGGCGCTGGCGCTGGCGGCGCTGACGCGCAGCGCCCACGCTTTTGAGCTGGCGGCCTGCATCCTGGCTTACCTCGGGATCACCGGCGCGCCGGTGTTTCACGCGGTAGCGGCGCCGGCCGCGACCATGCAGATGCACTTGCTGGCGCTGCCGCTCGGCCTGGCCCTGCTCGGCGCCGGCTGGGCGCGCCTGCACAGCGCGACGCCGTGGGCGGCCATGCTGCCGTTTCCCGCCAAAAAATAATCCAGATCGCACTCCATTGAAAGTATAAAAATGACAATTATTTCAAGTGCTTCCCAGGCGTCGATGACGGCGCATCATTCGACCATCGAGCGCGACAGTGCCGGTGGATTGCGGCTGCCGCATGTGTTGGGCGCCTTGCTGGCGCTGGCGCTGTTGATCGTTGTGAGCATGCGCAACCTGACGCCGCCGGCCCCGCTGCCGGCATCGGCACCGGCCTCGGTGTTTTCGGCCGGGAGGGCGATGCTGCACCTGCGCCATATTGCCGCCGCACCGCACGCGACCGGCACGCCCGAGATCGCCGCCGTGCGCGCGTATCTGCTGGCCGAGCTGCGCGCCATGGGATTGCAGCCGGAAGTGCAGTCGGCCTTTGCCGCCGCGCCGGACTCGGATGCCGCCGGTTACGTGAAGAACATCGTGGTGCGCCTCCCCGGCACCGTGCCCGGCAAGGCGGTCATGCTGTCGGCCCATTACGACTCGGTTGCCAGCGGCTTCGGCGCCGCCGACGATGGCGCCTCGGTTGCCGCCATCCTGGAAACGCTGCGCATCCTGGCGGCCGGCGCGCCGCTCAGGAACGATGTCATCGTGCTGCTGTCCGACGGCGAGGAGGCCGGCTTGCTCGGCGCGGAAGCCTTCGTCGCGGCCCATCCCTGGGCCCGGCAGGTGGGGCTGGCGCTGAATTTCGAGTACCGAGGCAACAGCGGGCCGATGCTGATGTTCGAAACCAGCGCCGGCAACGGTCGCCTGATCGAGGCGTTTGGCGGACTGAAGCAGCCGGTCGGCAATTCGCTGATGTTCGAGATTTACAAGCTCTTGCCCAACGATACGGACCTGAGCGCCTTCAAGCGCGGCGGGCTAGCCGGCATGAACTTTGCTGCGATGGAAGGTCCGACCGCCTATCACACCCAGCTCGACCGCCCCGAGATGCTGAACCAGGCAAGCCTGCAGCACCAGGGCGAGATCATGCTGGCCCTGAGCCGGCATTTCGGCGGCGCCGACCTGGGGGCGCTGAAGCAGGCCGACCGTATCTATTTCGACGTGGCCGGGCTCGGACTGGTGAGTTATCCGGCGGGCGCGGCCCTGCCACTGGCGGGACTGACCCTGGTGCTGTTCGGGATCGTGCTGGCACGCGCCGTGCGCAGCGGGACCGTGCGGCGCCGGCGCGTGTTGCTGTCCGCCGTGCTGCTGCCGCTGGTGGCGCTGGCCGTCGCGCTGGCCTGTACCTTGCTGTGGCTGGCGATCAGCGCGACCCACCCTCAGTACAAGGGCTTGATGGATATGTATAACAGTCATTGGTACTGGATGGGATTCGTGGCGACGGCGGCCGGCCTGTTCATGGCCTTGCAGTCGTGGCTGCTGCGTCGCTTCGCGCTGATGGAACTGGCGCTGGGGGCGGCCACGCTGTGGTCGGGGTTGTTGCTGATCACCGCGCTGATGATGCCAGGCGCCAGTTTTCTGCTGACGTGGCCGCTGGTGCCGGTGCTGGCGGCGTATGCTTTCCTGCTGTCGGCGCGGGGCAGGGCGATATCCGCACCAAAGCGGTTGCTGGTGTTGCTCGCTGCGGCGACGCCCGGGGTGATGCTGTTTGCGCCACTGCTGCGCATCCTGCTCATCGCCATGACCACCCGGCTGGCCGGCGTGGTGGTCTTTCTGCTGGTGCTGTTGCTGGGGCTGATGTTTCCCCTGCTGGTCATGCTCAAGCGGCGCTTTTTGTCGGTGGCGCTGCCGTTGGCTGCCGGGGCCGCTTTATTGGCGGTTGGCACGGCGACGGGGCAGGTGTCGGCCGAGCAACCGAACCCGAATCACCTCTCTTATATAGTAGACGGCAAATCGGATGCGATCTGGATGTCGAGCGATGCCGCGCTCGATAGCTGGCTCAAGCCGATTCTGGGCCCTGCGGCAACGCGGCGCGCGCTGCCCGAAGTCTTCGGCGCGCATGCTCGGCCGTACTGGACGGCACCGGCGCCATTGCTCGGCGTCGACGGGCCGACGCTGGAATTGCTGCAGGACGAGGTGGTTGGCGACAAGCGGACTGTTGCGATGCGCATCAGTTCGGTGCGCGGCGCACCCGAGGTGAAGGTGATCGTCGAAGGGACGGAGGTGCTCAGCGCAAGCA
The DNA here is from genome assembly GCF_003953935.1 of Massilia atriviolacea. GTDB lineage: Bacteria > Pseudomonadota > Gammaproteobacteria > Burkholderiales > Burkholderiaceae_D > Telluria_A > Telluria_A atriviolacea. The sequence goes on from NZ_RXLQ01000041.1 coordinate 14,222, forward strand.
TGCACGGGCAGCCCGTGCTCAAGGCCAAGCGCGAGAACTGGTCGATGATCGCCTATGGCTTGCCGGCCGAGGGCACGGAAGTGCAGTTTGCCGTGAAAGCGGGGCGTCCCTTCGTGCTGCGGGTCATCGACCGCAGCTACGGCTTGCCCGCCAGCGTGCCTGCGCGCGACAAGACGATGATCGCCCAGCCGTTCGGGACCAGCGATTCGATCCGCGCCGTCCAGGCGATGTCGTTCCAATAGATAGCGGATTAAAGGAAAAACTGGCCGGACGAACGATTGTTCTTGCCAGCCCGGGGAGGGCTTTGCTATAGTT
>NZ_RXLQ01000042.1 GCF_003953935.1 Massilia atriviolacea
GGTGTACGCGGTGACCGTGCCGTTAACATCGGTGAAGGTGCTGATGTTCGCATTGTCGTCATACGTAATGCTCTTCGAAGCGACTTTGGAGCCAGCGCCTGCTGGCTGTTCCTGGGACTTGATGCGCCGAACGCCAAACAACGGTGTGTACTGATACATCAATTTGGCGCCGAGCGGCTCCGTCACATACGTCGCATGGCTGTAGTAGATAAACGTGTATTTGTCGACGCCGCCAGCGTGCTCTGTCGATAAAGCTTGACCATAGCGATCATAGCTGTAAGTCGCGTAGCGCGCGCCGTTTTCATCGACGATGCCCGTCAGCGCAAATGGAAGACTGGCGCCTGACGTATAGGCTGGCTCGTTGTACAAATACCTACGGACTTTTTCATCGGGATACGTCACTGACGATATGGAGCCCAAGGCGTCGTAGGCATATTTGTAAATGCCGCCTTCCGGCGTCGTCATGGTGTCGATACGCCCAGCGCTGTCATGCGTGAACGTCAGTGCGCGACCAAACGGATCTGCCACCGATTGCAGCAGGCGTGACGGCGAGTCGACGCCGCTGCCGGTAGCAGAGGGCGAATAGGTGAAGGTTTGCACCAGGCCACCGCGGGAGGTGATTGTCTGAATATAGCCGTCAAGTCCGTAACGCTCGGTTGAATCGTTAGCTGCGTTGTACACGTCATTGGCAATTTTTGCGCCGTCAACACCGTACACAGGCGTCAATCGGTCATTCACATTGGCTGCCGGATTCTGATCGGTGGCGTTGCCGAATCTGATTGCAGAACCGTTACCACGTTGCAGGGAAAAATCGTTTGCCATACTTGAAAACATCGGGCGGAAGCAACGCATTCTTCCCGTATCCTTGGCCATAGCCCAATAGCACTGGGCACTTCTGGGCCGTTCAGAGATAGGATTAGTGTGCAGCTCGTCCTGCATCTTGTTCAAATCCATACCGGTGATCTGGTAGTTGTGCTCCCATCCATTGCGGTCGCTGCGGTAGGTTCGTACGAATTTCAAGCCGCCCGGGCCACTGCTTTGATAGTCGACTTCGACCTGTTCTTTTAACCCGGTGGAATGGTAGATCGGGTTGCCTTTTCTCTCTGGAATTGGTTCGGGCCTACCAGGCTGTGCGCACGGGTCGCACTCGGGCTCTGGCTGAGGGTTCTCATCCTCACAAATGGCGGTGTAACTTATGAGTGAGCCGGTATGTATGTAATCTCGCTGAACAGATCGGTAACCTACAGGACACTCGGGAATCATGCCGATGTATGGCGATGGCCCCCCGGCTGCAGGGCCCCACTCATACGACCTTGTCTTTTGGTTATATGAAAGAGAATCCCACTTCAAGCCTTGATTCGCAAAACGGCCATTAATAAACATGATCAGATCTGGAGTCTGCACGCCAACGACACGCCAGTGAACGAGTTTGGTTCCAGGGTCAGGGCGCCCATTCCAGTGCGGATTGATACTGTCAAAGGCGGCTTGCCAAGTCGTATACTTAACCTGGTCGAACGTTGTGTAGTAGTAGCTCGGCTCAACCTTGTTTGGCCGCGCCCAAGCGTGGTGGCTCAGCCCAGCGAGCCCGCATACGAGCGCGATGGCGAGCACCTTGATATTTCGAATCATTAAAAATTGCCTTTAAATTGAGGAGATCGCGGATGCGACGTGCTTGAACCGAGGCGGAGAGGGGAGATCCGAACATGCGGCCGACTGTCGGCAATGCAGCAATAGCTTTTCTGCAGCGAATGCGGAGTACACGGTAGGCAATTATATAAAGTCTGACTATTTTTAACTTCCATGGACTGAACAGTCGACTTCGCACCAGGGAATATCCCGCTCATGCATCGTCGCCGTCAGCGGATAGACGGAAAAGGCCTTCCTACAAACTCGCCAGTTCGCCCCAGATCTGCTTCATCGGAAACCTTAACTTCGCATGATCCTCGTGCAAGGCTTCCGCGATCGCACAGCCCGGTTCGCTGGTAACGCGCTCCTGCGCCTCGCCCGGCGTCTTACCATCGGCCGCGCGCAGCACGTGCACGCCCACCCCGGCGCCGTCCAGGCCGCGCCGCGACACCACGCCTAGCTCCGCATTTTCCAGCCGCACCAGGGTTCCCGGCGGATAGGCCCCGATCTGCGTGGCGAAGTGGCCCAGCACGATGCGGTCGTAGGGCATCTCGTTGCCCGCACCCAGGCGCTCGAGCGCCACCGGCGGCAGCAGGGAGCGCCGGTAATTGCGCGCCGATACAAAGGCGCAATAGCGGTCGGCCAGTCCGATCAGCTTGGCGTTCTGCGAAATCTCGTCGCCCAGTTTTCCGGCCGGATAACCGCTGCCGTCGTCGTTTTCGTGATGCATCAGCACCAGGTCGAGCCAGGCCTCGTCGTTGACGCCGGCCCAGCGCAGCATGTCGACGCTGGCCGACGGATGGCGCCGCACCAGCGCCCGCTCTTCGTGCGACAGCGCGCCATCCTTGTTCTGGAACAGGTCCGCCTGGCGCACCATGCCCACGTTCATGCTCAGCGCCGCCGCCGTGACCACCAGCACTTCGGCCGGCGACTTGTCCATCGCGCGCGCGATCAGGCAGGCGACGATGGCGGCCTCGGTGCAGTGGCGCACCGCATACGCGCCGGCGATCTGGTTCAGGAAGATGGCCGCCAGCGCGATGTCGGCGCCCCGTTCGACCGTGGCGATCAGGTCGTCGGCGGTGGCGCGCAGCTCGCGGTCGGCGCTGCCCTGGTCGCGCAGGTCCATCAAGGTGCGTTCCAGGCGGCGGTTGATCTGGTTGAGCGACTGCAGCACCGAGACCGGCGCCGAGGCTTCGGCGTACAGGCCGGCGGCGAGCCAGTCGTCAAGCTCGCCGGGCGCGAGCACCTGGCCTTTTTTCAGCAGCGGCCGCGCGGCCGACGGCGTGCTGAAAATGTCCCAGCGCAGCGGTTCGCCGAACGCCAGGTCTGCCATGGTGATGCGCCTGATTGCCATGATGGGGTATCGAGCTCCGGTAAGCCACAGTAAAACGCGGACGCGCGCATGGGGCGACCTTGCTGTCGGAAGCCGCTCAGCGAGCGAACTCCGACTCCAGTATAGGCGAAATTGCGTCTTTCCTGACAGACCGAAAACAGCTTTCGTCGGCTGGCAACAACGTGCGGGGCGCGCCGCGCACACCGCGGCATCGGCGTGCGCGCGGCGTCGGCGCCTGCCGTATCACAGCCCGGCCAGGCAGCTCAGGCAGGCGTCAGCGGCATGCTGTCCTCAGCACGCGCCGTAGCGGCCGCCGTTGTTGATGACAAAGGTGTTAGCCGCTTCTGGCGAGCACATATTGACGGTCATCGTGCCGCCATAAATGCAGACCTGGTAGGGGACCGGTGCGCCCGTCGCGCAGCTGGGCACGTAGTTGTCGCGCCCCGAGCGCCACCGGATGGCGTAGGGATACGTGCTGCCTGGAATGGGAGAGCCGATTATTTCGAGCTTGCCGTCGTCGTGCAGGCGCAGGCTGGTGGCCGGATCGGCCACGCCCGCTTGTGCGGTGCCGGTACTCCACAGTTCCTGATAGTTGTTACGAATGGCAAGGCCGTGATCCTCGGTCAACTGGCCGTAGGTGCCGCCATTGCTTTGCGGACCGGTATTGAAAATCATCTGGAAGTCGCTCAGGCGGTAGGTCACAAGGTTGCCGTTCAGCTGCATCAAGGTCATGTAGCGCAAGTTGGGCGAGATAATCCGGTCGCCAGGATTGAGGCGGAAGTCGTACCAGCCATTGGTGGAGACGCTGCCGATATATTCGCCGGCGTAGGCCGCGCCGGAGGCGAGCGTGGCGAGGGAAAGTGCGATTGCGCTGAAGGCGTGTTTCATGGGCTCTTTCTGGTTGATGAACGATAGTCGAGCCTTATTTTACGTTTTGTAAACGTTGCCTTTCTATCAAATAATCACGAATGCACACTTTCTTCCTCAGTTACGCACACGACGCCGCCAGCCGACGGGCGACGCCGCATTCCCGCTGCGCGAGAACGCCCCTCGATTACAAGCTGCTCAAGCGATCGAGCGCCAGGCGCAGTGTCTCGTCCTTCTTGGCGAAGCAGAAGCGTACAATGCCCGACTCCCGCGCCTGGCTATAAAACGCCGATACGGGAATCGCGGCGACCTTGATCTCCCTGGTCAGCCACTGCGCGAATTCCGACTCTGGCAGCGCCGAAATCGCCTCGTAGCGCGCGCACTGGAAATAGGTGCCGTCGGCCGGCAGCATGGTAAAGCGCGAGCCCTTCAGGCCATCGCGGAACAGGTCGCGCTTGCGCTGGTAAAACGCCGGCAATTCCAGATAGGGCGCCGGATCGGCCATGTAGCTGGCCAGGCCATGCTGCATCGGCGTGTTGACGCTGAAAACGTTGTATTGGTGGACCTTGCGGAACTCCGCCATCAGGCCGGCGGGGGCGGCGACGTAGCCGATCTTCCAGCCCGTCACATGGTAGGTCTTGCCGAAGCTCGATACGACGAAGCTGCGTTCCGCCAGTTCCGGATAGCGGCACACCGACTCGTGGCGCGCGCCGTCGTAGACCATGTGCTCGTACACCTCGTCCGACAGGATCAGGATGTCGCTGCCGCGCACGATGTCGGCCAGCGCCCGCATGTCGGGCGCGCGCAGCACCGACCCGGTCGGGTTGTGCGGGGTGTTGATGACGATCAGGCGCGTGCGCGGCGTGACGGCGGCGGCGAGGCGGTCCCACGGCACGCTGTATCCCTGCTCGCCGAGCTGCATGGCGAGCGGCACCGGCACGCCGCCGGCCAGGGCGATGGCGGGAGCATAGCTGTCGTAGGCCGGTTCGATGACGATCACTTCGTCCCCCGGATGCACGCAGCACAGGATGGCGGTGGTCAGGGCCTCGGTGGCGCCGGCGGTAACGGTGATCTCGCTGGCGGCGTCGTACCGCGCGCCGTAATGGGCCTCGATCTTGGCGGCGATGGCGCCGCGCAGGGCGGGCACGCCGGTCATCATCGGGTACTGGTTGTGGCCGGCGCGCATGGCGGCGTCGACGTGGTCGAGCAGGGCCGGCTCGCAGGCAAAATCGGGGAAACCCTGGCCCAGGTTGACCGCGCCATGCTCGCTGGCCAGCGCCGACATCAGCGAAAAAACGGTCGTGCCGACGGCGGGCAGGCGGGTGTGCAGGACAGGAGTGGACATGGAGCGTTCGGTAAGTGATGGACCGGCTATTCTAGCGCAGCCCGACCCAAAGCTATAATCGCAAAGAAGGCCGCATCCGATGGCGCTGAAGGAGACCGATTGCGGGCTGGTAGTCAATCCGAGGCAGTTGAATGAATCATGAAAAACCCAGACATATCGTCGTCGTTGGCGCAGGCATCGTCGGGGCATCGCTGGCCTACCACCTGGCGCGCAGGGGCGCGCAGGTCACCGTCGTGGAGGCGCAAGGCATCGCCGCCGGCGTGACAGGACGATCCTTCGCATGGATTAACACGTCCTGCAGCGGCCCTGATCCCATTCCACAATCGCGCGGCGCCGCCATCGATGCTTACCGCTTGCTGGAAACGCAGTTGCCAGGACTGTCGATACGATGGACGGGTGCCCTGTCCTATGGCCTGGACGAGGGCGCATCCGTGCCGTCCGGCGCGGCACTGGTGAACCGGGCCCGCATAACGCAGCTGGAACCGAATCTGCGCAAGCCGCCAGGCCTGGCCGCGTACGCGGCGCAGCAGGGCGCGCTCGATGCGGTCGAGGCGGCGCATGCCTTGATTGCGGGCGCCAGTGCGCTCGGGGCCGCGATACTGACGCAAACGCCGGTCCTCGGCCTGGTGGTGGAGGGCGCGCGGGTGACCGGGATCGACACCGCTGGCGGCACGATCGACGCCGACACGGTGGTACTGGCATCGGGCACCGGCATCGCAAAACTGACGGGGCGATTGAATGTGCCTGTTCCGATCGCCGCCTCGCCGGCGATATTCATCCGCTACACGTCCCGGCCCGGCCTTGCGCGCACCATTATCTCCAGCGCCGAGATGGAAGTGCGGCAGGGCGCGCGCAATGCACCCGGGAGTGACCCTGGCGGCGATCGCCGGCCGCCTTGCCAGCGAGGAGATCGTCGACGGCGTGCGGCCAGCGGCCCTCGGTCCATGCGGCCCCGAACGTTTTGTGCGCGCGCCGGCGACGCATACCATCGGCCCTACAGCGGCCGGCTCAAGCCGGCGCGATCCGGCACAGCAGGTCGTTGAGCTGCTCGATGTCCACCGGCTTGACGAAATACTGGTCGAAGCCGGCTTGCAGCGCCGTATTGCGGTCGTACTGCTGGCCGTAGCCGGTCACCGCGAACAGGTTGATGTGGCTGGTCGCGCGTTCGGTCTTGAGGCGGCGCGCCAGTTCGTTGCCGTTCATGTCGGGCAGGCCGATGTCGAGCAGGCAGACGTCGGGCCGCTCGACCGGTGCGCGCGCCAGCGCCTTGTGCGACCCGTACTCGACCATTACTTCATGGCCCAGCGACTGCAGCAGCATGGCCAGCATGTCGGCGGCGTCGATGTTGTCGTCCACAACCAGGATCTTGAGCTTTTTCTCGGCCGATGGCGCCTCGCTGCCCTCAGCCCCGGACGCGGTCGGCGCATGCTCGACCAGCAGCGGCAGGGTGACGGTAAACGTGCTGCCTTCGCCCAGCCCGGGGCTGGTGCAGGCCACATCGCCGCCGTGCAGCTGTACCAGGTTCCTGACCAGCGCCAGGCCCAGCCCCAGCCCGCCCTGCGAGCGGTCCGAACTGCGCTCGGCCTGCGCGAACAGCTCGAACACCCGCTCCTGCACTTCGGGCAGGATGCCGATGCCGTTGTCGCGCACCGCCACCGACACGCGCGCCGCGTCGAGCGTGGTGCGCACCTCGATGGCGCCCTGGCGCGGAGTGTATTTGGAGGCGTTGTTGAGCAGGTTGGCGACGATCTGCACCAGGCGTTTGTGGTCGCCGCATACCTGGGCATCGCGCGCTGCCTGGCTCACGCTCAGGGTTTGCGCACGCTCGTCGATCAGGGGGCGCGCCTGTTCCACGGCGCTGGCGATGACGTCGGCGATCGCGACCCGGTCCTTGGCGATGTCGACCAGCCCGCGCGAGACGCGCGAGACGTCCAGCAAGTCGTCCACCAGGCTGGTCATGTGGCGCACCTGGCGGCTGATGATGGCGCTGGTGGCCTTGAGCCGCTTGGGGTCCAGGCTGGACATGCCCACCAGTTCGGCGGCGGCGCTGATCGGGGCCAGCGGATTGCGCAGTTCGTGCGCCAGCATGGCCAGGAATTCGTCCTTGCGCGCGCTTTCCTGGACCAGCTTTTCCTGCGCCTGCCTGCGTTCGGTGATGTCCATCACGATCCCCGTCATCCGGGTCGGCTTGCCGTGATGGTGGTAGACGATGCCATGCCCGGCCAGCCAATGCAGGCTGGCGTCGGGCCACAGCACGCGGCATTCGAAGTGCCAGTCGCGCAGCTCGGCGATCGCATCGCGGAACTTCTGCCTGACGCAGGCGCGGTCGTCCGGATGCACATGCGCCATGAAGATATCGAAGCCCCACTGCGCGACCGGCGCGGTATAGCCGAAGCACTGGTCATGGCGCGGCGAGCGGTAGGCGCGGTCGTTGACGAGGTCGAGGTCCCAGGTGCCGATCTGCGTCGCTTCGAGCGTGAATTCGAGCCGTTCCACGGTTTCCCAGAGTGTGAGTTCGGCCTGCTTGCGGTCCGAAATGTCGAGCGCCACCGCCAGCGCGCTGCGCGCCGGGGCGTTGTCGCCGAGGTAGATGGGGGTGATGGCGGTGGTCACCCATGCCTCGGCGCCGTCCGGGCGCAGATAACGCTGCTCGGCCTCGAAGGCCTTGCCGCTGGCAGCGGCCTGCGCCAGCAGGTCCAGGTGGGCCGCGCGTTCCGCCGGCGCGAGACAGTCGTACAGCGAGCGCCCCAGCAGCTCGTCGGCGCTGCGCCCCAGTATCTGGCAATAGCGCGCATTGACGCGCTGGAGCACGCCGGACAGGTCGATCTCGGCGATGCCGGCGGCGGTCTGGTCGAACAGGGTGGCCAGGTGGGCCTGGCTTTCGCGCAGGTCGGCGCGCGCGCGCTGGATCGCGATTTCGCCGTGCAGCTGCTGTTCGCGCAGGGCGGCGGCGCGGCGCTGGCGCACCAGGGCCAGGGCGCCGTCGACGCGGGCGCGCAGTTCGCGCGCGCTGAACGGCTTGACCATGTAGTCGTCGGCGCCGGCCTGCAAGCCCTCGACCCGCGCTTCTTCGCCGGCGCGTGCCGACAGCAGGATCACCAGCAGCGAAGCGGTGGCGGGATCGGCGCGCAGCCGGGCCAGCAGCGTAAAGCCGTCCATGACCGGCATCATCACGTCGGTGAGCACCACGTCGGGCAGCAGGCCCTGGCGGATGTCGGCCAGGGCGGCGGCGCCGTCGGCCACGGCGCGCACGCGGCAGCCGCCTTCTTCCAGGATGCGGCCGATGTAGGCGCGCATGTCGGCATTGTCTTCGGCCAGCAGCACGGTCGGGCCGTTGGGCAGTGGCGGCGCGGGCGCGCCGGCGGCGGCGTCGGGAAGCCAGCGCAGCGCTTCGCCCACGTAGCGCTGGGCATTGGCGCCGGGGGCCGGCGCGTCCGTTTCCTCCACCAGCTGGTCGGCCGGCAGGTGCGCGGCGCCGTAGCGCAGGATCAGGCGGAAGGTGCTGCCCTGGCCTTCGGTGCTGGTCACGTCGATGCTGCCGCCGTGCAGGGTGACCAGCTCGCGCACCAGCGCCAGGCCGATGCCGGTGCCTTCCATCGAGCGCCCGCGCTGGCCTTCGACGCGGTGGAAGCGCTCGAACACGCGCCCGACGTCGGCCGCCGGAATGCCCACGCCGGTATCGGCCACCGTCAGCGCCACGCCGCCATCTTCGTCGCGCAGGCTCACGCGGATGCTGCCGGCCAGGGTGAACTTGAAAGCGTTCGACACCAGGTTGAGGATGATCGTTTCCCAGATCTGGCGGTCGACCCAGACCGGCGCGCGCAGGGCGCCGCAGTCGACGATCAGGTCCAGCCCCGCCTTGGCGCAGGCCGAGCGGAAGTTGCTGGCCAGGTCGCGGGTGAGGACGGCCAGGTCGGTCGGCACGAAGCGCGCGTCGCTGCGGCCCGATTCGATGCGCGAAAAATCGAGCAGGGAATTGACCAGCTTGTGCAGGCGCTGGGCATTGCGGTAGGCGATGCCGAGGCGGTCTTTTTCCTCGTCCGGCAGCGCGCTTGAGGCGAGCGCGTCTTCCAGAGGGCCGAGCATCAGGGTCAGGGGCGTGCGGAATTCGTGGCTGACGTTGGAGAAAAACACGGTCTTGGCGCGGTCCATGGCGGCGAGCATGTCGCGCCGCTTGCGTTCTTCCTCGGCCGCCGTGACGCGCGCCAGCGAGGCGCCGATGGCGGCGGCAACCAGGTCGAAGAAACCGCTGTAGGTGTCGCTCAAGGGCAGGCGCGCGCTCGCGCCGGCCACCAGCAGCGCGTCCGGCACGCCGCCGTTGACGGCCAGCGCGGCGCAGTAAGCCTGGTCGGGCGCCTCGTCATACGGGCCGCAGGGCTGGGCGCCAAGCACCTGGCGCAGGCCGCCGACGAAGAACGGGGCGGCGCCGCCGGCGACCTGTCCGAAGCACCAGTCGTCGATGGTGTCCGGCTGCAGCGCCGCCGGACTGGCGGCGCCGCCTTGCGCAATCCCCTCGCAGGCCGCCAGGCGGTAGCGGCGCTCGCCGGTGCGCTGGTACAGCAGCAGGAAGGGCAGGTCGAAGTCGAAGGCGAGCAGGGTCGCGGCGCTCAGGCGGAACACGTCCGCGGTCGAAGCGGCGTCGGCCAGGCAGGCGGTCAGGTCGCGCACGGCGCGCGTGCGGCGCTCGCCGATCATGGTTTCGGTGGTTTCCGTCACCGGATGGAACAGGCCGCCGATGCCGCCGCTCTCGTCGCGGATCGGGCTGTGCGAAAAAGTGAAGAATGTCTCTTCCAGGTAACCGTTGCGAAACAGAAACATGCGCTGGTTTTCCAGGAAGGAAGTTTCGCCCTGGAGTGCGGCTTCGAACGCCTGGCCGATGGCCGGCCACGCCGATTCCCAGCACACGCTGTAATCCATGCCGAGTGCGGCCGGATGCTTTTCGCCGCACACGATGCGGTAGCCATCGTTGTAGATCTGGGTGTAGCTCGGTCCCCACACGATATTGATAGGGAAGTTCGATGCCAGGCACAGGCTGACGGTGGTGCGCAGGCTCTGCGGCCAGCGCTCGATCGGTCCGAGCGGCGTGTTGTGCCAATCGTGGGCGCGGATGAGTGCGGCCATCTCGCCGCGCCCGTCGAGAAAGCCCTTGTCGGCCTCGCCGGGTGGGTGAGCGGCAGGCGCTGGATCGATCGGAGGTGCCAAAGAATTCCCCATGCAAAACTGGCGCTATGCCAATGGGATGAACTTAGCACAGATCATTATTTTTTGCCGCTCGGTCTCCTGTTAAACGAACTCGTGTGGCGCAGCACTTACGGCGCCGGCGCGGCAGCGAGCTTGACCCAGGCGTCCGGCAGCATGATCCGGAACATTCCGGCCTGGGCCGTCTTGCGGGCGAGCTTGAGCAGGGCCTTGTCCTTGGTGATGAGGATGTCGGCGCCGGCGTCGCGCGCCAGCTCCAGGAATTTCTGGTCGTCGCGGTCGGTGCAGACCGGCAGGCGCACCGGCCTGGCATCGGGCGCGACCACCTTGACGAGGGCGTCGAAACGGGCGGCGGCGAGCGGGCGCGAGGCGTCGTCGAGGGGCAGGTGCTTGTAGTGCAGCACCAGCAGGTATTCCTCGCGACAATCGGCGCGGGTCACGGCCTCGACCGTGCCAGCGTCGATCGCGGCCAGCAGGCTGTCCCAGCGGGGGTCGTGGAAGACGAACAGGTCGAGGCAGACATTGGTGTCGAGCACGATGCGTTTGGCTGGAGCGGGTATCATATTGGTCTGTTTATTTGTAGTAAGTTGATTATGCTGATTGTTTTGTCGCCCGCCAAATCGCTGGACCTTGAAACGCCCCCGACCACCACGCTGCACACCACGCCCGACTTTCTCGACCGTTCCAGCGCGCTGATCGACGTGCTGCGGCGTTACTCGCCGGCCGAACTGGGCACCCTGATGCACATTTCCGACCCGCTGGCGGTGCTCAATGTCGAGCGCTATGCGAGCTGGAGCGTCGACACGCGCGAGGCGCGCCAGGCGATCATGGCGTTTAACGGCGACGTGTACGCCGGTTTCGACGCGCGCTCGCTGAAACCTGGCCAGCTCGACCACGCGCAGCGCAGCGTGCGTATTTTATCCGGCCTGTACGGCGTGCTGCGTCCGCTCGACCTGATCCATCCGCACCGGCTGGAAATGGGCACCAAGCTGGCCACGGCGGCGGGCAAGGACCTGTACGCCTTCTGGGGCGAGAGCGTGACCGGGGCGCTGAACGCGGCCATTGCCGCGAATGGGGCGAAGGCGCTGGTCAACCTGGCGTCGGAAGAGTACTTCAAGTCGGTCAAGCCAGCGTTGCTGACCGTGCCCGTGATCACGCCCGTGTTCGAGGACTGGAAGGGTGGCAAGTACAAGATCATTTCCTTCTACGCCAAGCGGGCGCGCGGCCTGATGGCGCGCTATGCGGCGCTCAAGGGCCTCGTCGACGCCGACAAGCTGAAAGGCTTCAAGGTCGACGGCTACGCCTTCGACAAGCACGATTCGGACGAGCGCACCTGGATCTTCCGGCGCAAGCTCGACGACTGACGACCCCGTGTCCACCCCGGTGCCAGGTCTGACAATCGGACACGGGCTCGACAATCGCCCCACCGGCATGTCCACCCCGGTGTCCACCTTGGTGCCAGGTCTGACA
>NZ_RXLQ01000043.1 GCF_003953935.1 Massilia atriviolacea
GGCCGCAACGACTTCCAGGTCAAGATCCGGGGCTTCCGTATCGAACTGGGCGAGATCGAAGCCCGGCTGACCGCCTGCGCCGGCGTGCAGGATGCGGTGGTGCTGGTGCGCGAAGACGCGCCCGGCGAAAAACGCCTGGTCGCCTACCTGATCGGTGCCGGCCTGTCGCCGGCCGCGCTGCGCGAACAACTGTCGGCCCACCTGGCCGACTACATGATCCCCGGCGCGTTTGTCAGCCTGGACGCCTTCCCGCTGACGGCCAACGGAAAACTGGACCGCAAGGCATTGCCGGCGCCCGATGCCGGCGCCGTGATTGCGCGCCGCTACGAGGCGCCGCAAGGGGCGACCGAAACGGCCCTCGCGCGCATCTGGCAGGAACTGCTCGGCGTCGACGCAGTGGGCCGCCACGACCAGTTTTTCGAGCTGGGCGGCCACTCCTTGCTGGCCGTGCAGCTTGTGGGGCGGGTGCGCCATGACTTACACGCGGAAGTGAGCCTGCGCGAGCTGTTCGCACAGCCATCGCTGGCCGATTTTGCCGGTGCTGTGACGCGCGCCGGCGGCGCGAGCCTGGCGCCGATCGGTATCGCCGACCGCAGCGCCGACTTGCCGCTCTCGTTCGCCCAGCAGCGCCTGTGGTTCCTCGACCAGCTCGACAGCGCCGCCGGTGCCGCCTATCACATGCCGGCGGCATTGCGCCTGACAGGACCGCTGGACGGGCCGGCGCTCCAGGCAGCGCTGGACCGCATCGTGGCGCGCCACGAAATCCTGCGCACCACTTTTGCGGACGGACAGCGCATCGGCCCCGTGGAGCAGGGCTTCGCCCTGGCGCACACGGACCTGCGCGAGACGGACCACATCGAACGGACGGCAGCGGCCATCGCCGATGCCCAGGGCAGCGCCGCCTTCGACCTGGCCGCCGGGCCGCTGATTCGCGGCCAGTTGCTGCGCCTCGCCGACGACGAACATATCCTGCTGATTAACCAGCACCACATCATTTCCGATGGCTGGTCGGTCGGCGTGCTGATACGCGAAGTGAGCACGCTGTACGCCGCCTTCAGCGCAGGGCAAGACGATCCGCTGCCACCGCTGGCGATCCAGTACGCCGATTACGCAGCCTGGCAGCGCGCCTGGCTGCAGGGCGATGTGCTGGAACGCCAGGCCGGCTTCTGGAAGGCCCATCTCGACGGCGCGCCGGCCTTGCTCGAACTGCCGACCGACCGGCCCCGTCCCGCCGTGCAAAGCTACGCCGGCAGCCATGTGGACTTTGTGCTGCCGCGCGAACTGGCCGCCGCCTTGCGCGCCCTCGGCCTGCGCCATGGCGCGACCCTGTTCATGACCATGCTGGCGGGATGGTCCACGCTGCTGGCGCGCATGAGCGGCCAGGACGACGTGGTCGTCGGCACCCCGGTCGCCAACCGCCAGCGCACCGAGCTCGAACCGCTGATCGGATTTTTCGTCAACACGCTGGCGCTGCGGGTCAGGCTGGAGGAAGGGCTGACCGTCGCCGGACTGCTGGCACAGGTCCGCACGTCGCTGCTGGCCGCGTACGAACACCAGGACCTGCCGTTCGAACAGGTCGTCGAAGCGCTCAAGCCCGCGCGCAGCATGAGCTACACGCCGCTGTTCCAAGTCATGATCGGCATGAACAACACCCCGGCACAAGGACCGGTGACCTTGAAGGGGCTCCAGATCGGCACCGTCGCGCAGTCGTCCGTCACGACCCACTTCGACCTGAACCTGGCGTTGACCGAATCGGAAGACGGCATCCATGCCCGCCTCGATTACGCGAGCGACTTGTTCGACGCAGCGACGGTCGAACGCATCGCCGCGTGTTTCGGGCAGCTGCTGGAAGACATGGCCGCCAGCGAGCAGAAGCCGGTAGGTACGCTCAATCTGCTGGGGGCCGCCGAACGCGCGCAGGTGACGACCGGCTTCAACGACACCGCCTGCGACTTCCCGCGCGAGCGCACCATCCATGCCCTGTTCGAAGAGCGGGCGGGCGCGCAGCCCGATGCACACGCCGTGGTGTTCGGGGACGACAGCATCAGCTACGCGCAACTGAACCGCCGCGCCAATCAGGTCGCGCATACCCTGACCGGCATGGGCGTGAAAACCGGCGACCGCGTGGCGCTGTGCGTCGGGCGCGGCGTGGCCATGGCCATCGGCTGGCTGGGCATCATGAAGTCCGGCGCCGCCTATGTGCCGATGGAGCCGGACCAGCCGGCCGAGCGCATCGCCTACATGCTGGCCGACAGCGGTGCGCTGTGCGTGCTCAGTACCGCGCCGACCGGCATCGCCGCCGCCGTGCCCGTGCACGACCTGGATGGCCCGCTGTTCGCCGCCGCATCCGGCGCCGACCCCGTGATCCCCGGACTCGGCGCGGGCGATGTCGCCTACGTGATCTACACGTCCGGCTCCACCGGCGCCGCCAAGGGCGTCATGGTCGAACACCGGTCGGCCGTCAACTTCTGGCATGCGATGTGCCATTCGACCCACGAGGGCTGCCCGCAGCCCGCCCGCATCGGCCTGAACGCGTCCTATGCCTTCGACATGTCGTGGAAAGGCTGGCTGCAACTGCTGTCCGGCCACTGCATCCATCCGGTCCCGCAAGACATCCGCGCGGATGGTGCGCACATGCTGGACTGGCTGGCGCAACACCGCATCGACGTTGTCGACAGCACGCCGTCGCAGCTGGAAGGCATTCTCGCCGCCGGCCTGCTGGAGCATCCCGGCTACGCGCCGTACAGCGTGCTGCTGGGCGGCGAGCCAATCCAGGCCGCGACCTGGGACCGGCTCAAGCAGTCGGCGCGCACCCGCTTCTTTAATATGTACGGCCCGACCGAATGCACGGTCGACGCCACCCTGGGGCGCATCCTGGCGAGCCACGCCAGGCCGCACATCGGCCGTCCGCTGGCCAATGCGCAGGTGTATGTGCTCGATGCGCAGTTGCAGCCGGTGCCGGTCGGCGTGAGCGGCGAGCTGTATATCGGCGGTACCGGCGTGGCGCGCGGCTACCTTAACCGCCCCGCACTGACGGCCGAGCGTTTCGTCGATGACCCGTTCAGCGCCACGGCCGGCGCGCGCATGTACAAGACCGGAGACCTCGGCCGCTGGCTCGCCGACGGCAATATCGACTACCTTGGCCGCAACGACTTCCAGGTCAAGATCCGCGGCTTCCGCATCGAGCTGGGCGAAATCGAGGCGCAGCTGCTGGCATGCGACGGCGTGCGCGAAGCGGTGGTGCTGGCGCGCGAAGACGTGCCGGGCCAGAAACGCCTGGTCGCCTACCTGTGCGGCGGCGGACATTCGCCGTCGGCCCTGCGTGCGCACCTGGCGACCCGGCTGGCCGACTACATGCTGCCGGCCGCCTATGTCAACGTGGACGCTTTTCCGCTCAACGCGAACGGAAAACTCGACCGCAAGGCCTTGCCGCCTCCCGGCGACAGCGCCTGCATCACGCGTGAGTTCGAGGCGCCGCAAGGCGCAGCCGAAATTGCGCTCGCACGCATCTGGCAGGACCTGCTTGCCGTGGCGCGGATCGGACGCCACGACCAGTTCTTCGAATTGGGCGGGCATTCGCTCATGGCAGTGCAACTGCTTGCCCGCGTGCGGCGCGAGCTGGATGTGGAGGTGAGCCTGCGCGACCTGTTCGCCAACCCGGCGTTGAGCGACTTCGCCGCGCTGGTTGCGCAAGCCAGGGCCGCAACCATGAGCGCCATCGTGCCGGCCGACCGCAGCGGGCCGCTGCCGCTCTCGTTCGCGCAGCAGCGCCTGTGGTTCCTCGACCGGCTCGATCACGCCGCCGGCGCGGCCTATCACATGCCGGCCGCGCTGCGCCTCACCGGCACGCTGGACCGGGATGCGCTGCAGGCCGCGCTGGACCGCCTGGTCGCGCGCCACGAAATCCTGCGCACCACCTTCGCCGACACGCAGCACATCGGACCGATGCATCAGGGTCTGCCGCTGGCGCACATCGATCTGCGCGGCGTGCCGGATGCGCAGCGGACGGCGGCAGCCATCGCGGACGCCGAAAGCAGCGCCCCGTTCGACCTCGCCAACGGCCCGCTGGTGCGCGGCCAGCTGCTGCGCCTGGGCGAGGAGGAACATATCCTCCTCATCACCCAGCACCACATCATTTCTGACGGCTGGTCGATCGGCGTGCTGATACGCGAAGTGAGCGCGCTGTATGCCGCCTTCAGCGCCGGCCGGGACGATCCGCTGCCGCCGCTGGCAATCCAGTATGCCGATTACGCCGCATGGCAGCGCGGCTGGCTGCAGGGCGAGGTGCTGGACCGGCAATCGGCCTTCTGGACGTCGCACCTTGCCGGCGCGCCGGCGCTGCTCGAACTGCCGACCGACCGCGCGCGGCCCGCCGTGCAAAGCTACGCCGGCAGCCACGTGCAGTTCGCGCTGCCCGCGCCGCTGGCCGCCGCCGTGCGCGTACTCGGCCGGCGCCATGGCGCCACCCTGTTCATGACGATGCTGGCCGGCTGGTCCACCCTGCTGGCGCGCATCAGTGGCCAGGCCGACATCGTGATCGGCACGCCGGTGGCGAACCGCCAGCGCACCGAGATCGAGCCGCTGTTGGGCTGCTTCGTCAACACCCTGGCGCTGCGCGTGCGCCTGGACGGCGAGCCGACCGTCGCCGAACTGCTGGCGCAGGTGCGCGCCGCCACCCTGGCGGCCTACGATCACCAGGACCTGCCGTTCGAACAGGTGGTCGATGCGCTCAAGCCGGCGCGCAGCATGAGTTACAGCCCGCTGTTCCAGGCGATGCTGAGTATGAGCCTGGTACCGCCGGAGGGCGCGCTGGCGCTGCAAGGCTTGCGCATCGAGCGCATCGAGCAGGCCGGCAAGACCACCCAGTTCGACCTGAACCTGTCGCTGTCCGACATGGGCGATGTCATTGCGGCGCGGCTCGACTACGCCACCGACCTGTTCGACGCAGCCAGCATCGAGCGCATCGCGGCCAGTTTTGCGGTGCTGCTCGGCGCCATGGCCGCCGACGAGCGGCAAGCGGTGAGCCGCCTGCCGATGCTCGCCGACGGCCAGCGCGCGCAGGTGCTGGAGGTCTTCAACGCGACCGACACCTGCTACGAACCGGAGTCCCTGCTCCACAAGCTGTTCGAAAACCAGGCCGCCGCCACCCCCGACGCGCCGGCGCTGGTATACGGCGGCCAGGCGCTGACCTACACCCAGTTGAACCAGCGCGCCAACCAGGTCGCGCATCGCCTGATCGCGCTCGGCGTCAAACCCGACGACCGGGTGGCGATCCGCATCGAGCGCGGCATGGAAATGGTGATCGGCCTGCTGGGCATTCTCAAGTCCGGCGCCGGCTATGTGCCGCTCGATCCCGGCTATCCGGCCGATCGCCTGGCGTTCATGCTGGCCGACTGCGCGCCCGCCGTGCTGCTGACCCAGGAATCGCTGGAAGCGATGCTGTCCGCCGACAGCCCGCCTGCGCATGCCGCCAATCCGGTCGTCGGCGGCCTCGATGCCGGCAAACTGGCCTACGTCATCTATACCTCGGGTTCGACCGGCATGCCGAAAGGCGTGATGAACGAACACCACGCCGTTGCCAACCGCCTGTACTGGATGCAGGAGCGCTTCGCGCTCGATGCCGGCGACCGCGTTCTGCAAAAGACGCCGTTCAGCTTCGACGTGTCGGTGTGGGAGTTCTTCTGGCCCTTGCTGGCGGGTGCCGCCATCGTGCTGGCCCGGCCCGACGGCCACAAGTCGCCCGACTATCTGCGCCAGCTGATCGACGAGGCGGGCGTCACCACGCTGCATTTCGTGCCGTCGATGCTGCAATCGTTCACGGAGCAGTCGCAGGGCTGGCAGAACACCAGCATCAGGCGTGTGTTTTGCAGCGGCGAGGCCTTGCAGCCGGCCCTGCGCACGCGCTTTTGCGCGGCCTGGCCGCAGATGGAACTGCATAATCTGTACGGCCCGACCGAAGCGGCCGTGGATGTCACCTGGTTCGACTGCACCCGTGGCGGCTGGCCCGGCATGGTGCCGATCGGCCGGCCGATCGCGAACACCCGCATCTACATCCTCGATGCGCACGGCCAGCCGGTGCCCCAGGGCGTGGCGGGCGAAATCCATATCGGCGGCGTGCAGGTGGCGCGCGGCTACCTGAATCGTCCGGAATTGACGGCGGAACGCTTTATCGCCGATCCGTTCAGCGGCAGGGAAGGCGCGCGCCTGTACAAGACCGGCGACCTTGGCCGCTGGCTGGCCGACGGTAACGTGGAANTGGCCGCTGGCTGGCCGACGGTAACGTGGAATACCTGGGACGTAACGACTTCCAGGTCAAGATCCGGGGCTTCCGCATCGAGCCGGGCGAGATCGAAGCGCGCCTGCTGGCCTGCGCCGGCGTGCGCGACGCCGTGGTGCTGGCGCGCGAGGACGTCCCCGGCGACCAGCGCCTGGTCGCCTATCTGGTGGGCGACGCACTGGCGCCGGCCGCCCTGCGCAACGCCTTGTCGGTCCATCTGGCCGAACACATGATCCCGTCCGCCTTTGTCACCCTCGACGCTTTTCCGCTGACGGCGAACGGCAAGCTCGATCGCAAGGCGCTGCCCGCGCCCGACGCGGTGGCCGTGATCAGCCGCGAGTACGAAGCGCCGCAAGGTGCGCTGGAAACCGCCATCGCCGCCATCTGGGCGGCGTTGCTGGGCATCGGCCGGGTAGGGCGCCACGATCACTTCTTCGAACTGGGTGGGCATTCCCTGATGGTGGTGCGCGTCATCGAACAGCTGCGTGAGCAGGGATGGAATGCCGATGTGCGCAGTGTCTTCAGCGCGCCGACCGTCATCGGACTGGCCGCCGCGCTGGCGGAAGGCGGCGCGGGCGATGCGCATCCGGTACCGCCGAACCTGATTCCGGACGATTGCGCGGCGATTACGCCCGCCATGCTGCCCATGGTCGCACTGAAACAGGCAGACATCGACGCCATCGCCGCCAGCGTGCAGGGCGGCGCCGCCAACATCAAGGATATCTATCCGCTGGCGCCTTTGCAGAAGGGGATCCTGTTCCATCACATGCTGGAGACGGAAGGCGATCCCTACCTGCTACGCACGATCCTCAGCTTCGACAGCCGCAGCCAGCTCGATCGCTTCCTCGGCGCGCTGCAAAGCGTGATCGACCGCCATGACATCCTGCGCACGGCGGTGCTGTGGGCGGGACTGGACGAACCGGTACAGGTGGTCCTGCGCAGCGCTATCCTGCCTGTCACGCAAATGACGCTGCGCAGCGGCGCCGATTGCGTGCGCCAGATGCTCGACCAGGCCGACCCGCGCCGCATGCGGCTGGACCTGCAACGCGCGCCCTTGCTGGCCGCCTTTGTCGCCCCCGATCCCGACTCCGGCGAATGGCACATGGCGCTGCTCAATCACCACCTGGTGGGCGACCACGTCACGCTCGAATCGATCATTGCCGAAATCCTGGTCTTCCTCAAAGGAGAGGGCGATTCGCTGGCGCCGTCGGTGCCCTATCGCCGCTTCATCGCGCAGACGCTGGCAATCGATCCGGCGGCGGACGAACGCTATTTCCGCGCACTGCTTGCCGATATCGACGAACCGACCGCGCCATTCGGCCTGTTGAACGTGCAAGGCAGCGGCGCCCAGGTGCGCGAGGCGCATGTGGACCTCGCCGACGGCCTCGCGCAGCGCATCCGCGCGGCGGCGCGCCAGCATGGCGTCACGCCGGCGGCCCTGTTCCATGTCGCGTGGGCCCAGGTTCTCGGCCAGACCACCGGCCGCGACGACGTCGTATTCGGCACCGTGCTGCTGGGCCGCATGCAGGGTGCGTCCGACGGCGGCAAGGTACTCGGCATGTTCATCAACACCTTGCCGGTGAAGGTGGCGCTGGCCAGTGCCCCGCTCGGGCAGGCTGTCGCCGCCACCGCCCGTCAACTGGGCGAACTGCTGGCCCACGAGCAGGCTTCGCTGCTGCTCGCGCAGCGTTGCAGCGCCGTTGCGCCACAGGCGCCGCTGTTCACCTCCCTGTTCAACTACCGCCACAGCCATGCGTCGGCCGGCGCCTCCGACTTCGCCGCGTACGGCATGCGCGTGCGTGCCAGCGATGAACGGGTCAATTATCCGGTCGGCGTGTCGGTCGACGATTTCGGCACCCGCTTCGCCATCAGCGCACAGTGCGACGGGGTGGACCCGCAGCGTGTCGCCGCCATGCTGGCCAAGGCCGTCGACGGCGTTGCCGATGCGCTGATGCGCGACCCGCAGCAGCCACTCCACGCGCTCGACGTGCTGGACGACGCCGAACGCCTGCAAGTGCTGGAGGGCTTTAACGACACCGCCGTCGCCTACCCGCGCCAGGAGCTGGTGCACACGATGTTCGAAGCGCAGGCTGCTGCGCATCCGAATGCGGTCGCCCTCGTTTTCGGCAGCGAGAGCGTCAGCTATGCGCAGCTGAACGTGCGCGCCAACCGGCTGGCCCATTACCTGCGCCAGCGCGGCGTCGGGCCCGACGACAAGGTCGCCATCTGCATCGGCCGCAGCGTCGACCTGGTGGTCGGACTGCTGGCCATCCTCAAGGCCGGGGGTGCATATGTTCCGCTCGACCCGGCGTATCCGGCCGAACGCCTCGCCTTCATGCTGGACGATTGCGCACCGGCCGTGCTGCTCACCCAGGCATCGATGGCCGACGCCATGCCGGCGCACGGCGTGCCCGTCGTGACCCTGGACGGCGCGCTGGACATGGCGGCCGTCGGGGCGCAGTCCGGCACCAATCCGGACGCGCGGATGCTCACGTCGCGCAACCTGGCCTACGTCATTTACACCTCCGGTTCGACCGGCATGCCGAAGGGGACGCTGATCGAGCACCGCAGCGTGTTGCGGCTTGCGGTGAACGCCAGCTTTGCGCCGCTGGGCGCGCACGACTGCGTTGCACACTGCGCCAGCACCTCGTTCGATGCCAGCACCTGGGAAGTCTGGGCGCCGCTGCTGAACGGCGCGCGCCTGCTGCTGGTTGCGCAGGAGGTGCTGCTCGATCCGCTGCGCTTGAACGATACGCTCATTGCCGGCCAGGTCAGCGCCCTGTGGCTCACTGCGGGGCTGTTCAACGAGTATGTCGACGCATTGGCGCCCGCGTTCGCGCAGTTGCGCTACCTGCTCGTCGGCGGCGATGCACTCGATCCGCGCACGGTCGCCAGGGCGCTCGGCAAGCCGCGCCACTTCATCAACGGCTACGGCCCGACCGAATGCACCACCTTCGCCTGCACGCATGAAGTGACCGACGTACCCCCCGGCGCCACCGGGATTCCCATCGGCCGGCCGATCGCCAATACGCAGGTGGTCATCCTGGACCGCCATCTCATGCCCGTTCCTGTTGGCGTGACGGGAGAAATCCACATCGGCGGGGACGGGCTGGCACGCGGCTACCTGAATCGCCCCGAACTGAGCGCCGAGCGCTTCATCGACACGCCGTTCGGCCGCGTCTACAAGACGGGAGACCTTGGCCGATGGCTGGCCGACGGCAGCGTCGAGTGCCTGGGCCGCAACGACGCCCAGGTGAAGATTCGCGGCTTCCGCATCGAACTGGGCGAAATCGAAGCAAGGCTGATGGAGTGCGAGGGCGTGCGCGAAGCGCGGGTGCTGGCGCGAGAAGACGTCCCGGGCTCCAAACGCCTGGTTGCGTACCTGCTTGCGGATGCGTTTTCGCCCGACAGCCTGCGTGCGCAATTGCTGGCAAGCCTGCCGGACTACATGGTGCCCGGCGCGTTTGTCGGATTGGCGAGCTTTCCGCTGACGGCCAACGGCAAGCTCGATCGCGCCGCCTTGCCGCTGCCGGACATGGCGGCGGTGGCTGCCCGTCCGTACGAGGCGCCGCAGGGCGACGTGGAACAGGCGCTGGCGCTGATCTGGCAAGACCTGCTCGGACTGGAACGGGTCGGCCGCGACGACCACTTCTTCGAATTGGGAGGCCATTCGCTGTCCGCCGTGCAGTTGATGGGACGGGTGCGCGCGGCATGCCATGTGGAGCTGTCGCTCAAGACGCTGTTCGAGTCGCCGGTATTACGGACGCTGGCGGCGCTGATCGCGTCGATGCAGTTGTCGGAGTTCATGGGCGAAGAAGCCCGGGACATGAAAAACGAATTAGGCGCTCTTACCGAGAGCGAATTGCTGGCAATTTTGGCCGAGGAAAGTCTGACAGATGAATAAGAAAAGCCTGGAACAGCTCCAAAACGAGATCATCCTGCAACGCCTGCAAAAGCGGATGAAAGCGCAAGCCGCCGCCGCGCGCATCGGACCCGCCGACCGTGGCTCGCCACTGCCGCTGTCGTTCGCCCAGCAGCGCCTGTGGTTCCTCGACCAGCTCGATCCTGCCGCCAGCGCGGCCTACCACATGCCGGCGGCGCTCAGGCTTACCGGTTCGCTCGACAAGCGCGCCCTGAAGGCCGCGCTGGACCGGGTCGCCGCGCGCCACGAAAGCCTGCGCACCGCGTTCGCCGGCGGCGATGGCCAGCCGGTGCAGTGCATCGGGCCCGCCGATCAGGGTTTCGCCTTTGCCGAGAGCGACCTGCGCCACCTGCCCGCAGCCGAGCGCGAAGCCGCCGCCGCCACGGCCGGGAGCGAGGAAATCGCCGCGCCCTTCGACCTGGCGCGCGGCCCGCTCGCCCGCGCGCGCCTGGTCTGCCTGGACGACGACGATCATATGCTGTTCATTACCCAGCACCACATCGTCTCCGACGGCTGGTCGGTCGGGGTGCTGGTGCGGGAGCTCAGCACCCTGTACCGCGCGTTCAGCCAGGGCATGCCCGACCCGCTGCCGGCGCTGGAGATCCAGTATGCGGACTACTCGGCATGGCAGCGCGAGCGCCTGCGCGATACAGTGCTGCAAACGCAAACCGATTACTGGAAGCGGCACCTCGACGGCGCTCCCGCGCTGCTGGAATTGCCGACCGACCGTCCCCGGCCTGCGGTACAGAGCCATGCAGGCGGCTTGCTGCGCTTTGCCCTGTCCGATGAACTGAGTGCGCGTTTGCGCGCGCTCGGCCAGCGCCATGGCGCGACGGTCTTCATGACCCTGTTCGCCGCCTGGTCGCTGCTGCTGTCGCGGGTGAGCGGACAGCGCGACCTGGTCGTCGGCACGGCGATGGCGAACCGCCAGCGGCCGGAAGTCGAGCCGCTGATCGGCTTTTTCGCCAATACCCTGGCCCTGCGTGTCACGATCGGCGACGACGCGACGGTTGCGGATCTTGTCAGGCAGGTCAGGGACAGCACGCTGCAAGCGCACGAACACCAGGATTTGCCGTTCGAGCAGGTCGTCGATGCGCTCAAGCCGGCGCGCAGCACCAGTTACAGCCCGCTGTTCCAGGTCATGTTCAGCATGAACAATTCACCCGCAGGCGGTGAACTGGCCTTGCCGGGACTGACGATCCGCCAGGTCGACCTGGCGCGCGACACGACCCAGTTCGACCTGAACCTGTCGATGAAGGACGATGGCGCGGCATTCACGGGCGACCTGCATTATGCGAGCGACCTGTTCGACGAAGCGAGCGTCCAGCGCCTGCTGGGCCGCTTCGAGGTCCTGCTTGCCGCCATGGCCGCCGGCGAGGATGCTCCGCTGGCCGGCTTGCCGGTGATGAGCGAACAGGAACGCGAACTGGTACTGAACGGCTTTAACGACCGCAGCACCGCATACGACAGCGAACAATTGATCCATCAACTGTTCGAAGCGCA
>NZ_RXLQ01000044.1 GCF_003953935.1 Massilia atriviolacea
CTATTGAGGTGTCCGGGCAAATTAGACCACAGCAGTTCGATCTTGATGCTGCTGCACACGAAGTAGCGCAGCCGGTGTCCGTTCCCCAGACTGCTTTTTTTTCGCACGAACACCAAGGTTCCATATGACTGCTAACGATCATTTTCCTCAGGACTGGCCTGCCCACTTTGCGCAAGACGCAAAGGTGTCACCATCCGGTTCCGCGCCGCCATTCGGTCAAGCACTACTCGATTTTACGCGTATGGATTCGACCACGTTCGAGCAGTTCTGCTGGTGGCTGTTGAAGAAGGAACACACTCTCGCCGGGTGTAAGCGCCTGGGCGGGCCAGGCACGGAGCAGGAGGGCATTGATCTCCTCGCATTTAATACCGTCGACACCGGCCGCCTGCGGGTATTTGAGTGCAAGGCCTGGAAGAAATTTACTGCGACCGCGCTGACGGATGCCATCGATGCGTTCCTTAAAGGCGACTGGGCGGGGTCGGCGGACAGTTTTACACTCATACTCTCGCAGCGCGATGCCGGATCGGCGGTGTTGAAGCGTTGGGAACGCGAAAAGGAAAGGCTCAAACGTGCAGGAATCGAAGGCGACCTGTGGACTGCTCATAATTTGACCCTAAAGGTCGAGCGCTATCCAGACATCTTGACAAAGTTTTTCCCGTTCCATAGCGTGGAAACTTTCGCGAACTTGTGGATGGAACGAGTTGCGTTTTATGAACTGGTTATCAAGTCGTTTTTCGACCCTCGCGAAAATGTCGCGCAGTGGGCGCGTCAGCTCATGGGCGATGAGCATTCGCGCGGTGAAACCGATCTTTCTGAACCCGGTCCGGCAAGGCCGGTAGGTGAACCCGATCGCGCCGCACTCACGTGCGAAGAGACCGGGGAATTGTACCGGGCGTCTCCATTTATTGACGGAATTTATCGAAAAATCACGCAGTTTGGAAACAGCTGGCATTTCAAAGGTCCATGGTTCCATTTCAGTGCGATCCTTCCCGATGAGCGTTTCACGCATGCATCTGCCGCAATCACATTCAACCGGCCCGACATGCAGGGCATGGTCCTGACAGTGGATCACACCTGGCTATTGACCCGTTTTCTTTTCAAGATAGGGGCCCCGCTGCAAAGTCTGTGCCGTGATATCGTTCTCGGCGAAGTGCCCAACGAACCTGGTCTGTTTGTACTGGACCTGCCACATTGTCGGCTCTCCCTGCAGGAACCCGGCGTGCGCGAACTGCTCGAAGTAGCCGACCGTCTGACGCTCGCAATGCGTGATGCTTTGATAGCGCTTGAACTGGCATGGTCCGCGCAGCACTTTCCTTTCATGATGCGCGGAGGGAAAAAAGTTGCGCTTGCCGCGATTCCGAAGTCGCTTTGGCATGCAATCGGTCAATTCGCCTTCGAGCACGATGAATCGAAAGGAGATACTGGTTGGCATATGTTTGATGGTAATACCCAGGTGCTGAAACCGTTTCATAAGTTCGCGACAGAGCGATTCGACACCGGATATCACGGCATTTTTTACGCGGATGAGGTCGACGATCTATCCTATAGAGACGAGGTCGTAATACTATGGCAACCGGACGGGCCGCACCCTGAGTTGGGGTGTTCGCCACGCGGGTGGTGGTCATGTGAGGATGCAGCTGCATGGCTCAATGATGCTCTGCTCCCCGAAGTTAAACGCTGGGCTTATCAGCGCAAGTACGGGACAGCCTGGTTGCGGCTTTTCAAGTCGGACAAAGCGGAAGCTTACGCGCATTACCTGGAGGAGACGTTTGTCATGCGCGATCTGCGTGAACAGCCTTTATTGGCCGAAGGCAAACTCACCAGATCAGTAGTTGAGAGCGTACAGGAGCTGCAATCGTTCTTCTATGGGCCCTCGGCCGAACGTTACTACATTCGTCCCGGTGAAGTAGATGCGCTATATGAAGCAGTTGCCGTGGCTGCTAAGGCACGCCGTGGCTACGTAGGTTATGCGCAATCCAAGCTGGAGATTAGGGAAAATTCGGTCGATCACGCCGATCTGATCGTACACATCCGCCAGCACGTCCGTGAGGGGCGGGTTCGTGCGAGCTCGGGGGCTGCAGACGGAGCGTTGCGCGCCTTGTTGGAGATGCTGAGCGACTCCGACGCGCATTTGGATTATGTCGACAGGCGAGCCATAACGGATAGCCTCATCCCTTTCGCAATAATTCTTGATGAGGCAATGTTCATCCGAAGACATACAAAATGGAGCTAACGTGCGCCTTCGCCATCTTTCGGCCCAGTACTGATCACTTTACCGTCGCGCCCACTGGCTTCTTTAAGATCTTGGGGCAAGTCCTTGTTGGCTTTTGCGGCCAGCCTGCGAGCGTATTAACATCGGGTACTGGCCAGGCCAGGCCGGCAAGCTCGAGCAGCCTTTGCGAAAACGCGCCAAAGAAGATCAACGCCTGCTGGTACCCATTAAGCGGTCTTGGCTGGAGTGCGGTGCCGTGTATGGCTATCGCAAGGTCAGCGACGACTTGCGTGAACTTGGCGAAGCCTGCGGCATCAATCGTGTTCACCGGCTGATGCGCTCAGCGGGAACCCGGTCGCAGACGGGCTACGGCAAACGCAAATACAAGCGTGGCGGTGCACCCTCACTGGTAGCGACAAATCACCTGCAGCGCCAGTTCGACGTTGAAGTGGGGCGCGCGATTCACGCCGGAGCAAATGGGAACGAATCCGCTTTGGTCGTTGCTGCGTTATCGTCCCCAACGCTAGGCGGTCGCGGTTTGAGACCGTGGAGCATGGAGCAACGTGATCCGCCGATGACCTTCATTGCGGTTACCGGCTGCTGCATGGACTAGAGCAAACCGACCACGGCAAGTAAAGGGGGCACCGCTACGCGGGATGACCGGCACAAGCGCTTCAATTGTCTATTTTCGAAGCTCGCTTTGCCTGCCAAACCCTCAGTAGTCCGTCATCAGCCCTTAGTCCAAGAAAAACGGCTTTGAGTCCGCTGGAAGGTTCGTAAGCTCGCGACGATTCGTATTTTCGAAGCGTCACCTTAAAAACCAGTCGATGGTTGAGGGTTGACATTGTCGCGGCGAGCCACTCAGGGGATGCCCACAAAATTTCACCATCGTCATGACGGCGATGGCGCCTGTTATCTGGATCGGGCGTCCAGCGACCCCACACCTGGCTTCTCAACGCGAGACTGCCATTGGCATCGCGCCAATTCCCGCTGTTTGGTTCATTTATCAATTTCAAGTTCTTCGTAAGCTCCACTCCAAGACGGGGCCTTTGGGCCGGCCCTTCTGCGGCGATTTCGTCGCCTACGTCGATGCCGAGACCGCGGTTTTCCGGTGCCCAGACCAACGGAAAGAAAGGATTCGCCCGCCGGGAGCGGTCGTCGTAATAACCTTCGTCCCAAAACTCCGGCAGCCAAAGGTCATAGTCTGGTTGCTTGGCAAATGCCATGCACCGACCTGTGGCGCCCCTTCGCTCTGTCAGTGCCGACGTGATGCATACTGATACGCCATCTGGTGAATACCAACGCCCATATAATGGGAACTCGTCGGCAACGGCGTCCTCGAAGCCCAATTTCCGCAGCAACGTTTGTTGATCCTGCAGCACTTCCTTCCTACTAACTCTGTCCCCTAGCAGATTTTCCTTCCCCTGTTGTGGAACAGGATCCTTCCGATCAGACAACCATGAGCCGTCATCGAATGTGAGATCATAACGATCGCGCCACTCGAGCCAAGGTGAGCCACCTCCGGTTTCATAGCTGCGAGTGACAACCGGCAGCTCCCTTGCAAGGTTGGTAGCAACGTCGAGCAACGCATGTCTTTGAATGTGCTCACGGTAGAACTCATATCGATCATCCCTGTCCCACTCGTAACGCTCGCGCCCCGCGAAAAAATCCATTGAGGTAGCACCCGGCCATCGTCGCGCAATCTCAGCCGCGATGGCATCCTCTACCGTGGCACGATGGATATTGAACAGGTGGGCCAGTCCACTAATCTCGCTTTTTGCAAATTCATAGTCGAAGCTAAATTTTGATGTCGGCTTCTTATCCCGCGGATAGGTGTCGCTGGTAACAATCCCATGCGGTGGCTGGTTAATCTCTCTGAGCAACCGCTCCAAGTCCGGGTCGTGTACTTTCCCAAGGCGAATGTTCTCCAAACACCGTGCAATGTGGATTTTGTTTATGACGTGGAGGTCGGTTCGTTGAGCCAGAGCCAGTAGCTTAGGGTAAAGTCCCCCCATCGCTTGTCCGTGCCCCAAGGCGGCGCGCGCAAGCCCCATCAATAACCATTGCTGTGAGTTTCGGAAGGAGAGCTTCCGGTCCGCTGATGTCAAAGTCGCAACTTCACTGTTGTCAAAGCGGTCAAGCAACAATCCAAGTTCGTCGTTGAGTCCCAACTCCACCAGCGTGCTCAGCCCTCTCGCGGCCGTCCAGCGGATATAGCCATCGTCCTCGCCGAGGAGGTGCCAGATGACGTCGGCTACGAACTCTGCCTCAGTGCAATCGATTTTTTGTTCCGGGCGAAGTGGTCCCTCTCCGATCTCGTCTGCGATGCGAGATGTGGGTCCGGACAGTAGTAACTCCAGCGCGTCGAGACCGGCTTGGCCCGAAGTTACGTCACAGAGCGCGGTTGCCAGCTGCAGCCACTCGTCACCGTCCAGCTCGACCTCATTCGCGGAGACCTTGCGGAGGACGAGCTGCAACACAAAACGTTTGTCACCACTAAAGTCCGACAACTGACCGATGTCGCGCGTAATGTTGGAAAATTGACCTTCGAACAGCTCGATACTTTTGCACTCGAAGAGCCGTTCTACCAGTGATTTTGCATTGGAAGCAAGGTGCGTAGTTGAGCTACTCCAGGCGGCAAAACTCTCGGCGAGTATTTCAAGTGACTGACTAAATTTCAGTTCGACAGCTTCGCAGACGGCGAACAAAAAAGCCATGCGCTTAGGGTACGGACACGAAGCACGTAAATCAGCGATGAAGCGTCGCCCGGAAGGGTAGTCAAGTTGGTCGTCCGCCCGGATCTTTTTCATAACATCGTCGATCGAACTCGCTGATGAAGGATCACATTGCGACACCAATGTCGCGATGAGACTCTCAATTTCCTTCTCGCTTGGCTTCGGCAATCGCACGCCCAGTGATTCCCGAGGCGAGTTATTGCGACTATTAAAATCATCCTGCTTGAGTTTAGCCTCTGCTTTGAGGCGTTCAATCGCTGTTAGCTCTTCGGTCGTGATTGCATTTGGGTACCGACTGGCCGTTACCAGCAAGCCGTCCCAAAGAGAGGGCCACCCACCATACGGATATTCAGCGCGCAATTTTTCGATGATGGTCAGAAAGATCCGCCGCTGATCCGCTGGTCCGGACAGTTTCATCAGGTCGGCGACGCCGTCACCGGAACGCCAGTCCCACGACCCACGATCTTCACAAATCGTAAGGATAAAGGCAGCACGGCGTGGATCAAGATGTCCATTCTTGGCCAGAAAGCACGCAAGCTGCGGTAATCCGTACGACAGGTCTGCTACGTCCTGGTCGTGCCAGCGCACAAGTTTCGCTATTGCCGGAAGGCCAATAGAATTGGCCGCAGCCCTTCCGAACAACGTCCATCCGAACTTGCCTGGCTCATGACTTACTATGGTCTGGCAAAGGTTCATGAGCCGCTGGGCCAGCGCGGGCTTTAGGAAACCGCCCTGCTGGACGCTTGCAAACTGGAGCAGGGAGTAGATCTGCGCGTAGCTCTCGCCGCCCATCTGGTCCAACTGGGCCAGACCTTGTTGGTAGTACTCACGGGCCTCCTCAATCCCCATGGGCACAAGAGACGCAGCGAGTTTCACATAGAAATCGCCTCGCTGTCCAATGTCGTCATCCTGGCGGATTTGTTGCGCGATGTCCTGCGCGAATTCACCTGCAAGTTCTTGGAGAACTGGCCGCTGAGCGAGCTGACCTAACACGTCGATCTTTTGCTGAAGTGCGAACCTTCCTGAGGAAATCAGACTGAGCAAGTTCTTGGCTTGGTCGGTCGAAATCGTGGGAGCATGGTCTAGCAGGATGCGGACGCCGCCTAGCCCGACGGCGCTGACGAGCAGATCAGCTGCACTTTCATCCCTCCAGTGTTTGTTTTTGTGTACTTGCTTGCTCCAACCGTCTAGAAAGCTACTTACTATCGCGTTCGAGATGCCTTCGCCGGAAAGGACAGCGACCTCGATTGGACGCATCAATTTAAGCGCACGCTCAATTCCTTCGCTGATTGCCTCACGTTCGCTGTCGCTATACCTCACCTTGCCCTGGCTCTTCTTGCCTTTTTTTCTTGAGCCGGCGCCAGCTGGTTCGCGCAGCTCCTTCAGAAGCGCCATCAGCTCTGCCTTGGTCGCGACAGCCTTTGCCAGCTTAGTAACTTCCACGTCCTTCGGAAGAAGGTCATGATAGGCGACGGGCCTTCCAGCGGACCACGCGCGTACACAGGCGCCGAGGATCGGGGGCCAAGCCCTCGAGTTTCCGTGACGCTCGCCGTAGTCGTACGCCGAAGGGCGGGTGAGCGGCGCATGGCGCATGATCGCTGCGGCGGCGGCTCGCGTGCTATAGAAGAGCGTTGTCAACGCTGCGTGCGCAATGGCACCAACCTTCATTTTCTCGGCATCAACACTAAAACTTTCTTCCTCGTCATCGTCGGCAACAGCGGGCGTTCCAATCGCTTTCGACAGCGCCTTCACCTGCTGCTTACTGAGACAGCGGGGACGCGTTAGGAGTCGCAGTTTGAGTGCCTGCGATGTGCATTGGTCGCTTGCGGCAAAAAAGGCAAAATCCTGCAATACCCGCGTTCCGCTTACTTGATCGAACAGCTCCACCAAATGGAGGAGTGCATTGCTAGCGGACATTGCGAAACGATAATTCCAGCGCACCAAGTTGCGGTCTACAGTGGCAAACTCGCCTTCAGCAACATGCTGGAATAGCACCGCCGCAAAATCATCGACCTCTGGGCCGACGTGGCGGCGATGCTTCTCGTCGCGCGGTTGTGCAATATGCCAGTTAATCCATCGGACTGTGCTCCCGCACTGGACTTGCGCTTCTTCAGTATCCCCAGCAAAGCGGTACGCGACCGTCAACCGTGCACTTCTGGCACCGCGCCATCCCGAGCGATCTGAAAAAAGGCGTCGATAGGAGTCAGCACCGCCAAGTGCAATCGAAAGCGCCGGTGAGCTACGAATGAACGCGTCGCCGCGCATGTTGGCCGTCTCAACTTGAGCCAACCGCATGCTAAGACCGAGCACGCGGTCGAGTGAATTTTCGGCTACCGCCAATCGAAAGGCGGCACGAAGTCGTGCGAGCGTTAACCTACGGCGACCGAACTCCGACTGCACCGATATAGGAAAATCGGTTGAATCGGCGAGCGCGAATGCCCTGTCACTATCGCGGATGACGACTAAAAAGTGCGGCAGCGCTTCAGCGGCATATGCAGATGTTGCCTGCGAAGTCATAAGGCGGTCGGCAATAACTCTTTGGGCTTCTGGTCGCGCAGAATATGTCTCCCGCACGTACGTTTCGGTAGGCTCATCCCGAAAGATCGCACCGTGCGAGGTGATTTCAAGCATGGGAGCTAGGTCCGATGCGGCGGAATTCACTTGGGCGGCGGACCAGCTTAGCGCGGTCGCCAGTTCCTCAAGGGGAATCGGTGGAGGAAGGAGTGACAGCGCGACGAAAAATTCAATTACCTCTGGATCCGCCCATCCCGCGACATGAAGATCAGAGACAATCGTGGTGCAACGTTGCGCGATAATTTCGTCGACCGTGATTGGAGCGGACTTAGCTTTGCCGAGGATATTCGAATCCCAAGTCTGAACGAGGTAGTCGAGAACACGCGCGTTTCGGCTGGAGCGCACCAAAGCCGTTGCCAACTCCACGGCCGAAGCACCTGGCTTGCGCTCGTTCAGAAATTCGCGGGCTTCGGTATCGGTAAATGGCCCTAGCTCGACCTCATTCACCGTGGTGCGACCAATGACCTTGTCCTTACGGTGCGTCCGCGCAGTAAAAAGCACCTTCACGCCGTCGTTTGCATCCTCGTCGATAGCCGAGAGAAGAAGCTTCGGAAATGCATCTTCGTGTCGGCAGTCTGCCTCTAGCTGCGCGTTATCGGCAGCGTCGATGATGATAAGCAAACCGAGTTTTTTCGACTGAGTCCTGATCGCCGCCGCCGCTTGTGCGAGTCGTCTGCGTGCGGCCTTGATGATCTTACGGCTGTCATCTCCGCCCGGAAGCATCGGATCACAAAGCGTCCGTGCGGCTAGTTCGTTGACGATTTGCACCAACCCGATTTTTGGCAGGTGGCGTGAGTGATTGTCCGAGCGATAGGAACCGCCGCCGAAGCAATCAAAAATGACGATCTCAAACTCGCTGGATATTTTGGAAGCGAGGCTTTGAACAAACACGGTTTTTCCCACTCCGCCCTCGGCGTGGAGAAAGACCGGCAGCGCGGAATCCTTGATCAAATTACTGACCGTTAATAATTCTGCTCGTTCAACGACGGCACCCACATCGATGAAGCGGGTATCTGCCGGGAAAAGGTCATCTGGCTCGCAATCGAGCGCATCCAAAACATCTTCCCGATAGATTAGATTTTTTGTTTGACCGCTCGGGCCGGCCTTCTTGAGGACAAGCTCCTGGAGGCCGAGCAACCGGCCCCGGGCCTCCGAATCGGCGCCGGCCGACCAGTCGGTAAGTGTTCGCCTGAGTGCATTGTCTTGACCCGCAAGGTCTTTCTCTCTAGCCCTAAATGCCAATCGCGAGAAGAGACGGCTTGCGTCGAATAGACCGCGTGCGGAGCACCACTTGCTGATATTGCGTGCTTGCGTGGCTGCGTCGGGGTCTGACGGCTTCGTACCCTTGACGAGGGACGTTATAGCTTGCCAGAGAGTTGGCTTGAATTCTGCGTTTGTTACGAAGAAGAACGACAATTTCTCATCAACTTCGGCAGCCGAGAACTCTTTTTCGTAGCCGAGGATAGTATCAGAGAACTTCTCGATCGTTTTTTTGAGATAGGCCGCAGTAACGGCCACATCGCGAATCTTGTACTTGAACTGTACGGTCTCGAGCCGTTCGCAAGTCTCAAAATTGTCGCCGCGTCCATAATATAGGACCAGGTCAGCCACCTCCTCGGCGCTCGCTCCCGGCCTGGCAGCTTCTGTTGACGAAATCCCCTCTACGGCCATAGCAAATAGAGAGTCATTCGGGAAGACCAGCTGCAATGCTCGCCGAGCAGCCCACCGCTCGTGGAAAGTGTGGCCTGCGCGTGATGCACGGACCGTATCAATGTCGTCTTTGATGCTTGGCATTATTGTTTTTCGTTTTTGTCCGGACAGGGAGGGGCTCGTGCATTACAGCAATTTTACACCGTCGTGCTGGACAGCAATGCCACGCGAGCAGCAACCCGCAATCTCCAGCTCGGTTTACTGGCCAGGTGCGATTTCGGCCTTTTTTGTTCCGATGCATGGAACCTGCGACACAACGCCAAGCAAGCTCGGCCGCCGAGTTGTCAATTGCGACTTTGCTGTCAACGCAGGAGCGCCTCGACTAACACGTTACGCATTTCGGCCAGATACCGTTTCAGGCCGTGCTACACCTCACGGCTCTCGTCGTCGGCGTAGAGGTTGCTGGTCCGTTCGATGGGCAGCTTGAGGCAGTAGGCGCGCAGGTCGCTATAGTCGTTAGGCGTGTATCTCGGCGCCGGCAACAGAATTTCGTATTTCGGGCATCTGGGACTCGTTGTCGAGGCGCTGGGCCGACCTGCCCGCAGAGTCATCCCGCATCGGGCCTTGGTCATATTTTGCAGCGACGAGATCCTTAACGCAACCAACCTCGAACACCATTTCAGAATATATTCGTACTCGTCCCGTAAAATTTGTGGAACTTAGCCTTGTTTAAGTTTTTGAAAGATGGTTAGACATGGTCTCCTAGCGCTAAGCCGTTGTTTTGCAAGAGAGCTCGTTTCAGATTATATTAGGACGTAACACTTGTTGTTCAAGCAAAATAAGAACTGAACCCGGCGGAGGCAACGTCAACGTTGCTGTGGTCTAATTTGCCCGGACACCTCAATA
>NZ_RXLQ01000045.1 GCF_003953935.1 Massilia atriviolacea
CCGATGATAGTGCTGCAACCAGTGTGAAAGTAGGTCATCGTCAGGCTAGTTATATGAGAAAGCCCCACCAGCCAACGCGCTCAATCGCGTTTCGTGCAGGTGGGGTTTTTTTTCGCCTGCTGGTACGCCCGTGCCAGGCAGCACAAAAAAATAGCCAGCATTGCTGCGGGCCATTACTCACTTCAATGCACCGGAGGACCACAGGAACGCCCCGGTCTTTGCCGCGTACGCCGCCAGTTGCGCCGCCGCCCGCGCATAGTTGTCGTCTACAGATGGTGCCCCCAGGGTGAACCCTTACCCTCAATGTGGAACGAGCCAGGGCGATCCCGGCGCGCGCTTCTTGCAAATCGCTCGGTCGTCTTCGAAAACGGACTTCCAGGTTTGTCGTGTAGGTTCCGACTTTCAAGGAAGACGTTGTCTTGAGATCCGCAACATAGCCGTCCCGATGCCTGTATGTTTCAAGCTTGGGAGAGATAATGCCAGCGCTATCGATGAAGGCGGAGTTGGCAAAAAATCAGTATGTCAGCACGAGAAATTTTCTACGAGAAAATTATTTGAGTCGACAAATAGACAGCGCACCTGTGGTTTGCCAACATCGGAAACCGGTGCGTACCGAGCGGTTTCATCGCTACAGCCTGAGCGCCGTACCGCGGCTGATACTTTCGCCATCGTTCTGTTGCAAGCGCCAGAAGGTCAGCGACGAAATCACGGTAATGATCGACAGTGTTGCAAACCCATGATGCAGCGCGCCGATCACCATGGTCCGGTCGGTTTGCGGCACATCGCCGAGGAACCAGGCGGTCACCAGCGATCCGGCAGCCAGCCCGAAACTCATCGACAACTGCTGGAACGAGCTCGACATCGTGCTGGCCATGCTGGAATCCTGGTCGTCGACATCGGCATACGCGAGCGAATTCATGCACGAGAACTGCAGCGAATTGAAGAACCCCTGCGTCAGCCCGAGCATCACGATCAGGACCAGCGGCGTGTCGGCGCCGACAAAGGCAAACAGGCCGATGGTCAGCCCGATGCAGACGGTATTGACCACCAGGATCTGGCGATAGCCGAAGCGCTGCAGCAAGCGTTGCGACACCAGTTTCATCGCCATTGCCGCGATTGCAGCCGGCATCATCAGCAAGCCCGATTTCCACGCCGGAAAACCCAAACCGACCTGGTACAGCAGCGGCAGCAAAAACGGCATTCCGCCCAGTCCCAGCCGGGTCAGAAAGCCGCCCAGCACGGCGATGCGGAAGGTGCGGATGCGAAACAGCGACAAGCGCAATAGCGGAAACTTCCTGCCGCGCGCATACAGGGCGTACCCGCCCAGCAAGCCCAGCGACGACGCCAAAATGGCTGCTGCGGTCAGTGGCGCCAGCGTGTGCTCTCCGAAAATTTCGAGGAACCACGACAGCAAGGCCGTCCCCGAGCTGAACAGGATCAGGCCGACCACATCGAGCGGACGCTGCTGCGCCGCGCGGTAATCGGGCATGTAGCGAAACACGAGGAACAGCGCAACCAGGCCGACCGGCACGTTGATGAAAAAAATGTAGCGCCACGACACCCAGTGCACGACCAGCCCGCCCACTGTCGGCCCCAGCAGCGGGCCGATCAGCGCCGGGATGATCACGAAGTTCATCGCCCCAAGCAATTCGGACTTGGGAAAGGTGCGGATGATGGCAAGGCGGCCGACCGGCATCATCATGGCGCCGCCCAGCCCCTGCAGCAAACGGGCGGCGATCATCATCGGCGCGTTGACCGCCAGGCCGCACAGGACCGATGCCAGCGTAAAGACCACGATCGCCACCGCGAAGACGCGGCGCGTGCCGAAACGGTCGGCCATCCACCCGCTGACCGGAATACCGACGGCCAGGCTGAGGATATAACTGGAGACGATCGATTTCAGGCTGAGCGGACTTACGCCCAGGCTGGCCGCGATGCTCGGAATCGCCGTATTGACGATGGTCGCGTCGAGCTGTTCCATGAACAGCGCGGCGGCGACCACCCACGGCAGATAGGTCTTGACGGATGCTTGACTCAGAGCATCCTCACATCGAGGTGCAAAGGATGATCGGACGATCGCGGCTGTGCGCGTCCCGTGCGCCAGTCGATCTTGGTGTTCGCCGTCAAACCCATTCCCCATCCCCAGACAAATCGTCCGGCAATGCTGCCGGTTTTCTTTTTTTAAGTTCCTCGATGCCGTGAGCAATCGCACGCGCACCTCGACGAATATTACACCTAACGAAAGCCACGAATTTTTCTTTTTTCCCACCAGGCACTGGCTCTGCTCCAAGCCCGCCCCAGCGGCGATCGGACCTCGATGGCGCGCCTCGCCGGCCGTGCTTGCACGCCTTGTAGAAACAGGCAATCCGGCGAGAGTCCTGTGTATTTCCGTGCGCACCCGGGATTTGTAAGATGCCTCACCTGTCCCCTACTCAAGGAGTTGCACATGTCCAGCCATCACCACCCCCTCCAGAAAGTTGTCCTCATCACCGGCGCCAGCAGCGGCATCGGCGCCGCCACCGCGCGCCTGCTCGGACGTCACGGATATCGCCTGGTGCTCGGCGCGCGCCGTGCCGACCGCCTGAAGGCCCTGGTTGCCGAGATCCGCAGCGAAGGCGGCGCAGCCGAGAGCTTCGCGATGGATGTGCGCCGCCTCGACGACGTGCACGCCTTCGTGGCGTTCGCGCTCGACGTGTACAAGCGCGTCGACGTACTCGTCAACAACGCCGGCGTCATGCCCTTGTCCAGGCTCGACGCACTCAAGGTCGATGAATGGAATCACATGATCGACGTAAATATCCGTGGCGTCCTGCACGGTATCGCCGCCGTCTTGCCCGTGATGCAGGAGCAGCGCTCGGGCCAGCTCATCAACCTGTCGTCGATCGGCGGCCACGCGGTCAGTCCCACCGCCGCCGTCTACTGCGCCACCAAGTTCGCCGTCGGCGCGATATCGGAAGGTTTGCGCCAGGAAGTCGGCGGCGATATCCGCGTGACCGTCATCTCGCCCGGCGTGACCGAGTCGGAACTGGCGGAAACGACTTCCGATCCGCTGGCGCGCGAGGCCATGCGCGACTTCCGGCGCGTGGCGATCGCCCCGTCGGCCATCGCCAGCGCCATTCGCTTCGCCATCGACCAGCCGGCCGACGTCGATGTGAGCGAAATCATCGTGCGTCCGACCGCCAGTCCGTACTGAGCCCGGCATGGCGCGCCATCCTTTTGTTGACTGCTCTCAATACGGCCAGGACCGGCATTCGTACGATTGCCTGTCGGTCATCCCGGCCGGTAAAGCGAAAGGGAGTCACCATGAGATGCGTGTTTACGGGGATAGGCCGCCACAGTCGGCTTCGATTGCGCGCACTGGCGCCAGGCCTGGCCGCGCTTGCCTTTGCCGGCTGCGGACGCAGTGACCAGGCGCCTGGCCTGCCGGTAGCGGCGCCGCCGCACTTCCATGCCGAACTGGCGCGTACGTCGCACGGCATCGCGCATATCCGCGCGAACGATTTTCGCGGTATCGGTTACGGCCTCGCCTATGCCTACGCACAGGACAATGTGTGCATGTTCGCCGATACCATTTTGACGGTGCGCGGCGAGCGCTCGCGCTTTTTCGGCGCGGATAAACCGGCTACCCCGGCGACGAACGGCGAATACGGCGCCAACAGCGACTTCATGAAACTCAATAACGAGGACAGCGATTTTTTCTTCAAGGGCTATCTCGATGCGGACCAGCTAAAAGCCGGCTATGCCGCCGGCAGCCACGAAGCGCGCGATCTGCTGACCGGCTATGCGGCCGGCTATAACCGCTATCTCAGGGATTACGCCGGGCGTTATCCTGCGGCGTGCAACAGGGCGCCTTGGGTCAGGCCGATTACGTACGAAGACATGATGCTGGTACTGGCCGAGAAAGCGCTGCATGCCTCCGGCCAGGTATTCGCGCAAGAGATTGTCGATGGCGCGCGCGAGGGCGGCATTCCACCAGCTGGCAAGGGCGCGCCGGTGACGGCCGGCGATCCCGGTTTTTTGCAGCGCCGGCTTGAGCGTTTGACCAGGGAGCAATTAGGAAGCAATGGACTTGCGCTGGGCAAGGATGTGACGGCGAGCGGGCGCGGCATCCTGCTCGGTAATCCGCATTACCCCTGGACCGGCACCGACCGCTTTTATCAGGCGCACCTGACCATTCCGGGGCGATACGATGCCATGGGCGTCATCCTGGGCGGCATTCCGATGATCGTCATCGGCTTTAACAAGGATGTGGCGTGGACGCATACCGTGACCCGCGCCGTCCATTTCACGACATTCAGGCTGGCGCTCGACCCTGCCGATCCGGGTGGCACCACCTATCTGTACGATGGTGTACCCGCCAAGATGACATCGAAGACGGTGAGCGTCGACAGCCTGCGGCCGGATGGCGGCATGGCCACGCGCAGCAAGACTTTCTATTTCACCAGGCAAGGCGTGGTGCTGGTCAAGCCGGAAGCCGGCATGAGCTGGTCGGCGCAGGCGGTGCACGTGCTGGCCGATGCAAACCGCCACAATACGCGCCTAATCGAACAATGGATCGGCTTGGGAAGCGCCCGCAATGTACGCGACATGAAAGCGTCGCTCGACACGATCGTGGGACTGCCCTGGGTGAATA
Source organism: Massilia atriviolacea (assembly GCF_003953935.1). GTDB lineage: Bacteria > Pseudomonadota > Gammaproteobacteria > Burkholderiales > Burkholderiaceae_D > Telluria_A > Telluria_A atriviolacea. The sequence goes on from NZ_RXLQ01000045.1 coordinate 4,634, forward strand.
CCCTTGCCGCCGACCGCAATGGCCATGTGCTGTACGCCGACACGAGCCTGGTTCCCAAGGTCGGCGCCGCGATGTTCGCGTCGGATTGTCTGGTGCTGCCGCAGCTGCTGATGTTCGATGGCTCGCGCAGCGCGTGCGCCTGGGCGCATGACGCACGGGCGCCGGCGGGCGTGCATTCGCCTGTCGATGCGCCGTGGATGCTGCGCACCGATTATGTCGGCAATTCGAATGACAGCTACTGGCTGTCGAATCCGCGCGCCTTGTTGACCGGGCCGGCGCCGTTCGGCTATTCGCCGCTGTATGGGGCGGTCGGCGTGGCCCAGATGCTGCGCACGCGGATCGGATTCAGGCAGCTCGAAGATGCCCTGCTTGAGAAGCGGCTGCATATGGGCGACGTGCAGGAACTGGCGTTTGCCAATCGCGTGTATGCGGCCGAATTGATGCTTCCGGAATTGCTTCCCCTGTGCCGCGTTTCGGTCGATGTCCTGGTGGCGCAGGCATGCCGTGCGCTGGGTGCATGGGACCGGCGCGCCAATCTCGATAGCCGGGGCGCGGTGCTGTTTCGCGAGTTCTGGAATCGGGCATCGTCAATTCCGGACAAATGGGCGGTTCCGCTGGATGCGGCCGATCCGGTGAATACGCCGCGTGGCCTGGCGCCGGCGGCGGGACCGGCCATGCTGGCGGCGCTGAAGGAAGCGGCGCAGTACATGTCGGCGTTGTCGGTGCCGCTGGACGGACGCCTGGGCGATTATCAGAGCGATACGCGCAATGGCGTGCGGGTGCCGCTGCACGGAGCGGTCGGCGATATCGATGGCTCCTACAACTCCATTCATATGGAAACAGCGCTGCAGGCCGACGGCTATCACCAGATAGGATGGGGAACCAGCTACGTGCAAACCGTGACGTTCGACGAGGCGGGGCCGGTGGCGCAGGCGATGCTGCTGTACGGGCAATCGGTCGATCCGGCGTCGCCTTACCACGTCGACCAGTTGTCCTTGTATTCGCAGAAGACCTGGCCGCTGCTGCCGTTCAACCAGGGAAGCATCCGCGCCGATCCACACTACCTGGCGACGACATTATCAGAATAAGTCTTGCTACTCCGGGGAGGCTTTGCTATAGTTCGCCTCCCCGCAGAAACG
>NZ_RXLQ01000046.1:0-3423 GCF_003953935.1 Massilia atriviolacea
GACCGTGCGTATCGCACAAGCACAACGCGCATTTCTTATCTCTGTACCTGCTAAGGTTATAGGGACAAGCCGTACGGGCAATTAGTATCAGTTAGCTTAATGCATTACTGCACTTCCACACCTGACCTATCAACGTCCTGGTCTCGAACGACCCTTTAAAGAGCTCAAGGCTCTGGGAAATCTCATCTCAAGGCAAGTTTCCCGCTTAGATGCTTTCAGCGGTTATCTCTTCCAGACTTAGCTACCCGGCAATGCCACTGGCGTGACAACCGGTACACCAGAGGTCTGTCCACTCCGGTCCTCTCGTACTAGGAGCAGCCCCCTTCAAATTTCCAACGCCCACGGCAGATAGGGACCAAACTGTCTCACGACGTTTTAAACCCAGCTCACGTACCACTTTAAATGGCGAACAGCCATACCCTTGGGACCGGCTACAGCCCCAGGATGTGATGAGCCGACATCGAGGTGCCAAACTCCCCCGTCGATATGAACTCTTGGGAGGAATCAGCCTGTTATCCCCAGAGTACCTTTTATCCGTTGAGCGATGGCCCTTCCATACAGAACCACCGGATCACTATGTCCTACTTTCGTACCTGCTCGACTTGTCAGTCTCGCAGTTAAGCACGCTTATGCCATTGCACTATCAACACGATGTCCGACCGTATCTAGCGTACCTTCGAACTCCTCCGTTACACTTTAGGAGGAGACCGCCCCAGTCAAACTGCCTACCATGCACTGTCCCCGACCCGGATAACGGGCCAAGGTTAGAACCTCAAACAAACCAGGGTGGTATTTCAAGGATGGCTCCACGAGAACTGGCGTCCCCGCTTCAAAGCCTCCCACCTATCCTACACAGATTGGTTCAAAGTCCAATGCAAAGCTACAGTAAAGGTTCATGGGGTCTTTCCGTCTAGCCGCGGGTAGATTGCATCATCACAAACATTTCAACTTCGCTGAGTCTCGGGAGGAGACAGTGTGGCCATCGTTACGCCATTCGTGCAGGTCGGAACTTACCCGACAAGGAATTTCGCTACCTTAGGACCGTTATAGTTACGGCCGCCGTTTACTGGGACTTCAATCAAGAGCTTGCACCCCATCATTTAATCTTCCAGCACCGGGCAGGCGTCACACCCTATACGTCCACTTTCGTGTTTGCAGAGTGCTGTGTTTTTATTAAACAGTCGCAGCCACCAGTTTATTGCAACCCTTTCACCCTCATGGAGTAAACCAATCAAGCTACCGGGGCGTACCTTTTCCCGAAGTTACGGTACCAATTTGCCGAGTTCCTTCTCCCGAGTTCTCTCAAGCGCCTTAGAATACTCATCTCGCCCACCTGTGTCGGTTTGCGGTACGGTCTCGTATGACTGAAGCTTAGAGGCTTTTCTTGGAACCACTTCCGATTGCTTCAGAACCTAAGTTCCTCGTCCCGTCCCCTTGAATTCCGCGCCCGGATTTGCCTAAGCGCCTTCTATGAGACAGAAACTGACTATTCCAACAGTCAGACAACCTTCCGCGATCCGTCCCCCCATCGCATCATACGACGGTGCAGGAATATTAACCTGCTTCCCATCAGCTACGCATCTCTGCCTCGCCTTAGGGGCCGACTCACCCTGCTCCGATGAACGTTGAACAGGAAACCTTGGGCTTACGGCGTGGGAGCTTTTCACTCCCATTATCGCTACTCATGTCAGCATTCGCACTTCTGATACCTCCAGCATCCTTTACAAGACACCTTCGCAGGCTTACAGAACGCTCTCCTACCATATGCTTACGCATATCCGCAGCTTCGGTGACTGGCTTAGCCCCGTTACATCTTCCGCGCAGGACGACTCGATCAGTGAGCTATTACGCTTTCTTTAAATGATGGCTGCTTCTAAGCCAACATCCTGACTGTTTTAGCCTTCCCACTTCGTTTTCCACTTAGCCAATCTTTGGGACCTTAGCTGGCGGTCTGGGTTGTTTCCCTCTTGACGCCGGACGTTAGCACCCGACGTCTGTCTCCCAAGCTCGCACTCATCGGTATTCGGAGTTTGCAATGGTTTGGTAAGTCGCAATGACCCCCTAGCCATAACAGTGCTCTACCCCCGATGGTGATACTTGAGGCACTACCTAAATAGTTTTCGGAGAGAACCAGCTATTTCCAAGTTTGTTTAGCCTTTCACCCCTACCCACAGCTCATCCCCTAATTTTTCAACATTAGTGGGTTCGGACCTCCAGGGCGTGTTACCGCACCTTCATCCTGGCCATGAGTAGATCACTTGGTTTCGGGTCTACACCCAGCGACTGTCGCCCTGTTCGGACTCGATTTCTCTACGGCTTCCCTATATGGTTAACCTTGCCACTGAATGTAAGTCGCTGACCCATTATACAAAAGGTACGCAGTCACGGAACAAGTCCGCTCCTACTGTTTGTATGCACACGGTTTCAGGATCTATTTCACTCCCCTCCCGGGGTTCTTTTCGCCTTTCCCTCACGGTACTGGTTCACTATCGGTCGATTACGAGTATTTAGCCTTGGAGGATGGTCCCCCCATATTCAGACAGGATTTCTCGTGTCCCGCCCTACTTGTCGCATACTTAGTTCCACACATCGCATTTCGTATAAGGGGCTATCACCCTCTATGGCCGGAGTTTCCAATCCGTTCTACTATGCGTCATGCTAAATCATGCAGGCTCATCCCATTTCGCTCGCCACTACTTTGGGAATCTCGGTTGATTTATTTTCCTGCAGCTACTTAGATGTTTCAGTTCGCCGCGTTCGCTTTGCATACCTATGTATTCAGTATGCAATGACCTAAAAGGCCGGGTTTCCCCATTCGGAAATCTGCGGATCAAAGCTTGTTTGCTAGCTCCCCGCAGCTTATCGCAAGCTACTACGTCCTTCATCGCCTGTAATCGCCAAGGCATCCACCATGTGCACTTATTCGCTTGTCCCTATAACGTTAGCCTCTGATCCGGAGATCAAAGAGCGCTACAGGGATAAGAAAGTACAGCGTTGTTGCTTTGTTTTGATACATACAATCACTACCCTGCCAAACCGTTTGCACGGATTGACATAAAACTTTACTTCTTCCAGATTGTTAAAGAACGAAACAGCTTTAATCTCTAAAAGACCAAACCTAAACCCGCTGGCTTACGTTTGCACTTTCAAGAGTTAAGTAGAGTGGTGGAGGATGACGGGATCGAACCGACGNTCAAACCTAAATCTGACGACTTACGTTTGCGCTTTCAAGAGTTAGTAGAGTGGTGGAGGATGACGGGATCGAACCGACGACCCCCTGCTTGCAAAGCAGGTGCTCTCCCAGCTGAGCTAATCCCCCAAGGGTATTACTGACCGCATGGTAGGGCTGGTTGGACTCGAACCAACGACCCCCGCGTTATCAACACGGTGCTCTAACCAGCTGAGCTACAGCCCCGACTTGGA
>NZ_RXLQ01000046.1:3431-5222 GCF_003953935.1 Massilia atriviolacea
TGGTGGAGGATGACGGGATCGAACCGACGACCCCCTGCTTGCAAAGCAGGTGCTCTCCCAGCTGAGCTAATCCCCCAAGGGTATTACTGACCGCATGGTAGGGCTGGTTGGACTCGAACCAACGACCCCCGCGTTATCAACACGGTGCTCTAACCAGCTGAGCTACAGCCCCGACTTGGACACTGCTACTGTTTCTTCTTAATTAAACAGCCGATAAGTGTGGACGTTTGCNNNGACCTGTGCAACTCTAGAAAGGAGGTGATCCAGCCGCACCTTCCGATACGGTTACCTTGTTACGACTTCACCCCAGTCACGAATCCTACCGTGGTAAGCGCCCCCCTTGCGGTTAAGCTACCTACTTCTGGTAAAACCCGCTCCCATGGTGTGACGGGCGGTGTGTACAAGACCCGGGAACGTATTCACCGCGACATGCTGATCCGCGATTACTAGCGATTCCAACTTCATGTAGTCGAGTTGCAGACTACAATCCGGACTACGATACACTTTCTGGGATTAGCTCCCCCTCGCGGGTTGGCGGCCCTCTGTATGTACCATTGTATGACGTGTGAAGCCCTACCCATAAGGGCCATGAGGACTTGACGTCATCCCCACCTTCCTCCGGTTTGTCACCGGCAGTCTCATTAGAGTGCCCTTTCGTAGCAACTAATGACAAGGGTTGCGCTCGTTGCGGGACTTAACCCAACATCTCACGACACGAGCTGACGACAGCCATGCAGCACCTGTGTTACGGCTCTCTTTCGAGCACGCCTCGATCTCTCGTGGCTTCCGTACATGTCAAGGGTAGGTAAGGTTTTTCGCGTTGCATCGAATTAATCCACATCATCCACCGCTTGTGCGGGTCCCCGTCAATTCCTTTGAGTTTTAATCTTGCGACCGTACTCCCCAGGCGGTCTACTTCACGCGTTAGCTGCGTTACCAAGTTAATTAAAACCCGACAACTAGTAGACATCGTTTAGGGCGTGGACTACCAGGGTATCTAATCCTGTTTGCTCCCCACGCTTTCGTGCATGAGCGTCAATCTTGACCCAGGGGGCTGCCTTCGCCATCGGTGTTCCTCCACATCTCTACGCATTTCACTGCTACACGTGGAATTCTACCCCCCTCTGCCAGATTCTAGCCTTGCAGTCTCCATCGCAATTCCCAGGTTGAGCCCGGGGATTTCACGACAGACTTACAAAACCGCCTGCGCACGCTTTACGCCCAGTAATTCCGATTAACGCTTGCACCCTACGTATTACCGCGGCTGCTGGCACGTAGTTAGCCGGTGCTTATTCTTCAGGTACCGTCATTAGCAGAGGATATTAGCCTCCACCGTTTCTTCCCTGACAAAAGAGCTTTACAACCCGAAGGCCTTCTTCACTCACGCGGCATTGCTGGATCAGGCTTTCGCCCATTGTCCAAAATTCCCCACTGCTGCCTCCCGTAGGAGTCTGGACCGTGTCTCAGTTCCAGTGTGGCTGGTCGTCCTCTCAGACCAGCTACTGATCGATGCCTTGGTAGGCCTTTACCCCACCAACTAGCTAATCAGATATCGGCCGCTCCAGGAGCATGAGGTCTTGCGATCCCCCACTTTCATCCTTAGATCGTATGCGGTATTAGCGTAACTTTCGCTACGTTATCCCCCACTCCAGGGTACGTTCCGATATATTACTCACCCGTTCGCCACTCGCCGCCAGGTTGCCCCGCGCTGCCGTTCGACTTGCATGTGTAAGGCATGCCGCCAGCGTTCAATCTGAGCCAGGATCAAACTCTTCAGTTCAATCTCTGTTT
>NZ_RXLQ01000047.1 GCF_003953935.1 Massilia atriviolacea
CGCTCGTTGAAGCCGTTCAGCACCAGCTCACGCTCCGCAGGCGGCAGCACGTCGAGCGAGGCAATCAGGCGCGCGGGATCATCGTCCAGCGCCGCCGTCAAGCCGTCGGCCGCCTGGACCAGCATGGCCGCCACGCGGGCCGGATCGACGCCTTCGCATTGGGACGTGATCGAAAAGCCCACGCCGAAATCGTTGACCGAGATCCCGACCGGATAGCTGATCCTCTCTTCATTGGCATGCGTGCGAATGCCATCCCACGCAAGGTCGGCAGCCTGCTGCTCCTGCGCGCCCCTGGCGTGGCTGTGGCGATAATTGAGCAGGCTCGTAAACAGCGGCGCCGGTGCGGCCACCCCGCTGCAGCGCTGCGCTAGTGTCAATGGCGCCTGTTCGTGCATCAGCAGATCGGTCAACTGGCGGTAGGCCGCGTCGACCGCCTCCCCCACTGTCGCTCCCGCCAGCGCAACGCGCACCGGCAAGGTATTGACGAACATGCCCAGCACCTGGTCCGCGCCCGCAGTGCCCTGCATGCGGCCGAGCAGCACGCTGCCGAACACCACATCCTTGCGCGCGCTGGTCTGTCCGAGCACCTGCGCCCATGCGACGTGGAACAGCACCGCCGGCGTGACCCCGCAGCGGCGCGCCGTCTCGCGCAGGCGCAGGGCCAGCGCATCGCTGAGCGCCACGGTGGCTTCTTCCACCCGCGCGCCGCTGCCCTGCACGTTCAGCAGGCCGAACGGCGCGGTCGGCTCGTCGATGCCGGCCAGTTGCTCGCGGAAGTAAGCTTCGTGCTGCGCATCGCTCACGGAGCCCATCTGCGCGATGAAATTCCGGTATGGAACCGGTACTGGCAGGCTGTCGCTGCGGCCCTGGATAATGGCCTGGATTTCGGCAATGATCAGTTCTTGCGAAACATGGTCACCGATCAAATGATGGTTCAGCAGTGCAAGATGGCACTCCCCGCTGACAGGGTCGGCCGCGACATGGGCCGCCAGCAAGGGCGCGCGCTGGAGGTCGAGGCGCAGATGGCGCGGATCGGCTTGCTTCAGCAATTGTTGCAACGCATCGTGACCCGCCTCGACGGCCACCTCGCACAGCGGCAAGGCGGCGTCGCGGACGACGACTTGCACGGGATCGTCGAGGCCGGTCCACAACACGGCCGTGCGCAGGATGTCGTGGCGGTCGATGACGATCTGCAGTGCGCTCAGGAAGGTATCGAGGCGGCTGCGCCGGTCGAAACTGAGGACCAGGCGCAACAGATACGGGTCGCCTTCGCTCTCCAGCAAGTGATGGAACAGAATGCCGTTTTGCAGCGGCGACAAGGGATAGATATCGGCAACATTGGCAATGCCCCCCGGCACGCGGGCGACGATGCCGTCGATGTCCGCCTGGCTCAGCGACACCAGCGGCAGCATGTCCGGCGTGATCGCCTTGCTGTCGCGGCCGATTCGGTTGGGCGCAATGGCCACCCCGCCGTCCGCCGAGGTCAGCAGGCGCGCCAGGCTGGCCGGCGTCGGCGCCGAAAACACGCTGCGCACATCGGCTTGCCAGCCGTGCTGGCGCAACTGCTCGATCAGGGTGACCACGATCAGCGAATGACCGCCCAACTCGAAAAAGTGATCGTTGCGGCCCACCTGCTCCAGCCCCAGCAGGGATTGCCAGATGGCGGCGATGGCGATTTCCGCCTCGCCCACCGGCGCCTCATAGCTGGAAGTAAGGAGCGCGGCCATGTCCGGCGCGGGCAGCGCGCGGCGGTCGATCTTGCCGTTGGTGGTGATGGGAAACGCGTCGAGCATGACGAAAGCGGACGGGACCATATACTCGGCCAGCTCGGCCGCCAGACGGTTGCGCAGGGAGGCCACGGCCGGCCGCTGTGCGCCATCCGTTGTCAGGTAGGCAACAAGGCGCTGGTCCTCGCGCACCATGACCATGGCCTCGCGCACGCCGTCGCAGGCCGCCAGGCGGGTTTCGATCTCGCCCAGCTCGATGCGGTAGCCGCGCAATTTGACCTGGAAGTCGTTGCGGCCCAGATATTCGACGCTGCCGTCGGCCAGCCAGCGGCCCAGGTCGCCGCTCTTGTACAAGCGCGCTCCTTTGCGCTTGCTGAAAGGATCGGGAATGTACTTCTCGCGCGTCAGCTCGGGCCGGTTCAGGTAGGCGCGCGTGACTTGCGCGCCGCCGATGTGGATCTCGCCGGTCACGCCCAGCGGAGCCGGCTGGCCGAAACGATCCAGGATGTAGATTTGCGTATTGGCAACAGGACGGCCGATCGGCAGCTCCGTTGCCGGCAGCGGACTGGCGGCGTCGTACACGATGGCGGTGGCGTAAATGGTGGTCTCGGTTGGTCCGTAGGTGTTGATCCAGCGCACCTGCGCCATGGCCGGGGTCGCATACCAGTTCGTCAGGTAACGCAGCTCGGCCTTTTCGCCGCCGACGATGACGAGGCGCAGCGATTTGCCGGCCTGCACCTTCCCCGCCGCCCATTGATGCCAGAACGCGGTCGGCAAGTCGGCCACGGTGATCGCCTGCATGTCGAGGAAATCGATGAATTCCTGGTCGGGCAGCATCAGGTGCGCGGGCCGCAGCACGATCTGCGCGCCGGCCGCCAGGCCAGGGAAGATCTCGGTGACCGAGGCGTCGAAGCCGATCGACGCGAACTGCAGTACGCGGTCGCCGGCGCCCATCTGGCACAGGTCGATGTGGTAGGCCAGCAGGTTGACGGCGTTCCCGTGTTCGACCATCACGCCTTTGGGCAGGCCGGTGGAACCGGAGGTGTAGATCACGTAGGCGAGGCGGTTGGACGACATGCCCGGCACGTCGGGATTGTGCACTGGATGGCGCGCCACGGCTGCCATGTCGGCCTCGCCGTCGAGCAGCACCAGTGCGGCGCCGGTAGCCGGCAGCTTGCCGGCCAATGCGGACTGGGTCAGCAGGGCGGCCGGCAGGCAATCGTCCAGCATGAACGCGAGGCGGTCGGCCGGATATGCCGGGTCGAGCGGCACGTAGCCGGCGCCCGCCTTGAGGATGCCGAGCAGGCCGACGATCATGTCGATGCTGCGCTCGACGCAGATCGCGACGCGGTCGTCGCCCTGCACGCCGAGCGCGCGCAGATGATGTGCGAGCCGGTTGGCGCGCGCGTTGAGCTGCGCGTAGCTGAGGACCGCATCGCCGCAACGCAGGGCCGGGGCGTCGGGCGTGGCCGCCGCCTGCGCCTCGAACATCGCATGCACCAGTTGCTGCGGCGCGGGCGGCATGGCGGTATCGTTAAAGCCGCGCAGCACCAGTTCGCGCTGCTGCTCGCACAGGAAGGACTGTTCGTCGTGCGCCTCGTCCGGCGCCTGCGCCATGGAAGCGAGGATGGCGACGAAGCTGGCCAGCACCTGATCGACCTGCGCGCCGGAGAGCTGGCGGGTATCGGCATGGAAGTCGATGCCCTGGCTGGCGTTGTAGCTGCAGTTGATGACCAGCGCGTGGTCGGTCGCCTCGAACACCTGCGAATAGCCGTCGCTGCTGGCCAGCGCGTCCAGATTGTCGTACACGTGGAAGTTGGTGTAGTTGAACATGATCTCGTAGAACGGCTGGCGGCCGTTATCGAGATGCAGCTGGAAGTAAGGATAGTCGCGGTGCGCCATCACCCCGAGTTCGGCGCGGTAGGTATCGGCGATCAGCGTCTTCCAGCTGGCGCGCGCCAGTTTCTGGCGGAATGGCAGGGTGTTGAGGAACAGGCCGAGCACCTTGTCGCCGTCGGCTTCTTCGGGGCGCACGTTGCTGACCAGGCCCGTGGTCACATCGTCCCTGCCGGTCAGGGTGGAGACCAGCCGCATGTGCGCGCACAGCAGCAGGGTGCGGACCGGCACTTCCAGTTCGGCGGCCAGCGCTTGCAGGCGGGCGCACAGGTCGGCCGGGAGCTTGCGCCGCACCGCTTGCGCTGGCGGTTCGTCGCCGGCGGCAGGCGGCAGTGCCGCGAACGCATAGTCGGCGAGGTAGGTATTCCAGAATTCCTTATGGTCCGGTGCGGCCAACGCCTGCCGTTCGCGCAGGGCGGTCGATGCCGGTGTGATGGCCAGCGGCGCGAGATAAAGGCGACGGTCGCCGCTGCGCAGCAGTGCCAGATAAGCGTTGAACAGTTCCGTCTGGAGCGACGCCACGCTCCAGCCATCCAGGATCGCATGGTGGAAGCTCAGGGTGAACTGCACCGAGGTGCGCGAACGCAGGTGCACGAACAGGCGAAGCAGCGGCGGCGCGTCGAAGTCGAAACCGGTCTTGCGTTCGGCATCGATAAAGGCAGCCACCGCCTCGTCCTGCGCCGCCGTGTCCATGGCGGTAAGGTCGTTCACGGTCAGCGGGATGTGCGCCAGCGCGTGCACCAGCTGCATCGGCTGGCTGAAACCGCGCAGGCCGAACGCGGTGCGCAGGACCGGGTGCTTGCGGCTCAAGGCATCGAGCACGATGCGCATGGCTTCGGCATCCCAGGCGGGGACGTCGATGCAGTGGCTCAGTACATCGTGGTAAAGGCCGGCGTCCTGTTCGAGCTGGTTGTGGAAGACCATCCCCATCTGCAGCATCGTGACCGGATACGCCTCCTCGACACCTGCGGGGAGCCTGGCGCGATCGTCTTCGCCGATGAGGGGGACAGCCGCGGGCGCGTGCGCGGCGGGTTCGCGCGCATCGAGCATGGCGGCCAGCGCCGCGATGGTGGGCGCCTTGAAGATGTCGACAATGGC
>NZ_RXLQ01000048.1 GCF_003953935.1 Massilia atriviolacea
CTACGACAGAAACACCAATCTGTTCTACAACTACTTCAGGGACTACGATCCGCAGACCGGGCGGTATGTGCAGAGCGATCCGCTCGGACTCGACGGGGGCATTAATACCTATGGATATGTTGATGGGAATCCGCTTAGCTACGTCGATCCAGAGGGCCTTCAATTCAAAACTGTACCCAGGTTTTTCCCACCCGTAGGGCCTGCTAGAAATATTGATCCCGTAACCGGTCAAAACCTGAATCAGGTAAATTTTGATGGAGATTACAGTCGCTCAAGAGATCGGGAGAGTGCCGATGCTGCAAGAAGTCGTGACGCTAGTCCAGCGCAATCACCAGCACTGACGGGGCCAACAACAGGTGGCTGCGGTAAATGGATGTGTGAAGGGCCAGGTCAATTTGACAAGGTCGGAACACAAAAGGATGTAACCCGAATAGGTTGGTTTATTGGATATGGCAGTACGGAGACTGAGGCTGCATTTGCTTGGAAAAAATTGGTTCAGAACGCTTCTCCAAACGGTTACAACGCGAGGCATATTAAGCCGAGGCGCTGCAAGAAAATTGGGTAAATTATGAGTGCTAGGTATTTAAACGTAGACTGTATTTTGAAATCTGATCATTCCTTAGAAGACCTAAAAAATTTTTTAAAGAATGACGTATTTGTTTTGTGGGATGAATTATCAGAAGATGGCAATAGTGTTGGATTTGAGACGAACCTTATTAATACTAACGGTCCAGAAGAAGACATATCTGAGTTCTTAAGGTTATTTGACTCATTGCCATTGTCACTATTGCAGCTTTTGAACCACTGTAGAGAAAAAATTTTTGATATTGGTTTTGAAGGTGAGGCGTTTGGAGATACTGCAAATGCGCATCTCAGCGCCGCAGTAATAGGCAAGCTGGGCCAACTTGGTTTTGCTATCGGAATACGTATTTATCCAATCGCAATGGAAGGGGGTGAGGAAGGCACAGAGCCAGGTCCGGGACTCGGCCATTCGTGAACTTCAGAACGGCAGAACGGCACGGGGTCAGTGCCGCCAAACGGACACGGCTGATGCATAGCTAGATCGGTTGCGCCAGTCTTCCTTCTTCAATAAAAAAAGCCGTCCCCAACCCGCTGCTTCTGGCGCGGGTTCCGGGACGGCTTCTTTTTTAGCGGCTGAGAAGTAAAACGGCTACTGCCCGGACTGCGCGGTAAGCGGCCAGCCCGCCCACCTTCCATTGGCGCTTAGCGCTGTGTAGAGTTTGCGAACGGTAGCAGCGAATCGATCTTGCTGTTGTGGCAGGTAGGCAGTTTTTCGAGGGTGTCGGCCAACCAGCGCGCTGGGTCCAGGCCATTGAGCTTGGCGGTTGCGAACAGGCTCTGGATGACGGCGGCGCGGCGGCCCGCCCGCCCGGAGCCGGCAAACAGCCAGTTCTTCTTTCCGATGGNGCGCCGGCCAGCGCTTGAGGGAATGCTCGATGGCCTTGACCGTACCGCTGCCGACAGCGACGCTGCGCTGTGACGCCAGCAGCCAAGCGTGCAGGTCGGCCAGGATTGGTATGGCGCGCTGCTCACGCAATGCGGCCCGCTGTTGCTGCGGCATATCCGCAGCCTGTTGCTCGATAGCGTACAGCTGCCCAATGCGCCGCAGCGCCTCTTCTGCCACCGGGCTGCCGCTGGGTAAGCGTCCGCCCAGTACCCTGTTGATTTGAGCGCCGTATTGCCTGATGATGGCATCACACCGCTGGGAAGCGGCGTGTTTTTCAGGCAGTGGCCAACTGCCCGGCGCAACGCCAGGGCAGGAACTCGTCAACGCGGTTGACGGGGTGATCGGCGATGTGGGCTAGCACATGGCGCAACCAGGCTTCCGGGTCGATCCCGTTGAGCTTGGCCGTCCCGATCATTGAGTAAATAGCGGCCGCGCGCTCGCCACCGCTGTCGGCGCCGGCGAACAGGTAGTTGCGCCGCCCGATAGCGACGCCGCGCAGGGCGCGTTCCGCAGCCGAGTTGTCGATCTCGATCACGCCATCGTCGCAGTAGCGCACCAGGGCCGGCCACAGATTGAGGGCGTATTGAATCGCCGCTGAGGTATCGGACTTGCGCGAGAGTTTCTCCATCGAGGCGCGCAGCCAGCGCTCAAGCGCATCGATGAGCGGCCTGGACATGCTCTGCCGGGCCAGTTGCCGTTCATGCGGCGGCTTGCCGCGGATGTCGGCTTCAATCAAGTACAGTTCGCTAATGCGGCGCAAGGCTTCCTCCGTCAATGGCGATGGACGTGCCACATGCAGGTCGTAGAATTTGCGGCGGGCGTGAGCCCAGCAGGCCGCCTCCTGGATCGTGCCGTCCGCATAGAGGGCGTTGAAGCCGGCATAGGCGTCGGCCTGCAGCACCCCGCTGAAGTTGGCCAGATGCGTTTGCGGATGGATGCCTTTGCGGTCCGGCGTGTAGGCAAACCAGACAGCGGCCGGCGTGCTGTCGCCGCTGGCCCGGTCGTCGCGCACGTAGGTCCACAGGCGCGCCGTTTTGGTTTTTCCATTGCCCGGCGCCAGCACGGGAATCGGGGTGTCGTCGGCATGCAGCTTGGCCGCCGCAAGCACGTGGCGGCGGATCGCATCGACCAATGGACGCAACAAGCCACTGGCCGCGCCAACCCAGCTTGCCAGCAAGGCACGATCAAGATCGACGCCGTCGCGCGCGTAGATGACTGACTGGCGGTAGAGCGGCAAGTGGTCGACGAATTTCGCTACCAGGATATGGGCCAGCAGGCCGGGACCGGCGATCCCGCGCTCGATCGGCCGGCTCGGCGCAGGCGCCTGCACGATGCTGTCGCAGCAGCGGCACGCCATTTTTGGACGGACATGGCGGATCACGCGGAAACTGGCCGGCACATATTCCAACTGTTCAGCAACGTCTTCGCCCAGGTGGCGCAGACCGCCACCACAGGAAGGACACGCAGCAGCATCCGGCAGGTAGACTTTTTCATCGCGCGGCAGATGGTCCGGCAAGGGTTTGCGGACCGACTGCTTGCGCGGAGCGCGGTCCGGCACCGGCATTTCACGGGCCGCCTCGGCGTCGTCGGCTTGCAGATCTTCCAGTTGCAGCTCGAGCTGTTCGATCTGGTGATCGAGCTTCTCGGACTTGCGGCCGAACTGCATGCGGCGTAGCTTGGCAATGGTCAGCTTGAGATGCTCGATCTCGGCAGCGCGCGTGGTCAACTGCGCCTCCAGGCCAGCGACCTGATCGTCGCGCTCCTGTACGCGACGCTCGCTTGCGAGCAGCAAAGCCTTCAAGGCTTCGATGTCATTGGGCAGGTCGGCGGCGTTGAGCATGCGCCAAGCTTACGTGAAGGAGGCGACGTTTACAAGCCCGAGCCTGGCGTCCAGGTACGCTCCGGACGACGCCAATCGATTCCTTCCAGAAGCATCGACAGCTGCGCCTGGCTCAGCGTCACTGTCCCGCTGCTCGCTTGCGGCCAGATGAACCGTCCACGCTCGAGCCGCTTGGCCAGCAGGCACAGTCCATCTCCTGTCCACCAGAGCAATTTGATCATATCGCCGCGACGACCGCGAAACACGAACACATGACCGCTGAACGGATCTTCCGCCAGCGCCGTTTCCACCTTGGCCGCCAGGCCGTTGAAGCCGGCGCGCATGTCGGTGACACCGGCGGCGAGCCAGATGCGCGTGCCTACCGGAAGGCCGATCATGCGCGCAAACTTTGAACGACCGTCTTGAGCAATGCAGCATCGACGTCGCCACGCAGGCGCACGATCGCATCAGCGATCACAATCTCGATCACCCCGCCTGAGACGCTATCGCGCCGCGCGGGCGCAGCCGTGGACCTTGGCCCGGCCGGCGTCTTAGCAAGCACGACCGGCAATAAGGCGGCCGGTGCTGGCCCCGCATCATCCAGCAATCCTGCGCGCAGATCGCGCCGCCATTTGAACACCATGTTCGCATTGACCTGATGCGCCAACGCCAGCTTCGAGACGGACACGCCGGGCTCGCAAGCCGCAACGGCGAGTCGGCGTTTGAACTCGCGTGAATAATTCGATTTGCCCTTGCGGTTGCCCGGCTTTATTTCTGTGTCCAAAGTAGTGCCCATCAAAAAAGTAGTGGGAACTACTTTGACGCGAATGACAGACTACGTCCAGACGGTGCAGGCAAGACGCTTACGCCGCTGGCGGCATGCACGTCGAAGAACTTGCGTCGAATGTGGGCCAGGCAAGCGAGCTCGGTGGGGCCTGCCGTCAACAGCGCCTTGTAGCCGACATAGTCGTCCACCATCAGATGTCCGCGCCAGTCCTGCAGGAAGGCGCGCGCATGGGCGCCGGCACGGCTGGCCTGGTAGTCAAACACGACCATCGACGGCCCATCGTCGAGCGCATT
>NZ_RXLQ01000049.1 GCF_003953935.1 Massilia atriviolacea
AACCTGTTGAACCAAACGTTCGCGCCAACCCGGCCCAACGAAGCCTGGGTGACCGATATAACGTATGTCATGACTGATGAAGGCTGGCTGTACCTGGCTGGAGTCAAAGACGTTTTTACCTGCGAGTTGGTGGGCTATGCGATGGGCTCACGCATGACGCAGGACCTGACGGCGCAGGCCTTGTGGCGGGCGGTACGCAGCAAGCGACCGGCGCCTGGCTTGATCCATCACTCCGATCGCGGCACTCAGTATTGCGCCAACGATTACCGCAAGCTGGTCGAGCAGTTCGGCATGCAGGCATCCATGNAGTATATCGAGATCTTCTACAACCGCCAGCGACGCCACTCGCGTCTTGGCTACGTATCGCCAGCTTCATTCGCCGAAAACTTTAGGAAAGAGGCGCTGGCTGCTTGAAACGGACGTGTCCACTATTGACAGTACACCTCATTGAGTACTTCCCACCGCAGGCCCGTACTTATAAGACGGCCATTTATAAAATTGAGCTTGACTGGTGCCTGCATGCCAACGACGCGCCAGTGAACGAGTTTAGTTTCGGGGTCGGGTTTCTGGCTGGGATTGACACTGTCATAGGCGGCTTGCAAAGTGTCATATTTAATGTCGCTAAAAGCCGTAAAGTAGTAGCTGGGCTCAACCCTGGACGGCTTGGCCAACGCCGGTTGGTTCAGCCCCGCGAGCCCGCATACTAGCGCGATGGCGAACACCTTGATATTTCGAATCATTAAAATTGCCTTTAGAATTGACGGGAAACGGATGCGATGCGCCTGGACCGAGGCCGAAGAGACAGAAATGCATGCGCGCGGATGATTGTCAAGCATTGCCGCGAGGGGTTTGCTGCTGCGAAAACGCAGTTTACACTAGGAAATTAACTAAAGACTATCTAATTGTCACCACAACTTGCGGTGGAGACAGTCATGTCGACTGCCGCTGTCGCCAGCCAGATCGCATCGTTCGACCCTCGTCAGAGAGTTCGAGCAAATTTGGCCAGCCGGCTGGCCGGCACGTCGCTCGGCAATATCAACCTCCACCCGCGCTCGCTACGCAGACTAAATACGGTCTCTGCTGGAGGAGCGGAGGGCGCCACGCGTACGGGCCAGAGGGCCGGCGCTCGCCGCCTGCCCAATAATCAGGTGCCCGGCAAGCTGGTCCCAGGAGATAGCAACGCCCTTGGTTTTGACGACAAATAGGATAACGGTTTACAAGGGGTACGGCAAGTCGTCGAATGTAAACAGGATTTTCAGACCGTCGACGCTGGCTTGAGACTTGTGTATAACGGGGTGGGTGTGACCCAGTGTCGCCATATCCACAGCTATCGGAGTTCATCAATCATTTTTCGTATAGTTGGTTCCCAATTTCCTTTAGCGGCGTCCGTCTTGAACTCTAATAAATCCAGTAGGCTCTGATCCTTCGAGAAATTATAGTGTTCCATTCGCTTCAACTGTACGAAAACTGCTGCAATGTCGCGGATCGTAAGTGCATCTGTTGTCCACGTTAATTTCTCTCGGAAGAATGGCACGATTTGACTTCCTTGTTCTGCCATTGTCCGCGCAAGATATAGTGCGGGCGGAAGCATTACTTGATTGCCAAATATATATAAACAATATTGCTCTTCTAACGGATATTTTTGAGATTCTCCTCTTGCTCAGAAACACTAGAGTAAAAATATTGGTATTTAGCTTCTTCCGAAAGCTGTGCCTCCTTACTGTAATGGGTTACGGTACAAACCAACAGCGAGAATACTATTTGTAACAATCGCATCTTTTACTCCGCTCATTCTGTCCGTTAGTTAGCGAATTAAGAATTATTGCAGCATAATCTTATGCCTTAATCTCATACTTATCGTTTTCATATCCATTTGGTCTATTCAATCCATAACTAACAAAATTCATCCCCACGGCGTATTGGCCAACGTGAATTAGTTCATGTGCAAGTAAGGAAAATTCGCCCGCAGTCGTGAAGTTAATTTTAGGATCGCGAAAGTAAGTATTCTTACAGCCCCGAATTGGGGGAACTCAAGTCCCCGCCAAAAAAACATTGAACTATTTGTCCGGCTTGAGTAAATAAAGCGTACCAAGAATAATCGTCGGGCCGCGGAGGCAAAATCACGTCTAATTTTTTAGACATGGCCAGCAGTGCCTGTGCAGAAACGTCGCCGCTGTAATTATCTAGCGGAATATAGATGGACAACGACTGTCCATCATCTTGTTCCTCAAAACGAATCGATTCTCGAACAAACGAATGATCTTCGAGGACTGTAAGCACTTTTTCTTTTAAGGCTTCAGAAAATATTTCAATTGACAATTAGTATCCTAATCAAAAATTATAGGCAGCCACTGTCTTTCGCTTCTTGAATTAGGCGCTGCAACCCAATCTCCAACCCCACTATTTGGTCCACATGTCCTTCAAAAGTTCCACCTTTCCCAGGATTGGACCCATTTTTATAGAAGTTGTTATAAAGCCCGCCCTTATCTTCGTACAGTTGCTTCCGTTTGCTCCTAAGTTTCCCTTCTACATCCTGAATTTTGTTAAGCAGGGCTTCGCATTTTTTTGATGGTCACTTTTACATACTTTATCAACAGCATCATAAATGGTTATCCCTAGTGGCTCTCCCACCAATTTTTCATAAGTGAAGTTGAAAGATAAGCCAACAATCACGCCACCAGCAAACGCACCTCCAACTGCGCCCGTACTAGCCACGCTCACGCCGCCCGCTGGTACGAGAGTTGCAATTGCAGGAGGTAATCCCGGGGCAACTAGAAGCCCTTTTGGATCGACATTGCTAACTGGGTTACCGTAGCTATACCCGTAAGTATTAATGCCCCCGCCAAGCCCGATGCGATCGCTCTGCACATACCGCCCCGTCTGCGGTGTCAGCAGCGGTTGTAAACTGACACAGGCAGCGATTGAAAACTGATACATCAATTTGAGAAGATGGCCGCTTTGCGGAGCG
>NZ_RXLQ01000005.1 GCF_003953935.1 Massilia atriviolacea
CCGATCTCGTCGCGCGAGGCGGGGCCGAATTCGGTCGTCAGGTCGCCGCTGGCGACTGTGCCGGCCACCGCCACTGCCGCTTTCAGGGGCACGGTGATCGAGCGCGTGATCAGGAGGGCGCACACGGCGCCGGTCAGCACGGCCAGCGTGCCGAGCACCAGCAGCAAGGTGATGGTGCGTGTGTTGGCGCGGTCGATGACGATGGCGATATCGTCGATCGCTTTACGCTGCATGGTCAGCATCGACTGCAGGGTGTTCTGGTAAGCGTCGGCGGCCGGCATGAAGCTATCGTTGAACAGCTTCACCGCCTCGTCGGCATTGCCGGCCTTTTTGGCGTTCATCACCTTGTCCTTGGCTGCCTGATAGGTGGCGCGCTGCGCCGTGATCGACTTCATGGTCGCTACTTCATCGGCGCTCACGAGCAGCGGTTCGAGCTTCTTGATCAATTCCGTGGTGCGCTTGACGCTGTCGGAGATGGGCGCCGCGAAGGTGCTTGACAGGGTATTGTCGTTACTGCGCGCGATCAGCGCGGTGCGGGCGATTGCCGCGTACGTATTGCCATACCAGTCGGACATCAGGCGTTCCTTGGCCAGCGGCTCGGCCATCATGCGCTCGGTGGCCAGAGCGTTCTCGCGCGCCGCCATGATGGCGTAGGCGGTCGATACGAGGGACAGTAGCAGCACGATGGCAAAGCTGATGGCGAGGCGGGAACCGATGCGGATATCAGAGAACATGACGTTTTCCTTCCGAGTGATGGGGGCGAGGCGGAACTTCGATTATCCACCCTGAATAAGGCGCCGGTTCGTTGATATCTGGCAAATAATCAATTTACATGGGGTGGATTGTTGTTAGATGGTAACAACGCCACCTTGCCCGGGGCGAGGATGCGCGATTACTGCGCCTGGATCAGTTGCCGGATGACCGTGGCGAGGGCCTTGCTTACCTCGGCCATGCTGGCGTAGTCGAGCTTGTCGGGTGTATCGGCGCTGGTGTGGTAGTGGGGGTAGCGCATGGGGGCGGTATCGGTGATCATCACCGCGTCGTAGCCCTCCAGGTTGTAGGACCTGTGATCGGACCAGGTGACGCCTTTGACGAACGACGGCGCGGCCAGTCCCTGGATGGGGAAGGCCGACACCTCGCGGAAGGCCGACACGGTCTTGCGCACCAGTCCTATCGAACCCAGGGTACCGACCACGGCGATGAAATTGCCCTGGTTCGGGTAGAACGCGGAGATGCCGGGCGGATAGCGCTGGCTGTTTTTGGCGCTGGCGTAGTAGCCGATGGTTTCCAGGATCAGCGCGGCCTCGACGTTCAGCCCGCGTGCCTTGAGTGCGCGCGCGTGGCGGCGGCTGCCCATGCCGGGCCCGTTGAAGTAGGGCGGTTCCTCGTTGACGTACAGGACAAATCTGAGTTCGTTGCCGGGGGCAGGGACCACGGCCTTGAGCATGCGGGCCAGTTCCAGCAGGGCGGCGCTGCCGCTGCCGTTATCGTTGGCGCCTGGGGTGCCGGGTGCGGAATCGTAGTGCGCGCCGACGATGTAGATGCGTTCCGGCTGCCTGCCGGCTTGGACATTGGCGATCGACACCTCCAGGTTGCGCACCTTGTGGCCGCCGAAAACGTACTCGTCGCGCTGCACCTTGTAGCCGAGGGCGGCGAGGGTAGCTTCGAGGTACAAGGCGGCTTTTTCGAGCTCGGCCGGGGTGCCGGTGTTGTGTTCGCTTGTGGCGATCGCGCGGACATGCGTAGCCAGGCGCGTCGGCAAGTCCGCTTCCGGCGCGGCACTGGCCGAGCCCATGAAAGCGGCCGCGATGACGGTAGCGTTGAACAGCGTGCTGATACGAATGCGCATGGAAGCCTTATAGTCGTGTCCGTGTCCACCCCGGTGCCAGGTCTGACATTCAGACACGAGCCCGGCGGTAGCAAAGTTGAGGCCGTGTCCACCCCGGTGCCAGGTCTGACATTCAGACACGAGCCCGACGGTAGCAAAGTTGAGCCCGTGTCCGAATGTCAGACCTGGCACCGGCGGGGACACGAGCCCGGCGCTTGCTTACAGCCGGGACCGTGTCCGAATGTCAGACCTGGCACCGAAGTGGACAGTGTCCGAATGTCAGACCTGGCACCGAAGTGGACACGGGCCCAGCTGGATGCAGGAGGGCGAGGGATTATTGCGGCGCGGTCCAGCCGCCGCCGAGCACGCGGTACAGGGTGACCTGGTTCTGCAGCCGCTGCAGATTGGCTTGCACCGCCGCCTGCTCTGCGGAAAACAGCGAGCGCTGGGCGTCGAGCAGATCGAGGTAGCTGGCCGCGCCGCTGCGGTAGCGCAGGTCGGACAGCTTGAAGCGCTCGGCCTCGGCTTCCGCCACCGCACGCTGCGCCCGCAATTGCTCGCCGAACGTGGCCTGCCCCGCCAGCGCATCCGATACTTCGCGGAACGCCGTCTGCACCGATTTCTCGTACTGCGCCACGGCGATGTCGCGCCCGGCCTTGGCGCTGCCCAGGTTGGCGCTGTTGCGGCCGTAGTCGAAGATCGGCAGCACCATCTGCGGCGCAAACGTCCAGCCGTACGAGCCGCTCTTGAACAAGCCGCTCAACTCGTTGCTGGCGCTGCCGGCATTGCCGGTCAGCGTGATGCGCGGGAAAAAGGCCGCGCGCGCCGCACCGATGTTGGCGTTGGCCGCGATCAGCTGCTGCTCGGCCGCGAGGATGTCGGGCCGTACCGCCAGCAGGTCCGACGGCAGGCCGGCCGGCAGTTCGCTCAGCGACATCGCCGCCAGCGTGGTGCTGGTGTCCGGACCGGCCGGCAGCGGCTGGCCGACCAGCAGCGTGAGCAGATTGAGGTCCTGCGCGCGCTGGCGCTGCTGCTGCGCCAGCACCACGCGCGCGCTGTCGACCAGCGACAGTCCCTGCTGCAGGTCGAGCTTGGACACCACGCCGTTGTCGTACTTGAGCTGGATCAGCTTGAGCGATTCCTCGCGCGCCGACAGCGTCTTTTGCGTCAGTCCCAGCAGTTCTTCATCGGCCAGCAGGCTCAGATACGCATTCGCGACCGAGGCCACCAGGCTGATATGCGTGCCCTTGCGCGCCTCTTCGCTGGCCAGGAATTGCGCCAGGCCGGCGTCGCTCAGGCTGCGCACGCGGCCGAACAGGTCGAGTTCGAACGAACTGACGCCGATCCCGGCCTGGTAGACGCTGGTGATGCTGTCGTCCGGCCCCGGCGAGCGATTGCCGCTGAGCGCCAGGTTGAGCGAGGGCAGGCGGTCGGCGCGGCGGATCTGGTACTGCGCGCGCGCCTGTTCGATGTTCAGGATCGCCACGCGCAGGTCGCGGTTGTTGGCCAGCGCCAGTTCGATCAGCTGCTTGAGGCGCGCATCGGCGAAGAAGCGCTGCCAGGCGATGCTCGATGCGGCTTCGCTGCCGGCCGCCGGCGGCTGCGCGAAGGCGGGCGCCGGGAAGGCCGGGGCCACCGGCGCGGCCGGACGCTCGTACTTCGGCGCCATCGACGCGCAGCCGGCTAGCACCAGCGCCAGCGCGAGGGGAGTGAGTCGGGTCATCATCTTAGTCATGTTTTACCTCTGCGATCGGTGCAGCGCCGTCTTCGTGCGCGTATTTCCTGCGCTGGCGCTCGCTGCCCTTGAATAGTTTGCGCACCACCACGAAGAACACAGGGATGAAGAAGACACCCAGTGCGGTCGCGGTGATCATGCCGCCGGCCACGCCGGTGCCGATGGCGCGCTGGCTGGCCGACCCTGCGCCGCTGGCGATCACCAGCGGCATCACGCCGAGGATGAAGGCGAAGGAGGTCATCAGAATCGGGCGGAAGCGCAGGTGGCACGCCTCGATGGCCGCTTCCACCACGCCCTTGCCCTGCGCCTGCAGGTCCTTGGCGAATTCGATAATCAGCACCGCATTCTTCGCGCCCAGGCCGATGATGGTAATCAGCCCGACCTTGAAGTACACATCGTTCGGAAAGCCGCGGCTGCCCGCCGCCAGCAGCGCGCCGAGCACGCCGAGCGGCACCACCAGCAGCACCGAGACCGGAATCGACCAGCTTTCGTACAGCGCGGCCAGGGCCAGGAACACGGCCAGCAGGGCGAAGCCGAGCAGGATGAAGACGGTCGAACCGGAGAGCTGTTCTTCGCGCGACTGGCCGGTCCATTCGAAGCCGAAGCCCGGCGGCAGTTCGGAGGCGATGCGCTCCATTTCGGCCAGCGCGTCACCGGTGCTGCGGCCGGGGGCGGCGTCGCCGGCGATACGCATGGTCGGATAGCCGTTGTAGCGCACCGTCTGCATCGGGCCGGTCACCCAGCGCGTCGTGGCGAACGAGGACAGCGGCACTTGCTGGCCCTTGTTGTTGACGGCGTTCAGTTTCAGCAGGTCTTCCGGCTGCATGCGGTCCTTGGCGTCGGCTTGCACCACCACGCGCTGCAGGCGGCCGGCGTTCGGGAAGTCGTTGACGTAGGACGAACCGAGCGAGGTCGAAATCGCGGTGTTGATGGCGTCGAAACTGACACCCTGCGCATTCGCCTTGTCGCGGTCGATCTCGAGCTGCACCTGCGGCGCGTCTTCCAGGCCTTCCGGACGCACGCCCGCGAGAATCGGGCTCTTGCTGGCCGCGCCGAGCACCTGGCCGCGCGCCGCCAGCAGCGCTTCGCGTCCCATGCCGCCACGGTCCTGCAGGCGGAACGAGAAGCCGGTGCTGCTGCCCAGTTCAGGGATCGGCGGCGGGCTGATGGCGAAGATGAAGGCGTCGCGCACGCGGCTCATGCGGCCCGAGATGCGGCCCGCCACGTCGCTGGCGCTGTGGCCTTCGCCGCCGCGCTCTTTCCAGTTCTTGAGCGTGATGAAGCCGAGCGCCATGTTCTGGCCCGAACCCGAGAAGCTGAAGCCCTGCACGCCGACCATGCTGGCCACTTCCGGCTGTTTGAGGATGAAGTCTTCAGCCTCGCGCAGTGCCTTGCCGGTGCGTTCCAGCGTGGCGCCAGGCGGCAGCTGGAAGTTGGCGATGATGTAGCCCTGGTCTTCGTTCGGCAGGAAGGAGTTCGGCAGGCGCACGAACAGCAGGCCCACCACGGCGACCAGCGCCACGAACACGATCATCGAGCGGCCGGTGTGGCGCAAGGTGGTGGCGACCCAGCCTTCGTAGCGCTTGGCGGTGCGCGTGAAGCCGCGGTTGAACCAGCCGAAGAAGCCGGTCTTGGCATGATGGTGGCCCGCTTCCACCGGTTTCAGGAAGTGGGCGCACATGGCCGGCGTGAGCGACAGCGCCATGAAGGCCGAGAAGATGATCGAGGTGACCATCACCGCCGAGAACTGGCGGTAGATGTTACCGACCGCGCCGGCGAAAAAGGCCAGCGGAACGAATACCGATACCAGCACCACGGTCACGCCGATGATGGCGCCCGAAATCTGGCCCATCGCCTTGCGCGTCGCTTCCAGCGGCGGCAGGCCTTCTTCGCTCATGATGCGTTCCACGTTTTCGACCACCACGATGGCGTCATCGACCACGATACCGATCACCAGCACCATGCCGAACATGGTCAGTACGTTGATCGAAAAGCCCATCGCCAGCAGGCAGGCCAGCGATCCAAGCAGCGCCACCGGCACCACGATGGTGGGAATCAGGGTGTAGCGGAAGTTTTGCAGGAACAGGTACATCACCAGGAACACCAGGACCACCGCTTCGAGCAGGGTTTCCAGCACCTGCTTGATCGAGATTTCGACGAATGCCGAGCTGTCGAACGGCACCGCGTATTTCATCCCGGGCGGGAAGTACTTGGACAGTTCGTTCATGCGCGCGCGTACCAGCTTGGCCGTTTCCAGCGCATTGCCGCTCGGGGCCAGCTGGATGCCGATACCGGTCGAGGGCTTGCCGTTCAGGCGCGCGGACGTCGAGTAGCTCTGGCCGCCGATTTCGATGCGGGCCACTTCTTTCAGGCGCACGGTGGAGCCGTCCGGATTGGCGCGCAGGACGATATTGCCGAACTGTTCGACGTTGGCCAGCTGGCCGGTGACGACCACGGTGGCGGTAATGGCCTGGCCGCCGATGTTCGGCAGGTCGCCGATGGTGCCCGAGGCGACTTGCGCGTTCTGGGTGCGGATGGCGTTGTTCACGTCGGCCGGCGACAGGTTGAAGCCGACCAGCTTGGCCGGATCGATCCAGATGCGCATGGCTTTTTCGGTACCGAACAACTGGGCCTGGCCGACGCCGCGGATACGCTGGATTTCGGGCAGCACGGTGCGCGAGGCGTAGTCGCCGAGCGCGATCGGGTCCCATTTCGGGTCGTCCGACGAGAGGATGGTAAACAGCAGGAAGTTCGAACGCGCCTTATCGACGCGCACGCCCTGCTGCACCACGGCCTGCGGCAGGCGCGGGGTGGCGCGGCCGAGGCGGTTCTGCACGTCGACCTGGGCCAGGTCGGCGTTGGTGCCGGTCTCGAAGCTGAGCGTGATGGTGCCGGTGCCGTTGGCCTGGCTGTTCGATTCCATGTAGATCAGGCCGGGCGAACCGTTCATCTCGCGTTCGATCACGCTGATGACGCTGTCCTCCAGCGTCTGGGCCGAGGCGCCCGGGTAGGCGGTGGTGACCACGATCGCCGGCGGGGCGACGGTCGGGTACTGGGCGATCGGCAGCTGGGTGATCGCCACCGCGCCGACAACCATGATGAATAATGCGATCACCCACGCAAAAATGGGGCGGTCAATGAAGAAACGAGCCATGAAGTAGTCCTGATTGTATGTTTAACGTCCGCCGGCCGGCGCGGCGCTGGCGGCAGGAGCTGCGGCGGCGGCGCTGGCGGCAGGAGCGGCAGGGGCGGCGCCAGCGGCGGCAGGCGCGCCGGCGCCGGGAGCGGCAGTCGGGGTCCATGGCACCGGCTTGACCGTCATGCCTGGCGCCTGCATTTTCTGGAAGCCGTCGACCACCACCTGTTCGCCCTCCTTGATGCCTTCCAGGACGATCCATTTGCCGTTCTGCTGCGTGGCCACCTTGACCGGACGCGGGCCCGGCTTGCCGTCCGGGCCGACGATGATGACGGTGTCGCCCTGGCTGCCGCGCGTGACGGCTTGCTGGGGAATCAGCATCCCGGCCGGCAGTTCGGCCTGCGACAGGCGCACCCGCACGTACTGGCCCGGCAGCAGCATGCCATCCTGGTTCGGCACTTCGGCGCGCAGGGTGACCTGGCCCGAGGTCGGGTCGACGCTCACGTCGGAAAACAGCAGCTTGCCCTTGTTCGGCAGTTCGGAGCCGTCTTCGAGCACGATCGATACCGGCAGCGATTCGGCGTTGCGCAGCTTCAGGCTGGCCGATTTGCGCAGGCGTTGCAGTTCCGTGGCCGACTGCGTGAAGTTGACGTAGACGTTGTTGGTTTGCTGGATCAGGGCCAGCTGGGTCGCTTCGGTGGCGCTGACCAGCGCACCTTCGGTGACCAGGGCGCGTCCGATGCGGCCGGCGATCGGCGCGGTGACCCGGGTGTAGCCGTTGTTGATCTGGGCGATCTGCACCGCGGCCTTTGCGGCGGCGACATCGGCCTCGCCCTGCTTCTGGGCGGCGACGACGTTGATGTATTCCTGCTTGCTGACCGCGTTCGCTTCCACCAGCGGCTTGTAGCGCGCGGCCTGGGCGGCGGCCTGGGTCAGGTTGGCCTGGGCCTTGCCGAGGGTGGCCTGGGCGCTCAGGAGCGAGGCGGCGTACGAGGCCGGATCGATCTGGAACAGTTCCTGGCCGGCCTTGACTTCGCTACCCTCCGTAAACAGGCGCTTGAGCACCACGCCGTTCACGCGCGCGCGCACCTGGGCCACGCGGATCGGTTCGACCCGGCCCGGCAATTCGGTTTGCAGCGCCACCGGCTCGAATCTGGCAGTGACCACACCCACTTCCGGCGGCGGGCGCTGGGCGCCGGCGCCGGGCGCAGCGTCTTTCTTGTCGCCGCAGGCCGATAACAAGGCCAGCGCAGCGAGGGTGCAGGCGGCGATCCGGCGCAGCGACGGGGACGCGGACGGGGAAGGGAGGAGGGTGTGGCGCATTACGTGTGCATCCTTTAAGTAGGAGACGAGTTGTCCCTACACCCGCCGTAGGGGTGTAATTACAAACTTCATCGCGGGCTTCTTGATTTTGGAATATACTAACACGACTGTATGTTTAATGTTCGAGGCGCCCGGAAAGGGAGTGGTTGCATGGTCCGCAGGACAAAGGAAGACGCGCTGGCGACGCGCGACAGCATCATGGACGCGGCCGAGCAGCTGTTTAACGAGCGCGGTGTGTCGGGAACCAGCTTGCAGCATATCGCGAGCGCCGCCGGCGTGACGCGCGGTGCGATTTACTGGCATTTCGAAGACAAGGGGGCGCTGTTCAACGCCATGAAGGAGCGCGCCATCATGCCGCTCGACGCGGCCATGAAGACGCTCGATGCCGCCGCCGGCGACGACCCGCTGGGGCATTTGCGCAGCTACGCGCTCAGCGTGTTCGACCTGCTGGCCAACGATGCGCGGGCGCGCCGGGTGCTGGAGATTATCGTCCTCAAGCTGGAGTATGTGGGCGAGCTGGAGGTGCTGCGCGAGCGGCGCATGCAGCAGCGCGAACAGTTTGTGGCAAAGGCCGAGCGGATCGTGAAGGAAGGGATCGCGCATGGCCGCTTAAAGAAGACGGTCAATCCGCGCGCAGTGGCGCTGGGGGTGTTCATCCTGATCGAGGGAATCGTGCGGGGATGGCTGACCAATCCGGACTTCGATCTGCAGCAGCTCGGTGCGGAAATCGTCGATACCCATCTTGATTCTCTCCGCGCCTGAACCGGTCGTCGTTCCGCGCCTGAAGGCGCGGGAACGACGGGCTAGTGGCTGATAATACGTGGCCGGCTTAACGCATCCCGGTGATGATCTGTTTCAGCTTGCCGGAATCGGCACAGAATGCCCGGATGCCTTCGGCCAGCTTTTCGGTCGCCATCGCATCTTCGTTCATCATGAAGCGGAAGGTCTTTTCGTCGATGGCCACCTTCTCGATCGACACCGCTGACGCGCCCGGATTGAGCTTGCGCTCGACCGGCTCGTTGCTGTCGGCGAGCTTTTGCAGCAGTTCCGGGCTGATGGTGAGCAGGTCGCAGCCGGCCAGTTCGAGGATCTGCGAGGTATTGCGGAAGCTCGCGCCCATCACTTCGGTGGTGTAGCCGAACTTGCGGTAGTAGTTATAGATGCGCTTGACCGACTGCACGCCCGGATCTTCGGCGCCGGTGTATTCAAGGTCGTTGGTCTTCTTGAACCAGTCGTAGATGCGGCCGACGAAGGGCGAAATGAGCTGCGCGCCCGCTTCGGCGCAGGCGATCGCCTGGGCCAGCGAAAACAGCAGCGTCATATTGCAGCGGATGCCTTCCTTTTGCAGGATCTCGGCGGCGCGGATGCCTTCCCAGGTCGAGGCGATCTTGATCAGGACGCGCTCGCGCCCCGCGCCGGCTTCTTCGTACAGGGCGATCAGTTCGCGGCCCTTGGCGACGGTGGCTTCGGTATCGAAGGACAGGCGCGCATCGATCTCGGTGGAGACGCGGCCCGGAATGATCTTGAGGATTTCCATGCCGAAGTCGACCAGCACGCGGTCGATCACGTCGCCGGTGGACAGGTCGGGGAAGTCGCGCACGGCTTTTTCGAGCAGGGGCTTGTATTCGGGCTTTTGCACCGCCTTGAGGATCAGCGACGGATTGGTGGTCGCGTCGCGCGGCGTGTACTGTTTGATCGACTGGAAATCGCCGGTGTCGGCAACGACCTTGGTGAATTGCTTGAGTTGTTCGAGTTGGTTCATGGTTGCGCTAGCGGGTGATTAGATCAAACCTTATTGTACAACCATGGGGACCTCGAAAAACCTACTGCGCGGAGCAATTTTCGCCCTGCGATGCTCACCGTAGCTTCGTACGGCTCCGCCTCTCGGACGAAACTTGCACCGCTCGCGACGGTTTTTCGAGGTCCCCCATGTACAGACTCGTCTATCCGATAAAGGAATCGAATTGCATGTCGAATTCCTGCAACGCTTTTTGGGCGTTCTGCATCTTCTTCCTGAATTCCGGCCCGCGCTGCAGGGCCAGGCCCACCGCCAGCACGTCGATCACCACCAGGTAGGCCAGGCGCGCCGAAATCGGGGTGTAGGGGTCGATATTGAACACCAGGTCGATCGGGATCAGCACCGTGGCCATGTCGGCCAGCGGGGTGCCCGAGGGCGCCAGCACGATCACATCGGCGCCGCCGCGGCGCGCCAGCTTGGCCGAACGCACCAGCGCCGAGTTGTTGCCGCGCTGGGAAATGGCCACCACCGCGTCGCCCGCGTGCAGCAGCGAGGCGGCGATGCTGTGGATGGCCGGATCGGCGTAGGCCACGGTCGGCACCCCGGAGCGGAAGAATTTGTGCTGGGCGTCGGTGGCGACGATGCCGGACGTGCCCTGGCCGTAGAACTCGATCTTTTTCGCGCGCGACAGAATATCGAGCGCGCGCTGGACCGCCTCGGGATTGAGGTTGTTGCGCAGGTCGAGCAGGGTGTTGATCGAGCGGCTGCAGATCTTGTTGACCAGGTCCGCCGCCAGGTCGTCCTGGGTCGGCTGCTCGTTGGCGCCGGGCAGGGCCAGGGCCAGGCCCTGGGCCAGTTTGAGCTTGAATTCGTGCCAGCCGTCGTAGCCGAGGGTGCGGCAAAAGCGCACCACGGTCGGCTCGGACACCTGCGCGCTCTTGGCCAGCGCGGTGATGTTCTGGCTGACCGTGGCCGACGGCTGGTCGAGCACCGCCAGCGCGACCTTCTTCTCCGATTTGGAGAGCGAGTCGAGCTGGGTGCGGATGGAATCGAGCAGCACTGGCTCAGTCTTCCGGTAATGCTTCTTCGCGCCACTGCAAGCCATCGCGTCCGATCAGGGCGCTGGCCGCGGCAGGGCCCCAGGTGCCGGCGCTGTACGGAATCGGCACGCTGTCTTCCTGGTCCCAGTGGTCGAGAATCGGTTCGACCCATTCCCACGCCGCTTCCAGCTCGTCGCCGCGCATGAACAGGGTCAGTTGGCCGCGCAGCACGTCCAGCAGCAATCGCTCGTAGGCGTCCATGCGCGGGGTCTTGAACTGTTCGCGGAAATCGAGTTCGAGTTCGGCCTGTTTCAGGCGCATGCTGTCGCCCGGGGTCTTGGCCATCAGGTTCATCGACAGGCCTTCGTCCGGCTGCAGGCGGATCACCAGGCTGTTGGGCTGGAAGCTGCTGGTCGGCTGGTTGAAGATCGAGTGCGGAATCTGCTTGAAGCGCACCACGATTTCGGCCAGGCCGTCGGCCATGCGCTTGCCGGTGCGCAGATAGAAGGGCACGCCGGCCCAGCGCCAGGTGTCGATTTCGGCCTTGATGGCGACGAACGTCTCGGTGCGCGACTGCTCCGGCGCGTCCGGTTCGTCGCGGTAGCTCGGCACCGCCTTGCCGTCCACATGGCCGGCGCGGTACTGGCCGCGCACGATGTTCTGCGCCAGCGTGGTCGGGGTGAATCGCTTGAGGGAGCGCAGCACCTGCAGCTTGGCGTCGCGCACGGCGTCGGGAGCGATCGAGGTGGGCGGTTCCATGGCGACGATGCACAGCAGTTGCAGCAGGTGGTTCTGCAGCATGTCGCGCAGGGCGCCGGAGGTGTCGTAGTAACCCATGCGGTTGCCCACGCCGATTTTTTCGGCGATGGTGATCTGCACGTCCGAGATCCATTCGCGGCGCCACAGCGGCTCGAACAGGATGTTCCCGAAGCGCAGGGCCAGCAGGTTCTGCACGGTCTCCTTGCCGAGGTAGTGGTCGATCCGGTAGATCTGCGATTCGGCGAACACCTTGCCGACTTCGGCGTTGATCTGCTTGGCCGATTCCAGGTCGCGCCCGAGCGGCTTTTCGAGCACCACGCGCGAGTTGGCGGTAGCCAGGCCGGCGCTGGAGAGGTTGTCGCAGATCTGCGCGAACAGGTGCGGCGGGGTGGCGAGGTAATACACGCGGGTGATCTTGTCGTCGGTGCGCAGGGCGTCGACCAGGGCGCCGTAGGTGGCCGCGTCGGTGGCGTTGAGCGAGACGTAGACGATGCGCTTGACGAACTTGGCCCAGCCTTCCTCGACCAGCTTTTTCACGTGCGGTTTGGCGGTGCTCTCGACCGTTTGCAGGAATTCCTCTTGCGAGATGTCGTTGCGGCCGACGCAGATGATGCGCGCGGTCTGGGGCAGGTCGTTGGCGACATCGCGCGCGTACATCGCGGGGAGCAGCTTGCGCATCGACAGATCGCCGCTGCCGCCAAAAAGAACGAGGTCAAAATCGGTAAGAGCCATAAGTATGTGATCGCAGAAAGTAGGGGGCCGGATGATGATGCCGCTAGTTGCCGCCGGCTGGCGCACGCATGGGAGCGCAAGCAGGATGGGTCGTCAAGCTGGTTGTGTAAATTTACTACATATATAGGGTGTTCGCAAGAAATTTTACTACGAAGTGCGCGATCGGCGCCGGGCGCGGATTGTTGAGTATGCCTCTTCGAAAACATAAGGATGCCGCAAGGTCGGGGATCGGTGCGCTGATACCCTTTTCGAGAGCATGGCCTTATCCGAGGCCGATGCCATTTTCGGAGGATTCCATCATGCAATCAATCCACCCACGGACGGCCGCGCTGGCCGTCCTGCTGGCCGCCTCGGGCGGCGGCGCAGTCGCCCAGGACGATCACGAGCATGCAGGTTTCTGCGCGCCGGCGACCAAGGCCACCCCCGTCCTGAGCACCAGCGATTTCGATGGCGACGGCAAGGTGACGCGCCAGGATCTGCGCCTGCTCCGGCAGCAGGTGGCCTTGCGCCGGTATATCGCCTTCTTCGACCGCAACGCCGATCATGTCCTCGACCGCAAGGATATCGCGATCGCGATCGCCGAAGCCGGATCGCCCAGCACGCAACTCGACCGCCAGCTGGCCGCCGCGTATCACGCAACGAAGGCCTACCGCAACATCCGCAGCGCTATCCGCGCCGGTTTCGTGCCCTGGACGCCGTCCTTCCACGGGCACGGCACGCATTGGGTCCAGCGTCCGGAAAAAGGGTCGCTCGGCTACGCGTTCGACGCCGGCGCGCCGGAAGGGCTGAATTACGATGCCAAGGGCCGCCTGTGGGCCGTGTTCTACTATTCCGGCCCGTCGCCGACCCGCTTGAATGGGGAAAAATATCCGCCGGGGGACAGTTTCATCCCGTTCGCGCACTTGTATGGCGAGGGATTTGCCGGCGAGACGGACGTCTGGCACCATCACAACGGCGTCTGCTTCACGGGGCTGAACTACGAACGTCCCACCCTGGATGCGGACAAGCTGTCGTTCCGGCAGTCGCTGAGCCCAAGCCAGTGCCTGCCGGCGAGCGCTGTCGCCAAGGGCTTGCCGGTCGCGCCCAACGTCAAGTGGACGCCGCAATTCCACATGCTGCATGCCTGGATCTACGAGCTGAATCGCTGCGGCACCTTTGCGCACGCGCACCCGGACCTGGCGCCCGCTTATCCGCCGCTGGAAAGCACCTTGCCGACGCCGGACGTCGATCCGCAGGATCCGCATCCGGCCTACCCGTTTGCCAGAGGAACCATGTGCGCCTGGCTCGGGGAACTCGGCCAGGTGCCGGCCTTCTGCACGCAGCAGAAGTGAGGCGGGTCGCTTGCGCGGTGTGCCCGCTCAGCTCAAAGGCAGGCGGATCGTAAACGTGGTCCCCTTGTCCTTGCCCGCACTGGCCACCGACAGCGAGCCGCCGTGCAGCTCCACCAGGTGGCGCGCGATGTACAGGCCCAGGCCCAGCCCCGCCGCATTCGCGTGGCGCTGCAGGTTGAAGGCCCCGAAGACGTGCGGCAGGTCGTCCGCCGCGATGCCCTGGCCGGAATCGGCGACCGCGATTTCCACCTGCTCCGCACCCTGGCTGATCGCCACGCGGATGGAGCCGCCGCGCGGCGTGAACTTGATCGCATTGAACAGCAGGTTCCACAGCACCTGCTGCAGGCGCCGTCCGTCGGCCTCCAGCCGCACGCGGTCGCCGTAGTCGACCGGCGTGACCGCCAGCATGATCTCCTTTTCGCTGGCGCTGCCTTCCACCGTCGACAAGGCGTCGCGCAGCACCTGTCCCAGCGCCACCGGCGTGCGGGTAATCGACATTTGCCCGGTCAGGGTGCGCGCGGCGTCGATCAGGTCGTCGATCATGGCCGCTTCCTGGCCGACGTGCACGCGCATCGCCATCAAGCCGCTTTCCACCTTCGGCGGCAGGTCGCTCACGGTTTTCAGCAGCACTTCGATGCGCATCGACAGCGCCGACAGCGGCGTGCGCATCTCGTGCGACACGGTCGCGAGGAACAGGTCGCGCGCGCGGTTGACGCGATTGAGTTCCTCGATGTTTTCGCGCTGGCGGTCGATCGACCCGGCCATGGTTTGCAGCAGCGCGCCGTAGGTCGCCAGGCGCGCCTCGGAGACAGGCGACTCCAGCCGCACTTCGCTCCACAGCAGATTGCCCGACACGCCCACCTGCGCGCCGATCGCCTCGCAGGCCATCGGCGAACTGAAGTCGTTGAAGCGCCAGCCGTACACCAGCACCCCGTACACCTGGCCGAACTGGGTCAAGGCCAGGCTGCACACGCGCATGCCGTGAAAGCCGCTTTCTTCGGCGCTCTGGCCGGCGAACACGCGCGCGGCGATGCGTTTTTCCAGCGCTGTGCCGGGGCCGTCGTCGTTCCACAGGGTCGAGGCGGACAGCACGCGCGCGGTGGACGAGGCCACCAGCGGGCCGACCTGGCGCCAGCCGCGCACATCGTACAGCGAGACCGTCAGGCCGCTGGCCTGCGAAAACTGGGTCAGCGGCGTGACCCATTCGTCCCAGTCGATGCCGGCATCGCTGGCGACGGCGAGATTGATCATGCCGGATTGTCGGTCGGGAGGTCGACCGAGTCGGGCAGCGGCGTGCCGTGCGTTACCGCGTCTTCGATCAAGGGACTCTGGCGCGAGGGCGAGCGCGAAAGCAGGCCGTAATACGAGGAGAACGGCAACTGCGGCACCACGCCGGCCGGATCGGCGTGGCCGCCTTCTTCGTCGAGCAGCTGCAGGCCGCCTTCGGCGATCACGTATTCGCGCGTGATCTGGCGATTGCGGCTGCCGCGCACCTTGGGCACGGCGATCGCGCGCCGCAGCACGGTCGAGATTTCGACGTAGTTGAGCAGGATGATGTTGTCGACCAGGTGGGAACCCTTGAGTTCTTCGCTGATCTGCGAAATGCCGAGCAGCTCCGGGCTTTCGTAGTTGAAGATGATGGTCGCCAGCCGGTTCTTGAAGAAGGTCGCCAGCGCGTACAGGTAGTCGGCCACCTCGGTGGGGCTGGTCATTTCGTACACCGCGCAGGAGTCGAACACCACGCAGTCGATGCCTTTTTCCTCGACCAGCTTGATGATGCGGTCGAAGTGGATGTCGAGTTCGAGTTCGAGCGGGGATTCGTAGTGGATGAACAGGTCGCCGCTGTCGATCAGTCTGGCCAGGTCGAAACCGAGGGTGGCGGCATTGCGGATCAACTGGCGCGGGTGTTCGTCCAGGCTGACCAGCAGCGTCTTGTGGCCGGTGCCGATGGCCGCCGTGAGGAACTGCACGCTGAACACCGTCTTGCCGGTGCCCGAGATGCCGCTGACCATGGTGACCGAACCGGCGTACAGGCCGCCGTCCATCATGTCGTCGATGGCCTTGGAGCCGGTCGAGACGCGCTGGTCCGAGGTTTGCTGGTCGTTCAGGCTGATCGGGCGCGACTGCGCGCGGCGGTACACATGCACCCCGCGTCCGCCTTCGATGCGCATGGTGTGGCTGCCGGCGATGAAGTCCTGGCCGCGCGACTTGAGCACCGTCAGGCGGCGCGTGACGCGGCGGCGCTGTTCTTCGCGCGTGAGAGAGACGATGGTGTCGAACACGAAGCGCTCGTGCGAGGGCACCGCGCCCAGGCTTTCGTCGCGTTCGGCCGTGACCATGGTGGTCACGCCCATGCGCGCCAGGCCTTCGATCAGCAGGTGCACGTCTTCGCGGAACGGCTTGTCGTGCACTTCGGCGTAAAGACGCATGGGGGTCAGGCCGTCGATCAGCAGGCGCTTGGCGCCGATCGACTTGAGGGCGTCGGCAAAGGCGCCGTCGGCGTTGCGGAATTCGCTCAGCAGCACGGCGGGGCTGGTCTGGATCACCTTGATCTTGCCGTCGTCGATCAGGCCTTGCAGGTCCCAGTTGAAGCCGGCGGCGTCGCGCAGCAGCTTGGCCGTATCGAGTTCGAAGGAGACGATGGCGCCGGGCTCGTCGTACAGGGCCGCCCCCGCATAGATGAAACCGAGCCCGAGCGTGGTCTTGCCGGTGCCGGGCGCGCCTTCCACGATCAGGTTGTTGCCTCGAGGGATGCCGCCGAGGAGGATTTCATCAAGTCCGGTGATGCCTGTTTTGACCAGCATGTTCAAGTGACTTCCTTTAGTGTGTTTTTGCATTCTTAATTGCACGCTAGTTTATCACCGGGCATGGAATCGAATCAGCACAACTGGCATTTTGGCGTGCACCGTTGTTAGCAGGTATATTACTCAGCGGAATCGATGCCTCGATAACGACTAACCGACGGGATGGATATGAAATACTTGGTCATGGCGGCACTGCTGGTTGCCGGTCCGGCGCGTGCCGGCGGGTTCGACGACATGAAGACGGCGCTCGGGCTGTTGCAGGGGCAGGGGACCTTGCGCGCCGCGTATGAGGCGCGCGAGACGCGCACGGAGTTCGACGCCAAGCCGCTCAAGGGGCCGGAAACGGTGATGGCGGCGGCGCAGGTGGAGGACGATCCGTCCGGGCTGGAAATCCGCTGGGACCGCGGCCTGCTCAAGCGCGCGTCCGAGGAATCGAGCGTGGCGAAGGGGGCCAGGCGCAAACAGGCGCTGTCGCAACTGGTGGGGTCGAGTTCCGCGCCGCGCCTGGCGATGGCGATCAATCATGCGCCGCGTTTGCTGCAGTCGCTGGCGATCGCGCAGTTCAAGTCGGAGCGTGCCGATACCTACCAGGGCAAGCCGGCCAGGCTGGTGGAAGTGGTGATGACGCCGCAGGAGGAGGTGAACCAGAACGTCAGCATCAAGGAGAACACCATCAATGCGCACTTCTGGCTGGGAGCGGACGGGGTGCCGCTGGGGGCCGTGACGACGCATACGATCAAGGCCAAGTTCATGGTGTTCATGTCGTACGAGAAGACCACGAAGGAAGAATATACCTTTGGGGTGGTGAATAACCGGCTGGTGGTGCTCAAGCGCGAGATGCAGGGGAAGGAGAAGGGGCCGGGGACGGATAACGAGTTCAAGAACTTGTATACGGTGACGCCGAAGTTGTAGCGGCGGAGGGAACTGTTGGCCTGGATGTAGACGCAGCAGCTGCCATCGCTGACCTCAAAACCGTCTTCCCCGCCTGCGCGGGGAAGACGGTTTACGGTACGCGGTTTGCAGGCTAGCGCTACTTCGGTTTGCGAACTAGCGCTACTTCGGTTTGCGAGCTGAAGGTACGCGGTTGACGAGCCAAAGATGCTTGGCACTACGGCTGGTACGCGTATTCCTCCCGCCCCGCCACATCCACCCTCAGCGACAACACGCGACCATTGAGCGGATAGCTCTCGCGCTCCGCCTCCGGCCGGCCATGGCTGGCGCTGGTCACATACAAAGTACGCAGGTCTTCGCCTCCGAAGGCGATCATGGTCGGACACTTCACCGGCAGCTTCACTTCGCGCAGCAGCTCGCCGGATGGCGCAAAGCGCAGCAGGCGCGCGCCTTCGAACATCGCGCACCAGTAGGCGCCTTCGCTGTCGACGGCCGCGCCATCGGGCCGGCCGCCGTAGTCCGCCGCCTTCTTATCGGCCGAAAATACCTGGAAGGTCTCGCGCGCGCTCGCCGTTCCGCCGGCGGCATCGAAGCGATAGCGGTCGATCCGGTGCGCGGCGGTGTCGGCGTGGTACATCGCCAGCCCGTCCGCGGTGAAACCGAGCCCGTTCGAGTTCATCATCCCGCCCGACCATTTGAGGCTGACGACGCCTTTCTCCAGGCAGAACATCTGCGCCGCCTGCGCATCGCGCGGCTCGTAAATGGTGCCGACCCAGAAGCGCCCGGCCGCATCGACCCGGCCATCGTTGAAGCGCGTGGTGGCGGTGTCGTAGGGCGCAGCGGCGATGTCGCTTACTGCGCCGCTGCCGGTATCGAGGTGCACGAAGCCGGCGCGCGTGGCCACTACCAGGCCGCCGCCGGCGTGCTTGGCCAGGGCTGCCGGTTCGGTCGCCATGCGCCACTCGCGGTGCGCGCCGCTGGCCGGGTGCAGCGCATGCACCGTGAAGCCGCCGATGTCGACCCAGTACAAGGTCTGTTCGCCCGCATGCCAGAGCGGGCATTCGCCCACCAGCATCGGGGTGTCGTAAGCGACCGTGATGGCGGGGCTCATTACACCGCCGCCTTGGCCATGGCGATCAGGCCGTTGGTGGAGCTGTCGTGCAGCGCCGGCTGCGCTTCGCCGGTCAGTTCGGCCTCGATCTTCTTGGCCAGTACCTTGCCCAGTTCAACGCCCCACTGGTCGAAACTGTTCACATCCCAGATCACGCCCTGCACGAAGGTCTTGTGCTCGTACAGCGCAATCAGGGCGCCGAGCGTGTACGGCTTGAGGTATTCCATCAAAATCGTATTGCTCGGACGGTTGCCGGGGAAGGTCTTGTGCGGCGCCAGCGCTTCGATTTCTGCCAGCGACAAGCCTTGCGCCTGCAGGTCGATGCGCACTTCGTCGATGGTTTTGCCGCGCATGAAGGCCTCCGACTGCGCGAAGCAGTTCGCCAGCAGCGCGGCGTGGTGGTTTTCCAGCTCGTGGCCCGGGCGCAGCGCGGCGATGAAGTCGATCGGCGTGATGTCGGTACCCTGGTGCAGCAGCTGGAAGTAGGCGTGCTGGCCGTTGGTGCCGCAATCGCCCCAGATCACCGGGCAGGTCGGGGTGTCGACCGGCTGGCCGCCCTTGGTCACGCGCTTGCCGTTGCTCTCCATGTCGAGCTGCTGCAGGTAGGCCGGGAAGCGGCTCAGGTCCTGGTGATACGGCGCGATCGACACCGATCCGCAGCCGAGGAACTGGCGGTTCCAGAAACCGACCAGCGCGAGCAGCACCGGCATGTTCGCTTCCAGGGGCGCTTCCTGGAAGTGCTGGTCCATCGCATGCGCGCCGGCCAGCAAATCGCTGAAGTGGCCGAAGCCGACCGCCAGCGCGACCGGCAGGCCGATCGCCGACCACACCGAATAGCGCCCGCCGACCCAGTCCCAGAACGGGAACATATTGGCCGGGTCGATGCCGAAGGTCTTGATCGCTTCGGTGTTGGTGGAGACGGCGACGAAGTGGCGCGCCAGCGCGTCCTCGCCCGCGTGCTGCAGGAACCAGGCGCGCGCGGTCTGCGCGTTCATCATCGTTTCGGTGGTGGTGAAGGTCTTGGAAGCGATGATGAACAAGGTCGTTTCGGGATTGACCTTGCCGAGCGCGGCGTCCATGTCGTGGCCGTCGACGTTGGAGACGAAGTGCATGGCCAGGCGCGGGTGCGCGTACTGGCGCAGCGCCAGGCAGATCATCTTCGGTCCCAGGTCGGAGCCGCCGATGCCGATGTTGACGATGTCGGTAATCGGTTTGCCGCTGTGGCCCAGCCAGGTGCCGGCGCGCACGGCGTCGCTGAAGATGCGGACCCGGTCGAGCACCGCGTGCACGTCGGCGTTGACGTCCTGGCCGTCCACCACCAGCGGCGTGCCGCGCGGCGCGCGCAGGGCGGTGTGCAGCACGGCGCGGCGTTCGGTGAGGTTGATGCGCTCGCCCGCGAACATGGCGTCGCGCTGGGTTTCGACGCCGCGCTCCCGCGCCAGCTCGACCAGCAGTTCAAGCGTGCGCCCGTCAAGCCGGTTTTTTGAATAGTCTAGGAACAGGCCCGCCGCGTCGACGGTCAGTTTGGGAAAGCGTTGCGGGTCGGCGGCGAACAGGCCGCGCAGTTCCCAGTCTTCTGCCTCGATCGCGTGCGTTTCGAGGGCCTGGAAGCTGGCGGTGGAGGTGAGGGCAGGCTGGCGCATGGGTACTCGCTGTTCGGTTGGTTGAAATCGGGTGCCGGCCGCGCGGCCAGCGCATCGAAGAAGATTATCGAATGATACAGAAATTCACGTAAATTCACTACAAAAAACTGGCGGCCGCGACGGCAGCGCCGCTCGCATAATCAATGTTGCCGGGGATCTTCACGGGCTGCGGATGTGCAATGCACCATCGAAAAGAGAAAGTTGCGTGACCGCGATGTGCGGTTCCTGCCAGTTTTGTAGTAAAATTTCACGAAATAAATTCATAAGGAACGACCATGGCGTTGCATCCCGTAGTTGAATCGGTCACCAAACGCATCATCGAACGCAGCCGGCCTTCGCGCGGGGCGTACCTGGCGCACCTCGATGCGGCGCGCATCGAAGGCCCGCAGCGCGGGGCGCTGTCGTGTACCAACCTGGCGCACGGCTTCGCGGCTTTTCCGGCCAACGACAAGCTGATGCTCAAGCAGGTGAAAAAGCCCTCGGTGGCGATCGTCTCGGCCTACAACGACATGCTGTCGGCGCACCAGCCGTTCGAGCACTTCCCGGCCATTATCAAGGATGCGGTGCGCGACGTCGGCGCGGTGGCCCAGTTCGCCGGCGGCGTGCCCGCCATGTGCGACGGCGTCACGCAAGGCCAGCCGGGCATGGAACTGTCGCTGTTTTCGCGCGACGCCATCGCCATGGCGACCGCCATCGCCCTGTCGCACAATATGTTCGACTCCGCCGTGTACCTGGGCGTATGCGACAAGATCGTGCCTGGCCTGCTGATCGGCGCGCTGCACTTCGGCCACCTGCCGGCGGTATTCGTGCCGGCCGGGCCGATGACGACCGGGATGTCGAACAAGGAAAAGGCGCGCATCCGCCAGCTGTACGCGCAGGGCAAGGCCACGCGCGACGAGCTGCTCGAATGCGAGTCGCAGTCGTATCACGGCGCCGGCACCTGCACCTTCTACGGCACCGCCAACAGCAACCAGATGCTGATGGAGATCATGGGCCTGCACATGCCGGGCGCCGCTTTCATCACCCCGGGCACGGCGCTGCGCGACGGCCTCACGCGCGCCGCCGCCCAGCGCGCGGTCGCCATTTCGCAGCAGGGCGGCAGCTACACGCCGGTCGGCCAGATCGTCGATGAAAAATGCATCGTTAACGCGGTGGTGGGCCTGCTCGCCACCGGCGGCTCGACCAACCACACCCTGCACCTGGTGGCGATCGCCAAGGCGGCCGGCATCGTGATCGACTGGGACGACTTCAACGAACTGTCCGGCATCGTGCCGATGCTGACCCGGATCTACCCGAACGGCGACGCCGACGTGAACCACTTCCAGGCCGCCGGCGGCCCCGGTTTCGTGATCCGCGAACTGCTCGACGCGGGCCTGCTGCACGACGACGTGACCACCATCCTCGGCAAGGGCCTGCGCGCGCACTGCGCCGAACCCTTCCTCGATGGCGAAAAGGCGATCTGGAAGGAGCTGCCTGCGCAGAGCGGCGACGACAGCGTGCTGCGCCCGGTGGCGCAGCCGTTCGCGCAAGACGGCGGCATGATCCTGGTGAAGGGTAACCTGGGCCGCGCGGTGATGAAGATTTCGGCGGTCAAGGAACAGCACCGCGTGGTCGAAGCGCCGGCGCTGACCTTCAATTCGCAGGAAGACTTCATGCACGCCTACACGGCCGGTAAGCTCGACCGCGACTTCGTGGCGGTGATCCGCTTCCAGGGGCCGCGCGCCAACGGCATGCCGGAACTGCACGCACTGACGCCTGCGCTGGCCAACCTGCAGGACGCCGGCCGCCATGTGGCGCTGGTGACCGACGGGCGCATGTCCGGCGCGTCGGGCAAGGTGCCGGCCGCGATCCACGTCTCGCCAGAGATCCTGGCGGGCGGCCCATTGGGGCTGGTGCGCGACGGCGACATCATCCGCCTGGACGCCACCACCGGCACGCTCGAAGCGCTGGTGCCAGCGGCCGTGTGGGCCGCGCGCTCGCAGGCCACGGCCGACCTGTCGTCCAGCCATATCGGCATGGGCCGCGAACTGTTTACCATGTTCCGCAATGCGATCAGCGAAGCGGAGAAGGGCGCGACGACCTTCCCGCTGCCGTCGCCGATTCCAACCACCGTGCCGCTGCACGACGCCGCCGACATCGGCGACACCGTGCCCGGCTCCGACGAAGACTTTTTGATCAAGAACCCAAAATGACCATGACCCTACTCGACATCATGCGCTCGGCGAGCGTGATTCCCGTGATCGCCATCGACGATCCGGAGCACGCCGTGCCGCTGGCAAAGGCCCTCGTCGCGGGCGGTATCCGCGTGCTGGAAGTGACCCTGCGCACGGCGCACGGCCTGGGCGCGATCCGCGCGATGGCGCAGGTGGAGGGCGCCATCGTCGGCGTCGGTACCCTGACCCAGCCCGACGAATTTGCGGCGGCGCGCGACGCCGGCGCGGTGTTCGGCGTCTCGCCGGGTCTGACCCCGGCGTTGATCGAGGCGGCGCGCAAGAGCGGCCTGCCGCTGCTGCCGGGCGTGATGACGCCGTCGGAAGTGATGGCCGCGCGCGAAGCGGGCTTCCGCCAGCTCAAGCTGTTCCCGGCCGTGCCGGCGGGCGGCGTGGGCATGCTC
Organism: Massilia atriviolacea; assembly: GCF_003953935.1. Classification (GTDB taxonomy): domain Bacteria; phylum Pseudomonadota; class Gammaproteobacteria; order Burkholderiales; family Burkholderiaceae_D; genus Telluria_A; species Telluria_A atriviolacea. The sequence goes on from NZ_RXLQ01000005.1 coordinate 22,686, forward strand.
AATGCGATCGGCGGCCCGCTGCCGGACGTGACGTTCTGCCCGACCGGCGGCATCTCGATCGACACCGCGCCGCAGTTTTTGGCGTGCAAGAACGTCGCCTGCGTGGGCGGTTCGTGGCTCACGCCGAAGGAGGCGATCCTGGCCGGCGACTGGGCCCGCATCACCGAGCTGGCCAGGGCGGCGTCCGCGCTGCGCTAAGGTTCGCCCGCCGTGCGATTTTACTGGCGCGGCAAACCGGGGCGTCCCATGACGCCCGGTGAAATCACGATGGCGTCCAGTCTGTTCGGCGACGCCATCGACTACGCGCGGGTACAGGTGCATGCGCGCCGCTACCTGCCGTTCGGGCTGCAGCCGAAGAACTGCGCCATGACGCCCAACGGCACCATCTACTTCGACCAATCCTGCTGCCTGCCCGATTTTGCGGCCGGCAGCGAGCACGCGCGCCACTGGTTCATGCACGAGATGGTGCACGTGTGGCAGCACCAGCTGGGATACCCGGTGTGGTGGCGCGGCGCGATCCGCATCGGCTTGAGCTATGCCTACGAACTGGCCGCGCACAAGACGCTGGCCGACTTCAACATGGAAGCGCAGGGCGACCTGCTGGCCGACTACTTCGTGCTCAAGTTCCTGCAGTCGTCCACGGCGATGCGGCAGCAGCGTTACGCGCACAGCCTGGCGCTGTTCGAGACCGTGCTGGCGGGTTTCCGTCGCGATCCGGGCGAGCGCAGGCATCTGCCGGGCGCGCGCGGCGCGCATTGAGCGGCCTGTCGGACAAACTCCCCGATCCTGCTTCAAGTCCCACACGGCGTTTCCTTATGTGCTGAGTCAACACTGCGCGCGGCCACCCCATTACTCTTGGTATTTATTTACGGAATCTTTTTCAGGAGAATGTTTTATGAGGGCCGCCCTGCTGACCGTGTGTTCCCTTGCCATGTGGTGTGCGAGCGCTGGCGCTGGGGCGCACCTGGGCGAACTCGATGTGCGCGCGGGGAGCGGGGGAATGCCATGCTTTACGATCTTTCAAAAGGATGAGCGCCGCTTCGGGGCGCCGGAGTTTCGTTCGATCAGCGTGAGCGAAGTGACGGCGGCAGGCAAGAGCTTGATGTGGGCCATGACGATTCCTCCGGAGCGGCCTTTCCAGGTAACGTTTCGGTTGTGCATCCCCTATGCGGGACGCTTGCCGGTCTTGCCGAAAACGACGGCCTTGCCGCTACAGCCGGGCAAGGTCTATGAAGCGCTGATCGACATCACGCCACCCATGCCGAGCAGTGCGCCACGCGCCTATCGCGCCAGGTTTTGCCTGAGCGGGAAGGCGGACGGGCCGCTGCAAGTGCGTACGCTCAACAGCGGGGCGCCGGACGGCAAGGGGCGCGGCGGCTGCCCAGGCTAGGTGCGACTGCGCGGCTTTTCCGGCCGCTGTCTTGTTACTGCGCAACGCGGAGCGTCGTTTATCCTGGTTTCGCTTCTTTAGCAACACGATTCCCTCACTTCATCTCAGCCTGCGCTCGCGCAATCCCTGTTCGGCCTCGTTCCTCTACTGTCGGATATAGATTCCAAGTGGAAATATCTTAAACCGACACCCGTGGGCTGCGATATGGCGACCATCTCCTCTTCCGACTGTTTGCACTCTCTCGTGGGCGGACGTCAGCATGACCGGCTGTTGCGTCTGTCGTTTCCCCACGATAACGGTCCTGTTGCGCCGTTGCTCGTCAATCGGCTGCACGCCTCGGAAGCACTGTCGCGGCCGTTCGAGTTCACGGTCGAGCTGTTGTCGGACGATCCCGGCATTCCGCTCAAAGACGTGCAGGGCAAGCTCATGTCCATCGCGCTGGTGCGCAAGGATGGCAGCCTGCGATATTTTTCAGGGCGGGTGTTCGGCTTTTCGCTGAAACGCGTCGATGGCGGCGTGTCGTTCTACGAAGCGCGGCTGGCGCCCTGGACCAAGTACTTGAGCCTGCGCAAGGACAACTACCTGTTCCACTACACCACCTTGTACCAGCAGGCCAGCAGCATTTTTGGCGATTACGCGAACCTGGCCGATTGGGATTGGCGGGTACAGGGTGCCAGTGGCGTGATGACCGATTGCTGCCAGTTCGACGAGACCGACAGTAACTTCCTGGAGCGGCGCTGGGCTGCGGCCGGCATCTTTTATTGGTTCGAACACAGCGCCACCGGCCACACGCTGGTCTTGTCCGACGATTCGGGGGCGGCCCCTGCGATCGACGGTGGCCATCCGGAGATCCCGTTCCAGCGCCATGGCGGAGCGGTCGAGGAGGATGGCATCGCCGAGTGGTCGCCGGGACGCCGGATCACGGAGGGCAGCGTTACCCTGGCGTCCTACGATTTCAAGGCGCCACAGCCGGCGTTTACATCCCTGCCGACGCTGCACCGGCAAGGCGAGGTGCTGCATGTCGAGTCCTACGAATACACAGGCGCTTTCGGATTCAAGGATGGCGGCGATGCGCGCTCGGTGGCGCAGACGCGCATGGAAGCGCTGGAAGCGGCCGGCAAACATTTCACGGGTGCGGGCAATAGCCGCCAGCTCATGCCTGGGCGCTGGTTTCGGCTGACCGGTCACGTCGGCCGCGGGACCACGGAACACGACGAACAGGCCAGGGAATTCCTGATCGTCGAGGTGATTCACACGGCAAGCAATAACTACCATGTAAGCACGACGGCGCCTTCCCATTACGAGAATGCGCTGCTGTGCGTGCGAAAAGTCGTGCCGTGGCGTGCTCCCCGCAGCCATCACAGCAGCGACACAAAGATCCACGGCATTCAGACAGCCACTGTGGTCGGTCCTGCCGGCGAAGAAATTCATACCGATATGTACGGGCGCGTGCGCGTGCAGTTTCATTGGGACCGTGCGGGTGCCAGCGACGAAAAGAGTTCGGCTTGGATCCGGGTGGCAACGCCGTGGGCCGGTGAAAACTTTGGGATGGTGTCGATCCCGCGCGTGGGTACCGAAGTGCTGGTGCAGTTCATGGACGGTAATCCGGACCGCCCGATCATCACGGGCATGGTGCCGAATGCGAATACGCTGCCGCCGTGGGCGCTTCCGGCCAACAAGACCCAGAGCGGAATCCTGTCACGTTCGACACCCGGCGGTAGCTACGACAACGCGAATGCGCTGCGCTTCGAAGACAAGAAGGGCCAGGAGCAGTTGTGGCTGCATGCGGAGAAGGACCAGCTGACCGAAGTCGAACATGACGAAGACAAATGGGTCGGCAACGACCGGCGCAAGACGGTCGACCGTGACGAAACCAGCCATATCAAGCGCGACCGGACCGAAACGGTGGACCGCGACGAAACGGTCACCGTCCATCGCCATCGCACCGAACGGGTCGACCGTGACGAGCGTATCAGCATCGGCGAGAACCGCAGCGAGGACGTCGGCATCGACGAAACGATCTCCATCGGCAGCAACCGCAATGAGACCGTGGGCAGGAATGAAACGATCAGCGTCGGCGTGAACCGCAGCAAGACGGTTGCCCGGAACGAGAAAGACAAGATCGGCAGGAACTGGTCGGTCAATGTGGCACGGATGAAGACCGAGACGATCGGCATGGCGTCGATGCAGAACGTCGGCATGGGCCGCATCGATACGGTGGGCATGGCCTACAACCTGAATGTGGGCATGGTCATGGCGACGGTGGTGGGACGCAGCCAGACGACCAAGGTTGGCAAGGTGGTGTCGGTGTCCGCCGGCGAGAAGATCGAGCTGGTGTGCGGGGGATCGAAGTTCGTCATGACGCCGGATGCGATTTACCTGGAAAGCAAGGATATCCACATCAAGGCGAGCGGCACGGTCCATGTCGACGGGCCGGCGGACGTGCATCTCAATTCAGGGAGTGCGAAAAGTCCGCCGGAGGGCGACGGGGAGAATGGCGCATGACGGCCGCGGGTCCGGCGGACGGCAGGCCCGCAGCGCCTGATGCCATCATCGTCAACCATACGGGGTTGCCGCATTTCTGGTTTCAGCAGGCAGGCCCGGAAGGCGAGCGGCTCGATGTGCTGGTGGTGCGCGCCACCTTCGACTTCGCGGCGCACGGCGACGTCATCACGCTCGCGCGCGAACAATGTGCTGTTGTCGCTGGCGATGCGTATGCCGGTCCGGCATCGACCGATCCGCTGCGCGCCGTGATCGAGGAAGATGGCGACCTGGTGCCCTACAAACCCGGCACGGACATTCTTGTCAGCGGCCGCGCACGCGCCCCGGGCGGGCTGGCATGTGCCCAGTGGCTCGCCGGGTTGCGCGTCGGTACGCTCAAGAAGCTGGTGCGCCTGCATGGTCCGCGCCAGTTCCGCAAGCACGCCTTTGGCTGGCGCCTGGGTCCCGCTTGCCCCGTCGATTCCGTGTGCCTGGACTACCGTCTGGCGTACGGTGGCTGCATCGATATCGCGGCTTCCCTCACGCGCGACGGCGAGCGGGACTCGGTCAGGCATAGCGGCAATCCGGCAGGCATCGGCTGGCTGCCGACAGCGGGCGATTACCGGCATCTGGGCAAGGCCGGCCGCGCATTCGTGGCGCGCTGGGTGGCTGGGCAACAGGTGCTCGATGCTCCCCAGATCGAGGCGCCGCTCGATCCGGTCACCCATCCGTGTCAAGGTGTGCCGCCGCAGGGATTGAGTGCGATCGCCCGCTGGTGTACGCCTCGCGTGGGCTACCAGGGCGATTTCGATGCGCACTGGCGCGCGAACCGGTATCCGCTGCTGCCGGACAATTTCGACCCGCGCTATTTTCAGAATGCCCCGGCCGACATGGTCGTGACGCCGCACCTGCGCGGCGACGAAAGTGTGACGATGACAGGCTTGCTCCCTGAAAAGACCGACATGGTTTTGCCTGGAACGATGCTGATCGTCGTTGTCCGGCTTGCCAGCGGGCGTAGCGAGGCCAGCATTCCGCTGCTCGACACCCTGCGGTTCGACCTGGAACGCCGCCAGGTATCGATGGTCTGGCGCACCCATTTCTATCACGACGATCCGGTGGTGGAGATCGCTATCGCGGCGACTTCGTCCGTTAGCGCAGCCGCGCCGGCTCAGACGCCAGTGCAAGCGTGAGCGGGGTGGATGATGGGGCAGACCCGACATATCGCGCATGCCGAGGGATGGCTGGCTGTCGCAACGGAGCCTGATCTGTGCAAGGTGGGCAAGTGCGTGGTGGCGTTTAACAGCTTCGCGCGGCTCGATCACCGGCATGCGGCATCGCCGGATGTAAAGGCGCGCGGGACGCCGGTGTATCGCGTGGGCGATCTTTTCAAGAATACGCAAGCGAATGCGGGGGCGCATGTTATTTCCGGCACATCGCTGGGTTCCGGCTATCTCCAGATACTGGAGGGCCATTCGAACGTCAAGATCAACGCGATTCCTGTAGCGCGGCACGACAGCGCCTGCCGCATCAATTGCGACAGCACGGGCTTGGGTGGTGCGCGTGGGCAGATTGTGACCATGACCAAGACTGTTGCGCCGGCGGTGGCTAAACCAGCCGCCGCGCCACGTGTCAGTAAAAAACTTCTTCAATTGAAAGCGATGCGCGACTCCCTGATTGGAGGGCGCCTGAATCTGGATGCGCTTGACGAAATTGTTAATTTCGGTGGACTAAACAATGTGCTGGATAGTTGGATAGCCGAGATTCAAGGAACGCCTGGAACGGTCGGAGATTGGGATGCTCAAGTCAGACGCGGCTTGCTTGGCGGCATTAAGCAGATTGCCGTTGGCACTGTTGAGCTTGGCTACGAAGGAATCAAGAACGTTCCCAAATTAATACGCCGCCTCGGCACGAAAGAGGGCTGGTTGCTTGCGGCGGTGGACCGTCAAATTCTTCTCGAAGAGATCAGCCTTGGCAATCTCAGTGGCGAGAGCATTGCGCAAGATGCTGGGAAGATTGGTGCAGCCATGGCGCGGCCGGTGACCAATCCTTGGCAGAAGGGGCAGTACGTTGAAGCAACGACGCGAGGCGGGTTTGAACTCCTTACTTTGCTGAGTGTTCCGGTTAAAGCGCTACGTGCCGCACAAGCCAAAAAATTATTGGATCTGGCGAAGGCTAAGGACGTAGCCGCTGCTGCCTCAGCCGCTGTCAGTACCACTACGGCCGCTGCTCATCCGGCCTCCAGCGTTATCGCGGCAGTTGGCGCGCCTTCCATTGGAACTGTCAGTCGTGCCGCCGCGACGGGAAGCGCCGCCATCACTGGTGCCGTAGGGAGTGGCGCCAGCACAGCGACCGTTGCGACAGTGCCAGCAGTTGCAGGACGAATTGGCCCCGGTACGGTAGGTGCATCGACGGCATATGGTGGGGTGTATGTTTCGCTTGCGCCAAAACGAATGCGTCCTGCAGCCAATGGATTCTCTGGTCCGGACGGCTACATCACGCACGGGATTCGGGACAGCCCACTTCATTCCGAGGAAGGACGTAAATTAGTCGCCTCTTATCGTTCGCAAGGAGTTGCACCCGATAGTGCACTGAAAAGGTCCAGAGAGCTGATGGCTAGCGGCTCGACCTTGCCAAAGGCAGTCGATCTTGCAGCGGGAGAGTCGCTATTTAAGATCGTTCCTGAGGGGAGCATGCCCGGTCCTAATTCAGCATTTTTTGCAACCAAGGATGAAGTAAGCGCATTAAAGGGGATGAGTTACGACCAGATCTCTGATCGTATCGGAATCCCTCTGGAGAGCCAGCAAACTCTGCGATTTGATGTGGTAGAGGTTAAAGCGACCAAGGCCGTCACTGTGTTTGAGTCCAAAATTGCCCCTACAAGCCAGAACGGTTACATTCAGCCTGGTGGTGGAATACAGACCCTTATTACGAATCGCAGCGCTTTTACAGATCCTACCGTGATTGGAAAGTTACCATGACGTTGATTAAAAGAAAGCTTGTTAGAGTAGATGAGCAGACAGGGGACTATGCGGAGGTGGATACAGTCCGACTAAAGCGTGAAACGCAGGAATTAATGGACTATATCGGCTCAAATGTCGATCCGAATAAAGATCCGTACAGGATATGGACTTCGGTTGTTCCTTTGTGCCGAGCTGTGCTCGATGAAACGATTTCATTGCCTGTCTCCTTTTTCGACCTGCCGCTCAGATATGAAAGTCGGGAAGGCCTTTTGGACGCCGAGTTTGACGACCTTTTTTCCAGCTTCGTCTTGACGATATCGGGTACAGCCCGGGAGATTCTCGATGAAGTTGTTATCGATGGTGTAAAGTATATGTACGCCGATTTTGAAGAGTAGACGCGACCGGACAAGGCACGTCGCCTAATCTGTAGTAATCACGCCAATCGTTATTTTGTCTCGCTAAACTCAAACTCCACCAGCGCGTCGTCCGGCCAGCTGGCATCCGACAGCGGCGCCACATACGTGACCTTGTCCTCCCGCAGCGCCGCAGCCGGCGCCGTTTCGCTGCGTTCTCCCGCCACCATCCGGTATCCCGCGATCGCGCGCGGCGCCAGTTGCATCACGTGCACGCGCTTGCTTGTGCACGGCCCGCCGAGCGCGCTGAACATCGTGCGTTTCGCAAACGACATCTCCTTGCGCTCCACTGCCCAGCGCACCTCGCACTCCAGGCGCAGGTCGCCCAGCCGGCGCGCATTGGCCGGCACGCCGGGCGTGCGCACGTCGGGACGCCAGCGGAAACTGCCTTTCTTGCGGTTGAGGATGATTTCCGCATCGTCGTCCAGGGCCGCCTGCTTGCGCGGCATCACAAAGGTCCCGTCGGCCGCCAGCGGCACGGCCAGGCTGGTCTCGTTGCCGGCGATCCGGATCGTCACGCCCTCGATGCCGGCGTTCGGCGTGCTCGGCCGCAGCAGGAAGCGCAGGGCCGCCGCCGGCGCCAGCTTGTGCTTTTCCTCAAACGCATCGAGTCCGCCGACGAAGGCCCGGTAGGTCTTGAAATCCGGATCGCGCAGGGCATTGACCTGCACCGTCTCGACTTCTTTCGCCGTGTCGCCTTCCTTCGGCGCCTCGGTTTCCTGGGCGGTCACGGCGCCAGCCGCCAGCAGCATGGACATTACTAAGGTCAATTTCATCAAGGTCTATTCGTAGCGTAAACAATCGACCGGCAACAGGCGCGAGGCGCGCCGTGCCGGGTAGAAACCAAAGAACACGCCCACCAGGCTGGAAAAGCCGCAGGCCACCATCACCGCCGACAGGCTGATGACCACGTCGAACTTGCCGCTCGCCGTGATCGCCGCCGCCAGTCCCATGGCGATGGCGATCCCGACCACGCCGCCCGCCAGGCAAATTACCACCGCCTCGGTCAGAAATTGCAGCAGCACATCGCGCGGCTTGGCGCCGATGGCCATGCGGATGCCGATCTCGCGCGTGCGCTCGGTCACCGACACCAGCATGATGTTCATGATGCCGATGCCGCCCACCACCAGCGAAATCGCGCCGATCAGGCCGAGCAGGGCGGCGATGCCGGCGCTGATCTTGCCGGCGGTCTCCGCGAACGAGGCCAGGTTGTCGATGCGGAAGTCGTCCGGCTCGTCGAACTTGATGTGATGCCGGTCGCGCAAGGTTTCGTTGATGTCTTCGATGGCGTCCTGCAAGTTGCCGTCCGACTTGCCCTGCGCTACCACGTAATGCACATTGTCGGGAAAGGGGTTGCGCACCAGGTGGGCGCGCGCGGCCGTGATCGGCACCAGCACCAGTTCCGACAGGTCGGGTCCGTCGATCTGCTTGCCCTCGCCGTGCAGCACGCCGACCACCTGGAAGGCGACGTTTTCGATGCGGATATATTTGCCCAGCGGGTCCATCTTGTAGAAGAACTGGTCGGCTACCTTGTGCCCGATGATCACGCTGCGCGAGGCGGCGCGCAGGTCGGCGTCGCTGAACACGCTGCCCAGTTCCATCTTCCAGTTGCGGATCTTGAACATCGCGGGCGTGACGCCGCTGACGCTGCTCGACGAGGTCTCGTTGCCGACCGCCAGCTTGAAGCCGCCCTGCAGCGCCGGTGCGGCCCCCGCCAGGCTGGGCAGGGCATTCAGGGCGGCCGCGTCGGCCAGGGTCAGGGCGGGCGCGGCGCCGGCGCGCATGCGCTGGGCCGCGGCGCGGTTGCCGCCCGGCGAGATGAACAGCATATTCGTGCCCAGCGCTTCGAGTTCCTTGCCGATGAAGCGCTGCATGCTGTCGCCCAGGGCCAGCAAGAGCACCACCGAGGTGATGCCGATGATGATGCCGAGCATGGTCAGCGCGGTGCGCAGGCGGTTCGCGCTCATCGAGCGGAACGCTTCGATCACGACCTGGAGGAAATTCATGGCGTCTCCCCGTGCGCCAGCGCCTGCTGCTCGTGGCTCAGCGCCAGTTCGCGCAAGCCCTCGGCGGCCGGGCCGTCGTACAGCACGCGTCCGTCTTTCAGACGCATCAGGCGCTTGCTGTAGGCGGCGATGTCGGGCTCGTGCGTGACCAGCAGGATGGTGATGCCGCGCTCGGCGTTGAGTTGCTGGAAGGAGCGCATGATCTCGATGCTGGTCTGGGTGTCGAGGTTACCGGTCGGTTCGTCGGCCAGGATCAGCGGCGGATCGCCGACCAGGGCGCGCGCGATCGCCACCCGTTGCTGCTGGCCGCCGGACAATTGATTCGGCGTGCGCTTGGCGTAATCGGCCAGGCCCACCCGGTCCAGCTCGACCAGGGCCTTGGCATGGGCTTTGGCGCGCGAGACGCCGGCGTAGATCAGCGGCAAGGCCACGTTTTCGGCCACGCTCATGCGCTTGATCAGGTTAAAGCTCTGGAACACGAAGCCGATGGTCCGGTTGCGCACGGTCGCCAGTTCGGCGCGCGACAGGGTCAGGGTATCGATGCCGTCGAGCAGGTAGGTGCCGCCGGTGGCCTGGTCCAGGCAGCCGAAAATATTCATCAGGGTCGACTTGCCCGAACCCGACTGCCCCATCACGGCCAGGAAGTCGCCGCGCGGCACCAGCAGGTCGATGCCGAACAGCACCTGCGTTTCCATGCTGCCCGAGAAATAGCTTTTGGTGACCTGGCGGATATCGATCAGGGGCGTCGCCGACGCTGGCGCCGGCATCAGAACTCGCTCTTGGCGCTGGCGTTGGCGCGCGTAATGACTTTATCGCCCTTTTTGAGCTCGCCCGACAGCACTTCGGTGTAGCGGAAGTTGGACAGGCCGATCTTGATGTCGACCGGTTTGGCCTCGTTCTTCTCGTCGAGCTTGTAGACCTTGAAGATGCGCGCCGTTTCGTTCTTGCTGCGGAAGGCGATGTCGTCCTCCTCGGCCGGCGCAGGCACGGCTGGCGCGGGCTTGCCGTCGGCCTTCTGTTTCTTCTGTTCCTTTTCGAGCTCTTCATCGCTGAGGCGGAAACGCAGGGCGGCGGTAGGAATGCGCAGCACGTTGGGACGGTTGCCGACCACCAGGCGTACCTGGGCCGTCATGCCGGGTTTGAGCAATTCTTCCTTGTTTTCCACATCCAGCACGACGTTATAGGTGACCACGTTCTGCACCACGTTGGCGGCCAGGCGGAACTGGCGCATGCTGGCCGCGAATTCGCGGTCGGGGTAGGCGTCGACCACGAAGTGGGCCGGCTGGCCGTCTTTCAGTGCGCCGACGTCGGCTTCCGAGACGCTGGTGTCGATCTGCATCTTGGTCAGGTCCTTGGCGATCTGGAACAGGTTCGGCGTGGTAAAGGAGGCCGCCACCGTCTGGCCCAGGTCGATGGTGCGCTTGATGACGACGCCGTCGATCGGGGCGCGGATCACGCTGTTGTCGAGGTCGGCCTGGGCGCGCGCCAGTTGCGCCTGGGACAGCTTGATGTTGGCCTTGGCCACGTCGAGCTCGCGCCGCGCCTGGTCCAGGGTCAGGCTGGACACGTAGTTCTGGGCCACCAGCCGCTCGTTGCGGTCGAAATTCGCCTGCGCCAGGCGCATCGACGCTTCGGCCGAGGCCAGCCCGGCTTCGACCTGGCGGATCTGGGCGTTGAAGATGGTGGGGTCGAGTTTCAACAGCACCTGGCCCTTTTTCACGTGGTCGTTGAAGTCGGCCTTGAGCTCGACCACGGTGCCCGACACTTGCGAGCCGACATTGATCAGCGCGACCGGATTGATGGTGCCGGTCGCCGTGACAGTCTGGGTGATGGTGCCGCTGTCGACCAGCGCCGAGCGGTAGCGCGACTCCGGGACCGTTGGCGGTTTTTTCGATTGCAGCCAGGCGGCGCCGGCGGTGCCGGCAGCGATCACGGCAATCAGGAGGGCGACGCGTTTCCGGGTGAATAGGGGCATGGGCTTCGATAAGACGGGCGCGATTGCGCGACGTTGTAGTGTCCGCCATTTATGCTAATTAAGCAACATGCATACGTGCAACTTTCTCCGGCAAGGGGCAGATGTCGATGATCTCGATGACGTTGTGCAGGCGCGTCATGAACAGGTCGAGCAGGTCGGGTTCAAGGGCGCGCAGCTTGAGGAAGACGGTGTCGTGGGCGGCGCTGCTGTCGAGTTCGAGTGCGGCCAGGTGCAGGCCGCCGCGCCGGGCGATGGCCAGCACGGCTTCGAGGGTGTCCAGGGTGGCCGTCTTGGGGACGGAAAATCGCAGGGGCAGGTGGGGATCGTTCATGCCTGAAAGAATAGCGCGGGGGGCGCGGAATAGGCTTTCGATGTGGCTGGCGAATTGGGCTTTGGCGGAAGAATCTTCTGCCGAAGATGTGGTATCGTCGAAATCCTTCCTTTGACGGGTAAAATGCCATGAATGCTGCCGAACTTGACGAGATTGACCGCAAGATCTTGCGCGAACTGCGCCGCGACGGACGGATCGCCAATACGCAGCTGGCCGAGCGCATCGGGCTGTCGGCCTCGCCATGCTGGAACCGGGTGCGGCAGATGGAGGAGGCCGGGGTGATCGAGGGCTATACGGTGCTGCTGAACCAGCAGGCGCTGGGCGTGCCCGACACGGTGATGATCGAAGTCACGCTGGACCGGCACGACGACGATACCTTCGAGCGCTTCGGGCAGGCGCTGGCCGATATGCCGGAGGTGCTGGAGGCCTACCTGTTGACCGGCGAGTACGATTACCTGATCAAGGTGGCGGTGGCGGGCACGGCGGGGTATGAAGAGTTCTTGAGGCGCAGGCTGTACAAGCTGCCCGGCTTGCGCCACAGCAGGTCGACCTTTGTGTTACGGGTGTTGAAGCGCAGCCATTCGCCGGAGCCGTAGCGCGGCCCGGATGTGGCTAAGCCGCACTGAAGCGCACCACCCGGTTCCGTCCCGCGCCCTTGGCCATGTACAGCGCCCGGTCCGCCTCGCCCAGCAGCACCGCAATATCGCTCGGATGCTCGAGCGCGTGCGTGGCCAGGCCGATGCTCACCGTCACATACCCGGTCAGCTCGGACTTGGCATGCGGAATCCCCAGGCCGGCAATGCGCTCGCGCATCTTTTCGGCCAGCGCCTGGCTGTGTTCCACCGTCATTTCGGGCAGGATCACGGCAAACTCTTCGCCGCCGTAGCGCGCGATCAGGTCGGCCGGGCGCTGCAGCATGGCGGCCAGCGCGTGCGCCACCTTGATCAGGGTATCGTCGCCCTGCTGGTGTCCGTAGTGGTCGTTGTAGGGCTTGAAGGAATCGATATCGATCATCAGCAGGGACAGCGGCGTGCCCGAGCGCTTGGCGCGGCGCATTTCCTTTTCCATCGCCACATCGAAATGGCGCCGGTTGGCAATCCCGGTCAAGCCGTCCGAAAAGGTTTGCGAGCGCAGTTCGAGCGCCTGGTCGCGCAGCAGGCGTTCGCGGTGGACCGCCACGCTGACGTCGCTGATCTGGATCAGGCAATGGCGCGCCATCCCCGGCACTTCCAGCGGCGTGACCGCCACCGCTTGCTGCATGCGCTCGCCCGCAGCGCGCGCGGCGGGATTGACGAACAGTTCGAACGGCGCCTTGTGCAAGGTTTGCGACAAGACCGAGGGGAAATTGTCGCGCAGCGCCTGGCGCACCGCGCTGTCGATGCGCTTGCCGTTCAGGTCGGGGAACAGCGCGAAGAAATCCTGCCCCACCACGCGCTCGGCGGGCAGGTCGGAATACTGGCTCATCCAGCGGTTCCAGACCACCACCCGGCGCGCGTGGTCGAGCACGATGGTACCGAGATTGATTGCCCCGAGCACGCTTTCGAGCATGCCCTGGCCAAGTGCCGCGGCGACTGCCATGTCAGGCCGGACCCATGATCTTGGCAAGGTAGCGGTCGACCTGGTCTTGCAGGTCGTGCAGCGCGGTCAGGTCGAGGATGAAGGCCACATAGCCGTGGATCTGGTGTTTTTCGAGGATGAAGTCGATATGCAGCATCAGCACCACGGTGTCGCCGTGGCCGCCGGTGGCGGTCAGGATTTCTTCGCTGGTGCCGACGTGGTACTCGGGCAGGGAACCGCTCAGTTCTTGCGCGAAAATATTGGCCAGGGTGCCGACGCAGGAATTGAGGATGATGTTACCGATTTCGCTCAGCGCTTCCTGCTCCATCTCCGTCAATTCCTTGAGCGGCACCGACTCGCCCACCATCAGGCGCACGATGTCGAGGCTCTTATCCTCGGGGAACATGAGAATGGCTTCGGTCTGGAACGCGCCTTCGTAATGCTGGCTGACGCCGCACACGCGGGCGCTTTCCTTGTTGCCGAGCATCTCAGCGGCTTCCGCACGGTTCAGGAAACTGATCGAGGGCACCGACATCGTCACTTCTTCGTTGACGATCTCGCTCATCGACTTGGCCGCGTGGCCGACGCCGATATTGAAGATTTCGACCAGCGCATCGTGCTGCAGTTCGCTGAGATTGAACATGGTCACTCCAGGGCGCCGATCAGGGCGTGGATGCGCGCTTCGGTGATGGGCTTTTCCAGGAAACCGATGCCCAGCTCGTTGGCGCGGTTGCGGGTGGCATTCTGGACGTTGGCGGTGCACAGGGAAATGTGGGCGCCCGGGCAAGCCGCGCGCAGGTGCTCGGCGGCGGCCAGGCCACCCATGCCGGGCATGTTGACATCGATCAGGATCAGGACGGGCGAGAGATTCTTCACCTTCTCGATCCCTTCTTCGCCCGTGCCGGCCTCTTCCACCTGCCAGCCCGGTTGGCGGCTGAGGATGAATTGGCGGGCCATCAGCCGCGAGACCCGGCTGTCATCGATGACGAGGACCGTTTTTGTTTCGTTCATGTCACTTTCCCAGAGAATCTATGCACCAGGGCATTTTCGCATAGTTTCCCACGCCGTATAGGTAAAACGGCCCAGCCGTGCCGCCGAGGGGGTGACGTTCATGCGACATGGCAACAAAAAGGGGCGGTAAAGGTGTATTGCCAGGGGCCGATCCGTTAAAATAAGGGCATTCTTCCATTTTCTCCCCTATTTTTTGACATGACTCAAGACGAATTGAAACAAGCCGTGGCGCGCGCCGCGATTGCGTATGTGGTTGACGGCGAGATCATCGGCGTCGGCACGGGCTCCACCGCCAATTTCTTTATCGATGAGCTGGCCACCATCAAGGACCGCATCAAGGGGACCGTGGCGTCGTCCGAAGCGACCGCGGCGCGCCTGCGCGGCCACGGCATTGCCGTGTACGACCTGAACGAGGTGAACGAGATCGCCGTCTACATCGACGGCGCCGACGAAATCACCGCCAGCGGCGCCATGATCAAGGGTGGCGGGGCGGCCCTGACGCGCGAGAAAATCGTCGCTTCCGTGTCGCGCCAGTTCGTCTGCATCGCCGACGGTTCCAAGCTGGTCGAGACCCTGGGCGCGTTTGCGCTGCCGGTCGAAGTGCTGCCGATGGCGCGCGCGGCCGTGATGCGGCGCCTGGCGGCCCTCGGCGGCCAGCCGCGCCTGCGCCTCAAGCCGGGCACCGAGCAAGCCTTCATCACCGATAACGGCGGCGAAATCATCGACGTGGCCGGCCTGTCGATCACCGATCCGGTGGGACTGGAACAACAGATCAACCAGATCGTCGGCGTCATCGCCGTCGGCCTGTTTGCCCGGCGCGGGGCCGATGTGTGCCTGCTGGGAACCAGCGACGGCGTGAAAACGCTGACGTTTTAAGCGAGCCGAGACATCGGGTCGGCAACACATCGATACAAGATGCAATTAAAAGAAGTAGTTCAACGACGGGGATAACATGAAGCGATTGCTTGTGGCTGTGACGTGTATGGCGGTGGTGCTGGGCGGCTGTTCGTCGGTGGGGAAAAAGAATGTCGCGGCGCGCAAAGCGCCGGTGAGAGTGGCTGCGGCGCCGGCGCAGCAGGCACCGGCGCTCGACGCCAAGGGCGAGCCGATCGCGCACGTTCCCTTCCGCCCGGGCATTTCCTCGGTGACGGTGGAAAACATGGCCAAGAAGCGCGGTTGCACGGGCGGCGTCGGTGCCGGCCTGATGACGCCGCCGGGTCCGGTCGAAGTCTACCGCATGGTATGCGACAACCGCACCGTGTACGAAGCCAGGTGCGAATTGCGCCAGTGCAAGGCCATCTAAGCGCGGCTGTGTCCGTGTCCACTTCGGTGCCAGGTCTGACATTCGGACACGAGCTCGTCCGCATGTCCACTTCGGTGGCTGGCACCGTGGTGGACACTTCGGTGGCTGGCACCGTGGTGGACACGGACACAGCCGTGGGCAAGGGCGGGAATTAGCCGGAATGTCTACTTCGGTGCCAGGTCTGACATTCGGACACGGGCTCGTCCGCATGTCCACTTCGGTGCCTGGCACCGTGGTGGACACGGACACAGCCGTGGACAAGGGCGGGAATCAGTCGGCCGGAGGGACGTAGCCTTTACTTCGGTGCCAGGTCTGACATTCGGACACGGGCTCGTCCGCATGTCCACTTCGGTGCCTGGCACCGTGGTGGACACGGACACAGCCGTGGACAAGGGCGGGAATCAGTCGGCCGGAGGGACGTAGCCTTTACTTCGGTGCCAGGTCTGACATTCGGACACGGGCTCGTCCGCATGTCCACTTCGGTGCCTGGCACCGTGGTGGACACGGACACAGCCGTGGACAAGGGCGGGAATCAGTCGGCCGGAGGGACGTAGCCTTTACTTCGGTGCCAGGTCTGACATTCGGACACGGGCTCGTCCGCATGTCCACTTCGGTGCCTGGCACCGTGGTGGACACGGACACAGCCGTGGACAAGGGCGGGAATCAGTCGGCCGGAGGGACGTAGCCTTTACTTCGGTGCCAGGTCTGACATTCGGACACGGGCTCGTCCGCATGTCCACTTCGGTGCCTGGCACCGTGGTGGACACGGACACAGCCGTGGACAAGGGCGGGAATCAGTCGGCCGGAGGGACGTAGCCTTGGGCGGCGTCGGCGCCATCGCCGAAGAAGTGCTTTTCCATCTGCGTGGCGAGGTATTTGCGCGCGCGCTGGTCGGCCAGGTTCAGGCGGTTTTCGTTGACCAGCATGGTCTGGTGCTTGAGCCAGGCGGCCCAGGCTTCTTTCGAGACCGTTTCCCAGATTTTCTTGCCCAGCTCGCCCGGGTAAGGCGGAAAGTCGAGTCCTTCGGCTTCCTTGTTCAATTTGACGCAATGCACGGTGCGGGCCATGTGTACTCCTCAAGCGGATAAGTGGAAAGCCGTGATTATAGAGACTTAATCAGCACTTGGGATTTGCGCTGCCAGTTATACATATGCTGGCGGTCCTTGGGCAGCGCGTCCACGGTGGCCGGCTTGAAGCCGCGCTTCTGGAACCAGTGCGAGGTGCGTGTGGTCAGCACGAACAGCTGCTTGAGGCCGGCCGCGCGCGCGCGGTTTTCCATGTGCTTGAGAATACGCTCGCCGTCGCCCTGGGCTTGCACTTCGGGATTGACCGTCAGGCAGGCCATCTCGCCCATTTTCGATTCGGGGAACGGGTACAGCGCGGCGCAGCCGAAGATCACGCCATCGTGCTCGATCACGGAGAACTGGTCGATCTCGCGTTCGATCAGTTCGCGCCCGCGCTTGACCAGGGTGCCGTCGGCCTCCAACGGTTCGATCAGCTTGATGATGCCGCCCACGTCTTCGATGGTGGCGCGGCGCAGGCTTTCCAGGTTTTCGTGGCTGATCATGGTGCCCACGCCATCGTGGGTGAACAGTTCGAGCAGGGCCGAGCCGTCCATCTCGAACGGCACGATGTGGGCGCGCGGCACGCCGCTGTTGCAGGCCTTGATGGCGTGCTGCAGGTAGAACGCGGCGTCGGCCGGCAAGAAGCCCGCCTGCAGCACGGCTTCTGCCTGGTGCGAGGACAGTTCGCGGATTTCGGCGCCGCCTTCGTCGAGCATCATCGGCGTTTCGGTGATGAACACCAGCTTGTCGGCGTGCAGGGCGATCGCGGCCGATACGGCCACGTCTTCCATGGTCAGGTTGAACGCTTCGCCGGTGGGCGAGAAGCCCAGCGGCGAGAGCAGCACCGGGCTGTCGGTGGCCAGGATCGCGTGGATGGTCTCGGCGGCGATCTTGCGCGGCATGCCGGTCAGTTCGAGGTCGACGCCGTCGATCACGCCAAGCGGGCGCGCGGTGACGAAGTTACCTGAGATGATGCGAATCGCGGCGTGGGCCATCGGTGTGTTGGGCAGCCCCTGGCTGAAGGCGGCTTCGATGTCGAGGCGCAGTTCGCCGGCCGCTTCCTTCGCGCATTCGAGGGCGGCGGTGTCGGTGATGCGGATGCCGTTGTGAAAACGGCCTTCCACGTTCCGCAGCGCCAGCTGTTCGGCGACCTGGGGACGCGAGCCGTGCACGATGACCACCCGGATATCGAGCGCCACCAGTAGCGACAGGTCCTGGGCCAGCACCGGCAGCGCGCCGGCGGTGACGAGTTCACCCGGAAAGGCGACCACGAAGGTCTTGCCACGGAAGGCGTGGATGTAGGGCGCGACGGAGCGCAGCCATTGGACGAATTGGTTAGGGGTTTCCATTTGGCGCATTATAATTCGCTGCGCGACTTGCGCGCTAAATTCATGTAAAAACAATGTCAGAACAGAGTAACAAGCCTTCCACGCCGCCGTCGCCACCCGCCGCCACGCCCCGCAACGCCAGCGAGGCGGGGCAATCCGCCGCGCGCGGGTCTCCATCCGGCCAGCCGCGCCAGCCCCGTCCACCACGGGAAGGGCAGGCGGCCGGACCGCGCGCGCCGCGCGAAGGCCAGCCGGCCGGCGAGCGTCCTGCGCGCACCCCGCGTCCGCCACGCGAAGCCCAGGCGGGCGCCGAACGCACGCCGCGCGAAGGACAGCCGGCCGGCGAACGTCCGGCCCGCGCCCCGCGTCCGCCACGCGAAGGACAGGCAGCGGCCGAACGTGCGCCACGCGAAGGCCAGCCGGCCGGCGAGCGTCCGGCCCGTGCCCCGCGTCCGCCACGCGAAGGACAGGCAGGCGCGGAACGCGCTCCGCGCGAGGTATTGCGCACGCCGCTGCCGCCGATTACCTTTCCCGAAGATTTGCCGGTCTCCGGACGGCGCCAGGAAATCGCCAAGGCGCTGCTGGAAAACCAGGTCATCATCGTTTCCGGCGAAACCGGTTCCGGCAAGACCACCCAACTGCCCAAGATTTGCCTGGAACTGGGACGCGGCCAGAAAGGCCTGATCGGCCACACGCAGCCGCGCCGGATCGCCGCCTCGTCCACCGCCAAGCGCATCGCGCAGGAACTGGGCACGCCGCTGGGCGTGCACGTGGGCTTCAAGGTGCGCTTCACCGACACCCTGCAGCCGGGTGCCTCGGTCAAGCTGATGACGGACGGGATCCTGCTGGCCGAGACCCAGACCGACCCGCTGCTGAAGAACTACGACACCATCATCATCGATGAAGCGCACGAGCGCAGCCTGAACATCGACTTCCTGCTCGGCTACCTGAAGCAGTTGCTGCCGCGCCGTCCCGACCTGAAGGTGATCATCACTTCGGCGACCATCGACGCCGACCGCTTCGCGCGCCATTTCGCCAGGGGCGACAAGCTGGCGCCGGTGATCGAAGTATCGGGCCGCCTGTACAAGGTGGAAGTGCGCTATCGCCCGGTCGACCGCGATCCGGTGGCCGTCGCGGCGCCGTCGCCGGCGGCGGGCAAACCGGTGCCGAAGGCGCAGGCCGCGCGCGACAAGCGCGACCTGATGGACGCGGTGGTCGATGGCGTCGACGAGTTGTGCCGCCTCGGTTCGGGCGACGTGCTGGTGTTCCTGCCTGGCGAGCGCGAAATCCGCGATTGCGCCGAGGCCCTGCGCAAGCATCATCCGCCGCATGTCGAGATCCTGCCGCTGTTCGCCCGCCTGTCGGTCGAGGAGCAGGAGAAGGTCTTCAAGATCACCAATGCGCGCCGCATCGTGCTGGCCACCAACGTGGCCGAAACCTCGCTGACGGTGCCCGGCATCCGCTACGTGGTCGACGCCGGCCTGGCGCGCGTGAAGCGCTACAGCTTCCGCAACAAGGTCGAGCAGTTGCAGGTCGAGCCGATCGCGCAGTCGGCCGCCAACCAGCGCGCCGGCCGTTGCGGCCGGGTGGCCGACGGCGTCTGCATCCGCCTGTACGAAGAAGCCGATTACCTGCAGCGCCCCAAGTTCACCGAGCCGGAAATCCTGCGCTCGTCGCTGGCGGCCGTCATCCTGCGCATGAAGTCCCTGCACCTGACCGACGTCGAGACGTTCCCGTTCATCGAGCCGCCGCAGGGCCGCGCGATCGCCGACGGCTACCAGCTGCTGCAGGAAGTGGGCGCGGTCGACGAGTCGAACGCCCTGACTCCGCTCGGCCACAAGCTGGCCAAGCTGCCGCTCGATCCGCGCGTGGGCCGCATGATCCTGGCCGCGCTGGAAAACGCCTGCCTGAGCGAGATGCTGATCATCGCGTCGGCGCTGTCGGTGCAGGATCCGCGCGACCGGCCGATGGAGCACCAGCAGGCGGCCGACGAGGCGCACAAGAAGTTCGCCGACGAGAAGTCCGAATTCCTTACCTATATCAAGATCTGGAAGTGGTTCGAAGCGGCCATCGAGCACAAGAAAACCAACCGCCAGCTGATGGAAACCTGCCGCACCAATTTCCTGTCGCAGGTGCGCCTGCGCGAATGGCGCGACGTGCATTCGCAGCTGCTCACCATCGTCAAGGAGCAGGGCTGGCGCATGAACGAGCTGCCTGCCACCTACGAGAACCTGCATACGGCCTTGCTGACCGGCCTTCTGGGCAATATCGGCTTCAAGTCGGAAGACGAACCGGGCGCCGGCTACCTGGGCGCGCGCGGCATCAAGTACCACGTGTGGCCGGGGTCTTCCCTGCTCAAAAAACCGGGCAAGTGGATCATGGCGGCCGAACTGGTGGAGACCACGCGCCTGTACGCGCGCTGCGTCGCCAACATCGCGCCCGAGTGGATCGAGCGGGTGGGCAGCCACCTGCTGAAAAAATCGTGGGGCGAGCCGCGCTGGGAAAAACGCGCCGCGCAGGTGACCGCGTCCGAACGCGCGACCTTGCACGGGCTGGTGATCTACAGCCAGCGCCGCATCAACTACGGCCAGTTCAACCCCGCCGAAGCGCGCGAGATTTTCATTCGCGACGCGCTGGTGGCGGGCGACTACGATACGCGTGCGCCGTTCTTCGCCCACAACCACAAGCTGGTCAAGGAAATCGAAAACCTCGAACACAAGTCGCGCCGCCTCGACGTGCTGGTGGACGACCACCTGATCGCCGCCTTCTACGACAAGCTGATTCCGTCGGATGTGGTCAACGGCGCCGGCTTCGAGAAGTGGCACAAGGACGCCACCTTCAAGGAACCGAAACTGCTGTTCCTGAACCGCGACGAATTGATGCGGCACGAGGCGGCGGGGGTGACCACCGAGTTGTTCCCGAAATCGATGTCGGTGACCGGCATCGAGATGCAGCTGACCTACCACTTCGAGCCGGGCAGCCTGCGCGACGGCGTCACCCTGGCGGTGCCGCTGTTCGCGCTGAACCAGCTGCCGCGCGAGCGCGCCGACTGGCTGGTGCCGGGCATGTTGAAGGAAAAAGTGCACCTGCTGCTCAAATCGCTGCCGCAAAAGCTGCGCCGCCATTGCGTGCCGCTGCCTGATTACGCGGCGCGTTTTTGCGAGCGCGTGCACGAGGCGGGCAAGTTCGGGCGCGGCGATCTGATCGACGCGATCATCGCCGACATCCGTTCGCAAACGAGCCTGATGGTATTGAGCTCCGACTTCAAGCCCGAAACGCTGCCGGCGCATCACTTCATGAACTTCAAGGTGATCGACGAGCACGGACGCCAGCTCGACATGGGACGCAACCTGGCGACCCTGCAGGCCGAATTCGGCGGACAGGCGCGCCAGAGCTTCCAGAAGCTGGCGGAGGTATCGATTCCGGCGGCGCCGGGCAAGGCGCAGGCAACGGCCACCACTGTGGCCGCGCCGGCGGCGTCATCGAAGGCTGCGGCGCCGGACGGGCAGCCGAACGCGCCCAAGGTCAGCCAGCATACCGGCCTGACCTCGTGGACTTTCGGCGAACTGCCGGAGCTGCTGGAAATCGTGCAGGGCAAGCTGACCCTGATCGGCTTTCCGGCGCTGGTCGACAAGCAGACCCACTGCGACCTGGAAGTGTTCGACGACCCGACCGTGGCCGCCGCCACCCACCGGATCGGCTTGCGCCGCCTGTTCGCGCTGCAGTTCAAGGAGCAGATCAAGTTTATCGAGAAGAACATTCCCGGCTTGCAGCAGATGGGCATGCAATTCATGGCGATGGGCTCGCAGGAAGAGTTGCGCGACCAGATCATCCAGAAGGCGATCGATATCGCCTGCCTGCAAGATCCGCTGCCGACCGACGCCGCCTCGTTCAACAAGCGCAAGGATGAAGGCAAGTCGCGCCTGACCCTGCTGGTGAACGAGATTGCGCGGCTGGTGTCGCAGGTGCTGACCGAGTTCCATGGCTTGCCTAAAAAGCTGCAGGGCGTGCAGGCGCAAGCCGCGGCCGACATGCAGTCGCAGTTGCAGGGACTGGTGCACAAGCGCTTCCTGATCGACAACGATTACGCGCAACTCGCGCATTTTCCGCGCTATCTGAAGGCGATCAATGTGCGGCTCGAAAAACTGCGCGCCGATCCCGCGCGCGACGCCAAGCTGATGGCCGAGTGGACCCAGTCCGCCAGCCACTTCATGCGCGCCGCGCGCGACCGCCTGGCGGGGAAGAACACCGATCCGAAAATGGTGGAATTCCGCTGGATGCTCGAAGAACTGCGCGTGTCGCTGTATGCGCAGGAATTGCGCACGCCGATGCCGGTCTCGGCCAAGCGCCTGCAAAAGGTGTGGGAGTCGATGCAGCGCTGATGCAGGCCAGCGCGCGCGGAGGCGCAGGCCGGGTTTAACGGCACCCACGCCCCTGGCGCTGCGCGTCGGGTACGCTTCACAGACCGGCACCCCCGCTCGTTGCCGTGCTGCCGCTCATCCCGCCCGTTCCCGCTGTGCCGCCGCCCATGGCGCCCGCCGCTGCGGCGCTGCCGTCCGAGCCCGTTTGCGCGCCCGCGCTCCTGCCGCTGGGGTCGGTGCCGTAGAACCCGTGCACCTGCCTGGCCCAGCCGATATCGCTCATGTCCGGCCAGGCGTCGGGGTCGAAGCCGGGAGCGTTTTTCAGGCGCTCTTTTTCCACATTGAGGATGAAACGCTTGTTGACGGTGTCCAGGTGCAGCGCCTGCCACGGCACCGCGAAGAGTTTTTCGCCCAGTCCCAGCATGCCGCCGAAGGCCAGCACGGCGTAGGCCACTTGCCCGCTGCGCATGTCGAGCATGATCTCCTTGATCTCGCCCAGGTCGTCCTCCTGGGCGTTGACCACGCTGTCGCCGATCAGGGTGTCGGCGCCCATCAGGGCCGGGCCTGGGCCGGCGCTGGTCTTGTACATGCCATATCTGTCGCGTTCTGTGTAATTCATCTCGTTCTCCTGGTGTTTTTAGATGTGCGGACTTCGCCGATCGCGGTCCTTATGCAAATAGACTAGGGGCTCGCGCAAGCCATTCTTTGATCTGCCTCAATCGTGTCGGCACGCGCGCCAGGGGCGCTGGTGTTGCTTTTTTGTTCATCGGACCGGCTAAGCGGCGCAACGCACCGAGCGCCGCGCCGCGCCCACGCTATGCTGGCCGGCAGGAGGTCTTCCCCATGAACGTCCATGCCCGCTGCACCCACGCCGGCCCGCTCGGCAAGCCGATTCCGACCCGCTCGTTCGCCGCTTTCCTGTGGGCCCGCCTGCACCGGCGCGTGATGGTGCGCCTGCGATGGTAAAGTCGAGCGTCCCCTTGCTGCGCAGCCTGATGCGCGCGGGGAAAAAACAGCAAGGTTCGGCGGCGCGCCTGCTGCAGGCCTTGCTGGCGCCGCCCAAGCCGCCGGCCAAGGCGCTCGCCAAGCCCAAGCCCAAGCCCAAGCCCAAGCCCAAGCCCAAGCCCAAGCCCAAGCCCAAGCCGATGCCGGCCCGTACGGCCGCACCGGCAAGCCCACCCCTCTCCCGTTCCGGGCCGGGCCGCGCCCCGCGCTCCGCCACAGCGGCGCCGGCCAGCGACTCCCCCGCGCCGGGCAAGTGGTTGACCGCGCGCTATACCGGCCAGTTGCGGCCGATGAGCTACTGGCTGTATCTGCCCGATGGCGTGGCGCCGCCCTCGGGCTGGCCGCTGATCGTCATGCTGCACGGCTGCGAGCAGAGCGCCACCCAGTTCGCCCAGGGCACGCGCATGAACCAGATGGCGCAAAAGGCTGGCTATGCGGTGCTGTACCCGCAACAATCGCTGAGCGCCCATCCGCACCGTTGCTGGAAATGGTACGACCGCGCCACCCAGCAGGGCGGCGGCGATGTGCCGACGATTGTGGGCATGCTCGGCCAGGTGCTGGCGGGGTATGGCCTCGACCGCTCGCGGGTGTTTATCTGCGGTATGTCGGCGGGGGCGGGGATGGCGCATATCGTGGCGCTCAACCATCCGGACCTGTTCGCCGGGCTGGGCCTGCATTCGGGGCCGCTGTATGGGGCGGGACACAGCACGGTGGGGGCGCTCGGTGTCATGCAGCATGGCAACGGTGCGCGGGTCGACAGCGCCATTGCCGAGGTGCTCGAACGGCGCCCCGCCTTTCCATCGATGCCGACGATCCTGATCCAGGGCGAGGACGACCGCGTGGTGCGGCCGGTCAACCAGGTGCATTTGCGGCGCCAGGCGATGCTGGTCAACGGCTTGCCGGCGGCAGCGCCGGTGCGGGTGGCGCAGAAGGCTGGCGGGCGCAGCGGCTTGCCCTACCAGCTGCATGATGTGTATCGCGGGCGCAAGCTGATCTTGCGTGTGGCCCAAATCGCCCAGCTGCAACATGCCTGGAGCGGCGGCGATGCGCGCCTGTCGTTCAATTCGGCGGCGGGGCCGGATGCGAGCAAGATGCTGGTCGAGTTTTTCGGTCGGCACCGGCGTTGACGCGCGGGCGCCTGACGGGCGTGCTGCTGAATCGGCAATGTTGTCTTGGAAATATTGCCAATTAAAGCTCTGACCCCGGTTGTAGGAGGTTGCTGCGATTTTCAATCGGAATTTGCTTCTTCCTGGGGATGACCGGGAGACGGCGCACGATTGGCCTTGCCAAATTGGCAGCCAGCGAGTACTGTATAAACATACAGTACTTTGTTGAACCCATCATGAACTCCCCCGATTTGCTTGCCGCGCCCGAGACCTTGCATCCCGCTTTGTGGCGCGCCTCCCAACTGGCCCACGCGGGCACGCGCTGCGTCGACAGCGGCCATCCCACCCTTTCCCCCCAGCTGCCCGGCGGCGGCTGGCCCAGCGGCTGCCTGGTCGAGCTGCTGTTGCAGCAAAGCGGCATCGGCGAATTGCGCCTGCTGCGCCCGGCCCTGGCCAAAGTGGCCGAACGCCGCATCGTGCTGTTGCAGCCGCCCCATCCGCCGCAGGCGCTGGCGCTGGCCGCGCTCGGGCTGCCGCCCTCCCAACTGATCTGGGTGCGCAGCGCACGCAATGCCGATGCCCTGTGGGCGGCCGAACAGGTGCTGCGCAGCGGCAGTTGCGGCGCGCTGCTGTTCTGGGCCAGCCAGGCCCGTCCCGACGCCCTGCGCCGCCTGCATCTGGCGGCCCAGGGCGGCGAAGCCCTGTTCTTCCTGCTGCGCCCGCTCGCGGCGGCCCAGGATGCCTCGCCCGCACCGCTGCGCCTGAGCCTGCGTCCGGCCCTCGGCGGGCTCGACATCGGTTTCGTCAAGCGCCGCGGGCCGCAGCGCGACGCGCCCCTGTTCCTTCCCCTGACTCCTTCTTTACTGCAACGCCATGCGACTCTGGATCGGCCTCTACTTGCCCCGGCTACCGCTCGACGTGTTCAGCCCGCACTGGTCGGCTGAGGCCGCCAGCGTCGTGCTGGAGAGCGAGCGCGTGCTGGCCGCCTCGGCGCTGGCGCAGGCGGGCGGGGTGCGCGCCGGCATGCGCCGGGGCGGCGTGCTGATGCTGCTGCCCGAGGCCCGCCTGCACGAGCGCGAGCCGGCGCGCGAGGCCGCCGCCCTGCAGGCGGTGGCCATGGCGCTGCTGCAGTACACGCCGCAGGTCGCCCTGGCCGAAGAAGCGACCTTGCTGATGGACGTGGGCGCCAGCCTGCGCCTGTTCGGCGGGGTGCGCGCGCTGTGCCGGCGCATCCGCGCCAGCCTGCGCGCGCTCGGTTTCGCCGTCCGGCTGAGCTGCGCGCCGACCGCGCGCGGAGCCTGGCTGCTGGCGCGTGGCGGGGCGGGGCACGCGCTCGGCATGGTGTCGCTGAAACGCCGTCTGGACCGCCTGCCGGCCGCCTTGCCGCTGCCGGCGCGTCCCTTCGCCACCTGGCTGGACGGCATCGGCTGCCTGTCGCTGGGCCAGTTGCGGCGCCTGCCGCGTCCGGGCTTGCAGCGCCGCTGCGGCGGCGCCTTGCTGGCCGTGCTCGACGCCGCCTACGGCATGACGGCCGAGCTGTTCGACTGGATCGTCGCGCCCACCACCTTCCAGGCGCGGCTGGAATTGTTCGACCGGGTCGAACAGGCCGACGCCCTGCTGGCCGGCGCCCACAGCCTGCTGCTGCAAATGACCGGCTGGCTGTGCGCGCACCAGCTGGCGGTGGGGCGCATCGTGCTGCTGCTCGAACACGAACGCGGCCGGGTGGCGCGCGTGCCCACCGTGCTCGACATCATCCTGGCCGAGCCGACCTGGCGCGACGAGCACCTGGTGCGCCTGCTGCGCGAGCGCCTGACCAAGCTGAGCCTGGAGGCGCACGTGATCGGACTGGTGCTCGAAGCGCCCGAGGTGCAGGCCATGGCCGTGCCGAGCGAGTCGCTGTTCCCCGAGCCCGGCGGCAGCGAGCAGGACCAGTGGCGCATGCTGGAACTGCTGGTGGCGCGCCTGGGTCCCGAGAACGTGCTGCAGGCGGCCCCGTGCGCCGATTACCGGCCCGAACTGGCCAACCGCTGGGTACCGGTGCAGCAGGCGCGCAGGGCGCAGCAGGCGCAGATGCAATTGCCGCCCAACGTGCTCAGCCTGCCGCGTCCGGCCTGGCTGCTGGCCAAGCCGGTGGCGCTGCTGATGCGCGACCACCGGCCGTTTTACGGCTCGCCCCTGCGCATGGCGTCCACCCCCGAGCGGATCGAGGCGGGCTGGTGGAGCCAGTCGCAGACGCGCGATTATTTCATCGCGCAGGGACAGGACAATGCGCATTACTGGGTCTACCGCGAGCGCATCGCCGGCGCCGATGGCGATAGCGCACCGCGCTGGTTCCTGCACGGTTTGTTTGGTTGACGTATCCGGTCACGGCGTCCGGCCACGGCCTCGCCTAACAGCCTCCGGTAACGGCGTCCGGCCACGGCGTCCGGTAACGATGGGCGGTAAGGGCGTCCGGCCGAAGCGGCCTGCCACAGTGGTCCGGCAACGCCAGCCATCCCGGGGTAAGATGCTTGGATTCATGATTGATAAGGAGCAGGGATGCACAGCGAAAAACAGGCGTTTCCCGGCGCCGATGGCCACAATCTGGCGGCCCGTCTCGATGCGCCCGACGGCCCGGTGCGCGCGTATGCGCTGTTTGCCCATTGTTTTACCTGCGGCAAAGATGTGTTCGCCGCCAGCCGCATCGCCCAGGCCCTGACCGAGCATGGCATCGCCGTGCTGCGCTTCGATTTCACGGGGCTGGGCGCGAGCGAAGGGGACTTTGCGAACACCAATTTTTCCTCGAATGTGCAGGACCTGGTGGCCGCGGCCGCCTTCATGCGCACCTCGCTCCGGGCGCCCGAGATCCTGATCGGACACAGCCTCGGTGGTGCCGCCGTGCTGGCCGCTGCCGCCAGCATCGGGGAGGTGCGCGCGGTCGTCACTGTGGGGGCGCCCAGCGATCCCTCGCACGTCAATAATCTGTTCGGCGAGCAGCTCGGTGTGATCGAAGCCGAAGGCGAAGCCAAGGTGCAACTGGCCGGGCGGCCGTTCACCATCAAGCGCCAGTTCCTGCTCGACGCCGCCGAGCAGGAGCTGAACCTCAGCACGGCCGGCCTCAAGCGTCCCTTGATGGTGATGCATTCGCCGCACGACCGTACCGTGGGGATCGATAATGCGCTGCATATTTTCCAGGCGGCCAAACATCCGAAGAGTTTTGTGTCGCTCGACGATGCCGATCATTTGCTCACGCGCAGGGAAGATGCGGTGTGGGTGGCCGGCATGATTGCGGCATGGAGTGCGCGCTATGTGAGCGCCTGAGGAAGCAGCAGGCGAAAGGCCTTGCCGCCACTTCGGAAAGCGCCAGCAAGGCCTTTGCCTGTTACGGGAAGGACGGTGTCGATCGACCGCTTTGGCGAAGCAGCAAGAACCGCGTCGATCAAGCTTTTTTTCAAGGCAAGAACGACAGCGTTGACCCGTCGCCGGCTTATTCGTCGTCGAATTCCTCGGCCAGGTTCTTCCAGCCCTTGAGCTTGGCGAAGGCGCTGAATTCTTCGGGTGCTTCGAGCACGATCAGCTTGCGGTCTTGCAAGCCCGGATCGCTGTGCGAAAAATTCGGCCCGACGTAGCCCAGCGCGCGCAGGCGGTCGATGATGTTGCCGACGAGGACCTTGTCCTTGTACAGCCCACTCTCGATCGGCGCGGCGAAGTCCACGTACACGTCAATAATCCCGTAGCCCTCGTCGAAAATGCGGATCGCCTTGACGTCGTGGGAACGGCTGCTGCTGTCGCTGGCCTTGAACGGGCCGCTCAGCTGGATGTCGGTATCGGTAGTCATAGGCGCAGCATAGCACCATCGGCGACAAACCGGGAGCGGCGGCGCCTGTCACGCGCCCGCCGCTCAGCACCACCGGCGCGCCGCCGAGCGGCGTTCGCGCCCCTCGGTATCCTCAACGGCGCGGCTGCAGGATCGCGTCGAGCCGGTCCTTGCTGCCGGGAATGCGTTCCAGGCGCGGATAGCGCAGGCCGCCGTGGTAATCGAGCGCCACCGTGCGGAAATTGCTGCCTTTGCGCACCAGCAGTTCGATCGGCGTCTTGCCGTCGCGCGCCGCCTTCACGGCCGCTTTCAGCAGCTCGGGCTTGAACGCGCGCTGGTTGACGGCCACGATGGTGCTGTTGCCCGACAGGCCGGCGCGGAAGCCGATGCCATCCCATTCGATCCCCTCGATCGCGCCATCGTTCTTGACGGAAAAGCCGAGCGAATAGCTGAAGTCGCTCATCTTGCTGCGCTCTTCCTGCCCCTTGACGATATCGGTCGGCGTGTCGGTGTAGACCAGTTTCCAGCCGGCGCGCGCCAGGCCGTCGAGCGGCGCGCCCGCCGCATTGCCGTCCAGCTTGGCGCGCAGGAAAGGCGCCCAGTCGAACGCTTGCACCGAGGACAAGGTGCGCACCACGTCGTCGAAGCGGTAATAGGCCGGGCCGATGCTGCCATTGTCGACGCCGTAAAACGCGCGCGCGAAATCGTCGAGCGAACGCTTCTCGCCGGACAGCTCGCGGATGCGGGTATCGACGTCCAGCCAGATCAGCATGCCTTCGACGTAATAATCTTCGCTGCGCTGCCAGTTGCTCCAGCCCAGCGCGCGGCGCGCCTGCACGATCGGATCGTTGACCGTGTCCTGCAAGGCGCGCCAGGAGCGGCCCTGCACGTGGTCGTAGCGCGCGGCGTAGGCGGCAATGGCGTCGCGGATGCCGCCCGCCGACACCAGTCCCGAGCGCGCCGCCAGCACATTGCCCCAGTACTGGGTCTGGCCCTCGTACACCCATAGCAGGCTGTTCTGCAGCGGCACGTTGAAGTTCGGCACATCCTGGTCGGCCGGGCGGCGGAACTTGCCGTTCCACGAGTGCGTGTATTCGTGCGGCAGCAGGTCGCGCCCGAGCTCGGTCTTGGCCCAGTCGGTGAAGTAGCCGGGCTTGACCCCGTTCTCGCTCGACTGGTGGTGCTCGCGCCCGATGCCGCCGAATTCGTCCGACAGCGCAAACAGGAAATCGTAGTGCTTGTAATGATGCGAGGCGAACAGCTTGGCGGCTTGCTGCACCAGCGCGCGGTGCGCGGCGATCTGCTCCGGCTTCGCTTCCAGGCTTTCCGGATTGTCGGCCACGATGTTCAGGTGTACCGGCACCTTGGCGCCCGGATCGAGGTCGATGCGGCGGAAGTGGCGGCCCGCGAACACGGGCGAATCGATCAGCGTTTCCAGGTCGAGCGGCTTGAAGCTGATCTCGTTGCCCTTGCGCGCGGCCGTTTCCAGCGCGGTGCCGTATTGCCAGCCGTCGGGCAGCGTGAGCGAGGCCTGGACCGGGATGCGGCGGCTGAAGTAGCCGGCCGGATACAGCGTCATGGCTTGCCATTGCACGCCGAGAATTTCGCTGGTCATCGTGATGCGGCCCTGGGCCGGCTCCACCGGCGACAGGAACTGGTATTCGGCGTCGACCTCGGTGGCGCCTTCCGGCACGCTCAGGTGGAAGGCATGCACGTGGACCGGATCGCGCGTCCATGCCAGCGCCTTGCCGCCGGCCGACAGGCGCAGGCCGGCCAGCTGGTTCAGCGGTCCGCTGGGGCCGTGGTTGCCGGGCACCCACTGCGGATAGAGCAGGGTCAGCGGGCCAGGCGCGGCCGGGATGGTGGCGCGGATGCGGAAAATCTGCTGTCCCAGGTTGGTGGCGTCGACCTTGAGCACGATGGTGCCGGGGTAGGGCAGGTCGCGCGGGGCGGGCACCTCGGCGCGGGCGGGCAGGGCCAGGGTGGCGAGCAGGGCCAGGGAGCACATGGACGCGCAGGCGGACGGAAGAAGGCGGCGAAGCGGAAGGGGCATGGGATCGTCAATACGGTAAAGATCAGCAATTTTCTGCGGGTATTCGCAGGCGACCATGATTCTACCGAAAAGCATTGCCGCGCCGCTTGCGGCCTGCGCTGCTTGCCAGTCTCCGTGCACTGAATTGTTTTTGCCGCAGCCAAAATTCTTCAAAATATTTTTCGGTGCATGGGGCAAAAAAACGTCTTTTTCAAGGCCTTGAAAACCCCCGGTGCCGCCTTGAGATTGGATTCAACGGATGCTCCACGGAGGTCCGTCAACTTATCGCTTAACTTCTAAAAGGATATTTATCATGCGTACATTCGACCTTGCTCCTCTCTATCGTTCCGCTATCGGTTTCGACCGCCTGGCCAATCTGCTGGAATCGCAGCGCGCCGACGCGCAGCCCAGCTATCCGCCATACAACATCGAACTGGTGAGCGAAGACAAGTACCGGATCGTGATGGCACTGGCCGGCTTCGACCGTTCGGAAGTCGAGATCATCACCGAGCGCGACAGCCTTCAGATCACCGGCCGCAAGCAGAAAGAAGACACCCAGCGCACCTACCTGCACCGCGGCATCGCGGCACGTGATTTCGAGCAGCGCTTCCAGCTGGCGAACCACGTCAAGGTCACCACGGCATCGTTCGACAATGGCATGCTGACCATTGAACTGGTGCGTGAAGTGCCCGAGGCCCTCAAGCCGCGCCGCATCGTCATCGACGGTAGCGACAATGTGCAGGCGCTGGAGCAGCGCCAGGCTGCCTGACCGGGACCAGCCGGCACGCGCTGTGAGCGAGCTGAGATAGCGAGCTGAGCTAAACACGGGGCGCCCGCTGCAGGGGGCGCCCCGTTGCACGTCCTGTCACGCTGTTCGGCAGGGCCGGAATGCTGCGCTGAAATTAAGACAACCCTAAGTCTGATACCGCATCATTGCCTCATCGGCCAGGCAGCAAGCGGGCCGCGCAGCTGCACGACAAAAGAAGCAAAAACAAGCAGAAACAAGCCAAACCAAGCAAAAGCAAGCAAAGCACCACGACAAACAACAACAAGCGTTCATTACCGAACATATCCTTTCAAACCAGGAGTACGTCCATGCATAACGAAGGTGCCATCACTGTCATCACCGCTAAGCGTCTCACGCTAGCCCTTGCCGCCGCCGGCGCCATCGGTGGGGCGGTTGGTGCGATCGCGGTCAACCATAACAACGCAGTCGCCTCCGCTCCTGTTGCGCTGGCCGCGCAGGCGCCCGCCGCCGCGCCGGCCGCCACGCCGGCCGCCACCCCCGTCAATCCGGGCGCTCCCGCGCCGCTGGCGGCCGGCGTGGTGCTGCCCGACTTTACCCAGATCGTCTCGCGCAACGGCCCGGCCGTGGTCAACATCCGGGTGATGGGCAGCACCAAGACCGCCATGGGCCAGCAGCGCGGCCGCGGCATGCCGCAGTTCGACGAGGACGACCCGTTTTTCGAATTTTTCCGTCGCTTCCAGGGGCCGCAGATGCCCCGTGGACAACAACGCGACACGCCCGTTTTTGGCGCCGGTTCCGGGTTCATAATCAGCCCGGACGGTGTCATCCTGACCAACGCGCACGTGGTGCGCGACGCCAAGGAAGTCACGGTCAAACTGAACGACCGGCGCGAATTCCGCGCCAAGGTGCTCGGTTCCGACCCCAGGACCGATGTGGCGGTGCTCAAGATCGACGCCAAGAACCTGCCGGTGGTGCCAATCGGCAAATCAAGCGATCTCAAGGTCGGCGAATGGGTGCTGGCGATCGGTTCGCCGTTCGGCCTGGAAAGCACGGTCACGGCCGGCGTGGTCAGCGCCAAGGGACGCACGCTGCCCGACGACAGCCAGGTACCCTTCATCCAGACCGACGTGGCGGTCAATCCCGGCAACTCGGGCGGCCCGCTGTTCAATACCAAGGGCGAAGTGATCGGCATCAACTCGCAGATCTACAGCCAGACCGGCGGCTACATGGGCTTGTCGTTCGCCATCCCGATCGATGTGGCTTACCGCATCAAGGACCAGATCGTTACCACCGGCAAGGTGCAGCATGCCAAGCTCGGCATAGCGATCCAGGAAGTGAACCAGGGCTTCGCCGATTCCTTCAAGCTCGACTCGCCCGAAGGCGCGCTGGTGTCGAACGTGGAAAAAGGCGGCGCCGCCGACAAGGCGGGCCTGAAATCCGGCGACATCATCCGCAAGCTGAACGGCCAGCCGATCGTGGCCTCGGGCGACCTGCCGGCCATGCTCAGCGTGGCCCAGCCGGGCGACAAGGTCAGCCTCGACGTCTGGCGCGACGGCAAGATCGTGCGCATCGATGCGCGCCTGGCCAATGCCAGCGACAAGGTGGCGCAGGACGATCGCGAGCCGGCCGCCGGCGCCGACCAGAGTGCAAAACTCGGCCTGGCCCTGCGTCCGCTCGATCCGAACGAGAAGCGCCAGTCCGGCATCGCCTCGGGCCTGGTGATCGAAGATGCGGCCGGGGCCGCGTCGACGGCCGGGGTCCAGCCGGGCGACGTTTTGCTGTCGGTCAATGGCCGTCCCGTCAATTCGGTCGACCAGGTACGCGATGTGGTGGGCAAGGCCAGCAAGTCGGTGGCCTTGCTGATTCAGCGCGGTAATGACAGAATCTTCATTCCGGTGCGGATCGGGTAATCGTGCCCCTTCCGCCCGCAGGGTAAGAGAAAGAAGGATGTAATGCGGCTGCTGCTGGTGGAAGACGATACGATGATCGGCGAAGTGGTGCTCGACCTGCTCAGGGCCGAGCACTACGCGGTCGACTGGGTCAAGGATGGCGAAATGGCCGACACGGCCTTGCGCCAGTCGCAAAGCTACGACCTGGTCCTGCTCGACTTGGGCTTGCCGCGCAAGGATGGCCTGGACGTGCTGCGCGCCATGCGCACGCGCAAGGACCGCACTCCGGTGCTGGTGGCGACCGCGCGCGATGCGGTCGAGCAGCGCATCGCCGGCCTCGACGCCGGCGCCGACGATTACGTGCTCAAACCCTACGACCTCGACGAGTTGCTGGCGCGCATACGCGCCTTGCTGCGCCGTTCCGCCGGGCGTGGCGAACCGATCTTCGAATACAAGGCCATCAGCATCAATCCCGCCACCCGCGAAGTGCAGGTCGACGGCGCGCCGGTGACCCTGTCGGCGCGCGAATGGGCGGTGCTGGAAGCCTTGATCGCGCGTCCCGGGGTGGTGCTGTCGCGCGCCCAGCTGGAAGAAAAGCTCTACAGCTGGCGCGATGAAGTGAGCAGCAACGCGGTGGAAGTGTATATCCACGGCTTGCGCAAGAAGCTCGGCAGCGACCTGATCCAGAACGTGCGCGGGGTCGGCTACATGGTGCCCAAACTATGAACCTGGCGCACTCGCTGCGCGGCCGTCTGTTGTGGTTTTTGCTCGCGGCCATCAGTATCGCCGCCGTGGCGCAAGCGTCGATCGCCTATCGCACGGCGCTGTCCGATGCCGACCAGATTTTCGATTACCACATGCAGCAGATGGCGCTGTCGCTGCGTTCCAGCGCGCCCTTGTCCAACAATACCGAGACGGCCGCGAATGTGGAAGCGGACGCCGAAAACAACGAGCTGATGGTGCAGGTCTGGACGCCGGACGGGGTGCGCGTGTTCCGCACCGTCTCGCGCACCACCTTGCCGCAGCACGCGGTGCTGGGCTTTTCCAACGTCAAGGCCAACAACACGACTTACCGCGTATTCTCGGTGCAAAGCAGCACCCAGACCCTGCAGATCGCCCAGGACATGGCGGTGCGGCGCAATATGGCCGGCAACCTGGCCTTGCGCACGGTCGGCCCGATCGCGGTGATGATGCCGATCCTGATGCTGGTGGTGTGGTGGGTGGTGAGCGGTTCGCTGCAACCGGTCTCGCGCGTGCGCAAGCAGGTGGCGGCGCGCCAGGCCGACGATCTGTCGCCGGTGTCGGAAGCCGACCTGCCGGACGAAGTGCTGCCGCTGGTGCAGGAATTGAACCTCTTGTTCGGGCGCGTGAAAACCGCCTTCGACGCCCAGCAGCATTTCGTGGCCGACGCCGCGCACGAATTGCGCACGCCGCTGCAGGCGCTGAAACTGCAGGCGCTGAGCCTGGAGCGGGCCGACAGTCCGGAAGCGCGCGGGGTGGCGATCGGCCGCCTGACGGCCGGCATCGAGCGCGCCACCCGGCTGGTCGAGCAATTGCTGGTGCTGGCGCGCCAGGAAGCGAGCGCGGCGAGCGGAGTGAAAACCCAGCCGGTCGAGCTGGCCGACCTGGCGCGGCGCGCCCTGGCCGACCTGGCGGGCGCGGCGCAGACGCGCGGCATCGACCTGGGCCTGACGCGCGCCGATGCGGCGCAGGTGACGGGCCAGCCGGACGCGCTGATGATCATGCTGCGCAACCTGATCGACAACGCCCTGAAATACACCCTGTCCGGCGGCACGGTCGACATCAGCGTGACGGCGGAGGGCAAGGGAGCGGCCCTGGTGGTGGAAGACAGCGGGCCCGGCATTCCGGCCGACGAAAGGGAGCGCGTCTTCAACCGCTTCTATCGCATCGCCGGCAGCGAAGCCAGCGGTAGCGGGCTGGGGCTGGCGATCATCAAGGCGATCGCCGAGCGCCACGGCGCCCGGCTCAGCCTGGGCGAGTCGGCCAAGCTGGGCGGCCTGAGCGTGCGCATCGACTTCCCCGCCACCGGCAAGCCCGACTAGGGGGCAAGTAGGGGGAAGGGGTCAGACCCCGGTTTTTCAGTTAGGGGGTCTGACCCCGGTGTCCCCCGCAGCCGGCACCGTTACCGCCCAAGCCTACTTCTTGATAATCGCCTGCAACAACGCAAACGCCTCATGCCGGATGGTCGCATCGGCGCCCGCCAATTCCTTGCGCGCCTGCACCAGTGCCGGCTTCTTCAGCATCTTCTTCTCTGCCGCGTTCGGCACCGGCGGTTCCGGCGGAAACATGCTGGCGCGGCTGTTATACGTCTGCTGCAGCAAGCGCTTGCCATAATCCGACCCATAGAACGCGCTCAGCTCATTGGCCGTTTCCACCCCGATCACCCGCGCCACCGGCAGCGCCAGGCGTTTGTAGATCTCCTGCGGCGGCACCTTCTCGAGCTTGGCGAACACGCTGGCGCGCTGTTCTTCATTCACATAGCGGCTGGCGCCGGCCACCGAGCGCATCATTTTTTCCGACTGCATGGCTTCCAGCATGGCTTGCACGGCCTGGACACGGGCGGCATCGGGAGCGGCCACCGGCACCGAGGCGGTGGGCGCGGCGGCCGGGGCAGCGGCTGGCGCCGCCTGCGTGAGCGGCGCGCCGGCCAGCAGTGCGGCCATTGTCAGCGCGTAAATTGGTTTCATTCTTCATCCTTTTCAACAATCACAGGGCTGCCCGTCACCGGGCCAGCCGATACAATCATGCAAAAGGGCAGGCCAGGTCGACGCGACCCGGCCTGCCCCCCTCAGGCAGCTAGCTTGCGCTGCGCTTAAAACTTATGCCACAGGCGCGCAAAGTAAGACGCGCCGTTCATGCCGAACTGCACCGACTCATATTTGAAGCCATTGTCGGTCTGGTCCGGATCCTGTTCGGTCGGCTTGACGTTGAAAATATTCGCGCCGCCCAGGGTCAGCTTGGTCTTCTCGCTGAAATTATACGTAAAACTCAGGTCGGCCGAGGTCTTGGCCTTGTATACCTGGTTCGGGGTCGGAGGACCGGACCAGGTGCCGAGGGTTTGCTTGCCGAAGTGGATCACCTTGAAATCGGTGCCGATCTTGCCCAGCAAGTACTCGAAGCCCAGGGTCGCCTTGCGCCGCGGTCCGCCCTGTTCCAGGAACAGGCGCTCGCGCTCGGACAGCAGCACGTCTTCATAACCCTTGAAGGCGGCCGGCGCATTCACGCCCGTCACTTCGGTCTTGCTGATGTTCATGGCCAGGAAGGTGTTCAGCTTGCCGCCCGCGACTTCGCTGCGGTTCGACACGGTCAGGTCCAGGCCTTGTGTCTTGGTATCGATCGAATTGACGAAGAACTGGGCAGCGCCCACGCCCAGGGTGCTCAGCAGCGGCACGATCGGCGCGTAATTATTGGCGTCGAAACGGCCCGAAAACACGATGCGGTCGTCGATCGCGATGCGGTACAGGTCGGCCGTGACCGAGGTGGTCGGGGTCGGCGTCCAGGTGCCGCCCAGGGTGAAGCTGACCGATTCTTCTTCCTTGAGCTTGGGAATCCCGATCGCGTTGGCGACATTGCCGCCGTTCGGCGCGAACACCGAATCGACCGGATTGCCGTTGACGAACTCGGTGAAGGTCGACGAGAAAAACGCTTGCTGCAGCGATGGTGCGCGGAAACCCGTGCTGGCCGAGCCACGCAACAGGAAGGCGTCGCTGATCTTGTAGGCGGCGGCCAGCTTGCCGGTCACGCTGTTGCCGAAGTCGCTGAATTTCTCGTAACGCAAGGCCGACAGCAGTTTCAGGCGCTCGGTGACGTCGGTCTCGACATCGACATAGGCGGCCACGCTATGGCGGCTGCGGTCGGTGGCGTCGGCCGGGCGGAAGCCGGGGAAGCCCTGGCTGCCGGGATCGCCGCCGAAGCCGGGACCATCGACATCGTTGTAGGAACCGGCTTCGCCGGCAAAGATTTCGTAGTTTTCCTTGCGGAACTCGGCGCCGAAGGCCAGGTTCAGGCCGCTCATGATGTTGGGGAAATAGCGGCTGGCATCGGCATTCGTGGTCAGCTGCATCGCGGCAAAACCGCCGGCGTCGAATTGCGAGGCCGACACGCCCTTGCCGCCCTTGAGCAGGTCGGCGTTGGCGATCGAGGCGTTCAAGGTGTTGCTGATGTTGTAGTGCATCTTGTTGTAGCCATAGGTCTGCGAGAAATCCGCATTCCACTCGCCCAGCTTGGCGCGATAGCCGACAGTGCCGTAATGGTCGTCGATGTCGGCATTGATGTAGGGCGCGAAACCGTTCGGATACATGGCTTGCGCATTGCGCGTCGGAATCTGGTCCGGACCGCGTCCGAAGGCGGCCGAAGACGCGTCGCGCTTCTGGGTGCCGGCCGTGAAATACAGCTTGCCGTCGACCATGGGAATCTCGCCGTTCAGGTACAGGGTCTGGTTCTGCACCTTGCTGTCGCCGATGGTGCGCAGGCTGCCCGCCTCGGCCCGGTTCGAACGGCCGCGGTCGAGATACTCGCCCGTGATGCCGACCACGCCGCCGGCCACCGCCACGCCGCAGTAGGCCGACGCCAGGTAGTTCTCGCCGTCGCCGGCCGAATACTGGCCCGCGCCGAGCACGCTCTCGCAGCCGAGCGAGCGTTTCAGCTCGACGTTGATGACCCCGGCGATCGCGTCCGAGCCGTACTGGGCGGCGGCGCCATCGCGCAGCACCTGGATATTCTTTACCGCCAGCAGCGGAATCGCATTCATGTCGGTGCCGGTGTTGCCGCGGTTGCGCGCACCGAAAATATTCACCAGCGAGGTGCTGTGGCGGCGCTTGCCGTTCATCAACACCAGGGTCTGGTCGGAACCGAGGCCGCGCAGGGCGGCCGAGTCGACCAGGTCGGCGCCGTCGGCCCCGCTCTGGCGCGTCGAGTTGAACGAGGGCGAGATGTAGGTAAGGGTCTGGGCCAGGTCGAACTGGCCGCCTTGCTCGGCCAGGCGGGTCATGGGAATCAGGTCGACCGGGACCGCCGTATCGGTGGCGGAGGTGGCCGAGACGCGGCGCGAACCGACAATGCTGACGCTGGGAAGGACTTCTTCCTTGGCGGCCGGCTGGCCCGACTGGGCGAAGCTGGCGGGGGAATACACGGCGAGAGCGGCACTGCCGTACAAAGCGAGCAAGACGGACCTACGTAAAGTGGTGGGGTTGAACACGCGACGGTCTCCGGATTTTTATAAGAAAGGAGATTGATTCTAATGCAATTTCTGTGCCCCACGTCCAGCGCTTTGTGGCGCAATGACAACGTTGTCAATCGCCAAGCACCGCTTCGGCCCGTCCGCCCACGAGGATTGCCGCGCCGTCGATCCGGGAGCGGATCAGGCAGGGCTGGCCCAGCGCAGCGCCCTGATGCACCGTGATGGTGCGGCCCAGCTGTGCGGCCAGGGCGCCGGCCGCCACCCCGGTGGCGCGGTCTTCCATGGCCGGGTCGAGATGGTTGAAATTGCGCCCTTCGTAGCCATCCTCGCCAGTGCGGCACAGCACGTAGCAACCGTTGACGCCGTGCGCGCGGCCCCAGTCGACGATGCGCGCCAACGGCGGCTGCAGCGCGTGCAGGAGGGCGCGCTCAGGCACCTCGATCAGCAGCTTGGGACTGCCGACCGAGGCCAGCACCGGCGCGCGCGCCAGCATCAGGCCGGGCTGGTCCAGCAGCCAGGCGGCCAGGGCCGTATCGACCGGAACGGCGGGCACGGCCTGGGCTTGCAGCACCACAAAATACTCGTCTCCCTCGCGGCGCAGGCGCAAGGCTTGCCCGCGCATGGCCGTACGCAGGCCGATCTCCTGCGGCGCCTGTCCGGCGCGCGCAAACAGGACCTGCGCCGCAGCCAGGGTGGCGTGCAGGCACAAGGGACTGCGGGCGTGCGGATAGTAATAGTCCGCAACCCAGTTCGACCCCGGTCCCGCGTCCAGAAACACGCAGGCCGGATACGGCTGCCCGCGCGCAAACGCCTGGCGCGCCTCAGGTGCGTCCGGCCCGCCTTCCACCACCAGCGCCGGGTTGCCCTTGCCCGGCAATGCACCAAAACAGCGCACCAGATGAGCCTGCATAGTTATTCCCAATTGGTAAGAAAATAGCCCAAGGTATACTGTGTTTCCATACAGTAGTTTCCCTAGAATATTTATTTTAATCTTTTCTCATGAGCACCACCGTCCCCACCCCCAGCCTGCCCGATTACGCCGAGTTGTACTGCCTGACCAACTTTTCCTTCCTGCACGGCGCCTCGCACGCCGAGGAACTGGTGGCCCGCGCCGTCCAACTCGGCTATGCGGCGCTGGCGATTACCGACGAATGTTCGCTGGCGGGGGTGGTGCGGGCCCATGCCGAAGCCAAAAAGGCGGCGCTGCCCCTGATCATCGGCGCCCACTTCCACCTGTGCAACGACGATGGCAGCCCGGCCCTGTCGCTGATCCTGCTGGCCCAAAACCGCAATGGCTACGGCAACCTGGCCGAGCTGATCACCGTGGCGCGCACGCGCACCGCCAAGGGCACCTACCTGCTGACCCCGGCCGACCTGGCCACGCCCGCCGCCGCCCAGGCCCACCTGGCCGGCATGCCCGACTGCCTGGCGATCCTGCTGCCCGCCTATCCCGGCCACGATGCGGCCGACCTCGACCGCCTGCACACCCAGGCCGCCTGGATCGCCGCCACCTTTCCCGGCCGCGCCTGGCTGGGCCTGAACCTGCTGCACCGCGCCTTCGACGAAGCGCACCGCGCCAGCGTCGACGAAGTCGCGTGGCAGCACGGCCTGGCCGTGGTGGCGCTGGGCCACGTCTGCATGCACGTGCGCTCGCGCAAACCGCTGCACGACACCCTGTGCGCGATCCGCCTCAACACCCCTGTGGCCGAGTGCGGCTACGAACTGGCGCAAAACGCCGAACAGCATCTGCGTGCGCGCCTGCGCCTGGCCAATCTGTACAGCCCCGAGGCGCTGGCCGAAACGCTGCGCATCGCGCGCCTGTGCACCTTCTCGCTCGACCAGCTGCGCTACGAATACCCGGACGAACTGGTGCCGCCCGGCCAGACGCCCTGCGGCTACCTGCGCGCCGAAACCTACATCGGCGCGCACCACCGCTTTCCCCTCGGCATCCCGGCCAAGGTCCAGGAACAGCTCGAAATCGAACTCCAGCTGATCGGCGAACTGCGCTACGAACCGTATTTTCTGACCGTGTACGACATCGTGCGCCACGCGCGCTCGATCGGGATTCTGTGCCAGGGGCGCGGCTCGGCCGCCAATTCGGCGGTCTGCTACTGCCTCGGCATCACCGAGGTCGACCCCGCGCGCGGCAACCTGCTGTTCGGCCGCTTCATCTCCAGGGAAAGGGACGAGCCGCCCGACATCGACGTCGACTTCGAACACCAGCGGCGCGAAGAAGTGATCCAGTACATCTACAACAAATACGGCCGCACGCGCGCCGCCCTGGCCGCCGTGGTGATCAGCTACCGGCCCAAGAGCGCCCTGCGCGACAGCGGCAAGGCGCTCGGGGTCGACCTGGCCATCGTCGACAAAGTCGCCAAGACCCACCACTGGTTCGACAGCAAGGACGACCTGGTCAATCGCCTGGCCGAATGCGGGCTCGACCCGGATTCCCCGCTGGCCCAGCAATGGGCCACCCTGGCCCAGCGCCTGCTCGGCTTTCCGCGCCACCTGTCGCAGCATCCCGGCGGCTTCGTGATCGCCGCCGGCAAGCTCTCGCGCCTGGTGCCGATCGAAAACGCCACCATGCTTGATCGCAGCGTGATCCAGTGGGACAAGGACGACCTCGAAGAACTGGGCCTGCTGAAAGTCGACGTGCTCGCGCTCGGCATGCTCTCGGCCCTGCGGCGCGCGCTCGACCTGGTGGGCGAACTGCGCGGCACCAGCTTTTCATTGCAAGATATTCCCGCCGAAGACCCTGCCACCTACGACATGATCTGCGCGGCCGACACCATCGGCGTGTTCCAGATCGAATCGCGCGCCCAGATGAGCATGCTCCCGCGCCTGCGCCCGCGCACCTTTTACGACCTGGTGATCGAAGTGGCGGTGGTGCGGCCGGGGCCGATCCAGGGCGGCATGGTCCACCCGTATCTGCGCCGGCGCCAGGGACAGGAAAAGCCCGACTATCCGAAGGACGAATTGAAAGAAGCGCTGGGGCGGACCCTGGGCGTGCCGATTTTCCAGGAACAGGTGATGCAGGTGGCCATGATCGCGGCCGGCTTCACGGCGGGCGAAGCCGACCAGCTGCGCCGGGCCATGGCCGCCTGGAAACGCAAGGGCGGGCTGGAAAAATACTACGACAAGATCGTCAGGGGCATGCTGAAGAACGGCTACACCCTGGAATTTGCCGAATCGATCTTCAACCAGATCAAGGGTTTCGGCGAATACGGCTTTCCCGAATCGCACGCCGCCAGCTTCGCGCTGCTGGCCTACGCCAGTTCCTGGCTCAAGTGCCACGAACCGGCCGCCTTCCTGTGCGCCTTGCTCAACAGCCAGCCGATGGGTTTCTACAGCCCCTCGCAACTGGTGCAGGATGGGCGCCGCCACGGCATCGAGGTGCGCGCGGTGGACGTGGCAGTCAGCGGCTGGGATTGCAGCCTGGAGGCGGGGCAGGGCGGCCAGCCCGCCGTGCGGCTGGGACTGTCGCTGCAGCGCGGCATGCGGCCCGAGGCGGCGGCGCGGATCGAAGAAGCGCGCGCCGTGCGGGCCTTCGACAGCGTGGCCGACCTGGCGCGCCGGGCCGGGCTGGACCGGCACGACCTGCAGGTGCTGGCCGGCGCCAATGCGCTGCAGGGCCTGTCCGGCAACCGGCGCCAGGCGCTGTGGCAAGCGGTGGGGGCGGTGCCCGACAAGGACCTGCTGCGTCCCACCAGTCCGATCGAAGAGATGCCGCAGCTGGACGCCCCGAGCGAAGGCGAAGAGATCGTCGGCGACTACCGCGCGCAGGGCTTGACATTGGGGCGGCACCCGCTGGCGCTGCTGCGCGCGCGCCTGCTCGACCAGCGTTTTTTACCGGCCGCGCAACTCAACGACTTCAAGCAAGGCCAACTGGCGCGCGCCTGCGGCATCGTCACCGTGCGCCAGCGTCCGGCGACGGCCAAGGGCGTGCTGTTCGTCACCATCGAAGACGAGACAGGCAATGTGAACGTGATTGTCTGGCCGACGCTGGTGGAACAGCAGCGGCGCGAAGTGCTGGGCGCGCGCCTGCTGGGCGTGTACGGCGTGTGGCAAAGGGAAGGGGAAGTGCGGCACCTGGTGGCCAAGCGCCTGGTCGACATGAGCCACCTGATGGGCCGCCTCGACACCAGCAGCCGCGACTTCTGCTGATCCTACAAGCAAACCAGCAAAGTCCCACAACCGGGGTCAGAGCTTTAATTCGCAACTAGTTGCAGAACTGGAGCACCTGAGGCCCAGACGCCATTACTTAAGCTGCGCCAACCGGCATCGGCAATGACTTCCCGCCTGCGCGGGAATGACGGAGCTGAGTTTCGGGGACGAAAAAGCATAACCTGGCGGTATGAACGTTCACCCTGGTGTTGAAAGTTTAATGCGCGCTGGTGCCGCACAACCGG
Organism: Massilia atriviolacea; assembly: GCF_003953935.1. GTDB lineage: Bacteria > Pseudomonadota > Gammaproteobacteria > Burkholderiales > Burkholderiaceae_D > Telluria_A > Telluria_A atriviolacea. Next base: position 65,051 of record NZ_RXLQ01000005.1, read on the forward strand.
GGTCAGAGCTTTAATTCGCAACTAGTTGCAGAACTGGAGCACCTGAGGCCCTGACGCCATTACTTAAGCTGCGCCAACTGGCATCGGCAATATGACTTCCCGCGCGGACGGGAATCCGAGGCATCTTTGCTGAGCGACGGTGCCTTGGATTCCCGCCTGCGCGGGAATGACGGAGCTGAGTTTCGGGGACGACAAAGCATAACCTGGCGGTATGAACGCTCCCCCTGCTGTTGAAAGTTTAATGCGCGCTGGTGCCGTAGTAGCTGTGGATCTGGTTCGACCATTGCTGGTTGGCCATGTCCGGCCAGTGATCGGTATCGAAACCCGGCGCGTTGTCGATGCGTTCTTTCTCGATGTCGAGCGTGAAGCGCTTGTTGGCGGTGTCCAGCGTCAATGCGGACCAGGGCACGGCGAACAGTCGTTCACCGATGCTCAGCACGCCGCCGCTCGACATCACGGCATACGCAATCTTACCGGTGCGCATGTCGAGCATGATTTCCTTGATTTCACCGAGGTGCTCATTTTTCAGATTGTGCACATGGTCGCCGATCAGGGTATCCGCACCCATCAGTTCGGGACCGGGGCCTTTCGAACCTTTGTCGACATACATGCCATAAGCATCGCGTTCTTCGTAGGACATTTTGACCTCCTGTGGAAAAAGTTCCATCCTGAGGCTTGAGCCAGCTCACGTCTGTTCGCTGGCGCACGCCGAATGCGTCATCGGCAATCTTTCAAATTGATCAATAAGCAGCTCGCCAGCCCGCCTGCGGCACGGCCGTTGTTGCTGTTTTTTACCTTGTTTTGCGGAAGCATTGGCCGGTTTAAGGTATAATTTCAATTTCCCGCACGTGCCGTTCGGCACCATCTGCAATGACCAAATTTGTCTTCGTCACCGGTGGCGTTGTGTCTTCCCTTGGAAAAGGGATTGCCGCCGCCTCCCTCGCCGCGATCCTCGAATCGCGCGGCCTTAAAGTCACCATGCTCAAGCTCGACCCGTACATCAACGTCGATCCGGGCACGATGAGTCCAATGCAGCACGGCGAAGTCTTCGTCACCGACGATGGCGCCGAAACCGACCTCGATCTCGGCCACTACGAGCGCTTCATCAGCACCCGCATGCGCAAGGTGAACAACTTCACCACCGGCCAGATCTACGAATCCGTGATCCGCAAGGAACGCCGCGGCGAATACCTCGGCAAGACCGTGCAGGTGATCCCGCACATCACCAACGAGATCCAGGATTACATCTACCGCGGCGCCGAAGGCGTGGACGTGGCGCTGGTCGAAATCGGCGGCACCGTGGGCGATATCGAATCGCTGCCCTTCCTCGAAGCGGCGCGCCAGCTGTCGCTGCGCGCCGGCCGCAAGTCGGCCGCTTTTGTCCACCTGACCCTGGTGCCGTACATCGCCTCGGCGGGCGAACTGAAAACCAAACCGACCCAGCACAGTGTGCAGAAGCTGCGCGAAATCGGCATCACCCCGACCGCGCTGCTGTGCCGCGCCGACCGCCGCATTCCGGAAGACGAACGCGCCAAGATCTCGCTGTTCTCGAACGTCGAAGAGCAGGCCGTGATCTCGGTGTGGGACGCCGACACCATCTACAAGGTGCCGCAGATGCTGCACGACCAGGGCTTGGACGCCATCATCCTGGAAGCGCTCGGCCTGGAAGCGCCGCCGGCCGACCTGTCGATGTGGACCAAGTTGATCTACGCGCTGGAAAACCCGAAAGCGGCAGTCACCATCGGCATGGTCGGCAAATACGTCGACCTGACCGAGTCCTACAAGTCGCTGACCGAAGCGCTGCGCCACGCCGGCATCCACACCGAAAGCCGGGTCAACATCGAATACCTGGACTCGGAAGACATCGAGACCAAGGGCTGCGACCACCTGGCCAAGTACGATGCGATCCTGGTGCCGGGCGGCTTCGGCAAGCGCGGCGTGGAAGGCAAGATCATGGCGGCGCGCTACGCCCGTGAAAATCGGATTCCGTATCTGGGCATCTGCCTGGGCATGCAAGTGGCGCTGATCGAATACGCGCGCCACATGGCCGGCCTGACCAACGCCAACTCGACCGAATTCGACACCGACACCGACCAGCCGGTCGTGGCCCTCATCAACGAGTGGCAAAACCATGACGGCAAGGTCGAAAAGCGCGACGAGAATTCCGACCTGGGCGGCACCATGCGCCTGGGCGCGCAAACCTGCGCGGTCAATCCGGGCACCCTGGCCGCCGAAATCTACGGCAGCGTCGTCACCGAGCGCCACCGCCACCGCTACGAAGCGAACAACCACTACCTGGGCCGGGTCGAAGCGGCAGGGATGATCGTCTCGGCGCGCACCCCGACCGAAGATTTGTGCGAGATCATGGAATTGCCGCGCACCGGAGAAAACGCGCACCCGTGGTACATGGGCGTGCAGTACCATCCCGAGTTCAAATCGACCCCGCGTACCGGCCACCCGCTGTTTACGTCGTTCATCAAGGCCGCGCTGGCGCACCAGGCTGCGTCCGCACCCACAGGAGATGCAGCATGAAGCTTTGCGGTTTTGACGTCGGCCTCGACCACCCGATCTTCCTGATCGCCGGCACCTGCGTGATCGAATCGCGCCAGATGGCGATGGACACCGCCGGCACGCTCAAGGAAATCACCTCGGCGCTGGGCGTCCCCTTCATCTACAAGTCTTCTTTTGACAAGGCCAACCGCTCCTCGGGCACCTCGTTCCGCGGCCCCGGCATGGACAAGGGCCTCGACATCCTGGCCGACGTGCGCCGCGAAATCGGCGTGCCGGTGCTGACCGACATCCACACGATCGAAGAAATCGCCGCCGTCTCGAGCGTGGTCGACGTGCTGCAGACGCCGGCCTTTTTGTGCCGCCAGACCGACTTCATCGTCGCCTGCGCCCAGTCGGGCAAACCGGTCAACATCAAGAAGGGCCAGTTCCTCGCGCCCGGCGACATGAAGAACGTGATCGACAAGGCGCGCCAGGCCGCGCGCGACGCCGGCCTCGATGAAGACAACTTCATGGCCTGCGAACGCGGCGCCTCGTTCGGCTACAACAACCTGGTCTCCGACATGCGCTCGCTGGCGATCATGCGCGAATCGAACTGCCCGGTCGTGTTCGACGCGACCCACTCGGTACAACTGCCGGGCGGACAGGGCACCTCATCCGGTGGCCAGCGCGAGCACATTCCCGTGCTCTCGCGCGCAGCCGTGGCGGCCGGTATCGCCGGCCTGTTCATGGAAACGCACCCGAACCCCGCCCAGGCGCTGTCGGACGGCCCCAACGCCGTGCCGCTCGGACGCATGAAAGAACTGCTCACGACCCTCGTCGAACTCGACCGCGTGGTCAAGAAAGCCGGCTTCCTCGAATCGAGCTTCGCGTAACGCAGCTTGCTGCCGTCCCGATCGCCCTGACAGATGCAGGCGGACCGCCAACGGTCCGCCCACCTTTTTCTTACCCTTTGGAGATTGAAATATGAGTGCTATCGTTGACATTATCGGCCGCGAAATTATCGATTCGCGCGGCAATCCAACCGTCGAATGCGACGTGCTGCTCGAATCGGGCGTGATGGGCCGCGCGGCGGTACCGTCGGGCGCCTCGACCGGTTCGCGCGAAGCGATCGAACTGCGCGACGGCGACAAGAGCCGTTACTTCGGCAAAGGCGTGCTGCAAGCCTGCGAAAACATCAATACCGAAATCTCCGAAGCCATCATGGGCCTGGACGCGAACGAGCAAGCCTTCCTCGACCGCACCCTGATCGACCTCGACGGCACCGACAACAAGAGCCGCCTGGGCGCCAACGCCATGCTGGCCGTGTCGATGGCTGTCGCCAAGGCTGCCGCCGAAGAAGCCGGCCTGCCGCTGTACCGCTACTTCGGCGGTTCGGGCGCGATGCAAATGCCGGTGCCGATGATGAACGTCATCAACGGCGGCGCGCACGCCGACAACAACCTGGACATCCAGGAATTCATGATCATCCCGGTCGGCGCACCGAGCTTCAAGGAAGCGATCCGCTACGGCGCCGAGATCTTCCACACGCTCAAAAAGATCCTGCACGAGAAAAAGCTGGCCACCTCGGTCGGCGACGAAGGCGGTTTCGCGCCGAACGTGGCCAATCACGAAGAAGCCATCAAGCTGATCATGCAAGCGATCGAGCAGGCCGGCTACGAGCCGGGCACGCAGGTTGCGCTCGGCCTGGACTGCGCCGCCAGCGAATTCTACAAGGATGGCAAGTACCACCTCGAAGGCGAAGGCATGCAGCTGACCTCGACCGAGTTCACCGACATGCTCGAGACCTGGTGCGACAAGTACCCGATCATCTCGATCGAAGATGCGATGCATGAAGGCGACTGGGATGGCTGGAAGATCCTGACCGACCGCCTTGGCAAGAAGGTGCAGCTGGTCGGCGACGACCTGTACGTCACCAACACCAAGATCCTGAAAGAAGGCATCGAGAAGGGCATCGCCAACTCGATCCTGATCAAGATCAACCAGATCGGCACCCTGACCGAAACGTTTGCGGCCATCGAAATGGCCAAGCGCGCCGGTTATACTGCCGTCATCTCGCACCGTTCGGGCGAGACCGAGGACTCGACGATCGCCGACATCGCCGTTGGCACGAACGCCCTGCAGATCAAGACCGGCTCGATGTCGCGTTCGGACCGCATGGCCAAGTACAACCAGCTGCTGCGCATCGAAGAAGACCTGGGCGACATCGCCAGCTACCCTGGCCGTAGCGCTTTCTACAACCTGAAGTAAGCCGACCGCACCGGCCGGCCCTGTGGGCGGCCGGTGCCCTGCCTCCTGTATGCGCCTCATTACGCTCGTTCTCGCGACCCTCCTGATCCTGATCCAACTGCCGCTCTGGCTGGGCAAGGGTGGCTGGCTGCGCGTGGGGGAACTGGAAAACCAGGTGCTTGTCGCGCAGCGCAAGACGGTGGAACTGAAGGCGCGCAACGCCAAGCTCGACTCCGAAGTGCACGACCTGACGAATGGCACGGGCGCGGTGGAAGAGCGCGCGCGCTTCGAGCTCGGCATGATCAAGAAGAACGAAATCTTCATCCAGATCCTGGACGCCGACGGCCACCCCAAAGAATCGGCCACCCCGCTCCCGCCGGTCAAGCCCGACCTAAAGACTACCCCCTGAAGCAAACTCCCAGCACCGGGGTCAGACCTCTGATTCGAAATTAGTTGTTCAATCGCACCATTACCCCCAACCGGGGTCAGAGCTTTAACTTGAAATAGTTTTAGCTGGGACAACTTCTTCAGTCTGACCTGCGTCGCAGCAAGCGCAAATTCCATCACCGTCAAACCGTTCCTGCTATGGGACGGCTGATTGCCCGCAGAGGTCGCCGCACCATTGTCTGTCCAGTTACCATCAAATCGTCTTGTCCGATAGCTAGAAATTGCTTATTAAAGCTCTGACCCCGGTTGTAGGGGGTTGGCTCGTCAATTTGTCGGCGAGCACGGTGAATCGTCAGAAAATTCCTCTTTATCTTTCCCATTTCTATCATTGTCGTTGACATGCAGCGGTATTCGGTATTTAATTTCTGTAACGACAGAAATGAATGAACTTGGAGAAATCATGGCGCTGGGACCGACCGAACAGAAATTCGTGCTGCACTGGGGCGAGATGGGGACGCGCTGGGGCGTCAACCGCACCGTGGCGCAAATTCATGCGCTGCTGTTCCTCGCCAACCGCCCGCTGGCGGCCGAGGAGATCGCCGAGGCCTTGTCGGTCGCGCGTTCGAACGTGAGCAATAGCCTCAAGGAGCTGCAAAGCTGGAACCTGATCCGCATCACCCACCTGATGGGCGACAGGCGCGATCACTTCGTCGCACTCCAGGATGTGTGGGAGATCTTCCGCGTCATCGTCGAGGAGCGCAAACGGCGCGAGATTGATCCGACCCTGACTGTGCTGCGCGAATGCGCCATCGAAGGCGATACCGATACCGCCCTCGAACCCGCCTCGCTGGCGCGCATGAACGAGGTCCTCACCTTCCTCGACATGCTCGGCACCACCTACGACGATTACAAGCACCTGCCGCCGGCGACCCTGCAGCGCTTCCTGAAGATGGGCGGCAAGGTCGCGCGCTTCCTCGGACCCGACGACAAGGATCTATCATGAGCGGCGCCGAACTGACCCTCTACTTCGACGGCAAGTGCCCGTTCTGCCGCGCCGGCATGGCCAGGCTGGCGCACTGGGACCGCTTCAGCCGCCTGGGCTTCGTCGACATCGCCGCCCCCGGTTTCGATCCTTCCCACCTGGGCGTGGACATGGCCGCCCTGAACCGCGAGTTGCATAGCCTGACGCGCGACGGCCGCGTGCTGGTCGGAATCGACAGCATGCTGCGCGCCTATACGCTGGCCGGCCAGGCCTGGCGCGTGCTGCCGCTGCGCGTCCCCGGCCTGCGCAGCGCGTGCAGCTGGTCGTACCGCCTGTTCGCACGCCACCGCTACCTGATGTCGCGCGTGCTCGGCTACCGCGCCGCCAGCTGCGCCGACGGCGTATGCGAGCGTCCCAATCCCTTCTTCAAACAATGAAAGCCCGTATGAACGCACCGACTCTCCGCCGCTGGGCCGTCCTCTGGATGTTCGCCGCCATCGTCACGCACCTGGCGGTCGGCATGCTGCTGCCGTGGTTCGCCGACGCCGCCCTGTTCAGCGGCTACCATCGCGGCATCGAAACCGCGTTCTGGGGCGCCAGCGTGCCGCCCCAGGCGCACGCGCAGCAGATCTGGTGGATCTCGCTGTTCGGCCCCACCGTACAAAGCGCGGCGCTGTGGATGGGCGCCCTGGCGTGGATCGGCGCGCGCCAGCGCAGCGCCTTCGCCTGGGGCGCGCTGATCGCGGGCATGCTGCTGTGGGCCCCGCAGGACATGCTGGTGTCGCTGCGCGCCGGCTGCTGGGACAATATCTGGATCGATACCTTCGCGCTGGTGACCATGCTGCCGCCGCTGGTGTACCTGTTCTGTGTCGACCGCGCGCATACGGTGCGCGCATGATTGCGTCCGAAGGCGAGTTATTCAAGAAGATCCTCGGACCGGCGTGGCGCGGCCTGCACCCCGACATCCAGGCGCGCTTCGACCGCAATCCCATGCCCGGCAAGCCTTTGCGCTACACGGGCCGGATGACGGAGCTGAGCTGCTCGAAAGCCGGCCGCGTGCTCGCCTACCTGACCATGCCGCTGATCCAGGGCGCGCTGATGCCGTTCAACGATGCCGATTTCCCGGTCGATATCGAGGTCTATTCGAAAGAGGGCAGCGCGGCCATTTTCAAGCAGCGCATCTATCGCCTCCATGGCCGCAAGCCGGTGCAGTTCACGTCCTACATGCTGGAAAGCGCGCGCGGCGAAGTGCTGGAATACGTCGGCATGGGCATGGGAATGAAGCTGGTGCTGGCGGTACGCGACGGTAACCTGCATTTCGAGAGTGACGGCTATTTTTGCCAGGTGCTGGGCGTGCGCATTCCCATGCCGGCCTGGCTCACCCCGGGCAAGACCTATCTGTGCCACCGCAATAACGACAGCGCGCAGTTCGATATCCGTATCGAGATCCGCCACGCGCTGTTCGGTACAACGTTCACGCAGGCGGGCGTGTTTCGCGAGGTGCGTGCATGAACACCCATTTGCTGGCGCTGCAGTTGATGGCTTTCCAGGGCTGCCTGGGCGCTTTCGACACCCTGTACCACCACGAACTGACCGAAGCGCTGCCGGGCCGCGCCAGCGCCAGGCTGGAACTGTCGATCCACGCCGTGCGCTCGCTGATTTACAGCGCCATGTTCGTCGGCCTGTCGTACTGGCGCTTCAACGGCCTGTGGGCAGTGGTGCTGCTGACCGTGTTCGCGCTCGAAATCGTGCTGACCTTGTGGGACTTCGTGGTCGAGGACCAGACCCGCCTGCTGCCGGCCACCGAGCGCGTCACGCACACGGTGCTGGCCCTGAACGGCGGCGCCTTTGTCGCCCTGCTGGCACTGAACGCCGGCGAGACCCTGGCGCTGCCCACCGCGCTGGTGTGGGAGCCGCACGGCGTCTTGAGCGCGTTCCTGTTCGTGTGCGGCGTCGGCGTCGGCTTGTCGGGCATCCGCGATGGACTGGCGGCGCGCGCGATCGCCCCCCAGGCGGCCCATGATCGCACACCCGCACTGCGTTTCGGCGAGACCGAATGCGCGGTGCTGGTCACCGGCGGCACGGGCTTCATCGGCCAGAAGCTGGTGCGCGCGCTGCTGGCCGACGGCCATCGCGTCACCCTGCTCACGCGCCAGCCGCGCGCGGCGGCCTGGCTGTTCGACGCCCGCGTGGAATGCATCTCCGATATGGGGGCCTTGCCGCCATCGCGCCGCATCGACGTGGTGGTCAACCTGGCCGGCGCGCGTATCTTGGGCTGGCGCTGGACCGAGGCGCGGCGCGCAGCCTTGCGCGCCAGCCGCATCGGCACCACGCGCAAGGTGGTGGCCTGGATCGCGGCGGCCCATCGCAAGCCGGCGCTGATGCTGTCGGCGTCCGCCATCGGCTATTACGGCATCCAGGCGCGCGGCGACGACACGCTGCTCACCGAACGCGCCGCGCCGCAGCCGATGTTCATGTCGGACCTGTGCCGCGAGTGGGAAAACGCCGCAGCAGAAGCAGCAGCGTGCGGCGTGCGCGTGGCGTGCATGCGTTTCGGCCTGGTGCTCGGCACCCAGGGTGCGCTGCCGATGATGCTGCTGCCGGTCAGGCTGGGCATGGGCGGCCCGCTCGGCGGCGGCTGGCAATGGCTGTCGTGGATCCACGTGGACGATGTCGTCGCCGGCATCGCCCACCTGTGGACCAGGGGCGAGGGCGGGGCCTACAACTTCACCGCGCCGCAGACGCTGTCGCAGGCGGACTTCAACAAGGTGGCGGCCAAGGTATTGAAGCGCCCTTACTGGCTGCCGACGCCCGGCTGGCCGATGCGCCTGGCGCTGGGCGAGCAGGCCGACCTGCTGCTCGAAGGCCAGCGCGTGGCGCCGGCCAGGCTGCAGGCCGGCGGTTTCGCCTTCCGCCATCCGACCCTGGCCGGAGCGCTGGCGAACCTGGCCTGATCGCTCAGTCGATCAGGGTCTTGACCACGACCTTGCCTTCGCCGACCGGGCTGTCCTGGCGCACCATCAGCTGGCTGCCCTTGGCGAACCAGAAGGTCGAGACATAGCCTGGGCGGTTGTAGTCGGTGGTGACAACCCAGCAATCGATCATGCCGCCCGGGCCGGGAATGCTGGCCGATCCGCTCACCTTGAACAGGTAGCGCGCCGGCCCTTGCTGGCCGCCCGGGTGGTAGAAGTTGATGCGCGCTTGGTAGCCTTCGGCCAGCGGCAAGGCTTGCAGCGTTTCGATATCGGTTTCGAAGTTGAAGGCCGGCTCGGGCGAGGCGACCAGCACGTCCTTGTTGATGCTGTCGGCGAGCTCTTTCATGCCGGTGATTTTGTCCGGCGCGAAGAGAAAGCCTTCGACCACGCGCTTGCCGTCCTTTTCGGTAATGCGCTCGTGGGTGCGCGGCCGCAATGAGCCGGCATCGAACCACGAGGTGACGCTCTTGAGCGACGCGGCCGATGCCGCCGTGTCGTAGCGCTGCACGATGCGCATGCGCTTCTGGCCATCCTCGGTGGAAAAGCGGATCTCGCGGGTGATGATGTCAAGCGGGATCCTGGCGTCGCCGTGGTGCAGGTAGCGCAGGTAGTGGTGCACGCCTTCTTCGAGCAGCGCCGCGCGCGGCAGGGCGGCGCCGACATCGACGCTGGTGACGGCGGCCTGGCTGGCAGGGGCGAGGGCGGCAGCGATGATCAGGACGAGCGGGGCCAGGCGGGGTGTGTGCATGTCGAACATCTCCGGTAGTTTAAAAACTCAACAGGTCTTTCAGTTCCTGGGCATTGCGGCGCGAGATTTCCAGCACTTTGCCGTCGCTCATGGTCACCTCGTAGCCCATCGAGACCGATTCTTCGATGGCGCGGATTTCCTGCAGGTTGATGATGCACTGGCGGTTGGCGCGGAAGAAGAACTTGACCGGCAGCCGCTCTTCGATGCTGTTCAGGGATTTCTTGACGTAGGCTTTCTCGGTGCCGAAGAAGATGCGCACATAGTTCTTGCAGCTTTCGATATACCGGATCGTCTCCAGGCTCACCAGGTGGCAGCGCTCGCCGTCCTTGACGAAAATCTTGCTGTTGATGTCGAGCGGCGCGCGCGCCACCGCTGCCGGCGCGGCGTCGGCGGCGGCCAGCTTGGCGATGGCGGTGGCCAGCCGTTCGTGGCTGACCGGTTTGAGCAGGTAGTCGACGGTGTTGTAGTCGAACGAGCGGATCGCGTATTCGGAGTAGGCCGTCGTGAACACGATGCGCGGCAGGTAGTCGAGCATGTCGAGCAGGTCGAAACCGCTGGCGCCGGGCATGTGGATGTCGAGGAACAGCACGTCCGGCCGCAGTTCGGCGATGACCGGCGCGGCCGTCGCGGGATGGTCGGCCTGGCCGATCACCTCGACTCCGTCGAACCGGCCGAGCATGCGCACCAGGCCCTCGCGCGCCAGGCGCGAGTCTTCGATCACCATCACCCTCATGCCGCGCGCTCCAGCGGCAGCGTGATGCCGACCCTGAAAACCGCGCCGGCGTGCGCGGCATTCCACGTGGCCGCGCCGCCGTACAGCAGGTGCAGGCGCTGTTCGATGTTGAGCAGGCCGATGCCGGTACATCCGGGCACCGCCGCCTGCGCATTGGGGATGTCGTTGCACACGTCCAGTTGCAGGCACTGGCCCTGCTGGCGGGCGTCCACGGTCAGCTTGCCGCCGCCCTGGAGCTGGTCGAGGCCATGCTTGACCGCGTTCTCCACCAGCATCTGCAGCACCATCGGCGGCATCAGGACGTCGTCCAGGCCGGGCGCGATGCGCAGCGCGAAGTCGAGCCGCTCTTCCAGCTGCGTCTTGACGATGGCGAGGTACTTGGTGATGATGTCCACCTCATGGCGCAGGCTGACCTTTTCGCGCCGGCTGCTTTCGAGCGAGTAGCGCAGGATCTCGGAGAACGAGGTGATCATGGCGTCGGCGCGCTGGGCGTCTTCATGGATCATGAAGCGGATGTTGTTCAGTGAGTTGAACAGGAAGTGCGGGTTGAGCTGGTTCGACAGGCTGCTCAACTGCGCTTCCTTCAGGTTGTTCTGCAATCGCAGGTTGAACAGTTCGGCGTTCTTGATGCGCCGGCTGCTGCTCACGCTGATGTAGATGAAGCCCCATACCGCCACGAACAGCTGGCTCTTGGGCGCTTCGTCCATGAACTTGCTCAGTATGAGTTCGGAAGGGATCACCGGGATCTTGAGCGCCTTGTATTTGGCGCTGATGGCTTTCAGGAACATCGGCGCCACCACTGCCGTGACGCAGGCGCCGATCGCCATGCCGGCCACCGCGCTGTACAGCACCACGATGGCAATCAGCCTGGCGATCGGCACGCTGTCGCCGCCGCGCCGCTTGTACAGCCAGCGCAAGACCAGGACCGCCAGCGTGTAGAACGGAATCCACGCCAGGCTGGTATAGACCTGCAGCCTGACCATGAAACCCCATACCACGGCGATGGTGATGCTGGCCATGAGGCCCACGGCGACGGCGCTGAAGTGATACAGCCAGAAGTCGCGGTCGCGCGGGAAGAAGTACAGTGGCATGCGGTCGGCTTGGTCGGTCGATGATCGGAGAGCGCATTCTAGCAAGACGGCGCCCCGGCGCTTACTGAACCGCTTGGCGCCGTTCGCGTTCGGCCGCGCGCGCCGATGCCAGTTCGGCTTCGAAGCGCATCGCCGACGCGGACTGCGCCTGGACCGGTCCGCCCAGGGCAAGGCGGAAGCCCTCGCCAAGGCTGCTCGGATTGTCGATACCGGCATGACCGCGCACCACCGTGCGGAAATCGCGCGACGAGTAGCTGCCGCCGCGGTGAATCTTCATGAGCCCCTCGCGCTTGTGGCAGTTGGTGGTCCATGCCGATCCATCGGCCGGTGCGCCTTCGTAGTTCAGGTGCTCGCAATCGGCCACGTACTCGCCCACGTTGCCGATCATGTCATACAGGCCGAAGGCGTTCGGCTCGTACATGCCGACCACCGTGGTGAAGGCGGCGCCGTCTTCGCAGGTGGCTGGTTTGCCGGTGCGGCCGATGATCGCGGCGATCGCCTTGCTGCCCGAGAAATCGCGGATGTTCGCATACCGGCACACCTGGCTGGCATCGGCGCCGAAGTAGTAGTCGGTCTTGCTGCCGGCGCGCGCGGCGTATTCCCATTCCGCTTCGGATGGCAGGCGGTATGGCTTGCCGGTTTGGGCTGACAGCCACGCGGCGTAGGCGCTGGCATCGTTCCATGTGACGCACATGACCGGATGGTAGTCGCCCGGCGCGTAGGCCGGGGTATTCCAGGCGCCGGGGCCCATATCGATGCCCCATTCGGTGCTGGCAAACTTCCAGCACTGTTTTTCGGTCTTGTGGCCGGTGGCGTCGACGAACTGGCGGAACTGGCCGACGGTGATTTCGTACTTCGCCATCTGGAAGCTGGCCACGCGCACGTCGTGCACCGGCTGGTCGGTCGGGTAATCCTTGCCGGCGCCCGGGACGGTGCCGCCCATCGCGAACGTACCGCCCTTGATGGCAGCCATCGGGGGTTCGGTCACGCTGCCGGCGGCGGCCGCCGCGCTGGTGCATACCATCAGGACCAGGGAGAACAGGAGGGTGCTTTGCATGTCGAGCCTTCATCGGGTAGGGTGGTCGGAATGAGGCGCATTGTGTGCGAAAGCGCCGCCGTTTTTGTAAAAAGGTGCCGACCGGCGCTATGCGGGGATGAACGGTCATGCGGGCCGGCAGACACGTCCCGTAACACTTCTTACCGGAGCATGCTGGTTGCAGGGAGCGATTCGGGGTGTAATGGCTACATGGACGACACGCAGCAGTCGCCCTGGTCCCCGGAAGGGCAGCATTCTTCAGGCGGGCCATCTCGCTGCAGGCAGTATCGACGACAGGAGTTCATATGCACAAGAAAGCCCTCATCATCGCCCTCATGGCTGTTTGCATGGGCAGCGGCAGCGCCGCTTTCGCGCAATCGCGCGATTATCGCGGCGAGCATGGCCAGCGCAGCGAGCACAATGAACGCCATGACCGTTACGAGCGCCATGACCGCCATGAGCGCCATGAGCGCCATGACCGCTACGACCGTCACGACAACCGCCATGGCGACCGTGACGACGGCCCGCGCGGCGGCTATCAGGGCCACGACGATCGTCCGGCGGCGCGCCATCACTTGCGCCGGGGCGCGTACCTGGATCACCGGTATCGCGGCAGCAGCTACGTGGTGAGCGACTGGCGCAGCCGACGCCTGAGCGCGCCGCCGCGCGGCTCGCATTGGGTGCAGGCCGACGGCGATTATGCGCTGGTCGCCATCGCCACGGGACTGATCACGCAGGTGTTGTTGAATCAATGAAGGTGAGCCCTGGCGTCGGTTGCCGCCAGCCTCACCCGCCCTGGCGCGACGCTTGCTGCGACTTCCAGTATTCCAGCGGCGAGCAGCCCACCAGCTTCGTGAAATCGCGCGTAAAATGGGCCTGGTCGAAAAAACCGAGCTGGCTTGCCAGCCCCGCCAGGTCGACCGGCCCGGGCCTGGCCAGGTGCCAGCTGGCTTCCTGCAGCCGGTAGCGCTGGATCACCCATTTCGGCGACACCCCTACATAATTGCTGAACAGCCTTTGCAGCGCGCGTTCTTCGATGCCCGTTTGCGCGCACAGGGCGGCTACGCTGGCCGGACCGTCGGCGGCCGCGGCGGCAGCCACCGCCTGTCCGGCGATCAGCGCGCGCGCATCCGGCGCGGGCAGCACGGCGAACAGCATCGCTTCGGCAGCGCCGACCATGCCGGCGTCGCCGGCGCTGTCGAGCACGCGCTGTTCGGCCTCGATGGCGGACACGCGCAGGACGCCGTCCAGCGCCATGGTGCGGTCGGCCAGGCGCGCGACGGGATGATCGATGAAGGGACGCAGTCCGCCCGGCTTGAAGCGCACGCCGAGCACGCGGCCCGCGCCGGCCACGCTGCGCTCGAAGGCGCCGCGCACCACGCCGTGGATGGCGCTCTGGCCACGGTCGAACACCAGGTGCGCGTTCGGATAGGGCAGCACGCGCTGGATTTCGGGCGCGCGCCCGCCCATGTCCCATTCGACGACCCAGAAATAGTCGACAAAGGTCGCCAGCGGCGCCGACGGCGGATAGGTGGCCAGGCGGATGCGGCGCGCCATGCCGAGCGGATCGACGATGCCTTTCGGCGTGGCCGCAGTGGTGTCGGGTTTATCCAAGATATTCGTGGTCCTTGCCCTTATTGTGGTGGTTCCCGCGAGCGACTGCGCGCATCGACGCGTCGCCGCCCAACTTCGACCGGAAAGATCGCCATGTCCATGCACCGTTTCAGCGCAGCCGCGCTTCCCCTGCTCGCCGCCCTGCCGCTCGCCGGCGCCCAGGCGGCGCCCCTCGTGCAGCACGCCAGCGGGCCGTTCGAGATCACGATCATACCCGCCGGCGCACCCGAAAAGGAAGGCCGCACCGCCACCGCCCGCATGGCACTCGAGAAGCGCTACACGGGCGCGCTGGCCGCCAGCGGCAAGGGCACCATGCTCACGGCGGTGAGCGACACCAAGGGCTCGGCCGCCTACGTCGCCATCGAACGGGTCAGCGGCACCCTGGCGGGCCGGAAGGGCAGCTTCGTGCTCCAGCATGCAGGCACCATGCGCGGCGGGACCAGCCAGGCGACGATCACGATCGTTCCCGATTCGGGCACGGAGGAGCTGAGCGGCATCAGCGGCACGCTGGCGCTGACCGCCGTCGACGGCAAGCACTTTTACGCGCTCGATTACACGCTGGGCCAGTAAGAGCCTGTCTCGGTAGATCGGGGCAAGCTGATGGTGATGCATGACAAGCGAGGGCAAGGCGGGAGGAGGCCGCATGGTGAGCCATGCAACGACGAACAACGCGGCGCTCGCTTGTCAGGCGCGCCAGCAGCGACTCCGGTCTACCGAGACAGGCGCCAAGTGCGCACGGCGTCGATAAACGCGCGCAGCGCCGGCGGCATCTGGCGGCGGCTGGGGTAGTAGAGAAAATACTGGGACGGCGCCTCCGCATAGTCCGCCAGCAGCAGCTGCAGCCGGCCGGCTGCCAGGTGCTCGGCGACATCGGCATGGTAGACGTAGGCCAGGCCGGCCCCGTCGAGGGCGGCGCGCACCATCAGCGCGTCGTCGTCGACCAGCAGTGCGCCGTTGACGGCGACCGAGAAGCTGCGCCCTTCGTGTGCGAACTCCCAGGCGTAGCGGCTGCCGCTGGGGAAGCGCCGGCCGATGCAGCTGTGCCGCTCCAGGTCGCGCGGCGTGGCCGGGGCGCCGTGCGCCGCCAGGTAGGCGGGAGCGGCGGCCACCACGAAGCGTTGCGGCGGTCCGAAGGGAAGCGCGATCATGTCGGCGGCCAGGCGTTCGCCGAAGCGCACGCCGGCGTCGAAACCGGCGCCGACGATGTCGAGCAGGCCGTCGTCGGTGACGATCTCCAGTTGCACGCGCGGGAAGGCGGCGGCGAAGCGGCCCAGCATGGGCGCGAGCACGAGGCGCGCGGCGGGGCGCGGCAGGTTGATGCGCAGGGCGCCCGCCGGCACGTCCTGCAGCTGGTCCAACTCGGCCAGGGCGTCGGCGATCTGGCCGATCGCGGGCGCCAGGCGCTCCAGCAGGCGGGCGCCGGCTTCGGTCGGCGTCACGCTGCGGGTGGTGCGATTGAGCAGGCGCACGCCGAGCCGCTCTTCCAGCGCGCGCAGGCTGTGGCTCAGCGCCGAAGCGGACACGCCGCGTTCGACGGCGGCCTTGCGAAAGCTGCGCAGGCGGGCCACGGCGGCGAAGGCGTCGAGTTCGTGCAGGTCGGTCATGGATTGATGAATTGTGCTCAGTAGTGCGTGCAGGATAAGCGATCTTATCCGAAGCAACAAGGCCGCGCATACTGGCCGCTCCATTGATACCACGAGGAGTTTGCTGTGATGAAAACGCGCACATTGGGATCGACCGGCTTGTCGGTCTCCGCCATCGGCGTGGGCTGCATGGGAATGAGCTTCGCCTACGGCGGCGCCGACGAGGCGGAGTCGATCCGCACCCTGCACCGCGCCGTCGACCTGGGCGTGACGATGTTCGATACGGCCGAAGTCTACGGCCCCTACGCCAACGAGCAATTGCTGGCGCGCGCCCTGCGCGGGGTGCGCGGCAGGGTGACCGTCGCCACCAAGTTCGGCTTTCGCATCGGCGCCCAGGGGCAGGGCATGGAGCGGGTGACGGGGGTGGACAGCCGCCCCGAACACGTGCGCACGGCGGTCGAAGGCTCGCTGGCCCGGCTGGGCGTGGAGACGATCGACCTGCTGTACCAGCACCGCGTCGATCCGGCGGTGCCGGTCGAGGAGGTGGTGGGGGCCATGGCGGACCTGGTCCGCGAGGGCAAGGTGCTGCATCTGGGCTTGTCGGAGGCGTCGGCCGGCACCTTGCGGCGCGCCTGCGCGGTGCATCCGATCGCCGCGCTGCAATCGGAGTATTCGCTGTGGAGCCGCGACGTGGAGGACGAGGTGCTGCCCGCCTGCCGCGCATTGGGCGTCGGCTTCGTGCCTTACAGTCCGCTGGGACGGGGCTTGCTGACCGGGCAGCTGGCATCGGCCGGGGCGCTGGCGGCGGACGATTTCCGGCGCGGCCTGCCGCGCTTCCAGGACGCGGCGCTGCGCGCCAACGCGCCGCTGGTGGCGCGGCTGGAACACCTGGCCGCCGCGCGCGGTGTCAGTGCGGCCCAGCTGGCGCTGGCCTGGCTGCTGGCGCAGGGCGAGCAGATCGTGCCGATTCCGGGTGTGCGCCGGGTCGCCAACCTGGAGCAGAACGTGGCCGCGGCGGAGCTGGTGCTGAGCGCTGCGGACGTGGCGGCGATCGGCGCTGCCGTACCGCGCGGCGCCGTGCGTGGCGCGCGCTACGACGAGCAGGGGATGGCCATGGTCGGGCTATGAGGCGCCCGCGCGCTTCAGGCGAAGGTGTCGAGCGTCGGCGGCGCCGGCGGCGTCGTGTCGTAGGCGCGTTGCAGCACCTGGCGGCGCGGGTCGGCGCCATCGTGCGTTTGCCCGCTTTGTTCGGCGGCCAGTTCGGCGCGCGCCTGCTGCTCCAGTTGCGCCGCCTGGGCGGCGACGGCGCGGTCGGCCCCGGACGGCTCGGCCGGCGCCAGCGCGGCAGCGGCCATGGCGCGCGCGCGGTTGATGGTCTCCTGCGGCGTGCTGCCGGCCGAGGTATCGATCCGGACCTCGCCGCCGACGGCGTAGTTGACGCCATTCGGCCCGCGCTGGTACGTGTAGCTGGCGCCGGAGAGCGCCAGTCCGCCGGCGGCGGCCAGGTGGGCCTGCTCGTGCTGGCGTACCTCGGCGTCGCGCGCCTTGAGTTTGTCGATCAGGGCCAGGTCTTGGGGTGTCATGCCGGCGCGCGCGGGCGCGGCTCGCTGCGCAAGGGCGGCAGGGGTGGCGCTGGCGGTGACAGTGACGCTGCTCATGGTTGGGCGCGTGTTCGGGAGTGCGGTTCGTCGATAAACGATGATAGCAAATTTATAGCATGTGCATGCATTCGAGCGCGCCGGCTTGCCCGCGATAGCGCCGTAAGGGCGTCAGGCCGGCCGCAGGTCGCGCAGGTACAGGGCGCCGTCGACCCAGCTGTTGTCGACCATGGCAAGGCGCGGCAGCTCGCGCGCGTGCACGAAGCCGCATTTGCGCAGCACCGCCGCCGAGCCCTGGTTGGCGTGCGTGATTTCGGCCCGCAGCTCCTTCAGCTGCCAGGTGGCGCGCGCGAGCTCGATCAGGTTTTTCAGCGCGAAGGTGGCCAGGCCCTTGCCGGTCTGGTCGTGCGCGATGCGGTAGCCCACTTCGGCCGAACCCTCGGCGCGGTCGATGTCCTTCAGGTTGGCGCGGCCGACGATGCGGCCTTCGGCGTCGAGCAGCACGCAGGGATGCCAGGCGCCGGCGGCATGCCTGTCCAGATAATCGGCGATATGCCGGGCCACGCCTTGCGCGCTGTAGAAGGCCCTGTCGCGCGCTTCCACATGGCGTTCGAACCAGGCGCGGTTGGCCAGTTCGAACGCCAGCAGGGCGTCGGCGTCGTCCTGCGCAAGGGTGCGCATGGTGTGGCTGGACGGCGCCGTCATGCGCACGCCTGCGGCGTGCTGGCGATGGTGGCCAGCACCGCGCGCACCTTGTCCGGCACGGGCACCGAGCGGTTGCTTGCGCGGTCGACGTAGACGTGCACAAAATGTCCGGCCGCCGCAGGCAGCGCTTCATCGTTGCGGTACAGCGCCAGCTCGTAGCGCACGCTGGAGTTGCCCAGCTTGGCCACCCGCACCCCCACATGCACCGTGTCGGGAAAGGCGATCGAGCGGAAGTACGAGCAGCCGGTGTCCACCACCAGCCCGACTACCGTGTCGGCGTGGATATCGAGCACGCCGCGCGCGATCAGGAACTGGTTCACGGCGGTGTCGAAGAAGCTGTAGTAGACCACGTTGTTGACGTGCTGGTAGGCGTCGTTGTCCATCCAGCGCGTGGGAATGGCCAGGAAGTGCGGGAACGCGGAGCGGGGCGAGTCGCGCATGTCAGTGCTTCACATCGCTGGCGGGCAGCAGCACTTCGACCGGCGTGTCGCCCACGAACAGCTGCGCGCAGTCGACCTTGTCGAAGGCGTAGTGCTTGCCGCAGAAGTCGCAGTTGATGGCCAGCTGGCCCAGTTCGTCGAGAGCGCCGTCGACTTCTTCGCGCCCCAGCATCTTGAGCATGTTGCCGACTTTTTCGCGCGTGCAGCTGCAATGGAATTGCGGATGGGCCGGGTCGAACACGCGGATCGTCTCTTCCCAGAACAGGCGGTTCATCAGGGTCTGGATGTCGGTCGAGAGCAGTTCTTCCTGCTTCAGGGTCGAAGCCAGCATGACGGCGCGGTTCCAGGTTTCCAGTTCGTCCGCTTCGCTGACCTGCTTGACCTGGTCGTCCTTGCCGCTGTGGCGCGGCAGCTTTTGCAGCAGCAGGCCGCGCGAGACGCTGTCGTCGGCGGCCAGCCACAGGCGCGTGTCGAGCTGCTCGGAACGCAGCATGTAGTTTTCGATGACGGTCGCCATGTCGTCGCCGTCGAGCGGCACGATGCCCTGGTAAGGCTGCTGGCCGGGCATCTTGTCGGCCGGGTCGAGCGTGATCACGAAGCGCGCCTTGCCGCCCGGGTTGAGCAGCTCGGTCAGGCTGGCGTCGTCGGCCACGCTCACGCCCTCGGCCACCTTGGCGGTGGCGCGCATGCGCAGCTCGGAATCGCATTCGACCACCAGCAGGCGCACCGGCCCGTCGCCGTGGATCTGCATGATGATGGCGCCGTTGAACTTGAGGTTGGCCGACAGCAGGGCCGCCGCCGCGACCATTTCGCCGAGCACCGTCTTGACGGCCGGCGGGTAGCTGTGGCGCTGCTGGATCTCGCGCCAGGTGCTGGAAATTTCGACGAATTCGCCGCGCACGGCGGCGTTGTCGAAGATGAATTTTTGCAGGGTGTCGTTGTTATTGTCTGTCGTCATTGTTTATCCAATCTTTTTCAGTTGCGTCTTGAACAGCTGGGCGCGCGCCGTGTAGCTGGCGGCGCTGCCTTCGAGACGCGCGATGTCTTCCTCGCCCAGGGTGCGCACGGCTTTGGCCGGCGTGCCGATGATGAGCGAGTAGTCCGGAAATTCTTTGCCTTCGGTCACCAGTGCGCCGGCGCCGACCAGGCAACCCTTGCCGATCCTGGCGCCATTGAGGATCACGGCCTGGATGCCGATCAGCGAACCGTCGCCCACCGTGCAGCCGTGCAGCATGGCCTGGTGGCCGATCGTCACCTTGCTGCCGATGGTGAGCGGAAAGCCCATGTCGGTGTGCATGACCGTGCCTTCCTGCACATTGCTGCCGGCGCCGATCGTGATGCGCTCGTTGTCGCCGCGCAGGGTGGCGCCGGACCAGACCGAGGTGCCGGCCTCCAGTGTGACTTTGCCGATCAGGCTGGCCGAATCGGCGACGTAGGCGGACTCGTGAATCTCGGGCGCGTGCTCGCCCAGTTGGTAGATGGCCATGTTGGTGTCGGGAAGCGTTGGAATGGCGCTATTTTACGCCGCCCCGGCAGTTTCGACGCGGCATGGCCATTTCCTCCGCATCGAGGGGAGGATGTTGGGCGTTTTCTTCTAATCACAAGGCCCGGCGGCGCAAAGGCGTTTGTTTCGCGTAGGATAGTTTTCTCTTCTGACACGATTATCTTGGAGGCATGATGCGATTGATCCCTGTTGCGCGCCTGGCAGCGGCGCTGGCCGTTTCCAGCGCCCTGGCGCTCCCGGCGGCCGGCGCGGCCGATTTCACGACCACCGCCGGCTACGCCGACGCCTGCGCGGAGGTGGCGCGCGGGGGCGTGCCCAAGGACGACGATGCGCGCATCGCCGCGGTCATCTGCCGCGATACGGCGCTGGTGAGCCAGGTCGTTACCTGGGCCACCGAGGGCGCGAAGCGGATGGAGAAGGAACGCATTCCGAAGGAGGCGATCATGATCGAAGTGAGGAAGGAAATCGACTACGTCATCGCCGAACTCGGCGCCACGCGCAAGCTGCTGGCCCAGATCAAGCTGGGCAAGCGCAAGTCATTGCGGCTGGCGCCGGCGCGCTGGGAACGCGACATCGACGGCGACGGCACCGTCAAGCTGTGGGAGAAGTATCTGTTCGCCCTGCCCAAGCGCGGGCAACAGGGCTTTCGCCTGACGGCGCCGAGCAACGAGCAGGCGTATTACGACAGCCAATACAATCTGGACGCCGTCATCCGGGTGGACCAGAGCGATATTTTATGGTCGCTCGCCTACCATCATTTTATCGAGGGCATGCTGACCAATCTGCGCGCCTTCGAGCTGACCGACAAATTCGATGGCCTGATCCTGGCGCGGCCGGACTTGCTGAAAACGGCGCACCGCTTGATCGGCAATGGCTTTGCGGTGTCGGGCAAGATGCGCCAGGAAGTGCTGGCCGAGACCGATGACGATGAGGAATGGATCGGCAATCCGAAGCAGGCCGCCAGTGTATTCCCGGTCCCGCTCGACGCCGCCGATTTCGCGACCTGGGGGATGATGATCAAGGAAATGTCGGCGCTGTGGCAGGGGCGGACCTTGTTGCCGGCCACGCAGGGCGGGCGCGGGATGCTGGCGCTGGTGGCGCCGTTTTGTCCCGAGGGGAGCGGCCTGAATGTGGCCCGCCTGTATCTGCATCCGCCGGCGGCCGGTACCGTGTACGCGTTCCGCCATACCAAGCTGCCGACCGACAGCTGCCAGCGCATCGACAAGGCGCACCCGCTGTCGCCCATTCCGCAGATGGCCGAGCAGGCCAGCAAGACCGACGCCGGGATGGGATTCCTGCGCTATTTGTACTGGACGAATTAAGCATGTCGAGTGGGGCTTGACCGCCACCGCGGTGGCGGTAAGATGTCTGCACGGGGATCAAACTCTGCATATCAGGCCGTGCAAGGAATGCCGTGCAAAAACAATCGCCTCCGGGAGCAGTGCGTGTCCCTTGGCCGAGTGCGTTTCCGAAGGTGTTCATTCACGCGGCCGAAACGGCTGTGAAGCAGCACGTCGCTTACATGGCGGCGAAAGCCGGGGATGCCGAGGCTGCAGTGCGTCTCGTCATGGATACCATAAGCGATGAAGCGATTCGACGGATGGTGGACATCGGCAGTATGTCGGCGCCCATTCTGATCAGCGTCCATGCGGAAGAACGCGCCGGCGTGAACGCCATTCCGGAGGTTTTTGCCGACATTTTGGGTCATATTGCAGGCTGGGAGGTCGAGAAAAATGTGGTGCAGGCGAACGTGGTTAACCATACCGGAGCAAGCGGCTTTGCCAGATTGGCCAAACAGGCATTTTTTGAAGGGGAGATCAGGCCCGCCGAGTACATCATTGTCGATGATTTCGTCGGGCAAGGCGGTACGATCGCGAACCTGCGTGGACACCTGTCTCGACAGGGCGGGCGCGTACTCTGTGCGGTGACGCTTACCGGTAAAGCGCACTCTGGCTTGATTTTTCAAGGCACTGAGCAGCTAAATGAACTGAGGAACAAACATGGTCAGCTCGAAGAATGGTGGAGAAACCGATTCGGTTTCGGATTTGAGTGCCTTACCGCTTCCGAAACCCGTTACCTTATCAACACGCCAACAAGCGAAAGAATCCGCGATTGCATCGAAACGGCTTTTGCAGAATCGTCAGTCGAACGTCGATAACTACGTAGCCAGGTTGCCTGCAGGTACGGTGGCGGGCAAGCCCAGAACGCTGACCCCAGAAGAAATTGCATCGTTGAGGGAAACAAAGCGGCAGGTTGCTGAGTATGTCATGCGTGCCTTAGCCAATCGAAACAGGTGACACTCGCAAGGGCGCCGATTTTGCACGGCATGCCGGTTTCGCGTCTCCCTTGCGTCGTGCTGGTCATCAGTTGCTGACGCTTGACCTGGATGCCCGCCCCGCTGGGCGGGTGGGGAAGGCGCCCGAGTTTGTCGTTGATGATGCACTTGCTCGCCTGCGGACAATCAGCGATTGAACGAGAAAAGGTTGGTGGAGCACTTGACCTCAAGCGCACTTGCGGTTTTATAGTGACCTCATTCCTTCAGCAATCACCTTTCCGGAGAGCCATCGATGCACACCAAGAACCAGGCCGGCCTGACCTTCATCAACCCTCCCGGGCTGTACGACCCGCAGCCGAACGGCTACACCCACGTGGTGAGCGCGCCCACCCCGGCGCGCATGGTGTACGTGGCCGGGCAGGGCGGCGAGAACGCGGCCGGCGACCTGGCGCCCGACTTCGCCGCCCAGGTCGCGCAGGCCATCGCCAACCTGCAAACCGCGCTGACCGCCGCCGACGCCAATCTGGACCATGTGGTCAAGGTCAGCGTGCTGATCGTCGACCACAGCATGGAACGTCTCGCCATCCTGGGCCAGGCCATGCGCGCCGCATGGGGCGAGCGTCCGGCCCCGGCCTGCACCCTGATTCCCGTAGCGCGCCTGGCGCTCGACGGCATGCTGTTCGAAATCGAAGCGACCGCCATCGCCCCCGTCATCCACCCGGACTGAGGCCGCCGGCAGCGGCCGCGAGAAACCGGGAAAGATTCTCCGGTATAATTCGAACGGTCGTTCTTTTTTATTGCCGAGTGTGCCATGAAACCATCCCGTTCCGAATTCCTGACCGTGCGCGGCTTGCGCACCCACGTGCGCCACTGGGGCAGGGAGGGCGCGCCCAAGCTGTTCATGGTGCATGGCTGGATGGACGTGTCGGCCTCGTTCCAGTTCGTGGTCGATTGCCTCGAGCAAGACTGGCACGTCATCTCGCCGGACTGGCGCGGTTTCGGCCTCACCGAACGCAGCCACTCGGATACCTACTGGTTTCCCGACTACGTGGCCGATCTCGACGCCTTGCTCGACCATTACGCGCCGGGCCAGGCGGTCAACCTGCTCGGCCACAGCATGGGCGGCAATGTGGTGGGTATTTACGCCGGCGCCAGGCCGGAGCGGGTGCGCCGCCTGATCAACCTGGAAGGCTTCGGCATGCCGGCGTCCGACCCGGCCAAGGCGCCGCGGCGCTATGCCAAGTGGCTCGACGAGATGCGCGAGCCGCCCTCGCTGCGCACCTATCCGAGCCAGGCGGCGGTGGCGGCGCGCCTGCAAAAGACCAATCCGCGCCTGAACGATGCGCGCGCGCAGTTCCTGGCGCAGCACTGGTCGGCGCAGAACGATGCCGGCGAGTGGGAAATCCTGGGCGACCCCAATCACAAGAAGCCGACCCCGCTCGGCTATCAGGTGCAGGAGGTGATGGCGTGCTGGTCGGCGATTAGCGCACCGGTGCTGTGGGTCGAAGCCGAGGACACCAATATGTGGCAGTGGATGGGGCCGCGCGAGGAAGCGCGCGCCGAAGTCGACCGCCGCCTGGGGCATCTGAAGACCGTCACCTCGCGCATGATGGCCGATGCGGGGCACATGCTGCATCACGACCAGCCGGAGCGGCTGGCGCGGATGGTGGAGGCCTTCCTGGCATAGGAAGAAACGGCCCAATCCGCCACGCTCCGCGCCATTTGCCCAGTCAGCGTACAATAAAGCCTGTCTCCACCCTGCCGCCGATCCGAGCCTTGCCTGCGTATGCTGAATGTAGATCTCCATTGTCACTCGACCGTGTCCGACGGTGTCCTGACGCCCGCCGCCGTGGCCGGCTATGCGCATAAAGCGGGGGTGAACGTGTGGGCCCTGACCGACCACGACGAAGTCGGCGGCGTGGGCGCCGCGCGCGAGGCGGCCGGCGCGCTGGGCATGCGCTTCGTGTCCGGTGTGGAAATTTCGATCACCTGGGCCAACCAGACCATCCACATCGTCGGCCTGCAGATCGACGAGAACGATCCCGGCCTGGTGCAGGGCCTGGCCGCCACCCGCAGCGGGCGCGATGCGCGCGGGCGCGAGATGGCCGACCAGCTGGCCCGCGCCGGCATTCCCGGCGCCTACGAGGGCGCGCTCAAGTTCGTCGACAATCCCGACCTGATGTCGCGCACCCATTTCGCCCGCTTCCTGGTCGAATCGGGGGTCTGCGCCAATATCCCGGAAGTGTTCCGCAAATATCTGGTGGAAGGCAAACCGGGCTACGTGCCGCACCGCTGGGCCACCCTGGCGCAGGCGGTCGGCTGGATCCAGGGCGCCGGCGGCATTGCCGTGATCGCCCATCCGGGCCGCTACAAGCTGGGCATGGTCGGGCAGGGTGCGCTGTTCGATGAATTCAAGCAGCTCGGCGGCACGGCGATCGAAGTGGTGACCGGCAGCCATACGCCGGACCAGTATCCGCTGTATGCGGAAGAAGCGCGGCGTTACGGCTTCCTGGCTTCGCGCGGGACCGATTTTCATGCGCCGGGCGAGTCGCGCGTCGACTTCGCGGCGCTGCCGCCGCTGCCGTCGAGCGTCAAGCCGGTCTGGCACGACTGGTTCTGAAGGGCCGGCATCGATCGGCTTGATCGGCTTGATCGGCTTAAGCGGTTCTGAAACAGCGCCGGCCCGGCCATGCCAGGGCCGGCGCGGCTCTTGTATTTGTCGCGCTCCAGCCTTATCTTGTTCTCATCTCCACCAATGCCGAAGCCGGGAGGCTTGCCATGAAGCGCGTTTTACTGTTCCTTGCCACTAACCTTGCCGTGATCCTGGTCCTGACCGTCGTGCTGAACGTGTTCGGCATCGGGCGCGGCGTCAGTGCGTCCGGCATCAACATCGGCCAGCTGCTGGTGTTTTCGGCGGTGGTCGGCTTTACGGGTTCCATCATTTCCTTGCTGATGAGTAAAACCATGGCCAAGTGGTCGACCGGCGCGCGCGTGATCGAGCATCCCTCCGGCGCCGGCGAAGTGTGGCTGGTCGAGACCGTGCGCAAGCTGGCCGAACGGGCCGGCATCGGCATGCCCGACGTGGCCGTCTACGATGGCGAGCCGAACGCGTTCGCCACCGGCGCCTTCAAGAATTCCGCCCTGGTGGCCGTGTCCACCGGCCTGCTGGAAAACATGGACCGCGACGAAGTCGAAGCCGTGCTGGGCCACGAGATCGCCCACGTCGCCAACGGCGACATGGTCACCCTGACCCTGATCCAGGGGGTGGTCAATACCTTCGTGGTGTTCCTCGCGCGCGTGGTCGGCTTCGTGGTCGACAAGGTGGTGCTGCGCAATAACGACCGCGGCCCCGGCATCGCTTACATGGCCACCGTCTTCGTCTGCGAACTGGTGTTCGGCCTGGTGGCCTCGATCATCGTGGCCTGGTTCTCGCGCCAGCGCGAATTCCGCGCCGACGCCGGCTCCGCCAGGCTGCTGGGCAGCCCGCGCCCGATGCAGCAGGCCCTGGCCCGCCTGGGCGGACTGGCGCCGGGCGCCTTGCCGGCGCAAATGTCGGCCTTCGGCATCGCCGGCAGCGGCAAGGGCTGGGGCGCGCTGTTTTCGACCCACCCGCCGATGGAAGAACGCATCGCCGCCCTCAACAACCTGCCTCCCGCATGAGCCAATTTTTCGCCATCCATCCCGACAATCCGCAGGCGCGCCTGATCAAGCAGGCCGCCCAGATCATCCACGCCGGCGGCATTGTCGCCTTGCCGACCGACTCGTGCTACGCGCTGGTCTGCCACCTCGACGACAAGGCGGCGGTTGACAAGCTGCGCCGCATCCGCGGCATCGACGAGAAGCACCACCTGACCCTGCTGTGCCGCGACCTGTCCGAAATCGCGGTGTATGCGCGCGTCGACAACCGCCAGTTCCGCCTGCTCAAGGCCGCCACCCCGGGGCCGTTCACGGTGATCCTGGAAGCGACCCGGGTGGTGCCGCGCCGCCTGTCGCACCCGTCGCGCAAGACCATCGGCCTGCGCGTGCCCGAGAACGCCATCGCCCAGGCCCTGCTGGAAGAACTGGGCCAGCCGCTGCTGGGCACCACCCTGATCCTGCCCGACCCGGACGGCGAGGGCGACCAACTGCTGACCGACGCCGACACCATCCGCGAGCGCATCGACAAGCAGGTCGAGCTGATCATCGACGGCGGCGCCTGCTCGCTGGAGCCGACCACCGTGATCGACCTCAGCGGCGACGACGTGGTGCTGGTGCGCCAGGGCCGCGGCGACGCCGCCGCGTTCGGGCTCTGACGCTTTGCCGCGCCGCCGCCCGCGACCGCGCCGGCGCCCTGCCGGCATCGTGCGATGACGAGCCCTCACGAGACCCTGCTGGCGCTGATCGTGTTCGCGGTGCCGGTGCTGTTCGCCATTTCGCTGCATGAAGTCGGGCATGGCTACGTCGCCCGGTATTTCGGCGATCCCACCGCCGCCAACGAAGGCCGGCTGAGCATCAATCCCCTGCGCCACATCGATCCCTTCGGCACCGTGCTGTTGCCGCTGGTGCTGTACTGGCTGATCCAGCTGCCCTTCGGCTACGCCAGGCCGGTGCCGGTCGACTTCGAGCGCCTGCGCAATCCCAAGAAGCAGATGGCCTTCGTGGCGCTGGCCGGCCCGGCCGCCAATTTCGCCATGGGGGTCGGCTGGAGCGTCATCGGCATCGTGCTGGTGTTCGCCGGTGTCGGCGAGCGCTTCTTTTACGACATGGTGCGCGCCGGCGTGACGGTCAACGCCGTGATGATGGTGTTTAACCTGCTGCCGATCCCGCCGCTCGACGGCAGCCACGTGCTGGCCAGCGTGCTGCCCGGGCGCGTGCTGCGCATGCTGCCGTCGGTGCCGCCGGACGGCGGGCGCACATTGGCCTCGCTGTTGCCGGCCGGCCTGCTGGCGGCCTTGCCGAAACGCGCGCTGCGCCTGGCGAACGATGTCGCAGTGATCGACGTGCTGATCTTCGGCGCCTTCATCCTGCTGATGCGCCTGCATGTGCTCGACAGCTTCCTGTTCAAGGCCATGACGGTCGCCAGCGCCGCCTTTGCCAAGGTGGCCTCGCCGGTCGCCGTCCTGCTTGCCGTGCTGCGCGGCTGAATGGATGTCGCCGGACCGCGTAAAATGGGCCACCGTGATGGCTGGCCGGGCCTGGCTACTCTTTGATAAAGGAATTCCTGATGACTGACTCGACTACCGCTTCTCCCTGGATCGCCCGCTTCGCCCCGCTGGCAAGGCGCGGCGAGGCGCTCGACCTGGCCTGCGGCACCGGCCGCCACGCGCGCCTGCTGGCCGCGCTCGGCCACCCCGTCGTCGCGCTCGACCGCGACCCGCAGGCGCTGGCCGCCGCGGCCGGCCCCGGCATCACCACCGTGCAATTCGACCTGGAAGACGGCACCGCCCCCTGGCCTTTCGAAGACGGGCGCTTTGCCGTGATCGTGGTCACCAATTACCTGCACCGGCCGCTGATTCCGGCGCTGGTGCGCAGCCTGGCGCCGGGTGGCCTGCTGATCTATGAAACTTTTGCAGGCGGAAACGAAGCCTTCGGCCGCCCGAGCAATCCGGCCTTCCTGCTGCACGAAGGCGAGCTGCTGCGCCAGGCGGCGGCCCATCACCTGCGCGTACTGGCCTTCGAGGATGGATTTACCAGCCTGCCGAAGGCGGCCATGGTGCAGCGCCTGTGCGCTGTCGGCGCCGAATTTGCCCGGGAGGACGCGCATCTGGACGGGGGCGCGGGGACGACCGAGACGCGATTCTAGTCAACAATGAACCATTCGGGCGGGCGATCCGCTACAATCAGGCTTTTATTTACCAGCATAGTTACCTACATATGATCAAGGGCAGCATAGTAGCAATCGTCACCCCGATGCATGCAGACGGCAGTCTGGACCATCCGGGCCTGCGCAAGCTGATCGACTGGCACATCGCCGAGGGCACCGATGGCATCGTCATCGTGGGCACCACGGGCGAATCGGCCACCGTCAGCGTCGAGGAACACTGCGAACTGGTCAAGCTGGCCGTCGAGCACACCAAGGGGCGGATTCCGATCATCGCCGGCACCGGCGGCAATTCGACCGCCGAAGCGATCAAGCTGACCGAATTTGCCAAGGAAGTCGGGGCCGATGCCGCCCTGGTGGTGGTGCCTTACTACAACCGTCCGACCCAGGAAGGCATGTACCGCCACTTCAAGGCCATCGCCGAAGCGGTCGACCTGCCGATCATCCTGTACAACGTGCCGGGCCGTACCGTGGCCGACATGAGCAACGAGACAATCGTGCGCCTGTCGCGCATTCCGAACATCGTCGGCATCAAGGATGCGACCGGCAACATCGGGCGTGGCCTGGAACTGCTGCGCAACGTCGACAAATCGTTCGCCGTGTATTCGGGCGACGATCCGACCGCGATCGCGCTGATGCTGTGTGGCGGCGCCGGCAATATTTCGGTCACGGCCAACGTGGCGCCGCGCGCGATGCACGAGCTGTGCGTGGCTGCGATGGCGGGCGATATCGCGCGCGCCGTCGAGATCAACAACACCGTCATGCCGTTGCACCAGAAACTGTTTATCGAGCCCAATCCGGTGCCGGTCAAATGGGCCCTGGCGGAAATGGGCCTGATGCCTGCCGGCATTCGCCTGCCCCTGGCGCCGCTCGGCCAGGACTGCCACGAGGCGGTGCGCGGCGCACTGCGCGAAGCCGGCGTCCTTCCACAGCCCTGACCCGCAAGGGTCGGACATCCCAGACATCAGCTGCCTTTCAGCTTCTCATCCAGTAACGACATGACTATTCGCAATACTTTCACCATGGCCAAGGCCACGGCATTTTCCCCAGCGGCAACGCGCGGCCTGATGCTGTCGGCGCTGATGGTCAGCCTGTCCGGCTGCGGCATGATCAGTTCCGTGATCCAGCAGGACAAGCTCGATTACCGTGGCGCCAAGAAGGCCGCGTCGCTGGACGTGCCGCCCGACCTGACCCAGCTCGAGCGCGACAACCGCTATGCGATTCCCGAAACGCGCGGCGTGGCCTCGGCCTCGACCTACCAGCAGCCGAAGGGCACGACGGCGGCCCCGGTCGCGGGCGGCCAGGCGATCGGCGCCACAGGCACCGAGGCGGTGCGCGTCGAGCGCAGCGGCGACCAGCGCTGGCTGGTGGTGAACCAGACCCCCGAGCAACTGTGGCCGCAGCTCAAGCAGTTCTGGGCCGATTCCGGCTTCACCGTCATCAGCGAGTCGGCCACCACCGGCACCATGGAAACCGACTGGGCCGAGAACCGCTCGAAGATCCCGCAAGACTTCATCCGCCAGTCGATCGGCAAGGTCTTCGATTCGCTGTACTCGACGGGCGAGCGCGACAAGTTCCGCACGCGCCTGGAGCGCACCCCGAACGGCACCGAAATCTACATCAGCCATCGCGGCGCGGAAGAAGTGCTGGTCGGTTCGCAAAAGGATTCGACCACCTGGACCGTGCGTCCCAACGATCCGGGCCTGGAAGCGCAATTCCTGAGCCGCCTGCTGGCGCGCCTGACCGGCGCGGCCGACGTCAAGCCGGCCGAAGCGGCCGTGGCGGCGGCGCCGCAAGCGCCGCAGAACGCCAAGCTGGTGGGCGACACGGTCGAAGTCAACGAAGGTTTCGACCGCGCCTGGCGCCGCGTCGGCCTGGCGCTGGACCGGGTCGGCTTCACGGTGGAAGACCGCGACCGCGTGCAGGGCGTGTATTTCGTGCGCTATGTCGATCCGGAGCTGGCCGAGAAGGAAGGTTTCCTGAGCAAGCTGTTCAGCTTCGGCGCTTCCTCGGACAAGGCCAAGGAAGCGCAGCGCTTCCGTGTGGCGGTCAAGGCCGAGACCGGCGCTGCGGTGAGCAAGGTGACCGTGCAGAGCAACGATGGCAAGCCGGAAACCTCGCCGACCGGCGCCAAGATCCTGAAACTGCTGAGCGACGAGCTGAAGTAAGCGTCGGCGCAGCCATCAAAAAAACCGGCCTCGGCCGGTTTTTTTACGTCCTTTGCCGCCGGCTGCGGGTACGCCGCTGCGGCGCCCCGCCGAGGACACATGTCCAGGCGAAAAAAAACCGGCCCGCAGGCCGGTCTTTTTCAAATCGTGCTGATTACTTGGCAGCCGATGCAGCAGCCGAAGCAGCGTCCGAAGCGGCAACCGAAGCGGCAGCAGCAGCGTCAGCAGCAACGGAAGCAGCCGAAGCAGCGGTTGCAGCAGCGTTAGCAGCGTCAGCTACTGGTGCTGCTGGAACTTCAGCTGCTGGTGCTGGGGTAACAGCGGCAGGAGCTTCAACAGCTGGGGTCACTGGAGCAACTGGGGTTTCTTCTTTTTTGGTGCAAGCAGCCAGGGCTACGGCCAGCAGGGAGACGATCAGCAAAGATTTTTTCATGGGTTTTCCTTAATTAATTCACTAAATTATGACGACGTATGTTGCGATGAATAATTACCGGTAATTATCGCTCGTTAGGGATTCCAC
Organism: Massilia atriviolacea; assembly: GCF_003953935.1. Classification (GTDB taxonomy): domain Bacteria; phylum Pseudomonadota; class Gammaproteobacteria; order Burkholderiales; family Burkholderiaceae_D; genus Telluria_A; species Telluria_A atriviolacea. The sequence continues at coordinate 95,947 of NZ_RXLQ01000005.1, forward strand.
GTCAGCTTTCGTACCTGTAATGGTGCTTGACAGACAACGGAAACTTCCTAACCCGATATTATAGCTAAATTTGGTGCTCCGCAATAGCGCCATGATGCTTTTATGGAAGCTTTTTGCAAGCTGGCAACATTCATATTGCGATAAAACGCAGGTTTCTTCGCATTTCATCGGCTAATTTGCTGTAACTCCGATTTATATTCTGATCGGGGTGTTTGCAACCTTACAAACCCTTACAAACCAGTCGTGGTTGGATGCAAGGTTGACACGGCTTCGACCCAGATGCCGCCGAATCTTTCCTGGCTGAGCTCGGTCGCCGCCGGCGCATCGAAGGCGGCCTCTCCGCGCATGTGGTCGCTGTGAAAGCGGCGCACGATGTGGATGCCGTCGGCGATGCAGAAGGAATCGGTGAGGTGGTGCAGGGAACGGGGCGTGGCGCGCACCTCGATCCTGTGATTGAACTCGCGCAGCAGGCGCACGAAGCGCGGGTAGTGACGCTCGATGTGCTCGCTGCGGTGCATGGCCAGGCGCATGGCGCCGCCGCCCGCCAGGAACTGGCGCAGCAGGGCGTCGGTCTCGCTGCTGCCGAGCGGGAATACCGAAAAGTCCGGATCGAACATCGTCAGGCTGACGCGCGCCCGCCCCAGGCAGTCGCGCAGGTGGGCTTCGAATTCGGCGTGCGAGTTGAACTTGTGGGCGGTGGCGTCGGTCATGGCAATGTCCTTGTCAAGGCGAAATATCAGGCGAGTTCGATCCAGCCATCCTGGTACCAGGTGTAGAGCGCTTCCATCACATCGTCGGAAGCGCCGGCCAGGGCCGCGCCGGCCAGGGCGCGCTCGTTGGCCAGCACGTCGAGCACGGCCTTGTCGGCGCGGCCCACGGCGAACGATTCGCCGTTGATGAAGACGTGCTTGCCACGGTACAGCATCTGCGACTTGAGCGAGAGCGCCACGCCGCGCTTGCCGGCGGTCTCGGCGAAGCGGCCCATGGTCAGCGGCTTGGCCGGGCCGGTGAAGAACACATTGTGCTTCGGCTCCGACATGTGCTCGCCGACGAAGATGGTCACGTCTTCCTCGGTGAAGCGCACCTTGTTCATTTCGTCGGCGATGGCGGCCAGCATGTTGCGCGGGATTTCGGCCGGGTTTTTGGCCACTTCCAGGTCCGGATCGGCGTAGCGGCCCGGCAGGTCGATCGAGTCGGCCATGAACTGCAGGAAGGCTTCGCCCAGTTCCTGGTAGGACGGCGAACGGAAGCCGATCGAGTAGGTCATGCACTCGCCTTCGGCCACGCCGTCGTGCGCGTAGTGGGGCGGCAGGTAGAGCATGTCGCCCGGTTCGAGCAGGAATTCTTCCTGCGGCTTGAAGTTCTTGAGGATCTTGAGCGGCTTGCCTTCGACCAGCGACAAGTCCTTCTGCGGGCCGATGCGCCAGCGGCGCTTGCCGTGCGCCTGGAGCAGGAACACATCGTAGGAATCGAAGTGGGGTCCGACGCCGCCGCCATCGGTGGCGTAGCTGATCATCAGGTCGTCCAGGCGCGCGTCCGGCACGAAGCGGAACTGGCGCAGCAGCGCGTCGCAGGCCTTGTCGGCCAGGTTGGCGCCCTGCACCAGCATGGTCCATTCGCGCTGCGTACGCGGCGGCAAGTCGGTCAGCGGGCCGTGCTGCATGCTCCAGTCGCCGTCGGCCCGGGTGATCAGGCGCGATTCGACATGGTTCAGCTTGGCAAGCGCGGCCAGCGCATCGAGCTTGAGCAGGGGCTTGAAGCCGGGGATGGCCTGGCGGATCAGCAGCGGTTTCTTGTGCCAGTAATCGCGCAAAAACTGGGCGGGCGTGATATCGCCCAAGAGCGTTAATTTTTTCATGCGCCATTATAACCAAGTCCGAAACAGGGCAAGCCGGCGGGGAGGTATAATCCGCCAGTACACACTGAAAGGAAGCACTATGAAGATTGCCAAAAACACGGTCGTAACGGTCAAGTACAAATTGTCCGACGCGCAGAACAATCTGATCGAAGACGGCAGCCAGCCGATGGTTTATCTTCACGGGGGCTATGAAAATACGCTGCCGAAAATCGAAGAAGAACTCGATGGCAAGGAAACCGGCTACGCCTGCGTCCTGCAGATCGAACCGGACGACGCCTTCGGCGACTACGACCCGGCCCTGGTCAAGGTCGAAGCGCGCGAGCGCCTGCCCGAGCCGCTCGAAGTCGGCATGCAGTTCGAAGGCATGCCGGACGGCCCGGACAGCGATGAAGAAACCATGATCTTCACCGTCACCGACATCGCCGACGACAAGGTTGTCCTCGACGGCAATCACCCGCTGGCCGGCATCGCGCTGCGCTTCGAACTGGAAGTAACCGACGTGCGCGAAGCGCTCGACGTGGAAATCGCGCACGGCCACGTGCACGGCCCGCATGGCCACCACGACCATGACGACGAAGATGACGGCGAAGAGGGCGACCACTTCCGCAGCCACCCGGTGCATTGATGCGCCCCGATGCGGGACGGGCTGGCGCCTGCCCTGCATCGACCGGCTTTTCATGCGGCGCCCGAGGCCTCCTCCGGCGCCGCCTGCGGTTTACGGCGTCCTTACGGCTTCTGAAGCAGGAACATCTTGTCGCTGCCCGGCGCCACGCGCATGCGCAGCACGCGCGATCCCACGCTGACATGACCGAGGTTGCCGCGCCAGGCGATGGCCGGCGCCGGTCCGGGCGGCGGCGCGGTATCGACCAGCAGCACCTTCCCCGCGAATTTTTGCGCCGCCGCCAGCACCTGGTGGCGCGCCGCCGCATAGCCGTCCTGGCGGCTCTCGTTCGATCCCAGCATCGCCAGCAGGCCCGGTTTTTCGCTGTGGATCTTCATGTCCCCTTCGGTAAACAAGACCACCGCGTCGAGCTTCTTGCGCTGGGCGGTGCCGAACAGGCGCTTGAGCCAGAAGCGGTTGGCCACCGCGCGGTCTTCGAACTCGCTGTTGCGGCCCGCTTCCGGGCGGTAGTGATTGTTATCCGAGGGTAGGTTCATGGTCGCGTACAGCACGTTGCCGACCACCCAGTGGGCATTTTCGGCATAGCTGCGGAACTGCGAACTGGTCGACAGGCGCAGCAGGGGCAGCTTGCGCTTGCCGAGCGAATCGGCGTCCGGATAGAACAGCTCGCGCACGCGGTTCAGGCGATCCACCGCCACCTGGCTGCCGGCGCCGTTGGTGCAGCCGCTCCAGTCGCTGGCGGCGGGCGCCACGATCGTCGGCCGGCGCGCTTTGGCGAACAGGTCGCGCCGCTGCGTGTACAACTCGTCGCTGCACGGTTCGCGCTCGCCCTTGATGCCGGTGGCAACGATAAACGCCACCGCGCCGTCGTCGCTGCTGGCGATGGCCTGTTCGAGCTGGGCCTCGCTGCCGCCGTCGCTGAAGAGGTGCCCGATGATGGCGAACTGGTAGGGCGCCGGCCCCCTGGCGGCAGCCGTCCTGCCTTGCGCGGCGAGGGCGTGCGGCGCCAGCGGCAGCAGGGCCGCGCACAGCAGCGCGGCCAGCGGGGCGGCGCGCATCATGGCGCGGCCAGGCGCTTGAGCTGGTACAGCTGCTCGAGCGCTTCGCGCGGAGTCAAGGCATCCGGATCGATGGCGGACAGGGCGTCGAGCAGGGCGTCGCTGGCCGGGTCGTGCGCCGGCGATGGCGCCGCGGCCGCCTCGTCCGGTTCGACGCAGGGCAGCGCGAACAGGTCCAGCTGCGGCGTGGTGTCGAGCGCCTGCGATTCGAGCCGCGCCAGGTGCTTGCGCGCGGCCTTGATCACCGCCTGCGGCACGCCGGCCAGCTGCGCCACCTGCAGGCCGTAGCTCTGCGACGCCGGCCCGGCCTGCACCGCGTGCAGGAACACGATGCTGTCCTTGTGCTCGACCGCCGACAGGTGCACGTTGGCCGCGCTCGGGTGGCTTTCGGGCAGTTGCGTCAGTTCGAAGTAGTGGGTTGCGAACAGGGTGAAGCTGCGGCTGGTGTCGATCAGGTGGCGCGCGATGGCCCAGGCCAGGGCCAGGCCGTCGAAGGTCGAGGTGCCGCGTCCCACTTCATCCATCAGCACCAGCGACTGCGCGCTGGCGCCGTTGAGGATCGCCGCCGATTCGGTCATCTCCACCATGAAGGTCGAGCGTCCGCCGGCCAGGTCGTCGGTGGCGCCGATGCGGGTGAAGATGCGGTCGATCGGGCCGATGGTCGCGCTGGTGGCCGGCACGTAGCTGCCGACGTAGGCCAGCAAGGTGATCAGGGCCACCTGGCGCATGAAGGTCGATTTACCGCCCATGTTCGGGCCCGTGATCAGGAGCAGGCGGCGTTCGTCGTTGAACTTGCAGTCGTTGGCGATGAAGCGCTCGATCTGCTTTTCCACCACCGGGTGGCGGCCTTCGCAGATCAGCAGGCAGGGTTCGGCCACCAGCTGCGGCGCGCACCAGTTGTGCTGCAGCGCGTGGGTGGTCAGGGCGGTCAGCGTGTCGAGCTGCGCCAGGCCCTGCGAGATGGTTTGCAGGGTGCCGATGTGCGGCGCCAGGTCGGCCAGCAGCTGGTCGTACAGCAGCTTCTCGCGCACCAGCGCCTTGTCCTGCGCCGACAGGGCCTTGTCTTCGAAGACCTTCAGTTCGGGCGTGATGTAACGCTCGGCGTTCTTCAGGGTCTGGCGGCGGCGGTAATCGTCCGGCACCTTGTCGGTCTGGCCGTGCGTGACTTCGATGTAGAACCCGTGCACCTTGTTGTATTCGACGCGCAGGTTGGCGATGCCGGTGCGGGCGCGTTCGCGCGTTTCCAGGTCGACCAGGAACTGGCCGGCGTTCTCGGACAGGCCGCGCAGTTCGTCGAGTTCGGCGTCGAAGCCGCGCGCGAACACGCCGCCGTCGCGCACCATGGCCGCCGGTTCCTCGGCCACCGCGCGCTCGAGCAGGTCGAGGCAGATGGCGGGTGTGGCCAGCGCCGTGTGGATGGCGGCAATCAGGCTCTCTTCGCCTGGCGTAAAGGCTTGCTGGGCCGAGCGGCGCAGGGCGGGCAACTGGCGCAGGCCGTCGCGCAGGCTGGCCAGGTCGCGCGGGCGGGCCGACAGCAGGGCGATGCGGGTGGTGATGCGTTCGATGTCGGGCACCTCGGCCAGGGTGCCCGCGAGCGTGCCGGCGGCGTCGCTCTGCGCCAGTGCGCCGATGGCCGCGTGCCGGGCGCGCGCCACGTTCTGGTCGCGCCGCGCATGGTGCAGCCAGTGGCGCAGCAGGCGCGAACCCATCGCCGTGCGGCAGTGGTCGAGCAGCGAGAACAGGGTCGGCGACTCCTGGCCGCGGATGGTTTCGGTCAGCTCCAGGTTGCGCCGGGTGGCGGCATCGAGGCCGATGAATTCGTTCTCGGTTTCGGTCGACAGGCTGCGCACGTGCTGCAGGCCGCGGCCCTGGGTCGACTGGGCGTAGCGCAGCAGCGCGCCGGCTGCGCCGAAGGCGGCCCCCAGGCCATCGGCGCCGAAGCCGGTCAGGGTGGCCACGCCCAGCTGGTCGAGCAGGGCCTTGTGGCCGCCGACGACGTCGAAGTGCCAGTCGGGCACGCGCTGGGTGTGGGCGCTGCCGTCGTCCTCGAACAGCTCGGCGCCGCTGCCGTCAGCGCGCAGGATTTCGGCCGGGGCGATGCGTTCGAGCTCCTGGCGCAGGCGCACGCCGACGGTGCGGCTGTCGCCCGAAAATTCCATCAGTTTCAGGCCGCCGCTGGCCAGCGACAGCCACGCCAGACCCGTGGTGACGACCTTGCGCTGGCTGATCATGCACAAGGCCAGCAGCGGGCGTTCGGCTTTTTCGGGCAGCAGGTCGGCGTCGGTCAGGGTGCCGGGGGTGACCACGCGCATGACCTTGCGCTCGACCGGGCCCTTGCTGGTGGCCGGGTCGCCGATCTGTTCGCAGATCGCGCAAGACTCGCCCAGCTTGACCAGCTTGGCCAGGTAGGGATCGAGCGAGTGGAAGGGGATGCCGCACATCTTGATCGGATTGCCGTTCGAGGCGCCGCGCGCGGTCAGGGTGATGCCGAGGATGCGCGCGGCCTTTTCGGCGTCGTCGTGGAACAGCTCGTAGAAGTCGCCCATGCGGTAGAACACCAGCATGGTCGGGTACTCGGCCTTGATGCGCAGGTATTGCTGCATCATCGGCGTGTGTTTTTCGGCGGGACCGTTCTTGATGGCGGCGGCGTTGATTTCGGTCGGGGGTGTGGTCATCGTTACTTTCAATCCGGTGCGGGCGCGGCGTTTTTGTCTGCCGCGTCATGAGGGCGCCATTTTACCGCCTCGGCACCGGACAGAGGCAAAGTGATGCACGGGCGGTGCGCGGAAGGGTAGTCGGGGCCGTCAGCCTGTTTTCGGGCAGGCGCGATGACGTTGCGGCTGGCGCTTTGTCCAGCTTTCGGATTGGTATCGAAATTCAATACCCATAGTAAGGCTCACAGCGCAACTAATGAATAACTTACATATAAGCTTTCATGTGCGGCAAGATGTTGCTAATGCTATTTAGCAATTTTTGGTTAAATTTTGAAACGGATTGTCGTCGTTTGCCGCCCTCCGCGACCAGCTCCATCCGCCTTCCAGACGAGTCGCACGCGCGTCGTCCGGCACTACCACAGCAGTTATTTCGTCCATTATGAAACACACCGGTGTCAGCAAAGCATCCTTCTTCTGGGGCTTACAGGGTATTTGCACCCTTCACAGAAAACCCTATTCTCCCGAAATAGCACAACAGCAACTGGCCGCACCCTATTCCATCGATTCGCTTGCCAGCGCCATCACATCGTTCGGATTCAAAGCTGGTGTTGCGTCTGCCAAGGCAGCCAAGCTCCACAAGGAATCGTTTCCCTTGCCCGTGTTTCTGCGCGACAGGAGGGACGAGTCTGGTTCCGCGCCTGATGCCGCCTGCGTCGTTGCGCTGGTATTGCAGGCAGACCGTGACAGCGTTCTGGTTGTCGAAGCGGACGACAGCGCACCGCGCACGATCCCGTTGGCCGACTTCGGCGAACGGTTCCTGGGAAAAATTGTCCGAGTCTCTCCCCAGAGCACCGATGCCAATGACCCGGACAGCGAAGAACTGGCGCGTCAGTCGCGCCGGTTCGGTTTCAGCTGGTTTGTTCCGGAATTGCTGAAGCATAAGAAATTGTGCCAGGAAGTGTTGCTCGCATCCTTGGTGATCCAGCTGATCGCGCTGGCGACGCCGTTATGTACACAGGCGATCATCGACAAGGTGGTGGTCCATCATAGCCAAAGCACCTTGATTGTGATTGCCATCGGCATGGCGGTGTTCATGCTGTTTTCGGCGGCATTGTCGTGGATGCGCCAGTATCTGGTGCTGCATACCGGTAATCGCGTCGATGCCGCCTTGGGGGCGTCCGTTTTCGCTCGCCTGTTCAAGCTGCCGCCAATGTACTTCCAGCACCGGCCCGCCGGCGTCATCGCCGCGCGCCTGCATGGCGTCGAAACAATCTTTCGATGAAGCGACCAGCGCACTCGACCAGTCCACCGCCGAACAGTTCGCGCATACCGTCAACGCTATGCGCGGCAAGGTCACGATGCTGTTCATTACCCGCGGCCTGCCAAAGGGATTGCAGCTCGACGCCGTGTACCGCCTGGGCCCGCATGGAGCGCAGCGCGTCGCCCTGGCGCCCGTGCCTGCCTCGCTTGGCAATCCCGGACGCCCGCATGCCGAATCGCCCGCAACCGCCGCATAAACAGAGATGACTACCATGAGTTCGAATCAAACGTCCGCCGCTGCGGCTGTGCCTTCCCACCCCGATCCGTCCGGGGCAACCGTCATTCCGCTGCGTCCTCCCAAGCGCTGGCACGATCCCTTGAGCCGGATCGAAAAGCAGGATCCCAGTACGGCCGGGCGCATGGTGCTGCGTGCGGTGTCGGTACTGGTGCTGGTGCTGATTGTGTGGGCTGCCTTCGGCAAGCTCGACATTATCGCCAGCGCGGACGGCAAGCTGGCGCCGCAGACCCTGGTGAAGATCGTGCAGCCGTCCGAAGCGGGCGTGGTCAAGGAATTGCTCGTGAGTGAAGGCGACGTGGTCAAGGCCGGGCAGGTGCTTGCGCGCCTGGATGCCACCCTCGCCAGTGCCGACAAGACTGGCGTCAGCAGCGACCTGGCTACCCAGAAAATGCAGGCGCGCCGCATCGAGGCTGAACTGTCCGGCAAGCCGATGCTGGCGCGTGCCGAGGACGATGCGCTTTTGTTCGCCCAGGTGCAGCGGCAGTACCAGGCGCGTCGTGGCGCATTCAACGATAGCCTGGAACAGGAGAAGGCGCTGCTGCAAAAGATGGAGTTCGAAAAGAAGAGTGCGGGAGAAACGTTCGCCAAGCTGGAGCAGACCTTGCCCACGTATCAGGCGGCCGCCAAGAGCCTGGCCGATTTGTCGCGCGAAGGCTATGTGCCGGTGCGACAGAGCGTCGACAAGGAGCGCGAGGCAATCGAAAAGGCCAAGGACCTGGACGCGCAGCGCTCGACCGTGGCAGCCCTGAATTCGGCGATGGCGGCGCAGCGCCAGAAGCTCAGCCAACTGCACAGCACGTACAAAAGCGAACTGGAGCGCGAGCTGGCGGAGATCCGCGCCAGGCTGGGCCAGTTGCAGCCGAGCCTGGACAAGAGCAGCTATCGAGAAGGTCAGATGGCCCTGCGCGCGCCGCAGGATGGGGTGATCAAGGATCTGGCGACTACCACGACCGGTGCGGTGGTGCAGCCAGGCGCGGTTGTGTTGACCCTGATGCCAAAAGACGAACTGCTGTTTGCCGACGTGAATATCAAGAATGAGGATGTGGGATTCGTCGCGGTGGGGCAGAGCGCCAAGGTGAAGCTGGCGGCTTATCCGTTTCAACGGCATGGCATGTTGAGCGGCACGGTCATCCACATCAGCGCCGATGCCAGTGAACCGGCTCGGGCGGAACCAGGTGGGAGCGGGAGCACGGGACCGGCGAGTGGTAGCGCAAGTTACAAGGCGCGTATCCGTCTGGATCAGCAAGCGTTGAATGATTTACAAGGCAAGAGGCTTCACATTGCGCCTGGGATGCAAGTGGTGGCCGAAATTAATCAGGGACAGCGTACCGTACTGGAGTACCTGTTGTCTCCGGTGCAAAAGGCGGTTTCTGAAGCGGCGCGCGAACGATGAGTATGCGACGAGCAAGTATTTTGATTCGTGGCGCTATTCGCTTATAAATGCTCTTGCGCACAAGGAAATAATAGCTTTATTTCTTTATTTTTTAACTTCTTGAACAAGACCGCGTGGGGCTCCGACACTTCGTTTTGGAGCCGCACTTTGATCGCAAGGAATGCTATATGAAAAGAAGGTTGAGACCAGTTGGCGTTTTCATGATTATTATGATGATTATTGGAGGCGGTTGCGCAGGGAAGCAGCAAGGTACCCTGACTAATGAAAGAATTGCACTCTATAAATCTTCGCATGTCGCAGATCGAATGTTCGAGCAGCGTTGCTTGGGTTCTGGGGAGAAAATATATAAGCAGATTCTGAACGTTGAAGGAGTTCGATTGCTTAAGTTGCGCGGGGAAAAACTGAATTTTTCTGATCAGTATGTGTTGGATGATCCTTACGGTAGTGATCTTGCTGGTGATGGATATATAAAGAGTTTTTTTCGTGATTTTTACATTGTTAATCGAATAAAGCCAACAATTACCACGCTCGATTATCCCCCACGCTTTGCCTATAATTTTGTTGAAGTGATGGATGATAGTGATGGAAAAATATATAGATACACGGGCTCGATTGATGAGCCATGGCTAAGAAACAAGGCGTATCTTAAGGGTCATAGGCAATTTTTATTGAACCGCAACGTTGTGAGCGGCCCTTCTGCACGATATGGCGTAGTGTTCAATGATATATCAACCAAAGAAGATAGAGATTACTGGATAGCAGGTAGTTCTCTTCAAGTAATAGATATGGTAACAAATGAAATTCTTGCTGTACGTATCGGCTATATGTACGATCCTGGTCAAGGAAATACAGACGGAGGACGCGCGCCATGGATTGTTGCAGCCAATCATTCTTGTCCAAGCTTCGGCACGAGAGGAGCCTCTGTTTCTCAAATGCTTCAAACTGAAGAGTTCGTTGAAAAAGTATTAATTCCGAAAAAATAAAAAAGAATATTAGGGCTGCAATAACAGCTGTCATCTTAGTCGCGTTTTTTTGCAAGGTGAAAATATATGGTCTATTATCTGGAGAATGTTGAATGAGAAAAATCGTAAAGTTTGCTTTTTCAATATGGGTGTGTGGGTTGGTGTCCAGTGTTTCACACGATCCTAATCGGGAAACCGATCGGGCAAGGTGAGCCGCCTCGATGTTTCATGAGCGTCGTAAAATTTCTGGCGAAAAGATATACCGGAAGATCGACAATGTCGAGGGTGGTTTTTTTGCTGAGAACTTGTCCCCAAGTGGAACAATTTTCTGATCAATATTCGTTTGATGATCTTTATGGGAATGATTTGACAGGACTGTCTTATATTCGTAGTTTTCTCCATGGGGCACATTTAACTACTTTGTTGAATTTGAAGGATTCAAATTCAAGCTCTCCCCTCCGTACTGGGTATGCCTACGTCGATGTAGTGGAGCTAATGGATGGAAAACGCTATCGTTACACGGGCCAAATTGAAGAGCCCGCACTGGTGAGAGGAAATATCGACGAGTTGAAAAAGGTCGAGGGCGTCAATTTAGTAAAGTTGCGTGGAGTGTGGTTGAATCTATCTGATCAGTACGAGCTCGACGATCCCTACGGCAGCGATTTGGTGAGTGAAGGATAAATAAAGAGTCTCCTTCATGAGTTAAAATATTGCTAGGGAGGTACTGATTTAATCGCTTTTTTACACGTCGGCCACGCGTAAGCCATTGATTTTCTAAGGCAGTTTATTTTCAATAAACTAATAATTCGGGGTTCCCTAGTGAATTGAGTACCGATGTTGAAGAGATGGCTTACTTTGTGGTGCAGATAGAATTCATTATTGCGATTTTTTGTGGAGTACGAAAAATGAGAAGTAACATGTTTTTCAGGTTTGGAATTGCAACCATTCTTGTAAATTTAATCGTCGGTTGTGAGTCAAATATCCAGAGGGTTACCTCTAAAGCTGAACAAGAACGAAATAATCGCGAAGTTGCGAAGAAGATTTTTGAGCAGCGTTGCTTAAGTTCAGGTGAGAAAATAAAGAGGAAGGTCGATAATGTGGATGGGATTTTCTTGATGAAATTACGTCCAGAAAAACTAAATTTCTCCAATCAATATTTACTGGACGATCCATATGGTAGTGACTTCACGGGGGATGCCTACATTCGAAGTTTTCTACGTGGTTTTTATGAGCATAATTACCGGAAATCGGACCATTCGGTATCGAATGCGATTTCGCATATAGGCTATCGCTATGTCGATGCGATTGATGAAACGGATAAAAAGCGGTACAGATATGTTGGAATTGTCGAGCAGCCGGGTCTTACGGACGCCACATTTTTAAAAGGCTATCGTCGTTTTGTTCTTAGACGCACGCTCGCTGATGGTCCTGTGCTGCGGTATGGAGTGACATACGAAGATATTTCAAATAAGGTCGATCGCGACCATTGGATTGCTGGAAGTTCGTTAAAAGTAATTGACTTAAAAACTAATGAGGTTATTGCTGAGCGAATTGGTTATATGTACGACCCGGGCCAAGGGGGGGCGGCTGGGGGCAGGTCGCCTTGGATGATAGCAGCGAGCTATTCCTGTCCAAGCTTCGGTAAGCATCACGGTTCGGCATCTCAGGATCTTCAAACCGAAACATTTGTAAGTAAAGTACTAAAGTCATCAATTTAAGCGCATGAAGCATTGAAGTCAACGATAAATAGCATTCTGAAATACAGTAATCTACAAATGGCTGTCAAGCAGTTCTCATAGATGAGAGCGGCGATATAAAATCTACCCCACGTTTCGCAATTTAAGGATTTTGGCTATGAAAATTAATGTTCTTTTTCGATTTGGCGTACTCGCAGCTGTAACGCTTATAGCGGTCGGTTGCGGAACAAGCCGAGAAATCGCTAGTGTTAAACCTGATGCTGGACATGTGGCTGGCGAAAATATAGCGACTCAGATGTTCGAGCAACGTTGCCGTGGTGCCGGTGAGAAAATATACAAGCAAGTTGATAACGTCGATGGGGTATTCTTGCTGCGGATACGTCCGGAAAATATCAATTTTTCTGATCAGTATGCGCTGGACGATCCATATGGTAGGGATTTCAATGGTGACGCATATATTCGAAGCTTTTTGCGCGGATTTTATGAAAGTAATTACGGCAAGTCAGATAATCCGATTTTAAATTCGCCTCTACATTTAGGATATCGCTATGTTGATGCGATTGATAAGGCGGACGGACACCGTTACAGATATGTTGCCATTATCGAGCGTCCCGGTGTTACTGATTCATCATTTGCAAAAGATTATCGCCGCTTCGTTCTGAGGCGTACCTTGGTGGACGATCCCGCACCAAGATATGGTGTCACATATGAAGATATCTCGACCAAAGAAGAACGCGATCACTGGATTGCTGGAAGTTCTCTTAAGGTAATTGATCTAAAAACAAATGAAATTCTTGCTGAACGAATCGGTTATATGTACGACCCTGGACAAGGCTCGAACGTTGGTGGACGGGCTCCTTGGCTGATAGCGGCGAACTACTCGTGTCCAAGCTTTGGTACGCGCCGTGGTTCCTCGTCACAGACTTTGCAGTCAGAAACTTTCGTAGGCAAAGTATTAAAGCCATCTAAATATGGTTTATTAAATCATGTCGTTGTCAATAAATAGTATTTTAAAATATAGCAATTTGCAAGTGGCTGCTGAAGCTTTTATTATAGATGAGAATGGTTTAAAAAAGTTTGGCGGTGATGCATTAATCGATGCTCTTAAGGTGGGAAATAATCATAATAGCAAGTTCACTAAAGCGCAGGCTACCGAATTTGCTAAATATTGGGAAGTGGTTGCGCACAAAGAAAATTCGAAAACCGGATTTCAGGAACTCTTTTTAAGTGCCGCGCTGATGATCCATCCACCGGTGCAAAAGCTGATGAATTAGTTATTTCATTTCGAAGCACTGAATTCGTTGATGACGCTGTGCGCGATAACTTAGCCACAAACACTCTGGAGATCAAAAACACTGATGGGCTTGGGGCCAGATAAGCGATATGGAAGAGTGGTACGCTGAGCTATCCAAGAAGAACCTGCGAGGGAATTTTGCGGTAACTGGCTACAGCTTGGACGGGCACCTCGCAACGGCATTTAACCTGTTACATCCGGGGGCAGCCAAAGAGGTTGTAACATTTAACGGCGCAGGTGTTGGTAAAGCGGCCACCGGCGACGTTACCTCCGCGATGAAAATATTCGGCGATATGCGCAGCAACACGACATTGATTGACGACCGCTTAAAGCCGTCTGGCGCGGCACTGCTATATCGTACGATAAAGAAAAACTTGGCGGACGGCACATGGAAGGTCGAGGATGCACTAAAGAATGCGGAACACGCCCTGAGTTTAGAGCGGTTGATGAATCCGGACAACGGTGGAACCGACACGGACTTAGGTGTCAAGTCTCGCCTGGTCATAAACGCGCTTTACAAATATCTCCGGCTTGTTTTGCTGCCATTCCTTGAGCGCTTGAATCGGCGTCTTGGAACCGATGGCACGCTGCGGAATGTGGTGGTTGTACAGCTTCAGGTAGTTGAGCACGGTCGTCTCCAGGCCGGCCCGGCTGTCGAATCGGGTCTGTTGTAGCAGCTCGCTAATGCGACCGTTGAAGCGTTCGACCATGCCGTTTGTTTGCGGGTGACGAGGCGGTGCCAGACGGTGCTCAATGGCCATGGCGGCACAGACTTTATCGAATGCATGCTGGCCACTGGGCTTCTTGTCTTTCATCGTAAACCGGTCGGTAAATTGAGAGCCGTTGTCGGTCAGGATTTTGGTGATCTTGATTGGCGAGGCGATCTTGAGGCGGCGCAGAAAGTCGACGCTGCTGCTGTCGGTCATGTCGCCATAAATGTGCAGAAAGACCCAACGCGTGGCGCGGTCGATGGCCACGAACAGGTAGCGACGCGACTTCTCATCGGGCATCTGAGGCAGGTATTTGATGTCCACGTGAACGAAGCCCGGCTCATAGTCCTTGAAGGTTTTCTTGGCCGAGATCGTTTCGCCCTCTGCCTTTGGAATGATGTCCTCCAGACGCGACATGCCCTCGCGCTTGAGCAGGCGGGCTATACCTGCCCGCGAAACGGCGGCGTTGATGTACTCGCGGGTAATGTACAGCAGGTCGTCAAGCGGCAGATAAAGCGACTGGCGCAGTGACAGCACGATGGCCTCCTGCGTCGCGCTCAGGGTCGTATGTAACGTATGGGCGCGGTGCGAGCGGTCTTGCACATCGTCTCGTTTGAGCCACTTCGCAGCTGTGGCACGGGTGATATTGAAGACTTTGGCGGCCTCGCGATCGGACAAGCCGGAGTCCTTGATTTCCTGCCGGATCTTTGGCGTTGTGCGGGCTTGGGGATGAATACGTGTGCTCATGGACTGAAGTTTATCCGACATGCTGCAACCGATGGGACGACCGCGGCGGCAAACCGGCGATCAACTCGTCAAGCACGGCCTTGGCGCGGAACAAAGCCATGCTGCGACGAGGAATATGATCACACGAAACTAAGCAGTCGAGTCCATCAAGTTCGCGGACGGCACGCGCTGGACCCTGGCCGATATTCTGCCGTTTTTGCTGGTGGGCTCTGGCGGTAACGACAAGCTGTACGGCAGCGACGACCTCATCGGCGGAGCCGGTGCGGAGTCGAACAACCGTAAAGGACGCTCGCATTATCCGGCCGAGTTCAAAGCGCGGCTGGCCAAGGTTGCCTGTGAACCAGGCGTCTCGGCATCGGAGCTGGCGCAGTAGCATGGAATTAACACGAACATGTTGTTCAAGTGGCAGGACCTTCGTTCCGGCCTGCTGACGGCATCGCGATCGCAATTGGCACATCTGCTGCCAGTCGTGATGCAAAGCGGCTGTCGGAAGGGACAACACAGCGTGACTGGCGGCAAACGCCGATCCCGGCGCGGTGTCCCTGGCCGGATGAACCGGATGGCTGGCCGATGAGGCGCCGAGCGGCGCCCTGGCGGCGGGGGGAAGAGGTGGCGCCCTCGCGCACGCAGGCGCGGCGCTGCCCGTGACGCTTCAATGCCGCTCAGTGAGTCCGAGCAGCCATTTCTTTTTATCCATGAACCAGTCGGGGAAGCCGATTTCCGTGCGGATCGTATCCGTCCAGCCGCCTGTGCCGAAGACAGGCAGGCTGACTTTCTTGGACATGTGGATCATGCGGGAAAAAACGAAGTCATTGCTCAGATCGCCTGCCTGTGCCAGGTAGCGCACCCAGCGATTACCCATGCGCGCATGCAAGGCCTCGTCATTGTTGATAATCAGAAAACTGTTGGCCTCCTCGTGCCGACCGGCGGCGTTCAGCGCCGCCGCGAGGGTCAGGTTGGTCTCGACCGCATTGGCTTCCTGGAGCAGTTGCTGGACAATCAGTCCATCGAGCAGATCGTCGGCTGCCAGGAAGCGATCGAGCACCGTGTTGGTATAGGGATGCGCGCCAATGACGCCGCCAAGCGCCTGGTAGGTCGAGCGGATATACGCTGCATGGCGCGCTTCATCCCAGATCTGCCTGGCCATGTCGGTAAAAAACGCGGGCGGCATCGCGCGGTTGTTCAGGATCATGTAAGCGCATATTTCCATCGCCGAGATTTCAACGTCGATCAGCACATAAAAGAGGAAGCCCCGATAATTCGGCGCTTCGTCGATGATGCTGCGTCCCTCGCTGAAGCGGAACGGTTTGTCCGCCGACCAGTGCAGGCGGGCGTCGCGCGCGGGCTGGCGCGGAAATCCGGGCGCATCGCCCAGCGCGTAGCGTCGCTGCAAGCCAGGCAGTACCTCGGCGGCCATGTCCATCAGCGCCAGTTCCGGATCGTACAGCACCGATGACGCGCAGGCCTGGCGCAGGATGCGGGCCGTGTGCGCCAGCGCGTCGGGAGCGTGGACGCCGGCCGGCGGCGTCCGCGCGCCGGCCCACACCTCGGCACTGGCGATCTGCTGCACGCGCGCGTCGAGTGCGCCGGATAGTGCCAGCAGCGCCCCGAGCGCGAGGCCGATCTCGATCTTGTCGTCGATCGCGCTGGCGCCGACCAGTTGCTGGCAATGACGTACCAGGCAGGCGGACAGGCAGCCATCGACATCGGCATAGAATTGTGTGATTTCGGACATTCCCAGCATGCGCCCTCCCGGCTTGACGTTGCGCTTTCCATGGTGCCACGGCGATGGCGCCGCCCGTGTTACAGTCGGCCGTTGCCGGCGACGATAAACCGCTTCATCTTGTCCAGGTCGGCGCTGCGCCAGCCCTGGCCGTAGGCCGGCTCCAGCCGCTGCGCCGCCTGTTCGAAGCAGGCGCACAGGGCGAACAGGACGCGCCGCAGTTCGGCCGGATCATGGCTGGCGCAGCGGGTCGCAAGCAGGGCGGCCTGATCGGCCTGGCTGAAGCGCTGTTCGACCCGGCGCATCCCTTCCAGCGGCAGCCCTTGCGCCAGCTGCAGCAGCGGCATCAGCGCCTGGGACCGCATGACGCCGAGCGAATCCTCGGCTTCCCAATACTCGCCACGCGCGATCTTGGTGTGGGTGTACCACATCCAGCCGCAAAATTTGTTGTAGAGGTCTTCGAGAAAGGCCGGCTCGACCCTGGCCGCGGCGGGCGCCGCCGCCGGCGCTGCGGGAGCGGCCGCAGGGCCGACCAGGGACAGTCCCGCGCCGGGCCCGTGCGCCGGATCGGCGATCGTGTAATGGATGTCGATCTTGACCAGCGCATCGTCGCAGTCCCAGAAATGGATCAGCAGTTGCGGCATGTTCAGATGGGTGGCCGGGAAAAAGGCGATCGGGCGTCCGTGCCGGCGCAGGCAGTCGCTCACGGCCTGTTTTACCCGCACCCGCGCGCGCTCGTTCGCGCACACCACTTCCAGATCGATGTCGGAATAGATATCGCCGCTCCCCGCCGATAATGACCCGGTTAGCATAAGATCGGCCTCGCCGCACGCCAATACCGCTTGCGCAAGCGCCTCGATCAATTCGAATCGCCCGGATTGCATAATCCGACTGGATTCAAGGAATTGCATCGATTCAATATTTAACTGACGCGCGGATGTGCTCATTTGCATAACCCCCCTGTCCTGGTCGATAAAATCGCGAGAGCATTCCGCGCGATCGAAAAAAGTTATTATAAACTTAAAAGATGCGCTATAGTAAACCGCAAATACCGATAGCGTTTCCTTTCCCGGCGCCGGCTAGTCCAGGCGCCGAAGCGATGTGTAACTTACCAGGAAAACAGTATGTCGCCCTTGGAACTGTCTCGTAACTTCAATCTGATCCGGACCTGGCGTTTAAGCCGCCAGCGCCTGCCGTCCCTGCAGCGCCTGATGCCGGAACTGGCCGAGCAGGATATTCATCTGGAGGCGCTGCGCCAGCTTCCCGTGACCGGCAAGCTCGAATACCGGGAGCGCGCCCAGGAGTGGCTGGAAACGAATGCGGCGCTGCCGCACTTCATGATCAGGACCGGCGGCACCACCGGCGCTCCCACGCTGCAGTGGGGCTATATGCCGCCGTACGCGCCGCCGCCGGCGCCGTCCGGCGAGGAGCCGCGTCCGCTGTACCTGAAGGCCGGCGACGGCCGCCAGGGAACGGTGCCGCACTTCCCCAAGGACGTCGGCTCGCTGATCGCGCCCTTGCGCGACATCGAGGGGTATCGCATCATGACCGAGATCCTGCAGACCCGCTATCGCTTCGCTGGCTACGAAGAGCAGTTTTCGCGTCTGTCCATACCGCTGCCGGCGGCCAAGAAACTGGTCCACTATATATTGCTGAACAATATCGGCGTAAATAACTTCGGCTTACGCGAAGTGCATACCAATTCATCTTTCGTATCGCGCGCCTGGCGCCGCAGGATTGAAACGGTATTGCAGGCGAAATTAATAGATCATTACGGATTCACCGAAATACAGACGGCGCGCGCGCATGAATGTCCTTCCTGCGGATATTATCATTTTCCCGATTCCATTTATCCCGAAGTGGTCGATCTGCGCGGTAATCTCCTGAGCGCCCCGCATGCGAATGGCCGCTTGCTGGTAACGCGCTTGCTGGAAGAGAACGATTGCGCCATGCCGGTACTGCGTTTCGACAGCGGCGATATCGCGGAAATCGGGGTGCCGTGCGCATTTACCGGCGAAACCGGATTCAAACCGTGGGGCAAAATCGACCACAGCATCGGCATCGACGGCGGCGCCGCCGGCGATTTGTATCCGGTGCGCTACGGCGATATCCAGGATGCCATCGATAGCAGCGCCGTGGTGGCCCGCATCGATAATATCCGGCACTCCCTGGTCACCCTGACCGAAGGCGATACCTTCCCCAAATGGCGGCTGCTGCCCTGTCCCGACGCGGCCAACCAGGCGCGCCTGGAAATCGAGATGCTGTTCGATCCGCGCCTGTTTACCGACGAATGGGCGCAGTTCGAAGCCGACCTGCGCGCCAGACTCGATGCCAACAACCCCGATTACCGGCGCGCCATCGATCATGCGGGATTTCATCTGCATATCGCCGGTCTGCCGCCAGGCTCGCTGAGCGACCGCGACGTGATGAAATCCTAGCCGCGGAGCGCATCCGATGCCAGCACTGTCATGCGCCCGCCGCCGCTTCCTGCTTGCCTGTGCCGGGTGGACGGCCGGCGCGGCGACGGCCGCCGGCTTGCCCACCGTGCGCTGGGGCCTGTTTCGCAACTACCAGCCGGTCTACGTCGGGATCGCACAAGGCCTGTTTCAGCGCGCTGGCGTGAATGTTGTGCTTTCCGGCAACTTCAGCAGTGGTCCTGCCCTGATTCAGGCGGCCGGTATCGGCCACATCGACGCCGGCCATTCGGCCATCACCGGCCTGGCCAATGCCGCCGCGCAGGGCGTGGGCGTGATCGGGGTTGCCGATTCGCAGACCGAATTCGCCGATGCGCCGCTGCAGCAATGGTTCGTCGGCGCGCACGCGCCCATCAGGACCGTGGCCGATTTGCGCGGCAAGCGCATCGCCGTCAACTCCCTGTCGGGATCGTTTTATTACACCACCTTGATCGCCTTGCAAGGGCATGGGATCGGCAAGCACGAGGTGCACTTCGTCACGCTGCCGCACGAACGCCAGGAGCAGGCCTTGCTGGCCGGATCGATCGACGTGGCGTCCCTGATCGATCCGTACAGCGTCGCCGCGGCCGCCAATGCCCGGGTGCGCAGGCTGTTCACCGGGGCCGATGTGCTGGGCGAGCGGCAATTCTCGCTCGTCTTCTTCCGCAAGAAGCTGGTGGAGGAACAGGCGCCGACCATCACCCGCTTCCTGACCGGCTACCGGCAAGCCATCGCCTTCCTGCGCGACGATCCCGCCGGCGCGAATGCGGTGATGGCGCAGGCGCTCGGCGTGCAGAACAAGCTCATCGTTCCGCACCGCTACACGGCGCATGCCCGCGTGCTGGTGCGCGATGCGCAGTTCTGGCTCGACACCATGAGGGCGGGCGGCGAACTGGGGCGGGCGCCCGGCCTGCGGGTCGGCGACGTCGCGACCGACCGCTTCAATCCCTGATGCGGCCGCTCATGATGGCGCCGCTCCCGGCACCGGCCCGCCCGGGCTGGCTGGCCTGGACAAGGGGACACGCGGCGCGCCTGACCGGCGCCTGCGGCATCGTCGCGGTCCTGTGCGCATGGGAGCTGCTGGTCGGCCTGGGCGGGGTCGATCCGACCTATCTGCCGCCGCCCAGCGCGGTCGCGGCAGTGCTGCCCGGCTTGTTTCTGGACGGCCCGCTGATGGCGGACGTGCGGGCCAGCCTGAGCGCGGTACTGAGCGGCACCCTGATCGCCTGCCTGATCGCCTTGCCGGCCACGGTGGCGGCCCATCTCTGCGCGCCCCTGCGCTGGCTGAGCGCGCCCATCGTCGAACTGGTCCGCGGGATCGCGCCGCTCGCCCTGCTGCCGGCCTTTTTGCTGGTGTTCGGCCTGGGCACCCGCAGTACCGTCGCCATCATCGTGTGGGTGGCATGGCCGCCGCTGTTCATCAATGTCCTGGCCGGCCTGGACGCCACCGACCGCAGGCTGATCGAGGCGGCGCGCAGCATGGGCGCGACCACCGGCTGGCTGTTGCTGACGGTATACATGCCTTCGGTCGCCGGACATTTCCTGGCCGGGCTGCGGCTGGCGCTGGGCAGCGCCTGGCTTGCCGTGGTCGCCGCCGAAATGCTTGGTGCCAACGCGGGGATCGGATTCCGGATCCTGGAGTGGTCGCAAACCTTCCACATCACCGCCATGTATGGCGCCATCGTCGTCATCGGTGTCATCTCGCTCGGCCTGAACGGGGTGCTGGCCTGGGCCAGCGCCATGAGCACGCGCGGACAGGCGCCATGAGCGGCGGGCGCTGCGTGCTGCGGGCGGCGGCGCTGTCGCATGGATTCGGCGCACGCCGCATCCTGGGGCCCTGTTCGTTCGAGCTGCGCGACGCCGAGGTGGTCGCGCTCGTCGGTCCCAGCGGGGTCGGCAAGACCACGCTGCTGCGCATCCTGGCCGGACTGATACGCCCGGACGGCGGCACGGTGACCCTGTCCGGACACGGCGGCCAGGGCATTGCGATGGTATTCCAGGACTATGCCTTGTTCCCCTGGCGCAATGCCCAGCGCAATGTCGAATATCCCTTGCAGATCGGCGGCATCGGCCGCGCCGCGCGCCGGGAGCTGGCGCGCGCGGCGCTGGCGCAGGTCGGCCTGGCCGCCAGCGCCGATCTCTATCCCGCGCAACTGTCGGGAGGCATGCGGCAACGGGTGGCACTGGCGCGGGCGATCGTGACGCGGCCCGCCGTGATGCTGCTGGACGAACCCCTGGCGGCGCTGGACCAGGCCACGCGCCGCCAGCTGCAGGATCATCTGAGCGGCCTGTTCGCCCAGCTCGGCTGCGCGGTGGTGCTGGTCACGCATGACCTGCACGAGGCGGTACGCCTGGCGGACCGGGTACTGGTGCTGGGCGGAAGCAGCGCGACGGTCGTGGCCGACCTGTACCTGGAGTCAGGAAACAGCGCCGCCCAGGTGATGCTGTTGCAGAAACTGATGGCACAGCATGCCGGCCGGGAGGGCGCCGGGCCGGCGTGCGCGCCCGGCGCCAGCCTTACTGCTTGACATACACCCACACCAGCCGGCGCGCCGGCACCCCGTTGCTGAGCACCAGGCGTTCTTCCTGAACCGGGCCGTTCACCGCAAAACCGAGCTCGGACGCGAACTGCGCGACGCTCTCCTCGTCCCATGGAAAGACCGTGATGGCGGCTCCGATCGGCTCGCCCGGATTGGCGCGCATGAACAGCGAGCCGCCCGGCTTGAGCCAGGCATGCACCTTCCTCAGCGCCGCCAGGATCGCCGCCCTGTCGCCGAAATTGATGCTGCCCAGCGCCAGGCAGACATCGATGGCCGCGTCGGCGAAGGGGGCGTCGTGCAGGTCGCATTGCAGGTCGGCGCCGTCGTTGGCGATATCGATGCCGATCAGGTTCGGTATCTTTCCCTTGAACGGATTGAAGCCGCAGCCGACATCGACCACGAAGCGCGGCCGCAGGGCGTTGACGCGATCGACCAGGGCATAGCCGCTCAGGGGAAACCGTTCGATCGACGCTTGCCAGGTGCGCGCGTTGAAAAAGCGCAGCAGTTCCTTGTTATCTTGCATGGCTTGCTTCCTCTCAGATGACGCAGGCCGCCGCCGACCTGGCCATGGCGTGGCAGGCGTTCAGCACATCGGCGGGGGGCTGGTCGCCCAGGCCCCAGCGGCGCTCGAATTCCAGTTCCGAGACGGCCTTGACCCCTTCCATGCTGTAGCTCAGGCCCAGTTCGGCCAGGATCGGCGCCATGCTGCGGCGCCGCACCAGACGCCGCCGGCGCTGCTCGACGAAGGCCGAGATGCAGGCATTGTCGGCTGCGATATGGGCCGCCATGTTGGACGAGCTTTTGTACCAGCTGTAGTCGGGGTACGTGATGCTGAAGCCGCCCGCCGCCTCCCACCAGGCCAGGCAGTCCTGGTCCGGCCGCTGGACCAGCAGGAAGCGCGCGGCCGGGAACAGCTCGGCCAGATACGGCAGGTGGCGCGAAAAGACATGGCTCTTGAGCAGTTTGATGCCGCCGGACTCGCGGTAAGGCGCCGCGAATTCCGCCAGCAAGGCTGGCTTGCCCATGCTGCCGATGTCGTCGAACTGGCGTCCGTACTCCATGCCGGGACCGAAGTAATTCCCGAAATGGAGCGTCCGGCTGTCGCCAGCGTAGGATCGTTCGAGGGACATATCCGAGCGGTTGATCCCGTCCGCATACATGAGTGCATGGGCAATCGCGCTCCATTTCGAGCCTGGTGTGCCCACCACAAAAATAATATCCGCGCCGTCGCTGTTGAACATGGTGGTCACGCTCACGTGTGGTTTATTGACGAATGGTGTTGTACTGGACCAGCATGTCGGCCAGGCGCTGCTGGATCTGTCCTTCGCTGACCGCCAGCGGCATCTGCGCCGCGTTGAAGCGTTCGAGCCGGTTGACCGGCTCGATCGGGGCCATCCCGCCCAGGTACTGTTCGAAGTCCGCCACGGTCCGGCTGAGCTTGTGTTCGCCTTCCCACACCGCCTCCTTGAACAGCAGATGGGGCAGGTGCCCTTGTTTTTTACCGTTCGCCATCATTCGCTGCTGGAATTTCACAAAACGGGCGGTGTCCGCCACATACGCCTGGGCATAGCCGCAGCGGCTGGCGTAGGCGGTGCGCTCGCGCACCGTCGATGCCAGCGAGATCCCGTCGACCGCCAGACGCCTGATGTGCTTGTCGCCGTTGAGATCGAGTATGGTGGGCAAGATGTCCACCGTGCGCACCCGTTCCGTATGAATCGCAGGCGCGACATCGGCGCCGATGAACAGCAGCGGCACCCGCAGCACCCCTTCGGCGACCGAATTGAAGTGGCCGAAGCTGTGCTCGTCGTATTCTTCGCCGTGATCGCCGAACAGCACAATCAGCCAGCGCTTGCCTTCCAGGCGGCGCTTGAGCTGATCGATGAAGGCGGTAAAGCGGTGGCGCAGGAAATGCTCGATGCCGCCCAAATACAGGCCGAAGATGTCCTCGGCGCGCCCGGCCTTCCAGAGCTCCTGGATGATGCGCTTGTAGCGCATCAGGTACTGCATGTCCTCTTCGTCGCGCAAGGTTTCGAACAGCTGGTCCTTGGGCAGGCTGCCGGCGGCGCCGATCTGCTGTTCCAGTTCGGCCAGCTTGTTGCGATAGGCGTCGCCGCCGTAATGGAGATTATGGAAACCGTAGGGCACGTGCACCCCGCCGAAGTGCGCCAGGCTGACCGACCGTTCGCTCTGGCCCAGCGCGTCCAGGTAAGCGCTGTCGCTTTCGACGATGAACTCGTCGATGCCGCGGTCGAATCCCAGGGTCGGGCCGAGAATGAGGGGGAAATCGCTCTTCAGGATGGTGCGGTAGCCGGCCCGCTGGGCCCGCGTAAACAAGGTGTCGCCGGTCAGCTTGCGGTTGAAAAACTCGAACACCCCGTGCCGCAATGGCCACTTGCCGTTCAGGATCGAGGCGTGCGATGCCGAGGTGTAGGGCGCGGCCGAGACGCAGTTGGCGAAAAACGCGCCCTGGTCGACCAGCTCATCGAGTACCGAGGTGTCGGGCGCGCGCAGATTCGGGTATTTCGACGGCCAGAGTTTGAGGGGATTGCGGCCGATGCAATCGCTGCGGAGGGTATCAATGGATAAGAGAACAATGTGATCGTACACCGTGCTACTCCGGTTAATGTAGTCGGACACGACAGGCGCGCGGGCGGCCATGCGCCCGCGCGCCTGTCATGCAGCGAAGCGGGACATGCTTATTTCAGTTCTCCCACCAGATGGCATGCGCCGGCCCTGAAGCGCTGCCCGCCGGGCGGCGTGGACATCATCGTTCCCATATTTTTCGGCAACAGGATCCGGTCGAAAATCGACAGGTGGGGGACATACTGCGCGCCGACGTACGAGGTTTGCAGGCGCAAGCCCAGTTCCGCGTAGCGGTGCAGGGCGCGCATGTGCAAGTCATGGAGCTGCCCGGATTCGACGCGAAAATGGACGTTGGTCACGAAACCATTGCGATTCGTAAAAGTGCCGACACTGCTTACCTGAAACTCCGCCTGGGCCGGCGCAAGTTCCGTGGCCAGCGTTTCCAGTTGCCGCAAGACCTCGGGGGGCTGGAAGCCGCCGTACAGCAGGGTAATGTGGGGATCGAGCTGGCGTGCGATCACGTCGTCGGTGCCGAAGCGGTGGCGTTGCGCCGTGACATGGTCCACCAGCGTCTGGTCGACGCTGAGGACCAGTGCGCATTCGTGGACCTCGGTGAGCTCATCGGTTCTCAGACGGTTGCGCAGACTAATCCAATTCACTAATGGAAGCTCCTGTCAGTTCGCCGCCAGGGCCCTGAGGCGCACGACGGCAGTTGGTGAACACACGGCGCTGGCGCGCCAGCGCCGTGTGCGGGCGGGACATCAGGCGCGGCGAAAACCGCCGCGCCTCAAGCCTGGGCTTTCTGGCTCATCGACTCCAGCTCGTCGCTTGTCACCCTGGTAAAGTATTTCACGTCGCTCGCCTTGCCGTTTTTATCGTGGGTGACATGCAAGGTGCCGGCGCCGATATTCCACATGCGTTCCACGTCGCCATTTACCAGCATTTTCATGGAGGCCGGCTCGCCATACGTCTGGTACAGTTCTTTATCGCCCTTGTTCAGCAAATCGCTCACCGGCTGCTGCGTATCGCCGATGTTGGCGGACTGCACCGATACCGGAACGTTCGGATTGAGTATCATAATAACCCTTTCTAAAGTTATGACGCACATCCATCCTAGAATGTGTAAAACGATCCTATCGCAAGCTTGCGCAAGTGGCAATATATTATTCGTGATCGATCGCGTCCGCACCATAGTCGCTTTATTGCCGCGCGGCGCCCGCCGCCACGGTAATCGGACGGCTTTCCATGCCCAGCGCATGATGCACTGTCAAGCTATCGGCATTACCTATATATCCTATTCGAAAAAACCATCCTGATATCACCGGCCGCTTGTCGCCGCTGGCCTGTTAATATTCTTACGGGAAATATGGATATTAATAAACTCCGCCGCAATCGGATCGCGCCCAATGCGTTTTCCTCCGGGCCGCCATCGCGCCGCGCCCGTCAAGCGGGCCGATCGTCGGCAGCGCAACGGAGACGCCAAGGGCGCCTCCGTTGACCCGGATACGCTCCCCGGGCGGCCGGCGCGGCGCAAGCCCGGCAATGCGCCGTGCCGTCTGCGCCGCCCTATGGGAAAGCCGGCCGGCTACAAGAAAAATGACCGGGCATCAAGCTTGCGTCAGCTTGGTCATCGTTTCCAGCTCACCTGCCGTGATGTTCATGAAAAACTTGACATCGGCGACCTTGCCGGTCTCCGTGTGGGTGACATGCAGGGTGCCCGAACCGATGCTCCAGGTCCGTTCCACATCGCCATTGACCAGCATTTTCATCGACGCCGGCGTGCCGTACATCTGCACCAGTTCCGAATCGGCCTTGGTGAGCAAATCATGCACGGACTGCTGAGTATCGCCAACGGTCATGGATTGCACGGATACTGCTATGAGAGTACTGAGAATCATAATAACCTTTCTAAAGTTATGAAGCACATCCATCTTAGAATGTGAAAGTTCATGGTATCGCAACATTAAAAAACAGGCAACGATTTGTTTTGCCTTAAAAAATCCATGGTTGTAAAATGGACGCGGTTCCGGGAGTGCCGGCCTGTTTCGTCCGCTAATGAACCGGACTAATGCAACAGGGATAAAAACTGCCTGTCCGGGACCTGGCCGCCACGCCATGCGGATAACATGTTCAATTAATTGCCAGCGATTTAATCAACCGCGCCGGAGCGAATTGTGTACTCTCCCATGAAAATATTCACATTCTGTTTCTTATTGCTGTGGGCGTGCTCCGGGCGCGCCGCCGATATTCCCGTCTACGATTACATCGTCAAAAAAGTATTTCCACACGATATTAAATCTTTTACCGAGGGATTGATTATCGAGGGCGATACCGTGTATGAAAGCAGCGGCGGCAACGGCACTTCCTATCTCCGAAAAACGGCGCTGGCGAGCGGCCGGGTGCTGGCCGAGCAGCGCTTGCCGGAGGCGTATTTCGGCGAGGGCATCGCCGCCTTCGGGGGCGAGCTGGTCTGCCTGACCTGGACCTCGCAGACCGGCCTGGTGTTCGATCTGCGGCGTCTCGCATGGAAGCGCAATTTCGCCTATGCCGGCGAGGGATGGGGGGCGGCCAGCGATGCCCGCCACGTGTATGTCAGCAACGGCAGCTCCCGCATCCGTGTCCTCGATGGCAAAACCCTGAAGCCGGTGCGCGACATCGAGGTGACGATGGGCACGACCCCGCTCGCTCGCCTCAACGAGCTGGAAATGGTCGGCACCGAGCTGTTCGCCAATATCTGGAAGACCGATCTGATCGCCAGGATCGATGTCCGCACGGGCAAGGTGGTCGGCTGGATCGACTTGACAGGATTGCTCAAGCCGGCCCTGCGCCGGCAGGCGGATGTGTTGAACGGCATCGCTTATGACCGGCGAAGCCAGCGCTTGTTTGTGACCGGAAAGAACTGGCCGCAGCTGTTCCAGATCGCCTTGCGCAAGCGCACGGATGGGCGCCGAGGGCCCGCCTTCGATGCCTTGAACCAGGCTGGCGACGCCACGCCCGATCCCAGAGTGCTGGGCACGACGGCATTCCGGATGTCGAGCTATTTCAGCGATGTGGGAGATGTCAGCGCGCTGTCCATCCTCCATCTCGCACAACTGGACTACGTGCGGCGCCATTTCCAGGTGGGCCAGCCCGGCAATGACGGCTTGCCCCTGATATCGATGATAGCGCCCGGCAAGAACGGCGGCGCCGGGTTCACCGATGTGCAGCCTGGCGCGCTGCGCCGGGCAGCGGTCGTCGACCTGTACAAGTTTCCCAACACCTTGAATGTGGTCAGAATCACCGGCGCCGAGTTGCGCGCGTGGCTGGAAAAGGGGGCGGAGCGCTTCCGGACCATCGACCCGGCGCGCGCCACGCCGCAGGAACTGGTCGACAGCGCCGTCGATGGGACCAGTTTCGATACCGCGGCAGCCGAAGAACTGCATTACGAAATCAATCTTGCCCGGCCGCCGGGACAGCGGATCGAGCGCCTTCTGTATCGTCAACGGGCCTTGAGCGATGGCGACGAGGTGCTGGTGGTAACAAATAATTTTCGCGTGGTCGGCGGCGGCAATTTCCGCGCGATTGCTCGCGAGAAGGTGGTGTTTGCGCCCCAGGTCAGCCAGCAAGACGTGCTGGCCGCTTACATCGAGACTCAGCAAGTCCTGACGCGCGCCCGGCACGGGACCCTGAAGAGTTGGCGTTTTGCCAAAATGGAAGCCGCCGGCCCGGTGATCTTTCATGCGCCTCCAGGGCTGCTGGCGCTGGCGCGGGATAGCGGCTTGAGCAATGTTCAGGAAGCGCCCGCGCAGGACCAGGCCGGGCCGGGCGCCTATGCGATCGATCTGGCGCAATAAGATCCGCCGCACATCATTGCCGCCCATGCAGTTGGGTTCAATTGAATCGATATTCGTTTAAAAGAGATTGTCTTGCAAGCGGCGGCTTGATCGTCCATGCGCCGCTATCCATGCCGGTGACATTGTCACGCGCATCGGCAATATGATTGAAAGCGGCGGAGGATTATTATCGGAACTGCATATCGGCGATATTAGGCGGCGGCCGGGCGCCCGTATTCGCGGGCCGGCGCGGCGGTGCCGGAAACGGAATGAAAATGCTCGGAAAATCATGGCGCTGGGTTAATCGGCGCGGTCTGCGCACGCCCGTTTTATGGCAGGCCGGGGGCGTATGGCCGATGGTTTTAAAGCGTTTATAAAGCAGTTGACCGATACGCCGTGGAATGGTAAGTTCGCTTCTGATGTGGCATTTTACTAACTGCGGCGGATCTAAATAGGACGCCGCACCGGATAAAATGCGCGCATCGTTGTTCGTGTTAATAAAGTTTATCTCTGCATGGTATTGAAATAGCCGCCAAGTTGTCTTTTGGAATGAGTATTTTTCTTTGAAATTTTTCTTGGGAGATTTAAATGTTATCATCTAAAGAATTTGTTGCCGGTTTAAAAGAATCCAACCAATCGCTCTTCAAAGCCAGTCAAATCAACGTCAAGGCGTATTTTGATTCGAAGCCATCGCAAGAGAAGCTGGTGGACCACTTCATCGGCCGCATGGTCAATGAGCGTCTGAACATGGTCGAAATCGCGCAAAGCATCGCCAGCATGCCGGTCGATACCTCGGTCGAAGAACTGCAGTTACTGACCAAGCAGGCGCATGACGAAGCCAATCACTTCCGCATGGTGCGCGACGTTATCGAACACATCACCGGAGAAACGCTCGACGTCGAAGCGGCGATCCGGGCCGAGGCGGCCAAACCGACTGCCAAGGGCGCCGAACTGCTGAAGAAATACGAAGCCGACACCGATCCGATCGCGCTGGCAGCCTATCAGCTGGTGGCGGAAGGCCGGGCCGAGGCCGTCTGGGACCAGATGGCGAACTGTATCGAAGACGACTTCATCAGCCGCACCTACGCAAAAATCGCGCGCGACGAAGGCTTCCACGCCAATATCGGTGGGATGAAACTCGAGCGCCTGATCAAAACCGAAGCCGACCAGGCCCACGCCGAAAACCTGGTCAAGCAGATGCGCCGCGACCTGTTTGAAATCAGCTGCATGAATACCCTGGCCGCTCCCGCTGCCAAAGCGCTGGTCGCCGACGCTTACGGCTGGCACTGAATCCCCGGTCTGAGCGGCTTGCCGTCCAGACCGTAGCAAGCCCGTCGCCGCCGGCAAGCGCTCCGGCATCGAGGCCGGCGGCGCGGGCTTGACCGCTCCAGCATTGTCCCCTTGTCCCGTGCCGTGCAAGCCGCCGGTACAGGCGCCAGGTGTGCGTGCAATGCATTCTTTGTACTGTCAATAGGGAGGCAGGAAGTCATGATTAATATCAGCACAGATCTCGATATCAACGATCGCTGGCCGTTGAGTGTATTTCCCGTTGCGCCCGGACAGCAACGGCAGTTCAAGGCGGAAGGGACGGATTATATATTGCTGAGGAATGCCGATTTTCAAAGCAGCGAGGCGCATTTTCGGGGAGTGAATGGCGCCTTCGCCATCAGCGCCGAAACCGATTATGCCATTACCTGTCCGGGCGGGGCCAGTGCGTTTGTCATCCGCTACAAGGGATTGCGCTTGTCGGAGCAGCGTTATTACATCCAGAATAAACTGGACATGGGTAATCTGAGCTATATGGATGGCGGTACCAATACCACGGCGGTCAATCCGGGCAGGCTGGGCGACCCGGTGGTGAATTATGTGCATTTCCCCGCGCATATGTACCAGACCTTGCATACGCATCCAAGCCATCGTATCGGGCTGATCCTGAGTGGAAATGGGCGGATCGAACTCGATAACCAGGAATTTTTTAATGTCGAAGAGGGCAGCGCCTTTTTCATGCGCAGAAATGAACTGCACAATTTTATTACGACCGACCAAGCGGTGGTCCTGTTCGTATTCGCACCCGATTCGGGAACCGGACCGACCGATGAAGTCAATCCGCTGAAGATCCGGACCTACATCGGCCAGCAACGTCATGTGCGCTAAGCGGCTCTTGATCGTCACCGGGCCGCAGGGCTCGGGCAACCATCTGTTCAGCCGGGTTCTCAGCATGCATCCGCGGGTCAAGGGCTGGGAGGCGCTCAAGGAAAAATTCTGGGTTCCCAGCGATGAAGAGCCGTTCGCCGAATTCTGGGTGTATCCGGAGCGCCTGGACGCCGGGGCGTTTGCCGATGCCGACTATTTCTTAGCCAACGTCAGTTGCCCGTTTTTTTACGACGGCCGGCGCTACATGCCGAAAATCCGTGAAGTCGCGGATCGCGCCGTCGCACTGGGTGTGCAAGTGAGTATCGCCATTGTGGTCCGGGATCAGAATATCAATGCAGTTCAGCAACAACGCGTCGGTGGCCAGGTCACGCTTCCCCTGGCGCTGAACTATTATTACGAGCACCTCATCCCGAGCCCGCATGCGGTGCATTTTCTCGACCACGAAGCGTTTTTTCTTCACAAGGCGCACTATCTGCGCTGGTTGGACTCGGTCTTGCAATTTCCCATCGCGTGGGACAGTCCGGACGTGATGCGTTTCATCGAGCAAGATGCGAATCACAAATATGTCAGCGAGGTCAAGGACCACTGGCTCGATGCGACGATCCAGGCAGGGCGGCGCCCGTTCAGCGAGCGGGCAACAGAGAACTAGGCGCTCCGATTCCCGCGCAGCGCCGGCCGGCGCCCCGGTCGGTCGTGAAGCACCCAGCGCCGCGGGCGGTGACCGCCCTTGCCGCGCACCGGCCTCCCCCTTGTCCCCGGCAGCCGTCCTGAGCAGGCATGGCCGCGCAGCGCGGCCCTCCCAACAAAATTCCCAATGACCCTCATTAATACAAACAATGAGGTGCCCGGGCCATCTTGTCGTATCATAGAAACCAATGAGAGCTTCTCATTCGATAGTTTTTCTTAACCCACAGAACCACGCACGAGGATATCTATGTCGCTGATCAATACGCAAGTTCCAGAATTCAAAACCCAAGCCTTCCACAACGGCAAATTTGTTGAAGTCTCGAACGAGTCGATGAAGGGCAAGTGGTCGGTCGTGATTTTCATGCCAGCCGCGTTCACCTTCAACTGCCCGACCGAAGTCGAAGATGCGGCCCAGAACTACGCAGAATTCCAGAAAGCCAACGCCGAAGTGTACATCGTCACCACCGACACCCACTTCTCGCACAAAGTCTGGCACGAGACCTCGCCGGCCGTCGGCCAGGCCCAGTTCCCGCTGGTGGGCGATCCAACCCACAAGCTGACCCGCGCCTTCGGCGTGCACATCGACGAAGAAGGCCTGGCGCTGCGCGGCACCTTCATCATCAATCCGGAAGGCGTCATCAAGACCCTGGAAATCCATGACAACGCCATCGCCCGCGATGTCAAGGAAACCCTGCGCAAGCTGAAAGCCGCCCAGTTCGTCGCCGCCAACCCAGGCCAGGTGTGCCCAGCCAAGTGGAACGAA
The DNA here is from genome assembly GCF_003953935.1 of Massilia atriviolacea. Classification (GTDB taxonomy): domain Bacteria; phylum Pseudomonadota; class Gammaproteobacteria; order Burkholderiales; family Burkholderiaceae_D; genus Telluria_A; species Telluria_A atriviolacea. The sequence continues at coordinate 127,215 of NZ_RXLQ01000005.1, forward strand.
GGCGCAAAAACCCTGACCCCATCGCTGGACCTGGTCGGCAAGATCTAAATAGCAGCACCGTAGCAGTACCAGGGAGGGCGCGGCGCCTTGCGCTGCCCTCCCTGCACCGGGAAGCAGCCCGACGGTTCCCGGATTTCATTCAAGGCACTTTCTTACGGATACGAACATGCTTGACGCCACCTTAAAAACCCAGTTGCAAGGCTATTTGCACAACCTGCGCGCGCCGATTCGTCTGATCGCCACGCTCGATGGCAGCGAGAAAAGTGCCGAACTGCGTGAACTGCTGGCCGAGATCAGCAGCCTGTCCGATAAAGTCAGTGTCGACGAGTCCGGCACCGATAGCCGCACCCCCTCGTTCGTGATCGCCCGCGAAGGCGAAACCCACGGCGTGCGCTTCGCCGCGATTCCGCTCGGCCATGAATTCACCTCGCTGGTGCTGGCCCTGCTGTGGACCGGCGGCCATCCGCCCAAAGTGGCACCCGACGTCATCGACGCCATCAAGGCGCTCGACGAATCGATGGATTTCGACGTCTACATGTCCCTGTCCTGCCACAATTGCCCCGACGTGGTGCAGGCGGCGACCCTGATGGCCGTGTTTAACCCGAAGATCCGCACCGTGATCATCGACGGCGGCATGTACCCGTCCGAAGTCGAGGCGCGCCAGGTGATGGCGGTGCCGATGGTCTTCAGGAACGACAGCATGTTCACCTCCGGTCATATGACCGTGGAAGAACTCGTCGCCAAGCTCGACGTGAATTCGGCCGGCCGCGAAGCGAAGAAACTCAATCAAAAGTCCGCCTACGACATGCTGATCGTCGGCGGCGGCCCGGCCGGCGCGGCGGCGGCCGTGTATGCGGCGCGCAAAGGCATCCGTGTCGGCGTGGCGGCGGAGCGCTTCGGCGGCCAGGTCAACGACACCATGGCCATCGAGAACTATATCTCGGTGCTGGAAACCGACGGCCCGACATTCGCCGCCGCCCTGGAAGCCCAGGTGCGCCACTACGAAGTCGACATCATGAACCTGCAGCGCGCCGAACGCATCGTGCCGGCCGCCACCCCGGGCGGACTGGTCGAGGTGCACATGCAGAACGGCGGCGTGCTCAAGGCGCGCAGCGTGATCGTCTCGACCGGCGCGCGCTGGCGCAACGTAAACGTGCCCGGCGAAGCCGAGTACAAGAACAAGGGCGTGGCCTACTGCCCGCATTGCGATGGCCCGTTGTTCAAAGGTAAGCGCGTGGCCGTGATCGGCGGCGGCAACTCCGGCGTGGAAGCGGCGATCGACCTGGCCGGCATCGTCCAGCACGTCACCCTGGTCGAGTTTGCCGATGCGCTGAAGGCCGACGCGGTGCTGGTCAACAAGTTGAAGAGCCTGGCCAACGTGACCATTCACGTCAATGCCCAGACCACCGAGATCACCGGCGACGGCCAGAAAGTCAATGGCCTCGGCTACAAGGACCGCGCCACCGGCGCCGAGCACCACGTCGCGCTGGAAGGCGTGTTCGTGCAGATCGGCCTGGTGCCGAATACCGAATTCCTGAAAGGGACGCTGGAGCTGAGCAAGTATGGCGAGATCGTCGTCGACGCCAAATGCCACACCAGCCTGCCGGGCGTGTTCGCCGCCGGCGACGTGACCACGGTGCCGTACAAGCAGATCGTCGTTGCTGCCGGCGAAGGATCGAAAGCGGCATTGAGCGCCTTCGATTACCTGATCCGCCAGCCGGTGCTGGCCGATGTGGCGAAGCAGGAGGAAGTGGCGGAAGCGGCCTGACCGCGATCCCGCTTCGCTTCATGGACAAACGCCCGGCATCGACCGGGCGTTTTTGATGGCGCTCAGACGCCGCAGTAAGCGGTCTTGACGGTGGTAAAGAACTCGGCCGCGTAGGTGCCCTGTTCGCGCGCGCCGTAGCTCGACCCCTTGCGTCCGCCGAACGGCACGTGGTAATCGACGCCCGCGGTCGGCACGTTGACCATCACCATGCCCGCTTCGGCGTGGCGCTTGAAGTGGGTCGCGTGCTTGAGCGAGGTGGTGACGATGCCGCTGGCCAGGCCGAACTCGGTATCGTTGGCCATCGCCAGCGCGTGCTCGTAGCTGTCGGCGGGAATCACCATGCCGACCGGACCGAAGATTTCTTCGCGGCTGATGCGCATCTCGTTGCTGCAGTCGGTAAACAGGGTAGGGCGCAGGAAGAAGCCCGGCGTGGCGCACGCGACGCGCTCGCCGCCGAAGGCCAGGGTGGCGCCTTCTTCGCGGCCGATGCCGATGTATTCCATGTCCTGGTCGAGCTGGCTCTGGTCGACCACGGGCCCGATGTCGACACCGGCGCCGAGCGCGTCGCCGACGGTGAGCGCGGCCAGTTTCTCTTTCATGGCGGCCACAAAAGCCGGGTAGACGCCTTTTTCGACGATCAGGCGGCTCGACGCCGTGCAGCGCTGGCCGGTCGAGAAGAACGAGCCCTGCACCGCGCAGTTGACGGCGGTGGCGAGGTCGGCGTCGTTGAGGACGATCAGCGGATTCTTGCCGCCCATCTCGATCTGCACCTTGGCCATGCGTCCGATGGCGGCGGCCGCTACCTTGGCGCCGGTCGCGGCCGAGCCGGTAAAGCTGATCGCATTGACGCGGCGGTCGCTCAGGAAGGCCTGGCCGACCACGCTGCCGCGCCCCATCACCAGGTTGAACACGCCCGGCGGCAGGCCGGCGCGGCTGATGATCTCGGTCAGGGCCCAGACGCTGGCGGGCACCAGCTCGGCCGGCTTGATCAGCACGCAGTTGCCGTAGGCCAGTGCGGGCGCGATTTTCCACGACGGGATGGCGATCGGGAAATTCCACGGGGCGATGATGCCGACCACGCCGACCGGCTCGCGCGTGACTTCCACGTCGAGGTTGGGGCGTACGGACGGCAGCTTGTCGCCGCGCAGGCGCAGGCATTCCTGGGCGAAGAATTTGAAGATGGCGCCGGCGCGCGCGACTTCGCCGATGCCTTCGGGACGGGTCTTGCCTTCCTCGCGCGACAGCAGGGTGCCGAGCTCTTCTTTACGGGCCAGGATTTCGCTGCCGATCTTGTCGAGCGCATCGGCGCGCACCTGGATGTTGGACAGGGCCCAGCCCGGTGCGGCGGCAGCGGCGGCGGCGATTGCCAGCTCGGCCTGCTGCGCGTCGGCCTGGGCGTAGTGGCCGATGATGTCGTTCGTGTTCGAGGGATTGATGTTGGCGGACGACGAAGCGCCGTCGACCCAGGCGCCGTTGATATAGTTCTGTTTCATGGGAGCTTTCTACGTGGCTCGCAGGGGACCGCGATGCATGTTTATCAAAAAACAAAAGCTTACCATCGCGGCCGCAATGCTGCTGGCAGAAGCCGGCCGATGAGGCGCTGTTGTGCCGATTGCGGCGCGTTTTGCGCACGCCGGCGACCGGCGCTGCCTGACGAGTTGGGAGTCGCTGCCACGCCTTCGGTCAGGCCCAGCGCCGGGATGTAGCCGGCAAACGCCGGCCGTTCGACCGCGCGGCCGGCGATCGCGCGCGCCACCACGGTCGGCGCCAGCTCGGCGCGCAGCGCAAAACTCGGCAGCACATCGGTGCGGCTGGTATCGACCGACACCGGCGAGAGCACGCCCACGATCGACGAACTGCCCGTGAGCGTACGCTGGTACGCCGGGGTCGACGTGCATCCCGGCGCGTCCTTGCTCAGGCGCGTGATGGTATCGAGATTGTTGGTGCCCGGCGTGGTCGTGATGGTCGCGCCGCCGAAGTGCGGCGGAACCCGATCATGACATTGTCCTGGTAGCGCTGGTCGATATTCGTGCGGAAGCCTTCCGCGAACACGTCCACACTCGGCGCCGGTGCTGCGCTGACGTCCGGATTCGTGGTCCTGGCCTTGTCGCGGTGTTCTATTTGCGCGTTCAGCGTGACCTGCCGGCCCTTGAAGTCGAACGGGCGCTTGGTGCGCACGTCGATCACGCCGGCGGTGCCGCCCTCGGGCAGGTCGCGGCCCTGGGTCTTGTGGACGGCGATCCGCTGCAGCATCGAAGCCGGCACGTCGGCCAGGTACAGGCTGCGGCCCGTGTCGGAAAAGAACTCGCGCCCGTTGATGGTCGTTATCGAGCGCGATGCTCTTGTTTGCCCGAATCGTAGGGGACCCGCCGCAATGGCGCCAATCGCGTTTTGGCGGCTGCCGATACCGATCCGGGTATCGGCAGCGCCTCCGTCAGGCGGGAAGGACGCCGCAGGGGCAAGCGTATCGATGGGCTTTCGCGACAGTCCGACTACTCCTCGTTCTGCCAGAACGGCCCATTCTCGACGAACACCGCCGTCGTGCGCGGCGGGATGCTGAAGGTGCCGCTGGCGCGCTCGTAGGTCGCCGTCTTCGCCAGCGTGTCGCTGTCCGACTTGCGCTGCACCTTGTGCAGTCCCAGCTTGCGTCCCTTGAGTTCATCGATCGTGATGGTCTTGGCGACCTTGTCGACGTTGAAGAAGGTGGCTACGCTGCCGTACTTCGCGCCCGGATAACGCCGGCCGTCGATGCTCATCGCGATCAGGCCGGCGACCTGCTGCGGTCCCGTGTTGTGGAACCTGAGCCGCTCGCTCACGTCCCTGGCGCTGCGCAGGCGGAACAGGGTGCTGTCCTTGCGGATTTCCAGCAGGTCGAGGAAGTAGTCGCGCGCCGACACGATCGCCGCCGCATCCGGCATGATCCGCGCATTGGCCAGGATCGGCGCCATGAATTCCCAATTGGCCTTGTTCACGCCCGCCATCGGCAAGCCGACGCCGAAGTTGTTCGACTGGTAGGTGAAGTCGAGGCGGTTGAACCAGTCGCCCGCGTTGTAGCTGTCGCGGTCGAGCGACTTCGAACGCAGGATTTCCTGCCCCGCGTGGAAGAAGGGCACGCCCTGCGACAGCATGTTGATCGCCGCGCCCAGGTTCTGCACGCGCACGCGGTCGGCCAGGCTGGTCGACTGCGGCAGCTTGAACGCATTCAGGTCGAACAGGGTCTGGTTGTCGTGCGCTTCGACGTAGTTGATGGTCTCCGCCGGACTGGCCGCGAACCCCGCCTGTTGCCCGAAGTAGTCGATCTGCGCATTCTTGCGCACGGCGCCGGTGCGGTCGGTAAAGCTGTAATCGCGCAGGGTGCCCGACAAACCCACCTTGACCAGATCGCCCAGGCGCAGCAGGTCGTCCTTCGTTTGCGTGCTGGTCGCATTCGGATCGACAAAAGCGCCGTTGATGAAGCCCTGCTGCCCGATCAGCTCAGGCCCGCCATCGCAGCAGCCGCCGCCACGCACCGCGTCGCGCAAGCGGTCGTTGAAGGAGCCGACGCCGGTGCCGAACATGTTTGCCTGGCGCGCCTGCACGAAGCGCGCGTCGTTGCCGACCGTACCGAAGTTCCAGGCTTCGCCGTACAGGTAAATGTCGCGCTGCGCGGCGCGGTCCACCTTCTCTTTGAGTTGCGTGATCACCGACAGCGGCGCCATGCCCATGATGTCGAAGCGGAAGCTGTCGACCTTGTAGTCGGTGGCCCAGGTGACGACGGAATCGGTCATCAGCTTGGCCATCATCGCGTTCTCGGCGGCGGTGTCGGCGCAGCAGCTGTCGTTGATGATGGCGCCGCTCGCATTGAGGCGGTAGTAATAGGCCGGCACGATCTTGTCGAGCACCGACAGCGGGCCTTGCTGCGAGCCGCTGGTGTGGTTGTAGACCACGTCCATCGTCACCCGCAAGCCTTGTTCGTGGAGCGCCTTGACCATGGCGCGGAACTCGCGCACGCGCACCGCGCCGTCGTTGGCGTCGGTCGCGAAGCTGCCGTCGGGCGCGCTGTAATGGACCGGATCGTAGCCCCAGTTGAAGCAGTCGCTGTCGCCGCTGGCGGCCACCGCCGCCTGCTGCGCCTCCGCGTTGGCGGCGGCGTTCGGAATGCTTGGGGTGGTGCAGCCGGTTTCATTCACGCTGGCGATGTCGAAGCTGGGCAGCAGGTGGATGTGGCTCATGCCGGCGCGCTGCAGCGCGCGCAGGTGGCGCATGCCGTTCGACTGCACATCGGTAAAGGCCAGGAATTTGCCGCGATGGGCCGGCGGCACCGTCATGTCGCTGGCGCTGAAATCGCGCACCTGCAGTTCGTACAGCGCAATGTCGGTCGGATGATCGAGGCGCGGAATCGGGTGCAAGTCCCAGCCGGGCGGTTTCAATGTGGGGCTATCCAGGTTCGCGACGAAGCTGCGCCCGCCGTTGGCGTTCAGGCTCAGCGAATACGGATCGGTGACCACGTTGGCGACCACCCTGTTATCGGCCCAGCGCGACAGCACGTTCACGGTGTAGGTATAGTAGGCGCGGTTGGTCCAGGCGGCATCGGAAGCGGTGTAGTGCCACACGCCGCTGGCCGCGTCGCGCGTCATCGGCACGCTGCGGGCGTTGGCGCTCGTGGCATCCGGGTAGACATTGAGCGACACCGATCTGGCGGTCGGCGCCCACACGCGGAAGGTCGGCACGCCGGCCCGGCTGAAGGTCGCGCCGAGCGCGCTGTTGGCGGCGGCCGGCGCGAACAGCGCGTCGAGCAGGCCGCTCGTCTGCAGCGACGTGACCTGAACCAGCTTGCCGGCCGCGTCGAACTGCGCGATGGCGAACTGGCCGCTCACCTTGGCCGGCAGGCCGGCCACGTCGGCGCTGGAGAGCGTCAAAGCGGTCGACCCGGCCAGGTGCGGATATTTTTCCTGCAGTGCCGGCGCCAGGGCGCCGCTCACGCGCAGGTCGATGCTGCCGTCGGCGCCGGTGACGCCGCCCGGCGCCGAACCGAGCCCACCGTCGGCCGCGTAGAACAGCTTGTAGCTGGCGGCGGCCGGTGTGCCCGGCCATACCAGGGTATCGGGCGCGAGCCAGTGCGCGGCGGCGTTGGCCAGGTTGCCGAAGCTGATCGCCGGGGCGCTGGTGTAGACCTTGCAGTCGCCTTCGAGCAGCCAGGCTTCCTGGCCGCGGGTGGCGATGTCCGGCGCAAAATCGCTGGCCTGGTCGCTGGCGCAGTTCTTGTTGCCGCTGCCGTCGGTGAGCAGGAAATCGATTCTGGTCTTGGTGGGGTCGAGCGGAATGTCGACATAGCCGCCGAAGCTGTCGGTGGACGTCAGCATGAAGCGGTCCTTGATCCATTCCACGCTCGGCTTGGCGGGGCCGGACCAGGAATACACGCCCCATTGCGCTTCGTCGCGCTGGGCGCGCCGGTAGTGCAGGCGGATGGTGTTGGGCGCGATGCTCGCCACCGAGACGGACGCGCGCTGGACCGATTCCGTCACCGTGCCTGGCGCGTCGGCGCCGCTGGTCCCATCCGAGCCGCCGCACGCGGCGAGCAGGCCTGCGCACAAGGATGCGCCGAGTAAGGTCGATGGGAATCGTGAAGTAATGAATTGTGAAGTAATGAATCTTGAAGTAATGAATTTTGAAGTAATACTACCTAGAGAATGCATGTGCAACTCCTGAAGAGGGGATGTGCAGCGGCGCCCTTGTCCTGAGTACGTCGTTTTTGTGACGCCGCTGTTAAATGGCGAAAAGCCGATGTAATATTACTACACATCGTTTGGGGAATTGTACGAAAATCAAGGCGAGCGCCGTCCAGCGCCGGCTTGGGGCGAGCTTGCGGCAGGGGGCAGTAGGGAAGCGGCCGGCGTAGCCGGGCTACGCGCAGCTCAGGGCAGGGCCCAGAGCCAGCGCACGATGTGGAAGAAGACCGGCGCTGCGAAGCCGAGCGAATCGAGGCGGTCCATGTAGCCGCCGTGGCCGGCGATGCCGGTGCCCCAGTCCTTGGCGCCGAGCGAACGCTTCACGCCCGACATCACCAGCCCGCCCATGACGCCGCCGATGACGATCAGCGCGGCCATGCCGGCCGCTTGCAAGGGCGTGAATGGCGTGACGAAGGCCAGCAGCGCGCCGATCCCCATGGTGGCCAGGCCGCCGCCGATCAAGCCTTCCCAGGTCTTGTTCGGACTGAGTTTGGGGACCATCTTGTGCTTGCCGAAGAGTTTACCGAACACGTATTGCAGCACATCGCTGATCTGCACGATGAAGACGAAGAAGAACAGCAATTGCGCGTTATGGCCCTGGAAGGTCGGGATATCGAGCATCAGCAGCGCCGGCGCGTGGCTGACGCCGTACACGCAGAACATCACCGCGAACAGGATGCGTGAATTACGGGACAGGAAGTCGTCGGTATCCTGGCTGATCGCGCTGGCGGCCGAGATGAGGAAGAAGACATACACCGGGATCATGATCGCGAACAGGCCGTACCACTCGATCCACAGCAGCCAGTACTGGGCCGGCAGGGCGATGAAAAAGGCGATGAACAGCGGCCAGTAGTCGCTCTTGCGGGTCGGCGTAAGGGTGAGGAACTCGCGCAGCGCCATCAGCGAGGCGAAGCCGAACACCACGATCGTCATGTAGCGGCCCAGCACCAGCGCCGAAAACAGCACGCCCGCCATGATCCACCACGCGTTGATGCGCGCGTTCAGGTTGACGATGGTGGCGTTGCCGGGATTACGCAGGCGCAGCACGAAGCCGATGGCGGAGGCGATGACCAGGATCGTCAGCAGGATCTGGCCGGTAAGCAGGAATTGGGGCGTCATCGGGGGCGTCTCAGAACGTATCGGCCAGGTCGCATACCGCCTGGTGCATGCGGGCGATGAATGTGTCCTTGTCTTCGCCGCGGTCGTTGTACAGCGGCGCGCCGAAGTGCGAGCGGCACAGCAGCGGCAGCGGAAACGGCGCGCCCTTGGGCAGCGCGCGGTGCAGGTTTTGCTGGTAGACCGGGACCAGCGCCAGGGTCGGGCGGTCCTTGCTCAAGTGGTACAGGCCCGACTTGAACTCGCCGGGCAGGGTGGTATCCCGGCGCGTGCCTTCAGGGAACACGATCAGCGAATCGTTCTGGTCGAGGGCAGCTTTGAGCGGCAGCAGCGCATCGGCGCCGCCTTTTTCGCGGTCGACCAGCACCACGTTGAGCAGGGTGTGCGCGATATAGCGGCGCAGGGCGGTCTTGTCCCAGTAGTCGGCGCCGGCGACGGGACGGGTGCGGTCGCGCATGGTTGGTGGAATGGCGGCCAGCAGGCCGGTGGTATCGAGATGGCTGGTGTGATTGGCGAAAAACACGCAGGGATGGGTGGGCCGCACATCGTAAAAAGCGGCGCCGCCGACGACCAGGCGCTGCAGGCCGAGCAAGGCATCGCGCTGCAGGCGGAAAAAGGGATTCACTGTGTCGCTTTCGATTCGGTGCAAAACGGCCCAAGTGTAAATGTTATTTAACTGTCTATCAACATTATTATTTTTACCTGCACAACTATTCCCTAACCGGGGTCAGAGCTTTAATGAGCAATTAATTGCACCGCGCCACACCGGGGTCAGAGCTTTAATGAGCAATTAATTGCACCGCGCCACACCGGGGTCAGAGCTTTAATGAGCAATTAATTGCACCGCGATATAGAGATAATGCTCCGTGGATCGGGCTGTGCCGACCCTATCATGGCCCTCCTGAGCAGATCCAGAGGCACACGTCCGTCGCGTGAGCACGTGGGGATGTGCGGCGGCTATCAGAGTGGAAATAGTTTCGAATAAAAGCTCTGACCCCGGTTGTAGGAGGTTGGAGCTTGATGTCGGGGGGTGTCTGACCTCTGTCGGGCAATGTGTCGAATCAGAGGTCAGACCCCGGTGGAGGCTTAGCCTTGGGCGATGCGGCTGGCGATGTGGGCGAGGGCTTCGTCGACCTGGTCGATCAGGATCAGGCACAGGTCGCCTTCGCCGAGGCGCGCCAGCGCTTTGTCGATGGCGACGAATTCGCCGTTGATTTCGTCCACGTGGGTGGTGCGGACCGCCCCCGCCAGGCCCTGGCGCAGCAGGGCGACGACTTCGCCGTCGGCGCGCCCGCGCTGGCACTGGTCCTGGTACAGCAGCACGTCATCGAAGGCGGCGCCGAGGATCTCGGTCTGCTGGCGGATGTCTTCGTCGCGCCGGTCGCCGGCGCCGCTGATGACCACCGAGCGCCGCTTGGCCGGCATGCTCTCGACCGCGCCGACCAGCGCCAGGATGGCGTCGGGATTGTGGCCGTAGTCGGCAATCACGGTCGCGCCGCGATAGCTGAAGACGTTGAAGCGCCCCGGCGCATTGTCGCTTTCGTTGGCGAAGGACTTGAGGCCGGCGCGGATGTCGTCCCAACTGGTGCCGACCGCCCACGCGGCAGCCACCGAGGCCATCACGTTGTCGACCTGGAAGCCGATGCTGCCGCCGCGCGTGATCGGCACGTCGGCCAGCGCGATGCGATGCTCGGTCTTGCCTTGCGCCGCGACCAGCATGGCGCCGTCCACGTACACCACGCGCTGACCCTGGGCGCGGTGGGTCGACATGACCGGGTGCCCGGCGTCCGCCGTGAAGAAGGTGACGCTGCCACGGCAGTTGTTGGCCATGTTGACCACCGCCGGGTCGTTGGCGTTGAGGACCGCGACGCCGCTGTCGGCGACGTTCTGCACGATCACGCGCTTGAGCACCGCCAGGTCTTCGACCGTGGTGATGTAGTTCAGCCCCAGGTGGTCGCCGGCGCCGATGTTGGTGACCACGGCCACCTGGCAGCGGTCGAAGGCCAGGCCTTCGCGCAGCAGGCCGCCGCGCGCGGTTTCGAACACGGCGGCGTCGACGTCGGGATGGAGCAGCACGTTGCGCGCGCTGCGCGGGCCGCTGCAGTCGCCGCTGTCGATGCGGCGCCCTTCGATGTAGACGCCGTCGGTGTTGGTCATGCCGGTGCGCAGGCCGCCGGCGGTGAGCAGGTGGGCGATCAGGCGCACCGTGGTGGTCTTGCCGTTGGTGCCGGTGACGGCAACCACGGGAATGCGGCCGTCGTCGCCGTCGGCGAACATCGAGGACATGATCGCTTCGCCGACCGGACGGCCTTTGCCGAACGAGGGCGAGAGGTGCATGCGCAGGCCCGGCGCGGCGTTGACTTCGACGATGCCGCCGTTCTGTTCTTCGATCGGTTTGAGCACGCTGTCGCACACCAGGTCGACGCCGCAGATGTCGAGCCCCACCATGTGGGCGGCGGCAATCGCGCGCGCCGCCACTTCGGGATGCACGTCGTCGGTGACGTCGCTGGCGGCACCGCCCGTGGAGAGGTTGGCGTTATTGCGCAGGACCACGCGCTGGCCCTTGGCGGCGACCGATTCGGCCACCAGCCCTTGCTTGGCCAGGCTGGCCAGGGCGATGTCGTCGAAGCGGATCTTGGTCAGCGAGGTGGCATGGCCATTGCCGCGCCGCGGGTCGAGGTTGACCTGGTCGACCAGTTCGCGCACGCTGTGCTTGCCGTCGCCGACCACCATCGGCGGGTCGCGCCGTGCGGCGGCAATCAGTTTGTTGCCGATCACGAGCAGGCGGAAGTCGTGGCCGGGCAGGTAGCGTTCGACCAGGATATCGTCGCGGAATTCGGCGGCGGCGTGGTAGCCCGCCACCAGCTGTTCGCGGGTGGTGACGTTGACGGTGACGCCCTTGCCCTGGTTGCCGTCCTTCGGCTTGATCACGACCGGCAGGCCGATTTCCAGCGCGGCGGCCCAGGCGTCGTCCGGGTCGGCGGCGACGCGCCCCAAGGGCACCGGCACGCCGGCGGCGTGCAGCAGTTTCTTGGTCAGTTCCTTGTCCTGCGCGATCGATTCGGCAATCGCGCCGGTGCTGTCGATTTCGGCGGCCTGGATCTTGCGCTGGCGGCTGCCCCAGCCGAACATGACCAGGCTGCCGTCGGTCAGGCGCCGGAACGGGATGTTGCGGGCCACGGCGGCCTGCACGATGGCGCCGGTGCTGGGGCCGAGGCGCACGTCTTCGTCGAGGTCGCGCAATTGCGTCAGGGCGGCGCCGAGGTCGAAGGCGGTATCGGCGGCGGCGGCGGCGCACAGTTGCGCGGCCAGGTCCATGGCCAGGCGGCCCACCGCTTCTTCGGAATACTCGACTACGACCTGGTAGGTGCCCGCTTCGGGCGTGGCGGTGGTGCGGCTGAAGGTGACCGGGCAGCCGGCTTGCGCCTGCAGCGACAGCGCCGCCAGTTCCAGCACCTGGGCCATGGTGATGGGGTCGTAGTGGCCGAGCGTCTGCAAGGCGCTCATGTCGGGGAACAGCGCGCGCAGGCGATCTTCGAAGCCGGGCAGGGCGCCGACATCCTGTTCCGCACTGGTGCAGGCGACGATCGCTTCGATCGAGGTGTGGTGGCTCCACAGGTTGGGACCACGCAGGGCCCGTACGCGAGATACTTCCATAAACGGTTTCATCCTAAGTGTTGCGCTGGTGCGTCGCTGCGCCCTCGGGCGTTGACACTGCCGGCAGCCCGGCCATCGGGCCGGGTGCTGTGTTGTTAAAGTTTGCCTTTGGCCGCTTTGTCCGCCGCCGTGTCGAAGGTCCGCAGGCCGGCGCCGATCAGCGCGGCCGGCACGTCCAGCGCCCATGCCGCCGCCACCGCCGCCAGCACCGTGTCGGGATGCCTGGCGGTGCCCGGCTTGAGCGTGGACATCTGGAACAGCACCGTTTCCTGTGCGCCGTCGCCGAGCACCACGTCCTGGCCGCGCATGAACACCGCGCGTTCGCCGGCGGCGCGGTGCGCTTCGATGACGGGCAGCGCCGGGTCGAGCGCGTAGAAGATCACGCGCCCGTCGCACAGACCGGCCAGGTCGGCCACGCGCGCGTCGGCCGCGTTGAGGACCGCCGCGCCGTCGGGCAGGATCACGTCGACCTGGCTGCGGATCACGTTGGCCATGCCGTCGGCGTCATGGATGTGGAAGTCCGCCAGCGCTTCCTGGCCGTCCATGTCGGTCACCACGCCGACCGCGCACTTGTCGTAGGCCAGGCCTTCGGCCAGGATCATGCGCGCATTGCTTTCGAAAACGGCCGCTTCGACGGTGCGGTTGATCAGCAGGCGCTGGCCGGCCTCGAAGGTCATGGCGTTCTCGCCGGAGACCTGGCGCTGGTCGAGGTACAGGCCCTGGCCGCTGACCACGCCCGTGTGCTTGCCGGTCAGGTGCAGCAGGCAGCCGATCAGGCGCGCGATCAGGCTGGTGCCCTTGGATCCGGTCACGCCGATGATGGGAATGCGGCCGCTTTCGCCGTCCGCGAACAGGTGCGCGATGATGGCCGTGCCGACCGGGCGCGCCGCGCCCTCGCCGGGTTTCAGGTGGGCCAGCAGGCCCGGGCTGGCGTTGACTTCGATGATGGCGCCGCGCTGCTCGTCGAGCGGGCGGGTGATGTCTTCGGCCACCAGGTCGATGCCGGCGATGTCCAGCCCGACGATGCGCGCTGCCAGGGCGGCGGCGTGGGCGATCGAGGGGTGCACCTGGTCGGTGACGTCGATGGCGACGTTGCCGTTCGGCTGGATCAGCACTTTCTGGCCGGCTTGCGGCACCGACTGCGCGCTCATGCCCTGGCGTTCGAGTTCGAGGATGATTTCGCCGGAGACGTCCGGCTTGACGGGGCTGAGCGGCGCGTCTTCGCCTTCGCCGCGGCGCGGGTCGATGTTGATCTGGCTGTTGACCAGGGCGACGATGTCGCCCACGCCGTCGCCGGTGACCCACAGCGATTCGCCCTTGGCGGCAGCGACCATGCGCGTGCCGACCACCAGCAGGCGGTGTTCGTCGCCGGGGATGAAGCGCTCGACGATGACGCTGGCGCTGTCGCCCTTGCGCGCCGCCAGCTCGTAGGCTTTTTCGACGTCGGCCTGGGTCATCAGGTTGAGCGAGACGCCGCGCCCGTGGTTGCCGTCGTAGGGCTTGACGACCACCGGCAGGCCGATGTCCTGCGCTTCTTCCCAGGCTTGCCCGGCGCTGCGGACCAGGCTGCCCTCGGGCACCGGCACGCCGCACGATTGCAGCAGGGTCTTGGTCAGGTCCTTGTCGCTGGCGATGCTCTCGGCAATCGCGCTGGTGCGGTCGGTTTCGGCGGTCCAGATGCGGCGCTGGGCGGCGCCGTGGCCGAGCTGCACCAGGTTGCCGTCGGTGAGGCGGATGAAGGGGATCCGGCGTTCGGTGGCCGCTTCGACGATGTGCGCCGTGCTCGGTCCCAGGCAGTGGCGGTCGACGATGTCCTTCAGCCTGGCGAGCGCGCCGTCAAGGTCGTACGGCGTGTCGTCGATGGCGGCCATCAGCAGGGCGCGGCCGGCGTCCAGCGCGGCCAGGCCGACCTGTTCCTGGCGCGTGCGGAAGGCCATCTTGTAGACGCCCGCCTCGCCGGTGGAGCGGGTCTTGCCGAAGCCGGTGCGCATGCCTGCCAGGTTTTGCAGTTCGAGAACGACATGTTCGAGGATGTGGCCGGACCAGGTGCCTTCGCGCAGGCGCTCCAGGAAGCCGCCGCGCTCGCCCACGCCGCAGCGGTGCTCGATCAGGCCGGGCAGCCAGGCCGTCAGGCGCTCGTACAGGCCGGGCAGCAGGTTCGACGGAAACTCTTCCAGCGCGCCAATATCCAGCCACGCCTCGATCACCGGGCGATAGGTCCAGATGTTCGGTCCGCGCAGGTGGCTGACCCGCAGAACGCTGATTTCTTTCTTCTTTGTCATGTCGTTATTTCTTGATAACAGGCTTGGCGTTGTTAACGCCCTAAGACCTCGTGAGGCTTTTCGAAGCGCATCATGTTGTATACTTGCTAGAGACGAAGCTTACCGTGCTGAACCGATTTCTGCCAGTCTGGATTCCCGAACGCGTCGCGCGGGCCTGCTTCGCGGCACGCCGGTACGGCCTTCTCCGGGTGCCCTGCTGCCGGCGCCCATGTTGAACAATTTCCGCCCGTAAATTCGTGGCCCAGAGCCGGAACCGCACTACGATGACTATTGATCCATCTGTTTCTCCTATGACGACGGGCAGCGGCCCGCTTTCCCTGCCTCCACACTGGCAGGCTGATGTCGCTAAAAAACTTGCACCTGGGGAAAACGTTTTAAGTGGCGTCGAGGTTGACCTCGATGCCAAATTGCGCTTCAAAAAAGGCCTGGTGGTCGTCACCAGCCGCCGTTTGCTGGCGCGCGCGCCCGGCGAGAACGATTGGCGCGAGTGGACTTTCCGCCCGGGACTGTCGCTCACGCACCACGACCACGCCGGTGTCGGCCATCTGCAGTTGCTCGACGAACAAGGTTTGCTGGACGCCTGGCGCTTCACGCTGGGGCAGAACCTGCACGCGATCCGCGTGCTCGACCACTTCCGCGAGCAGCGCGACAGCGTCCTGAGCGGCTTGCCGGTGCAGTCGGCCGAGCAGAACGTGTGCCCGAGCTGCAAGGCGCCCCTGGAACCGGGGCAGGATGAGTGTCCGATCTGCACCAAGGTGCTGTACACGCCGCCGTCGACCTGGACCCTGTTCCGCCTGTGGCGCTTTGCCAGGCCCTACAGCGGGCAGCTCGCGCTCGGCTTCTTCCTGATGCTGGCCAGTACCGCGGCGCATATGATACCGCCGTATCTGACCATGCCGCTGATGGATAACGTGCTGATCCCGTTCCAGAACGGGCAACCGGTCAACAAGGAACTGGTGTGGCTGTACATGGCCGGCCTGTTCGGCTCGGCCGTGCTGGCCTGGCTGCTGGGCTGGGGCAAGACCTATGTGCTGGCCCTGGTGTCGGAACGGATGGGGGCGGACTTGCGCTCGGCCACCTACGAGCACTTGATGAAGCTGTCGCTCGAGTATTTCGGCGGCAAGCGCACGGGCGACCTGATGTCGCGCATCGGCAGCGGCAGCGACCGGATTTGCGTGTTTTTATCCTTGCACCTGCTCGACTTCGCGTCGGACGTGCTGATGATTATCATGACCGGCGTGATCCTGTGTTCGATCAATCCGATGCTGGCCGTGATTACCCTGGTGCCGCTGCCGTTCATCGCCTGGATGATCCATATCGTGCGCGACCGCCTGCGCACCGGTTTCGAGAAGATCGACCGGGTCTGGGGCGAAGTGACCAACGTCCTGGCCGATACCATTCCCGGCGTGCGCGTGGTGAAGGCCTTTGCCCAGGAAAAGCGCGAAGCGACCCGCTTTCGCGATGCCAACAAACATAACCTGGCCGTCAACGATAAATTGAACCGGGTCTGGTCGCTGTTTTCGCCGACGGTCTCGTTCCTGACCGAACTCGGTTTGCTGGTGGTGTGGGTATTCGGCATCTGGCTGGTATCGAACAAGAACATCACGGTCGGCGTGCTGACCTTGTTCATTACCTACAGCAGCCGGTTTTACGGCCGTCTCGATTCGATGAGCCGCATCGTGTCGGTGACCCAGAAGTCGGCCTCCGCCGCCAAGCGCATCTTCGATATTCTCGATCATGTGTCGAGCGTTCCGGAGCCGGCCAATCCGGTCAGGCTGGATAAAATCGAAGGGCGTATCGATCTGCGCGAAGTCGGTTTCCGCTACGGCAACCGCGCGGTCAATCGCGGCATTTCGCTCAATATCAAGGCGGGCGAATTCGTCGGCCTGGTGGGGCATAGCGGATCGGGCAAGAGCACCCTGGTCAATCTGACCTGCCGTTTCTACGATGTGTCGGAAGGCGCGATTCTGCTGGACGGCGTCGATATCCGCTCGTTCGCGGTGTCCGATTACCGCAAGAATATCGGGCTGGTGCTGCAGGAGCCGTTTTTGTTCTTCGGCACCATCGCCGAAAATATCGCCTACGGCAAGCCGCATGCGACGCGCGAGGAAATCATCGCCTCGGCGCGCGCGGCGCATGCGCACGAGTTCATCCTGCGCCTGCCGCAGGGCTACGATTCGATGGTGGGCGAGCGCGGCCAGGGCTTGTCGGGCGGCGAACGCCAGCGCATTTCGATTGCGCGCGCCTTGCTGATCGATCCGCGCATCCTGATCATGGATGAAGCGACGTCCTCGGTCGACTCGGAAACCGAAAAAGAAATCCAGAAGGCGCTCGATAACCTGGTGCAGGGCCGTACCACGATCGCCATCGCGCACCGCCTGTCGACCCTGCATCGGGCCGACCGCCTGGTGGTGCTGGACCGCGGCGTGGTGATGGAAGAGGGCAGCCACGATGAATTGATGGCGCGCGAAGGCGCGTATTTCCGCTTGTACGAGGCGCAGGCGCGCAACGTCGATACGGACATGGACGACAGGGAGTAATGATGGCAAGCGCTGCAAGTTCGGTATTCACATTAAGCCGCGACAGTTTCGGCAAGCTGACGCTGACGGCGGAAGACGGCGAGGTCCATGTCGGCGTGTCGCCGGTGCGGGCATTCCCGATCCAGGCGCCGCAACAGGGTATTTCGATGGTGCTTTCGAACGGCAAGGAAGTCGGCTGGATCGACAATCTGGGGGCGCTGCCAGCGCCGATTCGGGAATTGGTGCAAGATGAACTCGATGGGCGCGAATTCATGCCGGTGATTCACCATATCGTCCGTGTCAGCAGCTTTGCCACGCCATGCACATGGGAAGTCAATACCGACCGGGGCGATACCGCGTTTACGCTCAAGGGCGAAGAAGATATCCGCCGGATCGGCGATGCCTCGCTGCTGGTGGCCGATAACCACGGCATCCAGTTCCTGATCCGCGATATGTTCACCATCGACAAGCACAGCCGGAAGATTCTCGACCGGTTTTTATGATGGCGTTTTGACGGAGATTGCATGCACTATTTGTTATGTTATGACCTGGCCGCGGATTATCTTGAAACGCGCGGCAAATACCGCAACGAGCACCTGAAACTGGCGTGGGAAGCGCAGGAACGCGGTGAACTGATCATGGGCGGCGCGTTTTCCGATCCGGCCGATATGTCGGTGCTGTTCTTCCAGAGCGAGTCGCCGGCGGTGGTCGAAGCGTTCGCCAAAGCCGATCCCTATCTGCTGCACGGCGTGGTGACCGGCTATAAAGTCCGGCAGTGGAATACGGTGGTCGGCAAGGATGCCTTCACACCGATCCGGCCCGAGTAAGCGCCCACCCCACCAAACCGTCGCCCCCGCGCTGGCGGGGGTCCGTAGCACGCCTGACTTCATCCGAAAACCCATGCGCGCCTTCCCCGCCTCCGTCCTGCTGTTCCTCGCTTTTTTCCATGCCACCGTCCTCGCCGCCGATCCGCCCCAGCGGCCCAGGATCGGCCTGGTGTTATCGGGCGGCGGCGCCCGTGGCGTGGCCCATATCGGCGTCCTCAAAGTCCTCGAAGAGATGCGCATCCCGGTCGACTACGTGGTCGGCACCAGCATGGGCTCGATCGTGGCCGGCGCCTACGCGGTCGGCAACCGGCCGCAGGAACTGGAAAAACGCATCGCCGCCGTGGAATGGAACAAGGTCCTCACCGACAGCCCGCCGCGCCTGGAACGCTCGACCTACGCCAAGGCGACCGAGCGCAAGAACATCGTCAGCGGCGAGATCGGCTTTTCCGACCTCGAAATGCGCCTGCCGCGCGGCCTGAACTACGGCCAGCAGATCGAATTCTTCTTCAACACCCTGGCCGCCCGGACCGGCGACGTCACCCACTTCGACGAGCTCGACATTCCCTTCCGCGCGATTGCCACCGACATCGAAAACGGTAAGATGGTCGTACTGGACCGTGGCGGCATCGCGCGCGCGATGCGGGCCAGCATGTCGGTGCCGGGCGTGTTCGCCCCGGTCGAGATCGACGACCGCGCCCTGCTCGACGGCGGCCTGGTGCGCAACCTGCCGGTCGACGTGGCGCGCTCGATGGGGGCCGACATCATCATCGCCGTCAACCTCGGCACGCCCTTGCTCAAACGCGACAAGATCGTCTCGGCCTTCGGCGTCGGCCAGCAGATGCTCAATATCCTCACCGAGCAGAACGTCGAAGCCTCGCTGCGCGAACTGACGGCGAAAGACGTGCTGATCCTGCCGCAGCTGGGCGACTTCAGCGCGGCCGACTTCGAAAACTCCGCCAAGACCATCGCGCTGGGCGAGGCCGCCGCGCATGTGGCGGCCGACCGGCTGGCGCCGCTGGCCTTGTCCGAGGCCGACTTCGCGGCGCATCTGGCCGCGCGCGCGGCGCGCCATCCGCCGGCGGTCAAGGTCAATTCGGTGCGGGTCGATACCAAACAGCTGAAAAATGTCAGCGAGAGTTTCATCAACCGCAAATTCTCGATCAAGCCGGGGCAGGCATTCAGCACGGCGGAACTGCACGCGAACATGAACAGCCTGTATTCGACGGGCGACTTCGAAAATGTGACGCACCGCTTCGAATATGGGCCGCAAGGGCGGACCCTGGTGGTGGAACCGGTCGAAAAGGAATGGGGCCCGAATTACCTGCAGGCGGGCGTGCGCCTGTCGACCGACCTGGCCGGCGAAAGCGACTTTACGATCTTGCTGGCGCATCGCGGCAAATGGCTGACCCGCTCCGGACTGGAATGGCGCAATACCGTCTCGCTCGGCCAGTTCAATTCCTTTACCTCGCAGCTGTACCAGCCGCTGGGCGGGGCAAGCCGCTGGTTCCTGGCGCCGACAGTGCGCTTTTCGCAGAACAAGGATAACCTGATCATCAACGACAAGGCGGTGGCGACCTACAGCGCCAAGCACGCCTCGGTCGGCCTCGACCTGGTCAATCACGTCGATGACGACAGTACCTTCAAGGTCGGCCTGGAACGCGGCACCGAACGGTCCGACCCCAGCATCGGCTTTTCGGAACTGACCAACGAGAAAAACCAGATCGGCGTGGTCAAGTTCGACTACGTGCAGGACCGGCTCGACGACTGGGTATTCCCGTCTACCGGCAATTACAGCTTCGTGAATGCGCGCATCGCCCCGACCTCGGTGGGCGCCACCGCGCCCTACAAACGGCTCGACATGGGGCACGAAATGGCGTGGAACCGGGGCCAGCACCGCCTGAGCGTGGCCGGGCGCGCGGGCAAATTGTGGGGCGACGACCTGCCGCTGATGGAACTGTTTTCGCTGGGCGGATTCCTCAATCTGTCCGGTTACCAGGCGCGCCAGTTCCTCGGCGGCGATTACCTGTTCGGACGCGCGGTGTACACCCGCAAAATGACCTTGCTGGGCACGCGCAATGTGTATCTGGGCGGCTCGGTCGAAATCGGCAAGATGGCGCGGCGGGTCAACGGCGAACAAATGGCGCGGGTCCAGTTTGCCAATTCCGTGTTCGGCGCGGTCAATACCGCGCTGGGGCCGTTCACGGTGGCCCTGGGGGTGGGCGAAAACGGCAACCAGACCTTTTATCTGTTCTTCGGCAAGCCGTGAAGCGGCCCGGCGGCGCGGGCGCGCGATATTGCGCAGTCCTGACGCCGCTGTTTCCGCCCGTCGTCATGACGCTTCGGCAAGCAGGCCGGGAATGCGGGCCGCGACACCGCACTCGCCAGGCGCTTTCTTTATTTGGCCGATGCGATCCAGCGATCCACGCGCGCTTCCAGCAGCGGCAGCGGCAGGGTGCCGGCGCCGATCACCACCTCGTGAAACTGGGGCAGGCTGAATTTGTCGCCCATCGCCGTACGCGCCCGCTCGCGCAATTCAAGTATTTTGAGCGCGCCGATCTTGTAGCTCAAGGCTTGCGCCGGCCACACCATGTAACGCTCGATCTGGTTTTTGGCGCGCGCTTCGCTGTAGCCGAGCGTGTCGCGCGCATAGGCAATCGCCTGTTCGCGGGTCCAGCCTTTGGCGTGCATGCCGGTATCGACCACCAGCCTGACGGCGCGCAGCAATTCATCGTTCAGGTGGCCGAAGTAGGCTTCCGGATCGTCGTACAGGCCGAATTCGTGCCCCAGGGTTTCGGCATACAGGGCCCAGCCTTCGGTGAATGCCCCGATATTCGGATTTTCGGTATTGAATTTGCGGAAATCCGGCACATCGAGTTCCTTCAGCAGCCCCGCATGGAAATGGTGGCCGGGCTGGCCTTCGTGCAGGTACAGGGTCACCATGCCGGTGCGGCTGTATTGTCTGGGGTCGTTGACGACCGCCCAGAACACGCCCGGATGCGAGCCGTCCGCCGCCGCCGGCGTGTAGTGGTCCGACGCCGTGGCACGGGTCAGTTCGGGCTCCAGCTGCAATTGCAGCGGCGCCTTGGGCAGCAGCGAAAACAGGGCCGGCAGCCGGGTCTTGAGCTTGTCGTCGATCCGGCGATAGGCGTCGAGCACCTCGGCCTCGGTCTTGAAGGTCTTGAATTTGTCCTGCGCCTCGACCCATTGCGGCAGCGCCGCCGGCGCGCCGCTGTAACCGAGCCTGGGACCGAGCAGCGCCCATTGCTCCTGGATGCGCGCCACTTCCTTCAAGCCCAATTGGTGAATCTGTTCGGGATTCATCGATACCGTGGTGCGGTCCTTGATCTGCGCCTGGTACCAGGCGGCGCCATTGGGCAGCGCATGCCAGCCGTCGCTCGCGCGGCTGGCCGGCAGGTAGTCCTTTTCCAGATACACCGCCAGCCGCTCGAGGGCGGGGGCAAGCCGCGTGGCGATCGTCTTGCGATAGGCCGCTGTCAGGCGCTCCTTATCGGCCTGCGAAAACGCCGCCGGCAGGTTCCTGATCGGCGTGTAGAAGATATTCGCTTCCGGCGTGGCGCTGCGCAGTTGCTGGAACTGGGGCAGCATCGCCACCGTAATCGCCTTCGGCTGGACGATGCCGCGC
This sequence comes from Massilia atriviolacea, assembly GCF_003953935.1. Classification (GTDB taxonomy): domain Bacteria; phylum Pseudomonadota; class Gammaproteobacteria; order Burkholderiales; family Burkholderiaceae_D; genus Telluria_A; species Telluria_A atriviolacea. The sequence continues at coordinate 148,735 of NZ_RXLQ01000005.1, forward strand.
TTGACGCCTTGGCGCATATTGGCGATCGCCTGGTCGATCCAGGCTGGCAGCTGGTTCAGGCGGTTCAGGTAATCCTGGTACTGGGCCACGGTATGCAAGGGTTGCGAACCGGTGCCGCTGGCGTAATTGGCCAGGGTGCCGGGCACGTTGTCGAAGTGGTTCAGCGGGAGCAGGTGTTCGGGGAATGCCTCCAGACTCAGGCCGCTATCGAGCTCGAACGCCAGCAGCGCGTAATTGAGCTGGTCCGCTTCGCCCAGGCGGGTGCGCGCAATGGCCTTCAATCGGGTTTGCATGCGCCGGTACAGGGCGAACTGGCGGCTGCGGTTTGCCGGGGAGATGCTCAGTCCCAGTTCGCCATTGAAGCGGCTGTCGCCGTTGGCGGTAATGAGCAAGGGGTCGAAATGCGCGCGCGCCCGGTAGAACGCGTCGGCCAGCTGGTGCAGCTGGCGCGCCGCGGACGACGGCGCGCCGGCCGGATTGTGAGCGGCCGGCGCGGCGGCGCAGCGCGATACAGGCGACATCAGTACGGCCAACAATGCCGTGCTGCAGAGCAGCGGACGGGAAAGGCTGAAACGCATGCAGGTTCCTTGGTCTTTGATTGAAGTAATTGAAACAGGATAGCGCAAACGGCCGCGACCGGGCAGTGCCGGCGGCGGTATGATATGCCGCGCGACGCGTTCCATGGCGCGTCGCGCGGATCATCCTTTTATGGAAGCGCCATGTCCGATTATTCGACTGTATTGCCGCACATTGTCGTGGTCACCTCCGGCTCGGCCGGCGACCTGTTTCCCTTCCTGCGGCTCGCGCTGGGCTTGCGCCAGCGCGGCCACGCCGTCACGCTGCTCGCGCCCCTCATGCACGAGGCGCTGGTGCGCCAGGCCGGCGTGGCGTTCCACCCCCTGCCGGCCGATCCCGCCGTGCTGGAGGATCCCGACCTGTGGCATCCGCGCCGCGGCTTCGGCGTCGTCTGGCGCGCCATGCGGCAAGGCATGGAGGGCATGCGCGCTTTCGTGGCGAGCTTGCCGCGCGAGCAGCCATGCGTGCTGCTGGTGCACCCGCTGGCGGTGGCGCATGCCGACCTGTGCCGCGCGGATCGGCCCGGCATCCGGATCGTGGCCGCTTTCCTGGCGCCGTCGAACCTGCGCACGGTGCACGACCTGCCGGTGCTGGGGCCGTTCCCGATACCGCGCTGGCTGCCGCTGACGCTGCGGCGCTGGCTGTGGAACATGGTCGAGACCACGGCCATCAATCCGGTCGTCGTGCCCGAGCTGAACGCATGGCGGCGCGCGCAGGGCCGTGCGCCCGTGTCCAGCTATCTGGAGGAGATGGCCGGGGCGCCCGACCTGTCGCTCACCTTGTTTCCGGCGTGGTTCGGCGGGCGCCAGCCGGACTGGCCGGCGCGGCTGCTGTGCGGCGACTTCCCGCTCTACGATCCGCATCCGCATGACGCCATCGCGCCGGCGCTGCTGGCCTTCATGGGCGCCGGCAGCGCCCCGATCGTCGTCACCCACGGCACCGCCAACCTGCACGCGGCCGCCTTCTTCGCCAGCGCACTGGCGGCGGCGCAGCGGCTCGGGCGGCGCATCGTCTTCCTCAGCGCGCACCGGGCACAGGTGCCGGCGAGTTTGCCGCCCACGGCGTTCTGGCAGGATTATTGCCCGCTGGGCGCCTTGCTGCCGGGCGCGGCGGCGCTGGTGCACCACGGCGGCATCGGCACCACGGCGGTCGCCCTGCGTGCCGGGACGCCCCAGCTGATCGTGCCGATGGCCTACGACCAGTTCGACAACGGCGCCCGCGTGGCGGCGCTGCACGCCGGCCTGACCCTGAAAGCCGGTCGCGCCAGCGCGCGCACCCTGGCCGATACCCTGCGGCGGCTGCTGCAATCGCCCGACATCCATGTCGGCTGCGCGGCAGTCAGGCAGCGGATGGCAGCCGGGAACGGGCTCGATGACGTGATCGATGTCATATCGAAAACGGTATCGAAAACCGGAAAAATATGATTGGATTGATTCTTTGGCTTTCCTTACTATCCGGTTCAAGGGCTAAAAATACCCAGGAATCATATAACTAGAGAATGCCAAGGAGACGTATGACATCGCATGCACAAGGCCGCGTCACGGCCAGACCCCGCACCCCCTTGACCTTGAAGCTGATCGTGGCCGCCCTGGCCGGGACCGGCATGCTGAGCGGCGCCTCGGTATGGGCGCAGGAGGCGATCGCGGCCGATACCACCAGCGTGGTCACCGTCTCCGGCGTGCGCAAGGCCGCCCAGAGCGCCCAGGCCATCAAGCGCAACGCCGATGAAGTGCTCGATTCCATCGTCGCCGAGGAAGCCGGCAAGTTCCCCGACAAGAACGTCGCCGAAATGCTGGGCCGTATCACCGGCGTGCAGATCCGCCGCGAAAACGGCGAAGCGCGCGAGGTCGTGATCCGTGGCTTGCCGGGCCTGGTGACCCTGCTCAATGGCCGCGAAATGTTTACCGCCGGCAAGGAGGGCCGCAGCCTGTACCTGGCCGACATTCCCGCCGCCATGCTGCAACGGGTGGACGTCTACAAGACCCAGGGCGCCGAGATGGTCGAGGGCGGCACCGCCGGCGTGATCGATGTGCGCACCGCGCGCCCGTTCGACGCCAAGGGCTTCGCATCGAGTCTGACGGCGCGCGTGGAAAACCGCGACAAGTCGAAAACCAACGATCCCAACCTGTCCGGCATGATCTCGAACCGCTGGAAAACCGCGTACGGCGAGATCGGCGCGCTGGCCGGCGTGTCCTACCAGGATGGCAATTACCACGATGAAGTCACCTGGAATTCGCCGCCGAAGGACCGGGCCGACGATCTCGGCGCCGGCATCTCCGCTCCGGACGAACTGGGCCATGTGCTGTACCAGGGCCAGCGCAAGCGCGTGGCCGGCAACGTCGCGCTGCAGTGGCGTCCGAATGCGGCCCTCGAGTTCTTTGCCGAAGGCATCTCGACAGAAATCCATCACGATGCCGAGCGCCAGTTCTACGTCGGCGCGCTCGGCCTGAACAAGAATTCCAGCTATACCTTGATCCCCGGCACCAAGCAAGTGCAGACGGTGACCTCGGCCAACAGCAATCCGTTCGCGCTCGGCTCGACCCAGGCCCCGCACGATTACTCGCTGGGCAGCCAGGGCGCCATCGGTGCGCGCTGGACTGTGTCGCCCGGCTGGCGCGTGACGACCGAACTGGCGCGTACCCTCAGCAAGGTGCGCCAGGAGTTTCCCATCGTCGACCTGGTGGCGGCGCCGCCTACCATCACCGGCAACACCTACGTGAACGGCGGCGCGCAGTTTTCCTACCCCGCTTACGACATGACGAACCCGAACAATTACCGGGTCGCCACTTTCTTCGACAACCACAGCCATGCCGAAAGCCGCGCCACCGACTGGCGCGCGGACGCCACCTGGAACCCGGAAGAAGAGGGCTTCATCAAGGAAGTGTCGACCGGCGTGCGGGTCGCCAAACGCAATGCGGCGTATGTGCACGAGCTGGACGGCTTCCGTCCCGCGCCAGGCACTATTCCACTGAGCTCGCTGCCCGGCCTGGCCTGCAACTCGATGCCGATGGCGGGCGACTACGGCATGGCCTCGTGGGTCACGCCCTGCGCTGGCTACATGCACGACCATATCGGCGACCTGCGCAAGCTGTTCGGCGACGGCAGCAAGTCGCCCGAGGACAAGCTGTCCCAGTTCAACAACCAGGAAACCACCTACGCCATCTACACCAAGGCCAGGTACGGCTTCACGGCCGGCACGATCCCGGTCGAGGGCACGGTCGGGCTGCGCGTGGTGCAGACCAAGGGCGTGCTCAGCGGTTATTCGCAATCCAATAACGTGATCCTGCCGGTCTCCAGCACGCCGTCGTCGACCGACGTGCTGCCGAATGCCACGCTCAAGGCCATGGTCCTGCCGGAGGTGCAGGCGCGCCTGACCGCCGGCAAGACCATGCAGCGCGCCAACTTTGACCAGTTCAATCCGGGCGTGTCCTACAATGTGCCGAGCACCACCGTGCAAGCGGTGGGCACGGGCGGCAATCCGGACCTGAAACCGATCGAAGGCAATAACTTCGATGCGGCGGCGGAATGGTACTTCGCCCCGACCGGTTCGCTCACGGCGACCGTGTTCCGCCACGATTTCAAGAACTACATCCTCACCAGTTCGACCAAGGAAAGCTACAACGGCATCGTGTACGACGTGAACCGTCCGCGCAATATGTCCAAGGGCAAGCTGCAGGGCGCGGAACTGTCGTACCAGCAGTTCTACGACAAGCTGCCGGGCTGGCTGGGCGGCTTCGGCCTGCAAGCGAACGTCACCTACATGAAGGGCGACCTGACCGACACCGGCGGCGTGCTCAAGCCGTTCGTGGGCATGTCCAGGCTGTCGTACAACATCGTCGGCCTGTACGAGCGCGGCGGCTGGTCGGGCCGCCTGGCCTACAACTGGCGCGACAAGTATGTGGACACCTTCAACTACCGGGGCCTGGGTTTCGACCTGATCGTCGACCCGATCAAGACCATGGATGCCTCGCTCTCCTACAAGGTCAGCGACGCCATGAGCGTCACCGTGGATGTGGAGAATTTGCTTGATCGCAAGTACCACGATTACCATGGCGTTGCCAGCAACCCGCGCGATATCCGCCGCTACGACCGCGTGGTGGGCCTGTCGCTGCGCTACAAGATGTAGGGCCCGGCTGCTGCTTGATCGTCCCGGAAGCGTTGCGTGGACATGGAACGCAGCGCTTTCTGTCCTTGTATGGCTGAGAAGGTTTGCATGAATACGCTCGATAAGAACGCACAGAAATTATCCACCCTCGAAAAGGTCGGCTTCGGCACCGGCGACATGGCGCTCAATGTCGTGATCTCGTCGATGATGCTGCTCATTACCTTCTTCTACACCGATATCTACGGCTTGCGCACCGAACACCTGGCGCTGCTGTTCGTGGTGGTCAAGGTGGTCGGCGCGGTGGCCGACCTGGCCATGGGGCAGGTGACCGACCGCTTCAGCTCGCGCTTCGGGCGCTACCGGCCGTGGCTGCTGTGGCTGTGCCTTCCCTACGGCGTCAGCGTGTTTTTCGTGTTCACCACCCCGGGCTGGGGATATGACGCCAAGCTGGTGTGGGCGTATTCGACCTACATCCTGATGACCCTGATGACGGCCGGGGTCGGTATTCCGTATATTTCTTTGATCAGCGGACTGACCAGCGATCCGCAGGAACGGCTCTCGGCCAACGGCTACCGCCTGTTCTTCGCCAAGGTCGGCGCCTTCATGGTCACCATCATCGTGCCCAAGCTGGCGGACCTGTGGGGCGCCGGCGACCGCGCGCACGGCTACCAGGCGGCGATGGCGCTGATGGCGGTGATGGGCGTCGGCCTGTTCCTGTTCTGCGTGTTCACGACCAGGGAGCGGGTGATCCACGTGGTCGAGCGCCAGCCCTTGATGGAACAGTTCAAGCTGCTGATGCGCAACGACCAGTGGCTGATCCTGTGCGGCGTGTGCCTGACCGGCACCGTCGGCTACGTGGTGCGCGGCTCCGTCGCCATCTATTACGCCATGTATTACCTGGGCGGCGATACCGATACCGTGGCGGCCTTCCTGTCGACCGGCGTGGCGGCGGCGATCCTGTCGATGGTGGCCTCGACCTGGATCACCAAGTCCTGGTGCAAGGTCAAGCTGTTCCGCTACACCCAACTCGGCGTAGCCCTGATCAGCGTGCTGATGTACGTCGCCATCGAGCCGGGCGACGTGCTGCCCGCCTTCATCCTGTACTTCCTGCTCTCCTTCGTGGTCGACCTGCACGCACCGGTGTTCTGGTCGGCGATTGCCGAAACCATCGACTACGGCCAGGTCAAGACCGGCAAGCGCGTGTCCGGCTTTGCCTTCGGTGGCATTTCGGTGTGCCAGAAGGCCGGCATGGCGGTCGCCGGGGGCATGGTCGGGCTGCTGCTGACCTACTTCCAGTACCTGCCGAACCAGGCGCAGAGCCCGCTGGCGCTGAGCGGCATCGCGCTGATGCTGACCGTCATCCCCGGCTTCTTCCACTTCCTGATGGGCGTGCTGATGTTCAAGTACCGCATCACCGACAGCTACTACGACGAGGTCAAGACCGACCTGCGCAGCGCCGGCTTCGTCACCACTTAATCGACCGGACTTACGACCATGCAGATCCTGACACCCCTGATCGCGCAACGCGCCGATCCTTTCATCTACAAGCACAGCGACGGCTATTACTATTTCACGGCCTCGGTGCCGGAATACGACCGCATCGAACTGCGCCGCGCGCGCACGATTGCGGAACTGGCGAACGCGCCGCCGGTCGATGCCTGGCGCAAGCCGGATGCCGGACCGTACAGCGAACTGCTGTGGGCGCCGGAGATCCATTTCAACCAGGGCGCGTGGTATGTCTACTTCGCCGCCGCCCCGAGCCGCGAGATCAAACACAAACTGTTCCAGCACCGCATGTACGCCGTCCGCAACACAAACGCCAACCCGCTCGACGGCGCGTGGGAATTCATGGGCCGGATCGACACCGGCATCGACACCTTTTGCCTCGACGCCAGCACCTTCACCCACGACGGCGTGCTGTACTACCTGTGGGCGCAAAAGGATGAGGCGATCGAGGGCAACTCCAACCTGTACATCGCGCCGATGGCCACGCCGTGGCAGCTTGGCGGTGCGCCCGTCATGCTGAGCAAACCAGAATTCGGCTGGGAAATCCGCGGCTTCCGGGTCAACGAAGGGCCGTCCGTCCTCAAGCGCAACGGCAGGATTTTCATCAGCTACTCGGCCAGCGCCACCGACGAGAATTACGCGATGGGCTTGCTGTGGGCCGACGACAAGGCCGACCTGCTCGACCCGGCATCCTGGACCAAGCTGCCCGAGCCGGTGCTGCAGACCTGCTATGAACACGGCGTCTACGGCCCGGGCCACAACAGTTTTACCTATGGCGAGGATGGCGACACGGTGATGCTGGTGTACCATGCCCGTACCTACACCGGGATCGTGGGCGACCCCTTGTGGAACCCCGACCGCCATACTTTCGTCAAGCCGCTGCGATGGGACGAGCAGGGCATGCCCGTGTTCGGACGCCCCTCCATCGCCTGAATCGCCTGAAGGAAGCCAAGGAGGAGCACCGTGCAAGCCAGTATCACCCAATCCGCATTCGGCCACCTGCCCGACGGCAGGGCGGCCACGCTGTTCACCCTGACCAATCCGAACGGACTGGTCGTGAAGATCAGCGATTTCGGCGGCATCATCACCGAAATCCACGCACCCGACCGGCATGGCGCCATGGCCGACATCACGCTCGGCTTCGACAACCTTGCGCCTTACGTCAAGGAGTCGCCGTACTTCGGCGCCCTGATCGGACGCTACGGCAACCGCCTGCGCGGCGGCCGCTTCACGCTCGACGGCCAGCTGGTGCAACTGCCCACCAACGACGGCGCGCATCACCTGCATGGCGGCGAACTGGGCTACCACCGCGTGCTGTGGCGCGCGATTCCCTTCCACCAAGGCGATTCGGTCGGCCTGACGCTGATATACCGCAGTCCCGACGGCGAGCAGGGCTATCCCGGCACCCTGGACGTGACAGTCGTGTACGAACTGAGCGCCGGCAACGACTTGATCGTGACCTTCGACGCGGTGACCGACAAGCCCACGCCGGTCAACCTGACCCAGCACGCCTACTTCAACCTGGCGGGCCAGGGCGACATCCTCGGCCACCTGCTGCAGATCGATGCCGACGCCTTCACGCCGATCGACAGCACCCTGATTCCGACCGGGGAACTGGCGCCGGTGGCCGGCACCGCCTTCGACTTCCGCAAGCCGCACGCGATCGGCGAGCGCATCGGCAATGACGAAGAACAACTGCGCCACGGCAGCGGCTACGACCACAACTTCGTGCTCGACAAGCCCGCGCCCAGGGCCATGCGCCTGGCCGCGCGCGTGCATGAGCCGGTATCGGGCCGCGTGCTGGAACTGTTCACCGAGGAACCGGGCGTGCAGTTCTACAGCGGAAATTTCCTCGACGGAAGCCTGACGGGCAAGGGCCGGAGCTACGGCCTGCGCAGCGGCTTTTGCCTGGAGCCGCAGCACTTTCCCGATTCGCCCAACCAGAGCGCATTTCCGAATACGATCTTGCGCCCCGGTGAAGAATATGCGACCGTGTCCAGGTACACATTTTCGGTGGAGAAGTGATGCTTGAACTAATGGTCGACGCAAAAAATGCGCTGGGCGAATGCGTGCTGTGGTGCGAGCGCAGCGGGCGGGTGTTCTGGACCGATATCGTCGGTTCCACCCTGTGGGCGCTTCATCCGGCCACGGGCGCCACGCGCAGCTGGACCATGCCGGAGCGGCTGGCCTCGTTCGCCCTGACCGATCACGACCAGCGCCTGCTGGTGGGGCTGGCGACGCAACTGGCGTTCTTCGAGCTCGAGAGCGGAGCGCTGACGCCGATCTGCGAGGTCGAGGCCGGATTGACCACGCGCCTGAACGATGGGCGCTGCGACCGCCAGGGGCGCTTCGTGTTCGGCACCTTCAATGAAGTCGAGCCGCGCTTGCCGATCGGCAGCTTTTACCGGCTCAACCGCGATCTGCGCCTGGAGCGCCTGCCGCTGCCGCACGTGGCGATTGCCAACAGCATCTGTTTCAGTCCCGATGGCGCGACCATGTATTACTGCGATTCGCCGGAGCGGGTCATCCGCTGCTGCGATTACGACCTCGTCAGCGGCGCGCTGTCGCATGAACGCGTATTTGCGCAGGTGCAAGGCGAGGGCGAGCCGGACGGCTCCTGCGTGGACGCGCGCGGCTATGTGTGGAATGCGCAATGGGGCGGAAGCAAGCTGGTGCGTTACGCGCCGGACGGCAGTATCGACCGCATCGTGCCGGTGCCCGCCAGCCAGCCGAGTTGCGTGGGCTTCGGCGGCGTGCTGCTCGACCAGCTGTACGCGACCAGCGCGCGGGTGGGCCTGGCGGCACCGGTGGCGGCGGATGGGGGGCTGTTCACGGGGACGGTGCCGGGCGTGCGCGGCTTGCCGGAGAGCCGGTTTGTTTGCTGACGCCTGGCCCGCTGCTGTTCGAGCGGGGTAGTTGCCTGGCGCGGGGCGCTCGCCTGAGGAGAGCGGACTGCGGCTTTTCTTCTATGTCCTCTTGCAAGGTGCGCTTCATCGGCATCGTTAAGTCGCGGGTCATGCACGTGGCGGCGCTTCAGGCGATCGACCAGGCTTTGCGCAGTGCGACCAAAACGGCTCGCCATCGCGGGAATGAGGCTGGCCCTGATCGTGGGACCATTGTCTTCCTAGCTTTGTTCGATATCACTATCGATATCGCTATCGCCAAAAAAGTGATTGGAAAGGCATCCCAAGAATCTTTAGTATTCCTCTATCGCTGAGCGAACGACGACATGCGTTCGAGATGGCATCAGAACAACCAGGAGGAATACATGTCTGAGACGAAAAAGCCGAAACTGCGCTCCGCGGAATGGTTCGGCACCCAGGATAAGAACGGTTTCATGTACCGCAGCTGGATGAAGAACCAGGGCATCCCCGACCACGAGTTCCAGGGCAAGCCGATCATCGGCATCTGCAATACCTGGTCCGAACTGACTCCTTGCAACGCCCACTTCCGCCAGCTGGCCGAGCATGTCAAGAAGGGCATCCTCGAGGCCGGCGGTTTCCCGGTCGAATTCCCGGTGTTTTCCAACGGCGAATCGAACCTGCGCCCGACCGCCATGCTCACCCGTAACCTGGCCAGCATGGATGTGGAAGAATCGATTCGCGGCAATCCGATGGACGCCGTGGTGCTGCTGGTCGGCTGCGACAAGACCACGCCGGCCCTCCTGATGGGCGCCGCCAGCGTCGACCTGCCGACCATCGTCGTCAGCGGCGGTCCCATGCTCAACGGTAAGCTGAACGGCAAGAACATCGGTTCCGGCACCGCCGTCTGGCAGTTGCACGAACAGATGAAGGCCGGCACCATTACCCTGCACCAGTTCATGTCCGCCGAGTCCGGCATGTCGCGTTCGGCCGGCACCTGCAACACCATGGGCACGGCCTCGACCATGGCCTGCATGGCCGAAGCGCTGGGCACCTCGCTGCCGCACAACGCCGCCATTCCCGCCGTCGATTCGCGCCGCTACGTGCTGGCGCATATGTCGGGCATCCGCATCGTCGAGATGGTGCAGGAAGACTTGCGCCTGTCCAAGATCCTCACCCGCGCAGCGTTCGAAAACGCGATCAAGGTCAACGCCGCCATCGGTGGCTCGACCAACGCCGTGATCCACCTGAAAGCGATTGCCGGGCGCATCGGCGTGCCGCTGGAGCTGGAAGACTGGACCGCCGTCGGCAAGGGCACCCCGACCATCGTCGACCTGCTGCCGTCCGGGCGCTACCTGATGGAAGAGTTTTACTACGCCGGCGGCTTGCCGGGCGCGATCCGCCGCCTGGGCGAAGGCAACTTGCTGCCGCACAAGGGCGCGCTGACCGTCAACGGCAAGAGCCTGTGGCAGAACTGCGAAGAAGCGCCGATCTACGACGACGAGGTGATCCGTCCGCTGGCCAGTCCGCTGATCGAAGACGGCGGCATCTGCATCCTGCGCGGCAACCTGGCGCCGCGCGGCGCCGTGCTCAAGCCCTCGGCCGCCTCGCCGCACCTGATGCGGCATCGCGGCAAGGCCGTCGTGTTCGAAGATTTCGAGCACTACAAGAGCCGCATCCTCGATCCCGACCTCGACGTCGATGCCGATTCGATCCTGGTGATGAAGAACTGCGGGCCGAAGGGCTATCCCGGCATGGCCGAGGTCGGCAACATGGGCTTGCCGCCCAAGCTGCTGGCCCAGGGCGTGACCGACATGGTGCGCATTTCGGACGCGCGCATGAGCGGCACCGCCTACGGCACGGTGGTGCTGCACGTGGCGCCGGAAGCGATGGCCGGCGGACCGCTGGGCATCGTGCGCGATGGCGACCTCATCGCGCTCGACTGCTACACCGGCAGCCTGAACCTGGATATTTCGGACGAAGAAATGGCCAGCCGCCTGGCCGCCCGTGCCGGTTCGCAAGCGCCGTTGGCGACCAGCGGCTACCAGAAGCTGTACATCGACCACGTGCTGCAGGCCGATGAAGGCTGCGACTTCGACTTCCTGCTCGGCAGCCGCGGCTCGGCCGTGCCACGCCATTCCCATTAACGTCCACCGCAGTGGACACGGAGCCCACCATGTTACTCGTTCAATTTATCAATGAAGCCGGCGCGCGCCGCGTTGCCGTGCTGGAGCAGGACCAGCTGCGCGTGATCGACGGCTATGCCAGCAGCTATGCCCTGGCTCAACAGGCTATCGCCGCCAGGACCGGACTGGCCGCACTGGCCGCCGCCGCCATCGGCAGCGAAACCCATTCCTTCGACGCGGTCGCGCGCGCCGGGCGCCTGCTGGCCCCGCTCGACCATGACGATCCCGCCCACTGCTACGTCACCGGCACCGGCCTGACCCACCTCGGCAGCGCCGACACGCGCGATGCCATGCACAAGAAAATCGGCGGCGATGTCGAGACCCTGAGCGACAGCATGAAAATGTTCCGCATGGGCGTGGAAGGCGGCAAGCCGGCCGAGGGCGCGCGCGGCGTGCAGCCGGAATGGTTCTACAAGGGCGACGGTTCGGTGGTGCGCGCCAGCGGCCAGCCTTTGCGGATGCCCGACTTCGCCCTCGATGGCGGCGAAGAACCCGAAATCGCCGGCCTCTACCTGATCGGCGACGATGGCCAGCCGCACCGCCTCGGCTATGCCATCGGCAATGAATTCTCCGACCATGTGACCGAGCGCCAGAATTATCTGTACCTGGCCCACTCCAAGCTGCGCAATTGCGGCCTCGGCCCCGCGCTGCTGGTCGGCCAGCTGCCCGCGCACGTGGCCGGCACCTCGCGCATCATCGCGGCCGACGGCTCGGTGCGCTGGGAAAAGGACTTTGTGAGCGGCGAACAGAATATGTCGCACGCCATCGCCAACCTGGAGTACCACCACTTCAAGTACGGCCTGTTCAACCGCGCCGGCGACGTCCACATCCATTTCTTCGGCACCGCCACCCTGAGCGTGGCCGATAACATCACGGTCCTGGCCGGCGAAACCTTCGAAATCGCCTCGCCCGTCTTCGGTCCGGCCCTGCGCAACCGCCTCGACCGTGAGCAATCCACCTTTACGAAAGTCAACGCCTTATGAGGATTACCGGTGAAGCACTGATCGGCGGACGCGCAGTGCGCGGCAACGGCGGCGCGTTCCAGGCGGTCGATCCGTCCACGCGCGCGCCGATCGAACCGGCCTTCCGCATGGTCGATGCCGCCCAGATCGACACCGCCTGCCGCCTGGCGCAAGCGGCTTTCGATCCCTTCCGCGCGACAGGCAACGATGCCCGCGCGACGTTCCTGGAAACGATCGCGGCCCGGATCCTGGCGCTCGGCGACGACTTGATCGTGCGCGCGATGACCGAATCGGGCCTGCCGCGCGCCCGCCTCGAAGGCGAACGCGGCCGCACCATGGGCCAGCTCAAGCTGTTCGCGGAACTGCTGCGCGAAGGCTCGTGGGCCGATGCGCGCATCGACAGCGCCTTGCCGGACCGGCAGCCGCTGCCGCGCCCCGACCTGCGCCTGCGCATGATCGGCCTGGGGCCGGTTGCCGTGTTTGCGGCTAGTAATTTCCCGCTGGCGTTTTCGGTCGCCGGTGGCGATACCGCCGCCGCGCTGGCGGCCGGCTGCCCGGTCGTCCTGAAAGCCCATTCCGCCCATCCGGGCACCTCCGAACTGGTGGCGCGCGCGGTGGTCGAGGCGATCGAGCTGTGCAGGTTGCCGGTGGGCGTGTTCGCGCTGCTGACCGGCACCGGCAACGGCATCGGCCAGGCCCTGGTGGCGCATCCCTCGATCAAGGCGGTGGGCTTTACCGGTTCGCGTTCCGGCGGACAGGCGCTGATGGCCGTGGCCGCCGCGCGTCCGCAGCCGATTCCCGTGTATGCGGAAATGAGCAGCATCAATCCCTTCTACCTGATGCCGGAGGCGCTGGCCGCGCGCGGCGCGCAGATCGCCACGGCCTTTGCCGCGTCGATGACCATGGGCGTGGGCCAGTTCTGCACCAATCCCGGCCTCGTGCTCGGCTTGAAAGGGCCGGATTTCGAGCGCTTTGCCGAGCAGGCGGCGCAGGCCTTGTCCGGCATCGACGCGGGGACCATGCTGACGGCGGGCATCGCGTCGGCCTACCAGAGCGGCGTGCACAAGCTGGCCCGGCACGAGGCGGTCGAGGCATTGAAGGAAGCGGCGCACGCGGAAGGCAAGGGCGCGCCGGCGCTGTTTCGCACCAGCGGCAAGGCGTTCCTCAGCGAGCAGGCCCTGCATGCCGAGATTTTCGGACCGGCATCGCTGCTGGTCGCCTGCGACAGCGTCGAGGAAATGCGCGCCATTACCGAAGGCCTGGAAGGGCAGTTGACGGCGACCGTGCAGATGGACGAGGGCGATACCGAACTGGTGCGAGGTTTGCTGCCTGTGCTGGAACGCAAGGTCGGCCGGATCCTGGCGAACGGCATGCCGACCGGCGTGGAGGTATCGACCGCGATGGTGCACGGCGGGCCGTTCCCGGCCACCTCGGACGGGCGCAGCAGCTCGGTCGGCACTGCGGCGATCCAGCGCTTCCTGCGGCCGGTGTGCTACCAGAACCTGGCGCAGGGTTTGCTGCCGGAAGTATTGCGCGACGATAATGACGGCGTCTGGCGCCGCCGCGATGGGGCGTTGACGAAGGCGTGATGGCGTCAACGCCCGGACGCCGTCGTTCGCGCGCCGCCCTGGCGCGGGAACGAGGTGCGCAAAGCGCGGTACCGGCGGTTGAAACCAGTTGGAGAATGAAATGAAAAAATCAGCCACTTACCCCAGCCTGTCAGGCAAACGGGTCTTCATCACCGGCGGCGGCACCGGCATCGGCGAATCGCTGGTCGCCTCCTTCGCGGCCCAGGGCGCGCAGGTCGCCTTTGTCGACATCGTGCGCGACGCCAGCGAAGCCCTGTGCCTGCGCGTCGCCGCATCCGGCGCCCCGGCGCCGCTGTTCCGCTATTGCGACATCACCGACATTGCCGCCCTGCAAGCGACCATGGCCGACCTGGCCGCGCAGCTGGGCGACTTCGACATCCTGGTCAACAACGCCGCCAACGACCAGCGCCACCAGACCGAAGAGGTCAGCGTCGCGTTCTACGACCAGCGCATCGCCATCAACCAGCGCCCCATGTTCTTCACCTGCCAGTCGGTCCTGGCCGGCATGAAGAAGAAGGGCGCCGGCTCGATCGTCAACGTCGGCTCGATCTCCTGGCACGCCAAGAACGGCGGCTACCCGGTCTACGCCGCCACCAAGGCCGCCACGGTCGGCCTGACCCGCGGCCTGGCGCGCGACTTCGGCGCCCACGGCATCCGCGTCAACACGGTCACGCCCGGCTGGGTCATGACCCGGCGCCAGCTCGACTTGTGGGTGGACGAGGCCGGCAAGGCCGACATCAAACGCCACCAGTGCCTGCCCGGTCCGCTGATGCCGGACGACATCTCGGCCATGATCCTGTTCCTCGCTTCCGACGATAGCGCGATGTGCACCGGCCAGGATTTCGTGGTCGATGCCGGATGGATTTAACAAGTCCTCGCGTCACCCCCACAATAAAAACGATTCAGGAGACAAGCATGAACATCATCAAACAGAGCATCGCCGCCATCAGCCTGGTCACGGCCGGCGCCTGGCCGGCGTTCGCCGCGGTCGACGTGACCATCGATGCCGGCAAACCGGGTCCGGTGATCGACAAGAATGTGTACGGCCAGTTTGCCGAACACCTCGGCACCGGCATCTACGAAGGCATGTACGTCGGCCCGGGCTCGACAATCCCGAACACCAAAGGCTGGCGCAACGATGTCGTCGGCGCGCTCAAGCAATTGCAGGTGCCGCTGGTGCGCTGGCCGGGCGGCTGCTTCGCCGATGAATACCACTGGAAAGACGGGATCGGCCCGCGCGCCCGGCGTCCGGTCAAGGTCAACACCAACTGGGGCGGGGTGGAGGAAAGCAACGCCGTCGGCACCCACGAATTCTTCGACCTGGTCGAGCTGCTGGGCGCGGACGCCTACGTCAACGGCAACCTCGGTTCCGGCACCGTGCAGGAAATGGCGGACTGGGTCGAGTACATGACCTCCGACAGTAAATCGAGCCTGGCCAAGCTGCGCCGCAAGAATGGCCGCGACAAGCCCTTCAAGGTCGCTTACTTCGCCATCGGCAACGAAGCCTGGGGTTGCGGCGGCAATATGACGCCCGAGCATTACACCAATCTGTACAAGAACTACGAAACCATGCTCAAGGCGCCGAAGGAAGGCCGGCCCCTGATGATCGCCAGCGGCGGCAACGACGACGACACCAGGTGGACCGACGTGATCAGCAACAACGCCAAGGCCCAGACCTCGGCCATCAGCTTCCATTACTACACCATCCCGACCGGCAAGTGGGAAGGGAAGGGCGCCGCCACCGGCTTTGCCGAGCCGCACTGGATCTCGACCCTGGCGAATACCTTGAAAATCGATTCGATGATCAAGAACAATATCGCCGTGCTGGACAAGAACGATCCGGAAAAGAAAATCGGCCTGTACGTGGATGAGTGGGGCACCTGGTACGACGTGGAAACCGGCACCACGCCCGGCTTCCTGTTCCAGCAAAACACCTTGCGCGATGCGGTGGTGGCTGCGCTCAACTTCAATATCTTCCACCGGCACGCCGACCGCGTTCGCATGACCAATATTGCGCAGATGGTCAATGTGCTGCAGGCCATGATCCTGACGGAAAAGGACAAGATGCTGCTGACGCCGACGTATCACGCCTTCCACATGTATGTGCCGTTCCAGGATGCGACCTCGCTACCGGTGACGGTGGCCGGCGACCAGGCCTACACCCTTGGCGGGACCACGATTCCGGGCATCAGCGCGTCGGCGGCGCGCGCCAGGGATGGCAAGCTGTACCTGTCGCTGGTCAATACCAACCCGGGCCAGCCGGCGGACGTGGTGGTCAATGTGGCCGGTAAGCAGTTGGCTGCGGCGACGGGCCGCGTGCTGACGGCAACCGCGATGGATGCGCACAACACCTTCCAGAATCCGCAGGCGATCAAGCCGGCGCCGTTCAGCGCCAAGGCGAGTGGCGGTAAGCTGACGGTCACGGTGCCGGCGAAAGCGCTTGTGGTGGTGGCTCTCGAAAGCTGACCAGTCTCCTTTCCCGCCCAAGCGCAATTCCGTCGTTCCCGCGCAGGCGGGAACGACGGGCGTGTATTCATATGGAGATTCCTATGCAGTCACCGATCCCATTCATCGCCTGCCTTGCCGGCCTGATCCTCACCACTGCTGCCCACGCCAAACAAGTCAGCGTCCACGACCCCGTCTTGGCCAAGGAAGGCAAGACCTTCTACCTGTTCAGCACCGGCCCCGGCATCACCTTCTACAGTTCGCCCGACATGCGCAACTGGAAGGAAGAAGGCCGCGTCTTCCCCGGCGAGCCGGCCTGGGCCAAAAAAGCCGCACCCAGCTTCAACGACCACATCTGGGCGCCGGATATTTACTTCCACGACGGAAAATACTACCTCTACTACTCGGTCTCCGGCTTCGGCAAGAACACCTCCGGCATCGGCGTCACCACCAACGCCACCCTGAACCCGCGCGCCGCCAATTACAAGTGGCAAGACCAGGGCATGGTCCTGCAATCGGTGCCGGGGCGCGACAACTGGAACGCGATCGACCCCCATATCGTCGACGATGCCAGCGGCACGCCGTGGATGTCGTTCGGCTCGTTCTGGAGCGGCATCAAGCTCGTCAAGCTGGACGCCTCGCGCACGCGCCTGGCCGAACCGCAAGCCTGGCACACCATCGCCCAGCGCACCCGCCCGGCCAGCGTGCCCGACGACGCAGCCGGCCCGGCCGAAATCGAGGCCCCGCACATCCTCAAAAAGAACGGCTACTACTATCTGTTCGTCTCCTGGGGCCTGTGCTGCAAGAAAGAGGCGAGCACCTACCACGTCGTCATGGGCCGCTCGGCAGAGGTCACCGGCCCCTACCTCGACCGCAGCGGCAAGGACATGGCCCAGGGCGGCGGCTCGCTGCTCATCGGCGGCAATGCGCAGTGGAAGGGCGTCGGCCACAACAGCGCCTATACCATCGACGGCAAGGACCTGCTGGTCATGCACGCCTACGAAACGGCCGACAACTACCTGCAAAAGCTGAAAATCCTCGACATGAAATGGGACAAGGATGGCTGGCCGACGGTCGATCCGCAAGACCTGGACCGCTACCAGAGCAAGCAACAGTAAGGCGTTCATGAGACAGATCCTTGGGGCCGTGCCGGCGGCGCGCGCCGCGCGCGATGTCTGGACAACGGCGCACGGCGGCCATCGGCGCCAACGGCCCCAAGGAGCATTTCCACGACGATCAGGAAGGGCCGCCGTTGCCTCGCGCATCGGGCATCTCGGGTCCGACCCGGTGTGTCCGCGGCATGCATGGCGTCAGGCTGTTGCGGGAAGCGCCACGCTGATACCGATTTCGACATCGCAACCATTAAAAAATTGATTGGATGACTATGTGGCTTTCTCCTAACATAGGCTCATAAAAAGGAGTCCCGGATTCCACCCCTAATAAACAGGAGACGACAGATGAACACCACCCGCAGGGCCGTTCTGGCTACCGCATTGCTTGGCACTATGACCGGCTTTCCCGCCTTCGCCGCCAAAGCGCTGACCATCGGCTTTTCCCAGGTCGGCGCCGAAAGCGAATGGCGCACCGCCAACACGCTGTCGATCAAGGATGCCGCCAAGAAGGAGGGCATCCACCTCAAATTCGCCGACGCCCAGCAGCGCCAGGAAAACCAGGTCAAGGCGATCCGCTCCTTCATCGCCCAGCGCGTCGACGTGATCGCCTTTTCGCCGGTCGTCGAATCGGGCTGGGAAACCGTGCTGCGCGAAGCCAAAGCCGCCAACATCCCCGTCATCCTCACCGATCGCGCCGTCAACGTCACCGATCCCTCGCTGTACGTGGCCTTCATCGGTTCCGACTTCGTGGAAGAGGGCCGCCGCGCCGGCCGCTGGCTGCTGGAACGCGCCGCCAGGACGCCGGATCGCACCTTCAACATCGTCGAACTGCAGGGAACCGTCGGTTCCGCACCGGCCATCGACCGCAAGAACGGCTTTGCCGAAGTCATCGCCGCCAATCCGAAGCTGAACATCACGCGCTCCCAGACCGGCGACTTTACCCGCGCCAAGGGCAAGGAAGTGATGGAAGCCTTCCTCAAGGCGCAGGGCAAGAGCATCAACGTGCTGTACGCGCATAACGACGACATGGCCATCGGCGCCATCCAGGCCATCGAAGAAGCGGGCCTGAAACCGGGCGTCGACATCCTGGTGATCTCGATCGACGGCGTCAAGGGCGCCTTCCAGGCCATGATCGCCGGCAAGATGAACGTCACGGTCGAGTGCAGCCCGCTGCTGGGCCCGCAGTTGATGGCGATCGCACGCGATGTTGTGGCAGGCAAGCCGGTGCCGAAGCGCATCACGACGGTCGAGGGCGTGTTCCCGGCTGAAGTGGCTGCCAAGGAACTGCCGAACCGCAAATACTAGGCCGTGCCATGATCGAGGCAGCGCAGGCCGTCGCTCCGGTGCTGGAGCTGCACGGCATCAGCAAGCAATTCCCCGGCGTCAATGCGCTCAGCAATGTGACGCTCAAGCTGTACGCCGGGGAAGTTCACACCCTGATGGGCCAGAACGGCGCCGGCAAGTCGACCCTGATCAAGGTGCTGACCGGCGTCTACGCCCCGGACGGCGGCACCATCGTCATGGAGGGGCGCGAGATCCGCCCCGGCTCGACCCAGGATGCGCAGCGCCTGGGCATCAGCACGGTGTACCAGGAAGTGAACCTGTGTCCGAATCTGTCGGTGGCCGAGAACATGTTCATCGGCCGCTATCCGCGCAAGTTCGGCATGCTGGACTGGGCCGGCATGCGCGCCCGGGCGAGCAGCTTGCTGGAACAGCTGGAAGTGCGGATCGACGTGCGCGCGCAGCTGTCCAGCTTTCCGCTGGCGATCCAGCAGATGGTGGCGATTTCGCGCGCGCTGAATATGTCCGCCCGGGTGCTGATTCTCGACGAGCCGACTTCCAGCCTGGACGAAGCCGAAGTGCAGCTGCTGTTTCGCGTGCTGCGCCAGCTGCGCGACCAGGGCATGGCGATCCTGTTCGTGACCCACTTCCTGGACCAGACCTACGCGATGTCGGACCGCATCACCGTCATGCGCAACGGCGAGCGCGAGGGCGAGTATGCCTGCGCGGCGCTGTCGCGCCTGGCGCTGGTGAACAAGATGGTGGGCGCGCCCGATGCCAGCGAGCATGCGCCCGCACTGCCGCATCCGGCCGCCGCGCACGAACAGCCCGCCACCCTGCTGCGCGCCCGCGGACTGGGGCGCAAGGGGGCGCTGGCGCCGCTCGACCTCGATATCCGCGCCGGCGAAATGCTGGGCCTGTGCGGACTGCTCGGCTCGGGCCGCACCGAGGCCGCGCGCCTGCTGTTCGGGGCCGACAAGGCCGACAGCGGCACCCTGCGTATCGGCGGGCGCAGCCATCCGTTCGCGTCGCCGCGCGAGGCCATCGCGGCGGGCATCGGCTTCTGCTCCGAGGACCGCAAGCATGAAGGCGCGATCCTGGAACTGTCGGTGCGCGAGAACATGATCCTGGCGATGCAGGCACGCGCCGGCCTGCTGCGCGCGATCCCCTTGCGCGAGCAGCAGGCGCTGGCGCGGGACTATGTGAAGTGGCTGGGCATCAAGACGGCCGATATCGAGGCACCGATCGGATCCCTGTCGGGCGGCAACCAGCAGAAAGTGCTGCTGGCGCGCTGGCTGGTGACCAGGCCGGCGATGCTGATCCTCGACGAACCCACGCGCGGCATCGACGTGCGCGCCAAACAGGACATCATGGATTACGTTAGCGGACTTTGTCGCAAAGGGATGGCAATCCTGTTCATCTCCTCCGAACTGCCGGAAGTTCTGCGCTGCAGCGACCGCCTGGTCGTGCTGCGCGACCGCAAGGCATGCGGCGAGTACCAGCGCGGCGAACTGGACGACACGTCCGTGCTGCAAGTCATCGCCGGGGAAGCGGCATGACGGCCGCGCCGGCGCAGGCCGCATCGAAGGACAAGCCCGCGCCGGCGCCGGCGTGGCTGCTGCGCCATCCGCTGTTGCGTCCGCTGGCGGCGCTGGCGGTGCTGCTGCTGATCGACCTGCTCGCCATTCCCGGCTTCTTTCACCTGTCCATCAAGGACGGCCACCTGTACGGCAGCCTGGTCGACATCGTCAACCGCGCCGCCCCGCTGATGCTGGCCGCGCTCGGCATGACCCTGGTGATCGCCACGCGCGGCATCGATATTTCGGTCGGCGCGGTGGTGGCGCTGTCGGGCACGGTGGCGGCGATGCTGATCGGCGGCGCTGCGCAGGCGCAAACCCCGCTGGGGTGGGCCATGGCGGCCGCCATGGGCGCGGCCCTGTTGTGCGGATTGTGGAACGGGGTGCTGGTAGCGAGCCTCGGCTTGCAGCCGATCGTCGCCACCCTGATCCTGATGGTGGCGGGCCGGGGCCTGGCGCAGCTGCTCACCGACGGACAGATCGTCACCGTCTACCACGAACCGTTTTTCTTCCTCGGCGGCGGCCATGTTGCCGGCCTGCCGTTTTCGCTGACGGTGGTGGCCGTGGTGTTCGCCGTCATCGCCTTGATGATGCGCAAGACCGCGCTCGGCCTGTTCATCCAGGCGGTCGGCATCAACCCGGTGGCGGCGCGCCTGGCGGGTTTGAAGACCGCTTCGCTGATCGTGTTCGTGTACGTGTTCTGCGCCGCCTGCGCCGGCCTGGCCGGACTGATGATCAGCTCTAACATCAAGAGCGCGGACGCCAACAATGCCGGGCTGCTGCTCGAACTCGACGCCATCCTGGCCGTGACCCTGGGCGGCACCTCGCTCGCCGGCGGCAAGTTCAGCCTGGTCGGCAGCGTGATCGGCGCGCTCATCATCCAGACCCTGACCTACACCATCTACGCGCTCGGCGTGCCGCCGGAAGTGAATATGGTGGTCAAGTCGGTGGTCGTGTTCCTCGTCTGCCTGTCGCAATCGGCGCAGTTCAAACACCTGTTTTCGCGTGCGAGGAGTGCATGAAATCGCCTTACTTTACCCCGCTGGTCACGCTCGCCTTGCTGCTGGCCATGCTCGGCATCGGCGGCGCCGTGTATCCGGGCCTGCTGTCGGTGCAGGTCATCCTGAATCTGCTGATCGATAACGCGTTCCTGCTGGTGCTGGCCATCGGCATGAGTTTCGTGATCCTGTCCGGCGGCATCGACCTGTCGGTCGGCTCGGTGCTGGCCCTGGCCACCATGGTGTCGGCCTGGCTGCTGCAGGTGGCGCACTGGCCGCCGCTGGCGGCGATCGGCCTGGTGCTGCTGCTGGGGGCGCTGTTCGGCGGCGGCATGGGCGCGATGATTCATTACTTCAAGCTGCAACCGTTTATCGTGACCCTGGCCGGCATGTTCCTGGCGCGCGGCCTGTGCTACCTGATCAGCATCAACTCGATCACCATCGACGATCCGCTGTACCTGGCCATGTCGCAAACCCAGCTGGGCTTGCTGGGCGGCTTCGTGTCGCCGAGCGCGCTGATCGCGCTGGGCATGCTGGCGCTGGCGGTCTTCCTGGCGCACTTTACGGCCTTCGGACGCGGCGTGTACGCCATCGGCGGCAACGAGCAATCGGCCCTGATGATGGGCTTGCCCGTGGCACGCACCAAGGTGCTGGTGTACGCCTTCAGCGGCTTTTGCGCGGCGCTGGCGGGCGTGCTGTTCTCGTTCTACATGCTGTCGGGCTACGGCCTGCATGCCCAGGGTACCGAGCTCGATGCCATTGCGGCGGTCGTCATCGGCGGCACCCTGCTCAGCGGCGGTTACGGCTATGTGGCGGGCGCGCTGTCCGGCGTGCTGGTGCTGGGCACGATCCAGACCCTGATCGCCTTCGACGGCACGCTCAGCTCGTGGTGGACCAGGATCGTCATCGGCGCCTTGCTGTTCATCTTCTGCGTGGTGCAGCGCCTGATGGCCATCGGCGCGGCGCGGCGCGCCGCGTGAACCCCTTCCAACGACAGTCAACAGGAGAGAACCTTGATCAAATCCGGATTGGGCGCACTGGCGCTCGGCATCGCCTCGGGCGTCGCCTCGGCCGCCAACCCCATCATGAGCAATATCTTTACGGCGGACCCGGCGGCGCTGGTCGACCAGGGCAGGGTGTACCTGTACGTCGGCCACGATGAAGCCAAGCCGGACGGCAAGGATTACGTGATGAACGAATGGCGCGTCGTTTCCTCGTGCGACATGAAGACGTGGAAAGACCACGGCTCGCCGGTGCGGTTTTCCACCTTCAAGTGGGCCGGGCGCGACGCCTGGGCGGCCGACATCGCCAAGCGCGGCGGCAAATACTATTTTTACGCCACGGTCGACCACAAGACCATTCCCGGCAAGGCCATCGGCGTGGCGGTGTCCGACAGTCCGACCGGCCCCTTCGTGGACGCGCGCGGCAGCGCCCTGGTCAGCAACGACATGACCAGGCACACCGATATCCCGTGGGACGACATCGACCCGGGCGTCTTCATCGATACCGACGGCCAGGCCTGGCTGTACTGGGGCAACACGGTGCTCAAGTACGCCAGGCTGAAGGCCAATATGACCGAGCTCGACGGCCCGATCATGACGCACGCGATCGATTCCTTCACCGAAGCGCCGTACGTGCACAAGCGCGGCGCCACCTACTACCTGTCCTACTCGCGTTTTTTTCCGGAAGAGATGGTGTACGCCACCGGCAGCAGCCCGGCCGGGCCGTGGACCTTCAAGGGGGTGATCATGGACAAGAACGAGAAGGTCAAGACCATCCACCAGGCCATTATCGACTTCAACGGCAAGTCCTACGTCTTCTATCACAACGCCGCCTTGCCCGGTGGCGGAGAATTCCGGCGCTCGGTGGCGGTCGAGGAACTGCATTACCAGCCGGATGGCAGCATCGGCTTGGTGCCGCAGACGGCCAGCGGGCCGGCAGCCAATCCCGCGCCGGGCTGCCAATGATATCCAGATCGGTATGTTGCACCGCGTACCGATATTTATTTAGGGGTATGATTCCATGATGGAGACACTCAACCCCAACTGGTTTTTGAAGGCGCGCCTGAAAACGCGCCAGTTGCTGCTGCTGATCGCGCTCGACGATCACCGCAACATCCACCGCGCCGCCGAGGCGCTGCACATGACCCAGCCGGCTGCGTCGAAACAGATCAAGGATCTGGAAGAGATGCTCGACGTCAAGCTGTTCGAGCGCCTGCCGCGCGGCATGGAACCGACCATGTTCGGCGAAACCATGGTGCGCCACGCCCGCATGGCCCTGACCAGCCTGGCGCTGGCGCACGACGACATCGTGGCGCTGAAGGCCGGGCTGGCGGGGCAGGTCGAGGTGGGCGTGATCATGACGCCGGCCATGGCGCTGCTGCCGCGCGCGATTGCGCGCATCAAGCGGCAGGCGCCGATGCTGCGGATCGGCGCCCATGTAGAGGCCAGCAATATTCTGCTCGACAAGCTGCAGCACGGCATGCTCGACTTCATGATCGGACGGATCCTCGAAAAGGAGAATTCCGCCGGCCTCATTTACGAAGAACTCAACGAGGAACCGGCTTGCGCCGTCGTGCGCACCGGCCATCCGCTGCTGGAGGTCGAGCGGCTCGAACTGAAGCACATCGCCGGCCAGCCCTGGATCCTGCCGCCGCACGGCAGCATCCTGCGCCATCGCTTCGACATGATGTTCCGCCGCGCCGGGCTCGACATTCCGGTCGACGTGGTCGACACCACGGCGATTCTCTTGATCACGGCGCTGCTGCAGCAGACCGATTCCCTGCACGTCATGCCGGTCGACGTGGCGCGCTACTACGCCTCGCTCAATGTGCTGAGCATCCTGCCGATCGAGCTGCCCTGCAAGATGGATGCCTTCGGTATCATTCGGCAGAAGGACCATCTGCTCTCGCCGGGCGCGGAACTGCTGTTGCAGGCGGTGCGCGACACGGCGCGGGAGATGGCTTGAGCTTTCCCCCACTTTTGCGAGTACATCGATGAGCAACGAGACGACACCCGCGCGACCGCGCGAGATTACCCTGCGCTTCCTGGCCGAGCCCACCGACGTCAACTTCGGCGGCAAGGTCCACGGCGGCGCCGTGATGAAATGGATCGACCAGGCCGGCTACGCCTGCGCGGTCGGCTGGAGCGGCTATTACTGCGTCACCGTGTACATCGGCGGCATCCGCTTCTATAAACCGGTCTTCATCGGCCAGATCGTCGAAGTGAAGGCGATGCTTGTCCATACAGGCAACTCCAGCATGCACATTGCCATCGATGTCTCGGCCACCGAGCCGAAGACCGGCGCGCGCAAGCGCACCACGCGCTGCCTGATCGTGTTCGTGGCGGTCGACAACGCCGGCGACACCGTCAAAGTGCCGTCCTGGACCCCGGTCAGCGAGGACGACAAGCGCTTCGAACAGTACGCGATTCACATGGCCGCCTTGCGCAAAGAACAGGAAGACGAGCTGCTCGCCACCGAAACTTCGCCAGCTGTGTGACAATAACGCCACACTTTGTGGTGTTAAGGTGAAAATTATTCAGTTTCCAAACAGTTATGTTCGCTACCGAACCGAACGAGTGTTGTGAATAAGGAATAGTGGAACCCGAGCTAAGCACAAATGCATTAGCGATACACCACATCGGCGAAAACCATCAAGGCAGCCAGTCTGCCTGAACATACAAACGAGAGAAATTAATATGACCCTGACTAAGAAAATCGGTACTCTGAGCGCAATCGGTCTGGCCATGCTGGCAGCACAAGCATCGGCGCAGGACCAGTTCGTGAACCCGGAGTGGGCAAACAGCGCTACCTACATCGGCGCCGGTATCGGCCAGTCGCGCAGCTACACCAAGGCGGCTCCAGTGATCAAGAACCTGAACGGTCAGGGCGGCTTCGTCAATTCGTGGAACAGCGACGAAAAAGACATGGGTTACAAACTGTTTGTTGGTAAGCAACTGAGCCGCTACTTCGCAGTGGAAGCTGGTTTCTTTGATCTGGGTAACTTCAACCTCAAAACCACCAACAACCTGGGTGGCGTCGTCAACGCCGAGCAGAAGTACAAGGGCGTGAACCTGGACCTGATCGCGCAACTGCCGATGAGCGAGCGTTTCTCGGTCTACGGCCGTGCCGGTATGCACTACACCAAAGCCAAGACCCAGTTCTCGGGTAACCGCGCTGTCGGCCTGTTCGCTGGCGAACAGAGCGAGAAGAAGCTGAACCCGAAATTCGGCGTTGGCCTGGAATACAAATTCACCGAAGCGCTGGCCCTGCGCGCCGAAGCTGAAAACTATCGCATCGACGACGCACTGCGCAGCAACGGCAACACCAAGCTGTACTCGATGAACCTGGTCTACAAACTGGGCCGTCCGGCAGCATCGGCACCAATGCCGGCACCAGCGCCAGCGCCAGCACCGGAAGTGGCACCAGCACCAGCGCCGGCGCCAATGCCAGCACCAGCGCCGGCCCCGGTGCCAGTGTCGGAAAAAGTCTCGTTCGCCGCTGAAGCCCTGTTCGACTTCGACAAATCGGTCGTCAAGCCAGAAGGCAAAGCCGCCCTGGACGACCTGCTGAACAAGCTGCAAGGCATGAACACCGAAGTCATGGTTACCGTCGGCCACACCGACTCGGTCGGTTCGGACGCTTACAACCAGAAACTGTCGCTGCGCCGCGCTGAAGCTGTCAAGGCGTACATCGTGTCGAAAGGTGTCGAAACCTCGCGTGTTTACACCGAAGGCAAGGGCGAGACCCAGCCAGTTGCCGACAACACCTCGGCAGAAGGCCGCGCCAAGAACCGTCGCGTAACGGTTGAAGTGGTCGGTACCCGTACCACCAAGTAATCTTCCGCACTGAAAAAGCCGCCGCGTCCGCTGGGCCCGGCGGCTTTTTTTCATCGCACGACGGGCACTGCGTTTGGCCCATTGCCCGGGAAGGGCGGCCAAACCCAGTGGAAAGACATTTCCGTTGTGTTTTAGTACAATGTTGCCAAATTTCGACCGTTATGTTCGCTGGCGTACAGAACTTCTGTTGCGTGGCGGATACTCTGATAATCATCTGCCAACGGCGATCAATTTACACTCCCCAAGGACGCATTAATGAACATTCAAAAATATAAGAACACCCTGGTGTGCGCTGCCGGCCTGCTGGCTGCTGCCGTGCTCAGCGCCTGCGGAGGCGGCAGCGACCGCGGCCGCGATCCGATCCTGGGCCTGCCGGCCGCGCAACTGGTCAGCGTCAGCGTCACCCCGGCCACGGCCACCGTGCTGGTCGGTGGCAGCCAGCAATTCATCGCGACCGCCAGCTACGCCGACGGCACCTCGCGCAATGTGACCGACCTGTCGACCTGGGCCTCGGCCTCGCCGGCCATCGCCCGCGTCACCCCGGCCGCTGGCCTGGCCACCGGCCTGACCGCCGGCAGCGCGGCCATCACCGCCGCCTTCGGCGCCAAGACCGGCGCCGCCACCCTGGTGGTCAGCGCACCGGTCCCGCCGGTCACGCCGCCGGTCGTGGTCGAGCTGACCGGCCTGTCGGTGACCCCGGCCAGCGCCAGCGTGCAGGTCGGCGCCAGCCAGCAGTACATCGCGATCGCCAGCTATTCCGACAGCTCGACCGCCGTCGTCACGAATAACGTGAAGTGGGCGTCGGGCAGCAGCGCCATCGCCACCATCGCCCAGTCGGGCAGCGCCACCGGTGTCGCCGTCGGCAATACCGTGATCACGGCCACCTCCTTCGACAAGAGCGCCAGCGCCACCCTGGCTGTGACGCCAGCGGTCATCATCGATCCGCCGCCGGTCGTTCCGCCGGTGGTGCCGCCGGTGGTACCGCCGGTTGTGCCGCCAGTGGTGCCGCCAGTGGTCAACCCGCCGCCCACCACCCCGCCGGTGATTGACTTCCCTGCGGACGGCGGCATCGGCCTGGGCAGCATGAGCGATTTCGCGGTGCTGGCAGTGACCACCATTACCAACAACGCCGGCGGCACGACCTTTGTGAACGGTAACGTTGGCGCACCGGTGCAAAACGTCCAGCCGCAGCAAGGTACGGGCTTCATCAACGTCAAATCCGGTTTCGACCTGAGCCGTCCGTTCGAAGACCTGCAAGTGGCCGTCATCAATGCCAACAACCGTCCTTGCAACGTCCTGTCGGACGCCGGCATCGACCTCGGCGGCCTGGTGCTGCGTCCCGGCGTGTACTGCTACTCGGGCGCCATCAACCTGACCGGCAAGCTGACCCTGAGCGGCAACGGCCCGTTCATCTTCCGCTCGACGTCGAGCCTGAACACGGCGGCCAACTCGACCATCGAGCTGACCGGCGGTGCGCGCCACGACAACCTGTTCTGGGTACCGGTCGGCGAGACCAACCTGGGCGCCAACAGCGCATTCCAGGGCACCGTCCTGAGCCGCGGCGAAGACATCAAGGTCGGCGATGGCGCCACGGTGCTGAACGGTCGTTTGCTGAGCGGCAAGGCTGTCGTCCTGCTCAACAACAAGATCACCCGATAATAAAAACTTTCGAGAGAACACAATGACTTTCACTAAAAAAGCGGGCCTCATGGGCGCCATCGGCTGCGCGCTGATGGCCGGGCAGGCGACGGCGGCGGACGACGTTTTCATCAATCCGGAATGGGCCAACAGCGCCTGGTACGTGGGCGGCAATGTCGGCCAGTCGCGCGGCAACATCGACGATGTGCGCCTGATCCGCAGCCTGACCGCCAACGGCGCCACCTTGACCAATTTCACGGCCGATGAAAAAGACGTGGGCTATAAGCTGTACGTCGGCAAGCAGCTGAACCAGTACTTCGCTGTGGAAGCCGGCTTCTTCGACCTGGGCAAGTTCGGCTTCAAGTCGAGCACCACCCAGAACGGCACGCTCAACGGCGAAGCCGGTTTCCGTGGCGCCAACCTGGACCTGGTGGCGCAGCTGCCGGTCTCGCAGCGCTTCTCGGTATTCGGGCGCGCCGGCATGAACTACGCCAAGGCGACTACCCGCTTCAACGGCAACCGCCTGTTCGCGGTGACCAATCCGAGCCCGAGCGAGCGCAAGCTCAATGCCAAGGCTGGCTTCGGACTGGAATACAAGTTCAGCGAAGCGCTGGCCCTGCGCGGCGAAGTCGAGCGTTACCGCGTGAACGACGCCGTCGGCAACCGTGGCGATGTCGACCTGTTCTCGGTCGGCCTGGTCTACAAGATCGGCCGTCCGGCCGCCGCCAAACCGGTGGCTGCACCGGTCGAGCCGGCACCGGCGCCTGTCGTGCCGAGCGTGGCCCCGGCTGCGGCCCAGCCGCCTGTCGAGCCGGCCAAGCCGGTTCCGACTGCGGAAAAAACCACCTTCTCGGCCGAAGCCGTGTTCGCTTTCGATAGCTCGGTGCTGCGTCCGGCCGGCAAGGCCTCGCTCGACGACCTGCTGAGCAAGGTGCAAGGCATGGATACCGACGTCATGATCACGGTCGGCCATACCGACTCGATCGGCAGCGCCGCGTACAACGAGAAGCTGTCGCTGCGCCGCGCGGCCTCGGTCAAGGCCTACCTGGTGTCGAAAGGCATCGACGCCTCGCGTGTGTACACCGAAGGCAAGGGTGAAACCCAGCCGGTCGCCGACAACAAAACGGCCGAAGGCCGCGCCAAGAACCGCCGCGTGACGGTGGAAGTGGTCGGCATGCGCCGCTAAGCGGAACCGGCTCGCAGTACAAAAAACCGCCCGGCCGCGCGCCCGGCGGTTTTTTTACCTTCTGGCGTGTCCACTCCGGTGCCCACTCCGGTGCCAGGTCTGACATTCGGACACGTGTCCACTCCGGTGCCAGGTCTGACATTCGGACACGTGCTCAGCCCTATTTGTCGTCCTATTGTTGTGGTCGTGTCCACCCTGGTGCCAGGTCTGACATTCGGACACGTGCTCAGCCCTATGTGTCGTCCTATTGTTGTGGTCGTGTCCGAAAGTCAGACCTGTCTACCCTGGTGTCAGGTCTGACATTCCGCCACGTGCTCAGCCATAACTGTCCACCCTGGTGCCATGTCCACCCTGGTGCCAGGTCTGACATTCGGACACGTGTCCACTCCGGTGCCAGGTCTGACATTCGGCCACGTGCTCAGCCCTATTTGTCGTCCTATTGTTGGGGTCGTGTCCGAAAGTCAGACCTGTCCACCCTGGTGTCAGGTCTGACATTCAGACACGTGCTCAGCCATAACTGTCCACCCTGGTGCCATGTCCACCCTGGTGCCAGGTCTGACATTCGGACACGTGCTCAGCCATAACTGCAGTCCTATTGTTGGGGTCGTGTCCGAAAGTCAGACCTGTCCACCCTGGTGTCAGGTCTGACATTCAGACACGTGCTCAGCCATAACTGTCCACCCTGGTGCCATGTCCACCCTGGTGCCAGGTCTGACATTCGGACACGTGCTCAGCCATAACTGCAGTCCTATTGTTGGGGTCGTGTCCGAAAGTCAGACCTGGCACCGCAGTGGACAAAGTGGACAATTGATGGGGCCGTGTCCGAATGTCAGACCTGGCACCGCAGTGGACATTTTTATAAATCTATTTTCGTGTGGCAGCGTACGGTGCCGTTCGGCGGGCAGGAGTGTAATGGCGGCTGATCAATGATGGGCAGCTTTTCCATGCGTAAGAAGAACCACGACGTTCCCGCCATCGCCCCGCTGGCCCGGCCCGGCTTCGTCCAGGTGCGCGGCGCGCGCGAGCATANAAGTGGACAATTGATGGGGCCGTGTCCGAATGTCAGACCTGGCACCGCAGTGGACATTTTTATAAATCTATTTTCGTGTGGCAGCGTACGGTGCCGTTCGGCGGGCAGGAGTGTAATGGCGGCTGATCAATGATGGGCAGCTTTTCCATGCGTAAGAAGAACCACGACGTTCCCGCCATCGCCCCGCTGGCCCGGCCCGGCTTCGTCCAGGTGCGCGGCGCGCGCGAGCATAACCTGAAGAACGTCGATGTCGACATCCCGCGCGATGCGCTGGTGGTGTTTACCGGCGTTTCCGGCTCCGGCAAGTCTTCGCTCGCTTTCGGCACCCTGTACGCCGAGGCCCAGCGCCGCTATCTCGAATCGGTCTCGCCCTACGCGCGCCGCCTGTTTCACCAGATGCCGGTGCCCGAGGTCGACGATATCGATGGCCTGCCGCCCGCCGTCGCCCTGCAGCAGCAGCGCGGTTCGCCCACCACCCGGTCGTCGGTCGGCAGCGTCAGCACCTTGTCCAATTCGCTGCGCATGCTGTATTCGCGCGCCGGCGATTATCCGGCGCGCCAGCCGCTCCTGTACGCCGAGGCGTTTTCGCCGAATACGCCGGAAGGCGCCTGCACCGAGTGCCATGGCCTGGGCCGCGTGTACCAGGTCACCGAGCAGTCGATGGTGCCGGACGATAGCCTGACCATCCGCGAACGCGCCGTCGCCGCCTGGCCCACCGCCTGGCACGGCCAGAACCTGCGCGATATCCTCGTCACGCTCGGCCACGACGTCGACACCCCCTGGCGCGACCTGCCGAAAAAGGTGCGCAACTGGATCCTGTTCACCGACGAGACGCCCACGGTCCCGGTCTACGCGGGATTGACGCCGGACGAAGTGCGCGCTGCGCTCAAGCGCAAGGAAACGCCAAGCTACCAGGGCACCTTCACCGGCGCGCGCCGCTATGTGCTGCAAACCTTCGCCAGCACCGAAAGCGCGTCGATGAAAAAGCGCGTGGCGCGCTACATGATCAGCGCCGAATGTCCGCTGTGCCGGGGCAAGCGCCTGCGCCAGGAGTCGCTGTCGGTGACCTTCGGCGGCATGGACATCGCCGACATCTCGCGCCTGCCGCTCGAACGCCTGTCGGCGCTGCTGCGGCCCTTCGCCGACGGCAGCGCGCCGCGCAATGCCAGGGCGGCGTCCGCGCATCCCGAAAAAACCATCGTCACGCGCCGCATCGCCGAAGACCTGGTGGCGCGCCTCGACGTGCTGCTGGCGCTGGGCCTGGGCTATCTGTCGCTCGAGCGCAGCACGCCCACCCTGTCGCCGGGCGAATTGCAGCGCCTGCGCCTGGCGACCCAGGTGCGCTCCAACCTGTTCGGCGTGGTGTATGTGCTCGATGAGCCGTCCGCCGGCCTGCATCCGGCCGATACCGAAGCCTTGCTGGCGGCGCTGGCGCAGCTCAAGGCGGCCGGCAACTCGCTGTTCGTGGTCGAACATGCGCTCGACGTGATCCGCCACGCCGACTGGATCGTCGATGTCGGCCCGGAAGCGGGCGAGCAGGGCGGCCAGCTTCTGTACAGCGGCCCGCCCGACGGCTTGCGCCAGGTCGACGCGTCCCATACGCGCCGCTATCTGTTCGCGACCGAGCCGCCGGTGCCGCGCACCCCGCGCGCGCCGTCGGCCTGGCTGCGCCTCGAAGGCGTGACCCGGAATAATCTCGAGAACCTCGACATCGACCTCCCGCTCGGTGTGCTGGCCAGCGTGACCGGCGTATCCGGCTCGGGAAAATCGAGCCTGGTCAGCCAGGTGCTGGTGGAGCTGGTGGGAACGGCGCTAGGCCAGCCGCTGGCGGCGCAGGCGGAAGAGGGCGAGGAGCCGGAACACGAAGACGTGATTCCGACCGAAGGACGGATCGCCTCCGGCATGGAGCATATCAAGCGCCTGGTGCGGGTCGACCAGAAGCCGATCGGGCGCACGCCGCGGTCGAACCTGGCCACCTATACCGGCCTGTTCGACCATGTGCGCAAGCTGTTCGCGGCCACCAGAACGGCACGCGCGCGGCGCTACGACGCGGGGCGCTTTTCGTTCAACGTGGCCAAGGGCCGCTGCGCGCATTGCGAGGGCGAGGGCCAGGTGATGGTCGAGTTGCTGTTCCTGCCCAGCGTGTACGCGCCATGCCCGACCTGCAACGGCGCCCGCTACAACGCCAAGACGCTGGAAGTGACCTGGAACGACAAAAACATCGCCGAGGTGCTGGGGATGACGGTCGATGCGGCTGCCGCGTTCTTCGCGCAGGAAGCGCCGGTCGCCCGGTCGCTGGAAGTGCTGCGCGACGTCGGCCTGGGTTACCTGCGCCTCGGCCAGCCGGCCACCGAGCTGTCGGGCGGGGAGGCGCAGCGCATCAAGCTGGCCACCGAGCTGCAACGCGCCACGCGGGGCAATATGCTGTACATCCTCGATGAACCCACGACCGGCCTGCATCCGTCCGACGTGGACAAGCTGCTGGTGCAGCTCGAACGCCTGGTCGACGCCGGCAACAGCGTGATCGCGGTCGAACACAATATGCGGGTGGTCGCGGCGAGCGACTGGGTAATCGATATCGGACCGGGTGCGGGGGACGCGGGGGGCAAGGTGGTGGCGTCAGGACCGCCGGCCGTGGTGGCGGGCGAAAGACGCAGCCGCACCGCAGCCTATCTGGCCAACTTCATGAAGGCGTGAGGCGTGAGGCGCAGGACGGCCGCGCGCTCGGCGCGACTGCAACGACGGCGCGGCAAACGCCCGGCTTGCGGCGCGTCGCCATGATGGCGATGTGCCGCCGGAACCGGCCAGGCCTGGCGCGCAAAAAAACGAGCATGCGCTCGCTTCTTAATGGAAGAACAGCGCCGTGGCGTAGTCGTTCAGGACGTCCGTGGAGCACAGCAGATACGTGGCCGCGCTAACGAGGCCTACGTGCAGGGCAGCCCAGGTCAGTGGAAAAAAGCGCATCATGATGTCCTCCGGTCGTACGTTAATGAGATTGCTGCTGGTGAGATTGCTGCTGGTATGTGATCATCTTAGTCAGAGTTCTCGATAGTAACTATCGGCAAAACGTCCGACAAAATGTAGGACGTTGGCTCGCGACCCCGGCTGTTGTCTTCCTCCTACGAAAAATGTAGGCGGCGTCCTATGGTGCACCGTTTGTGTGCGTCTTAAAGTTGTGACATGACTACTCACAACCGACAACTCCTCCACAACGGCGCCCGCGCCGCCCGCCGCCACACCATCAAGAAGCTGCTGCGCTCGATTTTCGGCGTGGAGAGCT
This sequence comes from Massilia atriviolacea, assembly GCF_003953935.1. Classification (GTDB taxonomy): domain Bacteria; phylum Pseudomonadota; class Gammaproteobacteria; order Burkholderiales; family Burkholderiaceae_D; genus Telluria_A; species Telluria_A atriviolacea. The sequence continues at coordinate 181,905 of NZ_RXLQ01000005.1, forward strand.
TGCGCGATGGCCAGCAACAGGTGATTGACAGCGTCCTCGACGGCAAGGACACGCTGGCGATCATGCCTACCGGCAGCGGCAAATCGCTGTGCTACCAGATTCCTGCGCGCATCCTGGAAGGCACCACCATCGTGGTGTCGCCGCTGATCTCGCTGATGAAAGACCAGCTCGAAAAGCTCGACGCCCTCGGCGTGCGCGCCGTGCAGGTCAACAGCAGCCTGACGCGCGAGGAGGAGGACGCGGCCATGGAAGGTATCCGCAGCGGCTTTCACGAAATCGTCTTCTGCACGCCCGAGCGCTTGTCGACGCCCACCTTCCTCGACACGCTCAAGGAGATCAGGATCGCTCTGGTGGTGATCGACGAAGCCCATTGCATCTCGCAGTGGGGTCACGATTTCCGCCCGGCCTACCTGGAGATGGCCGCCGCCATCGACGCCCTGAAGCGCCCGCCGGTGCTGGCCCTGACCGCCACCGCCACCGACGATGTGATGGCCGACATCGCCCGCCAGCTCGGCCGCGCGCGCATGAACGTCGTCAATACCGGCATCTATCGCCCCAACCTGCACTACCGCGTGGCCCAGGTCACCAACAACAACGAACGCTACGCGCGCGCGCTGGAATACGTGCAGGCGTCCGAGGGCGTGGGCATCGTCTACGCCGCCACCGTCAAGGCGGCCGAAGAGATGCTGGAGATCCTGGTGAACGCGGGCCAAAGCGCCACGCTCTATCACGGCAAGCTGCCCGCCGCCGAACGCAAGCGCAACCAGGACGACTTCATGTCCGGCGAGAAGCGCGTGATGGTCGCCACCAATGCCTTCGGCATGGGCATCGACAAGCCGGACACCCGTTTCGTCCTGCACCTGCAACTGCCCGCCAACCTCGAAGCCTACTACCAGGAGTCCGGCCGCGCCGGGCGCGATGGGCTGGACGCCGAATGCACGTTGCTGTACTTCCAGGACGACAAACGCCTGCAGCAGTTCTTCCTCGTGAAGCACTACCCGAGCGCGAACGACCTGAAAGCGGTCTACGACGCGGTATGCGCCATGGCCGATGAAGAGAAGGTCGTGTTCGACCGCATCGACGAGCAATTGCAGGAGCTGGCCTCGGGCAAGCTGAAAATCTGCCTCAAGCTGCTCAAGGACGGCAAGCTGCTGCGCCAGAACCGCAAGCTCGAATACGTGGTCACTTCCAGGGAGCCCGGCGCCGGCCTGTTCGAAGAGCTTTCCGCCATCTACGCGCGCAAGCAGGAACGCGACCGCGAATCGCTGGAGCAGATGGTATCGTACGCGGTGAGCGGCTTTTGCCGCTGGAAGGTGCTGCTCGATTACTTCAAGGATGAAGTCGAGGGCTTCGACAAGTGCTGCCGCTGCGATAACTGCCTCAATCCCCCGGCCGTGGCCGAAATCGAAATCCGCGACGACGAATTCGAACGCGACCTCGAGCCGGCGGCGGCCGCGCCGCGCTTCGAAGCGGGCGCCCAGGTGCGCGTGCCGAAGTTCGACCTCGGCACCGTGGTGTCGATGGCGGGCGACCAGGTCACCATCGCTTTCCCGGAACACGGCGAAAAGACCTTCCTCGCCGATTACGTCGACGCAGTCTAGGAGAGTACGCATGTCGGATATGGTAGTGGTGCGCAAGGAGGGACTGTTCTGCGTTCCCGGGCAGTTCTACATCGACCCGTGGCGGCCGGTGGACCGCGCCGTGATCACCCACGCGCACGGCGACCACGCGCGGGTCGGCCACGGCCACTACCTGTCGGCCGCCAGCGGCGTGAACGTGCTGCGCTCGCGCCTGGGCGACATTCACATCGACGGCCTCGAATACGGCGAACGCATCGTGCACAACGGCGTGACGGTGTCGCTGCATCCTGCCGGCCACGTATTGGGCTCGGCCCAGGTGCGCATGGAGCACCGCGGCGAGGTGTGGGTGGCCTCGGGCGACTACAAGGTCGAACCGGACCGCACCTGCGCGCCGTTCGAGCCGGTGCGCTGCGACACCTTCATCACCGAATCGACCTTCGGCCTGCCGATCTACCGCTGGCAACCGGAGCAGGACATCTTCGACGACATCAACGCCTGGTGGCGCAAGAACGCCGACGAGGGCCGTGCCAGCGTGGTGTTCGCCTACTCCTTCGGCAAGGCCCAGCGCATCCTGTCGGGCCTCGATCCGTCGATCGGCACCATCATCTGCCATGGCGCGGCCGAACCGATCAACCGCGTCTACCGCGAAGGCGGCGTGGCGCTGCCGCCCACCGTGCTGGTGACGCAGGTCGAGAAGGCCGCCATCCGGCGTTCGATCGTGATCGCGCCGCCGTCGGCGGGCAATTCGACCTGGATGAAGCGCTTCGGCGACTACAGCGATTCCTTCGCCAGCGGCTGGATGCAGCTGCGCGGCGCACGGCGCCGGCGCGGCGTGGACCGCGGCTTCGTCCTGTCCGACCATGCCGACTGGCCGGGCCTGATGACGGCCATCCGCGCCACCGAAGCGCCGCGCGTGATCGTCACCCACGGCTCGATTCCGATCATGGTGCGCTGGCTGCGCCAGGTGGGGCTGGACGCTTCCGGCTTCGATACCGAATACGGCGACGAGGACGAAGCCGACAGCGCGCCGCCGGCGGCCGAGCCGGCGCCCGAGGACAGGCCCGAGGTGGCGAATGCGTGAGTTTGCCCGCCTGTACACGGAGCTCGACGAAACCACCGCCACCAACCGCAAACTCGAAGCGCTGCAAGCCTACTTCGGCAGCGCCGCGCCGGACAATGCCGCCTGGGCAGTCTACTTCCTGGCCGGCGGCAAACCGCGCCAGGCGGTGCCGACCAAGCTGCTGCGCCAGTACGCCATCGAGTACGCGCAGCTCGACGAATGGCTGTTCGACGAGTCGTACAACGCGGTCGGCGACCTGGCCGAAACCATCGCCCACATCCTGCCGCCGCCGGAACGGCAAAGCGACGTCGGCCTGGCCGAGTGGATGCAGGAGCGCATCGGTCCCTTGCGCGGCGCCGATCCGGCCGCCATCCGCAGCGCCCTGTTCGGGTTCTGGAACGAACTCGATTGGCGCGAACGCTTCTTGCTGACCAAATTGATCGGTGGCGGTTTCCGGGTCGGCGTGTCGAAACTGCTGGTCACGCGCGCGCTGTCGTCGCTGTCGGCGGTCGACAGCAAGCTGATTGCGCAGCGCCTGATGGGCTGGACCGACGGCAGCGTGCGGCCCACCGCCGCCGGCTTCCTGCAACTGATCGCCGCGCAGTCGGACGAGGAACACAAGCTGCGCGGCGGCCATCCCTATCCCTTCTTCCTGGCGCACCAGTTGCAGGGCGAGCCGGAAGGGCTGGGCGAAGTGGGCGACTGGCAGGTCGAGTGGAAATACGACGGCATCCGCGCGCAGCTGGTGCGGCGCGGCGCGCAGAACTACCTGTGGTCGCGCGGCGAAGACCTGATCACCGAGCGCTTTCCCGAACTGGCGGCGCTGCAGCTGCCGGAGGGCACGGTGGTCGATGGCGAAGTGCTGATCTGGACCGAGGAAGATACGCCGGCCGCCTTTGCGGACCTGCAAAAACGCATCGGCCGCAAGACCTTGTCGAGCAAGCTGCTGGCCGAACTGCCGGCGGTGCTGGTGGCCTACGACCTGCTGGAAGAGAATGGCGTGGACCTGCGCGCGCTGCCGCAGCACGAACGGCGCGCCCTGCTGGAGGCGCTGGTGCGCCAGACGGACAAACCCCAACTCAGGTTGTCGCCGCTGATCGAGGCCGCCAGCTGGCACGAACTGGCCGCCATGCGCACCGAATCGCGTGCGCGCGGCGTCGAGGGCATGATGGTCAAGGCGCGCGACGCCCAGTACGGCGTGGGCCGCACCAAGAACGTGGGCACCTGGTGGAAGTGGAAGGTCGACCCGTACACCATCGACGCGGTGCTGATCTATGCCCAGGCGGGCCACGGCCGGCGCGCCTCGCTTTACACCGACTACACCTTCGCGGTGTGGGACGGCGAGGGCGAGGAGCGCAAGCTGGTGCCCTTCGCCAAAGCCTATTCCGGCCTGACCGATGCCGAAATCACGGTGGTCGACAACGCCATCCGCAAGACCACCATCGAAAAATTCGGCCCGGTGCGTTCGGTGCGGCCGACCATGGTGTTCGAGATCGGCTTCGAAGGCATTGCGCTGTCGACCCGCCACAAGGCCGGCATCGCGGTGCGCTTTCCGCGCATCCTGCGCAAGCGCGACGACAAGGCCATCGGCGACGCCGATACGCTCGATACCCTCAAGGGCCTGCTGGCCGTCGCCGGCACATGAGCGTGAACCGATGAGCATGAACCGATGAGCATGAACCGATGAGCAAGAGCCAGATGGCGCAGGCCATCGACGACTGGTTCGCCCAGCGCAATTGGAAGGTGTTCCCGTTCCAGCGCGCGGTGTGGCGCGCCGCGCTGGCCGGCGAATCGGGCCTGCTGCACGCGAACACCGGTGCCGGCAAGACCTACGCGGTGTGGCTGGCGGCGCTGCTGCGCGGCGCGCTGGCCGGCAAACGCAAGGCCAGCGGCCTGCGCGTGCTGTGGATTACGCCGATGCGCGCGCTGGCCGCCGACACCCAGCGCGCGCTGGTGGAGTCGAGCGCGGTGCTGGCGCCCGGCTGGACGGTCGGCGCGCGCACCGGCGACACCGGTTCCGCCGAACGCGCGCGCCAGTCGCGCGCCATGCCGTCGGCGCTGATCACCACGCCCGAGAGCCTGTCGCTGCTGCTTAGCCATGCGGCGGCGCAGAGCCAGTTCGCCAGCCTGGACATGATTATCATCGACGAGTGGCATGAGCTGATGGGCAGCAAGCGCGGAGTGCAGGTGCAACTGGCGCTGGCGCGCCTGCGCCACTGGAATCCGCAACTGGTGGTCTGGGGCCTGTCTGCCACCATGGGCAACCTGGCGCAGGCGCAGGACGTGCTGCTGGGCGAGGGCAAGGGCACGCTGGTCGAGGGCGACCTGAAAAAGGAGATCCGGGTCGATACGCTGATACCGGCCAATGTGTCGCGCTTTCCGTGGGGCGGGCACCTCGGCATCGCCATGCTGCAGCCGGTCATCGCGGAAATCGAGGCATACAACGCGACGCTGGTGTTTACCAACACCCGTTCGCAATCGGAGCTGTGGTACCAGAACATCCTGGAGGCGCGCCCCGACTGGGCCGGCGTGATCGCGCTGCATCACGGCTCGCTGGCGCGCGAAGTGCGCGAGTGGGTCGAGAACGGCCTGAAAAAGGGCGAGCTGAAAGCGGTGATCTGCACGGCCAGCCTCGACCTGGGCGTGGACTTCCTGCCGGTCGAACGGGTGCTGCAGATCGGCAGCGCCAAGGGCATCGCGCGCCTGCTCCAGCGCGCGGGGCGCAGCGGCCACGCGCCGGGACGCGTCTCGCGCGTGACCCTGGTGCCGACCAACAGCATGGAATTGCTGGAGGCGGCCGGAGCCCGGCAGGCCGTCGCCGCGCGCCGCATCGAAGGGCGCCTGGTGCCCAACAAACCGTTCGACGTGCTGGTGCAGCATCTGGTGACGGTGGCGCTGGGCGGGGGATTCCGCTCCGGGGAACTGTACGACGAAGTGCGCAGCGCCTGGTCGTATCGCGCGCTCACGCCGGAAGAGTGGCAGTGGGCGCTCGATTTTGTCGCACGCGGCGGGCAAAGCCTGATCGCGTATCCGGAGTACCAGCGCGTCGTCGCCGACGAGGAAGGCGTGTACCGCGTGCCGAGCGTGGCGCTGGGGCGGCGCCACCGCATGGGCATCGGCACCATCGTTTCCGATTCGACCATGCAGGTGAAGTACATGAGCGGAGGGCGCATCGGCAGCGTCGAGGAATCGTTCATCTCGCGCCTGAAGGCGGGCGACCATTTCCTGTTCGGCGGGCGCATCCTGGAATTCGTGCGCGTGCACGAGATGACCGCCTTCGTGAAACGCGCGACCGGCGCGCGCGGGGCGGTCACGCGCTGGCAGGGCGCCAAGATGCCGATGTCGTCGGAACTGGCGCACGCCGCGCTGGAACAATTGCGCCACGCCGCGCTGGGCGAATTCCTCGGCCCCGAGATGGCGGCGATCCGCCCGCTGCTGGAGATCCAGCAGCGCTGGTCCGCGCTGCCGACCAGCGACACCCTGGTGGTGGAGGCCATGAGCAGCCGCGAAGGCCATCATCTGTTCGTGTATCCTTTCGCGGGCCGCTCGGTGCATACGGGACTGGCCTCGCTGTTCGCCTACCGCATCGCGCGCGTGCAGCCGATGACGTTTTCGATCGCGGTCAACGATTACGGCTTCGAACTGCTGGCGGCCGAGCCGGTGGACTGGGCGCGCGCCTTCCTGGCATCGCACGAAAAGGCGACGGGCATCGACGTGCCGCTGTTCTCCACCGAGCTGCTGCTGGAAGACGTGCTGGCGAGCCTGAACGCGACCCAGTTGTCGCAGCAGCGCTTCCGCGAAGTCGCGCGCATCGCCGGGCTGGTATTCCAGGGCTATCCGGGCCAGCCGAAAAGCACGCGCCAGATCCAGGCCTCGTCGTCGCTGTTTTTCGAGGTGTTCCGCAAGCACGACGCCGGCAACCTGCTGCTCACGCAGGCGCAGCGCGAGGTGATGGAGCAGGAACTCGAACTGACGCGCCTGCGCGATACCCTGGTCGAGCTGCATGCGCGCGCCGTCGTCTATCATGAAGTCAAACGCGCCACGCCGTTCGGCTTTGCGCTGATGGTCGAGCGCTTCCGCGAAAAACTCAGTACCGAAAAACTGTCCGACCGGGTGGCGCGCATGCTGCGCGAACTGGAGAAAGCAGCTTGTCCATGACGTTACCAGCCATGACGTTTCGAGAAATGCAGCTGGCCGATGAGACGGTCCTGCTGCTGCCCGAAAAGGCGCTGTACTGGCCGGCGCGCCGGATGCTGGTCATCGCCGATATCCACTTCGGCAAAGCCGCTTCCTTCCGCGCGCAGGGCGTGCCGGTGCCGCGCGGGACCACCACGGAAAACCTCGACGCGCTCGACGCGCTGATGCACGCCCACCCGACGGGCGAGATCGTTTTCCTGGGCGACTTCCTGCACGCGCGCGCCGCCCACGCCTCGGCCACCCTGCGCGCCATGCTGGCCTGGCGCGCGCGCCATCCGGCCTTGATCCTGACCCTGGTGCGCGGCAATCACGACAAGCACGCCGGCGACCCGGCCCACTCGCTGGCGATCGACATGGTCGACGAGCCGCACACGGTGGGGCCGTTCTCGTTCTGCCACCATCCCGACATCGCCGCGCCAGGCTATGTGCTGGCGGGGCACGTGCATCCGGTGTACCGGCTCTCGACCCGCCTCGATTCGCTGCGCCTGCCGTGCTTCCTGATCGGCCCCTCGCGCATGATCCTGCCCTCGTTCGGCGCCTTCACCGGCGGTTTCGTGGTGGCCCCGGGAGCGGGGGAGCACGTGTGCGTGAGCTCGGGAGAGGCCGTGCATTGCGTACGCTAACGCACCGACGGGCCCATGCGACAAGCGTAACTTGGCGTGACTGCCGGAAATATCCGGCTTCGCTGTCCAACCCCGAGGAGAACAATATCAAAACCAAGACCATCATCGGCGCTGCGCTCGTGGCCACCATGCCGTTCTTTTCCCTGATCCTGGCCCTGCCGGCGCAGGCCCAGCAGTACAACAACAGCGCCGCCTCCTACACGCCGGTGATCCGCGGTTTCGATGTGGAAGAAGTGCGCCGCCTGAAACCGGGCGTGGAACTGAACTTCAAGCTGTACGGCACCCCGGGCGGGCGCGCCACCCTCAGCATTGCCGGCGCCAACCGCAACCTGAACATGACCGAAACCGAACCGGGCCAGTACGAAGGCACCTACACCCTCGGCAGCCGCGACAACATCACGGGCAACAGCGCCGTGACGGCCAATCTGCGCGTCGGCAACCAGGTCACCAGCGGCGTGCTCAGCGAATCCCTGCTGCGCGACGTCGGCCGCCACCCGCGCGACCAGGGCCGCGAGCGGGCCGCCGACTTGCCGCGCATCGCGCGCTTCGACGTCCAGGCCAACGACGACCTGACCCCGGGTAACGAACTGGTGTTTTCGGTGTACGGCACGCCGGGCGCCAAGGTCGACATGGCCATTGCCGGCACGCGCGGCGTGTTCTTCCTGCCGGAAGTCAATCCCGGCGAGTACAGCGGCGGCTACACGATCCGGCGCGCCGACCGGATTACGCCGAACAGCGTGGTAACGGCCAATATGCGCGTGGGCAACCGCGTTGCGACGGCGACCCTGAACAAGCCGCTGCGCATCGCATCGGGCAACGCGCCGGCGCGCGAAGTCCGTTATTGCACCAACTGCGCCACGGTGGAGGCGATCAATGTGGTGGAAGTCAATGGCGAGGGCAACTATCTCGGCACCATCGGCGGCGGCGTGGTTGGCGCCGTGCTGGGCAGCCAGGTCGGCAAGGGCAGCGGCCGCACGGCGGCGCAGATCGCCGGTGCGCTGGGCGGCGCTTATGTGGGCCGCAACATCGAGCGCAATGCCAAGAAAACCCAGCATTACGAAGTGGTGATCCGGTTTGCCAACAATGGCGGCACCCAGACCGTGACGTACGAAAACGATCCGGGCCTGCGCGTGGGCGAAAAGGTCAGGATCAACGATGGCGTGCTCTCGCGCGACCAGTAATCCGGCCCGGATAGTCCGGCCTGACGAACGAAAAACGGCGCCCGGCTTACGCGGGGCGCCGTTTTTGCGTTGGGGAACAGTTAGGCGGTGGTCGTGGCCAGGGTCTTGGCGTCGCCCGCTTGCCCGGCTTCCGCTTCGGCCTTGGCCTTGGCGGCGGCGCTGTTCTGCTTGGCGCGCGAACGCGAGGGCGGCAGGCGGCGCAGCGTCTTGAGGGCGTCGGCGTCCTTGATGCCGATGGTGCGCTGGTCGACCGTGATCAGGCCGATTTCGTTGAATGCCGACAGGGTGCGGCTGACGGTCTCCAGGGTCAGGCCCAGGTAGCTGCCGATTTCGTGGCGCGTCATGCGCAGGTTGAACAGCTTGCTCGAATAACCCATGGCGGCAAAGCGGTCGGCCAGCGACACCAGGAAGCGCGCCACGCGGGCTTCGGCGCTGAGCGCGCCGAGCATGCCGATCATGGCTTGTTCGCGCACCAGTTCGCGGCTCATCACGCCGTACATGACGTTTTCGAGTTCCAGGTGCACGCGGCCGAGCGCGGTCAGTTTTTTGAACGGCAGCAGGATCAGGTCGCAGTCGGACAGGGCCACCGCTTCGGACGCGTAGTGACGGGTGTGGATGCCGTCGACGCCGAGCATGTCGCCCTTCATGGGGAAGCTGAGTACCTGCTCGTTGCCGAATTCGTCGATCAGCACGGTCTTGAGGAAGCCCGAGTTGACGATGTAGAGGGTGTCGAAGGCCTGGCCGATGGTGTGCACGCGCTGGCCGGTCTTGAATTGCACATGCTGGAACAGCAGTTCTTCGCTGTTGATCGATACCGCCGCGCTGATGTGCAGCAGGTCGCAGACTTCCTTGAGATTGGACCAGAGGCGGCCCTGACGCTGCCGGCCTGCTTCCATGGGCGAGGAATGCATGGTCGACGTGGGGGTGGTGCGGGTGTCTTGCGGTGGCGTGGTCAGCATGCTCATCTCCAGGGGTAGGAAAATTCGAAGTTTCAGGCTGCGGGTATCAGGCTTGAACAACGATCTGAATGACCTGCGACCGGAGCTTCAAAAGTGATGTACAGCACGGCTGGCTAGCTTGCGTAAGAACAATTTATGAACCGCAGGAAAGCCGAATCGCTGGATTTAAGTATGCCAACACGAGTCCGGCATTGATATCAGCGAACGCTGAATCTGGGAGTAGGATTGAGCGCGCTCTTGTAGGACTATTCCTAGTCGAGGGATCGTCCTACAGAGGGAGAGCAGGGCAGCGGCATGCTGGCTTTGCGCATGCTACCGCTGGGTACAGAATGGATCTACTTGAGGTTTCTCGGCACGAAAGCGGCGCGCCGCTGTCTAAAACTTTTCGCTCCCTTTCGCTATCTCGGCGCCTCCTCAGGTCTTGAACGGCGACAGCAGCCGATGCGCCACCGCGTACTGCACCATCTCCGACAGCGAGGTCATGCCCATCTTTTGCATGATGCGCGTCTTGTGGGTGCTGACCGTCTTCACGCTCAGGTGCAGGCTGTTGGCGATCTCGGTAATCGACTTGCCGCCCACCAGCAGGGAAAACACTTCGAATTCGCGGTCCGACAACTGCTTGTGCAGCAACTGCTCGTTGGGCGTCATGATGTTCAGGGCCAGCTGCTCGGCCACTTCGGTGCTGATGTACGGCCGCCCGGACGCCACCTTGCGGATCGCCCCCACCAGCTGGGTGCCGGCGCTCTCCTTGGTCAGGTAGCCCTGGGCCCCGGCCCGGATGGCGCGCACCGCGTACTGCTCTTCCTCGTGCATGGTGAGGATCAGGATGGCCAGCTTGGGCGCTTCGCTGCGGATCTGGCGGATCAGGTCGACCCCGCTGCGGCCCGGCATCGACAAGTCCAGCAGCAACAGGTCGAAGCCGCCCTGGCGCACATGCGACAGCACTTCGAAGCCGTTGATGGCTTCCCCGACGATATCGATGTCGAGGGCGCCGTCGAGGATGCGCTTGAGGCCCTCGCGCATGATCGTGTGGTCGTCGGCTACAACAATGCGTATCATAAATTGCAATCAAATAAGTAAGCGAAAACGCCGGGGACGCATGCACGGCGCGCGCGGGCAGCACGCCGCGCCGGGCAGCGCGAACGCCCCGCAGTCCATCGAAGGGTACGGCAAAATTGTCAGTTGCGCCATCGTCAAAACTGCTAGCTAGCAGCTAGGTTCCCGGTTCCTTGATCAGCCGGTGCACCAGGACCGGCTTGCTGGTGTGCGAGAGCACCTTGTTCGTCACGCTGCCCAGCAGCAACTGGCCCCAGCCGCTGCGTCCGTGCGAGCCCATGAAGATCAGGTCGCACTGGCGCTGCTCGGCCACCTCGACGATTTTCAGCGCGGCGGCGTCGGCGAACTCGGTCAGGCACTCGCAGCGCACCCCCGCCGCCTGCGCCGCCTGCAGGATGGCGTCGAGGTGCTCGTGGCCGATGCGCTTCATCTGCGCCGCGTACTCTTCCTCGCTGGGGTAGGAGGGGGGGATGATTTCCACGTACACCGGGTATTGATACTCCGGCGATACATACAGGGCCAGGACATCGGCCCCCATCTGTCTGGCAAACTTCACGCCGGCACAGGCTGTGTGCTTCGATACCGCCGAGCCATCCGTCGTAATCAGAATTTTCCGATACATGATGAGTTCTCCCACGCAGCAGGTCGTATTCTGTATTGTAGTGCGGGATCTCACGATTGATAGAACGCAAACCTTTGATCTCGATCAAATCGACGGTGGCGGCGCCCCCGGATACGCCCCGTTTTTTTTACCTTTTGGGGCGCTTTGCTTACGAAATACAACACTCCGCAGTATCAATTGCACATCAAAGTCACGTTTTAATTATCGATGGCACAAGTTTCGCGTGCCATTTTGCCGCGACCCATGCACAGTGATTTACCAAGGGCACTTCACACTGCTAAACTCGCGTAAACCCGGCGATGTTGCCGCACATCATGCTCTGCCCCCACGCTTGCATGGCAGGACCAGACACCAGCAACTTGATTGCGAACACCTTACAAACATGGAGAAGCAGGGACTATGACCGACGCCGCTGATGATTTCGACGCATTATTCGAGGAAGTGTCCGCGCAGCGCAGCAGCGAACCGGCGCCGGCACCCGCGCCGGCACCCGCCGCCGCTGCCGAAGACGACATGGAAGCACTGTTCGACCAGGTCGCTTCGACCCGTCCGCCCGAGCCGGCGCCGGCGGCGGCTCCCGTGGTCGCGGCCGTGGCCGCCGCCGCAGCCGATAACGCGGCCGGCGAGGGCGCCGCGCTCGAAACCGACGAGCACGGCAAACCCATGTTCGAACGCCTCGGCGGCATCGTGCGCCTGCTGCACGACTCGCTGCGCGAACTGGGCTACGACAAGGCCCTGACCGAAGCGTCGACCCAGATCGTGGACGCCCAGGACCGCCTGGAATACGTCGCCAGCCTGACCGAGCAGGCCGCCAACAAGGTCCTCAACACGCTCGACGAAGGCATGCCGGCGCAGGACGTGCTGTCCAAGAAGGCCAAGGCGATGGACACGCGCTGGGCCGACCTGTTCGCGGGCAAGCTCAGCATCGACGAATTCAAGACCCTGGCCGGCGACTCGCGCGCCTTCGCCCAGGCCGTCACCGACGCCACCGAAGCCGAAAAAGCGCGCCTGCTCGACATCATGATGGCCCAGGATTTCCAGGACATCACCGGCCAGCTGATCAAGAAAGTCGTGATCATCACCAAGACGGTGGAGCACGAACTGGCCGAACTGCTGCGCGACAACGCGCCACCGGCCGTCCGCGAAAAACTGCTGCACAAGCCAGCGCTGATGTCGGGTCCGTCGGTTCCGTCCGTCGCACTCGATCAAGACAATGTTGACGACCTACTTGCCGATCTGGGATTCTAATGGACGATATGCTCAAGGATTTCGTCGTCGAGGCGATGGATCTTGCAGTCAACGTAGAAGAACACCTGCTCGCCCTCGAGCGCGATCCGAACAATAAGGAAACGCTCAACGCGGTGTTTCGCTCGTTCCACACGATCAAGGGCGGGGCCGGTTTCATGGGCTTGCCGGCGCTGGTCGCCGCCTGCCACCTGACCGAAAACCTGTTCGATGCGCTGCGCACCGGCGCCGCCCCGGTCACGCCGATCGCGATCGAAGCGGCGCTGCAGGCCTCCGGCTTCGTGGCCGACCAGCTGACCGACCTGTCGAACGGCGCCGCGCCGGAACAGCTGGCGTCGATGCCCGATTCGCTCGAACGCATCCTGGTCAACGCCATCGAAGGCAAGGGCGACGTCCCGGCCGGGCCGGCGCCGGCCGCTGCGCCCGCAGCGGCAGCGGTGGCCGCCGCCCCGGCTGCCGCTGTCACTCCCGCCGCGCCTGCCGCTCCCGCCGCCGTCTCCACCAGCGCCCCCGGCGCCGATGGACTCGACTGGGAAGCGATGTACGTCTCGGTCATCCCGGCCGGCACCTACACGCCGGCCGACAAGCCCGCCGCCGCCGTCGCCGCAGCGCTCGCCGAACACGCGCCCGCGCCTGTGGCCGCACCACCTGTTGCGGCAGCCGCCAGACCGGCGGCCGACGCCGGCGCCGACCGGCGCGAGGAAAAGGTGCAGGAATTCCGCGCCGCCTCCGCGCCCGCCAAGGAAGACAGCATCCGGGTCGACGCCGTCAAGCTCGACGCCCTGCTCGAAGTGGCCGGCGAATCGGTGCAGGCCGCCAACCAGGCTGCCGTGCTGCTCGAACGCCTGCTGCAATTCAAATTCGAAGGTCCCGCCGCCACCCTCATGGCGACCCTGACCGAAACGCTGGAACGCGCCTCGCGCTATTCGGCCGAACTGCAGCGCGCCACGCTGGCCACGCGCATGCAGCCGGTCGGGCGCCTGTTCCAGAAGTTCCCGCGCCTGGTGCGCGAGCTGGCCAAGGACCTGGGCAAGGACGTCGAACTGACCATCGAAGGCGCCGAGACGGAAGTCGACCGCGTGGTGGTCGACAGCCTGTACGACCCGCTGGTGCACATGCTGCGCAACGCGCTCGATCACGGCGTGGAGTCGCCCGAAGACCGGCTCGCCGCCGGCAAGCCGTCCAAGGCCTTCATCTCGCTCAAGGCCTGGCAGGAAGCGAACAGCGTCATGATCGTGCTGCAGGACGACGGCAAGGGCATGGACCCGCACGCGCTGCGCCGCAAGGCCGTGCAGAAGGGCCTGATCAGCGAAAGCGGCGCCCCGACCGACGAAGAAGCCTACCAGCTGGTGTTCCTGCCGGGCTTCTCGACCAAGGAAGTGGCGTCCTCGGTGTCCGGCCGCGGGGTCGGCATGGACGTGGTCAAGACCGCGGTGGAAAAGAACCGTGGCGCGATCCACATCGATTCCTCGCTCGGCCACGGCACCAAGTTCGCGATCCGCCTGCCGATCGAACTGTCGATCGTGCCGACCATGCTGGTGTCGACCTCCGGCGCCGCCCTGGCGCTGCCGATGGCGGTGGTCCAGCGCGTGGTCGAGCTGCCCGACAACTTCATGAACGTCGGCGGCGCGCCGGTGCTCAAGGACCAGGGACGCCCGCTGCCGGTGCGCTCGCTGGCCAGCGCGCTCGGCTACGAAGCCTGTTCCGAAAAAGTCGGCATCGTGGTCGCCGCGCCCCAGCCCTACATCCTCGCGGTGGAAGCGGTCGACGGCACCGCCGACCTGGTCATCAAGCCGATGACCGCCATCAGCGTCGACGGCATCACCGGCACCGCCCGCTCGGCAGAGGGCGAACTGGTCCTCGTGGTCGGCCTGTCCTTCCTCATGGACGGCTGCCGGGGCTCGCTCAAGGTCGCCGCCTGATCGGCCGATGCGCGCCGCCTCCCGCACCCTGTGCGGGGGCGGCGCGCGTCGTTTTGTATTTTCTCCACATTCATAACAGACAACTTGTGTTGCCAGTCAATACATGGCACGATGACGTCCCTGTTCTTGCGACAGGTAAACTTCTATTGAGAGTTGTTAATGATGGCGTCGGAAACGTTCGAGCAGGTGCTCACCGCTGCGCAGGCGGCTGGATCGATCAACACAGCGTGGAAAAAGTTCGTCAAGACGACGTTCTTCGTCCCCGTCGCCAAGCCGGACGGCGGCGGCGTCAAGCTGCTTGCGCGCGACAGCAAGGGTGACGGCAGCCGCGCCATCGTCATTTCGGAAGTGCGCGAGCGGGCCGAGGACGGGCAGGGCAGCTTGCTGGTCGCGCTCTCGGGCGCCGACGTGGTGCGCCTGCTGCAGGCCGACGCCGCGATCCTGGTGGCCTTGAGCGACCGCACTTTCGACATCGCCCACGACCGGGTCGCGTGGCTCAGGAAGAGCATCGAAGCATCGCTGGCCAAGGCCGCACAGGCGCGCGAAGCCGCGCCGGCGCCCGTGCCTGCCGCCGCTCCAGTCCCTTCGCCGGCGCCGGTGGCGCTCGACAAGCCGGCGCCGCCACGGCGTCCCTCCAACGCCCCGCTCGATGTCGCCGCGCTCAAGCCGCGCAACGTCGTCATCGACAAGGTCGGCCTCGAATTCTTCGTCCCGGCCGAATGGCGCCAGTCGGCCATGTCGAACGGCTTGCGCTTCCACGACGACAGCAGCGGCACCAGGCTGGAGGTGAGCGGCTACCTGCGTCCCGACGTCTCGCTTGGCAAGTGGATCGACACGCGCCTGGCCCTGGTCCGGCACGACATGCCCTACCTGACGCAGGCCGGCGAAGCGACCGAGATCCATGGCGACGACTGGCGCGACCGGGTCAAGGGCAAGGCGATCGAATTGACCGGCACCTTTCCGGGCGACGAGTGCGAGAGCCGCTACCTGCTGGCCTGCGTGCGTACCGACGACGTCGTGGTCGCGATCGCGATTCGGGCGCCGGCCGACGTTTTCGAGCAGCAG
The DNA here is from genome assembly GCF_003953935.1 of Massilia atriviolacea. Classification (GTDB taxonomy): domain Bacteria; phylum Pseudomonadota; class Gammaproteobacteria; order Burkholderiales; family Burkholderiaceae_D; genus Telluria_A; species Telluria_A atriviolacea. The sequence goes on from NZ_RXLQ01000005.1 coordinate 197,415, forward strand.
CGCTCGCTGTTCAAATGGTTCCTCAGCCGCGTCGACATCAGGCGCATGTCGGCGCCCGAGCCTTACCGGGTATCGGCCGCCGCCGGCAGCTACGAGCAGGCGCACGAGGCGGGGGCCGACCCGGGCGTGTTCGGCATGTCGATGGAAGGGCGCATCGGCCGCCTGCGCGCGCTGGCCTATTCGCTGCCGCTGATGCTGGCGATGGGGGTACTGGGCATCGTGGCCGCCGTCCTCATTCCCAAGGCAACGATTTTGGGCGTGGTGCTGCTGATCGCCGGTGCCGTGTATTCGCTGTATTCGTGGGTGCGGCTGATGGTGCTGCGCCTGCACGACGTGAACCTGAGCGGCAAGTGGCTGCTCGGGTTTATCCTGGCAATCGGCCTCGGAGGGGCGCTGGGCAACCACAACTTCGTGCTGGTCGCATCGCTGATATTCTGGATCGGATCGATGGTCATTTACTGCCTCGTTCCGGGCACCGATGGCGACAACGACTACGGCGAAGCGCCCGGTCCGAACACCACCCTGGTCAAGGTCGGCGCGACCCTGGTCATCATCATGCAGATCGTCTCGATGGGGGCGCAGGCGAAGATGAGCGGCAAGGGCGGCTACAACGCCACGCGCGCCAAGCAATCCGCCTGGACCGCGCCCGCGGGCGGCATGGCCATCCGCTTCCCCGGCCAGTCGATCGGAGGGGCGAAGGCGTCCGCCATGCCGCACGGCCCGGCGGGCATGCGCCAGTTCGCCGGCAACGCCGGCGCAACGGCGTAGATGACGCGGGTGGCGGGCCCTGGCCGGGAGCCGGTCATGGACAATCCGCAGGCGTCGATGCGCGCCCATGGCCGGGCGATGCCGGGCAGGACGGCCATGTTTGTCGGCAGCCATCGCGACCGCGACCCGCGGGTCGGGATTCCGGGTAAGATGACGCGCTGACAAGCAAAATCGCGTTAAAGGTTGCAGATGATAGCGTCGGAAAATTTTGAGCAGGTGCTGGCCGCCGCGCAGGCGGGCGAATCGCTGCATCCAGCGTGGAAGAAGTTAGTCAACACCAGGTTCTTTGTCGCCGTGCTGGCGCCGGCCGACGGCGACGCCGGCTACACCTTGCAGTTGCCCGACGGCGCACGGGCGGTGGCGATGTCCGAAGAGAGCGGGCGGCTCGCTGCCGGCGATGGCGGCGTGCTGGTCGCGCTCCCGGGCGCCGACGTGGTGCGCATGGCGCCGGACGGGGTCGGCATCGCAGTCGCCCTGAGCGCGCAGACCTTCGACATTGCCGCCAGCCGGGTGGCGTGGATCAGGAAAAGTATCGAAGCCACGCTGGCCAAGGCCGCCCTGGCGCGCGCGGCCGCCATGCCCGCTTCCGCTCCCGCTTCCGCTCCCGCTTCCGCTCCCGCTCCCGCTCCCGAACCTGCCGCGCCGGCAAAGGCCGCTCCCGCCGCAGCGCGATTGCCCGTGCTCGAACCCGTGCCCGCAGGCAGTTACGAAGACCTGGTCTTCGTGGAAGAAGACCCGCCGGCGCGCGCCCCATCGCTGCTGGACCGCATCGGCCGCAAGCGCGCACTGGCCTGCAGCCTGCCGCTGCTCGCCGCCCTTGGCCTGGCGGGCCAGGCGCTGCTGCGCGGCGCCGCCGAGCGTCCGCAGCCGGGACAGGCGGCAGGGCGCGGCGGCGATGAGGCGACGCCGCAGGCCGGACCGGCCGGGGCCGCACGCAAGTCCGGCGCGCCGCTCGCCAGCCAGGCCTGGACCTCGCCCGACGGCGCCCTGACGATCGACTTTCCCGCCAGGCCGGAGGAAGAGAGCGTGCGCGCCAATACGCTCGAACGCATGGGCGCGGTGCGCATGCGCCAGTTCGGCGTCTTTGCCCACAGCGAGAACTACAAGGTCCAGGTGCTCGACCTCGGCACGCCGCCGGCCGATCCCGAGGCCACCATGCTCGCATTGCAGGCGACCATGCTCGGCCGCGACGCCGTCATGACGGCGCCGCCGATGGAGCTGGTCTTCAAGGGCTATCCGGGACGCGACATCAAGGCCGGTCGGCGCCTGATCCGGATGGCGGTGGTGGGCGCCACGGTGTACATCGCGTCGGCCGAGGCCGACCCCGCCCCGGCATCGATGCGGCGCGCCGGCGAATTCGTCGGATCGCTGGCGCTGAACCAGTAAGGAGCGAGGAACAAATGCTTCGTTCGCCGATACGATACATTAAGTGAATAAACTTCAGCAAAGGCGTATCGAAAGCCACAAAAGTATCAAAATGGTGCAAGGGCTACCGCGCTGCACAAATATGGCATAATCAAATGCGGTACTTGATTCATGCAGTCGCCCACACCCCACCATCATGATAAAAACGCTCTACGACAAACTCTGGGAATCGCACATCGTGCGCTCCGACGACGACGGTACGACGGTGCTCTACATCGACCGCCACCTGCTGCATGAAGTGACCAGCCCGCAAGCCTTCGACGGCCTGCGCGCGGCCAAGCGCCAGCTATGGCGCAATTCGGCCAACCTGGCGGTGGCCGACCACAACGTGCCGACCACCGACCGCAAGGACGGCATCGCCGACCCGACCTCGCGCCTGCAGGTCGAAACGCTGGACGCCAACTCGAAGAGTTATGGCCTGACCTACTTCAACATGAACGACAAGCGCCAGGGCATCGTGCACGTGATCGGTCCCGAGCAGGGCGCGACCCTGCCCGGCATGACGGTGGTCTGCGGCGATTCGCACACCTCCACCCACGGCGCCTTCGGCTGCCTGGCGCACGGCATCGGCACCTCCGAAGTCGAACACGTGCTGGCGACCCAGACCCTGCTGGCCAAAAAATCCAAGTCCATGCTGGTGCAGGTCGACGGCGCGCTGCCGGCGGGCGTGACCGCCAAGGACATCGTGCTGGCCGTGATCGGCAAGATCGGCACCGCCGGCGGCACCGGCTACGCCATCGAATTCGGCGGCTCGGCGATCCGCGCGCTGTCGATGGAAGGGCGCATGACGGTCTGTAACATGGCGATCGAAGCGGGCGCGCGCGCCGGCATGATCGGCGTGGACGACACCACCATCAACTACGTCAAGGGCCGCCCGTACGCGCCCGCCGGCCCGCACTGGGACCGCGCGGTCGACTACTGGCGCACCCTGCACACCGACCAGGGCGCCCAGTTCGACATGGTGGTGCTGCTCGACGCCGCCACCATTACGCCGCAGGTCACCTGGGGCACCTCGCCCGAAATGGTCACCTCGATCGACGGCCGCGTGCCCGATCCGGACCTGGAAAAGGACGCCGTGCGGCGCGACGCCATGGAAAAGGCGCTGGTCTACATGAACCTGCAGCCCAACACCCCGATCGCCGACATCCGCATCGACAAGGTGTTCATCGGTTCGTGCACCAATTCGCGCATCGAAGACCTGCGCGCCGCCGCCGCCGTGGTACGCGGCAAGCACCGCGCGTCGAACGTGCGCCTGGCGCTGGTGGTGCCGGGTTCCGGACTGGTCAAGGACCAGGCCGAGCGCGAAGGGCTGGACAAGATTTTCAAGGACGCGGGCTTCGAATGGCGCGAGCCGGGATGCTCGATGTGCCTTGCCATGAATGCCGACCGGCTCGAGCCGGGCGAGCGCTGCGCCTCGACCTCGAACCGCAATTTCGAAGGTCGCCAGGGGCAGGGCGGGCGTACTCACCTGGTATCGCCCGCGATGGCGGCGGCGGCCGGCATCACCGGCCATTTCGTCGACGTGCGCGCACTGCGCTAACATCCATCGTCTGTGAGTTTGTCATGAAAAAGCTGTTTGCCCTGTTCGCCATCGCTGCGCTCCTCACCGGTTGCAATACCGTCTCGGGCTTTGGCAAGGACATTCAAAAAGTCGGCCAGAAGATAGACGGCGCCGGCAAAAAATAACAGGCGGATCGCACCTCCGCCGCGCGGCTCCCGCTCATGCGGGGCCGCGCCCACACTGCAAGAGACCATGGATAAATTTACGATATACGAAGGCCTGGTGGCCCCGCTCGACCGCGCCAACGTCGACACCGACGCCATCATTCCCAAGCAGTTCCTCAAGTCGATCCATCGCACCGGCTTCGGCCCCAATCTGTTCGACGAGTGGCGCTATCTCGATCACGGCGAACCGGGCCAGGATAACAGCGGCCGTCCGCTCAATCCCGACTTCGTGCTCAACCAGCCGCGCTACCAGGGCGCATCGATCCTGCTGACGCGCAAGAACTTCGGCTGCGGCTCCTCGCGCGAACACGCGCCGTGGGCGCTCGACCAGTACGGCTTTCGCGCCATCATCGCGCCGAGTTTCGCCGACATCTTCTTCAACAACTGCTACAAGAGCGGCCTGCTGCCGATCGTTCTCAGCGAGTCGCAGGTCGAGCACCTGTTCAACGAAGTCAAGGCCTTCCCGGGCTTCCGCCTGGTGGTGGACCTGGAGCAGCAGCGCATCTCGACCGCCAACGGCGCGGTGAACTACGACTTCCAGATCGACCCGTTCCGCAAATACTGCCTGTTGAACGGCCTGGACGACATCGGCCTGACCCTGCGCCACGCGGACGAGATCCGCGCCTTCGAAGAGCGCCACCTGGCGGCCCAGCCCTGGCTGGCCAACGTCATCTGAACAAAAGAAAAAGAGATCACATGAAGATTGCAATCCTGCCCGGCGACGGCATCGGCCCTGAAATCATGGCGCAAGCGGTCAAGGTACTGAACGTCCTTGGCGAACGGTTCGAGATGGAGAGCGCCGACGTCGGCGGCGCCGGCTACGCCGCCCACGGCCACCCGCTGCCGCCGGCCACGCTGGCGCTGGCCAAGAGCGCCGACGCGGTGCTGTTCGGTGCCGTCGGCGACTACAAGTACGATACGCTGGCGCGCGCGCTGCGTCCGGAACAGGCGATCCTCGGCCTGCGCAAGGAACTGGCGCTGTTCGCCAACCTGCGCCCGGCGATCCTGTACCCGGAACTGGCCGGCGCCTCCACGCTGAAGCCCGAGGTGGTCTCGGGCCTGGACATCCTGATCATCCGCGAACTGACCGGCGACATCTACTTCGGCAAGCCGCGCGGCGTGCGCGAATGCCCGGACGGCCCGTTCAAGGGCGAGCGCGAAGGCTTCGACACGATGCGCTACGCCGAAACCGAAATCCGCCGTATCGCCCACGTGGCCTTCCAGGCCGCGCAAAAGCGCAGCAAGCGCGTCACCAGCGTGGACAAGGCCAACGTACTGGAGACCTTCCAGTTCTGGCGCGACATCGTCACCGACGTGCACAAGCAATACCCGGACGTCGAACTCGATCACATGTATGTCGATAACGCCGCCATGCAGCTGGTGCGCGCGCCGAAAAAATTCGACGTCATGGTGACCGGGAATATGTTCGGCGATATCCTGTCCGACTGCGCGGCCATGCTTACCGGTTCGATCGGCATGCTGCCATCGGCCTCGCTCGACGCCAGCAACAAGGGCCTGTACGAGCCGTCGCACGGTTCGGCGCCGGACATCGCCGGCAAGGGCGTCGCCAATCCGCTGGCGACGATCCTGTCGGCCGCGATGATGCTGCGCTTCTCGCTCGGCAAGACCGAGCAGGCCGAGCGCATCGAGAACGCGGTGAAAACGGTGCTGGCGCAGGGCTTGCGCACCGCCGATATTTTTGAAGCCGGTACCACCAGGGTCGGTACCGAGGAAATGGGCAATGCAGTGGTCAAGGCGCTTGGATGAATCGGCTTCAACAAGCGGTCTTTAACAATAACGAGGAAAGAAGATGAAATTAGTTGGCTTGGTAGGTTGGCGCGGTATGGTTGGTTCGGTCCTGATGCAGCGCATGCAGGACGAGGGCGATTTCGCCCACATCGAACCGGTGTTTTTCACGACCTCGAACGCGGGCGGCAAAGCCCCGGCGATGGCGAAGAACGAGACTACCCTGAAAGACGCAACCGACATTACCGAGCTGTCGAAATGCGAGATCATCATATCCTGCCAGGGCGGCGACTACACCAGCGAGGTGTTCCCGAAGCTGCGCGCGGCCGGCTGGAGCGGCTACTGGATCGACGCCGCCTCGACCCTGCGCATGAACGACGACGCCGTCATCGTGCTCGACCCGGTTAACCTCGACGTCATCAAGAACGCGATGAGCAAGGGCGTGAAGAACTACATCGGCGGCAATTGCACCGTCTCGTGCATGCTGATGGGCCTGGGCGGCCTGTTCCAGCACAAGCTGGTCGACTGGATGAGCTCCATGACCTACCAGGCGGCGTCCGGCGGCGGCGCCCAGCACATGCGCGAGCTGCTGACCCAGTTCGGCACCATCAACCAGTCGGTCAAGGCGCTGCTGGACAACCCGGCCGCCGCCATCCTCGACATCGACCGCACCGTGCTGGCCACCCAGCATGGCATGTCGGCGGACGAGACCAGACAGTTCGGCGTGCCGCTGGCCGGCAACCTGATTCCGTGGATCGACAAGGACCTGGGCAACGGCCAGTCGAAGGAAGAGTGGAAGGCCGGCGCCGAGACCAACAAGATCCTCGGCCTGGGCGCGGCCTTCGGCAGCAAGGAAATCCCGGTCGACGGCCTGTGCGTGCGCGTGGGCGCGATGCGCTGCCACTCGCAGGCACTGACCATCAAGCTGAAAAAGGACGTGCCGCTCGACGAAATCAACGACATCATCGCCGCCAACAACCAGTGGGTGAAAGTGGTGCCGAACACGCGCGAAGCGTCGATGCGCGACCTGTCGCCGGCGGCGGTCACGGGCAGCCTGACCATCCCGGTCGGCCGCCTGCGCAAGATGTCGATGGGCGGCGAGTACCTGTCCGCCTTCACCGTGGGCGACCAGCTGCTGTGGGGCGCGGCCGAACCGTTGCGCCGCATGCTGCGGATTATCCTCGATAAGTAATTCGGCGCAGTAAAGACGTGTAGAATTGCGTGTTGTGCATCCAATCGGTGCACAACACGGCGGCGGTGGCCGGCGCCCGACTTGCGTTTTTAGCCACCAAAACCACGGTTTTCCGTATCCTTCTTGATAATTCAGTTGTTAAATCTTGCAAGGTACTTGACATACAGGCATGAATGGGGTTCCGAGCGAGCTGTTACAGAAAGCGCGAAATTGCGTATTTAGTGAGCAGCTCCCCGACATAGTTGCTCCAAAAACTTGCATGCTCCAGAGCATGATGATATGTTGAGACCTCCGGGAAACCAGCCTTCTCCCCCGTCAACTCATGATGCCGCCAACTATGCATTTAAACACTCGCTCCAAGCTCACTTCGTTCGCGTTGAAAACCCTCACAGGCGCGGTCGCCAGTGCTGTGTTGCTCTCCACCTCAGCATACGCGGCGGGTCTCGGTAAACTGACCGTTCTGTCCGCACTCGGCCAGCCCCTGAACGCAGAGATCGAACTGACCTCGGTTGCCAATGATGAAGCGAGCGGTCTGGTCGCCAAGCTGGCCCCGGTGGAAGCCTTCCGTCAAGCCAATATCGATTTCAATCCCGCCCTGCTGTCGCTGCGTTTTAACGTCGAACAGCGCGGCGGACGCCAGATCATCAAGGTCACTTCTTCGCAACCTGTCAACGAACCCTTCGTCGATATGTTGCTTGAATTGAACTGGGGTTCCTCGGGCCGTCTGGTGCGCGAATACACCTTCCTGCTGGACCCTGTCGAAATGCGTTCGACCCAGGCTGCGCAAGTGTCCGCGCCGGTCGACGTGCTCTCGCAGGGCGCCCGCAACGGCGCCGCCGCCAAGCCGAACGCCAGGGCCGAGCGTGCCGCCGCGCGCGCCGCTGCCGCCGCCGCCAAGGCCGAAAAGGCCGCGCAAAAGACCGAGACCGCCGCCGAGCCGGCATCGCAGGAGCCGCAACGCGCGGGCGGCGCCGCCGGCAAGAATGCGGGCGACAGCGAATACCAGGTCAAGCGTGGCGATACGCTGGGCAAGATCGCGGCCCAGGTCAAGCCGGCCGACATTTCGCTCGACATGATGCTGGTCGCACTGTACCGCGCCAATCCGGACGCGTTTGCAGGCAACAACATGAACCGCCTGAAGTCGGGCCAGATCCTGTCGGTGCCCGATTCGGGCGCGATCAAGGGGTCGGACGGCGAAGCGCGCGGTGTCGTGGTGGCCCATGCCGCCGACTTCAACGCCTACCGCAGCAAGCTGGCCGGCCAGGTTGCCGGCGCGGCACCGGACAAGGAGCCTGAAAAGACCCAGAGCGCCGCCGGCAAGATCACCGCCAAGGTGGCCGAGCGTCCGACCGCCGTCAACGAATCGAAAGACCAGCTCAAGCTGTCGAAAGCGACCAGCCCGGCCGACGCCGCCGCGGCCGGCAAGACCGGCGTGCTGTCGCCGGAAGACAAGATCGCCAAAGAACGCGCCATGGCCGAAGCGACCAAGCGCGTCAAGGAACTCGAAAAGAACGTCGGCGACCTGGAAAAGATCGTCACGGTCAAGAGCAAGACCGGCGCTGCCGCGACCGCTCCTGCAACGACGCCAGCTACCCCTGCCGCCAAGACGCCGATCACCGAAGTGGTCAGCGCCAAGCCGCCGGTAACGCCGCCGGCAGCGGTCACGCCGCCACCGGCCGCCACCCCGGCCACGCCGCCAGCCGCGACCACCGCCGCCACGGCGCCAGCCCCGGTGCCTGTGATCGAGACCGCGCCGCCGGCGCCGGAAGCGGCACCGGTGCCACCGGTCGCCAAGCCGGCCGCCAAGCCGGTCGTGGCCGCGCCACCGCCGGAGCCGAGCTTCTTCGACATGCTGATGGAGAACATCGTCCTCGTGGGCGCCGCCATCGTCGCCTTGCTGGCCGGCCTGTTCGGCCTGTCGAAATGGCGCGAGCGCAAGCAGGTCGCAAGCAATCCGTCGGAGCCGTCGATCCTCGGCGCACCGACCGACCAGGCCCACTCCCTGTTCGCCGAAACGGGCGGCCAGAGCGTGGACACCAACAACAGCGTGTTCAACTCCAGCTTCGCCCCATCGGCCAGCCAGCTCGACACCAATGAAGTCGATCCGGTCGCCGAAGCCGACGTCTACATCGCCTACGGCCGCGATGCCCAGGCTGAAGAGATCCTGAAAGAAGCGCTGCGCACCCATCCGGACCGCTACCCGGTGCGCCTGAAACTGCTCGAAATCTACGCTGCCCGCAAGGACCAGCGCGCGTTCGAAAGCCAGGCCAGCGAACTGTATGGCTTGACCAAGGGCCAGGGCGACGAGTGGGCACAAGCTGCCGCACTGGGCCTGTCGATCGATGCGATGAATCCGCTGTACGCCAGCGCCGGCAGCTCGCCTGCAACGGCGGCGGCCGACCAGCCGGTAGCCCTGGCCGACCAGTTCGACGCCTCGGCGATCGACAACGGTCCGCACAGCGCGCTGATGGACCTGGACCTCGACCTGGGCAACAGCGCCACGGCTACCCCGGCGGCGCCGGTAGTAGCGGCAGCGCCGGCAGCGCCGGCCAAGGAAGAAGAGCACACCCTGGACTTCGACCTGGGCGGCCTGAGCTTCGACCCTGTCACGAACAACGAGCCAGCGCCAGCGCCGGCAGCGCAAGCCATGGACGAGCATCACCTGTCGTTCGACACGCCGGCGGTCACCCCGGCCCGCGTCGACCTGGTCAAGGATGAAACGCCGGACATGGATTTCGACATGGACTTCAACGCCCCGTCGACCGCCGCACCGGCAGCGGCCAGCGTGAGCCTGGACAAACCGGCGTCCGACGACTTCAACCTCGATGGCATGAACTTCGACCTGCCGCAATCGACGAGTGCGACGCCAAGCCTGGCCAACGACGATCCTTTCGCGGCCGACAAGACCGCCAAGGCCGAGGCGACGCCGGACTTCGACATGCACGCGCTCGACCTCGACCTGCCGGCCAGCGCCAGCACCGAAGCGACTGCATTGCCCGACTTCGGCGACATCGGCAGCGATGCCCCTGCCGGCGAACTGACTCCGGTCCAGATGGAAATGGAAACCAAGCTCGATCTGGCCATCGCCTATCAGGAAATCGGCGACAAGGAAGGTGCGCGCGAACTGCTCGACGAAGTCATCAAGGGCGGCAGCGCTGCCCAGGTGGCAAAAGCGAACGACATGCGCATCAAACTGGCGTGATGAACGGACGGCTGTTACTGGATTCAGATTCTTGAAACGCATAGCACTGGGAGTCCAGTACGACGGTACCGCCTTCAACGGGTACCAGAAGCAGCCAGACCGTAACACGGTGCAGGACCGGCTCGAAATCGCGCTCGAGCAATTCGCGCGCGTCGAGCTGGGCACCACCTGCGCCGGCCGTACCGATACCGGCGTCCACGCGCTGGAACAGGTGGTCCACTTCGACACCGACCTCGCGCGCAGCATGCAATCCTGGGTGCGCGGCGTGAACGCCTTTTTGCCCGACGCGATCGCCGTGCGCTGGGCCACCGAAGTGCCCGCGCTTCCGGGGCAGGAATTCCACGCCCGCTTCGCCGCCTTTGCGCGCACCTATCACTACGTCCTATACAACAATCCGATCCGCTCGCCGCTGCTGGCGGGCCGCGCCGGCTGGGTGTTTCGCCCGCTCGACGTGGACCTGATGCGCGCCGCCGCCCAATGCCTGGTCGGCACGCACGATTTTTCCGCTTTCCGTTCGTCGCAATGCCAGGCCAAGTCGCCGGTCAAGCAGATGCACGCGGTGCAGATCGAACGTCACGGCGAAGTCATCGTGTTCACCCTGCGCGCCAGCGCATTCCTGCACCACATGGTGCGCAACCTGATCGGCTCCCTGATCTACGTCGGCCAGGGCCGCCATGCGCCCGAGTGGATGAAGGACGTGCTCGAAGGGCGCGACCGCAACGACGCCGCGCCCACCTTCATGCCCGATGGCCTGTACCTGGCCAAAATCGATTACGATCCCAAATGGGGCCTCCCGCACGAGGCGGCCCGTCCACTTCCCTGGTTCTGAGGCGGCTCATGCAAGCATTGCAACGCACACGCATCAAGATTTGCGGGCTCACGCGCCCGGAAGATGTCCAGTCGGCGGTCGCTGCCGGCGCGGACGCACTCGGTTTCGTGTTCTATCCCGCAAGCCCGCGCTATGTGAGCGCCGCGCAGGCGGGGGCGCTGATGTCCGGCATGCCGCCGTTCGTCTCCACCGTGGCGCTGTTCGTCAATGCCAGCGTCGAGGAGGTGAGGGCGGTGGCCGCCGTGGCGCCGTTTTCGCAGCTGCAGTTCCATGGCGACGAAACGGTGGAGCAGTGCGCGGCGATTGCGGCCGCCGTGGGAAGGCCGTTCATGCGCGTGTTGCGCGTGCGGCCGGAGACCGCCGGCGCCGACCTGCTGGCCGAGGAGGCGCGCTGCCGCGCCGCCAGCCCGCTGTTTTCCGGCCTGCTGCTCGATACCTTCGTCGATGCCTACGGCGGCGCCGGCAAGGTGTTCGACTGGGCCGTCATTCCGGCCGAACTGGCGCCGCGCGTGGTCCTGAGCGGCGGCCTGACGGTCGACACGGTGGCCGGCGCGGTGCGCCAGGTGCGGCCGTACGCGGTCGACATCAGCAGCGGCGTCGAACAGGCCAAGGGCGTCAAGGATGCCGCCAAAATCGACGCCTTCGTCGCGGCCGTGCGTTCGGCCGATCCCACTGCCCGGGCATGAATCCGGAATTCGGCTACATCTTCTGCTCGGTCCTCGCGCGCGCGCGCGTCTACATCGGCGGCGTCGCGCTGGAGCTGGAAGACGCCGGCCACCCGCACGCGATCCTGTTCGAACTTGACAACGGAGCCTGGTCGCGCTGGTCGATGGAGCAGCGCCTTGCGGGCATCTGCGCCTTTCGCGACGGCGGCGTCGACAAACTCCTGTGCGTCGGCGAAACCGGCGAGGTGGAAGTCGCCGACAGCGAAGGCGCCGACGAAGAGCGGATCGGCGACGCGTCCAGCGGCCCGAATGCGCTTCGGCCGCTGCGCTGCGTGCGCATCGTCGGGGACCATGCTTACGCGGCCGGGGCCCAGCGCCAGGTGTACCGGCGCCGGCTCGACACAGCGGGCTGGGAAGCCGTCGATCGAGGCTGCGCGATCGCGCGCGGCAGTGCCGACATCGGCAGCTTCCACGCCATCGACGGGCGCGACGAACGGCTGCTCGTCGCGGTCGGCATGGGCGGCGCGGTGTGGCGCTGCGCCGACGGCGTATGGCAAGCGCTGGAGAGCCCGGCCGGCGCCGCGCTGGAGTGCGTGCTGGCCCTGGGCGGGGAGCGCTTTCTCGCTGGCGGCGCGGGCGGCTTGCTGCTGTCGATCGACGGCGCCTCGCTGCGCACGATCGAGCATGGCCTGAGCGGCGAGACCTTTGTCGACTGCGCCTTCGGATTCGGCGCTGCCTACCTGTGCACCGATCGGGGCAGCCTGTTCAGATTCGAGGCCGATACCCTGACCCGTGTCGATACCGGCCTGGCGCCGGGCGGCGGCGGGGGCGCGCTGTCGTATGCGGACGGCCTGCTGGTGTTCGTGACCGATGCCCGCGTGCTGAGCTTCGACGGCGCGCGCTGGACGGAACACGACCCGGCGGCCGAATAGGAACAGCGCCGCGTGTGGCGAGAGCGTGACTTTCACCACAAACGGCGCCGATTTGCTAGAATACATTCAACTAAATCGCACCACCCTTGCCCGCATCCGGCGTTTGTCCCGGAGCGCGCAACCTCCACGGTGGTGCCGGAAAGGCTGCGATGGTTTCTCATACCAAAAGAACGCGCGCCTCGGGTCGTTTTGTGTGGTGGCTCGGGCGTACCAAACGCGATTGACGCGGGGCTGTTCACGCCCCCTGTTTGACCAGCCATGACCGCCGCGCTTTGCCGCCATTCGCCGCCATTCGCCGCTGCGGTCTGTCAGCCGATATCACTTCGAAAGCGAGTACACCCATGAAGAACGCACCTGCGCGCGCTCCGGCCGCACCGATTTTCCAGACTTCCGATTACCAGCTGCCCGATGCGCGCGGCCATTTCGGCCCCTACGGCGGTTCGTTTGTCGCCGAAACCCTGAGCCACGCCCTGGCCGAGCTCAAGGAGGCGTACGCCAAGTACAGCCACGACCCCGCATTCCTCGACGAATTCCGCTATGAGCTCAAGCACTTCGTCGGCCGTCCTTCGCCGATCTACCACGCCAAGCGCTGGTCCGAGCAGCAGGGCGGGGCGCAGATTTTCTTCAAGCGCGAAGACCTGAACCACACCGGCGCGCACAAGATCAACAACGTGATCGGCCAGGCCTTGCTGGCCAAGCGCATGGGCAAGCCGCGCATCATCGCCGAAACCGGCGCCGGCCAGCACGGCGTGGCCACGGCCACCATCTGCGCCCGCTTCGGCCTCGAATGCGTGGTCTACATGGGCAGCGAAGACGTCAAGCGCCAGGCCCAGAACGTGTACCGCATGAAGCTGCTCGGCGCGACCGTGGTGCCGGTGGAATCGGGCTCGAAGACGCTCAAGGACGCGCTCAACGAAGCGATGCGCGACTGGGTCACGAACATCGAAAACACCTTCTACATCATCGGCACGGTGGCAGGCCCGCACCCGTATCCGATGATGGTGCGCGACTTCCAGTCGGTGATCGGCGAGGAATGCCTGGTGCAGATGCCGGAATTGGCCGGACGCCAGCCCGACTACGTGCTGGCCTGTATCGGCGGCGGCTCCAACGCCATGGGGATCTTTTATCCCTACATCGACGAGAAGAACGTCAAGCTGATCGGGGTCGAAGCGGCGGGCGAAGGGCTCGACTCGGGCAAGCATTCGGCCTCGCTGACGGCCGGCATTCCGGGCGTCCTGCACGGCAACCGCACCTACCTGCTGCAGGACGAGAACGGGCAGATCATCGAGACGCATTCGGTCTCGGCCGGCCTCGATTATCCGGGCGTGGGTCCGGAGCACGCGTGGCTGAAGGACCTGGGGCGCGCGCAGTATGTGTCGGTGACCGACGAGGAAGCGCTGGCGGCTTTCCACGACTGCTGCCATATCGAAGGCATCATCCCCGCGCTGGAATCGTCGCACGCGCTGGCGTATGCGGCCAAGCTGGCGGCGACCCTGCCCAAGGAGCAGCTGGTACTGGTCAACCTGTCGGGCCGCGGCGACAAGGACATGCACACGGTGGCGGAGCGGATGGGGCTCGATTTCAGCTAGCTTGTTATCGGCTTGTTATCGGCTTGTTAACGACTCGTTTGCTGACCTTGTCCCTTTTCGATCCCACTACCAGAAAGCATCGCCATGTCCAGAATCGCTCCAACCTTTGCCGCTTTGGCGGCCAGTAAAAAAACCGCGCTCGTCACCTTTATCACGGCCGGCGACCCGGGTCCCGAGATGACCGTGCCGCTGATGCACGCCCTGGTTGCCGGCGGCGCCGACATCCTCGAACTCGGTGTGCCGTTTTCCGATCCGATGGCCGAAGGCCCGGTCATCCAGCGCGCCTGCGAGCGCGCGCTCAAGTTCAACGTCGGCATCGGCGACGTGTTCGGCTATGTGCGTGAATTCCGCAAGACCAACAAGAGCACGCCGGTAGTGCTGATGGGCTATGCCAATCCGATCGAGCGCATCGGCTCGAGCGCCTTTATCGCCAAGGCCAAAGAGGTGGGGGCGGACGGCGCCATCGTGGTCGATTATCCGCCCGAAGAATGCGAAGAATTCGCCAACGCCATGCGCGCCGGCGAGCTCGATCTGATCTTCCTGCTGGCGCCGACCTCGACGCCTGAGCGCATCGCGCAGGTGGCCAGGTACGGCAGCGGCTTCAGTTATTACGTCTCGCTCAAGGGCGTGACCGGCGCCGGCAATATCGACGTGGACGATGTGGCGCGCCGCCTGGCGCCGATTCGCGAGCACGTCAAGCTGCCGATCGGCGTGGGCTTCGGGATTCGCGATGGCGAGACCGCCAGGGCGGTGGCGCAGGTGGCCGATGCGGTGGTGATCGGCAGCCGGATCATCCAGGAGATCGAGGCCACGCCGAAGGACCAGGCGGTCGAGGCAGTCCAGCGTTTCGTCGCGGGAATCCGTAGCGCGCTCGATCGCCGAGAGGCTTGATGTAGATCGACTCGCGCAGGGTCTTGCCGCCGGAAGAATGGGTCTGGGATCTGCTCCTCGACCCTTCTCAAAAGAATGCCGACATGCAGCACGCCCAGTCCGGGCGATGATGAGTTCGACATGGAATTCATTCGTTCATTTCCGCGCTTCGCGCCTGCGGAGTATCCGATTCCGCGCAACGGTTGCCGGCCCTTGATGCCGTCAACATGAACGCCAGATGCGCCGCCTCGGGCACGCATGCGCCGATCCCGTCTTTCATTCCAGCCAAGAACCCTTCTTCACCTGCCGCCATCAGCTCTTGCTTACGGCTTGCAAATTTTGCCTGTAAACCATGCTAATTGGTCCCGTTTCGGCCGGTTTCCTCGCAAAATAAAGATTGGACACCCGTACATACGGGGCATAGGATAGCTTCCGCTCACGCCTGAAAACGTTTTCATTTCCTACGCCACCAAGAAAAGCGAATCCCATGACACGCATGCATCGACTCTCGACGATTGCTGCGGCCTGCGCCCTGTGCGCCGCCGCTGCCGCACCGGCTTGCGCCGCAACCGAAACCTACCAATGGACCAGTGTCGCCATGGGCGGCGG
The DNA here is from genome assembly GCF_003953935.1 of Massilia atriviolacea. Classification (GTDB taxonomy): domain Bacteria; phylum Pseudomonadota; class Gammaproteobacteria; order Burkholderiales; family Burkholderiaceae_D; genus Telluria_A; species Telluria_A atriviolacea. Next base: position 212,967 of record NZ_RXLQ01000005.1, read on the forward strand.
CGGTTTCGTCTCGGCGGTGATCCCGAGCAAGACCCAGAAGGGCCTGGCCTACGCCCGCACCGACGTCGGCGGCGCCTACCGCTGGGACAGCACGGCCGCGCGCTGGGTCGCGCTGCTCGACTGGGCGTCGGAAGACGAAACCGGCCTGCTGGGCGTCGAATCGATCGCACTCGACCCGAAAAACCCGGCCAAGGTCTACCTGCTGGCCGGCATCAGCTACTTCAACAACGGCAAGACCATGATCCTGCGCTCCTCGGATTACGGTAAAACCTTCATCAAGACCGATGTCTCGGCCCTGTTCAAGGCGCACGGCAACGGCATGGGCCGCCAGAGCGGCGAACGCCTGCAGCTCGATCCCGGTTCCAGCAACATCCTGTACGCGGGCACGCGCGCCAACGGCCTGTTCAGGAGTACCGACAGCGGCGCCACCTGGGCCCGCCTTGCCGGCCTGAACGTGACCACCACGCCCAACGAAAACGGCATCAACTTCGTCGCGCTCGACCCGTCCAGCGTGGCGGGCGGCGCGGCCCAGCGCATCGTGGTCGGCGTGTCGCGCTTCGGCTACGTCGGACCGAACCTGTACCGCAGCAACGATGGCGGCCAGACCTTCGCCCCGGTCGCAGGCGCCCCGACCGACCTGATGCCGCAGCGCGCCGCCCGCGCCGGCGACGGCAACCTGTATGTCACCTACGCCAACGGCGCCGGTCCGCACGGCCACTGGGCGCAGCCGGAACCGATGGACCGCGGCCAGATCTGGAAGTACAACATCGGCAGCGGCGCCTGGACCAATGTCACGCCGGCCGGGGTCGGCTCGGCCTTCAGCGGCATCAGCGTCGCGCCCGACAATCCGAACAAGCTGGTGGCCTCGACCGTCAACACCTACCAAGCCCAGGGCAATGCCTGGGGCGACCGCATCTATACCTCGACCAACGGCGGGGCCAGCTGGACCGACGTGATCGCGCGCGGCTTCGCCAAGGACAGCGCGGGCGTATCCTGGGTCGGCGACAAGGCGATCCACTGGGCTGGCACGGTCGAGATCGACCCTTTCGATACCAGGGCGGCCTGGGTGTCGTCCGGTAACGGCATCTTCAAGACCGCCAATATCGACGCCACGCCGGCCACCTGGACCTTCAACGTGGCCGGGCTGGAAGAAACCGTGCCCCTCAACCTGGTCAGCATTCCCGGCGGTCCGCTGGTGTCGGCCATCGGCGATTACGATGGTTTCCGCCACACCGACACCACCCGCTACGCGCCGATCCACACGCCGCCGATCGGCACCACCACCGGCCTCGACTTTGCCGCGCGCAAGACCTCGGTCCTGGTGCGTGCCGGGGGCAACGATACGCCCGCCATGTATTACTCGACCGACACCGGCGCCAGCTGGAAAAAGAGTCCGGTGATGAACGGCAAGAACGGCCAGGTCGCGCTGTCGGCGGACGGCGCCGTGCTGCTGCACAGCCCCGACAATTCGGCCACCAGCTACCGGTCGACCGACTTCGGCGCCAGCTGGACTACCGTCAATGGGCTGAACGTGAGCAGCGCCCGTCCGGTGGCGGACGCCGTTAATCCGCGCAAGTTCTATGCCTACGATAACGGCCGCATGTTCGTCAGTACCGACGGCGGCGTCTCCTTCGCGCCTAAGGCGAACTTGCAGCCGGGCGGCTCGAAAGTCATCCGCGCCGTGCCGAACCGGGAAGGGGAGCTGTGGGTGGCGCTGAACGGCGCGGGCCTGGCGCGCTCGACCGATTCGGGCGCCAGTTTTGCGAGCATCGGCAGCGTGAGCCATGCCGGCGCGGTCGGCTTCGGCGCCGCGGCGCCGGGCGCCACCGCCCCGACGGTCTATATCTGGGGTACGGTCGGCGGCGTGAAGGGCGTGCACCGCTCGGTCGACGCCGGCGCCACCTGGGTGCGCGTCAACGACGATGCGCACCAGTACGGCGGTCCGGCCAACGGCCAGTTCGTCATCGGCGACATGAACCGCTTTGGCGTGGTGTACATGAGTACCGCCGGACGCGGGATCGCGATGGGCGTGCCTGGCGCAAGCACCACGCCGCCGATCGATCCGCCGCCGCCGGTCGAACCGCCGCCAACGCCGACGCCGGCCGGCCAGTGCGTCTACCAGGTGCGCAGCCAGTGGCCGGGTGGATTCAACGGGGCGGTGCAGATCACCAACCGTGGCAGCACGGCCATAAATGGCTGGAGCGTGAGCTGGACCTATTCGGATGGCTCGAAGGTGGCCAGCATGTGGAATGCGGCCTTGAGCGGCAGCAATCCGTACACGGCCACCAATGTCGGCTGGAACGCAGTGATCCAGCCGGGGCAGACTGTCGAGTTCGGCTTCCAGGGCAGCAGCGGCAGCGCCGGCAGCCAGGTGCCGGTCCTGGGCGGCGCCACCTGCGCCAGGGCAAAGTAAGCGCTCACTCCGCTCCATGGAGGCGTACGGTGAGCACTCACTGGCGCCGCACAGCAGCTAGCGCGCAGCCGGGTCCACGATCCGGCTGCGCGCTTCTATAGCCAGCCCTGGCGCCACTGCGTCTCGTCGCGCAGGGTTTGCCATGCGATGCGCCGCGTTTGCCGGCTGTGCACGGCATCGATATCGACCCATTCCACGGCGCCGCCCGGCTCCTCGGGCTCGATCACCCTGGTCACGATGAAGTGCTTTTCCTTGTTCACAGGCGCCAGCGCCGTCCATTTCGAAAGCAGTAATTTTTTAGGATGCAAGGGATTCATGCCTGGAGCATAACGCATCACAACGGTTCGCGCCGCACGGGGAACTAGTCGGCACCTTGCGTATCGAACAGCCATACCGGCACTGAGAACAATGTTAAATATGCAATTTTCATTCCGTTGTGTTCGACAAGCAGTGTCTTAACGGCTAAACTACCGACCACTAAGATGCCGCAGAAGGAGAATGTATGAGTTGGTTAGAGAAACTACTGCCCCCACGAATCCAGCGTTCCGACGCTGCCGCGCGCAAGACCATGCCCGAAGGCCTGTGGGTCAAGTGCCCCTCCTGCGAAGCCGTTTTGTACCGTACCGACCTCGAATCGAATCTGCATGTCTGCCCCAAATGCAGCCACCACATGCGCATCCGCGCCCGCGAGCGCCTCGACGGCCTGCTCGACGAAGGCGGCCGTTATGAAATCGGCCAGGAAACCCTGCCGGTCGATACCCTCAAGTTCAAAGACAGCAAAAAGTACCCGGACCGCCTGAAAGCGGCGATGGAAGCGACCGGCGAGACCGACGCGCTGATCGTCATGGGCGGCGCCATCATGAGCCTGCCGGTGGTCGTGGCCTGCTTCGAATTCGAATTCATGGGCGGCTCCATGGGCTCCGTGGTCGGCGAGCGCTTCGTGCGCGGCGCCCAGATCGCGCTCGAGCAAAAAGTGCCGTTCGTCTGCATCACCGCCACCGGCGGCGCCCGCATGCAGGAAGGCTTGCTGTCGCTGATGCAGATGGCCAAAACCACGGCCATGCTGACCAAGCTGTCCGAAAAGAAGCTGCCTTTCATCAGCGTGCTGACCGACCCGACCATGGGCGGCGTGTCGGCCTCGTTCGCCTTCATGGGCGACGTCGTCATCGCCGAGCCGAAAGCGCTGATCGGCTTTGCCGGCCCGCGCGTGATCGAGAACACCGTGCGCGAAAAGCTGCCGGAAGGCTTCCAGCGCGCCGAATTCCTGGTCACCAAGGGCGCTGTCGACATGATCGTCGACCGCCGCAAGATGCGCGAAGAAATCGCGCGCCTGCTGGCGCTGCTGCAAGACCAGGCGGTTGAAGTCCTGGCCTGATCGCTTTTCGCGGCCGGGACTATTCTGACTGGTTCAGGCCAGTTGTTTCATCGCGGTTCATGGCGGACGGGCATGCCCGGCTTCCATGAGCCGCCGTTGTTTTTACAGGTTCACTCCATGTCCACACTCCCCACCACCTTGCCCGACTGGCTGGCCCTGCTCGAATCGCGCCATGCCGAAATCCACATCAACATGGGTCTGGACCGCGTGCGCCAGGTCAAGGAGCGCCTGGGCCTGGCGTTCGGCTGCCCGGTCATCATGGTGGCCGGCACCAACGGCAAGGGCTCGACCTGCTCGATGCTCGAAGCGATCCTGCTGCGCGCCGGCTACAAGGTGGGCCTGTACATCAAGCCGCACTTCCTCGACTTTAACGAGCGCGCCCGCATCAATGGCGACATGGCGTCCGACGACGCCCTCATCGCCAGCTTCAACGCGGTCGAAGCGCAGCGCGGCGATACCGACCTGACGTACTTCGAATTCACCACCCTGGCCATCATGCACCTGCTGGCCGGCGCGCAGCTGGACGTGGCGATCCTGGAAGTGGGCCTGGGCGGGCGCCTGGACGCGGTCAACGTGATCGACGCCGACGTCGCCATCGTCACCTCGATCGATATCGACCACACCGACTTCCTCGGCACCACGCGCGAGGAAATCGGTGTCGAGAAAGCCGGCATTTTCCGCCCCGGCAAAGCGGCCATCTGCAGCGACCCTGTGCCGCCGCAATCCTTGATCGAGCATGCCGAGGCCATCGGCGCCGACCTGTGGCTGCTGGGCCGCGACTTCAATTATTCCGGCGACAAACAGCAATGGAACTACGGCGGACGCGAACAGCGCCGCAATTCGCTGGCCTATCCGAGCCTGCGCGGCGCCAACCAGCTGCTCAACGCCTCGGCCGCGCTGGCCGCGCTCGAAGTGCTGCGCCTGCAACTGCCGGTCGGCGCGCAGGAAGTGCGCACCGGGCTGGTGGTGGTCGAGCTGCCGGGACGCTTCCAGGTGCTGCCGGGGCGCCCGACCGTCATCCTCGACGTCGCCCACAACCCGCACGCAGCCTCCGCCCTGGCCCAGAACCTCGGCAACATGGGCTTCCATCCCTACACCTACGCCGTGTTCGGGATCATGCAGGACAAGGATATCGACGCCGTGATCGCCCCCATGGCCGACTATGTCGACCACTGGTGCGTTGCCAACCTGCCATCGCCGCGCGCGGCCGATCCGGAAACGCTGGCCGATACCCTGGCGGCGCTGCCGTCGGGCGACGCCAAACCGGGCGAACGCAGCGTGACTACCTTCGCCGACCCGGCCGCGGCTTTTGCAAATGCGATGAGCCGGGCCGGGGAGAATGATAGAATTGTGGTCTTTGGCTCCTTCTACACCGTCGCCGGTGTGATGGCTGCCCGAAAATCCTCACATCACTGAAGAAAAACGCATGGGCTTGTTCTCGTTCCTCAATAAAAACAAGCAAGAAGCCACGGAAGACAGTGGCTATTATTCCAAGTCGGACGACGACAGCGTCGCCGCCCGTGCCCGTTCCAAACGCGCATCCAGCGCCAACGAACCCGCCGCCCGCCGCAGCAAGGAAGCGCGCGCCGCCGCCGATCCGGTCCTGCCCGAGAAAAAACGCGCGCGCCGCCGCCTGGTCGGCGCCATTGCACTGGCGCTCGGCGTGGCGGTCGGCTTGCCGATGGTGCTCGACTCCGAGCCCAAGCCGCCGGTCGGCGACATCGATATCCGCATTCCCTCCAAGGACAAGGTCGCACCGCAGGCCCAGCCGCGCGCCGTGGCCGCCGCCGACGCGCTCGACAAGCGCGAAGAAATCGTCGACGTGCCGCCGCCGGCCATGGTGACGCTGCCCAAGGAGCGCCCGCTGCCGAAGGACGAGGTCAAGCCCGTGGCCAAGCCGGAACCGAAGCCGGAACCGAAGCCGGTCGCCAGGCCCGAGCCGAAGCTCGTCGCCAAGGTCGACAAGCCAAAGCCGGAGCACAAGGTCGAACCGAAGGTCGAGCCTAAACCGGAGCCGAAGCCCGAACCCAAGCTCGCCGAGGTCAAGCGCGTCGAAAAGCCGGTTGAAAAGCCGGTCGAAAAGCCGGTTGAAAAGCCGGTCGAAAAGCCGCTGGCCAAGGCCCCGCCCAAGGTCGATGAGAAGGACAAGCCGGCCGTCAAGCCGCCGGTGCCGGACGCCCAGCGCGCCATGTCCATCCTCGAAGGCAAGAGCGCCGACGACAACCAGCGCTTCGTGGTGCAGGTCGCGGCGCTGGCCACCCAGGAAAAAGTCAACGAATTGCAGGCCAAGCTGGCCGGGGCCGGCATCCGCTCGTTCACGCACAAGACCTCGACCCAGTCGGGCGACCGGATTCGCGTGCAGGTAGGCCCGTTCAGCAAGGATGAAGCCGAAAAAGTGCGCGCCAAGTTAAGCAAGATGGGACTGTCGGGCATCATGGTCCCGGGTTGATGGTGAAGGCCGGGGCGAACGCAAGGTGACCGAGTTCGATTACGTGGTGCTGGCGATCCTGGTGTCGTCGGCCATCATCGGCATGCTGCGCGGCCTGGTCAAGGAAATCCTGTCGCTGATCAGCTGGGTGGTGGCCTTCGTCGTCGCCAATGCCTACGGCGCCGAACTGGCCCCCTTGCTGTCGGCGATACCGGGGGAGACGGTGCGCCTGATGGTCGCCTTCGTGGCGCTGTTCCTCGGCACCCGCATCCTGATGGGACTGGTCATGATGGCGGTCGACCTGATGGTCAAGGCCACCGGACTGAGTCCCGCGAACCGCATGCTGGGCGCCCTGTTCGGGCTCGCGCGCGGGCTGGTGATCGTGCTGGCCGCCGTCATCTTGTGCGGCATGACCGACCTGCCGAAGCAGGCGTTCTGGACCGGCGCGGTAACGAGTCCCATGGCCGAACAGGGCGCGCGCATGGTGAAGACATGTTTGCCGCCCGACCTGGCGCGGCACGTAAAGTTTTGACATTTTTTAAAATCAGTAGGTCCAGTCTCTAGGAGCGCTTCATGTGTGGCATCGTCGGCGTCGTCTCGAATAACCCGGTCAACCAGTTGCTGTATGACGCTTTGCTGCTCTTGCAGCACCGCGGTCAGGATGCGGCGGGTATCGCAACCAGTCATTCCAATATGTTTTCCATGCACAAGGCCAATGGCCTCGTGCGTGACGTTTTCCGCACGCGTAACATGCGTTCGCTGCAGGGCAATTCGGGGATCGGCCATTGCCGCTATCCGACCGCCGGTTCGTCCAGCGAAGAAGAAGCGCAGCCGTTCTACGTGAATGCGCCGTTCGGCATCACGCTCGCGCACAACGGCAACCTGACCAACCAGGAACAGCTCAAGTCCGAGATGTTCCGCAACGACCGCCGCCACATCAACACCGATTCCGACTCGGAAGTGCTGCTCAACGTGCTGGCGCATGAAATCCAGGAATCGACCACCGGCTTCACGCTCGATCCGGACGCCGTGTTCAAGGCGGTGCAGGCGGTGCACCGGCGCGTGCGCGGCGCCTACGCCGTCGTCGCCCAGATCGCCGGCCACGGCCTGCTGGCCTTCCGCGATCCGTTCGGCATCCGTCCGCTGTGCATCGGCACCAACGAGACCGACAACGGCATCGAATACCTGGTCGCCAGCGAATCGGTGGCGCTGGAAGGGATGGGCTTTCGCTTCCTGCGCGATATCGCGCCGGGCGAAGCGGTCTTCATCGACATGGACAGCAAGCTGCACGAACGCCAGTGCGCCGACAATCCCTCGCTCAACCCGTGCGCCTTCGAATACGTGTACCTGGCCCGCCCGGACTCGATCCTCGACGGCGCCTCGGTCTACGCCACGCGCCTGAAAATGGGCGAGTACCTGGCCGACAAGGTGCGCCAGCAATTCAAGTCGGGCGAGATCGACGTGGTCATGCCGATTCCCGATTCCTCGCGTCCTGCCGCGATCCAGCTCGCGCTCAAGCTGGGCGTGGAGTACCGCGAAGGCTTCATCAAGAACCGCTACATCGGCCGCACCTTCCTGATGCCGGGCCAGGCGATCCGCCGCAAGTCGGTGCGCCAGAAGCTCAACGCCATCGGTTCCGAATTCAAGGGCAAGAACGTGCTGCTGGTCGACGACTCGATCGTGCGCGGCACCACCAGCCAGGAAATCGTGCAGATGGCGCGCGAAGCGGGCGCGCGCAATGTGTTCTTCGCATCGGCCGCGCCGCCGGTCCTGTTCCCGAACGTGTACGGGATCGACATGCCGACACGCGATGAACTGATCGCCTACGGCCGCAGCACCGAGGAAGTGTGCCGCGAGATCACGGCCGACGCCCTGGTGTACCAGGATGTCGATGCGCTCAAGCGCGCGATCTCGGACGTCAATCCGGCCTTGAAGAGCTTCGAGGCATCCTGCTTCGATGGCGTCTACGTGACCGGCGACGTTACGCCCGCCTACCTGGACCGGCTGGAATTCGCGCGCCACAATCCGAAAGCCGCACCGGCCGAAGACGCGGCGCGTACCCAGCTGAACCTGAACCTGGCCAACGCCGAGTAATCGATGAGCGAGAAGAAAAGCTACGGCTTCACCACGACCATCCTGCACAACGACCGGCAAAAGCCGATCGAGCATGGGTCGCTGCACAAGCCGATCCACACCTCGGTCACCTTCGGCTACAACGACGCGCGGCAGCTGGCGTCGGTGTTCCAGGGGAGGGAAGCGGGCTTCCGCTACGGCCGCCAGGGCAATCCAACCATCTCCGCGCTCGAAGACAAGATCACGAAGATGGAAGACGGCGTCTCCACCCTGTGCTTCGCGACCGGGATGGGCGCCATCGGCGCCGTGTTCCAGGCGCTGCTGCGGGCCGGCGACCAGATCGTGTCGTCGTCTTTCCTGTTCGGGAACACCAACAGCCTGTGGCAAACCGCCGCGGGGCAGGGCGTGGAAGTGGCGTTTGCCGATGCGACCGACGTCGCCAACGTGGAGGCCGCGCTCACGCCGGCCACGCGCCTGGTGTTCGTCGAAACCATCGCCAACCCGCGCACGCAGGTGGCGGACCTGGCGCGCATCGGCCGGCTGTGCAAGGAGCGCGGCATTCTGTTCGTGGTCGATAACACCATGACCTCGCCCTACCTGTTCCGGCCCAGGACGGTCGGTGCGGGACTGGTGGTGAACGCGCTGACCAAGTCGATCGGAGGCCACGGCAATGCGCTCGGCGGCAGCCTGACCGACACCGGCGTGTACGACTGGAGCGCGTTCCCGAACATCGCGGCCAACTACAAGCGCAATCCGCCGGCGCAGTGGGGCATGGCGCAGTTGCGCGCCAAGGCCCTGCGCGACTTCGGCGCCTCGCTGGCGCCGGAAGCGGCGCACCATATCGCGGTGGGGGCGGAAACGCTGGCGCTGCGCATGGAGCGCGCATCGGCCAATGCGCTGGCGGTCGCACGCATGCTCGAAGCCGACGCGCGCGTGGCGGCGGTGCACTACCCGGGCCTGGCCTCGCACCCGCAGCACGCGCTGGCGACCGATCTGTTCAAGGCTTACGGTTCGCTCTTGAGCTTCGAACTGAAAGACGGCATCGATTGCTTCGATTATCTCAATCGTCTCAAGCTCGGTATCTCCGCCAGTAACCTGGGCGATACGCGCACCCTGGTGATTCCGGTGTCGCACACCATTTTTTACGAAATGGGCGCCGAGCGGCGCGCCAGCATGGGCATCGCCGAATCGCTGATCCGCGTGTCGGTCGGCATCGAAGACAGCGCCGACCTGCTCGACGATTTTCAGTCGGCGCTGGCCGGCGCGGCGACTTAGCTGTCGCTGGCCAGGGTGTGCAGCAGCGCGTAGAGCGCTGCCAGCCGTTCCGGCAGCACCCTGGCGTCGCTGTTTTTCACGCTGTCCATTGCCGTGGCAAGGGCCTCGGCGCAACGCCCCAGGCCCGCCGCGCGCAGGGCCGCCGCCTGCTGCGCGGCCCGTCCCAGGGCGGCATCGCCCTGATGCCGCAACCCCTGGCGCAGGCTGTGCGCCAGCAGATCGATCGTCCCTTCCAGCAGTGCGTGCAGTGCGCTCTTGTCGTCGTGGCGGCCGCTCGCCAGCTTGGCCGGTGTTCCCTGCGCCGCCAGTTGCGGCACCTGCAAGCCGTGCGCAGTCAGCAGCGCCAATGGCGTCATGCCCAGTTGCCCCGCCTCGCTCGACACGCTGCCGGCCACCGCCAGCGGCTCGTCCTCCAGCGCGCGCGCCAGTGCATCGATGGCGCCCGGCGTGGCCGGATCGTGGCGCAGGCGCAGGGTCAGCAGATCGTCTTCCCCGGCGGCCACCTGCACGCGCGCGCACAGGCTCTGGCTGGCCGCATCCCACAGGCAGTCGACCAGCGCCGCCACCGGCACCACATGCACATGCTCGATCGCATGCAGCGGCCGCACAAAATCGGGCGGCAGGGAGCGCAGGTGCGCGCGCAGGCTGGCCACGTCCGGCTGGCGCAGCGGGCTGGCCAGCGTATCCCAGGCGCTGCCCGACAGCGGCAGCGCCGAGGTCTGGGTGGCGGCGGTGCCGACCGTGAGCAAGCCGTTGGCGCGCCGCCTGGCCGCCCGCGTGACGATCTGGCTGGCCGCCAGCCGGTGCAGCGGCATGCCCACCAGGCGCCGGTCGCGCAGGGCCACGGCGCCGGTGCCGGTATCGGCGCGCGGCCAGGTTTTTTCCATGACGGTGACGGCCAGCGTGTCGGGATCGGCCCAGATCAGGCGCACGCCCTCGGCCGCCTCGCCGGACCAGCACTGGCTGCCCATCGGCACCAGGCGCAGATGATCGAGCGCCACTTCGCCGGACACGCCCACGCCGAGGATCTGGCTGGCCGGTAAGGGCGTCTGCGCGCGCGCCGCCCCCAGGCGCGCCATCAGCATCGACACCAGGTGCAGCAGGGTGGCCGGATCGGCATTGCTGGCGCGCGCGTGCTGGCCGGCGAGCGCGCCACGCAGCTGGGCCAGCGCTTCGAGCACCCAGCGCCATCCCGGCTTGCCGGCTTCCTGGAGCGCCTTTTCGAAGCGCGTGTCGACCAGCATCGGGTTCTGGCTGGTGCCGTCGAGCCAGAGCTGGGAGGCCAGCGCCACGATCGCCTCGTAAGCGCCGCTGTCGTCCTGCAACTGCGCCGGTGCCGCGCCGGCGCCCAGGTCCAGCTCCACAGTCATGCCGGCAAAGCCGGGCTGCTGGCGCTCGCCCTGCGCAAAGGCCCATACGGCCAGCGCGATGTGGGCGCAATTCTCGGCCTGCCTGCAGTCGCAGCGCGCCAGCGCCAGGCTGGTACGCGACAGGAAGCGCACGTCGCACATCGGCAGGCGCGCAGTCGGCGTGGACCCGGCGCTGAGGCGGATCGCCGGACGCGCGGCCGCCATGCGGCGCGCCTGGTCGAGCGTCGCGCGCGGCAGCAGCTCGACCGCGCCGGCCAGCGTCGATGGACACCACGGCGCGCTATCGCGCTTGTCACCGGCTTGGCCGGCGAATCGGGACTGGTACGCCAGCACCAGCGTCACCCGGTGCCGGCACAGGCCCGTGGCCGGGCAGCTGCAGCGGGCCTCGCGCAGCGGCAGGCCGGGGGGCAGGGTGGTCGTCACGCCATCGGCATAACGCGCCAGCACGGTGCCGTCGTCCTGCTGTTCGATCTCGGGCAGCTTGCCTTCGACGACGTCTTTCTGCGCGCGCTTGACGAAGCCCGCGTTCGACAGCGCGGTCAGCGCGTCCACGCTCAGTTCCAGCAAATCGGTACGGGTGCTCATTGCGCGATCTTCTCCGCCAGCCAGGCGGCCAGCTGGCCCGGCGTCATGGCGCCCACGTGCGCGCCGACGCGCACCAGGCGCGCCGCCGTCTCGTGGTCGTAACTCGGATTGGCGGCCGAATCGAGCGCCGCCAGGCCAAGCACGGTGGCGCCGGCCGCCACCAGCGCCTGTACGCGCCGCACCAGTTCCATGTCGCTTCCGCCTTCGTAAAAATCGCTGACCAGCACTACCACCGTGCGCTGCGGATCGGTCACCAGCGACTGCGCATACGCCACCGCGCCGGCGATATTGGTGCCGCCGCCGAGCTGCACTTTCATCAGCAGTTCGACCGGATCGGACACGTCCGCCGTCAGGTCCACCACGTCGGTATCGAAGGCGACCAGCGAGGTGCGCATGCCGGGCAACTGCCACAGGCAGGCCGCCATCACCGCCGAGTGAATCACCGAATCGACCATCGAGCCGCTCTGGTCGATCAGCAGGATGATGTCCCAGCGTTCGGCATGGCGCTTGACGCGGCTGATAAAGGCCGGCCGCCTGATGTACAGTTTGCGCCGCTGCGGGTCCCAGTGTTTCATGTTGGCGGCGACGGTGCGCCTGAAATCGAAATTGGCCGCCGCCGCGATGCGCGACGGGCGGCGCCGGTCGCGGCTGCCGCCGAAGGCCTGGCGCACCTCGGTCGCCAGTTTTTCCATGATGCGGCGCACCACCTCGGCCACCAGGCGGCGCGCCGCCGACAGCACGTCCGGGTTCATCAGGTGCTTGGTGTGCAGGACCGCGCGCAGCAGCGTCTCGGACGGTTCGATCCGCTCCAGCACCTCCAGGTTGGTCACCACCTCGTCGATGCCGAAGCGTTCGACGGCGTCGCGTTCGAGCCGTTCGATCACCTCTTGCGGGAACAGTTCGTGGATGGTGTTGATCCAGTCGGGCGTGGTCAGCACCGACGCACCGTCGGGCGAGCCGGTGCGGTCCTGCGACTGGCGCCGTTCGCCGCGCGCCAGGCGCTCCGGGTCGCGCCCGTACAGCCATTCGAGGGCGGCATCGGCGGCGCCGGCGGCGCCGTCCGGGCAGGCGATGCAGCTTTCGGCCGCTTCGCCCAGCAGCAGGCGCCAGCGCACCAGCGGATCGGGCAGCGTCAGGGCTTTGCTCACAGGGCCACTCCCCAGGTGGCGAGGCGGTCGATGGCGGCGCGTTCGAGCGCCTCGTGGCGCGCCAGCAGCTCGGGCGCCACGGCCAGGCGCCCGGTCAGCGACCGCTGCGAGCGGTGGCCGGCATCGTGCAGCTTGAGCACGTCGCCGGCCAGCGCGCCGCGCTCCTGGGTCGGCAGCCAGGTGAACGCGGCGCGCATCGCCGGCAGCGCCAGCACGAAGTCGGCGTCGTCCAGCGTGCGCACCAGCGCGTCGAGCGCCCTGATGAAGCGCGCGTCGTCGCACAGGTGCTGGCGGGCCAGGGCCAGCAGGCCGGCCAGCGCGTCGCCCACCAGGGCCGGGGGCAGGGAGGCGAGCAGGGTGCTGGCCAGCGTCCCGCCATCGGGATCGTCGTCGCTGGCCAGCAGCAGCCCGAGCGCCGCGCCACGGCTGACCGGCGCCGCGTCGGCGCTGGCGGCCACGCGCCGGCACACGGCGAGGGCGCGCAGCGGCTCGATGCCGGGCAGCGCGGCGGCGCGCGCCTCGCGCAGCAGCATGGCGATGGCGCTGTAAGTGCCGATGTGGGCATCCTGCTCCAGCGCCGCAACGCCACCAGAGGCTTCCGCCAGCCACAGGGCGCGGTCGAATGCGGCAGCGATGGCCGTTTGCAGCACCGCGCTGCCGCTCACGCCGAGCGCGTCGCCGTGGCGGTACAGCGCGAACAGCACCTGCATCGGCATACCGAGTTCGCCGAAGTGCGGTTCCTGGCCGATGGCGTCGTGCAGTTCGTCCAGCAGGCGCCCGCTCACGTCGGGCAGGCCGGCAAAGGCGGCGCGGTTCAGGGCGCCGCTGATGGCGCCGATGCGGCTGGCGCCGGCCGGCCTCTGGCGCAGGATCTCTTCGAGACGGGCGCGCGCCGCGTCGTGCAGGGTGGCGCCGTAGGTAGCCGCCTCGATCAGCGCGGCGCGCTGTTCCAGCGGCGCGCGGAGATCCCAGTTTTCGTGCTGGCCGCGTCCGAGCGCCAGGTCCGGGCCGTCGCTGCGCACGATGCCGGGAATGTCGAGCAGGGCCAGGCGGTGCAGGGCGCGGCTGCGCGGGCGCTGGGCCGGGTCGAGCAGGTCGATGGCCGGCCGGCTTGGCAACACGATGCCGAGCGCCGCCAGTTCGGCGTCGACGGCGGCCACCAGCGGCGGTTGCGGCGTGCCGCGCGCCAGTTCGCCGACAGCGTCGCCGGCCAGCACCGCCATCACTTCGACCAGCGCGGCATCGGTGCCGGCGCGCACGCGGCCACGGTATGTCCATGGCAGGGGCACGTCCAGCGCCTGGCTGACCAGGCTTCCGGCCAGTGCATCGAGCCAGTCGCTGCGCAGCGGCGCCGGGTGCGCGCGCATGCGCGCCAGTCCCATCGCGCGGCTGTGGATCGCAATCACGTCGGCGGTGGAGGCGGGCAGTTTTTTCTCGCGCAGGCGCGCCAGCACGGTGCGCAGCAGCTCCTTGCCGGCGCCGGCCAGGCCGAGCGTCCACGCCCATTCGTACCAGGCGGGCGAGGACATGCCGGAGGCGTAGCCGTCGTAGGCGTCGAGGCGCTTGAAGTGGTAGGGCACCAGGTAGGAACCGTAGCGCAGGCCGGGGGCGTCCGGCGGCGCCGGCGTCGACGGCTCGCTGCCGCAATCGGCCGCCGGGACGGTGCGCCACAGCGCCGCCAGCGCCGGCGCGTGGTAGCCGCCGCAGACCACCAGCACCGGGCCGTCGTCCTGGTGCATGGCCCAGGCGACGTGGCGCGCCATCATCGCTTCGCGCGCCTGGTTGCCCGGCGAACCGGGATCGCCGGCGCGCAGGTTGGCAAAGTGCGCATCGAGCCGGGCCGACAGTTCGTCGGCCGCCAGGTCGCCTTCGAACAGGTGGTCCCACAGGGCGTCGCGGCCGTCGATCGCCATGGCGCGGCACAGTGCGTCCTCGTAGGCCTGCGCGGTGTCGGGAGCATCGTCGTCGTAGCGGTTCATGATGTGCGCAAAAGCGTCGTGCCAGGCCGGCAGGTCGATGAAGCGCAGCCGGGCGCCGCAGGCGCGTGCGGCCTGCATGGCTTGCCATTCGGGCGAATGGAGCGCGAACGGCGACCATGAGGCGCGCCGCTCGAGCGCATCGTCATCCGCCGAACAATAGCTGTAGATCGCCACCGGCAGCCGGTGCGGCAGCGCCAGTTCATCCAGGCGGGCGTTGAAGTCGGCCGGCCCTTCGATCAGCACGTGCCGTGGACGCAGTTCGGCGATGCGCTGCACCACCAGCCGCGCGCAGGCGGGGCTGAAGTGGCGCACGCCGACGATCAGCGGTGCGCTTTGCATCGGCAGCGTCACGGCAGGCGGTGGCGCGCGTTGAAGTATTCGCGCCAGTGCTCGCCCTCGCGGCGCGCCACGCGCTGTTCGAAATAGCGGCGCAGCTTGGCGCGGTCGTCCTGGTTATCCTTGACCACGGTGCCGGCGATGCAGTCGACCAGATCGGCCGCGTTGCCGGCGCGCTGCTCCAGGAACCAGGCGCGCACGCCGACCGCGTGCGCCACGTTGACCGCTTCGGCGGTCGACATCACCGCCGCCAGCTTGTCCATGCCGTCTGGCGCACCCTTGCCGCCGCCGGACCGCAGGTCGCGGAAGGTCGATACCAGCAGGTCGAGGATGGGGCCCGGCAGGCGGTGCGGAATGCCGCTGCGCTCCAGCAGGCGCGCCGAGGCCTGCTCCACCAGCGCCAGTTCGTGCCCGAAGTCGAGAATCGGGAACACGGTTTCGAAGTCGAAGCGGCGCTTGAGCGCCGCGCTCATTTCGTTGACGCCGCGGTCGCGCGTATTGGCGGTGGCGATGATGTTGAAGCCCTCGCGCGCATACAGCATGGCGTGCTCGTTTTCCAGTTCCGGCACCGCCATGACGCGGTCCGACAGCATCCCGAGCAGGCAATCCTGCACTTCCAGCGGCGCGCGCGTGATTTCTTCGAAGCGCACGATCAGGCCGTCGCGCATGCCGTGGTACAGCGGCGCCGGCACCAGCGCGCGCGGGCTCGGGCCGTCGTTGATCAGGAGCGCGTAGTTCCACGAATACTTGATCTGGTCTTCGGTGATCGAGGCGCCGCCCTGGATGGTGAGGGTGGACTGGCCGCACACGGCGGCGGCCAGCAGCTCCGACAGCATCGACTTGGCGGTGCCCGGCTCGCCGACCAGCATCAGCCCGCGCCCCGTGGCCAGCGTGACCAGCATGCGTTCGATGGCGGCGGCCGGCGCCACCACCTTGCGCTCGATCCCGAGGGCCTCGTCGCCGCCGATGAAGGCGCGCGCCGCGTTCAGGCTCAGGGCCCAGCCGGGAGGGCGCGGCGCCTTGTCGGACTTGGCCAGCCTGGCCAGCTCGCCCGCATACTGGATTTCGGCCGGTGGGCGCTGCATCGCTGCGCTTTTCGTTTTGCTCATTGCTGTGGTCCGACTCATGGATGTGGTGTCGCCGAGATGATAACGTCTTTTTTCATGCGCATAGCGCTTCCATGTCGCGAATCAGCTCACTGGCCGCGATCGCGCTCAGCGTCGACAGGGGCTGCGGCTTGTCGATGCCGCCCCAGGCGCCGGCGCTGCCGACGACGACCAGTTCCAGTACCTGGTCGTCCGAGTCCATGATCGAGCCGAGCATCAGGCCGGGACCGAAACGCAGTTCGACGACGCGTCCATCGCCCAGCGGCCGGTTGAAATCGAACACGAAGCCGGCGTCGTGCGGCTCGCCACGGCGCCAGCCTTTGTGCGCCAGTCCGAGAAGACGCTCCACAGGCACGCCAGTGCCCTCCCAGCGCTTGAGCGCATGCGCGGCCGATTCGTCGGCGCCGAGCGTGTAGGTGTCGCGCCCGATCTGCGCGAACGGCTGTACCAGCTCGTAGTCGGCCAGCAGCTGGCCGAAGCCGGCGGCGTCGGGCGCCGGAATGTCGAGCGCATGCGGAATGCCGATGCGGATATTCTCACCCTGCGGCAGCTGCCAGGCGTCGTCGCCGGCGTCGGTCCATTCGCCATCGGCGCCGACGCGGAAGCATCCCAGCAGGCGCCCGCCATGGCTGGCGTCCGCTTCCATCGCGTAAGCGCCCCACACCAGCCGCTGCACCAGATGGCGCACCAGCGGGTGGCCGGCCAGGAAGCGCCGGAACGTCTCGGGTTCCCAGCGCCGCTGTGTGCACATCGCCACTTCCAGCCGGATCAACTGCTGGTCGGCGATGCTGCGCGCATCCTTCTTGAGCGCCTTGAAACGCTCCGTCGCCGCCGCCGACAGGGCGGCGTCGTCGCTCTTGTTCGGCTTGGGCAGGTCGGCCATGCGCGCACCATGCGCGTCGCGCACGCAGGGCTTGAGCGCTTCGTCGAAGCCGACGCGGAACTGGCGCGCGCCGAAATCGAGCAGCAGTGTGCCGTCGTCGTCGAGGCCGAGGTCGGGCGCGAGGCGGTCTTCCAGTTCGTCGGTCGACAGGCCGCGCGCTTGCGCGATCTGGCCGATCTTCTCGCGCGCATTCTCCTGCAGCGCCTTGAATTTGACTTTCTGCGCAATCCCGTTCAGCAGCATCAAGGCCAGGTCGGTGCCGATCGCCGCCAGGATATCGAGGCCGGCGATGGCGCGTGCATTCTGGCTTTCGCCCGGCCAGGCGCGGATCAGCGGCGTGAGCTTGCGCGCGCAATCGTCGCCGCCGAACAGGCCCATGGCGGTGAAGGCCCAATTGTCCTTGCTGTCGCCGCCGGCGTCGGCCCAGGCGCTGAACAGGTCCCAGGCAAACTGGCTCAGGGACTCCGGCGTGCACGCCTGCCGCACCTGTTCGATGCCGGCGTAGACCCCGTCGGCGCGTGGAAAGCGCAGCATCACGCCGATCAGGTCCAGCACCTGGTCCGGCAGCGGCTTGCCGTTGGCGGCCAGCTGGGGCCGCGCCCAGCTGCGCGGCATCCAGAAAGCGGGCAGCGCGGCGATTTTTGAGGGGAAGCGGTCGAGCGGGTCCTCGTCCAGCATCGCGCGCAGGGCGGCGTTCACTGCGTCCTGGCCGTAGCGCGCGGCCACCTCGACCAGCATCGCTTCGTGGCCGTTCGCGGCCAGCAGGCGCAAGGCGCCGGCGGCGGCGTCGCGCGCCGCACCGGTCTTGCCGAGCGCCGGCGCGATCAGGCCGCAGGCGGCATGCTCCGGATTGGCCAGCAGCCAGTTGCGCGCCATGTCGCGCGCGCCTCTGGCCTTGAGCACCGCGAGGGCGCGCGCCACCGGCGCCGCCAGTTCCACGGCGCCGAAGTACATCGCATACTTCAATTCCTCGGCAGGGCGGCGCTCGCACATGACGGCCACGCCGGCAATGGCGTCGATGCCCATGCTGCCGATCGCGTGGCCGGGCGAATTGATGTCGTACTTCGCCATGGCGCTCCACACGGCGGCATTGAACGGCGGCGGCAGCTTTGCCATGTGATGCACGCTGTTGCAGATGTCGTAGCCTGCCTTGCGGTGCGCTTCCCAGCGCGCGACCACGCCCGCCACGTCGCCGGCGGCGATCAGGCCGGCGTCGTTCGGCGCCTTGAACCCCGTGCCTCCGCTTGTGTAGACGATCAGGCGCCGTTCGCGCAGCACGCGCTGGCGTTCGGCGGCGCTCCAGCGTTCGACGGGAGCGAGCGTCAGGGGCGCGAGCGCCAGCGGCTTACTGGCGCTTTTTGCCGGCGCCAGCCACGGCGGATTGGCCAGCACCGTGGGCAGTTCGGCTGCGTCGGCCGTATCGGCCGGCGCTTCCAGGCGGCCGGTCAGGCCGTCGAGGAGCCTCACCGCCGCAGCGGACAGCCATGGCGTCAACGCCGGCAGGGCGGCGAGGTGATGCGGCACCAGCGCGACCAGCACCGAGCGCGCCGCGCCGGGAGCCCGTTTGTCGGTGGCGATCATTTCGGCCAGGCCGGCGATGGCGGCCAGCGGCCAGCGCGCCGCCGCCGCCGTCAGGCGCTTGATCGCCTTCTTTGCGGGGATCGACGCCAGCGCGCGGATCGCCTCCGGCGTGCCGATGCCGGCGATCGCGTCGGCAGCCAGCTCGACGCCGGCGTTGGCGCCGTCGCGCAGCGCCGCCACGGCATCGGTGCCACGGTCGCGCAGCGCGGTCGCGATCCATTCCGGCTTGTCGTACCAGCAGAACAGATAAAAGTTGTCGCACGCCGCGATCGGATCGAGCGCGCGCATGCTGGCCGGGTCGCGCATCGTCAGGCGCAGCCAGGCCATCGACACCGGGTAGACGGGCGCGGCCGCGGCGACGATGGCGTCCGACAGCGCCGGGACGTCGGGCAGCAGCACGCCGAACAGCGGACGCCGGTGCGGCGCCAGTGAAGGCAGGACGTCGCGCACAAGCTGCACGCACGCATCCCACACATCCTGCGGCGCGTGCGCCAGGTGGGCGCGCATGGCCAGTTCGGTTTTGCCGAAGACGTATTCGGTCGGCGCGAACCACTGTTCGGCATTGTCGTCGATGCAGATGCCGGGATTGCGCAGGCCCTGCTGGCGTACGCTGATGCCTTCCATCCGCAGCAAGGCGTCGAGGGCGTACAGGACGCCTTCGCTGGCGACCAGGAAGTCGATGAACGGTACGCCATCGCCTGCCGCCAGCAGGTCGTCGAAGGTGGTCGACAGGGCCAGCAGGACGACGTCCGACACGGCGGAGCCGTCGCGCTGACCGTGCGCGATGCGCTGCGCCGCCTCGTTCATCGCCGGGCGCCAGCCTTCGGCGGACAATTCGGGACTGAGCGGCGCGCTGTTCCGGGCGTGGGCCAGGAACAGCGCCCAGCTGGCGTCGGCGTCGATAGCCGGCGGCGTCCCCGGAAAGCGGCGCGACGGCAAGGCCAGCGTCATGAGCTTGTCGGGCATGTCGATCAGCGGGAAGACGGCCAGCCACGGCGCAACGTCCTGTGCGGGTGCGGGTGCGGGCGCGGGCACCGGCACGGCTGGCGCAGGCATGGCCGCCACCGGCGCAGGCGCAGGCGCAGGCGCAGGCGCTGCGGCTGCTGGCGCGGCGGCGCCGGTCTCCGCATAGCCCTTGCCGGTCTTTTCGCGTATCAGTTTCGCCATCGCCGCAGCGGCCGTGGCGGCGTCTTGATGGTTCTTGGTCTGGGCCTTGCCCGCCGTGCCGATCCTGCCGAAGCAGACCGTCACGTCGCTGCCGTCCTGGCTCACCTCCCAGAATTTGCTGGAAACGCCATCGCTCAATTCAAATCGCCGCATCGTTCATCCTGATTGTCAAAGTGTGGTCGCGCCGTTCAGGCGCACAAGTCCTGCAGGTCGCGTATCAGTTCACTGGCGACGATGGGGCCGAGCGTCGTCAGCGGGTAGCACGCCGCTTTTCGGCGCGATGCCTGGCCGTCCACCACACGCACTTCCTTCAAGTGCTGCTCGGGGTCGTGCTCGGGCATGCCGGCAACGATGCCCGGATCGAGGTGCAGTTCCAGCAGGCGGCCATCGGCCAGCGGCTTGTAAAACACCCCGATCCAGCCCCCATCCTGTGGTTCCCCCCGTCGCCAGCCCTTGCTGGCCAGGCCGAGCACCCGCCCCGTCGGCGCCTTTGCGCCGTCCCAGCGCGTTAATGCGAGCGCCCCCGCCTCGAGCGCTGTGAGCGCGTAGGTGTCGCGCCCGATCTGGGCAAATGGCTGCAGCAGTTCGTAGTCGGCAAACAGCTGGCCGAACGCGGCCGCTTCGCCGGCCGGCAGCTCCAGCGCATGCGGAATGCCGATGTGCGCCTCGGGCGGCAGGTCGAACGGGTCGTCGCCGGCGCCGCTCAGCGCGCCGTCGGGCCCCACGCGGAAGCACCCGAGCAAGGGCGCCCCAGGGCCAGCCCCATAGGCGCCCCACACCAGCCGCTGCACCAGGTGGCGCACCAGCGGATGGCCGGCGAGGAAGCTGAAGAAAACCTGCGGCTGCCAGCGCCGCTGCGTGCACATCGCCTGTTCCAGCCGCACGACCTGCTGCGCGGCGATGGTGCGCGCATCCTTCTTGAGCAGCTTGAAGCGTTCCAGCGCTGCGCCGGACAAGGCATCGTCGTCGGTCCTCTTCGGCTTGGGCAGGTCGGCCAGGCGCGCGCCGCTTGCATCGCGCACGTAAGGCTTGAGCGTTTCGTCGAAGCCGACGCGGAACTGGCGCGGGCCGAAGTCGAGCAGCAAGGCGCCGTCTTCGTCCAGGCCCAGGTCGGGCGCGAGGCGGTCTTCCAGTTCGTCCGTACTCAAGTTGCGCGCCTCGGCGATCTGGCCGATCTTTTCGCGCGCGCTGTCCTGCAGGGCCTTGAACCTGACCTTCTGGGCGATCCCGTTGAGCAGCATCAGCGCGGTGTCGGTGCCGATCGCGCACAGGATATCGAGGCCGAGAATGGCGCGCTGGTGCTGGCTCTCGCCGGGCCACGCGCGAATCAGCGGCGTGAGCTTGCGGGCGATGTCGTCGTTGCCGAACAGGCGCAGGGCGCCGAACGCCCAGTTTTCCTTGACGTCGGCGCCCGCGTCGGTCCAGGCGGTGAACAAGTCCCACGCAAAACCGGCCAGCGAGGCCGGCGTGCAAGCTTGCTGCAGGTGCGTGAGGCCAGGGTAGACGCCGTCGGCCTGCGGGAAGCGCAGCATCACGCCGATCGGATCGAGCGCCGCGTCGGGCAGGGCCTTGCCGCTGCCGGCCAGGCGTGGCCGGGTCCAGTTACGCGGCATCCAGAACGCCGGCAGCGGTCCGATTTTGGGCGGCAGCCGGTCGAGCGGATCTTCGTCGAGCAGGGCGCGCAGGGCGGCGTCGGCGTCTTCACGCCGGTAGCGGCCGGCCACCTCGACCAGCAGCGCTTCGTGGCCGGCTTCGGCCAGCAGGCGCAGGGCGCGGGCGGCGGCCTCGCGTGCGTTGCCTGCCTTGCCCAGGGCCGGCGCAATCAGGCCGCAGGCGGCGTGTTCCGGATTGGCCAGCAGCCATGCGCGCGCCAGCTCGCGCGCCGTTTTACTTTTGAGTGTTGCGTAGGCGCGCGCCACACCCGCCGCCAGTTCTACCGCGCCGAAGTGGCGGGCGTACGGCAGTTCGTCGGCCGGTCGCCGCTCGCACATGCCCGCCAGTGCGGGTACGCCGGCCAGGCCCAGGGTGGCGATGGCATAGCCGGGCGAGTTGATGTCGTATTTGGCCATGGCGCTCCACACCGCCGCGTTGAACGGCGCCGGCAGGTCGGCAATCGCGTGCACGCAGCCGCCGATTTCGTAGCCTCCCGCCGCATACGCCTCCCACAGGGCGACAGCCTTGCCGACATCGCCCGCCGCGATGGCGGCCGCCGCATCGGCGGGTCCGGGAAAGCGTTTCCAGCTGTACGGCCAGGCGTTGTAGCGCTTCTCCTTGAGCAGCGCCTGGCGCTCGTCTTCGGTCCAGCGGACGACCGGCGCCAGGTCGAGCGGTGCAAGGGACAGTACGTTGGCGCCCGGCTTGGGCGGCGCCAGCCACGGAGGATTTGCCAGCACTGCCGGCAGGTCGTCCATGCCTGCCAGGTCGGCCGGGGCGGCGCTACGCGCGCCGATGGCGTCGAGCAGCGCGGCCGCCGGCGCTGGGATCCAGGGTTTGACCGCCGCCGCCGCGTCGGCGTGGTCCAGCACCAGGTCGGCCAGCACTGCGCTCGCGGCAGCCGGGGCCTGCTTCGCGGCGGCCAGTTCCGACAGGCCGGCCAGCGCCGCATGCGGCCAGCGTCGGGCCGCCGTCGCCAGGCGCTTGAGCGACTTCTTGCCGGCTTCGCAGGCCAGCGCCAGGGCGCGCAGCGCATCGGGTGTGCCGATATGGGCCAGCGCCTCGCCTGTCGCATCGATGCCGGCGCCGTCCTTCAACAGATCGACCGCGCCGATCCCGCGTTCCTGCACCAGGGTGGCCACGGCGGCGGGCAGGTGATAGAACATGTAACAGGCGTAATAGCCGGTGCTCGGCTTGAGCGGTTCGAGCGCGTGCAAGGCCGCCGGGTCGCTGGCGGACAGGCGCAGCCACGCGGCCGTATCGATTTCCTGCGGCGCGAGCGCGAGGGCCAGCGCGTCCGACAGCTCGGGAAGGTCGGGCAGCAGCACGCCGAACAGCGGCTGGCGGCGCACCGGCAATGAGGGCAGCGCGGCGCGGATCATGGCGACGCACTGCTCCCATGTCGCCTGCGGCGCGTGCGCCAGATGCGCGCGCATGGCCAGCTCGGTCGTGCCGAAATCGTCGTGCGCCGGCGAGTACGAACCGATGCCGTCGTCGCGCATGTACCAGCACATGCCGAACCGGGTATTGTCCTCGGCGATGCTGACGCGTTCCATGTCGATCAACATCCGCAGGGCGTATGGCAAGCCTTTGTCCGCCACCAGGAAGTCGAGGAAGGGCGCGCCGTCCGAGGCCGCCAGCCTGTCTTCGACCAGGGTCGACACGGCCAGCAGCACCAGGTCGGACATGGCGGAGCCGCTGCGCACCTTGCCGCCGATGCGGGCGCCGGCTTCGCGCACGGCATCCTGGAAGTGCGGTGGAGAGTTGTCGGGGGCGACGTCGGCGTAGCGCTGCACGCGCGCGATGAACAGGTTCCAGCAGGCTGCCGCGTCGGTACTCGGCGGCGGACCGGGATAGCGGCGCGAGGCCATGGCTTTGGTCGCGAGCGCGGGCGGCAGGTCGATCAAGGGGGCGACGGCGAGCCATGGCGCCACGTCGCCCGCCGGCAGCGGCGCGGCCGGTGCGGCCGATTTCGGCACCGCAACCGCGCTAGCGCCAACGGTGGTTTCGGCGTAACCCTTGGCGATTTTTTCGCGAATGAGTTTGTCCATCGCCGCAGTCGCCTTGGCGGCATCGGCATGCTGTTTGGACTGACTGACCCCGGCGCTGCCGATCCTGCCGTAGCAGACGTCGACGGTGTTACCGTCCTGGCCGATCTGCCAGAATTTATCGGAAGTTCCATCGCTAAATTCAAACCGCCGCATGCTTGTCCTTGTCCTTGTCCTTATCCTTGTCGTTGTGTGTCGTCTCGCGCGCTACGATCCAGGCCAGCGGGGCGAGGACGGTAGCCGCGCCGGGGCCACGGTCCTGGAGCAGGGTGGCCATGGCCCCGCGCATGTCGAAGAATTCTTCCGCGCCGCAGTTCGCCGCATGCTTCCGGCGGCGAAGCGCCTTGAGCGCGCTGTCCGGCGTGGCGTACGCTTTCAACCACGCGTCGTGGCGGTACCACGGGGCCAGCCGCCTGCTCTCCTGCGTCCGGGCGGCCGCTGCCTGTTCCTTGGCCAGGCCGGGTTCGTCGGGCAGCCGGGTCGCCAGCAGGGGGCGGCGCCACGCAGGTATCGTGCGAACAGCGGCGCGTATCAGTCGCACGCACGCGCGCCAGTCGGCATCGCTGGCGTGGGCCAGGTGTTCGCGTGGCAGCATGTCGTTTGCGCGATAGGCTTGCGTCGATTCGTAGCCTTCGTCATTCGCTTCGGGGCGCACGTGGTATTTATCGCCCGCCTCGTTGTAGCAGGAGTCGATGAACATCCCGAGCCGGTCCAGGTACTCCGCGACCGCGCTGGCGCCTGCCGCGCGCTGATGTTGCTCACTCATGGTTCATGATAAATATTGCAAAAAAGGATACTTTACGGCAAAGCGCTGGGCCTGTCGAGCCGCGCCAATCCGGTTATGATGCGACTTCGGACACCCATCGTGAGACACGCTATGAAGAGAACCCTGTTGTGCCTGGTATTGATGCTGAGCGGCGTGGCGCACGCGGACGAGCTGGCCGACGCCAATGCCCTGTTCGCGAAAAAATCCTATCCGCAAGCGCTGCAGCTGTACACCAGGCTGGCCAATGCCGGCAATGCCGAAGCCCAGCTGCACATGGGCGAAATGTATTTTTACGGCGAGGCGGGCACGGTCGACCTGGCCAAGGCGCAAGCCTGGTTCAGCAAGTCGGCGGCCAAGGGCAACAAGACCGCCGCCGCATCGCTGGAGATGATGAAGAAGCGCGAAACGCGGCGCGCCGAGCTCGATTACTGGATCGGTAAATACGATGGCGCCGAACTGAGCGCCGGCCAGTTCCGCTGTCCGCCGCCACGCATTCCCGCGCTGTCGAAGCAGAACGACGAGATCGAGAGCGTGACGGCCAAGGTCGGCGCCTGGCAGGATTGCTACAACGGCTTCGTGCGCAACCTGAACGAATCGAGCCCGCTGACCAAGCGCATTCCGAAGGAGATTGCCGATCTCCTGACCAAGGAGGAAACCGAGCAGGCGCGCCTGCACATGGAAGACGTGTATGCCGGCATCGCCGAAAACGCCAAGGTCTCGGCCAAGCTGGTGCTGGCCGACTTCGGCGCCTGGCGCAGCGCCACCGACGCCTATATCAAGGAACACAACCGCATCGTCACCGATGCGGCAGCGACCGCCCCGCGCAAGGGCGACTAGCAGGTCAGGCGCAGCCGCGCCCGCGCGCTTCGCTTAGTTCCAGCTGCGCATCAATCCCACCGCCAGGCCTTCGAGCGCAAACTCGTCGGTCGCCGGATCGACCTGGATCACCTTGAAGTCCGGGTTCTCCGGCAGCAGTTCGATCAGCGAGCCGGTCTTCTTGTAGCGCTTGACGGTGACGTCGTCGCCGATCCGCGCCACCACGATCTGTCCGTTCTTGGCGCTGTCGACCTTTTTGACGGCCAGCAGGTCGCCATCCATGATCCCGGCATCGCGCATCGACCAGCCACGCACCTTGAGCAGGAAATCGGGCCGCGACGAAAACATCGCCGGGTCCACGCTGTAGGTCGCTTCCACATGCTCCTGCGCGAGGATGGGCGAGCCGGCGGCGACGCGCCCGACCAGCGGCAGCGCCATGAGCAGGCTCGGCGGAGGCATGGGCATGGCGTCGACACTGGCGCCGATCAGGCGGATGCCGCGCGAGGTGCCCGGCGAAATTTCGATGGCGCCCTTGCGCGCGAGCGCCTGCAGGTGCTCTTCGGCCGCATTGGCCGACTTGAAGCCCAGTTCATTGGCGATTTCGGCACGGGTCGGAGGAAAGCCCGTGTTCTCGATCGCATCCTTGATCAGGTTGAGGATTTGTTCTTGCCGTGGTGTGAGCTTGATCATCGATGTGCGGGACTGTGTATATGGACAGACTGTATTTTTGTACAGTATTTCGCGCAATGCAAGGGTTAATTAGCGGAACAGGGGAATTATTTGCGAAAGGGGCTGTCGAACACACAGCAAAGGAGGTGGCTCATGGATCAGCTTGAAGTTGCGCGGGTGGCTTATGAAGACGATTTTCTGCTGTGGCTGGAGCAGCAAGTGAGTTTGCTGCGCGCTGGCCGCTTGGAGCATATCGATATCGACAACATCACAGAAGAGCTTGAGGGAACAATGCGTAGCGAGCGGAGGGAACTGGAAAACCGGTTGGAGGTGCTGATGACGCATCTGCTCAAGTGCCAGTTCCAGCCGCAGCGCAAATCGCGCAGTTGGATCGGCACGCTTGGCACGCAGCGCGTGCGCATCCAGCGCCTGATTCGCGACAGCCCCAGTCTGCGCAGCAAGGTGCTGCCATTTGCGCAACAAGCCTACCCCGCAGCAGTGCACGCTGCGCATGCGCAGACCGCCTTGCCGCTGTCGACCTTTCCGGATGTGTTGCCGTACACGGCGCAGCAATTGCTCGACAACGGCTTCGTGCCGTGAACCGATCGGATTGACAAGGTGACTCATGGACCAGCTTGAGTTTTCACCGGCGAATGATGAAGGCGACTTGGTACTGTGGCTGGAACAGCAGGCGGCGCTGCTGCGCGCGCGCCAGTTCGACCACCTCGATATCGGCAATATTGTCGATGAGCTCAAGGGGGCGGCGCATGCCGGCCGCAGGGAGTTGGCGGGCTACTTGAAGCACATCGTTTCTTGCCTTTTGAGTCTGCAATCTCGCCCGCGGCACAAGCCACGCCACTGGCGCGCCAAGCTGGCTGAGGCCCGTTTCGGCATGGAATTGCTGATTGACGATAGTCCGAGTCTC
Organism: Massilia atriviolacea; assembly: GCF_003953935.1. Taxonomy (GTDB): domain Bacteria; phylum Pseudomonadota; class Gammaproteobacteria; order Burkholderiales; family Burkholderiaceae_D; genus Telluria_A; species Telluria_A atriviolacea. Next base: position 239,563 of record NZ_RXLQ01000005.1, read on the forward strand.
GCGGCGGACATTGCAGGAATGGCTTCGCGGTACTACGACGCATCGCGTCGCCGTGCCGCTCGGGAGAACTGCTCGATGACGAGTTCGATCCGTCGTGCCCAGCCGATGAGCGCCGCTGAACTGACAGCAATAAAGGAGGTGGGCCGTGGACCGACCCGGGGTGTCACTGGTTGACTACGACGATGACCTGGTCCCTTGGACCGCGCACCAGGCGAGGCTGTTGCGGGGCAGGGACTGCGAGCGTCTCGATGTCCAAGATCTTATTGAGAAGTTTGACGATATGCTCAGCCGCAAGGAGCGGGCGTCGTGCAGCCGGCTGCATCAGCTGATCAACCATGTGCTCAAGGCCAGTATCAGGCGAAGCGCAAGTCGACAAGCTGGACGGCAATGCTGGACGAGCAGCGCGCCGCCGTCAAGCGCAGGCTCAAGCGCAGCCCCGGCTATGAAAACACGCCAGCGCTGCTGGCGCGCCAGCAGCGCCCCAGGGGCATCCGTAGTACAGCGCGCGAGGCCTGTCTGCCGCAGAGTACGTTTCCGCAGGAGCTGCCTAACACTGCGGAACAACTTCTCGACGAGAGTTTCGTGCCATAAACCACGCCAGGCGCACGGCCGCCTCATGGCGTCCTTGATTGTTGCTCCGTTTCACGTTATAATCGCCGGCTTTCCCTTCCCACACTCGTCTTGACGCCGAGGTGGGCATTTGTTTAAACGTCCCTAAGGAGTTATGCATGCGTCATTATGAAATCGTTTTTATCGTCCACCCGGACCAAAGCGAGCAAGTCCCGGCGATGATCGAACGCTACAAAGCCAGCGTGACCACGCGCGGCGGTTCGGTTCACCGTGTTGAAGACTGGGGCCGTCGCCAGATGGCTTACTCGATCCAGAAGCTGCCAAAAGCGCACTACATCTGCATGAATATCGAATGCGACAACGAGACCCTGGTGGAACTCGAAACCGCGTTCAAATTCAATGATGCCGTGCTGCGTCACCTCACCGTTAAGATGAAGAAGGCTGAAACCGCGCCGTCGCCGATGATGAAATCGGTACAACGTGAAGACGCAGCCAAGAGCCACCGCACCGAAGCTCCAGCTCCGGCAGCAGCTCCAGCACCAGCCGCAGCGTAATTGTTGACAAGTTTCCCTGAACGCGGATGAGCTCACCTCGGTGAATCAACTCCAGTTCGTAGCCCAGATTTGCGAGCGCGACGTGTTGCGCTACACCCCGGCCGGCGTGCCCATCGTGACCGCCACTTTGCTGCACAGTTCGCAGCAGATGGAAGCAGGGGTTGCCAGGTTGGTCGAATTCGAGATCACCGCGCTTGCCGCGGGCGAGATTTCGGGACGATTCAGCCAGGCCGAATTGGGCGCCGTCCATCAGTTCACGGGATTTTTGGCCAAGAAGAACCGCAGCAGTAAAAGCCTGGTGTTTCACATCATTGATTTCTGTGCCGCCGCCTGACGCGACAGCACATTTTTAGATACAGGAGCCTCACATGGCATTCGGTAAAAAATTCGACAAGAACAAGCTCAAGCTTAAAGAAAAGCGCAAACAACAGAACCCACTGTTCAAGCGTAAGAAATTCTGCCGCTTCACCGCAGCAAACGTTGAACAGGTCGACTACAAAGACGTAGACACTCTGAAAGACTTCGTCCAGGAAAACGGCAAGATCATGCCAGCACGCCTGACCGGTACCAAAGCGCACTACCAGCGCCAGGTTGACACCGCAATCAAGCGCGCCCGCTACCTCGCGCTGCTGCCATACACCGATCTGCACCACGCTTAATCGCTGCGGATAAACTGGAGAACTCTATGCAAATCATTCTGTTGGAAAAAGTTGTTAACGTCGGCAACCTGGGCGATGTTGTTAAAGTCAAAGACGGTTACGCACGTAACTTCCTGATCCCGCAACGCATGGCTCGCCGTGCTACCGCGTCGGCTGTCGCCGAATTCGAAGTCAAGCGCGCCGAACTGGAAAAAGCAGCAGCTGCCAAGCTGGCCGCTTCCCAGGCTCAAGGCGAGAAGCTGGGCGGCATGACCATCTCGATCGCGCAAAAAGCGGGCGTCGATGGCCGTCTGTTCGGTTCCGTGACCAACTTCGACATCGCTGAAGCGCTGACGAAAGCTGGCTTCGCTGTAGAAAAAGCACAAGTACGCATGCCGACCGGCCCGCTGAAAACGACCGGCGAACACGCTGTTGCAGTTGCTCTGCACACCGACGTCGTGGTCGAGATCACGATCGCTGTCGTGGGCGAAGCTGCTTAAGTTACATCGCGTCACACTGTTGCATTGCGGGCATCATGCTTGCAATGCAACTACGAAAAAAGCCGGGTCTTCCCGGCTTTTTTTACGCCCAAAAGCGCCCAATTATGTCAGCCAGTTGACCCGAAGCAGGTATAATTCGCGCCATGAACGCACCATCCGATCCGCAGCTCGACGCACTCCGTATCCCGCCCCATTCCATCGAAGCAGAACAATCTGTGATCGGTGGTTTGCTGCGCGATAACGCCGCGTTCGACCGTATTGCGGACATGATGCATGCCGACGACTTTTACCGCTACGATCACCGCATCATCTTCGAGCAGATCGTCAAGCTGATCAACCAGTCGAAACCGGCCGACGTGATCACCGTGTTCGAGGCGCTCACCAACATCGCCAAGGCCGAGGATGTGGGCGGCTTGCAGTACCTGAACGCGATGGCGCAGAACACGCCGTCGGCGGCCAACATCCGGCGCTACGCCGAAATCGTGCGCGACCGCGGCGTGCTGCGCAAGCTGATCACCGTGGCCGACGAAATCTCGGGCAACGCGTTCAACCCGCAGGGCAAGGAAGTCAAGCAGATGCTCGACGAAGCCGAGTCCAAGATCTTTGCCATCGCCGAACAGGGCGCGCGCGGCTCGCAAGGCTGGCTGGCGGTGCAGCCGCTGCTGACCCAGGTGGTCGAGCGCATCGACGAGCTGTACAGCCGCGACAACCAGAGCGAAATCACCGGCGTGCCGACCGGCTTTATCGACCTCGACCGCATGACCTCCGGCCTGCAGCCGGGCGACCTGGTGATCGTGGCCGGCCGTCCGTCGATGGGCAAGACCGCATTCTCGGTCAACATCGGCGAAAACGTCGCCATCGACGCCGGCCTGCCCGTCGCGATCTTCTCGATGGAGATGGGCGGCGCCCAGCTGGCCATGCGTATGCTCGGTTCGGTCGGCCAGCTCGACCAGCACCGCCTGCGCACCGGGCGCCTCAACGACGAAGACTGGCCGCGCCTGACGCACGCGATCCAGAAAATGAACGACGCCCAGCTGTACATCGACGAGACCCCGGCGCTCAATCCGATCGAGCTGCGCGCCCGTTCGCGCCGCCTGTCGCGCCAGTGCGGCAAGCTCGGCCTGATCATCATCGACTACATCCAGCTCATGACGGGCAGCCAGCCGGGCGACAACCGCGCCTCCGAGATCTCGGAGATTTCGCGAAGCCTGAAGGGCCTGGCCAAGGAACTGCACTGTCCCGTGATCGCCCTGTCCCAGCTGAACCGCTCGCTGGAACAACGCCCCAACAAACGCCCCATCATGTCCGACTTGCGCGAATCGGGCGCGATCGAGCAGGATGCCGACGTCATCATCTTCCTGTATCGCGATGAGGTCTACAACCCGGATTCGCCCGACAAGGGCACCGCGGAGATCATCATCGGCAAGCAGCGTAACGGGCCGATCGGCTCGATACGCCTTACCTGGATCGGCCAGTACACCAAGTTCGGCAACTACAGCGGTAACCTGGCGATCTACCAGGGCGACTAACCAGCAACGGCGCCGCCACGGGGCGGCGTCCTTCAGCAGTATCACGCAGCATCAATCACGCTTTAACGCGCTTTAACGGAGAGACCATGTTTGGACGCCTGATGCCCACCGAGGGCAAATTTTTCGACTTCTTCAACCAGCACGCTGCGCTGTGCGTGAAGGGCGCGCATGAAATGGTCGGCCTGATGACCAACTTCGACGATCTCGAAAACCGCGTCCACGCGATCGAGAGCATCGAGAAGCAAGCCGACAAGATCACCTACGCCACGGTCGACATGCTGCACAAGACCTTCATCACCCCGATCGACCGCGACGACATCCACAAGCTGATCACGCGCATGGACGACATCCTCGACCTGATGGAAGACGCGGCGCAGACGGTCTCGCTGTACGACCTGAAAGCGGTGACCCCGGAAGCGAAGCGCCTGGCCGAACTGTGCCTGGCCTGCTGCCAGAAAGTCGAACAGGCCGTCGGCCTCTTGCACAATATGGACAACTCGCAGAAGATCGTCGCCGTGTGCGAAGAGATCGACCGCCTCGAGTCCGACGCCGACCACGTCATGCGCGCCGCCATGTCGAAGCTGTTCCGCGACGAACCGGACGTGCGCAACCTGATCAAGCTCAAGGCGATCTACGAGATCCTCGAAACCGTCACCGACCGCTGCGAAGATGTTGCCAACATCATCGAAGGCATCATCGTCGAAAACGCGTAAGCGGCACCAGCATGGAACAAATTCAAATCAGCATTTACGTGCTCGGCATGTTGATCGCGCTGGCGCTGCTGTTCGACTTCATGAACGGCTTCCACGACGCGGCCAACGCGATCGCCACCGTCGTCTCGACGGGCGTGCTCAAGCCGCAGACCGCGGTGGCCATGGCCGCCGTCTTCAACTTCATCGCCATCGGCGTGGTCGGCCTGCACGTGGCCACCACCCTGAGCAAGGGCACCATCGATCCCAAGGTGGTGGACCATTACGTCATTTTCGGGGCCCTGGTCGGGGCCATCATCTGGAACCTGATCACCTGGTACTACGGCATTCCATCGTCGTCCTCGCACGCCCTGATCGGCGGCCTGGTCGGCGCCGCGGTGGCCAAGTCCGGCACCGGCGCGCTGATCGGCGCCGGCCTGCTCAAGACCGTCATCTTCATCGTGGTGGCGCCGCTGCTCGGTTTCGCCCTCGGCTCGATCATCATGCTCATTGTGGCGTGGGTGTTCGTCAAGTCGACCCCGCGCAAGGTCGACACCTGGTTCCGCCGCCTGCAGCTGGCCTCGGCCGCGGCATATAGCCTCGGCCACGGCGGCAACGATGCGCAAAAGACCATGGGCATCATCTGGATGCTGCTCATCGCCAGCGGCTACACCGACGCGGCCGATGCCGCGCCACCGAGCTGGGTCATCATCTCGTGCTACGCGGCGATCAGTTTCGGTACCCTGTTCGGCGGCTGGCGCATCGTCAAGACCATGGGCCAGAAGATCACCAAGCTCAAGCCGGTGGGCGGCTTCTGCGCCGAAACCGGCGGCGCGATCACCCTGATCCTGTCGAGCTACTTCGGGATTCCCGTCTCGACCACCCACACCATCACCGGCGCCATCGTCGGCGTGGGCGCGTCGCAGAAGATGTCGGCGGTGCGCTGGGGCGTGGCCGGCAATATCGTGTGGGCCTGGATTTTCACGATCCCGGCGTCGGCCTTCATGGCGGCGGTGGCCTGGTGGATCGGCACCCACATCATGTAAGCGCGCTGCCATCGACAAAAAACCGCCGGTTCCGACCGGCGGTTTTTTTTTCGTCCTAGCGCACGCACACCTGGCGCACCGTGCGCAGGTCGGTCAGTCCCAGCAAGACCTTTTCGATGCCATCCATCTTCAGCGTCAGCATGCCTTCGCCGAGGGCGGCGGCGAGCACGGTGGCGACCGTGGCGCGCTGCTGCAGCAGGCGCTTGATGGCGTCGCTGCCGATCATCAGTTCGTGCAGGCCGACCCGGCCCCGGTAGCCGTGGCTGCATGCGGCGCAGCCGCGCGCGCGGTACAGGGTGAAGCCGCCGCCGGCATCGGCATGGCGCGCGCGCCAGCCGGCCAGCACCGCATCCCGCGCGACGCCGGGCTCGGGCAGTTCGGCGCAGTACTCGGCCAGCAGCTGCGCGATCTCGGCCTCGTTCGCGCGGTACGGCTGCCTGCACGCGCCGCACAGGCGCCGCGCCAGGCGCTGCGCCAGCACCCCGAGCAGGGCGTCGGCGAAGTTGAACGGGTCCATGCCCATGTCGAGCAGGCGCACGATCGATTCCGGCGCGCTGTTGGTGTGCAGCGTGGCCAGCACCAGGTGCCCGGTCAGCGAGGCCTCGATGCCGATCCCGACGGTCTCGCGGTCGCGCATTTCGCCGACCATGATCACGTCCGGGTCGGCCCGCAGGAACGCCCGCATCACCGTCGCGAAATCGAGGCCCGCCTTGCGGTTGACCTGCACCTGGCGCAGTCCCTTCTGGGTGATCTCGACCGGGTCCTCGGCGGTCCAGATCTTGGTGTCGGGCGTGTTCAGGTGCGCCAGCAGCGAGTGCAGGGTGGTGGTCTTGCCCGAGCCGGTCGGCCCGCACACGAAGAACAGCCCATGCGGCCTGGCGATCGCCGCGCGCAGGCGCGCCAGGTTATGCGGCAGCACGCCGAGCTGCTCGAGCGGCATGGCGTCGCCGGCCGGCAGGATGCGCATGACGATGTCTTCCACCCCGCCGGCCGAGGGAATGGTCGCCACGCGCAGTTCGATATCGAGCGGGCCGTACTTGAGGAAGCGGATCTTGCCATCCTGCGGCCGGCGCCGCTCCGCCGTATCGAGGTCGCACATGATCTTCACGCGCGCGGCCAGCGCGTTGCGGTAGCCGGCCGGGATGTCGGTGTAGGGCGCCAGCGCGCCATCCTTGCGGAAGCGGATCGCGGTGCGCCCGTTGCCCGGCAGCGGTTCGATGTGGATGTCGGAGGCGCCCTGGCGCCAGGCATCCATGATCATCTTGTTGACCAGCTTGACCAGTTCGTTTTCGACCGCCTGCGAGACCGGCTGCGGCTCGTCGCCGCCGCCCTCGTCGTGCGTCATGCCGGAGAGCACTTCGCGCAGCGAGCTGCCGTCGCTGCGCGCGGCGGTGCCGAAGAACTGGTCCATGGTGCGCCGGAATTCGGCGCGCGTGGTGACGCACCAGCGCACGCGCGACTTGGGGAAGACCTGGTTGACGATGCGGCCGGCGCGCACCCGCTCCGGGTCGAGCGCCAGCACCAGCAAGCCGTCCTGGTCTTCGTCGAGCGGCAGCCAGTGGTGGTCGTCGACGTATTGCGGCTTGAGATGCTTGAGCAGTAAAGCCGGCTTCACGCGGCCGGGCAGGTAGGGCGCATACGGCACCCCGAAGTGGGACGCCAGCGCATTGCCGATGGCCGCCAGCGGCAGATGCAAGTCCTGCACCAGCACGTCCTCGATGTCGCGCAGCGCGGCATGCGCGCTGCGCTGCGCCTGTTCGAGCTCGGCGGCGGATACGAGCGCGTCGCGGACCAGCGCGCCGTACTTGGTGGGTGCTTGCATGGGGTGTCCATGATGGCGGTTGAGCGAGCCACCATGATGGGGAAGCTCGGGCACGCCGCGCTTGACCCCGCTCAGGCGTGCGAACGGAACCGGAAGCGCTCTGGCGGGTCAGTTAGAACCGAGCAAGTCGTGGGCGTCGAGGATGGCGTAGATGATTTCCGGATGCCGATCGAGCGAGCGCCGGATTGCGCTCGGGACGGTTTGACGGGTCTTGCGGCACAGGCCGGGCAGCTCGGCCAGCGCGATCGTCAGCCCGCGCGCGCTGCGTACTTCGTTGTTGCTGGGGGTGATGCGCAAGACCACGCCTAGCTGGCTGTGCAGGCGTTCGGTCAGCTTGTTCAGTTCGGCATAACTGGCGATGCCGTCGATATGCGCGAGCAGCTTCTTTTCTTCCTCGCGGGTCAGGCGCAGGATGCGCGTATCGCCGCCCGGGTCGGCCAGCAAGGCGTCGCGCCGGCACACGCAGGCGCCGGGCGGACATTCGGTGCGGACAGGAAAAGGCGGTGCCTGGAGCATGGTGTCAGGTCGCCGCGGCGACAGGAACGGGCCGGATGGATAGAGTAGCGCCGTCGCGGCCCTGGTGTCAAACGCCGCCTGCGCCGTGCGCACAGCGCCTCATCGACTATGCTGAAGGTCGCCGGCCGGGACGTTCATCCGATGCCCGAGGTCCGGATTGCCGTAGGTGCGGATAACTTCCGAAATGACGACGTGATAGCCGTCCAGCCAGCGCGCCTGCGCCGCCTTGGCCTGCAGATGGGCCGGGTGCTGCATCAAGGCTTGCAGCGCTTCCAGGCTTTCCCAGTAGTACACGTTCGAAAACAATCCCGTGGCGCGGTTTTCCCACGCCTCTTCACCGAGGTAGCCGGGCAGGGCCTTGGCGGCCTCGGCAATGGTTTTGTCGAGCCGATGGAACTGCTCGTCGAGGTCTTTGGTGCCGAAGATGAAGGTGGAAGAGTACATGGCCCGATGGTGGAGGTAAGAGGGTGAAAAAAGGCGATTGTGCCATGGCGCCGACAGTCTTGCCGATGAGGCATGATTGCGCGAGGCATGATTGCCTGAGACAAGATTGCGTGAGGCAAGGCCGATCCGCTTGCCGGCGTTCCGCGGAACTAGCCCGCAAGGGTGTCCAGGTCGACCTCCAGCCCCTCGTAGGCGAGCACCACGCGCAGCCCGGCCGGCAGCGGGCCGTGGCGCCTGAGCGCCTCGGCGAACACCGCTTCGAGTTCGTCGTCGCCCCGGGTCGGTTCATGGTGGGTGCAGTACAGGGTGCCGGCGCCGACCCGCACCGCCGTCGCCAGCGCCGCGTCGAAGGTGCCGTGCCCCCAGCCGCGCTTGGCCGGATACTCGTCGCCCGTGTACGAGCAATCGACGATCAGCGCGTCCACCCCCTGCATGGCGCGGTCGATGGCGTCCTGGCGCTGTTCGATATAGGCCTGGTAGGGCGCGTGGCCCTCGTCGTCTTCCGGATACAGATTGTAAAAGGGTTCATGGTCGCCGGTGAAAAACACCGACTTGCCGTTGCAGCTGATGCGGTAGCCCAGATTGGTCACCGGGTGGTTCATGACCACATTGTCGACCACCGCGTCGCCCACGGCCACCGGCACCCCCACGTCGAGGGTGCGGTATTCGATGGTGGCCGCCATCTGCGCTTCGCCGACCGGAAAATAGCTGTTCTGCAGCTGCACCCCCATCACATGCTCGATGCCCTGGCCGGTCGCTTCGTCGCGCGCGCCGTGCAGGCGCACCCGGCTGGTCGGAATGAACAGCGGCGTAAAGAACGGCAGGCCGTGGATATGGTCCCAGTGGCTGTGCGTGATGAAGATGTTGGCGTGCACCGGCAGGCGCGTGAGCAGGTGCTGGGCCAGCGCGAAAATGCCGGTGCCGCCGTCGAGGACGATCAGGGTGCCGTCGTCGCTGCGCACTTCGATGCAGGTGGTGTTGCCGCCATAGCGCGCCGTGCGCGGCCCCGGCGAGGGAATCGAGCCGCGCACTCCCCAGAAACGCAATTTCATGTCCTTACTCTCATGGCCGGAATCGTCAACGTTGCAATTACGGTCGATCATAGCGGTTTTGCCCCGCAGCGGCTGCAAAATTTGCCTTCGGCCCCGGCCGGGTACGCTTTCGTTTCCTTTTGCCCACGCCTATCGTGCGGCGATGTACAGGGCGCACGAGTGGCGTTACACTATGGGAAGTTACTCTGAAGAAAGGCATGTCGGTGTGCCGCAAGGGCGTCCCGTAGGGCCGGTGAACCATCATGCGCGTATTAAATCCTGTTCAAATTGCCCAACGCCTTGAGTTGCTCACCGAGGTTGGCGTAGCGCTGGGCAATCCGGACACCGGCTATGTGCTCGACCGCATCCTGCACGTGGCGCGCAATATGACCGGCGCCGACGGCGGCACCCTGTACCTGCCGACGGCCGACCGCAGCAGCCTGCAATTCCACATTTCGATCAACGAAACGCTCGGCCTGTACCAGGGCGGCGCCAGCGGACGCGAGATCGGCATGGAGGCGGTGCCCTTGTTCGACGCCGATGGCGCCCCGAACATGAGCGCGGTGGCCGCCTACGCGGCCCACTCCGGCCGCTCGGTGAATATCGCCGATGTCTACCAGGACGGCGTGTTCAATTTTTCCGGCATGCGCAGCTTCGACGCCGCCTACGGCTACCACTCGCAATCGTTCCTGACGGTGCCGATGAAGGATCATCACGGCACCCTGGTCGGCGTCCTGCAGCTGATCAATGCGCGCCCGGGCGGGCGCGGCACGATCGGCGCCTTTTCCGCCACCGACCAGCGCTTCATCGAAGCGCTCGCGTCGCAGGCCTCGGTCGCCATCACCAAGCAGCAGCTGGTGCGCCAGCTCGAAGAACTGCTCGAAGGCCTGATCGACCTGATCAACATCGGCATCGACGAAAAGTCGCCGCACACGGGCCGCCATTGCCAGCTGGTGCCGAAACTGACGATGATGCTGGCCGAAGCCGTGCACGAGACGGCCGACGGCCCGATGGCGGGATTTCGCATGGACGACGCCGACCGCAAGGAGCTGTGGCTGGCCAGCCTGCTGCACGACTGCGGCAAGATCACCACGCCGGTGCACGTGGTCGACAAGGCCACCAAGCTGGAGACCATCGTCGACCGCATCGGCCTGATCGACACGCGCTTCGAAGTGCTGCTGCGCGACGCCGAGATCGAGGCCCTGCGCGCGCGTGGCAATCCCGGCGCCGACCACTCCGCCATCGAGGCGGCGCATGCGCGCACCCGCGCCGCGCTGCTGGACGACCGCGCCTTCCTGCGGCGCGCCAACGTGGGCGTCGAAAACATGCCCGAGGCCGACCAGGAGCGGGTGCGCCGGATCGGCCGGCGGCGCTGGCGCGGGCCGGACGGCGTGGAGTGCGACTTCCTCGACGACGACGAAGTGCTGAACCTGACCATCCGCTTCGGCACCCTCACGGCGGCCGAGCGCAAGACCATCAACAACCACATCGACGTCAGCGTGCGCATGCTCGAATCGCTGCCCTGGCCGGCGCACCTGCGCAACGTGCCCGAATACGCCGGCGGCCACCACGAGCGCATGGACGGCAAGGGCTATCCGCGCGGCCTGACCGGGGCCCAGATGTCGGTGCCGGCGCGGGTGATGGCGATCGCCGACATCTTCGAGGCGCTGACCGCGCGCGACCGGCCGTACAAGAAGGGCAAGCTGCTCTCGGAGTCGCTGCACATCCTCGGCAAGATGGCCTGCAACGGGCATGTCGACCCGGACCTGTTCGATATTTTCGTGCGCAGCAAGATCTACCTGCGCTTCGCCCACGAGAACATGGACAAGCGCCAGATCGACAGCGTCGACGAAGCCACCATCCCCGGCTATCGCGGATGAAGCCGGCCGCCCGCCTGCTGCGCAGGTATTGGGGGCGCTGGCTGCTCGGACTCGGATTGACCCTTGGCGCGGCCCTGTACACGCTCGGTTACCTGCACAGCGACGCGATCGCGCGCATGGACGGCTTTTTGGCCGGCCTGCGCATGCGCGTCGACACGCCGCGCCTCGATCCGCGCATCGTGATCGTCGATATCGACGAAAAGAGCCTGGCGGCGCTCGGGCGTTTTCCGTGGAGCCGCGACATCCAGGCCAGGCTGGTCACCCAGCTCACGCGCCGCTACGAGGTGGGCGCGGTCGGCTTCGACATCTCCTTTCCCGAGCCGGATACCTCGTCCGGCTACGCGGTGCTGGAGCGCCTCGCGCACAGGGAACTGGACCGGGTGGCGGGCCTGAAGGAGCAACTGGCGGGCCTGAAGGCCGGCATGGACTACGACGGCCTGCTGGCCGACGCCCTGCGCGGGCAGCCGGTGGTGCTGGGCTACAACGTGTCGGAAAAACTGCGCAAGGGCGTGCTGCCGGCGCCCGCCTTCACGCTCGCCAGCCTCAATGGGCGCGAGCTGCTGGCCTACAGCGCCAGCGGCTACGAGGCCAACATCGCGCGCCTGCAGGAGGCCGCCGCCGGCGCCGGCATCTTTACCGCCGCCACCGACGCCGACGGCGTGATCCGCTCCGCCATCCTGTTACAGCGCATCGGCGACGCCTACTATCCCTCGCTGTCGCTGGCCACGGCGGCGGTGTACCTCAAGGCGCGCGCCATCGCGCCGTATTTCGACACCACCGTCGACCAGCTATCGCGCGCGCAACGGGACAGCGGCGGCGTGGCCTGGATTTCGCTGTTCCTGCCGCAGCGCCAGCTGCGCATCCCGGTGGGCGAGGGCCTGACCACCTACGTCCAGTTTCGCGGGCGCGGCGGCCCGTCCGGCGGCGCCTTTCGCTACGTATCGGCGGCCGACGTGCTGAGCGGCGCGGCGCCGCTGGCCCAATTGCGCGGCGCGCTGGTGCTGGTCGGCTCCACCGCGCCCGGCATCAACGACCTGCGCGTGACGCCGGTCAACCCGGAGTACCCCGGAGTCGAGGTGCACGCCAACCTGCTCAAATCGATCCTCGACAACGACTTCAAGGCCCGTCCCGCCGAAGCCTGGCTGCTCGAATGCCTGCTGGTGCTGGCGTTCGGGCTGGTGCTGACGGTCGGCCTGGCGCGCCTGCCGCCGCTCAAGGCGGTGGCGCTGGCCGCGCTGGCGCTGGGCGCCGCCGCCGGCATCAACCTGCTCCTGTACCGCGAAGCCGGGATGGTGCTGGGCGGCGCCGTGCTGCTGCTGCTGATCGTGGCGCTGTTCGTGGTGAACCTCGCGGTCGGCTATGTGTTCGAAGTGCGCAAGAGCCAGGCCCTGGTGTCGCTGTTCGGCGAATACGTGGCGCCCGAACTGGTGGCCGACATGGCCGACAATCCCGGCCAGTACACCATGGACGGCGCCACGCGCGAGCTGACCGTGCTGTTCGCCGACGTGCGCGGGTTCACCGGCATCGCCGAGCAGCTCACGCCGACCGCGCTGCGCGAATACATCAATCTGTACCTGACCGCGATGTCGCTCGACATCCGCGACAGCCATCGCGGCACCCTCGACAAATACATCGGCGACGCCGTCATGGCTTTCTGGGGCGCCCCGGTGGCCTTTGCCGACCATGCCAGCCGCGCCGTCGCCAGCGCCCTGCTGATGCAGGCCAGCGCGGCGCGCCTGGACGGCGAGTTCCGCGCGCGCGGCTGGCCGGCGCTGGCGATCGGCATCGGCATCAACAGCGGCCAGATGCACGTGGGCGACATGGGCTCGGCCATCCGCCGCGCCTACACGGTCATGGGCGACGCGGTCAACTTGGGCGCGCGCCTGGAAGGACTGAGCAAGGTGTACGGCGCCGGCATCGTGGCCGGCGCGGCGACCCGCCTGGCCGCGCCCGAATTCGCCTGGCGCGAACTGGACCTGGTGCGGGTCAAGGGCAAGCTGGAACCGGTGGCGATCTTCGAGCCGCTCGGCCATGCGTTCGCGCTCGACGACGAGGCGGTGGCGCGGCTCGATGCCTGGCACGCGGCGCTGGCGCTGGTGCGGGCGCAGCAGTGGAACGGCGCGCACACCATCCTGGCCGGCCTGCTGGACGGCGAGGACTGCGTCCTGTACCGGCTCTATCTGGACCGGATCGCGCTGTACCGGGCCCATCCTCCCGGCCCGGATTGGGATGGCGTTACCAGTTTTGACACAAAGTAAACGCTGCAATCTTTGCGTTTTTGCTCGACTTTTGCGCCCTTGTCCGCTCGGCTGACTCCACCAAACAACGCTTGGTGAAAATACGTCAGATTGCAACAGAATTTCTGTGTTGCAAGAGATGATGCAGTTAAACTGACTGCATCGCCGCCCCCTTCGGCTTGGCTTTTTCCCAAGCTTGAACGCATGCCAACACGACACACACACCGTAGAGTTCATCCATGAATCTTCCCTTTTCGCGCCTGCTGGCTGGCGCGCTGCTGGCCGGCGCGGTCAATGCGGCCTGGGCCGCCGAGCCCGGCGCGGCCGACACGATCCGCTTCGACATTGCGCGCTTCGAGGTCGCCGGCAACACCTTGCTGCCCGCCGCGCAGGTCGAGGCGGCGCTGGCCCCGTTCACCGGCGGCGGATTTCGGCGACGTCCAGCGCGCGCTCGAAGCGCTGGAAGCACTGTACCGGCAGCGCGGCTACCAGGTCGTCACGGTCCAGCTGCCCGAGCAGGAACTCCATCGCGGCGTGGTGCGGCTGAACGTGGTGCAGACCAGAATCGGCCGCCTTATCGTCAGCGGCAACAGGCATGTCGACGAAGCCAATGTGCGGCGCAGCCTGCCGGCCCTGCGGGCGGGGCAGACGCCTGATCTGGACCGGGTCTCGGCCAACCTGCGCATGGCCAACGAGAATCCCGCGCGCAAGATCAAGCTGAACCTGCAGAACGGCGCCGCCGACGACGAGCTCGACGCCCGGCTCGACGTGGCCGACGACAAGCCGTGGACCGCCATGGTCAACCTGGACAACACCGGCACCGCGCAGACCGGCAAGACCCACGCCGGCGTGGTGCTGCAGCACGCCAACCTGTGGGGGCGCGACCATGTCGGCAGCGTGCAGTACACCACCAGCGTCGAGGAACCGAGCAAGGTGAGCGTGTATGGCGCCGGCTACCACATTCCGTTGTACGAACTGGGCGACTCGGTCGACCTGTACGCCAGCTATTCGGACATCGATTCGGGCTCGGTCACGGCCGGCATTTTCAACCTGGCGGTGAGCGGCAAGGGCACGGTGGTCGGCGCGCGCTACAACCAGGGCCTGGCGCGGCGCGGCAGCCTGGAGCCGCGCCTGGTGTACGGGATCGATCACAAGGCCTTCAAGAACAGCGTGCTGTTCTCGGGCGAGAACTTCGGCAACGACATCACGGTCCATCCGCTCAGTCTGACCTGGCTGGCCAGTACGCCCCTGGGCGGCGGCGAAGCCAATCTGTCGCTCGGGCTGGTGCGCAATATTCCCGGCGGCAGCCGTGGAAGCAGCGCCGATTTTGCGCGCAACCGCGCCGGCGCCAAGGCCGGCTACACGATCGCCCGCATCGGCGCGGCGTTCACCCGCGCCTTCGGGGCCGACTGGCAGGTGCGCGCGCTGCTCAACGGCCAGCTGACCGGCGACGCGCTGGTGCCGGGCGAGCAGTTCGGTGCCGGCGGCGCCTCCTCGGTGCGCGGACTGGAAGAACGCGCCGTGTCGCTCGATTCCGGCCTGCTCGCCAACCTCGAAGTCTACAGCCCGAATTTTTGCGCCGTGCGCGAACGCTGGCAGTGCCGCGTGCTGGCCTTTTACGACGGCGCCCACGGCCGCCGCCATGAGGCGCTGCCCGGCGAAGCCGCGCGCGCCACCGTGTCGTCGCTCGGACTGGGATGGCGTTTTTCGATGGGCAGCTCGCTCAACATGCAGCTCGACTACGGCCATGTGCTGCGCCGCGACGCCGCTGTGAACGACAAGAACAAGGTGCATGTCCGCGTAGGCCTGGCCTACTAAAGGTGAAACAGATGACTATCCAGAACCACTCCACGCGCTTGCTGCAGCGCCTTTGCCTGCCGCTGCTGCTGGCGTTTGCCGGCATCCACGCCGTCCACGCCGCGCCGGCCTCGCCCCAGGTCGTCGCCGGCCAGGCCACGTTTTCGCAGCAGGGCAATGTGTTTTCGATTACGAACACGCCCAACACCATCATCAACTGGCAGAGTTTTTCGGTGGGCGCGGGCGACATCGCGCGCTTCATCCAGCAGGATGCCAACAGCGCGGTGCTGAACCGTATCGTCGGGCAGGACCCGAGCCGCATCCTGGGCGCCTTGCAGTCGAACGGGCAGGTGTTCCTGATTAATCCGAACGGCATCCTGTTCGGGCGCGATGCGCGCATCGACGTCAACGGCCTGACCGCGTCCACGCTCGACATGGGCAATGCCGACTTCCTGGCCGGGAAACGCAACTTCAACGGCCGCGCCAGCGCCGGCAGCGTGGTCCACCAGGGGGCGATCGCGACCCCGGCCGGCGGCAAGGTGTTCCTGATCGCGCCGAACGTCGAGAACAGCGGCATCGTCACCTCGCCGCAGGGCGAGGTGGTGCTGGCGGCCGGGCATAGCGTGCAGCTGGCCGATTCCGGCAATCCCGACCTGCATGTGGTGGTGTCCGCACCGGCCGATGCCGCGCTGAACCTGGGGCAGTTGATCGCGCAGGGCGGCAAGATCGGCATCTACGGCGCGCTGGTAAAACAGCGCGGGTTGGTCAGCGCCGACAGCGCGCGCATCGGCGACAACGGCAAGATCGTGTTCAAGGCCAGCGGCGACGCCCTGCTCGAAGCGGGCAGCGTGACTCGTGCCGGCGGCGCCGGCAAGGGCGGCGAGATCAGCGTGCAGGGCGAGCGTGTCGCCCTGAGCGGTGACGCCCGCATCGACGCCAGCGGCGCGGCCGGTGGCGGCACGGTGCTGGTCGGCGGCGGCTGGCAGGGCAGGCATGCGCTGGTGCGCAATGCGCAGCAGACCGTGATGGGCAAGGCGGCCTCGATCCGCGCCGACGCCACCGGCAGCGGCGACGGCGGCACCGTGGTGCTGTGGTCGGACGGCGCCACGCGCGCTGGCGGCAGCATCTCGGCCCAGGGCCGCGGCGGCAAGGGCGGCCGGGTGGAGACCTCCGGCCACTACCTGAACGTGGAAGGCGTCAAGGTCGACACCGGCGCGCGCGGGACCTGGCTGCTCGACCCCTACGACATCACCATCGGCGCCACCGGCAGCGACGTGCTGGCCGACTTCGACCACTTCGACGATGCACCGCTGACCGGGCCGTCGTACCTCAATGTGGCGGCGCTCAATGCCGCCGCGCCGTCCGACAGCATCGTGATCCAGGCCAAGAACGATGTGCTGGTCAGCGCAGCCATCGCGCGCGCGGCCGGCAGCACCGGCAGCCTGTCTATCGAGGCGGGCAACAATATCAACGTCAACGCCGACCTGTCTAGCGGCGGCGGCAACATGACCCTGAGCGGCGCGAATATCGCCTTCGCTCCCGGCGTACAGGCCAACAGCGGCGTCGGCGACATGAACTTCAACGCCACCAACGTGTTCCAGCTGTCGTCCGGCGCCGCGCTCAAGAGCGGCGGCATGGTGACGATCGTGGCCAACCAGATGGGCATCCTGGGATCGGTCGGGCCGGCGCAGCCGCAGCAGAATCCGTCGGTGACCCTGCGTCCGGCGAGCGTCGACCGCGATATCGAGATCGCCGCCGGCGAAGCCGTGGCGGGCGCCTTGCGCCTGGCGCCGGCGCAGCTGGCCGCCATCGAGGCGCAGGCGCTGATCATCGGCGGCAATCAGTTTGGCGGCAAGATCGTGGTCAACTCGGCCCTCGGCGGCAGCGGCGGCGCGCTCAAGGCCAAGTACCTGCTCTTGAGCGGCGTGGGCAATGTCACCCTGAACGCACCGGTCACCATCGCGGGCGGCATGCAGGTGGACGCCGCCGGCATCGTTAACACCAGCGCATCGCCGGTCACGGCCGGCTCGCTGTCCTTCATTACCAAGCAGGGCGTCGGCACTGCCGCCAGCCCGCTTTACACGCAGACGGCTTCGCTGGAAGGCAATAACACTGTCGAGACGGGCAACGCGCCCATCCATGTCAGCAACACCGGCACCCTCACGCTCGGCAACCTGAGCCAGAACGGCGGCAACAACAGCGGCGCCATCGTGATTGCCAACCAGGGCGGCATGACGCTGTCGAAGGATTCCTCCGTCATCACCCTGGGCGGCGCGGTCAATCTGTCGACGCAAAGCCCGCTGGACATCAACGGCAGCATCGACTCGAAAGGCGGCGCGATCGCCCTGCAGGCCGGCAATGGCGGCGAGCTGGGTATCGGCCCGCAGGGCTCGGTGTCTTCCGGTGCCGGCAATATTGCGCTGGTGGCCGGTTCGATCGTGAACAAGGGCAGCGTCAGTGCGACCTCGGGCAATATTTCGCTGAGCACGCCTTCGCTGACCGGCAACGGCACCATCGGCAGCGCCAGCGGCACGGTGCGCGGCTTGCCGGACATGTCGACCACCTTGCCGGCCTGCGTCAACGCGCCGGCCAGGAACGGTTGCGCGCAGGTGCTGGCCAACGCCCTGGCGGCCTGCGCCGCCGACCCGAGCGGGCTTTACTGCGCCTCGCTGCTGCCGTCGCTGGAGAACTGCAGCGCCAACCCGGCCTTGCTCGGCTGCGGCGTGGTGCTGCCATCGCTGGGCACCTGCGTGGCCGCCCCGTCCACGGCCGGCTGCGGCGCGATACTGCCATCGGTGGCGACGTGCTCCGCCAATCCCGCCGCGCCCGGCTGCTCCGCCGTGCTGCCATCGCTGGCCGCCTGCACCGCCGCACCGACGACGGCCGGTTGCGGCGCGGTCCTGCCCACCCTGGCCGCTTGCACTGCCGCGCCGGCCACGGCCGGTTGCAGCGCGGTGCTGCCGTCGCTGTCCCAGTGCACCGTCAATCCTGCCCAAGCCGGTTGCGCCCAAGTGCTGCCGAGCCTGAACACCTGCGTTGCCGCGCCGTCGACCAACGGGTGCGCGGCGGTGCTGCCCACCCTGGGCGCGTGCGTGGCGACCCCATCGCGCGCCGGTTGCTCGGCGGTCCTGCCGACCCTGCCTGCCTGCGTCGCCAGCCCGACCCAGGCCGGCTGCAACGTGGTGCTGCCATCGCTGGCGGCGTGCAGCGCCAGCCCCGGTCTGCCCGGATGTACGGTGGTATTGCCGAGCGTCGCCCAGTGCACGGCGGCGCCGACCCAGGCCGGCTGCGCAGCCGTGCTGCCGACCCTGAGCCAGTGTATTGCCTCGACCAGCCTGCCCGGCTGCGGCGTGGTCTTGCCATCCTTGTCGCGCTGCGTGGCCAATCCGGCCACGCCCGGTTGCGCCGTGGTGCTGCCGTCGCTCGGCCAGTGCGTGGCCAATCCGGGCGCCAGCGCTTGCGCGGTGGTGCTGCCGACCCTGGCCCAGTGCGCGGCGAATGCGGCGGTCCCGGGTTGCAACGTGGTCTTGCCGACGCTGAACCAGTGCATCGGCAATGCCGGTCTGCCCGGTTGCGGCGCGGTCTTGCCGAGCCTGCAAAGCTGCGTGGCCAATCCCGGCGCGCTCGCTTGCTCGGTGGTGCTGCCGACCCTGGCCCAGTGCAGCGCAACGCCGTCGCTGGCGGCGTGCAATGTGGTCTTGCCGAGCGTGGCGCAGTGCTCGGCCGCCCCCGGCCTGGCCGGTTGCGGCGCGGTCCTGCCGCCGCTGGCGCAGTGCGTCGCCACGCCATCGGCCCCCGGTTGCGCGGTGGTCCTGCCGCGCCTGAGCCAGTGCGTCGACACGCCGGCGGCCGCCGGCTGCGGCGTGGTACTGCCGAGCCTGGACCAGTGCGTCGGCAGCCCGACCCTGCAGGGTTGCAGCGTGGTGCTGCCGCCGGTGAACGCCTGCGTGGCCAATCCCGCGGCGCCCGGCTGCACGGTGGTGGCTCCGCCGCAGCAGCTGTCCGGCAGCACGCTCAAGGAAGTGGTCGTCAACACGGTCAATGCGGTCGACAGCGTGACGCCGGCTGGCGAGAAAATAGAGAAAAAGGATGACGGCGTGAAAACCGTCGCGACGAGTAACGTTAAAGGAGACGCGAGTGAACTGCGCAAAAAGACGTATTGCAATTAAGGCGCTCGCGGGTGTCCTGCTGGCCGGATCCTGCGCGCTGGCATGGGCGGCGCAGGTGGCCGGCACCATCGTCAACCTGAGCGGGCCGCTGATGGTCAAGAAGGCCGACGGCAGCGTGAAGGTGCTGGGCCTGAAGTCGGAGGTGGAGCAGGGCGATACGCTGGTGTCCGAAAAGAACACCTACGCCCGCATCGTGTTTATCGACAACAGCGAAATCACCTTGCGCCCGGGAACGACGTTCAAGATCGAGGCCTTCGCGTACGAGAGCGGCAAGCCGGACGCCGACAGCGCCAGTTTCAGCCTGATCCAGGGCGGACTGCGCTCGCTGACGGGCCTGCTGGGCAAGCGCAACAAGGAGAAATTCCAGCTCAAGACCCCGACCGCCACCATCGGCATTCGCGGCACGACCTTTGTCGCGCAGTATGTGCCGGGGGGATTGTCCGGCCTGCCGGCGCCGGCATCGCTCCAGCCCGGTTTGCATGTGTCCGTGCTCGACGGCATGATCGTGCTGAGCAATCCCGGCGGCAGCATGAATTTTTCTGCCGGGCAGTTCGGTTTTACCTCGAGCCTTCAACAGCCGCCGCTGATGGTGCCGTCCAATCCGGCCCTCAAGTTCAGTCCGCCCCCGGTATTTACCATGGCGCCGCAGTCGCCCACGGCCAGCAGCGCGCCCAAGGCGCAAGCGGTCGACTGCGAAGTGCGCTAAGGCGCATTGCCTGACTGCCGGCTGCGCAGGCGCTCCAGGTTGTAGGCGCGCGCGGCCGCCATTTCCTGTTGCGAGTACAGGCCGCGCAGCAGGGCTTCCAGGTCGGCGCCCGGGCGCACGGCGGCGAGGAAGGCATCGCTGCGCTGTTCCCAGTCCGCGCGCACCTGTTCCGTATCCTGCAAGTGCTGCGCGCGCTCGTCGCCCAGCGCTTGCCGGCGCACGGCGGCGACCTGCGCTTCGGGGGCGCCGGCGCCGCGCAGCGCGGCCACCTCGTCGCGCAGGCGGTCGACGGCAGGGTCGCCGCTGTCCTGTCGGGGCGCGCCCGCCTGCGTCGGCGCCAGGTCGGCGCGCATCCGCTGTTCCTCTTTTCCATACATCGACGCGGCCAGCCGCTCGCCGAAGTGCGCGACGCGCAGGGCATGCAACTGGTCCAGCGCCTGCGCCGGGGCGAGCGCGGCGTCGGCGCCCTGGCGCTCGCCCAGCGCCGCTTCCTGTTCGCGGTAGGCCACGTAGCTGCGCAGCAGTTGCGCCAGCTGGCGGGCGGCGTCGGGCGGCAGTCCGGCCGCCAGCGCTGTCTCCAGCTGTGCCATCTCCGCGCGGCCCGGCTGGCGCGGCAGGCCGGCCAGCCGTACATCGAGCAACACCGGGGTGCGCTCGTCGATGGCCAGGCTGCCGTCGGCGCCAAGCCGGAACGCTGGCGCCTCCTGCACCGGCATCGCGCCGAACGCCGGGCTGGTGCCGGCCAGCAGCGTGAAGCTGCGCTCGACCGCCTGTTCGGTGCGCTGCGCGGACCTTGCAGGCGCTTCAGGCGCGGGGGTGCGGTACAGCATGACGCCCGCGGCCAGCGAGGCGGCGACGCAGGCCAGTGCCATCCTGACGTTCATTGGCCGGCCATGAGTCGGATGCTGGCGCGCGTCCTGAGCGCCTCGATGCGCCGGGCCAGCCGTTCCTGCATGATCTCGGTGCGCAAGCCGGGCCGCAGTTCGGCCAGGGCCGGCTTGGGCACTTCCCTGGTGCCGAGCAGTTGCACGACCTGCCAGCCGCCTTGCGGCAGGGCGCGTTCGACGGCTTGTCCGGCGCGCATGGCGGCCACCTGGCGGGCGAGGCCGGACTCCATCTGCGCGGCCAGCAGCCAGCCGGGCGCGGGCCGATTCGGTGTGCTGGCGTAGCGTTTGGCGACAGCCGCAAAGCGCTTGCCCTGGCCCAGCGCGGCCAGCGCGGCGCGCGCCGCCGCCGGACTCGCCACGTCGATACTGGCGACGTGGAACTGGCGCTCGGCCGGCACGCCCTGGTAGCGCTGGACGATCTCGTCTTCGGTCACCGGGATGGCCGACAGCATGTGGCGCACCAGGTCGCGCTGCAGCAGGGTTTTGTAGGCCAGCTCGGCCTCGGCCACCAGATCGGGCGACTCGTGCAGCCTGAGTCTGACGGCTTCCTGGGCCATCAGTTCCATGGTCACCAGTTCGCCCAGCAGCGCCTGGCGGTCGAGCGCGGCGCGGGCGCCGGCGCGCTCCTGGCGTTCCTGTGCGCTTTCTTCGTCGAAGGGATTGGCACGCCCGGCGTTGGCGTCGATCAGGGCGTCGAGCAGGGCGCGCCGGAGCGGCTGGTCGCCGACCTGGGCGACCGTTTCCGGCAGCGCCGCCGGGGACCCGGCATGCGCTCGCGGCAACGCCAGCAGCAGGACCAGGCAGGCCGATTGGAGGTGGATAGTCATGTCCGGTCCTTGTGCTGGTTGCTGATGTTACGGCAGTTGTGCGCGTACCTGGTTGTAGACGCTGGTGTCGGAGAGCATCGCAAGGTGGCCGACGCTGGCCGTCTGCACGTTCGTGCCGCACTGCGCATTGCTGGCGGGGAGGATCACGCCATCGTTGGCGGACCAGAGCGAGCGGTCGCATCCGGCGCCGGCGAGCTGGGTGAGGAAGGACGAGCCGGGGCGCATGTCGTAGCAGGCCGGCGAGAAGCAGGCGTAGGCGCTGGTGGTGCCCTTGTGCGGCGTGCCGAGCGAGATGAAGCGGCGCATGCCGGCCGCGCCGCCCAGTTTGGCGCGCTGCCAGCGCACCACCAGGCCGCCGTTCGAATGCGCGATCACGGCCACGGTCTGGTTGCCGTTGTTGGCGCGCACGGTGTTGATGAAGCTGTTGAGCGAAGCGGCACTGGTCTTGTCGCTGCTGGTCAGGGAGCTGTAGTTGAAGCCGTACAGTTTGGCGCGCGGATAGCCGCTGGCGGTAAAGCGCGCGATCATGCCATCGAAGTTCGAGGCCGAGCCGCTGTAGCCGTGCACGAAAATCACCGGTTCCTGGGCCATGGCGGCCCCGGACAGTCCGAGTCCTGCTGCGAATAAACCAAGTGCGAGCGCCGACCTGGCGGCCTGGCGGTATGAATGTCGCATGAATATCTCCGTTTGTTGGTGTTCAGTTGACCGGCTTGGCCGCGCAAGGCGCTGCGTCCGGGGATGGCTTTTCGCTGTTCTTGCGACAACGTTGCGACCAACTATAAGCGGGCAGGGCGGCACAGGCAGTCGCGCGGCGGGCCAATGTGCTTGCTTTGGCGGCCATGCCGGCACAGCTGTGGCGCGGATGGCCACACGACAGAAAGTTGTTCTCGTGATAATTGTCCGGGTGTATGATCGGCAGCCGGCCCCGGCAGTTTCCGCAGGCCAGAAAGGCGAGGTCCAGCGTCGTGGCGATCATCAGGCCGAGCGTGTCCGCAGCATGGGTGAAAGGCATCGTCGAGCTGCTCGGCGCGCTCGGACTCGAGCCGCTGGCGCTGCTGGAGGACGCCGGCCTGCCGCTGGACGAACTCGACGATGCCGACGGCCGCTTCGACAGCGACGCCGTCTCGGCCTTGTGGACGCTGGCGGCGCAGCAGTCGGGCCATCCGCACCTTGGGCTGGCGCTGGACGGCGCCGCCAGGCCGGCCTGCTTCGGCGTGGTGCTGCATGTGATGATGTCCTGCCCGGACCTCGATGCGGCCTTGCGGCGCATGGTGCGCTACATGCCGATCGTCAGCAGCGCGGCCACGGTCGCCCTGGCGCACGACAGCCAGGGTTGCGGCCTGACGCTGGCGCTGGGCGATGGCGCGCCGCCCGAACGCTACGACTTCGCGCTGCTGATGATCGCCAATCTGTGCCGCTGGATGACGGGGCGCGCGCTGCGCCCGCAGTCGCTGGAACTGGCGCACGCGCGGCCGCCCAACCTGCTGCCGTACCTGGCGGCGTTCGGCTGCCCCTGCCATTTCGGGGCGCGGCGCTACCGCCTGTGTTTTTCGGCGGCCGACCTGGGGCTGGCGCTCATGACCGGCAATCCGCTGCTGACCGAGCTGCACGAACGCTTCGCCAACGAGCGCCTGGCGCGCCTGGGCGACGCGCGCACCACGCGGCGGGTCAGGGAGCTGGTGCTGGCGTGCCTGGCCGACGGCGAGCCGGGGCGCGGCGACGTGGCCAGGGCGCTGTGCATGAGCGAGCGGACCTTGCACCGGCGCCTGCAGGACGAGGGGACCTCGTACGTGCAGCTGGTCGACGCGGTGCGGCGCGAGCAGGCGGCGCACTACCTGGACCAGACCAGCCTGTGTTTTACCGAGATCAGCTACCGGCTCGGCTTCGCCAACCAGGGCACCTTGTTCAGGGCGTGCAAGCGCTGGTTCAATGCGTCGCCGGGGCGCTATCGGGAGCGCCATCGGGTGGCGCTCGATGGCCGAGATTGACCAGCGAGATGGTCAGCTGGCCGGCGATCAGCATCGCCGTGTCGAGGCGGGCGGCGCCGAAGGCCCCGCGCATGGCGCTGTTCTCCAGCAGCAGCACGGCGTGCAGCGCATGCTGGGCGAAGATCGGCACGGCCAGCACGGCACACTGGCCGTACCCCGCAAAATACGGATCGCGCGCAAAGCGGTCGTCCTGCAAGGCGTCGTCGAGCAGCAGCACGGCGCGTGCGCGTTCGACGTGGCGCAGCAGCGACAGCGGCAGGGCGGGGGAGCCGGCGCCTGGACCGATCAGCTTCACCGCCGTGGCGCCGGCCAGCGCGCGAAGCTGTTCGCACACGCGCTCCTCCAGCCGCGCCAGGGTCGTTTCGGCGCTCAGGGCTTGCGAGGCGCGCAGCACGGCCAGCAGGTCGACCTTGTCCGCCGGCGCGCCGGCGGCGTCGGTCGCGCGGCGCAGGAAGGCGTGCGCTTGGCGCATGGCGTGCGCTTTCGCGGTGGCGCCCCAGGCGTCGTAGTGGCGCAGCGCTTCGGCCAGCAGGGCCGTGCCGACATACTGCAAGCCCTGCGCCAGGTAGCACAGGCCGGCGCGCTCGGTGATGGCGGCGCGCTGCCACGGCCGCCGGTGCGTGCGCATGGCCAGCAGCGCGTGGTCGAACAGCCGGGCCGCGGTCGCGGCGTCGCCCGAGGCCCAGGCGCATTCGGCGTCGATCCAGGTGACCATGTGGGCGAAATTGCGCGGCGCGTCGGCGGCGCGCAGCGCCATCCACTGGCGGCAGGCATGCAGCTCGCGCAGCGCGCCGCCGCCGGGGTGCGGCTGCCGCGCCAGCGCCAGGGCGCGGAACAGATAGCCCAGCGCCGCCGGATAGATGCCGGCGAAGGAAGCCAGCAGCGGCATGGCGGCCGCCGAATGGCGCGCCAGCGCCTCGTCGTCGCCGAACAGCAGCGCCATGTGGGCGCGCACCAGGCAGGCGGTGAGCGTGTCCAGGTCGCCCGGAGGCGCCGGAAAACGCAGGTCGATCGCGCCGCGCAGCACATCGAGCAGATAGCGGTAGCTGCGGTGCACGCGGCTGGCGGTGACGTTGCCGCCGCGCCCCGTGCTCGCCTCGGCCTCGGACAGGATCGCCGCCAGCATGTCCAGGGTCGGCGCGCAGTCGAGCTGCGCCACGATCTCGGTGTGATAGCTGTGGGTCGCGTACTGGACGTCGCCGTTTTGCAGCAGCACCTGGCGCGCCTGGCGCGCGTGGGCGATGGCGTTTTCCAGCGGCTCGACCCAGTGCAGCGACGCCAGCGCGAACACGTGCTGCAGCCAGGCCGCCTCGTAGTCGTAGCCGCGCGCCTTGCCGATGGCCTGCGCCTTGATCAGCAGCGCGTGGCCGGTGCGGTAATCGCCGCGCCGCTTGAACAGGATCGGCAGCGTGCCGAAGGTCTTGAGCAGGGCCGCGCAGGGACCGTGCTCGATCCACATCCGCTGGTAGCGCACCAGTAGCCGCAGCAGGCGCCTGTCGTCGGCGTAGTAGCTGGCCAGGGTGGTCAGGTGCAGCAGGGTGCCGAGCGCCAGCACGTGCGGGTCGGTCGGCGCGGGGCGCAGCAGGTCGGCGTCCAGCGCGCCGCTGTGGGCCCAGGCGGTGATGGCATCGAGCTCGCCGTCCGCTTCGGCCTCGCGCAGCACGATCCCGGCGCGCGCCAGCAGGGCGGTGCCGAGATCGATCGCCTCGGGCAGCAGGCGGCGGCTGGTCAGGCTGTCGATCTGCACCGAGGTCGCTTCGATCAGCTCGGTGAGCGTGGTGGCGCCGTCCGCTATGCGCGCGTACACGGCGTCGGCGTCGGCATGCCGGCCAAGGCTGTACAGGCAGGCGTGCCAGGCGCGCATCGGGCCGGGCGCGGCGCCATGCAGGCGGACGGCGGCGGCGAGGAAGCGCTCTTCGAGCGCGTAGTCGGCCTGGTTTCTGGCCTGGGCCGCGGCCTGGCCGAACAGGGCGGCCACTTGCAGGCGCTCGTCAAGGGCCAGCGCGCTGCCGCCGAACGCGAGGTACTGTTCGGATGCGCCGGCCTCCTGCCCCGCGTGCGCCAGCAGGCGGCGCCCGATCGCCAGGTGCAGCGCCTGGCGTTCGTGCGCCGGCATGCCTTCGTAGACCGCCTGCTGCACCCGGTCGTGGCAAAAGCGCAGGCCGCGTTGCGCTTCCAGCACCAGGGCGTCGGCAAGGGCCGGTTCCAGTGCGGCGGTATCGATCCCGGCGGCCAGCGCCAGCACCTGCGCATCGACCGCGCCGCCAAGGCAGGCCAGCACCTGCAGCATCAGGCGCGGGGCGGGCGGCAGGCGGGCGATGCGCAGCGCCAGCAGGCTGCTGACGTCGCGCTGCGCGATGAAGGCGTCGATGCGCGCCGGGTCGGGGGCGTCGCACAGTCCTTGCTGGCGCAGGGCGTCGAGCAGTTCGATGGTGTCGAAGGGATTGCCGTGGGTGCGCGCGCCGATGATGGCGGCAAGGGCGGTGCAGCGCTCCGGCGCGAGGCCCAGGCGCTGGCCGATCAAGGCGGGCATGGCGTCCTGCGCCAGGTTGTTTATTTCCAGCGTCGGGCAGGCGCGCCAGCGCGGCAGCATGGCATGCAGCGGGTGCGCGCTGTCGATGTCGTCGCGGAAGGCACCGGCCAGGAACAGGCCGTGCAGGGTGGCGTCGCGCAGCAGGGCGTCGAAGGCGGCCAGTGCGGCGGGGCCGGCCCATTGCAGGTCGTCGATGGCGATGACCAGCGGGCGCGCAGGCGAGACCACGGCGCGCAGCAGGTCCAGGAAGGCGTTGCGCATGCGCGCCTGATGGCGCGCCGGGTCGCTGTCGGCGGCGTCGATGCGACCGAGCAGCAGGGCGAATTCGGGCAGGGCGGCGGCGACCAGGCCGGCGTTGGTATCGAGCGCCGCCAGGATGCGCTCGCGCTGCTGCGCCAGTGGCGCCGCCGGCTCCTTGAGCAGCAGGCGGCCGAGCGCGCGCATGGCCTGTACGATGGCCGAGGGCGCATCGTGCCGGTACTGGTCGCATTTGCCGCTCACGTACCAGCCGCCATGGCTTGCCGCGATCGGCGCCAGTTGCGCCAGCAGGGCCGACTTGCCGGCGCCGGCGGCGCCCTTGAGCAGCAAGGCGCCCTCCTTGCGCCGGCAGGCGGCGGCGAACGCTGCGCGCAGGGCCTCCAGGTCGGCCGCGCGGCCGATCAGGCGCTGTGGCTCGCTGTCCATGGCATCCTCCAAAAGAAAACGGCCTCTGTCCAGATGACTGGAGAGAGACCGTTTCGACTGTACCAGTCTGTGCCTAGCAGGCTTGAAGCGGCGGCTTACAGCACTTCGCTCGCGTGGTCGGCCAGGCGCGAACGTTCGCCGCGCGCCAGGGTCACGTGGCCGCTGTGCGACCAGCCCTTGAAGCGGTCGACCACGTAGGTCAGGCCGCTCGAGCCTTCGGTCAGGTAAGGCGTGTCGATCTGCGCGATGTTACCGAGGCACAGGATCTTGGTGCCGGGACCGGCGCGCGTGACCAGGGTCTTGATCTGTTTCGGCGTCAGGTTCTGCGCTTCGTCGATGATCAGGAACTTGTTCACGAAGGTGCGGCCGCGCATGAAGTTGAGCGACTTGATCTTGATGCGCGAGCGGATCAGGTCCTGCGTCGCCGCGCGACCCCACTCGCCGCCATCCGAATCGGACTTGTTGAGCACTTCGAGGTTGTCGTCGAAGGCGCCCATCCACGGCCCCATCTTCTCTTCCTCGGTACCCGGCAGGAAGCCGATGTCTTCGCCCACCGGCACCGTGACGCGGGTGACGATGATTTCGTTATACAGCTTGGTCTCGAGCACCTGCGCCAGGCCGGCCGCCAGGGCCAGCAGGGTCTTGCCGGTACCGGCCTGGCCGAGCAGGGTGACGAAGTCGCATTCCGGATTCATCAGCAGGTTCAGCGCAAAGTTCTGCTCGCGGTTGCGCGCGGTGACGCCCCACACATTGTTCTTGTTGTGGCTGAAGTCGCGCAGGGTCTGGATCACGGCGGTCTTGCCGTTGAGCTGCTTGACCTGGCCGTAGAACGGCGCTTCGCCGTTTTTCGGTTCCAGGTAGACGAACTGGTTCACCAGCAGGGTCGGCACGGTCGGACCGGTGACGCGGTAGAAGGTCGACGAGACGCCGTTCTTGTTTTCCTGCCAGGACTCCATGTCCTTGCCGTTCTTGTTCCAGAAGTCGTCCGGCAATTGCACGATGCCCGAGTACAGCAGGTCGCTGTCTTCCAGCACGTGGTCGTTGAAGTAGTCTTCGGCGGGCAAGCCCAGCGCGCGCGCCTTGATGCGCATGTTGATGTCTTTCGACACCAGCACGATGGCGCGGCCCGGTTGCTCGGCTTCGAGGTTGCGCACCACGCCGAGGATCTGGTTGTCGGCTTTGCCGACCGGCAGGCCTTCCGGCAGGGTCGGGCCGTTTTGCAGGCGCGTCTGGAAGAACAGGCGGCCCTTGGCATCCTTGTTGCCCAGCTTGGACAGCGGGATGCCGCTTTCGATGGCGCCGTCGTCGATGCTGCCGACCAGGGCGTCGAGCGTGCGCGAGACCTGGCGTGCATTGCGCGCCACTTCCGACATGCCTTTCTTATGGTCGTCCAGCTCTTCGAGCGTCATCATCGGCAGGTAGACGTCGTGCTCTTCGAAGCGGAACAGCGACGACGGGTCGTGCATCAGCACGTTGGTGTCGAGCACGAACATCTTGGTCTTGCCGGTCTGGTCGGCATTGCGGCTGGTGGAGGACTTGACCACCATCTCGACCGCCTTGTGCTTGGCCGGGTGCGGCGCTTCCAGGTCGAGCGGCTGCTTTTCCTTGCCGCGCGAGGCAGGCTTGGCGATCGGCGTTTCCATCACGGCGGGCGAGGTGACCAGCGCGGCCGGCGGCGCGGCGACCAGCGCGGCTTTCTTGGCCGGCGCCTTGGCCGGCGCCTTGGCGCGGGTGGTCCTGGCCGGCGCCTTGGCGACAGGTTCGGCGAGGTCTTTGGCGACGACATGGTCGGCGACCGCGCTCAGTGTCGCTTTGGCGGCCGGCGCGGGTTTATTGGCGCGCTCGGCTTTCGGATAATCTTCGGCCAGCAGCAGGGTGGCTGGCTTGGTGGGGATTTTTGGCAGTGGCATCAGGGTCTCAATCTAAAAAGGTGCGGAAGGATAGCCCGCAGGCGTCGGCGCAGGCGGCGCTGGTGGCGGCGGGCTCGATGCGGCTGTGCGAACTAAGGGGGTGGTGGTCGGGCCCGGCATAGTGGCCGGGCCGGCAGGCCGCCAGATTGGGATGATGCGGAAAACGGCAGGTGTGACTCAAAATGGCTGGTGCAATCGGGTTCTGCTGCGGGTTAGTCGACAGTCGAGCCGTCCTGATCAAGGCTGGCTCCTGATAAATTCCAGCACGTCTTCGGCGTGATGAGGGACTTTCACGCCTCTCCATTCTTTCACCAATTTACCGTCAGCGTCAATGACAAACGTGCTGCGTTCGACGCCGCGCACTTGCTTACCGTACATATTCTTCATTTTCATCACACCGAACTGGAGGCACATGGCTTCTTCCGGGTCGGAGATGAGTTCGAACGGCAGGCCGAGCTTGGATTTGAAGCCTTCGTGCGAGCGCAGGGAATCGCGGCTGATGCCGTAGATCTCGGTACCGGCTTGCTGGAATTGCGCGTGCAGGTCGCGGAAGGCGATGCTTTCGGTGGTGCAGCCGGGGGTGTTGTCTTTTGGGTAAAAGTACAGCACGGTGTAGCGGGCGGGGCGGCCGGACAGCTGGAACGGCTTGTCGCCGGTCATGACGGCGGAAAAGTCGGCAAAAGGTGCTGCAGTTTGGCTATCAGCCACAGGTTCTCTCCTGAAGGTGAGTCAGCGCTGATTTTATACCCCGCAGCGCAACAGGGGAGGGGGAAACGTGTTTGGGCGAACCAGATATGGGGGCGGGATGCTCGATTGCAAGCCAGGCGTCGCGCTGCGCCGTCGAGCGGGCGACCGATCAGGGCGCGTTGCCGAGGATGAGCGCCAGGGTCACCTTGCGGCCTTCGCCCATCAGGATATTGTAGGTGCGGCAGGCCGCCTTGTTATCCATGCATTCGCAGCCGATGCGCCGCTCCAGCAGCGCGCCGATCAGTTTGGCATGGACGAAGCGCTGCCGGTCGCCGGTGCCGAGGATGACGACGTCCGGCTGGTCCTGTCCGATCTTCTCGAAATGGTCGGCCGTGAGGGATTCGAACGTGGGCACATCCCAGGCGCGCGGCGGCGTTTCGGGCATCACGATCAGGCTGTAGTCGAAGCGCTGGGCGTTGATTTCGACCCCGGTTTCGTCGTAACCGGTCACGGTCTGGTATTGTTGGGTAGGGCTGGAATGGAGCTTCATGGCATGGGTACTGAAAAGGTGATGCAGGGCTCTCGGGCGCTGCGCGTGGCGTTAGCATGCCACAAAGTCCAGTAAACCGCGAATTTTCGCGAAACAGACGCCAAACCCACACCATTTCGCCGTTTTTTGCCCATGTTGGGCTCAAGCGCAGGTTGATTAAATTAACTCCTTTCGGCAGAATGGGTATTTTTCGCACTGCAACAAAGCGCCACTGAACAGGGAAATATTTTGCGACCGATTCTGAAATCGAACAAGCTCGACGACGTCTGCTACGAAATCCGCGGCCCCGCGCTGGAGAAATCCCGGCAGATGGAGGAAGAAGGCCACAAGATCATCAAGCTCAATATCGGCAACCTGGCCGTGTTCGGTTTCGACCCGCCGGACGAGATCGTGCAGGACATGATCCTCAATATGCACGGCGCCGCCGGCTACACCGATTCGAAAGGCATGTTCGCGCCGCGCAAGGCCGTCATGCACTACACCCAGGGCAAGCGCATCGGTGGCGTGACCATCGACGACATTTACCTCGGCAACGGCGCCTCGGAACTGATCGTCATGGCCATGAACGGCTTGCTCAATACCGGCGACGAAGTGCTGGTGCCGGCCCCGGACTACCCGCTGTGGACCGCGGCCGTGAGCCTGTCGGGCGGGAACCCGGTGCATTACATCTGCGACGAGCAGGCCGGCTGGTATCCCGACATCGACGACATGCGCCGCAAGATCACCAGCAACACCAAGGCGATCGTGGTGATCAACCCGAACAACCCGACCGGGGCGCTGTATCCGCGCGAAATCCTGCTGGAGATCATCGAGCTGGCGCGCCAGCACCAGCTGATCATCCTGGCCGACGAAATCTACGACAAGGTCCTGTACGACGGCGAGCAGCACGACTCGATCGCCTCGCTGGCCGACGACGTGCTGTTCATCACCCTGAACGGCCTGTCGAAGAACTACCGTTCGTGCGGCTACCGCGCCGGCTGGATGGTGGTGTCGGGCGAAAAACGCCATGCCAGGGACTACATCGATGGCCTGAACATGCTGGCCTCGATGCGCCTGTGCGCCAATGCGCCGGGCCAGTTCGCGATCCAGACCGCGCTGGGCGGCTACCAGAGCATCAACGACCTGGTGGGCCCGGGCGGGCGCCTGCTGCGCCAGCGCGACATGGCGCACAAACTCTTAACCGACATTCCGGGCGTGACCTGCGTGAAGCCAAAAGCCGCGCTGTACATGTTCCCGCGCCTCGACCCCGCGATGTACCCGATCGCGGACGATCAGCAGTTTGCCTACGACCTGCTGGCCGAAGAAAAAGTCCTGGTGGTGCAGGGAACGGGCTTCAACTGGATCGCGCCGGATCACTTCCGCCTCGTGTTCCTGCCCAATTCCGACGACCTGACCGATGCTTGCGGCCGCATTGCGCGCTTCCTCGACGGCTACCGACGCCGCCACGGGCGCGGCTGATACCTCTTCCAGATAAAGAACTATGAAACCCATCAAAATCGGCCTGATCGGCCTCGGCGTAGTTGGTGCCGGCACCTTTAACGTCCTCAAACGCAACCAGGAAGAAATCCGGCGCCGCGCCGGGCGCGGCATCGAGATCGCGATGGTCGCGGTGCGCAACCTGGAACGCGCGCGCCCCATCGTCGGCACCGACTGCGAACTGGTGACCGACCCGGAACTGGTGGTCAACCATCCCGACATCGACATCGTCGTCGAACTGATCGGCGGCTACGACACGGCCAAGACGCTGGTGCTCAAGGCGATCGACAACGGCAAGCACGTGGTCACCGCCAACAAGGCCCTGCTGGCGCTGCACGGCAACGAGATCTTCGCGGCGGCCCAGGCCAAGGGCGTGATGGTCGCGTTCGAGGCGGCGGTGGCCGGCGGCATCCCGATCATCAAGGCGCTGCGCGAAGGCCTGACCGCGAACCGCATCGAATCGGTGGCCGGCATCATCAACGGCACCACCAATTTCATCCTGTCCGAAATGCGCGACAAGGGCCTCGACTTCGCCACCGCGCTGAAGCAGGCGCAGGAACTGGGCTACGCCGAAGCCGATCCGACCTTCGACATCGAAGGCGTGGACGCCGCGCACAAGGCGACCATCATCGCCTCGATCGCCTTCGGCATCCCGGTGCAGTTCGACAAGGCCCACGTGGAAGGGATCAGCAGCCTGCAGGCGATCGACATCCGCTACGCCGAGCAGCTGGGCTACCGCATCAAGCTGCTGGGCATCACCAAGCGCGCCATGGTCGACGGCGTGGAAGGCATCGAGCTGCGCGTGCATCCGACCCTGATTCCGGCCAAGCGCCTGATCGCCAACGTGGAAGGGGCGATGAACGCGGTGCTGGTGCAGGCCGACGCGGTCGGCGCCTCGCTGTACTACGGCAAGGGCGCGGGCGCCGAGCCGACCGCCTCGTCGGTGATCGCCGACCTGGTCGACATCACCCGCCTGGCCACCGCCGATCCGGAATACCGCGTGCCGCACCTGGCGTTCCAGCCGAACCAGATGACCAACGTGGCGATCCTGCCGATGTCGGAGATCACCACCAGCTACTACCTGCGCGTCTACGTGAAGGACCAGCTGGGCGTGATGGCGGACCTGACGCGCATCCTGGCCGACGCCAGGATTTCGATCGACGCGGTGCTGCAGAAGGAACCGGGCGAAGGCGAGACGCGCACCGACATCATCATGCTGACCCACCAGACCCAGGAAAAGAACATCGATGCCGCCATCGCGAAGATCGAGGGACTCGGTACGGTGGTGGGCAAGGTGGTCAAGATCCGGCTCGAAAACCTGAGCTGAGGCCAGCGCGTCTCCGACGCCAGGGCCGTCCCTGGCGCTTGCCGGCCGCTTGCTCGCGCGCAGCGGGTAGGGCGACAGGCTCGCGTGGCATGCTTCGCAATGGGCCAGTCTCATTGAATAGACTGCATGCATGCATGCCTGCGCTGCGGTTGAAGGGCGCCGTGCATGCAGCATCGACAGCATGAGCGCCGGATGCAGGGGCTGACGCGCAGTGTTGTGTGTGTATCGGATCGCTTGTCTCAGGCGGCCGATTCGAAACAGATCCCGACCGTCAGTCCCGCGCCGTTGGCGCCGCTGGACAGGGTGACGGCGGCGCGGTGCTGGGCCGCCACCTCGCGCACGATGGACAGGCCAAGGCCGGTGCCGCCAGGGTTGGTCTCGAGCGCACCGGACGAACGGTAAAACGGCGTAAACACTTTTTCGCGCTCGTCGTCGGCGATGCCGCAGCCGCTGTCCTCGACGTCGAGCCGCACCCTGGCGCCATCGACCCTTACCCGCAATGCCACCTTGCCGCCGGCCGGGGTGTAGCGAATCGCGTTGTCGACCAGGTTGGTCACCATTTCGTGCAGCATCAGTTCCTGGCCGTCGACCAGCGCTTCATCGGCCGCGTCGAGCGAGAGGTCGATCTGCTTCTGCACGGCCGGCAGCGCCATCTCCAGCCCGACCTGGCGCACGATGGCGGTCAGCGAGACCGGCGCCATGCCGGCCGCCTCGCTGCCATGCTCGACCCGCGCCAGCGTCAGCAGGCGGTTGGCCAGGTGCACGGTGGCGTCGGTGGTGGCGGCGATCGACCTGACGATCTCGCGCATCGCGGCGGCATCGTTTTCGCGCAGCGCCAGTTCGGCCTGGGTCTTGAGCACCGTGAGCGGGGTGCGCAGCTGGTGCGAGGCGTCGGCGATGAAGCGGCGCTGGCTGGCGATCAGGTTGTGCATGCGCGACATGGTGCCGTTCATGGCTGCCACCAGCGGGCGCACTTCCTTGTGCACCAGCGCCTGGTCGACGTCCGACAGGTCGCTTACGGCGCGGTTTTCGACTTCCAGCTTCAGGCGCATCAGGGGACGCAGCACCAGGCGCACCGCGAACCACACCAGCGAGGCGACCGCCAGCACCATCACGGCCTGGCGCAGGAGCGTGTCGATCAGGATCTTGCGCGACAGGCCGCGCCGGGCGTCGAGCGTTTCGCCGACCTGGATCAGGGCGATGCCGCGCATCGAATCGTCGTACACCGGCTGCAGCAGGGCGGCGATGCGTACCTGCTCGCCGTTGTACTCGGCGTGGTAGAAGCGCACCAGCGCCGGATAGGCTTCCGAACGCGGCACGTTGGCCGGCACCGGCGGCAGGTCGTCGAAGCCGGACACGGTTTCGCCATCGATGCCGCTGACCTTGTAGTAGATGCGTCCCAGTGTGTCGGTCTCGAACGAGTCGAGCGCCACGTAGGGCACGTCGGCCACCACCTTGCCATCCTTGATCGCGACCCGTTCGGCCAGCGCGCGGGTCGATGCCAGCAGCGAGCGGTCGTAGGCCATGTCGGCCGCATCGAGCGCGTTGTCGTACACCGACACCGCGTTCAGCGCCACTAGCAGCGCCAGCGGGATCAGGAGCCAGCGCAGCAGCTGGCTGCGCAGGCTGCCCAGGGGCGCGGCCCGGATTCTGCGGCGCAGGGAGGCGTACAAGGGCGTCATGTCAGGGCGCGCTTTCAGCCTGGACTGTCGCGCGGCTGCAGCAGGTAGCCGATGCCGCGCAGGGTGGTGATCGCGGCCGCGCCTTCCTGCGCGCGTTCGAGCTTCTTGCGCACGCGGTGGATATACAGCTCGATGGCGTCGAGGTTGGCGTCGTCTTCGAGGGCGAAGACTTCGTCGAACAGCTTTTCTTTCGATACCGCGCGGCCCGGACGGGTGATCAGCGCTTCCAGCACCGCGTGTTCGCGCGGGGTCAGCGCCAGCGCCGCGCCGCCGTAGGCGAACATGCGGGTATTGGTGTCGAAACTGAGCGCGCCGCACTGGTACACCAGCGCGTCCAGGCCCTGGCTGCGGCGCAGCAGCGCCTTGACGCGCGCTTCGAGTTCGGCCAGTTCGAACGGTTTGGCCAGGTAGTCGTCGGCGCCCAGGTTCAGGCCCTGCACCCGTTCTTCCAGGCCGCCGCGCGCGGTGAGGATCATGACCGGGGTCTTGGCGCGCGCCCCGCCGCGCGCGCGCAGGCGGCGCAGCACGTCGAGGCCGTCCATCTTGGGCAGGGTCAGGTCGAGGATGACGAGCGCGTAGTCCTGCGTGTGCAGCAGGGCGTCGGCGTCGGCGCCGTTGGCGGCGCATTCGACGGTCAGGTGGGCGTCGCGCAGGGCTTTGGAAAGCCAGTGCGACAGTTCGATGTGGTCTTCGACGAGGAGTATGCGCATCCGGGCAGTGTAGCCCCAAGCGCGCAAAAAAGCTCGGCCTGTGTGGCCCGGCCGGTACATGCGGGGACTGAAAGCCAATTGAAAGGATGGCGAACATATAGTGAGTCCCGCAGCACCCCGCAGCACCCGTAACACATAAAACATAAAACATAAAACATAAAAAACTCAGGAGACAAGAATGAAACCATCCGTGCTTACGCTCGCGCTGGCGGCCGCCCTGCCGGCCGCTCTGGCAGCATCGGGCGCCGCCCAGGCCCAGTCCAGCGTGCAGGTGTATGGACTGATCGACGCCGGCGTCGATTACACCACCAATGCCAACGCCGCCGGCGACAGCGCCACCCGCGTCATCTCGGGCGGCAAGAACACCTCGCGCTGGGGCTTGCGCGGCACCGAAGACCTGGGCGGCGGCCTGAAAGCCGTGTTCGGACTGGAAGGCGGCGTCCTGATGGATACCGGCGCGGCCGATGGCGCGCTGTTCAAGCGCCAGGCCTACGTGGGCCTGGACGGCAGTTACGGCCGCGTGGTGATCGGCCGCTCGTTCACCACCACCTACGATTTCGTGATCCTGTTCGACCCGCTCGGCTACGCGCCGAACTACTCCTGGGCCACCTCGTCCAACGCCACCGGCACGTCCAGATACGGCATGACGACCGCCTTCGACAACCTGGTCAAGTACGCGGGCAAGAGCGGCGACTTCAAATACGGCGCCAGCATCGGCCTGGGCGAGCAGGCCGGCAGCAGCGCCGACAGCCGCAAGTACGCGGTCGCGGGCTCGTGGACGCGCGGCGGCTTCGCAGCGATGGCGGCCTACGAACAGATCAACGCCAATACGCTGGCCGGCACCGGGCGGCGCGACGAAACCACGGCCTTTCACGCGGCCGTCGACTACAGGAATGCGGCGATGCGCCTGACCGGCGGGGTGCGCGACTACACGCTGGAGGCGGCCAAGGCAGGCACGCCGGACGTGCGCGCCACCACCTGGTGGGGCGGCGCCAGCTGGTACGCCACGCCGGCGCTCACCCTGACCGGCGCGGTGTATTACGTCAACGTCAAGAACGTGGCGGCGAACACCGACGCCGATCCGGTCATGTACGTGGCGCGCGGCCTGTACGCGCTGTCGAAGCGCACCGACCTGTATGTGGCGGCCGCCTACGCCAAGGCCGACAACGGCAAGCTGGTGGGCCTGTCGCGCGACGACGCGGGCTTCGGCACGACCCAGAAGGGCCTCACGGCCGGGATCCAGCATCGCTTCTGATGCATGTTCGTGAACCGGCATGACGGGCGGGGCTATCATGGTTATTCGACCGCCACGCCCGACTACAGAGGCCACCGCCATGAAACTCCTGCTCTCCACCCTGATCGCCTGCGCCGCCCTGCATGCCGGCGCCGCCGAATGCATCGTGCCGTCCAAACCGGGCGGCGCGATGGACCTGACCTGCAAGCTGGTACGCGAAGGCCTGAAGGGCGACGCCAGCGCACCGGAGCTGCGCCTGTCCTATCTGCCGGGCGGTATCGGCGCGGTGGCCTGGCATTCGATGGCGGCCCAGCGCGGCAGCGAAAAGGACACGCTGGTCGCGTTTTCGGGCGGTTCGCTGCTCAATCTGGCGCAGGGCAAGTTCGGCAAGGCCAGCGCCGACGACGTGCGCTGGGTGGCGGCCCTGGGCGCCGACTACGGGATGATCGCGGTGCGCGCCGATTCGGCCTTCCGCAACCTGGCCGATCTGCTGGAAGCCCTGAAGCGCCAGCCTGAGAAAGTGCTGATCGGCGTGTCCGGCACGATCGGCAGCCAGGACTGGATGAAGATGGCGCTGCTGGCCAGACGCGCCGGGATCGATCCGAAGGTGCTGCGGTTCGTGGCGCTGGAAGGCGGCGGCGAAGCCTTCACCGCGATGCACGCCAATCATGTGCAGGTGGTCTCCGGCGACGCCTCGGAAGCGACCCTGTACGCGGGCGCCGGCAAGGTGCGGGTGCTGGCGGTGCTGTCGGAGCAGCGCCTGGCGGGC
Source organism: Massilia atriviolacea (assembly GCF_003953935.1). Taxonomy (GTDB): domain Bacteria; phylum Pseudomonadota; class Gammaproteobacteria; order Burkholderiales; family Burkholderiaceae_D; genus Telluria_A; species Telluria_A atriviolacea. The sequence goes on from NZ_RXLQ01000005.1 coordinate 276,955, forward strand.
GTGCTGGCGCAGGCGCCGACCGCGCGCGAGCAGGGCGTGGACGTGGTGTGGCCGATCATCCGCGGCGTGTGGATGGGACCCAAGGTGGCCGATGCCGAATACCGGCGCTGGGTGGGCAATTTCGAGCGCATGACGGCCAGCCCGGATTTTGCCAGGCTGCGGGCGGCGCACGGGCTGTATCCGTTCACGCTGACCGGGCAGGCGCTCACCGATTACATCGACAAGGCCGTCGCCGACTACAACCGGCAGGCCAGGCAATTCAAACTGATTCGCTAAAACACAACAACAATCTGGAGACACCATGAATATGAAACGAACCCTGATCGGCGCAAGCATTGCGTTCATTCTTGCCGGGAGCGCCTTCGCGCAAGTCCCGGCCGGCTATCCGGCCGACTACCAGAAGATCATCGACGGCGCCAGGAAGGAAGCCAGACTGGTGATCTACTCGGCCACCGACAGCAAGGCCGCGCAGCCGCTGATCAAGGATTTCAACGCCCTGTATCCGGGCGTGAAGATCGAATACAGCGACATGAATTCGACCGAAGTGTACAACCGCTTCATTTCCGAGGCGGCGGCCGGCGGCACTACCGCCGACGTGGTGTGGTCGTCGGCGATGGACCTGCAGATGCGCCTTGCCTCCGAAGGCAACGCCCTCAAGTACCGCTCGCAGGAAGCGGGCAAGCTGCCGGCATGGGCGGTGTGGAACGACAGCGCCTACGGCACCACCTTCGAGCCGGCGGCCATCGTCTACAACAAGCGCATGGTGACCGGCAACGACATTCCGAAGACGCATGCCGCTTTTGCGGCAATCGTCAAGACCGACAAATTCCGCGACAAGGTCACCACCTACGACATCGAAAAATCCGGCGTGGGCTTCATGTTCATGACCGCCGATGCGCGCGAAAATCCGCAGTTCGCGGACCTGCAGAACGGCTTCGGGGCGGCCAAGGTGCGGGTGCAGTCGTCCACCGGCACCATGCTGGAACGGATCTCGTCGGGCGAAAACCTGATCGGCTACAACGTGCTCGGCTCCTACGCGCTGGTGCGCGCCAAGACCGACCCCTCGCTGGGCGTGGTGCTGCCGGCCGATTACACCCTGATCATGTCGCGCGTCCAGTTCATCAACAAGGCCGCCAAGAACCCGAACGCGGCCAAACTGTGGATGGATTACCTGCTGTCGGTGCGCGGCCAGACCGTCATCGCCAACGAGTCGAAGCTGTTTGCGATCCGCGCCGACGTCGCCGGCGAAACCACCTCGGCGGAACTGATCAAGATCGTCGGCGAAAAGAACATCAAGCCGATTCCGGTGCATCCGTCGTTGCTGGAATACCTGGCGCCGGCCAAGCGCATGGCTTTCCTCAAGCAGTGGAAAGACACCGCCGGCAAGAAGTAAACGCCAGCACGGTGGGCTGGCGCCCACCGCCCCCCTCATCCCTGGATCGGACCTGACATGACCACCTTATCATTGCGGGCCACGCGGCTTAACTGGCCGCGCGGCCTGGTGGTGACGCTCGCCTGCGTCGCCATCTTCCTGCCGCTGTTCTTGATTTTTTACCAGAGCTTTTTGTCGGCGCCCTTCTTCATGCCGGAAAAAAGCCTGGGCTTCGACGCCTACGCTTTCATCTTCGAGGACCCCGACTTTACCCAGGCCTTCAAGAATGGGGCGATCCTTGCCACCGGGCTGGCCGCCATCGCGGTGCCGCTGGGCGGCATGCTGGCCTTCCTGATGGTGCGCACCGACCTGCCGGGGCGCAGCTGGATCGCGCCGCTGCTGCTGGTGCCGATTTTCGTCTCGCCCATGGTGATGGGCTTCGGCTACGTGGTGTCGATGGGGCCCGTGGGCTTTTACTCGGTGTGGGCCAAGCAGCTGCTCGGCTTCATCCCGTGGAATATCTATTCGTTCACCAGCATCGTCGTCATCGCCGGCCTGACCCACGTGCCGCACGTGTACCTGTACGCTTCCTCGGCGCTGAAAAGCCTGGGCTCGGACGTGGAAGAGGCGGCCCGCGTGGCCGGCGCCTCACCGCTGCGGGTGATGATGAACGTGTCGCTGCCGATGATCATGCCGGCCCTGGCGTATGCCGGCGTGCTGGTGTTCTTCCTCGGCTTCGAAGTCTTCGGCCTGGTGCTGGTGCTGGGCGATCCGGAAGGCCACCTGGTGCTGGCCACCTACCTGTACAAGCTGACCAACAAGATGGGTACGCCCTCGTACCACCTGATGGCGGCGGTGGCGGTGTGCCTGGTGATGGTGACCATGCCGCTGGTGATGATCCAGCGCTGGCTGCTCAAGTCGGCCAACAAGTATGTGTCGATCAAGGGCAAGGGCGCGCGCCAGAAGGCGATGCCGCTGGGCCGCTGGAAGTGGCTGGCCTTCGCCATGCTGGCCGGCTGGCTGCTGGTGACGATCGTCCTGCCGCTGTCGGGCATCGTGCTGCGCTCTTTTGTCCAGAACTGGGGCGAGGGCGTGGTGCTGTGGGACGTGCTGACCTTGCAGCACTTCCGCGACATCCTCGAGCAGCACTCGCTGGTGCGCGGGATCGTAAACACGGTGCTGATCGGCGTGATCGGCGGAGCGATGGCGGTGGTGTGCTACACGGCGATCGCGCTGGCCATGCACAGGAAGCCCGACGGCATCACCCGCCTGCTCGATTACAGCGTGCTGGTGCCGCGCGCGGTACCGGGCCTGCTGGCCGGCCTGTCCTTCCTGTGGGTGTTCCTGTTCGTCCCCAGCTGGCTCGACGGCATGTTCAAGGCGAGCGAGTTCGGTCCGCTGCTGTGGCTCGGCGAGCATGCGATTCCGCTGCTGCGCGAAGTGCGCTCGACCATCTTCGCCCTGTGGCTGGCGTATTCGGTGGTGTGGCTGGCCTACGGCATGCGCCTGATCTCGGCGGCGCTGCTGCAGGTGGGACCGGAACTGGAAGAGGCGGCGCGCGCGGTCGGCGCAACCCGCGGCCAGGTCACGCGCGACGTGACGCTGCCGCTGATCAAATACGGGATGCTGGGCGCCTGGCTGATGGTGTTCCTGATCTTCGAGCGCGAATATTCGACCGGGGTCTACCTGCTCACGCCGGGCACCGAAGTGATCGGGGCGATGCTGGTATCGCTGTGGGCGGGCGGCTCGACCGACCTGGTGGCGGCGCTCTCGTTCATCAATATCACGCTGGTGGCCATCGGCCTGGGCATTGCGCTGCGCTTCGGCGTCAAGCTGCACCAATAAACACCTACCTACATCGGGAAATCTCCATGAATGAATTGACTGTCAACGACCTGCACCTCGACTACGGCACCGGTGCGCACGCCAACCCGATACTCAAGGGTGTATCGATGCACCTGCAGCGCGGCGAAGTGGTGGCCTTGCTGGGCCCCTCGGGCAGCGGCAAGACCACCTTGCTGCGCGCCGTGGCCGGGCTGGAAAGCCCGAAGAGCGGCACCATCGACATCGGCGAGCGGCGCGTGTTCGACGGCTCGCGCAACTTCGACATGGCGGCCGAGCACCGCAGCCTGGGGCTGGTGTTCCAGTCGTACGCGCTGTGGCCGCACAAGAGCGTGTTCGACAACGTGGCCTACGGCCTGACCCTGCGCAAGATGGGCAAGAGCGAGATCGAGGCCAAGGTCAGGGAAGTACTGGCGCAGCTGGGACTGGGCCACCTGGGCGAGCGCTATCCACATCAACTCTCGGGCGGCCAGCAGCAGCGGGTGGCGATTGCGCGCGCGCTGGTGTACAACCCGCCGGTGATCCTGCTCGACGAGCCGCTCTCGAACCTGGACGCCAAGCTGCGCGAGGAGGCGCGCGCCTTCCTGCGCGAACTGATCGTGCGGCTCGGCCTGTCGGCGCTGATGGTCACGCACGACCAGGGCGAGGCGATGGCGATTTCGGACCGCATCCTGCTGCTCAATAACGGCAAGATCGAACAGCAAGGCTCGCCGCAAAGCATGTACGAAACGCCGGACACCCTGTTCACCGCCGAATTCATGGGCAGTAACAACCGCCTGCAAGGCCAGGTGGTGGGCACAAACGACGGCACGGTGGCGCTGCAGGTCGATGGCGTGCGCATGCGCGGCAGCGCGCGCGGCGCGCGTAGCGGCGGCGAGGCCACGCCGCTGATCCGGGTCGAGGATGTGAAGATCAGCGCGCAGCAGGTCGACAATGCGCTGCAGCTGCCGCTGCTGACCTGCATGTACCTGGGCGACCGCTGGGAGTGCCTGTTCATGCGCGAGGGCTTCAGCCTGCGCGCTTACTCCAAGCACCGGCTGGAAGCGGGCAGCTACTGGCTGCACATGCCGCCCGAGAAGCTGTGGGTGTTCTGAGCGGGCGCTTACTCGATGCCGACCACGCTCGCGCTGGCGGCGGGGTCGCGCTTCTTGACAAAGCGCAGCACCGATTCGACGCTGACGATGTCGATCTGGCCGGCGATGCGGCGGCCCAGCGGATGGTCGTCGAAGGCCACGTTGGCGCGGAACACGCGCGCGCCGAGGCGCTTGACCGAGGGCACCCAGATCGTGTCCGGCGCATAGCCGGCCTGCCTGAGCCAGGACTGGGCAGCGCCGCGGTCCTCGACCGCCGCCTCGCTGGCGGCGTAGGTCTCCAGTACCCACTGGTTGGAGTTCTGGTATTTGGTTGAATACGGAAAGGCCAGCATATTGTAGTCGGCGCCGTGCAGGCGCGCCGGCGCCTGCGAGGCCAGCATGGCGACGATGCGCTTCTGGCTTTGCGCGCCGGGGATCACGACCTGGCTCTCGTAGGCGAACAGATCGTCGAGGAAGAAGTTGGCCAGGCCCTGGTCGAACACCTTGGAGGTGGCGCTGCCGCACTGGTTCAGCAGGTGCACCACGGTCCAGCGGCCCTTGGGATGGTCGCGCCAGGTGTAGGCCATGTGCGAGTAGCGCAGATCGTATCTGGACAGATCCTGGCCGATGCGCGCGATCAGCGCCACCTCCGCCCCCGACGCATCGAGGGCGGCGCTGGTGTTTTCGGCCAGCCTGACCGCCTTGACGAAGTTGGCGGCGTCCTGCGCGACTTCCTCGCAGGCGGTGCCGGCATGCGCGAGGCGCAGCGGCAGGGCCAGCACCAGCAGCAAAAGAGCGCGTCGGCCGATGCGGTTCATGTTCAGCCCTTCGCGCCGTTCTGCGAGTGATGCAGCAGGCCTTTGCCGATTTCGGTCGGGATGAAGGCGATCACCTTGCCGGCGGCGATCAGCACATGGCCGCTGGCGGTGGCGGTGACGGTGACGGTCTGGCCGACCAGCTTGGAAAAGCCCCTGGCGCCGTCGCCGCTCAATTTGACGGTGGCGGTGGAACCGTCGGCCACGTTCCTGAGCACCACCACGGTGCCGTCGGCGACGGTGTCGACGCTTTGCGCCACCACGCTGCCGCCCACGGCCACCACCAGCAAGCTTCCCAATACCACCGCGCCCGACACATTGCTCGGGGTCGACGACAGGTGCGAGCCCTGCGCCAGCGCGGCCGGATTGGCGCCGAACAGCGCGCAGGCGAGGGCGGCGATCATCAGCTTGGTTTTCATGCGGTTTCCTTGGATTGACAGGCCGGGTTGGCAAACACATCTTACGCAAGATTGGCCCTGGCTAAATGAAATGATAGGCCGTATCGCTTTTATTCTGAATAAGTATTAGTATTTGCTACCAGAATTCAGAGGGATACGGAAATGCCGCATGCAATTACACTTGTCGACACCTTGAAGCGCCTGTTGAAGGGGCGCGGCATCACCTACGGCGACCTGGCCGGGCGGATCGGCATGTCGGAGGCCAGCGTTAAGCGTATGTTTTCACAGAAGAATTTCACTTTGCAGCGGCTCGACGAGATCCTCACGGCGACCGGGATCGAGTTCGACGAGCTCAGTGCGGCGCAGTCGGCGCCGGCCCTGATTTCGCACCTGACCCTGGCGCAGGAGCGCGAAATCATCGGCGACCCGCGCCTGCTGGTGGTGGCCGTGTCGGCCATGAACCACATCGGCTTCGACGATATTGTGCGCTCTTACGACATGACCGAGGCGGAAGTGACCAAATACCTGCTGCGCCTGGACCGCATCGGCTTCCTCGAGCTGCTGCCGAATAACCGGGTCAAGCTGCTCATCGCGCGCACCTTCGGCTGGATTGCGAACGGGCCGATCCAGGGCTACTTCCGGCACGAGGCGGCGGCCGACTACCTGAACTCGCGCTTCGATGGCGAGGATGAAGTCATGCGGCTGGTGAACGTGATGCTGACCAAGCAGTCCGGCGCGGCGCTGCTCGAACGCCTGAAGCAGGTGGCGGCCGAGTTCTCGCAGCAGCACCAGCACGAGACGCGCCTGCCGTTCGACCAGCGCCACGCGATCAGCTTCATCGTGGCCGCGCGGCCCTGGGTGCCGCAGGCTTTCAAGGCCCTGCTGCGCCGGCCGTGATGGTACCCTGACGCTGCGCAGCCACTTTTTTTGCCACCTTTTTTGTCACTTCGAGACCCTGAGAGAACGATCAGCATGAGTCAATCCAGCCAGTTTTCCCTCCTGACGCAGCGCCGCTTCGCGCCGTTCTTCTGGACCCAGTTCCTCGGCGCCTTCAACGACAACGTCTTCAAGACCGCCTTGCTGGTGATATTGACGTACGAAGCCGCCAGCTGGACCACGGTCGATCCGGCCGTGTTGAACAGCCTGATTCCCGGCCTGTTCATCCTGCCCTACGTGGTGTTCTCGGCGACCGCCGGGCAGATCGCCGAAAAGGTCGAGAAAGGGCGCCTGGCGCGCTTCGTGAAGCTGTTCGAGATCGCCATCATGCTGGTGGCCGGCATCGGCTGGATGACGCATACCCTGTGGCTGCTGATCGCCTCCGTGGTCGGCATGGGCGTGCATTCGACCCTGTTCGGCCCCGTGAAGTATGCCTACATGCCGCAGCACCTGAAACCCGAAGAGCTGGTGGGCGGGAACGGCGTGGTCGAGATGGGGACCTTCGTCGGCATCCTGCTCGGGCAGATCCTGGGCGCGGCGCTGGTATTGAAGCCGAACGGCTTGATGCTGGTGGCCGGCGCCACCATGTTCTTCGCCGTGCTCGGGCTGGTGGCCAGCTACCGCATTCCGCATTCGCCGGCGCCGATGCCGGACCTGAAAATCAATCCGAATCCGATCGCCGAATCGATCCGCAACATCGGCCACGCGCGCAAGAACCGCACCGTGTTCCTGTCGATGCTGGGTAATTCGTGGTTCTGGTTCTACGGCGCCATGATCCTGTCGCAGTTCCCGCTGTACGCCAAGGAGTTCCTGCACGGCGACTACAGCGTGTTCGTGATGCTGCTCACCGTGTTCTCGGTCGGCGTCGGCGTCGGCTCGCTGCTGTGCGAAAAGCTCTCGGGCCACAAGGTCGAAATCGGCCTGGTGCCGTTCGGCTCGATCGGCCTGTCGCTGTTCGGGATCGACCTGTACTTCGCCAGCATGGGCTATGTGCGCCCGGCGCTGGAGGTGGACATGATGGGCATGCTGGCGCAGGCCGGCGTGGCGCGCGTGCTGTTCGATATTGCGATGGTGGGCGTGTTCGGCGGCCTGTTCATCGTGCCGCTGTTCGCCCTGATCCAGACGCGCTGCGAGCCGGCCCACCTGTCGCGCACCATCGGCGGCATGAATATCCTGAACGCGCTGTTCATGATCGGCGCGGCCGGCATGGCGATCCTGATGATCAAGCTCGGTTTCACGATTCCCCAGATGTTCCTGGCCACCGCCATCCTCAACGCCGTGGTGGCGCTGTATATCTTCTCGCTGGTGCCGGAATTCCTGGTGCGCTTCGTGGCCTGGATGCTGATCCACACGATCCACCGCGTCAAGACCGTGGACACCGACCGCATTCCCGAGGAAGGGCCGGCGGTCCTGGTGTGCAATCACGTCAGCTACGTCGATGCGCTGGTGATCGGCGCGGCCAGCCCGCGTCCGATCCGCTTCGTGATGGACCACAAGATCTTCAAGATGCCGATCATGGGCTGGCTGTTCCGCACCGCGCGCGCGATTCCGATCGCGCCGGCCAAGGAAGACCAGTTCCTGATGGAGAAGGCGTATATCGACATCGCCCAGGCGCTGCACGAAGGAGACCTGGTCTGCATCTTCCCGGAAGGACGCCTGACCTCGACCGGCGAGATGGGCGAGTTCCGGGGCGGGATCGCCAAGATCGTCGAACGCAGCAAGGTGCCGGTGATTCCGATGGCGCTGCGCGGTCTGTGGGGCAGCCTGCTCACGCGCGATCCGGGTAACCTGTTCGAGCGCACCTTCGCGCGCGGACCGCGCTCGCGCCTGGCGCTGGCGGTCGGCACGCCGGTGGCGCCGGAAGACGCCACCCCCGACTACCTGCACAAGCAGGTGCTGGCCTTGCGCGGCGACTGGAAGTAAATCCGGTTCTAGCGGAGGGGAGAATCTGTGAGAAAGTGGTTATAATTGCAACCGTACGGCAGTGTGCCGCTTCTCCGTTTTTCAAAGGCCGTAGCATCCCATGAACCGTTTTTCGCCGCCGATGCCATGAAAATCCGCGCTTATCTCGCGCTGATGGTCGCGGCGATCCTGATTCCGGTGATCCTGTTCTCGACGATTTCGCTCAACATGCTGCTCAAGGCCGAGCGCGAAGCGGCCCTGAAAGGCGTGCGCGAAACGGCGCGCATCTCGCTGGTGAGCATCGACCGCGAGCTGACCAACACCCAGAGCGCGGTGCGCATGCTGGCCACCTCGCCGCACCTGGCGCGCGGCGACCTGGCCGGCTTCTACGAACAGGCGCGCTTCGCCGACAAGGTGGGCGCCACCTGGACCGCGCTGCTCGACGAGCGCGGGCAGCAACTGATCAACACGGCGGTGCCTTTCGGCGCGCCCTTGCCGGGGCCGGACGCGGCCCAGCGCGTGGCCCAGGTGCTGGGCGCCGGCCGGCCGCAAATCTCCAACCTGATTCGCGGCGTCGTCACGCAAGCCTTGCTGGTGGTGGTGGACGTGCCGGTGACCACGCCGGACGGGATGCGCTACGTGATCGCCCAGGGCTTCAGGATCGACCACTTCAACGATGTGCTGGACCAGGTGAACGCGCCGCCGACCTGGCTGGCCGGCGTGTACGACCGCAACGGCATGACGATCGCCCAGACCGACGGCGGCGACGCCAGCGGCCGTGGCGAGACCCGCCCCGACCTGCGCGAAGCGATCCGCAGCAAGACCATCGGCGTGATCCGCAACGCCAGCGACGACAAGCTCAAACTGTACACCGTGCTGGAGCGCTCGGCGCTGTCCGGATGGACGGTGGCCGTCGGCGTGCCGGAAGCGGAAATCGAATCGGCCGCGCGCCATGCGCTGATGGTGTCGATCTTCGGGCTGGCGGCGGCGGTGTGCTGCGCCACGCTGGCCGCCGTGTTTTTTGCGCGCCGGCTGTCGCGCTCCATCCGCCAGGTGGCGCGCTCGGCGCATGCGCTGGGCGGTAGCGCGGGCCCGGACCACGGCGACGTGTCGGGCGTGGCCGAGGTGGACGAGGTGCAGGCGGCGATTGCGGCGGCGGCCGCCCTGGTGAACCAGGAAAAGCAGTCGCGCCTGGCCGCCGAAACCGAGCGCGAAATCCTGTTCGAGCGCGAACACGCGGCGCGTACCACGGCCGAACAGCAGAACCGCGCCAAGGATGAATTCCTGGCGATGCTGGGACATGAGCTGCGCAACCCGCTGGCGGCGATCGTCAACGCCACCAGCGTGATGGCGCATCCGGGCATGCCGGCCGCGGCCAGCGAACGCGCGCGCGAGATCATCACGCGCCAGAGCGGGCACCTGACCCGCATCGTCGACGACCTGCTCGACATGGGGCGGGTCCACTCCGGCAAGATCCTGCTGGAGCGGCGCGCGCTGCGGCTGGACCAGGTGATCGAGCATTACGTGGGCACCCTGCGCGCGTCGCAGCGCGCGGCGCGCCATGAATTGCGGGTCGAAACCGCACCGGTGTGGGTCGATGGCGACCCCACCCGGCTCGAGCAGATCGTCTCGAACCTGCTCGACAACGCGCTCAAATATACGCCGGCCGGCGGCACGATTTCGGTCAGTGTCAAGGGCGACGGCGAGGAGGCGCTGCTGTGCGTGTCCGATTCCGGAATCGGCATCGCGCCGGAGCTGATGCCGTATGTGTTCGACCTGTTCGTGCAGGGCGCGCGTCCGCTGGACCGGGCCCAGGGCGGCCTCGGCGTGGGACTGGCGCTGGTGCGCCAGCTGGCGCTGATGCACGGCGGGCGGGTCGATGTGCGCAGCGCCGGCCCGGGCCTGGGCAGCAGTTTCGAGCTGCGCCTGCCGCGCGTGGCGCCGCCGCGCTCGGAGCCGGGCGTGCCGGCGCCGGCGCCGTCGTCGCGCCAGCGCGTGCTGCTGATCGAAGATAACGAGGACGGGCGCGAGATGATGGCGATCATGCTCGAAGCGCAGCAGTACCGGGTCGACACCGCCGTCGACGGCGTCGACGGCTTGCGCCAGGCAGCGGCGGCGTGCCCGGACATTGCGCTGGTCGATATCGGCCTGCCCGGCATCGACGGTTACGAAGTGGCGCGCCGCATGCGCGCCGACCCGGCAACGAGCAAGGTGCGGCTGGTGGCGCTGACCGGCTATGGACAGGACAGCGACCGCGAACGCGCGCTCGCTGCCGGCTTCGACGCCCACCTGGTCAAGCCGGTGGACATGGCGCGCCTGGTGGCGGCCCTGGAGAGCGCGGCGCCGGCCGCGCCGCAACTGGCGAAAACGGCAAGCTAGCCGCTTGCGCGCAAGCCCTGCGCCGCGCCCAGGCGGCCGTCGGCCAGGCGCTTGATGTCGTCGAAGTTGACCGGTTTGATGAGGTGATGGTCGAAGCCGGCGTCCAGCGTGCGCTGGCGCGCGTCGCTCTGGCCCCAGCCGGTGAGGGCGATCATCAGCACCGACTGCGAACCTGGCTGCAGGCGGATGCGGCGCGCCGCCTCGTAGCCGTCCATGCTCGGCATGCCGAGGTCCATCACGATCATGTCGGGCATGTCCTGTTCCACCGCCTGTACCGCCTCGTAGCCGTCGTAGGCGGTGGCGACCTTGCAGTTTTCCATTTCGAACAGCGCCTGCAGCGAATCCGCCGCATCGCGGTTGTCGTCCACCACCAGCACTTTGGGGCGCTGGTCGGATGCGCCGATGACGTCCACCGCGGGCGTGGCCTGGAGCGGACGCGCTTCGCTCACCACCGGCAGGGTGACGATAAATTCGCTGCCCTTGCCGAGGCCTTCGCTGGTGGCGCGCACGCTGCCGCCATGCATTTCGGCGAACTGGCGTGACAGGCTCAGGCCGATCCCCAGGCCGCTGGCGATCTGGCCCGAGGGCGGGCGGCTTTGCTCGAACATGGCGAAGATGCGCCCGAGGGCGGCCGGCTCCAGGCCGATCCCGGTATCCTTGATGTAGATGTGCAGGGCGCCGAATTCGACCTGCGCGCGCACGCCGATGTAACCGTCGGCCGGCGTGAACTTGACCGCGTTCGAGACGATGTTGGCCACGATCTGCACCACGCGCGCGTAGTCGGCGTACAGCGCCACGTCGCCGGGCGGCATGGCCACGTCGATCTTGATGCGCTTGGCCGCCGCCGCCGCGGAGCACAGTTCGATCACGTGTTCCATCACCTTGGCGAAGGTGGTGTAGTCGCGCTGCAGTTCGATCTTGCCGCTGTTAATGCGGGCCACGTCGAGCAGGTCGTCCACCAGGCGGGTGAGATGGGTGACCTGGCGCTCGATCACGTCGCTGACCTTCCTGACGGGCGCCTGGTCGGGATACAGGTGATTGAGCACGCTCATCGAGGTGCGGATGGGCGCCAGCGGGTTGCGCAGTTCGTGACCGAGGCTGGCCAGGAATTCATCCTTGCGGCGGTCGGTCTCGCGCACCTGGTACTGCTTTTCGCGGGCGCGCAGCACCGATTGCAGCGACGTGATCAGGGTCAGGGTGCGCACCGGGCGTTCGAGCAGGGTGACGTTGCCGAGGGCGGCGATGGCCTGGCGCACGCTGAGCGAGTCGGGGCCGCGGTGGGTGAGCAGCACGATCGGCAGGTCCGACCAGTTGGGCTGGCGCTGGACGAATTCGCCGAGCGCCTTCAGGCCGCCGTTCGACAGCGCCTCTTCGACCGTGAGCACGGCGCCGACGCCGATCAGCATCTCTTCGGAGAGCCTCTGGGCGTTTTCGGCGACCAGGTTGTCGACCTGGGCGAGGGAGAGCATTTTCGACGCCAGCACCGCGTCTTGGCCGGTCGGGGCGTAGATCAGGACACGCTTTTCCATAGGCAGCCGCTTATCCGTTGTCGCCGTCGAACAGCACGTGCGGCTCGCTGTCGTCGAAGGTGGGAACGCCGGTCAGGATGCCGTGGAAGTTGGTCAGCACGTCGCCCACGTGGATGCCCCTGCTGTCCATCGAGAACAGGCGGATGGTGCGCTCGTGCAGGCCGACGCGTTTCTTGAAAACCGAAATCGCCTGGCGCACCTTGCCGCGCGCTTCGAAGTAGCGCAGCATGATGACGCTGTCGGCGATGTAGCTGGCGTCGACCGTGGTGCTCATGTTCGAGCCGATCACGCCGGGCTGCACGCCGACCAGGATGGTGACCACGCCGCGCTGGCCCAGGTAGGTGAGCAGTTCGTGCATGTGGGTGGACAGGAAGCGCTCGTCGGGCATGGCCTTCAGGTAGCCGTTCAGGCTGTCGATGACGATCACGCGCGCCCCGCCGGCTTCGGCGTCGGTCACCGACTGCATGAATTCGCCGGGCGCCATTTCGGCCGGGTCGATCTGCTTGATGATCAGCAGGCCGTTGTCGACCGCGCCTTTGAGGTCGATTCCCAGGCCGGTGGAGCGCAGCAGCAGGTTGTTGGCCGCTTCCTCGAACAGGAACATGGCCGCCTTCTGGCCGCGCCGGGTGGCCGCGTACACGTACTGGGCGCACAGCGAGGACTTGCCGGTGCCCGGCGGGCCGGAGAGCAGGGTGCTGGTGCCTTCATCGAGGCCGCCGCCGGTCAGGGCGTCGAGTTGCGCGATGCCGCTCGATAGCTGTTTGCGCTCGCTCGCGACGCGCGTGTGGGCGGCGATCAGGCGCGGGAACACCACCAGGCCGCCGGTGACGATCTTGTAGTCGTGCGAGCCGCCGCGAAAGGCGATGCCGCGATATTTGACGATGCGCACGCGGCGCCGTTCGGAGCCGTAATCCTGGTTGATCAGTTCGAGCGTGATGACGCCGTGCGCCACGCTGCGCACCTGCAGGTCGCCGGAGAGGGCGGTGCGGTCGTCGAGGAACAGGGTGGTGCAGCCTTTGCCGGACAGGTACTGCTTGAGCGCGAGCACCTGGCGGCGGTAGCGCAGCGGGCTTTCGGCCAGCAGCTGCAGCTCGGACAGCGAGTCGAGGACGACGCGGGTCGGCTTGTACTTTTCGATCGTGTCGAGGATGCGCTGGGTGGTCATGCCCATCTCGATTTCGGACGGGTGGAAAATGGTGAACTGGTGGTCGGGATGGAGGATGTTCTCGTTGGGGATGATGTCCTCGACGTGGATGCCGTCCATCGACCAGCCGTGCGACTGCGCCACCGCCTTCAGTTCGACGCGGGTTTCGGCCAGGGTGATGTAGATGACCGATTCGCCGCGGCGCACGCCTTCGTACAGGAACTGGAGGGCGAGCGTGGTCTTGCCGGTGCCGGGCTCGCCTTCGATCAGGAACAGGCGGTCGCTGGTGAGGCCGCCGCCGAGGATGGTGTCCAGTCCGGGGACGCCGGTTGAAAGAAAGCGGCTGGTGTCGCTGTTCTGCATTTCCATGGAGAGAGTCTCCGTTTTTCTCATCGTAAATTTCGTTAATTGCAACACTATGTGAGAAATAGTACCTGAATGCGCTGTGGGTCGTAGTTCTGTACGGAAGCACGCTGGTGTTGGAGTTGCGAAGAAGTAACACTGGCCAGGGGAGCGGTTTGATGCAGCGCAAACGGTGAGAGGTGGCGTGCGCGCCATGCGATTTTGTGTGCCAAAAACGTAAGATGCTCTGATATAATTCGCAGCTCGTCGGGGCGTAGCGCAGCCTGGTAGCGTACTTGCATGGGGTGCAAGGGGTCGAGTGTTCGAATCACTCCGTCCCGACCAATAGAATCAAAGACTTAGGCCAGCCAGCGTGCTGGCCTTTTTCTTGTCCGCAGTCTTTTCGTGGCGTGGCCGACCCGCTTGTCTGGGCTCGGGCGTGCTTCCTTGATATGTGCAATGCGTTTGATTGAGGGGGGAATATGAGCGAAGTCGATAAGGTATTGGCGCAATTGGCGGCCCAGGCGGCGCGCGCGCAAGCAGCATCGCAGCGCGCCGCGGCGGGCGGCCAGCGTTATGTCGCTGATGCGTTGGCCATGATTAACGCGGTTCTTCCCGTGGCGGACGCGGCGATCGATCAGCTCAGGGTCGAGCTGGCGGCCGCCTCGGGGTCGGTGGGCGTGCAGTCATCGACGACGCAAGGCGAGATGGTGGTGCTGACCTTCGATGTCACTGTTCCGTATGGAAATGCAGGGATGAACGCCTGCACGATCAAACTGCGTGCCAACTCGCACGGCACAGATGCGGTCAGCGCCGAGGTCCAGATTGGCATCGGTGGATTGCGCAACTTCTTCAGCGAGGTGATTCCAGCAGTAAGCAATCCAGGCGACTTCGATCCGGTGTTCGCCGGGATGATCGCTAAGCTGTCAGGATACGTGTCCCCACTCAAATGATGACAACGGCAAGACGCATTGTTCTTGCACATCGCGGTGTGCTGGGCAGGCGTGCCGGAATCGTTCGGGCCGGATTTACTTCGGCGGCGCCGTGGCCGTCGTCGCCGGCTGGGGAACCGTGATGATGATCGGGGCGGGCTGAGCGGCAGGTTGCGATGCAGGCTTTTCCGTCATTTTTGATACGGCGAGTATCGCTCCGATGCTGGCCAGTCCGAAGCCGATCACCCACTTGACGATGTCCATCATACCTTTGTGCATATCGGTGCGCATTTTTTCCATCTCTGCACGCATCTCGCCAGTCTGTTTAGCCATGTCGGCGCGCAGCTCGGCAAAGCCCGTGTGCAATCCAGCGAAGCCAGTCTTCACACTGGTGTTGAAGTCGGCCAGGCGCGCATCGACCTTTGCCTCATTGGCGGCGAGCTTTGCGTCAACTTCTTGGCGGGTGAGGTCGGTCATTCAAATATCGTCGCGCAAAATGCAGTCACCGTCAACCGTGCGGGTCACGTGAACGAAACCCGCCCACCAGGCATCCGCGGCGTTTTTCGGCGCCGGCCGATGCCGCTGCGCGCGGGTCCCGGATTAGCGAGATGATTTACACAGCATCAGCCGATCGAATCCGATACCGAAACCGATTCCCTGCCGATAGGTTCCACCGCCAACCACCTGCTGTTGCGCGCCCAGCGCCGGCACGGCGAGCTCGAATCCATCGGTCGTGTAGTAATCCAAACCGCGTTGTACGGCGCGCGCTAGCACGTAGTCCTGCGTCTTCAGTCCGACCATTTTCTCGGCCAGCGAGATCAGTTCGTCGCGGATCGTGTCGGAATCGGGATTGAGCACCTCCAGTCCGAATTGAAAGAACTCGCGGTAACGTCCTTCCTGCGGCCGCTCATAGCGCCAGCAGCGTTCGAAGTACCACAGCCTGACATTCTTCCGGCGCGCGTAGTGTTTGTCGGCGATCAGCTGGACAGTCGCCGTGCCCTCCGGACGCAGGCACAGCGAGCGGTTTTTCTTGTCCGGGAAAACGTACATCTGCGACAGAATCTCGGGTCCTGCCTTGTCCACATACACGCTCGATGGTTCGATCGATGGCAGCACGATTTCTTCGAACCGCGCCGCTTCGGCGATGGCGATCAGTTGATTGAGCAGGACGCGGCGGTTCCTGGCTTCCTGGCCGGCGATAATGCGTACGCCCCGGGCTTGCGCTTCAATATCCAATTCCATGGTGATTCCCTATGCCGTCGGCAGTGCATCGCGCTCGTCGCAATACAGCGCCGCAAAACAAAAAAGCCCTCGCAGCGGCGCTGGGAGGGCTTTCTCAGTGATAGGGCTTTCAATCACGTAGCAATAGCTCTCCCAGCCGCGGATGCGACGAGGCGTGGTGGTGAGCGGCATGCTGGATGTATGGGTTCATGGATCGATCATAGAGTGGCGTTTGTTGCATGTCAACACCGTCTCCCATTTCTTGCGGATGTAATTTTCCCTTACGGAAATAAGCTACGGGCCTATAATCCCATCCATCCCGAACGCGAACCGATAATGAAAGAGGCACTATGAAAAAAGCAGTGGCAATCCTGATGATGGCGGCAATCTTTGCCGGCTGCGCCGCGTCCAGTTTCAAGACCGCGCGCGAGAACGCGAACCAGGTCAAGAATGGCATGACCTTGCAGCAGGCGGAAGCCATCCTCGGCATGCCGGCGACCGATAAGGGCGTCAATAAGTTCAAGTGGCGCCGTGGGAATGCCCAGCGATATGACGCGACGCCAAACGGGTCGGTCGAGTACAACGTGGAAAATGGCCTCATCGTCGGGATTCCAGAGGGCGGCGTATTCGGTCCGCTGGCACGCCAGGCGTACCTCGAGAATCAGGCTGAAGAAAAAGCCGCCCGGTTTGCAGCGAGCGAAGCCGAGGCCGCGGAAGAGGCGGCAAAAAAGGCCGCTTCCGACAAGGCCGCGGCAGTACGGCGCGAGCGCGCGCATGCGCAAGCCAAGGAAGAGATCGCGGTGCTGTTGGCGGCCCAGGAACAGGCATACATCCTCTGCCGCGACAAGGCGACCTGCACGAAAATGTTTTCGCTGGCGCAGATTTTTATTACCCAGAATGCCGATCAAAAGATCCAGGTTGCGACGGATACCGTCATCCAGACCTACAATGCTACCGAGAACGGCAATATCTCGGCATCGATCATCAAGATGCCGGGCAGCGGATCGAACGAGAAGATCACGCTGACCCTGAACTGTAAAAGTGAGACCGAAGGATTCGACAAACTGTGCCGCACCAACCAGACCCGCATTTACAGCAAGTTCCGGCCCTTTATCGAGAAAAACCTGGCCAAATAAAGCCCGTTTGCGGCATGGAATGCCGCATCGACACCAGCAGAACGTCGCCGCCGCAAGCGCTCAGCGCGGCGTGACCGGATAACTGACGATGATCGACAGCGGTTCCGTGCCGAGCTGCCTGATGCCGACCGTGGCTCCCTGATGCAGATAAGCGGCCATGCCCGGCGCCAGGCGCGCGGTGGACCCGTCGGACGTGACTTCGCCCTCGCCGGCGAGGACGTAGTACACCTCGTCATGGTCGATCTTGTGCAGTCCGATGGCGGCGCCCGCATGCAGCACGCGCTTGCGAAATTCCATGGCCCTCGGCCCCGGCACCGCATCGCTGATCCGGTACGCCGTGGACATGCCGATCGCCCCATGCGGCGGCGCTTCCTCGCGCTTGACGTCGTCTTCCCGAACGACCACCATGGCGGGTCCCGCAGCCATTGCCAACATTGCCAGTATCATCCGATGATGCTCCTTGTCTCATGAGGGGCAGCGCGGCATTCCATGCCCGCCTGCCGCATTAAAGCACGGCCGATCGCCTTACCATTCGTTTGCTTCCGGAGAACACCATGTTAGGAACCATTGTCGGGGACATTTACGGTTCCCTCTACGAAAAATCGTGCACGGCGACGCGCACGCTGCCGGCGCTGACAGCGGCGCATTCCTTTACCGACGACACGGTCATCACGCTGGCGGTGGCCGAGCATCTGCTGAGCGGCACGCCGCTCAAGGAAGCGTTTCGGCGCTGGGTGGCCGACTACCCGAACGCAGGCTACGGCAGCTTGTTTGCCGCGTGGGCGATGGGGGCGTCTTCCGAGGAACTGGTGAGCTGGGGCAATGGCGCGCTGATGCGCCTCGGCCCGGTTGCGGCGCTGGCGCCCGATCTGGCGCAGGCGCGCCGCGTAGCGGCCGCCATCACGCGCTCGACGCACGGCCATCCGAGCGCGATGCAGGCGGCGGATACCTATGTGCAATTGCACTGGGCCGCCTTGCACGGCGCCAGCAAGGACGACTTGCTGGCCTCGTGGCAAGCCGGCGGCGGCACGCTGCACGCGGTCGAGGCGCACCACCAGGCAGGTTCGCCGATGCGCGTGCGCGCCGACGACACCCTCGTGGACGTGATGAGCTGCCTGGCGGAAAGCGACGACATCGATTCGCTGCTGGCCGCCTGCCTGTATCACGGCGGCGACAGCGACACCATCGCCGCGACCGCCTGCGTGCTCGGTGAGGCGCTGTGGGGCGTGCCGCCGCTGCGGGCGGCGGCGATCGCCCCCTTCCTCGACGAGCGGGTAGCGGCGGCGCTAGCGCAGTTGAACGACGCCATCGGCAAGCTGGCGCGCGCGTAAGACGCGGCCATTGCCGTTCGCGGCGCGCACGCCAGGCGTGAAGCCAGGCGTGCGATTGCCCCGCGCGGCAAACCGCGCGCGGCAGCTTGCTTTATGGAAGCGCCATATTGTACTTCATGACCTTTTCCTCATTGACGAAGTAGATATTGCCCTTGGCATCGACTTTCATCATCCCCGATCCGCCTTTGCGCACCAGTTCGATGCTGTCAGGCTTGCTGATGTTGACGCGATAAACGTTGGTCAGTTTGGTATCGCTCGCGGAAAAGTACACATACCCGTTCGATTGGACCATGCTGCCCGCATTCCATGACACTTTCCACTCTGCGTAGGAGAACTGTTCCGGGGTGCGCAGCGTGTTCACGAATTGTTTCTTGTCGTGGTCGTAAATGAGCACCATGTCTTCGGCCAGGATCCAGATCTGCCGGTTCACCGTCAGCAGCGCGGTAATCGCCTTTTTGGTCCACGCAGCCCCGTTAAAAACAGCCCCGGTGATCGGCACGTCAACCGGAGCGATCTCACCGAACGGGCTGAACCTGAACAGCTGGGCAGCGCCATCGCTCTTCGGATTGTCGATGTCGCGCCAGACGGACGTTCCGCCATAGACGACATCGTCGATCCTGGTCAGCGCCAGGATCGATTGCCCCGGGAAGCGGCCCTTGAGCACATTCCACGGGGAGAGCTCGCCGACCGAATACACGGCGAGCGCGCCCTGTTCGTCTTTTTTCGGAACGGTGGCGATCACCAGCCGGTCGGCTTCGTTATTGTTTCGTTTAGGTACGGCCAGCATGGCAAACGGACGGTTCTGGCCGTGGACGCTTCCCAGCGTTGTGTCAGCCGGGGAAGCCGGTTCCAACAGTCCTGTGTCCGTCAATTTAAAGGACTTGATGACCGCGCCGGGATATCCGCCGATATACAGGCGTTCCCCGAGGACCGCCATGCCTTCGGCCTGGAGGTATTCCTTGACCAGCACTGGCGGATTCGTCCCCTCCGTGTCGCCGATGCCGATGGCGCCGTTGACAAAGCCCGACGAATACGTTTTGCCTTTATACACCTCGAGCGTGCGGATCCCGGACGCCGTTTCCGGTGGCGCGAAATTGGTCGTCTCGCGCACAGCCTTGTTGTTGGCGGCGTACAGATCCGACAGATTGAAGCGAACGATCTTGCCGAAGCCGTCCACGGGATCGCGCAGGACCGAGACCAGCTTGGTCGGCGCCGATGGCGGCGCATAGCCGAAGGTGGCAGGTGGGCTCATCTGGATTGCCAGCGCGGTCTCGCCGTTGGCGTCGAGGCGGTAGGAGGACAGGTGGGTTCCCTTGCCGGCGCCGAGATCCTTGGTGTAAAACACGGTGTTCTGGCACGGCGAAGGAAACACGGCCGCCGAACAAGAAGGGGAAAGGGCGCTGATGCCGACCGAATTGATGTCGGCCACCGGATCGCTCACGCTGGTGCCCGCACGGTTCAGCACCACGGTCCGGGTGGGGGTGGTGCCGGTCAGGCGCGCAAACACGCGGTCCTTGACGAAGTCCGTATAGTAGGCATAGTCGTGGGCCGCATTGATGGTCAGAAAGTCCGTCAGGCCGTTTGCGTCCAGGGCGCTTTTGTACAATCTGGCAGGGTTTCCCATGCCCCAATACACGGCGCTGGCGTTGTGATTGTCGCCAGGATCGACGGCCAGCGAGCGTACGTGAAAGCCGGCCGCCTTACCGTCCTTCTTGGTCGGCAAGGTCAGCAAGGTCAGCTCTTGCGCAGCGGCGCAATACTTGAATCCGTTACTCTCGTCGCCTGCCGGCGCCAGGCCGCCATAGATGCAATTGCCGGGACCCGCTGTGAGCGACCAGATGGTGCGGTTGGTGCGGGAAGTCTCGCTCGTCTTTCCGAAATCCCTGATCAGTTCGGGCGCGTCATTCTTGCTGTTGTCGAAGCGGTAGAGCCGGCCGGATGCCGTACCGAAGTAGGCGGCACGGTCGCCGCCGACGACAACGCTCCAGATTTCGTCATTCGGCAGGGTATGGCGTTTTTGTACCGAGCCATCCGAGACCTTGTAGGTGAAGAATTTTGCCGGATTGCCATTGGCGGCGACATACAGCGTATCGCTCTCATTATCGATCGCCGCTGCCGAGACGCGGCCGACGAAGACCTGATGGCCTCGGTCTTCGAGAATGATTTTGCTCATGACCACGTTATCGACGTAGGCGTTCACCACGCCGGCCGATTGACCGCGCACCACCACCCTGGCGCTCTTGGTCCCTTCCGGCGCCACGCCCGATACCTTGACGCTCAGCCATGTGTTGACAGGCCCGGTCAGGTGCGACCACCGCGTTGCCGCAGCAATCGGCGCGTCGTTGCTATCGTAAAACACGATCCCCAGCGACACATCTTCTTGCCCGACGACCGCATCGCGCTTCATCAGCGCCGATGCGGCAATGAACTGGCCTGGTGCGACCAGCTTCGGTTCGCTGGTGGCCGTGTGCAGCGGCAGTTTCTCGATGTTGAGGTGCAGGCACTTGGTTGCGCCACAGTTGCCTTGTTCCGGCACAACCAGCACGTTGCCGATTTTTTCCCACGGATGAATTTCGACATCGAAGGTGCCGTTGGTCAAGCCGAGGTTTTGCGCAGCATATGCGAGCGGCATGCTGAGAAGCAGGGTGAGAGGAGCGAACGCGGCGGCGCGAAGCTTGGGTAAACGGGATGAAATCGGACGACGCTTCATAGGGCCTTTTTGACAAGTAAGGTGCGGCAGGTCGCGTGGGCGACGTGCGCTGTGGCTGAGATTGCAAGTTTGACAGAATTTACTGCTCAGCTCGCCTTACTTCCCGAAAAACTGACGTAAAAGCAACTATGCCTTTATATAAACCCTTGACAAGCGCGCTAGTTCATTCATTTTTGAGCAAGTCCGCGACCGCGGCCGGCATGGCGGCGAGCGGCCCGTCAGCGTGCGTCGAACGCCGCGGCAATGCGCGACAGGCCTTCCAGCGCACCGAGCGCGATCCCGATATCGCGCGCCAGGCCCACCGCCGGCTCGCCCGGATTGACACGGATCAGCGGCCGGTCCTGGCTCTCGCCGAATACCCGCACCGAGGGAATCCAGGTGCCGGCGCCCAGTTCGATGACGACGGCGCGCTGCTGGCGCGCCAGCCAGGCGCCGAGGCGCTGTTCCTGCCGGTCGGCTTCGCTTGAATCCCACAGCCGGTCGCCGAACATCAGGATGTTGGGCCGCGCGATGTCGCCGCAATGCGGGCATCGTGGCAGCGCGCAGCTCAGCAGGCAGCGTTCTTCGTCGACCGCCGGCACGAATTCCTGCGCGGACCAGGCCGGATGGCCGCAGTCGCCCAGGCATTGCAGCTTCTCGATGCTGCCGTGACACTCCACCACGCGTTCCCCGGGCATGCCGCTGCGCTGGAATTGACCATCGACATTGCTGGTAAACACGAAGGCGCCATGCGGCAGGCGCGCCGCGATGCGCTTGAGGATGCCGAAGCCGGCGTGCGGCACCGTGCGCCGGTATAGCTGCAGGCGGTGCCCGTAAAAGCCCCAGGCCAGTTCGGGCCGCTCGCGGAAGGCGCGCGGGTTGGCGATCTCGGTAAAGCGCAGGCCGTGCTTGCCCAGCGCCGGGTAAGCGTTCCAAAAACCTTTGTCGCCACGGAAGTCCGGCAAGCCGGAATCGATGCCCATGCCGGCGCCGGCGGTGATCAACAGGCCGTCGCACTGGTCGAGGAGGGCGGCCGCGTCCGCGCATGCCTGGTCGAGGGAGGAGTTCGTCATACGGTAGTTCTTAAAATGGGCGGAGGCAGCATTCTACGGCCTCGCGGCAATTGCAATGCTGGCGCGCAAAATTATCATGAAGAAACAGCCAGCTTGTTTGATCCAGCGCTAGTCGTTTATTGAACTATCCAGCATGGCAGGGATACCTCGTCGGTAACACTGACATCTCACGTCATGGGAGGTTCATCATGTATTTCGAAATCTACCAAACTCAAGCTTCGGAAAAGAGCCGCAAAGAGTGGCGCTGGCGCCTGAAGGCCAAGAATCACGAAATCATTGCCAGCGGCGAAGCTTACAGCTCGCGCGCGAAAGTGCTGGCGGCGATCGAGCTGATCAAGTCGGTCACCGTGCGTACCAAGATTGTCGAGGGTTGATCCGCCCTGGCTTGCCGACAAGCCGCCCCGGCGGCTTGTCCCACCTGATTGCAAGGAGCTTATCATGCAAGAAAATAACTGCCGCCAGTTGGACGTGACCAGGGAAATCCCACGGTCGGTTCCGCTGACCCTGCGCGAGCTCACCGGCCGCCGCATCCGCGTGGTGCCCTTCGGCGCCCTGATCACCCAGGAGTTCATCGCCGGCCGGGTCACCATCTACCTGAATCAGCAAAACCTGGTCCGCAACGTCGTGGTCGAAACCTGCGACTGAGCGCATGCCACCCCGCAAGGCTGGGGCGTCGCCCGGCGCCCCGTTCTCCCGCCCCTGGTTCGACTATTTGTTCAAGACCTCGCCGGCCAGCCGGTCGAGGATCGCTTTCAGCTCGTCGCGCTCGGTCCTGGCCACGCCCCGGCGTATCAGTGCCCGATCGACGTAGTCCCCCATGACGTTCAATTCTTCCGGCGTGAGCGCCATGCCGCGATGCGCCAGCGCCATCGAATCGCCTTCGTACTTGCAGGGGCCGCCGCTGAGCGAACACAGGTGCGTGGTGACGCTGGCCTTGAGCCGGCTCAGGTTGACGCCGTCGAAGGTGCGCTTCGAGCGTGGGTCGGCCGACACCTGGGACACAAAATCGTCGACCACGGCGCGCACGTTCGCCATGCCGCCGAGGCGCTCGAACAGCGATGGCGCGGGCGCGAGCGGAACTGTGGGCGCGCAGGCCGTGACGCCGGACAGGGCGTAGAAGGTGAACATGGCCGCCGTGATACCAGTGCGAAGCGTCATCGAATGGGTTCCTGATTGTCAGGTCGATGGTAGCACTTCCGCCGGACACGGCGGTTCCGCTTCGATTGCGCTTCACGAACGCGGACAATCCGGCACGTGGGCCTATACTCGCCTTTTTCCCCTGACAGAGAGACGGCGATGAGCGATTCCGAGGTAAAAGTGATGCTGAGCGAAATTAACGGCGGCGCCGCGGCGACGGTGCTGAACGCGCACCGGGCTGCCGTGACCATCGCGCAATACATGCAGCTGTGCGAAGGCTTGCGCGGGATCATTCCCGACGGCGAAGTGAGCCTCGTGGCAGCCAGGTTGACCGCCGGCATTGTTTCCAATCCCAACTTCGCGCTGTCGAGCCAGTAAGGCGGCGCGGCCGAGGCCGCCCCGAACCTCGCTCATGGCCGGCGCGGCGACGCGCGCGCGCGCGGCCTGGCGTCCATCAGGCTGCACACGGCATCGACCACCGTCGCCGGCGCGACCTTGCCCAGGCAGTCGTGATGCCCTTCGGGACACACGCTCTTGTAGCAGAAGCGGCAGGGCACGTCGTGATACAGCAGCCGGCTTTCGACTTGCCACGGCGTGTGCTGCGGATTGGTCAGCGCGTACAAGGTGGCCAGCGGCGTGCCGAGCGCGGCGGCAATATGCGCCGGACCGGTATTGTTCGACACCACCACCGTAGCCAGGCGGATCGCCGCGCCCAGCTGGCCCAGGCCGAGCTGGCCCGCCAGCGAGCAGGTGGCCACGCCGCAGCCGGCGCGGATGCCGTCGATCAGCGCCGCTTCGTGCGTCTCTCCGGTCAGCACGATCGGGCAGCCGGTGCGCCGGGCCAGCGCGCCGATCACGTCGGCCCAGCGTTCGGGCGGATAGCGGCGCGAGGCCGCGCTGGCGCCCGGATGCATGAGGATCCACGGCCGCCCGCGCCCGATGCCGCGCGCCTCCAGCATGCCCCGTACCGCCGCCAGGTCGTCGGCGCGCACGGCGAAGCGCATGCGCGTCTCGTCGGTGCGGCAGCCGATGCTGGCCACCAGGTCGAGCTGGCGCTGGACCTCGTGCCGGATGCGCGTGCCGGGCTCGCCGTCGGCCACCCAGTGCGAGAGCATGCGGTAGGGATTTTCGCGGCAATGCCCGAGGCGCAGGGGAATGCCGGCCATGTAGCACATCAGGGCGGCCGGCAGGGCGCTCTGGCTGAACGAGGTGAACACGACGGCGGCGTCGAAGCGGCGCTCGGCCAGCTGGCCGATGAAGTCGCTGTCGGCCGAGGGCGGATGAGGTGCGCCGGCCTTGATCCATGGCGCCGCATAGGCGATCGCGCTATCGACATCCTCGAGGCAGGGCGCGAGCGCCGTGCCGCTCGCCGAACTGAGCAGGGTAAGCGTGCGGCCGGGCCGCGCCTGCCTGAGCGCGCGCATCGCCGGCGTGCACATGAGCACATCGCCCATCGAGTCGAGGCGCACGCACAGGATCGTGCGCGCGTCGTTCCAGTGCGGCGCGCTCATCGCCGCTCCTCGTCGTGGCGCACGATGGCCACCGCCGCCGCGTACAGGTCGCCGGCGATGCGGGTCGGGACGCGGTGCGGTCCCAGCTGCCATTCGGTTTCGTTGCCCTTGTCGATCAGCAGGGTGCGGCAACCGGCGCGGTTGCCGGCTTCGACGTCGTGCAGGATATCGCCCACCATCCAGGAAGCGGCCAGGTCGATGCCGTGCTCGCGCGCGGCGCGCTGCAGCATGCCGGGCAGGGGCTTGCGGCAGGTGCAGCTCAGCGCGTAGGGCGCCACCTTGCCGTCCGGATGGTGCGGACAATAGTAGAAACCGTCCAGGCTCAGCTGCTCGCGGAACAGCAGGTCGGCCAGGCGCCGCTCGACGCGGCCCATGGCGTCCTCCCCAATAAGGCCGTGCGCAATGCCATCCTGGTTGCTGACGATGAAGAAGCGGTAATCGCGCCGCGCCAGCAGGCGCAGGGCCGCGCCGGCGCCGCTGCACAGGGTGATGCGGCGCGGCTCGGCGTTGTAGGGCACGTCGTCGACCAGGGTGCCGTCCTTGTCCAGGAATATCGCTCTCATGGTCTAGGGCCAGGACGTTTCTTGCATGGGCAGCACGGTGATTTCGGCCACCACGCTGTCGGGCGGCAGCAGCAGGACCGCGCGGATGGCCTGGGCCACGTTCATCGGCGCTTGCAGGGTGGCCGCGTCGATATCGGGAAAGCGCTCCAGCAGGAAAGGCGTGCGCATGCCGCCCGCGATCACCGCCGTGACCTTGATGTTGTGCGGCCGCAGTTCGGCATGCATCGCGTGCGACAGGCCCAGCAGCCCCCATTTGCTGGCGTGGTAGGCGCTGGCATTGGGCCAGGCGCGCTTGGCGGCGGTCGACGCCACGTTGACAATATGGCCGCCGCCGGCATCGCGCATGTGGCGCGCCGCGTACTTGGCCAGCAGGAAGGGCCCGTTCAGGTTGGTGTTGATGACGCGCATCCATTGCTGCGGCGTCAGGTCGGCCATCGGCAGGGTGACGTCGGTGCCGGCGTTGTTGATCAGCACATCGAGGCGGCCGAAGCGCGCCAGGGCGGTGTCGATGGCGTGTTCGGCGCTGGCAGGATCGCCCACGTCGAAACCGAGCGCATGCACGCGCACGCCGTGTTCGCGCAGGATGTTGGCGCTGACGGTGGCCATGTCGCGCTTGATGTCGGCGACGATGAGGTCGGCGCCGGAGCGCGCCAGCAGCTGGCACAGCGCAGCGCCGAGGCCGCTGGCGCCGCCGGTGACGAACACGGCCTTGCCGCGCAGGCTGGGCGCTTCGTGAGCAGGTTGATCGGACATGGAGCATGCCTCCTAGAGTGTGGGTAGACGGGAAACGCTGCAGGCGGGGCGGGCGTCGGGCCGCTGCCGGCCGACCACGTCGGCGTAGATGGCGGCGGCCTTGCGCGCCACGTGGCGCCAGGTGTAATGGCGGAAGGCGCGGCGCATGCCCTCGTCGCCCAGGGCGGCGGCCAGCTGCGGGTCGCGCTGCAGCTGGGCCAGCCTGTCGGCCACGGCCTGCGGGTCGCGCGGCGGCACCAGGAAGCCGGTGCCGCCGTCCAGCACGGTATGCTGGATGCCGCCCACGGCCGCGCCGATGACGGGCCGCGCGCAGGCCATCGCCTCGACCGGGGTGATGCCGAAGGGTTCGTACCAGGGCGTGGTGACGAAGACATTGGCGGCGCTGTACCAGTAGCGCAGTTCGGCGCGTTCCTTGCGGCCTGTAAAGTGCACGTGCGCGCCGATGCCCAGGTGCGCCGCCAGCGCGCGCAGGCGCGCCAGTTCCGGCGTGTCGCGGCAGGCGCTGGCGGCGGCGTCGCCCCCCACCACCAGCAGAGCGGCGTCGATGCCGTGCTGGCGCCGCAGCAGCGCCAGGCTGTGGATGACGGTGTCGATGCCCTTGCGCGGCACGATGCGGCCCAGTTGCAGGATGAGGAACTTGCCCTGCGCCAGTCCCAGCTTGTGGCGCGCCAGGCGCATCGGCAGCGGCCACAGTTCCTGCGGGTCGAAGCCGCAGGGCGCGATGTCGATGCGCTTGCCGGGGGCGTCGTAGAGTTGCTCCATGTCCAGCCGGTCTTGCGGGCATTCGGCGATGATGCGGTCGGCCTGGCGCATCAGGCTGTTTTCGATCTGCAGGCGCGCCGGCGGAAAGGTATCGGCCGCGCCCTGGGCGCGCAGCCGGACTTGTCCCAGCGCATGGAAGGTGATGACGAAGGGAATCCCGAGCACCTGCTTGAGGTGGCGCGCCACCATGCCCGACATGAAAAAATTGGCGTGCGTCACGTCGTACAAGGCGTCCTGGCGGCGCGCGAAGCGGGCCACGAAGCGCGCGAAGCTGTCTATATAGGGCAGCATCTTTTCTTTGGGAATATAGTGGGCCGGACCGGCCGGCACGTGGATCACGCGGATATGGCGGCGCCAGTGCACCAGCTGCTTCTGGCCGATGGCGTCGCGGCGCGTAAAGATGTCGACCTGGTAGCCGGCCAGCGCCAGTTCGCGCGCGAGCTGGGCCACGTAGACGTTCTGGCCGCCGCTGTCGACGCTGCCGGGCGCGGCCAGCGGCGAGGCGTGCTCGCTGACGATGGCGATGCGCTTGACGGCGCCGGCGCTTGCGGGGCGCGGGTCGGGAGGTAATTCACCGAGTAACATGCCAGCTCCTTGTGATCGTGTGCCTTGATTTTTGTGAGTGAACAGCCGCTTCGGCTAACTGCGCAGGGACGCGCCCGACAGCCCGGTCACATGGCGCAGCGCGCGGTCCCAGTCGTCGCAGAAGCGGCCGATGGCAAAGCGTTCGCGCGCGCGCTTGCGGGCCCGCGCGCCCAGGGCCCGCGCCAGCGCCGGCGTGCGTCCCAGTTCGCGCATGTGCTCGACCAGGGTGGCCAGGCGGGTATCGATGAAGCCGGACTCGCCGTTGTCGATGACGCTCGCCATTTCGGTGGTGGCCAGGGCCACGACCGGCATGCCGACCATCATCGCTTCGATCACGGCCAGGCCGAGGCTGGTGTAGCGGATCGGATTGAACAGGTAGCGGTAGCGCGCGGCGAAGGCGGGCAGCCTGGCGTGTTCGATCTCGCCCAGGCCGCCGAGTTCCTGGGCCGCCATGCCGACCAGTTCGAGCGGCACCTCGGCCCGGACCGCTTCGAAGATGTCGGCGCCCAGGCGCCGCCCGCGCCGCGCCAGGTGGTTGACGACGACCAGGCCGCAGTCCAGCTGCCCGCTGTAGTCGATGCCGTCGGGCAGCTTGACCCCGTGCTCGATCACGCAGGTGGGCGTGGCGCCGCTGTCCCACATGAGGGCGTTGAAATGGGTCACGTGCACCAGCAGCACACCGGCCGTGTCGACCGGGTGGCGCGTGTCGGTCGGGTGCGCGCGCGGCGGATCGTGTTCCAGATAGATGCGCGGCAGCGCGCGCTGGCTGGCGCTGAGGAATTCGTACTGGTCTTTCTCGTACTGGGCGTCGTCCTGGAACACGATGCAGTCGAACTGGTGGTGGCGCGCTTCGGATGCCGGCATGTCGTGCACGTTGTCGCCCCAGGGCATGTTGCGGGTGCGCCCGCCGTAGCCGGGCGGGCGGCCCGGCTTGGACAGCACGTAGAACTCGTGCGGCGCCTGGCTCAGGTAGTACAGGTAGCTGCCGTGGGTGTGCCAGGTCAGCACTTTCAGGCGGCGCATGGCGGCCTCGCGTGCACGTGCGGATCGGGTGTTGCGGATGTCATGGTGCCTCCCTGCGAACGGTGAGCGATGAGAGTGGTTCGATTCGCAGGGGGGCGGCAGAGTTCCTGCCTTATCGCGTGGAGTCAATCCAGATCAAATCCGGATCGCCTGCGCGCATGATGGGGGAGGGGAAAGGTGGGTCGTGCGGGGGCTTGTGAAGCGCGCCTTAGCGGGTCGGCTCGCCCTGTGTTGCCGGGGCAATCCGCCCGCCATCGCTCTTGACGAACTGTTCCACGCTGTCCAGGGTCGGCGCCAGGAAGCGCAGCGGCGCGGCGATCGACGCCACCAGCGTCGCATGACTCACCTTGTCGAAATACAGCTCCTGCACCGCCACTTCCTTGGCGCGCAGCCTGGCCGCCATGGCGCGCGTATTGCGCACCGGATCGACCAGCTTGTCGTTATTGGCGGCAATCAGCAACACCGGCGGGGTGCCGGCCCTGGCGTGATTGATCGGCTGCGATTCCGGTGGGGTGTTGGGGAAGTGAAACACCGGCTTGGTCACAGGATTTTCTATCGGCAAGAAATCGTAGGGCCCGGCCAGCCCGATCCAGCCGCGCAGCGCCGCCGGCTGCATGCCCTGCCTGGCCAGCCATTGCGCATCGAGCGCCATCATCGCGGCGTTGTAGGCGCCCGAACTGTGCCCCATCACGAACAGGCGCTGCGGGTCGCCGCCGTAGCGCGCGATCTCGCGCACGGTCCAGGCGATGGCGCGCGCCGAATCGTCGAGGAAGTCGGGATAGCTCACTTCCGGATGCAGGCGGAAATCGGGAATCACCGCCACCATGCCGCGCGAGGCCAGGGCCCGTCCGACGAAGGCGTAATCGTCGCGCTCGCCCTTGGTCCAGTTGCCACCGAGGAAAAACACGACGACAGGCGCCCCTGCGCTGTCTTCCGGCGAGTACACGTCGAGCTTGTGGCGGACGTTCTCGCCGTAGGCGAGGCCGCTGCCGCTGCGCAGGCCGCTGCCGGGCGAGAGGGCGTTGAGGGTGGTCAGGGGCGAGCAGGCGGCCAGGCCGCCCAGCAAAATGGCGCCGAGCAGGGCCGCGTGCAGTTTCTTCATGGTGGTCTCGGATGGGATGGTGTCGACCCATTATATCGACGCGGAAAAAACCGCCGTGTACGCTTGAGCTCGCCTCTGCGGACCGAATCCGCAACTATTCCCCGCGGCAATGCGCGCGGTACTGGACCGGGCTCATCCCTGTGTGGGCCTTGAACTGGCGGCTGAACGCGCTGTGGTCGGTGTAGCCGCAGGCATACGCGATCTGGGCGATGCTGTTCTTGCTGCCGGATTCGATCAGCGACATGGCCGCGCCCAGGCGCGACTGCAGCAGCAGCTGGCGCGGCGAGTAGTGGAACACGCGCTGGAACAGGCGCTCGACGCGCGAGAGCGACAGGCCGGCATTGCTGGCCAGTTCTTCCATGCTGACATTGGCGTGGTAGTTGGCGCGGATGTGGGCGGCGATGTCGGCGATCTTGCGGTAGACCGGATGCAGTTCGTCGGCCAGGCCCAGGTCCTGCGAGGTGCCGGCCAGGCCGACGATGACGCCGTTTTCATCGCGCAGGGGCGTCTTGTGGGTCAGGCACCAGCCGCGCGCGCGGCTCGGATACAGGTGCAGTTCCAGGTGTTTTTTCAGGGCCGTGCCGCTGTCGATCACGTGGCGGTCCTGCGCCAGGTAGGTCTGGGCCAGCAGCGGCGGATAGACTTCGAGCGCGGTGCGCCCGATCAGCTGGTCCTTGCTGCGCAGGCCGCAGCGCCGCACCAGCGCGTTGTTGACGGTCAGGTAGCGCCCCTCGCGGTCCTTCACGAAAAACACCAGGTCGGTGAGGGCGTCGAACAATGCCTCGAGCGAGGCCAGTTGCACCGCGCGGATCGGCGGGGCCGCGCAAAACAGCGCACTCATGTCCATTCGGGGTAATCTCCAGATCGGTCGCAATGCGGTAGTATAAATCGGCGGGCCCGAAAACATTGTGCCGATTTGAGCCTTTTCACGCTCGACCATCGATCAAGACCGCGACCCTTGACAGGACTAATCTGACGGCTTCCAAAACCGACCGGCGCGCCGGAGAAAGCAAGGTACCCTTATGTGGCAAGGTGTGATTCCCGCTGTATCGACCAAGTTCAATGAAGACGGTTCGCTCGACATGGGCGAAATGGAGCGCTGTTTTGCGCTGCAGATGGAGGCCGGCTGCGACGGCCTGATCGCCTGCGGCTCGCTGGGCGAAGGCCCGATGCTCACGCACGACGAGCGCATCGCCGTGCTGCGCCTGGCCAAGCAGGTCACGGGCGGCAAACCGGCCCTGCTGACGGTGGCCGAAGCCGGCACCCGCGAAGCCTGCGCGCTGGCCGAAAAGGCCGCCAAGGCCGGCGCCGACGGCCTGATGGTGGTGCCGAGCACGATCTATCACAGCAACCACCGCGAAACCATCGTCACCCTGCGCGCCGTCGCGGCGGCGGGCGACCTGCCGATCATGATCTACTCGAACCGGCTCGCCTACCGGGTCGACGTGACCACCGACATGCTGGAAGAACTGGCCGACGATGCGCGCTTCGTGGCGGTCAAGGAGTCGTCCGACGATATCCGCCGCACGACCGAAATCATCAACCGCCTGGGCCAGCGCTACGACCTGTTCACCGGCGTCGACAACCTGGCCTTCGAAGCGCTGGCCGTGGGTGCGGTGGGCTGGGTGGCGGGGCTGGTGCTGGCCTTCCCCAAGGAGACTGTGGCCATCTTCCGCCTGATGCAGGAAGGGCGCCAGGCCGAGGCGCTGGCGATCTACCGCTGGTTCCGTCCCCTGCTCGACCTGGACGTGTCGACCTATCTGGTGCAGAACATCAAACTGGCCGAGGCGCTGGCGATCGGTTCGACCGAGCGCGTACGCGCGCCGCGCCTGCCGCTCGAAGGCGAACAGCGCGCGCGTGCCGAGCGCATCATCCGCGCGGCGATGGAAACGCGTCCGCAACTGCCGCGCTTCGGCTGACGCGTGGCGCGCGCATACGATGCGATCGTGGTCGGCGCCGGCATCGTCGGCGCGGCCTGCGCGCTGGCGCTGCGCGACGAGGGCATGACGGTGGCGCTGGTCGACGCCGCCACCCCGGGCGCGGGCGTCACTGCGGCCGGCATGGGCCACCTGGTGGCGCTCGACGAGAGCGCCGACGAACTGGCGCTGTGCCTGCTGTCGCTGAAGCTGTGGGACGCCTTCATGCAGGACCATCCGGGCGTGGGCGAACCCTCGCGCTGCGGCACCCTGTGGGTGGCGGAGGACGAGCATCAGCTGGCCGAAGCGCGCCAGCGCGCCGAACGCCTGTCGGCGCACGGGTGGCACGCCGAGGCCCTCGATGGCGGGCAGGTGGCGCGGCTCGAACCGGCGCTGCGGCGCGGCCTGTGCGGCGGCGTGCGCGTGCGCGGCGACAGCGTGGTGTATCCGCCGGCGGTGGCGCAGTCCTTGTGCGAGCAGTTCGGGCGCAGCGGCGGCAGCCTGCACCTGGGCCGGCGCGCGGCCGCTGTCCTGAACGGCGCGCTGATGCTCGACGATGGCGCGCGCCTGGAGGCGCCGGCGCTGGTGGTGGCGGCCGGAGTACAGTGCGCGCAGCTGATGCCGGAGCTGCCTGTCTTTGCGCGCAAGGGCCACCTGGCGATTACCGACCGCTATCCGGGGACCTTGTCGCACCAGATCGTGAGCATGAATTACGGCCAGAGCGCCGCCGGCGAGGACGCCCTGGCGGTGGCGGCCAATGTGCAGCCGCGCCCCACCGGCCAGTGGCTGGTGGGTTCGTGCCGCCAGGATGGCCGCAGCGACAGCGCCATCGAGCCGGCGGTGCTGGGCGCGGTGCTGCGCAGCGCCATCGGCTTGCTGCCTTGCCTGGCCGGGATGCGGATCGTGCGCGCCTGGACCGGCATGCGCCCGGCTTCGCCCGACGGACGGCCGCTGATCGGCGCCCATCCCGGACGCGCGGGCGCCTGGCTGGCCTGCGGCCATGAAGGATTGGGCGTGACGACGGCGTTTGCCAGCGCGCGCCTGCTGGCGGACCAGATCGTCGGGCGCGCCAGCGAGATCGACGCGACGCCGTACGCGCCGGCGCGCTTTGCGGCGCTGGCGGAGGTGCGCGATGGCGCTTGACGAGATTGTAGTGCAGGTCGACGGCCGTGCGCTGGCGGTGCCTGCGGGCGCGAGCGTGATCGCGGCGCTGGCGCTGGCCGGGACGCTGTGCACGCGCCGCTCGGTGCGCGGGGAGGCGCGCTTTGCCTTGTGCGGCATGGGCTACTGCCAGGAATGCCGGGTCGTCATCGACGGCCGGCCGCACCAGCTGGCGTGCCGCACGGCGTGCCGCGACGGCATGCGGATCGCCACCGGCGCGGGAGACGCGGCATGAACGCGCCGCTGATCGTGCTCGGCGCCGGTCCGGCGGGGCTGGCCGCTGCGGAGGCGGCGTCCGCCTCGGGCCAGGCGGTGCTGCTGGTCGACGAGAACGGGGCCCCGGGTGGACAGATCTGGCGCGGCGGTCCGCAGCGCTGGCGCGACGCCCGCGCCGCGGCCCTGTGGGATGCGCTGCGCGCGCGTCCGCATGTGAGCTTCATGGCCGGCGCGCGCGTGGTGGCGCCGGCCGGGCCGCAGGCGCTGCTGCTGGAAACGGCGGACGGCGCACTGGCCCAGCCCTGGAACAAGGTGATCGTGTGCAGCGGCGCGCGCGAACTGCTGCTGCCCTTCCCCGGCTGGACCTTGCCCGGGGTGACCGGCGCCGGCGGCTTGCAGGCCCTGGTCAAGGGCGGCATGCCGCTGGCCGGCAAGCGCGTGCTGGTGGCCGGTACCGGGCCGCTGCTGCTGGCGGTGGCGGCCACGGTGTGCGAGCATGGCGGCGAGGTGGTGGCCGTGGCCGAGCATCGCGCCAGCGCCGACCTGGCGCGCTTCGGCGCGCGGCTGGCGCTGTCGCATCGCGGTAAGCTGCTGCAGTCCGTACAGATGGCGGCGCGCCTGCGCGGCGTGCCTTACCTGCGTGGCGCGGCGCTGCTGGCGGCCGAGGGACGCGGACGCCTGGAGCGCGTGCTGCTGCGCCACCGTGGACGCGAGCAGGCCGTCGACTGCGACTTCCTGGCCTGCGGCTTCGGCCTGGTGCCCTCGCTGGAACTGGCGGCGCTGTTCGGCTGCGTGGTGGAGCAGGGCAGGGTCGCGGTCGACGCCGCGCAGCGCAGCAGCGCGCCCGGCGTGTGGGCGGCGGGCGAATCGACAGGCATCGGCGGGGTGGACAAGGCGCTGGCGGAAGGACGCATCGCGGGACTCGATGCGGTTGGCCTGGCGCCGCACGCGCGCGACCTGCGCTCGCGCGGCAAGGCGCAGGCCTTCGGCGCGCTGCTGGCGCAGGCGTTTGCGCCCCTGCCGTCGCTGCGCCGGCTGTGCACTGCGTCGACCATCGTGTGCCGCTGCGAGGATGTGGTGGCGGCCGACCTGGCGCCGCACGCCGGCTGGCGCAGCGCCAAGCTGCAAACACGGGCCGGCATGGGGCCGTGCCAGGGCAGGGTGTGCGGATCGGCCTGCGCCTTCCTGTACGGATGGGAGGCGCCGGGCCTGCGCCAGCCGGTGTTCCCGGCTTGCGCAGCGACCCTGGCGCTGGCCCGAACGGAAAGGGTGGACACGGTCGCCCGTGCCCACCCCGAGTCAAGGCAACAGCGGACTAGTTAGTCGGGCGTGCCGTCGCTGCGGCGTCCCACGTTGCTTTGCTGCGACTGGCGGCTGCCTTCGTCCAGGTCGGCCGACTGGCGGTTCTGGCGGTTCGACAGGCCGGTGTCCTCATCCATGTCCTGGTCGGCCGAGAGGCGTTTGCCGCCCGGGCTTTTCGGCAAGCCGCCGGCGACATCGTTGGACTGGTGCTGCCCCGGCATGCCTTGCTGCTGGTTGCCGGTCTGCGAGCCGCTGCGGTCCGTGCTTTGCTGGCCGATGCGCGAACCTTGCTGCGAGTCGCTCAGGTTGCCCGACTGCTGCGATCCACCCAGGCCGCCCGGTTGCGGCGAGCCGGGCAGGCGGTCGGACTGCTGCGACCCGCCCAGGGTGCCCGATTGCTGCGATTGATTCAGATTGTCTTTCTCGACTGTGCCGCCACGCGACGACGATGCCGTTTTCTCGTTGGCGCCGTTGCTGGACTGATTGTTCCCCTCGCTGCGTTGGTTCGAGTTCATGATGGATTCCTTTCCGAGTAGAGACAAACATAGGGTGGCACCCGTCGCTTGCGGAGGGCCGGGGTTAGCGTCCAGTCCGTAAGCGGCGTTGCCAGGATTGGGATCATGCGCGCCGGCTCCGAGCCGCTGTATCGGAACACGGTCCGAGTCGGTGTAGGACAAATCCTGTGTAAATACGACCAATAGTGGTCCGGTGTCGGAGTACCGGTAGGAACTAGCCTGTTGTCCTACAAAGTCCATGCATGCAGTCCTATAGCCGCAAGCTTGCGCGCTGCTAAGATGGATTTGCTTGATCGCTCATCGGCGCGCAGCCGGTGGGGTCAGACAGAGGCATTCGCTAAAGGGAGATGACCATGGCTTCAAACAACCAGGGCAACAAGCAAAGCGGCAGTCCGGGCAAAGGCACCAGCAATCGCGGATTCGCATCGATGGATCCCGAGCGCCAGCGCGAAATCGCCAGCGAGGGGGGCAAGGCGGCCCACCAGAAAGGCACGGCGCACGAGTTCACCTCGGAAGAGGCCCGCCGCGCCGGCAGCATGAGCCACGGCAACCGCCAGGCGGCGCAGGGCGGGGCGCGCAGCGGCGCACTGGGCGATGCCGGCAAGGACGAGGGCGGCAACAAGCAGAGTGCGGGCAGCGGCAGCAAGGCGGGCGGCGATAAATCGCGCTGATCCGGGCATGCCGGACGGGGAGCGGCGCCTCCCCGTTCTTGTAAGACAATTCGTACAAGCAACCTGTCGGATGGGGTAGAATTGTTGCGCCAATTTAACAACCCCGAGGAAGTGTCGTGAAACAAGCAGTCATCCGCCAAGTCAAGAGCATGTACCTGTCATGCGATCCTATCGGCAATCTTTTATTGGCGAAATTTTCCTTCGAAGGCGGCAAGGATGCCTGCGTCTTCATTCCCGCGTCGGTCGTGTTCTGGCTGCTCCAGCATTTGCCGGTGAACCAGGATCCGGACCTGCTGCCACCGCCCAACCTGCCGCGCATCTACCAGGAAGACTGGGATGACGTGGTCAATCCGCGCGTGCTGAGCGTGCAATGCAAGCAGTTCGACGACGCCATCCGCATGACGATGGAACTCGACCGCGCCCCCAAGCTGACGGTGATCCTGGACCGCGCCAACGTGGAATTGATGCGCCAGATGATGGAAGGCTATCGCGGCGACCTGATGGACCTCGGCTTCTAAGAGCCTCCTTGCTCCGGCCCGCCTCCCAAAGCGGGCGGCATTTCGGTATGATGCTCTTCTTTGAGAACGACAAGGAACTGCCATGCCCATCAAAATCAGCCAGCATTTCGATTCCGGCGCCATCGACGTCGTGCAAGCCGAGCAAGCCAGCCAGATCGACCTGAACCTGCGCGCCGACTCGCACGCCGACATCCACCAGTGGTTCCACTTCCGCCTGCAGGGCGCGCGCGGGCAGGCCTGCACGATCCGCTTCCTGAACGCCGGCCAGGCGACCTATGCCGCCGGCTTCCAGGGCTACCAGGTCGCTGCCAGCTACGATACCGAAAACTGGTTCCGGGTGCCGACCACCTTCGACGGCCAGGTCATGACCGTGACCCACACGCCCGAACTCGACAGCGTGTACTACGCCTACTTCGAGCCGTACTCGTGGGAACGCCACCTGCGCCTGCTGGGCGAAGTGGCCGAAAACCCGATCGCGCGCGTGCACGATATCGGCACCACGGTCGACGGCCGCGACATGAACATGGTGGTGATCGGCAATCCCGCCGCCGCCAAGAAAATCTGGGTCATCGCACGCCAGCATCCGGGCGAGACCATGGCGGAATGGTTTGTCGAAGGCATGATGGACGCGCTGCTCGACAACGCCAATCCGATTTCGCGCAAGCTCCTGCAAAGCGCCGTTTTCTACATCGTTCCGAACATGAATCCGGACGGCTCGGTGCGCGGCAACCTGCGCACCAACGCCTCGGGCGCCAACCTGAACCGCGAGTGGATGACGCCCTCGCTCGAGCGCAGCCCGGAAGTGCTGTGCGTAAAGCAAAAGATCCACGAGGTCGGCTGCGATATGTTCTTCGACATCCATGGCGACGAAGCGCTGCCGTATAACTTTGTGGCCGGCAACGAAATGCTGAACGATTTCACCCCGGAACGCGCCGAGTTGCAAAAGACCTTCATCGAGAACTACATGGCGGCCAGCCCGGACTTCCAGAACGTGCATGGCTATGCGGCCAGCAAGTACAAGGAAGACATGCTGACCCTGGCGTCCAAGTACATCGGGCATACCTTCAAATGCCTGTCCCTGACCCTGGAAATGCCGTTCAAGGACAATGCCGACCTGCCCGATTCGTACACGGGCTGGAACGGCGCGCGCAGCAGCGAGCTGGGCAAGGCGATCCTGCAGCCGATCCTCAACGCATTGGGCTGACCGTGGGCGTCGAGATCGAGCGCAAGTTCCTGCTCGCCGGCGACGCCTGGCGCACGCTGGGCGAGCCGGTGCTGCTGCGCCAGGGCTATCTGTCGACCGATCCGGAGCGCACGGTGCGGGTGCGGATCGAGGGCGGGCAGGGCACCTTGACCATCAAGGGCCGCAGCGAGGGCGCCACGCGGGGGGAGTGGGAATATCCGCTCCCCTTGCTCGATGCGAACGAGTTGCTCGACCGCCTGTGCCAGCAGCCGCTGATCGAGAAGTACCGGCGCCGCATTACGTTCGCGGGCAATGTGTGGGAAGTCGATGAATTTCTCGGTGCGAATGCGGGCCTGATGTTTGCCGAGATCGAGTTGGCGTCGGAAGACCAGGCGTTCGACAAGCCGGACTGGATTGGCGAGGAGGTCACGCATGACAGGCGCTATTTCAATTCGAGCCTGATCCGGCTGCCGTATTCGCAGTGGTAACGGCGGTCTGGTCCTGATGCGGACGGTCGCCCCGGGCCGGGTCGAGCCGGTCCATGCACAGTTTGGCGGCCAGCGCGGAGAGCGTGCTGGCGATGCAGCCCCAGGCGATGTCCATCAGGGCAACGCTCAGCGGCCAGTCGCGCAAGGTGGCGAGGTTGGTCAGGTCGTAGGTGGCGTAGGCGAGCGTGCCGAACAGGCCGGCCGCCGCGAGCGTGGCGCGCAGGCTGCGGCGCGCACCGTGCGGCGCCAGGGCGAACACCATCAGCCCGACCGCGTAGAGCAGATAAAAGGCGATTGCCGGCCCGAAGCGGGGCTCGGCGGCCATCAGGTGGCCGATGCCGTCGTCGTAGAGGTCCCTGGCGATGAAACCGAGCCACAGCACGTCGAGCAGGACCATGCCGGCGATCAGGATGAGGTAGGGAAGCAGCAGTTTGCGCATGGTGTCTCGGTCGGATCGATGACTGCCGAGCATACGCGTTTCCGGTGTCCGGCGCCGCGCGCCAGGACGGCGCGCGGTCCTTATGTCGCCCAGTCCGCCGCCATCAAGCGGGCGCGGATGTCCGGCAGGCCATCTTGCTCGATGCGCGGTGACTGCGCGAGCAAGTCAGCCAGGGCGGCCGGAGTAAGATGGCTGGGAACGAGGGCGTGGGTCAGGCGACTGCCTTTGTAACAGACCAGCAGGGGAAGGCTGTCGGGAATGAAGTCGCCCAGGAACTCGGCGTGGTCTTCGAGGTCGAGCCAGAGCCACGTATGGTTGCTTCCGACGTGTTCCGCAACCAGAGTGTCGAAGACCGGCTTAAGCGCGCGGCAGGTTTCGCACCAGCCGGTCGCCCCGATGACCAATGTCAGATGCGCGGATGGAGCGTTCAGGCTCGTTGCGATAGCAGCTGCGTCTCTCCATGGGTCGAGTAAAATATTGTTCATGCGGATACCTTTTCGGCAATGAAACTGCGAATCCTCTCCATACTGATCCGCTGTTCCCGAGCGGTAGCGCGGACCGAAAATCGCACGACCGACTGGGTTTCATTCACCACCTGAGCTGCTAGTATTCGAACAGCTTGCGGCCCGGTTTCAAGCAGAGCGACAGCTCGCTCAAAGCTGAGTTCGCTTCCGAGTAATACGCGTTTTCCCTGGCCGGCATAACGTGCTTTCGCTATCTCATAGGCAGAAACTGCAGCGTGATCTGGTTTAGGTAATCCATTTTCAGCATCATGGGTTCCCTCGGTCACGCGTGCGCCAACCTCAGCTGCAGATGAACTGCTGTCCTCCAACACCCATCCAGATGCAGCCAAGTCGATACCGGTAAGAGCTTGCCACACCCAACCTGCGTAACGATCGACCGTGGGGTTAGTCATTTGCGCCACCACAAACGCCGTATTCCCAAGGTCGCCTTGACAGAGCGCAAACGTTAGAGCCGTTCGCGGCGATAACACTGAAAGCAGCTTGCCCGACGCTAGAGCGCCAGTGGGGCTTAGCCACGCCAGCTCTCTGGTCCATCGCTTTAGGCGTCGAGCCATTTGCATTCGGTTCCAGCCACTTGCTTCCGAGTAGGTAAGGTCAAGCGCAACAATGCATTCTCGCAATATTGGTAAAGATCTTTGCCTGTCGCCATGCTTGGACAATGCAATTGAAGCCTCGGCGCGCACGCACAGATCAGAATCCATTATTGCTTGCTGCAATAGCGTCGACAGGCCGTCATGACTTTCCCTCAGATGCATGCCGCTAGCTTCGCCTGTCTTTCGTGCTGCTTGAGATGGGTTATTGACATGCGTTTTGCCATCGCAAAAATTCGCAGCGAGGCGGCATGCCGCCGCTCGAACATACGGCGATGCAGAAGCAAAGTAGTTTTCGAGTGGACTGTCCAGTGCTGAAATTCCACGGTTCCCAATAAGATTAGCTGCGCGTAATGCGACTACTTGTGCAACTGCTCCCATGCGCATGCCCGACCAAAGCTTGATTATCGGAAGTACGGATTCTTGTGGCGCGCGCGTAAATGCGGAGACCACGCCGCGAATCAGATCTTCAGGACGCTGGGTAATGATCCGGAGAACCTGATCAAGTTCATCCGGGGCTTCATTCTGAATGGCGCAGTATGCTGCCGAAAACGCCTCGCCACCTTTTTTCCAACGCTCGAGCGCTTTGAAAGCAATTGGCCAACTGGCTTTTTTTGCTAAAAAAAGTCCATCCAGATGGGCATCCAGCAGGCGATTAAAATGCGATACCCGGTTGAAGTCAAAAGTGACCGAAGCTAAGGATTTTTCGAGTTGAGTCCAATAAAATGATGAATCGGAGGCGTGCCGCACAATCAGCGGAGTGATAATTGGAAATTCAAAAGTGGAGCTCATAAATCAAATCGGAACCATATTCATTTTACTCAAGGCGAAAAAAGCGAGGCTATTGCGGATGTCAATTTCATTCGTCGGGGGACGGAATCAGCGAGGTCCACGATTGCCCATCATACATTGTTGCGCCATATCTTCCGGCTAGCAGCAGAACCCCATCGCCCACCGCCAGATTCCCCGAGCACGACTTTATCTCCGGGGGCAAATCGTCTTGTAAGAATTTGCCATTGTCGATAAGCCATGTCCCGTAATCAGAAGTGCACCAGATTTTATTGTCGTACCAGACCATGTCTTTGAAAGGAATGGAGAGTTCGCCCTTGTGAATCTGGCTCCAGCTATTTTCCCTCCCGCGTAATACCGAACCATTTTGCATGCCAAGATAAACATAGCCATCGCCACCGCAGCATATATTGTGCAACACCATATTCGTTGGAAGGTTGCAACGATGCCATCGCTTCCCGTCATAACGCCAAAGATCGCTATGACCGCCACCACAGTAGATATCGTTTGCGGCAAACCCATCAATTGCATGAAAGCCATCGTCATTGCTGCCAAACTCATTTCTTTCCGGCACAGGGAGAGAAGTTCGGTCGACGATACTTTCCCATTGGTCTTTGCCCACTCGTCGACAGACTGCCCGCCACCCTCCGACCGCATAAACGAGACCGTCGATGGTCGCCAGCGCATGCATGGTCGTGTAGAGCGGAGAATCAGGCCTGCCATATGGTATGGGTTCTTCCCTGGCGTCTTCCCCTGCGCCGAGCACGCCAACGGCGCAATTTCGCGATACGATGATTGCTTGCCCTTTGGGCTTGCTGGACACGGCAAGTCTGACTCCGGCGAAACCGGTATATTTTGAAGCCCCGAGGTTTTTCCCGGCTGGCTTATCGATAAAGTAATTGATTAGCCTCTTGTTGCCCAAGTCGCTATCGGAAATGTGCTCCACAGCGACAAACGAAAATGCCGTTCTTGATCGAACAGCGCAATCATCAATAAGAAATCCAGCAAAAAATTTCACATATTCCTGATAGGTCATCATGCTTGCATTCCTTAGGGAAGTACTATCCGAAGGTCAAGGGCCCTGGTCGTCCGCCCATTTATCTTGCGCGCATGCTGCGCATGTACGTAGTACACCAATGCTTTGGACTGTCGGATGAAGGCATTGAAGACGCGATTTACGATAGCCAGGCCATTCGAGGCGAATGGATTGACCAGGAAGATCTTCGACACCATCAATGGTCATCTCGCCGAGAAAGATTTGATGATGCGCGAGGGGACCATCGTCGATGCCACACTGAACGCGGCGCCACCATCGACGAAGAACAAAGATGACGGGCGCGATCCGGAAATGCACCAGTCGAAGAAGGGTAACAATTGGCACTTCGGGATGAAAGCACACGCGGGCGTTGATGCCGCGTCGGGCCTCGTTCACACGCTCATCGGCACCGCCGGCAACGTCTCTGACGTCACGCAAGCCGGCGCGCTGTTGCACGATGACGAGTCCGCAGCGCTGGGCGATGCGGGCTAACAGGGCGTCGAGAAGCGTCCGGAAAATCACGGTAAATCGGTGACCTGGCATGTCGCGATGAAGCGCTCCAAACGCAAGGCGCTGCCAAAGAACAAGCTTGGTCGCATGCTAGAGAAACTGGAACATCTCAAAGCCAGTGTGCGCGCGAAAGTTGAGCATCCGTTCCATGTCATTAAGAACCTGTTCCGTCATCGGAAGACGCGCTATCGCGGCTTGGGCAAGAACACTGCTCAGCTGTTCACGCTGTTCGGCTTCGCCAACTTGGTGCTGGCATGCCGGCGATTTACGATCACTGAATCCCGATGTGCGTCCTTATCGCCGAATGGCCCAGAGAAATCGGATCATTCGCTGAAAACCGGCTGTCGAGGTACTCAAAAATCCTACCTTCGATTGCCGGGGAAGCTGTGCCGTCGAAAGATCCGCTCGCGCTGAAACATCCTCAATTGATCAGCGTTTCCCTAAAGTCCAGCGCAAGCCCGAGCCGTGTCACGATCATTCGCTCGACTCCGACCAAACCCTCGCCCCACGTAATTCCTACGACAAGCTCGTTGGAAAGGAAATAGGATTGACGCCGGTCTCCTTTCGCATTGTCGCGATCATCGAGTTCTGTTGTTCGATGATTACCTAATTTTCCACCAATCGAAGCGGGTCTTTCCTGTACGGGGTATAAACCAAACGGCAGTGCGCCTCGCCCGATGCTGTCGTCAGCCCAAGGTGGAGTAAACTCGGCACTAGTGAGTATCCAGCGGTCCGGGTCGGCGACGGTAACATGAGCTGCATGGGGATGTTTTAACGTTAAACTGAGCCCTGCCTTTGGGATCTCGATACAGTGATCGGTCAAGGGGGGAGGCGTCGGGGTTAACTCGTCTGGTGGCAAGGCAAAGTACTCCCCTACATTCTGTAGCCAGTCAAAAATATTAAAACGGCCTACGTGCACGCAAATATCATCCGCCAGTGTATTTTTTCTTGTCATTTTTTTCTTAGGTGGGGGGGTTGTCAGGATGATCGATTAGCTTCCAGGTTATGCCGTCAAAGCATGCAATCTCTTTCGGGCCGAAGGACCACAACATGTTATGTACTGCGTCGACTTGATACGTCCATAACTCCGACTTGAAGCCGGTGACCACTCTCTGAATACGTGCTCCATCGAAGTAAAAAAGGCCCTGATTGGATGTGGCAAGATATACCGAGTCACCAAATTTTGCTAGCGACCAAAAAATAAAGTTATCGTCGATTGAGCTCATGTTTTGGAAGCCCGTACGCGCGCTTCCTTTCAGTAGAGTTCCGTTGTTTCCACAAATCCATACCTCGTCCTTGCTGATGACGCGTACGCAATTCAGATGTTCATCAGTTGGCAAGGGCAACTGTTTCCAGGCATGTCCATCGAAGTGGTAAAGTTTACCGCTCAAACCGCAAGTGTACACATCAGTCTCACTGCTGCCATCAATGCTGCTTAAAATACCGAAGTCGAGTCCGAACGTGGTCCGTATCTGTAGCGGGGACGAAGTCAGCAATGTCCAGACGCCATCGTCACGGCGATACACTTGATCGTTCGCGCCGCACGCAAAAATTGCATTGCCAATTTCGCGTATGGCGCAAAGGTAACCGCGCGAGCCCAACCGAAGACCGGCCTCTGGTATTTTTTCTGAAATGATCGAACCATCTCCGTTCGAAAAAATCTCAAATTCACCTTCTTTAGATAGAGCACAAAGACGACGACCAACTGTTCCGGCAGGCTTTTTCACGCAGACGGAAACAATGTTGCTTTCAATATCGTGGTGATACCATTTGTTTCCGTCGAGCCTGCCCACATAAGCAAACATGCGGCTGAAGGCATACTCCTGCGGATCGAATTTATCACCGTACGAGGCAACATAGATGTAATCGGCTTCGACTGCGCAACCAGCAACGAAGGTAACCGAGTTTGGATAATTCCTGTTCATTCTTTCTCCTGTATTATTC
This sequence comes from Massilia atriviolacea, assembly GCF_003953935.1. Taxonomy (GTDB): domain Bacteria; phylum Pseudomonadota; class Gammaproteobacteria; order Burkholderiales; family Burkholderiaceae_D; genus Telluria_A; species Telluria_A atriviolacea. The sequence continues at coordinate 320,307 of NZ_RXLQ01000005.1, forward strand.
AACACCTGCGCCACCTCTAGGTGTAGACGTACCCATCTTGGTTGCATCTAGGTTCTTCGCTGCCGCTACTCTTCCAGACGGTTCGGCACGCCACTTCGTATCCGCTTTCAAGCCATTCTGTTTATGGTATGTACGGAGCTGATCCTTAATGTCGTCAGGATCGCAGCCCTTTACTATTGCAGCTGCTGTTGCTCCCGCATCTTCTAATTGCCCCAGTGTCGTTGTGTATTTAGGATTACCCGCAAGGCCCAGTAATTTTTCTGCACTGTCAGTCAGTATGTGCATACGTCCATGCTCGGCCAGAATATTGTAGTGCTCTGCGTCTGACATACTCCCTTTTGTAATGTAGTTGCCAGCAGCATCATTATATTTTCCACTTCCGGTTACGCAGAGACATAGTCCGTCCGCATGAGATATCCCACCTGGGTAAAGTTGACCCTCTTTAGTCGGATGTTTAAAGCAATGGTCGGGAACAACATGGTGGGGTGTTTGCCCAGGCGGACAGTGCTCGCTAAATTTCCGCAGCCGACAATTTTCGTCACCGCGCCTTCTTCTCCTTACCCTCACGCCTCCACGCGGTGGCGCAGGCGCTAGCGCAGTGGGCGATGGTGACGCTGGCAGCGTATCCCTGGGTGCTTTCTCTAGGTTTACTTTATTTTTTCCAGTATCAACTTTGGCAACGGGTCCTGCGGGCCTAGCGTCTATTCTGGGCGGTGATACATCCGGCATCCGTCGTACCGGTCCGGTCGTTGTTTTACCTGGCAAAAATTTTAACAATCGGTCGATTTTTCTACCTGCAGTCCTTCGTACATAACCTTCGGCAATTATTTCAATATCGGGCAACGGGCCGCCTGTGGCGAATTCAGCGCCAATATCAAGCGCCGTAGCGAACATCTCAAGTGCGCCGGATGCGCTATTCAGGCTTCCTCCAACCCGTGCCATGCCTCCACCAACAGTCACAGCCGCTGCCCCAGGAACCGCGCCGACACCAGTTAAGACAGCAAGCCCACCCGTTCCTGCCGTCACAGCTCCTGTCACAAGCAGTTTGTCCCCAGCGTCGCCGAGTTCAGCTGCCGTTTTGTGAAGCGGTCCCGAAACATTTTCCTTGTACTCGTGGCTTGCTTCCTTTACTGCGTCCGCTGCCTTATCCCACAGGCTTTTCTCGGCCACTGTCTCTGGCTTGGAAGGCGGCGCGCTCGCCCCTTTCGCCGATTTCGGTGGCACTTCACTTGGCGCCGACGTCGTGCAATAAATGCCTGGATTGTTCCCGCCGTTCATTGTGCACGGATCGCCGTCGCGGACGACCGATCGCTTTCCGGCGCTAACGGTATTGGATGCTCTTGTCGGCTTAACTTCGCCTGCTACTGTGTTTGATTTAACCCCTTTTCCCACCCCAGGAGAGTCACCTTTTCCGCTAGGCTGAGTTGACTTATCGAGAACGTACGCAGGATCGCCGTTGAAATATACGGTTGGAACAACGCCCACACTGTTACTTAAATCCTGGAATGTGGGATATGGCAACGGTGGCAAGGAAGCTCCCACAGGAGTTTTATTTAACGAGGGCGCTGTAGATATTGCCCTAAATTTACTATTTTTGCGGGCGGCAATTGGATTAGCCATGCCAGAGCCTGTTCTCCGTTTTACGCCCCATCGCAGTAGTTGATGTATCTATGTTTTGCAAATGCATTTGTACGTTTCCGATCTGCTTCCGGATGTGATCGCGCTCATCAAAGGTATACATTCTCGTTTCAACCGCTCGTAACGGTTCGTCATCCAATTTTGCCACTACAAGTCGCCATATTATAGAAATTCGTTGATGGTCGGGATCAACGATAAGTGTATCGATTACCATAGGCTCGCGGAACATTTCACCACCCTCCAGTCGTAAAAGAAGATGACACTCATGTCTCGGTAGGCTCAACGATAACCTCGTATTTCCCTGCTCATCGACCCGCGCCGCAGGGGTATCAATTCCGCACATGTTCGTTAGCTCGACGATTTCATCCCCCTTGAGGAAGTCAATCTGCTGATCTGGTTCCGCCGCATTCCACACGGAAAAGTCGAAGTCGTCAGGTAGCCATGCGTCACCTCGCGCGAAGTCATCGTCAATCGTCCCTGCCAGAATTCTTCGTGCCGGGTGTGCTTTCGCGCGAACACCGAAGCCGGCCACAAGTGCACTCGACGTCTTGCTATTAAGTCTGCCGTCGAGTGCACGAGCAAAGTGGGACGCCCTCAAAGTGGATCTGCTTAGCGCTATCTGAGGCGCAGGAATTGACGAGAGCCGCATCGCGTTCACGTACCATTGCGTCGCGAACCCGCGCCCGGCAGTATTAGGCTCGTAGGCGTCAATCGCAATTGCCACCGATTGGTTTTCCTCCGCCGCACGCTGAGCGGAAACTTGCTGGGGCGGAAGCCTGTTTCTCCTAGCTACCCGTGCTGCGGCCTTCTGGTCCGCATTGATGCGACATTCACCGCCAAACGCGTATGTTTTATTGATGGGAACTGAGAGTACCGGTGCTGGTAAAGTCAGGCGCCATGTAGGTATTCGCAATAAACCAAACGAAAGTACCTTGACAGCGGTGGCCACTATCCGCAGAGGCCACACATGTTTGCGGAACGATCGCGGACCACTTATCGCAAGGTGCTTGTCTACAAGTAGTTTTCCAGGGGTGTCGCGTCGCGCCGCAATTTCCGAGTGCCAGTCGTCCAGCAAGGCTTGAGAAGGCCCGACGAATTGATTTATTCCATCAGGACGAGGTGGTAACGGAGCAGGTATGTCAGGCTCCTTTACCACCAGCCGCACCTTGAACCAACGCGTCGCTTTCCCTTGTGGGGCGTATGCGGTTGCATTGACGATGATGTCGCATCGCGGCTTGAACTGGCAATAATCCGACTCCTGCAATACGAAGCCACCATCTTCGCCAGACGCGACTTGGTCTTCTTCACAAAGGGGCAGTTGCTCATCGGCGTAAACCAGCGCGCCGTCGTTATCCCAGCTAAGGGTTTGCCGTAAGGCGACAACGTGAAATTCCTGGTTGTGTTGATCCACTCCGGCGAACTTTTGCGCGGGAAAAGGGGTGTGATTGATGAATTCCATGCATCGTCCGGTTAGTTAATATCGACATCCTTGCCGGATATCTGTACCGGTCCGCTTGATTCGAAATTGAATTTCGTTCCATTGATGATTACCGTGCCATCCGCCTTCATCTGGAGGCTTGCTTGCCCAACCGAAATTTGCAGTTCCTCGCCAGCGGTGATCGATATTTTCTTTCCCACATCTGTATTTTGATTGATGCCGACAACAGTGGCCATCACCATCCCTACGTTGAGGCTGTATCCCAACCCAACGTTCTCCATTCGTCCCAGGCCAACGTTCTGCATGTATGCCATGCCGATAGTCTCTGTCTTCATCTTGGCGACATTGATCGACCAGTTCTTTCCGATCGTATCCTTCTCGTGCTTAACCACCTTCTTTTTACGATTTCCGCCAATATCGATGGTTTCGTTCTTCCCCACATCCTCCGTACGGTTATCCCCGATGCTGATCTTCTCATCGTGATCTACGCGCTCGGTGCGATTGTTATGAATTGTGATCGTCTCGTTGTTATCAACGGTTTCGGTCCGGTCGTGATGCACCGTAATCGTCTCGTCGCGATCCACCGTCTCGGTGCGGTCGCGCTTGACGTGGTTGGTTTCGTCGCGGTCGATCGTCTTGCGGCGATCGTTGCCGACCCATTTGTCCTCATCGTGCTCGACTTCGGTCAGCTGGTCCTTCTCCGCGTGCAACCACAGCTGTTCCTGGCCTTTTTTGTCCTCGAAGCGGATGGCATTCGCATTGTCGTAGCTGCCGCCAGGCGTCGAGCGCGACAGGATGCCGCTTTGCGTCTTGTTATCCGGCAGCGTCCACGGCGGCATGGTGTCGGTATTTGGTACCATGCCGGTAATGATCGGCCGGTCCGGATTACCATCCAGGAACTGAACGATCACTTCCGTGCCGATCCGCGGAATCGACGTCATACCGAAATTCGCACCTGCCCATGGGGTTGCCACACGAATCCACGCCGAACTTTTCTCGTCGCTGGTGCCGACGCGGTCCCAGTGGAACTGCACGCGCACCCGACCGTATTTGTCTGTATGAATTTCCTCGCCCGCCGGCCCGACCACTGTTGCCGTCTGGATGCCGTGAATCTTGGTCTCGACGCTGTTCAGTGCGCGCGGTGCACGCCACGGGATAATCTTGCGGATCGCCGTCAGTGTGTTTTCGTAGCGCGACGGTTCGGTCACCTTGACGTGATAGTTATTGGTCGCGTGGTGGGTGACTTCGACAATCAAAAACTCGCGAGCTTGCGCATCGTCGCCGCGTGGATCGGCATCGAAGTGACCGGTCAGGCGGAACCAGCGACCGGGCATCACGAAGCGGTTATTCCCCGCACCGTCAAACTGCTTGCCGCCCGCTTCGACCGATTCCATCAGGCGTTGCGCCACCTCGCGCGCGTCGCCGCTATCCTTGAAGCCGAAGGCGCCCGAATATTCGTACGACTCGATATTGAGAACGGCGCCTTGCTGCTGCACCGTCGGCAGGGATGTTTGCGCCGGTCTCCCGGTCTTAAAGTCGTATGACGCTAGCGACACCGTTCCTTGCGTGATTTGGCGTCCTGGCGACCATTCGCCGATGCCGTCTTCTTCATTGGCGCCGCCGTGGCGCTGGAACGGCATGTCAGGACGGCCGTCAATCGGCTCGGCCGCGCTGGAGTCGTCCGACAGCATTAGTTTGTGGCCGGCTTCGGTATGCTCGAACCAATAGAAGATGCCGGCCTTCGACCAGCGCCGTTCCAGGTAGTTGCTGTCGCTCTCGTCGAACTGGCAGGCATCGGTCATCACGCCGCTGGCGCCCTGCACCCGCCAGTCCCATGCGGACAGGCTACCGTAGTCGCCGAAAATGCTCGACGTCTGCTGGTACAAGGTCGTGTTGTGGAACAGGTAGTTATCCTTGCGCATGCTCAGGTACTTGTACCACGGTCCCAGTTTTGCCTCGTAGTACGACACGCCGCCGTCCACCGTTTTCAGCCCGAAGCTGAACACGTGTCCGGTGAAGTAGCGCATCGTGCCGTCGCCGCGCACGAGCTGGACGCACATCATCTTGCCTTGCAACTCTTTGAGCGCCACATTGGGATCGTTGGACAACAATTCGACCGTGAATTCGAACGGACGGGACAGCGCTTCATACGCGTCCAGCCGGTTCACCAGCAGTTGCGACGAGGGACCGTCGCTGTTCGGGAAGAACAAGCGCAGAATGCGATCGTGCTGGCGATCGCTGATGAGGTCCTGCAGGCTGAATGACGATTCGCTCATGCGATTTTCCTGTTCAATCAATGTCAGTCAATTCGGGAGAATTGAAGCGGCTGGTTCGGTAACTCGACTGCCGAAACGAGGGGCTGGAGCCTTGAAGCTGGGGTGGAACGAGAGCGCTAGAGAGGGAACTTCCGGTCTTTGATTGCGCTCACGCCTTCTGTACAAATTAACAATATTTTACCACCATTTGTCATGCATGGTCGCAATTTTTGTTACTTTAGGTAGTGCGCCAACAACATGCGAAATAGACAGATCGGGGGTGACCTTGTCCGAAATAGGGGACGCCCACATGGGGAAGTGAGGATGTTGATCCTGTCAGCCAGGGTGGTGGGAACAAGAAACAGGCTCCCCATGCACGAGACGCCTTCCTGACTCAGCGGCGCGGCGCCGCACTGACCGGCTAGAAACAATGCTTTTAAAAAGCAATTGCTGTTATTTTAGCAAAATTTTGTCATTTTGACCTTACATGTTCGGAATTCTTGGGCAGGGCCGAAACTGCGTCGGACGTGGCTTTCACGATCATGTCGAGCTGGAACTGTTCAAGGCCTTGGGGTTCAGGTAGGCAAGCTCGTCAACGCACTTCGATCGCGTTGCCGAGTCAGATAGCCGCCGTGGCAGCGCGCGCTTGGTTGCATGGCCGGTAGCCGATGCCATCGTCGGACGGCCTTGAAGGGGGAGTTGATGCCAGCGTGGGCAGGGCGCCCACGCCGTCCTACGGATCACGCGACCTGCATGCCTACCACTTGAATACCCTGGCCAGGGCCAGCCACCAGGTGATGAAAGTATCGATAAATCCGCTCAGGACCGGCACCACCTGGATCATCATATCGTCCATGCTTGTTCTCCACAGTACGTTGGCGCGGCCCGGGCGGGCCACCAAGCGAGTGTAGTGAGTTGGTATTTCGACATCTTGTGCGCGCCCAATAACGCGGTGGGCGTAAAAAAACCCGGGCAAGCCCGGGTCGTCCGCGCAGCGCGTGCAGGTCAGTGGAAGTGCTCGTTGCCCGCAGGCGCGTCTTCCGGCATCTCGGCGTGCACCAGTTCACCCGTCGGATCGGCGAACAGCGGCGCGTCGCAGTCGTCGCAATACTCGGTCACAAAGCGCTCGTTGTGACGCTTCACGTGCGTGACGCCCGCTTCGTTCAGGTGACCGACGATCTCGTCGAGCGGCGCTTTCGGTTCGATGGCGCCGCTCAGCCCGGCCGCCGACAGGCCTTCGACCGGCGTGCCGTCTTCATCTTCCTGTCCGTACAGCGGCCACACGATGCCGTAAATCACGTCGGCGGTCTGGCGCATGGTGAAGCCCACGCGGTATTCGTCGATCTGGCCCTCGGCCGATTCGTCGCCGAAGCCGGCAATGACCGCGCGCAGGTCCGACGCTTCCACGCCCAGGGTATGGGTCAGGTAGTGCACGGCGGCGCGCACCGACACCGGCCGGATCAGCTTGTCCGCCTCGCGGCAAGCCACGTAGTACGCTTCCGGCAGCAGCAGTTCGGTGCCGCAGCCCGGCAGCAGGCGCGCGATGGTCGGACCGGCCTGGGCGCGCCACTGTTCCAGCGCGTTCGCGCGCTCGACCATGAAGGTGGACTGGAACTGCGTTTCCTGCCAGCGGAACAGCGGCGCGCCCAGCGGCGCCACGATGGCCACCATCAGGTAGCGCGTGTCGGCCAGGAAGGGCGCGGTCTCGGCCGGCTTGGCCAGCGGCTTGACGGCCGTGCCCTTGTGCGCGGCCTGGGCCAGCTTGTGCGTGGCCGCATAGGTCTCGGCATGGGTGCGCGGCAGCTGGTCGATCGAGAACAGGGTCGGCGCCATGGCCATCTGCACGCCATCGGCCAGCAGGTGCGCCGAAAAATGGGCGGACAGGGTCTGCAGCAGGTCGGCCGGAATGGTGCCGGACGCGATCGAAAAACGCGTCCATGCAAGAATCGGGGCCGCCACCAGCAAGGCCTGGTAGGACTTGTCGACGCCATCGTGCTGCTCGACCATGGTCGACGATTCGCTGACCGCTTCCACGCCCTCCATCAGGGTATCGTAGGCGTTCAGGTCTTCCTTGAACAGCACGTTGAGGGTGGTGTCGACGGTATCCTGGTGGCCGCTCTTGAGCAGGCGCTGGAGGTGGGTGTCGAGCTGGCGTTCCCAGGCCCGTTCTTCGATGCGGCTGGCCGCCTGGACGATGGCCTGGCTGATGCTGACCAGGCGCTGGCTCTCGGCCGACAACTTATGGGAGGAATCTTTGGTTGGACGACGCATGGGGATAAGAGTCTTTGTAAGTGAATGAACGGATCAATAATGTCGGAACAATGATAAACCCTTATCAGCCGTATTGTAGTCCATTCGTCCGCCCACCATGAACCCGGCGCAAGAAGAGTGAAGAAAACGTGAGAAAGAGCGGGGCTGGCGCAGGCCTGCCCGCTGTGGCGCGGACGAAAAAACGCCGGGCAGGCCGGCGTTTTCTGCGAACCCTGCGCTGGCGCAGGGCATCGTCGCGCGCTTACTCGGCCAGCAGCTGGCGCAGCACGAACGGCAGGATCCCGCCATGCTTGTAGTAGTCGACTTCGATCGGGGTGTCGATACGCAGCAGCACTTTGACTTCCTGCACGTCGCCGTTGGCGCGCGTGATGACCAGGGTCGCCAGTTGCTGCGGCTTGATCTCGCCTTCCAGGCCCTTCAGGTCGAAGGTTTCGTTGCCGGTGATGTTGAGGGTCTGCACGCTGTCGTCGCCGATGAATTGCAGCGGCAGCACGCCCATGCCCACCAGGTTCGAGCGGTGGATGCGTTCGAAGGAACGGGTGATGACCGCTTTCACGCCCAGCAGCTGGGTGCCCTTGGCGGCCCAGTCGCGCGACGAGCCGGTACCGTACTCTTCGCCGCCGAACACCATGGTCGGCACGCCGTCGGCCACATACTTCATGGCGGCGTCGTAGATCGACATCTGTTCGCCGCTCGGCTGGTGGATCGTGATGCCGCCTTCGACCGCGGAACCGTCGGCCTTGGCCGGGATCATGCGGTTTTTGATGCGCACGTTGGCGAAGGTGCCGCGCATCATGATCTCGTGATTGCCGCGGCGCGAGCCGTAGGAGTTGAAGTCGGCCTTCATCACGCCGTTGGCCAGCAGCCATTTGCCGGCAGGGCCGCTTTCCTGGATCGAACCGGCCGGGGAAATGTGGTCGGTGGTGATCGAGTCGCCGAACACGCCCAGGGCGCGCGCGCCGGTGATGCCGGTCGCAGCCGCTTTCGGGGTCATCTCGAAGCCGTCGAAGAACGGCGGCTCGGCGATGTAGGTCGACTTCGGCCAGTCGTAGACCTGGCCGGTGGTGGTGGTCACGTCTTCCCACAGCTTGCCCGGTGCGCCCTTGACGTCGGCGTAGTTGGCCTTGAAGACCTTGGAGTTCATCGCGAACTTCATCAGCTTGCCGATTTCCTTCGAGGTCGGCCAGATGTCGCCCAGGTAGACGTCCTTGCCGTTGGTGCCCTTGCCGACCGGTTCGGTCATCAGGTCGCGCGTCATGTTGCCGGCGATGGCATAGGCCACGACCAGCGGCGGCGAAGCCAGGAAGTTGGAACGGATGTTCGGGTGGATCCGCGCTTCGAAGTTACGGTTGCCCGACAACACGGCCGAGGCCACGATGTCGTTTTCGGCGATGGCCGCGTTCAGTTCCGGGGTCAGGTCGCCGGCATTGCCGATGCAGGTGGTGCAGCCGTAGGCGGTCACGCCGAAGCCGAGCTGCTCCAGGTAGGGCAGCAGGCCGGCGGCGGTCAGGTACTCGGTGACGACGCGCGAGCCGGGAGCCAGCGAGGTCTTGATGTGCGGCGCGACGCTCAAGCCGGCTTCCACGGCCTTCTTGGCCAGCAGGCCGGCGGCCAGCAGCACGCTCGGGTTCGAGGTGTTGGTGCAGGAGGTGATCGCCGCGATCAGCACGTCGCCGTTCTTGACGTGCACGCCGTTGCTGGTTTCGTAGTGATTGGTCAGGTCCGAGGCTTTTTTGTTGAAGCCGTTTTCGGTGGTCGGCTTCGAGAACAGTTCGATGAAGTTGTTCTTGACGTTGCCGATTTCGATACGGTCCTGCGGACGCTTCGGACCGGCCAGCGACGGGGTCACGGTGGCCAGGTCGAGCGACACCACGCGGGTGTAGTCGATCTCGCCTTCCTGCGGCACGCCGTACAGGTTCTGGGCCTTGAAGTAGTTCTTGAAGGCGGTGATTTCTTCGCTGGTGCGGCCGGTGCCTTCGAAGTATTCGATGGTGGCGTCGTCGACCGGGAAGAAGCCCATCGTCGCGCCGTATTCGGGCGCCATGTTGGCGATGGTGGCGCGGTCGGTCAGCGACAGCGTTTCGGTGCCGGCGCCGAAGAATTCGACGAACTTGCCGACGACTTTTTCCTTGCGCAGCATTTCGGTGATGGTCAGCACCAGGTCGGTCGCGGTGCAGCCTTCGCGCAGCGCGCCGGTCAGGTTCACGCCGATCACGTCCGGGGTCAGGAAGTAGACCGGCTGGCCCAGCATGCCCGCTTCGGCTTCGATGCCGCCCACGCCCCAGCCGACCACGCCGATGCCGTTGATCATGGTGGTGTGCGAGTCGGTGCCGACCAGGGTGTCAGGGTAGAACACGTCGCCTGCCTTGTGCACGCCGCGCGCCAGGTATTCCAGGTTGACCTGGTGGACGATGCCGAAGCCCGGCGGCACCACGCCGAAGGTGTCGAAGGCTTGCATGCCCCACTTCATGAACTGGTAGCGCTCGTTGTTGCGCGAGAATTCCAGCTTCATGTTCAGGTCGAGCGCGCCTTTTTCGCGGTAGTGGTCGATGGTGACCGAGTGATCGACCACCAGGTCGACCGGTACCAGCGGCTCGATGTTTTTCGGGTTCATGCCCATCTTGTTGGCGACGTTGCGCATCGCGGCCAGGTCGGCCAGCAGAGGCACGCCGGTGAAGTCTTGCAGCACGACGCGGGCGACGACGAAGGGAATCTCGTCGGTACGGTCGCCGTTCGGCGCCCAGTTCGCCAGCTGCTTGACGTGTTCTTCCGTGACCTTCTTGCCGTCGCAGTTACGCAGCACGGATTCGAGGACCAGGCGGATCGACACCGGCAGGCGCGAGACGTTCACACCAAGGCTTTTCTCCAGCGCCGGCAGCGAGTAGAACTTGCCTTTCTGGCCGGCCGACAGTTTGAAATCCTTGAGCGTGTTCAGAGTGTTGCGGGACATGACCTCTCCTTCAGTGGGGTAGTGGCAAGGGGTATCGATCAGCCTACTTCGCGGCTGCTCGATACCCCCTATGCTTTTTTGGATTAATTTATTTTGCTGCAGGGGCGTCAAGCGCCGCCGGCGCCGCCACTGGCGGCACCGCTGGTACTGCAAGTTCGCCCGAGGCCGGGGCCGCTGCCGGCATCGGCGGGGCGATCGGCTTCTCGACGACCGGCTTCATCTGCTCGGCGTTCTTGCATTCGTTGGCCAGCTGGCGGTTCAGGCGCGAATCGAGCAGCATGCCCTTGGCCGGAATACCGATCCAGACCAGGCCGAAGGTCGGGTTTTCGAAGCGCTTGGCGCCCGTGGTCGTGCCCACGCGGGTCAGGCGGTGCAGGCGCTTCTTCCAGCGCAGCGCGATGTGGCCGTCGTCCTTGTCGTTGTGGTAGGTCGTGACCTTGTTGCCCAGCTCGCAGTCGAAGTCGGTGGTGGTGGTGTCGCTGATGTCCGGTTCCGGCTCGTTGGCCGCCACGTCGACCGCTTTCGGGTGCGCGCGCGCCTTGGATTTGGCGGCCGGCTTGGCCTTGGCCGCCTTGGCTGCCGGTTTCGGTTCGGCCGCGTTGGCCGCCGGGGCGGCGCACAGGGCGGCCGCCGCCATCGCCAGGGAGCAGGCGAGCAGGGTGTTCTTGATCAGGGTGGGCATCGGGACTTCCGTTCAGGTGGCTGGTTGAGGGTCGTTGACGAGGGCGGCGGCGGCGTCCGGCAGGGCCAGGCCGGCCAGTTTCGCGCGCTGCAGCACGGTCCAATAATAGCGATAGCTGGCGCGGTCGTGCAAGCGCCCGTTCTGCGAAATCGGGCCCCAGCTGGCGTTCTTGCCTTCGGTGAGGATGTTGGTCGCTTCGTTCACTTCCGACAGGCGCGGGGTGAAGGCCTTGAGGATCGGCTTGATCTGGTCGGGGTGGATGCTCCACATGCGCGTAAAGCCGAATTCGGCGGCGGCGCGCTGGGCATCGTTGGCGACCACGGCGCTGTCCTTGATGTCGGTGGTGACGTTGTGCGAGGGCACCTTGCCGTGCGCGTGGCAGGCGGCCGCCATCTCCAGCTTGGCGCGCACCACCAGCGGGTGCGTGAACTGGCCCGGCGTGCGCATGGCCGCGCCGGGAATGGCGCCGTAGTGCGAGGACACAAAATCCATGATGCCGAACGACAGGCACTCGACCTGCGGCTGGGCGGCGATGGCGTCGGCTTCGCGCAGGGCGCCGTGGGTCTCGACCAGCACGTGCACCGGCATCGGCGTGACGCGTCCGGCCCTGGCGGCGTGCAGGTTGATGGCCTCGATGGCGCGCGCCACGTCGGCCGCGCCGTTGGCCTTGGGCAGCACCACGTAGGCCAGGCGCTGGGCCGCGCCGCCCACGATGACGGCCAGGTCGCCGTCGAAGAAGGGGCTGTCGACGTCGTGCACGCGCACGCCGATGCGGTTGTGGCGGTTGCCGTCGCCACCCAGCAGGCGCACGATCATCTGGGCGTGCTCGGGCTCGGCGCCGGCGGTGGCGCCGTCCTCGCAGTCGAACGTGATGTCGAACAGGGGGCCAAGCTCTTGTTGCAGGGCCATCGACTTGAGCATCAGCTTTTCGGAGCCTGCATAGTGGTCGCAGGCGGGGAGCAGCAAAGGCTGGCGTTTGCCCTGGAATAAAACCTCGGAGGGATGCATGTTCATTTTCTCAGGTACAGCAGCGCTCGTGCCGCTCGGGGCGGCACGGCGCGTGCGGCGAATCGGTGGCTTTACGGAATCCACGAATCCGGCCGCGTTGAAACTCAGGCCAGCAGGTGGGCAACGCCTTCACGCTCTTCGGTCAGTTCCTTGAGCGTGAGGTTGATGCGTTCCTGCGAGAACTCGTCGATCGGCAAACCTTGCACGATCGTGTATTCGCCATTCTCGGTCGTGACCGGGAAGCCGAACATGGTGCCTTCAGGGATGCCGTACGAACCGTCCGACGGAATGCCCATCGTGGTCCACTTGCCGTTGGTGCCGAGGTACCAGTCGTGCATGTGGTCGATGGCGGCGTTGGCGGCCGAGGCAGCCGAAGACAGGCCGCGCGCTTCGATGATCGCCGCGCCGCGCTTGCCGACGGTCGGCAGGAAGGTGTCGCGGTTCCAGGCGTCGTCGTTGATGGCGTCCTTGACCGACGCGCCGTCGATCTGGGCGAAACGGTAGTCGGCGTACATGGTCGGCGAGTGGTTGCCCCACACGCACAGTTTTTCGATCGAGGCGACCGGTTTGCCGGTCTTGGAGGCGATCTGCGACAGGGCGCGGTTGTGGTCCAGGCGCAGCATGGCGGTGAAGTTCTTGGCCGGCAGCGACGGCGCCGATTTCATGGCGATGTAGGCGTTGGTGTTGGCTGGATTGCCGACCACCAGCACCTTGACGTTGCGCGAGGCGACGGCGTCGAGCGCCTTGCCCTGCACCGTGAAGATCTGGGCGTTGGCTTCGAGCAGGTCTTTACGCTCCATGCCAGGGCCGCGCGGACGGGCGCCGACCAGCAGGGCGAAATCGGCATCCTTGAATGCGGTCATCGGGTCGGCGTGGGCGGTCATGCCGGCCAGCAGCGGGAAGGCGCAATCGTCGATTTCCATCATGACGCCCTTGAGCGCTTTCTGGGCTTTTTCGTCGGCGATTTCCAGCAATTGCAGGATGACGGGCTGGTCTTTGCCGAGCATGTCACCGTTCGCGATGCGGAACAGCAGGGAATAGCCGATCTGGCCGGCAGCGCCGGTGACAGCAACGCGCAGTGGGGTTTTAGCCATGATGAATCTCCAAAGTGGGAAAGAAAACGGTCGAAGCAACGGTCGAAGCTGGGTCTACGCTTGTCCGGGAAAACCGTCATGATACCAAAATCGGATACCGACCTCGGACACCACAACCGGAACCTCCCGCCCCCGTCGAAAAAAACCCGGGGCGATACGCGCGTATGCCGGATCGAACGCGAGTGTAGGCGTGCGTCGGCAATCTGTCAATTCGTATCATATATCTTATATAAGACACCTTATATAAAACAGCTGCCAGCGGCGATTGGACTGGACTGGCAAGCCCGTTTGTGGTGAAATCCCGGTCTATGAATCCCCTCCCGACCCCTCCGATCTTGCATGGTACAACGGCCAGCGGGACCGGCGCTCCCGCCAGCACCGCGGGCAGTTCGCCGACCTTCAGCCCCCTCTACCAGCAGATCAAGGCCCTGATCACCCAGGGCTTGCAGGCCGGCGAGTGGAAGCCCGGCGAAATGATCCCCAGCGAAGTCGAGCTGGCCGGCCGCTTCAAGGTCAGCCAGGGCACGGTGCGCAAGGCGATCGATGAGCTGGCCGCCGAAAACCTGGTCCTGCGGCGCCAGGGCAAGGGCACCTTTGTCGCCACCCACCACGAAGCGCGCGCCCACTTCCGCTTCTTGCGGCTGATGCCCGACGAAGGCGTGCCGCATCATCCCGACAACAAGATCATCGAAGTCAAGCGCATGCGCGCGCCGGCCGAAGTGGCGCGCCTGCTGGATCTGAAATCGGGCGACTCCGTAGTGTATATCAAGCGCGTGATGTCGTTCGACGGCACGCCCACAATTCTTGAAGAAATGTGGCTTCCCGGCCTCCTGTTCAAGGGACTGACCGCGGAACGCCTGGTCGAGTACAAGGGTCCAATGTATGGCCTGTTCGAATCGGAGTTCGGCACCCGCATGATCCGCGCCAGCGAAAAGATCCGCGCGCTCGGGGCCGACGCCGGCGCCGCCAGCTTCCTCGGGGTGGAAGAGGGCACGCCGCTGCTGTGCGCCGAGCGGGTCTCGTTTACCTACGGCGACAAGGCGGTCGAGCTGCGCCGCGGGCTGTACCTGACCGCGCATCACCATTACCAGAACGATTTGTCATAGTCGCCGGAATGACTTGTCGTAGTTTCAAGACGAGTGTTGCCGAACCGCGATTGACCCTCGGTTTACCGGCGTGCACTGCGACGGTGCGGTGCACAAAATGCCCGTTCCGTTTAAAATGCATTGATCATAAGAAAGTAGCAGGCGTCGTCCCATATTGTTGCTGAACGTGCTAAACCCAAGAGGAAAATTGGTGCATTTGGGCAAAATGGGCGAAAATTGCGGGTTAATTACAATTTAGTTAGTCAAAGGGGAGGTACTGCCATGTCCGAAGCCGTGAAGGAAGTTCCAAAAAAAGAACGGCCCGAGATCCGTAACATCCATGTTACCGATTTGATGAATTACAACATGACGCCCGGCGCGTACGTGTCGATCCTGCACCGCGTCAGCGGCGCCGCGATCTTCCTGATGCTGCCGTTCCTGCTTTACCTGTTCCAGCACAGCGTGCAGTCGGAAATGTCGTTCGACTACTTCAAGGGCATCCTCGCGCATCCCCTGGCCAAGCTGGTCCTGCTGGGCCTGATCTGGGCGTATATGCACCACTTTTGCGCGGGCTTCCGTCACCTGTTCATGGATCTGCACATGGGTATCGAGAAGGGTTCCTCGCGCCAGAGCGCTGTCAGCGTGCTCGTTGTCAGCCTGATCCTGACCGCACTGGCTGGTCTTAAACTGTTTGGAGTGTTTTGATGGCAAAGAATAATGTCGGACGTAACCGCCTCGTCGTCGGCGCCCACTACGGCCTGAAGGACTGGATGGCCCAGCGCCTCACCGCCGTCGTGATGGCGGTGTACACCTTCACCCTGCTGATCTCCTTCCTGACCGGCAATAACTTCAGCTACGAAGGCTGGTCCCACCTGTTCTCGCAACAGTGGTTCAAGCTGTTTTCCCTGGTGACCTTCGCCGGCCTGTACTACCACGCCTGGGTCGGCATGCGCGACATCTGGATGGACTACATCAAGCCGGTCGGCGTGCGCCTGACCCTGCAAGCGCTCACCATCCTGTGGCTGATCGGCTGCGCAGCCTGGACCGTACAAATTCTCTGGAGCGTTTAATCGTGGCAGCAATCAAAAAAGCACTTCCCACCCGTCGTTTCGACGCGGTCATCGTTGGCGCCGGCGGTTCCGGCATGCGCGCTTCCCTGCAACTGGCTGAAGCCGGCCTGAACGTGGCTGTCCTGTCGAAAGTCTTCCCGACCCGCTCGCACACGGTGGCGGCCCAGGGCGGCATCGGCGCCTCGCTCGGCAATATGTCGGAAGACGACTGGTACTGGCATATGTTCGACACCGTCAAGGGTGGCGACTACCTGGGCGACCAGGATGCGATCGAATTCATGTGCCGCGAAGCACCGAAGGTCGTGTACGAACTGGAACACTTCGGCATGCCCTTCGACCGCAATCCGGACGGCACGATTTACCAGCGTCCGTTCGGCGGCCACACCGCCAACTTCGGCGAAAAGCCGGTCCAGCGCGCCTGCGCGGCGGCCGACCGTACCGGCCACGCCCTGCTGCACACCCTGTACCAGCGCAATGTGCGCGCGCGCACCCACTTCTTCGTCGAATGGATGGCGATCGACATCATCCGTGATGCCGACGGCGATTGCGTCGGCGTCGTCGCGCTCGAAATGGAAACGGGCGAATGCATGATCCTGGAAGCGAAGACCACCATCTTCGCCACCGGCGGGGCAGGGCGCATCTTCGCCGCCTCGACCAACGCCTTCATCAACACCGGCGACGGCATGGGCATGGCGGCACGCGCCGGCCTGCCGCTGCAGGACATGGAATTCTGGCAGTTCCACCCGACCGGCGTGTCCGGCGCGGGCGTGCTGATCACCGAAGGCGTGCGCGGCGAAGGCGGCATCCTGATCAACAGCAATGGCGAACGCTTCATGGAGCGCTATGCGCCGACCCTGAAAGACCTGGCGCCGCGCGACTTCGTGTCGCGTTCGATGGACCAGGAAATCAAGGAAGGCCGCGGCTGCGGTCCGAACAAGGACCACGTGCTGCTCGACCTGCGCCACATCGGCGCCGACACCATCGCCAAGCGCCTGCCGTCGATTCTCGAAATCGGCCACAAGTTCGCCAACGTCGACGCCACCAAGGAACCGATCCCGGTCGTGCCGACGATTCACTACCAGATGGGCGGCATTCCGACCAACATCCACGGCCAGGTGGTCGCGCCGAAAGACGGCAACCCGGTCGCGGTGGTGGGCGGCCTGTACGCGATCGGCGAATGCGCCTGCGTCTCGGTGCACGGCGCCAACCGCCTCGGCACCAACTCGCTGCTCGACCTGATCGTGTTCGGGCGCGCGGCCGGCAACCACGTGGTCGCCTCCAACCTGAAGCAAAAGGAAAACAAGCCTTTGCCGAAGGATGCCGCCGACTTCGCGCTGGACCGCATGAACCGCCTGGAAACCTCGACCGGCAGCGAAAAAGTGCAGGGCGTGGCCAACGATATCCGCGCCACCATGCAGAAATACTGCGGCGTGTTCCGCACCGACGAGCTGCTCAACCAGGGCTACAAGGAAATCATGGTCCTCGACGAGCGCCGCAAGCATGTCTCGTTCAAGGACAAGTCGATGGTGTTCAACACCGCGCGCGTCGAAGCGCTGGAACTGGACAACCTGATTGAAACGGCCAAGGCCACCATCACATCGGCAGTGGCACGCAAGGAATCGCGCGGCGCGCACGCGCACAGCGACTTCCCGAACCGCGACGACGAGAACTGGATGAAGCACACCTTGTTCTATTCGGAAGGAAACCGCCTCGAATACAAGCCTGTGATCACCAAGCCGCTGACGGTCGATACCTTCAAGCCGAAACCACGTACTTTCTAAGGTCAGAACATGACACGCACCGTAAAACTGAAAATCTACCGCTACGATCCCGACCAGGATGCCAAGCCGTACATGCAAGACGTGACAGTCGAGCTGCAGGACACCGACAAGATGCTGCTCGACGCCCTGCAGCGCATCAAGTCCGACGTCGACGATTCGCTGGCGCTGCGCCGCTCCTGCCGCGAAGGCGTGTGCGGTTCGGACGCGATGAACATCAACGGCAAGAACGGCCTGGCCTGCACCACCAACCTGAACGAGCTGACCCAGCCGATCGTGCTGCGTCCGCTGGCCGGCCTGCCCGTGATCCGCGACCTGATCGTCGACATGACGCAATTTTTCAAGCAGTACGATTCGATCAAGCCTTACCTGGTCAACGACTCGATCCCGCCTGAAAAAGAGCGCCTGCAGACCCCGACCGAGCGCGAAGAGCTCGACGGCCTGTACGAGTGCATCCTGTGCGCCTGCTGCTCGACCTCGTGCCCGTCGTTCTGGTGGAATCCGGACAAGTTCGTCGGTCCCGCCGGCCTGCTGCAAGCCTACCGCTTCATCGCCGACAGCCGCGACGAAGCCACCGGCGCGCGCCTGGACAACCTGGAAGACCCGTACCGCCTGTTCCGCTGCCATTCGATCATGAACTGCGTCGACGTCTGCCCGAAAGGCTTGAACCCGAACAAGGCGATCGGCAAGATCAAGGAATTGATGGTTCGCCGCGCAGTGTAAGTGTAAGGCGGCACGGCGGGACAGCAGGGCGGGCGCGGCGCGGGCATGTTTTCCGGCGTCGCGCCCGCTTGCCATTCGGCAGGCTTTTGCATGCCTTCCGGTATGGTGACTGCGTGTTAGCAATACAGTAAAAGTACCGTACTGCCGAAATCCGGCAGGCGGAGTATAGTGTTGACCCAACGACGGACTCTAGAGTGAATACGCACCAATCCGACCCGGCCAACCGCTCGCGACTGCGCTGGCGCAGCCGCCGGGGTTTGCTCGAAAACGACCTGATCCTTACGCGCTTCCTCGATGCGCATGAAGACGGGTTGACCGATGACGAAGTCGACGCGCTGTCGCGGTTGCTCGATCTGGCGGACAATCCGCTGATGGACCTGATCCTGGCGCGCAAAGAGCCCGAAGGTGAAGTCGACTTGCCGCATGTACGCGCCTTGCTGGTGCGCCTGAGGCAAGCCTGAACGTGGGGCCAGGCCGAAGGGGGCCTTGCCGCGTTCGGGGTTTCCCGAAGATTAATTTTTTGTTTTGTAGACCTCACCTCCCAAGAAGGAAGTGCCATGAATATCTCTGATACCAAAGCCACCCTGTCGTTTTCCGATGGCAGTACTCCCATCGACATGCCGATCTACAAGGGCACTGTCGGCCCGGACGTCATCGACATCCGCAAGCTGTACGCCCAGACCGGCAAATTCACGTACGACCCGGGCTTCATGTCGACCGCCGCCTGCAACTCGACCATCACCTACATCGATGGCGACAAGGGCGAACTGCTGTACCGCGGTTACCCGATCGAGCAACTGGCCGTCAATTGCGACTTCCTGGAAACCTGCTACCTGCTGCTGAACGGCGAACTGCCGACCAAAGAAGAAAACCAGAAATTCAGCGACACCGTCACCAAGCACACGATGGTGCACGAGCAGATGCAATTCTTCTTCCGCGGCTTCCGCCGTGACGCGCACCCGATGTCGGTGCTGGTCGGCACGGTCGGCGCGCTGGCCTCGTTCTACCACGACTCGCTCGACATCAACGATCCGCATCACCGCGAAGTCTCGGCCATCCGCCTGATCGCCAAGATGCCGACCCTGGTCGCGATGTCGTACAAATACTCGATCGGCCAGCCCTTCGTGTACCCACGCAACGACCTGTCGTACAGCGCCAACTTCATGCGCATGATGTTCGGCAATCCGTGCGAAGAATACAAGGTCAACGAAGTGCTGGTGCGCGCACTCGACCGCATCCTGATCCTGCACGCCGACCATGAGCAGAACGCGTCGACCTCGACCGTTCGCCTGGCCGGTTCCTCGGGCGCCAACCCGTTCGCCTGTATCGCCGCCGGCATCGCCTGCCTGTGGGGGCCCGCGCACGGCGGTGCGAACGAAGCCGCCCTGAACATGCTGAAAGAAATCGGCACGGTCGAGAACATTCCTGCTTTCATCGAAAAAGTGAAAGACAAGAATTCCGGCGTCAAGCTGATGGGCTTCGGTCACCGCGTGTACAAGAACTTCGACCCGCGCGCCAAGCTGATGCGCGAAACCTGCCACGAAGTGCTGCAGGAACTCGGCCTGCAGGACGACCCGCTGTTCAAGCTGGCGATGGCCCTGGAAAAGATCGCGCTGGAAGACGAATACTTCGTATCGCGCAAGCTGTACCCGAACGTCGACTTCTACTCGGGCATCGTGCAATCGGCGCTGGGCATTCCAGTGTCGCTGTTCACCGGTATTTTCGCGATGGCGCGCACCATCGGCTGGATCGCCCAGTGGAACGAAATGATTTCCGATCCAGAACAGAAGATCGGCCGTCCACGCCAGCTGTTCGTCGGCTCGCAGACGCGCGACGTACCGGCAATGGACAAGCGCTGATCGCAGCGCTTTGCCAATAAAAGAGCGAGCCCTGGGCTCGCTTTTTTTACGCCTGGACGATCCGGTCCGCCTTGCGGATATTCTTTTTAAATTCGCGCAGAGGGGGAGCGCGGGAGATAACCCGAAGCATGCCAATATCTCCGGCTGCTCATGATATATGCCGCTTATGTGCATGCCTTATTCTCGCCGCATATATTGCGGGCGCCAGATTACGCCGCTACTTAATAGAATAAGTGCGCAAACAGCGTGAGATGGAATTGGCCTCGATGGCGAATAGGCTGTATGAGCCGCTCGCCCTGAAATGATGCTGCGCGTGTCGGGCCGCCTGTTCGGACACGGGGCCGTCACCTTGGCCGGCCGGCCTGACACAGCGTGAACCTCGGACAAGCGCGCCAGGCGCGCTTGTCGATCGCCGCGCGCGGGCTTATTGCCCCGGCGGCAGCTCGACCAGGCTGGCCTTGACGCTGGCCACGCCACCAGGCGGTTTCTGGGCTTCGTAGAAGGCGGTTGCCTTGTCCGGCCAGACAATGATTTCGCTCTCGCCATTGCCGAGGAATTTCGTCGCCTTCTGGACCGTCGAGCCGACCTGGATCGACATGTTCATCTTGACGCCACCGGTGGCTTCGACCGAAAACTTGTAACGCTGGCCTGCCTTGGGCGCCGCCCACGTGGTGCGTCCCAGTCCCCGATTCGAGTAGTTCCGCTGAATCATGGTGTAGGACGTCGTCGGCGCAGTCCAGCGCAGCGACTGGGTAAAGGTGTCGAACACGCCGGACGGGCCGACGCCCTGGATGCGCAGCCAGTCGCCGCGCAGGGAAAGGATGTTGACGTTGGTTTCCGGTACCCGTGCCACGCCGTTGCCAGCGATATGGCCGCTGTGCGAGACAACCCGGCGCAGCGCTTGATGGATGAGCCTGAGCTGCGGCCGCGGCATGGCGCTCCATGGCGCGCCGATTTCGACGTAGATCGCGAACGGGGTGTTGTCGTTACGGTCGACGACGTAAGCGCCGTATTTCATGAGCGTGCGGGCAACCTTCAAGAGCTTCGGATCGGTGATCTTGCTCAGGTCAAAGTTTGGCGGCAGCATCATCAGCGCGCCTTCCGGAATCTGGCCGGTGTTCGGCCTGGTCGCGATGGTGGAGTCGGCCGCCGTTGCCGGGTACACATAATGGTTCGGCGCCGCGCTCAAGCCGCTGAAGTCGAGCGACATGGACAGGGCATGCTCGTAGAGGGGCTTGCCGTCATCGACCTCGCCTTTGCGGATCAGTCCCCCGGCTGGCGCCGGACCGGCCGCGCGTCCACCCTGGTAATGGTGGGACGGCGTGCCCCAGCCGGTACCGGTCAGCGGCGTCCAGGAAACACGGGTGGCGATCCACTTGCCTTCGCTGTTCTTGACCAGGTTGGAGAACGAGTACAGCCGGTTGAGCTTGGCGTCGACAATGTCGGCATGGCCGTCACCGCCGGAGGCGGGAACGGTGGACGCCGGCCAGTGGGGAATCGTATAGGTCGCCAGCTCCACCTCGGCATCGGTATCCATCACGCCGGCCCGGTTCGGATGAGGATAGATCAGCATCGGGGCGTCGCTTTCCTTGGCCTCGAATACCCCTGACGAATAGATGCCGGCATCGATCACCGGATCCCAGTTGGTGCTGGTAGGCGGTATTTGATAGGTTCCCAGGACCGGATTGACCGGATAGGAATTCCACAGCGAATCGGCCGCGAATGGTTTTTGATACGTGCCGAAAGCCGGCGTGGAACCGGTTTGTGCCTGCGCCAGTGTCGCCACCGTCAGCGCCAGCGTTCCAACTGCGATGCATCGTTTCATTTACAAGTCCTCGATATGAGTAATAACCGGCAAGAAGACGCGCCTTGACGCAGCGGCGCGCGATCGTGAAAGTCGGGGAAAGTCGTCGATTGCGGCTAATAGGGGGCGATTAGCCAGTGCCGACATTAGCACAGGATCTGGCATGATTGGGCGGTTCTTGCAATCGTTTGCAAAATAAAGTGCCGGGATTGTTTTTTATCCTCGAGCCGGGTAAATAGATGACCGCCGCCGATTCAAAATGATTGGCGCTTTCCGCTTATTACATTAGAAAATCTCATTCACTTAGAAAATGCTAACGGTCGATGCATATTATTAATAGTATTTAATGTTAAGGCATTGGATCTTGCTATGCCTGGAAGCGGCGCCGCCCAAGCCGGGTCCCGTGTTGCCGCTGCCGCTGCCGGTGCAGGGCGGGGCGGGGCGTGTACAATCCCGACTCCTCCTGTCCACCGCGTTCAAGGAAGTCCAATGAAAAAGACACTGCTGGCTTGCATCCTGTTCATATTCAGCCTGGGCGCGTTGGCACAGCCGTCCGACCCCGCTTCCCCCGACGTCAGACTGATCAATGCGTTTGTCGACGAATGGCACGACGACGCCGCCCACGCGCGTCCGGCCTATTTCGACAAGATGGCGAAAAACGGTGTCTACATCGGCACCGACAAGACCGAGTTGTGGAACCGCGATGCGTTCAAGGAGTGGGCCAAGCCGTATTTCGCGAAGGGCGCCGCCTGGTCGTTCAAGGCCATCAGGCGCAATGTGTATATGTCCGCCGACAAGAAATTTATCTGGTTCGATGAACTGCTCGATACCCGGATGGGCGTGTGCCAGGCCAGCGGGGTGATGCGCAGGACGGCAAAGGGATTCGAGATCGCGCATTATCAGCTGTCGATCGCCGTACCGAATCCGGTGGCCGACAAGGTCACCAGAACGATCAAGGAGTTTGAAGCCGCTCCGGCTGCAAAATAGACGGACCGAAGGGACACCTGCCCGTGCATCATCGCAGCAATTACACCGGCCGCTTCGCGCCGTCGCCGACCGGCCCGCTGCACCAGGGATCGCTGGTGGCGGCCATGGCGAGTTTCCTGGACGCCAGGGCGCACCAGGGGAGCTGGCTGGTGCGCATTGAGGATGTCGACGAAGGCCGCAGCGTGCCTGGCGCGGCGGACAACATCCTGGCGCTGCTGCGCACCCTCGGCATGGATTGGGATGGCGAGGTGGTCTGGCAGAGCCGCCGCAAGGCGCTGTACCAGGCTGCCGCCGACAAGCTCGGCGCGCACCTCTACCCCTGCGGCTGCAACCGCCGCGAAATAGCCGATTCCCGCCTCGGCACCGCACCCGACGGGTCCGCCATCTACCCCGGCACCTGCCGCCACGGCCTGGGGCCCGGCAAGACCATGCGCAGCCTGCGCGTGCGCGTGCCCGATCCTGCGCACCCGGCCGAGGAGCCGGGCGACGCCGGGAATGCCGGTAACGCGGGCAAGGCCGACAACGCCGACAACGCCGGCCAGACCGACGATGCTGGCAACACCGACCTGATCGCCTTCACCGACCGTTTCGCCGGCCATGTGGCGCAACATCTGGCGACCGAGTCGGGCGACTTCGTGCTCAAGCGCGCCGATGGCTTCTGGGCCTACCAGCTTGCGGTGGTGGTCGATGACGCGCAGCAGGGCGTGAGCGACGTCGTGCGCGGCGCCGACCTGATCGATTCGACCCCGCGCCAGATCTACCTGCAGCAATTGCTGGGCGTACCGACGCCGCGCTACCTGCATGTGCCGGTCGTGCGCAATGCGGATGGCGAAAAGCTGTCCAAGCAGACCGGTGCGCTGGCGGTCGCTCCCGGCGACGAACGCCAGGCCCTGGAAGCACTGCATGCCGCCGCCGCCTTCCTGCAATTGCCGGTAGCACAGGCGCGCGCAAGCTCGGTCGGCGCTTTCTGGCAAGCCGCCATCCCCGCCTGGGCCGACAGGATCGGGCTGTCTTCCGCCGGCGCCTGACACCGGATCAGGCCCGCCGCGCCGTCCTCAGCCGGCTTGCGCGCGCGACCACCCCCAGCACGCCCAATCCCAGGGCCATCAGCGCCCAGGTCACGGCTCGGGGGAGCTGAAGGACGCACGCAGCGGACGCCATCGACGCGCTACCAGGGTTGGACCGGTGGGCGCGGAGGATGATTTCCGCCATGCGCGATATTTTTTTGTATCGATCCTTGCGGCAAGGACCTTACTTTTTCTGGATGGTGATCTGGCCGTCCGCTTCAAGAAAAGCGCAGCGCATGTCCTTGATGTCGCAATCGGCACAGCGCAGCGCCTGGTCGACTTCCTCGCGTGAAATGCGGCAGCGCTTCATCACCTTCTCGTACAGTTCGCCGTCGCGGCCCAAGAGCACTGCGCTGCCGTCGAGGATGTCCGACATTTTTTTGCTGTGCGATGACAGGAAGGCCATCGTCATGTTCAGCCCCACCAGCACGGCCGCGACGATGAAACCGCCAACCAGCGATTGATCGCCGCCGGTCAGCGAGTTCGACACCGCTTCGCTGAGCAGCATCACCACCAGCAGGTCGAAGGGGGTGAACTGGCCCACCGTACGCCGGCCCGACACGCGCACCATGACCAGCAGGATCAGGTACACGGCCGCGCCGCGCACGACGAATTCCCACCATGGCAGGTTCATCTCGAACATGGGTCTTCCTTTCCCGGATTTTTATCACATTGTAAAGAAACGCGGAAAAACATGGCTCGTGCACGCGTGCGCACCGTGCCCAAATGCTGTCAATAAAGTTGTACATACAAGCTGCTTTATATGTTACTTTGCGGCTGCAGGAAAATTATGAAAATAACTATAAAGGAGACGGAATGAAGTTGTTGCCATTACTGTTGGGCGTTGTTTTGTTGGCCGATGCGCGCGCCGACGCATCCTTGCTGGGAGATACGGTCGATGCCGGCATGTACCGCACCATCGATACCGGGCGCGGGGTCGGCCGCATCACCGGATTCGGCCTGGACAGTCCATTCGTGGTCGAGAGCGGCAGTGCGGACCGGAAAGGCTACAGTGTCGCCTACACCCTCGATGTCGATGCCGACCGCTTCGCCATCGATTACCGCAATTCCTTTGCCTGGGGCGCCGGCATCGTCTTCCGCCTGACCGACCTCGATTTCAGCAACGGCGCCTTGCTGCAATCGCTGACGGTCGACACCAATATGGTGGGTTATGGCCTGACGGTCGGCGCCGACTACGTGGAAATCAACTGGAGCGGCGTGAGCGGCACGCGCGATGCCTACTTTAACGGCCAGTTCGTCACCAGCGCCGTTCCGGAGCCGGGTTCGACGGCGATGCTCGCGCTGGGGCTGGCGGTGGTCGGTGCCGGCGCCGCACGCGCGCGCAGGGCGCGGCGCGGCTGAGGCGGCACCATCGGCGGCGCTGCGCTGGCGCCGTCGAGCGCGTTGGCGGATAATCCCCGCATGTTCAAACTCACCTTTCTAGGCACGTCCTCGGGCGTGCCCACCAAAAACCGCAACGTCACCGCGCTGGCGCTGCAAACCTCCCTGAACCGCGACTGGTGGCTGGTCGACTGCGGCGAGGCGACCCAGCACCGCCTGCAACACATCGCGCTGACCGTGCACGACCTGGCCGGCATCTGCATCACCCACATTCACGGCGACCACAGCTACGGCTTGCCGGGCCTGCTGGCCAGCGCCGCCATGACCGGCCGCAAGCGCCCGCTGATCCTGATCGCGCCGCTGGCCGTCAAGGCCTGGCTGGACGCGACCATCCTGCATACGGAACTGTTCCTGCCGTTCCCGCTGATCCATGTGGATGTCGCAAGCGAGCAGCTGGTGCACCAGGAGAGCGGCCTGAGCATCGAGCGCCACCACCTGTCGCACCGCGCCCCGAGCGTCGGTTTTCGCTTCGCCGTCGAAACCAGCAAATGGAAGCTCGACAGTGCCGCCCTGCGCGCGCGCGGCGTGCCGTCCGGTCCGCTGTGGGGCAAATTGCAGGCGGGCCAGGATGTGGTGCTCGACGATGGCAGCGTGCTGGCGGCCGCCGATTTCCGCGTGGCCGATGTGCAGCGCGCGGTGGCGGTGATCGGCGGCGACAACGATAACCCGGCGCTGCTGGCCGAGGCCTGCGCCGGCGCCCAGGTGCTGGTGCATGAATCGACCTATACCGAGGCGATCCTGCAAAAGGTCGGGCCGGGACCGACCCACAGTTCGGTACAGCGGGTAGCGCAGTTCGCAGCAGAAATCGGTTTGCCGAACCTGATCCTGACCCACTTCAGCGCGCGCTACGACAATCCGCAAGGCATGGCCGAGCTCGAAGCCGAGGCGCGCCTGCATTACGCGGGCACTCTGTTCCTGGCGGAGGATTTTGCCAGTTACGAGCTCGATGCGGGCGGGGTGCTGCGCAAGCTGTCGGCACAATGAGCAATGAGCGGATTTCCGGCCGGCGCGCCATGCGACTGCCTGCATGCAGGAAGAGTGACAATTGATGTGTGTCAGATTCGAAAGTTACCGCTCACTTCTGGTGCGACGACTTCATGCAAGCCGTTGACTTCCCGATCCCGGGTCGCCCCGTTTCTTTGCAAACGAAGAATCGTCAGCATCTTCAAGCGTGGAAGAGATTTGTTCGGGATCAAGCAACGATGGTCTGGACGCCGGGCCGTCCGCCAGTGTCGTCGCGCGCGCTGCGCTGTTCGATCGTGTATCTTTGCGGCAGCGCTCCTGCCGATGTCGACAACATCGTGAAACCAATTCAGGATGCGCTTGCAGGAGTCGTGTTTAAGGACGATTTGCAGGTGTCCGACATCGGTCGCCATCGACGCTTCCATGGCGAAGCGCTCGACGTCACTTTCCTGCCCTGGCTGCTCTGCGGATCGCCCGTGGAGCGAATGCGACGAGCAGCGCCGTCAAAGCGCGCGCGCTGTCCGCCGCGCTGAAAAACCTGGTGGCCGGGGAATGGTCGGAGGCGAGGCCTGCATAAGCGAGCCGATATCGCGACCGACCTTATTCGCCGGACCCGCCATCGCGATATTCGCCGATGACCTCGATCAGCCCGACGATATGGTCGTTCAGTTCTTCCAGTTCCTCCGCCGGAACCCACCACTCCGTGTGGATGTCGCCGCCGACTTTCTGCACCTGGAAGCGCGCCATGAAGGAGGCCAGCACGTGAAACCGCGTCACGTAACCGACTCCGCTGGCGCCGATGTTCCACTCGATGGCAATCTGCTTCGCATACGCTTCGTTCGTCACCGGATAGAAAATCGGTTGCTCCGGCAGCCGCGGCGGCCAGCGCCTGAAACCGCTCTGGCGCACCAGCGCCAGTTCCTCCGGGCCGGCAGGGCGGTAGAGCACGATGGTGTTATCTGTCATGTTTCGCTTTCAAATCGTTTTTATATCCGCAGCCATCGTCATGGCGCGCGGCGGTACATCACATCGGTGCGCAGCACATATTTGAGGCCGTCGACCACTTCCGTGCCCTGATGCAGCAGCGTGTGCGGGAACACCAGCGCCGCGCCTTCCTGCGGCTTGATGAATTCGGTCCTGAATTCCGTATCGCCGCCCTCGACGTCGCCGTTCAGGTAAATCATGAAGGTCAGGCGGCTCTCTTCGTCGGGCGAGCGGGCGAACACGCCATCCCTGTGCCATTTGAAGTATTCGCGCGGACCATACCGGTAAAAGCGGAAGCGTTCGTTCAAGCCGCTCAGCTCCCAGCCGTCGATCCTGGCGGGAAGCAGGGCGCGCGCGCGTTGGAACAGGGAATCGGCCAGCGCGGCATCGTCGAGAATGACGCGGTCGTTATTGCGGATCTCTTCCGCGCGCCGCGCGCCGTCGCGGAAATTGACTTCCGACGGTACGTAGCCCGCTTCTTCGCCCAGCGCGATGTAATGCTGGCACATGGCTGGGCTGAGGAAGTGTTCGATGAGGAAGGCTCCCGAGTTTCTCTCGACGACGCGCATGGTGGTGTGCATATGAGTTCATTTTCCTTGAATGAACCCATCATAAATCACTTAGTGATTAATCTCAACTAACTTAGTGTGAATTTTTCACCAAGAGCGCGGGCGAGTCTGCCGGTGCGGGAAGGAGTTACTTTTTTTCCTCATCCAGGATCGCCTGGATCTCTGCCCGTTCGCGCGCGCTGACATGCCCGCGCAGGGCGGCCAGCACCAGTTCCTTGCCCGAGCCCGAAAACGCCTTGTGGATCAGCTCCTTGATCAGGCTGGTCTGCAGCGAATCCTGCGGCTGCGCCGGCGCGTACACATGCGCGCGGGCGCGCTCGTCGCGGGTCAGCAAGCCCTTGGTGTGCATTAATTGCAGCAGGCGCAGCACGGTCGCGTACGCCATGTCGGGACGGCTGGCCACGGCCGCCTGGTGCACCTGCCTGGCGCTGGCCGGTCCGAGTTGCCACAACAGGCGCAGCATCTCCAGTTCCGCTGCGGTGGGCTTGGGGATGGCGGTCGGCTCTGGCATGGGGAAGGCGCTGGTGGGAATGCACCTAGAATAAATTATCTAGATGCGAAAGTCCAGTTCAGATCTCCGACCACATGCGCAGCAGGTTGTGATAGTGCCCGGTCAGGCTGACCGTTTCCTCGGTGTCGCCGAGTTTGGCGCGCAGGCGCACGATGGTCTGGTCGAGTTCGAGCAGCATGGCGCGCCGGCCGTCGTCGCGCACCATGCTCTGGACCCAGAAGAATGAGCAGACGCGGCTGCCGCGCGTGACCGGCTCGACCTTGTGCACGCTCGACGAGGGATACACGATCATGTCGCCGGCCGGCAGTTTGACTTCGTGCACGCCGTAGGTATCGTTGACGATCAGTTCGCCGCCATCGTAGTCCTCGGGCTCGCACAGGAACAGGGTGCAGGAGACATCGGTGCGCAGCGGCAGGGCGCTGCCAAGCACGTTGCGCACCGCGCCGTCCACGTGCGCGCCGTAGTGCCCGCCGCCGGTGTAGCGGTTGAACAGCGGCGGCACGGTGCGCAGGGGCAGGGCGGCGGCGAAGTAGAGGGGATTGGCGGCCAGCGCGGCCAGGATGACGCGGCCGAGTTCGGCGGCGAGGGGGCCGTCGGTGGGCAGTTGCTGGTTGTGCTTGACCTGGGCGCCCTGGGCGCCGACCGTGGCGCGGCCATCGGTCCAGTCGGCGTCGTCCAGCGCGCGCCGCATGGCGGCGACCTGGTCGGGGGTGAGCACTTGGGGAATGTGGAGCATCATGAAATGGGTGATGGATGAGGAGGCGAGCTATCGAGTACTGTTATGCGTTGGCCTCAACACCGTCATTCCCGCGATGGCGGGAATGACGGATTGAAGGATTGAAGGATTGAAGGATTAAAGGATTAAAGGAGACAGCTTGTTATCGCAAAGCCGACGGAACGACGGGCATCAAAAGCGGAAGTTCGCGGTCAGGCTGGCCGAGCGCGGCGCGCCCGGGGTGTAGCGGTAACCGCTCTTGTTGATCTGGGCAATGTACTCCTTGTCCGCCAGATTGTACAAGTTCAGCTGCAGGTCGACGTTCTTGCTCACGCTGTACGATGCCATCGCATCGACCACCCAGTACGCGTCGGCGAAGGCCGGGGTGCCGACCGCGCCGTCGGTGCCGCGCAGCAGCTTGCCGACGTAACGCGCGCCGGCGCCGATTTTCAGGCCCATCGGCAGGGTGTACGAGGTCCACGAGGTGAAGGCATCCTTCGGCGTGTAATTCAGGTTGTTGATCCCGCTGGCGGTGACGACCTTGCCGTTGCTCACTTCCGTATCCATGCGGGCATAGCCGGCGCTGACCAGCCAGTTGCGGGCCACTTCGCCGGTCACGCCCAGCTCGATCCCCTTCACCTGCTTGCGTCCGGTCTGGTAATACAGCAGGTCCACCGGATCTTGCTCCAGCTCATTCTTGACGGTGGTCTTGTACAGCGCTGCCGTGAGCGACAGCTTTTGCTTGAGGAAATCCCACTTGGTGCCGATTTCGGTGGTGGTCGATTGCTGCGGATCGTATTTCGGGTTCGAAGCGCTGTTGGCGGACGTCGACAGCGTGAAGTTGGTCCCCGGCGGCTGCTTCGACGTGGCGATCAGGGCGTACACGCTGCTGTCGGCGGTCGGCTTGTACAGCGCCGAGATCTTGCCGTTGCCGACCGTGTCGCTCAGTTTCAGGGTGGTCGGCACCAGGGTACCCACCGGCAAGGTCGGGTTGGCGGCCGCGGTCGACAGGCTGGTGGCGTGGTAGTTGACGCTGAAGTGGTCCATGCGCCCGCCGACGTTGAAAATCCACTTGTCGCCCAGCTTGATGGTATCGAACAGGTACACGCTCTGGGTATCGACCTTGGCATTGGTGCCGACGCCGTTGCGCACCAGGTTCAGGCCGGTAATCGCGGAGTACGGATTGGGGGCGTACAGCGAGTCGACCGCCATCGTGCCGGCGCCGGTGTAGCTGTAGTTGGTCTGCTCTTCGCTGGTCAGCTCCAGGCCGCCCACGAAGGTGTGCTTCATGCCGCCCAGGTCCAGGTTCACGGTCGCCACGCTCTGGTTGGTCAGGATGGTGTTGGTCTGGTCCTTGACGGTGCGGTTGCCGCGCGTGATGGTCCAGGTCGACAGATCGTTGACGTTCGGCGTTTTCAGGTTGGCGCTGGTGCCCATGAAGGCGGTCAGCAGGTAATCCTGCGCCGTCTTGCCGTAGCGCGTGGTGTTCTGCAGCTTGACGGCCGGCGAGAAATCATGCTCGACCTTGGCGGTGAACATGTCGGCCTTGACATTGTCGTAATCGCTGGCCGAACCGTAGAAATTCTCCGGGTTCACGCGCGGCGCGGTGGTGAGGAAGGCGCGCGCGTCCGGGCTCTTGTAGCCGGGCAGGCCGATGGTCGGCACGCCGCCGGTCGGAATATTGTCCTGGTCCACGTGCAGATAGTTCAGGTAGACGCGGGTAGGGCTGTTCAGGCCGAAGGCGAGCGAGGGCGCCAGCGCCCAGCGCTTGTTCTTGACCACGTCGCGGCCCGGGGTGCCGCTGTCCTGCGCCAGCGCGTTCAGGCGCAGGGCGATGCCCTTTTCGGCGCTCAGGATGGTCGCGTAATCGACCGTGGCGCGCTTTTGCTTGCCGCTGCCGGCCACCACCGAGCCGGTGGTGCCGGACTCCATCAGCGCCTGCTTGGTCACCATGTTGACCGAGCCGGTCGGCGACGAGCGCCCGGTGTCGGTGCCGGCCGGGCCCTTGAGCACGTCGAGCTGCTCGACGTTGAACACGTCGCGCGAGATCGAGCCGATGTCGCGCACGCCGTCGACAAAAATGCTGGTCGACGAATCGAAGCCGCGCATGTAGATGGTGTCGCCGGTGGTGGTGTTGCCGTTTTCGCCGAGGAAGAAGGTGCCCACGCCCGGGGTGTTGCGCAGCGCTTCGGTCAGGGTCACCGCGCCTTGCTGGGCGATCAGTTCCTTCTTGATCACGGTCACCGTTTGCGCGGTGTTGAGCAGGGTTTCGGTGTACTTGGGCGAGGCGGCGCGGTCGGCCTTGAAGTCGTTGGTGCTTTCCTCGGCGGTTTTGCTGACGACCTGGACTTCGGGCAGGGTCTTCGCCTGAGGAGCGTCGGCGGCGGCATGCGCCGCGACCGGGACCAGCAGCGCGGCCAGTGCGGCGCTCATGTGTTGATTGAAACGGGATTGCGCGTGCTTGCGGCTTTTGATCGGGGCCATCTGCTTCTCTTCTTCGACGTGGTTAGGTTGGACATAAATTGCCAACAATCTAGTCATTGTAGGAGAAATGTAAAAGCATGTAAATGAGAATCGTTATCAACACGATTCGTATTCGTATTTGGTGAAATCGGCAAGCTTATGCAATTGGCATAGTTTCGGACGTAAAAAGTGTCATCAGTACACATCACGCCGATAGCGTCCGCTCTCGTCGAGCATGGCGACGGTGTCGCTGCCGAGCACCGTTTCCAGCGTCGCGTGCACGGCCCCGGCCATGCCTTGCAGGCTGCCGCAGACATAGATCGCGGCGCCGTCCGCCACCCACGCGCGCAGCCGGGCGGCTTGCGCGGCGAGCGCATGCTGCACATAGCGTTCGCTGCCGCCGTCGCGCGAAAACACCAGGCTGACGGCCTCCAGCATGCCGGCCTGGCGCCAGGCGGCGATATCGGCCGCGCAAAAATCGTCATGCGCGGCCTGGCGCTCGCCGAACACCAGCCAGTTGCGCGCCCGGCCTGCGTCGGCGCGGCTTTGCAGGTGCGCGCGCAGGCCGCCGATGCCGGTGCCGTTGCCGATCAAGATCAGCGGCCGCGCGGCATTCTCGCCGATCCGGAAGCGGCTGTGCTGGCGCACGCGCAGCAGCAGCGGCGCATCCTCCTGCGCCTCGCGGCACAGCCAGCCCGAGGCCATGCCCAGGGTGCCGTCCTCGCGCGCGTGCAGGCGCACCAGCAGCGACAGGCGCCCTTCAGCCATGGTCGAGGCGATCGAATACTCGCGCGGATAGTCCGGGTCGCCCGGCGCGCTCACCTGCACCAGGTCGCCCGCTTCCCATGCGGGCAGGGGGCCGGCGGCCGGCAGCAGGTCGATGCGGTACACCGGCGCGCCGGCGCTGCCGGGATTGAGCAGGCGGCGCGCTGCGATGCGCCAGTCGCCGTAGCCTGGGGCGCTCCAGTCGGGGGCGTCGCTGGTGCCGGCCAGGTGGCTCAGGTGATGCTGCCACGCCTCGATGGCGGCGCTGCGGCCGCGGTCCACTTCGACCCGCTCGAACAGCGCCTGCGCGCCGCACTGCCGCAAGGCGGCGTCCAGGCGGCGCCCGAAGCCGCAGTAATTGGCGTAGCTGCTGTCGCCCAGCGCCAGCACGGCGTAGTGCAGCTGGCCGAGCGCCATGCCCGGCTGGGCGAGCAGGCGCGCCAGGCGCGCCGCGCTGTCGGGCGCATCGCCCTCGCCGTAGGTGCTGGCGATGAACAGGATGCGCGCCGCGCCGCGCAAGGTGGCCTGGTCCAGGTGCTCGACGCTGATTGCGCGCGCCGCCAGGCCGCCGGTGCGCAGCGTCGCCACCGTGTGTTCGGCCAGCGCTTCGCCGGTGCCGGTCTGGCTGGCATAGGCCACCAGCCAGTCGGCCTTGCCGCCGCCGCTGTCCTTGTGCACGGCGCGGCGCGCGCGCAGCAGGGCCAGGCACATGCCCGCGTAGGCCGCCACGGCGGCGGCGGCGCCGCCCCAGCGGACCGGATCGACAGTGATCATTGGAGTAATTCCTCGTAGGCGGTGGAGACGACTTCGCGCAGCGCGCCTTGATGGCGCAGCAGGAAGCGCGCCGCCACGTTCTGGCGTTCGGCCAGCGCCAGTCCTTGTTCGGGCCCGAGCACCGACAGCGCGGTCGAGAGGGCATCGGCGGCCATGCATTCGGCATGCAGCACCGTGACCGAGGCCACGTCGTTGCGGATCGGCGCGCCCGTGCGCGGGTCGAGCGTGTGCGAGGCGCGCCGGCCCCCATGCTCGAAGTAGCGCCGGTAGTCGCCCGAGGTGGCGATGGCCAGCCCGTGCAGCGCCACCGTGGTCGGCGCCGCGCCGTCGCCCGCGCCCGGCACGCCTTCCAGCGCGACCCACCACGGCTGGCCGTCGGCCTTGGTGCCGGCGCCGCGCAATTCGCCGCCGATCTCCACCAGGTAGTGGTGCAGGCCCTGCGCTTCCAGGCAGCGCGCCAGCAGGTCGACCGCATAGCCCTTGGCCACCGAGGACAGGTCGATCTGCACGCCGCCCGGCTGCAGCGCGCGCCGGCTGGCGCGGTCCAGTTGCAGGCGCTGGCGGTCGGCGCGCGCCACGATGGCTTGCGTGGCCGCCGGCAGCGGCGCATAAAAATTGGCTTCGTTATAGCGCTGGCGCGCGCCGAAACCCCAGGCGTTGACCAGGGCGCCGGCGCAGGGATCGTAGGCGCCGCCGCTGGCCTCGGCCACCTCCAGCGCGTAGCTGAGCACCGTGAAGAAGGCGTCAGGCAGGCGGTGCCAGTTGCCCGCCGGGGCGCTGTTGAAGCGGCTCAGGTTGGAGTCGCGATCCCAGTGGCTCATTTGCGCCACCACCAGGTCCAGCTGGCGCTGCAGGGATTCCAGCACGGCCGGCCCGGCGCCCGGCGGCGCCATCACGCGCGCCGACCAGCTGGTGCCCATGCTGCTGCCGCCCAGGTCGAGCAGGGTGCTGGCGCGCGGCGGCAGGGCCGGCGCGATCGCGAGGGGGACGAGAACGCGGCGCCGCATTTACTCTGGCAGCACTTCGAGCGTGGCGGCGTAGCTGTAGCGGCGCGTCACGGCCGGTGCGTCGGCCGGGGCCGCGCCTTTGGCCTGGGCCGCCGGGAAGCCGGCGTTGAGCCAGTACATGCCGGGGGCCGGCAGGGTCACCGCCACCTCGCCCTTGGCGTCGGTTTCCAGGCGCACTTCGCCGAGCACGCCGCGATAGCGCACGCCGCCCGGAATCAGGCTGAAGGCGAACTTCGGCAGCGGCTTGCCGTCGAGCTGGAAGCGCCATCTGGCCGTTTCGCCGGCGCGCAGGTCGGTCGGATTGGTCAGCGGGATCATCTCCAGGCCCACGCCGCTCGGCTTGAAGGCGCCGTCGCTGGTCTTGTTGGCGCTCACGAACGTCTCCAGGCGCTGGTGGGCGTAGGTGGTTTTCAGCTCCTGCGCGTCGCTCGGCACTTCCTTGGCAAAGGCGTCCTCGCTGCCGCGGAAACGCTTGGCTTCTCCGGCCTTGTCCTTGTAGCTGGCCATCACGTTGCGGCTGACGAGACTGATCTTGTAGGTGCCGCTCTTGGCCATCTTCAGGTCGAAGGTGGCGCGCTGCCTGCCGGTGTAGCCGGCCGGCGCCGGCGTGACCACGCCATCCGGATCGGTGACGGTGGCCGCGTCGAGCCTGAGGGCGACGTGTTCGATGTCGAACAGGCCTTCCGAAATGGCGCCGTCGATGGTCACCCACGGTTCCTTCGCTTCGACCATGGTCGCTTGCGGGTACAGCCAGCCGCGGTGCGCGGAGGCGCTCAGCGACAGGGCGGCCAGGCCGAGGGCAAGCAGGGTCTTTTTCATCGTGAAGTTGGTCATGGTCGTCAATTAAGGGGTGATCTGGAGGGAAACCGCGCCGAGTTCTTCCTTGCCGCGCGCGCTGAAGGTTTGCTTGCCCTTGAGCGGCAGGCTGAAGGGAACGCGCACCAGTTCACGCCCGCCCGATTCGCGCGCCGCTTCGATCACCAGCTTGTAGTCGCCGGCCGGCAGCTTGTCGATGCCGGTGCGCGCCGGTCCGAAGCTGATGCTCTGCTCGCCCGCCGAGCGCGTCGCGCCGCTCACGCCGTCCAGCGGCAGTTCCACGTCGCGGCCCGCCTTGCGCCACCAGGTGCGCAGGTCCTTGACCCACTTGGTGCCGGCGTTGTCCTTCTTCTTGACGTCGTACAGCACCGACAGGTTGGCCGCCACGCTCTGGTCGGCGCGCTCGAGCCACATGGCCACGTACGGACGGTGGTATTCGGCCACGTTCAGTTGCGGGATTTCGAACTTGACGGCGAGGTCGGCGCCGACGGCCCAGCCGCTCAGCATGGGGAGGGTAAGGGCAAGCGTGTGTTGTAGTTTCATCGTGGGGTCAGTCAGTGGGTAAACAAGAGGGCGAGCAGCAGCGGCATGAGGATGCCGGCGCCGATCACCGGCCAGGTGGACGGGCGGTTGGCGGCGTGCAGTTTCATGATCAGGAAACCGGTCAGCGAAAACACCACGCAGGCCACCGCAAAAATATCGATGAACCAGCCCCACACCGGGCCCGCGTTGCGGCCCTTGTGCAGGTCGTTGAGCCAGGACACCATGCCGCGGTCGGTCTTTTCGTATTCGGCGGCGCCGTCGACGGCAATCCTCAGCCAGGCGTCGCCGCCCGGACGCGGCAGCGCCACATAGGCGTCTTCCTCGCTCCATTCGGCGTCGACGGCGCCGAGGTCGAGGCCGAACTCGCGGTCGGCCCAGCTGGCCACGCGCGGCGGCAGCGGCGCGCGCGCGTCGGCGTGCTCGCTGGCCGCCTGCTCCAGGTCGCGCAACAGGGGCGCGGGCAGGGTGGCCTTGCGCTTGCTGACCGCCGGCCTGGCCTCGATCTGGCTGGCGTGGTTGAGCGTGATGCCGGTGATGCTGAACAGGAGCATGCCCATCAGGCACAAGGCCGAACTGATCCAGTGCCAGCGGTGCAGGTTCTTGAGCCAGGCGGCGCGGCTGGCGCTGGGGAGCGTGGCAGGGGAGGACATCGGTACTTCCGTCAAGGAGCTAAACGCAAATGATAACTATTATCATTTGCTCGGTCAATGGCGCCATCGGACATTTACAATACGCAACAATCGCTTGCCTCCAAGCACAGTGGACCCGGTTTGTCCCTGCGCTGGCGCAAGAAAACGCGCTGCTAACTAGCGATAAAATTGTGATGTGTCAATTTATTGGCGCCAAAGTCGTGGTTTTGGCATCGCCCAATCAAAAAAGATGATCGGCAACTTTTTTCGCGAGGTGGAATGTTAGGCTACAATACGCGTGCTATTCTTCCGACCTCGTAAGAATGCTGCGAGCTTTACAAGTCCTTCCCCACAACTTGATGTGCAATCCGCTAACCGGTCAGGCCGTGTCGCGGAAGGTTAGATTAACCCGCCAAACTCGCGAAGCGCGAAGAAAGGTGAGCAAGATGATGCAAGAACAAACCGCGAACTCCTATTTGTTCGGTGGTAATGCGCCGTACGTTGAAGAGCTGTACGAGGCCTACCTCGACAACCCAGGCTCGGTGCCGGATAACTGGCGCGCCTATTTCGACTCCATGCAGAACGTCCCTGCGGTCGACGGCTCCAACAAACCCGACGTTGCCCATGCATCCGTCATCGCCTCGTTCGCCGAGCGCGCCAAGGCAGGCCCGATCCGTGTCGTGACCGCGTCCGCCGACGCCGAAATGGGGCGCAAGCGCGTCGCCGTCACCCAGCTGATCGCCGCCTACCGCTATCTCGGCTCCCAGTGGGCCAACCTGGACCCGCTGCAGCGCCAGGAACGTCCGATGATCCCGGAACTCGATCCGGCCTTCTACGGCTTCACCGATGCCGACATGGACATCGTGTTCAACATCAGCAATACCTACTTCGGCCCCGAGACCGCGTCCCTGCGCGACCTGCTGAACCTGCTGCGCGATACCTACTGCCGTTCGATCGGCGCCGAATTCATGTACATCGGCGATCCGGCGGAAAAGCGCTGGCTGCAGGAGAAACTCGAAGCGATCCGCTCGACCCCGAACTTCACGGCCGAGAAAAAAGCCCACATCCTCGAACGCCTGACGGCCGCCGAAGGCCTGGAGCGCTACCTGCACACCAAATACGTCGGCGCCAAGCGCTTCTCGCTGGAAGGCTCCGAATCGTTCATCGCCTCGATCGACGAAACCATCCAGCGCGCCGGTGAAAAGGGCGTGCAGGAAATCGTCATCGGCATGGCCCACCGCGGCCGCCTGAACGTGCTGGTCAACACCCTGGGCAAATCGCCGCAGGAACTGTTCGAAGAATTCGAAGGCAAGCACGGCGACGACCTGCCGTCGGGCGACGTCAAGTACCACCAGGGCTTCTCGAGCGATATCTCGACCGCCGGCGGTCCGGTGCACCTGTCGCTGGCCTTCAACCCCTCGCACCTGGAGATCGTCAACCCGGTCGTCGAGGGTTCGGTCAAGGCGCGCATGGAGCGCCGCGGCGACAAGGACGGCGCGCAAGTGCTGCCGATCCTGGTCCACGGCGACGCCGCGTTCGCCGGCCAGGGCGTGGTCATGGAAACGCTGAACCTTGCCCAGACCCGCGGCTACGGCACGGGCGGCACGGTGCACATCGTGATCAACAACCAGATCGGCTTCACCACGTCGGATCCGCGCGATGCGCGTTCGACCCTGTACTGCTCGGACGTGGTCAAGATGATCGAAGCGCCGGTACTGCACGTGAACGGCGACGACCCTGAAGCGGTCGTGCTGGCCACCCAGATCGCGCTCGACTACCGCGTCCAGTTCAAGAAAGACGTCGTCGTCGACATCATCTGCTACCGCAAGCTCGGCCACAACGAGCAGGATACCCCGGCGCTGACCCAGCCGCTGATGTACAAGAAGATCGGCCAGCATCCTGGCACCCGCAAGCTGTACGCGGACAAGCTGATCGCCCAGGGCACCCTGGCGGCCGACGGCGGCGACAAGATGGTCTCGGCCTACCGCGACGCCATGGACGCCGGCAAGCACACGATCGATCCGGTCATCTCGAACTTCAAGAACAAGTACGCGGTCGACTGGCTGCCGTTCCTGAACCGCAAATGGACCGACAGCGCCGACACCGCCGTGCCGATGACGGAACTCAAGCGCCTGGCGACCCGCATCACCACCCTGCCTGAAAACTTCAAGGTCCACTCGCTGGTCGAAAAAGTGCTGGCCGACCGCGCCTCCATGGGCCGTGGCGAATTGAACCTGGACTGGGGCATGGGCGAGCACCTCGCTTACGCGTCGCTGGTCTCGTCCGGCTACGCCATCCGCCTGTCGGGCCAGGATGCCGGCCGCGGCACCTTCACCCACCGCCACGCCGTGCTGCACGACCAGAACCGCGAACGCTGGGATGCAGGCACCTACGTCCCGCTGTGCAATGTGTCGGAAGGCCAGGCGCCGTTCGTCGTGATCGACTCGGTGCTGTCGGAAGAAGCGGTGCTGGCCTTCGAATACGGCTACTCGACCGCCGAGCCGAACACCCTGACCATCTGGGAAGCCCAGTTCGGCGACTTCGCCAACGGCGCCCAGGTCGTGATCGACCAGTTCATCGCGTCCGGCGAAGTCAAATGGGGCCGCGCTTCGGGCCTGGTGATGATGCTGCCGCACGGTTACGAAGGCCAGGGGCCGGAGCACTCGTCGGCGCGTCCGGAACGCTTCCTGCAGCTGTGCGCGGACAACAATATGCAGGTCGTGCAGCCGACCACCGGCTCGCAGATCTTCCACCTGCTGCGCCGCCAGATGGTGCGCCAGTTCAGGAAGCCATTGGTCATCCTGACGCCGAAGTCGCTGCTGCGTAACAAGGACGCCAGCTCGCCGCTGGCCGAACTGGCCAAGGGCATGTTCCACACCGTGATCGGCGAAGTCGACGAGAAAATCGACGCCAAGAAGGTCAAGCGCGTGATCGCCTGCTCGGGCAAGGTCTACTACGACCTGGTCAACAGCCGCAAGACGCGCGGCCAGAGCGATGTTGCCATCATCCGTATCGAACAGCTGTATCCGTTCCCGCACAAGTCGTTCGCGGCCGAACTGAAAAAGTTCCCGAACGCGACCGAAGTGGTGTGGACCCAGGATGAGCCGCAGAATCAGGGGCCATGGTTCCAGATCCAGCACAACATCTTCGAGAGCATGGAATCGGGCCAGCGCCTGGCGTATGCGGGCCGTCCGGCTTCGGCATCGCCTGCCGTCGGTTACGGCGACAAGCACAATGCGCAGCAGAAGGAATTGCTGGAAACCGCATTCTCGAAGCTCAAGGGTTTCATCCTGACCAAATAATGACGGAGCGCCCCGCCGCATCGATCACCCGGCGGGGCGCTTGCTAAAAACAATACACGGAGTTTTACATGGCACAAATCGAAGTCAAAGTCCCAGTCCTGTCGGAATCGGTCGCGGAAGCGACCCTGCTGTCGTGGCACAAGAAAGTCGGCGAGCCCGTCACGCGCGACGAAAACATGATCGACATCGAGACCGATAAAGTCGTCCTCGAACTGCCAGCGCCATCGGCCGGCATCATCACCCAGATCCTCAAGGCCGACGGCAGCACCGTCGTGGCCGGCGAAGTCATCGCCATCATCGATACCGAAGCGTCGGCGCAAGTGAGCCCGCTGCAGATTTCGAGCGCCCCCGTGCAGGCCGCGCCGGCCGCCGCCGATCCGGTCGCCGCCGCCATCAACGCGATCGCCTCGAAAGCCAATGTCGCCATGCCTGCCGCCGCCAAGCTGCTGGCCGATAACAATCTGACCACGTCCGACGTGGCCGGCAGCGGCCGCGACGGCCGCGTGACCAAGGGCGACGTCCTGGGCGCGCTGGGTTCCGCAACCCAGCCCGGCGGCGTCAAGCCAGCCGCTCCCGCTCCGCTGGCAGCGCCAGCCGCGCCAGCCAAGGCGCCGCTGCAGCAGGTGGCCGCACCGGCCGTCGCCAGCCTGGGCGAGCGTCCGGAAGAGCGCGTGCCGATGAGCCGCCTGCGCGCCCGTATCGCCGAGCGCCTGGTGCAGTCGCAGTCGACCAACGCCATCCTGACCACGTTCAACGAAGTGAACATGCAGCCGGTGATCGACCTGCGCAACAAGTACAAGGACAAGTTCGAGAAAGAGCACGGCGTCAAGCTGGGCTTCATGTCCTTCTTCGTCAAGGCCGCCGTCGCCGCGCTGAAGAAGTACCCGATCATCAACGCCTCGGTCGACGGTAACGACATCGTCTACCACGGCTACTTCGACATCGGCATCGCGGTCGGTTCGCCGCGCGGCCTGGTGGTGCCGATCCTGCGCAACGCCGACCAGATGTCGATCGCCGAGATCGAGAAGAAGATCGGCGAATTCGGCCAGAAAGCCAAGGAAGGCAAGCTGACCCTGGAAGACCTGACCGGCGGTACCTTCTCGATCTCGAACGGCGGCACCTTCGGCTCGATGCTGTCGACCCCGATCATCAACCCGCCGCAGTCGGCCATCCTGGGCGTGCACGCGACCAAGGACCGCGCCGTCGTCGAAAACGGCCAGGTCGTGGTGCGTCCGATGAACTACCTGGCGATGTCGTACGACCACCGCATCATCGACGGCCGCGAAGCCGTCCTGGGCCTGGTCACGATGAAGGAAACGCTGGAAGATCCGGCGCGTCTGCTGCTGGACCTGTAAGCACAAGGTGCACGCTGGCGCGCTGGCCGCAGCGCGTGCGTCGCCATTGTTTTGGATAGGTGGATAATTGAATATCTCCGACGAAATCAAGCGTTTGCACGAACTGCACCAGGCCGGCGCGCTGTCCGACGCCGAATTTTCACAGGCCAAGGCGCGCCTGCTGGCCGAGCAAGAGAAGGCCAGCCTCGGCCCCGGTCCCGGCAACGGCGACCTCGCCAGCGAGTTTTCCCGGCTGCGCCGCACGCGCGGCGACCGCTGGATCTCCGGCGTGTGCGGCGGCCTGGCCCGGGTCTCGGGCATGGATTCATGGGTATGGCGCCTGGTGTTTACGGTGTTTACCCTGTACTTCCTGCTCGGCCTGCTGATCTACCTGCTGATGTGGGTATTCGTACCAGAAGAATAAAACAAGGGAATCAATAATGAGTGACGCAAAACAATTCGACGTGGTTGTCATCGGCGCCGGTCCCGGC
The DNA here is from genome assembly GCF_003953935.1 of Massilia atriviolacea. Lineage (GTDB taxonomy): Bacteria > Pseudomonadota > Gammaproteobacteria > Burkholderiales > Burkholderiaceae_D > Telluria_A > Telluria_A atriviolacea. The sequence continues at coordinate 361,283 of NZ_RXLQ01000005.1, forward strand.
GGCTACATCGCCGCCATCCGTGCCGCGCAACTGGGTTTCAAGGTTGCCTGTATCGATGAATGGGCGAACGCCAAGGGCGGTCCGGCACCGGGCGGCACCTGCACCAACGTCGGCTGCATTCCTTCCAAGGCGCTGCTGCAGTCCTCCGAACACTTCGAGCACGCCGGCCACGCCTTCGCCGAACACGGCATCGACGTCGCCGGCCTGGCGCTGAACCTGCCGCAAATGTTGAAGCGCAAGGACACCGTCGTCAAACAGAACAACGACGGCATCCTGTTCCTGTTCAAGAAAAACAAGATCGCCTTCTTCCACGGCCGTGGCGCCTTCTCGGGCGCGGCCGAAGGCGGCTACCAGATCAGCGTCACCGGCCCCGCCGCCGAGACGCTCAGCGCCAAGCATGTCGTCATCGCCACCGGTTCCAACGCGCGTGAACTGCCGGGCGCGCCGTTCGACGAAAAACTGATCCTGTCGAACACCGGCGCACTGGCCATCGACGCCGTGCCGGAAAACCTGGGCGTGATCGGCGCCGGCGTGATCGGCCTCGAAATGGGCAGCGTGTGGCGCCGCCTGGGCGCCAAGGTCACGGTGCTGGAAGGCTTGCCGACCTTCCTCGGCGCGGTCGACGAGCAGATCGCCAAGGAAGCGCACAAGCTGTTTACCAAGCAGGGCCTGGCGATCAACCTGGGCGTGAAGATCAACAAGGTCAGCGCCGCCGGCGACAAGGTCACGGTGGAGTACGCCAACGCCGCCGGCGAAGCGCAGAGCGCCGTGTTCGACAAGCTGATCATCTCGATCGGCCGCGTGCCGAACACGATCGGCCTGGGCGCCGACAGCGTCGGCCTCAAGCTCGACGAGCGCGGCTTCATTGCGGTGGACGACGACTGCAAGACCAACCTGCCGAACGTGTGGGCGGTGGGCGACGTGGTGCGCGGCCCGATGCTGGCGCACAAGGCCGAAGAAGAAGGCGTTGCCGTGGCCGAGCGTATCGCCGGCCAGCATGGCCACACCAACTTCAACACGATTCCGTGGGTGATCTACACCTCGCCGGAAATCGCCTGGGTCGGCCAGACCGAGCAGCAGCTGAAAGCGGCCGGCGTGGCCTACAAGGCCGGCACCTTCCCGTTCATGGCCAACGGCCGCGCGCGCGCGCTGGGCGACACCTCGGGCATGGTCAAGTTCCTGGCCGATGCGGGCACCGATGAAATCCTCGGCGTGCACATCGTCGGCCCGATGGCGTCCGAACTGATTTCGGAAGCGGTCGTCGCGATGGAATTCCGCGCCTCCGCGGAAGACATCGCGCGCATCTGCCACGCCCACCCATCGCTGTCCGAAGCGACCAAGGAAGCCGCGCTCGCCGTCGACAAGCGTACGCTGAACTTCTAAATCCGTACCCCGCCGGGCGCGCCGATGCATGCCATTGGCCCGCCCGGCTTTCCGCATTGCCTCCCCAGATGAATGTCCAAGAGTTCTACCAGCACGCCTTATCCCAACGCGGCTTTACCTCGGACGCGGCGCAGCAGCGCGCGGTCGACCGCCTGCAGCGCGCCTTTGAAGAATGGGTCGATTTCCGGGCGCAGCGCTCGTCCACGTTCAAGCGCCTGATCAACCGCCCGGACGTGCCGCGCGGGGTCTACCTGTGGGGTGGAGTCGGGCGCGGCAAGTCGTTTTTGATGGACAGTTTTTACTCGGTGGTGCCGGTGGTGCGCAAGACGCGCCTGCACTTCCACGAATTCATGCGCGGCGTGCACCGCGAGCTCGATGAGCTCAAGGGCGTGGCCGATCCGCTCGACGAGGTCGCGCGCCGCATCGCCAAGAAATACCGCCTGATCTGCTTCGACGAATTCCACGTGTCGGATATTGCCGACGCCATGATCCTGTACAACCTGCTGACGGCGCTGTTCAACAACGGCGTGTCTTTCATCATGACGTCGAACTACGACCCCGACCTGCTGTACCCGGACGGCCTGCACCGCGACCGCATGCTGCCCACCATCGCCCTGCTCAAGGACAGGCTCGACGTGATGAACGTCGACGCCGGCATCGATTACCGCAAGCGCGCGCTGGAGCAGGTCGAGAGCTATTACACGCCGCTGGGCGCCGCCTCCGACGAGGCGCTGCGCACGGCCTACGCGCGCATCGCCGAGACGGCCGACGAAGACCCGCGCATCCGCATCGAAGAGCGCGAAATCCGCGCCTTGCGCCACGCCGGCGGCATCATCTGGTTCGATTTTGCGACCCTGTGCGGCGGGCCGCGCTCGCAGAACGACTACCTCGAAATCGCCAGCCGCTTCCACACCGTGGTACTGTCGGGGATTCCGGCCATGTCGGCCGCGCAGTCGTCCGAGGCGCGCCGGTTTACCTGGCTGATCGACGTCTTCTACGACCACAAGGTTAAACTGCTGATGTCGGCCGCCGTGCCGCCGGAACAGCTGTACACGCAAGGGACGCTGTCGAACGAGTTTCACCGCACCGTCTCGCGTATTATCGAAATGCAGTCGCGCGACTACATGGATGCGGAGCGCCGCGGCGCGGCCGACGCCCTTTCCTGACCTTCGCCCGACCAGCCCACAGGACACCGAACATGAACAACCGCTTTGCTTTTCTCCCGATCCGGCTTGCCGCGCTGGCGCTGGCCGCCGGCCTGGCCGCCTGCACGCCCGGCCTGCAGCCGACCAGCATGGCGCCGCCGGTGCCGGCCACCGAATCGCTGGAACAGGCCGCGCTCAAGCTCGAACAGGTGCGCACCCAGCGCGCCGCCGCCGAAGCGCGCTACGCCAACAGCGAAGCGACCTGCTACGAGAAATTCTTCGTCAACGACTGCCTAGACGAAGCGAGCGAGTACCGGCGCGTGACCCTGGCCTACCTGAACGCGGTGGAAGACGAGGCCAAGCACTTCCAGCGCAAGGCCTCGGCCGACGCGCGCGACGCGGCGGTGGCCGAATCGATCCGGGTGGCGGAAGCGGAAGAAGCGCGCCTGGCGGCCAATCCGACCCCGGCGCCGGTGGAAGCGCCGCCGAAAGTGAAGGGGCCGTCGAAGAAGCCGACCCTGGAAGCGCGCCAGGCGGCGCAGGCGGCCAAGCTGGCGCGGATCGCCGCCGAAGAGCGGGCCGCCGTGCCGCAACGGGCGGCCAACGCGCAAGCCTTCGAGCAGAAACGCATCGATTCCGAGAAGCGCCAGCGCAAGGTGGAAGAGAAGAAGGCGGCCAGCGCCAGGAAGGCCGAGAAGGCGGCCAGGGATGCGGAGGCGGCGGCGCAGCCGAAGGAAGTCAAGATGACCAAATGACGCGTCGTTCCCGCCAAGGGGGGCCGCCGAGGCCGGGAACGACGGATTATACCGCGCGGCGCATCCGTTCCACCGTGTAGTTCGGCACTTCCTTGGGCGGCTTGACCAGCTTGACGATGGCCATGGTGCAGTTGCCGCCCTTGCCCTGGGCGCGTTCCACCGCCTTGTTGATCAGCAGCTCCGAGGCCTGGCGCGGGGTGTTCTTGCTGGTCACCGCACCGAGTTCGCTATCGGTGAAGAAGTGCCACAGCCCGTCCGAGGCCAGCAGGAAGGTGTCGCCCGCCGCCAGGTTCTCGTGGTGGCCGACGGCCACGAACGGTTCCTTGCGGCTGTTGCCGAGCACATTGAACAGCAGCTTCGAGTGGCGGTGGTTCCTGGCCGCTTCCAGCGGCAGCTTGTCGGTGCCGACCAGGTGCTCGATATACGGCACGTCGCTGGTGCGCACCACGCACTCGGCGCGCACGAAGCGGTACAGGCGCGAATCGCCCACGTGCGCCCACACGGCCGTGCCCTTGGGGGTGATGATCAGCCCCACGAAGGTCGAATGCGGCTCGCTCTTGCTGGTCAGGGCATTGAGCTTGAGCACGGTGTGGGTTTCCAGCACGATGTCGCGCAGCAGCCCTTGCAGGCGCTCGATGCTGGGGGCGTCGCCCGGCTTGAACAGGTCGAATTGCTGCTTGGCCGTCAGCAGGGCCTGGTCGGCTGCGGCAGAGCCGCCGGAAACGCCGTCGGCCAGCACCGCCATCATGTAGCCGGGCGAACGGGCGCCGGTGAACAGGGCGGTGCGGTTGGTCTGCTCCGCTCGGTTACCGATGTGCTGCGCGGTACCGGCTTCTATCTTGTATACGTTCATATGCTTGGGGTAAAGTCCTGGCTGCGTTACCATACGGCTCTCGTGGCTGCCGTATTCTATATTGTTGGCTGCAACCGCGCCGTAGATTAAACTATGCACCGAGTATGCTGCTGCTTGCAAGCAGCGACTATTTTCTGTGCGACAAAAATTGTTTCAGATTGTATGCGTTTTTCGGCTGCAGTTGATGAAATTTTTGAAATGAACTTGTCTGGAATGCCACACATGAACGATGCCCACGAAATCCAGCGCCGCCTGATCGAACTCGATGTGGAACATCGCGACCTGGATGCTGTCATAGACATGTTGACCCTGGACGGGCACCACGACCAGTTGCAGCTGCGCCGCCTCAAAAAGCGCAAATTGCAACTGAAAGACCATATTACCCTGTTGAAAATGCAATTGGTGCCCGATGTTCCGGCCTGATCCTTCTTCGCTTCACTGAAATGCCACTTTGACCGACCCTACACTGGCGCCCGTCGCGCCGCTTCACGCCGACGGCGAACCCGCCGCGCCGGCCCTGCCGGAAGGCAAACACGATGCCGAAGTCGACCGCCTGTTCAGCGCGGGCGGCCCGCTTGCGCCTTCCGTCGGCAGCTTCAGCCCGCGCCGCTCGCAGACCGAGATGGCCAAGTCGATCGCCCAGGCCATCGCCGACCAGAGCACCCTGATCGCCGAGGCCGGCACCGGCACCGGCAAGACCTTCGCCTACCTGGTCCCGGCGCTGCTGTGGGGCGGCAAGACCATCATTTCGACCGGCACCAAGAACTTGCAGGACCAGTTGTTCCTGCGCGACATACCGACCGTGCGCGCCGCGCTCAAGGCCCCGGTATCGGTGGCCCTGCTCAAGGGCCGTTCGAACTACGTCTGCCACTACCACCTGGAACGCACCCTGCAGAACGGGCGCATGACCTCGCGCGACGATGTCGGCAACCTGCGCGAAATCTCGCGCTTCATCAAGATGACCAGCTCGGGCGACAAGGCCGAACTGGCCAAGGTGCCCGAAAATGCGCAGATCTGGAACCTGGTCACCTCGACCCGCGACACCTGCATGGGCGCCGAGTGCCAGTACTACCAGGATTGCTTCGTGATGAAGGCGCGCCGCGAAGCCCAGCAGGCCGACGTGGTGGTGGTCAACCACCACCTGTTCTTCGCCGACGTGGCGCTGAAGGACACCGGCGTGGCCGAGCTGCTGCCCTCGGCCAATACCATCATCTTCGACGAAGCGCACCAGCTGCCCGACACGGCCACCCTGTTCTTCGGCCAGACCGTCTCCACCTCGCAGATCCTGGAACTGTGCCGCGACGTGCTGGCCGAGGGCCTGGCGCACGCGCGCGGCGGACCGGACTGGGCCAAGGTGGTGATGGTGGTGGAAAAGGCCGCGCGCGACCTGCGCCTGACTTTCCCGCAAGACATCATGCGCCTGTCGCTGGCGCAGATCATGCCGTCCTCCGATTTTTTCCCGGCCCTGAACACGCTCAAGGACAAGCTGGCCGAGATGATCGGCGTGCTCGAAGACCAGGCCGCGCGCGCCGAGACCATCGAACAGGTGCGCGTGCGCGCGGTCGAGCTGGCCGCCGCGCTGGACGGCTGGAAACAGGACGGCAAGGGTAAAGTGGTCGAAGGCGACCAGGCGGTGCTGTGGGTGGAAGCCTTTTCCTCGTCCCTGCAACTGCACAAGACGCCGCTGTCGATCGCGCCGATCTTCAACAACCAGCGCGAAGGCACGCCGCGCAGCTGGATCTTTACCTCGGCCACGCTGGCGGTCAAGAACGACTTCAAGCATTTCTCGAACCAGATGGGCCTGACCGGCGAGCCGGCCAAGACCTGGCCGAGTCCGTTCAACTACGAGCAGCAGGGCTTGCTGTACGTGCCGAACGGCTTGCCGGAACCGAATTCCTTCGGCTACACCGACGCCGTCATCGATTGCGCGCTGCCGGTGATCGAGGCGGCCGGCGGCCGCACCTTCTTCCTGTGCACCACGATCCGGGCGGTCAAGCAGGTGTCCGAACGCTTGCGCGACGAGTTCGCCAAGCGCGGGCTCGACTTCCCGCTGTTCGTGCAGGGCGAGCGCGGCCGCACCGAACTGCTCGACTCCTTCCGCAATGCCGGCAACGGCGTGCTGGTCGGCTCCCAGAGTTTCTGGGAAGGCGTGGACGTGCGCGGCGATGCGCTCTCGCTCGTCATCATCGACAAGCTGCCCTTCGCCCCGCCCGACGACCCGGTGCTGGCCGCGCGCATCGACGTCATGGAAAAGCAGGGCTTGAACGGCTTCATGCACCACACCCTGCCCGAGGCCATCATCAACCTCAAGCAGGGCGCGGGGCGCCTGATCCGCGACGAGACCGACCGCGGCGTGCTGATGATCTGCGACCCGCGCCTGATTTCCAAGTCCTACGGCAAGCGCGTGTGGCAGAGCCTGCCGTCGTTCAAGCGCACTCGCCTGCAGGAAGACGTGATCGCCTTTTTCAAACCGCCTCAAGAACCCCAGGACTAAGCCATGACCGTGCTGCGCTCGCTGATACTTTCCGCCTTGATGGGCACGACCCTGGCCGCCGGCGCCGCCGGCCAGGCGCCGGCCCGGGTTCCCGCGCCGCCGCCGCTGGCCGGCGCCGACAAAGCGGGCGCGAATCCCGCCGCGCAGCTGGCCCGGCTGGCCGAACGCTATTACGAAGAACAGGCGCGCTACGAGCCGGTCAACGCCACCTTCGCCGGCGACAACCGCTTCGACGACCTGCTGCCGATGACCATCGTGCCCTCGGTGCGCGCGCGCCAGTTCGCCATGCTGCACGAGGTGCGCAACGAGCTGGCCCGCATCGACCGCAGCAAGCTCGCTGCGCTCGACCTGACCACCTACGACATCCTCGGTTTCGAAGTCAATAACCTGCTGCGCTTCGAGCCGCTCAAGGATTACCTGCTGCCGATGAACCACATGGACAGCCTGCCCGTGCTGCTGGCCAATTTTGGCGCCGGCGACGGCGCGCAGCCGCTGGCCACCGTGGCCCAGCAGCAGGCTTACCTGAAGCGCCTGGCGGCGCTGCCGCAGTGGACCGACGCCGCCATCGCCAATATGCGTAGCGGCATCAAGCAGGGTGTGGTGCTGCCCAAGGCGCTGGTGCAGTCGCTGCTGCCGCAGATCAAGGCGCTGGCCGCCGCGACGGTCGACAGCAGCGCGTACGCGGCGCCGTCGCGCGCGCTGCCCGAGGCCTTTTCCAAGGGCGAGAAAGCGCGCCTGACGGGCGCCTACCGCGAAACCGTGCGGGTGCAGGTGCTGCCTTCGCTGCGCAAGCTGGCCGGCTTCCTGGAAACCGAGTACCTGCCGGCCGCGCGCGACACATCGGGCTGGGGCAGCCTGCCGGACGGCGGCAACTGGTACCGCGCCTGGGTGGCTTCGCAGACCACCAGCGCCCTGGCGCCGGAAGAAATCCACCGCATCGGGCTGGCCGAGATGGCGCGCATCAATGCCGAATTCGCCAAGCTGGCGCCCAAGCTCGGCTACACAGGGGCGCCGGCCGGCTTGCCGCGCTGGCTGGCGCAGCAAGCCAAATACCGTCCGTTCAAGACCGAGGAAGAGGTGCTGCAGGCTTACCGCGCGCTGAACGCGCGCATCCTGCCGATGCTGCCGCGCCTGTTCGCGACCCTGCCCAAGGCGCCGCTGGAGATCCGCGCCGAGCCGCCGCTGTCGCGCGATACCGCGTCCGACCATTACACGGCGGCGGCGGCGGACGGCTCGCGTCCCGGGATTTTCTGGGCCGTGATTCCCGATCCGGCCAGCTACGCCAGCACGCGCATGACCTCGCTGTTCCTGCACGAAGGCCATCCGGGCCACCACTTCCAGCTGTCCAAGCAGCAGGAACTGCCGATTCCCAAGTTCCGCAAATTCGGCGGCAACAACGCGTATATCGAAGGCTGGGCGCTGTACGCCGAATCGCTGGGCAAGGAAATGGGCCTGTACGACGATCCGAACGCCTACGCCGGCCACCTGATGCTCGACATGATGCGCGCCGCGCGCCTGGTGGTCGACACCGGCCTGCACGCCAAGGGCTGGACGCGCGAACAGACGATCCGCTTCCTGGTCGACGAGGCCGGCAATACGGAAGACGATGCGCGCAACGCGACCGAGCGCTACATGGCGTGGCCGGGCCAGGCGCTGGGCTACAAGGTGGGCGCCTTGAAGATCATGGAACTGCGCCAGCGCGCGCAGGCGGCGCTGGGCGAGAAGTTCAGCCTGGCGACATTCCATGACGCGGTGCTGTCCGACGGCACCTTGCCGCTGGCGCTGCTGGAGACCAAGATGAATGCCTGGATCGCCCGGCAGGCCCGCTAAGGGCGGCAGCTGTCACGTTTGCGGCAGGATCACCACTTTGCCGGTGACCTTGCGCGCCGCCATGTCGTTGAGCGCCTGGGCCGTCTGTTCCAGCGCGTAGCGCCCTGAAATGCGCGGCCGGATCTTGCCTTCGGCCAGCCATCCCATCAGTTCGCGCATGGCCGCCAGGTTGGCCTTCGGTTCGCGCTTGGCGAACTCGCCCCAGAATACGCCCATCAGCGAGGCGCCCTTGAGCAAGGTCAGGTTCAGCGGCAGCCTGGGGATCTCGCCGTTGGCAAAACCCACCACCAGGTAGCGCCCGCGCCAGCCGATCGAGCGGAAGGCCGGCTCGGCGTACACCCCGCCGACCGGGTCGTAGATCACGTCCGGACCCTTGCCGTCGGTGGCCGCCTTGATCGCTTCGCGCAAGTCCTGGGTGCTGTAGTTGATGGTGGCGTCGGCGCCGTGTTCGCGGCAGACCGCCAGCTTGTCGTCGCTCGACGCCGCCGCGATCACGCGCGCGCCCAGGGCCTTGCCGATTTCGATGGCGGCCAGCCCGACCCCGCCGGCCGCGCCCAGCACCAGCATGGTTTCGCCGGCCTTGAGCGCGGCGCGGTCGGCCACCGCGTGGTGCGAGGTGCCGTAGGTGAGGGTGATGGCGGCGGCGGTGTCGAAATCCATCCCGGGCGGCATCGGCATGACGGCCTGGGCCGGCACCACGATCTGCTGCGCGAACGCGCCCTGGGCGGAAAACGCGATCACGCGCTCGCCCACCCTGACGTTGGCCACGCCCTCGCCCAGCGCGGCGACCACGCCCGACAGTTCGCTGCCCGGGGTGAACGGCAGCTCCGGCTTGAACTGGTACTTGCCCTGGATGATCAGCACGTCGGGGAAGTTGCCCCCGGCCGCCTGCACATCGACCAGCACCTGGCCCGCTCCCGCCACCGGGGCGGCCAGTTGTTCCACTACCAGGCTGTCGGGCAGCCCCCACGCTTTGCAAACCACGGCTTTCATTGGTGTCTCCGATTGTTTTATTGAAAAATAGTACGACCGTTTGATTTTTGATTATGCCTGAATTTGCCGCGGGCGGGTGGGGCGCCGGGGAGGCTCGGCCGTTTGCGCGTGCGCAAGGCCGCGCCCGGCGTGCTTGTTACAGTCGACAGCGCGAGCGCGCAGTGGGACCACAGGACAGGAGGCTGACATGGCAATCCGTTACGGCTGTTTCTTCAGTTACGCCCACGGCCGCTATGAGCTGATGAACCGGTTCAAGGCTTCCCTGTCCGATGCCATCCGCTGCTATCTGGAACCCTATTTTGACAATGAAGAGGCCTTGTTCATTGACACTGAACAACTTGGCGGCGGGGACGACCTCGACCGCCGCATCGCGCGCGCCCTGTGCGAGAGCGTCACCATGATCGTGATCTACACCCCCAGGTACGAGGCGCACGGCTACACGCGGCGCGAGTTCGCCGCGATGCAGGCGATCGAGGCCGAGCGCAGCCAGTGGTATCCGATGCCCAGCCACCTGATCATCCCCGTGATCATGACCATGCACCCGGCGCGCCTGCCGCCGCAGATCGCCGCCTCGAGTTTTTACGTGGATTTTTCGCACTTCACGATGGCCACCGGCGACCTGAAGTCGCACCCGGATTTCCTGCCCGACATCAAGCGGATCGTGGACCGGATCGTCATCCATTATCAGTATCAAAAAAAGTACACCCCCGTGTGCCATGACTGCAACCAATTCGTGCTTCCCGCTGTCCCACCCGAGTGGCGCGATCTGCCGGATCTGTCTTTCCCGAAAAAATAAGAGGAGCAACATGGAAATCCAACGCCTTACCCTGCCGCCGCGTTCCGGTCCCGGCGACGTGACCACGTTCTACTCGTTCGAGAGCGCGAGCGCGCGCAGCGTGGCCTTGTCGACCATGGCGGTGCTGCTGGCCGGACGCCAGGACGCCACCGTGCCGGTGCTGATGATCGATTTCGACACCGTCTCGCCCGGCCTGCACCATGCGTTCGGGCTGGCCGGCGAGCGGCCAGGCCTGCTCGAATATTTCCAGGCCTGCCGCGAGCAGTTGCGCCTGCTCGGGCGCGGCCATCCGGTGCGCAGGTCGCAGGACGCCGACGAGCAGGACGACAACGCCCTGGCGCGCCAGGTGCTCGACGCGGTCGACTGGGAACCGTTCGTCGAGCGTGTCGACCTCAGCCGCCCGCTGTACCTGATGCGGGCCGGCAGCTTCGACGACAGCTACGGCGAGCGCGCCGACCGCTTCGACTGGGATGGCTTGTTCCAGCTCTGTCCGGCGCTGTTCCGCTGTTTCGCCGAGTTCATGACGCAGCGCTTCGCCCATGTGCTGGTGGACGCGCGCAGCGGACGTTCGGCCGAGGTCAGCATCTGCACCGCCTTGCTGCCGCGCCGGCTGGTGGCGCTGTTTACGCCGAGCCGGCGCAGCCTGGACGGCCTGGCCGGCGTGGTCACGCGCGCCATCGATTACCGCTGCAGCCACGAAGCCGAGCAGCGCCCCCTGATGGTGTACCCGCTGCCGGCCGCGATCGATAGCGCCGACAGCGCGCGCCGCCTGCTGTGGCGGCGCGGCGATCCGCACAAGGCCCTGGCCGGCTACCAGAGCGTGATCGAACAGTTGCTGCGCCAGTGTTACGGGGTCGCGCGCGTCTCGCTCGACAGCTATTTCGACGAAATCCAGCTGCCCCAGCTGCACGCCCTGGCCGATGCCGGGCCGCCGGCCCACGGCGGCGAACGCGACGCCGACCGCTTTTCGCTGGCGCGCACCTTCGACACCCTGCTCGACTGGTTCCTCGGTAACTATTTCCCCTGGCAATCGCATGCCGAAGTGCGCCTGGCCGCCGCCATCGGGGCGGCGCGCGCGCGGCTCGGCGGCGGACCCGACCTGGCGCTGTCGCTGCCGCTGGCGCGCGACCTGCACCAGCTCGGCCTGCTGTACCGGTGCGCCGGCCGCGCCGCCGACGCCATCGCCTGCCTCGAAGAAAGCATCCACCTGCGCCAGCGCCTGCTGGGCGACGACCATGCCGACACCCGCGCCGGCCGCGCCCAGCTGGCCACCCTGCTGGGCCAGGACGGGCGCCTGGCCGAGGCCGAGTTTCTGCAGGAATTGCTGCTCGACGATTGCGCGCGCCTGCTGGGGCCCGAACATCCGGACACCCTGGCGGCGCGCGCCGCCCTGGCCGCCACCCTGGCCCGGCGCGGCGATTTCGGACGCGCCCTGGCCCTGCACGAGCAAACCATCGACGCCAGCGAGCGCCTGTACGGCGCGGCCCACATGCACACCCTCGACCGCCTGGCCGAACAGGCGCGCACGCTGGCCCGGCACGGCGAACTGAGCCGTGCGCGCATGGTCTACGAGCGCGTGCTGGACGGGCGCGAACGCCTGCTCGGCGCCGAACACGAGCAATCGCTGCGCTGCGCCCAGGACCTGTCGACCCTGCTGCGCGAGCTGGGCGACCTGGGCAATGCGCGCAAGTTGCAGGAGGGCGTGCTGGCGGCGCGCGAGCGCCATGCCGGCCCCGACCATCCAGCGACGATGCAGGCGCGCGAATTGCTGGCCGAGATCATGGCCGCCCAGAGCGACCTGGCCGGCGTGCGCGAGATGCTCGAACTGGTGGCGCGCAGCCGCGAGCGCAGCCTGGGCGCCGGCCATCCGGATACCCTCAGCAGCCAGCTGCGGCTGGCCTCGACCCTGAGCGAGCAGGGCGACCTGGACGCGGCGCGCCGCCTGCGCCAGAAGCTGGCCGGCGCCGATCCGGACCCGGCCGGCGCCAGGCAGGGGCCGGCCGCGGCCACGGCGGCGCCGCGCCAGCCGGCCGAAGCGGGCCACGGCGGCGCGCGCCAGTTCGCGCCGCCCGGCACGCCCGGCGCGGCGCGCCTCGATGGCGGCGCGCGTCCGACCAGCATCCTCGACGCCCCGCCCGACAGCGGCGGGACCGATACCCTCAGCCACAAGCTGGCGCAGCTGCAGGAGCTGATCGACGGCTGCAGCGAACGCGAGGCGCGCGCGCTGGCCGACAGCCTGCGCAAGGCGGTGCTGCGGCGCCACGTGCCGCAGCCGCTGCGCAAGCGCGGCATGGCCCTGATCCGCCAGGTGTATATGCGCCACAACGACAAGGATGCCTTGCTGGCGCTTGCGCAGGACGAGGTGTCGTTCTTGCAGGAAGCGCTCAACGACGCGGTCGGCGGGCGCCCGGTGAGCGCCCAATAGCATAAAATGTTGGTGCCGGGACAGCGTGAGGCGCATGGCTTCGGTTAAAATCTGGGCATGAGAATTCTTATCAGCAATGACGACGGCTATCTCGCCCCCGGGATCCAGGCCTTGGCCGACGCGCTCGCGCCGGTGGCCGAGATCGTCGTCGTGGCGCCCGACAGCAACCGCTCCGGCGCCTCCAATTCGCTGTCGCTGGACCGCCCGCTGTCGGTGCAGAAGGCGGCCAACGGGTTTTACTTCGTCAACGGCACCCCGACCGACTGCGTGCACGTGGCCCTGACCGGGATGCTCGACTACCGGCCCGACCTGGTCGTCTCCGGCATCAACAACGGCCAGAACATGGGCGACGACACCCTGTATTCCGGCACCGTGGCGGCCGCCACCGAAGGTTATCTGTTCGGCATTCCGGCGATCGCCTTTTCCCAGGTCGCGCACGGCTGGGAACACATCGATTCGGCGGCCCGGCTGGCGCGCGACATCGTGCTGCGCCGCTTCGACGAATTGCCGGCGCCTTACCTGCTGAACGTGAATATCCCCAACCTGCCGTACGAAGCCCTGCGCATCGTGCGCGCCACCCGGCTCGGCAAGCGCCACCAGGCCGAGCCGGTGATCCGGGGGCGCGACCCGCGCGGGCGCGAGATTTTCTGGATCGGCCCGCCGGGCGCCACGCGCGACGCCGGCGAGGGCACCGATTTCCATGCCACCGCCCGCGGCGAAGTCTCGGTCACCCCGCTGCAGGTCGACCTGACCCACCGCGACCAGCTGGCGCTGCTCACGCGCGGATTGGCATGAGCGACAAGCCGGACAAGCGCAGCACCTTTCCGCTGCCGCTGTCGTCGGTGACCGGGAGCAAGCGCGCGGGTCCGGCGTTTCCTCCTGCCAAGGTGGCAACCCCGCAAACGGCCACCCGGAATGCCGCCGGCAGCGGCGTGCCGGGCGGCCCGGGCGGCCCGGGCGACACGCGCAGCTATGTGCCGCGCGTGGTGCTGCCGCCGGCCAAGCCGCATGGCGACGCCTACCAGCGCGCCCAGCCGCTGCCGGTGGCGGCGCCGCGCCCCGACACCGGCGTGTCGGACGCGATCCGGCGCGCCATGGTGGCGCGCGTGGCCAAGCAGGGCGTGCAGGACGGGGTGGTGCTGAAAGCGCTCGAAACCGTGCAGCGCCACCGCTTCATCGAACCGGCGCTGTCGGCCCAGGCCTATGTCGACGCCTCGCTGCCGATCGGCCACAACCAGACCATTTCGCGTCCCTACATCGTGGCGCGCATGCTCGAAGTACTGCGCAACGGCAACGCGCTGACCCGGGTGCTGGAGATCGGCACCGGCTGCGGCTACCAGGCGGCGGTGCTCTCGCATATCGCCAAGGATGTGTTTTCGGTCGAGCGCATCCGCCAGCTGCACGAGCTGGCCAAGACCAATCTGCGCCACCTGCGCATCGTGAACCTGCGCTTGCACTACGGAGATGGTATGCTAGGTTTGCCCCAGGCCGCCCCATTCGACGGTATCATTCTGGCTGCGGCCGGTCTGGAGGTGCCGCAGGCACTGCTGGAGCAGCTCAGCGTGGGTGGCCGCCTGGTCGCCCCGGTGGGCGCGCAGGTCCAGCATTTGCAGCTGATCACCCGCACCGGCAAGGCTGAATGGATGAGCGAGACCCTGGAAGGCTGCCACTTCGTGCCGCTGCGCCCGGGCACCGTTTAAGCGTCCGGCGCGCCTGCACCCTCCGGTGCGCGCCCCGCTGACAGAATACGACACACATGACATGAGAATGAAATACACAAGCCATCTTCCCCTGCTGTTCCTGACTCTCGGCCTGCTCAGCGCCTGTAATACCGCCCCCCGCCGCCCGGCGCCCGTGATCGACCGCCTGCCTGCCGCCGACAACCGCGCGCCGCGCCCGGCCGAGGACGCCAAGGATGAACGCGGCATGTATACCGTGCGCAAGGGCGACACCCTGATCCGCATCGCACTCGACCATGGCCAGAACTACCGCGACCTGGTGGAGTGGAACAAGCTGTCCAACCCGAACGACATCAAGGTCGACCAGGTCCTGCGCGTGCTGCCTCCGGACAGCGGCGCCAGCGCCGGCGCCGCCAGCGGCGGGGTCGTGACCAGCAAGATCGACATGCCGCCGCCGTCGGAACCGAAGGCGCCGCCGGCCCCGGTGGTGGTCAAAAAGACCACGCCGCGCGCCGACAAGCGTCCTTACAGCGATAACGCGCTGGCCGAGCTGCAAAAAGGCGAGGGCGGCGCGCCGGCCAGGCCGGAAGCGAAACCGGTCGAGAAACCGGAGCGCGATCCGCATCCGCCGGCCGTGACCGTCATTGCGCCGCCGGCCGTGACGGCGCCGCCGGCGGCCGCCAGCGACGAGGAAAAGCTGAGCTGGATGTGGCCGTCCGACGGCAAGATCGTCGCCACCTTCGATGAAGGCAAGAACAAGGGCATCGATATCGCCGGCAAGGCGGGCCAGCACGTGATGGCGGCCGGCGCCGGAAAAGTCATGTACGCCGGTAGCGGCATCCGCGGTTATGGTAATCTGGTGATTGTGAAGCACAGCAACAGCCTGCTGTCCGCCTACGCCCACAACCGCTCAATCGTGGTCAAGGAAGGCCAGAGCGTCAACAAGGGCCAGGTGATTGCGGAAATGGGCGATTCGGATGCCGATTCGGTCAAGCTGCACTTCGAGATCCGCCAGCAGGGCAAGCCGGTCGATCCTTCGCGTTTCCTGCCTAACCGCTGAGAAATTATCGCCGGACGAGCGCCGGCCCCGTGGATCCTTCATGACGCATTCGAGCTACCAGCAGGGCGACCGACCGGATCCGGATGATTTCCAGGACGATCCGGACGAGGCCGCGCTCGATCCGCCGCTCGATGCCGACATCGAGATCGATGCCGACGACGGCCCCGGCCCGGGCCCCGACGGCGGCGCGCCGGTGCCCGGCGCCGTGCTCGAAAGCGTCGACGAACTGAAGAAAGTGCTGGCGGCCGAGCTCTCGACCGATACCACCCAGCACTACCTGAACCAGATCGGCACGCGCGCGCTGCTGACCGCGCCGCAGGAAGTCCACTTCGCCACCCTGGCCAAGGCCGGCGACTTCGGCGCGCGCCAGACCATGATCGAACACAATCTGCGCCTGGTGGTGTCGATCGCCAAGCATTACATCAACCGCGGCGTGGTCCTGCTCGACATGATCGAGGAGGGCAACATCGGCCTGATGCGCGCCATCGACAAGTTCGAGCCCGAGCGCGGTTTCCGTTTTTCGACCTACGCCACCTGGTGGATCCGCCAGAGCATCGAGCGCGCCATCATGAACCAGGCGCGCACGGTGCGCCTGCCGGTGCACATGGTGCGCGAGCTGAACCAGATCCTGCGCGCCAAGTACCATCTCGAAGCCCAGCACCACGACGGCAAGGACGCCACCGCCGAAGACATCGCCCACCTGGTCGGGCGTCCGGTCGAGGAAGTGCAGGACATCCTGGCCCTGTCCGAGCACGCCACCTCGCTCGACGCCCCGCTCGACAACGATCCCCAGTCGAGCCTGATGGACATGCTGCCGGGCGACGCCGACGACAGCCCCGACGCCCGCGCCGAACACCACGAAATGACGGTGCTGGTGCGCGACTGGCTCACGCGCCTGCCGGACAAGCAGCGCATCGTCATCATGCGCCGTTTCGGGCTCGACAACGACGACCCGGCCACCCTCGAAACCCTGGCCGAAGAGATGGGCGTCACGCGCGAGCGGGTGCGCCAGATCCAGCAGGAAGCCCTGGTCAAACTGAAACGGGCGATGGCCGCCCGTGGCGTGGTGCGCGATTCCTTGCTATGATTCGCGCGGGCTGATCCGGCTGCGCGCCTCCTCCTTTTCCCCTTAATCCTCTTTCCGCACACGCCTTGCGCGTGTTTTTCGCCATGCAAGACACCATTCTCGACATCAAATCACTGGACATGGACGCCCGCGGCGTCGGCCACCTCGCCAACGAGGACGGTTCGCCGGGCAAGGTCATCTTCGTCGAGGGCGCTTTGCCGGGCGAACAGGTCGGCTTCCACACCTTTAAAAAGAAAAAGAACTGGGAAGCGGCGCGCATGACCGTGCTGCACAAGGCCTCGTCGATGCGCGTGACGCCGAAATGCCCGCATTTCGACAATTGCGGCGGCTGCTCGATGCAGCACCTGGAGCCGAGCGCCCAGGTGGCGATGAAGCAGCGTGTGCTGGAAGACAACCTGTGGCACATCGGCAAGGTCAAGCCGGGCAATGTGATGCGTCCGATGTACGGCCCGACCTGGGGCTACCGCTACCGCGCGCGCCTGTCGGTGCGCCATGTTGCCAAAAAAGATACGGTGCTGGTCGGCTTCCACGAGAAGCGCTCGGCCTTCGTGGCCGACATGAGCGACTGCAAGATCCTGCCGCCGCACGTGGCCGCCATGCTGCTGCCGCTGCGCGCGCTGGTGGGCGGCTTGTCGATCTTCGACCAGATGCCGCAGATCGAAATCGCGGTCGGCGAAGAAACCACGGCCATGGTGCTGCGCATCATGGCGCCCCTGACGGGCGCCGATGAAACCTTGCTGAAAAGTTTCGCCGACCAGTGGCAGATCCAGTGGTGGCTGCAGACCAAGGGGCCGGAAACGGCGGCGCCGTTCTATCCGCTCGACAAGGAGCTGTATTACACCTTGCCCGAGTTCGGCGTGAAGATGCCGTTCAAGCCGGTCGACTTTACCCAGGTCAACCACCACATCAACCGCGTACTGGTGGGCAAGGCGCTGAACCTGCTGGAGGTGCAGCCGGCCGACCGCGTGGCCGACCTGTTCTGCGGCCTGGGTAACTTTACCTTGCCGCTGGCCACCCAGGCGCGCGAAGTGGTCGGCATCGAAGGCAGCACCACCCTGACCGAACGGGCGCTGTCGAATGCGCGCGCCAACGGCCTGTCGGAGAAGACCAGTTTTTCGACGCGCAACCTGTTCGAGGTGACGGCCGAGGACCTGGTCGCGCTCGGCAAGTTCGACCGCATGCTGATCGACCCGCCGCGCGACGGCGCCATGGCGCTGGTGCAAGCCCTGGCCGCCCTCAGACTGAGCCACCCGGACATGATGCCCAAGCGCATAGTGTACGTCTCGTGCAGCCCGTCCACCCTGGCGCGCGACGCCGGCATCCTGACCCACGAAGCCGGCTACGAGCTGAGCAAGGCCGGCGTGGTCAATATGTTCCCGCACACCTCGCACGTGGAATCGATGGCAGTCTTTAACCTGGTGTAAACACCGGGCAGGGGAGGGCGCGCTGTTTGCTATAATGGGAATCATTCTCATTTCCGGCCGCGCGCCGCCGTGCGGCCTCCCAGAAGCGGCGCGGCTATGCAGCGTGGGTCGGAACGACCTTTTTCCAGCCGCCCGCCATCGTGTTCGAACGCTATCACCACGAGTTGCTCAATTTCCTGCATCGCCTGCTGGGCGACCGCCACGCCGCCGCCGACCTGGCCCAGGAAAGCTACGTCCGCGTGCTGCTGGCGCAGCAATCGGGGCGCGCCATCGCCAACGCCCGCGCGCTGCTGTACCGCACGGCGCGCAATCTGGTCATCGACACCCACCGGCGCGCCGGCGTACGCGGCCACGATGCGCTCGACGCCATCGCCGACCATGCCGGCCCGGTCCATCTCCAGCCCGATGAAGCGCTGGCCTCCGATCAGTCCGTGCAAGCCTACCTGCGGGCGATCGAGGACTTGCCGCCGCGCTGCCGCGAAGCCTTCATCCTGCACGTGTTCGACGACATGAGCCACAAGCAGATCGCCGAACGCATGGGGATTTCGGCCAGCATGGTGGAAAAGCACATCGTGCGCGGCATGCTGGCCTGCCGCGCCTGCGAACGGAGCGGCGCATGACGGCCGCCGGCGAGCGCATCGCGCGCGAGGCGGCCGCCTGGGCCGTGCGTGCCGGCGAAGGCGCGGACCAGGCCGCACTGGCCGCCTGGCTGGCCGCCGATCCGCGCCACCGCGCCGCGTACGAGGCCATGCGCGCCACCCTGCGCGGCGTGCGCGCCTTGCCGCCGTCGGCCGTGGCCGGCTTGCGCGCGGCGCTTCCCGCCGCCCCACCGGCGCCGCGCCGCAGCCTGGTGCTGCAAGCCTGTTGCGCCACGCTGGCGCTGGCCGTGGCCGGCGGCGGCTGGCTGGCCTGGGACCAGCGGCAGGGCCAGGCCAGCTTTAGCGCCTCGTATGCGACAACGCGCGGCCAGCAGCTGACGCAGGCGCTGCCCGACGGCAGCGTCATCGCGCTCGACACCGCCACCCGCATCGAGGTGCGCCTGTACCGCGACCGGCGCGAGGTGCTCCTGCACGAGGGCCAGGCCCTGTTTTCGGTGCGCCGCGACAGTGCGCGCCCCTTCCATGTCAGTGCCGGCGCCGCCCGCGTGACCGTGCTCGGCACCCGCTTCGCGGTGCGCCATACGCGCACCGGCCTGCAGGCGAACCGCGCCGCCGTGGCGGTCGAAGAAGGGCGGGTGCGGGTGCGCACCGGCGCCGGCCAGGAAACCGAGCTGGGCGCCGGGCAGGCCGTCAGCAGCGCCGCCGACGGCCGCCTCGGCGCCGTGGCCAGCGTCGCGCCGGGAGCGGTCGCGGCCTGGCGCGAAGGGCGCATCAGTTTCAGGAATACCCCGCTGGCGCTGGCCCTCGCCGAATTCGAACGCTACGGCCAGACCGGGCTGGTGGTGCGCGATCCGGCCGTGGCCGCGCTGCGCGTGGGCGGCAGTTACACGCTGCGGCAACTGCCGGCCTTTGCCGCCGCCCTGCCGGAAATCCTGCCGGTGCGCCTGGTGGCGCGCGGCGGCCATAGCGAGATCGTGGCGCGCGAAAAAAATTGAGAATAATTCTCATTCCGACGTGAGGATTTGCCGGCCTGCTGCGTCTTCCCCCACAGAACCATCTTTTTAACATCTGTCTGTGGAGTCAAGCTCATGCGCAAAGCGCGTTTCATCCCCCTTCCCCTGGCGTTCGCCACCTTGCTGTCGGCGACCGCCGTGGCGGCCCCGGCCCAGCCACCGGTGGCCGGTCCGGTACTGCGGCTCGACGTGGCCAGCCGGCCGCTCGGCGACGCCCTCAACGAACTGGCGCGCCAGGCCAGTTTGCAGCTCAGTTTCTCGCCCGCCCTGGTCGGCGGCAAGAGCGCGCCCGCCGTGAGCGGCCACTACACGGCGCAGCAGGCGCTCGACCGCTTGCTGCAGGGGAGCGGCCTGGCCGGCAAGGTGGAGCAGGGCGCGGTGGTGATCCGCCCGGCGCCCGGCGCCCCCGCGCCGGTGCTGATGCAGGAATTGACGGTCAGCGCCGCGCCGCTGGCGGAGCCGGCGCAGGCGCGCGAACGCGGTTACCGGGTGCGCCGTTCGGCCGCCTCGGGTTTCCGCGAGCAGGCGCTGCTCGACACGCCGTTTTCGGTGAGCGCCTTTTCGGCCGAACTGATCCAGGACCAGCAAGCCAAGTCGCTGGCCGACGTGGTCAAGAACGATCCCTCGGTCACCCTGGCCTCGGACCCGATGTGGTTCGACCGGGTGATGGTGCGCGGCTTTTACCTGGGCGTCGACGCGGTCAAGCGCGATGGCCTGACCATCAACGACCAGGGCTCGATCGCGCTCCAGAACAAGGCCTCGGTGGAGATCGCCAAGGGCTTGTCGGCCCTGCGCCATGGCCTGACCTCGCCCGGCGGCGTGGTCAACTACATCGTCAAGCGCCCCGGTGCCGAGAACCTGTCGCGCCTGACCCTGTCGGGCAGCGACGACGGCGCGCTGGGCGCCCACGCCGACCTCGGACGGCGCTTCGGCCAGGACCAGCAGGTCGGGGTGCGCGTGAATGCCTCGGCCGACAAGCTCGACAACCACGTGCCCGGTTACCGGGGCGACAGGCAGTTCCTGAGCGGCGCCTTTGAATGGCAGGCCAGCGACGCGCTGCTGCTGGAAGCCGATGTCGAGCACCAGCGTTCCGAAAAGCAGGCTCCCGGTTCGCCCAACATCCTGTGGTGGAACACCCTGGCCGAGGCGCGCGCCGCCTTTGCGCGCCTCGATGCGCGCAGCTATGCGGCGCAGGACTGGGCGGTCGAGCCGAACCGGCAAACCTACCTCGGCGCGCGCGCCACCTATCAGATGGGCGAGCAGTGGAAGCTGCAACTGGCCGGCCACCGCGCCAAGCTGGCGCGCGACCAGCGCTCGATCAACCCGCGCGCCATGCGCCCGAACGGCGAGTACGACGCCAGCCTGTACTTCAGTCCCGGCCAGGAGCGCAACAACACCAGCCTGCAACTGGTGCTGGAGGGCGATCTGCGCAGCGGAGCGCTGGCGCATGCGCTGGCGCTCGGCGTCGACTCGGTGCGGCGCGACATGCTGTACGGCGACGGCTTCTCGGGACCGGTCGGGCAGGGCAATCTGTTCACCCCGCGCCCGATCGCCGTCCCGGCACCGCAGGTGGGCCCGTCCTACCTGGCCAACCGGGCCGACCAGCGCGCCGTGTTCGCCACCGACACCATCAGCCTGGGCGCCCAATGGCAGCTCTTCGGCGGCCTGCGCCACACCCGCATCGATATCCACGGCGGCGACGCCAAGGGCGTGCTGCGCAAGACCTACGACAAGGCCGCCACCACGCCGGCCCTCGGGCTGCTGTTCAAGCCGGTCCCCGGGATGTCGCTGTACGCCAGCTACGCCGAGGGCCTGGAGCAGGGCGGCACCGCGCCGCTCGGCAGCAGCAACCAGAACCAGGTCATGAATCCGATCGACAGCCGCCAGGTCGAGCTCGGCGCCAAGGCCGAGCTCGGCGGCGCCTTGCTCACCGGCGCGCTGTTCCGGATCGACAAGGGCCTCGAATATACCAATGCCGACAAGCTGTACGTGCAGGACGGCAGCCAGCTGCACCAGGGCGCGGAAGTGACGCTGGGCGGGCCGCTGACGCGCAATCTGCGCCTGCTGGCGGGCGCGGCCTGGCTCAAGGCGCGCGTCGACAGGACGGCCAACCTCAGCCTGATCGGCAAACGGCCGCAGGGCGTGCCGGCCTGGCAGGCCAATCTGTTTGCCGACTACGCGCTGACGGCGCTGGCGCAGGGCTTGTCGCTCAATGGCGGTGTTTACTACGGCGGCAAGAAGGCGGTCGACCTGCAGAACAGCTGGATGGCGAGCGCCTATGTGCGCCTGGATGCCGGGGTGCGCTACGAGCAGGCACTGGCGGCGAACCGGCGCCTGGTGTATCGCCTGACGCTCGAGAACCTGGCGGACAAGCGCTACCTGGCCAATACCAACGGCGGCGCCCTGACCTTCGGCACGCCGCGCAGCGCCCGGGCGTCGCTGGCGATGGACTTCTGAGCGGCAGCGCCCGCAGTGGCGCGGACGTAAAAAAACCGGCCCGCGGGCCGGTTTTTTATTGCCGGGCGATTAACGCTTATTCGCGTTCGCCGCCCAGGCCCAGCAGGGCCAGCAGGTTCTGGAAGATGAAGTACACGTTCAGGTACAGGCTCAGCGTGGCGCTGATGTAGTTGGTTTCGCCGCCGTTCACGATGCGCTGCACGTCATACAGGATGTATGCCGAGAAAATCGCGATCGCGATCACCGAGATCGCCAGCCACAGGGCAGGCATCTGGAAGATGAAGTTGGCCAGGGTTGCCAGGATCAGCACCATGACGCCGGCGAACAGCCATTTGCCCAGCATCGAGAAGTCGCGCTTGCTCACGGTGGCGATACTGGCCAGTACCGCGAAGATGCTGGCGGTGCCGCCGAAGGCCATCATGATCAGGGTGCCGCCGTTGGAAAAGCCCAGGGTGCGGCTCAGCAGCGGGGTCAGCCAGAGGCCCATGAAGAAGGTGAAGCCGAGCAGCACCACCACGCCCATCGCGGTTTGCTTGGTTTTTTCGATGGCGTAGATGAACCCCCACGACATCGCCAGGAACAGCACGAAGCCGAAGATGCCGCGTGGCACCGGAATATGGAACATCACACCCAGGGCGGCGCCGAGCACCGTCGGAATCATCGACAGGGCCAGTAGCCAGTAAGTATTGCGCAGTACGCGGTGACGTACTTCCTGGCGTCCCGCCAGGTCATAGTCTTGCAAGCTGATTGACATAGTGCCTCCGATTGATAAAAAGTAACGCTCGCTAAAAGAATAGCACAGCGCGGGAAAAACGCGCAGAATCGCGCATGCGCCCGCGAAGTTTTACAAGCGCCACTCTATCACTTCTGCGGATCGCCGTGCAATATCCCTCTGAAAGGGGTGTTGTATGGTAAAATCGAAGGTTGATTGGGTCTCATAACTCAACATTAAACCTTTCTTTTTATTGGAGTTTTTACAAATGGCAATCGAACGCACCCTGTCGATCATCAAACCAGACGCAGTTGCAAAAAACGTCATCGGGCAAATCTACAGCCGCTTTGAAGGCGCTGGCCTGAAAATCGTCGCAGCACGCATGATGCACCTGTCGCGCGCCGAAGCCGAAGGCTTCTACGCCGTGCACGCCGCACGTCCATTCTTCAAGGACCTGGTCGACTTCATGATCTCGGGTCCAGTCATGGTGCAAGCGCTCGAAGGCGAAAACGCCATCGCCAAGCACCGCGACCTGATGGGCGCGACCGATCCGAAGAAAGCTGAAAAAGGCACCATCCGCGCCGATTTCGCCGATTCGATCGATGCCAACGCCGTTCACGGTTCCGACGCCGCCGAAACCGCCGCTGTGGAAATCGCTTACTACTTCCCAGCGCTGAACGTGTACTCCCGTTAATCAGTCACCCGTGACTGTTTGACCCGCATCACACCGCCTGTCCGGTTCGCCGGGCGGGCGGGGCGCTCCCGGAGCGCCCTGCTCAAGACCATTTTGACCTGACTCAATAAAGAATACTATGACGACTCTCACCAACCTGCTGGACTTCGATCCCGCGCAACTCGTCGCTTACTGCGCCGACTTGGGTGAGAAGCCGTTCCGTGCCAAGCAGCTGCAACGCTGGATCCACCAGTTCGGCGCCAGCGAGTTCGACACCATGACCGACCTGGCCAAGTCGCTGCGCGACAAGCTGGCCACGCGCGCCGAAATCCGCGCGCCGGCCATCATCAGCGACCACACGTCGCTCGATGGCACGCGCAAGTGGCTGGTCGACGTCGGCAATGGCAACGCGGTCGAAACCGTGTTCATCCCGGAAGAAAACCGCGGCACCCTGTGCATTTCCACCCAGGCCGGCTGCGCCGTGAACTGCCGTTTCTGCTCGACCGGCAAGCAGGGCTTCAACCGCAACCTGACCGTGGCCGAAATCATCGGCCAGCTGTGGATGGCCGAATTCGAACTGCGCCGCACCAAGGGCACCGAACCGGGCCCCAAGGGCGAGCGCCAGATCACCAACGTGGTGATGATGGGCATGGGCGAGCCCCTGCTCAATTTCGAGCCGACCGTCACCGCCCTCAAGCTGATGCTCGACGACAACGCCTACGGCCTGTCGCGCCGCCGCGTGACCCTGTCGACCTCGGGCGTGGTGCCGATGATGGACAAGCTGTCGCAGGAAGTGCCGGTGGCGCTGGCGGTCTCGCTGCACGCCTCAAACGACGCCCTGCGCGACGGCTTGATTCCGCTGAACAAAAAATACCCGCTGCGCGAGCTGATGGCCGCCTGCCGCCGCTATCTCGCATTCGCCCCGCGCGATTTCATTACCTTCGAATACTGCATGCTCGACGGCGTCAACGACAGCGACGAGCATGCGCGCGAACTGCTGGCCCTGGTCAACGACCCTGTGGTCGGGGTGTCGTGCAAATTCAACCTGATCCCCTTCAATCCTTTCCCTGAGTCCGGCCTGTTGCGCTCGAAGAATCCGCGCATCAAGTCGTTCGCCCAGGTGCTGATCGACGGCGGCCTGGTGACCACCATCCGAAAAACCCGCGGCGACGATATCGACGCCGCCTGCGGCCAGTTGGCCGGCGAAGTGCAAGACCGTACCCGCGTACAGGAGCGCATGGAAAAAATGGCTGAATACCAGAAAAAGTTCGGCGCCGATTTCGGGCGCATCGTGGAGATTCCTTCTTGAGCGCGCGCCTGCACCGCCTGCTGGCGCTGGCCGTCGTGGCCGCGGCCCTGTCGGCCTGTTCGACCACCAGCGTGACGCGCAACGCCACGGCCGAGGCGACCGGCCTGCAGGGCAGCACCACGGAACTGAAGACCGCGTCCGACCAGACCAGCAAGGACAAGCGGGCCGGCATCCGCATGCAGCTGGCCATCGGCTATTATCAGGAAGGCAACTACACGGTGGCCCTCGACGAGATCAAGCAAGCCATCGCCATCGATCCCGAGATGGCCGACGCCTACAGCGTGCGCGCGCTGATCTACACCGCCATGGGCGAAGACATCCTGGCCGAAGAAAACTACCAGCGCGCGATGCGCCTGGCGCCGCGCAATCCCGAACTGAACAACAACTACGGCTCCTTCCTGTGCCAGACCGAGCGCTACGCGCCGGCCATCGCCCAGTTCGAAATCGCCCTGAGAAACCCCATGTACCAGTCGCCGGTCAAGGCCCTGGTCAATGCGGGCGCATGCAGCATCAAGCAAAAGAATTACGACGCGGCCGAGCGCTACCTGCTGCAGGCCCTGCGTCTCGAGCCCGACCTGCTGCCGGTGCAATCCGGTCTGGCGCGGGTCTATTACGAGCGGCGCGACTATGTGCGCGCCGGAGATTATATCAACCGTGTGAAAGCGGTCGCGAAACTGGACAGCCTGCCCGCCGATGTGCTCTGGCTGGCCATCCGCGTCGAACGCAAGCTGGGCGACAAGGCCTCGGAGACGAGCCTGGCGACGCAACTGCGCCGGCGCCACCCCGGTTCGCCCGAGTTCGCAGCCTTCCAGCGCGGTGCATTTGATGAGTGAGACAGGATCGACAATGAGTTCAGAGTGGGCAGAACAAGCGGCACCGGGCGCCGGCAACAACGCCGCCAACCACGGTTTGCCGGGCAAGGCCCTGGCCGCCCAGCGTGAAGCGATGGGCTGGACGGTGGAACAGGTCGCCGACCAGCTGAAGATGGCCGTGCGCCAGGTCACGGCGCTGGAAGCGGGCGACTACGCCAACCTGCCGGGACCGGCCGTGGTGCGCGGTTTCGTGCGCGCCTACGCCAAGGTCGTCAAGCTCGACGCGGCGCCGCTGGTGGCCATGATTTCGCTGGATACGCCCGAGCTGGCCGAACCGGGCAACCGCACCGTGCGGCGCGACAAGCCCGCCACCTTTTCCGAAGTGCGCTTCCCGACCAACGGCAAGCGCTCCGGCCTGCCGCTGGGCCTGATCGGCGCGGCCGTGCTGCTGGTGGCCGCCGCCGCCGGCGCCTGGCAGTTCGGCCTGGTGCCGGCCTCGCTGCTGGGCGCGGCCGGCCAGGCGACTCCCGCCGCCGCCGCCGGTTCGCAGGCGAGCGTGACGGTGCTGCCGGCGCCGCTGGCGGGCGACAAGCCTGCCGCCGCGCCGGCGCCGCTGGAAACGACCCTGGTCAAGCCCGACGAGCGCAAGCCGGTCGTTGCCGCGGCGCCGCCGCTGGTGTCGGTGCTGCCGCCGGCAGGCTCGACGCCGGCCGCTGCCGCTGGGGCGGCGACCACCGCGCCGGCCGCCGCCGCTGGGGCGGCGACGACCGCGCCTGCCGCCGCCGCTGGGACGGCGACCACCGCGCCCGCCGCCGTAGCGGGCAGCAATCCCCTGGTGCTGAACGTGCGCGACGATTCCTGGATCGAAGTGCGGCGCGCCAAGGGTGCGCCTTTGCTGTCGCGCCTGGTCAAGGCCGGTACCGTGGAAACGGTCGACATCAGCGAACCGGTCACCCTGGTCGTCGGCAAGCCGGGCGGCGTTTCCGCCACCCTGCGCGGCGAGGCGGTCGCCCTGCCGGACAACGGCCGCGCCGCAAAAGTCAAACTCAAGTAATAGGTCTTCGTTCATGTCTTCTTCGAATCTGGCGATTCCATCCGGTCCCCTGGCGCGGCGCTTCAGCCGGCGCGTGCTGGTCGCGCACGGCGAACGCAAAATCTGGGTCGGCGGCGACGCTCCCGTGGTGGTGCAGTCGATGACCAATACCGACACGGCCGACGTGATCGGCACCGCGATCCAGGTCAAGGAACTGGCCCGCGCCGGCTCCGAAATGGTGCGCATCACGGTCGACAAGCCCGAAGCGGCCGCCGCCGTGCCCCTGATCCGCGAACAGCTCGACAGGATGGAAATCGACGTGCCGCTGGTGGGCGACTTCCACTACAACGGCCATACCCTGCTGCGCGACTTCCCCGAGTGCGCGCGCGCGCTGTCGAAGTACCGCATCAATCCCGGCAACGTCGGGCAGGGCGCCAAGCGCGACAGCCAGTTCGCCCAGATGATCGAAGCGGCAATCCTGTACAACAAGCCGGTGCGCATCGGCGTCAACTGGGGCAGCCTGGACCAGTCGCTGCTGGCGCGCATCATGGACGAAAACGCCCGCCGCCCGGAGCCGTGGAGCGCGCAGGCGGTCATGTACGAAGCCCTGATCACCTCGGCCATCGAGAACGCCGTGCGGGCCGAGGAAATCGGCCTCGGACGCGACCAGATCATCCTCTCGTGCAAGGTCTCGGGCGTGCAGGACCTGATCGCCGTCTACCGCGAACTGGCGCGCCGCTGCGACTATCCGCTGCACCTGGGCCTGACCGAGGCGGGCATGGGCAGCAAGGGCATCGTGGCCTCGACCGCCGCGCTGTCGGTGCTGCTGCAGGAAGGCATCGGCGACACGATCCGCATTTCGCTCACCCCGGAACCGGGCGGCGACCGCACGCGCGAAGTGGTGGTGGCGCAAGAGATTTTGCAAACCATGGGCCTGCGCAAGTTCGCGCCGATGGTGATCGCCTGCCCGGGCTGCGGCCGCACCACCTCGACCACCTTCCAGGAACTGGCCGACAATATCCAGAGCTACCTGCGCGAGCAGATGCCGGAATGGAAAAAGGCGTATCCGGGCGTGGAAGCCATGAATGTGGCCGTGATGGGCTGCATCGTCAACGGTCCGGGCGAATCGAAGCACGCCAACATCGGCATCAGCCTGCCTGGCACGGGCGAATCGCCTGCCGCGCCGGTGTTCGTCGATGGCAAGAAAACCGTCACCCTGCGCGGCGACAGGATCGTCGAGGAATTCCAGGCCATCGTCCTGAATTACGTACAAACCACTTACGGTAAGCAAACTGAACATGTCTGATAACAAAAAAGAAAAAGCAACGAAGATCACGGCCGTCAAAGGCATGAACGACATCCTGCCGGCCGACGCGCCGCTGTGGGAGCTGTTCGAAAACACCGTGCACTCGGTCCTGAAAAGCTACGGCTACCTGAAGATCGTCACCCCGATCGTGGAAGACACGGCGCTGTTCAAGCGCGCCATCGGCGCGGTGACCGACATCGTCGAAAAGGAAATGTACTCGTTCAAGGACTCGATGAACGACGACGAACTGACCCTGCGCCCTGAAGGCACGGCCGGCGTGGTGCGCGCCGTCATCGAGCACAACCTGGTCTACGACGGCCCGCGCCGCGTCTGGTACTCGGGACCGATGTTCCGCCACGAGCGTCCGCAGCGCGGCCGCTATCGCCAGTTCTTCCAGGTCGGCGCGGAAGCGGTCGGCTTCGCCGGTCCGGACATCGACGCCGAACTGATCATGCTGTGCCGCCGCCTGTGGGACGACCTGGGCCTGGAAAACATCCGCCTCGAAATCAATTCCATCGGCGACGCGGCCGAGCGCCAGCGCCACCGCGCCGACCTGATCGCCTATTTCGAAGCCAATCTCGACCTGCTCGACGACGAAGCCAGGCGCCGCCTGCACGCCAATCCGCTGCGCATCCTCGACACCAAGAACCCCGCCATGCAGGACCTGGTGAACAAGGCGCCGAAGCTGCTCGATTATCTGGAAGGCGAATCGGTTGCCCACTTCGAGGGCCTGAAGCGCATCCTCGACCACAACAATATCCAGTACACCGTCAACCCGCGCCTGGTGCGCGGCCTCGACTACTACAACCGCAGCGTGTTCGAGTGGGTCACCGACAAGCTCGGCTCGCAAGGCACCGTGTGCGCGGGCGGCCGCTACGATCCGCTGATCGAAAGCTTCGGCGGCAAGCCGACCCCGGCGGTCGGTTTCGCGATGGGCATCGAACGCCTGATCGAACTGATGAAAGAAGCGGGCGAACCGAACGATCCGTCGGAATGCGATGTCTATATGGTGCACCAGGGCGAGGAAGCGCGCATGCAGGCCTTCGTGCTGGCCGAGCGCATCCGCGATGCCGGCCTCGATGTTGTGTTACATTGCGCCGCTGCGAGCGGTCCGGGCAGCTTCAAGAGCCAGATGAAAAAAGCCGACGGCAGCGGCGCGGCCTTCGCCGTGATCCTGGGCGACGACGAAATCGCCAAGCGCACGGCGGCGGTCAAGTCGATGCGCGGCGCCGAAGGCGAGCAGCAGGCCAGCGTGCCGTTCGACGACGTGGTCGACTACCTGGTCAACCAGATCGTCGGCGCCCACGAGCATGACCACGACCACGAACACGTGCATTATCATCACTAAGTCAGCACCAAGTCAGCACCCGGCAGCAGGCGTCATCCGGCCCGTCCCGCGCGGGCGCGCCGGTATCATCCGATTAACCTGAACTAACACCGTTGAGAATTACATGGCATACGATCTCGAAGAACAAGAACAACTGGCCGCGATGCAGGCCTTCTGGAACAAGTACGGCAACATGCTGATGGTGTTGCTGATCATTGCCGCCGGTTCCTATGCCGGCTACACCTGGTGGAAGCGCGCCGAGCGCGTCAACGCCGCCGAAGCATCGGCCCTGTACACGCAGATCCAGGCCGCCGCCAGCGCCAAGGACAACGCCAAGGTGCAGCGCATCGCCGGCGACGTGCGCACCAAGTACGCCAAAAGCGCCTACGCCGCCATGACCGCGCTGACCGCGGCCAAGAGCGCTTTCGACGCCAACGACCTGAAATCGGCCAAGACCCATCTGCAATGGGTGGTCGACAACGGCAACGAAGAATACAAGTCGATCGCCAAGCTGCGCCTGGCCGGCGTGCTGCTCGACGAAAAAGCCTACGATGACGGCCTGAAACTGCTGGCCACGCCATTCCTGCCGCAATTCGCCGGCGCCGTGGCCGACCGCAAGGGCGACATCCTGGTGGCGCAGAACAAGATCGCCGAAGCGCGCAGCGCCTACGCGGCCGCCCTGGCCGCGATGGACGCCAAGCATCCGGGCCGCGCGCTGGTGCAGATCAAGCTCGAAGCCATCGGCGGCACCGTGCCGGAAACCAAAGCAGCCGCCTGAGCGGACTCTGTACCCAGAACAAGGTCATGACTATGCGTATTACCCAGAAACTTATCGGTGTGAGTGTGCTGGCCCTGATGGCCGGCTGCTCCACCCTGAGTTCGCTTAATCCCTTCGCCTCCAAACCCAAGGGCAACCAGCCTGCGCCGCTGGTCGAGCTGAAAGGCTCGATGGCCGTGCGCACCGCCTGGAAGCTCGATATCGGCAAGGCCCAGGATTACACCTTCACCCCGGCGCTGGTGAACCAGTCGCTGGTGGTGGCCGGCGCCGACGGCGCCATCGCGCGGGTCGACGCCGCCAGCGGCAAGCAGCTGTGGCGCATCAAGGCCGCAACAGGCCTGACCGCCGGCGTCGGCACCGACGGCAATATGCTGGTCTTCGGCGGCGCCAAGGGCGGCGTGCTGGCCTACGACCTCGAAGGCAAGCTGCTGTGGAAGGCGCAAGCCTCCAGCGAAGTGCTGTCCAGTCCCGTGGTGGGCGACGGCATCGTGGTGGTGCGCTCGGTCGACAACCGCATCGTCGGCCTGGACGCCAGGAGCGGCGAGAAAAAATGGACTGTGCAGCGCGTGTCGCCGCCGTTGACCCTGCGTAATGCGCCGGGCATGGTGGTGGTCGGCAAGGAAGTCATCGTGGCCCAGCCGGGCGGCAAGCTGCTGTCGCTGAACCTGGCCACCGGCAACGCGCGCTGGGAAGTGGCGGTCGGCGAATCGCGCGGCGCCACCGAACTCGAACGCGTCACCGATATCGGCGGCACCCCGGTCGTGATCGACCAGGAAGTGTGCGCCGTGTCCTACCAGGGCCGCGTCGGCTGCTTCGACATCGCCACCGGCGCGGCGCGCTGGACCAAGGAGCTCTCCTCCGACGTCGGCGTCTCGGTCGACCAGCGCTTCGTGTTCGCCGTCGACGACAAGGGCGCGGTCTCGGCCTTTAACCGCGAAGGCGGCGCCAGCGCCTGGAAAAACGACAAATTGAGCTATCGCCGCCTGTCCACCCCCGTGTCCTACGGACGCACGGTGGCCGTCGGCGACTACCAGGGTTTCATCCACTTCCTGTCACGGGAAGATGGTTCCTTTCTGGCGCGTGCCGCCACCGACGGGAGCGCCGTCACGGCCGCGCCCATGGTGGCCGGTTCGAACCTGATCTTTCAAACACAATCTGGGACAGTGACCGCTATCGCGGTCGAATAAAAACACCATGAAGCCGGTAATCGCATTAGTTGGTCGCCCCAACGTCGGGAAATCGACACTTTTCAATCGCCTCACCCGCTCGCGCGACGCGCTCGTGGCCGACTTGCCCGGCCTGACGCGCGACCGTCACTACGGCGAAGGCCGGGTCGGCGAACGTCCCTTCCTCGTCATCGACACGGGCGGCTTCGAGCCGGTCGCCAAGGAAGGCATCATGTTCCAGATGGCCCTGCAGACCAAGCAGGCCGTCGCCGAAGCGGACGTGGTCGTGTTCATCGTCGACGGCCGCCAGGGCCTGACCCCGCACGACAAGACCATCACCGACTTCCTGCGCAAGTCGGGCCGCAAGGTCATGCTGGTCGTCAACAAGGCCGAAGGCATGAAGTACAGCTCGGTCGTGGCCGACTTCTACGAACTCGGCATGGGCGACCCGTACGTCATTTCCGCCGCCCATGGCGACGGCGTGGTCGACCTGGTCGAGGAAGCGCTGAACGAAGCCTTCGCCCAGCGTCCGGACGACCAGGAAGAGCTGGAACCGGCCGCGCGCGGGATCAAGATCGCCATCGTCGGCCGTCCGAACGTGGGCAAGTCGACCCTGGTCAACACCCTGATCGGCGAAGAGCGCGTCATCGCCTTCGACATGCCGGGCACCACGCGCGACTCGATCGAGGTGCCGTTCGAACGCGACGGCAAGAATTACACCCTGATCGACACGGCCGGTATCCGCCGCCGCGGCAAGGTGTTCGAAGCGATCGAGAAGTTTTCGGTCGTAAAAACCCTGCAGTCGATTTCGGAAGCCCACGTGGTGATCCTGCTGCTCGACGCCCAGCAGGACATTTCGGAGCAGGATGCGCACATCGCCGGCTTCATCCTGGAGTCGGGCAGGGCGCTGGTGGTGGCCGTCAACAAGTGGGACGGCCTGCAATCGGACCAGCGCGACGAAATCAAGATCGACATCGACCGCAAGCTCGATTTCCTCTCGTTTGCCAAGACCCACTTCATCTCGGCCCTGAAGTCGCAAGGCATCGCGCCGATGATGAAATCGGTCGACGCGGCCTACGCCGCCGCCACCGCCGACCTGTCCACGCCGCGCCTGACGCGCGCGCTGATCGAAGCGGTCGAGAAGCAGGAACCGCGCCGCAAGGGCTCGATCCGTCCTAAAATGCGCTATGCGCACCAGGGTGGGCAGAATCCGCCGATCATCGTCATCCACGGCAATGCGCTCGACGCGATCGGCGAGCCGTACAAGCGTTACCTCGAAAAGCATTTCCGCGACACCTTCAATCTGGTCGGTACGCCGCTGCGGATCGAGCTGCGCATGGGCAAGAACCCGTTCGCCCGGACGTCAAAGTAGCACCGGATGTCACGGCGGGCGCGCCCGCCGTCCGACAGACAATTGCAAAACAGGTTACAGTACATTAGGGACATCGTTCTACCCACAGAATGATGGTCCCGGCACTTGAAAAACCAGCGAGTCGCCTCCAATTCTTTACTACAACAACATCACGGAGCTGTTATGAGCAACAAAGGGCAACTGTTACAAGACCCATTCCTCAATGCCTTGCGCAAAGAGCATGTTCCCGTCTCGATCTACCTGGTCAACGGGATCAAACTGCAGGGCCACATCGAGTCCTTCGACCAATACGTCGTCTTGCTGCGTAACACGGTGACCCAGATGGTCTACAAGCATGCAATCTCCACCGTTGTTCCGGCACGCGCGGTCAACCTCAATCTTGATTCCGAAGCTGAGTAAGGCCATGGGCGTCGCCACCCCGGGTCGCCCGGCCCCGCAGGGAGGCCTATGCGCGCAGCATTAGTCGGCATCGATTTCGGCGCGGGCGACTTCAACGCGAGCGTGGAAGAGCTGTCCCTGCTCGCCCGTTCGGCGGGCGCCGAGCCGATCACCACCATCACCGCCAAGCGTTCCAGTCCCGACGCCGCCTACTTCGTCGGCAGCGGCAAGGCCGACGAAATCGGCCTGGCCTGCGTGGACCAGAACATCGAGATCGTGATTTTCAATCACGCCTTGTCTCCGGCCCAGCAGCGCAACCTGGAAAAGCGCCTGAATATCCGCGTGCTCGACCGCACCAGCCTGATCCTCGACATCTTCGCGCAGCGCGCCAAGAGCCACGAGGGCAAGCTGCAGGTCGAACTGGCCCAGCTGCAGCACCTGGCCACGCGCCTGATCCGCGGCTGGACTCACCTGGAACGGCAAAAGGGCGGTATCGGCCTGCGCGGTCCGGGTGAAACCCAGCTCGAGACCGACCGCCGCCTGATCGGCGAGCGCGTCAAGGCCCTGCGCGCGCGCCTGGCCAAGCTGCGCAAGCAGCATGAGACCCAGCGCCGTTCGCGCGGACGCAGCCATACCTTTTCGGTCTCGCTGGTCGGCTACACCAATGCCGGCAAGTCGACCCTGTTCAACGCCCTGACCAAGGCCGGCGTGTACGTCGCCAACCAGTTGTTCGCCACGCTGGACACGACCTCGCGCCGCGTCTACCTGGGCGAAGAAGTGGGCAATGTGGTCATGTCCGATACGGTCGGCTTCGTGCGCGAACTGCCGCACCAGCTGGTGGCGGCCTTCCGCGCCACGCTGGAAGAAACCATCCACGCCGACCTGCTGCTGCACGTCGTCGACGGCGCCAGCCCGGTGCGCATGGAACAGATCGAACAGGTCAACCTGGTGCTCAAGGAAATCGGCGCCGATCACATTCCGCAGATCCTGGTGTGGAACAAGATCGACGCCGCCGGCCTGGAGCCTGCGGTCGAGCGCGATGAAGCGGGCAGGATTGCGCGCGTCTTCATCAGCGCCCATACCGGCGCCGGGCTCGACATGCTGCGCGATGCCGTGGTCGAAGCGGCCAGGGCCGCGCCGGCGCGCAGCCATCTTTTTGACGAGCAGGACGATGCCGAACCGGTTGACGCGACCGGCGCCGGCGACGCGGACGATGCGTACGACGCCGACGATGGCGCCGGCGCGGACGATGCGCACGAGCGGCAGGACGCGCAAGCGGCCGAAATTCTAACCTCCACCAACGTCGGACCTCGATAGCATGCTTGCTTCATTACTCAAACGCGTCGGCATCCGGCCGCCGCCCACTGTCCTGCTGCAGGACAGCAAACGTCCCGGTGACGGCCCGCCCGATCTCGACCAGATGTGGCGCGATTTCAACCAGCGCCTCAATCGCCTGTTCGGCAACAAAGGCCCGGGCGGCGGCGACGCCAACGGCGGTGGCGGTCCGTACCGCCCCGACATGAAGGGCGCCGGCATCACGGTCGGCGCCGCGGTGGCGGTGGTCGGCTTCATCTGGCTGGCCAGCGGCGTGTTCAGCGTGCGCGAAGGCCAGGCCGGGATCGTCTCGACCTTCGGCAAATACAGCCACAGCACCGGTTCGGGCCTGAACTGGCACATGCCGTATCCGTTCCAGACCCATGAAAAGGTCAACGTCAACGAAGTGCGGACCATGGAAATCGGCTACAGCGGCAATGTGCGCTCGAAGAACCTGAAAGAGTCGCTGATGCTGACCGACGACGAGAACATCGTCGACATCCAGTTCGCGGTGCAGTACACGCTCAAGGATCCGAAGGCCTGGCTGTTCAACAACCTGGAACCCGACGAAACCGTGCGCCAGGTCGCCGAAACCGCGATCCGCGAAGTGGTCGGCAAGAGCAAGATGGACTACGTGCTGTACGTCGGCCGTGAAAAAGTCGCGCTCGACACGCAGCTGCTGATGCAGCAGATCATCGACCGCTACGCACTGGGCGCGCAGATCAGCAATGTCACCATGCAGGGCGTGCAACCGCCGGAGCAGGTGCAGGGCGCCTTCGACGACGCCAACAAGGCCGGCCAGGACAACGAACGCGCCAAGAGCGAGGGCGAAGCCTACGCCAACGACGTGGTGCCGCGCGCCGCCGGCAATGCCGTGCGCCTGCTGGAAGAAGCGCGCGCCTACCGCTCGATGGTGACCGAAAACGCCACCGGTAACGCGGCCCGCTTCACGCAGGTGATGACCGAGTACCAGAAGGCGCCTGGCGTCACGCGCGACCGCATGTACCTCGACACCATGCAGCAGATCTTCAGCAGCGCCAGCAAGGTGATGGTCGACGTCAAGGCCGGCAGCAACCTGCTGTACCTGCCGCTCGACAAACTGATCGCCCAGACCGCCGCCAACGACGCCGCCATCGGTTCCAAGTCCGGTCCGGTGATGATGACGCCGGCGCAGACCGCGCCGCAACAGCCGCAGGCCCTGCCGGCCGACGTGCTGCAACCGCTCGAACAAGTGCGCCAGCGCGACAGCCGCAGCCGCGAATCCTCACGTGATCGGGAGACCCGTTAATGAACCGCCTCGTATCCTTTTTTGTTGCGGCCTTCATCGCGCTGATGCTGCTGTCGTCGACGGTGTTCATCGTCGACCAGCGCAAGTTCGCGGTGGTGTTCGCGTTCGGCGAGATGAAGGAAGTGATCAGCGAGCCCGGCCTGCATTTCAAGCTGCCGCCGCCGTTCCAGAACGTGATCTACCTCGACAAGCGCATCCTCACGCTCGACACGCCCGACGCCGACCGCTTCATGACGTCCGAAAAGAAGAACGTCATGGTCGACGCCTTCGTCAAATGGCGCATCATGGATCCGCGCCTGTACTACATCAGCTTCAACGGCAACGAAGCGAGCGCGCGCGGGCGCATGGGCCAGATCGTCAAGGCGGCCCTGAACGAGGAAATCACCAAGCGCACGGTGCGCGAAGTCATTTCCGGCCAGCGCGGCAAGGTGATGGAAGCGATCCAGCGCAAGGTGGTCGACGAGGCCAGGCAGATCGGCGTGCAGATCGTCGACGTGCGCCTCAAGCGCGTCGACTACGACGAGAAGATCAACGCCTCGGTGTACGACCGCATGCGCGCCGAGCGCCTGAAGGTGGCCAACGAGCTGCGTTCGACCGGTTCGGCCGAATCCGAGAAGCTGCGCGCGGCGGCCGACCGCAAGCGCATCGAACTGCTGGCCGCGGCCTACCGCGAAGCGGAGCAGATCAAGGGTGAGGGCGATGCCGCCGCCTCGGCGATCTACGCCGAAGCCTTCGGCAAGAGCCCGGAGTTCTACAAGTTCTACCGCTCGCTGGAAGCCTACCGCGCGACCTTCAAGACCCACGGCGACGTGCTGGTGCTCGATTCGAACTCGGAGTTCTTCAAGTACTTCCGCGCGCCCGGCGGGGCATCGGCGCCCGCGGCTGCCGCCAAGAAGTAATCGCAGCGGCCGGGATGAATGACGGGCGTGCCTGCCTTGCAGGTACGCCCGTTTGCCTTGTGCGGCACGCCCGGGCCTCCCGCGGCGCCCTGGATTCGCGCCTGCGCGCAACGACGCCAGGAAGGGTGGCGGCCGCAGCAACCGTAACAAGCCCACAACTGCTTCCCGCACATTTGTTGGCGCTCTTAAACCATTTTCCTGTAAAATCGCTGATTCGGCGCTACATTTAGCACGACCGTGCGCGCCATATTGTCCGATTTTTAACTATCTCCCGTTGCCCATGCCGAACTGGCTCCTGCCTGAAAATATTGCCGACGTCCTGCCGTCCGAAGCGCGCAAGACCGAAGAGCTGCGCCGCCTGATGCTCGATAACTTCCGTTCCTACGGTTACGAGCTGGTGATGCCGCCTTTGCTCGAATACGTCGAGTCGCTGCTGGCCGGCGCCGGCCAGGACACCGAACTGCGCAGCTTCAAGCTGGTCGACCCGATGTCGGGCCGCATGCTCGGCCTGCGCGCCGACATGACCACCCAGGTCGCGCGCATCGACGCCCACCTGCTCAACCGCGACTCGGTCACCCGCCTGTGCTACGCCGGCAGCGTGCTGCATACCCGCCCGAGCGGCCTGCACGCCACCCGCGAGCCGCTGCAGATCGGCGCCGAGATCTACGGCCACGCCGGCCTCGAAGCCGACGCCGAAGTGCAGGAACTGGCGCTGGCCTCGCTGGCCCTGGCCGGCTTCGGCGCGGACCAGGTGCGCCTCGACCTGTCGCACGCGGGCGTCCTGCGCGCGCTGCTGGCCGACGACGGCGCCGCCAAGAAGGACGAAGCGGCGCTGTACACCCTGCTGCGCGCCAAGGACAGCCCGGGCCTGGACGCCATCAGCGCGGCGTACGCGCCGGCCACCCGCGCCGCCCTCAAGGCCTTGCCCGGCCTGTACGGCGACATCGACGTGCTGGCCAGGGCGCGCGAAGTGCTGCCGGCGCTGCCGGGCATCACGCGCGCGCTGGCCGAACTGGCGGCGCTGGCCGGATCGGCCCTGGGCCGCGCCGACGTGGCGATCGACCTGGCCGACCTGCGCGGCTACCAATACGAAAGCGGCGCGATGTTCGCGCTGTACGTGCCCGGCCTGCCGAATGCGGTGGTGCGCGGCGGACGTTACGACCATGTGGGCGAAGCATTCGGACGGGCCAGGCCCGCGACCGGCTTTTCGCTCGATTTGCGCGAACTGGCGCGGCTCCTGCCGACCGCCGAGCGCAAACATTCGATCCGTGCTCCGTGGGGCAATGCCCCCGAGCTGCGTGAAAAAATCGCTCAACTGCGCAAAGCAGGCGAGGTTGTGATCCAGAGTTTGCCGGGTCACGACAATGAGCAGGACGAGTTCGAGTGCGATCGCGTACTCGTCCTCGACAACAGTAACTGGATTCTCAAAAACTTAGGCTAAGTGTGATGTCAAAGAAAAACGTGGCAAAGAACGTCGTTGTCATCGGTACCCAGTGGGGCGATGAAGGCAAGGGCAAGATCGTCGATTGGCTGACCGATAACGCGCAGGGCGTGGTTCGCTTCCAGGGTGGCCATAATGCCGGCCATACCCTGGTCATCAAGGGTCAGAAGACCGCCTTGCAGCTGATCCCGTCGGGCATCATGCGCGAAGGCGTGGCCTGCTACATCGGCAATGGCGTGGTGGTGTCGGTTCCCGACGTCATGCGCGAAATCGACAAGCTCCAGGCCATCGGCGTGGAAGTGGTGTCGCGCCTGAAGATCTCCGAGGCGTGCCCTGCGATCCTGCCGTACCACGTCGCCATCGACGTGGCGCGTGAAGTGGCGCGCGGCGCCAACAAGATCGGCACCACCGGCAAGGGCATCGGCCCGGCCTACGAAGACAAGGTGGCACGCCGCGCGATCCGTATCGCCGACATGCTCAACGAAGAGCGCTTCGCCGAAAAGCTGCGCGAAAACCTCGACTACCACAACTTCGTGCTGACCAACTACCTGAAAGCCGACGCGGTCGACTTCCAGAAGACCTTCGACGACGCGATGGCCCTGGTGCCGCGCCTCAAACCGATGGTCGGCGACGTCTCCTCGCAGCTGTACGCGGCGCACAAGGCCGGCGGCAACCTGCTGTTCGAAGGCGCGCAGGGTTCGCTGCTCGACGTCGACCACGGCACCTATCCGTACGTGACCTCGTCGAACTGCGTGGCCGGCAATGCCGCCGCCGGTGCCGGCGTCGGCCCGAACATGCTGCACTACATCCTGGGCATCACCAAGGCCTACACCACGCGCGTGGGCTCCGGCCCGTTCCCGTCGGAACTGCCAACCGATGCCGGCGTCGGCCATCACCTGTCGTCGGTCGGCCATGAATTCGGCACCGTCACCGGCCGTGCGCGCCGCTGCGGCTGGTTCGACGCCGCGCTGCTGCGCCGCTCGGTCCAGATCAATGGCGTGTCGGGCATGTGCCTTACCAAGCTCGACGTGCTGGACGGCCTGGAAACGCTGCAACTGTGCACCGGCTACAAGATCGACGGCCGCGCTGTCGACATCTTCCCGGTCGGCGCGGAAGATGCGGCGCGCTGCGTGCCTGTGTACGAAACCATGCCTGGCTGGAAAGAAAGCACGGTCGGCGCGAAATCGCTGGCCGATCTGCCTGCCACCGCGCGTGCCTACATCAAGCGCATCGAAGAGCTGGTCGGCGTGCCGGTCGATATGGTCTCCACCGGTCCCGACCGCGTCGAAACCATCGTCCTGCGTCACCCGTTCGAATAAGCAGACGCACGAATAACAAGACGTTCGAATAACAAGACGTTCGAATAACAACAAGCTATAGGAATCATCATGACGACCCCTCCATCGACCGACAATGACCTCTGGGTGTCCTGGGACGAGTACCACCGCCTGATCGAGCGCCTGGCGCTCAAGGTGTACGAATCGGGCTGGAAGTTCGACCAGGTGCTGTGCCTGGCGCGCGGCGGCGTGCGTCCGGGCGACGTGTTCTCGCGCATCTTCGACGTGCCGCTGGCGATCCTGTCGACCAGTTCGTACCGCGAAGAAGCGGGCACCGTGCGCGGCGACCTGGACATTGCCAAGTACATGACGATGACCAAGGGCCCGCTGGCCGGCAAGATCCTGCTGGTCGACGACCTGGCCGATTCCGGCGTCACGCTGGACAAGGTCACGCGTCACCTGAGCGAGAATTTCGCCGGCGTGACCGAAGTCAAATCGGCGGTCATCTGGGTCAAGGGCACGTCCTCGATCCGTCCGGATTACTACCTGGAAGACTTGCCGCACAACCCGTGGATTCACCAGCCGTTCGAAGACTACGACGGCCTGCGTCCGCACCAGCTGTCGGCGTGGATGAAGAAGTTCGACAAGCCGGCGTAACGTGGCTGCTTAGTGGCTGCTTAGTCAAGAAGCTCCCGCAAGGGAGCTTTTTTTTTGCTGCGGCCCGAGCGGCGCGGTCCGCCCCGCCGAACCCACCGACCTGCCGCCCTGCGCCGCGTTTCGGCACGGCCGTCCGGCACGCCCATCCGGCACGCCCATCCGGCACGGCCATCCGGCACGGCCATCCGGCACGGCCATTCTCCGACAAATCAAGCGCGCCAGCCATTGCTGCGCCTTTTTTCCATTTTATTCATGAAAAAACTCTTCTTCATTCTCTTTTCCGGCTTTGTTCTTACCGGCTGTACCTCGCTGCAACAAATTGCGCTCGATAACGCTGGCGCGGCGTCGCTGAAAGGTCAATCGATCACGCACACCGCGCGCAAGATGCCCCGCTTCCAGATCATGGGCGTGGACGTGAAAACAAGCCTGGGCGAAGCCGATGCCCTGATCAAGGATAACCAGATACCCGATCCGGCCGACGCCATCGCACGCGACCTGGTGGCCGCCCTGAGCAGCGCGCACGGAGCCAGGCCTGGCGGGGCCCCGCTGGCGCTCGATAGCGATGAGGTCGATGCGATTTCCGTCGCAGCTGGCGGTTCGGTGCGTTTCGTGGTCGACGTCCAGACCCTCAACTGGTTCGCCTGGTATTTTCCGCTCGACTGGAATCACTACCGCCTGATCTATGTGGCCAGGGCGCGTGTGATCGACCTGGCGTCAAGGAAAGTCATCGCCGAGAGCTTCTGCAACCGTGTTCCGGATGATCCGGAAGGGGCGCCAAGCTATAAAGAGCTGGTCGGCGACGGCGCCGCCGGATTGAAGAAAGAACTCGACGTGGCGGGCAAGGCGTGCCTGGCCACCATGAAAGAAAAGATACTGGCGCAATAGAGCGGCCGCCATTGCGCCGGCCCGGGGGACGCCGCAACCGCGCCATCGAACGTCTGCTTGCGCCGCGCCGCCTGTTCTGGTGCGCTTCCCCTGCACAAACGCTCCCCTTGCGTTGCCGACTTGCAGAAATTGTCGGCGCGAGTCGATGCCGATCACCTGGCCGGCCCCATCGCGCAAGCCCGTGCCAGCATGTCAGCATGCTTCCGCTACGATGGATTGTCCGTTTTTCCATCGAAGCAATAGGGGCGCCGGGCATGGCCACGCGTTCAGCCGTGGCGTACGCCCGCCACATCGCCACATCGTCGCAATCGGTCCGATTACCGACCAGACCGCTGGACGTCGGGCGATGCGCGGCCCTGGCTCCGGAGCACGCCGCGCGACGGCGGCGCTCCCGGGTCAGCGCGGCACGATGGCGAACTGCGGCCGCTGGGTGTAGTCCGGCTTGACCGTGCGCCTGGCGAATGTGTCCCACGCCGCGCGCGCGTTCGGAATCCCGCTGTCGGCGGCCGCCGCCAGCGCCGGCTGCATGTTCGACGGGAAGCCTTCGGCCGAACTGGCGTAGCCGGTCATTTCACCGGCCAGCCACGGCATGCGTCCGGTCTTCTTGTCGCGTTCGAGCTGGGTGCGCCAGTCGGCCTGCTGCTGGCTGCCGCACGGCTGGTCCACATAGCGCTGGCCGGTGCTGTTGACCAGGTCGGTATTGTCGGCCGCGCGCATGGTGGCCTGCCACGCTTGCGCAAAGGTGGTGAAGTAGGGCGATGTCTCGGTGGCGCGCACCGACAGCGCATACACCGCGCCATCGATCCAGCAATAGCCGGGCGCCGTCATGCGCCCGACCGGGAAGCGCGATTTCCAGTCCAGCAGCGGCTTGGCGTTGCTGAAGCCCAGCTCGACCGCATGTCCCACGGCCGAGGTGAAGAAGTCGTCCTGCCACGGCGCCATTCCGGTGCGCAGTCCACCCGGGCCGTTGTAGGCCACCGTCGCAAACCCGCTGTTGTCGAGGAAGCCCAGCTGGTTGCTGTTGCCTGTCACATAGGTGGTGTTGTACCAGTCCACGTTGTTGTTGACGACCTGCTGGAAGTAGCCCTTGAGCGGGTGATCGTCCGGCGCGATGTAGGCCGCCTGCGTCAGCGAGCGCAGCGCCCATGCCTGCCCGCGCGCCTGGTGGCTCTTGACCAGGCCGGTGGCGTGCTTGCGGTAGCCCGGATTCTGGTTGAGCAGGTTCCAGTTGGCCCAGAAGTGCAGCTCGTCCAGGTGATAGGTGTCGCCGGTAACCAGGTAGGGCAGGTAGGAGAACGAGGGGTGATGCGAGGTGTCGGGCGTGTAGGGCGTCACGCACTCGGCGGCCGGCGCGCACTGCGGCAAGTCTTCCCAGCGCTTGAGCACGCGGTTGTAGCTGTCGCTGCTGATGCGGATGTCGCGCACGTACGGGTAGTCGACGATCGATACCGGCTGGCCGGTGTTGCGGTCGCGGTAATGCATCGGCCAGCTGCCGCTCAGGTCGCTCAAGCCGACGCTGACTTCCTTGGCGCGCTCGTCCATGCTGAGCAGGTACATCGCGCCCCAGGTGTGGTGCAGGCCGATGTCCGGACGGCCGCCGGTCGCCGGCATGTAGTTGTTGACCATCGCCATGCCCATCGGGCCGGCCTTGGCCGTATCCCAGGTCGTTTTCATGGCTGTCAGCGCGGCCGGCGCGATGCTCAGGCCCTGGTCGTAGTTGGGCACCGCTTTCGAGGCGATCAGGTAGCGCGTGTCGTGCTTGATGTGGATGGCCGGCTCCAGGTCGGGCCAGAACACCTTGCGCCAGCGCGCGTGCTGATGGTGTTTGAGGGCATTGATGTTGTAGACGCTTTTGCCGTAGATCAGCACTTCCGCATCGTAAGTGAACTGTTTCGGGGCTGGTTCGTAGGCCCAGTTGTTTTCGATGGTGACGTCGACCCGCACCTTGCCGTTGATGCCGTTGACGCTGTTGTAGGCGCGGATGGCGAAGCGCGCGCTCAGGTGCGGATGCTCGACGCCGGCGGCCGACTTGAGCGGCGCCGACACCTGCCATTCGTTGACCACCGGGCCCGACAGCCAGGTCTGGTACGCGCTGTGCTGCAGCAGCTGGGCTGCCGATGCCGTGTAGAGCTGCCCGCCCAGGTTCAGCTTGACCATGGTGTCGAAGCCGGCGGCCAGCAGGGAACCGGGGCCGCGCGGCGCGACCGGCGGCGGCGCCGCTGCGGCGTTCAGCGCCAGGGCGATGGTCTGGCCGGCGCCGATCTGCGGCAGCGACGCGGAAATGATCGCGTGGCGCACCGAGCCGTCGGGGTGCTTCGCCTTGACGTTGACCTGCAGCGGCACCAGCACGTCGCCGGCCACGCCCGCCAGGCCGGCATTGGCCGGCAAGGCGCCCGGGGCGAACACCTGGCCGAAGGTGAGCGGCACATTGCTTTGCGCGCTGCTCGCCTTGTTGATGAGTTGCAAGGTGGTCAGGGTGCTGCCGATCGGCGCCGGCACGGCCAGCGGCGGGGCCGGGGTCAGCGGGTTGGCGGGATTGAGCGAGAGCAGGGCGCCGCTCCCCGCCTGCGTGCCGCTTCCCTCGGCGACCCCGGCAGGTGGCGCGGCGACGCCCGCCGCCGGGGGCGAGGTGGAAACCCGGCCCGGCGACCCGCCACCGCCGCCGCACGCGGCGAGGACGGCGATGGAAAGGGTGCCCAGAGTCCACTGGGCGCCACTGCGAAAATGTGATCGTGACAAGATTAATCTCCTTAAAGTATATGATTTTTGGCAACACTAGGCTGCTGCGGAGGGATTGTCAATATAGAAAATGCATGCGTTGGCGGGGAAGCGACGTTTGCAAAAATTCCGTGGAGTGCGGCTCCGCCATGCGCGTGCATGTGGCACACTCGCGGGGCCCATCCTGAACGATGCCATGCGCCAATATCCCCTTGTCGGCGATGGACGGCGCCTGCATTGCCTCTCCACTGTTTTGTTGCTGTCAGAACACAGGCGGCGTGAGAAAATAGCGGATCTGCGCTGCCGTCCGGTGGCGCTATGGAGCGTCCCGATCATGGCTGTGCCGCAAACCCGACAGGAATTACTGGACGCCGTCCGCGCCAGCTACGACAAGCTGGTCCTGGACCTGGCCGGCATCCCGTCCGGGCGGGCCGCCGACGCGACCCTGGAAGGCCACGTGCGAGGAACCCGCATGAGCGTGGCCAATCTGCTCGCTTACCTGATCGGATGGAATCTGCTGGTGCTGAAATGGTGCGATGCCAGGGCGGCCGGCCTGCCGGTGGATTTCCCCGACACCGGTTTCAAATGGAACGAATTGGGCCGCCTGGCGCAGAAATTCTACGCCGACCATGCCGGGGTGGACTATCCGACGCTGCTGCGCCGCTTTGCGCAGGTGCACGAGCGCATCGTGGCACTGATCGCCGCCGGAACCGACGCCTCGCTGTACGGCGCGCCGTGGTACGACAAGTACACCCTGGGCCGGATGATCCAGCTCAATACCGCATCGCCCTACGCGAATGCGCGCTTGCGGGTGCGCAAATGGAAAAAGGCGGAGGGGCCGGCAGGGTAAAGGTGCTTTTTTCCTGTATGCACGTTATGATCCCCGCATGATCCGAATTGCTTGCATCGATACGCGTCGTGCCCGCGCGTACGGGCACACCATCACCTCTTTAACCGGCACCACCGTATGACCCAGACCTTCATCCAAACCTTCATCCTGCTGTTCCTGGTCACCGACCCGTTCGGCAACGTTCCGCTGTTCGTCAGCGCCATGGCCCAGGTGCCGAAACAGCGGCGCTGGAAGATCGTGGTGCGCGAATGCGCGATCGCCTTCTTCGTGCTGCTGCTGTTCATGTTCTTCGGCCGCCACCTGCTGGCCGCCATGCAGCTGTCGCAGATTTCGCTGCGCATCGGCGGCAGCGTCATTTTGTTCCTGATCGCCATGCGCATGGTCTTCCCCCAGCCCGGCGGCATGTTCGGCGACAACGGCAAGGGCGGCGAGCCGTTCATCGTGCCGCTCGCCATTCCGGCCATTGCCGGGCCGTCGGCGCTGGCGACCGTGCTGCTGTTTTCCTCGAACACCACGACCGAAATCGTGATCCACGTCGGCGCGCTGGTGGCGGTGGCGCTGGTCTGGCTGGCGGTGTTCCTGCCCGCCGAGCGCCTGCAGGAAAAACTCGGCCCGCAAGTGATGGCCGCCTTCGAACGCCTGATGGGCCTGATCCTGAGCGCGATGGCGGTCGAGATGTTCCTGGCCGGGATACGCGAGTTCATCAAGTCGCTGTGAGCGCCGCGCCGGCCACGCTGGAACGGGCCGGCGTTCCCCTGCAAATCATCTGAATGGACACCATGAGCCAAGACGACCTGCTTCCTCTGT
The DNA here is from genome assembly GCF_003953935.1 of Massilia atriviolacea. Taxonomy (GTDB): domain Bacteria; phylum Pseudomonadota; class Gammaproteobacteria; order Burkholderiales; family Burkholderiaceae_D; genus Telluria_A; species Telluria_A atriviolacea. The sequence continues at coordinate 406,278 of NZ_RXLQ01000005.1, forward strand.
TCGCGCCGCCGCTGAGCCTCCTGCTCGAGAGCGCGGAAGATGCAAAAAACAGTCCCTTGAACGAAGTCGACGTACTCGAGATCAGGGATGCGGCCGCCGTCATCATGATGAGCCGCGACGACTTCAACGCGATGGCGCAGACGCGCGGCGACGACATCGATCCCGAGAACTGCTGGTACGACTGGCAGATGCTCCGGCGCCGGCTGGGACGCAAGCCCGACCTCGATCCCGGTGCGAAGGTGGTCTTCATCGGCAATGACGATGAAGCGTTCCGCAAGACCATCACGCTCGCGCGGGAGAGCCTGAGCGTGTTCCGTGCCATGCTGGCCGACGCCTCGGCGCCGCAGCGCTACCCGCTGGTGAAGGTGCGCCTGGAGGAACCTGGCTACCATGCCAATATCTGGCTGCTGGTGGTGGCGCACGACGGGCACGGTTTTGTCGGGCGCATCTTCGAACTGCCCGGCGACTTCACGCAGTACGCCGTCGGGATGGAATTGACGGTGCCCGACAGCGATGTCCAGGACTGGATGATCAACGACGACGGCACCCTGTACGGCGGCTATTCGCTGCGCTACAGCCGCGCCGCCATGGGTGAAGCGGAGCAAATCGCCTTCGACCGGCATCTCGGGGTGAGCGCTTACGCGTGAGGCGGATGCGCGCCCCGGCACGGGGCGGCAGGAGAGGGTGAGGGCAGCGCCGCGCGCCGCCCGCCGGCGTGCTACTTGCCCAGGATGGACACCACGTTGTCCGTCCCCGGCGCCCCGAAGGCCTGCTGCTTGAGGATGTGCAGCTGGTCGCGCACCTGCGCCGCCTTCTCGAATTCGAGATTCTTCGCGTGGTCGACCATCAGTTTTTCCAGGCGCTTGATCTCCTTGCCGATCTGCTTCTCGCTCATCGACTCGACCTTGGCGGTTTCCTTGGCGGTATCGAGCTGCTCGCGCGCCTGCTGCGGGCTGTAGACGCCGTCGATCAGTTCCTTGATCTGCTTCTTGATCCCGACCGCCGTGATGCCATGCTCGATGTTGTAGGCGATCTGCTTGGCGCGCCGGCGTTCGGTCTCGCCGATCGCCTTTTCCATCGACTCGGTGATCCGGTCCGCGTACAGGATCGCCACCCCGTTCAGGTTACGCGCGGCGCGCCCGATGGTTTGAATCAGGCTGCGCTCGGAACGCAGGAAGCCTTCCTTGTCGGCGTCCAGGATCGCCACCAGCGACACCTCGGGCAGGTCGAGGCCCTCGCGCAGCAGGTTGATCCCGACCAGCACATCGAAAGTCCCCAGGCGCAGGTCGCGCAGGATCTCGACCCGTTCCACCGTCTCGATGTCGCTGTGCAGGTAGCGCACCTTGACGCCATGGTCGCTCAGGTACTCGGTCAGCTGCTCCGACATGCGCTTGGTCAGCGTGGTCACCAGCACCCGTTCGTCCTTCTTGACGCGGTCGACGATTTCGGACATCAGGTCGTCGACCTGCGACAGCGCCGGCTTCACGATCACCAGCGGGTCGACCAGGCCGGTCGGGCGCACCACCTGTTCGACCACGTTGTCGGCATGCGCCTTCTCGTATTCGGCCGGGGTGGCCGAGACGAAGATCGTCTGGCGCAGCTTGCCCTCGAATTCCTCGAACTTGAGCGGGCGGTTGTCCAGCGCCGACGGCAGGCGGAAACCATAGTCGACCAGGTTGGTCTTGCGCGAACGGTCGCCGTTGTACATGGCGTTGAGCTGCCCGACCAGCACGTGCGACTCGTCGAGGAACATCAGCGCGTCTTTCGGCAGGTAGTCGACCAGCGTCGGCGGCGGGTCGCCCGGCATCGCGCCCGACAGGTGGCGCGAGTAGTTCTCGATGCCCTTGGTGAAGCCGATTTCGGCCATCATCTCCAGGTCGAAACGGGTGCGCTGCTCGAGGCGCTGTTCTTCGATCAGCTTGTTCTCCTTGCGGAAGTACTCCAGCCGGTCGCGCAGTTCGAGCTTGATGGTTTCGATCGCGCGCAGCACGGTGGAGCGCGGCGTGACGTAGTGCGAACCCGGATACACCGTAAAGCGCGGGATCTTCTGGCGAATGCGCCCGGTGAGCGGATCGAACAGCTGCAGGGATTCGATTTCGTCGTCGAACATCTCGACCCGGATCGCCAGTTCGGCATGCTCGGCGGGGAAGATGTCGATGCTGTCGCCGCGCACGCGGAAGGTGCCGCGCCCGAAGTCGATCTCGTTGCGCGTGTACTGCATCTGGATCAGGCGCGCGATCACGTCGCGCTGCGCGACCTTGTCCTTGGCGCGCAGGGTCAGGATCATCTGGTGGTACTCGTTCGGATTACCGATACCGTAGATGGCCGACACGGTGGCCACGATGACCACGTCGCGCCGCTCCATCAGCGACTTGGTGCACGACAGGCGCATCTGCTCGATATGCTCGTTGATCGACGAGTCCTTTTCGATGAACAGGTCGCGCTGCGGCACATAGGCTTCCGGCTGGTAGTAATCGTAGTAGCTGACAAAATACTCGACCGCGTTCTGCGGGAAGAATTCGCGGAACTCGGCGTACAGCTGCGCGGCCAGCGTCTTGTTCGGCGCGAACACGATGGCCGGGCGGCCGGCGCGCGCGATCACGTTGGCCATGGTGTAGGTCTTGCCGGAGCCGGTCACGCCGAGCAGGGTCTGGAAAGAGAGCCCGTCGTTGATGCCTTCCACCAGTCCGTCAATGGCGGTCGGCTGGTCGCCGGCCGGGGGGAAAGGCTGGTGCAGCTTGAACGGGGAATCGGGGAACGTGACGACCGTCGGCGACGGGTCTTGGGCAACGGATAATTCAGCCATACGATCAGACCTTTGTTAGAATGGTGTCCCGCTCGCGGCCCAGGAAACACCCAATCAGTAATCAGAATATGGGTCGCTGTCTATACAACCCAGCCGACACTCAATCTTACCACGATGACTTCAACAGCTTCCGCCACCATCTTCAGCGCCATCGACATGGCCCCGCGCGACCCGATCCTGGGCATCACCGAGGCCTTCAATGCAGACACCAATCCCGCCAAGATCAACCTCGGCGTGGGTGTCTATTATGACGACAATGGCAAAGTGCCGCTGCTCGCTTGCGTACGCAAAGCCGAGGAGCTGCTGATGGAGCAGCTGGCGCCGCGCACCTACCTGCCGATCGAAGGCCTGGCCGCGTACGACGCCGCCGTGCAAGAGCTGGTATTTGGTGCCGGCAGCGCGATTATTCAAGACAAGCGCGCAGTCACCGTGCAAGCCATCGGCGGCACCGGCGCACTGAAAATCGGCGCCGACTTCCTGCAGCGCTTCGCGCCGGGATCAAGCGTCTACATCAGCGATCCGAGCTGGGAAAACCACCGCGCCCTGTTCGAAAGCGCCGGCTTCACCGTCAACACCTACCGCTACTACGACGCGGCCACGCGCGGCGTCGATTTCGCCGGCATGCTGGCCGACCTGAAAGCCATGCCGAAGGGCGCCATCGTCCTGCTGCACGCCTGCTGCCACAACCCGACCGGCGCCGACATCAGCCCGGCCCAGTGGGATGAGGTGATCGCCGCCATCGGCGCCGGCGGCCTGATTCCCTTCCTCGACATGGCCTACCAGGGCTTCGGTTCGGGCATCGCCGAAGACGGCGCGGTGGTCGCCAAGTTCGCCGCCGCCGGCGGTCCGCTGCTGATCTCCAATTCCTTCTCCAAATCGTTCTCGCTGTACGGCGAGCGCGTGGGGGCGCTGTCCGTGGTCGGCGCCAGCGCCGAGGAAGCGGCGCGCCTGCTGTCGCAGCTCAAGCGGGTGGTGCGCACCAATTATTCGAACCCGCCGGTCCATGGCGGCAAGGTGGTGGCGACCGCGCTGACCACGCCGGAACTGCGCCAGCTGTGGGAAGACGAACTGGCCGCCATGCGCGTGCGCATCAAGGAGATGCGCAATACCTTCGTGGAAAAGCTCAAGGAAAAAGCGCCGGGCCACGACTTCGAATTCGTGCGCGAGCAGGTCGGCATGTTCTCGTACTCGGGCCTGAGCAAGCAGCAGGTCGAGCGCCTGCGCCTCGAGCACTCGATCTACGCGGTCGACACGGGCCGCATCTGCGTGGCGGCCCTGAACTCGAAAAATATCGACAAGGTCATTGACGCGATCGCCAAAGTCCTTTAAGATCTTGCTTCTTCGAATTGAACGAAAGATTGATTCGAAGGGTGCTGAAGCGATTACTGCCAACAACTTGATGGTCTGATCATTCCAGCATATAATGTTTGTCTATTCCCTGATAGCTCAGTTGGTAGAGCGACGGACTG
>NZ_RXLQ01000050.1 GCF_003953935.1 Massilia atriviolacea
ATCCTCTGCTCTACCGACTGAGCTACCAGGCCAAGGGTCGCTATCATAGCAGCCCGCGGCCGGTCTGGCTAGTGCGGCGAGTCGGTTTCGCCCATCGTGCCGCTTATTTCGGCATCACGACCGTATCGATCACGTGAATCACGCCATTATCGGCAGCGATATCGGTCTTGACCACGTGCGCCTTGTCGACCATGACCTTGCCGCCCGCCGCAGTGACGGTCAGGTTGCTGCCTTGAACCGACTTGACCGCGCCCGGCTTCACATCGGCCGCCATCACCTTGCCCGGCACCACGTGGTAAGTGAGCACCTTGGTCAGCGCTGCCTTGTCCTTGAGCAGGGCGTCGAGCTTGGCTTTCGGGATTTTGGCGAAGGCTTCGTCGGTCGGAGCGAACACGGTGAACGGGCCCGGGCCTTTCAGCGTATCGACCAGGCCGGCAGCCTGGACCGCCGTGACCAGCGTGTTGAAGGTGCCGGCCGACTTGGCGGTATCGACGATATCGGCCGCGTTCGCAGCGCCAAATGCCAGGGAGAATGCTGTTGCGATCAGTACTTTTTTCATTGCGATGTCCTTTAGATAAATTAACCGCCGCACGATGCGAAGGGATCCGGCTGGAAGATGCATTGTTGGCGCTGCGCTAGCGGCGCCATGGCTTCTCTGTTGCACCGATGTTGAACCGGTATGTGCTCAATTTATCGTTGTTGCCTCTGCAAGTCTATTGTGTGCGCCTGCACGATTGGGTGATAGCGGTTCAATTGCGGTTCATTTGCTGGCCTGATCGATACTGATGCGTGCGGGCCTGCCAGCGATGGCAAGAAGGGGAGGAGGGGAGTGACGAGTGGAAATGCAAAACACCACCCGGAGGTGGCGTTTCAAGATTCCTGGGGGCCCGCGGCGGATTCGTGGCACCGATACAAGGATTCTCAATCCTTTGATCCAGCCTCCGCCGCGGCCGCCTTGGCGGCATACATCCTCTGATCCGCGTGGGACATGAGCGCCTCCCGATTGTCGCCATGCTCAGGATAATGCGCAATGCCGATGCTGACCGAAACCTGCAGTTGGATGCCTTCGCCAAGGTCGACCGGCGCCTCCAGCGCCAGGTGGATTTTATCCACGACCAGCCCCGCATTCGAGGGCAGGGCGCTATTTTCCAGCACGGCGACGAATTCGTCACCGCCCAGGCGCGCCAGCGTATCGGTGTCGCGCAGGCAGAAAGCGATGCGGCGCGCGACTTGCCGCAGCAACTGGTCGCCACACGCGTGGCCGTAGCGGTCGTTGACCATTTTGAACCGGTTCAGGTCGATGAACAGCAGGGACAAGCCTTCCTGCTGGCGTTGAGCGCGGGCGAGGGCGGTATCGATCCGGTCGTGCAGCAGGCGCCGGTTCGGCAGGCGGGTGAGTTCGTCGTACATGGCCATGAAATGCATTTGCGCATGCATGCGCTTGCGCTGGATGGCGGCGGCGAGCTGGTCCGCCACGAACAGCAGCAGGTCGCGCTCGTGGGTCATGTAGCCGGCGCCCCCGGTTCCCGTGCACAGTACGACAACGCCGACGATGCCCTCGGGAGTCGTTAGTGGCACCGCCAGTGCGCCGCCCGTCATGCTGTTCGCCGCTGCCTGCAATTGCGCCGGCAGTGCTTCGCCGCTCCCCGGCTTGAGCAGCAGCGGCGCTGCGCGTCGGACCACTTCCTCGCACAGCGCACGCGCCAAGGACGCATTGAACAGCGTGCCGCCGTCGACGTAATAGGCAAAGTGCAAGTCCTTGCCGGCCGTGTCGAGCAGGGCGACGCCAAAACCGGAGGCGGGCAGCAGGTCGCCGATGATCGCGTGGCTGCGCTGAAACAGGTGCACCAAGTCGTCGCTTGCCTGCGCCGCCTCGGAAATGGCGTAGAGCGCCGCCTGCAGCGCCTGGGCCTGCTTCAGGAGCGTGACATCGCGCGCAACCGCCACACGCAACTGATCGGGCTCGGACCAGCGCGCCGACCACATGATATGGGCGATGCTCCCGTCCTTGCGCAGGTAGCGGTTTTCGAAATGGATATGGGATTCGCCGTTCATGATGTTCCGCGCCGCAGCCAGCGTGCGCTCACGGTCGGCCGGCGCGACAAGATCGATCACGAGCTTGCCGATCATTTCCTGTTGGGTATAGCCGAAGATGCGTTCGCAGGCTGCGCTGACAAACACGAAACGTCCGCCGGCGTCGACCATGCAGACAGCGTCAAGCAGCAAGTCAGTGAAGTGGGCCACGGGGGCGGCGACGATATGTTCCATGTTTCATTCTAACGGACATTTGGCGGAAGCAAGAAATCGGGGCCATGGCGGTCGACGCGGACACGTCGGAAACCCGCCGCCACCCTGGCATGGCGGAACGCGCCAACTTCGCTGCCCTGGCGGCCGAGGTCGATCGCGGGGTGTTTTCAAAGGCGCCGACGATGAAAAAGGGCGGGAGTATGACTCGCTCCCCTTGTACTGCAGGCAGAATGCAAAAATCCTGAGGGCAGGGAATCGAGGCGCCCGAGCTATCCATCAGGGATGCCCAGCCTCGATGCGATTGAGCGGCGTTACCGGCGTTCAAGGAAAAGCAGGGAATCGATTGTTTAACATGCAACGTGTGACAGGCATATCACCTGTTTCACGCTCTGCTTGAAGGGATGCAAGGACTTTTCGCCAGACAAACAAAAACGCCAACCTGAGATGGTTGGCGTTTCATGTGACATGTTCTTGGTGGCCCGGGGCGGAATCGAACCACCGAC
>NZ_RXLQ01000051.1 GCF_003953935.1 Massilia atriviolacea
AATGCGCTCGACGATGGGCCGTCGATGGTCGTGTTCGACTACCAGGCCAGCCGTGCCGGCGCCCATGCGCGCGCCTTCCTGCAGGACTGGCGCGGGCATCTGATGGTGGACGACTATGTCGGCTACAAGGCGCTGTTGACGGCAGGCCCCACCGAGCTCGCTTGCCTGGCCCACATTCGACGGAAGTTCTTCGACGTGCATGCCGCCAGCGGCAGCCCGGTGGCAGAAGAGGCGCTGTGGCGCATCGGGCAGCTGTACGCTATCGAGCAACAGGCTGCGGATATGCCGCAGCAACAGCGGGCCGCATTGCGTGAGCAGCGCGCCATACCAATCCTGGCCGACCTGAACGCTTGGCTGCTGGCGTCCCAGCGTAGCGTCGCTGTCGGCAGCGGTACCGCCAAGGCCATCGAGCATGCCCTCAAGCGCTGGCCGGCGTTGCAGCGCTATGCCAGCTCGGGCAGCCTGCCGATCGACAATAACCCGGTCGAGAACGCGATACGTCCCATTGCCATCGGAAAGAAGAACTGGCTGTTTGCCGGCTCCGAGCGGGCGGGCCGCCGCGCCGCCGTCATCCAGAGCCTGTTCGCAACCGCCAAGCTCAATGGCCTGGACCCAGCGCGCTGGTTGGCCGACACCCTCGAAAAACTGCCTACCTGCCCCAACAGCAAGATCGATTCGCTGCTACCGTTCGCAAACTCTACACAGTGCTAAGCGCCAATGGAAGGTGGGCGGGCTGGATGTTTACCTTCAATGCACGACTCACTTCGCCGCGATAGCCAAAAGTTACAATTAGTTGGACTTTAGATAATTTCTTAGTGTAAACTCCGCAGTCGCTGCAGCAAAACCATTGCTGCGATGCCGACAGTCGGCCGCACGGCCGGATCCCTCCTTTCCCGCCCCGGTTCAAGCACGTCGCATCCGCGATTTTCTCAATTTAAAGGCAATTTTAATGATACGAAATACAAAGCTGCTCTCCATGGCGCTCGTGTGCGGGCTTGCGGGAGTGAACCAGCAAGCGTCGGCGCGGCCAAAGGAGGTTGAACCGAGCTACTTTTTCAGAGCTCCGTATGACGTTGTGCACGAAACCTGGCAAGCTGCCTATAGCAGTATGAACCCTCACATGGCTGCACGACCTGATCCTGGAACGGGACTGAATCACTGGCGTGTTGTGGGTATACAGACTCCACGTCAGGTCATTTTTTATAACGGCCGTTTCGCAAATCAAGCCGTGAAGTGGGAACAGCTTGAATATAACTACAAGACAAAATCGTATGATCGGTGGGAGCCGCGCGAAATGGGCCCTTTTTCCATTAGCATGATTCCTGAGTGTCCCACAAATTATCGCCTGGTACAGCGTGACCAGAAGGTGACCCCTGCAGTGCGCGAGGATACCTACGTTTGTGTAGATGAAAAGCCTCAGCCGGAGCCCGAATGCGACCCGTGCAACAGACCCGGCCAGCCCGTACCAATCCCGGAAAAAACGGGAAATCCGATCTACCACTCCACCGGTTTAAAAGAACAGGTCGAGATCGACTATCAGAGCAGTGGTCCAGGTGGCTTGAAATTCATACGAACCTACCGCAGCGACCGCAATGGATGGGAGCACAACTACCAGATCACTGGCATGGATCTAAACAAGATACAGGATGTGGCGCACAGTAATCCCCTGTCTGAACGGCCCAGAAGTGCGCAGTGCTATTGGGCCCCGGCCACATGGACGGGAAAAATGCGTTGTTTCCGTCCGATGTTTTCAGCTCTGGCAAACGATTTTTCGCTGCAACGCGGAAACGGCTCTGTTGTTAAATTCGGAAACGCCACCGATCAGAATCCGGCAGCCAATGTGAATGACCGATTGACGCCTGTTTACGATCTTGACGGGAGAAAAATTGCCAATGATGTGTACAACGCAGCTAACGATTCGACCGAACGTTACGGACTTGACGGCTATATCCAGACAATTACCTCCCGAGGTGGCTTGGTACAAACCTTCACTTATGCTGCACCACCTGCCGGCAGCGGCGTAAATTCTCCGTCACGGTTGCTTGAGTCCGTGGAAGACCCTTATGGCCGCGCTCTGACATTCACGCACGACAGCGCTGGTCGCATCGAAACCATGACCACGCCCGAAGGCGGCATCTACAAATATGCCTACAACGCCTTCGGTTCCGTATCGTCGGTAACCTATCCCGACGAAAAAGTCCGTACTTATTTGTACAACGAGCCGGCCTATACGAAAGGCGCCAACCTGCCCTTTGCGCTGACCGGCATCCTCGATGAAAACGGCGTACGCTATGCGACCTACAACTATGATTTCACTGGGAAAGCCCTATCGACAGAACACGCTGGCGGCGTTGAGAAATATCAGTTTAACTATAATAGCGATGAGACCTATGTCACGGGGCCACTCGGCGCCAATGTTGTGTTCAGATACACCTCATTGTTCGGCATTCGGCGCACCAGGTCCCAAGACCAGCCGGCAGGCGCTGGTTCCAAAAGCGCCAGCAAGAGCATGACGTTCGACGCCAATGCCAATGTCAGCACCTTCACTGACGTCAACGGAACGGTCACCGCATACACCTATGACGCCCGCAACCTGGAGTTGACCCGCACCCAAAAATCCGGCACGCCGCTGACAGTCATCACCACGACCACCACCGAGTGGCACCCAAGCTACCGCTTACCCCTGCGCATTG
>NZ_RXLQ01000052.1 GCF_003953935.1 Massilia atriviolacea
GTTGGTGACCGAGGCCAGGTCGCCGGTGACGCCGTCGTAAGCGTAGGCGGTCCTGTCCACGACGTCGGTTCGAGGGCCGGTGACGGTCTCGACCTGGCCGCGCGCGTTATAGGTGTAGGTCCACGTGCGCGGCGAACCGGTCTTGATGGCGAGCAGACCTTTGGAACCGTCCTCGTCCGTGGTGGCGTGGATAGTGCGCGTGTTCAGGTCGCCATTGGCGAAGTAGGTGTTAACCGTCAAGCGTTTTGGTTCAGCAATTCGCAGGGGTAAGCGGTAGCTTGGGTGCCATTCGGTGGTGGTCGTGGTAATGATTGTTTGCGACGTGCCGGACTTTTGGGTGCGGGTCAACTCAAGGTTGCGAGCGTTATAGGTGTACGCGGTGACCGTTCCGTTGACGTCAGTGAAGCTGCTGATGTTGGCATCTTTGTCGTATGTCATGCTCTTGGTGGCAGACGGGGAACCAGCGCCTGCCGGCTGCTCTTGGGACGTGGTGCGCCGAACGCCGAACATTGAAATGTAGTCGTACCTCAGTTCGGCGCCCAGCGGTTCCGTGACAAAAGTCGAATCGGTATAGCGAAACCTGTATTTTGCGACGCCACCAGCGTGCTCTGTCGACAAGGCTTGTCCATTGCTGTCATAGGTGTAGGTCGCATAGCGCACGCCATTTTCATCGACGATACCTGTCAGCGAAAATGGCAGATTGGCACCGCCGGTATGGGCCGGCTCGTTGTACAGATACGTCCGGACTTTTTCATCCGGATAGGTCACCGACACGACGGCGCCGTAGACGTTGTAGGCATATTTGTAGATGCCGCCTTCCGGTGTCGTCATGGTGTCGATGCGGCCAGCGGTGTCATACGTGAAAATCAGTGCGCGTCCGTATGGATCCTTTACGGACTGCAGCAACCGTGGCGGTGAATTCACTCCACCGGCTCCAGTGGATGCGGAATATGTAAAGGTTAGCACCTGGCCACCACGAGAAGTGATCGTCTGGATATACCCGTCAAGGCCATAACGCTCAGTTGAATCATTGGCTGCGTTATATACGTCATTGGCGATTTTCGTGCCATCAGCACCGTAGACAGGCGTCCATCTGTCATTCACGTTGGATGACGGCTTCCGATCCGTGGCGGTTCCGAATTTGATAACGGAGCCGTTACCGCGCTGCAGTGAAAAATCGTTTGCCAACGTTGAAAAAATCGGGCGGAAGCAACGCATTTTTCCCATTACTTCACCCAAGTCCCAATAGCACTGGGCACTTCGGGGCCGTTGCGGAACAGGGAAACTCTGCACGGAGTCCTGGGTCTTGTTCAAATCCATGCCCGTCATCAGATAGTTGTGCTCCCATCCATTTCGGTCACTTCGGTAAGTTCGTATGAATTTCAAGCCACCTGGACCACTGCTTCGATAGTCGACTTCGACCTGCTCTTTCAATCCCGTGGAGTGGTAGATCGGGTTGCCTTTCCTTTCCGGAATCGAATCGGGCGTGCCAGGCTTATTGCAGGGATCGCACTCGGGCTCTGGCCTAGGATCTGCACTCACGCAAACATAGTTAATCTCGCTGACAGTGGCGGTGTCCTTGATTGTTTCCGACACTCCGCTATAACCTTTCGGGCACTCTGGCATCATGTCAATGTATGGCTCTGGGAACGGATGAGTGACCCACGAATACGACTTTGTCTGCTGGTTATATTTGTGAGGTAACCTAAGTTCCGTGGACACTTTCATT
>NZ_RXLQ01000053.1 GCF_003953935.1 Massilia atriviolacea
CTATTGAGGTGTCCGGGCAAATTAGACCACAGCAGGATCTGCGTAACTGAGCGGATTTCCCTCGACATAGCCGTAGGTGTTAATGCCTCCATTCAGCCCAATCGGATCGCTCTGGATATACCGCCCAGTCTGCGGATCATAATCCCGATGGTAGTTGTAGAACAAATTTGTGCTTTTGTCGTAATACTGCCCAGGCCTCCGCATGTTAAAGACAAACGTGCCAGCACCGCTCGGATTCTCATTTGGCGGCGTCACGTCGAACGGGTCGCCGCTATAGGCGACTCCCTCTTTCCTTAGCCGCAAAAAATTAAAAGCCGTACCGGAACCCACGCTCTTTCATGCAGCGGGTTAGGACAAATCTGACCGCGCCCACTGTCAAGCATACGTGCGAATGCGCCTGCGATGTCGTGCCCATGCCCTATTTCATACGAAATCTGCTCTTTTCCTGTTTTTGCAGTGCCACACTAGCCTCTGCCGTAATCTGTTCTTTACTACGCATGCCGACATCTGGAACATATGTCTGGTAGGCAGGCGGGAGTCTCAGCAAATCCGCTAATGCGGCCGCGTAAAGCGTTTTTTTGAAATAGGCCTCCGCCCGAAACAAAAGTGATGAGTTCAGATAGTAGGAAGCGCCACTTTCTTCACAAAGGGCTATTGCCCGATCAAAGGCAAGAATTGAGTCTCCAGTAGAGCCCCGCTGCAACAACAACTTTCCCAAAGTATAGAAATCGCCTGGTTCCTGATCAAACGCTAACGTGACTACCCGCAAGTCCTCTATTGCGCCATCTAGGTCTTGCATATGGTCCTTTACTGCTGAACGCTCGCGATAACCAGCGACCTCAGTTGACGGATCATCGATCAACCAGTTGCAAATTAAGAATGCCTCGTCGTACTGATACTTAACAGCAAGATCGTATGCCATTTTCTGTATAGCTCTCACCTCCGACTCCGAGGCAGGTCTTTTCTCTAAGCTGAAGTTCATTTCTCTACCTTATTCCCACCGCAGCGTTCGCTAACCAAACCACGCGAGCATTCGGCGACATCCGTGTACGCGCCGGTAACACCTGTAACGCTTCTTTTTTTCTTTCGGCCCGCCCGCTGTTGCATTTGTTCGTAAATAAGATCCCGACAGACTCTTTCGGCCTCTCTCCACTCTTCTTTGCAGTCGCCGGTATCACACTCCCTACGTTCATGACGTGGGTCGTCGGCACATTGCCCCCCGCTGTTAGCTGTCACGCACATCAAGGCGACGCCTACCCCGATAGTCCCCGCCATACTAATTCCCCGGACGACAACGGCCGGTTTAAGCAGCCTACCTATGGTGGCATCAATACCCCTGGAATCATACAGTCCCTCAGGATCAGTCCCGCTGAGGGGATTGCCGCCAACATATCCATAGGTATTGATACCGCCCACGAGCCCGATAGGATCAGACTGCATATACCGCCCGGTCTGCGGATCATAATCCCGATGGTAGTTGTAGAACAGGTTCGTGTTTCTGTCATAGTACTGCCCGGGCATCCGCAAATTGAACGTAAATGTG
>NZ_RXLQ01000054.1 GCF_003953935.1 Massilia atriviolacea
AAGCTGCCGTCGAGCAGTTTCAGGCCGTTGAATTCGGAGGTTTGCGAAATGCGGTCGGCTTCCGACAACAGTTGGCCGACTTCAGCCTGGATCGCCTTGCGGTCGCCCGCCGAGTTGGTGGCGTTGGCCGACTGCACAGCCAGTTCACGTACGCGCTGCAGGATGTTACCGGTCGATTGCAGGGAGCCTTCCGCCGTTTGCAGCATCGACACACCATCGTTGGCATTGCGCCGGGCCTGGTCCAGGCCGCGGATCTGCGACGTGAAACGTTCCGAAATGGCCAGGCCAGCCGCGTCGTCCTTGGCACTGTTGATACGCAAACCGGACGACAGGCGCTGCAGCGAAGTCGCCAGGCCGGAGCCCGAGGTGGTCAGGTTGCGTTGTGCGTTGAGGGAGGCGATGTTGGTGTTGATGACGCTCATGGTAGTACTCCTTGCAATTACTTTTTATTCAGTTTGGCTCTGTGCCGTTCGCCTTGGTGTGCCCCTTTCGTTCCGAGACAATCACACCGTAGTCCTTTTATTTAACGGATTGCGGTCTGGAAAGTTTAGGGGGATTTTGGGTGTATATTTTTTCTTTTGGGCCTCAAGGCGTGAGGGGGCAAGGCGCTAGACGACAGCGTTTTCCCGAACTTGAGGGCAAAATAAAATTCTTTTGGCGCTCATGAACGAGGCCAGGGAGTCGGTAAGCGGGCATTGCGCCTCGGCTTTATTGCATGTAAAACAAGCTTCTGCTGGGAGGATGGACCGTTTCAATCAAATTCCCCAGCCAGCCGAGGGCCGGCCGGGGATGCAAGGAGACGACGCTGGCGATTAACCGCGCAGCAGGGACAGCACGCCGTTCGGCAGCGAGTTGGCCTGGGCCAGCATCGCGGTACCTGCCTGCTGGAGGATCTGGCCGCGCGTCAGTTTGGCTGTTTCCGAAGCGAAGTCGGTATCCTGGATCCGGCTGCGCGAGGCAGACAGGTTTTCGGAGGTCGACTGCAGGTTGTTGACGGCGGTTTCGAAACGCGACTGCAGTGCGCCGAACGAAGCGCGCTGGCTGTTGACGTTGGCCAGGGCCGAGTCCAGCACTTTCAGCGCCTGCGATGCGCCCTTGGCGGTCGACACATCGATACCGGAAACGGTATTGAGGGTGGCGGCGGTGCTGGCGGCGATCGCGTTGGTACCGCTGCTGCCGACCGAGAAACCCTTGTCCGAGTTCATCGACACATAGCCCATCGAGGTCGAGGTCGCACCGGTGGCAACCGCCGCCGTGGCGCCGGAGGCGGCGCCGTTGGC
>NZ_RXLQ01000055.1 GCF_003953935.1 Massilia atriviolacea
CTACGACAGAAACACCAATCTGTTCTACAACTACTATCGGGATTATGATCCGCAAACCGGGCGGTATGTGCAGAGTGATCCGATAGGTCTTGAGGGCGGTATCAATACGTACGCGTACGTGGGCGGGAATCCAATATCGCGGATCGATCCACTCGGTCTGTTCGATGCTACTTCGGTTTCACTAACGACCAGAATCATCCTTCAGGCAACACCACAGGCTTCAGTTGTTGGATTTGCCCTTGGACCGATAGCTGTGGGCGTTGTTGCGATGTGCATGCCAGGAAATAATGGTGGACAGTGCGCCGATGACCCAAACTATTCGCGCCCGGAATGCAGGAAGCAAAAGGATGAGCAAGACTGTGAGGCCATAAGAAAGCACATCCGAGACCTGGAGGCACAGCTTGGGAAAAAGCGAGGGGACCTGGCTAACGATCAATACGATCTATACAACCGAGCCTACGGTCTTGGCTCTAATCCTGGGGGCGACATCGCCAAAAAAGGGACATTCGAAGGCCATGTCAACAGAATTGTTGATCTGCAAGTCGGGCTAAATCGACTGATTGAGAAAGCGAAAAAAATGGGATGCCTCTAACTAGCGCACTTATTGGTCTTCACGGAGTTGAATATGAGCGACGAAATTATTGCCGACGAGCTGATCTTCCAGATACGCCAGGTACTTGAACAGGCGAGTCCTTCCCCAAACAGGCCGATTACCTTCGAAGTACAAGACGATGGCCAGTGCATCATGTTCTACATCCCAGTAGATGACGTGCCGCCGAGTGAACTGCAAGCCAATATTGAACGGATTGGTCGGATTTTGAATGATATGGTGCCCCGCCGGCAGGGCGACTACTCATGGTTCGCGACGTTCACCATACAGAACAACAGAGTGGATAGCTGCTTTGGCGGCAATTTGGACTTTCCTAACACTGTTTTCTAGTGCAGCGGCAGCGTATCCTGCTTGTATCGTGTTCGTATCTGATTTGTATCCTGACGTATGCTATTCGTATCCTAGTCGTATCCCATATGGGCCGGAAAAATCGGCGCGGGTACGAGGACGCCAGCACAAATCAGCTATGGGCAGGCTGCGCGGGGAGTCCCCGCAGCCCCTGCCGACCTATCACACATCACGCAACCCTCCGGGTTGGCCGGAACGCCCGCCGTTGCAGGCTTCCTGTGTATTACGTGGTGCGCTTCTCCCGTAATACACGGTGATGCTAAAACTGAGCGTTTCGCCCGCCGTTGGTAAGCGCCCAGCCGATCCACCTATGAATTCGTGA
>NZ_RXLQ01000056.1 GCF_003953935.1 Massilia atriviolacea
TGCTGTGGTCAAGTAATTTCGGACACCACGATAGGTTCGTGTGCTGCCATTTTTCGTTCGTAGACAGCGGGCGGCAGATTGCCCAATGCTGAATTGATGCGCTTGCAGTTGTAGAAGCCGACGATGTAGTCGGTGATATCAGCCTTGGCCTCGGCGTGATTGGCGTATTGCCGCTGCCAGACGCGCTCCATCTTGAGGTTTAGGAAGAAGCGTTCCGCCACGGCGTTATCCCAACAATTTCCCTTGCGGCTCATGCTGCAAACGAAGCCGTGTTGTTTCAGCAGGTCCTGGTAAAGCTCGCTGGCGTACTGGCTTCCCCGGTCCGAATGGACGATCAGGCCCGATGCGGGCCGGCGCTGTTGAATGGCCATGTTCAACGCGTCGCAGACCAGCTTGGCGGGCATGGTCGGCGCCATGGCCCAACCGACCACCTTGCGCGCATACAGATCCAGCACAGTGGCCAGATACAACCATCCCGCGCCGGTGCGAATGTACGTGATATCGCTGACGTAGGCCAGGTCCGGCGCGGTGGGGTTGAACTGCCGATTGAGCACATTGTCGGCAATCGGTAAGTCGTGCTTGCTGTCTGTCGTGTGAACGAATTTGCGCTTCCAGACGGGCTTCAAGGCGGCCTTGCGCATCAGGCTGCGCACCTTGTAACGCCCGATTTGGAACCCTTCGTTGGCCATGGCCGTGACCAATCGCCGACTGCCATAGCTCTGGTGACTCGCCATGAACGCCGCCTTCAGGTGCACGCTTGCCTTGCATACGACCGGCTTGGCAGAACGTCGCTGCGCTTCGTAAAAACCGGACCGGCTAACCTCCAGAATGCGGCAACTGTGTTTAACCGGGATGGCCTCCTTTTGCAGTTGAACGATGAGCTGGCGAGTCATTTCATTTCGCGGGCAAAGAAGGCCGATGCCTTTTTTAAGATGGTCACATCCTGCCGGAGTTGCTGATTTTCCAGCTCCAACTGCCGGATCCTCTGCTGCTCGGTAGTGAGCGGTTTGCCGATGCCAGGCTGGCCGCTCTGCTCCGCGCTGTACTGGGCCAGCCAGCGGCGAATTGCGGTCGGGCCGATGTCCATGCTTTCGCTGACGTTCTGAATGCTCTGTCCCTGCTCTTTGATCATTCGGACCACTTCCAGCTTCAGGCTGGGGTCGAAGGTCTTCCGTTTTCTTGTAGCCATGTATTACTCCTCAGGTGGTGTATTTTCCACCTATTGAGGTGTCCGGGCAAATTAGACCACAGCA
>NZ_RXLQ01000057.1 GCF_003953935.1 Massilia atriviolacea
CTGGAAGAACAGGCGGCGCGCCTGGCCGACGTGGCGGCGGGCTTCAAACTGGGAACCTCGGCAGCAACCCCAGGCCCGCGCAAAGGGGCGGCGGCGCCACGACTGAAGCTGGCGGCGTGACAGGCGATGACCGGAAGGCATATCAACATCATCACACCCGATAATAATCCGGCAAGGATATTGGCGAATGATTAGCAAAACCATCCTCGAAAATCGACCGCTCGTTCTTTTTTTGTTGCCGCCAAACAACATGCGACACGGGAATTAGTCATTTACAAACGTTAGCTGGATGTCTTTCTTGCAGAAGAGGATAATTGCCGCTCGGCATTATTCACTTCTCAACTGTCAGGAAAACATCATGTTCCCCAACGTACGCATCGGTTCCCGTCTTGCGATCGGTTTCGCCATCGTGCTGGTTTTGTCCATCGTCTCCACCGCCTACGCCATGCTCGCCGCGCGCGATACCGCCAGCGCCACGGAACGCATGATGGCCAATCCGCTGGCGAAGGAGCGCATGATGTCGGACTGGTACGTGATGACGTATTCGGCCATCGTGCGCACCAGCCTGATCGCGCGCAGCGCCGACGAAACCCTGTCGACCACCTTCGCGGCGGCCATCGCCGACAGCGTCAAGCGCAATAACGAGATCATGAAGCAGATGGAACCGCTCTTGAGCACCGACGAGGAAAAAGCCACCGTCAAGGCCATCCAGGCCAACCGCGCCGTCTATCAAAAGGCCAAGGAAGCGGTCATGGCCGCCAAGAAGGCCGGCGACAGCGCTGCCACCGAACAGGCTTTCAACGGCACCTTCCTGCCGGCGGCGACCGCCTACCAGAACAGCATCCAGGCCATGCTCGCCATGCAGCGCAAGGAGATCGACAGTACCGCCGTGCAGATCGAACAAGCCAGCAGCCGCACCGTCAGCCTGCTCCTGCTGCTCGGCACCCTGGCGGTGCTGACCGGCGCCGTGTGCGCCTTCCTGATCACGCGCTCGATCACCGTTCCGCTGAAAGCGGCCGTGGCGGTGGCCGGCACGGTCGCCAGCGGCGACCTGACCACCGAATTCGGCGCCACCACGCGCGACGAGATCGGCGACCTGATGCGCGCCCTGCACGCGATGAACGA
>NZ_RXLQ01000006.1 GCF_003953935.1 Massilia atriviolacea
CCGAAGACGGCGCCGGCCGCTGCCGCCGCCAGGGTCCCGGCCACGCCGGCCCGCGCCGCCGCGCCGCCGCCTGCGGCCCCCGCGCCCGCACCCAAGGAAACGAACCGATGAATCGCCCGCATTACATCCTGCTGCCCGTCAGTCCGCTGTTCATCACCTTCAGCCTGAGCTGCGCCTTCATGCTCAATCTGCTGCCCTGGGGGCACTGGATGGGCGCGCCCGACTTCGTGGCGCTGGTGCTGGTGTTCTGGGGCATCCACCAGCCGCGCAAGGTCGGCATCGGCGTCGCCTTTTTCATGGGCTTGCTGATGGACGTGCACGAAGCGACCCTGCTCGGCGAGAACGCGCTGGCCTACACCTTGCTGTCCTACCTGGCCATCATGATCCACCGCCGCGTGCTGTGGTTTCCGGTGCTGACCCAGGCGCTGCACGTGTTCCCGCTGCTGCTGGCCACCCAGGCGATCCAGGTGCTCGTGCGGGTGATCGTCTCGGGCAAATTCCCCGGCTGGATGTACTTCATCGAGAGCGTGGTGGCCATCGCCCTGTGGCCCGTGATTACCTGGATGCTGCTGGCGCCCCAGCGGCGCGCCGTCGACCGCGACCACACGCGCCCGATCTGACCGGCGTGGCTTCTTCATGACTGAACTGACCAATAACGACCGCGAAATCCATCTGTTTCGCCTGCGCGTGGTGGCGCTGGTGGTGCTTGTCTTCCTCTGCTTCGGCGTGCTGGTGGCGCGCCTGGTGTTCCTGCAGGTGGTCAAGCACGACGGCTTCGCCGAAAAAGCCGAAGACAACCGCATCGCCATCGTCCCGATCGTGCCCAACCGCGGCCTGATCGTCGACCGCAAGGGCGTGGTCCTGGCGCGCAACTACTCGGCCTACACGCTCGAAATCACCCAGTCCAAGCTGCGCAACACGCTCGACTCGGTGATCGACGAGCTGTCCACCCTGATCGAGATCGAACCGAAGGACCGCAAGCGCTTCAAGTCCCTGCTGGCCGAGTCGAAGAACTTCGAGAGCGTGCCGCTGCGCACCCGCCTGACCGACGACGAAGTGGCGCGCTTCGCGGCCCAGCGTTTCCGCTTTCCCGGGGTCGAGGTGCAGGCGCGCCTGTTCCGCCAGTACCCGCTGGGCGAAACCGCCTCGCACGTGATCGGCTACATCGGCCGCATCAACCAGAAGGAAGCCAAGGAACTGGAAGGCATGCCCGATGAAGCGAACTACAACGGCACCGACCATATCGGCAAGGAAGGGCTGGAAAAGAGCTACGAAGCGCAGCTGCACGGGCGCACCGGCTACCAGAAGATCGTGCGCACCGCCAGCGGGCGCGCGGTCAGCATCCTGTCGCGCACCGAAGCGACCGCCGGCAGCAACCTGATCCTGTCGATCGACATCGAACTGCAGAAGATCATCGAAGAAGCCTTCGGCGAATACCGTGGCGCGCTGGTCGCCATCGAACCGGAGACGGGCGACATCCTGGCCTACGTCTCGCGTCCCGGCTTCGACCCCAACCTGTTCGTCGACGGCATCGACACCCAGAGCTGGAACGAACTCAATACCTCGCTCGACCGCCCGCTGATGAACCGCCCGCTGCAGGGCACCTATCCGCCCGGATCGACCTTCAAGCCCTTCATGGCGCTGGCCGCGCTGGAACTGGGCGCGCGCACCCAGAACCACGCGATCTCGGACGCCGGCTACTTCACCCTGGGCGGGCACACCTGGAAAGACGACAAGGCGGGCGGGCACGGCATGGTCAGCCTGACCGAGTCGATCATCGTCTCGTGCAATACCTACTACTACCAGCTCGGCAACGACCTCGGGATCGACGCCATCCACGCCTTCATGAAACCGTTCGGCTTCGGCCAGAAGACCGGGATCGACCTGGAAAACGAAAAGACCGGCGTGCTGCCGTCGAAAGAGTGGAAGCGCACGCGCTTCGCCAAGAACAAGCCGATGCAGGCCTGGGTCGGCGGCGATAACGTTAACATCGCCATCGGCCAGGGCTTCAACAGCTACACCATGCTGCAGCTGTCGCACGCGGTGGCCACCCTGGCCAACAACGGCGTGGTGATGAAGCCGCACCTGGTCAAGATCGTGGAAGACAGCAGCACGCGCGCGCGCACGCTGACGGTGCCGAAGGAGAGCGGGCGCATTCCTTTGCGCCAGGAGAACATCGATTTCATCAAGCGCGCCATGATCGGCGTGTCCGAACGCGGCACCGGCCGTCCGGCCTTCGGCAACGCCGCCTACGTCGCGGCCGGCAAGACCGGCACCTCGCAGGCGGTGGGCCTGCGCCGGGGCGAAAAGTACAACGCCAAGAACGTCAACGAACGCCTGCGCGACAACGCGCTGTACATCACCTTCGCGCCGGCCGACAAGCCGCGCATCGCGGTGGCGCTGATCGTCGAAAATGCCGGCTTCGGCGGCGCGGTGGCGGCCCCGATCGCGCGCAAGGCGCTCGATTACTACCTGCTGGGCAAGCGCCCGGTCGGCAAGGACGGCGCCAAGGTGCCCAAGGAAGACGTGGAACTGCTGCCGCTGGAAGAACTCAAGACCGACACCGCCACCGAAATGCCCTACAAGCCCGGCGCCGAAACGCTGGCACCGAAGGAGTGACCGCCATGCGCATCAACGAACGGCGCTCGCTGTGGCGGCGCGCCAAACCCTACCTGCTGGTGTTCGACGCGCCGCTGGCCATGGTCATCTTTCTGCTGCTCGGCACCAGCCTGGTGACGATGTACTCGGCCGGCGCCGACTTCCCCGGCCGCATCGAAGGCCAGCTGCGCAACATGATGATCGCCTTCGTGGTCATGTGGCTGGCGGCCCAGGTGCCGCCGCAGACCCTGATGCGGCTCGCCGTGCCGATCTACACGGTCGGCGTGACCCTGCTCATTGCGGTCTTCCTGTTCGGCGTGATCAAGAAGGGCGCGCGCCGCTGGCTGCACATCGGCTTCGACATCCAGCCGTCCGAGATCATGAAAATCGCCATGCCGCTGATGCTGGCCTGGTACTTCCACCAGAAGGCGGGGCTGGTGCGCTGGCATTCGTTCATCATCGCCACCGTGCTGCTGGCCGTGCCGGTCGGCCTGATCCAGCTGCAGCCTGACCTGGGCACCTCGCTGCTGGTGCTGGCCTCGGGCTTTTACGTGATCTTCTTGGCCGGCCTGTCGTGGAAGGCGCTGCTCGGCCTGTTCCTGGCCGGCGCCGCCAGCCTGCCGGTGGCCTGGTCGCTGATGCACGACTACCAGCGCCAGCGCGTGCTGACCCTGATCGACCCGAACGCCGACCCGCTCGGCAAGGGCTTCCACATCATCCAGTCGGTGATCGCGATCGGCTCGGGCGGGGTCGGCGGCAAGGGCTGGATGAAGGGCACCCAGGCCCACCTCGAATTCATCCCCGAGCGCACCACCGACTTCATTTTCTCGGTGTTTGCGGAGGAGTTCGGGCTGATGGGCTTTCTGGGACTGCTGCTGCTGTACCTGCTGCTGATCGGGCGCGGGCTGATGATCGCGGCCAATGCGCCGACCCTGTTTTCGCGCCTGCTGGCCGGCGCCATCACGATGATCTTCTTTACCTACGCCTTCGTGAACATCGGCATGGTCAGCGGCATCCTGCCGGTGGTCGGGGTGCCGCTGCCGTTCATGAGCTATGGCGGCACCGCTTTTGTCACCCTCGGACTCGGGGCAGGTATACTGATGAGTATCCAGCGGCATCGCAAGCTGGTGCAAACCTGACCACGGAGCCACGATGGCGGTATCGAAAACGCTTTCACCTGCCATGACGCTGAGCGCACTGGCCTTTTTACTGACCGCCTGCGGCACCGATTCGGAAGGCCACCGGCGCATGTCGCCGGTGCCGTCGCCCGGCGCCAAGCCGGCCAGGCATGGCGAGCTGCCGTCCCTGCCGCGCGCCGGTTCCGGACGCGGCGGCTATTACCAGGACGACGGCCCGGGCGAGAATCCGCCGGCCAACCTGCTCGACATCCCGGACGCCGAGGTCAGGGCCGAGCCCCTGGCGCGCTATGCCAACCGGCCCTACGTCGTGTTCGGCAAGACCTACACCCCGATACTGCACGAGCAGCCGTTCCGCCAGCGCGGCGTGGCCACCTGGTACGGGAAAAAATTCCATGGCCAGAAAACCTCGTCCGGGGAACTGTACGATATGTACAAGATGACGGCGGCCCATCCGACCCTGCCGATTCCCTCGTACGCGCGCATCACCAGCCTCGATAGCGGCAAGCAGGTGGTGGTGCGCATCAACGACCGCGGCCCGTTTCATTCGAGCCGCGTGATCGACGTGTCGTACACGGCGGCGCTCAAGCTGGGATTGCTCGGCAAGGGCAGCCACACGGTGGAAATCGAACGCCTGCTGCCCAACGCACAGGAACGCATCGCCACCATCCGGCGCCTGGCGCCGGAGCCGGACGGCGAAGTGAGCACGATGGCGGTGGACCTGCCGCCGCCGGGCGAAAGCAGCGCGCTGGCCGTCACGCCAGCGGTGGCGGCACCGCCGGCGGCGGCGGCGCCGCAGAGCGGATACTACCTGCAGCTGGGCGCCTTCAGCCGCGCCGACAAGGCGGCCGACGTGCGCGCGCAGATCGCGGCCACGGGCGGGGCGCTGGCCGGGGTCCAGGTCGTGCAGGGCGGTGCGCTGCACCGGCTGTTCAGCGGTCCGTTCCCGAGCCGGGACGAGGCCATGCAGGCGCTGCGCGAATTGCCGTCGACCTTGCGCCTGAAACCGATCGTCGTGCAGCGCTGAGCGGGCCGGGCGCCGGGGGCGCTCCTGGCCGGGTCCATTATTTGCAGCTGCGCGCCTGCTGCTCGGGGAACTTGGCCAGCACCGCATCGACCTTGGCCTTGGCCGCCGGTTCGAGTGCGCGGAAGCGGTACGCCATTTTGGTGGCCTGGCTGGTGCGGCCGGCCACCTTGGCCCCGACCACGCCCTGCTTGGTCAGGGTCGCCAGCAGCGTCTGGGCCGATGTCTCCGACTTGAACACGCCGAGCGAAATCGCGTATTTCATCGGGCTGTTGTCGTTCATGATGAAGTAACTGGTGATCCCGAGTTCCTTCAGCTCGGCCGCCTTGCGGTCGGCCGCTTCCTTGCTGCCGGCTGAAGGAATGAACACGATATGGCTGGTCACCTCGGGTACGGCCACGTTCTCGCGCGTCTGGCGCTGGCCCAGGGCCAGCGGTGCCAGCATGGCTTCGAGGCGGCGCGCTTCGGGCGGCGCAAAATTGCCGACCAGGGTGCAGGCGACCAGCTCCGGCTTGACCTCAGGCTTCGGTTCCGGCTTCGGCTCGACCGGCGCAGGTGCGGGCGGCTTGGCCATGACCAGGACCGGCGTTGGCGGCGGCGCAACCGGTTCGGCGTCGCCCGCAGGTTCGGCGTCCGGCGGCGGCGCCGGGCGGGCGGCGACCAGCTTGATGTTCTCGACGCCGAGCTGGTTGCGCATGCGGCCCGGCTCGCGCTCGTTCTCCCTGAAGTTGCCGAGCAGGCCCTGGCCATACGCGAACAGCACGGCATTGATGGCAAGGAGGGTCCAAAATATGAATTTCAACACGGGCTATCCTGGAATGGCGAAGACGTGACGGTGGAATGAAGGCCGATCAGGACGATATTATCGACGATCCGGTGGCCGGCCGGTAGCCGCAGCACGGGACCGATGTACTGCGCCGCGCCGCCCGAGACGATGCAGGCTGCCGCGCCGTGCAGCGCGCAGGCGCGTTCGATGGCGCCCGCCTGCGCCGACAGGCAGCCCGACAGGATGGCGTCGGCGGTATTGTCGGCAAAGCCGGACGGCAGGGCGCCGGGCGCCACGTCCGGCAGTTGCGCCGTATTGCGCGCCAGCGAGCTGGCCATCAGCCCCAGGCCCGGCAGGATCATCCCGCCCAAAAACACGCTGTCGGCGCTGACCGCGTCGATCGTGGTGGCGGTGCCGCAGGTGGCCACGATCACGGCCTGGCCGGGCATCAGCGCGCGCGCCCCGAGCGCGGCGGCGAAGCGGTCGCACCCGAGCTGGGACGGATTGCGGTAAGCGTTGCGCAGGCCGGCCAGCTGCGCCACCGAGGCGAACCAGGTGACATCGGTGGTGGGCATCATCAGCTGCAGCTGGTCGCGCAGCTTGCTGCCTGCCACATTCGATATGAGCGCGCGCGTGATGCCCTGGCGCGGCCAGCTGGCCGGCAGGTGATTGATATCGGCGTGGGTCACGGCGCCGCTGTCGAGCCATGCGCCGGGCGCGGCGCCGTCCTCGGCCAGGGCCCACTTGATGCGCGTGTTGCCGGCGTCGATCAGCAGCAGCATGTCAGGCCTCCCGCGCGCGCAGCGACACGTCGCCGGCCACGATGGCGATGCGGCCGGCGGCCGTATCGAGCAGCAGGCGGGCGCCGTCGTCGACGCCGGCGGCCACGCCTTCGTGCAGGGTCGCGCCGTTGTCGAGGATCGCCACCGGCACGCCCTGGTAGGCATGCAGGCGGTTCCAGCGCGCGCAGAAGGGGGCGAAACCGCCCTGCGCGAACTGGCCCAGGCTGGCCGCCAGCGCGGCCAGCAAGTGCGCCATCAGCGCATTGCGGTCCATCTGCGCCAGCCAGGGAGCGGCGGCCACGCTGCGGCCGATGCGCTGTTCGATATCGTCGGGCATGAGCAGGTTGAGGCCGATGCCGATCACCGCCCACACGCCGCCGCCGGGCGCGGCCTGGGTTTCGATCAGTACCCCGGCCAGCTTGGCGCCGTCGCGCAGCACGTCGTTGGGCCACTTGAGCTGGACCGGCACATCGAGCGCGCCGAGGGCGTCGGCGATGGCCACCCCAACGGCCAGCGGCAGGCCGGCCAGCTCGCGCAGCGGCCCGGCAAAATGCCAGGCCAGCGAAAACGTCAGCGCCGCTCCCGGCGCCGACAGCCAGCTGCGCCCCGCGCGTCCGCGTCCCGCACTCTGGTGCAGGGCCACGCGCAGCAGCGGGCGGCGCAGGCCGGCGGCGCGCGCCAGCAGGTCGGCGTTGGTCGATCCGGTTTCGGCCACGACTTCGATGTCGATATCGGCGGCGCCCAGGTGGCGCGCGATCGCCTCGGCATCCATGGCGAAGGTCTCGTTCATGATGCGCCCTTGTCTGTTTTGCGCGCCTTGTGCGGCGCGTTGACGAAGGCCAGGTCGTACACGACGTCGGGCAGGAGCCGCAGCAGCTTGGCCACCACCCCCATCTGCCACGGGATGACGCGGTAGCTGGTGCCGGCGTCGATGGTCCGCACTGCCCTGGCGGCAAAGCGCTCCGGGCGCATCAGGAAAGGCATCGGATAGGCATTATGTCTGGTCATGGGCGTGTCGATGTAGCCGGGCGCGATGGTCACCACCTTGACACCGTGCGGCTTGAGTTCGAGCCGCAGCGACTCGCAGTACACGCGCACCGCCGCCTTCGAGGCGCTGTAGGCGCCGGCGCCCGGCAGGCCGCGCACGCCGGCCACGCTGCCGATGCCGACCAGGCGGCAGGGCGTGGTTTGCGCTTTCATGGTGGCGATGAAGGGTGCGAAGGTGGCCACGGTGGCGCCGACGTTGGTGGCGATGATGGCGTCGAACACCGGCAGGTCTTCGGTGAATTCGGTCAGGGTGCCGGCCGAAATGCCGGCGCAGGCGATAACGATATCGGCGCCGCCGCAGCGCGCGATGAAGTCGGCGGCGGCGGCGGCCAGCGCTGCGCGATCGGTTACGTCCAGCGCATAGACCAGGTGCCGCTCGGGGTTGGGCAATTGCGCGCGCAGCTCGTCGAGCGCATCGCGGCGGCGCGCCGCCAGGCCGACCGTGGCGCCGCGTGCGGCGTACTCGCGCGCCAGCGCGGCACCGATGCCGCTCGACGCGCCGGTGATGAACACGCGGTTCATTGGGCGCGCGCCGGCATGGCTACTTTTTTTCCGCGGCCGCCTTGGCGACCAGGTAATCCATCACCTGCAGGGCCATCGCCTGCTGCTGCGCTTCGCTGGCGTCGGGCGCGCTCCTGCCGGCCTGGGTGGGCGAGGTCAGGTAGCGGCCGGCGATGGCGATCTTCGGCCAGTCCTGGACCTTGTAGGAAGCCACCATGCCGTTGGCGCGAACCAGCTTGGCCTGGATGCCGAACGAGCGGTAGGCATTGGTGAAGGCGGCGCGGTCGATGCCGGCGCTGGCGGCCCACTCGAAGACCTGCTCGTCGTTGCCGAAGCGCTGGCGCTGCTCGTGCATCGCGGTAAACACCTTGGCGTGGTACTGCGGCACGATGCCCATCGATTCGAGCGTGTAGTACAGGCGCTGCTGCGGCACCACGGCCGGCGTGTGGCCGAGGTGGACGCGCTTGAAGACGATCTTGTCGCTGTTCTTGTTGACCCACTCGGCCAGCGCCGGTTCGAAGCTGGCGCAGTGCGGGCAGTAGTAGGCGAAAAATTCGGTGACTTCGACCTTCTGGCCGGCGTCGGTGTTCTGCGTCTCGGCCAGCGTGAGGTATTCGACGCCGCTGGCCGGCTGCTCGGGCGAGGCGGCCGCGTTGGCGCCGGCGCCGCACAGGGCCAGGGCGAGCATGATCTTGAAAAGAGTTGGCATCTGTCTGTTCCGTGGTTATTTCTGGTTGCGCACGATGGCGACGTCGATGCCGGCGTCGACCAGTTTGGCGCGCGCCTTGTTCATCGACTCGACCTGGCCGAAGGGGCCGATGCGCACCCGGTGCAGCACGCCGCTGTCGTTGGCGCGCTCGCTGATGACCGCCTCGAAGCCGAGCAGCGCCAGCTTGGCGCGCGTGTTTTCGGCGTCCGCCACTTCGCGGAAGGCGCCGGCCTGCAGGTAGTACGTGATCTTTTCCTCGGCCGGTTCGGCGGCCGAGGACGGGATCACGTTTTGCGCCGGAGCGGTGGCGACCTGGGTTGGCGCAGGTGCGGGTGCCGGCGCCGGCGCCGCTTTTTCTTTCATGTTGGCGATGGCCGCGCCCAGCGGATCGGCTTCGGCCGGGGTGGCCGGCTTCGGCTTCTCGGTGACCTGCTTGTTGGCCGCCCGCGCCGCGTCCTTGTTCCCGTACAGCGGCTTGTTCGGATCGGCCGCCTGGCCGGCGGTCGGCTCGCTCATCTTGCCGGCCTTGCCGGTTTTGTCGGTGAAGGGCGTGGCGCCCTTGGTGATCGCCAGCGCCACTGCGACAGCGATCACCAGGCCCACGATCAGGCCGATGACGATGCCGGTGAGGGTATTGCCCTGCTGGAACTGGAACCGGTGCTTGAGCGGGAGTGTGGGCCGCAGGCGGGAGTCGCGTGTCATTGGAGCTTTCAATCGAAGAAACGGTTACATTGTTTCCGGCGCCGACACGCCGATCAGGGCCAGGCCGTTGCGCAGCACCTGGCGCGTGGCGACCATCAGCGCCAGGCGCGCCAGCTTGAGCGCCTCGTCGTCGACCAGCACGCGTTCCGCAAAATAGAAGCTGTGCAGGTTGGCGGCCAGGTCGCGCAGGTAGAACGCCACCTGGTGCGGACCGAGTTCGGTCTGGGCGCGCGCCAGCATTTCCGGGTAGGCGGCCAGGGTCGCCAGCAGCGTCATTTCGGTCGGCGCGGTCAGCGGCGCCAGGTCGACCGATGCCAGCGAGGCGATGTCGCCCGTGAACTGCTCCAGCATGCGGCAGATGCGCGCGTGCGCGTACTGCACGTAATACACCGGGTTCTCGTCGGACGTCTTCAAGGCGATATCGACGTCGAACACGAATTCGGTATCGGCCTTGCGCGAGATGAGGAAGAAGCGCACGGCGTCGCGGCCCTTGGCGATGTCGCCGTTGCCGGACCATTCGATCAGGTCGCGCACCGTGACGTAGGAGCCGGCGCGCTTGGAGATCTTGACCTCTTCGCCATCCTTCATCACGGTGACCATCTTGTGCAGCACGTAGTCGGGATACCCCTGCGGGATCTCCAGGCCGACCGCCTGCAGGCCGGCGCGCACGCGCGCGATGGTGCCGTGGTGATCGCTGCCCTGGATGTTGATGGCCTGGGTGAAGCCGCGTTGCCACTTGACGATGTGGTACGCCACGTCCGGCACGAAATAAGTGAAGCCGCCTTCGGACTTGCGCATCACGCGGTCCTTGTCGTCGCCGTACTCGGTGGTGCGCAGCCACAGCGCGCCATCCTGCTCGTAGGTCTTGCCGGCCTTGATCAGGGCCTCGACCGCCTTGTCGACCTTGCCGTCGGCGTACAGGGACGATTCGAGGTAGTAATTATCGAACTTGACGCCGAAGGCCTGCAGGTCGATATCCTGTTCGTTGCGCAGGTAGGTGACGGCGAACGGGCGGATCGAATCGAGGTCGTCGACATTGCCGCTGGCGGTGGCGGGCAGGCCGTCGCTGGCCGAGACGGTTTTGCCGGCCAGGTAATCGGCGGCGATATCGGCGATGTAGTCGCCGTTGTAGGCCGACTCGGGCCATGCGGCGTCGCCCGGCTTGAAGCCGCGCGCGCGCGCCTGGACCGAATTGGCCAGGGTGGCGATCTGCACGCCGGCGTCGTTGTAATAGAACTCGCGGGTGACCGCGTAGCCCTGGGCGTCGAACAGCGCGGCCAGGGCGTCGCCGAGGGCGGCCTGGCGGCCGTGGCCGACGTGCAGGGGGCCGGTCGGATTGGCCGAGACGAATTCGAGGATGACCTTCTTGCCGGCGCCGGCGTCGCTGCGGCCGAAGGACTGGCCTTCGGCGAGGATGGTCTTGACCACCGACTGCTTGGCGGCAGCGGCCACGCGCAGGTTGATGAAACCGGGGCCGGCGATATCGGCGCTGTCGACCAGGGCTTTGCCGGCCGGGTTATCGAGCAGGGCGGCGACGATTTTCTGGGCCAGTTCGCGCGGATTCATCTTGAGCTGCTTGGCCAGCTGCATGGCGATATTGCAGGCGATGTCGCCGTGCGAAGGATCGCGCGGGCGCTCCAGGACGACGGACGGCGTGATGCCGGTGCCATCGAGGACAGGGGCGAGGGCGGCCTGGAACAGGGCGGCGATTTCTTGTTTTTGTGAGGCGAGCATGAGTGTTGATCTGTAGAGTGGTCGAGCGGTGGCGGTGCCACGGGCAATAGTAGCTCAATTATACTGGTTTGCCGCCCCTCTGAGTCCGCCCGCGCAAGCCATCGTCAGCCCCCCGCCGCCGCCAATCCCCCAACCGGGGTCAGAGCTTTAACTAGCAACAAAATTCCCCGGAGTCATAGCTTTGGTCTCGATGAATCCGCTTCATCGTCTCGTGCCATGGCGCGATGGCCCGGATTTGTCGCTTCCGAGGTAAAAATGTTGGGTTTGTGCTAGATGTTTCTAATTAAAGCTCTGACCCCGGTTGTAGGATTTCTAAATGTTTCTAATTAAAGCTCTGACCCCGGTTGTAGGATTTTGGGTTGGATAAGCGTTGGGCGTTGGAAGAATGTGTTGTCATAAAGGATCGTTTAAGCCTGCGCGAAGGCGAACCCGGTACAATTGCGCCTTTATTAAGTAGCTGAGCTGATCCCGACCATGACCAACAAGCGCCCGACGCTCTCCATCAAACCCGCCGCCGCCAAAAACGCCAAGCCGGCCGCGCAGCGCATGCGCGCCAGCTATGAGGTCAAACCGGTCCTGCAGCCCGGCTACCGCCCCGACCTGAAGGCCGATTCGCTCGCACTGTGCCTGCTCGGCGCGGCGAATGCCGTGGCCCAGGTGCGCGCCGGCGCGGCCTTGCCGCAGGCGCTGCTGACCGCGTTCGGGGTGACCGCCGCCGCTCCCCAGGCGCGCGGAGCGATCCAGGATATCGCTTACCGCACCATGCGCCAGCTCGGCCGCAGCGAAACCCTGCTCGGCCTGATGACGTCGAAGGCGCCCGAGCCGCCCATGCTGGCCAGCCTGCTGTGCTGCGCCCTGACCCTGATCGATACCCCGGACGGCGCCGAGCCGCCCTATGAAGTGTTTACCGTCGTCGACCAGGCCGTCACCGTGGCCAGCTCGCATCCCGACATGGCGCACGCCAAGGGCATGGTCAACGCCGTGCTGCGCCGCTTCCTGCGCGAGCGCGAGGACCTGCTCAAGACCGCGCTGATGCAGCCGGTGGCGCAGTTCAATTATCCGCAGTGGTGGATCGATGCCGCCAAGGCGGCCTACCCGGGCAACTGGCAGGCCATCCTCGCGGCCGGCAACGCGCAGCCGCCCCTGACCCTGCGCGTGAACCGGCGCAAGACCACGGTCGAGGCCTACCTGCGCTTGCTGGCCGACGCCGGCATGGGCGCCACCCAGATCGGCCCGTCCGCCGTGCGCCTCGACAAGGCGCTGGGCGTGGCCCTGATTCCCGGGTTCGACGAGGGGCTGGCCTCGGTCCAGGATGCCGGCGCCCAGCTGGCCGCGCCGCTGCTCGATGTGCAGGACGGCATGCGCGTGCTGGACGCCTGCGCCGCCCCCGGCGGCAAGACCTGCCACCTGCTGGAACTGGCGCAGCTGGAGCTGACCGCGCTCGATTCGGACCCGAAGCGCCTCGAACGCGTGGGCGAGAACCTGGAACGCCTCGGCCTCGGCGCCACCCTGAAAGCCTTCGAAGCCCAGACCAGCGTATGGTGGGACGGCCAGCAGTTCGACCGCATCCTGGCCGACGTGCCGTGCACGGCCTCGGGCATCGTGCGCCGCCACCCGGACATCCGCTGGTTGCGGCGCAAGGGCGATGCACTCCAACTTGCAACACTTTCGGCCAAAATTCTCGACAACCTTTGGCAGATGCTGCGCCCGAATGGTAAATTGCTGTTCGTGACATGTTCGCTCTGGCCCCAGGAATCGGAGGCGCAGGCCGCCGCATTCGCGGTGCGCCATAACGCGACCCGCCTGGCCGCGCCGGGACAGTTGCTTCCGACCGGTACCGCCGTGCAGGATCATGACGGTTTGTTCTACGCCCTGTTTCAAAAAAACGCGACGTAACGGGTCCTTCGACTATGCGAACTTTTAAGGCTCTGTCCCTCCTGTGACATTACGATTTTTCCGACTCCTGGCCTGCCAGCTGCTGCTGATGTTCGCGTCCGTGTGCGCGTTCGTGCCGGCATGGGCGGCGGACGTGGTCGATGTCACGCATGCGCATATCGAGGCGACCGACGAGGGCTACCGCCTGGCCGCCAGCTATGCCTTCGACCTGAACGAGGGGCTGGAAGACGCGATCAAGCACGGCGTGCAGCTGTACTTCACCACCGAAATCGAACTGACCCGCCCGCGCTGGTACTGGTACGACGACAAGGCCGTGTCGGCGCGCCAGACCATCCGCATCTGGCACAATGTGCTCACGCGCCAGTACCATGTGTCGGTGCTGGGCAGCATGGCGCAGAGCTTTCCGACCCTGGAAGACGCGATGGTGCTGATCCGCCGCCCCAGCCGCTGGGTGATCGCGCCGAAAGGGGCGCTCAAGCGCGGCGAAACCTACAACGTCACCGTGCGCATGTTCATGGACCGCCAGCTGCTGCCCAAGCCGATGCAGGTCAATGCGCTGAATAATTCCGACTGGCGCCTGGCTTCCAAGAACAAGTCCTTCCCTTACACGGCAGAGTAAAAAGAGTGAAACAGGTCTTGCGCTATGCCGTGATGGTCGGCGCCGCCGTCGTCAGCATCCTCCTGTTCCTGCTCGCCTCCGCCTCCGACAATTCGGGCTTCTTCGACCGTTACTACACCTGGCTGCTCGGCCTGAACGCCGCCGTGGCCGGCGCGCTGCTGGTGTTCGTGGTGGTGGCGCTGGCGCGCCTGTATGTGCGCTACAAGAGCGGCAAGTTCGGCTCGCGCCTGATGACGCGCCTGGTGCTGCTGTTCGCCGGCATCGGCATCCTGCCGGGCCTGGTGATCTTCCTGATCTCGGTGCGCTTCGTGTCGAATTCGATCGAATCCTGGTTCAACGTGAAGATCGAGGCGGCGCTGGAATCGGGCGTGAGCCTGGGCGTGGCCGCGCTCGATCAGGCGCGCAGCGAACTGGGCTCGATCGGCGAGATCAGCGCGGCCACCATCGCCGGCCAGGACGCGCTGGCCTCGCACGATATCCTCACGCGCCTGGTGCAGGACCAGGAGGGGATGCTGAGCGCGGTGATCATCGGCCAGGACGGCAAGATGATCACCAGCGCGGCCGCGCCGCGGGTCGACCTGAAGACCGATATGCCGACCCCGGCTATGCTGCTGCAGGCGGTCATGCCGGGCGGGTATTCGGTGGCCGAGGGCGGGGTGGAGCGCGATTTCAAGGATGCCAGCGGCAACCACGGGGGCGTGCCGAGCGCGCTCGACGGCGCCACCAGCCTGCGCCTGCGCGTGGTGCTGGCCATTCCCGAGCCGCCCGGGGCGGCGCCGCGCTTCCTGCAGCTGATCCAGGCGGTGCCGGTCAAGCTGGCGCTCAACGCCGAGGTGCTGCGCACCGCCTACAGCGAGTACCAGGAGCGCTTCGTGGCGCGCACCGGCCTGCGCAAGATGTACATCGAAACGCTGACCCTGACCCTGCTGCTGGCGATCTTCGGCGCGATCGCCAGCGCCTTCGTGATCGCCGGCAAACTGGCGCAGCCGCTGCTGGTGCTGGCCGAGGGCACGCGCGCGGTGGCCGAGGGCGACCTGTCGCCGCGCCCGATCGTGGCCACCTCGGACGAACTGGGTACCCTGACCCAATCGTTCAACACCATGACCGGCCAGCTGTTCGAGGCGCGCAGCGCGGTCGAGCGCAACCGCGCGGCCCTGCAAAGCGCCAAGGCGCACCTGGAATCGGTGCTGGAAAATATGTCGGCCGGGGTGATCGTGCTGGACGCCGATTCGAAGCTGGTCAGTTCGAACGAGGCGGTCGAGCGCATCCTGCAGCACGACGTGGCCAGCCACATGGGCATGGCGCTGGCCGCGATCGACGGACTGGAAATGTTCGCGCAAGCCATCGCCAAGGCGTTTTCGGCCCAGAGCGCGCAGAGCGCCGCCGGTTCGCCGCGCAAGCAGAGCAAGCAGGCCCACTGGCAGCAGCAGATCGAAATCCCGCGCCGGCTCGGCACCAGCGACGACCATGACATCACCCTGCTGGCGCGCGGCTCGCGCCTGCCGGTCGGCGCCGGCAGCGGCTACATCGTGGTGTTCGACGATATCTCGGATGTGATTTCGGCGCAGCGCTCGATGGCCTGGGGCGAAGTGGCGCGCCGCCTGGCGCACGAAATCAAGAATCCGCTGACCCCGATCCAGCTCTCGGCCGAGCGCATGCAGATGAAGCTCGAAGCGCGCCTGGAGGGGAGCGACCGCGACCTGCTCAACAAGGGCACCGCCACCATCGTCAACCAGGTCGACGCCATGAAGCGCATGGTGGACGACTTCCGCGACTATGCCAAGGCGCCCCCGGCCGTGCTCGACAAGCTCGACCTGAATGCCCTGGTCGGCGAAATCCTGCATATGTACCTATCCGGCGACGAAAGCGATATTATTCATGCTGAGCTTGCCGACACGCTGCCGGCGGTGATGGGCGACGCCACCCAATTGCGCCAGGTGATCCATAACCTGCTGCAAAATGCCCAGGATGCGATGAGCGAGCGCGCTGCGGATGCGCCGCCGGCGCGCATCGATATCACGACCGAGGCGATTCATTACCAGGGCGCGAACGGGGCCGGAACCGCGGTGCGCTTGTCGATCGTCGATAACGGACCGGGATTCGCCCCTAAAATCCTGTCGCGCGCATTCGAGCCGTATGTGACCTCGAAAGTGCGCGGAACCGGACTGGGACTGCCGATGGTGAAGAAAATCATCGACGAACACGGCGGCAAGATCGAGATACAGAACCGGAGTGACGGAACTGGCGCGTCGGTGTTGATTTTACTGTTAAAGTTAGCACCGGCCAGCGTTGTGGCATAAGCGTTGAATCAAGAATAAAATCGCGGCTGTGAGCGGTATGCGCTGCATGCCATTGGAGCGGGCAAAAAGAGGAAGGCAAACACATGGCAAACATTCTCGTAGTTGATGATGAAATGGGCATCCGCGAGTTACTCTCGGAAATCTTGGGCGACGAAGGCCATGCAATCACGCTCGCTGAAAATGCGCAGCAGGCCCGCGATGCGCGCGCGGCCGGGGCACCGGACCTGGTGCTGCTCGATATCTGGATGCCCGATACCGACGGTGTCACCCTGCTCAAGGAGTGGCAGCGCGACGGCCTGCTGACCATGCCGGTCATCATGATGTCGGGGCACGCCACCATCGATACGGCGGTCGAGGCAACCCGCATCGGCGCGCTCAATTTCCTGGAAAAGCCGATCGCGCTGCAAAAACTGCTGAAAGCGGTGCAGCAGGGCCTGACCCGGGCCCAGGAAGTGGTGCGCGCGCCGGTGATCGCGCCGCGCCCGATGCTGGCGCCCCAGCCCGAGGAAAGCCCGATGACGGCCTCGGCCATGTTTTCGGCGCAAACCCCGCAATCGGCCATCGCCCCGCGCATGGGCGGCTTGCCGAACGGCGAAGGGCACGGCTTCAACCTGAGTTTCGACCTGCCGCTGCGCGAGGCGCGCGACGCCTTCGAACGCATGTATTTCGAGCATCACCTGGGGCGCGAGGGCGGCAGCATGACCCGCGTGGCCGAAAAAACCGGCCTCGAACGCACCCACCTGTACCGCAAGCTCAAGCAGCTCGGCGTCGAGCCGGGCAAGCTGGCCAAAAAGAACGGATGAGCGCACCCGCTGCGCGCAGGGCGGCCCTGACCCTGGTCACGGGCGGCTCGGCGGCGCAGCGCGAGGCGGCCATCGCGGCGCGCCTCGCGGCCTTGTCGCCGGCCGGCAAGCCTGGCCCCGGGCCCGAAGCGGCCGCCGGCGCGCAGGAGGCGGTCGCCGTCCTGCTCGAAGGCTTGCCGTCCGGCCAAACCCTGCTCTCTCCCTCCGACCGCCTGCAGATTCACCGGATCGCACCCGGTTGCCTGTGCTGCACCGGCCATCTCGTTTTACGTGTAACATTAAACCGGATCCTGCGTCTGCGCCCCGACCGGCTGTTCATCGGGCTGGCCGCCACGGACCACCTTGATCAGTTGCGATCGTGGCTGCAACACCCGCCATACGATCAGCTGTTGGAACCGACAGCGGACCTGCGCACTTGAAATCGGTCCGCATAGCCCCACCTGCTCTGTCGAGCACAGTGGAACGTCTGATCGAGCGAAGGAGCATTCATGAACATGATCTACAACAGTGAACAGTACAGTGTGGTCGAATTCGGCGTCGATCACAACCTCGAAGCCCTGCGCTTCGGCGGCTATGAAATCGTCGACAAATCCGGTCGCCGTGAAGCGTTTATCGGCGGCAAACTTGCGCAATCGTTCAGGCGCGACGTCAACAACCTGATCGCCAGCGAACCGACCATGGAAGAGATCGACGACTTCCTCGGCTCCTACGACTCGCTGATGAGCCAACCGGTGTTGTTGCACTAATACCCCCGCAGTCCGGCAGGCAGGCATGACGCCGTCCGGGCTGCCGCTGCGCAGCTTGCCGTCCGAACATGGTATTCTTGCGCGATGTGCCAACTCCTCGGAATGAACTGCAATGTCCCCACGGACATTGTTTTTAGCTTTACCGGCTTCGCCATGCGCGGCGGCCGCACCGATACCCACCACGACGGCTGGGGCATCGCATTCTTCGAAGGCGCCGGCGTGCGCCATTTCGTCGATCACCAGGCGGCTGTGGCATCGCCGGTGGCCGAACTGATCAAGCGCTATCCCATCAAATCCCGGCATGTCATCGCGCATATCCGCAAGGCGACCCAGGGCCATGTTGCGCTGGAAAACTGCCATCCCTTCGTGCGCGAACTGTGGGGACGCTACTGGGTATTCGCCCATAATGGCGACCTCAAGGATTTCGCGCCGACCCTGGACGGCCCCTACCGGCCGGTCGGCAGCACCGACAGCGAAACCGCCTTTTGCTTCCTGCTGCAGGAATTGCGCAAGCGCTTCGGCGCCACGCCGCCGGCCCTGTCCGTGCTGCGCGCGGCGCTGCAGGAACTGGTGGCCGCGGTGGCCGTGCACGGTACCTTCAACCTGATGCTGTCCGATGGCGCTGCCCTGTTCGTGCACTGCTCGACCAAGCTGCATTATGTGGTGCGCCAGCATCCGTTCGTGACAGCGCGCCTGTCCGACGAAGATGTCAGCGTTGATTTTTCTCAAGTCACCACGCCCGCCGACCGGGTCGCCATCATCGTCACCGAGCCCCTGACCACCAACGAACAGTGGACCGCTTTCGCGCCCGGCGAATTCAAGGTGTTCGTGGACGGAATGTCAATACAGGAACGATAAGTATTTCCGCCACGCACTGGTATTTGTAGGTTACATTACCGGCTGTTATTATTGATATTTACAGGACAGATGAGCCACGACGCCGAATCCGACCTAATGGCGCAGCAGATGCCAGTGCGGGATTTTTATCTGGGGCGCCAGCCAATCCTCGACCGGCAACAAGGTTTGTACGGTTATGAAATGCTTTTTCGCAATGCGGCAGGCGAATCGGCCGAGATCGACAGCGATGTGGCGGCCACCGCCACGGTGATCGCCCACACCGCCCAGCTGGGCCTGGAAAAAGTCATCGGCGATGCGCTCGGCTTCCTGAACGTGGACGCCGAAGTGCTGATGAGCGATATCTTCGTGTTCCTGCCGCGCGAGCGGGTGGTGCTGGAAATCGTCGAGAGCATGGTGGTCAGCCAGCCCGTGCTCGAGCGCATTGCCGACCTGACCGGCCATGGCTTTCGCTTCGCCCTCGACGATGTGCGGGTCGATGCGCCCGAGGTGCAACTGTTGCTGCCGATGGTCGAATACGTCAAGCTCGACGTGCGCGCCATGCCCCTGTCCGGCCTGATGGCCGCCGCGCCGCGCTTCAAGCGCGAAAAAAAGAAACTGATCGCCGAAAAGGTCGAATCGCGCGAGGAATTCGACACCTGCCTCGGCCTCGGTTTCGATTTTTTCCAGGGATATTATTTTGCCCGCCCGGCCGTGATCAGCGGACGCAAGCTGTCGCCATCCCAGCTGGCGGTCCTCGAACTGATGGGCCTGGTGACATCGGACGCCGACAATATCGACATCGAGCGCGCGGTCAAGCGCGACGTCACCCTGGCCCTCAATTTGCTGCGGCTGGTCAACACGCCGGCCATCGGCATGCGCCACCGCATCGATTCGATCAGCCAGGCGATCACCATCCTCGGCCGCCGCCAGCTGCAGCGCTGGCTGCAGATCATGCTGTACGCCGAGCCTTCGCGCGGCGGCAACAGCATGACGCCGCTGCTCCTGCTGGCCACCACGCGCGGCCGCCTGCTCGAACTGCTGGCGCAGCGCCTGCGTCCCGGCCAGCGCAACGTGGCCGAGATTGCCTTTACCGTCGGCATCATGTCGCTGATGGATGCCTTGTTCGGGATGCCGATGACGCTGATCGTCGAGCAGATTCCCGTCATCGACGAGGTGGCGCACGCCCTGCTGCGGCGCAGCGGCTTCTTCGGCGACCTGCTGCACCTGGCCGAATGCATCGAACGCATGGAGGAGTCCGACGACCAGGTACTGCCGGCCCTGCGCGAACTGGCCATTTCCAGCGAAGAGCTGATCGAGCTGGAAGTGGCCGCCTTCGAGTGGAGCGACAAGGTGGTGCGTTACGCGCTGTAAGCGCGGCGTGGCGCGGGCGGGGCCCGCGCCACGCCGCGCTCACGGGCTACCGGCCCACTGCCTGTGCAGCTCAGGGTCGCTGCGCAGTTCCCACAAGGCCAGCACGATGACGGCGATGCCCACGATGAGGCTATTGTTCATCATGGCGCCGCGGTCGGCCACGGCCGGCACCCACGGCGATACCGCCACCCACACCCCCGCAAGGAGATTGACGACGACGGCCCAGACGTAGGTTTTGTAGAGGTCGAACGCGGCGAGCACGGCGATGACCGCGCCCGCGATCCAGGCATTCATGGCCTGTGGCGAGTCACTGGGGTAGGCCAGTGCCCAGGGTGAGACGATCAGCCAGAGACCGAGCAGCAGGATCGCCTGATCCTGCCATCGTCTGGCAGCGGGGTGAATGTCCATATTGCCTCCTGAACGCGATGTCCGGCGCGCAAAATCGCTGCGCGGGAGCTGCGCCGTCACTCCCGGGCTACAGGGAGTTAGGCAGGCAAAGCCGGGAAAAGTTCACCCGGCGTGCTACGACAGATTCGGCGCCAGCCAGCGTTCGAGCTCGTCTTTCGGCACGCCGCGCCGCGCCGCCATATCGCCGACCTGGTCGTCGCCGATCTTGCCGACCACGAAATACTTCGATTCCGGATGGGCGAAATAGAATCCCGATACCGCCGCTCCCGGAAACATGGCGAACGATTCGGTCAATTCCATGCCGATCTCCTGCGCCTGCAGCACCCTGAACATATCGGCTTTCACCGTATGCTCCGGACAGGCCGGATAACCGGGCGCGGGACGGATACCGGCATAGCGCTCGGCGATCATGTCCTCATTCGACAGCTGCTCGCCCGCCGCATACCCCCACAAATCGGTGCGCACGCGTTCGTGCAGATATTCGGCGAAGGCTTCCGCCAGCCGGTCCGCCAGCGACTTGAGCATGATCGACGAATAATCGTCGTGCGCATCTTCGAACCGCTTTTCGTGTTTCTCGATTCCCAGCCCGCTGGTCACCGCGAACATGCCGATATAATCCTTGATGCCCGATGCCTTCGGCGCGATAAAATCGGCCAGGCACTGGTTCGGGCGCTGCACGCCGTCGACCAGCGGCTTGACGCCCTGCTGGCGCAAGCCGTAATACGTGAACGCCACGCTGCTGCGCGTGTCGTCGGTATAGACCTCGATATCGTCGTCGTTGACGCTATTGGCCGGCAGCAGGGACACCACCCCGTTGGCGCTCAGCCAGCGTCCTTCGATGATCTTCCTGAGCAGCGCCTGGCCTTCTTCGAACACCTTGCTGGCCGCTTCGCCCACCACCTCGTCGGTCAGGATGGCGGGGAAGGGGCCGGCCAGGTCCCAGGTCTGGAAGAACGGACCCCAGTCGATGTATCTGGCCAGGGTGCCCAGGTCGACGTTCCTGAATTCGCGCCGGCCGATGAATTTCGGGCGCACCGGGTCGAACGCCAGCGCCATCTTGTTGGCGCGCGCGGCGGCCAGGGGCAGGATCGGCAGCGCCTTCTTGTTGGCGTGCTGCTCGCGGATGCGCACGTAATCCTGGGCGATGTCGTCGATGTACTGGTCGCGGCTCTCGGGCGTGAGCAGCGACTGCGCCACCGACACCGAGCGCGAGGCGTCCGGCACGTACACCACCGGACCGTCGTAGTTGTGCGCGATTTTCACCGCCGTGTGGGCGCGGCTGGTGGTGGCGCCGCCGATCAGCAGCGGGATCTTGAGCATGCGGAAGTGCGGGTCGCGCTGCATTTCCTTGGCCACGTGCGCCATTTCTTCCAGCGACGGCGTGATCAGGCCGGACAGGCCGATCATGTCGGCGTTTTCGACCTTGGCGCGCGCCAGGATTTCGGAGCAGGGCACCATCACGCCCATGTTCACGACTTCGAAGTTATTACACTGCAGGACCACCGAGACGATGTTCTTGCCGATGTCGTGCACGTCGCCCTTGACGGTGGCGATGACGATCTTGCCCTTCGGTTTGGCGACGATGCCGGTGCGTTTTTCTTCGAGCAGTTTTTCTTCTTCGATGAAGGGAATCAGGTGGGCCACGGCCTGCTTCATCACGCGCGCCGACTTGACCACCTGCGGCAGGAACATCTTGCCTTGTCCGAACAGGTCGCCGACCACGTTCATGCCGTCCATCAGCGGGCCTTCGATCACGTGGATCGGGCGTCCGCCGTTGTGCAGCAGTTCCTGGCGCGCTTCTTCGGTGTCTTCCACGATCCACTGGGTGATGCCGTGCACCAGCGCGTGCGAGAGGCGCTGCTGCACCGTGCCTTCGCGCCAGGCCAGGGTCTGCACGTCCTGCTTGTCGCCGGCCTTGAGCGTGCCGGCGATCTCGATCATGCGTTCGGTGGCGTCCTCGCGCCGGTTCAGGACCACGTCTTCGACCCGTTCGCGCAGCTCGGGCGCGATGTCGTCGTACACGCCCATCATGCCGGCGTTGACGATCCCCATGGTCATGCCGGCCTTGATCGCGTGGTACAGGAACACGGTGTGGATCGCTTCGCGCGCCGGGTCGTTGCCGCGGAAGCTGAACGAGACGTTCGACACGCCGCCCGAAATCTTCGCGTGCGGCAGGTTCTCCTTGATCCAGCGCGTGGCGTCAATGAAGTCGACCGCGTAGTTATTGTGTTCTTCGATGCCGGTGGCGATGGCAAAGATGTTGGGGTCGAAGATGATGTCTTCCGGCGGGAAGCCCACCTGTTCGGTCAGCACCTTGTAGGCGCGCGCGCAGATCTCGGTCTTGCGGGCGAAGGTGTCGGCCTGGCCCTGCTCGTCGAAGGCCATCACGATCACGGCGGCGCCGTAGCGGCGGCACAGGTGCGCCTGGCGGATGAATTCTTCCTCGCCTTCCTTCATCGAGATCGAGTTGACGATGGCCTTGCCCTGCACGCACTTCAGGCCCGCTTCGATCACCGACCACTTGGACGAGTCGATCATGATCGGCACGCGCGAAATGTCCGGCTCCGAGGCGATCAGGTTCAGGAAGCGCTCCATGGCCGCCTTGGAGTCGAGCATCGCCTCGTCCATGTTGATGTCGATGACCTGGGCTCCGTTTTCCACCTGCTGGCGCGCCACCGACAGCGCTTCGTCGTACTGCTCGTTGAGGATCATGCGCGCGAAGGCCTTGGAGCCTGTCACGTTGGTGCGTTCGCCGACGTTGACGAACAGCGACTGTTGATCGATGGTGAACGGCTCCAGGCCGGACAGGCGCTGCGCCACCGGAATGACGGGGACTTCACGCGGGGTGGTGGCGGCCAGCATGTCGGCGATCGCCTTGATGTGGTCGGGCGTGGTGCCGCAGCAGCCGCCGGCGATGTTGATAAAGCCGCTGTCGGCGAATTCGCGCAGCAGCGAGGAGGTATCGGCCGGCAGTTCGTCGAAGCCGGTGTCGCTCATCGGGTTGGGCAGGCCGGCGTTCGGGTAGATGCAGACGAAGGTGTCGGCGATCTGCGACAGTTCTTCGGCGTAGGGGCGCATCAGGGCCGCGCCCAGCGCGCAGTTCAGGCCGATCGTCAGCGGTTT
This sequence comes from Massilia atriviolacea, assembly GCF_003953935.1. Taxonomy (GTDB): domain Bacteria; phylum Pseudomonadota; class Gammaproteobacteria; order Burkholderiales; family Burkholderiaceae_D; genus Telluria_A; species Telluria_A atriviolacea. The sequence goes on from NZ_RXLQ01000006.1 coordinate 23,103, forward strand.
GGCGTGGCGCACCGAGTTCCAGAAGGCGGGCACGGTCTGGCCCGACAGGATCCGGCCCGAGGCGTCGGTGACGGTCCCGGAAATCATGATCGGCAGGCGCTCGATGGCGGGGTGTTCGTCGAAATACCGGTCGATCGCGAACAGGGCCGCCTTGCAGTTCAGGGTGTCGAAGATGGTTTCGACCAGCAGCACGTCGGAGCCGCCTTCGACCAGGCCGCCCACCTGCTGGTGGTAGGCCGCGACCAGCTGGTCGAAGGTGACGTTGCGCGCGGCCGGATCGTTCACGTCCGGCGAGATCGAGGCGGTCTTCGGGGTCGGCCCGAGCGCGCCGGCCACGAAACGCGGCTTGTCCGGGGTGCTGTACTTGTCGCAGGCGGCGCGCGCCAGTCTGGCGGCGGCCACGTTCATCTCGTAGGCCAGGTGGCCCATGTGATAGTCGTCCTGGGCGATGGTGGTGGCGCCGAAGGTGTTCGTTTCGATCAGGTCGGCGCCGGCCGCCAGGTAGCGCTCGTGGATTTCCTGGATCACCTGGGGCTGGGTCAGGGTCAGCAGTTCATTGTTGCCCTTGACGAACAGCTCGCGCGCGCCGCTGCCTGCCGGGGCGGCGAAATCGGCGAAGCGCCCGTCCGGGCCGCCGCGGTAGGCTGCCTCGTCCAGCTTGTACTGCTGGATGATGGTGCCCATCGCGCCATCGAGGATCATGATCCGGCGCGACAGGATGTCGCGCAGCCGGGTTTCAGTCGTGGACATGGCGGGATGGGCGGTAGTCATGGGTGTGCTTTCAATAGGCGGGTCGGAACCGGTCTGGACCGGGTCTAAAATTATACGTCATCGTGCCCTTTTGGTTTTCCAGGGCTTAATGATCAGTTCGCTTTGTATCGTTTTGTAATTAAATGCCGGCTTGATACAAGACGATACAAAATGTGTTGTGTCTGCAATCTTTGCGTTACATGCGAAGACGACAATCGCTTCGATGACGCCGCAGTGCGTCTTTACGGGGAACACATAATGAACGATGAATTTCAAACCAGCTGGTCCGAGCCAGCATCCATGCAGCAGGGTGACGCCAGCACCGTGCAGCGCCCACCGGCAGCCGCGCCGCTCAAGCAGATCGTCACGATCCGCCTCGATGTCGACATGCTGAAGTGGTTCAAGTCCGCAGGTCCGGGTTACCAGACCCGCATCAACCAGATCCTGCGTGAACATATGGAAGCGCAGCAAGCCGCGCAGGACGCGGCCCGGTAAGACGTCGCCAGGGCGGCTCAGTCCAGGCTGAGTCCGTCCAAAGGGAATCCCTTGAGAAACTCGGCCGCAGGCAGACGCTTGCCGCCGGGTTTTTGCAGTTCCGTCAGGCGTAAAGTGCCTTGCTTGCAGGCAACGATGATTCCGTGCTGGGCATCGGCCGCCAGTACCTGGCCCGGCGCCGCATCGCTACCGGCCTCGAGCGCCTCGGCGCCCCAGATCTTGATGGTCACCCCGTTCAGCTCGGCGTGCGCGCCGGGGAAGGGGTTGAAGGCGCGGATCTTGCGGCCCAGTTCGTTTGATGACAGCGAAAAATCGAGTGCGGCTTCTTCCTTGGCGATCTTGGCGGCGTAGGTCACGCCCGCTTCCGGCTGCGCCACCGGGTGCAGGGTGCCGGCGGCGCGCGCGCGCAGGGCGTCGACGATCATCCGTGCGCCGAGCGCGGCCAGGGTGTCGTGCAGGGTGGCGGTGGTGTCGGTTGGCAAGATCGGTACCCGTTCCATCAGCAGCATGGGGCCGGTGTCCAGGCCTTCTTCCATGTCCATGATGGTCACGCCGGTTTCCGTGTCGCCCGCTTCGATGGCGCGGTGGATCGGCGCGGCGCCGCGCCAGCGCGGCAGCAGGGAACCGTGGATATTGATGCAGGGCTTGATGTCGAGGGTGCTGCGCGGCAAGATCAAGCCATAGGCGGCGACCACCATTGCGTCGTAGTCGGTGGCCATCAGGCGCGCATGCGCGAAGGCGGCCTGGGCGGCGCGCTCGGGGTCCTTGCTGTCGAGGCGCAGGGAGAGCGGCTGCAACACCTCGATGCCGTGGGCTTGGGCGTATTGCTTGACGGCGGAGGCGTGCAGTTGCATGCCGCGTCCGGCGGGGCGGTCGGGCTGGGTCAGGACCAGCGGAATCCCGAAGCCGGCTTCATGCAGGGAGCGGAGGGCGACCGCGGCGAACTCCGGCGTGCCGGCGAAGATGATGTTCATGGGGTTCCTGGGTTAAAACGGTTCAAGGGACAAACGCACTGTGTTTCATCAGCAACGCTAAAAATCGACAACAACGCTAAACACCGACAATAACGCTAAAAACCGTCGTTCCCGCGAAGGCGGGAACCCAAGTTATCGGCACAGTCGGGAACTGCGCGACGGACTTGGGTTCCCGCCTGCGCGGGAACGACGGTTTCAGGTGCAGAGGCAGTGAAGGCTAGGCCAGCCTATCCGCCAAGGCCAATCAATGCCGGCGACCGGCCGCCCGCAATGCCGCTTCGCGCTCCATTCCGCGCTCTTCCTTGAGCATCTTGGCCTTGATCCGGTTGCGCTTGAGCGGCGACAGGTATTCCACGAACACCTTGCCCATCAAATGGTCCATCTCGTGCTGGATGCAGACCGCCATCAAGCCGTCGGCGCTCAGCTCGAACGGCTTGCCGTCCGCGTCCAGTGCGCTGACCTTGATCTGCGCGGGCCGCTCCACGCCGTCGTAGATGCCCGGCACCGACAGGCAGCCTTCGTCGTAAACTTGCTTCTCGGCACTTGCCCACACGATCTGCGGATTGATGAACACGCGCAGCTCGTCCTTGGTCTCGGAGATATCCACGATGAGCAGTTGCTCGTGCACGTCGACCTGGCTCGCGGCCAGGCCCACGCCAGGCGCGTCGTACATGGTCTCGGCCATGTCGGCCACCAGTTTCTTGATGCGTTCGCCGAATTCGGTGACCGGCTTGGCCACCTTGTGGAGACGCGCGTCCGGGTAGCGGAGAATATTCAGTATTGCCATAGGTCTAGTAATTTCGATAACAATTCGGTGATAATTTCAAGTGGTCACGCGCATAAGAATTCTAAAACACAACAAAAACACAACAGACCCGCAACCGGGTTGAGCATGGTTTTTCTTGCTAGTTCAAGGATTTATGTGCAGAATTTGATCCAGTTCGGCAAGCCTTATCATCGATATCGTCGATAGGGTAGCGTTAAATCGCGCTGTCTCTTGCGCTGTGGCTGGCAAGGTGACGTGTCCAGCTAGCAATTCCGTGTTAATGCCGCACTTTACGGACATCTCAATGAAAAATTTTAGCACAGTCGGCGTCCGCGTAGCGGTTGTGGCGCTTTTTGCGGGACTGCTCGCAGCCCCGACCCAAGCGGCCACCTGCGAATTCCGGCCCAATGCCCCTGACCAGCATCTGGTGGTCAAGGGTGATACCTTGTGGGACATTTCCGGCAAGTTTCTGCAGCACCCATGGTGCTGGCCCCAGGTATGGGGTTTGAACAAGGCGGAGATCCGCAATCCGCACTGGATTTATCCGGGTCAGATCGTCTATTTCGACCGCAAGAACAACCGCTTGTCGCTGTCCCGTCCGGGTAGCGGCGATGGCTCGGGCAGCGCCAACGGCACCTTGCGCCTGTCGCCCCAGATCCGTACCGAAGGCCTGGGCAAGGATGCGATCCAGGCCATCCCGGCCGGCGTGATCGAACCCTTCCTGTCGCAGCCCCTGATCGTCGAAGCCGGCGAGCTGAAGGGCTCGCCGCGCATCGCCGCGGCCGAAGATGGCCACGTCTACCTCGGCCAGGACGACAAGATTTACGTGCGCGGCGACCTGAAGGGCGGCAGCTCGTTCCAGGTCTTCCGTCCGGGCACCCCGCTCAAGGACCCGCAAACCGGCAAGCTGCTGGCCTATGAAGCGGTGTACCTCGGCACGGCCAAGCTGTTTGCCGAAGCCAAGCCGGGCGTCGATGCGCATACCTTCGTGGTGGCCAGTTCCAAGCAGGAAATCGGCGTAGGCGACCTGCTGATTCCGGCCCCGCCGACCGTCATGCGCAACTACATGCCGCATCCGCCCGATCAGAACGTCGATGCGCGCGTCGTGGGCGTGTATTCGGGCGTGACCCATGCCGGCCAGAACCAGGTGGTCAGCATTAATCGCGGTACGCTTGACGGAATCGATGTCGGCACCGTACTCCAGCTGTACACTCTGGGCAGAACGGTGCCCGACCCGGGTGCGCCACGCCGCGGCATCCTGGGCACCAAGAAGACGATGATCAAGTTGCCTGACGAGCAGTCCGGCACCCTGTTCATTTTCCGTGTGTTCAACCGTATTTCGTACGGCTTGATCATGCAGGTAACCGACCCGGTGAAAATCGGCGACGTGGCCCGATCACCGGAGTAATATCGCCGTGCAAGACACGGACCCCGCCAACCCCATCAGCCAGGCCGAGCGCCTGGCTGCCTGGGTACGCCTGGAACAGACCCCGGGCGTGGGGGCCGTGAGCGCGCAGCGCCTGCTGGAGCGCTTCGGCACGCCGCAATCCGTCTTTTCCGCTTCCCACCTGGCCCTGCGCGAGATCGTCTCCGACAGCGTCGCGCGCGCCCTGTGCGGGCCCATGCCCGATGCCTGCGCCGCCTGTCTCGACCGCATCGGCGACTGGCTGGCCGATCCCGCCCACCATCTCCTCACCCCCGACGACCCCGCTTTCCCGCCGCTGTTGCGCCAGCTGGCCATGCCGCCGCTGCTGCTGTACGCCGCCGGCCGCATGGAGCTGCTGTCGGCGCCGGCCGTGGCCGTCGTGGGCAGCCGCAACGCCACCACGCAGGGCGCGGCCAATGCGCGCGCCTTTGCCGGCGCCCTGAGCACGGCGGGCCTGACCATCGTCTCCGGCCTGGCGCTGGGGATCGATGCCGCCGCGCACGACGGCGGCTTGCGCGGTCCCGGCTCGACCGTGGCCGTGACCGGCACCGGCGCCGACCGCATCTATCCGCGCCGTAACGAGGCGCTGGCCCGGCGCATCGCGGAGGAGGGGTGCATCGTCAGCGAGTACCCGCTCGGCAGCGGCCCCCTTGCCGCTAACTTCCCGCGCCGCAACCGCCTGATCAGCGGCCTGTGCTGCGCCGTGCTGGTGGTCGAGGCGGCGGCCGATTCCGGCTCGCTGATCACCGCCCGTCTGGCGCTCGAGCAGGGCCGCGACGTGTTCGCCATCCCCGGTTCGATCCACGCGCCGCTGTCCAAGGGTTGCCACAGCCTGATCCGCGACGGCGCCACCCTGGTCGACTGCGTCGACGATATCCTGGTCCCGCTGCGCATCGCGCCGCTGGCGACCTTGCCGGTCCAGGCCGACAGCGCCGCGCTGTGCACCGGCGCGCAAGCCGCGCTGCTCGACGCGCTCGGCTACGAGCCGGTCGGCGCCGATGCGCTGGGCGCGCTCACCGGCCGAGATGCGGGCGCGCTGGCCGCAGCCTTGCTGGCGCTGGAACTTGCCGGCCATCTCGAACGATTGCCCGGCGGATTGTTTCAGCGCGTGAAGCGCTAGCCGAACGGCGGGTCGCGCCGCAAAGCGCGCGCGGGCGGGGCTTGTGTCGGAGCGAGCTTAACTGATAGAGTAGAGCCATGTTCGATATCCTGGTCTACCTTTACGAGACGTACTACCGCCCCGATGCCTGCCCCGAGCCGGCCGCGCTGGCGCGTAAGCTGTCCGCTGTCGGTTTCGACGATGTCGAGATTTCGGAAGCGCTCGTGTGGCTGACCGACCTGACCGAAATGGCCGGCGACGAGACCAGCCTGGCGTTCAGTTCGACCGGTACGCGCTTTTACGTGCAGCGCGAATACGATGCCCTCGGCAGTGCCGCGGTCGGCTTTATCCAGTTCCTCGAAAGCGCGGGCGTGCTCAGTCCCTTGCAGCGTGAAATCGTGATCGAACGCGCGCTGGCGCTGGAAGAATCGCCGGTGGGCCTCGGCAAGCTGAAGATCATCGTGCTGATGCTGTTGTGGAGCCAGGGCAAGGAACCGGACGCGCTGATGTTCGACGACCTGTTCGGCTCCGACGACGAACAAGCCCCCCGCCTGCTGCATTGAATCGGGCCGGCGCTGTCCGCAGGCGCCCGTTTTCCCTTCCACGCAACGCTTTTCCCCCGCTGACGGCACGATTGTGGCGTTTGGCATGCAGTGGCTACTTGCGGATTTCCCGACAACCCGCTTATCATTGGCCGCTCTATCGGGTTGTTATAATTTCGATATCAGCTTGGCAAAATACCGCCTGCTGCGGCTGAGATAGGCTCTTAGCATGTATGATGCGCGGGCCGAACCACTTAATATAGTACGACGAGAAAACCTATGACCAAAACCCTCATCATCGCCGAGAAGCCCTCCGTCGCGAACGATATCGCCAAGACGCTGGGCGGCTTCACCAAGCACGATGAGTACTTCGAATCGGACGAGTATGTCCTGTCGTCGGCCGTCGGCCACCTGCTCGAAATCGCGGTGCCGGAAGAGCACGACGTCAAGCGCGGCAAGTGGAGCTTTGCCCACCTGCCCATGATTCCCCCGTATTTCGCGCTCAATCCGATCGCCAAGACCGAGGCCCGTCTCAAGGTCTTGAACAAGCTGATCAAGCGCAAGGATGTCACCCAGCTCATCAACGCATGCGACGCCGGGCGCGAGGGCGAGCTGATTTTCCGCCTGATCGCGCAGAACGCCAAGGCCAAGCAGCCGGTCAAGCGCCTGTGGCTGCAATCGATGACGCCGGGCGCGATCCGCGACGGCTTTTCGAACCTGCGCAGCGACGAAGAAATGCTGCCGCTGGCCGACGCCGCGCGCTGCCGCTCCGAGGCGGACTGGCTGATCGGCATCAACGGTACCCGCGCCATGACCGCCTTTAATTCGAAGGAAGGCGGCTTCTACCTGACCACCGTGGGCCGCGTGCAGACGCCGACCCTGTCGATCGTGGTCGAGCGCGAAGACAAGATCAAGAAATTCGTTTCCCGCGATTACTGGGAAGTGCGCGCCGAGTTCGTGTGCGCCGCCGGCGTGTACGAAGGGCGCTGGCTGGACCAGTCCTTCAAGAAGGACGAGAACGACCCCGAGAAGCGCGCCGAGCGCCTGTGGAGCAAGGCGGCCGCCGACAGCATCGCCATGGCCTGCAAGGGCCGCCAGGGCAATGTGACGGAAGAATCGAAGCCGACCACCTCGATGGCGCCGGCCCTGTTCGACCTGACCAGCCTGCAGCGCGAAGCCAACGGCCGCTTCGGCTTTTCGGCCAAGAACACCTTGGGCCTGGCCCAGGCGCTGTACGAAAAGCACAAGGTGCTGACCTACCCGCGTACCGATTCGCGCCATTTGCCGGAAGACTACATCAACACCGTCAAGGACACCATGGTGAGCCTGGCGGAAAACAATAACTACCACCAGTTCGCCAAGCAGATCACCGACAAGGGCTGGGTCAAGCCGAACAAGCGCATCTTCGACAACACCAAGATTTCGGACCACTTCGCGATCATCCCGACCACCCTGGCGCCGAAGAACCTGTCGGAGCCGGAACAGAAGCTGTACGACCTGGTCACGCGCCGCTTCATGGCCGTGTTCTTCCCGCCGGCGGAATTCCAGGTCACCACCCGCTTTACCGACGTGTCCGGCCACCAGTTCAAGACCGAAGGCAAGGTCATGACCAATCCGGGCTGGCTGGCGATCTACGGCAAGGAAGCCTCGACCGACAGCGACAAGGACGACAACACCGGCGGCAATCTGGTTCCCGTGGCCAAGGGCGAAAAAGTGCACACCGAAAAAGTCACGCCGAACGCCCTGGTCACCAAGCCGCCCGCGCGCTACTCGGAAGCGACCCTGCTGTCCGCCATGGAAGGCGCCGGCAAGCTGATCGACGACGACGAACTGCGCGACGCCATGGCCGGCAAGGGCCTGGGCACGCCGGCGACGCGCGCGGCCATCATCGAAGGCTTGCTGGGCGAGCGCTACCTGCTGCGCGAAGGGCGCGAGCTGATGCCGACCGCCAAGGCATCCCAGCTGATGACCTTGCTGCGCGGCCTCGGCGTGAACGAACTGACCGCGCCGGAACTGACCGGCGAATGGGAATACAAGCTGTCGCAAATGGAGAAGGGCAAGATTTCGCGTGACGAGTTCATGCGCGAAATTGCCCAGATGACGCAGATCATCGTCAAGCGCGCCAAGGAATACAACAACGACACGATTCCGGGCGAGTACGCGACCCTGCACACGCCGTGTCCGAACTGCGGCGGCGTGGTCAAGGAAAACTACCGCCGTTTCGCCTGCACCAAATGCGAATTCAACATGAGCAAGACGCCTGGCAGCCGCCAGTTCGAGATTGCCGAAGTTGAAGAACTGCTGGAAAAACGCACGATCGGCCCGATGCAGGGCTTCCGCTCGAAGATGGGACGTCCGTTCGCCGCGATCCTGCGCATCGTGCGCGACGAAGAGATCAAGAACTTCAAGCTGGAATTCGATTTCGGCCAGAACGACGATGGCGGCGAAGATGGCGAAGGCGTCGACTTCACCGGCCAGACCGCGCTCGGCCCGTGCCCGAAATGCACCGGCGGCGTCTACGAAATGGGCCTGGCGTATGTGTGCGAGCACAGCGTGGCCAAGCCGAAGACCTGCGACTTCCGCAGCGGCCGCATCATCCTGCAGCAGGAGATTTTGCCCGAGCAGATGGTCAAGCTGCTCAACGACGGCAAGACCGACCTGATGCCGGGCTTCGTGTCGCAGCGTACGCGTCGTCCGTTCAAGGCTTTCCTGGTCAAGGGCAAGGACGGCAAGATCAGCTTCGAGTTCGAAGAACGCAAGGCCAAAGCGCCGGCCAAGGGCAAGGCTGCGGCGGTAGCCGATCCGGAAGGCGGCGACGAGGCGGCACCGGCCACGGCCAAGAAAGCCGCGCCAGCCAAGAAAGCGGCGGCCAAGAAGGCGCCGGCGAAAAAGGCGGCCGCCAAGAAACCGGCTGCGAAGAAAGCCGCTGTCAAGAAGGCCGCTAGCGAGGAATAATCCGCCGCGCCGCGATCGACAGGAAGAGGTGGTCACAGTCTGTGGCCACCTCTTTTTTTTTGCGGGATAGGGACAGGGAAGGGCGAGCAGATGCAACCAGCTTGCATTAATAAACGATAATGCATTATCATTATCGGCTCTGTCCGCGTTTTTCCCGTATCCTGGAGCCGTCATCTTGCCATCCGTATTGCGCCTTCCCCGGCCGCCCGCACTGTCTCTGCGCCCGGTTCACCGTGCCGTCCTGCTGATCTGCGCGCTGGGAAGCGCCGCGCCCGCCAACGCCGCCGCCGACCTGCCTGCGCCTGCGGGCGACACCCAGGTCGTGGAAATCAGGGGCAGCAAGGAGGACGACGGGCGCGCCGCCGCCAGCGCCAGGGCGCGCGCCTTGCCCGGCACCGTCAGCGCCATCACGGCGCAGGAGATCGCCACACTCAATCTGGGGCGCGACATTTCCAACATCTTCCGGCGCGTGCCGGGCGTGGTCGCCAACAACATCGACCAGGGCGACACCGGCAACGGCTTTCGCATGCGCGGCTTCGCCACCCAGGGCACGCACGGCGCCGACACCGCCATCAGCATCGATGGCGTGCCGCAGAATATCCCGTCGAGCCAGGGCGGGGCCGGCCACGGACCGGCCTTCCTCGAATGGATGAGCGCCGACATGATCGACACCGTCGACGTCGTCAAAGGCCCGGTATCGGCCCTGTACGGCGACCAGAACCGGGCCGGCTCGGTGTTCATCGCCACGCGCGAGGGCGGCGCCGCCACCCCGTCCAGCGCCGCGCTCACGCTCGACAGCCACGGCGGCCGGCGCGGCTCGCTGACCCTGTCGGGCGAGTATGCGAACGTTCGCTCGCTGCTGGTGGCGGAGCGCTACCGCAGCGATGGCTTCCGCCACGGCGGCGGCAACGACCGCGAGAACCTGTTCTGGAAGCTGTCGACCACGATCGGCGATGGTCTCTACAGCCTGCGCGCCAGCTACTACCGCTCGGACTACGCGGGCGCCGGCTACCTGTCGCTGCCGGCCTTGCAGGCCGGGCTCGATCCGCATTCGGTCCAGTTCAACCTGCCCGGCTTCGGCGCCGCGCAGCGCACCTCGCTGGTGTTCAAGCGCGCACCCGCGCGCGGGGAGGCCGGCTGGTTCGCTACCGTGTATGCGGAAGACTTCGAACGCAGCCGCGCCATCGCCACCAGCGCCAGCGGCCACACCTTCGGCTACGACGATCGCAGCATCGGCGGCGCGCGCGCCGGCCATACCTGGGTCGTCGGCGACCGTGCGGTGCTGACCGTGGGCGCCGACACGCGCAGGGACAAGGGCGACGCGCTGCGCCGCCAGTACCTGCTGCGCCAGCCGACCGCCAACTACGTCAACAACCAGCAGCTCGACCTGCTCACCTACGGCGCCTTCGTGCAGGGCCAGTACCGCATCCTGCCGACGGTGAAGCTGCATGCCGGCGCGCGTTACGACCGCTTCGACTACGACCTGGTGAACCGCAAGCTGCCCGCCGCCTCGACCGGCTACGAGGGCTCGGTGCTCACGCCGAAATACGGCGCCATCTGGACCGTGCTGCCCGACCTGGAGCTGTTCGCCAATGTCGCCCAGGGCTTGCGCTCGCCGGCTGCGGAGCAGATCAGCGCGAGCGGCAGCCCTGGCCCGCTCGGCGCCGCCGGCGGCAGGGTCAACGCGGCCATCGATCCGAGCAAGGTGCGCTCGCACGACATCGGCTTGAATGCGAAAGTGGCGGGCGGCTGGCGCCTCGCCGGCGCGCTGTACGCGATCGGCAACGACGACGACATCGTCAACAGCGCGCCCGACGTCTTTGTCGCATCGGGCCAGACCACGCGCCGGGGCCTGGAAGTGGATGTGCGCTACCAGCCGGACAACACCTTCAGCGCTTCGCTGAGCTACGGCCGCATCCTGCGCGCGCGGCTCGACAACCCGGCCCCCGGCGCGGGCGCGCTGCTGTCGGTGCCGGCGCATACCTGGAAGGCGGGCGCGCAGCACCGCAGCGTGATCGGTGCGGGCAGGCTGACCGTCAACGGCGACGTGTACGTCAGCGCGCGCAATCCGTATTACAGCGGCACGCCATCGGTGCGGCGCGACATGCCGACCTTCGTGCGCTACGACGTCAAGGCGAGCTACGATATCGGCAGGTTCCAGGGTGCGCTGTTCGCCACCTTGCAGCCGCACCGGTTCGCCAGCGACATCGCCTACGGCACTGCCGCCGGCCTGCTGGTGTCGACCGTGCCGCGCGCGCAGGGCGGGGCGTCGCTGCGCTACTTCTTCTGATCGGCGCTTCGGACAGGGACGGGAACGCGCGCGCCGGGTGCGTTGTCTGCTGCGCGTACATCAGGCCATAGCGCACCGCCAGCATGCCGCCGCCGTCGCGCTGGGCCGCAGCGCTTACGGCGATTCGCCCGCAAACGACTGGCGCTCGCGCAGCGTATCGAGCTCGCGCGCCAGGTTCTCCTGCGCGCGTTCGTTGTACAGGTCCGCGAAATACGCATCCGGATACAGCGTGCCCGCCCTGGCCTGGGCATGAAAATGCGCCAGGATGCGTTCGCGCCCGGCGAGATAGTCCGCCTCTTCGATGTGCCGGTATTCGGCCCGCACCGCGCGCGCATAGCCGTCGTACACATCGGGCGCCTGGCCGAGGATCGCCAGGTCCACGCCCTGCATCACGTCCTGCAGCGCATGGCGCGCCGCCGCCGGCGCCAGATGCTCGGTGGCGCGAATCAGGGCAGCCACCTCGCCGGCCGCCGCGCCGCTGTCGAGAGCGGACGAAAGCCACAGCTGCGCGCTCTGTTCTTCGTTCGATCCGCTGCCGCTGCCGCCGCCGTACACCGCATCGTGGAACCAGAACGCCTTTTTCAGCATCGCCATCTGCGCCGCACCGGCGCCGGCGTTGGCCGCCCACACCGTGATCTCGGTCAGGCCGTGCACCAGGTGATCGAGGTTGTGATACGGCCGTGCCTCGGCACCGTAGGCGCTCTCGCCGGTCAGGCGCGCGAACCAGGCGCCGGCGTTGGCGTCATCGGCCGGCCACAGGCTGTCCCATTCCTTGCGCAGCCAGTCCAGGATCCAGGCGGCGTAGGCCGGCGCCGGCATGAACTGGCGCGTGGTCCAGTGCCAGCCGACCGGTCCCTGCAAGCCGCGCACGAAACTCGAACTGACCGAGCCCAGGTCGCGCGGCGGCATCACGAACAGCGTTTTGGCGCCGTGCAGCACGTCGACGTTGGCTTGCTGGATCAGGTTCTCGTAATCGAAGTCCGAGGTGTTGCGGATGCCCCGGATCAGGAAGTCGATGCCCAGCCGCTTGGCCGCGCGCGCCGTGTAGTCGCCGCGCACCAGCACCACGCTGACATTGGTCCAGCCCTGCGCGGCCACGCTGCGTTCGACGATGTCCTTGCGCGAGGCGGCGTGGAACTGCGGCTTCTTGAACGGGTTTTCGGAGATCAGGACGACGACTTCGTCGGCCAGTTCGCGCGCTTCGCCGATCACCCACAGGTGGCCGTTGGTGATCGGATCGAGCGTGCCGGAGAAGGCGATTTTTTTCAAGGTTCAGCTCCAAAGGTCGGTGTATTTGCGATGCAGTTGTTCGGTGAGCACGCGCACCTCGTCGAGCGTGCCGTCGTTTTCCACCACGTCGTCGGCGCGCGCCAGGTAGTCGGCGCGCGCCAGCTGCATGGCGACCACGCCGGCTACCTGGGCGCGGGTCCAGTCGGGATTGCGCAGGGCGATGCGCGCGGCGCGGTTGCGGTACGCGGCGTCGACCACCAGCACCCTCGTCGCGGGCAGCGCCTGGTCCATCGCCAGCGCCGACTCCCACACCACGTACGGCGTTTGCTGGCGGCGCGTCCATTCCGCGGCCAGCGCCAGCACCGCCGGGCGCAGGATGCGCTTGAGTTCCTCGTTGGCGTCCGCATCGAGCGCGAAGATGCTGCGCAGGGTGCCGCGCGCCAGTCTGCCGTCCGCCGCCATCGCCTGCGGAAAGGCGCGCGCGATCTGCAGCGTGGCCGGATGCGCCGGGTCCTGGTGCACGGTGCGCGCCAGGGCGTCGGCATCGATGCAGGGCACGCCCAGCGCTTCGAATGCACGGGCGAAGGTCGACTTGCCGCTGCCGATCCCGCCGGTCAGCACCAGTACCCTGGGGGGTGTTGCGCTCATTTCGTGCTCCGTTCGATTATTTGGTTGCTCACCCAATATTGTGAGGTTAGCGAAAGCCGGCGCGGAAAACAAGTATAATTTGGTCAATCAACCAATTTAAGTGACAACACGTATGTCGAGGAAGCCGAATTCGGAGCAGCGCCGCGCGCAGATCGTGCAGGCGCTGATGGACACGATGGCCGAACATGGCTACGAAAAGGCCACCATCCAGTTGATCGCGCGCCGCGCCGGGCTCACGCCCGGCCTGCTGCACTACCATTTTCACAGCAAAGCCGACATCCTGCTGGCGCTGGTGAAGGCGCTCGCCGGGGCGGCGCAGCAGCGCTACCAGGCGTTCGCGCAGGACGCGCAGGACGACGGCCAGCGCCTCGGCGCCTACATCGACGCGCGCCTGGGCCTGGGCGAGGGTGCGGACGCGGGCGCGGTGGCCGCGTGGGTGGTGATCGGCGCCGAAGCGGTGCGCCAGCCGGAGGTGCGGGCAGCCTACCGGCACGCCATCGATACCGAAACGGCGCTGCTGCGCGAACTGCTGTCGGCCAGCCTGGCCGCGCACGGCAAAAGCACGGCCAACGCGCAGGCGCTGGCGGCTGCCTTGCTGGCGATGATGGAGGGGACTTTTCAACTGGCCAGCGTGGCGCCGGCCGGCATGCCGGCGGGGTTCGCGGCGCCGATGGCCGCGCAACTGGTGCGCCGCTTTATCGACGCCGAGCCGCCGGCGTAGTGGCGCGCCAGCCGCTGCCCGCTTGCGGCGGCAGGGTTGCGGCATCGCCCCTGGCGATACTGAAGTGGGCCATGCCGCCGGGATGGCCGTGCGCCCACGCCGTCCAGGCGGCGCCGCTCATCAGCCAGGCCAGCGCGCCGTCGTCGCGCGCGAAGCGCTGCGCGCGCACCGGGCCGGCGTCGATGCGCACCCACAGTTCGCGGTAGCTGCCGTCGATGCCGGTTTCTTCGACCGTGTCGGCGCCGTCGAAGCGCATCGTGCCCGCATCGATGCCGGGGCCGAGTGGGGGATAGGCGATCGCGGGATGCCATTCGCAGCGCGCTCCCTGCACCACGGTGGTGCCGGCGAAGCCGCGCGAGTCGATGTGCCAGTGCGCCGACTGGAACCACAGCACCACGGTGGTGCTGTCGCTGCTGCCGTCGCTGCGCCAGATGCCCTGGCGCCGCCACAGGCCGTGGTAGGCGTCCGGCACGCTCATGCCAGGTCGGCCTTGTCGAAGTAGATGGTGCCGAGGATGCGCGCACCATCGAGCCGGCGCGCCAGGACCGCATCCGGGGTCCGCGCGAGCGCTTTTTTCGGCACCTCGAGCGTATCGCCCGGCGCATCCGGGCGCGTGCGGATGGCGACGATGTGATCGACATCGGGCCGGCTGTCGATCTGCTTGACCAGGAAACGCGCCGCCCCGCTACCCACCTGCAGGTAGCGCGCCGTGGGCCTGGCCACGAAGACCGGCAGCAGCGGCCGGAAAGCCAGCACCTGGTCGACGAGCACCGTCGCCCCCTTGTGGCGGGTGGCGCCGCCGCGCTCGAAGTGGCCCTGCACCAGGTCGGCCTGGAAGGCGCGCAGCGGATCGGCGCTGTCGGGCGCCAGCCGGTCCAGGTCGAAGTGTTCCGGGGCGATGGTCCACAGCGCCGTCTTGCCATCGAGCCGGCGCCGCAGGGCCGCGTCGAGCGCCGGGTCGGCCAGCCGGATCTGCAGGATCGCCTGGCGGTCGTGCGGTGCGCGCAGCATCGGCAGGTGCGAGGCATACAGCCCGCCGGCGCCGCCGAACAGCACCATGCCGTGCTGGCCGTGGCGCGGCGCCACGGCCGCAGCGGCGCGGTCCATGCAAGCCAGCAGCGCCAGCTTCAGGACAAGGCGGCGCCGCTTCATGCGTGCGATCCGCGCAAGGGCAAGGCCAGGCGGAAGGCTGCTCCCCGGTTCGGCGCGCTGTCGACATCGAGCGTGCCGTCGTGCGACTCGGCCAGCTGGCGCGCGATGTACAGGCCCAGTCCCAGGCCCTCGCGCACATCCTTGGTGCCGGCCCGTTCGAAGGGGGCGAAGATGCGCAACTGGTCTTCCGGCGCGATGCCCACGCCCTGATCGCGCACCTCGATCCAGGCATGCTCGCCGCGTACTTCCAGGCTGATCTTCACCGGCTTGCTGCCGCCGTAGCGCAGCGCGTTGGTGAGCAGGTTGATGATGATCTGCTCCACGCGGAACTCGTCCCACACGCCGGCCACCGGCTGCGGCGCATGCAGTTCGATGGTGCTGCCGGCCGCCTCGGTGCGCTGCGCCAGGTCGTTGACGATGCGCGACAGGAGCGCCGACAGTTCGGTTTCGGCCGGGCGGATCGACAGCTTGCCGCTGCGGATGCGCGAGACGTCGACCATGTCGTTGATCAGGCGGATCATGCTCTGGATCTGGCGTCCGTCGCGCGCCACCATCTTGCGCATGTTCTCTTCGCTGAAGGCCGCCATATTGCCTTTATCGAGCTGCATGCCGCGCAGCTGGGTTTCCAGGAACAGGGTGTTGAGCGGCGTGCGCAGTTCGTGCGCGACCATCGACATGAAGTCGTCGCGCATCTTCACCGAGCGTTCCAGTTCGACCTGGGTGGCGCGCAGCTCGCGCCGGCTCTCTTCCAGTTCGGCCACCTGGCGCTTGACCTCGTTGCGCTGCTGGCACAGGGCCACGAACACATTGACCTTGCTCTTGACGGCCGCGATGTCGAGCGGCTTGTAGAGGAAGTCGACGGCGCCGGTCTCGTAGCCCTTGAAGGCGTAATTGAGTTCGCGCCCGGCCGCGCTGACGAACACGATCGGCACGTTGCGCGTGCGTTCGGTGCCGCGCATCAGTTCCGCCAGTTCGATGCCGTCCATCCCTGGCATCATGACGTCCAGGATGGCCAGCGCGAAGTCGTGTTCGAGCAGCAGCGACAGCGCCGCCTCGCCCGAACCGGCCTGGTAGATGATGCGGTCGTCCTGTTCGATGATCTTGCTCAGCGCGAGCAGGTTCTCGGGCAGGTCGTCGACGATCAGGAGCTTGATTTTTTGTTGGTCGCTCTTCATTGGTTCTCCATCATCGCGCCCATCAGCGCGCGGATCGCGGGCACTGGCAGCACGGCGTCGGGTGCGCGCAGCCGGATCGCGGCGGCGGGCATGGTCGCTATCTCGGCGTCCTGCGGGTCCTGCACCACGGTCAGGCCGCCGCAGGCGGCGATGCGCGCCATGCCGGCCGCGCCGTCGGCGCTGGCGCCGGTGAGCAGGATGCCGGCCAGGCGCTTGCCGTAGGCGTCGGCGGCCGACTCCATCAGGATGTCGATGGCCGGGCGCGAAAAATGCACCGGGTCTTCCTGGCTCAGCGAAAACGTCAGGTCGCGCTCGATCGACAGGTGGTAGCCGGGCGGGGCGAAGTACACCGTGCCCGCCTCCACGCCCATCTTGTCGTCGGCCTGGCGCACCGGCATCGGCAGGTGCTGCTGGAAGACGCCGGCCAGGCGGCTGTCGCGGTCGTCCGGCAGGTGCAGCACCACCGTCACCGAAAAGCCGAATTTTTGCGGCAGCGCCGGCAGGATGCGCAGCAGGGCGTCGATGCCGCCGGCTGACGCGCCGATGACGACGGCGTCGATCCTGCGCCCGGCCAGCAAGCTGTCATGCACGGCGCTCATGGCGCCACCTTGCGGAAGATGCGCTCGGCCTTGACCAGCGGCTCGAAGGCGTCCGCGTGCGAGGAGAAGTCCAGGCTCTCCTTGCTGCCCAGGCCGAGAAAGCCGCGGTGGCACAGCGATTCGTGGAACAGGCCCAGCGCGCGGTCCTGCAGCTTGCGGTTAAAGTAGATCATCACGTTGCGGCAGCTGATTAGGTGGGTTTCTGAGAACACGCTGTCGGTCGCCAGGCTATGGTCGGCGAAGCTGACGTTCTCCACCAGGCTGCGGTCGAACAGGGCGCCGTCGTAGGCGGCCGTGTAGTAGTCGGAAAACGCGGCGCGCCCGCCCGCCATCTGGTAGCTGGCCGTGTAGGCGCGCATGCGGTCGAGCGCGAATACGCCCTTGCGCGCCCGTTCCAGCGAATGCGGATTGATGTCGGTGGCGTAGATGATGGAGCGCTCCAGCAGTCCTTCTTCCTTCAGCAGGATCGCCATCGAATAGATTTCCTCGCCGGTGCTGCAGCCGGCGATCCAGATCTTCAGCGACGGGTAGGTGGACAGGTGCGGCACCACATGCTCGCGCAGCGCCTGGAAGTAGGCCGGGTCGCGGAACATCTCGCTGGTCGGGATGGTCAGGTACTGCAGCAGCTGCATGAAGGCGTCCGGATCGTGCAGCACGCGCGCCTGCAGTTCGGAGATGCTGGCGCAATCCATCTGGTGCAGCGCATGATGCACGCGGCGCTTTTGCGAGGCGCCCGAGTAGTCGCGGAAGTCGTAGCTGTACTTGAGATAGATCGCCTCCATCAGCAGGCGCAGCTCGATGCTGATGCTGTCCGGGGTATGCATCAGAGCCGCTCCATGCTCGGCAGCCAGACCCGCAGCAGCGAGTACAGGCGGTCAAGGTCGATCGGCTTGGCCAGGTAGTCCGAGGCGCCGGCCTTCATGCACTGCTCCTGGTCGTCCTTCATGGCCTTGGCGGTGATGGCGATCACCGGCAGCTTGGCGAAGCGCGGATCGGCGCGCAGGCGCCGCGTCGCTTCCAGGCCGTCCATGCCCGGCATCATCACGTCCATCAGCACCAGGTCGATCTCGGCAATCTGGTCCAGCCTTTCCAGCGCTTCGAAGCCGTTGCGGCCGACTTCGACGATGATGCCTTTCTGTTCCAGCGCGCTGGTGAGCGAGAAGATATTGCGCACGTCGTCGTCGACCAGCAGGATGCGGCGGCCGTCGAACACGCGGTCGCGGCTGCGCACCGTCTTGAGCATGCTCTGGCGCTCGGCCGACATCTGCGACTCGACCTTGTGCAGGAACAGCGTGACTTCGTCGAGCAGGCGTTCGGGCGAACGCGCGCCCTTGATGATGATCGAGCGCGAATATTTGAGCAGTTCGGCTTCTTCGGCGCGGGTCAGGTTGCGGCCCGTGTAGACGATCACCGGCGGGAAGGAGACGATTTCTTCGGCCGCCATCTTGCGCAGCAGTTCGTGGCCCTGCATGTCGGGCAGCTTCAGGTCGATGATCATGCAGTCGTAGATCCCGGCCTGCAGCAGCGCGAAGGCTTCGCCGCCGGTGGCCACCGCCGTGATTTCGACATCGGCGTCGTCGATCAGCTGCACCACGCTCTCGCGCTGGCGTTCGTCGTCTTCGACCAGCAGCACGCGCTTGAGCTTCTGGGTGAATTTGCCTTCGAGCGTCTGGAATACCTGTTTCAGGCGGTCGCGCGTGGCCGGCTTGATCACGTAGCCGATCGCGCCCAGCTGCATGGCCGCTTCGGCGCGGTCGTTGGCCGAGACGATGTGCACCGGGATGTGGCGCGCGCGCGGATTGTCCTTGAGCTTTTGCAGCAGGTCCAGGCCGGAGCCGTCGGGCAGGCCCAGGTCGAGCAGGATGGCGTCCGGCAGGAAGTCGTTGGCCGCCTGCAGGCCGTCGGCGGCGCTGTGCGCGACCAGGCAGCGGTACTGCATTTCGTGCGCCAGGTCGAACAGGATGCGCGCGAACGAGACGTCGTCCTCGATCACCAGCACGCTGCGCCCGGGCGTCGTGGCGCGCTCGCGGTCATCGGCAAACACGGGGGCGCGCAGGGCCGATGCCGGCGCCGGCGCGGCGGCGCGCGCCGCGCTCGCAAGCGCAGGGGCGGGCGCTTCCGGCAGGCCGGGGGTGCCGGCCGGCAGGGTGCTCGGTAACAGCAGGGTGAAGGTGCTGCCCTTGCCTGGCGTGCTGTCGATCGCGATCGAGCCGCCCAGCAGGGCCGCCAGGTCGCGCGAAATGGACAGGCCCAGGCCCGTGCCGCCGTAGCGCCGGCTGGTGGTGCCGTCGGCCTGGCGGAAGGCTTCGAAGATGATCGCATGCTGGTCGCTGGCGATGCCGATGCCCGAGTCGCGCACGGTAAAGGCCAGCATGCCGTCGGCGCGCGCGGCGATCTTCAGCGAGACCTCGCCCGCATCGGTAAACTTGATCGCGTTCGACAGCAGGTTCTTGAGGATCTGCTGCAGGCGCTGGGCGTCGCTATGCAGGGTAAGCGGGGCGCCGGCTTCCACCGTCGACGTGAAGGTGAGCTGCTTCTGGCCGGCCAGCGGGCCGAAGGTATGGCGCATGGTGTCGGCCAGCTCGGTCAGGGCGATGTCTTCCGGCGTCAGTTCGAGCTTGCCCGCTTCGACCTTGGAGATGTCGAGGATGTCGTTGATCAGGTTCAGCAGGTCGTTGCCGGCCGCGTAAATCGTGTTGGCGAACTGGATCTGCTCCGGTTCCAGGTTGCCCTTGGCGTTCTCGGAGAGGAGCTTGGACAGGATCAGCGAGCTGTTGAGCGGGGTGCGCAGTTCGTGCGACATATTCGCCAGGAACTCGGACTTGTATTTGCTGGCGCGCTGCAGGTCGAGCGCGCGTTCTTCCAGCTCGTGCTGGATGACGCCCAGGGCGCTGTTCTTTTCATCGAGCGCGTTGGCCTGTTCGGCCAGGCGTTCGTTGCTCTGTTCCAGTTCGGCCTTCTGGTTTTCGAGGATGGTCTGGGATTCCTCCAGCACGCGCGACTGCTCTTCGAGTTCCTCGTTGGCGGTGCGCAGTTCTTCCTGCTGCACCTGGAGTTCTTCGTTGAGCTGCTGGGTTTCGGCCAGCGCGTCGTGCAGGCGGCGGCGCGCCAGCGCCGCTTCGATGGCGCGCCCGATGTTCGGCGCCACCAGTTCCAGGAATTCCAGGTCGCGCTTGCGCGGCTCGTTCAGGAAACCGAATTCGATCACGCCGTTGGCCGCGCCGTCGTTGTCGACCGGGACCAGGACCAGATGGCGCGGGCTGCCGCTGCCGATGCCGGAACTGACCTTCAGGTAATGGTCGGGCAGGTTTTCCATCACGATCATGCGCTTGCACAGCTGGGTCTGGCCGACCAGGGTATCGGCGCCGTTGAAGCGCACCTCGCGTTCGGTTTCTTCGCGGCTCATGCCGAAGCCGGCGATGCGGCGCAGGCTGCCGTCTTCCTCGCGCGCGTACAGGGCGCCGACGGCGGCGCCGGTGTATTCGGCCATGAAATCGAGGGTGGCGCGCCCGAGGCTGGTCAGGCTGTTGTGGCCGATGCTGCGCTCGGCCAGCTGGGTTTGTCCGCTGCGCTGCCAGGCCTGGCGTTCCAGCGCTTCGCCGTGGCTGCGGTGCTGGTCGATGGCTTCGCCGAACACGTCCGACAGGCGCATCAGCTCGCGCCGGCCGAAGTAGGCCAGCACGCCCGACAGCAGCAGGCTGACCAGCAGGTACAGGGCCACGCCCCAGCGCGTCACGGTCTGGGCGCTCGCGTTACGCTGTTGCAGCAGGCGCTGTTCGACCGCCAGGAATTCGTCGAAGGTGGTGCGGATTTCATCGAAGGCGACCTTGCCGCGTCCGCTGCGCACGAGGGTGATGACGTCGCTGTTGGCGCGCCGCAGGGCGATCGCGTTGTTGGCGTAGACATTCCACTGCTCCTGCATCGCGCCGATCTGGCGCAGGCGCTCGACCTGGGGCGGATTGTCGGCCACCAGCTTGGACAGGGCTTCGAGGGTGGCTGCGGCTTTGCCTTTCGACACCGTGTAGGGGGCGAGGAAGGATTCGTCGTTGCTCAGCAAGTAGCCGCGCAAGCCCGATTCCTGGTCGACCGAGAGCTTGGCCGCTTCGTTGGCGTGGCCGATCACCTTTTCGCTGTGCTCCACCATGCTCAGTACCGACAGCAAATAGGTAATGACGGCAACGAAAATGAGCGCACTGCCGACGCCGATCGCCAACGGCAAGGCGACGTTGCGGGCGAGGATGCGGCGAAAGCCGGTCTGGTCCATCGTTTTGACGCTCGGCATGCTATCTTCCACGTAAAAGGTGGAAGTTTATACGAAAAGAAATATTTGACGCGCAAGATTCGGGGCGGACCTTGTACAAGTGTCAGGTCCCTGGCGCCGGCCAGGTCTGGGGTTTGCCAGGTACGGGCGTGTTGACGACGCCCTGTCCGGCCTGACGGTCAGCGGCAGCCGTACCTGCGCGCCCCGGATTGCCCTTCGGCGATGGCGGCGGGCGGGGTCGCGCTGGCGCTGGCAAAAACCTTTCTCAGCGAAGCGAGCTGTTTCAGCGCCGGGGCGGTGTCGGTCTTGCTCCCGCAATAACACCCCGCGTTTGCCAGTTCATCCAGCCCGGACGTCACTCTGGGTTCCAGATGCCGCTTCACGCAGGATGTCACCGCCGGCCAGGCTGCCGCGAGCGCGCGCAAACGCGACACCACCGCTGCGGGACGCATGCAGCCGCCCGTGTCGGTGGAGGGCTCGACATGGATGGCGCGGCCGGCCGGATCAGGCCAGATCTCGCCAGCAAGCCGCAGCGCGCTCCGATGCGGAACCCTCCGGCGCGCCCGACGCCAATGCGCCATAGCGCACGTAATGGTAGACCGTCTCCGCACCCACGGCCAGTCCGATGCCGCGACGCCGGCCAGGGCGGCGAGCAGCTTTTTCCAGCCCCGCGCAGACCTGCCATACCCGCCTTGACGCATCTGTTTCCTTTTTTGGCGTTTACTGCTCCACCTCGATCATATTGTCGCCCGGCTTGCGGTCGATCAGCTTGTTGTCCGGATCGATGCCGGCCTTGTACGGCAGCGCCCCGACCACCATGGTCACGCTGACGGTCTTGCTGTCGACGATGCGCCGTTCGCGCAGCAGCGGCTTGCCATCCTTGTCGTCGACGCCGAATTCGATCACATCGCGCACAGGCGCTTCGGTTTCGTCGCCCAGCTTGCCGGCGCGCTGCTTGGCGACACTGGCGCGCAGCACCACCTCGTACTTGCCGTCCGCGCGCCTGGTGGCGCTGGCGCTGGTGGCGCGGTTTTCGTAGAGCACGATGTGCTCGAACAGGTCGTCGACCAGGTAGGCGTACTCGGGCGGGGCCGCGCGGCGCAGGCCGTCGGTCAGCGCCAGCACGCTCGGATACGGCGCGCCGTGGAAGGCGTGGCTGGTCAGCAGCTGGTGCAGCACGGCGTTGACCTTCCGTTCACCGAGCACGTCCTGCAGCAGGTACATGGCCAGCGCGCCCTTGTGGTAGTGGATGTAGCCCTGGTTTTCATTGTGCGACAGCGGCAGCTCGTAGCGGGTTTCCAGCGCGCGGCCCAACAGGTACTTGTCCAGGCCATAGCTCAGGAAGCGCCGCATGCGCTCCGGGCCGACCTGCTGCTGCATCACCATCAGGGCGGAATACTCGGACAGGGTTTCGCTCAGCACCGTGGCGCCGCGCGTGTTCGACGGCACCAGCTGGTGTCCCCACCACTGGTGCGCCACTTCATGCGCGGCCACGTAGAAGGGGTAGTCGATATCCTTGGGATTCTTGTCGTCGACCCGGGCGATGAAACCGACGCTCTCGGAAAACGGGATCGTGCCGGGGAAGGACTGCGCGAACGCCGCATAGCGCGGAAACTCGACCACGCGCAGCACCTTGTGCTGGTAAGGGCTGAAATGCTTCGAGTTGTAGTCGAGCCCGGCCTTGACGCCGCGAATCATGCGCTCGACGTTGACGTCGTGGCCCGGGTGGTAAAACACGTCGATCGTCACATCCTGCCAGCGGTCGTGCCGCACCTCGTAGCGGGCCGACTGGAAGGCGTAGAAATTCAGGATCGGCTTGTCCATGCGGTAATGGAAATAGCGGCGGCCGGCCGACATCCATTCCTTTTCCAGGATGCCGGGGGCGATCGCCATCTGCTCCGGGCTGGTGCTGATGACGGCGTTGAAGTCGATCCAGTCGGCATCGGCCGACAGGGTGTTGTTGGCCAGGCCCGCGGGATCGGTCGGCGCGCGCATCGGCGCGTGCGGGCCCAGGCCGTGGCGCTTGCGGTCGCGGTCGTTGTCCAGCTCGGCCGCCGGCTGGTAGCCGATGCGCGGCAACTGGCTGTTGTTGAAGAAGGTGCCGTTGGCCAGCACCGGGGTGTCCGATTCCAGGCCGAGGATGCCGCGTGCTTCGAACTCGACATCGAATTCGAGCGCCAGGCGCTGTCCCGGCTGCAATGGCGTGCCCAGCTTGTAGCCGTAGAAGCCGCGCTCGCGGTCGCTGACCAGCGTCGTGATTTTCTGGCCGAAGCGCACTTTCAGGCTGGCCAGGCGGTCCTGGCTTAGGAAGACCTGCTCGATCGGGCGCCTGCCCTTGTTCTCGAGCTGGTAGACGCCGGTGACAGTCAGGCGCCGCTGCTCCGGCACGATCGCCACTTTCAGGTCGACGCCGGTGATGCGCGGCTGCGGCAACGCCGCGAATGGCTTGTAGCGCAGCTCGTACTGGGCGCGGGTCTGGTCTTTTTGCCAGGCGGTCTGGTAGTCGCCTGCGACGTGCAGGTTGTAGTAGAGCAGCGCGCCGGTGCCGAGGAAGAGCGCCAGCCCGGCGCCGAAGGTGGCTAGCACCGGCAGGCTCAGGTTGCGGCGCGCCAGCTGGATCCGGCTGCCCAGTTCGGCGTTGCAGCCGCGCGGCCAGAACACCAGCGAAGCCACCAGCAGCATCAGCGCCGCGCCTCCCCAGTACAGCTCGAACCAGCGTTCGCGCACCAGGAAGTGGCCGTACCCGTTCATGTCCGAATACACGAAGGAGGGCGTGGTGCCGTACAGCAGCATCGGATGGTCGAGGCCGAGCGAGCCGAAGGTGATGGTGGCGAGGTAATACACGATCATGGCGAAGTACGCCAGGTACTTGTGGTTGATCAGCACCTGCAGCGCGATCGCCAGCACCGCCACCAGCGCGTATTGCGGCAGCTGGATCAGGAACAGGCTTTGCAGGTAGAGGCCGACGTCGATGGCGAAGTAGCCGCGGAACAGCTGGATCAGCATGCCGGCGATCATCACCAGCACCAGCATCAGCACTTGCAGGCCGATCAGGGCGAACAGCTTGGCCAGCATCGGCACCCAGCTCGGCAGCGGCAGGGCGTCCAGCATCTGGCCCACGCGCGCTTCGCGTTCGCGCCACACCAGTTCGCCCGCATAAAAGGTGGTCACGACCAGCATGAACAGGGAGAATGTCTCGCTGACCAGTTCCAGCACCTGGTAGGTGACCGGATAGGTATTGGTGCCGTACATCGAGCCGAGGTTGAGCGAGGCGCCGAACACGGCCAGCACGCCGGCCAGGGCGATCACGGCGAAGTAGATGTCCTTGACCGACTCGCGCAGGTTCAGCCAGCCCGATTTGAGCAACAGCAGGGCCAGGCTGCGCTGGAGGAAGTCGGGCGCTTCCTGGGTCGCCAGGGCGCTGTGGGACAGGCGCGCGGCGGCCTCGCCCTCGCTGCGCCCGGCCGGACGGCCCTCGCTGCCGCCGATGAAGTGGAAGCGCCAGTAGCCGAGCAGCAGCGCCACCAGCGCGAAGCCGCACCACAGCGCGCGGTTGAACAGGTAGACGCCGGCAAAGGGAATCTCGCGGCTGTTGCGCTCGGCGATGGACCAGTATTCGGTGACACGGATCAGGGCGGTGGTGCCGAAGGGGTCGATCAGCGCGGCCAGGGTCTTGTAGTCGAGGTCGCGCGCCAGCGAGGGCGCGACGATGTAGCCGATCATCATCACCACGCTGGCCACGTAGACCGGCAGCATGCGCCGGGTCAGCGCCGCCAGCACGAAGAAGATGGCGCCGAAGATGAAGATATTCGGCAAGGTGATGAACAGATAGGGCCGCAGGAACATCCAGAGCCCGGAGGGACCGAGCCGGTCCGGTTCGATGCCGGGAATGTAGCTGCCCAGCCAGGCGCCCAGCGCGATGCTGGAAAACACCACCGCCAGGGTCAGCGCGGCCCCGATGAAGCGCCCGAACACATAGTCGTGCTTGGCGATCGGGGCGCTGAAGAAGAAGTGGTGCATATCGTATTCGAAATCCTGCTGCACCGAGCGGCCCATCATCGCGGCCATCACCACCACGCCCAGGCAGCCGAGGAAGGCGACCGTCAGCGAGACCGAGCGCGGGGCGTTGATGAACAGCCGTCCGCCGAAGGTGATGTGGGCTTCCTTGAAGACGCCGCCGGCGGCGGCCATCCACAGCATCGCCAGCGCGAAAAACATGCCGAAGTAGACCCAGGTCGAGAGCAGCTTGAGCCGCTGGCGCGCTTCGAACAGTGCGATTGCCAACATGGAGGCCACCTTCAACAGTTGCTGGCCGCGACGTGGCGTCCGGCGATGGTGGCGAAGTAGACGTCTTCCAGGTCGCCGGCGGCCGGCTCGAAGCCCTCGCCCGGATCCTGTTCGGCATACACGTGAATCAGGGTGCGGCCGGTCAGCAGGCGGGTCGAGATCACCGCGTGCGCTTGCTGGAAATGGGCCAGCTCATGCTTGGCGACGAAGCGCGCCCAGATCTTGCCGTCGATATCGTCGATCAGCTTTTGCGGCTCGCCGCACAGCAGCACGTGGCCCTTGTTGATGATCGCCATGTTGGCGCACAGGTCCGACACGTCGGACACGATGTGGGTCGACAGCAGCACGGTCTTGTCGTCGCCGATGTCGGACAGCAGGTTGTGGAAACGCACGCGTTCCTGCGGGTCGAGGCCGGCGGTCGGTTCGTCGACGATGATCAGCTGCGGGTCGCCCAGCAAGGCCTGGGCGATGCCGAAACGTTGGCGCATGCCGCCCGAAAAGGTGCCGAGGCGCTGGTTGCGCACTTCGAACAGATTGGTTTGCTGCAACAGGCCGTCGACCACTTCGCGCCGGCGGCCGCGCTGGGACAAGCCCTTGAGCACGGCAAAATGGTCGAGCAGTTCGTAGGCCGTGACCTTGGGGTAGAGACCGAAATCCTGGGGCAGGTAGCCGAGCAGGCGGCGGATGTCGTCCTTGTCGTCGAGTACGTCGAGGTCGCCGAAGAAGACCGAGCCGGCATCGCACTCCTGCAGGGTGGCCAGGGTGCGCATCAGGGTCGACTTGCCCGCCCCGTTCGGGCCGAGCAGGCCGAACATCCCGCTGGGGATGGTGAGGGTAACTTTATCCAAGGCAACTACGCCATTCGCGTAGGTCTTGGATAAATTCCTGATGCGTAATTCCATGCCTGACTCCTGATACGGTCGCTGTATGTACGCCCTGCGGATAGCGGGGCGTACTTTTAGAGTTGCATTGTATAAAATTTGACCGTCCAGCGGCCGCCCATTGCGACATGCGGCGTTTTGATGGGCTCAGATTGCACAAATGGGGGTGTGGGAGTCGCCACCGTCGCCCCGGGCAGGCGGGGGCGGCAACGCGAGCGCCCGCCCGACCGGGCAGGCGTTCAACTTAATTCCGGAACAACACATCTTCGCGGTTGAACCACCACCTGCACCACGCCAGCAGCGCCCCGGCGATCAGGGTGGTGGACAGCAGGATCGCCGAAAACATGCGGTAATCCATGGTCCCCTTGACCAATTCCTTCATTGCCAGCGAGACATTAGTCAGGGGCACCATCGACCAGAACCAGTTCAGCTCCACGCCCGGCATCATGGCCACCACGATCGGCACGATCAGCAGCATCATCAGCGGCGAAATCATGCCCGAGGCTTCCTTGTAGCTCTTCGCATAGATCGAAATCGACAGCAGGATCGAGGCGAAAATCGCCGCCGTCGGCACCAGCATCAGCGCCACCATCGCCAGGTCGCGCGCCCCGATGGCGCGCACCATCTGCGCCAGGCCGCCCTCCAGCGAGCCGCCGAACACGCCCAGCAGCAAGCCCATGCTGGCCACCATCAGCAGCGCCGAGGTCAGTCCCACCGTAAACAGCACCAGGAACTTGGCCAGCACCAGCGCAGTGCGCGAAATCGGCGCCAGCAGCAGCGTTTCCAGGGTGCCGCGTTCCTTCTCGCCGGCGCCGAGGTCGATGGCCGGGTACATCGCCGCCATCAGGCACACCATCAGCAGGATGTAGGGCAGGAAGCCGCCCACCAGCGCGCCCACCCGTTCGCGCGTGCCGGCCGTCGACAACTCTTCCAGCTCGATCGGATTGAGCGCAAAGCGCAGCTCGGCCTGGCTCATGTTCATGGCCGACAGGGCCTGCTCGCGCAGCGCCCCGTTATGCGCCTGGATCACCGCCGCCACCCGCTTGTGGGTCATGTCGAGCGCCACCGCGTTGTTGTAATGCAGGGTCACGCGCGCCTGGCGGTGCGCCGCCATGGCCGCTTCGAAACCGGCGGGAATGACGATGGCGAAGGTGATGCGGTCGGCATCGATGGCGGCCTTGATCGCCCCCGCATCGGCCAGCGGCACTTCGCGCAAGCCTTTTTCGTGCTTGAAACGCTCGCTCAGCCCGGGCGCATGTTCCTTGCCGAACACGGCGTAGGTCAGCTCCTTGTGCTGGGCTTTCTTGAAGATGGTCGACGACAGATAGCCCAGGCCGCCGAAAATCAGCGGCATGGCGACGATCGGCAACAGCAGGGTGAAGATGAATGTCTTGCGGTCGCGCAGCAGTTCCAGCAATTCCTTGCAATACACGGTCCACATGGCTCAGCCTTCCTGGTTGATGACATGCACGAAGGCATCGTACAGGTCGTGGCTGCCGCCCAGCTCGCGCAGCTCGGCCACGCTGCCGTTGAAGGCGCTGCGGCCGCGGTTGATGACGCAGACCCTGTCGCACAGTTTTTCCACCTCGTGCAGGTGATGCGTGGAAAAGATCAGGGGAATGCGCAGCGCCTTGTAGCTGGCGATGAAGTCGAGCAGCACGCGCGCCGACATCACGTCCAGCCCGGTGGTCGGTTCGTCCAGGATCACCACCTGCGGCTCGTGCACCACGGTGCGGGCGATGGCGCACTTCTGCTTCATGCCGGTCGACAAGTCATCGGCGCGCTTGTGGGCGTAGGCGTGCATGTCGAGCTGTTCGAACAGGGCGTCGCAGCGCTGCTTGAGGCGGGCCGGGGCCATGCCGTGCAGGCGCCCGAAATACTCGACATTCTCGCGCGCGCTCAGGCGTCCGTACAGACCGGTGCTGCCGGACAGGAAGCCGACCCGCTGGCGCGCCTTGATCGGATCGGCCACGATATCGATATCGTCGATGAAGGCGCTGCCGGCGTCCGGGCGCAGCGCGGTCGAGAGGATGCGCAGGGTGGTGGTCTTGCCGGCCCCGTTCGGGCCCAGCAGGCCCAGCACTTCGCCGGGCGCGCAGGCAAAACTGACGTCGCGCACCGCATGGAACCAGCCATCGCTCTCGCGCACGTCGCGCTGGCGGGCGCGCCGCTCCTTGTGTACCGTCGCGGCGAAGCGCTTGGCCAGGTGTTTCACCTCGATCATCGGGTTCCTTCTCTCAAAGCGTGAGGGTAGCAGTACAAATTCGGCGCCGCAAGCGCGGCAGCCTGCCAAATCGGGCTGGAAATGTGGATAATGGGGCCATGGACAGTGCCATCAAAGAAAAAGTTCTTGCCGTCGCCAGCAGCGGGCGCAACGCGGCCGAGTGGACCGCGTACTTCCGCGTCACCCTCGGCCTGTACTACCTGGCCGGGCTGATGACCCCCGAAACCATCGATTTCAAGAAGGTCGACCGGGCCTTCAACCAGTTCATCTATCACACCATCGGCAAGGGCCACACCATCACCAGCGTGCTGCAGTTCATGAGCGGGGCGAAAGTGGTGCCGGTGGTATCGTCGCCGCGCTTTGCCGCCGCCTTTGCCGCGCATTGCCCGGACGTGCCGTCCGACACCATTCCCTTCCTGCTGAAGCTGAACCTGGGCGTGGCGAAAAACATTTCCGGCATCGATGCCGGCGGGCCCCTGCTCGACTGGATCGAGGCCCAGGCCGCGCCGGATACCGGCGACCCGCCCGCAGCGGAGGTTCTATAATGGCGTTTTATCGCCACCGGGACAGCGTATGCCAGTTCAACGATCCATCCATCCACTCGACCAGCTGATCGTCAGCATGGACAAGGCCCTGCGCGTGATCGCGGGCGTGGCCTCGGCATCGCGACCGACCCCGGCGGCGCACGCGGACGACGGCCAGCTCGACGAAGCCGAACAGCGCCTCAGCGCCGGCCTGATGCGGGTCAACCACGTGGGCGAGGTCTGTGCGCAAGCCTTGTACAACTCGCAATCGCGCTTTGCCAAGACCGAGGAGATGCGCGCCCAGTTCGCCGAAGCGGGGCGCGAGGAAGAAGACCACCTGGCGTGGACCGCCCAGCGGCTGGCCGAGCTCGGTTCGCGGCCGAGCCTGCTCAATCCCCTGTGGTACGCGGGCGCCTACGCGCTGGGCACGGTGGCGGCGCAACTGGGCGACGCGCGCAGCCTGGGCTTCGTGGTCGAGACCGAGCGCCAGGTGGAGGCGCACCTGGACAGCCATCTGAGCATGCTGCCGGCGCAGGACGCCAAGTCGCGCGCGGTGGTGGACCAGATGCGCATCGACGAGATTGCGCACGGCGCGGCGGCGCAGGCCCTGGGCGCCGTGGCGGTGCCGGCGCCGGTGCAGGCAATGATGAAGGCGATGGCCAAGGTGATGACGACGACCGCGTATTACGTTTGAGGTCGATAGCGAAGGTTCCACGGCGCTGCCGTGAGTGCCGATCGTCGATCCGCCGCCGGCATTCGTCGTCCGCGCGCCAAGGGCCGCCTTGGCGCGCGGAGGTCGCCGGCTTATCCTTCGACGATCTCGAAGGAATGCGTGATCTCGGCCGTCTTGGCCAGCATGATGGACGCCGAGCAATATTTGTCGTGCGACAGGCTCACGGCGCGCTCGACCGCCGCCGGCTTCAGGTTCTTGCCGCTCACGGTGAAGTGAAAATGAATCCTGGTGAATACCTTGGGATCGGTGTCGGCGCGCTCGGCCTTGAGCGTCACGTCGCAGCCGCGCACATCTTCGCGGCCGCGCTTGAGAATGAGCACCACGTCATACGCGGTGCACCCGCCGGTTCCCAGCAACACCATTTCCATCGGCCGCGGCGCCAGGTTGTGGCCGCCGCCTTCGGGCGCGCCATCCATGCTGACCATGTGGCCCGACCCCGTTTGCGCCCGAAAACTCATGCCCGACGGGCCGTTCCAGCTGACACTCACTTCCATTCCATTCTCCGATAATTGTTCCCCGGCCTATTGTAATGGAGGCGCGCCGGACGCGCCCGCCGGCGCTCAGACCGACAGCACGTAGCGCTCGCTCTTCATGCGCCAGCTGGCGAAGGCGACCGCGCCGAGCGCCGGCAGCATCGAACTGAGGAAGGTCAGCACGAAGGGCAGCACGCCCAGTTCCTGGCCCTTGGCCAGTTCGCGCAGCAAGGTCTGGTTCGACAGCATCGGCACCACGTACATCCAGGTGGCCGTCTTCAATTCCAGCATCGACACCGCCAGCCCCGGCAGCATCGGGATCAGGGTCACCAGGCTGAGCACGCTCTGGGCTTCCTTGAACGAGCGCGCATTCATGGCCAGGGCGATATGCAGGCCGGCCGCCAGCAGGGACAGCGGCACGGTGGCGACGCACACCCAGGCCAGCTGGGCCGAGGTGACGCGCCAGCTCATGCCGATTTCCTCCAGCGGCAGCCAGGACAGCACCGCATGCGCCAGCGCCAGCTCCAGGGTGATGCCGATCACCGCCAGCGAGCCGGCCGCCAGCCACTTGCCGCCGATCAGGGACCACGGACTGGCCGGCTGCGCCATCAGCACTTCCAGCGAGCGCCGCTCGCGTTCGCCGGCGGTGCTGTCGACCGCCGCCGACAAACCGCAAATGAAGGCCGGGAAAAACAGGAAACCGAGAATCGCGCCGATCAGCCCGGCCGAGCGCGCCGCCGTGCTGCCGGTGTCGTAGCGCTGCAGGCGGATCGGCGTCATGGTGGCGGGCGAGACCCCGTGCGCCAGCAGGCGCGCGCTGCTGATGCCGGAACTGTAATGCTGCAGCACTTCCTCCACATCGCGCTGGCGCTGGCCGTTGTCGCTGGCCGAGTCGTACCACAGCTCGATTTCGGCCGGGCGCATGGCCTGGTAGTGTTGGCCGAACTTGGGATCGATGCGCAGCAGCCCGACCACCTTGCGCGCGCGCAGCAGTTCGCCGATGGCGTGTTCGTCCATGTCCGCCACCTGCTGCACGGTGATGTTCTTTTGCTTGAACTGCGCCATCAGGTTGGGCGCCTGGGCCGCGCCGATCACGGCCAGTTCCATGCCCTCGCGTTCGGCCTGGGTGGCGCGCTTGATCTGCTGGTTCAGCATGTAACCGAGCATCAGCGGATACATCAGGGTGAACAGGGCCAGCAGGCCGAGCGCGCGCCTGTCGCGCAGGGTTTCCTTGAATTCCTTGAGAAAGACGATGAGGAACGCCGGCTTCATGCGGAGATTCCTTCTTCGCCGACCAGGCTGACGAAGGCGTCTTCCAGGTTGCTGATGCCGGTGCGGCGGCACAGTTCCTGGGGCGAACCCTGGGCCACGGTGTGCCCCTTGGCGATGACGATCACGTCGTCGCACAGGTGCGTCACTTCCTGCATCACGTGGGTGGCCATGATCACGCAGCAGCCTTCGCGGCGCAGGGCGGCGAGGGCGGTGCGCAGGGCGCGCGTGCTCATCACGTCCAGCCCCCGGCTCGGTTCGTCCAGCAGCAGGTGGCGCGGCTTGTGCAGCAGGGTGCGCGCCAGCGCCACCTTGATGCGCTGGCCTTGCGAAAAGCCCTTGCCGCGCCGCTCCAGGATGTCGTGCATGACCAGCAGGTCGGCCACTTCATCGATGCGGCGCTGCACCGCCGGCAGGGTCATGCCGTTCAGTTCGCCGAAATAAGCCAGGTACTCGCGCGTGCTGAGGCGCTCGTACAGGCCGAACTGGTCGGTGAGGAAGCCGATATCCTTGCGCACCGCCATCGGATCGATGGCCGGATCGACGCCGCCGATGCTGATCGTGCCCTGGTCGCGCTTGAGCAGGCCGACCAGCAGGCGCAGCAGGGTGGTCTTGCCGGCGCCGTTCGGCCCCAGCAGCGCCGTGATCTGGCCGTCGGCCGCTGCGAAGCTGACCCCGCCCAGCGCTTGCAGGCTGCCGAATTGTTTACGTACATCGTTTACGACAATCATCGTGGCCTCGGGGCTTAAGGGTGCGGACCGGCGCTGCCGATCTGGAAATTGGCGGCCGGAATCTCTTTCAGGCAGGCGGCGGACACCGGCCTGGCGGGATTGTCGAGAAACTCGCGCAGCAGGCGCGGCGCGCAGCCGAGCGAGGAAATGCCATGCCCGGCATTGGCCACCACCAGGTGCTGGGCCTTGGGAATGTGGCGCGCGGCGGCTTCGGCGCGGCGCGGCGGCGTGACCGGGTCGAGCGCGCCCGACAGCAGCAGGGCCGGCGCCAGGATCGGGGTCGGCGCGCGCCAGGGCACGGCCGGCAGCTTGAGCGACTTGCACTGTTCCATCAACTGGCCGACGCGGCTGCCGCCGAGGAAGGAATTATGGGCGTCCTCGGCCAGCAATTGCGGCGTCAGGCGCGGATAATCCTCGGCGCAGATGACCGCCATGTGCAGCACCAGGGCCACGCCGCCTTCGCCGGCCAGGTCGGCCCCGACGTTGCGGCGCGCCACGAACGGCGCCCAGCGGCCCTGCCAGGCGCTGTGGATCAGAAAGGGCAGGCGCCGTCCGTCCAGGGCCGAATACAGCACGTTGTGCACGGTGCCCAGGAAGCGCTCCTTGGTCATGCTCATCTGGAGGGGCTCGGCGGTGCGCGGATTGGCCAGGTTCAGCGGCACCGGGTGCTCGCCGATCTTGCTCAGCAGGCTGGCGAACTCGGTGCGAAGGGCCGGATAGGCCTGCTGGCAGGCGGGATCGGCCGCGCACTGGCGGAACAGGGTGTCGAGCGCGGCCTGGCCGTCGCGCCCGCCGGCCGGGATGATCTGGTCGGGCGCGGCCACGCCGTCCAGCACCAGGCTGCGCACGGCTGCGGGAAAGGCGCGCGCGTAGGCCTGCGCCAGGCGCGTGCCGTAGGAGGCGCCCCAGACATTGATGGTCTTGTAGCCGAGCGCCAGGCGCACCTGTTCGATGTCGCGCGCGGCGTTGTCGGTGGTGTAGGCCGCCAGCGGCGCGCGGATGCCGGCCAGGCAGCGGCGCACGGCGGCGATCTGCTGCTCGTCGCTGAGATCGTCGGAAAACTCTTTTTCATCGCAGTCGAGCTTGCCGGACAGGCCGGTGCCGCGCTGGTCGATGAGGATGATGTCGCGCGTGGCGCGCACGCGCCGGAACACCGCGTGCAGCACCGGCAGCACGTCGCTGCCGGCCTGGCCGGGGCCGCCCGCCAGCACGAACACCGGATCGTGACGGGCCGACTCGCGGAAGGCCGGCGCCACGGTGATGTGCAGGGGCAGGGTGGGGCCGCTGGCCTGCTGGTAATCGAGCGGGACGGCCAGGGTGCTGCAGCGCAAGCCTTCCTCGGCACCGGGCAGGTGGCAGATGCGCGTGGTCGGGGCAGGGGCGGCAAGGGCCGCCGGCGCCAGGGCCGGCAGCAGGGAGAGGAGTGAAGCGGCAAGGCAGTGTTTCAATTTCACGAGGTCTCCCGACGGTAGGTGCAGTTACATAGTAGGTTGACATTGTTTCCGTGGTCAAGAAAGTTTTTCCCCGTTAATGAAATTGTCCACCGTGGTGCAGTCTAGGGCGGGCCGGATGGCCGATGTTTGCGATTTCTCTAGGGATGGCGCCGATGTCATTTCGCCATCACTGCCACAGCGGCGGAAGGGCTTGACTCGGCCGTGGGGAATGCGCTATAGTTGCCGGCTTTCCGTTTGCTCAGGAAAAGACAATAAGGCAGAGTCCGCAGGCAGCACGAGCGGAACCACCATTTGAGCGATTTAATAAGTTTTATATTTAGGAAGTCAACATGAAAACTTTTTCCGCTAAAGGACATGAAGTCCAGCGCGATTGGTTCGTGGTTGACGCGACGGACTTGGTCCTCGGACGTGTTGCCAGCGAAGTGGCACTCCGGTTGCGCGGCAAACACAAACCAGAATTCACTCCGCACGTCGACACGGGCGATTTCATCGTCGTGATCAACGCAGGTAAACTGCGCGTGACCGGTACCAAAGCAACCGAGAAGACGTACTACCGTCACTCGGGCTACCCAGGCGGTATCTACGAAACCAACTTCAAGAAAATGCAAGAGCGTTTTCCTGGTCGCGCGCTGGAAAAAGCGGTCAAGGGCATGCTGCCTAAGGGCCCGCTTGGCTACGCCATGATCAAGAAGCTCAAAGTGTACGCGGAAGGTTCCCACCCGCACGCTGCCCAGCAACCTAAAGCACTCGTGCTGTTCAAGTAAGGAGCTGACATGATCGGTAACTACAATTACGGCACCGGCCGTCGCAAGAGTGCAGTCGCTCGCGTCTTCATCAAGGTTGGCACTGGCCAAATCATCGTTAACGGCAAACCAGCCGCTGACTACTTCTCGCGCGAAACGGGCCTGATGGTCATCCGTCAACCGCTGGAACTGACCGGCAACGTCGAGCGTTTCGACATCAAGGTCAACGTTCACGGTGGTGGCGAGTCCGGCCAGGCTGGCGCGGTTCGTCACGGCATCACCCGTGCACTGATCGACTACGACGCAGCATTGAAGGGCGACCTGGCACGTGCCGGTTTCGTTACCCGCGATGCACGTGAAGTCGAGCGTAAAAAAGTTGGTCTGCGCAAAGCACGTCGCGCAAAGCAATTCTCGAAGCGTTAATTCGCCTCTTGCGGTGCACTCCGGTGCGCCGCCCTCAAAAAAGCCGCCGACTGCGAAGTCTGGCGGCTTTTTTGTTTTTGCGAGGTTTTGCTTTTTTCAGCGCTGCGCAGTGTTTTGCCTGCGCTGTTAGAATCACCCTCTTTCGGGCATGGCCCCGCTTTTTACCTTTTAAGGACTACATATGATCAAAGTTGGCATCGTCGGCGGTACGGGTTACACGGGCGTGGAATTGCTGCGACTGCTGTCGGTCCACCCTGATGTGGAGCTGACCGCGATTACCTCGCGTAAGGAAGATGGCTTGCCTGTCGCGGACATGTTCCCTTCGCTGCGCGGCAAGGTGGACCTGGCGTTCTCGGCCCCGGACAAGGTCGACCTCAGCAAGTGCGACGTGGTCTTTTTCGCGACCCCGCACGGCGTGGCCATGGCGCAGGCGCCGGAGCTGCTGGCCGCCGGCGTCAAGGTCATCGACCTGGCCGCCGATTTCCGCCTGAAAGACCAGGCCACCTTCGAGCAGTGGTACAAGATCCCGCATACCTGCCCGGAATTGCTGGAAGAGGCCGTCTACGGCTTGCCGGAACTGAACCGCGACGCCGTCAGGAATGCGCGCCTGATCGCCAATCCGGGTTGCTATCCGACCACGATGCAGCTGGGCTTCGTGCCGCTGCTCAAGGCCAAGCTGATCGATGCCAGCGCCCTCATCGCCGATGCCAAGTCGGGCGTGTCCGGCGCCGGCCGCAAGGCCGAAATCGGCACCCTGTTCTCGGAGTCGAGCGATAATTTCAAGGCCTACGGCGTGTCCGGCCATCGCCACACCCCGGAAACCGTGGCCCAGCTGCAGCGTTACACCGGCCTGCCGGTCAAGCTGATCTTCACGCCGCACCTGGTGCCGATGATCCGCGGCATGCATTCGACCCTGTACGCGCGCCTGACCACCGAGATCAGCAACGAAGCGCTGCAGGAATTGTTCGAAACGACCTACAAGGACGCGGCTTTTGTGGATGTCATGCCGTTCGGCTCGCATCCGGAAACCCGCTCGACCCGTGGTTCGAACGTGCTGCGCCTGGCGCTGCATCGTCCGGACAACGGCAACACCCTGGTGATCCTAGTGGTCCAGGATAACCTGGTCAAGGGCGCGTCCGGCCAGGCTGTCCAGTGCATGAACCTGATGTTCGGCCTGGAAGAAACGCTGGGCTTGCAGCAGGTCGCGCTGCTGCCCTAAGGCGTTGCAAGCGCGAGGAAAGCATCGGCCCTCCCCGATGCTTTCCTCGCCCGCATGAATTAATATTTAATTAAGCTTTCTATTTAGCCAAGCAGTCTTTATGATGGGGCGTATCGATCCACCATCGAAAGACTGTCATGCCTTCCGTCCGCTCGCTCCTGTCCGCCCTCGTGCTCGGCGTCTTCGCCGCTCCCGTCTTCGCCGCCACCCCTGCCTATTCGGTCACCATGATCGACACCGGGCAATACGACAAATGGCGCCTGATCGATAACGCCGGCACCCTGTACGGTTCTTCCGGGGGCTATTCCGCCTTCTATGCGGGCGGCAGCAAGACGGTGCTGCATGTCAGCACCAGCCCGTTTCCGACCGGTGGCATCACGGCCATCAGCAAGGCCGGCCACATGGCCAGCTACGAATACTGGACCACGATCGGCGACCTCGTGTTCGCCAGCGGCTACCTGAGCTTCAATGGCGGCACCACGATCCTCGGTGCGCTCGGCCATGGCAGCGCCGCCCTGGACACCTTCACCCATGGGGTCAACCATGCCGGCACGGTGGTGGGCAGTTCGGGCACCGACCTGCGCCTGCCCGGCGGCGATCCGCATTACCCGCGTTATGCCGCGCACGCGTATGTGTACAGCGGCAATAAAATGCGCGATCTGGGCACGCTGGGCGGCACCCAGAGCAGCGCCATGGGCATCAATGCCGCCGGAACCATCGTCGGCGGCGCCGACAATGCCGCGTCGCTACAGCGCGCATTCATCTATGAAAACGGACGCATGGTCGATCTCGGCGCGTTTGCCGGGGGCACCAGCCTGGCAACCGGCATCAATGATGCCGGCCTGATCATCGGCCACTCGGCGCACCGTGCCGGCAGCGAGGAGCGCTCCGCCTTCCTGTACGCCAACGGCGTGATGAGCGACCTGGGCTGGTCGCCGCAGCGCGCTTCCAGCGCCGTCGATATCAACGAGTCCGGCCAGATCATCGCTTACGGCGTCGATGCCGGCGGCCTGCAGCGCGGCTTTCTCTACCAGAACGGCCAGTTGCTGCAGCTCGATACGGCGCTCGACCCGCTCGACAACTGGATCGTCGGCACCACCTACAGCATCAACGATCGCGGCCAGATCCTGGCCGACGCCTGCAGGCTGGGTAGCTGCGGCACTGTGCTGTTGAGCCCGGTTCCCGAGCCGGAAACCTGGGCCATGATGGCAGCCGGCCTGGCCTTGCTCGGTGTCTGCGCGCGCCGCCGCCGCGCGCGCCAAGGAACTGCTTGATTTCCGCTCGAATGGCCGCATTGTAGGTACAGTGGCATGCCGCCGCCCCGGCCCGCGCCGGGGGTGTTGCATTTGACGGCCACCAGAAGTGGTCGCTGAGCGTGACTCGTCCCAACAGTCTATAATGACTGATATCCGTTCCCCAGTAGGAGTTCCAAATGAATGCAGTTGCTGAAATGCCAGAAGTGATGCCGGCCCCGATCGTGTTTACCGATAGCGCCGCGCAAAAGGTTGCACAGCTGATCGAGGAAGAGGGCAATCCCGACCTCAAGTTGCGCGTCTTCGTGCAGGGCGGCGGCTGCTCGGGCTTCCAGTATGGCTTCACCTTCGACGAAATCGTCAACGAAGATGACACCACCATGGTCAAGAACGGCGTGCAACTGCTGATCGATTCGATGAGCTACCAGTACCTGGTCGGCGCCGAAATCGACTACAAGGACGACCTCGAAGGCGCCCAGTTCGTCATCAAGAATCCGACCGCCACCTCGACCTGCGGTTGCGGTTCGTCGTTCTCGGTATAAGGTCGTGAGCGCAGGCAGCCTTCGCGGCCGCCTGCCGGCTCATGCCGGATAGAGGGCGCCCAGGATCCTGGGTCCCTTCGCCCCCGTCACCTGGGGCAGATTGCCCGCTTCGCGCCTTGTGAAGCGGTAGCCCAGCCACGCGAACGCCAGCGCTTCGACGTGATTCGGGGCCACGCCCAGGGCGTCGGTCGTTTCCACTCTGGTCTTTCCGCCCAGCGCTTGCGCCAGCGCGCGCAGCAGCGCGCCGTTGTACGCCCCGCCGCCGCACACATACACCGCCTCGACCTCGCTGGCCTGCTGATGAATGGCGCGCGCGATGCTCGCAGCCGTCAGCGCCGCCAGGGTCGCCTGCACGTCGGCTGCGGGCATGGCCGGCGCCTGCGCCAGCCGCTGCGCCAGCCATTCGCCGTGGAACAGGTCGCGCCCGGTGCTTTTCGGGGCAGCCAGGCGGAAATACGGTTCGTCCAGCAAGATCCCGAGCAGGGTCGGATCGGCCCGCCCGCTGGCGGCCCAGGCGCCGTCGGCATCGTAGGCCTTGCCCTGGTGCAGGCCGATCCAGTGGTCCATCAGCACATTCCCGGGGCCGGTATCGAAACCGCCCACCGTGCCGTCCGCATGCAGCACGCTGATGTTGGCGATGCCGCCGATATTGATCACCACGCGGGTCCGGCCGGCCTGGCCGAAGCAGGCCTGGTGGAAGGCCGGCACCAGCGGCGCGCCCTGGCCGCCGGCGGCGACGTCGCGCGCGCGAAAGTCGGCGATGACGTCGATCCCCGTCAGTTCGGCCAGCAGGGCCGGGTGGTTGATCTGGCGCGTATAGCCGAGCTCGGGCCGGTGGCGCACCGTCTGGCCGTGCGCGGCCAGGGCTTGCACCGGACCGGGCGCGGCCGGCAGCAGGGCGGCCGCGCAGTCGGCGTAGCAGCCGGCCAGGCGGGCGGCGGCCAGCGCTTCGCGGGCGATTTCATTGTCGCCGCTGCTTTGCAGGGCCATCAGCTCGGCGCGCAGGGCGTCGGGGAAGGGCACGAAGGCCGCTTGCACGGTGCGGATGGCGCCGCCGGCAAAATCGGCCAGCACGCCATCGACGCCATCCATGCTGGTGCCCGACATCATGCCGATGTAGAGGGTCGAATGCAGGGGGGAGGCTGTGCTCATGTCGTTTCCAATTCAATCATGACGGACGAAAAAAAGGGCAGGAGCCGGGATCGACGATCCGGGTCCTGCCCTCGGTATGGTACGCGCTGGACTGTCAGCGCGCCATGGTCGAGCCGCTGGTGGGACGCAGCAGGGCGAAGCGGTGCGACATGTCGCCCGCGGCGATCTGGAAGCGTGCGCGTTCGGCCGACGTCATCGGGGCCTGGGCCAGCACCTTGATCGACATCGGATCGACAGCCTGGTTGTTGACGCGGAATTCGTAGTGCAGGTGGGCGCCGGTCGACCAGCCGGTCGAGCCGACATAGCCGATCACGTCACCCTGGCTGACCTTGCTGCCCTTGCGGATGCCTGGCGCGAAGCGGCTCATGTGGGCGTAGGCCGTGGTGTAGTTGGCCCAGTGCTTGATGGTGACAAAGTTGCCGTAGCCGCCCTGTACGCCGGCGAAGTCGATCACGCCGTCGCCGGAAGCGCGGATCGGGGTGCCGTTGGCGGCCGCGAAGTCGACGCCCTTGTGGGCTTTCCAGGCGCCGGAAATCGGATGCGAGCGCATCGAGAAACCGGAGGAAATACGGGAGAATTCGAGTGGGGATTTGAGGAAGGCTTTTTTGAGGGCTTTGCCGTCGAAGGTGTAGTAGCCACCTTGCTTGCTGACCGGGTCTTCGTACCAGACCGACTGGTAGGTCACGCCGCGGTTGACGAATTCGCCTGCCAGGATGCGGCCCGAGCGCACCATTTCGCCGTCTTGCCAGAACGTTTCGTAGACCACGTTGAAGCGGTCGCCGCGTTTCAGGTCGGAACGGAAGTCGATACTGGTGGAGAACATCTCGATGATCTGGGCGACGATCGCGTCGGGCAGCTTGCCGCCGTCGGTGGTGGCGTCGGTCGCCGAGTAGAGGGAGTTGGTGATTTCGCGGGCCCGCATTTCAACCCGGCGTTCCAGCTTGGCCGGTGCTTCCACGGCAGCGAACTTGTCGCCGGTGCGGGTGATCGAAATCTGCTTGACCGGGGTGTCGCGGCCGTCGACGACGGTGGCGCGCAACCATTGCAGTTCGCCGTTCTCGCCCGTCTGCGCCTGGACCCGCTTGCCGGTCTTGAGCTGCATCACGGCTTTGGCGACCTTGTCGGACTTGATGAATTCGACTGCTGCCGCATCGTCCACGCCCAGGCGCGTGAGCAGGGCGGCGAGCGTATCGCCCGGCCGTACCTTCTCTTCGTGCACGAATTGCTGGTCGTCATTCTGCAGCGCCGTGATCTGGTCGGCCAGGTTCGGCAGTTCCAGATTCTGTGCGATCGATTTGACCGGCAGGTCGGACGCATCGGGAGCCAGGGGCGCAACGCCCGCGGCACCGAATGCGCACACTGTCAGGAAGAGGGCGCCAGCGCTGATAATGCGCTGCTTTCGCGTCGTTCCCAGCAGGCCGGTCAAGCGTTTGCCTGTGAATTTGTTTGTAGGGTCCATGCAATCAGTTAAAATTTGCCGCTTGAACATTCGCGTTGAGCACTGAACTATTTCTTGTTATTGTTTTGTTTAGTTTTCATTGGGCAAGATTAATCGGATCGAGCAGTATATCAAACTTTTGAATCTTCCCAACAATTTCGACACTTCGCTACAGATTTATTACAAAGCACCTATGACAACTCCTGCCACTTCCAAGCCTGCCGCCCCTGCGCAAGGTACACCTGTTTTGCCGCTGACGGACTCCGTGCTGGAAGCGTTGGCCATCACCAAGCGCGGCGTCGACGAGCTGCTGATCGAGAGCGAGTTCGCGCAAAAGCTGGCCCGCTCCGAGCAGACCGGCACGCCGCTGCGCATCAAGCTGGGCCTCGACCCGACCGCGCCCGACCTGCACCTGGGCCACACCGTGGTGCTGAACAAGATGCGCCAGCTGCAAGACCTCGGCCATCAAGTCATCTTCCTGATCGGCGACTTTACCTCCATGATCGGCGATCCCTCGGGCCGCAACGTCACGCGTCCGCCGCTGACCCGCGAGCAGATCGAAGAAAACGCGATGACCTACTTCAAGCAGGCCTCGCTGGTGCTCGACCCGTCGCGCACCGAAATCCGCTACAACTCCGAGTGGTGCGACCCGCTCGGCGCGCGCGGCATGATCCAGCTGTCCTCGCGCTATACCGTGGCCCGCATGATGGAGCGCGACGACTTCACCAAGCGCTTCAAGAGTGGGACACCGATATCGATCCACGAGTTCCTCTATCCTTTGATGCAGGGTTACGATTCGGTCGCCTTGAAGGCCGACCTGGAGCTCGGTGGTACCGACCAGAAATTCAACCTGCTGGTCGGGCGCGAGTTGCAGAAGGATTACGGCCAGGAACAGCAGTGCATCCTGACCATGCCGCTGCTCGAAGGGCTCGACGGCGTGGACAAGATGTCCAAGTCGAAAAACAACTATATCGGCATCACCGAACCGGCCAACACCATGTTCGCCAAGCTGATGAGCATTTCGGACGTGATGATGTGGCGTTATTTCGAGCTGCTGTCCTTCCGTTCGATCGCCGATATCGCCGCCCTCAAGGCCGAGATCGACGGCGGGCGCAATCCGCGCGATGCAAAAGTAGCTCTTGGGCAAGAAATCGTGACGCGTTTCCACTCGGCACAGGCGGCCGACGATGCGCTGGCCGACTTCGTCAACCGTTCCGCCGGCGGCATTCCCGACGATGCGCCTGAAATGACCGTCGATGGCGCGCCGATGGGCATCGCCCACCTGCTCAAGAAGACGGGCCTGTGCGCGTCGACCGGCGAGGCGATGCGCATGGTCGAGCAGGGCGGCGTGCGCATCGACAGCAATGTCGTCAGCGACAAGGCGCTCAAGATCGAGGCCGGCACGTTTGTCCTGCAGGTCGGCAAGCGCAAATTCCTGCGCGTGACCTTCAGCGCATGATCGCCCTGCTGCAAAGGGTCAGCCACGCCAGCGTGGCGGTCGACGGCGCCACCATCGGCGCCATCGACGCCGGCTTGCTGGTATTGTTGTGCGCCGAAAAGGGCGACAGCGAGAAGGAGGGCGATGCCCTGCTGGCCAAATTGCTGGGCTATCGCGTTTTCAGCGACGAGGCCGGCAAGATGAACCGCAGCGTGACCGACATCCACGGCGGCCTGTTGCTGGTGCCCCAGTTCACCCTGGCGGCCGACACCAAATCGGGCACGCGGCCCTCGTTCACCCCGGCTGCCAGCCCGGAAGATGGCTTGCGCCTGTTCGACCATGTGGTGCGCCAGGCCCGTGCGCGCCACCCCGTGGTCGAGACCGGCCAGTTCGGCGCCGACATGAAAGTGTCGCTGACGAATGACGGTCCGGTCACTTTCTGGCTGCAAGTGAACCCGAAATGAAACTAAGCAGGCCGTTTGTGGTCAATATCATCAGTACAGGAGCTTGCGATGAGACTCTGGAGTGATTCCTTTACCGATGGCGGCCTGATTCCCGCCGAATGCGCCTTTGCCGCGATCGATCCGGACACGCACACCCGCTTGTCCAGCAACCGCAACCCGCACCTGGCCTGGGACGACGTGCCGACCGGCACCCAGTCGCTGATCCTGTTTTGTTACGATATCGACGCGCCCACGGTCGGCGACAACGTCAATAAAGAGGGCGCCGTGGTGGCGGAAGCCTTGCCGCGCGCCGATTTCTATCACTGGACCCTGGTCGATATTCCGGTCGCCATGCGTTCGCTTGCCGAAGGCAAGTTCTCGGAACTGGTCACGCCGCACGGCAAGCCGGGTCCGCTGGTCCCGTTCACCATCAAAAATGGCACCGAACATCAATTGCGCCAGGGTGTAAACGATTACACCAGCTGGTTCCTGGGCGATCCGGACATGGCGGGCGAGTATTACGGCTACGATGGCCCATGTCCGCCGTGGAACGACCTGCGCGTGCACACCTATCTGTTCTGCATCTACGCGCTCGACATTCCGCGCCTGGCGCTCGAAGGCCGCTTCACCGGCCCCGAGGCGCGCCTGGCCATTCGCGGGCACATCCTCGACGAAGCGCAGATGGTCGGCGTGTACTCGCTCAATCCCGCGCTGGCTGCCACCCTGGTCCCTTAACCTCATTAAAGCATCCTTTCCGGTCCGGGCACGGCGTGTCCGGCGTGCCCATGTCCCCGACCAATATCATCCTCATCCGCCACGGCGAAACTGCCTGGAACGCCGAACGCCGCCTCCAGGGCCATATCGACATCGCCCTCAACGCCGAAGGCTTGCGCCAGGCTGCGGCGACGGCCGACGCCCTGGCGGGCGAGCGGATCGACGTCATCGTCTCGAGCGACTTGCAGCGTGCCGCCCACACGGCCGACGCCGTGGCCAGGACGCGCTCCGTGCCGCCGCTGCACGCTACAGTCCAGCGCGACCCCTTGCTGCGCGAACGCTGCTTCGGCGGCTTCGAAGGCTTGCTGTACGCCGAGATCGAACAGCGTTTCCCGGCCGAGTTCGCAGCCTGGCAGGCGCGCGAAATCGATGCGCCGATGCCGTCCGGGGCCCGGGCGGCCGAAACGTTCCGCCAGTTTTACCAGCGCGTGGTGCCGGCCATCATCGCCTGGGGCCAGGCCCATCCCGGCCGCACCCTGGCCCTGGTGGCCCACGGCGGCGTGCTCGAATGCGCCTACCGCGCCGCGCTCGGCCTGTCGCTGGAAACACCGCGCGACTTTCCTGTGCTTAACGCCAGCATCAACCGCTTCCGCCTGGATGACGGCAAGCTGGGCCTGGTCAGCTGGGGCGAAGTCGGCCACCTGCATCCGAAGGTGCTCGACGAGCTCAGTTAAGGCTTGTCAAGCGTGCCCGATCCGTTTTTTGTGGCGGCGCCGTGCTGTCAAATGAAAAATAGTGCTTATTAATTGAGCAGCACTTCGGGTAAAATAGAGGGTTCCCG
Source organism: Massilia atriviolacea (assembly GCF_003953935.1). Taxonomy (GTDB): domain Bacteria; phylum Pseudomonadota; class Gammaproteobacteria; order Burkholderiales; family Burkholderiaceae_D; genus Telluria_A; species Telluria_A atriviolacea. Next base: position 66,968 of record NZ_RXLQ01000006.1, read on the forward strand.
CAAACTCAGAGCGTCCCATCCGTGCAAATTGGTCCTTACTTGCTGCGCAATAATGTTTTCGTTGCTCCCATGGCGGGCGTGACGGATCGTCCTTTCCGACAACTGTGCAAGCAGCTGGGCGCCGGCTATGCGGTCTCCGAAATGGCAGCCTCGAATCCGCGCCTGTGGGCCACCGAAAAGAGTTCGCGCCGCACCGACCACGACGGCGAAATGGAGCCGAAGGCGGTCCAGATCGCCGGCGCCGACCCGCAGGACCTGGCCGACTGCGCCAAGTTCAACGTCGACCGCGGCGCCCAGATCATCGATATCAATATGGGTTGCCCGGTCAAGAAGGTGTGCAACAGCTGGTGCGGCTCGGCCCTGCTGCAGCACGAAGACCTGGTCGAACAGATCCTGCACGCGGTGGTGCGCGCGGTGGACGTGCCGGTCACCCTGAAATTCCGTACCGGCTGGAACCGCGAGAACAAGAACGCCCTGCGCATCGCCCGCATCGCCGAACAGGCCGGCATCCGGATGCTGACCCTGCACGGCCGCACCCGGGCCGACGGCTATACCGGCGACGCCGAGTACGAGACCATTGCCGCCGTCAAGGCCTCGGTCGCCATTCCGGTGGTCGCCAACGGCGACATCACCACCCCCGAAAAAGCCAGGCATGTGCTGGCCGTCACCGGGGCGGACGCGGTCATGATCGGGCGCGCGGCCCAGGGCCGGCCGTGGATCTGCCGCGAGGTCGACCATTACCTGCGCACCGGCCTGCACCTGCCGGCGCCGGCCGTGGAAGAAGTGCGCGCGCTGATGAACGAACACTTGCAGGCGCACTACGCCTTCTACGGCGAATTTTTGGGCGTGCGCACGGCGCGCAAGCACATCGGCTGGTATGTACGCGACCTGATCGGCGGCGAAAAATTCCGCCAGCAAATGAACCTGCTCGAATCGACGGAGGCGCAGTTGCGCGCGGTCGATGCGTTTTTTGAAACGCAACATATTCATGGCGAACGGTTACAATACCGGCCCGCGGGCGTTGCTCAAGTAGCATTGGCAGCCTGACACGGCACAGCTAGCAAGAAGAACTACCGGAACGACCGCTGCCTGCAGAGCCGCGGCGAAACATTTAATCCGCAGAAAAGCACCAACATCATATGAGCAAAGAAAGTATCCAGGAAGTTGTCCAGAAAAGTCTTGAGGAATATTTCAACGACCTGGGCGAGCAACAGGCATCGAACATCTACGACATGGTGGTCCTCACCGTCGAAAAGCCGATCCTCGAAGTCGTCATGACGCGAGCGGAAGGCAACCAGTCGCACGCGGCCCAGATGCTGGGCATCAACCGTAATACCTTGCGGAAGAAATTGCAGGAACACGGACTGCTGTAATCCGTCTTATTAGCACACACTGAGTGGCCGTGCTATCGAGCGCGAGCCCATCGCGCCCGAGGGGTGCGCCAGTGCAAACACCGAATACTCCACAACCAGGCCACTCACCATGATCAAACAAGCTCTCATTTCCGTCTCCGACAAGACCGGCGTGCTCGACTTTGCACGCGCCTTGTCCGCACTCGGCGTCGGCATCCTGTCCACCGGCGGCACCGCCAAGCTGCTGGCCGATAACGGCGTGGCCGTCACGGAAGTGGCGGACTACACGGGTTTTCCCGAAATGCTCGATGGCCGGGTCAAGACCCTGCACCCGAAAGTGCACGGCGGCATCCTGGCGCGGCGCGACTTTCCCGAGCATGTCGCCAAGCTGAGCGAGCACGACATTCCAACCATCGACATGGTGGTGGTCAACCTGTACCCGTTCCAGGCGACCGTGGCCAAGGATGACTGCTCGCTGGAAGACGCGATCGAAAACATCGACATCGGCGGCCCGACCATGCTGCGCTCGGCGGCCAAGAACCACAAGGACGTGATCGTCATCTGCGATCCGACCGATTACACGCAGGTGCTGGCGCAAGTGACCGCCGGCGAGGTGCCGTACGACACCCGCTTCCGCCTGGCGAAGAAAGTGTTCGCTCACACCGCCCAGTACGACGGCGCCATCACCAATTACCTGACCAGCCTGGGCGAAGACAAGGCCCACGCCACGCGCGCGGCCTATCCGCAAACCTTGAACATGACGTTCGAAAAGGTGCAGGACATGCGCTACGGCGAAAACCCGCACCAGTCGGCCGCCTTCTACCGCGATCTGGCGCCGGCCGCCGGTTCGCTGTCCGCCTACACCCAATTGCAGGGCAAGGAACTGTCGTATAACAATATCGCCGACGCCGATGCGGCGTGGGAATGCGTCAAGTCGCTGGGCGGCCTGGGCCAGCCGGCCGGCTGCGTGATCGTCAAGCACGCCAACCCGTGCGGCGTGGCGATCGGCACCGACGCGCTGGACGCGTACAAGCGCGCATTGCAGACCGATCCGACCTCGGCTTTCGGCGGCATCATCGCCCTGAATGTCGAGCTGGACGGCAAGACCGCCGAAGCGATCGCCAAGCTGTTCGTGGAAGTGCTGATCGCGCCATCGTTCACCGCTGAGGCGCGCGCCATCATGGCGGCCAAGCAGAACGTGCGCCTGCTGGAAATTCCGCTCGGCGCCGCCAACAACCCGTTCGACGTCAAGCGCGTCGGCGGCGGCCTGCTGGTGCAGTCGCCCGACGCCAAGAATGTCGGCCTGGAAGAACTGCGCGTGGTCACCAAAAAGCAGCCAAGCCAGCAGCAGTTGCAGGACATGATGTTCGCCTGGCGCGTGGCCAAGTTCGTCAAGTCGAATGCGATCGTGTTCTGCGCCAACGGCATGACCCTGGGCGTGGGCGCCGGCCAGATGAGCCGCATCGATTCGGCCCGCATCGCCTCGATCAAGGCCCAGAACGCCGGCCTGACCCTGGCCGGTTCGGCCGTGGCGTCGGATGCCTTCTTCCCCTTCCGCGACGGCCTCGACGTGGTGGTCGATGCGGGCGCGACCTGCGTGATCCATCCGGGCGGCTCGATGCGCGACCAGGAAGTGATCGACGCCGCCGACGAGCGCGGCGTGGTGATGCTGTACACCGGCACGCGCCATTTCCGTCATTAATTTCGGCGGGGTGCGCAAGTTTGGTATACCGAAGTTTCTCCGGCGGTATACCATTCGTCCATGATTATTCTTGGCATTGACCCGGGCCTGCGCACCACAGGCTTCGGGCTTATCGAAAAGCACGGCAACAAGCTGCGCTACATCGCGTCCGGCACCATCAAGACGGTGTCGGAAGGCGAGCTCCCCGGCCGTCTGAAGATCATCCTCAACGGGATCGCCGAGATCGTCCGCACCTACCAGCCCGATTGCGCGGCGGTGGAAAAAGTCTTCGTCAACGTCAATCCCCAATCGACCTTGCTGCTCGGGCAGGCGCGCGGCGCCGCCATTACGGCCCTGGTCGGCGCCGACCTGTCGGTGGCCGAGTACACCGCCTTGCAGGTCAAGCAAGCCGTCACCGGGCACGGCAAGGCGGCCAAGGAACAGGTGCAGGACATGGTGGCGCGCCTGCTGGTGCTGCCCGGCCTGCCCGGGACCGATGCCGCCGATGCGCTCGGCGTGGCCATCTGCCACGCCAACAGTATCGACGCGCTGGCGCTGATCGGCGCGCTGGCGCCCTCGCTTTCCGGCCTGCGCATGAAGCGCGGCCGTCTCGTTTAACCTCGCTTGAAGGTCTTCCCATGATCGGACGTATTTCCGGAACTTTGCTCGAAAAAAATCCGCCGCAGTTGCTGGTCGATTGCAACGGCGTCGGCTATGAAATCGATGTGCCGATGAGTACCTATTACGACTTGCCGGCGCTCGGCGCGCAAGTCACCCTGTTCACGCACCAGGCGATCCGCGAAGATGCGCACCTGCTGTTCGGCTTCGGCAATGCGGCCGAGCGCGCGGTGTTTCGCCAGTTGATCAAGATCACCGGCGTGGGGGCGCGCACGGCGCTGTCTATCCTGTCCGGGATGACCGTCAACGACCTGGCGCAGGCCGTCACCTTGCAGGAAGCGGGGCGCCTGGTGAAGGTGCCGGGCATCGGCAAGAAGACGGCCGAACGCTTGCTGCTGGAACTGAAGGGCAAGCTCGGCGCCGACCTCGGCGCGGCGGGCGGCGTGGTGCAGCACGATGCGCAGTCGGATATGTTGAATGCGCTGCTGGCCTTGGGGTATTCTGACAAGGAAGCCACTGCCGCGCTGCGCAATATGCCGGCCGGCAGCACCGTTTCGGACGGCATCAAGTTTGCGCTCAAGGCGCTGTCCAAGGGCTGATGCTGTTAGGTTAACCGAGCTCCGTCATTCCTGCCATTGGCAGAAATGACTTCCCGCGAAGGCGGGAATCCAAGGCATCTCTGTTAAGCGACGGCGCCTGACATGTTCGCAGTTGCGGAAATCACTTATCTACACGAAGGTTTATTCATGAGTATCCAGACCGACGACTTCAGCGAGCAGCGCATCATCGCGCCCACGCCCGCGTCGCCCAACGAAGAGGCGATCGAACGCGCGCTGCGGCCCAAGCAGCTCGACGAATACGTCGGCCAGGAAAAAATCCGCGGCCAGCTCGAAATCTTCATTTCGGCCGCGCGCAAGCGGCGCGAAGCGCTCGACCACACCTTGCTGTTCGGGCCGCCGGGCCTGGGCAAGACCACCCTGGCGCACATCATCGCGCGCGAAATGGGCGTGAACCTGCGCCAGACGTCCGGGCCGGTGCTGGAGCGCCCGGGCGACCTGGCGGCCATCCTGACCAATCTCGACGCGAACGACGTGCTGTTCATCGACGAGATCCACCGCCTCTCGCCGGTGGTGGAAGAGATCCTGTACCCGGCGCTGGAAGACTACCAGATCGACATCATGATCGGCGAAGGGCCGGCGGCGCGCTCGGTCAAGCTCGATCTGCAGCCGTTCACGCTGGTGGGCGCGACCACGCGCGCCGGCATGCTGACCAACCCGCTGCGCGACCGTTTCGGCATCGTGGCGCGGCTGGAGTTCTATAACACGGCGGAACTGACGCGCATCGTCACGCGCAGCGCTTCCTTGCTCAATGCGCCCATCGTCGAGGATGGCGCGCGCGAAGTGGCCTTGCGCGCGCGCGGCACGCCGCGGATCGCCAACCGCCTGCTGCGCCGGGTGCGCGATTACGCCGAGGTCAAGGGCACAGGCGAAATCACCAAGGCCATGGCCGACGCCGCGCTGGTGATGCTCGACGTCGACTCGGTCGGCTTCGACGTCATGGACCGTAAACTCCTCGAAGCGGTGCTGTTCAAGTTCGGCGGCGGGCCGGTCGGGATCGGCAACCTGGCGGCGGCCATCGGCGAGGAAAGCGATACGATCGAAGACGTGCTCGAGCCGTACCTGATCCAGCAGGGCTATCTGCAGCGCACCCCGCGCGGGCGGATCGCCACGCCGCTGGCTTACCAGCACTTCGGCATTGCCGCCCCGCGCATCAGCCCGACGGGCGATTTGTGGGATAACCTGGTTCCCTGAGGTGCATCCTTAGCGGCGGTTGCGCCGGTCGCTCCTCGGCGGGATATACAGCAGCTCGTCGTTCTCGCGCTTCTTTTTCTTGCGCGACCAGTCGCAGCAGTCGGCGCCGCAGCTGAGGACGTCGCAGACCTTGCCGGCGCCCTTGAACGACAGGTCGCACGGGCATTCCCCCGGTGCGTCGCAGGGCAGGTCGCAAAAGCCTGCCTGGTGCCGGCCGACCACGCGGCGCGGCGCACTCGATCGTTCCGCTTCCGGCCGGTAGCGGCGATAGGCGACCCCGCATTTGTCCAGGCGCCGTTTCAGGACGCCGAGCCCGTTCCACACGCCGAAGCGGCGAATGGCGCGGGCGCCGAGGTGGGAGCAGCTGGCATTGTCCGTGTAGGCGCAATAGGCGCAGCGAAAGCCTTTGTAGGGCGACAAGTGGCGCTGGTAGAAACCGATGGCCGACAGCGCGAGTGTTTTCATCATGGTGCGGTGTTCACCGTCTTGCAACGGCGCCTGTTTGATTGCCAAGAAGAACAATTGAGGACGAGTATGGCCGTTGGATACTTCCAGAACAAGCAGGTATTTACGAGGTTTAGCTACCGTAAACCAGGAGAGATATGGATGCAATCCTGAAACTGACCGTCCTCTTCTTCGTGACCGCGCTGGCGGAAATCGCCGGCTGCTATCTGCCGTGGCTGGTGCTCAGGCAGGGAAAGACCGCCTGGCTGCTGATGCCGGCAGCGCTGTCGCTGGCACTGTTTGCGTGGCTGCTCACGCTGCACCCGGCGGCGGCGGGGCGCACCTACGCCGCTTATGGCGGGGCTTACATCTGCGTCGCGCTGCTGTGGCTGCGCTATGTCGATGGCGTCACGCTGACGCCTTACGATTATGCGGGCGCGGGGCTGGCGCTGTCCGGCATGGCGATCATCGCCCTGCAGCCGGCACCGTAGGCGCCGGCGTCATGCCGCGCGCGCGCTTGCCGATGTCCACGATGGGCTCCGGGCGCTCGAGGAAGTGGATGAACCGATGGCCGATATCGTCGGCATTCGAGCCGGGGTTCATGTCGGTTGCGCCGGATCGTTGGCCTCCGGCAGCACACTGTCCTTGCGCTTGCGCCCGAAGAAACGCTTCCACGCCGAGAGTTCGAAAAACATGCCGAGCAGTGCAAAGCCGGCCGCGTATTCTATCGACGGCATGTAAAAGTACAGCGCCAGGGCCAATGCGAAGCAGACCGTTGCCGTGAGATGAGGATTTTTCATGACACCAATGTCGAGCGTTGTGGACTGCGCAGTATGCGCCGCAAACACGGCGCGATCAAGCCGGCTCACCTCCTCGATGCGGCTTCGTCGTGCCGCTCGCGCCAGCGTGCCGGCCGATAAGCGGGATTGCGCCTGGCCGGCCACACGAAAGACGTGAACATGAATACCGACACGCACATCAGCGGCAGCATCACGCCCAGCACGGCCGGCTCCGGATACAGCCAGATCATCGCGCCGCCCGCCACCAGCTGGAACAGCGCGATCGCCACCGCCATCGCGCGCCGCCAGGCAGAACGCACGATGCGATAACCGGCCACCGCAAAGAAAAAGTAGCCGCTGGCAAACGCCAGGATCCCCGCGCCCATCACGGCCAGGGTGGCATCCCCCGCAAACGGGTGTAGCTGCGCTGGCGGCAGCAAGGTGAGCGAGGTGGCGAACAAGGCCGCCAGGCCCGCCAGGAAGGCGAGCGCCTGTACAAGTTTCATCCGGACTCCGCGTGATGCAACGGACGAATGTCCGGCAAGGTTTCAGAATGGCAGGAATTGCCAAGCATGTATGAAACTTGTCGAAAGATAACACATGATGCATCGCGCTGCCAGCGGCGGCGCTATACTGTGCGCCCGTCCCACCATCCGCTGAGAAAGAACCGAACATGATGCAAATATGGGTCGATGCCGATGCCTGCCCGGCCGTGATCAAGGAGATCCTGTACCGCGTGGCCGAGCGCCTGCAACTGAACGTGACCCTGGTCGCCAACCAGCTGATGCGGGTGCCGCCGTCGCGCTTCGTGCGCGCAGTGCAGGTGCCGTCCGGGGCCGATGTCGCCGATGCCGAAATCGTGCGCCTGCTCAATCCCGGCGACCTGGTGGTGACAGGCGATATTCCGCTGGCCGCCGACGTGCTGCTCAAGGGCGGATTCGCGCTCAATCCGCGCGGCGAGTTCTACACCGACGACAACATCGCCCAGATGCTCACCATGCGCAAGTTCATGGACGAATTGCGCGGCAGCGGGGTCGACACCGGCGGGCCCGCGCCCTTCGGCCAGGCCGACCGCCAGAACTTCGCCAACCAGCTCGACCGCCATCTGGCGCGCCACGCCAAACGGCCGTGAACGGGATGCCCGCCGATGGCCGGGCTTGCTTGACGGTATTGCAGGAGGCGCGCAGCAGGGCGCCATGCATCCCCGCCTTGTCGAACTTGCGTCGAGCGCCAACAAGATCTCCGGGCGCCTCGCCGCCCTCGACCGCGATGTCCGGCGTGGCGTTCGCAGCCGCCGGGCCGATCGACTAGCCAGTCGACATGCGCATCACCGTGGTGCGCGTTTCATTGCGATCGCTTCCCCGAGAGAATGCGTGCCGGGTGCATACAGCGCCAGCCCCGCGCCGGCAATGGACACGGTCACCGCAGCGGCCAGGAAGGCCTTGCCGGTACGCCGGATCGCCGGCTCGATCCAGTGTGCGCGGTCGAGCCCGCGCAGGCGACGGTACAGGCTGGCCGAGAGCAGCCCGTCGACCAGCAGCTCGGCGAACAACAGCGGCGCCGAGGATACCAGCGAGAACATCATGAAGACGGCCGCGCCCAGGGCGACGCACATGCCCGCGAGCAGCGCCAGCGGAATGAGCAGATCGTCGGCGCCGTCGGCCGCATCGAGCGCCTGGCCGACGCCGCTGTCGGCCGCGCTGTCGATGAGCCCGCCGTCGGATGGCTCCCAGTCGCCGCTGGCGCCGCCGCCATCGAAGCCGCCGCCCTTGCCGCTGAACGATGCGTCGGCATCGTCCCTGGACGGGTTCAGGTCGAGCGAGATATCGCCTTCGCCGCGCCAGCGCAGCCACAGCCAGAGCAGGAACAGGAAGACCAGATAGGCCACGGCGATCGATGCAGGATAACGCAGCCACATCGCGTGCAGCCCCGCGTGCAGCAGCAGGAACGAGGCCAGCAAGCCCGCCGCGCCGGTCAGCGTGACCAGCAGCAGCATCTGCAAGCGCGGATAGCTGTCGCGTTCGAGCCTGCTTCGGGCGCGGGCGATGGCGCGCTCGCGCTGCGATACCACAGGACGTCGTCTCATGCGCGTCATGGCGGTGCCGTGCGTCAGGCCTCAGGCTGGTGGCACACCGCCTCGATATTGTGGCCATCGGGCCCGATGACGAAGGCGCCGTAATAATCCGGATGGTAGTGCGCGCGGATGCCCGGTGCGCCGTTGTCCTTCGCCCCGGCTTCCAGCGCGGCAGCGTAGAACTGGCGCACCTGTTCGCGGCTGTCGGCGACAAAGGCCACATGCATCTGGCCAGACGCCGGGCCGCCCTGGCCGAACCAGAATTCCGGCTTGCCGTGCTTGCCCAGCCCGGCCCAGCCTTTGACTTCGGTGATCAGGGAAATGCCGAGCGGCGCCAGCGCCTTGCCGAAAAACGTTTTGCTCTCTTCGTAGTTACTTACTGCAAAGCCAAGATGGTCGATGATCATGTCGGGTCCGATCGTGCGTTAACGGGATAAACAAGCTGCCATGTACTTCATGGCAACTTTGTATCCTGAATAATATCAGAGGAGAGCTTGGCGATCAGCAATAATCTGGATCGCCGCCGCGCAGGATGCGCGGGTGAAGCGGCTTACTCTTCGCGCACCCAGACCTGGGAGCGTCCGAACACGGGCATGCCGACATAGCCGCGCACATTGAGTTTCTTGCCGCCTTCGACGACTTTCAGTTTGCTCTTGTAGACCTTGCCGTTGTCCGGATCGAGGATCTGGCCGCCCGTGTATTCGTCGCCTTCTTTTTTCAGGCCGCTCATGAAGGTCATGCCGAGGATCGGCTGGTCCTTGTTGACGCCTTCGCATTTATTGCATTTGGGATTTTGCTCGCTGCCTTCGGGACGGAACAATTTTTCCAGCTTGCCCTGGATTTCGCCGTTGTTCTCGCTGATGCGGATCAGCGCCTTCGGCTTGCCGGTCACGTCGTCGATGTTTTTCCACAGGCCGACCGGGGACGCTGCGTCCTGCGCCATGGCCGGCGCCATGGCCAGCATGGCGGCGATCAGGGTGGCTGTTGTAAGTGCTTTCATGGTGTCTCCAGTATTGTTAGTGTGTCTAGCGTTGCTAGTGTAGCAAACTGGATGCGGTATTTGGGCGTGGATACGGCGCGCTGCGACCTGACAGTTGAGAGGGGCAACAGCGGTGGGGAAGAAAACTGCGGGAGAGGCCGGCAAGCGGCAGGCGATAAGGGCGCGCTACCGCAGGCTATTCCCGGCTGACGTCGGCGCGCTGGCCGACGTCGGCATGCGCCGCTTAAGGCGCGACGAGGATCTTGACGATTTCGTAGGTGCTGCCTGACATGATGGCGCCCTGGGCGTTGAGCGTATGGGAGCGCACGGTACCGAAACCACTTGCCAGCCACGAGACGTCTGTTTCGCCATTTTTTCCTGTTGGAGACGACAGCTTGCAGGTGTTCTTGAAAGTGTATCCAGCCACTGTTACCGTTTCAAAACCGTTAAATGTGAATTCATCGGTTTCCGAACTGACCGTCGAGGTATTTTCCGGGGAGTATGTTCGGGTAGCGGTGTAATGATTGATGACTGTCTGGCCCGGCACAAGGTCCAGGTTCATTTTGGCATCGGCCGAATTCACTTCTTTAAAGCTGTAGACGCCGCGATCGGTGTAGTCCACCATCCCGGGAAAATAGGCAAAGTTACCTTCTACGTGACGATAGACAACGCCAAACAAGGTGCCGTCAGTGCGCATTTCCGTCACGCCGAATGTTGGCTTGCCTTCAAAGATCTCCCTTGAGACTGTCTGCGTGGCGCCGTAGGTATCGATGAACTTCACGCCGGCCGTCAGCGTGAAGCATGCCGCCACCGTTGGTGCGGCCGTGGTTGTTGGAGCCGGAGCGGGGGCTGGAGCAGGGGCTGGAGCAGGAGCCGGAGCGGGGGCTGGGGCAGGGGCCGGAGCGGGGACCGGAGCAGGGGCCGGGGCGGGCGCTGGCACGGGCACGGGGGTTGGCGTCGGCGCCGTTGCTGGCGATACCGGCGCTGGCGCAGGCAGCGGCGCCGCGACCGCAGGTTCCGGCGTCGTGACCGGCGCCGGCACCACGACCACAGGCGCAGCCGGCGCCATGGCCGGTGCGGTATTGTTATCGGACGAACCGCCGCCGCAACCGGCGATCAGGACGCTGGACAGGGCGATGGCATAAGCTGATTGTTTCATGGTATTCCTCTTTCAAAAAATCGTCGTACTTGCGCCGGCCAATGGCAATCCATCACGGCCATGCCGCGGGACCGGCAAGTTGTTTGTCTGCGTGCCGGCGTGAACCGGTGAGTGATGTTGTTATGCGCGCTGGGAACGCCAGCCCTGTGCATGCGCACGGAACCGGGTAGCAGAGGGGCAGTCGACGGCAGGCGTCGATCGACGGGAACAAATCAGGGACATCGCAGGTGTTAACCGGAAAACCAATAGCGGGACTGGATCCGGCTCACCAAAGAGCGATAGTATAAAGAAACTTTAAGTTCTTTTCAGAAAAGAATTGTTAAATGTTAACTTTATAAGACAGTGCGTATTTTCAACTTGACATTTTTTAATGTAAGTACAGCGCGCTTCTGTTTCCTGCGGAAAGCAGAAGCGCGCAGCACCAACGCGCGACGGCTTAGGCCGGCGGCAGCTTGGCCAGCTGCTCGCGCAGCTTTTCGATGGTGGCCGAGAACGCCACCAGGCGCTCTTTTTCCTGCGCCACCACCGCCTCGGGCGCGCGCGCCACGAAGCTTTCGTTGCCCAGCTTGCCGTTGACCTTGGCGATTTCCCCTTCGATGCGGGCGATTTCCTTCGACATGCGCTCGCGCTCGGCGGCGACGTCGATTTCCACTTTCAGCATCAGCTTGGTCGCGCCTACCACCGCCACCGCCGCCGGCGATTCCGGCAAGGTGTCGACGATGTTCACTTCCGACAGCTTGCCCAGCGTCTGCACGTAGGCCGCATAGCTTTCCAGGCGCGCCCGGTCGGCAGCGTCCGCCGCTTCGACGATCAGCGGCACGCGCATCGATTCCGGCAGCTTCATTTCGCCGCGCAGGGTGCGGGTGCCGTCGGTCAGCGCCTTGAGCTGGCCCATCCACTCTTCCGCGCGCTCGTCGATGAGCGCAGGATTGGCTTCCGGATACGGCTGCACCATGATCGAATCGCCGGCCGGATTGAGCTGTTTGCCGGCCAGCGGGGCGACGGTCTGCCACAGCGTTTCGGTCACGAACGGGATGATCGGATGCGCCAGGCGCAGGATCACTTCCAGCACGCGCAGCAGGGTGTTGCGGGTGGCGCGCTGCTGGCCTTCGTTGCCGTGCTGGATCTGGACCTTGGCCATTTCCAGGTACCAGTCGCAGTAGTCGTACCAGACGAACTTGTGGATGGCCGAGGCGATGTTATCGAAGCGGTAGTCGGCGAAGCCCTTGGCCACTTCCATCTCGGCGCGCTGCATGGTCGACAGGATCCAGCGGTCGCCCTGCGACAGGTCGGCATCGGCCGGCACGCCGCAATCCTTGCCCTCGGTGTTCATCAGCACGAAGCGGGTGGCGTTCCACAGCTTGTTGTTGAAGTTGCGGTAGCCTTCTGCGCGGCCCAGGTCGAAGTTGATGTTGCGGCCCAGCGAAGCGTAGCTGGCCATGGTGAAGCGCACCGCGTCGGTGCCGTAGGCCGCGATCCCTGCCGGGAATTCCTTGCGCGTGGCCTTGGCGATCTTTTCGGCGTCGCGCGGATTCATCAGGCCGGTGGTGCGCTTCTCGACCAGCGCGTCGACGTCGATGCCGTCGATCAGGTCGATCGGGTCGAGCGTGTTGCCCTTCGATTTGGACATCTTCTGCCCGCTCGAATCGCGCACCAGGCCGTGCACGTACACGGTCTCGAACGGCACCTTGCCGGTGAAGTGCGCGGTCATCATGACCATGCGCGCCACCCAGAAGAAGATGATGTCGAAACCGGTCACCAGCACCGACGACGGCAGGAAGGTCTTGATGTCGACCGTCTCGTCCGGCCAGCCCATGGTGGAGAAGGGCACCAGCGCCGACGAGAACCAGGTATCGAGCACGTCGTCGTCGCGCCGCAGCGGCGCCGTCACGCCGGCCGCCAGCGCCTTGGCCCTGGCTTCTTCCTCGGTCTTGGCCACAAAAATGTTACCGGCATCGTCGTACCACGCCGGAATCTGGTGGCCCCACCACAGCTGGCGCGAGATGCACCAGTCCTGGATGTTGTTGAGCCACTGGTTGTAGGTGGTGTTCCAGTTCTCGGGCACGAACTTGATCTCGCCGCTGGCGACCTTGTCGAGCGCCACTTCGGCGATCGACTTACCGGGGAAGAAGGTGCCTTCCGGGGCCGGCTTGGTCATCGCCACGAACCACTGGTCGGTCAGCATCGGCTCGATGACGACGCCGGTGCGGTCGCCGCGCGGCACCATCAGCTTGTGCGGCTTGACTTCCTGCAGCAGGCCTTGCGCATCGAGGTCGGCCACGATCTTCTTGCGCGCCACGAAGCGGTCCAGGCCACGGTAGGCCTGCGGCGCTTCGTCGTTCATTTTGGCGTCGAGCGTCATCACGCAGATCATCGGCAGCTTGTGGCGCTGGCCGACGGCGTAGTCGTTCAGGTCGTGCGCCGGGGTGATCTTCACGCAGCCGGTGCCGAAGGCCTTGTCGACGTAGTCGTCGGCGATGATCGGGATCTCGCGTTCGGTCAGCGGCAGCTTGAGCATCTTGCCGACCAGCGCCTGGTAGCGCTCGTCGGTCGGATCGACCGCCACGGCGACGTCGCCGAGCAGCGTTTCAGGACGGGTGGTGGCCACCGTCAGGTGGCCGCTGCCGTCCGCGAACGGATAGCGGATGTACCACATCGAGCCGTCTTCTTCTTCCGACACCACTTCCAGGTCCGACACGGCGGTGCCCAGCTTCGGGTCCCAGTTCACCAGGCGCTTGCCGCGGTAGATCAGGCCCTGCTCGAACAGGCGCACGAAGACGTCGGTGACGACCTTCGAGCGCGGCTCGTCCATGGTGAAGTATTCGCGCGACCAGTCGGGCGAGGTGCCCATGCGGCGCATCTGGCCGGTGATGATGTTGCCCGACTTTTCTTTCCATTCCCAGACTTTTGCGACGAATTTCTCGCGGCCGAGGTCATGGCGCGAGACTTTCTGCGCGTCGAGCTGGCGCTCCACCACGATCTGGGTGGCGATGCCGGCATGGTCGGTGCCCGGAACCCAGGCGGTGTTATGGCCGCGCATGCGGTAGTAGCGGGTCAGGCCATCCATGATGGTCTGGTTGAAGGCATGGCCCATGTGCAGGGTGCCGGTGACGTTGGGCGGGGGCAGCTGGATGCAAAACGACGGCTTGTCGGCGTCGGTGGTCGCGGCGAAGTAGCCGCGTTTTTCCCACTCCGCGCGCCAGTAACGTTCAATATCGGCGGGCTCGAAAGATTTGTCTAATTCCATGGTTTGTCGTGTATTTTTGCGAAAACGTTCATTATAGAGGAGGACGGGGCGCAGCCGGGACGGGCGTTTACTGGCCGGCGGCGCGCTGGCGCAGCGCTTCCAGCGTCTTGGGCATGCTGCCACGGCTCATGCTGTCGACGATCCAGCCCAGTCCCATCGGCACCGGGCCCGGATCGGTGTACACCATGTACTTGACCACGGTCCTGTTTTTGTCCCCCGTGTGGGGGACCAGCAGCCAGTAGCCGGTGGTGTCGGCGATCGCTTGCTCGGCCGCCACGCCCGGCCAGGGCAGCATCTTCCAGCTGAGCTGGCACTGCGCGGCGGACAGCTTCGGCTCCATGCGCAGGCGGTACTTTTTCACCTTCCCGAGCGGCAGCTTGAGCGTCATGTCGACCTGGGTCGCGTCGTCCCTGCGCACCACCGCCACCTTGTCCACATTGGGCATGAAGGCGGGGTAGGACGGGTAATCCTGGATCATCGCGCACAGCTTCGGTAGCGGCGCGTTGATGATGGTGGCGGCCATGAAGGCCTTGCCGGGCTGGCCGGCCTTGCCGACATCGGCCAGGTCGACCGAGGTGTCGCTCAGCCTGGCGCTGTCGATGCCGGTGTCGGCGAATGCGCCGGGGCAGGCGGAGGCGCAAAACAGGGTTGCGGCAAATACGAGTCTGGTCATGGTGGGTTTTTCGGTGTGGTCAATCGGATGGCGTGCGGGCCGGCTTGCCCAGCACATGGTCGAGGGCATCCCGGGCCGCATTGGCCCGGCCCAGGGCGCGCGCGCGCGCGCTCATCGCCGCCAGCTGGCCGGGATGGGCCAGCAGCTGCGCGATGCGGTATTCCAGCGTCGGGCCGTCGACCGCCTTCAGGGCCACGCCCTGTTCGAGCAGGTAGTCGGCGTTGCGTTCCTCCTGCCCGGGAATCGGCGAATTGACGATCATCGGCAAGCCCATCGCCAGGCATTCCGAACTTGTCAGCCCGCCCGGCTTGGTCACGACCAGGTCGGCGCACGCCATCAGGCGTTCCACCTGGCTGGTGAAGCCCTGGGCCAGCAGGCGTCCCGGAAAGCGCGCCTCCAGTACCTTGAGCGCGGCCAGGGCCTTGGCGTTCTTGCCGGCCAGGACGATCAGCTGGAAAGTGCCTTCCAGCGACAGCAGGCGCTCGGCCACCGTCTCCAGGCTGCCCAGGCCCGCGCCGCCGCCCATCAGCAGGAAGGTGGTGGTGGCCGGGTCGAGGCCGAACTCGCGCGCGCAGGTGGCGCGGTCGAGCGCCTGGCCGAAGGCCGGCATGATCGGAATGCCGGTGACGTGGATGCGTTCGGGCGCAATGCCGCAGCGGCGCATGCGGTAGGCCACTTCCTCGTTGCCGGCAAAGTAGCCGGCCATGTTCTCGTGCACCCACATGCGGTGCAGGTCGAAGTCGGTCACCTGCACCCACACCGGGGTGGTGAAGCCGCGTTTGCGGATCGCGCGCGCCAGGATTTCGGCCGGCAGGAAGTGGGTGCAGACGATGGCGTCCGGCTGCGCCTCCTCGATCGCTTGCATCAGCGCGCGCGTGTTGAGGCGTTCGAGGCCGCGCCGCAGTTGCTGCATGGTGCTGTCGGGGCGCGCATCGTTGCTGGCCTGGTACAGGTAGCCCCACAGCGCCGGCGCCTTGTTCACCAGCTTCAGATAGAACTCGGTATACATCTTGCGAAAGGCGTAAGGGACGTAGTCCATCACGTCCAGGTGGGTGGCCTCGACGCCGCCCGGCGCCGCGCCGGCGGCGGCGCGAATCGCTTCGGCCGCGCGCATATGGCCGGCGCCGGCGGAAACGCTTAACAACAGGATCTTCTTGCTCATACGTGCCTGGAATGGAAAGGGGCGCCACGCGCTCCGGATCGACGAAAGTCTGCCAGCGTACCATTTTCGCAAGGTCCCGCGTCAGATCAATTCCCGCAACCGAGCAGGTTGATGCGCTCGTAGGCGGCTTTTGCCTGCACCAGGCCGTAGCCGTACTTGTGATCGCGGCCCGCCGCACCCAGGTCCAGCGCGCTCTTGCCGAGCGAGCTGCGGATCTGGGCGCCGCCGCAGGCCGGGAAGTAGCTCCACACCAGCGCCGCCACCGCCGACACATGCGGCGTCGCCATCGAGGTGCCGTTGAAGTAGGCGTAGCTGGCCGGCCTGAGCGCCACCGTGGCGTGCTGGCCCAGCTGGGTTTTGAGCTGCGCGCCCTCGGTGTCCGATGCCGATACGGAGGCAATCAGGGTCGCCGTGCCGACCGTGCCGCTGAACCCTCCGGCGACGTTGTTGTACACCACCGCGCCCACGCCGCCGCTGTTCTGGCAGTTGGCGACCTTGGTGGCGAAATCGATGGTGCCGCGCGCGATCAGGCATACCTTGCCCGAGACGGCGGCATCGCGCTTGTCGCCCAGGCCGAAGTCGGCCAGCGGCGCGCTGGCGCTCTTCACCGGCGAGCCTTCCATCGCCCCTGGCGCATACACGGTCGCGCCCACCGTCAGCGCCGGCGCGGCGCCGCTGTTCATCGGCACGGTGGAAAGCACGCCGACGCCGGGAGCGGCGATTTCGACCTTGCTGTTGTACTGCGAGAAGCTGGCCCAGGCCTTGTTCTCGTCGAGCGCGCCGACCATCATCACGCTGGCATAGCCGGCCGGGTAGGACACTGCCGTGTTGCCGTCGTTGCCGGCGGCGGCGATGCTCAGGACGCCTTTGGCGGCCAGCGCATCGAAGGCGCGCTGCTCGGTCCTGCTGGCGCGCGCGCCGCCGAGCGACATGCTGATCACGTTCGCGCCGGCGCTGCCGCACTTGTTGGCGGCGCTGGCCAGGGTCGAGGAATAGGCCCAGCCATCCGCGCCGAACACCTTCACGATGTGCAGTTTCACCTGCCGGTTGGGCGCAACGCCGACCACGCCGGTGCCGCTGTTGTTGACGGCGGCGATAGTGCCCGCCACGTGCGTGCCGTGGTGGTTCTCGTCCGTGTACCAGTTGCCGGTGCCGGCATCGTAGTCGCCGCTGGCGCTGTTGGCGGCCAGGTCTTCGTGCGCGCGCTCGTAGCCGGAATCGATGATGCACACCTTGCGGTTGGCGGCGTTCGCATCCGGCAGCAGGTCGGCCTGCACCAGCGCGATCCCGTACGGCACCAGCTGGCCGGCGGCGTAGGGCGTGCCGGTCGACGCCGAGGCCAGGGCCAAGGCTCGGCGCAGCACGTCTTCCTCGATGTACGCCACGTCCGGATTGCGCAGCAGGCCGTTCAGGGCCTGGGGCGGCAGCTCGGCCGCCAGCGCATCCATGCCGTCGATCTCGTGCTTGACGGCGCCATGCGCGTTGGCGACCGCCGCCTTCACGCTGGCCGCCGTGCCGGGTTTGAAGGCGACGATCACGCGGCTGGTGCCGGCGGCGGCCTGCGCCGCAATGCCGATGCCGATGGCGATGATGGACAGTTTCATCATGGGGATTCTCCTGGAGGCGGGTTGGCGGGCGGACGGCCCGGGTGGTCCAGTGTCCCATTCGCACACCGGAAGGTATTGTCATGGATCATCGTGGCGAAAAAGCCATGGCGGCGCGCCGATCAGGCGGTATAATTGCGCTCGCTGCCGCAAGGCGGCACACGCTAGGGGTCCTGCAAATCGCACAGCGAGGCGCGGGTGAGAAACACCCTCTGAACCTGATCTGGATAATGCCAGCGAAGGGAAGCCAGTGAGTTGCATGGGTGCGCCGTCACGGCCGTCATCCGGGTCGCTCCTACTCCTTTGCTGGCTCCTGCACGCAATGGAGCCACATGAACGCACCGCTGAAGTCCCCGCCCACCCCCCTCAAATTCGATTCCGCCACCGCCACGGTGGACCAAGCGGCGATTGCGCCTTTTCCGAATTCCCGTAAAGTCTATGCCCAGGGCAGCCGCGCCGACCTGCGCGTGCCGATGCGCGCCGTCAGCCAGTCCGATACCGCCGCGTCCTTCGGCGCCGAACCGAATCCGCCGGTCTATATATACGATACGTCCGGCCCGTACACCGACCCGGAAGCGAGCATCGACATCCGCTCGGGCCTCGGCACGCCGCGCCTGCCGTGGATCCTGGAACGCGGCGACACCGAACAACTGGCCGGCCCCAGCTCCGCCTACGGCCAGGCGCGCCTGGACGACCCGGCGCTGGCCGCGCTGCGCTTCCAGCTGCAGCGCACCCCGCGCCGCGCCGTGCAAGGCGCCAACGTGACGCAGATGCACTACGCGCGGCGCGGCATCGTCACGCCCGAAATGGAATACGTGGCGATCCGCGAAAACCTGCGCCGCCAGGATTACCTGCGCGATCTGGAAGCGTCCGGCCCGATGGGCAAGCGCAGCGCCCAGCTGCTGGGGCGCCAGCATCCGGGCCAGTCCTTCGGCGCGTCCATCCCCGACACCATCACCGCCGAATTCGTGCGCGAAGAAATCGCCCGCGGCCGCGCCATCATCCCGGCCAACATCAACCACCCGGAAGTCGAACCGATGATCATCGGCCGCAATTTCCTGGTCAAGATCAACGCCAATATCGGCAATTCGGCCGTGACCTCCTCGATCGGCGAGGAAGTCGAGAAGATGACCTGGGCGATCCGCTGGGGCGCCGACAACGTCATGGATCTGTCGACCGGCAAGCACATTCACGAAACGCGCGAATGGATCATCCGTAACAGCCCGGTCCCGATCGGCACCGTGCCGATTTACCAGGCGCTGGAAAAGGTCAACGGCAAGGCCGAGGACCTGACCTGGGAGATCTTCCGCGACACCCTGATCGAACAGGCCGAGCAAGGCGTCGACTACTTCACCATCCACGCCGGCGTGCTGCTGCGCTACGTGCCGATGACGGCTTCGCGCCTGACCGGCATCGTCTCGCGCGGCGGCTCGATCATGGCCAAGTGGTGCCTGGCGCACCACAAGGAGTCGTTCCTGTACACGCATTTCGAAGAGATCTGCGCCATCATGAAAGCCTACGATGTCTCGTTCAGCCTGGGCGACGGCCTGCGTCCGGGTTCCATCTACGACGCCAACGACGAAGCCCAGCTGGCCGAACTGAAAACCCTGGGCGAACTGACCCAGATCGCCTGGAAGCACGACGTGCAGGTGATGATCGAAGGCCCCGGCCACGTGCCGATGCAGCTCATTAAAGAGAACATGGACCTGCAGCTGGACCAGTGCGGCGAAGCGCCGTTCTACACCCTGGGACCGCTGACCACCGATATCGCGCCCGGCTACGATCACATCACCTCGGGCATCGGCGCGGCCATGATCGGCTGGTACGGCACCGCCATGCTGTGCTACGTCACGCCGAAGGAGCATCTGGGCCTGCCGAACAAGGATGACGTCAAGGACGGCATCATCACCTACAAGATCGCGGCGCATGCGGCCGACCTGGCCAAGGGCCATCCGGGCGCCCAGATCCGCGACAACGCGCTGTCCAAGGCGCGCTTCGAATTCCGCTGGGACGACCAGTTCAACCTGGGCCTGGACCCGGACAAGGCGCGCGAATTCCACGACGAGACCCTGCCCAAGGATTCGGCCAAGGTGGCGCATTTCTGCTCCATGTGCGGTCCGCATTTCTGCTCCATGAAGATCACGCAGGAAGTGCGCGACTACGCCGCCACCATGAACGTGAGCGAACAGAGCGCCCTGCGCCAGGGGATGGAAGTGAAAGCCATCGAATTCGTGCGCCAGGGCGGTGAGCTCTATAAAAAGGTGTGACCGTGAGCGAGATCGGGATCAAGATCGATATCGAAGTCAATGGCGAGGCGCGGCGCGTGGCGCCGGGCGCCTCCCTGCTCGACCTGGTCGAGGAACTCGGCCTGCCGCCCGGGCAGGCCATGGCGCTGGCGGTCAACCGCCAGGTGGTGCCGCGCCAGCAATGGCCGCAACGCGCCGTGCTGGCCCTGGACAAAATCGAGATCGTGCGCGCCATCGGCGGCGGCTGACATGAAGGAACCATCCATGAACATGAACGACAACAATCACGGCCTGCTGACCATCGCGGGCAAGACCTACAATTCGCGCCTGCTGGTCGGCAGCGGCAAGTACCGCGACCTGGCGCAGACGCGCGAGGCGACCGATGCCGCGCAGGCGGAAATCATCACCGTGGCGATCCGCCGCGTGAACATCGGCCAGGACCGCAACGCGCCCAACCTGCTGGACGTGCTGCCGCCCGACCGGTACACCATCCTGCCCAACACGGCCGGCTGCTACAACGCCAGGGATGCGGTGTACACCCTGCAAATGGCGCGCGAACTGCTGGACGGGCGCAAGCTGGTCAAGCTCGAAGTGCTGGGCGACGAAAAGACCCTGTTCCCGCACATGCCCGAAACGCTGATCGCGGCCGAAGCGCTGGTCAAGGACGGCTTCGACGTCATGGTCTACTGCAGCGACGACCCGATCCAGGCGCGCCTGCTGGAAGACATCGGCTGCGTGGCGGTGATGCCGCTGGCCTCCCTGATCGGCTCCGGCATGGGCATCCTCAATCCCTGGAACCTGTCCCTGATCGTCGAGCAGGCCAGGGTGCCGGTGCTGGTCGACGCCGGCGTCGGCACCGCCTCGGATGCGGCGATCGCGATGGAACTCGGTTGCGACGGCGTGTTGATGAACAGCGCCATCGCCGGCGCGCGCGACCCGGTGCGCATGGCCGGCGCCATGCGCCTGGCGGTGCAGGCCGGGCGCGAAGCCTACCTGGCGGGGCGCATGCCCAAGCGCTTCGCCGCCGTGCCGTCCTCCCCCGTGACGGGCAAAGTCGCGTGACAGGGACAAGTGCGCCGATCCAGCCGACGGTGCTGGTGTTCGCCGGCCTCGATCCCTCGGGCGGGGCCGGCATCGCGGCCGACCTGACCGCGATCGCGGCCCAGGGCGTGCATGCGCTGCCGGTCGTCACCGCGCTGACGGTGCAGGACCAGAACCGCGTGTACGAGGTGGTTCCGGTCGATTGCGCCCTGCTGGCGCGCCAGGCGCAGGCGCTGATCGACAGCGTCAAGATCGGCGCCGTCAAACTCGGCATCCCCGGCAACCGCGCCAATGCCGAGGCGATTGCCGCGCTGATCGTGCAACTGCGCCGGCGTTATCCGCAACTGCCGGTGGTGCTCGACCCTGTGCTGGCCAGCGGCCATGGCGATGCGCTGGCGCGCGGCGACGCGCTGGCGGCCCTCCAACCCCTGCTGGCCGCAGCCACGCTGGTGCTGCCGAACCTGCGCGAAGCGCAAGCCCTCGGCCAGCTAGCCTGCCCGCACGTGCTGGTCACCGGCGGCCATGGCGAGGGCCCGGAGGTGGTCAACCGCTGGCGCAGCCCCGGGCACGGGCAGGAGTGGCGCTGGCCGCGCCTGGCCGGCCAATTCCATGGCAGCGGCTGCACCCTGGCGGCGGCGATTGCGGCCCGCCTGGCGCTGGGCGAATCGATGGCCGACGCCCTCGAACGCGGCCAGTCCTTTACCCATCAAACCCTGGCGCAATCGTTCGCGATCGGCGCCGGGCAACGCATTCCACAGCGCTTCCCTTCCTTACTATGACATCGACAGCCACACTCCCCATGCGCGGACTTTACCTGGTCACCCCCAACTGGGACGATACCGATCGCCTGCTCCATTGCACCCGCGCCGCCCTCGACGGCGGGGTGGCGCTGGTCCAGTACCGCCACAAGGACGCCAGCCCGGAACTGCGCCGCCAGCAGGGCGCGGCCTTGCTGGCCTTGTGCCGCCGCTACGGGCGTCCGCTGGTGATCAACGATCATCTGGACCTGTGCCTGACGCTGGGCGCCGACGGCGTGCACGTGGGCGGCACGGACGCTTGCGTGGCGCAGGTGCGGGCCGCCCTCGGACCGGACAAGATCGTCGGCGCGTCCTGCTACGGCGACCTGGCGCTGGCGCGCGCGGCCGAACGCGATGGCGCCACCTATGCGGCCTTCGGCGGCTTTTATCCCTCGCCGGTCAAGCGCTACAGCTTCACCACCGCGCCCGACATCCTGCTCGAAGCGCGCAGCCAGGTGCGGCTGCCGCTGGTGGTCATCGGCGGCATGACGCCCGACAACGCCGTGCCGCTGGTCGAGCGCGGCGCCGACATGGTGGCCGCGATTACGTCGGTCTATGCCAGCCCCGATCCGGCCGCCAGCGCGCGCCAGTTCGATGCCTTGTTCGGCGCGCATCGGAAATCGTACACGAACGCGTGCGCGAACGTGAACGGGGCCGTATAATCTTTTTACACTCGTTCACAGCGTAAAAGGACTTCCGTGCCAAATTCCGCCCCAGTCGCGAAACGCCGCATCCTCATCGTCGACGACGATCCGCTGCTCCTGCAGTTTCTCAATGAAGTCATCGGCCATGCCGGTTACGACACAGTGACCGCCTCGTCCGGCGAAGAAGCGCTGCAGCAGATCGCCGAGGGCGAACCGGACCTGGCCCTGCTCGACATCACCATGCCCGGCATGAGCGGGCTGGAACTGGCGCACCATCTGAAGACCCACACCACGGTGCCGTTCATGTTCCTGTCGGCAATTGGCGACAGCGAATCGAGCAAGCAGGCCGCCGCCTACGGCGCGCTCGGCTACCTGGTCAAGCCGGTCGACGCCGAGCGCCTGATGCCGGCCTTCGAAGCGGGCCTGGCGCGCGCCGACGACATCCGCCAGCTGCGCCGCACCGAACTGAACCTCAACGCGGCGCTGGCCGCCGGGCGCGAGACCAGCCTGGCCGTTGGCTTGCTGATGGGCAAATTCCAGACCGACCGCAACACCGCCTTCGAAGTGCTGCGCGACCATGCGCGGTCCAGCCGGCGCAAGATCAACGAAGTGGCTGATCAGCTGCTTGCTGCGGAAGAAACCTTGAACAGTTTGCATGCCGGTTTCGCACATCGTCTCAAAGCCAAGTGATTGCGCATGAAGGCGTTGCGCTTTGCGCACGCTTTCAGATAAAAATTTCTCGTGCACTATTCCCGTACGGAAAAACTTTGCTACACTAAACATCGTGAATGGCATTCGTTCACACCGTTTCTTGCGTGATGGAGCCCTGACCCGCTCGCGTCCGCCCATTTCAGCGCCGCCTTCCCCCTGCGGCCGATAGCATGTTTCGGCCCAGCTCCGCCGATTGTTCCCCCGCCGTTGCCGCACTGCCGCACTTGCGTGCCGCGCTGTCGGGATATCGATCGAACCGGTTCAGAAAGGAAGTCGTCATGAAAGCGACCGCACATTACAAGCTCTGTGTTTCCGCCGCTCCCGCCCAGATTGTCGCCAAAGAGCGCCGTACCCTGTTTTCCCACACGCCGAGGCGCTGGCCGGTCGGCGCGGCCTTCAGCGGTGGCGCCGCCGACGCCCCGCGCCTGACCGCGCCCATGATGGACGCGGCGCTGGTGCTGGCGACCCGCGCGCAGGCCGCCGAGGCGGGCCAGGGCGCCGGCGGCGCCCGCCCCACGCCGCGCGTGCTGCACATCGACAGCGACGAAAAGACCGCCCAGGTGCTCTCCACCCTCCTGATGCCCGAAGCGAACGTGACCCACGTGGCCACCATCGCCGAAGCGCGCCGCGTGCTCGCCAGCGAACTGTTTTCGCTGGTGGTGCTCGACCCCGGCCTGTCCGACGGCGACGGCCGCGCGCTCATGCCCGAGCTCCTGACCACGCCCCTGCTGGTGTATTCGGCGCGCATGCCCGACGCGCGCGACCCGGTGCGCGCCTTCCTGCCCAAGCCATGGACCTCGCCGCGCCAGCTGTGGAGCACCATTTCGTCCATGCTCGGCATCGCCCAGTGCATGACGGCGGGGGACTAGCCGTGGACGCCAACCTCAACCACGGCCTGAAGTCGATCCTGTACGTCGAGGACGACCTGCATGTGCGCACCACGGCCAAGCTGGTGCTGGAAGTGATCGGCAAGTTCGAGGTGCGCGACTGCGGTTCGGGGCGCGAAGCGCTGCTGGCCGCGATGCATTTCAAGCCCGACCTGATTTTGCTGGACGTGATGATGCCCGAACTGGACGGCCTCGCGACCCTCTCCATGCTGCGCCGCATGCCGCACCTGGCCGACACGCCGGCCCTGTTCGTGACCGGCCTGACGGCGCAGGCGGACATCGCGCGCTATGCCGAAGCGGGCGCCATCGGCGTCATTCCCAAGCCCCTGATGCCGCTGCGCCTGACCGGGCAGCTGCATACCCTGTGGGAGCAGCGCGCGCCTGCCGTCGCCTGACGCGGAATAGGCAAGCTTGTTCCCGGCTTGATATGATGGCGGCACTGCGCCCTTGCGGCGCAATCCGATCATCTGAGGGACAGGAGCAACATGAAAACCAAGGCAGCGATTGCATGGAAAGCGGGCCAGCCGCTGACGATTGAAGAAGTCGACCTGGCAGGCCCGCGCGAAGGCGAGGTACTGGTGGAAATCAAGGCCACCGGCATCTGCCACACCGACTACTACACCCTCTCCGGCGCCGATCCGGAAGGGATTTTTCCTTCCATCCTCGGGCACGAAGGCGCCGGCGTGGTGGTCGATGTGGGCCCGGGCGTGAAAAGCCTGCGCAAGGACGATCACGTCATCCCGCTGTACACCCCCGAATGCCGCCAGTGCAAATTCTGCCTGTCGCAAAAAACCAATCTGTGCCAGTCGATCCGCTCGACCCAGGGCCGTGGCCTGATGCCCGACGCCACCAGCCGCTTCTCGATCGACGGCAAGCCGATTTACCACTACATGGGCACATCGACCTTCTCGAACTACATCGTGGTGCCCGAGATCGCGCTGGCCAAGGTGCGTTCGGACGCGCCGTTCGACAAGATCTGCTACATCGGCTGCGGTGTGACCACCGGCGTGGGCGCGGTGCTGTTTACCGCCAAGGTGGAAGCGGGCGCGAATGTGGTGGTGTTCGGCCTGGGCGGCATCGGCCTGAACGTGATCCAGGCGGCGAAAATGGTCGGCGCCGACAAGATCATCGGCGTGGACCTGAACCCCGAGCGCGAAGCGATGGCGCGCAAGTTCGGCATGACCCATTTCATCAACCCGTCCAAGGTCGAGAACGTGGTCGACACCATCATCGAATTGACCGACGGCGGCTCCGACTACAGCTTCGAATGCATCGGCAACGTGACCACCATGCGCCAGTCGCTCGAATCGTCGCACAAGGGCTGGGGCCAGTCGATCATCATCGGCGTGGCGGCGGCGGGGCAGGAGATTTCGACCCGGCCGTTCCAGCTGGTCACGGGCCGCGTCTGGAAAGGGTCGGCCTTCGGCGGCGCGCGCGGACGCACCGACGTGCCGAAGATCGTCGACTGGTACATGGAAGGCAAGCTCAATATCGACGACCTGATCACCCACCGCCTGCCGCTCGAACGCATCAACGAAGGCTTCGACCTGATGAAGAGCGGCGAGTCGATCCGCTCGGTCGTGCTGTACTGAGCCGAACCGGCCGCGCCGCTGGCCGTCGATCAGCCATTGAATCTGGCGGCCAGGCGCGGTAGCCTGGCGTCGACGGCGTCTTCGTCCCAGCTCTCGCCGTGCGGGCCATCCTGGAACGCAAACAGATGGCGCGGGAATGCGTCGCCCGGGCGGCCGGTTTTTTCTTCCCATACCTGGCTGGGCAGGTACAGGATGCCCTCGACCTGGCATTCGCCGTCGGCTTCGCCGACCACATCGGCCAGGCTGTCGGCATCGCGCAGCGCCGCTTCGAACACCTGTTCGCCTTTGCCGATCAGCCAAGCCGTGAAATCCATGAAGCCATCATCCGAGCAACCGCCGCCGATGATATAGGCCGCCGCCCACAGATCCCAATGGTAGGCGCGATTGACCTGCTCGACCATCAGGCGGTCGAACGCCACGATCTGGTCCGGGTCGAGTTCCGCCAGCATGGCGCCGAGCGTGTCGATCTGTGCGTCAGGATCGTTGTCGGCAGCCAGGCGCGATGCGTCGATCAGTTTCCAGAATTCCTTCTTTTCCATGTTGTCTCCCAAGTGAAATGTATGCCACTCGGCATTCTATCGGACCTGCCAGCGTCCTTGGAAAGGAGTCGGAATTGGGCCCGCTCGGGCGCAATGCCCGGTTTGGGCGCGATCAACAGCCGCGCTTGTACGCAGACCTATATTGAACTTCCCGGGGTGTCGTTAGTCCGTATCCAAACAGCAAGAGCACCCCCTGTTGCAGTGCGTCGTTTTGTGGAGGTTTCAAATGGATCCCAAAGTATTCCAGAGCCTGGTCGAGAAGGCCCAAGCCGATCCCGCCTTTTTCCATCAGTTGATTTTTACCCCGGAAACCGTCATCGCCCAGGTGAGCGACCTTGACCGCCAGGCCAAGGGTTCGCTGGTGGGCCTGGACCCGGCAGCCCTGATCGCCACTGCCGTGGGCATCTTGCAGCGCTGCGGCAATACCTGTTCCAGCAGCTGCGACAACACCTGCGGCGGCAGCTGCGGCTACACCACCAACCTGACCGCCGAAGTGGCGGTGTCCACGCCCGCCGTCACCTATTTCTCGCGCCTGAACAGCGCCTTGCAACGCTGCGGCAACACCTGCTCGAGCAGCTGCGACAACACCTGCGGCGAAAGCTGCGGCTACACCACCAACTTCACCGACATGGGCCCCGTGATCGCCAATCCGGCCGCCTGGAACCGCTAAGCGGCGCTGCGACGCGCCAGGCAGCGGCGGCGCGTCGTTTTCGGCCTTGCCGCTGTCGACAAAGGAGTCCGCCATGGACCGAACGACTTTCGCCCGCCTGGTCGCCGACCTGCGCGGCAATGCGCAACTGTTTCACACCTTCCTGGCCGATCCGGCCGCCGCGCTGGCCACGCTGGCCTACCTCGACGAGGCGACGCGGCGCACCATGCGCGCCATCGATCCGCAGACCTTCCTCGCCGACGCCGCCGCGCTGTTGGGGCGCGAGCGCGCGCTGCGGGCCTGCGGCCCCGAATACACCTGTTCCTGCACCTCCTACACCTGCGCCGGCGTCACCTGCGGCGGCTCGACCTGCGACGTCACCTGCACCGAGTTCAGTTGCGGTAATACCTGCGGCGACAGCTGCGGCTTCACCACCAATATCGGATCGCGCTTCTTCACCTGGAAACGAGCCACCCCATGAACCCATCCCCCGAGAGCGCACTTCCCGCTACGTCCTATCACGATCGTCTGCAGCGCCTCGGCCTGGCGCCTGAGAGCAGCGGCGTGTGGCTCAAGGTCGGCCGCACCGGCAGCGTGCAAGGCTGGAAGCTGCACGTCTCGAGCGTGCCGGCCGAAGCGCACGCCCTGCTCGACGCCATCGTTCCCGTCCTGCGCGCCGCCAAGGTCCCCTTCAAGATCGCCAGGGACGCCACCATCCTCGGGCTGCTCAACGAAGGCAACCTGGGCGCCACCCAGGTCGGCAAATTCTGCACCATCTACCCGCCCGACGACAGCGCCGCCAGGGCGCTCGCCGCGCAGCTGGTGCAAGCCACGCAGGGCTTCAACGGCCCGGCGATCACGTCCGACATGGCGCTCGGCCAGCTGGTGTATGCGCGCTACGGCGGCTTTAACACGATCGTCGAGCGCGACCTGCTCGGCCAGCACCACCTGTACATCCGCGACGGCGCCGGCCAGCTGGTCGCCGACGCCTACACCCAGCCCTTCGTGGCGCCGTCCTTCGCCGCCTGCCCGTTCGACAGCGCGCCAGCGCCAGCGCCCAGGACCGGCGGCCCCGCCACCTTCGGTCCCGGCTACGTGCTGGTCGACGTCATCAGGCATCACGCCAAAGGCAATGTGTACCTGGCGATCCTGGCGCGCTCGCAGGACAGCGTGGCCGCGCGGGTCATCAAGGAAGGGCGCAAGCACTGCCTGTCCGACATCCACGGGCGCGACATCCGGGTGCGCCTGCAGCGCCAGGGCGCGCTCCATGCGCAGCTGGCCTCGGTGGCGCCGGTGCCCGCTTGCGATCCGTACTTCGAAGTCGACGGCGACGGCTACCTGCCGATGGCCTACCTGGCCGGCGCCGACCTGGAAAGCGTGGTGCAGGCGACCCTGCAACGCGGCCCCTGGAGCGCGGCCGCCCGCGCCGGCCAGCTGCGCCTGCTGGACGCCCTGCGCCAGCTGGTCGACGCCGTCCAGCGCCTGCACGGCGCCGGTGTCGTGCACCGCGACCTGAGCGTATCGAACGTCTGGCTGGGAGACGACGGCCGGACCTGGCTGCTCGACCTCGAAATCGCCCAGCACGTGGGCGACCCCGGTCCCGTGTTCGGCAAGGGCACGCCGGGCTTCATGGCGCCGGAACAGGAAGCCGGCGCCGCGCCCACCTTCGCCCAGGACATCCATGCGGTGGCGGCGCTGATCCTGTTCGCGCTGACCGGCCTCGATCCGCGCCGCACCCTGTTCGCGCGCGGCGAGTCGCGCGTGCGCAATGTGCGCCATCTGGCCGCCTCGGCGCCCGAGGCCCTGCTCGAGCTGGTGCTGGCCGGGGTCGACGACGATCCGCTGGCGCGGCCCACGCTGGAGGCCATCGGGCGCCAGCTGGCGGAGTACGCAGCGAGCCTGCGCGCCGGGGCGGCGCCTGTGGCGAGTGCGGCGCCGGCGCAGGACATCGATGTTGCCGCCTGCGCCCACGGCGCGGGACTCGGCCTGCTGCGCCACACCTTCCGCGATCCGCAATCGGGGCTGTGGCTGTCGGCCGCCGTGTCGCATGCGGGGGGCGGGCAGGAGCAAGCCTCTTCGTACGAACTGCGGCGCGGCGCCAATCGCGGCGTGGCGGGCGTGGTGTATGCGCTGGCGCGCCTGGCGCGCGCCGGTATCGCCATCGACGCTGCCGCGCCGGCGGTGAACCGGGCCGTGGACTGGCTGCTGTCGGACGCCGTCACGCCCGACCACGGCATGCCCGGCCTGCACTTCGGCGACGCCGGCGTGGCGGTCGGCATCGCCGAAGCCGTGCAGGCCGGACTGGTGCCGGCCACGCCGCGCATCGCCGGCTTCATGGCGCGCGTGTCCGGCGCGCCGATCGCCTGGCCCGATCTCACGCACGGCGCGGCGGGGCAGGGCCTGGCCGCCTTGATGTGCGCCGCCAGTCTGGGCACGGATGCGCCGCTGGCCATGGCGCAGCGCTGCGCGCGCTACCTGGTTGACACCCAGGCGGCGGACGGCTCCTGGGTCATGCCCGAGGGCGTGCCCGGCATGTCGGGCGAGACCCTGAGCGGCTTTGCCCACGGCGTGGCCGGCATGGTGTTCTTCCTCCTGGAGCATGGCGCCCGCTGCGGCGACGACAACAGCCGCGCCAGCGCCGCGCGCGGCCTGCGCTGGCTGGAAGAGCATGCGCTGGCGGCCGATGCCACGGCGGCGGTCGAATGGCGCTACAGCGACCGCCAGGGCGCCGTGTGGCACTGGTGGTGCCACGGCGCGCCCGGCATCGCGCTGACCTTCCTGCGCGCCTGGCGCCATACGCAGGACCCGGCAATGGCGCTGCTGGCGCGGCGCGCGCTGGACGCCATCGATCCCCATCTGCGCGCGCCCAACCTGACCGTCTGCCATGGGCTTGCGGGAATCGGCGAGATCTTGCTGGAGGCGGCGCAAACGCTGGGCGAACCGGCCTGGCGCGACAAGGCGGCCACGCTCGCTTGCACCATCGTGCATCTGGGGCACCGCTGCGCCGACGGCAGCCTGGTATGGCTGGCGGAAGACCCGGTCGCGCCGACCGCCGACCTGATGGTCGGGATGGGCGGCATCGCCCACTTCCTGGCGCGCCTGGGCGAGGGCGGCGGGGGCCTGGGCTTTCCGCTGCTGCCCTAGCCGTTCGCGCGCCGGCGCGGCCAGCGCCGGCGTGCGCCGCTGCGCGCGCCAGGCGCGCATTCGCGCCACCTGTTCCCCAAAATCGACCGCCCATCGCCCGCCGCTGGAGCAGGCTCCCCCATCTGTCTACAGTCATGCTCACCCAGGCCGCGCCAGCGGCTGCCGGGAAGTAGAAAAATAGTTCTAGACAAAATTATCTAGATATTTTATTCTACATTCACCCTATGACGGAGAGACCATGCAAGCAGGAAACCACCCATGAACGACATGCTCGCCGTCATCGTCCCCAGCCTGGGCTGGGCGCTGCTCGATTTTGTCTGGCAGGGCGCGCTGATCGGCTGCCTGGCCGCGATCGCCATGGGATTGCTGCGCGCTGCGCGGCCCCAGGTGCGCTACGCCGTCGCTTGCGGCGCGCTGCTGTTGTGCGCCGCCTTGCCGCTGGCCGGGACCGTGCAGCGCGTGCTCGCAGCGCAGGCGGCGTCGACCACGATGCTGCCCTTGCGCGCGATCGCCCTGCCGGGCGGCGCCGGGGACGCGCCGGCACTGGCCGTGCAGCTCGCCACCTGGGAGCCGGTGCTGCAACAGCGCCTGCCGCTGCTGATGCTGTTCTGGAGCTGCGGCGCCGGCCTGCTGGCGCTGCGCCTGATGCTCGGCCTGGCCTGGGTGCGGCGCCGCAGCCAGCCGGGCCGCTATGTGCGGCACTCCGCCTGGCAGGCGCGCGTGGACCGGCTGGCGCTGCGCTTCGGCGTGGCCCGCCGTGTCGCGCTGGGGCTGGTGGACGACTTGCCCAGCCCGGTCACGGCCGGCTGGTGGCGTCCGCTGATCCTGGTGCCGGCCTCGCTGGCGACCGGCATGCCGCCCGATTTGCTGGAAGCGCTGCTGGCGCACGAAATGGCGCACATCAAGCGCTGCGATTACCTGGTCAACCTGATACAAAGCGCGATCGACATCGTGTTGTTCTATCACCCGGCGGTGTGGTGGCTGTCGCACCGGGTGCGGATCGAACGCGAACAGATTGCGGATGATCTAGCAGCAAGCATGCTCGGCGAACCGCGGCGTCTGGCGCTTGCATTATCCGAACTGGACCGGTTCCAGTTCTCCACACCTCAACTCGCCCACGGGGCTCACGGAGGAAATCTTATGTCCCGCATCAAACGCCTGGTCCGCCCGGATACCGAACCACTGAACTGGAAGATGGCATTGCCGATCCTCGGCTTGTCGGCCGCCTGCGCCGCCTTCTACGCCAACGCCCAGACAGTCCCTTTAGCGCCCGCCAAGGCGGTGCGCGCCGACAGCCCGGCGGCGGTACCGCCTGCGCCGCCCGCACCGCCGGCGCCGCCCGCACCGCCGGCGCCGCCCGCCTTGCGCGTTGCCGCAGCCGCTCCCGCCGCGCCACCGGCGCCGCCCGCTCCCCCCGCGCCGCCCGCGCCGCCGCCTCTTCCGGTGAGCATCAGCAAAGGCCCCGGCGAGATGGCGTATGCGCTGGTGCAGGGCCGCGAACGCAAGGGCATGCTCAGCGGCGACAGCCGCGACTTCGACGAGATCGCCGCCGCCAAGCACACGGTCGACGGCGATTTCCTGTGGTTCCGCCAGGGCGGCAAGGCCTACCTTGTGCAGGACCCGGCCCTGATCGCGAAAGCGACCGAAGCCTACGCGCCGCTCAAGCGCCTCGGCGAGCAGATGGACGTGCATGGCAAGGAGATGGAAAAGCACGGCAAGGTGGTCGAGCAGCTGGGCCGCGAGATGGAGCGCAAGGCCGGCGCCAGCCAGCCCGGACACGCCGAAACGAAGCGCATTTCCGGCCTGGTCGCCGCGCTGGCGCAGCAGCAGGGGCGCCTGCAGCGCGAGATCGTGCAGCTGGAGCGCCAGATCGACGACGCCGGCGGCCCTGCGCGTGCGCAGTTGTCGGCCAAGCGCGACCAGCTCAACGTGAAACTGAGCGACATCGAACGCCAGCTCGACGTGCAGCACGCGCATCTCGAACGCCAGCATGGCGCGATGGAACATGCGCGCGCGCCGATGGAGGCGATCAGCGAGCGGATGAAGGAAGCCGGCAAGCCGATGGACGCGCTGGGCAAGAAAATGAACGTGCTGGGACGCGAGATGGACCAGCAAGGCAAGGTGGTCGAGCGGGTGATGCGCGACGTCCTGCGCGACGCCGTCGCGCGCGGCCTGGCGCGGCCGGTGCCGGGCCAGCGCGCCGGCTGATGCTGTTTACGTTAACTTAATTGCATGTCGATTGTGCAATGATTTAGAATCGTGCTTCCGGCCGGTGCCGGAAGCGTTACCACTATCGACACTCTGTTAAGGAAACCATGAACCAAGCGCTACGCGCGGCCTGCGCCGCGGCTGCCATGCTGTGCACCGCCCAATCGCACGCCGCTGCGGTCGACATCAAGGGCCGCTGGGTCATCGACCTGCCGCCCATGATCGAGCAGGCCAGGGCCATGAAAGGCGGCGACAGGGAAATCGCCCAGCTCGAACGCACCTTCAAGGATGGGGTGATGGCGATCGACGCCGCAACCCTCAAGCTGTCGGTCGGCGGCATCAAGGGCGAGCCGCTCAGCTATCCCTACAAGCTGGTCGCCGCCGATCCCAGGAAACCCCACTGCGTCAACCTGTCGGTGGCAGCCTTGCCGAAGCCGCTGTCGCTGTGCATCGACGATGGCGTGCTGTCGGTCAACGATCCGACCAGCGCCCTGGTCTCAAAGTACCGTCGCGAGTAATCCGGCAAGCCCGATCGAGAAGGGCTTGACCTTTGCGATTACGCGTGTAATCATTCGCCATCGATTACACGCGTAATTAATAAGGGAGTGGTGCATGGAACAACAAGCGGCAGGGATCAGCGACGCCGAGTCGAAGGTCATGGAAGTACTGTGGCAGGGCAGTGGGGCGATGCCGGCCGACGACATCGTGGCAGCGCTCGTGAGTGGCCATGAGTGGCAGGAAGCGACCATCAAGTCGCTGCTCAACCGGCTGCTCAACAAGGGTGCGATCAGCGCGCGGAAAGAAGGCCGCCGCTATCTGTACACGGCCGTGCTCAAGCGCGAGCAGTGGCTCACCAGCGAAAGCAAGGGCATGCTCGACCGCCTGTTCGGCGGGCGCATCGCGCCGCTGGTGGCGCATTTCGGCAAGCACCGCAAACTGAGCAAGACCGACATCGCCGAACTCAAACGCCTGATTGGAGAGCTCGACGATGATGCATAGCCTGCCCGCACTGCTGCTGCGCCTGACCGTTGCCGCCAGTGTGGCGCTTGCCGTCGTGCTGCTGGTGCGGCGCCCGCTGCGCCAGCGCGTCGACGCCGGCCTGGCTTACCAGGCCTGGCTGATCGTCCCGCTGGCGCTGGCCGCCGCCGCCGCGCAGCCGCTGTTTGCCGCGCCGCTGAAGGCCATGGTGCTGCTGCCGGCGCTGGGCCGCGCGCCCGCCGCGCAAGGCGCCGTCACCGCCACGGCCGCCGCCCGGGATGCAGGCGGCGCGCTGCTGCTGGCCTGGGCCTGCGGTGCGCTGGCGACACTGATCCTGTTCTGCCTGAGCCATCGCGCCTTCGTACGCAGCCTGGGCACATTGACAATGCGCGGCGGCCTCGCCTACGCCGAGCATGCCGGCAGCGGCCCGGCCCTGCTCGGCCTGTGGCGCCCGCGGATCGTCGTGCCGCCCGATTTCGACCAGCGCTACAGCGCCGCCGAACAGGCGCTGATCGTCGCCCACGAACAGGTCCACGCGCAGCGCGCCGATGCGGTTGCCAATATCTTGCTGGCACTGATGCAGTGCGTGTTCTGGTTCAATCCCCTCGTGCACCTGGCCGCGCCGCGCTTTCGCTTCGACCAGGAGCTGGCCTGCGACGCGGAGGTAATGCGGCGCCATCCGGCGCAGCGCCGCAGCTATGCCGGCGCGATGATGAAAACCCAGGCCGGCGTGAGCCTCACGCCGTCCGTCTGCCACTGGCAATCCTGCCACCCACTCAAGGAGCGCATCATGCATCTGCAACAAACCCCGTCATCCCCGTCGCGCCGCCGCACCGGCCGCATTCTGGTGCTGGCTCTGGCCGCCGCCACCGGCTTCGCCGCCCTGGCGGCGCGCGCCCAGGCCGACGCCGTGCCTACCGCTGTGCCTACCGCCGTGCCTACCGCTGTGCCTGCCACCACCTACGCCGTCGCCATGCGCATCGATATGGGGACGGGCAAGGCGCCGCACACGATGCAGGTGCGCACGCCGGGGAATTTTTCGGTCAGGGTGGGCGAGGGCGACAGCGTCTGGAGCGGCGAATTCACGATGACGCCGGCCGGTCCCGAACAACTGTTCGTGCGCAGTAAAATCAGCCAGAACGGCAAGCTGGTTGGCGAGCCCGGCATCCTGACGCGCCTGGGCGCCGGCAGCGGCATCAAGATTGCCGGGACCAGCGGCGCGCCCGGTCTGGCGCTTGAGTTGACAGTGACGCAAGAGAACAAGACCGCCCCGGACGCCTGACAGGCCCGTTCGCCAGCGAAAGCGCCGCCGTCCGATGGCGGCGCGCCGGTATAATCACGGTATGCAAAATCTCCTCCATAACCTCAATCCCGAACAACTCGCCGCCGTCACCCTGCCGCCGCAGAGCGCCCTGATTCTCGCGGGCGCCGGCTCCGGCAAGACGCGCGTGCTGACCACCCGCATCGCCTGGCTGATCCAGACCGGCCAGGTGTCGCCGGCCGGGATCATGGCGGTGACGTTTACCAACAAGGCCGCCAAGGAAATGCTGACCCGCCTCTCGGCCATGCTGCCGGTGAGTACGCGCGGCATGTGGATCGGCACCTTCCACGGCCTGTGCAACCGCTTCCTGCGCACCCATTACCGCGACGCCGCGCTGCCGCAAACCTTCCAGATCCTCGATTCCCAGGATCAGTTGTCGATGATTAAACGTTTGCTGAAAGCGAACAATATCGACGACGAAAAGTATCCGGCCAAGAATCTGATGTATTTCATCAACAACGCCAAGGACCAGGGCTTGCGCGCCAACCGGGTCGAGGCGCACGACCCGATCGAACGCAAGATGGTCGAGTTGTACGAGCTGTACGACAACCAGTGCCAGCGCGAAGGCGTTGTCGATTTTGCCGAACTGCTGCTGCGCGCCTACGAACTGCTGCAACGCAACCAGCCGCTGCGCGAGCACTACCAGGCGCGCTTCAAGCACATCCTGGTCGACGAGTTCCAGGATACCAACGACCTGCAATACAACCTGCTCAAGCTGCTGGCGGGGCAGGGCCAGCAAGTGGCCGGCGCGCTGTTCGCCGTGGGTGACGACGACCAGAGCATTTATGCCTTCCGCGGCGCCAACGTCGGCAACATGAGCGCTTTCGAGCGCGAATTCCGGGTCCAGAACCTCATCAAGCTCGAGCAGAACTACCGCTCGCACGGCCACATCCTCGACAGCGCCAACCACCTGATCGCCAACAACAGCAACCGCCTCGGCAAGAACCTGCGCACCGACGCCGGCCATGGCGAGCCGGTGCGCATCTACGAAGCCTCGTCCGACCTGGAAGAAGCGCAGTGGATCATCGAAGAAGCCAAGAGCCTGATGGCCGAGGGCGCGCTGCGCAGCGAAATCGCGATCCTGTACCGCTCGAATGCGCAGTCGCGCGTGATCGAGCACGCCCTGTTCGCGGCCGGCCTGCCGTACACCGTCTACGGCGGCCAGCGCTACTTCCAGCGCGCCGAGGTCAAGCACGCGATCGCCTACCTGCAGCTGATGGACAATCCGCACAACGATTCGGCCTTCCTGCGGGTGGTGAACTTCCCCACGCGCGGCATCGGCATGCGCTCGATCGAGGCGCTGCAGATGGCCGCCGAACAGCATGGCATTTCGCTGTACGCGGCGGTGCCTTACGTGGCGGGCAAGGCCGGTTCCTCGCTGGGCGGTTTCGTCAAGTTGATCGAAGGCGCCCGCTTCGAGACCCAGCAGCTGGCGCTGCCCGAGATGGTGCGCGTGGTGCTGGAAGCGAGCGGCCTGCTGCAGCACTACCAGAACGAAAAAGAAGGCGCCGACCGCATCGAGAACCTGGAGCAGATGGTCAATGCGGCTACCCAGTTCGTGCAGGAAGAGGGCTTCGGCCAGGGCGCGCCGGCCTACCTCGGTCCCAAGACCCACGCCAGCGTGGGCGAACTGCTGGTCGAGGGCGACGGCGTCGAGGTCATCGAGGCCGACACGCCGCTCAACATCGTCATGTCGCCGCTGTCGGCGTTCCTCTCGCACGCCTCGCTCGAAGCGGGCGACGCCCAGGCCCAGGCCGGGCAGGATGCGCTGCAGCTGATGACGGTGCACTCGGCCAAGGGCCTGGAATTCGACGCGGTCTTCATCACCGGCCTGGAAGAAGGCCTGTTCCCGCACGAGAGCAGCTCGCGCGAGATGGATGGCGTCGACGAAGAACGGCGCCTGATGTACGTGGCCATCACGCGCGCCAGGAAGCGCCTGTACATGAGTTTTACGCAGACGCGCATGCTGCACGGCCAGACCCGCTACAACATGAAATCGCGCTTCTTCGACGAGCTGCCCGAGGAGGCGCTCAAGTGGCTGTCGCCGCGCGTGCAGTCGCACTGGTTCGGGAACAAAAAATCGGCCTGGGACGACGCCAAGTTCACGGGCGGTTCGGACAACAGGATCGCCCAGCAGATCGCGCAGAAAGCGGCCAGCAACGGCCCCGGATGGCGCATCGGCGAATCGGTGGCGCATGCCAAGTTCGGCGAAGGGGTGATCGTCAATATCGAAGGCGGCGGCAGCAATGCGCGCGCCCAGATCAACTTCGGCAAGGCCGGCATGAAGGTGCTCGACCTGTCGGTGGCCAAGCTGGAACGGGTCGGGCGCTGAGCGTGCGCGGCGGCGCACCGTGCGCCGCCGCCATGCGGCTTATTTGAGGGCCGCTTCCTTCTGCAACAGCGAGGGATCGCCGAAGATCTGGCGGTAGGCGGCAAAGATCGCGCACTGCAGCAGCAGCACGAACTGCAGCATCAGCCACAGGATGGCAATCTGCCCGCCCTTGCTTTTGCCCAGCACCATCCCCACCACCAGCGAGGCGCCGACGAACATGGCGACCCACGCCATCAGCATCAGCGCGAACGGGCGGATCGCCCCGAAGATACCGAACACGCTGTAGAAGGTCGCCTTGCCCGGCTTCATCTGCTGCCAGTAGGCCAGTGCCGGCGCGAAGCACATCAGCAGCAGCGCCGCGCCCTGCAGCAGGCCGGCCAGCAGCACGACCTGCATGTCGGCCGGGCTGATCTGCAATGTCCCGCGCTGGGCCAGCGGCACGCTCATCTGCTTGATGAATTCCGGCGAGATCATGAACGCCGGAATCAAACCCAGCACGATCGAGATCAGCAGGTAAATCAGGCCCAGCTTGCACAGGCGGGCCAGGGCCGGCGGCCGGAAGCCGGTCAGCAGCACGCCCGGCGCGACCGGCTGGTCCTGTCCGATCAGGTTACAGGCCTGCATGATCGCCATGCTGAACGAGGGAATCAGCACCATGGTCAGGATTTGCCCCAGGAAGGGTATCGTGGCCAGGGTCAGGCTCATCAGCAAAGTGGCGAACAGCAGCATCGTGAGGATGGCCGGCTGCTTGCGGAACAGGGCGAAGCCCTGCTTGATCCAGTGCCATCCGGTGATCGCGGGCAGGCGGCTCATGCGAACAATCCCGGGGCGGGGGTGGCGATGCGCTCGCGCAGGATGCGCTCGAAATGGGTCGGGTCGTGCGGAGTCAGCATTTCGGCCGCGCGCGGCAGGTAGAGGTCGTACAGGCGCGAGAGCCAGAAACGCAGGGCGGCGGCGCGCAGCATCGGCTGCCAGGCGGCCTGCTCGTCGGCCGTGAACGGGCGCAGCGCGTGGTAGGCGTCGAGCAGGGCGCGCACGCGGGCCGGGTCGAGCACGCCGGTACCGGTGTCGATGCACCAGTCGTTGACGGTGACGGCCACATCGAACAGCCAGGTGTCGCAGCCGGCGAAATAGAAATCGAAGAAGCCGGTCAGGCGCTCGCCGACGAACATCACATTATTGCGGAACAGGTCGGCGTGGACCGGACCGCGTTCGAGGCGGTGATAATGGTCGCAGGCCGCAAACGCGGTCTGGAAATGCATCTCGGCGCGCAGCAGATGGGCGTTGCGTTGGTCGAGGAAGGGCAGGACCAGCGGCGTGGTGTCGTTCCACCAGTCGAGGCCGCGCAAGTTCGGCTGCCGCAGCGGAAAATCGCGTCCGGCCAGGTGCATCTTCGCCAGCATCTGCCCGACGGCGGCGCAATGGACCGGCTGCGGCGCCATCTGCGAACTGCCTTCGAGTTTGCTGACGATGGCGGCCGGCTTGCCGTGCAGGGGCACCACCAGCTCGCCGTCCTGGTCCGGTACCGGGGCCGGCACCAGCACCCCGCGCTCGGCCAGGTGGCGCATCAGCTGCAGATAGAAGGGCAACTGCGCGAACGTCAGATTCTCGAAAATCGTCAGCACGTACTCGCCGCGTTCCGTATCGATGAAAAAATTACTGTTTTCGATGCCGGAACTGATCCCTCTGATGGCGATGGCATTTCCTAGTGGAAACTTCTTCAACAACAAAGTCAGGTCATCCAGGGTGACCGCGGTAAAAACTGCCATGTGAAAGCGAAGGGTAAGGTAAGTCGATCGAAATGAGCGCCCGCGCGCGAACGGCAGGGCGCGGGCGGGTGGTGCGGATTACTTGGCTGGCGCGGGCGGCGGGACCGGTGCGGCTTCGGTCTCGGCGGCGGCTTCGCTGGCGGCTTTTTTCTTCTTGTTCAGGTCGAATTCACCGACCTGCCATTGCGGGCCGCGCAGGGCGGAGCCGTTGGCATCGAGGCCGGAACTGCCGGCGGCGGGGTTGGTGCCCTTCATCGTATAGCTGCTCTTGCCGGATTTCACTTTCACTTCCGTGGTGCGGCCGTTTTCGCGTTTTTCGCTGATTTTCGGCTCATTCGCGCGCGGGGTGGCGATGGCGGGGGCGAGGTTGCTGTCGTCGAGGCGTTCGAGCTTCGGCGGCGCGTCGCTCGGCTTGGATTGCTGGGCGCCGGCGAGGTTCGCCGAAGCGAGCAGTGCCAGGGCCAGGAAAGTACGGAAAGAAGAAGTGCGCAGCATGATAGGGTCGCCTTTTGAACGTGTAGTCCATTGTAACAAACCGCCGCCCCGCCTGTGGAAACACATCGTACCATCACCAAAATTCCTACCCCTCCCTTCCTCTCCCCCTACAACCGGGGTCAGAGCTTTAACTTGCAACAATACCGCTGAGATACGGCATATCGGTTCAACACTGCGCTCAATCGGTGTTTTGGCGGGAAAGCGCCGTCAAAAAGCAGCGCAATCGGTTCAAATCCCGTTCGCACGATGCAAAATGTTGCAAGTTAAAGCTCTGACCCCGGTTTGAAGTTCCAGAATGTTGCAAGTTAAAGCTCTGACCCCGGTTGGAAGCTCGGTTTGGCGGGGGGAAGTTGCTGGCCGGAGCTCAGGTCCCGGTTCGGCTTCGGGGCGGACGTGCTTTCTGCGATAATGGCCGCTACGCTGCCGCGCCCTTTTTGTCGCGGCTCAACCTCATTTTTGGCACTATGCAAAATACCCTGCTGTTAGTCGACGGTTCCAGTTATCTGTACCGTGCGTTTCATGCCCTGCCCGATCTGCGCAGCCCGGACGGCCATCCCACCGGCGCCATGCATGGCATGGTCAATATGCTGCGCCGCTTGCGCCAGGATTATCCGGCCGCCTATATCGCTTGCGTGTTCGATGCCAAGGGCAAGACCTTTCGCGACGATATGTATCCGGAATATAAGGCCACGCGCGCGTCCATGCCGGACGACCTGCGCCTGCAAATCGAACCGATCCACGAGGTGGTGCGCCACATGGGCTGGCCGATCCTGATGGTCGACGGGGTCGAGGCGGACGATGTCATCGGCACGCTCTCGGTCCAGGCCTCCAGCCTGGGCATGAATACCGTCGTCTCCACCGGCGACAAGGACCTGGCGCAGCTGGTCAACGACAAGGTCACCCTGATCAATACGATGAGCAACGAGAAGCTCGACGAAGCCGGCGTGCTGGCCAAGTTCGGCGTGCCGCCCAAGCGCATCATCGATTACCTGACCCTGATCGGCGACACCGTCGATAACATCCCGGGCGTGGCCAAGTGCGGCCCCAAGACCGCCCTCAAGTGGCTGGCGCTGCACGACAGCCTCGATGGCGTGATCGCCAACGCCGCATCCATCGGCGGCGCGGTGGGCGAGAACCTGCGCCAGGCGCTCCCCTGGCTGCCGCAGGGCCGCGCCCTGATCACCGTCAAGACCGATTGCGACCTGGCCGCGCACATGGTGTCGATCGCCGACACCCTGGTGGCGCAGCCTGAAAACAAGGAGGGCCTGAAAGCCTTCTTCGAGCGCTATGGCTTCAAGACCTTGCTGCGCGAAGTGCTCCAGCGCGACGACGAGGGCGCCCCGCGCGCGCTGCTCAACTCCCCCGAGGGCGACCTGTTCCCCGGCGCGGTGGTGCCGGTCATGCGCGGCGAGTACGAGACCGTCGTCACCGAGGAAAGCCTGGAGCGCTGGCTGGCCCTGATCGACAAGGCCGAACTGACCTCGGTCGACACCGAAACCACCTCGCTCGATCCGCTCACGGCGCAGATGGTCGGCATTTCGCTGTCGGTCGAAGCGGGCAAGGGCGCCTACATCCCGCTGGCGCACCGCTACGCGGGCGTACCCGAACAGTTGAACCGCGAGGCGGTCCTGGCGCGCATGAAGCCCTGGCTGGAAGACGCGTCCAGGCCGAAGCTGGGCCAGAACCTCAAGTACGACAGCCACATCTTCGCCAACCACGGCGTGACCTTGCGCGGGATCGTGCACGACACCCTGCTCGAATCGTATGTGTTCGAGTCGCACAAGCCGCACGACATGGACAGCATGGCCCTGCGCCACCTGGGCTACACCACGATTCCCTTCACCGACGTGTGCGGCAAGGGCGCGGGCCAGATCTGCTTCGACCAGGTCGACCTGGAGCGCGCGACCGAATACGCGGCCGAGGATTCCGACATCACCCTGCGCCTGCACCAGGCCATGAAGGGCCATGTCGAGAGCGACGAGAAGCTCAATTTCATCTACCGCCAGATCGAATTGCCCACCTCGGTGGTGCTGCACAAGATCGAGCGCAACGGGGTGCTGATCGATAGCGAGCTGCTGAACCTGCAGTCGGGCGAACTCGGTGCGCGCATCATGGAGCTCGAACAGAAAGCCTACGAGCTGGCCGGCGGTCCGTTCAACCTCGGATCGCCCAAGCAGATCGGCGAGATCTTCTTCGGCAAGCTGCAGCTGCCGGTGGTCAAAAAGACCCCGAGCGGCGCGCCCTCGACCGACGAGGAAGTGCTGCAGAAGCTGGCCGAAGACTATCCGCTGCCGAAAATCCTGCTCGACTACCGCGGCATGTCCAAGCTCAAGTCGACCTACACCGACAAGCTGCCCAAGATGG
This sequence comes from Massilia atriviolacea, assembly GCF_003953935.1. Taxonomy (GTDB): domain Bacteria; phylum Pseudomonadota; class Gammaproteobacteria; order Burkholderiales; family Burkholderiaceae_D; genus Telluria_A; species Telluria_A atriviolacea. The sequence continues at coordinate 108,268 of NZ_RXLQ01000006.1, forward strand.
TCAACCGCGAGACCGGCCGCGTGCACACAAATTACGCGCAGGCCGTCGCCGTGACCGGGCGCCTCTCGTCCAACGAGCCGAACCTGCAGAACATCCCGGTGCGCACGGCCGAAGGGCGGCGCATCCGCGAAGCCTTCGTCGCCGGTCCCGGCAACGTGATCGTGTCGGCCGACTATTCGCAGATCGAGCTGCGCATCATGGCCCATATTTCGGAAGACGCGGCCATGCTGCGCGCCTTTGCCGAGGGCGAGGATATCCACCGCGCCACCGCCGCCGAGATCTTCGGCGTGGCGCCGGCCGAGGTGCAGAGCGAGCAGCGGCGCTACGCCAAGGTGATCAATTTCGGCCTGATCTACGGCATGAGCGCCTTCGGCCTGGCCGCCAACCTGGGCATCGAACGGGCGGCGGCGCAAAGCTATATCGACAAGTACTTCGCGCGCTTTTCGGGCGTGCGCCAGTACATGGAAGACACGCGCATGCAGGCCAAGGCGCGCGGCTACGTGGAAACCGTGTTCGGACGGCGCCTCTGGCTGCCCGAGATCAATTCGCCGAACGGCCCGCGCCGCCAGGGTGCGGAACGGGCCGCGATCAACGCGCCGATGCAGGGCACGGCGGCCGACCTGATCAAGCTGGCCATGATCGCGGTGCAGGACTGGCTCGAAGCCGACGCCCTGGGCACGCGCATGATCATGCAGGTGCACGACGAACTGGTGCTCGAAGTGCCGCAGGCGGAACTGGAGCTGGTCAAGGCCAGGCTGCCGCAGCTGATGGCGGGCGTGGCGGCCCTGAAAGTGCCGCTGCTGGCCGAAGTGGGTATCGGCAAGAACTGGGAAGAGGCACACTAGGAGCGGGCGCCATCATCAATCGATCCGGCTACTGAGCGCGAACGCGGCCGATGCCGACGCCGGCTGGTCCGGCGTGGCCTTGGCGCCTGCGCGCAAGAGGGATGCGCGCGACCTGACCGACGGCGCGCCCGCTACGCCCGGTTCGGTCGGCGTGCCGGCCGGGCGCGATGTCCACGCCATCGGCACGTGTCCGCCAGCCCGATCCGGCCCCATCGGCGCCGGACTGGGCAGCCGATGCCACGGAGCGGTACAATGCCCGGCTTGCGACAGTCGCAAGCGTTGTTCAAGAGGCTACAAAATCGATCCGACCCTCATTTCCATCCTGCTGGCAACGACCATCGGGGGTGTGCTCAGCATTTCCGCCGCTGCCGTGTTTTCGTTCGCCTTGCTGTCGAAGATGGTCGAGCGCATGGTCAGCCTGTCGGTCGGGATCATGCTGTCGACCTCGCTCCTGCACGCCTTGCCGGAAGCCTTCAAGTCGGGCGTCGACCCGCGCAATCTGTTCGCCACCTTGCTGGCGGGCTTGCTGACATTTTTCATGCTGGAAAAGTTCGCCATCCTGCGCCATTCGCACCATCACGAAGGCGATGGCCACCACCATGCCCACGGGCACGACAAGCGCGAGGCGGGCAAGGCCGGCTGGATGATCCTGCTCGGCGACGGCATGCACAACTTTACCGACGGCATCCTGATCGCCGCCGCCTTCATGGCCAATCCGGAACTGGGCATCGTGACCGGGCTGGCCATCATCGCCCATGAAATCCCGCAGGAAATCGGCGACTTCATCGTCCTGCTCAATGCCGGCTTTTCGCGCACCCGCGCCTACCTGTTCAACCTGCTGTGCAGCCTCATGGCCGTGGCCGGCGGATTGCTCGGTTATTTCACCCTGGACAGTGCCAGCGGCTTGATTCCGTATGTGCTGGTGTTCGCTTCCTCGGGCTTTTTGTATATTGCGGTCAGCGATTTAATGCCGCAAATGCAACGCCGCGCCACCGTGCGCGAATCCATTCCGCAAGTCTTGCTGATCGGCGTGGGCGTGCTGATCGTCCTGTTCCTCACCAACGGCTAATCGGGCGCGCAGCGGCATCGATTGCCGCTGGCGCTTCTTTTTATTCCGCTCCGGATATCGAATTTCCTCCTGTTATATCGCTCAGGCCGGAATACGCAGGGCCTTTAGCCCCGCTCAAGTCCGCGCTATTGTTTAGCCCGCCAGCCTCTTTATACTGAACCCTGATGCAGCAATCCGGTGAATCGAGACCACCTTTTGCCTCGTAGCCAGTTTAGGAGGATATATGGCTGAAATCGTCCTGTTTGAACACGCCAATTATCACGGTGCTCATAAACATTTATTCGGTTCGGAAACGAATCTGAATGCGCCCGATGATAATTTTTTCAATGACAAGGTTTCCTCGTTTGTCATCCTGTCTGGCCGCTGGCAGTTCTATCGCGATGCCAATTTCCAGGGGCCGGCCTCGCAGGTTTTCGGCCCGGGCCGCTATAACTGGGTCGAAGCGGTGAACGTGCCGAACGATTCCATTTCATCGGTCAGGCTGTTGTAAGTGCAATAGCCCGAGCTGGCGGCGAGCGCCATGGCGCTGTACCGGCCACGTTTGCCGCCCTTATCCGCTAAGGAGGATTTATGGCTGAAGTCGTGTTATACCAACATATCGATTTTCGGGGCCGCGAGAAACATTTGTACGGTTCGGAACCGAATCTGAATGCGCGCGACGATAATTTTTTCAACGATAAAGTATCGTCATTCGTCGTGGTCTCGGGGCGCTGGAAGTTTTATCGCGACAGCAATTATCGCGGGCCGGCATCGCGGGTATTCGGGCCGGGACGCTATTCCTGGGTCGAAGCGGTGGATATTCCGAACGATTCCATCTCGTCGGTGCGCCTGATGTCGGCCTGATCCACGGCCGCATCCATGACAAGCGCGGTAGCCAACAAGATCAAGCGCTTGTCATCAAGCTGTCATATCCGTATGCGAGGCTGTGCGCATACAATAACAACAAGGAAGAAAGAAAACATGCTCGGTCATGTCGTCACCCGCATCAACACCTTGCGCGCCGCCCGGGTCGGCCGCCACTCGCCATACAAGGCCGCAATGGCCGACCTTCCCGCCACGCTCTACCCCTTCTGGAAACGCACGGCGCAGCACGAATTCAAAGGCATCCCGCAGGATGCCTTTTTTTTCGCCCGCGCGGCCGAGGGCCTGATGGCGTTTTTCGACTGCGTGCGCGACAGCAGCCTGCCGTGCGCCTTGCCGTCGATGGCGGCCGACTCGGTGTGGCACGCCTGGATGCGCCTCTCGCCCACGGGCCTGAATGCCTTTTGCCGCCAGCACTTCGGGCGCGTCATCGCGCACGTGGAGGCGCCCGAGATGAGCGGCGGCATGGGGCGCGCACTAGCCGTCTGCCTGGTGCGCGCGCGCCGCATCGAGCGCATGCCGGCGGCCGGCCCCAACCTGCCGCGCCTGTTCGCCCTGGACCGCATGCTGGCCATGCCGGGCGCTTGCGGCTACCTGCTGTTCAACGGCCAGGTCGCCTCGCTCGCCCTCGACGAGCGCGGACGCGCGGCGGGCGTGCCGGCCTGTGTCGAGAGCCTCAGTGCCGAGCAGTTGCTGGCGGCCGGCTTGATCGGCGAGAGCGAATACCGGCCGCACGCGCGCAAGGCGCGCATCAAGGGCGATCGCGGCACCGGCGGGCGCTACGCGCCTTGCGGCAGCGGCGCCTACGAGGGCGCAAGCGAAGCCGCGTGCGACAGTGCGTGCGGCAGCGGCGGCTGCGGCGGTGGCGGCGACTGAGCCGCCCGCGCCCTTATGCTCCCTTCGCCACGGGGCGCGCCGGATCGGCGCACCACTCGCTCCACGAGCCCGGATACAGCGCGGCGCCCGGCAAGCCGGCCACTTCCAGCGCCAGCAGGTTGTGGCAGGCGGTCACGCCCGAGCCGCACTGCATGATGGCGTCCTGCGGATTGCCCACCAGCGGCGCCAGTTCGGCCTTCAGCTGCGCCGCCTCCTTGAAGCGCCCGTCCGGCGCCAGGTTATCCTTGAAGAAGTGATTCTTCGCCCCCGGAATATGCCCGCCCACCGGGTCGATGGTCTCGTTCTCGCCGCGGAAGCGGTCGGCCGCGCGCGCATCGAGCACCACGCGCTTGCCGCCCCCGATATGATCGAGTACGTCGGCCGCCGACACGGTGGTCACCAGCGCGGCGCGCTCGCCGATCGCGCCGCTGCGGTGCGCCGGGATGTCGGTCGACAGCGCCAGTCCGGCCGCCTGCCAGGCCGCCAGCCCGCCATCGAGCACGGCCGCCGCCGGATGGCCGACCCAGCGCAGCATCCACCACAGGCGCGCCGCGAACATGCCGCCGTGCGCATCGTAGGCCACCACCTGGCTTTCGTCGTCGATGCCCCAGCTGCGCAAGGTGGCGATCAGGTCGGCCTTGAGCGGCAGCGGATGGCGGCCGCGAAACGCGCCGTCGGCCGCGCGCCTGGCGCCCGACAGCTCGGTTTCGATATCGGCGAACACGGCGTGCGGCAGGTGGCCGGCGGCGTATGCCTCGCGGCCGGCGGACAGGTTCATCAGGTCATGGCGGCAGTCGACGATGACCCACGATGGGTTGTCGATATGGCCGGCCAGGTCGGCTGCGGAAATCAGTGTCGTGTACATGGCGTCCTTTAAAGTTCGCTTGCGATGGGATCGGTCTTGCTGACGGCGGCGCCGCGCGGCGTGCTTTGGGTATTGTAAAACGTCGCGGCGATGCCCGACACAAGAATCACCGCCATCCCCAGCCACACGTACCAGGTAAACCGGTCGCCCCACAACAGCATGCCCCACAGGCTGGAGAACACGATGCCGGTGTACTGCAGGTTGGCCACCACCAGCACCTTGCCGATGCGGTAGGCGCGCGTCATGGCGATCTGCGCGAACAGGGCCGACACGCCGATGGCCAGCAGCAGGCCGGCGCCGTGCAGGCTATGCGCGGTCAATAGCGGCACGCCGGCGGGGCGTCCTTCCAGCAGGGTGCCGGCCAGGCCGGCGACCGCCGTCATGGCCGAAAAATAGAACACCACGCGGAACTCCGGCTCGCCCAGCTGGCCGAGGCGGCGCACCTGCATGTAGGCCATCGCCGATACCACGCTCGACATCAGGCCGACCAGGCCGCCGACCCACTGGTTGGCCGCGATGGCCGGCTGCAGCACCAGGGTCACGCCGACGAAGCTCATGATCACGGCCAGCACCAGCGGCCACTCGACGTGGTCCCTGGCACGCCACCAGCCGGCGCAGAACAGCCAGGCGGCGATCCAGATCGGCGCCATGTAGTTGAGGGTGACGGCGGTGGCCAGCGGCAGCCTGCCGATCGCGAAAAACCACATCCAGAGCGACACCACGCCGACCACACTGCGCCACAGGTGGCCCTTGACGAACATGGTGCGCAGGCTCAGGCCCTGGTGCCAGACCATGACGAGCAGCATGACGCTGCCGATCAGGCCACGGTACATGACGATTTCGGAGGTGGAGTAGGTGCCGGAGGCCAGTTTCACTGCCGCGCCCATGGCGGCGAAGGCGAAGCTGGCGAATAACATCCATAAAGCTGCTGCCATGGGTTCCTCAGGTGTTGGCGCGCGCGGCGGCGGCGCGCTTGTCGGTGACGGTATTGTAGAAGGTGGCGGCCAGGCTGGAGGCGAGGATCAGCGCCATGCCGAGCCAGACGTGCCAGTCGAACAGGTCGTGCCAGATCAGGATGCCCCACAGGCTGGAAAACACGATGCCGGTGTACTGCAGGTTGGCCACCACCAGCACCTTGCCGGTGCGCCAGGCGCGCGTGAGCGCCATTTGCGCGAACACGCCGGAGGCGCCGATGAACAGCAGCAGGGCGGCTCCCCGCAGCGAATGCGCATGCCAGGCGGCGCCGTCGGGCGATCCGCCCGGCAGCAGGCTGCCGGCCGCGCCGGCCGCGATGTTCACCGCCAAAAAGTAAAAGACGACGCGGTATTCCGGCTCGCCGGCGCGGCTCAGGCGCCGCACCATGGTGTAGGCCATGGCGGCCAGCATGCCGGACAACAGCGCCATCAGCGCGCCGAACCACTGTTGCGCCTCGAAGGCCGGGCGCAGGGCCAGCAGCACGCCGCCGAAACTGACGCCGATGGCGGCCAGCAGGGGCAGGGCGATGCGCTCCTTGCCGCGCCACCAGGCCAGGCCGATCATCGCCACCGCGGTCCAGATGGGCGACATGTAATTGAGGGTGACGGCGGTGGCCAGCGGCAGCTTGGTGGCCGCGTAGAACCACATCCACAGCGAGACCACGCCGATGGCCCCGCGCCACAGGTGTCCGGGCAGGTGGTCCGTGCCCAGCTTGCCGCCCTGCTGGCGGATGAACAAATACAGCAGGACGATCCCGACCAGGCCCCGGTAGAACACGATTTCGGCCACCGAATACTCGCTCGAAGCGAGTTTGACGGCCGCGCCCATGAGCGAGAACAGGAAGCTCGCCAGCAGGATCCAGAGCGCGGCCACGGAGTCGGCGCCTACAGCGCCAGGTTACTGCGGTACCACTCGTGGAAGTGCTGCATGCCGTCTTCCATCGGCGACTGGTAGGGGCCGACCTCGTTGACGCCGCGCGCCAGCAGGATGCGGCGGCCGGCATCCATGCGCATGCCGATTTCGTCGTCTTCCACGCAGGTCTCGAAGTAGGCGGCGCGTTCGGCCTCGATGAAGTCGCGCTCGAACAGCACGATCTCTTCGGGGTAGTAGAACTCGACCACGTTGCGCGTCTTTTGCGGGCCGTCCGGCCACAGGGTCGAGACGATCAGCACGTGCGGATACCATTCGACCATGATGTTCGGGTACAGCGTGAACCAGATCGCGCCTTTGTCGGGCGGCACGCCGCCACGGAACTTGAGCACCTGTTCCTGCCAGCGCTGGTAGATGGGCGAACCGGCCTTGCCCAGGCCGCGGTTCACGCCGACCGTCTGCACGCTGTAATCGCGCCCGAACTCCCAGCGCAGGTCGTCGCAGCTGACAAAGCCGCCCAGGCCCGCGTGGAAGGGCTCGACGTGGTAATCCTCCAAGTAGACTTCGATGAAGGTCTTCCAGTTGTAATTACAGGTCTGCACCTCGACGTGGTCGAACATATAGCCCGAAAAATCGAAGTCCTTCGCCACCGACAGGTCCTTGAGCTTGTCCATGACGTTGTAGCCGTTCTGTTCGAACAGCAAGCCGTTCCACTCCTGGAGCGGGGTCTTGGACAGGTTCAGGCACGGCGTTTCGGGGAAGTGCGGCGCACCGATCAGCTCACCCTTGAGGTCGTAAGTCCAGCGATGCAGCGGGCAGACGATATTGTTCGCATTGCCGCGCCCGTTGAACATCAGCGCCTGGCGGTGGCGGCAGACGTTCGACAGGACCTCGATCCCGTTTCCGTTGCGCACCAGCATGCGGCCCTCATTCTCGGAAGCGAGCGTGGCAAAGTCGCCCGTGTCGGGCACCATCAGCGTATGGCCGACATAGCGCGGGCCATGCTGGAACAAGTGCTGCATTTCGCGCTGTAACAGCGCTTCATCAAAGTAAGCATCTACCGGAAGCTGCGCGCACGAACGCGCCAGCTTGGCGTGGGTAGCCAGATCGGACATCCCAACCCCCCATTTATATGTGCATCAGCCAAAGAAGAGAAAGAATCCAAAGACCAGTATTTTTAAGTGCGGAATACGGTATTTCGGACAGAACCGGCGATTATAGCGCGGAACAGGCCCTACCGTCTCGGTCCGGCGCGGGAATGTGGTGTGGAGGGCCGTAAATGTTGAAGGAAAAACATGGTTTTCATCGATGCAGCCCCAATACGATAAAATGCCAAATCGCCACCGGTTAGGATGGATTGTTCTAGAATAAGCGATTAGACTGGCGCGCCGCGCACAAGTTGCGTGCTGCGGACTCACATAAAGTTACTATGGCAAAGAAATTATTAGTGGAGCCCGCTGCGGCGCCGGAATCGTTCGAACAGGCCATGGCCGAGCTGGCCCAATTGGTGACCCAGATGGAAGCCGGCCAGTTGCCGCTGGAAGCCTCGGTCGCGGCCTATGCGCGCGGTTCGGAGCTGGTGCGCTACTGCGCCGCCCAGCTCGAAAAAGTCGAGTCCCAGGTCAAGGTACTCGAAGGCGACATGCTCAAGCCCTTCGCGGCCGACGGCGCCGGCGAGGGCCTGCAATGAGCGCCGCCTTCGACGACTGGATGAAAACCGTGCAGGCGCGCGCCGAAGCGGCGCTGGACGCCTTGCTGCCGGCGGCCGATGTGGTGCCGCACAAGCTGCACGAGGCGATGCGCTACACCGTGCTGGGCGGCGGCAAGCGGGTGCGCCCGCTGCTGGTGTACGCCGCCGGCGCGCTGTTCGGCGCCGATGCGCAGGCACTGGCGCGCGCCGCCGCCGCGGTCGAAATGATCCACGCTTATTCGCTGGTGCACGACGACATGCCCTGCATGGACGACGACGACCTGCGCCGGGGCAAACCGACCGTGCACGTGGCCTACGACGAAGCGACCGCGCTGCTGGTGGGCGACGCGCTGCAATCGCAAGCCTTCCTGGTGCTGGCCGAAGGCATGGACATTCCGGCGCCGCGCCAGGTGGCGATGCTGCGCCTGCTCGCGCACGCGGCCGGCTCGGGCGGCATGTGCGGCGGCCAGGCGATCGATCTCGACAGCGTCGGCATCAGCCTGACCCTGGAGCAGCTCGAACAGATGCACCAGCTGAAAACCGGCGCCTTGCTGCGCGCCTCGGTGGTGCTGGGCGCGCTGGCCGGCGCCGATGTCGGGCCGGACCAGATGAAGGCCCTGGACGCCTACGCCAGGGCGATCGGGCTGGCCTTCCAGGTGGTCGACGACGTGCTCGATGCGACCGCCGATTCGGCCACCCTCGGCAAGACCGCGGGCAAGGACGCGGCGGCCAACAAGCCGACCTACGTATCGATTTTGGGCCTGGAGCCATCCAGGGTCTTGGCAGAAAAATTGCGGAGCGATGCGCATGACGCGCTCGCGCCGTTTGGTGAAAAAGCAGATCGGCTGCGCCAGTTGGCGGACCTGATCGTGCAGCGGAAAGCGTAAATGAACTTGCTAGAGACAATCAACGAACCGGCCGAACTGCGCAAGCTGGCGCGCGCACAACTGACGCCGCTGGCGCACGAGTTGCGCCACTTCCTGCTCGATTCCGTGTCCAAGACCGGCGGCCACCTGTCGTCCAACCTGGGCACGGTGGAGCTGACGATTGCGCTGCACTACGTGTTCAACACGCCGCACGACCGCATCGTCTGGGACGTGGGCCACCAGACCTACTCGCACAAGATCCTCACCGGCCGGCGCGACCAGATGCACAGCCTGCGCCAGCTGAACGGCATTTCCGGCTTCCCGCGCCGCGACGAAAGCGAATACGACACCTTCGGCACGGCGCACTCGTCGACCTCGATTTCGGCCGCGCTGGGCATGGCGCAGGCGGCCAAGATCAAGGGCGAACAGCGGCATGCGATCGCCGTCATCGGCGACGGTTCGATGACCGCCGGGATGGCCTTCGAAGCCCTGAACAACGCCGGCGTCCAGGAAGACATCAACCTGCTGGTGGTCCTGAACGACAACGACATGTCGATCTCGCCGCCGGTCGGCGCCCTGAATCGCTACCTGGCGCGCCTGATGTCGGGCCAGTTCTACGCGGCCGCCAAGAACGTCGGCAAGTCGGTGCTGCCCGGCCCCGTGCTGGAACTGGCCAAGCGCTTCGAAGAACACGCCAAGGGCATGGTGGTCCCGGCCACGATGTTCGAGGAATTCGGCTTTAACTACATCGGCCCGATCGACGGCCACGACCTCGAATCGCTGATTCCGACCCTGGAAAACATCAAGAAGCTCAAGGGTCCGCAATTCTTGCACGTGGTCACGCGCAAGGGGCAGGGCTACAAGCTGGCCGAAGCCGACCCGGTGCTGTACCACGGGCCGGGCAAGTTCAATCCGACCGAGGGCATCCTGCCCGCCAAGGCCGGCAAGACCACCTACACCGAAGTGTTCGGCACCTGGCTGTGCGACATGGCCGCCGCCGATAAACGCCTGGTCGGCATCACCCCGGCCATGCGCGAAGGCTCGGGCATGGTGCGCTTCGAAGAGCAGTTCCCGGACCGTTACTTCGACGTCGGCATCGCCGAGCAGCATTCGGTCACCTTCGCCGGGGGCCTGGCGACCGAGGGCCTGAAACCGGTGGTGGCGATCTACTCGACCTTCTTGCAGCGCGCCTACGACCAGCTGATTCACGACGTGGCCCTGCAAAACCTGGACGTGCTGTTCGCGCTCGACCGCGCGGGCCTGGTCGGCGCCGACGGCGCCACCCACGCCGGCAACTACGATATCTCCTACCTGCGCTGCATTCCGAACATGGTCATCATGGCGGCCTCGGACGAAAACGAATGCCGCCAGATGCTCAGCACCGGTTACCAGTACAACGGTCCGGCGGCGGTGCGTTATCCGCGCGGCGCCGGCATCGGCGCGGCGATCGAAAAGGAGCTGACCACGCTCCCGATCGGCAAGGGCGAGATCAAGCGCAGCGGCAGCGGCGTGGCAATCCTGGCCTTCGGCTCGATGGTGGCGCCGAGCGTGGCGGCCGGCACCGAACTGAATGCGACGGTGGCCAATATGCGCTTCGTCAAGCCGCTCGACGTGGAACTGCTCAAGCAGATCGCGCAGGAGCACGACTACCTGGTGACGGTGGAAGAGGGCGCCGTCATGGGCGGCGCCGGTTCGGCCGTGGCCGAAGCGCTGGCGGCGCAAGGCATTCAAAAGCCGCTGCTGATCCTCGGCCTGCCGGACAAATTCATCGACCATGGCGACCCGGCGGCCCTGCTGGCCAGCGTGGGGCTCGACGCCAAGGGCATCGCCGCCTCGATACGCCAGCGTTTCGGCGCCGCCGAGCCGCGCCTGGTGGTCAACAACATCTGAAGCATGCCGATTGCGCCCCTGGCGCAATCGGCTTTTCGCGCTTCAAGTTAATGCGTTTGCCCCTTCTTTATGGCATAGTAGGCCCATGAAAGCGCTTAAAAGCCCCCTTGCCAACGAGCTTCTTGCCGATCCCAAGGCGCGCGACGAATTGCGCCGCTTTTTGGTGACCAAGCGGTCCAGCGCGGTTTCCGCAGATCAGCCGGCGACCGGACAGTTCCAGATTCGCCGCGGAACGTCGGAGGCCACCGTGAAAGCCGTCTTCGTCCCGAAGGCCAAAGCCGCCTAGGATGAATATTGCCCTTCCTGCACTCATTGCTTTTCTGCTTCTTCTTCCCGGTTTTATCTTCCGCACCCGCCTGAAACGGGCGGAACGCACTTCCCTCGATTTTTCTCCGTTCGGCCAGATCGTCGCCGAAGCCGTGCTGTGGTCGTTCTGCGCGCACCTGGTCTGGCTGGTCTTGTCGGACATCGTTTTCAGCCAGCGTTTCCAGCCCCTGGTGCTGATGAAGCTGCTTTCCTCGGCGCCACTCAGCCAGGCCGACGCCACTGTGGCCGTTGCCGCGAATTTCGAATGGATCGCGACCTACTTCGGCAGCCTGTTCATCGCCGCGTTTCTGGTCCCGACCGTGGCGCGCGCCGCCATTTCGCGCTACCGGCTCGACCGTTCTTCGGCGCCATGGGGTTCGGTATTCCGCTTTCACGACGCCCCGTGGTACTACCTGCTGACCGGCGCCGATTTTACCGAGGAGGAGGCGCCGGACTTCATCGTGATCTCCGCAATCGTCGAGATCGCGAAGGAAGCGGTGCTGTATGTGGGCGTGCTGAGCGAGTTTTTCGTCGACGCCGACGGCCAGCTGGACCGCCTGGTGCTGCAAGGCGTGTCGCGCCGTCCGATCTCTGCCGATAAAAACAGCATCGATGCCGGCAGCGGCCATGACACCGAGCGCTTTTACGAAGTCGACGGCGATTCCTTCGTGCTGCGCTACAGCGAAACGATCACCCTCAATGTCCAGTATGTGAAGCTGAGCACCGAGGAGACGGCCGGCGCCGCCGGCGGCAGTCCGGCAGTGTCGTTGCCGGCTGCCGCCGATCGGTCGATTGCTTCCGGTTTTACTGCGTGTTTTTTTGCCCGTCGATGGGCGTAAACCGCACGGCGATGTCGTGGCCCAGCCCGGTCGACCATTCGTCATACATCCCCTCGGTGCGCCAGCGTGACGTGGTCCACGCGGCGTTCTTACCCTTGCGAATAGCCGCTGCCAGGCCAGCCTGGTCCGCTCCCACGATTTTCTTGCTGATAATGGCAGCCGACGTGAGCAGTGCTGCACGCGCCTCCTTCGTTTCAGCCGCGTTGTTAACATTCAAAATCAGACTGACGCGCCATAAGCCGCGGCCAGGTGTCTTGCAGATATCGATCATATTGCTGGCGCAAGCGCCCGTCGACTTGTTGAACGGACGCGAGGGCAACTTCGCCTCGGCGCCCAGGAAGCAGTAGTCGCGCGGGTGGCGTGCCGGCGACATTCCCTGCGCCGACGAAGCGCTGGCCACGACCGCGCACCAGGCCGTCAAAAGCGTCCGTTTGTTCATGCATTCCTCCCTTTAGTGAGGATACGCGATGAAGTCGCCATGTTCAGAACAGTACCCTCTGCAGAATCGCTCGCAACGGTTCTTGGCCACTGCCGGGCGAGAGGGGCAGCACCCCGACACCATGGTCCACATGAAAGTCAGCTTGCTCCAGCCAAGCAGCGGTGCTGGCCGCCGGTATCAGCAACAAGGCAAGCTCGGGTGCGCAGCCATGCCAGCGCAGGCAGTCGCGATAAATATGCGCGGTTTCCATGGCGCTCAATACGCTGGACCTGGCCACGCTGTATTTCGGATCGAAGACAGCGAAGCGTTTGCGTCCATCAATCGTGCAAGTGACGACGATGTCCGGACGCCGTTCGCTGGAGATGCTGAAAAAAGGAGCGCCGGGTTTTATCTGGTCCATCGCCGGAAAGGTCTTTTGCAGGTATGCCGTCACGGTCGTGCCGGCCGCGCTGCCGGTGTCCCTGAGCCTGTCCGGCGCGCGGTCCACGCTTCGCTCCCACCTCAGCGACGGAAACATCTGGCGCAGGGTTTGGACCACGCGCAGGTAGCACCAGCGTTCGTAGATTTCCCAGGTGGGACTGATCGCCAGCGTATCGCCTTCGCGCTCTCCATCGATGCCGGGCCGCAGTATCTGCCACCCGCGCCGGTAGGCCAGCGCGTAGGGCGGGTGGCCGGCGATCGCCGTCAGGCCGGCAGACGAGACTTGCGCATGGCGCACCGTTGCAAACGGCGTCTCGCGGCATTGGCGCCGCAGCGTTCGCTCCAGGTCATCGAGCAAGGCGCGGCGATAGTCCAGTCTCGGCGCTGACGGGGTGCGGAAGGCATTCGCGGATGTATCGGCACCGAGGCGCTCCAGGTCGGCACGCACCTTGCGCAGGCGCCGCACCACGCGCAACAGCAAAGCCAGCAAGGTACGGTGGGCCGAGGTATCGAGCTCCTCGCGCGTCACCGGGACGTCCAGCCGCAAGCGCTCGGGCGGGGCCGCGGCGCCTGTCACCCCGTGCAGGGCGGCCAAGGTGCGCGGAGCGCGCACCAGGGACCGGGCGCTATGCTGGTCGAGCCGGCGCACTTGATGCGGCGGCACCAACTGCCGATCGCTACGCAACTGCGTCAGGCGATGATGGCGCACGGTCTCGATTGCGCGCACCAGCAGCGGGCCGAACTTCTTGATGCGGCCATATTCGAGGTAGGGATTGCTGTATTGTCCTGCAGCGCCGATGTGCGCATGCGCCGCCTCGGCGCCGAACAGGAGCGCTGGGTCGGCCTCCAGCAAGTCGTCGAGGATTTGCGCGAACAGGTCCTGTCCGAGCTTGTGCGGCGCCGGGCTGACATCGAGCCGGAACTCGGCCAGGCGCTTGCCGTGGTCGTCGAACAATTCAGCCAGCACGGTGCCGGCGAAGAAACCCGGCTGCCACGTCCATCGGTGCCGATCGATGTCGCGCACGCAGTCCATGACAACATCGTCGATGACCAGAACGCATGGCCCCGCGTGTTGCAGATCCAGTACATAGTGGCACCGCTCCCGAAAGCCGGTGCTCGTTTGCATCGACGGCATCACATCGAATGTGATGCCATCGGCATCGCTACATCGCAGGCGATACATCGCGCTAGCGCCAGAAACGCGCGCTACCCATGTCGCGCAGGTCGCCGCACAGCTCCGCCATTTTGGCGGCCGATTCGTTCAATTGCGCGTCGTTGAGCACTGTATGGGTTTTGTCGAAGGCTTGCCGCAGGCGGGTACTATCCTCACCCCTGAGCTTGGGAAGGATCTTCGAAAAGACAGCATGGTCGAGCGCGTTTCGGGCATCGATGGCGCCTCCTTTCCTGGCTGCGGCGATATAGCCGACGATGTCGCCGATCGTGCGCCAGCCGAAATGCAGCCTGACCGGACGCAGGGCAGCGGCCAGGCCGCACAGGACTTCCTGGACCATCTTCACGTCCGCAGGCGTCGTGCCAAGGCTCGACCAGCCAGGGTAGCTCTCGACATCGATGTCCCAGAACTCCAGAACGGCGGCGCGATCAAGGATCTTGTCGCTCAGGCCGTGCGTCGTTTCGTCCATGTTGACGGTACCGATGATGACCAGGTTGTCGGGGTAGCGCATCCGTGGCGGCACGCCGCTCACGTCGTCGTCGAGCGCATGCAGTTCAATATCTCCGCCCGTCTCCATGCCCGACAGCAGCGGCGCCAGGTATTGCTCCGGATGGGAGAGGTTCATCTCGTCGAGCACCACGGTATACGGACGCGCGGGGTCGCCGCAGGCACGCAGGAGAAAATCGAGGAAGCCGGTACGTACGTAGGTATCGCTGGCAAGCGGATTGATATAGCCCAGCAGGCTGGCAGGGTCGTGCCACCCGGGCTGCACGGCGACGGTATGGAGGCCCTGGTCGGGATCGGATGCATCTTTCCACAGAGCCAGCGCATAGTGGCGCGCCAGTAGCGTCTTGCCGGCGCCGCTCAATCCTGCCAGTACCGCGAAATGGCGGCGTGGATCGCTCCACAAACTTGCGTCGAGTCGCGCGATGAGTGTCGGGGGAAACACCACCCCGCGAGGAAACGCGGCTTTGATGGCGTCCACCAGTGGGCGCTCCACGGTTTCGTGATTCGCGGCCCGGTCGCCCGCTGCCTGCGCCGACAGATCGTGCGCGGTCGCCAGCGCTTCTGGTACCCAATGGATACGATTCGCCCAGAGCCGGCCTTCCTCCGTGAGTGAATACATGCCCTCACGATCCGATTGCAGCAGACCGAGCGCATGCTGCCAGTTGATGATCCTCGTCGGCATGTTATCCGTGGTCCAGCCAGGATTTACCGTGCGCAAAAGGGCATGCAGTTGTTTCCATTGCGCTGGCCCTTGACGCAGCTGATACAGGATGTGATCGAATCCAAGAATGCGGGTGATCAGCCAGTCGGAGACGTCGTCCGGATCCGCAATGTCGTTCTCGAGCACGGCGTGCCCGCGCAGTGTCGGCATCAACTGGTCACCCGCCGCCTCGAGCACGCCCCATTCGCCGATCAGCGCGTTGACGGTAATGTTGACCGATGGTGGGGACAGGCGTGGATTGATCGAGCGGATGTGCTCCTTGAAATCTTCCCGCGTGCAACCGTCTTTGGCGAATTCCAGCAAGCTGCGCACGGTAGCGAACCAGCCGTTAATGATCAGCATGCTGCGGCGGCGCCGGTCGGCGGGCAGGGGGACCAGTTGCGCTTCGCCGGGCAGCTCGTCGGGGTCGCTCTCGGTGGTCGCATCGATCTGCTTCGGCAGCCTGCTAAGCAACAGCCATGGCAAGGTCATGCGTTCGACACCGGCACGCTGCGGTGGCGCGGCCACTTCGCCCAGTACGCTGTCCAGGCGGTCGAGTACCGCCCGGTGCAAGGTGACCGCATGCACGTTCGCTTTTGCGTCGATCCCCATTGCCTTGGCAAGTTCACGCATGGAGTTGGTAAATGACAGCGTGACGAATTCGCCGGGCAGCAGCGAGGCAAAGACATTGTAGAGTTTCAGGCGTGGGCGAGTCAGCAGCCTGGACTTGATGTGCGACTCGCATTCCTTGAACAGGCTGACCAGATAGGCGGTCCGCTCCGGACCCGGCGGTGGCAGCGGGCCTTCGCGCAGCTTCCACAGCAAGCCGATCAGCTTGTCATCTGTATGAAGTACATCGACATTGATCGCTCCGCCCCGGCCGAAGCTGGAGATCGCCTGGCTGGACCATAATTTGCGCTGGAACGCCGCCGTCCTGAATTCCTCGGCCGACGCGGCCGCAACCATGTTCAGATGCTGTTCCACGTCAACCACCCATTGCAGGTGTTTCGGGCTGCGCTTGCGATGATCCTCGGCTTGTTCGCAACTGTTTCGAAGAGCTTGGTCAGACGACAATATGGCGTTCAAGGTGATTCCTGAAAAAGGTGGTGGGAGGCGGCCTTGGCGTTGGGGCGTGGACTGGACCGAATCGGTTTGGCGCCACAGCGTGTCTTGCACGTCCGCTGGTATAAACGTTACTATCGCACACTATTTCCCCAGGGGAAAACTAATTATTACTCAACGCGAGAAACAGTTACTCTTGCCAAAGGCGGCTGGTATTCGAGCATTGCGTCGATGCGCGCGCGCAGCTCCGGCACCAGCTCCCGCTCGAACCAGGGATTGCGCTGCAGCCAGGGCGTATTGCGCGGCGACGGGTGGGGCAGGGGGAAATATTGTGGTGCGACCTCGCGCCACGCTTGCACGGTCTCGGTCAATGTCGCCTTGCGGCGCGCGCCGAGAAAATGGCGCTGGGCGTGCGCGCCGACCAGCAGGGTCAGTTCGATATCGGGCAGCTTGGCCAGCAGGTGCTCCAGCCATAAGTCGGCGCATTCCGGGCGTGGCGGCAGGTCGCCGCCCTTGCCCCGGCCGGGGTAGCAGTAGCCCATCGGGATAATCGCGAACTGCGTAGCATCGTAGAACGTCTGCGCATCGACGCCGAGCCATTCGCGCAGGCGCTTGCCGCTGGCGTCGTCCCACGGTATGCCGGAAGCGTGCACACGCGTTCCCGGCGCCTGCCCGACGATCAGCACGCGCGCGCCTTCACCGACCTGCACGATGGGACGCGGACCTTTGGGCAGATGCGCTTCGCAGGCGCGGCACGCGCGCACGTCGGCCAGCAGGGTGTCGAGGTCGGGATAGTGCTTGAGGATGGCCGTATCGCTCATCGGCGCACAGCGCTCGCTTGGGTGGGATGGATTTTGCTGTGCTTATCCACGAGTGCGCAAAAAGGATGGCTGGATGGGTAGTTTACGACATCTTAAGATAGCCCCGGCCTGGCGGCGCACGATAGGCGTGACGCAGGCTTCAGAAGCCGCGCCGGCGGATGCCCGCCGCAGCCGTGCGCTGATGCTTGTCCCTTACTTGCGCAGGCGCGCCAGTTCGCCCTTGAGCCAGGCGGCGCTGGCCACCGCCGGCGTGCCGGGGCAGCGGATCTGGTACGGATCGCCGCTCATGCTGCTGCTCGAGGCGCCGCGTTCGATGAAGCTTTCGGTGGTGGTTACCAGCTTTTTCTTTTCCAGATAATCGAACTTCTTCTGCAGGTGGGCGCGCGCCTGCCTGGCGTCGTGCCAGCTGCCATTGCGGTTGAACTGGCACTGCGACTTTTCGACGGCGTCGAGCAGGCGCGCAACTTCGGTACGGGTGGCCTCGGGCGCGGCGGCCGACGCGCTGCCGGCGCTCCAGCATACGGTGGCCAGTGCGGCGATCAGCAGTCTTTTCATGAAGATTATCCTCGCTTGCGCTCGTGCTGCCACAGCACGTCGCTGCCGCCGGCAAAGCGGTTCAACACGCGCGAGAGCACGAACATCAGGTCCGACAGCCGGTTCACGTACTGGCGCGGGTGGTCGTTGATGGTCTCGGTCTTGCCGAGAGTGACGATGCTGCGCTCGGCGCGCCGGCACACCGTGCGGCACACGTGCGCAATCGAGGCCGCGCGCGAGCCCGCAGGCAGGATGAAGTCCTTCAGCGGCGGCAGGCCGGCATTGTATTTCTCGAGCAGGTCGTCCAGCCGCGCCACATGCTCGTCGGTGATCAGGGTGTAGCCCGGAATGCATATCTCGCCGCCCAGGTCGAACAGGTCGTGCTGGATCGAGACCAGCTCTTCGCGCAGCTCGGCCGGCATGTCTTCGCACAGCAGCAGGCCGACGAAGGAATTGAGTTCGTCGACTTCGCCCAGGGTGTGCACGCGCACACTGTCTTTTTCGGTGCGGCTGCCGTCACCGAGGCCGGTGGTGCCGTTGTCGCCGGTGCGGGTGGCGATTTTGGAAAGTCGGTTGCCCATGATTGTATTCCCGTAGCTGGATCAGAATCAGCCAGCATACGACAAAAGCGGCGTTTACGCATACAATCAAGGCATGTCCGCCTCCCTTCCCATCGATCCCGAACGCCGCCGCCAGGTCGCCCAGGCGCTGCTGGCGGTGCTGCCGCAGCGCTGCGTGCTGTCCGATCCCGAAGACACGCGCCCCTACGAGTGCGACGGACTGGCCGCCTACCGCCAGCTACCGATGATCGTCACCCTGCCGGACGACGAGGAGCAGGTGCTGGCGATCCTGAACGTCTGCCGCGAACTGAATGTGCCGATCGTCCCGCGCGGGGCCGGCACCGGCTTGTCGGGCGGCGCGTTGCCGATCGCCGACGGCGTGGTGCTCTCGACCGCGCGCATGAACCGCATCGTGCGCATGGAACCCTACGCGCGCCTGGCGGTGGTGCAGCCGGGCGTGCGCAACCTGGCCATTTCGGACGCCGCCGCGCCGCATGGCTTGTACTACGCGCCCGATCCATCGTCCCAGATCGCCTGCACCATCGGCGGCAATGTGGCCGAAAACTCGGGCGGCGTGCATTGCCTCAAATACGGACTCACCGTGCATAACGTGCTGCGCGTGCGCGTGGCCACCATCGACGGCGACATCATCGAACTTGGCGGCGAAGCGCTCGACGCGCCGGGCCTGGACCTGCTGGCCGTGTTCATCGGCTCGGAGGGCATGCTGGGCGTCGTCACCGAAGTGACGGTCCGGCTGATCCCCAAGCCGGCCACCGCGCGCGTGATCATGGCCTCCTTCGACAGCGTGGTCACCGGCGGCGACGCGGTGGCCAGCGTGATCGCCGCCGGCATCATCCCGGCCGGCCTGGAAATGATGGACCAGACCTCCTCGCGCATGGTCGAACCGTTCGTGCGCGCCGGCTACGATACCGACGCGGCGGCGATCCTGCTGTGCGAGGCCGACGGCACCCAGCTGGAGGTGGACGAGGAGATCGAGCGCATGACTGCGGTGCTGCAATCGGCCGGGGCCGGCGCGATTGCCGTCTCGCAGAGCGAGGCCGAACGCCTGCGCTTCTGGTCCGGCCGCAAGAACGCCTTTCCGGCGGCGGGCCGCATCTCGCCCGACTACTACTGCATGGACGGCACCATCCCGCGCAAGAACCTGGCGCAGGTGCTCACCGGAATCGCGCGGATGGAAGTGACCTACGGCCTGCGCTGCGCCAATGTGTTCCACGCCGGTGACGGCAACCTGCACCCCCTGATCCTGTTCGACGCCAACCAGCCCGGCGAATTCGACCGCGCCGAAGCCTTTGGCGCGGCCATCCTGGCGCTGTGCGTGGAAGTGGGCGGCACCATCACCGGCGAGCATGGCGTGGGCAAGGAAAAGATCGATTCGATGTGCGTGCAGTTCACGCGCGCCGAACTCGATGCCTTCTTCGCCGTCAAGCGCGCCTTCGACGCGCCGCGGCTGCTCAATCCCGACAAGGCCATTCCCACGCTGAACCGCTGCGCCGAATTCGGCAAGATGCGCGTTTCCGGCGGCGTGCTGCCGTTCGCCGGCCTGCCGCGTTTCTGATCATGAAGGACACCGTGCAGCAGATCGACCATTTCAGGGACCAGGTGCTGGCGGCGGCAAGCGCCGGGCGCACCTTGCGCATTCGCGGCGGCGGCACCAAGGACTGGTACGGACAGCACATCGAGGGCGAGATCCTCGACACGCGCGCCTTCAGCGGGATCGTCGACTACGAGCCGACGGAACTGGTCATCACGGCGCGCTGCGGCACGCCGCTGGCCGAGATCGAAGCGGCGCTGGCCGAGCGCAATCAGATGCTGGCCTTCGAGCCGCCGCACTTCGGCGAGGGCGCCACCATCGGCGGCGTGGTTGCCAGCGGCCTGTCCGGCCCGCGCCGCGCCAGCAGCGGCGCGCTGCGCGACTTCGTGCTCGGCGCGGTCCTGATGGACGGCAAGGGCGAGGTGCTGACCTTCGGCGGCCAGGTCATGAAAAACGTGGCCGGCTACGACGTCTCGCGCCTGCTGGCCGGTTCCATGGGCACGCTGGGACTGATGCTGCAGCATTCCATCAAGGTGCTGCCGCGCGCGCTGTGCGAGACCACCCTGCGCTTTGCGATGGACGAAATCGAGGCCCTGCGCCGCCTGAACGAATGGGCCGGCCTGCCGCTGCCGGTATCGGCCAGTTGCTGGCACGCCGGCGTGCTGACCTTGCGCCTGTCGGGCGCGCAGGCGGCGGTAACTGCCGCCGCGCGCACCCTGGGCGGCGAAGCGGCCGATGATGGCGCCGCCTTCTGGAGCGCGCTGCGCGAGCAGCGGCACGCCTTCTTCGACGGCGAGGGCAGCCTGTGGCGCCTGTCGGTGCCATCGGCCACCGGCGCCATCATCCTGCGCGGCGCGCAGCTGGTCGAGTGGGGCGGAGCGCAGCGCTGGCTCAAGGTCGATGCCGACGCCGCCATGGCCCAGAACATCCGGCGCGCGGTGACGGCGGTGGGCGGGCACGCCACCTTGTTCCGTGGCGGCGACAAGGGCGTCGGCGTCTTCCAGCCGCTGGCGCCGGGCGTGGCCAGGATCCATCAACGCCTGAAGGCGGCCTTCGATCCGTCGCAGGTTTTCAATCCCGGACGGATGTACTGATGCAAACCAATCTCGCCGATTTCATCAAGGGCACGCCGGAGGGCGACGAAGCCGAAGCGATCCTGCGCGCCTGCGTGCATTGCGGCTTCTGCACCGCCACCTGTCCCACCTATCAGTTGCTGGGCGACGAACTCGATGGCCCGCGCGGACGCATCTATCTGATCAAGCAGGTGCTCGAAGGTGCGCCGGTGACCGTCAAGACCCAGACCCATCTCGACCGCTGCCTGACCTGCCGCAATTGCGAGACGACTTGTCCGTCGGGCGTGCGCTACGGGCGGCTGGCCGATATCGGCCGCCGGGTGGTCGAGGAGCGCGTCCAGCGCCCGCTGGCCGAGCGCATCAAGCGCGCGGTGCTCAAGGAAGCGCTGCCGCGTACGTGGATATTCAGGCCGGCTTTCAGGGCGGGCCAGCTGTTCCGGCCATTGCTGTCTCCGGCCCTGCAGGACAAGCTGCCAACAACGCGCCGTGCCGGGCATTGGCCGGCGCGCGAGCATGCGCGCAAGATGCTGGTGCTGCAAGGCTGCGTGCAAAGCACCATGGCGCCCGATATCAACGCCGCCACGGCGCGCGTGCTCGATGCCTTCGGCGTGCAATTGCTGGCCGCGCCCAAGGCTGGCTGCTGCGGCGCGCTGCGCTACCATTTGAACGACCAGGCGGGCGGCCTCGATGACATGCGCCGCAATGTCGACGCGTGGTGGCCGCTGGTGGAGAGCGGCCAGGTCGAGGCGATCGTCATGACCGCTTCCGGCTGCGGGGCCACGGTGAAGGAATACGGGCACCTGCTGGCACACGACAGCGCCTACGCCGCCAGGGCCGCGCGCATTGCGATGCTGACGCGCGACCTGAGCGAAATCATGCCGCAGTTCGAGGCCGAACTGGGAGCGAAGCTGAAAGGGAAAGTGGCGAAGCGGGTGGCGTTTCATCCGCCTTGCACCCTGCAGCACGGGCAGCAGATCCGGGGCAAGGTGGAAGGGGTCTTGCGTGCCGCCGGCGTCGATGTGACGCTGTGCGCCGACAGCCATTTGTGCTGCGGTTCGGCCGGCACCTATTCGGTACTGCAACCGGCACTGGCAAAAGAACTAAGGGACCGCAAGCTGGCCAATTTGCAGGCCACCGGTCCCGAGATGATCGTGTCGGCCAATATCGGCTGCCAGACGCACCTGCAATCAGGTACGGACACGCGTGTCGCGCACTGGATCGAGTTGATCGACCAGGCGCTGGCCTGACTTTTTCTTGATTCTTACGCGGCCAGGTTGGCTTTTTGCGCTGCGGTCAGGCGCTTGCCGGTGACGACGATGGTGGTCATATCGGCATTGGCTTCGCTGTCGGCCTTGACGGCGGCCGCCGGCGCGGTTTGTGCTGCGCTGCGGGCGCGTGGCGCTTCAGCCGAGGCCATGGCGGTGACAAAGGTCAGTGCCACTGCGGCGATGACGACGGCTTCCATGTTCTTCACGATGTTCATATCGATCCTTTTTCGGTGTGTTTTGATTTGGTATGTACGCATTATGCGGCATCGCAACATATAACGCCAATTTCAAATTCGAATGGATGTCATTCACAAGGTGAATTGTGTAAACACTTTATTTGATGATGCTTATCTGTTTTCTGAATGAGCGGAACGCCCATCGTTCCCGCCCGATTGGCAGGACCGAGGGCGGGGCGGGGAAGAGAGGGGGGCTGCGGGATGCGAGGGGGAGGCAGTACTTATTTCGCCAGCAGCTTCTCGATATCGGCCACCAGTTCTTCCGGCTTGGTCGCCGGCGCGTAGCGCTTGTACACGCTGCCGTCTTTCGCGATCAGGAACTTGGTGAAGTTCCACTTGATCCGCTCGGTGCCCAGCAATCCGGGCGCCGCTTTCTTCAGGTGCTGGAACAGCGGATGCGCGTTCTCGCCGTTGACGTCGACCTTGGCGAACAGCGCAAACGTGACCCCGAAGTTCTTCTCGCAGAAGGCGCCGATCTCGCTCTCGCTGCCCGGCTCCTGTCCGCCGAACTGATTGCACGGAAAACCCAGCACCGCCACGCCCTTGTCGCGGAACTGCTGGTACACGACTTCAAGGCCCTTGTACTGCTTGGTGAAGCCGCACTCGCTGGCCGTGTTCACGACCAGCACAACCTGGCCCTTGTACATGGCCAGGTCCACCGGCGTACCCGAAATATCGGCCGCCTTGAAATCGAGCGCGCCCGTCACACGATGCCCAGGTGCTCGGTACCGGCCGACAGGTCGCGGTTCTTCGCTTCCTTGCCGTTCAACTTGATGTTCAGGCGCAGGTCATTGACCGAGTCGGCGTTGCGCAGCGCGTCTTCGTAGGTGATCTTGTCGTCTTCGTGCAGGTCGAACAGCGCCTGGTCGAAGGTCTGCATGCCCAGTTCGCGCGACTTCTTCATGATCTCCTTGATCTCGTGCACATCGCCCTTGAAGATCAGGTCCGAAATGAGCGGGGAGTTGAGCATGATCTCGATCGCCACGCAGCGGCCCTTCGATTCCTTCATCGGAATCAGGCGCTGCGATACCATGCCCTTCAGGTTCAGCGACAAGTCCATCAGCAGCTGCTGGCGGCGCTCTTCGGGGAAGAAGTTGATGATGCGGTCGAGCGCCTGGTTGGCGCTGTTGGCGTGCAGGGTGGCCATGCACAGGTGACCGGTTTCGGCGAAGGCGATCGCGTGTTCCATCGTTTCGCGGTCGCGGATCTCGCCGATCTGGATCACGTCCGGCGCCTGGCGCAGCGAGTTTTTCAGCGCCACTTCGAACGTTTCGGTGTCGACTCCCACTTCGCGCTGCGTGATCACGCAGTTCTTGTGCGGGTGGACGTATTCGACCGGGTCTTCGATGGTGATGATATGGCCGTAGCTGTTTTCGTTGCGGTGTCCGACCATCGCCGCCAGGGTCGTCGATTTACCCGAGCCGGTCGCGCCGACCATGATCACCAGGCCGCGCTTGGTCATCACGATGTCTTTCAGGATCTCGGGCAGGCCCAGGTCTTCCAGGCGCGGAATGGCGGTGGTGATGGTCCGCAGGACCATGCCCACGGAACTCATCTGGATGAAGGCCGAGACCCGGAACCGTCCCAGGTCGCCCGGGCTGATCGCGAAGTTCGCTTCCTTGGTCAGCTCGAAGCCGGCGGTCTGCTTGTCGTTCATGATCGCGCGCGCCAGGTCGGCGGTGTGCGCCGGCGTCAGCGGCTGGGACGACACCGGAGTGATCTTGCCATCGATCTTGATCGCCGGCGGGAAGCCGGCCGTGATGAACAAGTCCGAGCCGTTTTTGCTGGTCATTAGACGCAGCAGATCGAACATGAATTTTGAAGCCTGGTCGCGTTCCATTAAATATCCTAAAAATTAGCCGGGGAAGTTTTCCGGCGTTTTGGCGGCCGAACGCGCAGCAGCGCCGGAAATGACGTTGCGGCGAACCAGGTCGGTCAGGTTCTGGTCCAGCGTTTGCATGCCGACCGAGCTGCCGGTCTGGATCGAGGAGTACATCTGCGCGATCTTCGCTTCGCGAATCAGGTTGCGGATCGCCGGCGTGCCGATCATGATTTCGTGCGCGGCCACGCGCCCCGAACCATCCTTGGTCTTGAGCAGGGTCTGCGATATGACGGCTTGCAGCGATTCGGACAGCATCGCGCGCACCATCTCTTTTTCTTCGGACGGAAAGACGTCGACGATACGGTCGATGGTCTTGGCGGCCGAGGAGGTGTGCAGGGTGCCGAACACAAGGTGGCCGGTTTCCGCCGCCGACAGGGCCAGGCGGATGGTCTCCAGGTCGCGCAGCTCGCCCACCAGGATGCAGTCCGGGTCTTCGCGCAGCGCCGAGCGCAAGGCGTTGTTGAACGAGAGCGTATGGGGGCCGACTTCGCGCTGGTTGATCAGGCACTTCTTCGAGTCGTGCACGAATTCGATCGGGTCTTCGATGGTCAGGATGTGGCCATACTCGTTTTCGTTGAGGTGGTTGACCATCGCCGCCAGCGTGGTCGACTTGCCCGAACCGGTCGGGCCGGTGACCAGCACCAGGCCGCGCGGCTTCATCGCCAGGTCGGCGAAAATGCGCGGCGCGTTCAAGTCTTGCAGGCTCAGGATTTTCGAGGGAATGGTCCGCAGTACCGCCGAGGCGCCGCGCTCCTGATTGAAGGCGTTGACGCGAAAGCGCGCCAGGCCCGGAATCGCAAACGAAAAGTCGCATTCCAGCACCTCTTCGTATTGCTTGCGCTGGCCGTCATTCATGATGTCATAGATCATGCCGTGCACATCCTTGTGCTCCAGCGGCGGCAGGTTGATGCGGCGAACGTCGCCGTGCACGCGTATCATCGGCGGCAAGCCGGATGAGAGGTGCAAATCGGATGCCTTGTTCTTGACGGAGAATGCGAGTAATTCGGAGATGTCCATTTATAATCCCTGTGCCGTGAATGGGCGCATGCCGATAGTGTGCGCGTTTCGCAACGACCGACCTGCATTGAATTGCCCGCCGAAAATGATTATGTCCACAATCGTCCAGAACTTGCAAGCTGTCGATGCGAGTATTGTTGCTGCGGCCGACGCCGCAGGCCGTGCCCGGAACGAGGTGCAATTGCTCGCCGTTTCCAAGACTTTTCCTGCCGAGGCCGTACTAGAAGCCGCCGCCGCCGGGCAGTATGCGTTCGGAGAGAATTACTTGCAAGAAGCATTAGATAAAATTGCTGCGGTTTCGCACGCCTTGCCGGCCGCGCCGATGGAGTGGCACTTCATCGGACCCATACAGAGCAACAAGACGCGGCCGATCGCAGCGTCCTTCGCGTGGGTGCATACCGTCGAACGGCTCAAGATAGCGCAGCGTTTATCGGAACAACGCCCGCCGCAACTGGCTCCCTTGAATGTTTGTCTTCAGGTTAACATCAGTGGTGAGGCTAGCAAGAGTGGTGTCACACCGGAAGCATTGCCCGAATTGGCGCGCGCAGTGGCGCAACTGCCACACTTGCGCCTGCGCGGGCTGATGGCGATCCCGGAAGCGGAGGCCCAGGTCGACAGGCAGCGCGCCGCGTTTCGCAAGTTGCGCGTGCTGTACGAGCGCCTGCGCGCGGACGGCATGGCGCTCGATACCCTGTCGATGGGGATGTCGGCCGACCTCGGGGCGGCGGTGGCGGAGGGCGCGACCATTGTGCGCGTGGGCAGTGCCATTTTCGGCTCGCGCAAATACGAATAACCGCAGTACGCAGCATCATGAGGACGGGTATGAAGATTGGCTTTATCGGTGGTGGGAACATGGCCTCGGCGCTGATCGCCGGCCTGGCGGGCAAGCTGGCGGCGGGGGCGGATATTCACGTGGTCGATCCGAATGCCGACGCATTGGCGCGCCTGCATGCGCAGCATGGCGTGAGCACCGGCACCGCGATCGACGGCGCGCTGGCCGCCTGCGATGCGATCGTGCTGGCGGTCAAGCCGCAGCAGATGCGCGAGGTGGCGGCGGCGCTGCTGCCGCAGTTGACGGGCGCGCCGCTGATCCTGTCGATCGCGGCCGGGATTCGCGCGGCCGACCTGTCGCGCTGGCTCGGTGCTTACGGCGCGATCGTGCGCACCATGCCGAACACCCCGGCGCTGATCGGCCTCGGCATCACTGGCATGGTGGCCATGGCCGGCGTGAGCGAGGCCCAGAAGGCGGCGGCCGACGCCATCATGAAGGCGGTCGGCCAGACCGTCTGGCTCGACGGCGAGGACATGATCGATCCGGTGACGGCGGTCTCGGGCAGCGGGCCGGCGTATGTGTTTTACTTTATCGAGGCGATGCAGCAGGCGGCCGAGGAAATGGGGCTGTCGGCCGCGCAGGGCAAGCAGCTGGCGCTGGCCACGTTCACCGGCGCGGCGCAACTGGCGGCGCAGTCGGACGAAGCGGTGTCGGTCCTGCGCGAGCGCGTCACGTCGAAGGGCGGCACGACCTATGCGGCCTTGCGCAGCATGCAGGACAGCGGCGTGAAAGAGAAGGTGGTGGCCGCGATCAAGGCCGCTGCGGCGCGCGGGCGGGAGCTGGGGGATGAATTGGGCGCCGACGACGACAATTAAGCGCGTAGCGCCGGTTCCGGCATGCGCGGAACCGGCGGCAAGGTATCAGCTGCGCTTCTTGCGCACCAGGCCGACCACGCTGCGCGCAGCCTTGATCAGCGACAGTCCCACGGTCAGCATCGGCAATATCTTGCCCGACTTGGCCATCACCAGTCCCGCGACCGTGCCGACGATCCCCAGCGGCAGCTGCATCCCGCCGCCGCCGCCGCCGCCGCCGAGCAGTTTGCCGATGCCGCCGGTGGGATGAGCCAGGGGCGCGATCAAGGCGCCGATCTCGCGCGCGGCATCGCGCCGCTGCATCGAACACTGCACAATCAATGCCTCGCGCCGTTCGGCCAGCGACAGCTTGTCGTTACCTGTCTGCGCCTTATTCGTCTGCGCGTTATTCGTCTGCGTGTTATTCGTCTGCGTGTTACCTGTCTGCGCCTTACTCATCGCCATGCCCCGCATTCCTGACGAAATTGACGTCCTTGTTCAGTTCGGCCACGGTTGCCGAGAGCAGGCGCGGACGGGCATCGACACTGCGCTTGACCTGCATGGCCACCAGGCCGCCCGCAACGCCGAACAGCGCTGCCAGGGCACCGATGGCTTCGAGCCGGTAGCTATCCCAGAAGAGCGCCACCACCAGCAGCACCACCAGCAACAGGGCGATGCCGAACAGGATCAGCGACACCAGCGCAAGCACGACATACCCGAGGAAGCGCTGCAGCTCTTCCTGCACCTCGACCGCGGCCAGTTCCAGCCGCGTTTGCACCATGGCGATCAGGGTGGCCCCGATCCGCCCCACCGATTCGACGATCGCCACGCCGCTTACCTGCGCGAAATCAGCATGCCGATGATGACGCCAGCCGCGGCGCCGATTCCGACCGATTTCCATGGGTTTTCATGCACGTACTCGTCGGTGGCCTTGGCGGCGATCTTGGTTTTCTCGACGACCGCTTCTTCCAGGCGAATCAGGTCGGCCTTGGCGGTGGTCAGGGTGCGCTCGAACTTGGCCTTGGCCGCTTGCAGTTCTTCGCCGGTCAGCTGGCTGCCGTGGCGCAGCCACTGTTCGGCGTCCTGGATCACGGACTTCAGGTCGTTCATCAACTGGTCGCGTGCGCCCGGCTTGGTTGGGATGGATTCGATCATTTTTGTTACCTCGTAAGTGAATTGATAGGAAAGCCCGGTCGGCCTGCACGCTGGAGTTTATCTTACGCGCCGGGAAACATTAACTTTCCATGTTATCGGAACAACATCAGCTGAACGCGTAGTCTAACGCCACACCGGCAAAAAGGGCCGCACCCAACCAATTGTTGTGGCGAAAAGCGGCAAAACAAGCCATGCGTTCGCGCCCGCGGATCAAAGTGTAGTGATAAAGCGCCATTCCGGCGGCCACGGCGATGCCGCCGACGAAGCAGGTGCGCAAGCCTTCGAGCCAGCCGC
The DNA here is from genome assembly GCF_003953935.1 of Massilia atriviolacea. Lineage (GTDB taxonomy): Bacteria > Pseudomonadota > Gammaproteobacteria > Burkholderiales > Burkholderiaceae_D > Telluria_A > Telluria_A atriviolacea. The sequence goes on from NZ_RXLQ01000006.1 coordinate 136,534, forward strand.
ACACCAGGATGATGGCCAGCGCCGCGCCGTAGCACAGCATGACGGCGGCCACGTCGAAGCGGCCGAAGGTGATCGCCGAGGTGCGGATGCCGATCTTGAGGTCGTCGTCGCGGTCGACCATGGCGTATTCGGTGTCGTAGGCCACGGCCCAGAACACATTGGCCAGCAGCAGCCACCAGGCCACGGCGGGCACCTGGTTCTGCACGGCGGCAAAGCCCATCGGGATGCCGAAGCCGAAGGCGATGCCCAGGTAGGCCTGGGGAATCGCGAAGAAGCGCTTGAAGTAAGGGTAGCTGCCGGCGATGATCACCGCCGCCACCGAGAGCTGCCTGGTGAGGCTGTTCAGCGGCAGGATCAGCAGGAAGGAGGCGATGGCCAGGACGGCGGCGACGGCCAGCGCTTCCCAGCTCTCGATGCGTCCGCTGGTGAGGGGCCGTTCGGCGGTGCGCTTGACGTGCCTGTCGATATCGCGGTCGGCGTAGTCGTTGATGGCGCAGCCGGCCGAGCGCATCAGGGCGGTGCCGAGGGTGAAGATCAGCAGGATGGCGAGGTCGGGAATGCCGCGCGAGGCGATCCACAGGGCGATCAGGGTGGGCCAGAGCAGCAGCAGGATGCCGATCGGCTTGTCCAGGCGGATCAGGCGGAAGTACAGCGACAGCTTGTTCATGGTCGGGTCGCGCGCGCGACTGTCGTGGGCAAGGCTGGGATTTTACTGTGTTTGGGTGGGGGTGGGGCGGTGAGCGCTGCCTGTCGCCGTTAACTGCAAAACCGTCGTTCCCGCCTTGGCGCGGGAACGACGGTTCTAAGGATGCGGGTGCTTACAAGCTCAGCGCTGTCGATGCCCTCAGAACGTCAGTTCTTTCTCGACTTCCGCAATCTTGCGGCGGGCCATGGCCAGGTTCGATTTCGCCTTGTCCAGCACGGCGTACACGAACACGCCTTCCTGCTTGGCCATCGGGCGCAGGATGTGATATGCGTTGCCCAGGGTGATCAGCATATCTTCGATGCTGTCGTTCAAGCCCAGCGCCTTCATGGTCTTGAGCTTGGCGCGCATGACTTCGGTGTTGCCCGCCGCCGCGATTTCAATATCCATGCCGCTGCCGGCGTTACCGAGCATCATGCCGCTGGACGAGTCCACCACCGCGCAGCACTGCGCGCCGTCGATGCCCATGATGCTGTCGAGTGCTTCTTTAATCGTTGCCATTTCAATCGTTCCTTCATGCGCTAGAGAACGAATATCAAGGCTGCGCAAAGATTCCTTGAATTCGAATAATGAGGTTGCGGCGCCGCCCTTACACCATCAGCTGGCGCGCCACGGTGCCGACCCGGTGCACCACCTGGGCCAGGATGGCGTTGCCGTCGGCGATCACGTTGATGACCAGCTGGACGTCGCGGCGCGGCACCGCGTGCACCACCACGAAACCCGATTCGGTATTGATGGTGACGCTGCGGTAGGTGCCCAGGCCGGCTTCCATCGCCACCACCGAACCGATGGCGGAAATCGAGCTGGCCATGGCGGCGATCCGCCCGGCATCGTTGTCGCGGTTGAAGGCGCTGGCCAGCGCGAAGCCATCCACGGTGGCCACCACCACGGCGTTGACGCCGTTGATATCGCGCAGGAATTGCGCGGACAGGTCGTTGGCGGATTGCAGCAGGCCCGGCGGCAGCAGGTCGTTGGCGCTCATGTGGTTTCTTCCAGTAAGCCGGCTTCCAGTTGCGCCAGCAGGGTATCGATCAACAGGGTGACATCGTCGCGCCGGCGCACATCGACCTCGACGATCGGCAGCACCATGCCGCGCGCTTCGAGCAGGTCGGCGTAGCGCTCCAGGCTCGGTTCCGGATGGCTGGGCAGGCGTCCGACGCCGATGGCGCAGGGCATCGTCGCCAGGGCATCGGCAAAGCCGTCGAGGAACATGCCCAGGTCGGCCAGCGGATCGGGACGCGAGTTGTCGGTGAGGATGATCAGGCCGAGCGCCTTGTTGGCCAGGATCTTCCACAGAAAGTCGAAGCGCTGCTGCCCCGGCGTGCCGAACAGGCGGATGCGGTCGCCGTTCTCGAGCGTCAGCAAGCCGTAGTCGAGGCCGACCGTGGTGCGTTCCTTGGCCACCGAGGCGTCCGTGTTGAGCACGTCGGTGACGATGGGCGCGACTTCGCTGATGGCCGCGATGGCCGTGGTTTTGCCGGCGCCCATGGTGCCGGTGAAGAGTATTTTGTATTCTTTCATCGCCTATTTTCCTGCCAGACCAATCCGGCGGCGTATGTTGTTGAGCAGGCTGGCGGTAAAGCCGGCCGAACTGGCGGGCGCGGGCGCCGCGAGGGCCGGCGCCGGCGCCGGCGCTTGCGGCGCCGCCGCTTCGGTCAGCAGGCCGGCCGTGTGCAGCACGCCGATGAAGCCGGCGCACACCTCCAGGGCGGCGCCGGTCAGGCCGGCCAGGTCGGCCGCGCTGAGCGGCTTGCGCGACAGGTGCGTGGCCATGCGGATGCGCAGCGGATCGCCATCGAGCTGCAACACCGACGGCCAGCGGCGCAGCTTGTAGCGCAGCGCGCCGGCATCGGCCGCCGCCGCGCCCTGGCTGCCCGGCAGCAGGGCCTCGCCCATGCGCTTGAGCCAGTCGCGCAGCTGGTCGGCGCGGATCGGGTAGGCGATCTTTTCGGTATGCTGGGCGTGGCCGGGCATGCTCAGCAGCAGCGCCTCGGTGGCGCCGCCGCGATGGGCCGCGGCCGGCGCTTGCGCCACCACGGCGGTATACGGCGCGTCGTCGACAAACGACCAGCCCAGTTTGTCCGAGTAGGAAAACAGGCGCACCAGCGCGCGGATATAGGCGATGTCCTTCGCGGGAAGCGCAGGCGCACCAATTCTGAAGCCAGACAAAGCAACTCCTTAAGGAGGGCGGTAATGAGGGGAGGGGAGACCCGGGGCGTACGGCAGTCCTCGATGCGTGCTGCGGCGCTAATATGCGCCTTGCATAACGACACGAGCTGGTAAGCTTTCCAGCGAATAAGGCGAATTATAACAAAGTTTATCAATAAGTTCTTTTGAGCATCAGAAATATTTTAAATGCACTGTATTTAATGCAAGATTAAAGCGTCTGCTTGCGATGCTTCTTTTGTCCAGCCAGTGGCGCTTCCGTCTCAGGCAAGCGCTTGCGCGAACATCTCGACGCCCGGCAGGTCGCAGGCCGCAACCGCTTCGCACACGGCCTCGATGGCGGCGCGGCGGGTGAAGCTTTTGCGCCACACGATCACCACGCGGCGCGACGGCACCGGTTCCTCGAACGGCACGAAGGCCAGCATATTGCTGCGCGACTGCATGTCGGGCACGGAGGCGCGCGGCAGCACGGTCAGGCCGATGCCGCTGGCGACCATGTGGCGGATGGTTTCCAGCGACGAGCCCTCGAAGGTGCGCTGCATGCCGTTGCCCGGCGAGGAAAAACGCGCCATCTCCGGACAGACTTCCAGCACCTGGTCGCGGAAACAGTGACCGTTGCCCAATAACAACATCGTTTCGGATTTCAGATCCTGGGCCGAGACGGCCTTGCGCTTGGCCCATGGGTGGTTTTGCGGCACGGCCACCACGAACGGTTCGTCGTACAGGGTTTGCATCGACATGCCGTGTTCCGGCAGCGGCAGCGCCATGATGGCCGCGTCCAGTTCGCCCTGGCGCAGCAGTTCCAGCAGGCGCACGGTAAAGTTTTCCTGCAGGATCAGGGGCATCTGCGGCACCTGTTCGATCAGGTTCTTCACCAGCGGCGGCAGCAGGTAGGGGCCGATGGTGTAGATCACGCCCAGGCGCAGCGGCCCGGCCAGCGGGTCCTTGTTCTGCTTGGCCAGTTCCTTGATGGCGGCGGTCTGTTCGAGCACGCGTTCGGCCTGGGCGATGATCTGCGCCCCCAGCGGCGTGACCGAGATTTCGGCCCCGCCACGTTCGAACAGCACCACGCCCAGTTCGTCTTCGAGCTTCTTGATGGCGACCGACAAGGTCGGTTGCGCGACGTAACAGGCCTCGGCGGCGTGTCCGAAATGTCTCGCACGCGCGACGGCAACGATATATTTCAGTTCAGTCAGGGTCATAAAGGTGAGGGCAGGAAGAGGACAGGCGCGGCGCGACTGTCGTGACGCATATGTTGCTTATCGAGCAGCAAAGAAATTATATTCTACCGGAATGCAGTCGATATAATTGTGCCGCGGGCGGATTTTCGACCCGCCGACCACTTGAAAGGCGAGCATGTCCACCACTTTTGGCCCGATCGAAGCGCAGGCCTACATCCATAAATTGCTGACCGTAATGCACCATCAGGGCGGCTCGGACTTGTTCATTTCGGCCGATTTCCCGCCGAGCATGAAGTTCCAGGGCGCGATGAAACCGATGAGCCAGCAAAAGCTGACCGGCGACGTGACCCGCGCGCTGGCGCTGTCCTTGATGAACGACAAGCAGCGCAATGAGTTTGAGAAGGAAATGGAATGTAACTTTGCCATTTCCCTGCCCAATGTGTGTCGTTTCCGCGTCAATGTCTATGTACAGCAGCAGTGCGTGGCGATGGTGGTGCGGACGATCGCGTCCGAAATCCCGAATTTCGAAAAGCTGGACCTGCCGGAAGTGCTGAAAGACGTCGTCATGACCAAGCGCGGCCTGGTGCTGGTGGTCGGCGGCACCGGTTCGGGCAAGTCGACCACGCTGGCGGCGATGATCGATTACCGCAACGCCAATTCGGCGGGGCATATCATTACGGTAGAAGACCCGGTGGAGTACGTCCACAAGAACAAGAACTGCCTGATTACCCACCGCGAAGTGGGGGTGGACACGCACTCCTGGCACGCGGCGCTGAAAAACACGCTGCGCCAGGCGCCGGACGTGATCCTGATCGGCGAGATCCGCGATACCGAAACCATGGAACACGCGATCGCCTTCGCCGAAACCGGCCACCTGTGCCTGGGCACCCTGCATGCCAACAATTCGAACCAGACCATGGACCGGATCATCAACTTCTTCCCGGAAGAGCGGCGCAACCAGCTGCTGATGGACCTGTCGTCGAACCTGCGCGCGATCGTCTCGCAGCGGCTGGTGCGCACGGAGGATGGCAAGGGGCGCAAGGCCGCCATCGAGATCTTGCTCAATACGGCGACCATCAGCGAGATGATCCTGAAGGGGAACTTCCAGTCGATCAAGGAGATCATGCACAAGTCGCGCGAACTGGGCATGTGCACCTTCGACCAGGCGCTGTACGAGTTGTACAACCGCGGCCAGATCGGCTACGACGAAGCGATCCGCAACGCCGATTCGGCCAACGGCCTGCGCCTGCAGATCAAGCTGCGCGGCGACCGCAAGGAACCGGGCGGCGCGGTGGGGGCGAAGTCGAACGACCTGTCGATGGCGATGGATGAGGAAGAGGAAGAATAATCCCAACACCGTTCGCCGCCACTAACCGCGTCGTTCCCGCGCCTGCCGCGTCGTTCCCGCTCCTACCTTGTCGTTCCCGCGCAGGCGGGAACCCAAGTTGCTCGTTTAGCAAAGAGCACTTGGGTTGCCGCCTGCGCGGGAACGACGGAGCTGGCGAAATTGGCTAATACAGTACCTTGGACCCCATGCCCGACTTCGAAAACAAAATCTGCACCCGCCCCGACCTCGCCGCCCGCGTCGCCGCCCTCCCCAAACCGGTGGTGCTGACCAACGGCGTGTTCGACATCCTGCACCGCGGCCATGTGACCTACCTGGCGCAGGCGCGCGCGCTGGGCGCCTCGCTGGTGGTCGCCGCCAACACCGATGCCTCGGTCAAGCGCCTCGGCAAAGGCGACGACCGTCCCCTCAACAACGCCGCCGACCGCATGGCCGTGCTGGCCGCGCTGGAATCGGTCAGCCTGGTGGTCGACTTCGACGAAGACACCGCCCTCGAGGTGGTGCTCGAAGCGCGCCCCGAGATCTATGCCAAGGGCGGCGACTACGACATGCAGGCCATCCCCGAAGGCCGGGCCGTGCTGGCCTACGGCGGCCGGGCGGTCGCCATCGATTTCGAACACGACCGCTCGACCACCAAGCTGCTGTCGAAAATCCGCACGTAAGCAAGGAGCCTCGCATGGGTGGAAACGCCATGAAACACGTCGGCGTCACCCGCCAGCCGGCCGCCGCTTACCAGGCCATCACCGCCGCCGTCATCGACAGGCTGCGCGCGCTGTTTCCCGGCATCGGCTGCCAGCCGATCCTCGCCTACGGCAGCAAGGAGTCCTTCGGCGACAGCGACATCCTGATCGAATCGACCCGCCTGCCGCCCGACTGGATCGAGGAGGTCAGGGCAGCCTTTGCGCCGCAGGACCTGATCGTCAACGGCGCTGTGGTCTCGTTCGATTTCCGCGCGATGCAGATCGACCTGATCGCCACCCCCGCCGACGAAATGGCGTTTGCCGCCTCCTACTACGCCTTCAACGACCTGGGCAACCTGATGGGCCGCATCGCCCATAAAATGGGCCTCAAGTACGGCCACGACGGCCTGTGGACGCTCTTGCGCGACAAGGACCAGGTGTTCGCCGAGATCCTGATCACGCGCGACGTCGCCAAAACCTTCGCCCTGCTCGGCTACGACCACGCGCGCTACCTGCAAGGCTTCGACACCCTCGGCGACGTGTTCGCATTCGCCGCCTCGACCCCGTATTTTCACCGCCAGATCTACCTGCTCGACAACCGCAACGCCGCCAGCCGCGTGCGCGATGCCAAGCGGCCTTCGTACACCGCGTTCCTGAAATGGATCGACGACAAACCGGAACTGGACCGCTACCACTGGTCGGCCTGGGATGGCGGACGCGCGTCGCCCGAACGCGATGCCGAACGGGCCGATTGGGAACAGCGCATTTTTAACGATATCTTCCCCGAGGCGCGTCCCCGCTACCTCGCGGCGATCGACCGGCACGACACCCACAAGCGCGCCAAGCTTGTGTGGAACGGCGCCATCGTGGCCGCGCACACCGGCTACCAGGGCAGGGAACTGGGCGACTTCATGAGCGCTTGCCGCGCCAGCTTCCTGGACGCGCCGCACGATGCGGCGCTGTCGTTCGAGCAGTGGGTGCTCACACTCGGCCCCGGCGACCTCGCCGGCCGCCTGCGCGCGTACCAGGCCAGCTGGCGTTAATCGCGCGCCTGGCCGTCTTCGATTTCCTGCAGCTTGCGGCGCAGTTCTTCGCGCTCCTCATCGCGCAGCGAGGGAATCTCCAGCCACTGCTGGTACAGCAGCGCGACCCAGTCCCAATGGCCGACCTGGGGAATGTGAGGTTCCATCCGTTCGAACTGGCGCACGATATCGGTGGTGCAGGCCGGCTCCTGCGCGGCGATCCAGGCCAGCACGCGGATCGCCGCGCAGGTGCTCCAGTCCATCGGCCCGAACAGGACCGACAGCAGCGCGCGGCGCCGCGCCGATCCTTCCCAGCCGCCGTCGACCTGGCCGGCCACCTGCGCCGCCGCCAGCTGCACGCGCGGCAGCCATGCGAGCGCGCTCACGCCCTGCGGCAGCGGCGGCGGATGCACCATCACCGCCAGCATGTCGCGCACATGGCGCGCGCCGAATCTTGCCGCCGCATGGCTGGCCTGGGCCCAGTTCGCGTGCGGCAGGTAGGGCTGCTGCGCCAGCGCCGCGATGGCATCGCGCACCGCAGCGTCGGGCGCCGCCAGGGCCGGACGCGGCACGCTGCCGTCGTATGCCCACAGCGGATAATCGACCGGCGCCAGCGCCAGGCGCGGGTCGACCGCCGGCAGGGCGCCGCTGTCCATCTCCAGCCGCGCCAGCCGATTGTGCGCCGCCAATTCCAGCGCGAGCGCCAGCTGGTTGCTGGGCGCTTCCAGCGAACTGACGCCGATCCTGATCGTGCGCGCTTGGCCGCCGTCGTTTTTCAGCCAGTCCTCGCGCAGCTGGCGCAGCAGGTTGGCGGTGGCGTCCGACGATTGCGGCAGCCGTCCGCGCTCGCGAAATACCAGCTGGTGCGCGCGGTTGTCGCCGCCGCGCATCGCTTCCCACAAGCGCGCCATCCACGCTTCGTCGCCATCGAGCTTGTAGCGGCAGTACCATGCCGAGGCCTGCGCCCACGCCTGTTCGCCCTCGCAGGCCAGCACGGCGTCGTACCAGGCCAGCGCCTTTTGCCAGTCGCCTTCCTCGAAACGGGTGTCGCCCGCTTCCAGCCTGGGCGTGATGTCGGCCGGGTCGAAGCTGCCGGCGCGGACGAACGCCTGCTCGGATTCGTCGTAGCGCCCCATGCAGCGCAGCAGCAGCCCGATGGCGCTGGCCTGCTCGGCGGAGGCGGCCTTGCCGATCGGCCCCGTGACCGCCAGCGCGGCCTCGAAATTGCCGGCCTTGCGGTGCAGGCCGGCGCGCACCAGCAGCAGCAGCGGCGATGCCGCATACGCGGCGCTGGCGCGGTCCGCCACGCGCGCCCAGCGCTCCACAAAGCGCACGGTAGCGGCCGGGGATTCGTGGGCTTCTTCGACGCTGTTGAGCACCGTCGCCAGCAATTGCATCACGGTCGCTTGGTCGACGCCGGCCAGCGCGCCTTCCTGCTCGACCCAGTCGAGCGCCCAGGCGTGCAGCCAGGCCGCGCTGCGCTGCGCACGCGCGACCTGCAGCAGCAGGTCGACCGCCTCCATCGTCTTGCCCTGGCGCTGCCAGAACCAGGCGCGCAAGGCTTCGCTGTGGGCAAAGCGCTGCTCGCCGGCCGGCAGTAGAAGGTCGACATCGCCGCCGGCCGCATCCAGATAGCGCGCGGCCAGGGCCTGCCACGCGGCGCGGCGCGGATCGGCCGCCAGCAGGCTGGCCAGATGCGCCGCTCCGTGCGCGAGATCGGCGCCGCTGTCGAGGCTCGTGCGGGCGAGGAACAGATGGAATTCGGGCGTGCCTTCGCGCAGGACCGGCGCCTGGCCTGCGGCGGGATCAATGCCGGCGGTGGCTGGCGCCGGCAAGCTTGCCTGCGCCTGCGCGGCGTCTTCCTGCTTGCCCGGCGCCTGGCCGGTGAGCTTTTTAAACCAATTCATGTTGTCGGGTCCTGCTGTCGATGGGGCGCGCCGGCGCGCCGGTTGTTTACCGCTGGCGATATCTTATAGAATACCTGCGAACCGACTCCACTTTCCCGCTACCATGAAGATATCGACATCTGTTTTTTTCGGCGTCATCTCCTTGTGTCTTGCCAGCGCGTCCAGCGCTGCCGACCTGCCCGACCTCGAAGCCGGCCTTGCCAGCGCCATGAAATACGACAAGGCGGCCGAAAAGCGCGCCGGCACCTCCGGCAAGGCGATCCAGGCGTACATGAAAGCCGGCTACGTCAACCCGCGTCCGAACATGCGTGCCGATTACAACGATTACTACCTGGTCAATAAACCGGCCACCTTCCTTGGTTATCCGCTGGTCGTGATCGAAGAAGAGTACATGACGCGCTATGTCGGTTGCTGCGTGAGTGAAGGGCTGGGGGTGACGGTCAGCGTGACAGGCAACACCGCAGCGCTGCAAAAATTCGCCAAGCTTAATTACTGCAGGGTGGAAGAGAAAACCGACCCCGGCGCCGAACTGCAAGAACTGGGCATCAAGAATGCGCTGCCCAAAGGGCGCTATGCGAGCCTGAGCTGTCGCGACCGCGACGCCTTGAGCTACGACGCAAAATGAGCGGTCCGGCGGCAGCGGGCGCTCAATCCGGCGGGCCAGACAGCGTCTTGCGCGACCGCGCCAATGCCGCCGCCATGCTGCGCGCGCTTGGCGCCAGCGAACGCCTGCTGCGTCACCTGCAACTGGTCGGGGAAGCGGCCGATGCGCTCATGGCCGTCTACAGCGGCCTGCAATTGCACTTCGACGCGCGCCTGATCGAGCTTGGGGTGGCGCTGCACGATGCCGGTAAAATCGTCCATCCCGAAGAACTCGACGGACCCGGATCGCGCCACGAGCCGGCCGGCCAGGCCCTGATGCTGGCCAACGGCGTGCCGCCGGCGCTGGCGCGCTGCTGCGTCTCGCACGCGGCATGGCAGGACCCGGGGAACTCGTTCGAGGAATTGTCGGTCGCGCTGGCCGACAAGCTATGGAAGGGCAAGCGCGAAGAAGCGCTGGAACTGCTGGTGATCGACATGGCCGCCGCCCAGCGCGGCCAGGCGCGCTGGGACGTGTTCACCACGCTCGATTCGGCGTTCGAAGACATTGCCGCCAGCGGCAGCGAACGCCTGCGGCATAGTATCGTCTGACGCAGGTGCGCTGGCTGTCGCAAGACTGCCGGGCCGCGCCCCCTGCAAAAACTCAGCCAGCCCGCTTGCGGCGCGCCATGCCGGCCACCAGGGCCAGGCCGGCCAACATCATCCCGTAGGTCGCCGGTTCCGGCACCGGGCTGGTCGCTGGCGTGTTGTCGAGCGCATTGACTTCGGACCACAAGCCGATCGACAGCTTCAGATTGTACGCCGTCGCGGCCGTGTTATCGAACATGATCCACAAGCGTTCGCTTGTCGAGTACGAGAGGCCGCTGTCGTCCGAGATCGAGAACTTGAACTCGGTGCTGGAATTCGGGTACCAGCTCGACAGGAGGCCGTCGAAGCCCATGCTGGCCATGACCTTGGAGCTTTCTGCCATTAACTCTGTGCTTTTGATCGATCTTGCTACACTGGCATTGACGTCGGCAAAGAACTTCACTTGCGTGCCGGGCGAGAGGACGAATTCTTCGATCATCATGGAACTCGACGCGATCGCCGTGCGGCCATGGCCGGCAAGACGCGTGGTCGACGCGTCTGCGCGCAGGTCCAGGCTCTGGAAATCGGTGCCGCTGACGGTCGACGCCACGGTGGTCCCGGGGACGGCAATGTTGACGTCGAGCGGGCGGCTATACAGCGAGCGCGTCCTGTCCTTGTCGATTTCCTGCACTTGCTCGGGGCCGCTCTGGCGGAAATCGCCATACGCGGTCGTGCCCTGCGGATGGGGGTAGCCGGGCTTGACGATCGAGAGCGATGGTGCAATGCCGTCGTTCGGCAGCAGGTCCACCAGCGTGTACGAGAAATTGTTCAATGTGCCCGATGCGCTCACTTGCGCGCTGGCGGACAGCGGGACGGCGAGCGTTGCGCTCAATGCCAGCGTGGCAAAAATTGTCTTCATGGATATCCTGGGTTCATGTTAAGTGTGTCTTGCATGGAAAGCGGCAAAACCAGTGCTGCCGGCAGCCGCATCCAGCGATAGGCCGCACCGGCCGCGCCAGCGGCTGGCCGACGGTTATTGGTCCTGGGCCTTGCGGCGGCGGACTGCTCCTGCGACCAGGGCCAGTCCGGCCGCCAGCATGGCCGTTGTGGCCGGCTCGGGCACGGCGCTTGCTGCCTGCGCGTCATACGCGGATTGCAGGGACGAGCCCGTGAAGATTTCCAGATGCAGCTTCGCCGCAGACGCCGAGCTGTTGCCGAGCGTGAGCGACATGCGTTCACTGGCGGACATCGTCGCCGGAGGAGCATCGGCGAAAGACAGGTTCGATGCGGCCAGATTGATCGATGTCGAATCGTAGCCAAACCCATCGCTTCTCAGCATGAAGGAAGCTTCCGCGTTTGCCAAATCGCGGTACGCGCTGCCTTTCGGTTCCGTGGTCGTGGCGCTGCCGTTGAAGTCTGCGAAAAACGACACCTGCGTTCCGGGCGACAGCACAAATTCGAGGATTTCGGAACGGGCGTACGTGGAGGCCGAGCGGAATGCCTCAGGGGCGCCGGTCGTGGACACATTTGTGTGGAATTGCAATGCGCCGAAATTGGACCCCGTCACGCTGGCGTTTGCGGCGCCGGCAGGTGCGCCGAGCTTCACGTCGAGGTTGCGGTTATAGCGCGTCGTTATTTGCGTGCGGCTGTCTTCGAACTCCGGTTCGTTCGTACGCCTTTGCATGATCGAACCGTAGACACTGGAGCCGCCGGCATACCCGACGGGCGCGACGATGCTGAGCGACGGCGTGATGCCATCATCGGGCAACAGGTCGATCAGGGTGTACGAAAAATTGGTCAGGCTGGCTTCGGCGTGAACCTGTGCGTGGGCCAACAGCGGTGACGCCAGCGTGGCTGCGAAGAGCACGCCTACGGCGAATTTATTCATGGATGGGCCTTGAAGGAATTGCAAGATTATCGGAAATGACAATATAGCAGCGCCCTGCGCGCACACACGAATTTGTTGCAAATTTTACACATTATCACGTGCATCCGACGCCAGGCCGCGATGCCGCCGACCCGCTCGGCGCCAGGCGCCGGGGCCATCGAACCGGCGCAGCGTGGCTGCCCACGGCTTACGTCAGGCGCCGCACCGACTCCCGCACCACCAGGCTCAATGCCGGCGGCGTCACCTTCACTTCGTCACGCCCGATCATCCCCAGCATCATGCTGCCGATGCAGGAGCCGACGTCGTACAGCGGCTGGCGCACGGTCGTCAACGGCGGGGTGGTGTACATCGAACTATGCAGGTCGTCGAAACCGATGATGGAGACGTCTTCCGGCACCCGGATGCTGCGCCGGTACAAGGCCAGGCGCGCGCCGTAGGCGGACAGGTCGTTGGCCGCGAAGATGGCCGAAAAGCGCGCTCCCGAGGTGAGCAGCTGGTTGACCGCCTGCAGCCCGCCCGATTCCTGGAAGTCGCCCGCCACGATCAGGTCGGGATCGGGCTCGATGCGGTGTTTCGCCAGGGTGTCGCGGTAGCCGGCCAGGCGCGCGTGCGCGTCTTCCTGGTCGTCCGAACCGCGAATGAAGGCGATGCGCCGGTGGCCCTGTTCGATCAGCAGTTCCATCGCCTCGCAGGCGGCGCCGTAATTGTCGAGGAAAAAACCGAAAACCCGCTCGCCTTCGAGCTTGCGCCCGAACGCGACGATCGGCACGCGCTGCGAAAAATCGAGGATCTGGGTGTCGCTCATGTTCCCGGTCAGGATCACCACGCCGTCCACACGGCGTCCGATCAGCAGTTCGACCCGCTCGGCTTCTTCAAGCGCGTGCCAGTGCCCGCTCATGATCAGGAGCGCATAGCCGGCCGCCTTGACCGCGTCTTCGATGCCGACCATGGCGTCGTTGAAATAGCCCGACACCAGCGACTGCGTCAGCACGCCGATGGTGCGCGTGCTGCCCATTTTCAGGCCCTGCGCCACCAGGTTCGGCTTGTAGTTCAGGCGTTCGATGGCGTCTTCGATGCTGCGCCGCTTGGCGTCCGAGACCCTGGCCGTGCCGTTCATGAAGCGCGATGCCGTGGCCGGCGACACGCCGGCGGCGTGCGCCACCTGGTGCAGGGTGACCGCACCGCTGTCGTTATTTCTCATCGTGTGATTCTCGTCGTGTGATTCTCGTGTTCCGATGCCGATTCATCGTCGTTGACACAGGTGTTCGACCAGCGCGCGGTGCGGCGGCAGGTCCGCCAGCGCGTGGCTTGCCAGTTTGGCGATCATGGCAAATTCGGCAGCCGCTTCCTCGCGCCGCGCCGGATGGCAGGCGCTCGGGTGCAGGCTGGTGGCGAACTCCATCCCGTACAGCACATATTGCCAGCTCGACGTCGGATACATTTCGACGTCGGCCACGAAGTCGAGCCGGTGCGGCGCGCGGCAGCGCCACATGGCCAGCTTGTCGCGCAGGGACTGGGGAATCGAGCGCGGGTCGGTATTGTCGGTCCAGAAGGCCGAATCGGTGCGCTGGCTCAGGCAGTAGTGCAGCTTGATGAAGTCCACCACGCGCTCGTAGCGCTCGCGCATCAGGCGGTTGTACTGGGCCGCCACCGGCGCGGTGTCGCCGTTAAAGGGGAACAGGTGGCCGATCAGGTAGGCCGCCGTTTCGATCAGGCCGATGCCGGACGATTCGAGCGGCTCCAGGAAGCCGCCCGACAGCCCGACCGCCACGCAGTTCTTCACCCACTGCACCTCGCGGTAGCCGATATTGAGTTTCAGCTGGCGCGGCGCGAGGCCGTCGGCGGCGGCGCCGATGTACCGGCGCAGCACCTGCTCGGCGCGTTCGTCGGTCGTGTGGCGGCTCGAATACACGTAGCCGATGCCGCGCCGCCGCTGCAGGCCGATGTCCCAGGTCCATCCCGCTTCGTGCGCGGTGGAGATGGTGTACGAGGGGATCAAGGTATCGGGCGCGGGGTAGGGCACCTGCAGCGCCAGCGCGCGGTCGACGAACAGCACGTCGTCCATCTTGCGGAACGGCGAGCCGAGCGCCTCGCCGATCAGCGCGGCCCGGAAACCGGTGCAGTCCACGAACAGGTCCGCGCCCAGCGCGCCGTGTTCGCGCGTGTGCACGCAGGCGATCGCGCCGCCGGCATCGAGTTCGACCCGTTCCACATTGGCCTGTACATGGCGCACGCCGAGCGAACGGCCATGCTCGGCCAGCAGGGCGGCGAAGCGCCCGGCGTCGAAGTGGTAGGCGTAGTTCATCGGCCCGGAATAATCGGCGTCGGCCAGGCGCTTGGGCCCGTGCGCGGCGTCGGCCACGCGCTTTTGCATGGTCGCCGCCTGGGCGAAAGCAACCCCGGCGCCGGCCGTGCCCTGCAGCCAGTGCGGCAGCAGTTCCGGTCCGCCCTGGCGCTGGCTCGGCTGGCTGAAGGGATGGAAGTAGTGGTCCGCTCCGGGCGCGCCGGCAGGGCGCACCCAGTCGTTGAAGCGCACGCCCTGCTTGAAGGTGGCCTCGCAGTCGCGCACGAAGCGCGCTTCGTCGATGCCGATCGCGGCCAGGGTCGACCGGATCGACGGAAAAGTGCCCTCGCCGACACCGATGATGCCGATCTCGGGCGACTCGACCAGGGTGATGCTCACGCCGCTCGCGCCGGCGCTCGCCGCGCCTACGCTGGCCGCGCCTACGCCGGCTGCACCTACGCCGGCCGCGCCTACGCCGGCCGCACCCAGGGTGCGCGCCAGGTAGCAGGCGGTGAGCCAGCCGGCGGTCCCGCCGCCGACGATCAACACGTTATGAAACGCTTTCATGAATTGCCCCTTTTTGTGGCGGAGTGTGGCGAATATGACAAAAAGAACCGCACCAGAATATTTCATTTGACTTTGGATTGCACCGAAATGTACCATGAAATCGTTTTCAAGTCTGATGAAAACGTTTTCTCGCCCAGCCAAGTTTTGAACAACAAAAATCGGATCATTCCGAATGGAGACTGCATGAAACCTACCGCCACCCAGGCGTTTCGCCGCGCTCGCGCCCCAATTCAACTCGCCATCCTGACATTGCTCGCAGGCATCAGCGCGGCAAATGCCCAGGAAACGGCGCAAGCCCCGGCAGCGCCTGCGGTCAGCAAGAACGTCGCCAGCGCCGACTCGAACGTGATTCCCGAAGTCGTGGTCACCGCGACCAAGCGTTCGACCCCGCTGCAAAAAACCCCGATCGCGATCACCGCGATCAACGCCGCATCGCTGCAGGACAACCACGTACAGACGATCCAGGACGTGGTCAACCTGGTGCCGGGCTTCCAGGCCACCGGCCAGGGCGACCATGGCGTCATCACCATGACCCTGCGCGGCATCGGCAACGACAGCGCCAAGACCGAATACGCCGATCCCGAAGTGGCCAGCTTCATCGACGGCATCTACTCGCCGCGTCCGGAAGGCGCCACTTCGCTGCTGTTCGACCTGGAAGCGATCGAAGTGCTGCGCGGCCCGCAAGGCACCCTGTGGGGCCGCAACTCCACCGTCGGCGCGGTCAACATGCAGACCACCAAGCCGGTGCTCGGCGAGCGTTCGGGCAATATCGAAGCGGGCATGGGCGACTACAAGCGCCTCGGTACGCGCGGCGCCTTCAACATTCCGCTCGGCGAAACCGCCGCCCTGCGCATCGCCGCCGTGCACGAACAGCACGAAGGCTACGTCGACTACCAGAAGCTGCCGAGGATTTCGGTGGCCGACCAGCGCGCCGCCTTCAAGGCCGGCGGCGGCAAGGACAGCGACTTCCGTCCGATCAATCCGAACCTGTTCATCGCCAACGGCCCGCAATACGGCGCCCAGGACCAGACCGCGGTGCGCCTGTCCCTGCTGTGGAACATCCGGCCCGACGTGAAGTGGAACGTCTCGTACGAAAAATACGCCGACCGCGGTACCCCGAGCATGAACCTGCTGCAAACCCCGCGCGCCGGCACCGACCTGTGGTCGACCCTGGCCGACGTGGCGCCGATGGTCAAGCGCGATTCGGACGCGATCCGCTCGCGCCTCGAATACACCATCAACGATTCGCTGGCGCTGCACTACATCGCCGGCGTGGCGCGCTTCTCCGGTGCGTCGACCTTCGACCAGGATGGCGGCGTGGAGATTCCGACCAGCTTCGCCACCGGCGCCAAATACCAGGCCAACAACACCGTCGCCTCGCACTACAAGAACCACAGCCACGAACTCGAACTGCAATCGCTGGGCAAGAAGACCGTCGACTGGCAGCTCGGCCTGTACTACGCGGCCGAAAAGAACGACATGCGCTTCGATATCCCGATCTTCAACGGCACGCAGGAGGGCACGGTCAACTGGCAGGGTTCCTTCATCCAGCCGAAGCAGACCGTCGATTCGACCGCCGCCTTCGGCCAGGCCACCTGGAACATCAGCGACAAGCTGCACCTGACCGGCGGCCTGCGCTACACCAAGGACAAGCGCACCAACCAGGGCGGCAACGGCTATACCTGGGACAGCAAGGCCGACGTGCCGCAAGTGCCGGTCAGCCCATCGATCGACCCGCGCCTTCCGGGCCAGGGCTTCGTGCCGAACAATCCATCTAACGACGGCGTCTACCACGGCAGCAAGACCACCGGCCTGGTACGGGTGAACTATGACCTCGACCGCAGCAACATGCTCTACGCCAGCGTCTCGACCGGCTACAAGTCGGGCGGCCTGCAGGATGGCGGCCGTCCGTACGGCGCCGAAACCCTGACCAACTATGAAATCGGCAGCAAGAGCACCCTGATGGGCGGCATGGTCAAGGTGAACAACGCGATCTACTATTCGGACTTCAAGGACTTCCAGTTCAGCGCTCCGGTCAGCAATCCGGACGGCACCCGCGGGCTGGCCACCAACAATGCCGACGGCGCCACCGTGTTCGGCGTGGAGTCGGAAATCGCCGCCAAGCTCACGCGCGACGACAAGCTGCAGCTGACCCTGGCCTACACCCGCGCCAAGCTGGGCAATCTGATTGGCGGCAGCAACGACTACACTCTGCCGGTCTGCAACATCCCGGGCATCGGCAACTGCCTGGACGTGAGCGGCAACACCATGCCGCACGCGCCGAAGTTCTCGATGCAGCTGCAGTACCAGCACAGCTTCGAACTGGCCGGCGGCGCCACGCTGGTGCCGCGTATCTCGACCCACTACGAAACCGCGTCCTGGCTGAGCGTGTTCAACCTGGGCGAGGGCGACCGCCAGAAAGCCTACACCCGCACCGACCTGGGCCTGCGCTACACCAGCAACAAGTGGTGGGTCGATGCCTTCGTGCGTAACGTGGCCGACAAAAACATCAAGACCAGCGCAGCGAACGGCTTCAATTCCATCTGGGTGGCGCAGTACCTGCCGCCGCGCACCTTCGGCTTTAACACCGGCGTCGACTTCTAAGTCCCGCCATCCTGTCCGCTTCCTCCGGGGAGCGGATCAAGGCGCGGCGTGCCTGCATGGGCGCCGCGCGTCCCGTCATCGCCCCACCGATATCGAGCTCTACCATGAACCAATCCAATCAATTTCCCGCCGACTTTACGTGGGGAGTCGCGACCAGCGCCTTCCAGATCGAGGGCGGCTCCGCAGCTGATGGCAAGGGGCCATCGATCTGGGATACGTTCTGCCTCAACCCGAACAATATCAAGGACCGGAGCGACGGCACGGTCGCCTGCGACCATTACCACCGCTACCGCGAAGACGTGGGCCTGATCTCGTCGCTGAACGTGGACGCCTACCGCTTCTCGATGGCCTGGGCGCGCGTGCAGCCGAGCGGCAAGGGCGCCTGGAACGAAGCCGGCTTCGGTTTCTACGACCGCCTGCTCGACGAACTGGCCGCCAAGGACCTCAAGGCCCACCTGACCCTGTACCACTGGGACCTGCCGCAGGGCTTGCAGGACGATGGCGGCTGGATGAATCGCGACACCGCCTACCGCTTCGCCGACTACGCGCAGGAGGTGGCGCGCCGCTTCGGCAACCGGATCGACGCCATCGCCACCCATAACGAACCGTGGTGCACCGCCAATCTCGGTTACGGCAACTCGCAGTTCGCGCCCGGCGTGAGCGACGCCAGGCAGGCCATCCAGGTTTCGCACCACCTGCTGCTCTCGCACGGCCTGGCCATGAACGCCATGCGCACCGCCGCCACCTCGGCGCGGCTGGGCATCGTGCTGAACCAGTGGACGGCCGAT
Organism: Massilia atriviolacea; assembly: GCF_003953935.1. Lineage (GTDB taxonomy): Bacteria > Pseudomonadota > Gammaproteobacteria > Burkholderiales > Burkholderiaceae_D > Telluria_A > Telluria_A atriviolacea. The sequence continues at coordinate 154,836 of NZ_RXLQ01000006.1, forward strand.
CCGGCCACCGATTCCGAGGCCGACCGCAATCTGGCCGAACTCGAATACGCGCGCTCGGTGCAGTGGTTCATGGACCCGATCTTCAAGGGCCGCTACCCGGAACTGGCGCTGCGCGCGCACGGCGAGATGGCGCCCGTGGTGCACGACGGCGACATGGCGATCATCGCCCAGCCGATCGACTTCCTCGGCGTGAACTACTACTTCCGCTCTTTCTGCAGCGCCGAAACGCCGCCGCGCACGCCGCCCGGCAAGCTCGGTTTCACCGACATGGGCTGGGAAATCTATCCGCAGGGCCTGACCGAACTGCTGGTCAAGCTCAATGCCGAATACATGCTGCCGCCGATTTACATCACCGAGAACGGCATGGCCAATCCGGATACCGTCGACGACGGCAAGGTCGCCGATCCGGAGCGCATCGCCTACGTGCAGATGCACCTGGACGCGCTCAAGGCGGCCATGGAGCAGGGCGTCGACGTGCGCGGCTACTTCCTCTGGAGCTTGCTCGACAACTTCGAATGGAATTCGGGCTACGCCAAGCGCTTCGGCATCGTCCATGTCGATTACGCGACCCAGGAACGCACGCTCAAGAACAGCGCCATCTGGTACCGCGATGTCGTGACCGCCCAGCGCCAGCGCTGATCGACCGCTGTTCCTTTGCTTTTCCATTGGAGGCAACATGGTTCCTGATTCCTATGCCGACGGTCCGCGCCTGCTGGCCGACATCGGCGGCACCAACGCGCGCTTCGCGCTCGAACACGGCCCCGGGCGGGTGGGCGACGCCCACACCCTGGCCTGCGCCGAGTACGAGCATGTCGACGACGCCGTCCGCGCCTATTTAAACCGGCTGCCTGCGCGCCGCGTGCGCCACGCGGTTATCGCGATCGCCAATCCGGTCGACGGCGACGCCGTCAAGATGACCAATCACCACTGGGCGTTCTCGATCGCCGCCTCGCGCGCCGCGCTCAAGCTCGACACCCTGCTGGTGGTGAACGACTTCGCCGCGCTGGCGATGGCGCTGCCGGCCCTCGGTCCGGCGGACCTGGACAAGATCGGCGGCGGCGCGGCCGCCGGCAGCGGCGTGATCGGCCTGGTGGGCGCCGGCACGGGCCTGGGCGTGGCCGGCCTGGTGCCGGTCGACGGACGCTGGGTGGCGGTCCAGAGCGAAGGCGGCCACGTGGCCTTTTCGCCCTTCGACGAGCGCGAAGTGGCGGTGCTCCAGCATTGCTGGCAGCGTTACGAGCACGTCTCGGCCGAACGCATCGTCTCCGGTCCCGGCATCGTGCTCATTCGCGAAGCGCTGGCCGCGCACCGTGGCCTGCGGGTCGACGCCAGCCTGTCCACCGCCGACATCGTCGAGCGCGGCCTGGCCGGCAGCGACCCGCTTTGCAGCGAAACGCTGGACTGCTTTTCGGGTATGCTGGGCACCGTCGCAGCCAACCTGGCGGTGACGCTGTGCGCACGCGGCGGCCTGTATATCGGCGGCGGCGTGGTGCCGCGCCTGGGCGCCTACTTCGCCCGCTCGCCGTTTCGGGCGCGCTTCGAGAACAAGGGACGCTTTTCCGCCTTTACCTCGCAGATCCCGACGCTGGTCATCACCGCCTCCTATCCGGCCATGCTGGGCGCGGCGGCGATCCTGGCCGGACACCTGGACGGCCAGGCGGCAAGCGCGCCGAAGCCGCGCGCCGTGTCGGCGGCGCCGGCGCCTTTGCCGCCGCCCACTCTTGAAACGGAAAACGACCATGCACGCTTCTAAACCGACCGTCTCGCCCCTGTTGTGGGTGCCGACCGGCTACTTCACGATGGCGCTCGGGTACGTGATGCTGACCTCCGTCACCGCCATCATGTTCAAGAATCTCGGCATGGACAACGGCAAGGCGGCCGAGTATTCGAGCCTGCTGATCCTGGCGTACACGGTCAAGCCGCTGTTCGCGCCCTTCGTCGAGATGTACCGCACCAAGAAGTTCTTCGTGCTGTGCGCGCAGACCCTGATCGGCCTCGGTTTCATCGGCATCGCGCTGGTCATGGCGCTGCCGAACTACATGGCGATCCTGATGGCGCTGTTCTGGGCCATGTCCTTCGTCGGCGCGACCCAGGACATCGCCTGCGACGGCGTGTACGTCACCTCGCTCGACTCGCGCGCGCAGTCGCTGTACTGCGGCATCCAGAGCCTGAGCTGGAACGTGGGTCCGATCGTCGCCGCCGGCGGCATGGTGTACCTGAGCGGCTGGCTGCACGTGAACGTGTTCCATCACGACGCCGCCGTCTTCGGCCCGAACTGGATCGACGCCTGGCGCATCATCTTCTTCCTGGTGGGCGGACTGACGGTGCTGATGGCGTTCTGGCATGCGCGCTTCATGCCCGACGGCGCGCGCGCCGAGAACACGCCGGCCAGCGTCAAGGCGGCGGGAGCGATCCTGATGGACTCCTTCGTCACCCTGTTCCAGAAGCGCGGCGTGTGGCGCATGCTGGCGTTCGCGTTCCTGTTCCGCCTCAGTATCGGCTTCCTCGAAAAGATCGGACCGTTCTTCATGGTCGACCCGGCCGGCAAGGGCGGCCTGGGACTGACCAACGAAAAGCTGGGCGTCATCTACGGCACCTACGGCCTGGCCGCGGTGCTGCTCGGGTCCCTGCTGGGCGGCTGGTACGTGGCGCGCAAGGGACTGAAGTCGACCCTGTTCGTGCTGTGCTGCGCGGTGAATATCCCGAACGTCACCTTCCTGATCATGGCCGTCTACCTGCCGACGAACCTGTACCTGATCACGGCCGGCGTGATGATCGAGAAGTTCTTCTTCGGCTTCGGCGCGGTCGGCTTCATGATCTACCTGATGCAGCAGCTGGCGCCGGGCAAGTACACCACCACGCACTACGCCTTCGGCACCGGCATCATGGGCCTGTGCGGCCTGGTGACGGGCGCGGTCAGCGGCCACCTGCAGGAGTGGATGGGCTACGTCAACTACTTCATCTTCGTGATGGTCGCCACGATCCCCTCGTTCATCGCCACCTGGTGCGCGCCGTTCTATATCGACGAAGCGGCCGCCAACGACCCGAAAGCCGCGCAGGCGGTACCGGCATGAGGCGCGCGCCGGCCTGCCTGTGGTTGATCGTGCTGGCGGCCGGCGCAAATGCCGGCGCCGCTCCCGGCGCGATCCGCGTCAACCAGATTGGCTTCGCGCCGCAGGCGCACAAGGTGGCGCTGCTGCCGGCGGGCGCCAGCGCCGAGGTGGAGGTGATCGACGCCGCCAGCGGCAAGGTCGCCTGGCGCGGGCGCGCCGCTCCCGCCGCCGTCTGGAAGGAGTCGGGAGAGTCGGTGATGCTGGCCGATTTTTCGGCCCTGGCCAGGCCCGGCGAGTACCGCATCCGCGCCGCCGGCGCCGCCCCGTCGGAGCGCTTCGCGGTGCGGCGCGGGGTGTATGCGCAGCTCAACGCCGCCGCTCTCAAGGCCTTCTACTTCAACCGCTCCGGCATGGCCCTGGACGCGGCGCACGCCGGCGTGTACGCGCGCGCGGCCGGGCATCCCGACACGCGCGTGCTGGTACACGCTTCGGCGGCGTCCGAGGCGCGCCCGGAAGGCACCGTCATCGCCAGTCCCAAGGGCTGGTACGACGCCGGCGACTACAACAAGTACATCGTCAACTCGGGCATCTCGACCTACACCCTGCTGGCCGCCTTCGAGCACTTTCCGGACTACTTTGCGCGCAGGCGCGGCGCCATTCCGGAGAGCGGCAATGCGCTGCCCGACATCCTCGACGAAGCGCTGTGGAACCTGGAATGGATGCTGACCATGCAGGACCCGCACGACGGCGGCGTGTACAACAAGCTGACCAACCTGCGTTTCGACGGCATCGTCATGCCGGACCAGGCCAGCGGCGAACCGCGCTACGTGGTGCGGAAGGGGACCGCGGCCACGCTCGATTTCGCCGCCACCATGGCCGCCGCCAGCCGTGTGCTCAAACCGTACGAAAAGCAGTTGCCCGGTTTGCCGGCGCAGATGCTGCGCGCGGCCGAAGCGGCATGGGAATGGGCGCGCGCCAACCCGGCCGTGGCGTACCGCAATCCGGCCGGCGTGGCGACCGGCGAGTACGGCGACGCCACCTTCGACGACGAATTCGCATGGGCCGCGGCCGAGCTGTATATCAGCAGCGGCAAGGATGGCTATTACGCCGCCATGCAGCCGGCCGGCGTGACTGCCAGCGTGCCGCAGTGGGCCGACGTGCGCGGCCTGGCCTGGATCTCGCTCGCGCACCACCGCAACAGCCTGAGCGCCGTGGCCGACCGCAAGCTGATCGCCGCGCGCATCGACGGCCTGGCCGCGTCGCTGGCCGCCACCTGGCGCGCCTCGGCCTACGGGGTGCCGATGCAGGGCGGAGACTTCGTCTGGGGCAGCAATGCGGTGGCGCTGAACCAGTCGATGATGCTGCTGCAAGCCTACCGTTTGAACGGCAGGCGCGATTACCTCGATGCGGCGCAGGCCGGCCTCGATTACGTTTTGGGGCGCAACGCCACCAGGTATTCCTTCGTGACCGGCTTCGGCGCGCGCCAGGTGATGCACCCGCACCACCGGCCGTCGATGGCCGACAAGGTGGCCGCGCCGGTGCCGGGCTTCCTGGCGGGCGGGCCGCATGCGGGGCAGCAGGACAAGGGCGATTGCAAGGCCGCGTATCCGTCGGCGCTGCCGGCGCTGTCGTACATCGACGACGACTGCAGCTACGCCAGCAACGAAGTGGCGATCAACTGGAATGCGCCGCTGGTGTATGTGTCGGCGGCGCTCGATGTGCTGGGCGGGACGGCGCCGTGAAGCGCGACGACCCGTATGTGATGCTGGCGATGCTGGTGCGCCAGGAGCAGCTGCTGCAGTTCGATGCGTTCGACAGCGACATCGCGCTGGAGATCGGCCTGCGGCTGGTGCGCGCCGCGCGCGCGGCCGACGAGGCGATCACGGTGGACATCACGCGCCACGACCAGCGCCTGTTCCATCACGCCATGAACGGCACGCCGGCCGATCACGCGCACTGGATCTGGCGCAAGAGTAACCTGGTCAAGCGCAGCGGGCACAGTTCCTGTTATGTGCACACGCAGGTGACCATGGGGGGCGGTGCGATTCACGCCATTCCCACGCTCGATGCGCGCCGGTTCGCGGCGCTGGGCGGCGCGTTTCCGCTCACGCTGCGCGGCAGCGGCGTGGTCGGCGCCATCACCGTGGCGGGCCTGCCGGGCGGCGAGGACCACGCGCTGGTGGTGCGGGTGCTGCGCGACTACCTCAGGATCGACGAATCCCTGTAGCTAGTGTCCTGAACCAGAAATTCGTTGAATAAATATGACGACAATCGCACCGGTACTGCGTCGCACATGCTCGCCAGGCCCCGGCCTGTCTGCGCTTTGCTCCTTGTCCCGGTACGATTTCGCCACATTGAATCATCAACGAATTTCCAACTCAGGACACCAAGTACTCGCCCAGAAATAAATGTGTTTTTGGCTGCCGGAACCGGCGCGTTGCTGCGTTGGCTCCTGCTTGCCGTGCCCGCACTGCCGCGCACGCGCCGCCTTGCACCGCATCCGGTTCTGTTTGCCAAAACTCACATGTATTTCCGGTCAAGTACTTAGTCGAACGTCACGCTGCGCTGCTGCGCGTGACTCTGCATCGCCATGCGGATGATCTTGATCACCGCCAGCCCTTCGCGCGCCGTCACCGGCAGGCTCTTGCCGTTGACGATGGCGTCGAACACGCGCTGATAGTATTCCTGGTAAGCGCCGGGCAGCGACCTGGCCGTGCCGGTGACGGCCAGGTCGCCCTTCACGAAACTGATCTGCGCGTGCTGCGACTCGGCCTCCACGCCCCAGCCGGGCGCACCGGGACGCTCGCCGCGCATCAGCGCCGCCTCCTGCGGATCGATTCCGTGCTTGATAAAGCTGCCGGTTTCGCCATGCACGATGAAGCGCGGGCCGGCCTGCAGCACCAGCGAGGCCGCGTGCAGGATCACGCGCCGCGCGCCGTAGCGCATGGTCAGGTGGAAGTAGTCGTCGGACGCGCCGCTGGCCACCGGCCCGCGCTGCACCCCCATGTCGCAATTGACGCAATCGGGATTCCCGAACAGGACCAGCGCCTGGTCGATCAGGTGCGCGCCCAGGTCGTACAGCAGGCCCGAACCGGGCAAGTCCTGTTCGCGCCAGCGCCCGCGCACGCTGGGGCGGTAGCGGTCGAAGTGCGCTTGGTAGGTGTTGATGGGCCCCAGCAGGCCCGATTCGATGGTCTGGCGCAGGGTCAGGAAATCGCTGTCCCAGCGCCGGTTATGGAAGACGCTGAGCAGCAACTGGCGCTCCTCGGCCAGCGCGATCAGCTCCGCGCCATCGTCGAGCGTGATGGTGAACGGCTTTTCCACCACCACGTGCTTGCCGGCCGAAAGCGCCTGCTTCGCCAGCGGCGCATGGCTGGCATTGGCGGTGGCGACCACCACCAGGTCGACCTCGGCGGATGCGATCAGTTCGGACGGCTCGGCCACCACCTGCGCCTCCGGAAAATCGCGCCGCACGCGCTCGCCCTGGCTGGAGCACACGCGGGTCAGGCGCATGCCCGGCACCGAGGCGATCAGGGGCGCCTGGAAGGTGGCGCCGGAAAAGCCGTAGCCGATCAGGCCGACCCGCACTTCGCGTCGTTCGTCCATCGTCATGCCTGCTGCCAGGCGGCCCAGGCGTCCACCAGGCCGGCCCCGGTGGCGCCGTCGATGCCCGGTCCGGCCGGGATGCCGACGCCTTCCGGATCGCTGGCCGGGCTGGCCGAGCCATCGCGCACGTCGATCGCCGTGCGCACCAGCAGGGCCTTGATCTCGGCCGGCGTGAGCTTGGGGTTTTTCTGCAGCAGCAGCGCGCACACGGCCGCGACCTGCGGGGCCGAGGCCGAGGTGCCGCTGAACACGGCCCAGCCGTCGCCGGCGGTGGTGCCGTCATGCTCGGCGTTGCCGGTGTCGATCTCGGCGCCGGGCGGAACCGGCAGCATGATGTAATCGGCATTCGGCAGCATGCCGACCAGGCCGCACACATCGGGTACATGCCGGCCTGAATAGATACCGCTGGTAAAGGCCGAGGCGTAATCGGAGGCTTTCATCGCCCCGTCTTCGGCCACGAAGGTGCCGCCGACGCTGAGCACTTCCGGCATCGAGGCCGGGAAAGCGTAGTGGCCGTTGCCTGCCGAGAACACCACCACGATGCCGCTGGCAATCGCCGCCTGGATTTCGGCTTCCAGCGGTTTCAGGCCGTTCGGCAATTCGTCCAGTTCGGTCACGCCATCGTCATTGCGCAAGTCGTAGCACATGCTCACGGTAATCACGTGCGGCTTGTGCTTGAGCGCTTCCTGGAAACCTTCGAGGATGCTGGCGCCGCCGTTCGGATCGGCGTCGTCGCCCAGCTTGACGCCGATGAAGGTCACTTTCGGCGCCACCGCGAACACATTGGCCGACTCGCCCGTGCCATGGCTGCCCGGGTCGGTGTGGCGATTGGTGGCCGAGGGCGCCAGCACCACCGAGGAGGTGAAGCCGTTGCGGGTGAAGAAAGGGTGCGAATGGTCGAAGCCGGTGTCGATCATGGCGACCCGGATGCCTTCGCCGTGGTGGCGTTCCTTGTGGATATGCGGCACGTTGAGCTTGGCGGGCACATCCTTGAGCACATCCAGATGGTAATACCCGACCGACGGCGGGCGCGCGCTGGCGCCGGGGTCGGCCAGGTAGATGTGCGGCCACTGGATATAGGCGTCGTCGATCAGCGCGGACAGGGCCGGATCGGGATTCCATGGCGCCCCTTTGGCGGGGTAGAACAGCTTCTCGCTCGAATAGCTCTGCTTCTGGTTCAGCTTGAACGGGGTCAGGCGCGTGCCGAACACATGCTCGAACTGGGCCACGCTGCCGCGTACCGACACCGTCATGCGGCCGCGTCCGGTGACGATGAAGCCGCGCTGGCGCAATGCTTCGATGGCCGTTTCCATTTCGCCCGGCTGCGGTTCGAAGCTGAGGATGCTGCGCGAGGACAGGCGCGCCGCCAGCTTGGTCGGTCCGGCCTTGGCGCGGCCCTTGAAGGTGATTGCGATGCGCAACTGTTCCTGCGGCGGGGCGGTTTCGCCGATGACGGGGCGGGGCTGGCTGGGTTTGAAAGGCTGCATGGATTCCCCCTAGGTAGGTTGGCCCGCCGCCGTGTGGCGCGGAGCGATGGTAATCAGGCTGATGGCATGTTGCAGATCGGCAGGAACCGCGAGTGCCGGGGTCGATGTTACATCGGAAGCGAACCCGGCCCTTACATTTGGAATTGGTCCGAATACATTTTCTGCCTCGGCCTGGGAGGTTTCGGCCGAGATGGTGGCCATGCCGCAGGCGGTCACGTGCATGCCATGCGCTTCGAGCAAGGCGCACAGGGCGGGGTCATCGCTGCGATCGCGGGCGGGATCGCGCAGCAGGAGCTGGAGCTTGATCATGGCGGAGCGGATGGTTGGACGCTGATGTCATGATAGTAAGGCTTAGCAGAAATTTCTGCCCGACACAGGCAATCGTGCGGAACCGCACCTCGTCCGGCGCCTGGCTCCAGTCCAGTCCGTGTCCACCCCGGTGCCAGGTCTGACAATCGGACACGAACTGAGCATTAGGCGAGAGACAGTCTTCTTCTACAGATGTGCTTGTGTCCGAATATCAGACCTGGCACCGAGGTGGACACGAACTGAGCATTAGGCAAGAGACAGTCTTCCGCTACGGATGTGCTTGTGTCCACCCCGGTGCCAGGTCTGACAATCGGACACGAACTGAGCCTTAGGCAAGCGACGGTCTTCTGCAACAGATGTGCTTGTGTCCGAATGTCAGACCTGGCACCGGGGTGGACACGGATTGGACGGGTCAGGCGCCGCCGGCGTAGCCGTTCTGGCGCCAGGCTTCGAATACCACCACCGCGACCGTGTTCGATAAATTCAGGCTGCGGTTGTCGGGCCGCATCGGCAGGCGGATGCGCTGGGCCGCCGGGAACGATTCGCGCAGCGCCGGCGCCAGGCCGCGCGTCTCGGCGCCGAACACGAATACGTCACCGGGCAGGAAGGCCGCCTCGGCAAACGGCGAGGAGCCGTGCGTGGTCAGCGCGAACATGCGCGCCGGATCGGGCCGGCAGGCGCTGATGTACGCGTCCCAGTGCTTGTGCACTTTCATGGTGGCGTAATCATGATAGTCGAGACCGGCACGCTTCATCTTGGCATCGTCGAGCGGAAAGCCGAGCGGTTCGATCAGGTGCAGCTGCGCACCGGTGTTGGCGCACAGGCGGATGATATTGCCGGTGTTCGGCGGGATTTCGGGTTCGACCAGTACGACGTGAAACAATGCATTCTCCTTCAGTGAATCGATCAGTGCGGCGGCGTGCGCGCGAACACCATATTGCTCACGCGCGCGGCGCCGAAGCGCTTGAGCGTGGCCGCCAACGCATCGAGCGTGTGGCCGCTGGTCATGACGTCGTCGACCACGCCGATGTGGCGTCCACGCACCACGGCCAGCATGTCGGGCGCCACCAGGAATGCATGGCGCATGTTTTTCTTGCGCTCGCCCGGCGTCAGGCGCGCTTGCGCCGGCGTGTCCAGCGGGCGCAGCGCCAGGCGCGGATACAGCGCGATCCCCAGCAGGCTCGATAGCGGCCTGGCAATTTCGAGCGCCTGGTTGTAGCCGCGCTCGACCAGCCGCGCCGGTCCCAGCGGCACCGGACAGAGCAGCTCCGGCAGCGCGAAGCCCGGTGCCGCCAGCACGGCCCGCCGCAGCGCTCCGGCGCACCAGGGCGCCAGCGCGAGGGCGCCGCCGAACTTGAGGCGCAGCACCAGCTGGTCGAGCGGGCTGGCGTAGTCGGCCGCCGCCACGGTGGCGTCGTAGGCCGGCGCCCCGGCCAGGCAGGCGCCGCAGGCAAGGCCGGCCTCGGCCTCGCCGAGCGGATTGGCGCAGCAGCGGCAGCGCACGCCGCCCCCTGCCGCGAAGCGGCCTTCGCAGGCGGCGCACACGGGCGCCCCGGCCGCGCCGCCGCACAGGGCGCAGGCGCAGGGCAGCAGGGCGCCGCCGCACGCCAGCAGCGCGCGCCGCGGCCACCGGGACCAGCGCTGGCTCATCGGACCGCCTTTCGAAATCGGAACACGGCAAACGGGAACACCGCAAACGGGTACACTGCCCGCATTATCTCATCTCACAGTCCTATGAACACCCCCGACACCTTGAGCGCGCCGATCGACCTGGCGCGCGTGCGTTCCCTGTTTTCGCGCCCGCAGCGCGTGGCGCAGTCCGATTTCCTGCGGCGCGAGATCGCCAGCCGCATGCATGAGCGCCTGCTGCTGGTCAAAGCGGCGCCCAGGCGCGTGCTCGACGCCGGCTGCGGCAGCGGCGCCGACCTGGCCCTGTTGCAAAAAGATTATCCCGCCGCCCATATCCTCGGCCTCGATGCGGCCGTGGCCATGGTGGAGGCGGCCAAAACGCCCGCCTCGGCCCTCAAATCGCTGATCAGCCGCCTGATGCCGGCCAAGGCCGGGGTCGACCTGCTGTGCGGCGATTTCGGCAATATGCCGCTGGGGCCGAACTCGGTCGACCTGGTGTGGTCCAACCTGGCCTTGCACTGGCATCCCCAGCCCGACCGTGTCTTTGCGGAATGGCGCCGGGTGCTGCGCCAGGATGGCTTGCTGATGTTTTCCAATTTCGGCCCGGATACCTTGCGCGAGCTGCGCACGGCCTTTGCCGAGGCCGATGGTCCGGCCGCGTCGCCGCGCGTGCTGCCGTTCGTCGACATGCACGACTTCGGCGACCAGCTGGTGGCGGCCGGGTTTTCCACCCCGGTGATGGACATGGAAGTCATTACCGTCACCTACGACACGGCCGCGGCCCTGCTGGCCGACGCGCGCGCCCTGGGCGGCAATCCGCTGGCCACGCGCGCGCGCGGACTGAGCGGACGCGCGGCCTGGGGCCGCATGCTGGCGGCGCTGGAGCGGCAGCGCCGGCCCGACGGCAAGCTCGGCCTGACCTTCGAAGTCATCTACGGCCACGCCTTCCGTCCGGCGCCGAGGGTGACCGCGGCGGGCGAGGCGATCATCCGCTTCGAGCCGCGCAAGGGCCGTTAGCGCTGCGTCAAGGGTTTTTGTCAAGGGGCTTGCTTTGTACCCGGCATGGTACACAAGGGCTGTAAAAGCGGGGCAAACAGGGGGCAGCCGACCCGTTACGGGAGGATTTTCCCTTGATGACGTTGGGCATACTTGAGTATAATCAAGGACTAATTTTATCGACTGTGCTGATTGCTCTTGAAAATGTCATGAGTTTTTCAGCGGTGCAGCGGTCGAAAGCGATAGCAAGTCAGCGTTCATCAGTGTGCTTTGTGCGCCAATGGCCGATGTCAGGGTTCCAGTCGGGTCCGCCGTGCCGTGAGCGCGCCGGGACGGTATGGGCCCTTTTTGTGCGATGGTTTCGGAGCGCCGTCATCCGCTCAGGATGCTCGGCGTAGAAAAAATATTTTTATTTTTGGGTGGTTGGGGAAAACATGACATATGCAAAGCGACTTCAGGCCTTGATGTTCGGTCTGGCAATTTCGGCCAGCATCCCAGCGCTGGCCGCACCGGTGGAGGGACGTCCGGTGGATTACCAGCTGAACCTGCAAATGCCAGTGACGAAGATTGCGTCGGAAATCAACGACCTGCACACCTGGATGATGATCGTCTGCCTGGTGATCTTCGTCGCGGTGTTCGGCGTGATGTTCTATTCGGTCTTCAAACACCGTCGTTCGCTGGGCCACAAGCCAGCCACCTTCCATGAATCGACTGCTGTCGAGATCGCCTGGACCGTCGTGCCTTTCCTGATCGTCATCGTGATGGCGCTGCCGGCGACCAAGACCGTGGTGGCGATGAAAGACACCTCGAACGCCGACATCACCATCAAGGCCACCGGCATGCAGTGGAAATGGGGCTACGATTACCTGAAGGGCGAGGGCGAGGGCATTTCCTTCCTGTCGAGCCTGTCGACCCCGCGTTCGCAAGTCGGCGAACCTGGCGTTGCGGCAACCCAGGCCCGCGGCGTCAACTACCTGATGGAAGTCGACAATGAAATCTACGTGCCGGTCAACAAGAAGATCCGCATCGTCCTGACCGCCAACGACGTCATCCACGCCTGGATGATCCCGGCCTTCGGCGTCAAGCAGGATGCGATTCCCGGCTTCGTGCGCGATACCTGGTTCAAGGCCGAGAAGATCGGTGTCTACCGCGGCCAATGCGCCGAGCTGTGCGGTAAAGAACACGCCTTCATGCCGATCGTCGTCAATGTCGTCTCCGACGCCGACTACACCAAGTGGGTCAACGGCGAGAAAAAGAAAATGGCGGCCCTGGCCGACGATCCATCGAAAGTGTGGACCATCGACGAACTGAAAGTCAAAGGCGAGAAAGTCTACGCCACCAACTGCGTGGTCTGCCACCAGGCCAACGGCAAAGGCGTGCCGAACGCCTTCGCCGCACTGGACGGCTCGCCGGTCGTACTGGGCGCGAAAGCCGAACAGATCAATGTGCTCTTGCACGGCCAGAAATCGGGCAAGTTCCCGTCCGAGATGCCAGGCTGGAAACAATTGTCGGATTCCGATATTGCTGCGGTGATTACCTACACCCGCAACAACTGGTCGAACAAGGCAGCGGAAAATATCGTTCAACCAGCCGAAGTCCTGGCTGCACGTAACAAGTAATCGGGAGTAAGTTATGAGCACAAGCACACTAGATCACGCACACGGCCATGACCACGATCATAGCCACGATCACCCGACGGGCCTGACCCGCTGGCTGTTCGCCACCAACCACAAGGATATCGGTACCCTGTACCTGTGGTTCTCGCTCATCATGCTGCTGTCCGGCGGCGTGCTGGCGCTGATGATCCGTACCGAACTGTTCAAACCGGGCCTGCAGTTCTTCCAGCCCGAGTTCTTCAACCAGCTGACCACGATGCACGGCCTGGTGATGGTGTTCGGCGCGATCATGCCGGCCTTCGTCGGCTACGCCAACTGGATGATCCCGCTGCAAGTGGGCGCGTCCGACATGGCCTTCGCGCGCATGAACAACTTCTCGTTCTGGCTGCTGCCGCCCGCGGCTATCCTGCTGGCGACCTCGTTCCTGGTGCCTGGCGGCGCGACCGCCGCCGGCTGGACCCTGTACGCACCGCTGTCGACCCAGATGGGCCCCGGCATGGACATGGCGATTTTCGCGATGCACCTGATGGGCGCGTCGTCGATCATGGGGTCGATCAACATCATCGTCACCATCCTGAACATGCGCGCTCCCGGCATGACCCTGATGAAAATGCCGATGTTCTGCTGGACCTGGCTGATCACCGCCTACCTGCTGATCGCCGTGATGCCTGTGCTGGCCGGCGCGATCACCATGACCCTGACCGACCGTCACTTCGGCACCTCGTTCTTTAACGCTGCCGGCGGCGGCGACCCGGTCATGTACCAGCACATCTTCTGGTTCTTCGGACACCCCGAGGTGTACATCATGATTCTGCCGGCCTTCGGTATCGTCTCGCAGATCCTGCCGGCGTTCGCCCGCAAGCCCCTGTTCGGCTATGCATCGATGGTGTATGCAACGGCCTCGATCGCGATCCTGTCGTTCATCGTCTGGGCGCACCACATGTTCACCACCGGCATGCCAGTGACCAGCCAGCTGTTCTTCATGTACGCCACCATGCTGATCGCGGTGCCGACCGGCGTGAAAGTGTTTAACTGGATCGCCACGATGTGGAAGGGTTCGATGACCTTCGAAACCCCGATGCTGTTCTCGGTCGGCTTCATCTTCGTGTTCACGATGGGTGGTTTCACCGGCCTGATCCTGGCCGTGACCCCGATCGACATCCAGCTGCAGGATACCTACTACGTCGTGGCGCACTTCCACTACGTGCTGGTCGCCGGTTCGCTGTTCGCCCTGTTCGCCGGTTTCTACTACTGGTCGCCGAAGTGGACCGGCCACATGTACAGCGAATTCCGCGGCAAGATGCACTTCTGGCTGTCGCTGATCACGTTCAACATCACCTTCTTCCCGATGCACTTCCTGGGTCTGGCGGGGATGCCGCGCCGTTATGCGGATTATCCGGCGCAGTTCACCGACTTCAACACGATCGCCACCATCGGCGCCTTCGGTTTCGGTCTGTCGCAGGTGTACTTCCTGTTCTGCGTGGTCCTGCCGACCATCCGTGGCGGCGCCAAGGCGGCCGACAAGCCATGGGATGGCGCCGAAGGCCTGGAGTGGACCGTGCCGAGCCCGGCACCGTTCCACACCTTCGAAGTCCCGCCGACGGTCAAGTAAGACGGCGCCGCGGGCAGCCCGGTGTTGCCCGCGCCACCGAACTTTGTAAGCGAACACCATGTCCGATCCAAAAAAGCCGAACAATCTCCGAACGGGCCTGATCATCGGCGCGCTGGCGGTATTTTTCTTCGCAATGGTATTTATCAAACGCATCTGGCTGTGAGCTGACGTGGCTAAAGAACAATCCGGCAGGCTGGAACTGAATCGCGCGATGCTCGGCAAGCTGCTGGTGGTCGCGGTCCTGATGTTCGGGTTCGGCTACGCCCTGATCCCCGTGTACAAGCATATGTGCGAACTGCTCGGTATCAACGTGCTGACCCAGACCGACGGCACGGTGACGTACGACAAGAATACCCAGGTCGATACATCGCGCAAGATCACGATCGAGTTCGATGGCAATTCGCAGGGTCCGTGGCGTTTCCGCCCGACCACGCGCTCGATCGAGGTCCATCCGGGCGAACTGACCACCGTGGTGTACGAGGTGGTCAATACGCAGAGCCGGACCGTGCAGGCGCAGGCGATACCCAGCTTCGCGCCGCAACTGGTGATGCAGCATTTTAAGAAGGTCGAGTGCTTCTGCTTCAAGCAGCAGACCTTGCAGGCGAACGAGGCGAAGCAGATGCCGGTGGTGTTCTACATCGATCCGGCCCTGCCGCGCGACATCAAGACGATGACGCTCTCGTACACCTTCTTTGAAATTGCCGGTACCCAGGCCGTGGCGGCGAAGTAAGCGCCGCCATGACCGAAAACAAGCGGGAGCCCGGACGCAAGGCATCGTTCGGCGCCACCATGAAAGCGGTGTTCTGGTCCTTCCTGGGCATCCGCAAGCGCAGCGATTACGAAAAAGATTCGGCCAGCCTGAATCCGGTGCACGTGATTATTGCCGGATTGATTGGGGTGATGTTGTTCATTGGCGTACTGGTGGCATTGGTGAAGTTGGCCGTGTCGTAAGCCAGGCGCTGGATTCAAGTTTTTACAAAATTAGCAATAAATTCACCGCATACAGTTTGATTTAGGAGATGAAGATGAGTTCACCACACGCCGCCGCACCGCATTATTTCGTGCCAGGCCCGTCCAAATGGCCGATGGCCGCCGGCCTGTCGCTGCTCGTCACGATGATCGGCGCCTCGGCCTGGGTCAATGACATATCGTGGGGTCCGGCGCTGAACATCGCCGGCATCCTGGCGACCCTGATGGTCTTCTACTTCTGGTTCGGCGACGCCATCGGCGAATCCGAAGCCGGCCAGTACAGCAAACGCATCGACCTGTCCTACCGCTGGTCGATGAGCTGGTTCATCTTTTCCGAAGTCATGTTCTTCGGCGCCTTCTTCGGCGCCCTGTTCTATGCGCGCACCATCACCACGCCGTGGCTGGGCGATCTCGACCACAAGATCATCTGGCCCGATTTCGCAGCCCAGTGGGGCGGCGCCAGCCCGGCCGGCACGGTCGACAGCTTCACCACCATGGGTCCGTTCCCGATCCCGACCATCAATACCTGCCTGCTGCTGCTGTCGGGCGTGACCCTGACCATTTCGCACCACGCCCTGCGCGCCGGCCACCGTGCCAAGACCGCGTTCTGGCTGGCCGCGACGATCCTGCTGGGCGCCGTCTTCATGGGCTTCCAGGCCTACGAATACATGCACGCTTACCAGGACCTGAACCTGAAGCTGACCTCGGGCATCTACGGTTCGATCTTCTACATGCTGACCGGCTTCCACGGTTTCCACGTGACGCTCGGCGCGATCATGCTGTCGGTGATCCTGTACCGCGTCATGAAGGGCCACTTCACCGCCGACAACCACTTCGGTTTCGAAGGCGCGGCCTGGTACTGGCACTTCGTCGACGTCGTCTGGCTCGGCCTGTACGTCGTCGTCTACTGGCTGTAATGGCGGCAAGCGGGAGGGCGCGCCCTCCGGCAAGACCGATACAATAAGAAAAACCGGGGACAGTCCACCAAGCGGTGGCCTGTCCCCGGTTTTTTGCGGCTGGGGTAAAACCTTGCCGGCGGCAGGGTCGGACGGGATGCCTAGCGAATCCCGGTCGGGGCGATCCAGCCCATCTTGTAGCTGCCCAGCAGCATCAGGAACAGGGTGATCGACAAGCCCACGCGCAAGGCCAGGGCGTGCACCGTGCGGTTGCTCTTGCCCTTGTCGCGCATCAGGAAGAACAGGGCCGAGCCCAGGCTTCCCAGAATCAGGAGGAAGGCAATGGCGACGAGGATTTTCATAATGAGCTCGAATTTTTTGAGTAAGGCACCATTGTAATGCGTATCGGCTTCCGTTTTCGGGCGATTCCCTTCGTGGCCACGGTGCTGCTGGTGGCCCTCGGCATCGCGCTCGGACGCTGGCAGGATGGCCGCGCCGCCGAGAAAATCGGCCTGCAGCAGAGAATCGCGGAACGCGCCGGCGCGGCGCCGGTGGTGCTCGGCGCCGAACCGCTCGGCGCGGCCGAGGTCGAACTGCGCCCGGTCACGGTGAGCGGCACCTTCGTGCGCGACTGGCCGCTGTTTTTGAATAACCGCCCGCAGGAAGGCAAGGCCGGCTTTTACCTGATCATGCCGCTGCGCATCGAAGGCACGAACACCCATGTGCTGGTGGCGCGCGGCTGGCTGCCGCGCTACACCGGCCAGTTCGACCGCCTGCCCGATTTCGACACGCCGGCCGGGGTGGTGACGGTCAACGGCATGGCGCGCGCCGGCATGGGCAAGGTGATGCAGCTGGGCACGGCGACGCCGGTGGCGCCCAGGGCCATCCTGCAAAATGTCACGCCGGAGCAATTCGCGCAAGCGAGCCGCCTGGCCGTGCAACCGTTTTTTATCGAGCAAAGCGGCCCGGCGCCGGCCGGCGACAAGCTGGTGCGCAACTGGCCGGCTCCGTCCCTGAATGTGGAAAAACACCAGGGTTATGCATTTCAATGGTATGCGCTGGCGGTCATGGCGCTGCTCTTTTTCGTGATAACAGGATTTCGACGTGGAACAAAACAAAACGACTGAAAGAAGTCAATGGAGCGGCCGCTGGAAACTGCTGGCCGTGGTCTTCGTGTGCGCGGCGCCGATGCTGTTTTCCTACCTCACCTATTACGTGATCAAGCCGACCGGGCGCACCAACTACGGCACCCTGATCGAGCCGCAGAAGCACCCGATCCCGGCCGCGCTGGGCGCCACCACCCTGGACGGCAAGCCGATCGGCCTCGACGCCTACAAGGGCAAATGGATCATGCTGCAGTCCGGCCCCGGCGCCTGCCCGCAGGAATGCATGGAGCAGCTGGTGGCGATGCGCCAGTGGCGCCTGATGCAGGGCAAGGAAATGGAACGCATCGAACGCGTCTGGCTGGTCACGGACGCGACCCCGATCGAGACCATGCTGATCCGCATGGTCGACGGCACCCACATGCTGCGCGTGCCGGCCGCCAGCCTGGAAGCCTGGCTGCCGGTCGAGCCGGGAGGCAAGATTTCCGACCACACCTATGTGATCGACCCGATGGGCCACCTGATGATGCGCTTTCCCAAGAAGCCGGATCCGTCCAAGGTGAAGAAGGATATGTACAAGCTGCTCAAAGCGTCTGCGATCGGCTAGGCGATGCAGCTCTCGTCCATGTTGCAACTGGGCCTGACCGGCCTGCTGGCGGCCTGCCTGCCGCTGTCGATGGTCTGGATGTCGTCCGACCCGAACAAATACCGCAAGCTGGTCTGGGTCACGGTCTTCCTCACCTTCGACCTGATCGTGTTCGGCGCCTTTACGCGCCTGACCGATTCCGGCCTGGGCTGCCCGGACTGGCCGGGCTGCTACGGCGCCGCCAACCCCTTCCTGGCGCATGCCGAGATCGTCGCTGCCGAAACCCTGATGCCGACCGGGCCGGTCACGGTCGTCAAAGCCTGGATCGAAATGATCCACCGCTACCTGGCGATGGGCATCGGCGTGCTGATCATGGCGCTGATGGCCACCGCCTGGCGCCAGTGGCGCAAGACGCGCCGCGCCGAATACGCACCGGCGCTGCCGACCATGCTGTTCGTGTTCGTGCTGGTGCAGGGCGCCTTCGGCGCCTGGACCGTCACGCTCAAGCTGCAACCGGTGATCGTCACCATCCACCTGCTGCTGGGCATGGGCCTGCTGTCCATGCTGGTCTGGCTCGGTGCGCGCCAGAACCGCGCCAGCGCGCTGGCGCACGGCCGCTTTACCGCGCCGGCCGCCGCCGCCCCCGCCGCGGCCCCGGCCACGCTGGGCCGCCTGGCGCTGGCCGCGGCCGTGGTGCTGGCTGTGCAGATCGCCCTGGGCGGGTGGGTGAGCACCAACTACGCCACCCTGGCCTGCACCGATTTCCCGCTGTGTAACGGCAAACTCGTGCCCGAGATGGACTTCGAGCACGGTTTCCACCTGTGGCGCGAACTGGGCAAGACCGCCGCCGGCCACTACCTGCCGTTCTCGGCCCTGACCGCGATCCACTGGGTGCACCGCAACTTCGCCTTCGTGGTGCTGGCGGTGCTGGGCCTGGCGGCCTGGCGCGCGCGCACCCATCCGGGCGTGGCGCGCCATGCGCGCGGGATCGGCATCGTGCTCGCGGTGCAGGCCGCGACCGGGATCGCCACCGTCTACCTGAACTTCCCGCTGACCATCGCCGTGCTGCATAACGCGGGCGCGGCGCTGCTGGTGCTGATGGTGACCATGTTAAACTACAAGATCAAGTACCCCTCCGGACCGGTACTGCAAGCAAGCCACCACCAATGACAACCCAGACCGCAACACACAAATCCGCCAACCGCGCCGCCCAGTACTGGGCGCTGACCAAACCGAGAGTGACCCAGCTGGCCGTCTTCTGCGCCGTGATCGGCATGCTGCTGGCCACCGAGGGCATGCCCGACTGGCGCATCGTGCTGCCGGCCACGGCCGGCATCTGGCTGCTGGCCGGGGCCGCCTTCGCCGTGAACTGCCTGGTCGAGGCCGAGATCGACGCGCGCATGGCGCGCACCGCGCGCCGCGCCACCGCCATGGGCGAACTGACCAAGACCCAGACCCTGGTCTTTTCCGCCATCATCGGCGGCGCCGGCATGGCCGTGCTGTACCTGCTGGTCAATCCGCTGACCATGTGGCTCACGTTTGTTACCTTCGTCGGCTACGCGGTGATCTACACCATGATCCTCAAGCCCGCCACGCCGCAGAACATCGTCATCGGCGGCCTGTCCGGCGCGATGCCGCCGGCGCTGGGCTGGGCGGCCGTCGCCAACGACGTGCCGATGCAAGCCTGGCTGCTGGTGCTGATCATTTTCGTGTGGACCCCGCCGCATTTCTGGGCGCTGGCCATGTACCGGCGCGACGATTACGCGCGCTCCGGCCTGCCGATGCTGCCGGTCACGCACGGCATGAACTTCACCGGTTTCCACGTCTGGCTGTATTCGATCGTGCTGGCCGCCACCACCCTGCTGCCGTACGCGGTGCGCATGAGCGGTCACATCTACCTGGTGGCGGCGATCGTCCTCAACGGCATGTTCCTGTGGCATGGCTGGAAAGTCTACCGCCACTATTCCGACCTGGTGGCGCGCAAGGCGTTCACCTGGTCCATCATTTACCTGTCGCTGCTGTTTGCGGCCTTGCTGGTCGACCACTACATCAAATTATGATCAAGAAACTGCTTGCCCTCTGTATCTTGCCTGCCATGCTGGCCGTGACGCTGGCCGCCTGCGACAAGCCGGCCACGCCCCCGAGTTTCCAGAACACCGACCTGACCGGCCTGGATTACGCGCGCGATTTCGCCCTGACTGACCACAACGGCAAGCCGCGCACCCTGGCCGACTTCAAGGGCAAGGTGGTGGTGATGTTCTTCGGCTTCACCCAGTGTCCCGACGTATGCCCGACCACCATGGCCGAAATGGCGGCGGTGATGAAGGAACTCGGTCCCGACGCCGACAAGGTGCAGGTGCTGTTCGTCACCATCGACCCGGCGCGCGACACCCGCGAATTGCTGGCGCAATACGTGCCGGCCTTCGATGCGCGCTTCCTCGGCCTGTATGGCGACGCCGATGCGACCGCCAAGGTGGCCAAGGAATTCAAGGTCTTCTACGCCAAGGTGCCCGGCAAGGCCGACGGCAGCTACTCGATGGACCACACCGCCGCCAGCTATGTGTTCGACCGCAACGGCAAGATCCGCCTGTTCGTCCGTCATGGCAAGGGGCCGGCGCCGATCGTGCACGACATCAAGCAATTACTGAACTGATTTTTCACATCACGCTGACGGGGTGGGCATGGAGCAGGAGCGCGGCAGCAAGAACTACGCCTACATGGGCGCCATCGCGCTGCTCACCATCGGTTGCCTGTATGTGCTGCGGCCGTTCCTGGCGGCGATGCTGTTCGCCGCCGCCATCGTCATTTCGTCCTGGCCGATCTACCAGTACGTGCTGGCGCGCATGCGCGGCCGGCGCACCCTGGCCGCGCTGACGCTGACCCTGACCCTGACCTGCCTGGTGATCCTGCCGATCGCGCTGGTGGCGTACAACCTGGCCGACGATGTCGGGCGCTTCTACGAGCAGTTGAAGACCGCCGTCGCCTCCGGCCACGTGGAGCCGCCGCTGTGGCTGCGCCAGATTCCGCTGGTCGGCGAGACCCTGTACAGCTACGTGGCCAACCTGGTGTCGACCCGCGAGCAGATGATGGTCCTGGCCCAGCGCCTGCTGGAACCGGCGCGCCACTACCTGCTGGGCGGCGGCATCGTGCTGGGCGCCGGTGTCGCGCAGATGAGCCTGGCCGCGTTTGTCAGCTTCTTCCTGTACCGCGACGGCCATACGATTCTCGTCGCCATCGGCGTGGCCATGCAGCGGATCATCGGCGAACGCGCCGAGCGGATTGCCAGCACCGTCAGCCAGACCGTGCGCGGCGTCATGTACGGCTTGCTGGGGACGGCGCTGGCGCAGGCCGTGGTGGCGGCGCTCGGCTTCGCGATTGCCGGCGTGCCGGCCGTGCCCTTGCTGGCGGTGGCCACCTTCGTGATGTCGCTGGTGCCGGTCGGTCCGCCGATCGTCTGGGGCGGGGCGGCGATCTGGCTGTTCAACCAGGGCCAGACCGGCTGGGCCATCTTCATGGTGGTGTGGGGCATGGTGCTGATCAGCGGGGTGGACAATGTGGTCAAGCCGATGCTGATCAGCCGTGGCAGCAGCCTGCCTTTCCTGCTGGTCTTGCTGGGCGTGCTGGGCGGGGTGCTGGCCTTCGGTTTCGTGGGCCTGTTCATCGGCCCGACCTTGCTGGCGGTGGGCTATTCGCTGATGCGCGAGTGGACCGGGATCGAGCCGGCGGTGGTCAACGATATTTAATGATGGATATCCGATGCGCGCGCCTTGCCGACCATGAGGCATTGCTGGCCCTCGATACGGTGCTTGCCGGCGAACCCGGGCGGGGCGTGCAGATCAGGCACTGGATCGACAGCGGCTGCTGCTACGTGGTTCAGGCCGGCGCGTGTGTCGGCGCGTACGGCGTCCTCGGCTACCATTTTTTCGGTCACGGATTCATCGAAATGGTGATGGTTGGCGAGCGTTTCCGCCGGCAAGGCCTGGGAATCGCGCTGGTCCGCCATTTCCAGGCGCACTGCAGGACGCCGAAACTGTTCGCCTCGACCAATCTGTCCAACCGGCAGATGCAAGCGCTTCTTACCACCGCCGGTTTTCGCACGAGCGGATTCATCGACAACCTGGACGACAACGATCCGGAAATCGTGTACTTTGCACGCTCCCGATGAGTGTCCACCCCGGTGCCAGGTCTGACATTCGGACACGAGCTCAGCCGTTGAGTGTCCACCCCGGTGCCAGGTCTGACATTCGGACACGAGCTCAGCAATTGCAGTGCCGAGGCCGTGTCCACCCCGGTGCCAGGTCTGACATTCGGACACGAGCTCAGCCGTTGAGTGTCCACCCCGGTGCCAGGTCTGCCATTCGGACACGAGCTCAGCCATTGCAGTGCCGAGGCCGTGTCTGCATGTCAGACCTGGCACCGCAGTGGACAATTGCAGTGCCGAGGCCGTGTCCGAATGTCAGACCTGGCACCGGGGTGGACACGGCCTCGGCACTGCAATTGCTGAGCTCGTGTCCGAATGTCAGACCTGGCACCGCAGTGGACACGAGCTGGGCAATCGCGGGTGCTCGCTTAGTCCTGCTCGTCCGTGTCGAGCGCGCGGTGGACTTGCGGGATCACCTTGATCAGTACGATGCGCGGGCCGTTCATTTTCTTGACCACGATGTCGAAGTGCGGGAATTCGATGCGCTGGCCCTGCTTGGGAATGTCGCCCAGCTTGACCATCAGTAAGCCGCCCACCGATTCGACTTCGTCCAGACCGAGCGTTTCGTTGTCGATGTCGATCCCCAGAATCCGTTCCAGCGAGAAGATCGGCAGGCTGGCCTTGCCGATCAGGGTGCCGTCCGGCTGGCGCAGCCAGTCGTTTTCGTTGAGGCGGAATTCGTCGCGGATTTCGCCGACCATGGCGCCCAGCAGATTGTCCAGGGTGATGAAACCGACCGGGCGCTTGCCCTTTTCACCGATCAGCGCAAAGTGCGGCGCGCCATCGCGAAAGCGCCGGAACATCTGCTGCGCCGGGGTGCGCGCCGACATCGTTTCGACCGGGCGCAGGAACTGCGTCAACTCCTTGATCGGACGCCCGGCCTGCTGGGCAAAGAACAGGTCCTTCAAGTGGATCACGCCCAGCACGTCTTCGCCGTTCGTATCGAAGTAGGGATAGCGGCTGAAGCGGTTCCTGACCACGGTCTGCAGGTTTTCTTCGAGCGACTTGCTGGCGTACAGGGCGATGACTTCGTTGATCGGACGCATCAGGTCGGCCACCGACAGCTGGCTGAAGTCGAGCGACTGGGCCAGGATGTGGCGCTCGTCGCGGGTGAATTTTTCGCCAGGCTGGCTGGTGCGCAGGATCAGCTTGAGTTCTTCGGTCGAATAGTGCGCGTCATGGCCGCCGGGACCGGCCAGGCCGGCCAGGCGCAATACCATGTTGGCGCTGCCGTTGAGCAGGTAAATGGCCGGATACATCGACCAGTAGAACACGTACAGGGCCGGCGCGGTCCACAGGCCGACCACTTCGGGATTGCGGATCGCGAGCGACTTCGGCGCCAGTTCGCCGACGACGATGTGCAGGAAGGATATGACGCTGAAAGCCACCACGAAGGAGACCGTGTGGATGATCTTTTCCGATTCGACGCCGACCAGGGCGAACAGGGGTTCGAGCAGGCTGGCAAAGGCCGGCTCGCCGACCCAGCCCAGGCCGAGCGAGGCGAGCGTGATGCCCAGCTGGCAGGCCGACAGGTAGGCGTCGAGCTGGCCGTGGACCTTGCCCAGCAGGCGCCCGCGCACCCCCTGGCTCTTGGCAATGGCGCGCACGCGGGTTTTTCGAAGGGTGACGATGCCGAACTCGGCAGCGACGAAAAAGCCATTCAGCGCGACCAGGAACAGGGCGAGCAAGACCAGTAAGGCATTTTGCATAGGGAGTGGTGTTAGTTTTTCGCTTGGTTACAGGGAACCGGGATGGTCATTGTACCGTTCATGGCGTACTGAACACACCAAGATGTACCGCCGACAGGATCGCTTCGACGGCGGGATGCTTGATTTTACGCTCGTTGGAAATGGCGTAAACGTGCTCGCGCACCTGCGGCACGTGCCCGACCAGCACCGCGCCGAACTGGTCGGCCAGGTCGCCGGACAGCGCCGCCGGCGCGAAAAACAGGCCGGCGCCGCGCCGCCCGAAGGTGTTGAGCAGGGCGTTGTCTTCGAATTCGCCGACCACGTCCGGCCGCACATTGTGCAGCTCGAACCATTCGTCGATGCGCCCGCGCAAGGCGTTGTTGCGGGTCGGCAGCAGGAAGGGGGCGCCGTTCAGGCTGCCCGGAAACGCCTCGGCATAGGCCCCGGCCAGGATCGGCGTGCCGACCACGATGGTGTCGCTTTCGAACAGCATGTGGCTAAAGACGCGCAAGGTGGTGCCGGAGCGCACCGCGCGGTCGGTCAGCACCACGTCCAGCTTGTGCAGGGCCAGGTCGGCCAGCAGGGCGTCGAACTGGTCTTCGTAGCACACCAGGCGCACCGGCGTGGCCAGGTGCAGGGTCGCTTCCAGCAGGCGGAAGGCGGTCAGCTTGGGCAGCGAATCGGAGATGCCGACAGTCAGCCGGGTGCGTCCGCTATCGGCTTCGCCCAGCGCTTCCTGCAATTGTTCGCCCAGCAGGAAAATCTGGTCGGCATACACCAGCGCCAGGCGCCCCGCTTCGGTCAACTGCAGGCCGCGGCCCTGCTGCATGAAGAGCGCCTTGCCGATCGACTGCTCCAGCTGGCTGAGCTGGGTGCTGATGGTCTGGATCGCCAGCCCCAGGCGTTCGGCGGCGCGCGTCACGCCGCCTTCCTTGGCCACCACCCAGAAGTAGTAGAGGTGGCGAAAATTCATTCCAGTATTCTTCATGCTTCGGTTTTTCAGAAGTAATACTCAGATTATCTCCTATTTTTAAAAATGTTGCTTGCAGTTACACTGCATGCATCAACAATAACAATGAGGAAAATCAATACATGAAGCATTTCAGAATATCCTTTTTGGTCACCTTCGTCTGCCTTGCGGTGGCCGGCTGGTGGGGCTATTCCCACCACGGGATCAGCGGCATGTTTTCGGCGCTGGGCGTGGCGGCGATCCTGGGCATCATGGAGGTGTCGCTGTCCTTCGATAACGCGGTGGTGAACGCCTCGGTGCTCAAGACCTGGGACGAGTACTGGCAAAAGCTGTTCCTCGGCGTGGGTATCATCATCGCCGTGTTCGGTATGCGCCTGCTGTTCCCGCTGGTGATCGTCGCGCAAGCGGCCGACCTGGGCATTCTGGAAGTCTGGAACCTGGCCCTGTCCGATCCGAAAGCGTACTCGGCGCACCTGACGGCGCACCATGCGGAAGTGGCGGCGTTCGGCGGCATGTTCCTGTTGCTGGTGTTCCTGAACTTCCTGCTGGACGATGAGAAAGAAACCCACTGGCTCGGCAGCCTGGAAGAGAAACTGGGCGCCCTGGGCAAGGTCGGTTCGATTTCGGTGATGATCGCCCTCGGTACCCTGATGGCCAGCATCACGATGGTGGCCGAAGCGCAAAAGATGGTCGTGCTGATGGCAGGCCTGTGGGGTATCCTGATTTACGTCGGTGTCGACACCATCAGCAGCCTGCTCGAAGGCGACGACGCCGAAGGCAGCAATGTCGGCGACATGGTCAAGCGCGGCGGTATCGGCGGCTTCCTGTACCTGGAAGTGCTGGACGCATCGTTCTCCTTCGACGGCGTGATCGGCGCGTTTGCGATCACCACCGACGTCGTGATCATCATGCTGGGCCTGGCCATCGGCGCGATGTTCGTGCGTTCGATGACGGTGTTTCTGGTCAAGAAGGGCACGCTCGACGAGTTCGTGTACCTGGAGCACGGCGCACACTATGCGATCGGTATCCTGGCGCTGATCATGTTGGCAAGCATGAAGTTCCATGTGCCCGAGATCTTCACCGGCCTGATCGGCGTGGCCTTCATCGTCGCCTCGCTGTGGTCGTCGGTGCGTCACAAGAAGCTGGAGCTGTCGGCCGCTTAAGGCGTGTGGCGGCGCCCTCGGCGCCGCGTCATACACAGGCGGCAAACTGAAGAACACCAGTTTGCCGCGTCATTCACCCGGTGTTCATTGCCTTATTTTTAATTTTCTAACGATTGGAGAACAAGTATGCCTATCAGCTTGCAAAAAGGCGGTAACGTCAACCTGAGCAAAGAAGCACCTGGCCTGACCAAGATGATCGTCGGCCTCGGCTGGGATACCCGCGCCACCGACGGCAGCGCATTCGACCTCGACGGCGCAGTGTTCCTGCTGAACGCCAGCGGCAAGGTCCGTTCCGACGCCGACTTCATTTTCTACAACAACCTGAAATCGGCCGACGGCTCGATCGTCCACTCGGGCGACAACACCACCGGCGCCGGCGATGGCGACGATGAAAACGTGACCATCGACCTGGCCAACGTGCCGGCCGATATCGACAAGATCGTGCTGGCCGTGACGATTCACGATGCCGAGACACGCCGCCAGAACTTCGGTATGGTATCGAAAGCCTTCGTCCGCTGCGTGAATGCCGCCGGCAACGCCGAAATCGCCCGCTACGACCTGTCGGAAGACGGCTCGACGGAAGCGGCCATGATCTTCGGCGAAGTCTACCGCGCCGGCAGCGACTGGAAATTCCGCGCCATCGGCCAGGGTTTCAAGGGCGGCCTGGGCCCCCTGGCAACGAGCTACGGCGTCAACGTTTAAACGGGTTTGCGACCCGCGCTGGCAGGCCGGCGCGGGTCGCCGATAAGGAGCAAGCATGACAGTGTTTACCGTCACAGGCGATATCGATCCCTTCCTGCACGTGTCCATGACGCGCGGCGACACGATTTACTGCGAGTCGGGTGCGATGGTCATGATGGAGGCCGCGCTCGACCTCAAGGGCAAGATGCAGGGCGGCATCGGCAGCGCGCTGATGCGGCGTTTCGCCAACGGCGAATCGTTCTTCCAGCAGCACATCGAAGCGGTGCGCGGCGATGGCGATTGCCTGCTCTCGCCGACCCTGCCGGGCGCGATGCAGATCATCGACGTCGGCCAGAACCAGTACCTGCTCAGCGACGGCGCCTTCGTCGCCGCCAGCGCCAGGGTCGAACTCAAGGCGCGCACGCAAAGCCTCGGCAATGCCCTGTTCGCCGACAGCGGCGGCTTTTTCGTTACCGAAACCAGCGGCAACGGCCAGGTGGTCGTGTCCGGCTTCGGCTCGATGCACGAACTGATGGTCGAGAAGGGCAAGGACATCACCATCGACAATTCGCACGTGGTCGCCTGGGACAGCAGCCTGCGCTACGAGCCGAGCATCACGACCGGCAACAGCGCCGGCTTTTTCGGCAACCTGATCAACAGCCAGACCAGCGGGGAGGGCATCGTGTTACGCTTCTCCGGCAATGGCAAAGTCTATATTTGTTCGCGCAACCGAGCCTCGTTCCAAGCCTGGGCGGCCGGCGGCGCGCGTTAAACCAAAGGAGTCATACCATGTCAGTCAATCTGCAAAAAGGCCAGAAAATTTCTCTGGATAAAGAAGCCGGCAGCACCCTGACCCGCATCACCATGGGGCTGGGATGGGACGCCATCAAGACCAAGGGACTGTTCGGCTTCGGCGGCAAGACCCAGTCGGTCGACCTGGACGCCTCGTGCCTGCTGTTCGACGAGAGCGGCCGTCCGGTCGATGTGGTCTGGTTCCGCCAGCTCAAGAGCAAGGATGGCAGCATCGTGCACACGGGCGACAACCGCACCGGCGCGGGCGATGGCGACGACGAGCAGATCGTGGTCGACCTGACCCAGGTTCCGGCCGGCGTCAAGTCGCTGGTGTTTACCGTGAACAGCTTCACGGGCCAGAACTTCGCCCAGGTCGAAAACGCCTACTGCCGCATCATCAACGGTGCCAACCAGCAGGAAGTGGCGCGTTTCAACCTGTCGGTGCAGGGCGAGCACACGGCCCAGATCATGGCCAAGCTGTACCGTCACAACAATGAGTGGAAGATGCACGCGATCGGCGAAAACGGCAGCGGCCGTACCTTCGACGAACTGATGCCGAAGATCACGCCGCACCTGTAAGTCTGCGCGCCGGCCGGGCCTGACCCGGCCAGGCGCCGCGCGCGACCAGCGCCCCGCCCCAATGCCCGTTCGTATGCGACACGGGTGTCTGGCGCGGGGCGTTTCTGTTTCGTGCAAGGATCAAGGCCAGCACAGCTGGAAGCGCCCGGATCGGCCATCGCCCCGCGCTGCCTCCCGAGCGACCTGGAAGGGGAGCAGGCGGCTGCATGCACCAGTTCGCCGCCGTGGCGGCGACAGCGGCGAAGCCTTCCTTGTTATCGGGGGGCGACTGCGGCAAGCGCTGGCCCGGCTCGCTGCGGGCCATGGGAAGTAGTGCTGCCCGAACTGGTGTCCGGCATCTGACGCCAGCCTGACAGCAGCGTCCGTGTCCACTTCGGTGCCAGGTCTGACATTCGTACACGAACTGGACTTAGCAGCACTGGAAGCGGATATCGCAGCAGAGACCGTGTCCATTTGTCAGACCTGACACCGAAGTGGACATGGGAAGTAGTGCTGCCCGAACTGGTGTCCGGCATCTGACGCCACTCTGGCAGCAGCGTCCGTGTCCACTTCGGTGCCAGGTCTGACATTCGTACACGAACTGGACTTAGCAGCACTGGAAGCGGATATCACAGCAGAGACCGTGTCCATTTGTCAGACCTGACACCGAAGTGGACATGGGAAGTAGTGCTGCCCGAACTGGTGTCCGGCATCTGACGCCACTCTGGCAGCAGCGTCCGTGTCCACTTCGGTGCCAGGTCTGACATTCGTACACGAACTGGACTTAGCAGCACTGGAAGCGGATATCACAGCAGAGACCGTGTCCATTTGTCAGACCTGACACCGAAGTGGACATGGGAAGTAGTGCTGCCCGAACTGGTGTCCGGCATCTGACGCCACTCTGGCAGCAGCGTCCGTGTCCACTTCGGTGCCAGGTCTGACATTCGTACACGAACTGGACTTAGCAGCACTGGAAGCGGATATCACAGCAGAGACCGTGTCCGTTTGTCAGACCTGACACCGAAGTGGACATTTGTCAGACCTGACACTGAAGTGGACATGACAGCAGCGTTCGTGTCCACTTCGGTGCCAGGTCTGACATTCGTACACGAACTGGACCTAGCAGCACTGGAACCGGATACCACAGCAGAGACCGTGTCCGTTTGTCAGACCTGACACCGAAGTGGACACCGAAGTGGACAACAGCAGAGACCGTGTCCGTTTGTCAGACCTGGCACCGAAGTGGACACGGTCTCTGCTGTGATGGCGCGCTAGTTCGCGCTTTTCTGCACCAGCGCGCTGCCGACGCCGTGGCGCTTGCCTTCGCTTACTGCCGTTACGCTGCCGTCGGCATTGAATACGATGGCGTTGGCCGCGCCGATTTCTTGCGGCTTCGCGGCCCATTTGTAGCCGAGCTTTTCCAGCGCCAGCGCCTGCGCGCTGCCGCCGAAGCCCGGCTCGACGTCGGTCGTCACGTCGTTGCGCTGGCTCAGGCGCGGGGCGTTGATGGCCTTGTCCATCGGCATGCCGAAGTCGACGTGGTTGACGATGGTTTGCAGCACGGTGGTGATGATGGTCGCCCCGCCCGGGCTGCCCACCGTGAAGGCCGGCTTGCCGTTCTTGAGCGCGATGGTCGGCGCCATGCTGCTGCGCGGGCGCTTGCCCGCTTCCGGCACGTTGGGGTGCGGCCCGCTGAAGTCGAAATCGGTCATCTCGTTGTTGAGCAAAAAGCCGTAGCCGGGCACCACGATCCCGCTGCCGCCCCACGATTCGATGGTGAAGGTGTAGGCCACGATATTGCCTTCCTTGTCGGACACGGCAAGGTGGGTGGTGTGGGCATTGTCGGCCATCAGGCGCGCCGCCTGCGGCCGCTGCGGCACGCTGGGGTCGTTCTGGAAGGGATAGGGGTCGCCCGCCAGCGCCTTGGGTCCGGCCCGCTCGGCGTTCATCTGGGCGCGCCGGCGCGCCGCGTATTCCTTGCTGAGCAGGCCCGCCACCGGGGCGTCCACATACTCCGGATCGGCCAGGTAGGCATTGCGGTCGGCAAACGCCAGCCGGCTCGCTTCCATGTAGACGTGTTCGGCGCTGGCGCGCGGCAGCGCCTTGAGGTTGTAGCCTTCGAGCAGGTTGAGCGCTTCGCCGACGGCAATGCCGCCGCTGCTGGGCAAGGGGATGCCGTACACCTCGTAGCCGCGGTAGGTGGTCTTGACCGGCTGGCGGATGCGCGCTTCGTAATTGGCTAGGTCGGCCATGCTCAGCTTTCCGGCGCGCACGCGCACGCCGGCCGCCACAGGCGGCCTGGCCACCGCCTCGACCATGGCGCGCGCCATCGGACCCTGGTAAAAGGCTTTTTGCCCCTGCGCGGCGATCTCGCGGTAGGCCTTGGCCAGGCCGGGGTTTTTCAGGACCGTGCCGAGCGGCAGCGGTTTGCCATCCTTGAAGTACAGGGCGCTGCTGCTGGTAAACAGCTGGAGTTTTTTCTGGTTCTCGGCGCTCATGCGCCTGAAATTTTCGCTTACCGCAAAGCCCTTGCTGGCCACGCCGATGGCGGGCGCCAGCACCTGCTTGAAGGACATGGTGCCGTAGCGGCTCAGCGCTTCATGCCAGCCGCGCACGGTGCCGGGCACGCCGACCGAGGCGCCGCTGGCGAGCGTGGCGTCGAAGTCGCTGTCCTTGCCGTTTTCCTGGAACACGCTGGGCGTGAAGCTGGACGGCGCGGTTTCGCGGTGGTCGACCGTGATCACGCGCTTGTCCCTGGCCAGGTAGATCATCATGAAGCCGCCGCCGCCGATGCCGCAGCTGTAGGGATCGGTAACGCCCAGGGTGGCGGCGGCCGCTACGGCGGCGTCGACCGCATTGCCGCCCTTGTCGAGGATCGCCATCGCCGATTGCGACGCCTGTTCGCTGATGGTGGCGACCGCGCCGCCGGTGCCGCTCGCCACCGGGGTCCCGGCACGGGCAAAGGGAACGATCAGGACGATGGTGCAGGCGAGGGCGAGACGGCGGGCGGCGTGGGTCATGGAAACTTATCGGCTTTCGGTCGGGGCTTGGTTGATGGTCAGGCGGACTGCCGACGGCGGGGCCGGCGGCGCGTTGGTGGGCCGCGGCGGCGGCGGGTCGGTGGCCAGGGTGATGACCAGCTCGGGCCGCTGCACCGAGGTGTAGCTCGGTTCGGCCGGTTCCAGGTCGAACGGTTCTGCGCCAACGGGAAAGATCAGGGTGAAGTGATAGACGATCTTGCCGGCCGTGATGCACACCACGTCGGGCGGGCAGCGGCTGTCGTCGACCTTGTCGAAACGCAGCACTGTATCCGGCGCCAGGGTCGTGCTGGTCTGCGGCAACAAGGCCACGGTGGTGGGGTTCTTGTGATGCATCGGCGGTTCCTTCAGTGGCGCTGCGGTGCACCCGGTAAATACACAGGCGGCGGCGAACGCGAGAATCAGCTGGTTCATGATGGGCTCCTCATTAGTGGGAAAGCCGATCATAGATCATATCAATTTCGCCACTGTGTGGCCGCGCAATTGACGAGCCGGCGCGCAGCGGGACGGCCGCGCGCCGGTATTGCGGTGGGAACATGCGGAGCCGGCCCGGGCTGGCCCATAGGCAATTACGCCTGCGCCGTGCCTTCTTGCAGGCGGCGGGTGCGGCGGGTCAGGCCGATCACGGCCAGGCCGAGCGCCAGCATGGCATAGGTTTCCGGTTCCGGCACGGCGCTGGTGTAGACGGTCAGGGTCGGGTTCAGCAGGGCCAGGCCGGCCCAGGAATCCTGGCTATGGACGACGCCGTCCGGCGTGGTCCAGCTGGCCGGCATGGCGAAGACGGTCATGCTGCCGTTCAGGGACATGCTCATCGACTCCCTGAGCGAGAGGTTGGCGGCGCTGAATACGAAGGCATCGTTCCCGTTGAGCTGGCTGGCCTGGCGGTTGCCGCCGGTGCTCCAGCCGGATGGGGCGCTGGCGAGCAGGCTGACCGAACCGCGGTTGCTGGCCGTGCCGGCCTGGCCGCCCGGCGCCACTGCCGCGTCGAGGGTGCCGGCGAAGGTGGCGGAAAAGGAATAGCCGGTGATGTGGTAGCCCGAGCGCACGGCGAAGTTCAGGTCGCCGCTGTAGGCGTTGCCGTCGGCATCGCTGCTCTTGACGGCCATGCTGCTGGCAAAATCGCTGAAGCGGATCGTGGTCGCGCCATCCGCATCGGACACCAGCACGTCGGCCACCGTCGAATCTGGATTGCTGAAAGTGAAGGCGGTCGCTTCGATGACGGTTGGTGCCGCTGCGGCGCTGGCCGACGCGAACGCCAGCGCGACGGCGCTCATCTGCAATTTAAGCAAGTTCATTGTTCCCATTCCTTTTCATGTCATCAACACATCGATGAACGCCCCATGGCGTTTCCAAGCTGACATCATAATCGACGCTTTGCGCGCCTCAAAGGACAACATTGTAAGAAAGATACTGGGAGCAACATGGGCGCCGGCGCGTGAAGGCGGCGCGACGCGCTAGGCGTCGAGACTGTCCTGCAGGCGCTTGCGGGTGCCGCGCGTGAGCACGATGACGGCCACGCCGACGGCAAGCATGATGTAGGTTTCCGGCTCCGGCACCGACTGCGAGGCCACGCTGGCGCGCGTGCCGGCCGTGCCGTAGGCGCTGCGCTGCTGCTTGTCGAAGCCGGTGCGCGCGTCCGGGTAGGCCTGGCGCATGGTGGGCGTGCTCCAGGAACCGATATTGTTGTTGGCATACAGGCCCAGGGCGCTGACGAGATCGCGTTCGTTCTCGCCGAGTACGTCAGCGGGGCGCAGGTGCATGGCGCGCGTGACGTCGGCCAGGCTGCGGCTGGTGCCGGCGTCGGCCAGCTCGATGCCGGCGTGGCTGGCATAGCGCTTGGTCACATTGTTCAGGGCGGGGGACTCGATCAGGGTCGGAGCGGCGCCGGCCAGGCCGGGCGCCAGCAGCAGGGCGGCCAGATTTCGTGTCCATGTGGAGTATTTCATGTGCAGACTACCTATTCATGTTGAGCTGTGAAAAAGGCTGTGACGGCGCGCAGGGCAGCGCTCGGGGGCCCCATTGTTATTGCCGCGCCCTGACACCGGCACGGTATGCATGATACGTCAAAGTCGAATTATAAATATGTAATCAAGTGTATTGTCTTGTACAAGCTTGATGAAACAGAATCCGAATTGTACCGACAAAAAAAATGCCGCCTAGTCTACACCAGGCGGCATCGGCGCGGGGGCGCCAGGCGTGCGCGGGTCTCAGATAAATGCCGAGAGCGCACCTTTCATCTTTTTCAGCGCGGCGCTTTCGATCTGGCGGATGCGCTCGGCCGAGACGCCGAATTCGTCGGCCAGGGCATGCAAGGTGGCCCCCGAGCCGTCGTCGTTGGCCAGCCAGCGCGCTTCGACGATGCGGCGCGAACGGGCGTCGAGCTTGCCCAGCGCGGTTTCCAGGCCTTCGGACTGCAGGCGCGTGACCTGTTCGGCTTCGAGCACCCTGGTCGGCTCGGACAGGTCCGACGACAGGTAGGCGATCGGCGAGAACTTGTCGTCTTCGTCGTCGGTCGGCGCTTCCAGCGCGATGTCGCGGCCGGACAGGCGCGTTTCCATCTCGATCACTTCTTCGCGCTTGACGTCGAGCAGCTTGGCCAGCGCATCGATCTGGGTCGGGCTCATGGCGTCCAGGCCCTGCTTGTTGCTGCGCAGGTTGAAGAACAGCTTGCGCTGGGCCTTGGTGGTTGCCACCTTGACCAGGCGCCAGTTCTTCAGGATGTATTCATGCATCTCGGCCTTGATCCAGTGCATCGCGTACGACACCAGGCGCACGCCCTGGTCCGGGTCGAAGCGCTTGACCGCCTTCATCAGGCCGATATTGCCTTCCTGGATCAGGTCGGCGTGCGGCAGGCCGTAGCCGAGGTAGCCGCGCGCGATCGACACCACCAGGCGCAGGTGCGACAGCACCAGCTCCTGGGCGGCGCCGAGGTCGTTGTTCTTTTGCAGGCGCTGGGCCAGGGAAATCTCTTCATCGTGGGTCAGCATCGGCAGGCGGTTCACCGCCGAGATATAGGCGTCGATATTGCCCAGGTTGCCGGTGAAACCGAGTCCTAAAGCACGATTGCCGGTCGGAACCAATGCGGATTGTGCGGACAACGTCATCATGTATTTCCTCTTAGAGTCTGTGCTGCATCATCGAATGCCCGGGCCGGATGCCGGTCCGGGGCGACTGTTGCGGTCTGATGCCAGCGGTGGCTTCGGGGATTCCCCGCCATGCAAGACCCTATATTAGCACTCTCTTGTTGGGAGTGCCAATGTGCAGAATGTATGGCAGCGATAGCGAAATGTTATTACTTAGAGGCAACCATAAAATGGCAAGCTTCACTCTAGTGGAGGACTGCATTCACGCCTTGATACGGATCAAATACCCTGCGTGCCGAATCGCCATGCAGTTGCGCCAGCGCTGGTGTCGATGCCAGCCGACAGTGTCGCGCAAGCCGCTGCGGGCTTCTGTACGCTCGCACACGCTGCGCTTGCGTACCGTGCCTGACAGGTGCCTGCGCTCCCGCCGCGCCACCCGGGTTGCATGGCGGCGACGATGCCATCCAAATGTAAGGACATGCGTTGACAATACGCAAAGATTTCCTTAAAACAATGATATTCCAACATTTTTTAAGGACATCATGGATCCCATTCTGATCATCGACGGCGACGACAACAATAATCACCTGAGCGGCGGCGCGGCGCCAGAAGCAATGAATGGCAAGGGCGGCGACGACTTCCTGTTCGGCAGCGACGGCAACGACACCCTGGACGGCGGCGCCGGCAAGGATATCCTCGACGGCGCGCGCGGCGACGATACCTATCTGTGGGGGCGCGGCGCCGGGCAGGACATCATCGTCTACGGCGGGCCGGCGGGTGCGGGAATGAACGTGCTGCAATTGACCGAGGGCGTGGCCCCGTCCGACCTGCGCCTGGTGCGGCAAAACGATCACCTGGTGTTCGGCATCGCCGGCACCGAGGACACGCTGACCGTGCATGGCTTCTTCATGCAGGACCTCTCGTATACAGGCGGCATGGCGTGGGGCTACCCGATCAGCGACATCCGCTTCGCCGACGGCACGCGCTGGGACATGCTGGCCATCCAGACCCAGGTCAGGCTGGCCAGCTCGCCGCTGCTGGTGCTCGGCGAGCAGGACGACCAGATGGGCGGACCGGCGCTGGACGGCGCCGGTGGCAACGACGATCTCTTCACCGGCGGGGCCGGGGTGCTGTTCGGCGGCAGCGGCAACGATACCCTGCATGGCGGCTGGCAGGCCGATGTCCTGCAAGGCGGCAGCGGCGACGATCTGTTGCTCGGCGGCGAAGGCAACGACTTCCTCGACGGCGGCGCCGGCAACGATGTGCTGGACGGCCAGGGCGGCTTCGATACCTACCGCTTCGGCTACGGCAGCGGCCAGGACCTCATCGCCCCGTCCCGGTTCGGCCAGGGCGACGTGCTGACCATCGTCATGGGGCCCGCCGTGCAGGCCGGCACGCTGACGGTCTTGCGCACCAGCCCGGACAGCCCGGACCTGGTGCTGGAACTGCCGCTGAGCGGAGAGCGCCTGACGCTCAAGGAGTATTTCAGCAGTCCGCGCCAGGTCGCGATCCAGTTCGCCGACGGCAGCAGCATGGATAGATCGCTGATCGACATGAAAGCCAGCGGCGCCATGCCTGTCAACAACGTGACCGGCACCGAGGGCGGCGACTATCTGTACGGCACCTACATGAGCGACATCCTGCGCGGCGGCGGCGGCGACGACAACCTGGTCGGCGGCGGCGGCGACGACCTGCTGATCGGCGGCCAAGGCAACGACATGCTCGACGCCTTCCAGGGCAACGATGTCGTCGATGGCGGCGCCGGCGACGACCGCGTCATGAGCGGCGAGGGCCATGCCGTCTTGCTGTTCGGGCGCGCTTCCGGCCACGACGATGTCTTCGTGCCGCGCGCCGGCGGTTCCATGACGGTCTTGCTGGAAGCGGGGATCGGCGCCGCCGATATTGCGCTCAGCCGCAGCAACGGCGGCCAGGGGGCAGACCTGCTGGTCGAGGTCGGCGGCCAGCAGGCGGGCATCCGCCTTCCCGGCTACTTCATGCCGGCGCCGGACGGGGCGGTGCCGGCCTTCGCGCTGCAGTTTGCCGATGGCGCGCTGTGGAATAGCGCCCTCATCAACAATCTCCTCCTCACCGGAAACGACGACAACAATACCCTCGACGGCACGGTCGGCAACGACCGCCTCGACGGCCGTGGCGGCAACGACATGCTGCATGGCCTGCAGGGCAATGACCTGCTGCTGGGCGGCCAAGGCAGCGACGTGCTGATCGGCGGGGAAGGCGACGACACCCTCTACGGCGGCCAGGGCAACGATTTCCTCGACGACAGTGTCGGCAACAATACCTATGTGTTCGCGCGCGGCGACGGGCGCGACATGATCTTCAACAACCAGAAGCTGCAAGAAGCGCGCTACCAGAGCATCGCGTTTGCCGACGGCATCAGCCCCGAGCAGGTGCACCTGCAGCGCGTTCCACGCGGCACCTGGGACGACCTGGTGCTGACGCTCGACGGCGCGCCGGACCAGGAAATCACGGTGCAGGGCTACGTCTACAACGACCCGATGTACGCCACCAATATGTCCCTGAAAGAGATCCGCTTCGCCGACGGCAGCGCATGGGACGCGGCGGCCATCGCCCGGCGCCTCACCACCGGCACCGAGATCGGCGAAACCATCCCCGGCACCGAGGGCAACGACCTCATCGACGGCAAGGGCGGCGACGACATCCTGGCCGGGCAGGGCGGCAACGACACCCTGATCGGCGGGCGCGGCCACGACCGGATCGACGGCGGCGCCGGCGCCGACACCTATGTATTCAACCTGGGCGACGGGCCCGACACGCTGGCCGACACCTACGCCGGCAGCGGCGCGGCGGGCAATATCATCCGTTTCGGGGCCGGCATCGTGGGCAAGGATGTGCGCTTGACCGAGCGCGGCAGCGATGTGGAGATCGTCTACGGCAGCGGCGCCGACCGCATCGTGCTGCTCAACAACCGCGCCGACCTGCCCGCCTTCGACCGCATCGAGTTTGCCGACGGCAGCCTGGCCAGCGTCGCCAGCTACCTCAACCATGCGCCGGTGCTGGCCAAGCCGCTGCCGGACATGGCGGCGGCGCGCGGCCAGCTGTTCAAGCAGAGCCTGTGGGGTACCTTCTCCGACCCGGACGCGGGCGACACGCTCAGCCTGACGGTGAGCCAGGCCAACGGCCAGGCGCTGCCCGCGTGGCTGGTCTACGACGCGCGCGAAACCACCCTAGCGGGCTACGCGCCGCTCAGCCCATCGGCCGTATACCAGCTGCGCGTGACCGCCACCGACCGCGGCGGACTGCAGGTGTCGGATGAATTCACCCTGACCCTGGACGCCCCCAACATGGCGCCGTACGTCAAGTTGTCGAGCGGCGGGGCGCGCGTGAACGAAAACACCTCCTTCGGCTTGCGCACGCCCACCTTCGCCGACGCCGATGCCGGCGACGCGCTCACCATCAAGGTCGGCATGGCCGACGGCAGCGCGCTGCCCGGCTGGATGTCGTTCAACGGCAGCGATTACCTGCGCGGCATGCCCGGCTACGCCAACGCCGGCACCTACCAGCTCAGTGCGACGGCCACCGACAAGGGCGGCCTGTCGGTGTCGAGCACTTTCCAGGTGGTGGTCGACAACGTCAACCGCGCGCCGCTGCCGGCCCAGGCGGTCGGCACCCTGAACGCGGCCCAGGGGACGCCGTTTGCCGGGGTGCTGCCGGCCAGGACCCTGGTCGACCCGGATGGCGACGCCATCGCCTACCAGCTGGTCCAGGCCGATGGCAGCCCCCTGCCGGCCTGGCTGGCGTTCGACGCGGCCACCCGCACCCTGTCCGGCACGCCGCCGGCGGGCGCGGCGCCGCTCCTGTCGCTGCTGCTCACGGGCACCGACAGCGCCGGCCTGGCCGGCAGCGCCAGCTTCAAGCTGGCGGTGGCGGCCGATGCGGTCCGGATCCTCAACGGCACGGCCGACGGCGATGTGCTGAACGGCCTGGCGGCCGGCGACACCCTGCTCGGCCTGGCCGGGAACGACCAGTTGAACGGATTTGCCGGCAACGACCTGCTCGACGGCGGCCTGGGCGCCGACCGCATGGCCGGCGGCGCGGGGGACGACCGCTACCTGGTCGATGTCGCCGGCGACGTGGCGCTGGAACTGGCCAATGACGGGCGCGACACCATCGTCGCCACGGTCGGGTATACCTTGCCGGCCAATACGGAGGTGCTGGTGCTGGGCGGCACAGGCGCGCTGTCCGGCTACGGCAACGGCGCCGACAACATCTTGTCCGGCAACAGCGCGAATAATTTCCTGAGCGGCAATGGCGGCAACGATGTGCTGCAGGGCGGCGCCGGCAACGACAGCCTGGTCGACAGCCTGGGCAAGAACCTGTTCGACGGCGGCAGCGGCGTCGACACCCTGTCCGGTGGCAGCGGCAACGAACTGTTCATCGGCGGCGGCGGGAACGACGTCATCAACCCGGGCAGCGGGATCGACATCATCGCCTTCAATCGCGGCGACGGCAGCGACGCGCTCAACCCGAGCACGGGACTGGACAATGTGATTTCGCTGGGACGCGGCATCGCCTACGCCGACCTGACGTTCAGGAAGGTGGGCACGGACCTGGTTCTCGGCACCGGCGCCGGCGAGCAGATCAGCCTGAAGAGCTGGTACGCGTCGGCCTCCAGCCATAGCGTGGCCAGGCTGCAGATGTTCATCGAGGGCGGCAGCGATTACCAGACCGGCTCGACTCTGCCGATGAAGAACGAGAAGATCCAGCTGTTCAACTTCGATGCGCTGGCCACCAGGTTCGACCAGGCCTTGCTGGCCGATCCCGCGCTGTCCAGCTGGGCCCTGGCGCCGGAACTGGCCGCCGTCTGGATCAAGGCCGGCGCCAGCACGGCGCTTGGCGGCGACCTGGCGCAGCAGTATGCGAGCACAGGCGCCCTGGCCAACGTGGCCCAGGTGCCGGCGCTGGCGATCATCGGCAGCCCCGCCTTCGGCGACGCCGGCCAGGCGCTCGGTTCGGCGCTCGGCCTGGCCGACGGCTCGGCCTTCCTGATGTAAGCGCACGGAAAAAGGGGCCGCCAATGCGGCTCCAGCGCTGTAAAAATGGCGACGCGAGCGGCCATTCGCGTCTGCGCCAGGCGCTTGTCGCGCCGGTTGACAAAACCGGTGTTGACGATAAGTAAGCATTTCTTTAAAACGTACTCCTCAACAACTTTTTCTGGATATCCCATGACACCCATCCTCATCGACGGCGACGACACCAACAATTCCCTGTACGGCACGGCGGCGCCGGAAGCGATCAACGGAAGGGGCGGGGACGACTTCCTGTATGGCGGCGAGGGCAACGACACGCTCGACGGCGGGACCGGCAAGGACGTGCTGGACGGCGGCGCCGGCAACAATACCTACCGCTGGGGCATCGGCTCCGGCCAGGACAGCATCCAGCGCGGCGTCCAGGTGGCCGCCGGCCATAGCGTGCTGGAACTGGGCGAGGGCGTGTTCCCGTCCACGCTGAACCTGCTGCGCATGGGGCAGGACCTGGTGCTGAGCATCGCCGGCAGCGGCGATACGCTGAGGCTGCCGATGTTTTTCATGCAGGGCGGCGGCAGCGACGGCCTGGTGTGGAACTACCCGGTCAGCCTGATCCGCTTTGCCGACGGCAGCGCCTGGGATGTCGACGCGATCCACACCCGGGCCGCGCTGGGCACGCCGGCCCTGCTGCTCGGCGGCAGCGGCAACGATACCCTGCAAGGTTCGCCGGAACACGATGTGTTGCGCGGCGGCGCAGGCGACGATGTGCTGCGCGGCGGCGGCGGCGACGACTGGTTCGATGGCGGCGCCGGCAACGACCTGCTCGACGGCGGCAGCGGCGGCGGCTACGACACCGTGCGTTTCGGCTACGGCAGCGGGCAGGACACCGTGGCCGCGCCGGCCGGCGGCCTGGGCGACGTGCTGACGGTCGACCTGGGCGCCGGCGTGCAGGCCGCCACCCTGGTCTTCCTGCGCGCCGGCGCGGCCAGCGCCGACCTGGTCATCGAACTGCCGCTGAGCGGGGAGCGCCTGACCGTCAAGGACTACTTCAGCGCCCAGCGCCACGTCACGCTGCACTTCGCCGACGGCGGCGCCATGTCCAAGGCGACCATCGACCAGCGCGCCGGCGATGCGCTGGCGCCGCGCCAGTCGAACGGCACGGCCCTCGCCGACACCCTGTACGGCGGCTCGAACAGCGACATCCTGCGCGGCGGGGCCGGCGACGATGTGCTGCTCGGCTACTTCGGCGACGACCTGCTGGTCGGCGGCGAGGGCAACGACCTGCTCGATGCCAGCGAGGGCAACGACTATGTCGACGGCGGCGCCGGCGACGACCGCATCCAGACCGGCAGCGGCGCCACCGTGGTGCTGTTCGGGCGCGCCTCCGGCCATGACGAAGTGGCCGTGGCGCCGGCCGGCGGCCCCCTCACGGTCCTGCTGGAGGCGGGCATCGGCCTGGCCGACATCACGCTCGCGCGCAGCGAGAACGGGCACGACCTGCTGGTGGGCGTCGGCGGCCAGCAGGCCGGGCTGCGCGTTGCCTTCTATTTCGCCGAGCTGCCGGGCAATCCGGTGGCGCCGTTTTCCCTGCAGTTCGCCGATGGCGTGGTGTGGGACGGCGCCCTGATCGAACGCGTCCTGGCGGGCGGCGACGGCGGCGACAATCTGCTCGATGGCACGGCCGGCAACGACCGTCTCGACGGCGGCGCCGGCAACGACCAGTTGCGCGGCTTGCAGGGCAACGATGCCTTGCTGGGCGGCGCCGGCAACGACCTGCTGCTCGGCGGCGAAGGGGACGACACCCTCGACGGCGGCCAGGGCGACGATTTCCTGGACGATGGCTTCGGCAACAATACCTATGTGTTCGCGCGCGGCGACGGCCGCGACACGATCCTCAACAACACCCCATTGCCGCAGATGCGCTACCAGAGCATCGCCTTCAGCGACGGCATCCGTCCGGAGCAGGTCCATCTGCAGCGCGTCGGCTACGGCACCTGGGACGACCTGGTGATCACCATCGACGGCCAGCCCGAGCAGGTGATCGAGGTGCGCGGCTTCATCTATAACGATCCGCTGTACGCAACGAACCAGCACCTCAACGAGATCCGCTTCGCCGACGGCAGCAAGTGGGACAGCGCCGCCATCTTCGCGCGCCTGAACCTCGGCACGGAAGCGGGCGAGAGCATCGGCGGCAGCGCGCTGGCCGACCGCATCGAAGCGAAGGGCGGCAACGATACCCTGACCGGCGGACGCGGCGACGACCTGCTGGACGGCGGCGCCGGCGCCGACACCTATGTGTTCAAGCTGGGCGACGGGCGCGACACCCTGGTCGACACGCGCGAAGCGGGCGGCCCTGGCAACACGGTACGCTTCGGGGCAGGGATTACGCAGCAGGACGTGCGCGTCGAGCAGGCCGGCGCCGGTCTGCAGATCGCCTACGGCACGGGCGGCGACCTGATCGTGCTGGCCAACAGCGGCGCCGGCCAGCAGCCGGTCGAACGCCTCCAGTTCGCCGACGGCAGCACGCGCCTCCTCGGCGACTACAGCAATCACGCGCCGCAGCTCAAGCTGGCGCTGCCGGACCAGCACATCGCGCCGGGCCAGGCATTCAAGCTGACCCTGCCGGCCGGCATGTTTGTCGATCCGGATGCGGGCGACCTGCTGCGCCTGTCGGTGTCGCAGAGCGCCGAGGCGCTGCCCTCCTGGCTCAGTTTCGATGCCGCCAGCAACACCCTGCAAGGCACCGCCCCGCCCGGCCTGCAGACCAGCTACCAGCTGCGCGTGATGGCGAAAGACCTGGCCGGCCTCACGGCCACCGACGACTTCACCCTGACCGTGGGCGGCAGCAACAGCACGCCGTACGTGAAGGCGCCGATCGGTCCCATCGCCGTGAACGAAAACGGCCGCTTCGGCGTGCGCACGCCGACCTTCGGCGACGCCGACGCCGGCGACACCCTGAGCGTGAAAGTGACCCTGGCCGGCGGCGCCGCGCTGCCGTCCTGGCTGTCGTTCGACGGCAAGGAGCTGCTCGCCGGCGCGCCCGGCTTCGAGCATGCCGGCAGCTACAAGCTGAGCGCCACCGCCACCGACCAGGGCGGGCTGTCGGTCTCGAGCAACTTCGACCTGGTGGTCAAGAATGTCAACCGCGCACCGCAGCCGACCCAGGCGCTGGCACCGCTGGAAGCGGCGCAGGGCACGCCGTTTTCCGGCGTGCTGCCGGCCAGGCTGCTGGCCGATCCGGACGGCGACGCCGTGAGCTACAAGCTGGCGCTGGCGGGCGGCGCGCCGCTGCCGGCCTGGCTGGCCTTCGATCCGGCCACCCGCACCCTGTCCGGCACGCCGTCGGGCGCCGACGCGCCGGCGCTCTCGCTGCTGCTCACCGGCACCGACAGCGCCGGCCTGTCCGGTTCCAGCAGCTTCAAGCTGAACGTGGCGGCGGACGCCGTGCAGGCCTTGAACGGCACGGCCGGCGCCGACGCGCTGAACGGCCTGTCGGCGGGCGACACCCTGCTCGGCCTGGCAGGCAACGACCAGCTCTACGGCTTTGCCGGCAACGACCTGCTCGACGGCGGCCTGGGCGCCGACCGCATGACTGGCGGCACGGGCAACGACCGCTATATCGTCGATGCCTCGGGCGACGTGGTGGTCGAACTGGCCAATGAAGGGCGCGACACGGTGGTCGCCACGGTCGTCACCAACCTGGCGGCGAATGCCGAAGTGCTGGTGCTGGGCGGCAGCGCCGCGCTGGCCGGTTACGGCAATGCCGGCGACAACATCCTGAACGGCAATAGCGCCAGCAATATGCTGAACGGCAATGGCGGTAACGATATCCTGCAGGGCGGGGCCGGCAACGACACCCTCACCGATACCCTGGGCAAGAACGTCTTCGACGGCGGCCTGGGCGCCGATATCATGAACGGCGGCAGCGGCGCCGAGCTGTTCATCGGCGGCGCCGGCAACGATACCATCACGCCCGGCAGCGGCATCGACATCATCGCCTTCAACCGCGGCGACGGGCTCGATGCGGTCAACCAGAACAGCGGCCTGGACAACGTGATTTCGCTGGGCGGCGGGATCGGTTTCGGCGACCTGACGTTCAAGCGCACGGGCAGCGACCTGGTGCTGGGCACCGGCGCCGGCGAGCAGATCACCCTGCGCGCCTGGTACACCTCGAACGTGCACACGGTGGCCAGGCTGCAGATGTTCATCGAAGGGACCAGCGACTACCAGAGCGCCGCGCCGCTGTCGCTCAACAGCCAGAAGATCCAGCTGTTCAACTTCGACGCGCTGGCCGCCAAGTTCGACCAGGCGCTGGCCGCCAATCCGGACCTGGGCAGCTGGAGCCTGGCGCCCGAGCTCGCTGGCGCCCTGATCCGCTCGAGCGGGAATACCGCGATCGGCGGCGACCTGGCGCAGCAGTACGCGAGCACCGGCACGCTCGGTAATGTGGCGCAGGTGCCGGCGCTGGCCATCATCGGCAGCGCCAGCTTCGGCGACGCCAATCAATCTCTGGCGGGCTCGCCGCTCGGACTGGCCGACGGTTCGGCCTTCCTGATGTAAATGAACAAGGGCCGCGTCAGCGGCCCTTTTTTTGCTTTCAGCGCAGGCGCGCCAGATGGCGGCGCACCGACAGCACCGCCCCGGCCAGTCCCAGCGCCGTGCTGACCGCCAGCAGCAATCCCATGAACAGCGGATTGAGCGGCGCCAGCTGGAACGAGGAGCCGTACAGGCGCGCGAATTCGCCGATGGCGGTATTGAGCGGCTGCAGCGACAGGGTCACCGCAGCCAGCGCCACGCCGCCGGCGCACAAGCCCAGCAAGCCGCCCGTGTAATAGAAGGGGCGGTGGATGAAGCCGTCGGTCGCGCCGATCAGCTTGCTGACGGCGATTTCGTCGCGCTGGGTCAGCACCTGCAGGCGGATGGTATTGAACACCACCGCGATGACCACCATGCCGAGCGTGGCGGCCAGCAGCAGCAGGATCAGGCGCAGCACGCGCAGCAGGGCGGCCAGGCGCTTGACCCAGGCCGAATCGACCTGCACCGCGTCCACTCCCGGCAAGGCGCGCAGGCGCTCGGCGATGGCGTCGACGCTGCCGGCCTCGTTGACGCTGCGGAAACTGTCGAGTTTCAGCACATAGCCGTCCGGCAGGGGATTCTCGCCCAGGGTGGCCAGCACGTCGGTCAGCCCGGTCTT
Source organism: Massilia atriviolacea (assembly GCF_003953935.1). Lineage (GTDB taxonomy): Bacteria > Pseudomonadota > Gammaproteobacteria > Burkholderiales > Burkholderiaceae_D > Telluria_A > Telluria_A atriviolacea. The sequence goes on from NZ_RXLQ01000006.1 coordinate 199,072, forward strand.
GCTGTTCAGGCTTTCCAGCGCCTGTTCGCGCGGCACGAACACGATGCGCGCCCTGGGATCGGCCAGGATGGCGCGGATGGCCGGCTCCATCGCCAGCGCCTGTTCGCGCGTGGTCGCGGCCTTGGCGAACACGCTGATTTCGGGCTCGACCGAGAGCTGTTCGGACATCGGACGCACATTGTCGAGCAGGGTCAGGCCGGCGAACGGCAAGGTCAGCGCAATCGCGACGACGACCACATTGAACAGGAAACTGAGCGGCGACTTGCCCAGGGTGCCGAGGGCCGAGCCGATGGCGAAACCGTGTTGGCGGAACCAGCGCTTCATGCGGCGTCTCCCACCACGCTGCCATGGTCGAGGCGGATCACGCGCGCCTTGCCCTGGCGCGCGGCGTCGTACAGCACCAGTTCGTCATGGGTGGCGATCAGGCAGGTCACGCCCACCGCATGAAAGGCGCGCAGGGCGTCGAGCACCTTGTCGGCGCTGGCGCGGTCCAGGTTGGCGGTCGGTTCGTCGGCCAGGATGATCTGGGGCCGGTTGACGATGGCGCGCGCGATCGCCACGCGCTGCTGCTCGCCGCCCGACAGTTCGAGCGGCTTGGCCAGCGCGCGTCCCTCCAGCCCGACCTTGTCGAGCGCGGCGCGGGCGCGCAGTTCGGCCTCGGCCTTCGAGGCGCCGGTGACCAGCAGCGGCAGCATGGTGTTGGCCAGGATCGAACGGTCGGTCAGCAGGCGCTGCTGCTGGAAAATCAGGCCCAGGTTGCGCCGCAGGAAGGGCAGGCCGGCGTTTTTCATGCGCCCGATATCCTGCTCGTTGACCAGCACGCTGCCCGAGGTGGGGCGTTCCATGGCGGCGATCATCTTCAGCAGGGTCGACTTGCCGGCGCCGGACGGGCCGGCCAGGTAGACCAGCTCGCCGCGCGCGATGTTCAGGGTCACTTCACGCAGGGCGGTGGCGTCGCCCGGATAGGTTTTGGAGACACACCGGAATTCGATCATGGACGCTTATCCCAGCAAGGCCTCGACGAATTCGTCGGCGCTGAACGGTTGCAGGTCTTCGATCTTTTCGCCGACGCCGATGAAGTACACGGGAATCGGACGGGTGCGGGCGATCGCGGCCAGCACGCCGCCCTTGGCGGTGCCGTCCAGCTTGGTGATGACCAGGCCGGTCAGCTGCAAGGCGTCGTCGAAGGCCTTGACCTGGGCCAGGGCGTTCTGGCCGGTGTTGCCGTCGATCACCAGCAGCACTTCGTGCGGGGCGCCATCCATGCCCTTGCCGATGACGCGCTTGATCTTCTTGAGTTCTTCCATCAGGTGCAGCTGCGTCGGCAGGCGGCCGGCGGTGTCGACCATGACCACGTCCATCTTGCGCGCCTTGCCCGACTGCACGGCGTCGAAGGCGACGGCGGCCGGGTCGCCCGACTCCTGGGCGATCACGGTGACGTTGTTGCGCTGGCCCCAGACCATCAATTGCTCGCGCGCGGCGGCGCGGAAGGTGTCGCCGGCGGCCAGCAGCACCGATTGCTCGTACTTCTGCATGTGCTTGGCGAGTTTGCCGATGGTGGTGGTCTTGCCGGCGCCGTTGACGCCCGCGATCATCATCACCAGCGGTTCGTGGCGGCCCAGTTCGAGCGGCTTGACCAGCGGGCGCAGCATGTCGGTCATGAGCACCTTGAGCGCGGCCTTGACGGCGGCGGCGTCGAGCAGCTTGTCTTCCTTGACCTTGCGCCGCAGTTCGGTGAGCAGGTAGTCGGTGGCGTCCATGCCGGCGTCGGACATGAGCAGGGCCGCTTCGAGTTCCTCGTACAGGTCTTCGTCGATGCGCGCGCCCACGAACAGCAGGCTCAGGTTACTGGAGGTTTTCGACAGGCCGGCTTTCAGGCGCGCCATCCAGGAACTCTTGCTGTCGGCCTCGTTGCCGAGGCGTTCGGCGGTTTCGGGAATCAGCCCGGTGCCGAAGGCCGGGACGGCCGGGGCGACGAAGGTCGAGGTGCTGCCGTAGCGGCGCGATGGCGCGGCGGGGGTGGCTGGCGCGGCGTCGGCCAGCGGCGCCGGCGGCACTGGTGACACTGGTGGCACTGGTGATACAACGGGCGCGGGCGGAGCGGAAGCGGGCGGCGTTGGCGGCGGAAGATCGGGTGTTGGCGGTTTTTTCTTAAAAAAACTAAACATGGGAATGTGGTGGAGGGCGCAGCATGCTGATGCCCGGCGGCGCCGGGCACGACGAAATCGATGCCGCGTATTTTACCAGAGCAGGGCCGGGTTTCCCCGCCCGAGCGGGGCTAACTGGCAACGGCCGCGTTCTGGGCCCGCCAGCGCGCCACCGAGGTATCGATGTCGTCCAGGTCGAGCACGCAGTTCGGACCGAGCTGGCGCCGCGCCAGCGCCGCGCAACTGCCGCCGGCCCACACCTGCACGTGCGGGCCCAGGCGGCTTTGCAGCTCGATCACATTGTCGACCGCCGCGCGCGGCGACATCACGCTCGAAAACGACAGCGCCACGATGTCGGCGCGCTGCACCCGCGCCGCTTCGACGATGTCGGCCAGCGGGGTCTGCACGCCGAGCGAGACGCAGTGCGCCCCTTCCAGCGCGAACAGCGCTTCGGCCATCAGCAGGCCCAGGCCGTGGCGCTCCTGGGGCACGGTGGTGAGCAGGATGCGCGGGATGGCATCGGCATGGTTGACCTGCTGGTTGGCCGCGAAGATCGCATTGCGCATCACGCTTTGCAGCAGTTCGGCGAACAGGTGTTCTTCGAAAATGGCCAGGCCGCCGGCGGCCCAGGTGTCGCCCACCAGGGTGGTCAGCGGCGCCACCACTTCCAGCACGAAGCGGCGCAGGCCCAGCTGCAGCAGGGACTGCGCCATTTTCAGGCGCAGCTCGTGCATCTGGTGCGCCTTGATCATGGCCAGGCACTGGCGCAGCAGCGGATCGTCGGCGTCGCCGGCGATCGAGCCGGTGCCGGACTTGCTGGCCATGCTGTTCAGCTCATCCGTACTCAACTGCATGATCTTGCCGGGGCGGTAGCCCATGTCGAGCAGGCGCTTGACCACGCGCAGGCGCGCCACCTGCTCGAACGGATACAGGCGCTCGCCGTTGGCGTCGCGCTCGGGCTGGGGAAAGTTGTAGCGCCGCTCCCACACGCGCAGGGTTTCCTTGGGGACGCCGGTCTCCCGTTCGACGTCGCTGATGCTGCTGAAGACGGCAGTGGTCGGTGCTTGGCTCATTGTCGCATTCACGGTTTGTTCAGGACATCATCCTGATTGTAAGTTGAAATCATAGGGAGAAAACTACTCTTTGTATCAGCTTGTTTCGGCGGCGCTCCCCGAGGGCGACATCATGCCATGCCTCGGGAGGTGCACGCTTCGCCATTCATCGCGTTTCTTGAATCCAATTTCATACCCATGACGTATAAATCCATGGTGACCCGTTTTGTCATGGACAAATCGTTGACAGATTCCATTATTTCACGGATTATCCGTCAGGTGGTGAATTTGTCCTGGACAAAACAAAGAAAACAGGTGGATCTGATGAAAATAGCAGTGATCGGGGCGGGGATTTCGGGTTTGTCGTGCGCCTACAAGCTTGTCCATGGCGGGGCGGACGTGACCCTGTACGAGGCGGGCGCTTACTTCGGCGGCCACAGCAACACGGTGGACGTCACCCTGGACGGCGTCACGCACGGGGTGGACACGGGCTTTTTGGTGTTCAACGAGCGCACCTACCCCAACCTGATCGCCCTGTTCGCCGAGCTGGGCGTGGAAACGGCGCCCAGCGACATGTCGTTTTCGGTCAAGCTGCCGCTCGCGCAGGAAGCCGGCGCGCGCGTGCTGGAATGGGCCGGCAGCAACCTCGATACCCTGTTCGCCCAGCGCGGCAACCTGCTGCGCCCGCGCTTTTTGCGCATGGTGCGCGACATCCTGCGCTTCAACCGCCACGCCACCGGCCTGGCCACCGCCCAGCGCATGCCCGCCATCTCGCTCGGCGAATTCCTCGACCAGCACCATTACAGCGAGCAGTTCCGCGCCTGGTACCTGCTGCCGATGGCCGCCTGCATCTGGTCGTGCCCCTCGGACCAGATGCTGGCCTTCCCGGTGGCGACCTTCATCCGCTTCTGCCACAACCACGGCCTGCTGCAAGTGAGCGACCGGCCGCAGTGGAACACCGTGCGCGGCGGCTCGCGCAACTATGTCGAGAAGCTGCTGGCGGCGATTCCCCAGCGCCGCCTGGGCACGCCGGTGACGGCGGTCACGCGCCATCCGGCCGGCGGCGCGCGCTCGGTGCGGGTCGATACCGCGCATGACACCGAACAGTTCGACCACGTGGTCATGGCCTGCCACAGCGACCAGTCGCTGGCGCTGCTCGCGGACGCGCGCGCCGACGAGCGCTCGGTGCTGGCGGCGGTGCGCTACCAGCCCAACCGCGCCGTGCTGCACACCGACGCCAGCTGCCTGCCGCGCAGCCGCAAGGCCTGGTCGGCCTGGAATTACCAGAGCACGGCGTCGGCCACGCCGCAGGTGTGCGTGCACTACCTGCTCAACCAGTTGCAGCCGCTGCCTTTCAAGACGCCGGTGATCGTCTCGCTCAATCCGATCGACGAACCGAACCGCGCGCGCGTGATCCGGTCGTTCGACTACGCGCACCCGGTGTTCGACGATGGCGCCGTGGCCGCGCAGGCGCGCCTGGCCGGCTTCCAGGGGCAGCAGAACACCTGGTTCGCCGGGGCCTGGACCGGCTACGGCTTCCATGAAGATGGCCTCAAGTCCGGCCTGGCCGCCGCCGCCGCCTTGACGCGCCTGATGCGGGGACAACAGCATGCAGCGGCCTGACCCGGCGCCCGAGCCACGCGCGCAGCTGTGCTTCGGCCAGGTGCGCCACACGCGCCTGCGGCCCGTGGTCAACGCCTTCGCCTACGCCACCTATTACGTGCGCCTGCCGCTGCGCGCCATCGGCACGCAGCGCTTCGGCTGCGCCCTGTTCTCGCGCAACCGCTTCAACCTGCTCTCGTTTGCCGACGCCGACCATGGCGACGGCAAGCAGCCGCTGGTCGACTGGATCGACGCCCTGCTGTTGCGCGAAGGCATCACCGATGCCGATGGCGAGGTCTGGCTGCAAACCATGCCGCGCGTGCTCGGCTACGTGTTCAATCCGGTTTCGTTCTGGTTTTGCCACCGCCGCGACGGCGCCCTGCGCGCGCTGGTGTGCGACGTGCGCAATACCTTCGGCGAGCGCCACTTCTATTTGCTCGATACCGGCGCCGACATCGCCAACGGCCAGGAACTGCGTGCGCGCAAGGTGTTCCATGTCTCGCCCTTCTGCCAAGTGCAGGGCGGCTACCGCTTCCGCTTCACGCACCTGCTGCGCATGAACGATGGCCGGGCCCAGGACAGCACGCTGGCCTGCATCGACTACGACGACGCCGACGGTCCGCTGCTGCAGACGAGCCTGTCCGGCAATGCGGTGCCGATCACTTCGGGCAGCGTCGCCCGCGCGTTCTTCGGCTTTCCGCTGATGACGGCCGGCGTGGTGGCGCGCATCCATCTGCAAGCGCTGCGCCTGTGGCTGCGCCGCGTTCCCTTCTTTTCCAAACCGACTCCACCCCAACATAAGGTAACCCGATGAGCTCCCAATCCCTGCCATCGCTCGTTCCGGCCGCGCCCCGTCTTGGCGCCGCCACGCCCGCGCCATCGTCCGCCAGGCTCATTCTCACGCTGCTGGAGAAGCTCAAGCACGGCGCGCTGACCCTGATCACCCCGGACGGCGCCCAGCGCCATTTCGGCGACGCGTCGGTGCCGGTGATCCTGGAGCTGAATAACTGGAACTGCTTTGCGGCCGCCATGCGCTCGGGCGACATCGGCTTTGCCGAAACCTATATCGCGGGCGACTGGCAGACCAACAACCTGACCGGCCTGATCGCGCTGCTGGCGCGCAACCGCGCCGCCATCGAAACGCTGGTCTACGGCAGCTGGTGGGGCAGCCTGGCCTACCGCATCAAGCATCTCCTGAACCGCAACAGCAAGGCCGGCAGCCGCAAGAACATCCATGCCCATTACGACATCGGCAACGCGTTCTACCAGCTGTGGCTGGATCCGTCGATGACCTATTCGAGCGCCCTGTATACGGAAGCGAGCGGGCGCGACCTGGAACAGGCGCAACAGGCCAAGTACCGCAGCATCCTGCGCGAGCTGGCGCTGTCGCCCGGCCAGAAGGTGCTGGAAATCGGCTGCGGCTGGGGAGGATTCGCCGAACTGGCCGCGCGCGACGGCGGGGTGCATGTGACCGGCCTGACCCTGTCCGAGCAGCAGCTGGCCTACGCCAGGGCGCGCATGGAAAAGGCCGGCCTGCTTGACAAAACCGACCTGCGCCTGTGCGACTACCGCGACAGCGCCGGCCAGTACGACGCGATCGCCTCGATCGAGATGTTCGAAGCCGTGGGCGAGAGCTACTGGCCGAGCTACTTCGAGTGCCTGGCGCGCAACCTGAAGCCGGGCGGGCGCGCCTGCATCCAGACCATCGTCATCGCCGACGAACTGTTCGAGCGCTATCGCAAGGGGACGGACTTCATCCAGCAGTTCATCTTCCCGGGCGGGATGCTGCCGTCGCCATCGGCCTTCGAGCGCATGGCCTTCGAACATGGCCTGGCGGTGACCAACGAATACCGCTTCGGCATCGACTACGCCGACACCCTGGTCGAATGGCGCCAGGCCTTCCACGCGCGCCTGGACGAGGTGCGCGCGCAGGGCTTCGACGAGCGCTTCATCCGCACCTGGGAGTTCTACCTGTGCTACTGCGAGGCCGCCTTCCGTGAAAAGAACACGGACGTCATGCACTTCACCCTGACGAAAGCCTGAGATGCGGCGCCGCCAGCTGCTGCTATCGGCCTGCGCCCTGGCCCTGGTCGGCCCGGCCGGCGCGGCCCCCGGCCATATCGACCAGCACCTGACGCAGGCGCGGGTGGCGGGCAGGGGCACGTTTACCTGGTTCGCTCTGGCCATCTACGACGCCGAACTGTGGGTGGGCGAAAAGGGCTACCGGCCCGACGCGCCGTTCGTGCTCGACCTGCGCTACGCGCGCAAGCTCGATGGCATCAAGATCGCCGAGGCCAGCGCCGAGCAGATGGAAAAGATCGGCGCCGGCACGCCGGCCCAGCGCGCCCAGTGGCTGGCCAGGATGAAGACCATCTTCCCCGACGTGAAAGAGGGCACCCATATCAGCGGCGTGTTCCTGCCCGGCGCCGGCGCCCGTTTCTACCTCGATGGCAAGGCCCTGGCGACGGTCCCCGACCCCGAATTCGCACGCGCGTTTTTCGGCATCTGGCTCGACCCCGCCACCAGCGCGCGTTCGCTGCGCACGGCCTTGCTCAAAGACGCCGCGCCGCGATGAGCCGCCTGTCGCTGGCGAAGCTGCTCGCGTACGGCGTGTTCGGGCTGCCGCTGGCGATGGTCGCCTTGCCGATCTATGTGTACCTGCCCCAGTTTTACGCCGAGCGCGCCGGCCTGTCGCTGGCGCTGATCGGCACCGTGCTGCTGGCCGCGCGCGTGGCCGCCGCCTTCATCGACCCGCTGCTCGGCTGGTGGATCGAGCGCGGGCAGGGCGCCTATCCACGTTACGTGGGGCTGGCGCTGCCGCTGCTGCTGGCCGGCTTCGTGGCGCTGTTCCATCCGCCCGCCCTTGGCAGCCTGGCGACCATGGCCTGGTTTCTCGGCACGCTGATGCTGGTCTACCTGGGCTTCAGCATCGCCACCATCGCGCACCAGAGCTGGGGCGCGGCCCTGACCCAGGCGCCGCAGGAGCGCGCACGCGTGACCGGCGTGCGCGAAGCCTGCGGCCTGGCCGGCGTGGTGCTGGCGGCGGCGGTGACCGGCGCGGCCGGCTACGACGCCCTGAGCATCGCCTTTGGCGCCACCCTGGCGGCGGGCGGCGCGCTGCTGCTGCTGCGTGCTCCGCGTCCGCTGGTGAACCTTGCGGCCGCAGCGCGGCCCGGCTGGCGCGCCATGGCCGCGCCGTTTCGCGAAGCGCCGTTCCGCTCCCTGTTCGCGGTGTTGATCGTGAACGGCATCGCTTCATCGATCCCGGCCACGCTGTTCCTGTTTTTTGCGTCCGACCGGCTGCGACTGGGCGCCCTGTCGGCCCTGTTCCTGATCGTTTATTTCGCCGCGGCGGCGTGCTCGATGCCGCTGTGGATCGCCGCCGCGGCCCGCTTCGGCGAAGCGCGCGCCTGGGCCGGCGCCATGCTTCTGGCGGCCGCCGTGTTCGTCTGGGCCTATTGGCTGGGGGCGGGCGCCAGCATGGCCTTCGGCCTGATCTGCCTGCTCTCCGGACTGGCGCTGGGCGCCGACCTGGCGCTGCCGCCGGCGCTGCTGGCCGGCGTGATCGCCGGCGCCGGCCACGCGGGCGGGCGCGAAGCGGCTTATTTCGGCGTGTGGAACTGGGGCGTGCAAATGACCCTGGCGCTGGCCGCCGGCATCGCCCTGCCGCTGCTGGCGTGGCTCGGCTACGTGCCCGGCGCCGGCGGCGGCACCGGCGCGCTGGCGGCGGCCTACGCGCTGCTGCCGTGCGCCCTCAAATTGCTGGCCGCCGCCATGTTGTGGCGCGCGCCGCTTCGTCATTGTTAACCGAGAAGGAAAGTCCCATGAAACTGCACAAGATCTTTGCCGCCGGCGCGCTGGCGCTGGCCGTCGCCGGCTGCAGCACGCCCACGCCGGAAACCTACGCCAAACAGACGCCGGCGCTCGACATCACCAGGTACTTCAACGGCACGCTGGACGCGCACGGCATGTTCCAGGACCGCTCCGGTGAAGTCATCAAGCGCTTCGTGGTGCAGATGCGCTGCACCTGGAACGGCGATACGGGCGTGCTCGATGAAGATTTCGTGTATGCGGACGGCACGCGCCAGAAGCGCGTCTGGACCCTGACCCGCACCGGGCCCGACACCTTCAGCGCCACCGCGGCCGACGTGGTCGGTACCGCGCGCGGCACGGTGTCGGGCAATGCGCTGCGCTGGCAGTACGTGCTGGCGCTGCCGGTCGACGGCAAGGTGATCAATATGGACATGGACGACTGGATGTTCCTGATCGACGACAAGGTCATGCTGAACCGCACGGCGATGAGCAAGTTCGGCGTGAACCTGGGCAGCGTGACGCTGTCGTTCACCAAGCGGTCCGCCACGGGCGCGGCGCCGCAATGAACCCGCGCATCGAGGAGTGGCGCGGGCGGCGCGTGTGGATGATCGGGGCGTCGACCGGGATCGGCGAAGCGGCCGCGCATCTGCTGCTCGACCTGGGCGCGCGCGTGGCGTTTTCCGCGCGCAGCGCCGGCAAGCTGGAACAGACGGTGGCGGGCGAGCCGCGCGCGCTGGCGCTGGCGCTCGATGTCACCGACCGCGCCAGCGTGGACAAGGCGTGCCAGCGCATCGTGGCCGAGTGGGGCGGGATCGACCTGGTGCTGATCGTCGCCGGCGGCTACAACGAGATGCGCGCCGATGCGATCGACCTGGCGGCGGCCAACGCGATGATCGACCTGAACCTGCGCGGCGCCTTCAACTGCCTCGACGTGGCGCTGCCGCTGCTGCTCAGGCAGGGCGCGGGCGGGATCGGCATCGTCGCCTCGGTGGCCGGCTACGGCGGCCTGCCCAAGGCGCTGGTGTACGGGCCGACCAAGGCGGCGCTGATCAACCTGACCGAGTCGCTGTACCTCGATCTGCGCGCGCGCGGGATCGCGGTGTACCAGATCAATCCGGGCTTCGTCGATACGCCGCTCACCGCCAGCAACGACTTCAAGATGCCGGCCCTGATGAGCGCCGCCGACGCCGCGTATGCGATGGTGGACGGGATCGAGCGCGGCCAATTCCATATTCATTTTCCCAAGCGCTTCACCAACAGCCTGCGGCTGGCGCGCCTGCTGCCGTACCGGCTGTACTTCTGGCTGATCCACAAGGTGACCGGCTTATGAACCGCGCGCCCGAACTGGCACGGCTGGTGCGCTTTTACGAAGGCATCGAGCGGGCGTCGCTGCGCGCCCGGCTGGAGCTGATCTACGCGTCCGACGCGCAGTTCAAGGATCCGTTCAACGAGGTGCGCGGGGTCGAAGCGATCGTGCGCATCTTCCAGCATATGTTCGAGCAGGTCGACCAGCCGCGGTTTGTGGTGACCTCGACCGTGCTGCAGGGCGACGATGCCTTCCTGACATGGGAATTCCTGTTCCGGATGAAGCGCTTTTCCGGCGAAGCGCAATGCATTCGCGGCGCCACCCACATCCGCTTCGATACGAACGGGGCGGTCATGACGCACCGCGATTATTGGGATGCCGCCGAGGAGCTTTATGAGAAGCTGCCGATAATAGGAAGCGTGATGCGCTGGCTCAAACGAAGGGCAAATAAATAGCCTGTCGGGACCGGCCCACATATGCATCAATCAGCCACAAGATTCGCTGGGCTTTTATCAGAAAAGGGTATAAATTATGACAAAACGATGACAGGAGGCAGTGTGAAAAGCCCAGACAATTTCAGCTTGTTGATTTCGCCGGAGACGATTCACGTGGCGGGGTCGATGTGGATACGCAATGTCATCGGACTGGCGTTCATCGCCACGGTGGCTTGTTTCTTTACAGCACCGGTTACCACCGAAACCAAGAGCGCTTACGACCGCCCGCTGCCTCTGCCAGCCGAGCTTGGTCTTGAACTGCTGCCGCAGGCGCCCTTGCTCACTTCCCAATAAACATCCGCCTCGTTCCCGCCTGCGCGGGAACGAGGTGCCGTCTTTATTTTCCGCTTCTTGCCGCTTCGGCCGTCTTGCGAATGGTTTCCAGGGTCGCATTCGGGGTAATCAGATTCCCGTCGTAACGCAGCTCGATGACCGCCGGCAGCGATTGCTCCCGGGTGTGCGCCAGCGCGCGCGCCAGCGCCGGGCCGAATTCCGCCGTCGCATTGACCACTTCGCCATGCGCGCCGTAAGCCTTGGCCAGTTCCGCAAAGTCCGGGTTATGCAATCCGGTGCCCGATACGCGGCCCGGATAATCCCTTTCCTGGTGCATGCGGATGGTGCCGAACATGCCATTATTAAAAACAATCATAATCACGCCCGCTTTATATTGCACTGCGGTTGCCAGTTCCTGGCCGTTCATCATGAATTCGCCATCGCCGGCAAAGGTCACCACCGTGCGGGACGGGTCGACGATCTTGGCCGCGATCCCGGACGGCACGCTGTAACCCATGGCGCCATTGGTCGGCGCCAACTGGGTGCGCATGCCGCCGTAGCGGTAGAAACGGTGCGCCCAGGAGGCGTAATTGCCGGCGCCATTGGTAATGATCGTGTCGCGCGGCACTTGCGCCATCAATTCCTGCACCACTTGCCACAGGTCCAGCGGGGCCTTGCCATCCTTGAAAATCGGCGGCTGCTCCTGGTAGGCGGCCAGTTCGGCCTTGGCCTCGGCCACCGTGCCGCGCCAGGCCGACGCATCGACCGGCTCCATCGCGGCCAGCATGGCGCAGGCTTGCGCGGCGCCGCTGTTGATCATCAGGTCGGCCTGGTAGACGCTGCCCAGTTCCTCGGCGTCGGCGTGGACATGCACCAGGCGCTGCTTCGGCACGGGGGAGTCGAGCAGGGTGTAGCCGCCGGTGGTCATTTCGCCCAGGCGCGGGCCGATGGCGATGACCAGGTCGGCGTTCTTGACGCGCGCGGCCAGTTTCGGATTGATGCCGATGCCGACGTCGCCGATATAGTTGGGGTGGGCGTTGTCGAGCAAGTCCTGGAAGCGGAAGGTGCAGCCGACCGGCAGCGCGTTGGCTTCGGCGAATTGCTGCAGGTCGGCGCAGGCCTGGGCGTTCCAGCTGGCGCCGCCGAGCAGCACCACCGGGCGGGTCGCGCCGGCCAGCATCGTGCGCAGGGTGGCGATCTGGGCGGCGGAGGGCGACGCCTGCACCGGCTGGTAGCGGCGGGTGTCGGCCACGGCGGCGGTGTCGATCAGCATGTCTTCGGGCAGCGCCAGCACCACCGGGCCGGGGCGGCCGCTGGTGGCGACCTGGAAGGCGCGCGCGATGTATTCCGGAATCCGGTCGGCGCGGTCGATCTGGGTCACCCATTTGGCCATCTGGCCGTACATGCGGCGGTAGTCGATCTCCTGGAAGGCTTCGCGGTCGATGAAATCGTTGCCGACCTGGCCGATGAACAGGATCATCGGGGTCGAATCCTGGTAAGCCGTGTGCACCCCGATCGAGGCGTTGGTGGCGCCCGGGCCGCGCGTGACGAAGCAGATGCCGGGCTTGCCGGTCAGCTTGCCGTAGGCTTCGGCCATGAACGCGGCGCCGCCTTCCTGGCGGTTGATGATGAAGCGGATGTCGGAATCGTGCAGGGCGTCGAGTACGTCGAGGTAGCTTTCGCCGGGAACCCCGAAGGCGGTGTCGACGCCGTGAATGTTGAGCGCATCGACCAGAATCTGGCCGCCACTGCGGGAAGGGTGCGTCATGGAGTCTCTGCCTGGATGGTTGAGTATGCGCCATTCTATGCGAGCCGATTCCGGCAAGCTTTTGAAATTACGACATTAAATATCACAATTTCTATCCCCGCCGGACCGCGCGCGGCATTGTGCCGCCGCAAACCCGCGATTGGGCCGGACTTGCGGGGTCAGACCGTGTTGTGTGGGAACGCGATCGGTTCGAGATGTCGATGGGGAGCGGCACCGGACCTGCACCGGACCGGCAGCGGATTTGCAGCGGATTTGCAGCGGATCGCCCCGCTGCTGGTGACGGCGCTGGAGGAGGCCGGCGGCGCTGCGCCGGCCCTGGCGTGCGCGATGGCGCGCACGCAAACGCTGCTGCAATCGGCGCCGCAGCCGGGGGCGGGCTGCGGCGCGATGCGGGACTTGCCCGGATTACCTGACGCTGAGCTTGCCGGCGCCGGCGTTGCGCAGGACCGATTCGCGCACCTTGGATGCGTCGAGCAAGGCTGGGGTGTACGGCAGGGTCCAGCCGACCGCGTTGCTGAACTTGCAGCTCGCGCCGCCCAGGCCCAGCGCCGCGCCGTTCAGCAGCGATCCGCTGTCGACGATGGCGCCGGTTTTGCTGGACGAGCCCGACGCTTCGATCGCATCGCCGCATTCGGTGGCGCCGATGATGTCGAAGGCATTGTTCTGCGACACGATCTTGGCCTTGTAGCCAACCCCGATGCTGTAGTGGTGTGCGTACAGCTTGGCGTTGCGGTCGCCCTCATAGTAATTGTTATATACGTGAACTTTGCCGAAACGCACGCGCGGGGCGCGGCTGGTCACCTGCTTGTAGTGGTTGCCATGGAAGGTCACGGTCAGATGGCCGTCGTCGGCGGTGGTGCTGTCGGAGGAGCCGACCAGGGTATTTTTCTCGTGCAGTTCGAACACATTGTTCGACACGGTCACGTAGTCCGAACCGTTCTTGACGTCGAGCGCGCCATCGTGGCACTGCTTGAGTTTGCCGTTTTCTTGCGGGAACTGATCATCGGTGCGCGGCGCATCGGTGAAAGTATTGTGGTCGATCCAGACGTGGGTCGACTTGTCGACGTTCAGGCCGTCGTATTCGGAGTTCCAGTTGCCGCTGCTGCCGTCTTTCGGGTCCCATTTCGGCGCGATGTCGCAGGGATTGGCGATGGTCAGGTTGCGCACGATGACGTTATCGACGCCCTTGATCATGATGCGGCCGTTGACGATGCGCGCATCGCTGCCCACGCCGATCACGGTGGTGTTCGACGGAATCGAAATCAGGCTGCGCGCGGCCTGGTCGCTGGCGCTCTTGAAAGCGCCGCCGTTGTCGCTGGCCGCCATGTCGATGGTGCCGTAGACCTTGATCTGCGCCGGTTTGCCGGCCTGGGCTTTGAGCGCCGCCAGCAGTTGTGATGGCGAGCTGACCAGGTAGGTCTCTTTCTGGGTCGCCGCCGCGCCGCCGCGGGTGCCGCTGCTGTAGCTGGCCCAGCCGGTTGCCGGCGCTGCCTGCGTGAGCGGGTCGGTGCCTGCCGGCGGGGTGACGGGGGGCGTCACGGGTGGGGTGACCGGCGGGGTGACCGGTGGCGTCACAGGCGGGATGACCGGCGGCGTGGTGCCGCTGTCCAGCGGGCCTAGCGCGCATTTCTTGTCGATGCCGGGATACGGATCGCTGCCGAAGGTGGCGGCGCTGCAGGCCACTTTGCCGCTGAACGACTTGAGCACCCATTTGTTCTTGATGCCGAACGACACCTGGCGCCTGGCGCTGCCGGCGTCGCAGGCACCGCCCTGGGCCGCGCATTTCGAAAAACCCTCGGGCCAGTCCGCTGCATGGGCGGCGGAAGCGGCGAACAGGGTGGTGCTGATCAGTGCGGCAAGAGGTAACAGTTTCATTAAACTTTCCTTTTTAAAAATTGTCGATATTATAAGAGTGTGTATGTATGCCGGGTAAGGCAACTGCGATCACTTTTTTTGCATGATCGATATCGAAAACGATATGGCTCGCCGGGGAAAAAGCGGAAAGTTGGTCCTGTGGGTCGCGGCGCGGTACAATGCCGGGGTGAAGCGGGTCAGACAGTCGCTGGCTGGCGTGTAATGCGTCGGCGGGAGGAAGGTCCGGACTCCATAGAGCAGGGTGACGGTTAATGGCCGTCCGCCGAAAGCCGACCGGCGCAAGCCGGGGAGTATAAGGCGAGGAATAGGGCCACAGAGACGAGCGTATTGAGTTACGGTGAAACGCGGTAACCTCCACCTGGAGCAATCCCAAATAGGCACGCGTTGAGGCGGCTCGCGGAGCGTGCGGGTAGGGAGCTTGAGCGCAGGAGTAATTCTGCGCCTAGAGGAATGGCTGTCATAGCGATTGCCCGCAAGGGTCGTCGCCGTAACAAAATCCGGCCTATCGGCCCGCTTCACACTGATTATCCGGCGCGCAAGGCGCCGCTGCCTGCCTGCGCGCCTCCGGGCCGGGCACCGCCGGCGCTGAGCTTCACGTTTGCGGATGGCACAGTGCACGAGCGGTGATCGACGCGCTGGCCCTGGGCGTGCAGCATCAGCACCCGATCCACATGGCAAGCCTGGCGGACGTGGCGACCGACGATTCCTTGCGCTTCACCCTGGTTCTTTACGGCGGTCTGTTTTTCGACATGGACGACGGCGCCAGCCTGTACGACGCCCCGCCGCTGCGCTATTGATCCTTGCCTCATCCCGCGGCGCCGGTCCGGCCGCGGCTTCCTAGCACACTGCGCCGTCCGCGCAGGACAAATCACTCATCCGTTGCGTAAAAGTAAGCAGATGTAATTATTTTAAGTCTTGTTGTGCCTCGCAAACCCATGTGTATAGATGAGGTTGAACATTCACTGTCTTATCTAAGTCTCTAATTTTTCGACATATTTTACTTTGAAGATCCTTCAAGGTAATGCGCTAAGTCCTTGACTTCATTAACAAAATTCCCTTTTGGCACGATTGAAAGCGCTTGACCGTCCAGATGGCTTCATCTAAAGTGGGCAACTGTGTGAAAAAGTGTAGTTTTGTGGGAGATAAAATGAGCTCCTGGCGCCAAAACACCGACTTCATAATAACTTTTCCAAGTAGGTAACTCGTGTTTCAAGGCGCGTCCGCAATCAATCTCGATGCGAAAGGCAGGATGTCCATTCCCGCCAAGCATCGCGACGCACTCGCAGTCCAGTGCGAAGGCCGCCTCACGCTCACCCGCCACCCGCACGGGTGCCTGCTGTTTTTTCCGCGTCCGGTGTGGGAATCGCACCGCGAGCAAATCGCCGCCTGGCCGATGTCGGCCCGCGCGTGGCAGCGTATTTTCCTCGGCAACGCTTGCGATGTCGAGCTCGATTCCGCCGGCCGCATCCTGATCTCGCCCGAGTTGCGCAGCGCCGTCGGCCTCACCCGTGAGGTCATGCTGCTCGGCATGGGCAGCCATTTCGAAATCTGGGATGCCGCCAGACTGGCCGAGGACGAGCAAGCCGCCGTCGCCGGCGGCATGCCCGATGTCTTATCTAATTTTTCCTTCTGAGGCGCGCCGATGATGAATGTGGTGGCGGTGCCGGAATTTCAGCACCGGACGGTGTTGCTGGACGAAGCGGTCGATGCGCTCGACCTGACCGGTCTGCGCGCCGACGGTACTTATATAGACGGGACCTTCGGTCGCGGCGGACATAGCCGCCTGATCCTGTCGCGCCTTGGCCCGAAAGGGCGCCTGTTTGCTTTCGACAAGGACTTGCAGGCGATCGCCACGGCCGGCCAGATCGGCGACGCGCGCTTCGAGATCGTGCACGACAGCTTCGCCACCATGGGGCAGGCGCTGCGCGCGCGCGGCGTGACCCAGGTCGACGGCATCCTGCTCGACCTCGGCATTTCCTCGCCCCAGGTGGACGACGCCGCGCGCGGCTTCAGCTTCCGCAACGACGGCCCGCTCGACATGCGCATGGACACCACGCGCGGCGTTTCCGCCGCCGAATGGCTGGCCGGCGAGACTGAACAACAATTGGAAAGGGTCATTCGCGACTATGGGGAAGAACGGTTTGCTTTTCAGATTGCAAAGGCGATTGTTGCTCGCCGGGCAGTCGAACCAATTTCAAGCACACGACAGCTTGCCGGCATCGTGGCAAACGCGGTCAAAACCCGGGAGAAGGGCAAGGATCCGGCCACACGGACCTTTCAGGCTATCCGGATTTTCATCAATAAAGAGCTTGAAGACCTTGAAACAGGCTTGAACGAGGCCTATGCCATGCTCGCGCCCGGCGCCCGCATGGCCATCATCAGCTTCCATTCGCTGGAAGACCGCATGGTCAAGCAGTTCCTGGCCAGCAAGGTGAAGGTCGAACAGCCCGACCGCCGCCTGCCGATCCGCGCGGTCGACCTGCCGCAGCCGCTGATGAAACTTATCGCCAAGATGAAGCCGTCCGACGCCGAAGTGGACGCCAATCCGCGCGCCCGCTCGGCCGTGATGCGCGTGGCCGAACGCTTGCCCGCCCGGAGCGCTGCGTGAACAGCAAGATCAACATCGTGCTCGCCGTCCTGCTGGTCGGCTGCGCCTTGTCGCTGGTTAACGCCCAATTCCAGGCGCGCAACCTGTTCATCGAACTGGGCAAGCTGGAGCAGCAGGCGCGCCAGCTCGACATCGACTGGGCCCAATTGCAGCTGGACCAGTCGACCCTGGGCACCAACGCGCGCATCGAACAGATCGCGCGCGACAAGCTCGACATGACGCCGCTGACCCCGGCGCGCACGCAATACCTGACGGAAGGGGCCAAATGAAACGCGGTAGCAATGGTGCGGCAGGCGCGCGCGTAGCGGCCTCGAAAGGCGTATCGTTCTCGAAAAGCCCGGTGCTGGCGGTCAGCCTGCCCACCTGGCGTTCGCGCGTCGTGCTGTTCGTGCTGTTCGCCGCCTTTGTCGCGCTGGCCGGACGCGCCGTGTGGCTGCAAACCGTGACCGACGAGGTCCTGATCAGCTACGGCAAGCAGCGCTACGAGCGCACCATCGAACTGCCGGCCACGCGCGGGCGCATCCTCGACCGCAACGGCCAGGTGCTGGCCTCCTCGGTGCCGGTCAAGGCGGTATGGGCGATTCCCGAAGACGTGCTGGCCTCGCCGCCGGAAAAACTGCACGCCCTGGCCTCGCTGCTCAAGATGAGCGATGCCGAACTGCGCAAGAAACTCGATTCCGACCGCACCTTCGTGTATCTCAAGCGCCAGGTGGAAATGCCGGTGATCGAGCAGATCGCCAAACTCGGTATCAAGGGCCTGGACACGCGCAAGGAATACAAGCGCTTCTACCCGCAGGGCGAAATCGCGACCCACCTGGTGGGCTTTACCAACGTCGAGGACGCCGGCCAGGAAAGCATGGAACTGGCGCAGCAAAAGACCCTGGTCGGCACCACCGGCAGCCGCCGCGTGATCAAGGACCGCCTCGGCCAGATCGTCGAAGACGTGGGCCTGTCGAAGGAGCCGCACGACGGCAAGGATCTGACCCTGTCGGTCGACAGCAAGCTGCAGTACATCGCCTTCACGCAGATCAAGGAAGCCGTGGCCAAGTTCAAGGCCAAGGCCGGCGCCGCCGTGGTGCTGGACGTGAAGACCGGCGAAGTGCTGGCGCTGGCCAACTGGCCCACCTACGACCCGAACGACCGCAAGGGGCTGACCGGCGCGCAGCTGCGCAACCGCGTCATCACCGATACCTTCGAGCCGGGATCGACCCTGAAACCGTTCACCGTGGCGCTGGCGCTCGACACCGGACGCGTCACCCCGGCCACCCGCATCGATACCGGCGCCGGGCGCCTGGTGATCAACGGCGCGCCGATTTCCGACACCAAGCCGCACGGCGTGATCACGGTGTCCGAGATCGTCGAGATGTCGTCCAACATCGGCACCTCCAAGCTGGCGCTGTCGATGCCGCCGCGCGAGATGTGGGAGATGTTTACCGAAGTCGGTTTCGGCCAGCAGCCCAAATTCGGTTTCCCCGGCGCGGTGGCGGGGCGCGTGCGTCCGTACAAATCGTGGCGTCCGGTGGAACAGGCCACCATGAGCTACGGCAACGGCATCTCGGTCTCGCTGCTGCAGCTGGCGCGCGGCTACATGATGTTCGCGCGCGACGGCGACACGATTCCGCTGTCGTTCCAGAAGGTCGGCGAGCTGCCGGTGGGGCGCCAGATCATCAAGCCGAAAACCGCGCGCGAGATGCGCGAGATGCTCGAACTGGTGGTCTCGGGCGCGCACGGCACCGCCAAGCAGGCGCGCGTGGCCGGCTACCGCGTGGGCGGCAAGACCGGTACCGCCTACAAGGTCGAAAACGGCAAGTACGCCATTCCGCGCAAGTACATCGGTTCCTTCGTCGGCATGGTGCCGATGTCGAATCCGCGCTTCATCATCGCCGTCATGATCGACGAACCGACCGCCATCGGCCATTTCGGCGGCATCGTGGCGGCTCCGACGTTTGCCGCGCTGGCCGCCAACTCGCTGCGCGCGCTGAATATTCCGCCGGATTCGGATGTGACGGAAATCGTCGCGCCGAACGATGGCTCCGGGGAGGTCATGTAATGCCGTCTATGAATCAGCACAATCCGCACGACATCTGCGCCTGGATCGCCCGCGAGGCTGGCGACGGCAAGCCGGTCTCCGACTCGCGCCGCGTCAAGCCGGGCGATGTGTTCTTCGCCTACCCGGGCGACGCCGCCGACGGCCGCGCCTACATCGCCAGGGCCATCGCGCAGGGCGCCGCCGCGGTCGTGTACGACGAGCGCGATTTCGCCTGGGACGCTGCCTGGAACGTGCCGCACCTGGCCGTGGCAGAGCTGAAAGCGAACGCCGGTCCGATCGCGCACGCCTGCTACGCGATGCCCGACAGCGCCATGTTCACCGTGGGCGTCACCGGCACCAACGGCAAGACCTCGTGCGCGGTCTGGCTCGGCCAGGCCTTTGCGCGCCTGGGCGAAACGGCCGCCGTCATCGGCACGCTCGGCGTGGGCCTGTTCGGCGGACGCGGCGAAGTCGAGTACGACGTCACCGGGTACACGACACCCGACGCGGTGCTGCTGGCCGAGAAACTGGCCAGCGTGCGCGATGCGGGCGCCACCGCCCTGGCAATTGAGGTAAGCTCCATCGGTCTGGGGCAAGGCCGTACCCTGGGCATGCATTTTGACGTTGCGCTGTTTACCAACCTGACGCGCGACCACCTCGATTATCACGGCACCATGGAATGCTACGAAGCGGCGAAGGCCAAGCTGTTCGCGTGGCCAGGATTGAAAACAGCAGTGCTTAACCTCGACGACCCGGCAGGACAGCGCCTGGTCCATCAACTCGTCTCCCAGCCCGGCGGCCCGTCCGTCACCGGCTACACCCTGCGCGATGTGGCGGCCCAGCCCGACATCGCCGGCGTGACCATGCTGCGCGCCTCGCAATTCCGCAGCCGCCACGCGGGCACCGAATTCCATCTCGATTCGCCGCTCGGCAGCGGCCAGGTCAAGACCCGGCTGGTCGGCCACTTCAATATCAGCAATGCGCTGGCGGTACTCGGCGCGCTGCTGGCCAAGGGCGTGGCCTTGCGTCCTGCGCTCGACGCCATCGAAGCGCTCACGCCGGCCCCAGGCCGCATGCAGCAGATCGGCGGCCAGGATGCGCCGATGGTGGTGATCGATTACGCGCACACGCCGGACGCGCTGGAACAGACCCTGGGCGCGCTGCGCCAGGTCGCGCACGAACGCGGCGGCCAGCTGTGGTGCGTGTTCGGCTGCGGCGGCGACCGCGATCCGGGCAAGCGCCCGCAGATGGGGGCCATTGCGCAGATCGCCGAGCATGTGCTGGTCACCAGCGACAATCCGCGCAGCGAAGACCCGGCCGCCATCATCGGGCAGATCGTGGCCGGCATGGACGCGGCCCATCCGACGTCGCGCTTCCAGGCCATCGAAGACCGCGCCGCCGCGATCCTGTCGGCGGTCAAGCACGCGGCCAAGCCGGACGTGATCCTGCTGGCCGGTAAAGGCCATGAACCGTACCAGGAAATCAAGGGCCGCAAGATGCCGTTTTCCGACGCCGACCACGCCGCGCTGGCGCTGGCCGCGCGCGTGACCATGATGAGGACCAACTGATGCACGGCACGCTCGCACAACTGGTGGCGTCGATTCCGGGCGCGCGCATGACGGCCGACGCCACGTTCGGCAGCGTGTCGACCGACAGCCGCAGCGCCGGCGCCGGCGCGCTGTTCGTCGCCCTGCGCGGCGACACCTTCGACGCCCACGACTTCCTGGCGCAGGTGGCCGCCGCCGGCGCCGCTGCCGTGGTGGTGGACCGTCTGCCCGACGGCTGGACCCTGCCGGCCATCGTGGTGCCCGACACCCTGGTGGCCCTGGGCCGCATCGCCAACCACTGGCGCGCGAAATACGCCATTCCCGTCATCGGCGTCACCGGCAGCAACGGCAAGACCACGGTCAAGGAAATGATCGCCGCGATCCTGGCGGCCGGCCTGTCGGACGATGCGCGCCTGGCCACGCGCGGCAACCTGAATAACGAAATCGGCGTGCCGCTCACCCTGATGCGCCTGACGGACGCGCACAAGGCGGCCGTGATCGAACTGGGCATGAACCACCCGGGCGAGATCGCGCGCCTGAGCGCGATCGCCGAACCGACCATCGCCCTGGTGAACAACGCCCAGCGCGAGCACCAGGAATTCATGCATACGGTCGAAGCGGTGGCGCGCGAAAACGGCGCCGTGCTGGCCGGCCTGCCGGACGACGGCGTGGCCGTGTTCCCCGGCGACGACGCGTACACGGCGCTGTGGCAAGGCATGGCCGGCGGACGCAAGACGATCACCTTCGGCCTGGACGCCGCGTCCAACGTGCGCTGTACGCACCGCGCCGCCGATTTCGGCAGCGAACTCGATGTGACAGTGCAGACCGACGGCGCGCCGCCGCACGCCTTCAGCGTCAGGCTGGCCGCGGCCGGCCTGCACAATGTGCGCAACGCGCTCGCGGCGATTGCCTGCACCATCGCCGCCGGCGTTGGCGCGGATGCCGTGGCGCGCGGCCTGGCCGCCTTCGAGCCGGTCAGCGGGCGTCTGCAGCGCAAGCGGGCCGCCTGCGGCGCCACCGTCATCGACGACACCTACAACGCCAATCCGGATTCGGTGCGCGCCGCCATCGACGTGCTGGCGCAGGCCGCCGCGCCGCGCATCCTGGTCCTGGGCGACATGGGCGAAGTCGGCACGCAGGGGCGCGAGTTTCACGAAGAAATCGGCGCCTACGCGGCCGCGCGCGGCATCGAAACGGTGCTGGTCACCGGCGAGCTGGCGCGCCACATGGCCGGCGCCGGCGCAAGGCATTACACGCAGTTCGACGAATTATTGGCAGCACTCGATACACAATTGGGCAGCACCTCTGACGCGACTGTACTGGTGAAGGGCTCCCGTTTCATGAAAATGGAACGGGTCGTCGCTCACCTGGTCGGATCAATCATCACAAGTAAGGAAGCCCACTAATGCTGCTTTGGCTCGCACAAATGTTCCAGGACGAATTCGGTCCTCTGCGAATCTTCAACTTCATCACCTTCCGCGCGGTGTTCGCCACCATCACGGCGGTGCTGATCGGCCTGGTCGCCGGTCCGGCCGTGATCCGCAAGCTGACCTCGATGAAGGTCGGCCAGGCCGTGCGCCCGGACGGTCCGCAGACGCACCTGAAAAAACACGGCACCCCGACCATGGGCGGTGTGCTGATCTTGATCGCCATCGGCATCTCGACCCTGCTGTGGTGCGACCTGTCGAACCGCCTGGTGTGGCCGGTGCTGGTCGTCACGCTCGGTTTCGGCGCCATCGGCTGGGCCGACGACTACCGCAAGGTGGTCTACCAGGACCCGGAAGGCATGCGCTCGGGCGAAAAGTACTTCTGGATGTCGCTGATCGGCATCGCCGCCTCGTTGTACCTGGCGTTCTCGGTGTCGGCGCCGACCCCCGGCAAGGTATGGGACCTGTTTTACGCATGGGTGCAGTCGGGCTTTTCGATGGATCTGCCGCCCAAGGCCGACCTGATCGTGCCCTTCGTGAAGACCATCAGCTATCCGCTCGGCGTGTGGGGCTTCATCGCACTGACCTACTGCGTCATCGTCGGCACCAGCAATGCGGTCAACTTCACCGACGGCCTCGATGGCCTGGCGATCATGCCGACCGTGATGGTCGGCTCGGCCCTCGGCCTGTTCGCCTACCTGACCGGCAGCGCCACCTATTCGAAGTACCTGCTGATCCCGCACATTCCGGGCGCCGGCGAACTGCTGATCTTCTGCGGCGCGATGGCAGGCGCGGGCCTGGCCTTCCTCTGGTATAACGCGCATCCGGCCCAGATGTTCATGGGCGACGTCGGCGCGCTGGCGCTCGGCGGCGCGCTCGGCACCATCGCCGTCATCGTGCGCCAGGAGATCGTCCTGTTCATCATGGGCGGCGTGTTCGTGGCCGAAACGGTCTCGGTAATCATCCAGGTCAGCTGGTTCAAGTACACCAAGAAGCGTTACGGCACCGGACGCCGCGTGTTCCTGATGGCGCCTTTGCACCACCATTTCGAACAAAAAGGCTGGAAAGAGACCCAGGTCGTCGTGCGTTTCTGGATCATCACGATGATGCTGGTGCTGGTCGGCCTGTCTACCCTGAAGCTGCGCTGATGAACCACCTCGAACAATACGCCGGCAAGCACGCCCTGGTCCTCGGACTGGGCGAGTCGGGTCTCGCCATGGCCCAGTGGCTGGCGCGCTGCGGCGCGCGCGTGCGCGTGGCCGATACGCGCGAGGCGCCGCAGCGCCTGCAGGCGCTCAAGGAAGCCGTCCCAAGCGCCGATTTCATCGGCGGCGAACTGGGTGAAGCACTGCTCGACACCATCGACTTCGTGGCGGTCAGCCCGGGCCTCGCACCCGAGCGCGAACTGGCGGCCATCGTGCCGGCAGCCGGCGCGCGCGCCATTCCGGTCTGGGGCGAGATCGAACTGTTCGCCCAGGCCCTGGCCGCGTTGAAGGAAGAACGCGCGTATGCGCCGAAAGTCGTCGCCATCACCGGCACCAACGGCAAGACCACCGTCACCAGCCTGACCGGTCTGCTGTGCCAGCGCGCCGGCCTGTCGACCCGCGTGGCCGGCAATATCAGCCCGGCGGCGCTGGACGTGCTGCGCGACGTGCTCGATAGCGGCGAGCTGCCGCAAGCCTGGATCCTGGAGTTGTCCAGCTTCCAGCTGCATTCGACCTTCAGCCTGGACGCCGATGCCGCCACGGTGCTCAACATCACCCAGGACCACCTGGACTGGCATGGCGACATGGCCGCCTACGGCGCGGACAAAGCGCGCATCTTCGGCCCGTCCACCGTGCGCGTGCTCAATCGCGACGATGCGGCGGTGATGCGCATGGCCGCGCAGGGCAGCGTGGTGCGCACCTTCGGCACCGACGAACCGCAGGAAGCCGACTGCTTCGGCCTGCACAACGAACGCGGCGTGCTGTGGCTGACCGTGGCAGTGGCCGGCGAAGAAAGCGAAAAGAAGCGCAAGAAGAACGAAGCGGCCGAAGTCGTGCCGTGCACCACCAGCCGCCTGATGCCGGCCGATGCGCTGCGCATCCGCGGCCTGCACAACGCCGCCAATGCGCTGGCCGCGCTGGCCCTGTGCCGCGCCATCGGCCTGCCGTTCGCGCCGCTGCTGCACGGCCTGCGCGACTACCAGGGCGAACCGCACCGGGTGGAACTGGTGGCCGCCATCGATGCGATCGACTACTACGACGACAGCAAGGGCACTAATGTGGGCGCGACCGTGGCCGCGTTGACGGGCCTGGGCAAGGCCTTCGGCGGCGAAGAACAGAAGATCGTGCTGATCGCCGGCGGCGACGGCAAGGGCCAGGAGTTCGACCCGCTGGTCGAACCGTGCTCGCGCTACGTGCGCGCGGTGCTGCTGATCGGACGCGACGCGCCGCTGCTGCGCGCCGCCATCGAGCCGTCCGGCGTTCCCGTGTTCGACTGCGCGACGCTGCCGGAAGCGGTGCGCCGCGCCTCCGGGCTGGCCAAGGCCGGCGACGCCGTGCTGCTCTCGCCGGCCTGCGCCAGCTTCGACATGTTCACCGGCTACGGCCAGCGCGCCCAGGTGTTCGTCGACGCCGTGCGCGAACTGGCGCTCGACAAGGGACAGGATCTCTGATGGCCTTCCAGTTTCCATTCAAGTTCGCCGGCTCGGCTTCGGACGCATTGTCCGGGGACCGCACACGCCCGTCGAAAATGATGGAATACGACCAGTTGCTGGTCTGGGTCACGGTGCTGCTGATGCTGTTCGGGATGGTGATGGTGTACTCGGCCTCGATCGCGCTGCCCGATTCGCCCAAGTACGCCAACTACAAGACCACTTATTTCCTGCAGCGCCAGGCGATCTTCATCGGCGTCTCGATGCTGGCCGCGTACTTCGTGTTCCGCATCCCGGTCGCGATCTGGCAGCGCTACGCCTCGCTCATGTTCGTCGGCAGCCTGGCGCTGCTGGTGCTGGTGCTGGTCCCGCACATCGGCTTTTCGGTCAACGGCGCGCAGCGCTGGATCGACCTGAAGCTGTTCAAGCTGCAGCCGTCCGAAGTGATGAAGATCGCCGCCGTGATCTACGCGGCCGACTACACGGTGCGCAAGCAGGAATACATGCACAAGCTGACCAAGGGCTTCCTGCCGATGGCCGGCGCGATCGGCCTGGTGGGCCTGCTGCTGCTGCTCGAACCCGACCTGGGCGCGTTCGGCGTGATCGTCTGCATCGCCATGGGCATCCTGTTCCTGGGCGGGATCAACGCGGTCTGGTTCGGCGGCATCGGCGCGCTGCTGGTGGCCATCTTCGCCTCCATCATCATCTTTTCGCCCTTCCGGCGCGCGCGCATTTTCGCCTACCTCGACCCCTGGAAGGAAGGCAATGCGCTCGACAAGGCTTACCAGCTGACCCACTCGCTGATCGCCTTCGGGCGCGGCGAATGGTTCGGCGTGGGCCTGGGCGCCAGCGTCGAAAAACTGCACTACCTGCCGGAAGCGCACACCGACTTCCTGATGGCCGTGATCGGCGAAGAACTCGGCCTGGCCGGCGTGCTGGTGGTGATCGCCATGTTTTACTGGCTGGTCAAGCGCGCCTTCGACATCGGCCGCCAGGCCATCGCCATCGACCAGATCTTCGCGGGCCTGGCCGCCAAAGGCATCGGCATCTGGATCGGGGCGCAGACCTTCATCAACATGGGCGTGAACCTGGGCATCCTGCCGACCAAGGGATTGACCCTGCCGCTGATGAGCTACGGCGGTTCGGGCGTCTTGATCAACTGTGTGGGATTGGCGATTTTGCTGCGTATCGATTATGAGAACCGGGTGTTGATGAGGGGGGGACGGCCATGAAGCGTTTGATGATCATGGCGGCTGGCACCGGCGGACATATCTTCCCGGGGGTCGCGATCGCGCAGACCATGCGCCAGCGCGGCTGGGAGGTAAGCTGGCTGGGCACCTCGCACGGCATGGAACAGGACCTGGTGCCGAAGAACGGCATCGCCATCGACAGCATCGTCTTTTCGGGCATGCGCGGCAAGGGCATCAAGCACAGCATCGGCGGCGCCTTCAAGATGGTGGCCAGTTTCTTCGCCTGCCGCCGCTTCATCAGGCAGCGCAAGCCCGATGTGGTGCTCGGCATGGGCGGCTATGTGTGCGTCCCCGGCGGCCTGATGGCGCGCCTGGCCGGCGTGCCGCTGGCCCTGGTCAATGCCGACGCCGCGCTGCTGTTGTCGAACAGGACGCTGGCGCCGCTGGCCGACAAAGTGATGTTCGGCTTTCCCGCCGATTTCGGCAGCGCCGCCGCCAAGGCCATCGTCACCGGCAACCCGGTGCGCAAGGAGATCCTGGCCATGCCGGCGCCGCAGCAGCGCTTCGATGGCCGCGGCGGCCCGCTGCGCATCCTGGTCGTCGGCGGCAGCCTGGGAGCGAAGGTCCTCAACGACAGCGTGCCGGCGGCGCTGGCGCTGCTGCCGGCCGGGGAGCGTCCGCGCGTGACGCACCAGTCGGGCAAGAAGAATATCGATGCGCTGCGCGAGGCGTATGCCAAAGCCGGCGTGACGGCCGACGTGGTCGACTTCATCGACGACATGGCCGGCGCCTATGCCGCGGCCGACGTGGTGATCTGCCGCGCCGGCGCGATCACGGTGTCGGAACTGACGGCGGCGGGCGTGGCCAGCGTGCTGGTGCCGTTCGTGGCCAGCACCACCAGCCACCAGCGCGACAATGCGCAGTGGATGGAAAGGCAAAAGGCGGCAATCCATTTGCCGCAGACGGAATTGAGCGCGCAGCGCGTGGCGCAGCTGCTGCAAGGCCTGAGCCGCGCCACCTGCCGCGCGATGGCCGACGCCGCGCTGGCGGCCGGCAAGCGCGACGCCAATGAAGCAATCGCGGATGTACTCGAACAACTGGCAGGATCGACAGACAGAATTGAAACAAGAACATGAAACATAAAATCAAGAACATCCACTTCGTCGGCATCGGCGGCAGCGGCATGAGCGGCATTGCCGAGGTGCTGCTGAACCTCGGCTACAGCGTGTCCGGCTCGGACCTGGGCACCAACGCGGCCAGCCAGCGCTTGTCCAGCCTGGGCGCGCAGGTGATGCTCGGCCACGCGGCCGACAATATCCTCGGCGCCGACGTGGTGGTCACTTCGACCGCCGTCAAGGAAGACAACCCGGAAGTGGTGGCGGCGCGCGCAGCCCAGATTCCCATCGTGCCGCGCGCGATCATGCTCGGTGAATTGATGCGCCTCAAGCGCGGTATCGCGATTGCCGGCACCCACGGCAAGACCACCACCACCAGCCTGGTGGCATCCGTGCTGGCCCAGGGCGGGCTCGATCCGACCTTCGTGATCGGCGGACGCCTGAACAGCGCCGGCGCCAACGCCAAGCTGGGCACCGGCGAATACATCGTGGCCGAAGCCGACGAATCGGACGCCTCCTTCCTGAACCTGACGCCGATGATCGAAGTGATCACCAACATCGACGCCGATCACATGGAAACCTACGAGCACGATTTCGAAAAGCTCAAGCAGGCCTTCGTGCACTTCACCCACCGTCTGCCGTTCTACGGCCGCGTGATGCTGTGCATCGACGACCAGCACGTGCGCGACATCATCCCCTTCGTGACCAAGCCGATCACCACCTACGGCTTCTCCGAAGCGGCCCAGGTGCGCGCCATCAACGCCAGCGCCATCGGCCTGCAGATGCACTTCACGGTAGTCCAGGAAGGCTATCCGGACACCCAGTTCATCCTCAACCAGCCCGGCATGCATAATGTGCAGAATGCCTGTTCGGCGATTGCCATCGCGCGCGAAATCGGCATCGAGGACAGCGCGACCCAGCAGGGCCTGGCGGAATTTCATGGCGTGGGGCGCCGCTTCACGCGCTACGGCGACGTCGCCATTCCCGGCGGCGGCAGCTTTGCGCTGGTGGACGATTTCGGCCACCATCCGGTCGAAACCGAAGTCACGCTGGCGGCCGCGCGCGGGGCTTACCCCGGCCGCCGCCTGGTGCTGGCCTTCCAGCCGCACCGCTATTCGCGCACGCGCGACCTGTTCGAAGATTTTGTGAAGGTGCTGGCCACGCCCGACGTGCTGCTGCTGTCCGAAGTCTACGCCGCTGGCGAAGCGCACGTGGTGGCCGCCGACGGCCGCGCCCTGTCGCACGCGCTGCGCGTGGGCGGCAAGATCGAGCCGATCTTCGTCGAGGCGATTGCCGACATGCCGGCCGCGATCATGAACGTGGTGCGCGACGGCGACGTCGTGATCACCATGGGCGCCGGCTCGATCAGCGGCATTCCGAACAAACTGGTTAACTCTGTGGAGGCTTGAGCATGAGTGTATTCAATTCCGGCGACGCCGGCGCACTGGGCAAGGTCGGCGTGCTGTTCGGCGGCCGTTCGGCAGAACGCGAGGTGTCGATCATGTCCGGCACCGGCGTGCACCAGGCGCTCCTGAGCAAGGGCATCGACGCCCATCTGTTCGACACCGGCGAGCGCAGCATCGCCGAGCTGGCGGCCCAGGAATTCGACCGCGTGTTCATCGCGCTGCACGGCCGCTTCGGCGAAGACGGCAGCCTGCAGGGCGCGCTCGAACAACTCGGCATTCCCTACACCGGCAGCGGCGTGATGGCCTGCGCGATCGGCATGGACAAGATCTACACCAAGATGATCTGGCTGATGCGCGGCCTGCCGACCCCGCGCTACGCCTCGCTCGACGCCAGCACCGACCTTGCGCAGGTTGTCGGCGAACTTGGTCTGCCGCTGATCGTCAAGCCGCCGCACGAAGGCTCGAGCATGGGCATCACCAAGGTGCGCGCCGGCGCCGACCTGAAAGCGGCCTACGACATCGCGGCCGGTTTCGACGAGATCGTGCTGGCCGAGGAATTCGTCACCGGGCGCGAGCTGACGGTGGCGGTGCTGGGACGCGGCGCCGGTGCGCGCGCGCTGCCGATCGTCGAAATCGTGGCACCGGACGGCAACTACGATTACCAGAACAAGTACTTCACCGACGACACCAGGTATTTTTGCCCGGCGCAGCTGGACGACGCCACCAGCGCCGAAGTGGCGCGCCTGGCGGTGGAAGCCTACCGCGCCATCGATTGCGAAGGCTGGGGCAGGGTCGACGTGCTGCTGCGCGCCAGCGACAACAAGCCCTTCCTGATCGAGGTCAACACCTCGCCGGGGATGACCAGCCATTCGCTGGTGCCGATGGCGGCGCGCGCGCTCGGCATCAGCTATGAAGACCTGTGTGTCGAGATTGTTCGTTCGGCACGCTTGAAAATGGCCCAGGGCCAGGGTTAATACAGTAATGTGGCATGACGTACGCGCTTTGAATGCAACCGCCAGCGGCCTGATGGCCGCCGTGGTGATCGCCTGCCTGGCGTCGGGCGTGTGGTGGCTCTCGCAGCTGCCCATGTTCACGCTGCGCACGGT
The DNA here is from genome assembly GCF_003953935.1 of Massilia atriviolacea. Lineage (GTDB taxonomy): Bacteria > Pseudomonadota > Gammaproteobacteria > Burkholderiales > Burkholderiaceae_D > Telluria_A > Telluria_A atriviolacea. The sequence continues at coordinate 228,465 of NZ_RXLQ01000006.1, forward strand.
GCGCGTGGACAGCGTGTTCGGGACGGAACTCAAGCATGTGAACAAGCTCACCCTGCGCGCCGGCGTGGTGGGCCGCATCAAGGGGAATTTTTTCACGACCAACCTGGAACAGGTGCGCACCGCCTTCGAAGCGGTACCCTGGGTCAGGCGGGCCACGGTGCGGCGCGAATGGCCGGACCAGCTGATCGTGGAAGTCGAAGAGCACGAAGCGCTCGGCACCTGGGGCGAAGACGGGCGCCTGCTGTCGATGAAGGGCGATGTCTTCACCGCCAACCTGGCCGAGGCGGACGAGGATCATCCCTTGCCGGCGCTGGACGGGCCGGAAGGCAGCGAGAAGGAAGTGCTGGCCCGCTTCCTGGAATTGCGCGCGATGTTTGCGCCGATCGGGCTGGTGCCGGAAAAGCTGGACCTGTCGAACCGCTATGCCTGGACCGTGAAACTCGATAACGGCACCAGCGTGGCGCTGGGACGGGAGCAGGACAAGACCACGCTCAAGGAGCGGGTGCAGCGGCTGGTGGGGATTTATCCGCAACTGGCCAGCCGCCTGCAGGACGGCATCGACACGATCGACATGCGTTACCAGAACGGCCTGGCGCTTTCCGCCGCCGCCCTGGTACTGCCCGACGATCCGCACAAGCCTGTGAAGCCGGCGGCAAAGCCGGTGGTAAAGAAAACAGAAAAGACAACAAGCAGATCAACCAGTAACAAACCAAAGCAAAGACAGTAGGCGACAGCACATGACAAAAGACGCGAAAAACCTGATCGTCGGCCTCGACATCGGCACCTCGAAAGTGGTGGCGGTGGTGGCCGAGGTCATGTCCGACGGCCGCCACGAGGTGATCGGACTGGGTCAGCACGAGTCGCGCGGACTGAAAAAAGGGGTGGTCGTCAACATCGAGGCGACCGTCGAATCGATCCAGCGCGCGCTCGAAGAAGCCGAGCTGATGGCCGACTGCAAGATCCGCAATGTGTACGCGGGCATCGCCGGCAGCCATATCCGTTCCTTCAATTCGAGCGGCATGGTCGCGATCAAGGACAAGGAAGTCACGGCCACCGACGTGGCGCGCGTGATCGAAACGGCGAAGGCGGTCAACATCCCGACCGACCAGCAACTGCTGCACACGGTGCCGCAGGAATTTATCGTCGACAGCCAGGAAGACGTGCGCGAGCCGATCGGCATGAGCGGCATCCGGCTGGAGGTGCGGGTGCACATTGTCACCGGTGCGGTGTCGGCGGTGCAAAACATTGTAAAGTGCGTGCGCCGCTGCGGCCTCGAAGTGTCGGACCTGATCTTGCAGCCGATGGCCTCGGCCGACGCGGTGCTCACGCTCGACGAAAAGGAACTGGGCGTGGTGCTGATCGATATCGGCGGCGGCACCACCGACATTGCGGTGTTCTCGGACGGCGCGATCCGGCACACGGCGGTCATTCCGATCGCCGGCGACCAGATCACCAACGACATCGCGATGGCGCTGCGCACGCCGACTTCGGAAGCCGAAGAGATCAAGATTCGCTACGGCGTGGCCAAGCAGGTGCTGGCCGATCCGCACGAATCGCTCGAAGTGCCGGGACTGGGCGACCGCGGGCCGCGCAACCTGTCGCGCCAGGCGCTGGCGGCGGTGATCGAGCCGCGCGTCGAGGAATTGTTCGCGATGGTGCACCAGGTGGTGCGCGAATCGGGATACGAAGGGGTTCTGTCGTCGGGCATCGTGCTCACCGGCGGCACCGCGATCATGCCCGGCATGGTCGAAATGGCGGAAGATATTTTCCTCAAGCCGGCGCGCCTGGGCACGCCGGACTATCGCGGCCAGCTGGCCGACGTGGTGCGCAGTCCGCGCTATGCCACGGTACTCGGGCTGCTGCTCGAAGCGAAAAAGCAGTATCTGCGCGGGCACATCGTGACACGCCAGGATGGGTCGGTGAAAGCGGTCTGGCAGCGCATGAAGGAATGGTTTTTAGGGAATTTTTAGGTCGGCACGGTTTGGAATACAACGCACACGGGTTCTTGTTATTTAACGGTTAACGCAGTTTTCAACCTCCAGGTTTCATACGACTATGAGTCCTGGCGCTTGGAAACCGCACTTTGATTAGGAGTTCATCATGGAGTTTGATATGGTCGATAACGCAGCACTAGGAACCGTCATCAAGGTCGTCGGCGTCGGCGGAGCGGGTGGCAATGCGGTTCAGCACATGATCAACAAGGGCGTGTCGGGCGTTGAGTTCATCGCGGCCAATACCGATTCGCAGGCGCTGGCCAAGTCCAGCGCGCACAACATCATCCAGATCGGCGAGTCGGGCCTGGGCGCCGGCATGAAGCCGACCGTCGGCCGCCAGCTGGCCGAAGAATCGCGTGCGCGCATCGAAGACGCGCTGCGCGGCGCGCACATGGTCTTCATCGCGGCCGGCATGGGCGGCGGCACCGGCACCGGCGCGGCTCCGATCGTGGCCGAAATCGCCAAGTCGCTCGGCGCCCTGACGGTGGCCGTGGTCTCCAAGCCCTTCTCGTACGAAGGCCAGAAGTGCATGGACGTGGCCGAGAGCGGGCTGGAAGAACTGTCGCTGCACGTCGACTCCCTGATCATCATCCTCAACGAAAAGCTGGAAGAGATCTACGAAGACGAATCGATGATCGAGTGGATGCGCCACGCCGACGATGTGCTCAACAACGCGGTGGCCGGTATCGCCGAGATCATCAACGTGCCGGGTCACATCAACGTCGACTTCAACGACGTCAAGACCATCATGGGCGAGCAGGGCAAGGCCATGATGGGCACCGCGACCGCCAGCGGCGTCGATCGCGCGCGCATCGCGGCCGAGCAGGCGGTCGCTTCGCCGCTGCTCGACGGGATCGACCTGTCGGGCGCGCGCGGCGTGCTGGTCAACGTCACCGCCAGCCGTGGTCTCAAGGGTAAGGAGATCAAGGAAGTCATGGCGGCGGTGCGCGCGTTTGCAGCGCCGGACGCGTCGATTGCGCAGGGTATCGCGTACGACGACGAAATGGGCGACGACATCCGCGTGACCGTGGTGGCGACGGGCCTGGGCAAGGCCAAGAAGGCCATGCAGCTGGTGCAGCAGCCGATGCTGCGCACCGGCACCCACAACGGTCCGATGATGTCGGCCGGCGGCGCGAGCGCCACCGTGGGCGTGTCGATGGGCGCCGGCGCGGCCGGTGGCCACGCGATGGAGGGCATGAAGCAGCCCGCCGTATGGCGCCGCGAGCAGGCCTCCGAGCAGGTCCAGGCGATGCAGCGCAATGGCGTGGAAACCTACGACATCCCGGCCTTCCTGCGCAAGCAAGCCGACTGATCGGATCGACATGTTGAAAAAGCCGGGGATTCCCCGGCTTTTTTTTGTCCACTTCAGTGCCTGTCCACTTCGGTGCCAGGTCTGACTTTCGGACACGGGCTCATCAAAAATGTCCGCTTCTGTCCACTTCGGTGCCAGGTCTGACTTTCGGACACGGGCTCATCAAAAATGTCCGCTTCTGTCCACTTCGGTGCCAGGTCTGACTTTCGGACACGGGCTCATCAAAATGTCCACTTCGGTGCCTGTCCACTTCGGTGCCAGGTCTGACTTTCGGACACGGGCTCATCAAAAGGGAGGCTTGCTTGAATAGCTCACCATTGTTCAGTTCGTGTCCGAATGTCAGACCTGGCACCGAAGTGGACAGAAGTGGACATTGTTCAGTTCGTGTCCGAATGTCAGACCTGGCACCGAAGTGGACAGCAGTGGACATTGTTCAGTTCGTGTCCGAATGTCAGACCTGGCACCGAAGTGGACAAATGTCAGACCTGGCACCGAAGTGCACACGAACTCGACGGCACGCGGGGACGCGCCGCTTGGGCGCTGCCTGCAAGATTGATGAGGATCAGGCATACTAGCCGTCTTATCAACCTCATACTATGGAGCCTCGAATGACTATTAAAATCGGCGACCGCCTGCCGGAAGGCACCCTCTCTGAATTCGTCGAGACCGAAACCGAAGGCTGCTCGCTCGGCCCGAACACTTTCCAGGTAGCCGACCTGGTCAAGGGCAAGAAGATCGCGATCTTCGGCCTGCCGGGCGCCTACACCCCGACCTGCTCCGCACAGCACGTGCCGGGCTACGTCAAGCTGGCCGACGAACTCAAAGCCAAGGGCGTCGACGAAATCTGGTGCATCTCGGTCAATGACGCTTTCGTCATGGGCGCCTGGGGCCGCGACCAGAAAGCCACCGGCATCGTACGCATGATGGCCGATGGTAATGCCGCCTACAGCAAGGCCCTCGGCCTGGACGCCGACTTCTCCAAGTTCGGCATGGGCACGCGCTCGCAGCGCTACTCGCTGCTGGTCGACGACGGCGTGGTCAAGCAGCTGAACGTGGAGCAGGGCGGCGCTTTCGAGGTATCGAACGCCGAAACGCTGCTCAAGCAAGTCGCTTAAGCCGCCGCTGTCATTCCAGTCGCACAAACGGCGCCGCGGCGCCGTTTTTTATATATCGCCATGCTTATTCAAACCGAATCCCCGCGCCAGCCCGACATCATCGCCATGCTCGAACGGCTGGACGCCTATTTTGCCGGCCTCTATCCGGCCGAGAGCAACCACCTGATGGACGTCGATTCGCTGTGCCAGCCCGGCGTGGTGTTCCTGGTGGCGCGCGACGCCGCCGGCAGTGCGCTCGGCTGCGGCGCCTACGTCGTGCGTGACGGCTACGGCGAAGTCAAACGCATGTACGTCGATCCGGCCAGCCGCGGCCAGGGCGTGGGCGGCAAGCTGCTGGCCGAGCTCGCGCAGCGCGCGGCCGCCGCCGGCCTGCCTTGCCTGAAACTCGAAACCGGCATCAGCCAGCCGGAAGCCATCGGCCTGTACGAGCGCGACGGCTTTCTGCGCTGCGCCCCGTTCGGCGACTATCGGGCCGACCCGCTGAGCCTGTTCATGGTCAAGCGCCTGTGACGGCCCGCAGCGGCAACCTGCGCGCCATCTATGCGATGCTGATCGCGGTGGCCATGTTCTCGCTGATGGACACGGTGATGAAGCTGCTGTCGGCGCATTATCCGGCGCTGCAGGTGGCGTCCCTGCGCGGCCTGTCCTCGCTGCCGCTGGTGTTCGCGTACGTGGGCTGGCGCGGCGCCTTCGCGAGCGCCTTGCAGGTGCGCTGGCCGCTGCACCTGCTGCGCGCGGGCCTGAGCATCACCATGCTCGGACTGTTCGCCTTCGGCCTGCGCAACCTGTCGCTGGCCGAAGCGTATTCGATCTTCTTCATCGCCCCCGCGCTGATTACCGCCTTGTCGGTGGTGTTTTTGAAGGAAAGCGTCAACCTGGCGCGCTGGATCGCCATTGCGGTCGGCCTGGGCGGGGTGCTGGTGGTGCTGCGCCCGAGCGGCGAGGGCATGCTGACCCTGGGCGGGCTGGCGGTGCTGGGCGCGGCCGGCTGCTACGCGGTGTCGGCGATTACCACCCGCATCGTCGGACGCACCGACCGCGCCGAGCACATGGTGCTGTGGCTGATGGTGTTCCTGGCCATCGGCGCGACCACCCTGGCCGCGCCCGACTGGGTGCCGGTGCGCCCAAGCGATGTCTGGCTGCTGTGCGGCCTGTCGCTCAGCGGTTTCCTGGGCCAGCTGGCGGTGACGGAAGCGTTCAATTCGGGCGAAGCGTCGCGCGTGGCGCCGTTCGAGTATTCGGGACTGGCCTGGGGCGTGGGCCTGGACTGGATCCTGTGGCGCACCCTGCCCGACGAGTACACCCTGGTCGGCGCGGCCATCATCATCGGCAGCGGCATGTACCTGGTGCGCCACGAGCGCACCCATGCCCAGGCCGAGCATCCCTGAGCGTGCGGAGCGCCAGCCCATCAAGTTCGCTATAATCGCCCGATGTTAAAACAAAGAACCGTCAAACAACTGGTGCGCACCATCGGCGTGGGGCTGCACTCCGGGACCAAGGTCGAGCTGACCCTGCGCCCGGCCGCGATCGATACCGGCATCGTGTTCCGCCGCGTCGACCTCGACCCGGTGGTGGAGTTCCCGGCCAGCGCCGGCGTGGTCGGCGATACGCGCATGGCCTCGGTGCTGGTCAAGGACCAGGCGCGCGTGTCCACCGTGGAGCACCTGATGTCGGCCTGCGCCGGGCTCGGGATCGACAATCTGTATGTGGACGTGTCGGCCGAAGAGATCCCGATCATGGACGGCTCGGCCTCGTCGTTTGTCTTTTTGCTGCAACAGGCGGGCGTGCAGGAGCAGGGCGCGGCGAAAAAATTCATCCGCGTGCTGAAGGACGTGGAAGTTCGCCAGGGCAGCGGCGCCAACGAAAAGTGGGCGCGCCTGACCCCGTACGACGGCTTCAAGCTCGATTTTTTCATCGAATTCAATCATCCCGCCGTCGATGGCACCACCCAGCGCGCTTTTGTGGACTTCGGCGACGTCTCGTATGTGCACGACGTGGCGCGCGCGCGCACCTTCGGCTTCATGCAGGACGTGGAAAGCCTGCGCGGCATGGGCCTGGCGCGCGGCGGCTCGCTCGAAAACGCGATCGTGATGGACGAGTACCGCATCCTCAATTCGGACGGCCTGCGCTACGACGACGAATTCGTGCGCCACAAGATCCTCGACGCGATCGGCGACTTGTACCTGGTCGGCCATCCGCTGCTGGCCGGCTACGAGGCGCACAAGTCGGGCCATGCGCTCAACAACCTGCTGCTGCTCGAACTGCTCAAGCATCCGGACGCCTACGAGATCGTCGCGTTCGACAAGCCCGGCACCGCCCCGGCCTCGTACGTGCGCCAGATGGCGCGCGAGTGGGCGCTTACCTGACCACCGTCGCTCCCGCGCAGGCGGGGGCATGACGGCGCCCGGTGTAGCGGCGATCGATTCCTGCCGTGCCTAGCGCTGGCGCGCCGCCATCGCCTTGATGGCGGCGATCAGGGTGGCGTTGGCCTTGGTATCTGGCAGCGCGTCGCCGAGCGCTTCGAACGCCGACACGGCGCTGCCGGGCAGGATCAGCTGGTGCGTGTGCACCACCGGCGCGATGCTGCGCGTGACCTGCACCTTCAGCTTGATGTCGTCGATATGCCAGCCGCGCTGCTGCAGCGCGCCCTGCAGCTTGGGCAGCTGCTGTTTGAGCTTGGCGGCGACGGCCGAACTGGGCACGGCCAGCACCAGCCGCGCATCCTCGAAGGAGAGCACGTCGCAGTTGCCGAACATCGGCGGCAGCGCCCTGGCGCAGTCGCTTTGCAGGCTGGCCATGCGCATCGCGGTCGGCAGCAGGGCCGCGATCTTGTCGTTGCGCTTTAAAAAATCGGTGGCGACGATCGAGGTGCGGCGCGTCTTGGTTCCGTAGATATGCATAAGGCGCAACATAGCACAGCGCGCGGCGCCCCGCCAGAAGCGCTACGCGAAGTCATTTTATTAACTTTGTTTTGCCCCTGCCCCTTGAGTTCCGGGCCAATATCCCCAAGTGTGGCCGGATCGCATGATAAAATCACAGTCTTTTTTGCATAGTCGGCCGTTCGATGATATGTTTTTGCTATCATTGCGGCTTCTTTTTGCGGCGTTTTTTTCAAGAATTCAAGCATGTCATTACTGACCCAGATTTTCGGTAGCCGCAACCAGCGGCTGCTCAAGCAATATCAAAAAACCGTGCGCGAGATTAACGCGCTCGAGCCACAGATCGAAAAGCTGTCGGACGCTGAACTCCAAGCGAAGACGCCGCAGTTCAAGGAGCGCGTCGCGAAGGGCGAAACGCTCGACCAGCTGCTGCCGGAAGCGTTCGCGGTGTGCCGCGAAGCGGCCAAGCGGGTGCTCAAGATGCGCCATTTCGATGTGCAGATGATCGGCGGGATGGTCCTCCATTACGGCAAAATCGCCGAAATGGGCACCGGCGAGGGCAAGACGCTGATGGCGACCCTGCCGACCTACCTGAACGCGCTGTCCGGCAAGGGCGTGCACGTCATCACGGTCAACGATTACCTGGCGCAGCGCGATGCCGAGTGGATGGGACGCCTGTACGGCTGGCTGGGCCTGACGACCGGCATCAACCTGTCGCAGATGGACCACAGCGTCAAGCAGGCCGCTTACGCCTCCGACATCACCTACGGCACCAACAACGAATTCGGTTTCGACTACCTGCGCGACAACATGGTGTTCGAGGCCAGCGAGCGCGTGCAGCGCAGCCTCAATTTCGCCGTGGTCGATGAAGTCGACTCGATCCTGATCGACGAGGCGCGTACGCCGCTGATCATCTCGGGCCAGGCCGAAAACCACACCGACCTGTATCACAAGATGAACTCCCTGCCGGCCATGCTGACCCTGCAGATCGGCGAAGAAACGCCGGACGGCAAGGGCGTGGTCTCGGTCCCGGGCGACTACACCAAGGACGAAAAAGCGCACACGGTGCTGCTGACCGAACGCGGTCACGAGAACGCCGAGGCGATGCTCACCAAAATGGGCCTGCTGCCGGAAGGCGCCTCGCTCTACGACGCCGCCCACATCACCCTGATCCACCACCTGTACGCGGCCCTGCGCGCGCACGCGCTGTACCACAAGGACCAGCACTACGTGGTGCAGAACGATGAAGTGGTGATCGTCGACGAATTCACCGGCCGCCTGATGACCGGCCGCCGCTGGTCCGACGGCCTGCACCAGGCGGTCGAAGCCAAGGAAAACGTGCGGATCCAGAACGAGAACCAGACCCTGGCCTCGATCACCTTCCAGAACTACTTCCGCATGTACACCAAGCTGTCCGGCATGACCGGTACGGCCGATACCGAAGCCTACGAATTCCAGGAAATCTACGGTCTCGAGACCGTGGTCATTCCGCCCAACCGTCCGTCGCAGCGCAAGGACCGCCAGGACCAGGTGTACAAGTCCTCGGCCGAAAAATACAATGCGATGCTGATCGATATCCGCGACTGCTACGAGCGCGGACAGCCGGTCCTGGTGGGTACCACCTCGATCGAGAACTCCGAAATGCTGTCGGGGATACTCGACAAGGCCAAGCTGGCGCACAACGTCCTCAATGCGAAGCAGCATGCGCGCGAGGCGGAAATCATCGCCCAGGCGGGCCGTCCGAAGATGATCACCATCGCCACCAACATGGCCGGCCGCGGTACCGACATCGTCCTCGGCGGTAACGTCGAAAAGCAGATCCAGATCATCGAAGCCAATGCGGCCCTGTCGGACGCCGACAAGGCGGCCCAGGCCGAGAAGCTGCGCAGCGAGTGGAAGTCGCTCAACGAGCACGTCGTCAAAGCCGGCGGCCTGCACATCATCGGTACCGAGCGCCACGAATCGCGCCGCGTCGACAACCAGCTGCGCGGACGTTCCGGCCGCCAGGGAGATCCGGGTTCCTCGCGCTTCTACCTGTCGCTCGACGACGCGCTGCTGCGCATCTTCGCGGGCGACCGCGTGCGCGCCATCATGGACCGCCTCAAGATGCCGGAAGGCGAACCGATCGAAGCGGGCATCGTCTCGCGCTCGATCGAATCGGCCCAGCGCAAGGTCGAGGCGCGCAACTTCGACATCCGCAAGCAGCTGCTCGAATACGACGACGTGGCCAACGACCAGCGCAAGGTGATCTACACCCAGCGTAACGAGCTGCTCGAAACGACCGACATTTCGGAACTGATCGCATCGCTGCGCGCCGGCGTGTTCACCGACGTGGTGCATGCCTACGTGCCGGAAGAATCGGTCGAAGAACAGTGGGACATCGCCGGCCTGGAAGCGACCCTGGCCAACGAATGGCAGCTCAACGTGCCGCTGGCGCAGATGCTCTCGACCGACACCAGCATGACCGACGACGACATCCTCGAACGCGTGCTGGCCGCGGCCGACGCCTCGTACAACAGCAAGATCGCGATCGTGGGCAAGGAGTCGTTCGGCGGCTTCGAGCGCAACGTCATGCTGCAAAGCGTGGACAGCCACTGGCGCGAGCACCTGGCGGCGCTGGACCACCTGCGCCAGGGTATCCACCTGCGCGGCTATGCGCAGAAGAACCCGAAGCAGGAGTACAAGCGCGAAGCGTTCGAGCTGTTCGGATCGATGCTGGACATGATCAAGAACGAAGTGATCCGCATGGTCATGACGGTACGCATCCAGTCGCGCGAAGAAATCGATGCGGCCGAAGCGGCAATGCACCAGTCGCACGTCGAAAACGTCAGCTACCAGCACGCCGACTTCAACCCGAACGCCGCGCCGGAAGACCTGCTGGCGCCAGCCGGCGCGCCTGGCGAAGACGAGATGCTCGGACCGAAGGTCGGCCGCAACGATCCATGCCCTTGCGGCAGCGGCAAGAAGTTCAAGGCCTGCCACGGCAAGCTCGCATAAAGCTGCCGGCATGACCGACGAGGGGAGGCGGAACGCAATGTCCGGCCTCCCTTTTTTACGCCCGCGTCAATCGCGCCCCAGCCATTCATCCAAGGAGTCCCCCATGCGCAATCGCCTACCGCGCAACGTCCCGGCGGCGTGCGCGCTGTCATTCACGCTGTCACTCACGCTGTCACTCACGCTGCCGGCGCCGCCGGCCTGGGCCGCGGCTGCGCCGGCGCCGGCGCTGGAACAGGGTTTGCCGCCGCCGGGCTGGTACCGGCTCGATGCGGCCTCGACCAGCAGCGTGGCGGCGCCGGCGCCGGCCAACCGGGTCGACACCCGCGTCGATGGCGCCAGCGGCGACATCGTGCGGCGCGCACGGGTGGCCGGGGCCGACTCGGGCGAGCAGGTCTACCAGGGCAAGGGGCTCGTGACGCACTGCATTCGCCCGCGCCGGACTGCGGACGCGCTGTATTCGTCGGCGCTGGCGCTGGCGTCCTGTCCCGATCAATCGAGCCGGGTCGGCGCGGACGGGGTGCTGGTGCATACGGCGAACTGCCCGTCGGGCGTGGTGACGCTGACGATCCGCCGCATCGACACGCGCACGTGGGAATACGATACCGTCAGCGCCACCCGGGCCGGCGATCCGGCGGCCGATCTGGCGTGGATGCGCCCCGTGCTCGAACGCGAGGCGGCCCAGGGCAAGACGCCCGAAGCGCGCGCCAGGGCGGCGCAGCAGTTGCGCGACCTGCCACGCCTGCAGCGCGAGCTGGCGCAAAAGCAGGCGGCGGTCGATATGGCATTTGCCAAAGCGCTGCGCAACGCCAGGACGCCCGGGGAGGCGGACGCGCTGCGCGCGGCGATGGCGAAGTCGGGCCAGTCGGCGGCGACCGAGACGCGCCAGCGGGTGCGCTGGACGCGCATCGGCGACCGCTGCGGCGCCGCTGCCGCCAGATAGGCGGCGCGTCGCGCGGACGCCACGTTGTTGGCATTGCCGATAGGTAAGAATAAGGAGGTTGACGGAGCGCAACAATAGGCGGAACGCTTCCTGCCATGGTGAGGTTTCATCGCCATTCAGGAGAACCTCATGAAAGCCATCGTTGCCGCTGTCGCCGTGTTTGCAGGTTTGCTGCTTGCATCGTTATGGAGTGCGCCGCGCCATCTGCCCGGCGGGCCGGGCCTGGTCGTGCAGCGCGCCGACAAGCCGTGCCCCGCCAACAGCGTGCTGGCGGGCGCGCACTGCGTCTGCCCGGAAGCGACCAGCTGGACCGGCGCCGAATGCATGCAGGTGTGGTCGAATTCCGAACGCGGGGTGGTCAAGCTGGCCCCGCCAGCGCCGCGCCTGGCCGTGTCAGGCAGCCCGCAGCAGGGGAATGGAAAGAAAGCGGAGATGTATTGAGGCGGGCGCCGCACGGGCCCGCCTTGGGAGGCGGCGGCCATCGAGGATGGCCGCCGCTCGATGCTGCTTGCTGATGTGCAGATTACTTGGCGCGGCGCGCCGGCTTCCTGGCGCCGGCGGCAGGCTTCTTGCCGGCATCGCCCGGCAGCGCGATGGCCTTGCCGTTGACAGTCAGCTTGCCCGCCTTGTAGTCGACCAGCGACACCAGCACGCCGTCTTCCAGGCGCGCATAGCCATCGCCGATGGCCTTGCCCACGGCCATGTCGGTCAGGTTCTTGGCGGTCGCTTCCGTCACCTCGGGCGATTGCGTTTCGCCCTTCTTGGCGGCCTGCGAGAGCGTCATCTTGCGCGCGACGGCGGTCACCAGCGCGACCGGCACGCGCATTTCGAAGCGCGCGTTGACCTTCTTGAGGAAGGCCGCGCCCGAGGCGAAGTCCTTGTCGACCGTCTTGCCGATGGTGAAACGGCCCTTGATCAGCGCGCGGTGGCCCAGGTAGCCCACGCTCATGTCGCTCAGTTCGATGGCCGAGCCGCGCGTCGACATGCCCTTGGCGAAGGCCTTGACCTGCGGGCCGATTTCGTCGAGCGTCGGGGTCTCGCCCGGCTTGGTCTTGCTCTTGAGCGAACGGCTCAACTGCTCGAAGGCCTTCAGGTCGATCTTGCTCATCCGCATGGACATGCGCAAGTCGTCGATCTTTTCATCCATGACCGTGATCAGCTTGATGCCGAAGTCGGTGCCGATGTCGTAATCCTTGCCGTTGCGGTCAACCTGGGAGGTGACGCTCAGATTCTCCATTTTCACGGTGACCGATTTTTCCTTGTCGGTGAACTCGGCCAGCTTGATATCCCCGCGCGCCGAGCCGATCCAGACATCGTCGCTGGTACGGCTTTGCTTGCCTTCCATGCTCATGTTGTTGAACACGATCTTGGAGGCCTTGCTGTCGATCGCCAGCGCCGGCCAGCTGCCGCTGCTGGTCGTGTTGCGGCCGGCGTCGTCGATCAGCATATTGAGCTTGATCGCGCTCCACGACCAGTTCTGCTCGTTGACGTCGGCGTAATTGCGCGCCGGGAGCGAGAAATCGACGTTCTGCATGCCGCCGGCGGCGGGCGTGCGCAGCACGGTGAATGGACGGGCCGTGCCGAAGACTCTGGTCACTTTCTCGGCGGTCGGCGCGGAAAATTCGTAGACCGCCAGCTTGTCGAGGATCGGCAGGGGATTGCCCTTGGCCGTACCGAAACTCTGTTCGAGTTCGCTTGCCATGGCTTCGACGGCCTGGGCCATGTTGGACTGCGGCTTGACGGCCGGCGCTTCAGGGGTCTCGGGAGCCGATGTCGCCATGGCCGGGAAGGAGGCCATCAGGGCCGCGCACAGGAGAAGTTTTTTCACAGGAGATAGATTGGTAAATAGATAATGCCAAGCATTATCGGGCAAATGTGTTTACTTGTCATTAAGCATTTTTCGTGGTGGCAAATATGCAACGGGAATGGCGGCGGCCCGGCACTTGCCGATGGCCCGGGCCGCTTGCCAGGGATGTTAAACTTGCATGGTTTATCCATCGCACCCCGTTCACCCTCACCGAGACGCGCCATGCCCCCGACCCGATCCACCCTCGCCATGGCGCTGCTGCTGGCCTGCTGCACCGCCTGCGGCCGCACCCCGGCGAATGACGCGCCCAAGCCCTTCAACCGCTACATTGCCAGCATGCTGCCGCTGTTCGCCGGCGCCTACCAGGGCCACTGCAAGCGCGGCGGCGAAGCGCCGCGCAAGGGCGCCGTCACCGTCAGCGGCGCCGGCCTGGCCAGCGGCGGCCCCTGGCAGCACGACCTGATGCGCGAGCAGGGCGTGCTGTCCATGCAGCGCATCCTCAAGGCGGGCAAGCCGGAATTGTCGGTTGTCATGTTCGAAGGCAAGTCGCCGGACTGGACGTTCATGCTGTCGTCGCTTGCGAAGCCGGATGCGGCGCCCAGCGCATCGGCCTCACTCGGCGAGGGCGAGGACCTCGTCATGTGCGAGGGCATCGCGCCCGCCACCGGCTTCGGCCAGCGGGCCCTGTATCCGGCCGTGGCGGCGCACTTCAGCGCCGCCTCCGCGCCCATGAGTTGCGAGGCCGTCAACAAGGGCAAGCCGGAAAAGACCACGGTGCGGATCGGGCCGCGCGGCGTCAAGGCCGACGAGTATGCCGTCGCGTTCGACCAGAACGTCGGGACCGAGCGCCTGATCGCCGATGCGGCGGCGAACACCCTCGGCTACGCGGTCAACTACGACAATGGCGACGAATTCACCATGTTCATCGATGGCGCGGGGGCCCTGCTCAGCGCCAGCTTCCTGGGCCAGTCCGGCCTGTGGGTCTGCAAGCGGCCGTAGCGCCGCCTGGATGACGCGCGGCGCCGCGCCGGGCGCCCGGTGCGCCAGGCAGCGCGCCTGGGTGGCCTCGCCATCGGCGCCCCACACCTCGGGCAGCAGCGCGCTGCCGATCCGCGCCACGATCGCGTCCATCGCCGCGAAGTCGCCGGCCATGCAGGCAAAATAGGCAAACGCGTTCAGGTTCCACGCGGCCGGGTACAGCCTGACCAGGTGCTCGAAGCTGGTGCGCATGGTCGGCCAGTCGGCGCGGCCGGCATCGAACAGGCGCCCGTGATACTCGCTCTGGTCCATGAACCAGTAGATGCGCGCGTACATCGACGGCGGTTCCTTGCCGGCGGCATGGCTGGCGTCGTAGGCCAGGCGCGCCACGCCGTCGGGCGTGCCGCCCCAGCGCGGGTGCGAGTAGAGGGCGGCGGTGAAGTAGGCCGCGTGATAATTCGGATGGCGCGCCAGCGCCTGGCGCACCCTTTTGCGGTAGCCCTCGGCCGACATGCCGTCCACGTAGGGCGCCACGCTGAGCATGGCGCGGTGCCATTCGGGATCGTTGGCTTTGCCGGCCAGGACGCGCGTCTGTTCGAGCATGCGCATGGCCACGTCGGCGCCGTACGAGACGGCATGGCGCTGCTGTTCCGGCAGCTTGCTGAACAAGCCGCCGCCGCGCGCCACATGCAGGCGTCCCAGTTGCAGGTACACGCCGAACAGGCGCGCCGGCACCGACTTCGGATAGCTGGCCTGCCACTGGCGCGCCAGGCCTTCCACGCTGTCCCAATAATCGGCATCCGTGGTGAGGGTGCCGAAGCGGCGCAGGTAATTGTAGAAGATGGCCAGTTTCCACAGTCCGCTGGGGGTGCGCTGGCCGGCGTGGTTCAGCGAGCGGTACAGCGCTTCGAGGCGGCCGAAGTCGCCCGCCGCCAGATGGCGCGCGGTCTCCTGCCTGATCGCTTCGTGGGTGCGCAGTTCGGCATCGCCGCCCTGGCTCGCGCGCGCGTCCGGGACGGCGGCATGGGCGCACAGGGCTGCCGACAGGCAGGTCAGCGCGAGGAAGCGGCGGGCGCCCGGGAAAATGCTGGCGAATGTGCTCATGATGTCCCTTTCAATGCCGGAAGACGCCGCGCGCCACTGCTACGGCAGGGAAATAATGACATTGTGCAACTCTTTGCGGTCTGCGCAAGCGCAAGGAAAGCCGCCAGGCGAATCCGTACGGAAAGTATGTTCCCTGTCCGCGCTGCCCTTGCATCCCGCACATCGTTTCAAGCGTTACAATAGCGCCTTCCCACTTCACTGCTAGAGAATCCGCCATGGCCGTTAATTCCCCTCTGCCCGTCGCCGCCGACCTGAAGCCCGTCAACGGGATCGAGATCGGTTTTGCCGAAGCCGGCATCAAGAAGCCCAACCGCAAGGACATCCTGGTGATGAAGCTGGCCGATACGGCCACCGTGGCCGGCGTGTTCACCACCAACCGCTTCTGCGCGGCGCCGGTGCAGGTCAGCAAAGCCAACCTCGCGGCGGTGGCCGCCGGCGGCGCGCCGATCCGCGCGCTGGTGGTCAACACCGGCAACGCCAACGCCGGCACCGGCGAAACGGGACTGGCCAGCGCCAACGCCACCTGCGCCGCGCTGGCCAGGCTGCTCGCTTGCGAGCCGCACCAGATCCTGCCGTTTTCGACCGGCGTGATCCTCGAACCGCTGCCGGTCGAGAAAGTCGTCGGCGCGCTGCCGGCCGCCATCGCCAACCTCAAGGCCGACAACTGGTTCAACGCCGCCGAGGCGATCATGACCACCGACACCCAGCCGAAGGCGGCCTCGCGCACGGTCGATATCTGCGGCCACAGCGTGACCATGACCGGCATCAGCAAAGGGGCCGGCATGATCCGCCCGAACATGGCCACCATGCTCGGCTACCTGGCGATCGACGCCAGGGTCTCGCAAGAGGTTCTCAATGAACTGGTCAGGCACGCGGCCGACCATTCGTTCAACTGCATCACCATCGACGGCGACACCTCGACCAACGATTCCTTCATGCTGATCGCCACCGGTACCGGCAGCCTGGCCATTGCCAACACCGATTCGACCGAATACGCCGAACTGAAAACGGCGGTCACCGACATCGCCCGTTCGCTGGCGCAGATGATCATCCGCGACGGCGAAGGCGCCACCAAGTTCATCACCGTCACGGTGGAAGAGGGCGCCAGCATGGAAGAATGCCGCAAGATCGCCTACTCGATCGCCCATTCGCCGCTGGTGAAAACCGCCTTCTTCGCCTCCGACCCGAACCTGGGCCGCATCCTGTGCGCGATCGGCTACGCCGGCGTGGACGACCTGGACGTGACCAAGCTCGATCTCTACCTCGACGACGTGCTGGTGGCGAAAAGCGGCGGGCGCAATCCGGCCTACCAGGAAGCCGACGGCCAGCGCGTGATGCAAAAGAGCGAGATCACGGTGCGCGTGCGCCTGGGACGCGGCGCCCACAGCGCCACCGTCTGGACCTGCGACCTGTCGCACGAGTACGTGACCATCAACGCCGACTACCGTTCCTGAGCCGCGCCTTGAGCACGCCACTCGAACAATTCCTGCGGCGCGCCGAGGCGCTGCTGCAGCGGGTCGAGGCAGTCCTGCCGCCGGCCCACCTGCGCACGCCCGACTGGCGTTCCGGCACCGCTTTCCGCTGGCGCAAACGCCCCGGCAGCAACGTCAATTACCTGCAGCCGGTGCTGCATGCGGCCACCATTGCGCTGTCGGACCTGCATAATGTGGGGCCGCAAAAGCAGCAGATCGAACGCAACACGCGCCAGTTCGTGCAGGGCCGCCCGGCCAACAACGTGCTGCTGACCGGCGCGCGCGGGACCGGCAAGTCGTCGCTGATCAAGGCTTGCCTGAACCAGTTCGCGGCCGACGGCCTGCGCCTGATCGAAGTCGACAAGGCCGACCTGGCCGAACTGCCCGACATCGTCGACCTGGTGGCCGGACGCCCTGAGCGCTTCATCATCTTCTGCGACGACCTCTCCTTCGAAGAAGGCGAGGCCGGGTACAAGGCGCTCAAGGTGGCGCTGGACGGCTCGATCGCGGCCCAGTCGGACAATGTGCTGATCTACGCCACCTCGAACCGGCGCCACCTGCTGCCGGAAAAAACCAGCGACAACGCCGGCTACAGGCACGGCGCCGACGGCGACCTGCATCCGGGCGAGACGGTGGAAGAGCGCATTTCGCTGTCCGAGCGCTTCGGCCTGTGGCTGTCGTTTTATCCGTTCAAGCAGGACGACTACCTCGACATCGCGGCGCACTGGCTGGCCAGTTTCGGCTGCACCGCGCAGCAGATCGAGGCGGCGCGTCCGGAAGCGCTGCAATGGGCCCTGCAGCGCGGTTCGCGTTCGGGCCGGGTGGCCTGGCAGTTCGCGCGCGACTACGCGGGAAGGCTGCCCGAATGAGCGAAGCGACAGGCAAGAAGCCGATCGATGTCGCGGTCGGCATTCTGATGAAACCGAATGGCGATGTGCTGCTCGGCCAGCGTCCGGCCGGCAAACCGTACCAGGGCTATTGGGAATTCCCGGGTGGGAAAGTGGAAAGCGGCGAAGCCATCCTCGACGCGCTCAAACGCGAATTCGTCGAGGAGCTTGGCGTTCATATCCTGAGCGCGAGCGCATGGTGCGGGGTCGAGCACGTGTACGAACACGCGCACGTGCGCCTGCATTTCTTCATCAGCCGCGAGTGGCAGGGCGAGCCGCAAAGCCTGGAGGGGCAGGCGTTTGCGTGGCAGGGCGCGGTGGGCGTGTCGCCCCTGCTGCCGGCCACCATTCCGCTGCTCGCATGCCTCGACCAGCTGCGCTACCCCTGAGTTTTTTCGTCCCTTGCCGCTCCGGCAAGCAAACGCACCGCAAGGAAGTCCGTGAAGATTATCGTGCTGGGTAGTGGCGTGGTCGGTACCACGTCGGCTTATTTTCTGGCCAGGGCCGGCCACGAAGTGACCGTCATCGAGCGCCAGGACGGCGCCGCGCTGGAAACGAGTTTCGCCAACGCCGGCGAAGTCTCGTCCGGCATGGCCGCACCCTGGGCCGCGCCCGGCATTCCGATGAAGGCGCTGCGCTGGCTGGCCATGCAACACAGCCCGCTGGTGATCCGCCCGTCCTTCGATCCGCGCATGTGGCGCTGGCTGTTCCAGATGCTGGGCAACTGCAATCCGGCCAGCTACGCCGTCAACAAGAGCCGCATGGTGCGCCTGGCCGAGTACAGCCGCGATGCGCTGATCGCGCTGCGCAAGGAGACCGGCATCGCCTACGACCATCGCAGCAAGGGCACCTTGCAGGTGTTCCGCAATCCGCGCCAGCTGGACGAGGCGCAGGGCGATATCGCGGTGCTCAAGCGCTACGGCGTGCCGCATGCGCTGCTCGACGCCATCGGCTGCGAAGCGGCGGAACCGGCGCTGGCGCGGGTGCGCGGCAAGATCGTCGGCGGCCTGCACCTGCCGGGCGACGAAACCGGCGACTGCTTCAAGTTCACCCAGGCGCTGGCGCGCATGGCGGCCGACCTGGGCGTGGTGTTCCGCAACCAGGTCGAGATCCGGCGCCTGCTGCACGCGGGCGAGGCCATCGAGGCGGTCGACACTTCGCTCGGGGAACTGAAGGCCGATGCCTTCGTGATGGCGCTGGGGAGTTATTCGCCGCTGATGCTGGCGCCGCTGGGGATCAGGATTCCGGTGTATCCGGTCAAGGGTTATTCGATCACGCTGCCGATCGTCGATGCGGCCAGCGCGCCCGAGTCGACCATCATGGAAGAGACCTACAAGGTCGGCATCACGCGCCTGGGCGAGCGCATCCGGGTCGGCGGGACGGCCGAACTGGCCGGCTACGACCTGCGCCTGCACGCGTCGCGCCGCGCCACCCTGGTGCACGCGGTGAGCGAGCTGTTTCCGGGCGGGGGCGACGTGGACAAGGCGAGCTTCTGGTGCGGCCTGCGGCCGATGACGCCGGACGGCACGCCGCTGATCGGGGCAACGCGCTACCGCAACCTGTTCCTCAATACCGGGCATGGCACGCTGGGCTGGACCATGTCCTGCGGTTCGGCGCGGGTGCTGGCCGACCTGGTGTCGGGCCGCCCGCCGGAGATCGATACCGAGGGGCTGTCGATGAGCCGCTACCGGGCCTGACGCCGTCTCAGGCCTTCGGCGTGCGCGGCAAATGCGCGGTGAAGGTGGTGCCGGTGCCGGCGCTGGAGGTCACCCTCAGGCTCCCGCCATGCGCCGCCGCGATTTCGCGCGCGACGAACAAACCCAGTCCCAGGCTGGTGCGCGGGCGTTCTTCGCTGTCGCCGTCGCCAGGCAACTGGATCAAGGGACTGAAAATGCTCTCCAGCGAGGCCGCCGGTATCACCGGGCCGTCGTTGGTCACGGCCACCGTCACCGCGTCCGGATGGGCGCGCGCTTCGATGCGCACGGCGGCGCCGCGCGTGCCGTACTGGGCGGCGTTGACCATCAGGTTGGTAAACAACTGGTGCAGGCGCACGGGATCGTACTGGCCCGCGAGGGCGGCGTCGGCCTCGAGCTCGAAGCGCGTGGCCGGATGCGTGGCATGGGCGTCTTCCATCGCCGCGCGGCACACCTCGCCGACGTCGGCCTCGCGCCGCACGGTCGGCATGCCGCCGCCGAGCTGGGTGCGGGTGTAGCCGATCAGGTCGTCGACCATGCTGCCCATCAGGCGCGCACCGCGCTTGACGCGCGCGCCGATCTCGCCGGCGTCGGCCGCCGTGCGGATGAGCAGCTCGCCCGCCATCGACATGCTCGACAGCGGCGCGCGCAGGTCGTGCCCGAGGATCGCCAGGAACAGTTCGCGCATGTGGTCCGCGCGCGCCGAGTAGGTCACCACCGACTCGGCCAGGGCCTGGTCGATGGCTTCGTTGAAGCGCACCATTTCGTCGGCCACGTCGGCCGTCATGCGCCGCACCTGCGGCAGCCACAGGCGCAGCACGGTGGCGCGCAGGGCGCGGAACTCGGCGCTCAGCTGGAGCAGGGAAAAATTGCTGGCCTGGCGCAGCGCGCCATGGATCGAGGCCGCGCTGTCGCCAGCGCTGGTGTCGGGCGCCAGGCCCTGCGACTTGGCGATCTGCTGCTGCGGATTCTGATGCGTTTCGATATCGAGCGCGATCGCCTGCAGGATCTGGCGCGCATGGTCGCGCAGCGCCAGGTCGCTCATCTGGCTGGCGGCGGGCAGCAAGGTCTGCGCGAAGCCTTCCCACTCGGTCAGGATGTCTTCCATGCGCTCGTTGATGAAACGGTCGAGTCTCATCGGATGGCCCGTCGTGTCGGCATGCTGTGTCATCCTTCGCAAGGTAGGCGGTCACCCATTGTAAGCGCTCGGCCGCGGCTGCGGCGAATGCTATTGCGGCAGATTATCGTCGTCCAGCAGGGGATCGGACGGGGCGGCGCCGGGAATGGTGTATTTTTCTTCGGCCCAGGCGCCCAGGTCGATCTGTTTGCAGCGCTCGGAACAGAAGGGACGGAACTTGTTGGCCTCGGTCCATTCGACTTTTTTGGCACAGGTGGGGCAGCTGACTACGGTCATGGCAACATCGATTTCAGAAATTACAGAGCGTGAGCTCGAACGGGACGTCTTCTTCCAGCGGCTTGGGCTTGAGATCCCCGCCCTGCGTGGTGAAACGCACCCACAGCATGTACTTGTTGGCGGAAATCTCGGGAATCGCCCCCATCGCCTCGTCCATGGTCAGGCGCAGCATCTGGTATACCTTACCCTGAAGCATTTGCTGATAACTGCCGGCGATGGCGATCATCTTGACCGGGCCGCCCGAGTCGCGCAGCAGGCGCAGCACCAGGGCCAGGGCGTCGAACAGGGGCGCCAGCGGGGCGAACCAGTTGACGATATCGTTGAAGCGCTGTTCGGCCGGGCGCTTTTGCCAGGCGTAGTAGGACGGCAGGTCGAATTCGCAGGCGCCGCCCGGAATGATGGTGCGGCCGCGAATGCTCATCAGCCATTCGTTGTCGCGCACGTTCTGGCCGGTCTTGCCCTGGGCCGCGACCAGCGCGGCGCTGACGGTTTCGACCTCGGCCAGGACGGCGTCGAGCATGTCGGCGGCCACGTTCGGATTGGACCGGTAGCTCAGCAAGCTTTGCTTCTGGCGTTCGAGTTCCTGCAGCAGGTCGCTCTTGAGATCGGCGCGGCCGGCCACTTCGAGCATGTCGAAAATGGTGGCCAGGGCGACGTGATGCTGCATTGCATGTTCCTGGTGCACAAAGAACTTGAACTTCTCATACAGGTCTTCCAGCCGCAACAACGTGCGTATGCGCTCGTTGAAAGGGTATTCGTAGACGATCAAAATGACATCCCTTTACATGGCAGGAGAAGAATCCCGTGATTCTGAACCAAGCGAGGCAAAATTACAAACGCCGCACCCCTTATCGTGCCATTCTCCCGGAAAATGCCAGATATTGTGCATGCAATAGAGCAATTTGCGCGTCGAGCGCTTCCAGGCTGCCATCGTTATGCAGCACGTCGTCGGCCGCGGCCAGCCGTTCGGCGCGGCTGGCCTGGGTAGCCATGATGGCGCGCACCTGGGCTTCGCTCATGGCGTTGCGGCGCATGACGCGGGCGATTTGCATTTCTTCAGGGCAATCGATGACCAGGACCCGGTCGACCCGCTCGCGCCAGCCGCCGGACTCGACCAGGAGCGGGACCACGTAGATCAGATAGCTGCCTGTCGCAACGGCGGCCGCGGCGGCGGTGGCGGCGCGGATGCGCGGGTGCAGGATCGCTTCCAGGCGCGCCTTGGCGGCCGCGTCGGAAAACACCAGTTCGCGCATGCGCACCCGGTCGAGGGCGCCGTCGGCGGTCACGAAGGCCGGGCCGAAGGCGTGCAGCAGGGCGTCCATGGCGGCGCCGCCGGGGGCGCTCAGGGCGTGCGCGATGACGTCGGTATCGATGATGCTCGCCCCCAGCGCGGCGAAGCGGTCCGACACCGCCGTCTTGCCGCAGCCGATGCCGCCGGTCAGGCCGACGCTGAATTTGCCGCCATGCGCCGCGCTACCCATGTTACTGGACCCAGTGCTTGACGACGACGTCGGTCACGCCGGCGATCTGCTTGCCGTAGACCAGGGCGATCAGGCCGGCCGCCGCCAGGTAAGGGCCGAAGGGAATCTTCACATTGCGCTCGCGCCCGCCGAACACGATCAGGCAGATGCCGACCACCGAACCGACCGCCGACGAGATCAGGATGATGCTCGGCAGCATGCTCCAGCCCATCCAGGCGCCCAGCGCCGCCAGCAGCTTGAAGTCGCCGTGGCCCATGCCGACCTGGCCGCGCAGCTTTTCGTACAAGGTTGCCACCGACCACAGCACCAGATAGCCGGCCACGGCGCCGATGACGGCGTCCTGCAGCGGCACGAAGCTGCCGTTAATATTGAGCAGGAGGCCGATCCACAGCAGCGGATAGGTCAGCTCGTCGGGCAGCAGCTGGGTGTCGGCGTCGATGAAGGTCATCGCGATCAGCAGGTAGAGGAAGACCAGGGTCGCCAGCCCGGCGTAGCCGCTGCCGAAGGTCCAGATCAGCAGGGCCGACAGCAGGCCGCTGGCCAGTTCGATGATCGGATACCGGGGAGAAATTTTGGCCTTGCAGCCTTTGCACTTGCCGCCCAGGACCAGGTAGCTGATCACCGGGATGTTTTCCAGCGCGCCGATCCGGTGCCCGCAATGGGGGCAGGCCGAGCGCGGCACCGCCAGGTTAAAGGTGTCGGTGTGCACCTGGCGGGTGCCGCAGCCGCAGCCGTACTCGCCGGCCAGGTAGTCGTTATAGTCGCGCTCCATCATCTTCGGGAGGCGGTAGATGACGACATTCAGGAAGCTGCCGACCAGCAGGCCGAACAGGCCGGCGACGAGGGCCGGTCCCAGGGAACCGGGGACGGCGAACAAGAAGGATTCCAGCATGATGCTCCACGTGATGAATTGATCAAGGCAGTTGTGTACAACAAGGCATTTTAGGGGGTTTCGCTCGCTTTGGGGGAGGCCGATGGGCTTCTGACCGGGCGCAAGGCCGATGTTGTCGCATTTGGACAGCCGACGGCGCCGCCCGCCCATACTGGACGCCTTGGCGCGTGCCGGATCGAGGCTGCTATGAATGCCAGACAGTACTACTTTCACCTGCTCGACGGCTTGCGCGGGATCGCCGCCCTGATCGTCATGTTTCGCCATACGGGCTACTTCTGGGGCGGCTGGACCATTCCGCAGAGTTACCTGGCGGTCGACCTGTTCTTCGTGCTCAGCGGCGTGGTGGTGGCCAACGCCTACGAGGCGCGCCTGCGCGCCGGCCTGGCCCCGGCCCGCTTCGCGCTGCTGCGCCTGATCCGCCTGTATCCGCTCTACCTGCTGGGCAGCCTGATCGGCCTGGTTCCGGTCGTGGCCGCGCTGCTGGGACTGGCGCCATCCTCACTCGCCTCGCCCCTGCCGCTGGTGTTGCTGGCGGCCGCGCTGCTGTTGCCGCTGGTGTCGGACCCGAATCTGTTTCCGCTCAATACCCCGGCCTGGTCGCTGTTTTTCGAGATGCTGGCCAACCTGGCGTATGCGGCCACGCTGCGCCACCTGCACTGCGCGCTGCTGGCGGCGCTCCTGCTGGCCTCGGCGCTGGGCCTGGCGCTGGCCTTGCAGGCGGCGCCCGAACAGGGCTTGCACGGCGGCTATTCGCCGGCCACCATGCTGCTCGGCCTGTGCCGGGTGGGCTACGGTTTTTTTGCCGGGGTGCTCTTGCTGCGCCATTTCAACAGCGCCCAAGGGCGGGCGTTGCGGCGCGGCGTGCGCGCCTGGCTGTGCGGCGCGCTGGTGCTGACCGGCGTGCTCGGCTTGCTGCTGGCGCGGCCGCCGGCGGCGCTGCGCCCCTGCTACGATCTGCTGGCGGTGACGATCGCCTTTCCGGCGCTGATTTACCTGGCGATGGGCTGCCGGGTGGCGGGGCGCGCGGCCGTCGCCTGCGCCGTGCTGGGCGCCATCTCGTATCCGCTGTATGTCCTGCATGTGCCGCTCGGGCGCCTGCTCAACGGCGCGCTGGGCCTGCTGCTGCCGCAGGCGCCGCCGTCGGCCATGCTGCTGGCCGGCCTGGCCTTCGCCGGCCTGCTGTTGCCGCTGTGCTGGCTGCTGGAGCGGCGCGTCGACGCGCCGCTGCGGCGCCGCCTGATGCGGATGGCCGGCGTCGCCCAAAAAAAATCGCAGTAGCGGCTTGCTGCGGGAGCAAGCGGCTACTGCGACGGGAGCGGATCGGCCCGTGGCGGGCCGGGCGGTTACACCACCGCGCCCAGTTTGAAGATCGGCAGGTACATGGCAACCACCAGGCCGCCGATGATCACGCCCAGGATCACCATGATCAGCGGTTCCATCAGCGAGGCCAGCGAAGCGACCGCCTCGTCGACCTCGTCTTCGAAGAAGCCGGCGACCTTGCCCAGCATCGAATCGAGCGCACCCGATTCTTCACCGATGGCCACCATCTGGGTGACGATCGGCGGGAACACGTTGGCATTTTGCATCGCCACGGTCAGGCTGGTACCGGTGCTGACCTCGTTCTGGATCTTCTTGGTCGCTTCCAGGTACAGGGCGTTGCCGGCCGCGCCGCCGACCGAGTCGAGCGCTTCGACCAGCGGCACGCCGGCCGCGAACATGGTGGCCAGGGTGCGGGTCCAGCGCGCGATCGCCGCCTTGCGGATCACGGGGCCGAAGATCGGTGCCTTGAGCAGGGTCAGGTCCATGAAGCGCTGCATCTTGAGCGAACGGCGCCAGGACTGGAAGAAGAAGTACAGGCCGGCGAACAGGGAGCCGAAAATCGCCCACCAGTATTCGACGAAGAAGTCCGAAATGTCCATCACGATCATGGTCGGCGTCGGCAGGTTGGCGCCGAAGCTTTCGAACACCTGCTTGAACGCCGGCACCACCCAGATCATGATGACGGCCGTGACCAGGAAGGCCACGCCCAGGATCGAGACCGGATAAATCATGGCCGACTTGATCTTGGCCTTGATGGCCAGGGTCTTTTCCTTGTAGATCGCCAGGCGCGTGAGCAAGTCTTCCAGGATACCGGCCTGTTCGCCGGCGCCGACCAGGTTGCAGAACAGCGGGTCGAAGTAGAGCGGATACTTGCGGAAAGCGTTGTTCAGGCTGGTACCGGTTTCGATATCGCCGCGCAGTTCCATGATCAGCTTGGACATCGAGGGATTCGAGTGACCCTTGCCGACGATGTCGAACGATTGCAGCAGCGGCACGCCGGCCTTCATCATCGTGGCCAGCTGGCGCGTGAACAGGGAAATATCCTTGTCGGTGATTTTCTTACCGCTGCGATAGCGTTTTTTCTTGACCTTGGTCACCATCACGCCCTGGCGCCGCAGGGTCACGTTGACGACGGCTTCGCCCCCGGCACGCAGTTCGCCGCGCACGGTCTTGCCAGTCTTGTCCTTGCCTTCCCAGGCATAGACCGACTCCTTGGTGGCGGTTTTGGTTTGAGCGAGTGCCATACAGTATTTTCCTATTCGTTGGTGCAGCCGAGAACTTCTTCAAGGCTGGTCAAGCCTTGTTTTACTTTCATCAGGCCGGAGCGGCGCAGGGATTTGACGCCCTCCGCTTCCGATTGCGCGGCAATTTCCATCGAATTGCCGTGCGCCAGGATGATTTTTTCGATCGCCGGGGTAATCGGCATGATCTGGTAGATACCGACCCGGCCCTTGTAGCCGCCGCCCGAGCAGCGGTCGCAGCCGACCGGGCCGTAGGGCTTCCAGCCGCCTTCCAGTTCCTCTTCCCGGAAGCCGGCCGCGAGCAGGATTTCGCGGCTGGTCTCGACCGGCTTCTTGCAGGTGCACAGGCGGCGCGCCAGGCGCTGGGCGGTGATCATGATCACCGAGGAAGCGATGTTAAAGGGCGCCACGCCCATGTTCATCAGGCGCGTCAGGGTCGATGGGGCATCGTTGGTGTGCAGGGTCGAGAACACCATGTGGCCGGTCTGCGCGGCCTTGATGGCGATGTCGGCCGTTTCCAGGTCGCGGATCTCGCCGACCATGATGATGTCCGGATCCTGGCGCAGGAAGGACTTGAGCGCGACCGGGAAGGTCAGGCCGGAGCGGTCGTTGATGTTGACCTGGTTCACGCCGGGCAGGTTGATCTCGGCCGGGTCTTCCGCGGTCGAAATATTGATGCCCGGTTTGTTGATCACGTTCAGGCAGGTGTACAGCGACACCGTCTTGCCGGAACCGGTCGGCCCGGTCACCAGCACCATGCCGTACGGGCGCTGGATCGCTTCGAGCAGCAATTCCTTCTGGTCCGGATCGTAGCCGAGCGCGTCGATGCCCATCTGGGCCTGGGTCGCGTCCAGGATACGCATGACGGTCTTTTCGCCGAACAGGGTGGGGCAGGTGCTGACCCGGAAGTCGATCGCCTTGGTGGGCGACAGGATCAGGCGCATGCGGCCATCCTGCGGCACGCGCTTTTCGGAGATGTCGAGCTTGGAGAGCACCTTGATGCGCGAGACCAGCTTGTCGCGGATGGTGATCGGCGGCTGGGCGTGCTCCTTGAGCATGCCGTCCACGCGCAGGCGGATGCGGTAGAATTTTTCGAACGGCTCGAAGTGGATATCGGACGCGCCCAGGTTGATCGCGTCCATCAGGATCTTGTTGAGGAACTTGACGATCGGCGCGTCTTCGATCTCGGCCGCGCCCTGGTCGATCACCGTGGACGGCGCGTCTTCCTCGCCGAACTGGATTTCTTCCTGGTCGCCCACCATGTCGTTGATGCTCTGCTCGGCGTTGCGGCCCAGGTTGGACAGCAGGTTCAGCAGCACGTCGTGCAGCACGATCACCGGCTCGACCGAGGCTTCGCTCTGGAACTTGATCTGGTCGAGCGCCTGGATATTGGTGGGGTCGGAAATCGCGACCGACATCTTGTTGCCGCGCTTGGCCAGGGCGATCACGCGCTGGCTCTGCATCAGCTTGGCGTCGATGGCGTTGGCCGGCAAGGCATCCAGGTTAAAGCTCTGCAAATCCATCAGCGGGTAGCCGAAGGTTTCCGCGCAAAACGCGGCCAGGGTGCGCGCGTCGAAGGTGCCGGTCAGCAGCAGGGTGTCGATGAAAGGGCTCTTGTCCGCCAGCGATTTTTTATGCAGCGAATCGGCTTGCTGCGCACTCAGGCGGCCAGCTTGCATCAGGGCGCGGGCCAGGCCCGGCATCGGGGTTCCGGGGGTGGTATTCGGGAGGACTGCAGCCATATGCGCGCGTGGTTTAAATAGTACGGGGAACGACAAAGCGCCGTCCAGTGGTGACTGTTGCGGCGAACTGCCTTGGATCATGCCTCCGAGCATCACATTTGTAAAGTGTTTGCTGCATGGGGGAGGCAACCATACCACGTAGCCAAAATGGAACGTTCTTTTGCCTTTTGGAACTTCTGTGGTTGGAGTGAAATTGTTGGTGACAGTCTGATCAGGAGCAGGCTCAACGCACCGGCGGCCGGGTCAGCTTGACCGTCCTGATCGCCTGGTTTTGCACCTGGATGACTTCGATCGCCACATTGCCGATTTTCAGGCTGATCGGGGCTTCGGGAATCTCCTGCAATTGCTCCAGCATCAGGCCGTTGACTGTCTTGGGACCGTCCAGCGGGAAGGCCAGCCCCAGCCGCTTGTTGATCTCGCGCAGGGGCGCCGTGCCCTCCAGTAAACACTCGCCGCGCGCATCCCAGCAGAAGTGTTCGCCGAGCGCCGCGCCCGGCACCGAGGTGGTGAAGTCGCCGATCATTTCTTCGATGATATCGTCGAGCGTGACCAGGCCCTGCACTTCGCCGTACTCGTCGACAATGATGCCGAGGCGCTCCTTGTTTTCCTGGAAATATTGCAACTGTGTAAAGGCACTCGTCTCCTGCGGAATGAAGTAAGGGGCGGTCAGCAGGCTGCGGAAGTGATCGATGGTCAATTCCTCTTCCTCGTTGAGCAGGGCGATCGCATGGCGCACGTGCAGGATGCCGATGATGCGGTTGATCTCGCCTTCATAGACGGGCAGCTTGTTGTGGTAGCAGGCGCTCAGCTGGGCCTTGAGTCCGGCGACCGGCACGGCCAGGTTGAGCGCCTCGATCTGGGCGCGCGGGGTCATGATGTCTTCGATCGAAATGGTATCGAGGTCGAACAGGTTGAGCAGGATGCTCTTGTGCTTTTGCGGGATGAAATTGCCGCCTTCGAGCACGATGGCGCGCAGTTCGTCGGGCGAGACGCGGTGGCGGGCGGCGCTGTCGGCCGGCTTGACGCGCAAAATCGTCAGGAACAGGCGCACGAACAGGTTGACGAACCAGATCAGCGGCCTGGCCACCGCCATCAGCGGCTTGAGCAGGGCGCTGGCGACCAGCGAAATGGTTTCTGGATAGGTGGCGCCGATGAACTTGGGCGCGATTTCCGCGAACACGATCAGCACGAACACCAGCAGGGCGATGGCGACCGCGATGACGCTCTCTTCATAGCCGAACAGCAGGATCGCGATCGCGGTCGCCAGCACCGTCGCCATGGCGTTGACCAGGGTATTGGCGATCAGGATCAGCGAGAGCAGCTTGTCGGTGCGCTCCAGCAGCCACAGGGTGGTGATGGCGCCGCGATGGCCGCGCTTGGCCAGGCTGCGCAGGCGGAATCGGTTGGCGGCCATGAGCGCCGTTTCCGCCATGGCGAAAAAGGCCGAACACAGGATCAGGAAGACCAGCGCGGCGACAAGCACCCAGGGTGACACGGTATCCAAGGGTCAGCGTGCGGCAGCGGTAGGAGAACAGGGGAGCATCTTGCGTGGGCCAAGCCCAGAATGGTGGGTCGCCGGAACGGCAACCGCAGAGCTGCTGATTTTAAGTCAAGCCAGGTCCCGGTGCAAGTTTGACCAGCATTATGTGCGGCAACCATGCGCCCCGCATCAGCCGTTCCACCAGTGCGAGGTGGTCCCCGCGCCCGGCAGGCGCGCCTGCACCGCTTGATGGATGATGCCGGCCTGCAGCGCCTGGGTAGCGTCGTAGATGCGCGCGCTGCCGAACAGATTGGTGCGGATATCGTCCTGCACCCCGGCCGCCCTGGTCGCTTCCTCGAAGATGCAGGCATAGCGCTCGGCGTCGAAATCGAGGCAGTCGCGCCACTCGCTCACGCGCGAATGGTCGGCCGCGACCAGGCTGCCGAAGCCCCAGTGCAGGGGATGGACCAGGAAGCGCGTGCCGGGACAGGCGTAGCGCTTGCCGCCGGCTAGGAAAATCACCACGCCGACCGATTCCACGCTGCCGATGTTATGGGTGGTCAGCGGCAGCGGCAGGGACTTGAGGAAGAAGTACAGCGCGAAGCCGGCGGTCATATTGCCGCCTTCGGTCGACATATGCAGTTCGATCTCGCTGGCGCCGCTCTGCAGGGCTTGCAGGCAGAGATTGCGGATGGTGCACACCGCGCTGTGATTGATGGGGCCGATAAAGTGAACGATGTGCAGCGACATTTTCTCTCCCGAAGCTCTCAGCCCAAGAATAGCAAGTTTTTGCCGGCTGCACGTTTTCCTTGGCGGCTCAGCTGCCCCGGTAGGTCGAATACGACCACGGCGTCACCACCAGCGGCACGTGGTAATTCTGGCTCGGGTCGGCGATGCCGAAGGCCAGGGTGACCTGGTCGATGAAGCGCGGTTCGGGCAGCGCCACGCCCTGGGCGGCAAAATAATCGCCGGCGGCAAACACCAGCTCGTAGCGTCCGGCCTGCATGGCCTCGCCTTCGAGCAGGGGCGTGTCGACGCGGCCGTCGCGGTTGGTGGTGACCGTCTTGAGCAGGGTGCGCGCGCCGCTGCCGAGCGCGTACAGTTCGACCACCACCCCGGCGCCGGGTTTGCCCTGGGTTGTGTCGAGCACGTGCGTACTAAGTTTTCCCATAGTCCATCCTATATGTTGAAAATGAGGCAGGTTATCGGCACGATCATATACCGGCGTGCGAACAGCGCTATATGATGCGCACTATACCCTCCATGCAGCCACTTCCCTCCCGAGCCCATCCATGACGACTGACGACAACTATCCCCGCGACCTGATCGGCTACGGGCGCACGCCGCCCCATCCCCAGTGGCCGGGCCGGGCGCGGGTGGCGCTGCAATTCGTGCTCAACTATGAAGAAGGCGGCGAAAACAATGTCTTGCACGGCGACCCCGCCTCCGAAACCTTTCTTTCCGAAATCATCGGCGCGGCGGCCTTTCCGATGCGCCACATGAGCATGGAATCGCTCTACGAATACGGCGCGCGCGCCGGTGTGTGGCGCCTGCTGCGCATGTTCGAGGAGCGCAGGCTGCCGCTGACCGTGTTCGGGGTGGCCATGGCGCTCAAGCGCAACCCGGAGGCGGTCGCCGCCTTCCAGCAGCTGGGGCACGAAATCGCCTGTCATGGCCTGAAGTGGATTTCCTACCAAAACGTGGATGAGGCGACCGAACGCGCCCACATGGCCGAAGCGGTGCGCATCATGCGCGAACTGACCGGGTCCGCGCCGCTGGGCTGGTACACCGGGCGCGACTCGCCGAATACGCGCCGGCTGGTGGTCGAACACGGCGGCTTTGCCTACGATGCCGATCACTACGGCGACGACCTGCCATTCTGGCAACAGGTCGAGCACGCCGGCGGCCGCAGCCCGCAGCTGGTGGTGCCGTACACGCTCGACACGAACGACATGCGCTTCGCCGCCATGCAGGGCTTCAATTCCGGCACCCAGTTCTTCGATTACCTGAAAGACGCCTTCGACGTGCTCTATGCGGAAGGCGATCCGGACGGCCTGGACCAGCCGAAAATGCTCTCGATCGGCCTGCATTGCCGCATCGTGGGCCGTCCGGGGCGGGCGGCGGCGCTGGCGCGCTTCCTCGATTACGTGCAAAGCCACGACAACGTCTGGATCGCGCGCCGCATCGATATTGCCGAGCACTGGAAAAAAGTCCATCCGTATAGTGCTTTTGGATGATAAGCCACATCTCCAAAGAGCTATAATTGTGGGTGCCTTGGGTGTTAACCTTGCATACTGGGATAAAGCCGAGGCAAGAATGTCAACACCGATCCGTTTTTACTATCAGGGCGCCGTGCGCGAAGTCACGCAGGCCGCGCCGACGCAGACCATCCTCCAGCATGTGCGCGAGGACCTGCACTGCACCGGCACCAAGGAAGGCTGCGCCGAAGGCGACTGCGGCGCCTGCACCGTGGTGATCGGCACGCTCGGCGCCGACGGCCAGGTCGAGATGAAGGCGGTGAACTCCTGCATCCAGTTGACGCCCACCCTGGACGGCAAGGCCCTGTTCACGGTCGAAGACCTGCAGCAGCCGAACGGCCTGCTGCATCCGGTGCAGCAGGCCATGGTCGAATGCCACGGCTCCCAGTGCGGCTTCTGCACGCCCGGTTTCGTCATGTCCCTGTGGGGCATGTACCTCAAGCAGGAGGGGCGCGAGCCGACCCGCTGCCAGATCGACGACGCCCTCTCCGGTAACCTGTGCCGCTGCACCGGCTACCGCCCGATCATCGACGCCGCCAAGCGCATGGGCGAACTGCCGGCCGTGCAGTTCGACCGCGCCGCCCTGGCGGCCCGGCTGGCGCCCCTGCAGCGCGGCGCCATGGCGACCTACAGCGCCGGCGGCGCATCCTTTTACGCCCCGCGCACGCTCGATGAACTGGTGCGCATCCGCGCCGGCAAACCCGAGGCCGTGCTGCTGGCCGGCTCCACCGACATCGGCCTGTGGGTCACCAAGCAGATGCGCGAGCTGGGCGACATCATCTACCTCGGCCACGTCGACGCCCTCAAGCAGGTGGTGGAGCGGGACGGCATGATCGAGATCGGCGCCGGCGTCGCGCTGGAAGACGCCTACAAGGCGGTGTGCGCGCACTATCCGGACCAACTGTCGGCCATGTGGCAGCGCTTCGCCTCGCTCCCGATCCGCAATGCCGGCACCCTGGGCGGCAATGTCGCCAACGGTTCGCCCATCGGCGACTCCATGCCCTGGCTGATTGCCCTGGGCGCGCGTGTGGTCCTGCGCGACGCCGCCGGCGAACGCGAACTGGCGCTGGAAGACCTGTACCTCGGCTACCAGAAAAAAGATCTGCAGCCGGGCGAATTCGTCCAGGCCGTGCGCGTGCCGCTGCCGCGCGCCGGGGTGCGGTTCCGCACCTACAAGCTGGCCAAGCGCTTCGACCAGGATATCTCCGCCGTGTGCGCCGCGTTTGCGCTGCGCATCGACGGCGGCGTGGTGGCCGAGGCGCGCATCGCCTTCGGCGGCATGGCCGCCACCCCCAAGCGCGCCGCGCAGACCGAAGCCCTGCTGCTCGGCCAGCCGTGGAGCGAAGCCGCGCTCGACGCGGCCATGGCCATGCTGGCCCGGGATTACGCGCCGCTGTCGGACATGCGGGCTTCGAGCGCGTACCGCATGAAGGCCGCGCAGAACCTGCTGCGCCGCTTCTGGTTCGAGACCCGTCAACACAACCCGCTGGCGGCCGATGCCGTCAACGCCTTTGCCGTGCGCGCGTAAGGAGAGCACCATGAACGACGCAGCTACCCCAGCGCTTAAAGCGGCGGCGTGGACCGGCGTGGGCGTCTCGCGCGCGCACGAATCGGCCGCGCTGCACGTGCTCGGCCAGGCCACCTACACCGACGACATCGCGGAAGTGCAGGGCACCCTGCACGCGGCGCTTGGCTTGTCTTCCAAGGCGCACGCCAACATCACCGCCATCGACCTGGACGCCGTGCGCGCCAGCGCGGGCGTGGTGGCGGTGCTGACGGTGGCCGACATCCCCGGCACCAACGACTGCGGCCCGATCGTCCACGACGACCCGATCCTGGCCGACGGCCTGGTCATGTACGTCGGCCAGCCGATCTTCATCGTCGTCGCCGACACCCACGACCACGCGCGCCGCGCCGCACGCCTGGCCAAGGTGACCTACGAGGAACTGCCCGCCATCCTGACGCCGCAAGCGGCGCGCGCCGCGCAATCGTACGTGCTGCCGCCGATGCGCCTCGCGCGCGGCGACTACCAGGCCGCCTTCGAAAAAGCGCCGCGTTCGGTCAAGGGCGAGCTGTATGTGGGCGGGCAGGAGCAGTTCTACCTGGAAGGGCAGATTTCCTACGCCATCCCCAAGGAAGACAAGGGCATGCTGGTGCTGTGCTCGACCCAGCACCCGAGCGAAATGCAGCACGTGGTGGCGCATGCGCTCGGCCTGCACTCGCATCACATCGTCGTCGAATGCCGCCGCATGGGCGGCGGCTTCGGCGGCAAGGAATCGCAGTCGGCGCTGTGGGCGGCCGCGTCGGCCATCGCCGCGTCCAGGCTCAAGCGCCCGGTCAAGCTGCGCGCCGACCGCGACGACGACATGCTCGTCACCGGCAAGCGCCACTGCTTTCATTACGAATACGAAGTCGGCTACGACGACGACGGCCGCATCCTCGCCGCCAGGGTCGACATGGTCACCCGCGCCGGCTATTCGGCCGACCTGTCCGGGCCCGTGGCCACGCGCGCGGTCTGCCACTTCGACAATACCTATTATCTGTCGGACGTCGACATCCGCGCCGCCTGCGGCAAGACCAACACGCAATCGAATACCGCCTTCCGCGGCTTCGGCGGGCCGCAGGGCGCGATCGCCATCGAATACGTGATCGACGAAATCGCGCGCGCGCTGGGGCGCGACGCGCTCGACATCCGCCGCCTCAATTTTTACGGACGCGACGAGCGCAACGTCACGCCCTACGGCCAGGTCGTGGTCGACAACGTGATCCATGCCCTGTCCGCCGAACTGGAAGAAAGCAGCGAGTACCGCGCCCGCCGCGCCGCGATTGCCGCGTTCAACGCCG
The DNA here is from genome assembly GCF_003953935.1 of Massilia atriviolacea. Classification (GTDB taxonomy): domain Bacteria; phylum Pseudomonadota; class Gammaproteobacteria; order Burkholderiales; family Burkholderiaceae_D; genus Telluria_A; species Telluria_A atriviolacea. The sequence goes on from NZ_RXLQ01000006.1 coordinate 262,316, forward strand.
CCAGCCCGGTGCTCAAGAAAGGGCTGGCGCTCACGCCGGTCAAGTTCGGGATTGCGTTTAACGTCACGCACCTGAACCAGGCCGGCGCGCTGGTGCACGTCTACGTCGACGGCTCGATCATCGTCAACCACGGCGGCACCGAAATGGGGCAGGGCATCAACACCAAGGTGATGCAGGTCGTCGCGCATGAACTGGGGGTGGACATCGCCAACGTGCGCGCCACCGCCACCGACACCAGCAAGGTGTCGAACACCTCGGCCACGGCCGCATCGACCGGCGCCGACCTGAACGGCAAGGCGGCCCAGGACGCGGCGCGCCAGATCCGCGAGCGCCTGGCCGGCTATGCGGTCAAGCTGTACGGCGGCGAGGAGGGCGAGGTGGTGTTTGCCGGCGACACGGTGTTCGTCAACGGCCATGAAGTCGCCTTCCCGGTGCTGGTGCAGAAAGCGTACCTGGCGCGCGTGCAGCTGTGGTCCGACGGCTTCTACGCCACCCCGGGCCTGCACTGGGATCCGAAGACCATGAACGGCCGCCCGTTCTCCTACTACGCTTACGGCGCCGCCGTGGCCGAAGTGGTGGTCGATACGCTGACCGGCGAATGGAAGCTGCTGCGCGCGGACGCGCTGTACGACTCCGGCAAGTCGCTCAACCCGGCCATCGACATCGGCCAGGTCGAAGGCGCCTTTATCCAGGGCATGGGCTGGCTCACCACCGAAGAACTGTGGTGGAACCCGGCCGGCAAGCTGATGACGCACGCGCCGTCGACCTACAAGATTCCCGGCGTCTCCGACTGCCCGCAAGACTTCCGCGTGCGCCTGTTCGACAACCGCAACGTCGAGGACAGCATCCACCGCTCCAAGGCGGTGGGCGAGCCGCCGCTGCTGCTGCCGTTCTCGGTGTTCTTCGCGATCCGCGATGCGATTTCCAGCGTCGGCGGGCACAAGGTGCAGCCGCCGCTGAACGCGCCGGCCACCAGCGAAGAAATCCTCAAATCGATTTCCGCTGTCGAAGCGGCGCTCAAGGCGGCGTGATGGACGACTGGCTCAGCGCCGCCGGTCCCGCCATCCTGGTGACCGTGGCCATCGTGGAAGGCTCCGGTCCGCGCGAATGCGGCGCCCACATGCTGGTCGACGCCACCCGCGTGGTCGACACCATCGGCGGCGGCCACCTGGAGCAGCGCGCCATCGAGACCGCGCGCGCCATGCTGGCCGACGGCCGCCAGCGCCGCATCGAACGCTATGCGCTCGGCCCGAGCCTGGGCCAGTGCTGCGGCGGGGTGGTGCACCTGTCGTTCGAACTGCTCGACCAGGCTCACGCCGCGCTGCTCGGCCGGCGCCGCCAGGACGACAGCTGGCGCGTGGTCGCCATCGACGGTGCGCCCGAGAGCGCGCTGTTCGACGGCGACGGCCGCTGGCTGGCCGGGGCCCGTCCGCCGGTATTCGCGCGCGACCGCGGCGCCTACCTGATGCAGGAGCCGGACGGGCGCCGCTGGCTGGTCGACCCGGTGTTCGCGCCGCGCGCGCACCTGGTGCTGTTCGGCGCCGGCCACGTGGGCACGGCCATCGTGCGCGCACTGGCGCACTTGCCATGCACCGTCACCTGGGTCGACCAACGTGACGACATGTTCCCGCCCTGCGTGCCGGCCAACGTGACGGTGGAGGCGAGCGATGTGCCGGAAGCGCTGGTCGCCGCCGCCCCGGGCAACGCCAGCTACCTCGTCATGACCCACAGCCACGCGCTCGACCAGCGCCTGACGGAAGCGATCATGGCGCGGCCCGACGTGGGCTGGTTCGGCCTGATCGGATCGAAAACCAAGCGCCGCCAGTTCGAACACCGCCTGCGCGCGCGCGGCGTGGACGCGGCGCGGATTGATACAATGGTCTGCCCGATCGGGCTGGCCGGCATCACCAACAAGGCGCCGGCGGTCATCGCCGCTTCTGTCTGCGCGCAATTACTGACCGTGTGGGAAGCCATGCAAAGAACGCCCCCGGCGTTGATGCTACCCTCGGCCGCAATCACCGAAAGAGTCTGATGTCCATCGTAACGAACACCGTGCAAGCCTACCGAGCCAGCTTGCTGCATTTTCACGCCGACCCGGCCTTCAGCAAGGACGCGTGCGGGTGGCATGAAGACGGCCTGCTGATCGTCGCCGACGGCAAGGTCAGGGCGGCCGGCGACTACGCGCAGCTGTTGTCCACGCTGCCTGACGGCGTGCAGCCTGTCGATTATCGCGGCAAGGTGATCATGCCGGGTTTTATCGACACCCACCTGCATTTCCCGCAGACCGACATGATCGCCTCGCCCGCCCCGGGCCTGTTGCCGTGGCTGGAGACCTACACCTTTCCGACCGAGCGCCAGTTCGGCGACCCGGCGCACGCGCGCGACGTGGCCGACTTCTTCCTCGACGAGCTGCTGCGCTGCGGGACCACCACGGCCATGGTGTACTGCACCGTGCACCGCGAATCGGTCGACGCCTTCTTCGAGGCCAGCGCGGCGCGCCAGCTGCGCATGGCGGCCGGCAAGGTGCTGATGGACCGCAACTGCCCCGAGTTTTTGCGCGATACGGCCGAAGGCGGGGCGCGCGACAGCGAAGACCTGATCAACAAGTGGCACAACAAGGGCCGCGCCATGTACGCGATCACGCCGCGCTTTGCGCCTACCTCCACCGAGGCGCAGCTGCGCCTGAGCGGCGAGCTGGCGGCGGCCTACCCGGACACCTATATCCAGACCCACGTGTCGGAGAATGCGGACGAATGCAGCTGGGTCAAGTCGCTGTTCCCCGATGCGCGCAGCTACCTGGACGTGTACGACCGCTATGGACTGATGCGCGAGCGCGCCATGTTCGGCCACTGCATCTGGCTCGACGAGCGCGACTTCGCGCGCATGGCCGAAACCGGGTCGGCGGCGGCGATCTGCCCGACCTCCAACTTCTTCCTCGGCAGCGGCTTGTTCGATTTCGAGAAGGCCGATGCGGCGCGGGTAGCGCTGTCGCTGGCGACCGACGTGGGGGCGGGGACGTCCTTCTCCATGTTGCAAACTATGAATGAAGCCTATAAAGTAGCGCGATTGAAAGGCAGCTACCTGCCGGCCGCGCGCATGTTCTACCTGGCGACGCTGGGCGCGGCGCGCAGCATGCAACTCGAAGGGACCATCGGCAGTTTCGTGGCGGGGGCGGAGGCCGATTTCATCGTGCTCGACCCGAAGGCGACGCCCTTGCTGGCACGCCGCACGGAGCGCTGCGATAACCTCGAGGAGCTGCTGTTCGCGCTGGCGCTGCTGGGCGACGACCGGTGTGTGGGGGCGACGTATGCGGCTGGATGCAAGGTGCATGAGCGAGCAGGCATAACGACGATGTAAGTACCGCTACACGACAAACCGTCGCTCCCGCGCAGGCGGGAGCGACTGCGACATTTATCGAGAGAAGAAGAACCATGATCCGTAAAACGAGCAGCCTGTTGATCGCCCTGGCGCTGGCGGCGAATGCGCACGCGGCCGCACCCAACGCCACATCCAGGGCCAACGAAGCGGCCACCGCGCGCCACCTCGCCAGCCTGATTGCCGGCGCCGAGCCGAAGCTGTCCGAACTGACCCTGTTCTTCTCGCAGATGCCCAAGGGCGCCGATCTGCACCACCATTACTCGGGCGCCATCTACGCCGAACAATACGTCGACTTCCTCGACAAGCAGGGCCTGTGCGTCAACAAGCAGACCTACCGCATCGAAACCAGCAAGGCCGTGATCGACGCCCAGCGCGCGCTGCCGGCGGCCGAACGCACCTGCCTCTCGTCGGCCGAGGTGCTGGCCGACGACTTCACCTACCGCGAGCTGCTGCAGCGCTGGTCGAGCAAGGACTTCTACAACCACGGCGCGATCCAGCCGCCGCCCGACCGCCAGTTCTTCCAGACCTTCGGCTTCTTCGGCCCGGTCTCGAACGCCAACTTCAACGAAGGCCTGCAGGAGCTGAAGAAACGCGCCATCGCCGAAAACGTCGGCTACATCGAAACCATGTTCAAGCTGGCGCCGATGACCGGCAGCGCCGACGCCGATACGGCCCTGTGGAAGGCCGCCGACGACGCCGCGCTGACCGCCGCCATGCGCAGCTGGATGGAAAAACTCGACAAGGACGCCACCTTCAACCAGGGCCTGGCCGACTACGTCGAGCGCATCAAGTCCAACCACGCCAACATCGACGACGAGCAGTTCACCATGCGCTATCAGGCGTACGTCCTGCGCCTGGTCAATCCCTCGCTGGTCTTCTCGTCGATGCTGGCCGGCTTCAAGGCCGCCAGCCAGAGCGACCTGATCGTCGGGGTCAATATCGTCGGCCAGGAAAGCCTGGCGCCGTCGATGCGCGACTACGAGCTGCACATGAAGATGTTCCGCTTCCTGAAGACCCAGTATCCCAAGGTGAAGCTGTCGCTGCACGCGGGCGAACTGGCATTGGGCGACGTGCCGCCGGAAGGGCTCAAGTTCCACATCGAGCAAGCCCTGAACGTGGCCGGCGCCGACCGTATCGGCCACGGCATCGACCTGGCCCACGAATCGAATGCGATCGCGATCATGAAGACCATGCGCGAGAAGGACATTCCGGTCGAGATCAACCTGACCAGCAATGCCTTCATCTCGGGCATCCAGGGCGCCAACCACCCGGTGACCCTGTACCGCAAGTTCGGCGTGCCGTATGTGATTTCGACCGACGACGCGGGCGTCACGCGCCACAACCTGTCGCAGGAATACACGCTGTTCGCCAGCCGCTACCAGCCGTCCTACGCCGAAATCAAGAAGGTCTCCTACAACGGCGTGCGCTACGCCTTCCTGCCCGAGCGCGAAAAGCAGCGCCTGACGCGCCAGCTCGACGAGCGCTTCGCGCGCTTCGAAGCCCAGGTCGCTTCCTGGCCGACGGCCGGCGGCGTCAGGCCGCGCGCACGCTGACCGCCGCGCGCCGGTCCCGCATGCGCGGGATCGGCGCCATTCTGCCGTTTCCCCACCTGCAGCAGCAAAACACGGCACAAGATTTGTCGTGTCATCTTGCGTTATCTCAAAACCCCCTGTTTTTGTTGTAAAAAATGATTGACGTATTGGAAAGTGTGTGGCCGCCCCGCTACACATTTGCGCGTCCGGGCAAACGTTTGTCGAAATTCTGTATGAAAGGATTTCACCTCAGAACCAAGGATTTATAATCCCGCCAAGGCCACAAGCCCGGAAAAACGCCTCGGCATGCTCATCTAGCACTACTTTATGCATGAATTTATATGATCGATATATAAATGCATAAACGAAATGGTATTTGTCAGCCGCGCAGCCGCTGCTGCATAGTTGCCTGAGGCTGATCCACCAAGCAATCTTGCCAGTCGCCACTTGGTCATGCTGGTGACATATTCAATCAGTAGACTTGCGCGTTGCGCAGGGGAATGTCGCGGTCGGGCGCGCTCGCTCGACGGACCTGGAATGACGAACACGACAACGGCACGGCGTTTTATTTGACTGGTTTTTCGTGGCGGCGCCATCCGCGCCGCCAGCGCAGATTTGCAACAAAGTACAGAGGAAAGGCGTCGCCGCCTTTCACCATAACATGTCTTTTTTTGGGGTTACACAATGATCAAACATAATCGGATGCAGGTCACCAAGCTGGCGCTGGCGCTATCGATCGCGCTGGCGACCTTGCCGGCCATGGCGCAGAACACCACGTCGGCCATCGGCGGGCGCATCTCCGCCGCCGACGGCAAGCCAGCCAGCGGCGCGACCGTATCCATCGTCCACGCCGAATCCGGTTCCGTCAGCAATGTCGTCACCGATGGCGAAGGGCGCTATGTGGCACGCGGCCTGCGTTCGGGCGGTCCGTACACGATCATTATCACCAAAGACGGCATCACGGAAAAACGCGAAGGCGTGTTCATCCAGCTGGCCGAGACCGCGTCGGTCGACGCTACCCTGGGCGCGCCGATGCAGACCGTGACCATCGCCGGTTCGGCTGCCCGTTCCGACAAGTTCTCGAAAACCAGCATGGGCGCGGGCACCAACATCGGCTCGACCGAAATCGCCACCCAGGCATCGATCCAGCGCAACCTGCAGGACTACGCCCGTGCCGACCCGCGCGTGGCCCAGACCGACAAGGAACGCGGCGAAATCTCCGTGGCCGGCCAGAACTCGCGCTACAACTCGCTGACCATCGACGGCGTGGCCGTGAACGACACCTTCGGCCTGGAATCGAACGGCAGCCCGACCGCCAAGCAGCCGATCTCGATCGAAGCGATCCAGACCGTGCAGGTCAACGTCGCCAACTACGACGTGACGCAAAAGGGCTATACCGGCGGCAATATCAACGCCGTCACCAAGTCCGGCACCAACACCGTCAAGGGCAGCGTCTACTACGTCTTCCGTAACGACAAGCTGGCAGGCGACCGCTACAACAACGCCAACGACACTTACTACGCGCCGCCATCGTCCAAGGACACCACCGCCGGCTTCACCCTGGGCGGCCCGCTGATCCAGGACAAGCTGTTCATTTTCGCCAACTACGAGAAGCTCGAATCGAGCCGTTCGGCGCCGGCCTTCGGCCCGCTGGGCAGCTCGCTGACCAACGTCGGCCTCACGCCTGCCTTCATTTCCTCGGCCCAGGGCATCGCCAAGGACCGCTTCGGCATCAATGCCGGCACCACCGATATCCCGAGCGGCGCCAAGCTGAACGTGGAAGACGCGCTGGTCAAGGTCGACTGGAACATCAGCGACGACCACCGCGCCATGTTCCGTTACTCGAAGACCTCGCAGTCGGAGCCGCAATTTGCCGGTATTTCGGCCAACGGCCTGTCGCTCAACTCGCAGTGGTATGCGCAGGACAAGTCGATCGAAACCTTCGTGGCCCAGCTGACGTCCGACTGGACCCCGAACTTCTCGACCGAATTCAAACTGTCGCAGCGCGACTACGACAGCGTGCCGACCCTGAACTCGCGCCTGCCGTCGATCAGCCTGTCGATGAGCGGCCCTAACCCTGCCGGCACGCCGGCATCGGTCCCGACCACCAACCGCTCGCTGAACTTCGGTACCGAAAACAGCCGTCACCGCAACATCCTCGGCACCAAGACCGACGACATCTACCTGGGCGCCAACTGGGCCCTGGGCGACCATGAAGTCAAGTTCGGCACCGACTACAGCAACAACAAGGTGTACAACGCCTTCCAGCAAAACATTTTCGGTAACTACTCGTTCAGCTGCCAGAACAGCAGCAGCACCTGGACCTACAGCTTCGGCGCCATCACCTGCGGCAGCGCGACCCCGGCCCAGGTTGAACAAGCCATCCTGGAAAACTTCAGCAAAGGCCGTCCGAGCTCGTACCAGGTGCAGGTTGCCGCACCTGGCATTAACCTGAACGACGCCGTGGCCGACTTCGCGCTGAAAAACTACGGCGCGTTTGTGCAGGATACCTGGACCATCAACCCACGCCTGACGCTGACCGCCGGCGTGCGTCTGGATGCCGCCCGCATCAGCGACCGTCCGCGCCGCAACAATGCCATCGCCGCGGCGAAGATCGAAGGCAATGCCGCCACCGGCTTGCGCGAAAAAGGCGGTTATGGCCTGGACAACACGAATACCTTCGACGGCCAGAACCTGATCCAGCCGCGTTTCGGCATCAACTACAACCTCGACACCACCCGCAAGATGCAAATCCGCGGTGGCGCCGGCCTGTTCCAGGGTAACGCTGCCGCTGTCTGGCTGTCGAACCCGTTCTCGAATCCTGGCGTGGCAACGACCACCGTCGGTTGCGGCACCGGCACCTTCGCTTCCTGCAACGGCGCGACCATCTTCAGCGCCGATCCGGACCAGCAAAAGACCAACTTCGCCGGCGTGACCGCGCCAGCGGCCAACGTCGACATCCTGGCGCAAGGCTTGCGCCAGCCGTCGGTGTGGAAAGCCAACGTCGCCTTCGACATGGAACTGCCATGGTATGGCCTGGTCTTTTCCGCGGAATACCTGCACGTGAAGTCCAAGGATGCGATCTTCTACCAGAACCTGAACCTCGGCGCAGCAACCCGCAAGGGCAGCGACGGCCGCGACCTGTTCTACACCGCGCAGGGTTACAACCCATCGTGCTGGAGCGCGACCGGCAATGCCATCACCAGCGGCGGCGCCTGCGGCGGTTTCCGTTCCAAGGCACTGAGCAACGAATCGTTCGCCAACGTGCTGCTGGCGCAGAAGACCGACAAGGGCGGCAGCGGCATGGCCACCATGTCGATCAGCCGTCCGATGACCTCGGGCCTGGGCTGGTCGATGGCCTACACCTACACGGACGCCAAGGAAGTCTCGCCACTGACCTCGTCGACCTCGAACTCGAACTTCACCGGCCGTTCGGTGTTCAATCCGAACGAAGAAGTCAACGCCAATTCGAGCTACCTGGTCAAGAACCGCGTGAACGCCATTGTTAACTTCCAGAAGAACTTCTTCGGTGCTTACAAGACGCGTTTCGGCATGTTCTACGAAGGCCGTTCGGGCAAGCCATACAGCTGGACCGTCAACAACGACTTGAACGGCGACGGCTCCGGTGGTAACGACCTGATGTACATCCCGTCGGCGCCAGGTTCGGGCCAGGTGGTGTTTGCAGGCGACACGGCCACCAGCCGCGTCAACGAAGACAAGTTCTGGGGCATCGTCAACAGCAACAGCGTGCTGAAGAAAGCCGCTGGCGGCGTGGTTGGCCGTAACACGGACTTCTCGCCATGGAGCAACAGCTTCGACATGCGTATCGCCCAGGAACTGCCAGGCCTGTTCGCCAAGAACAAGGCCGTGTTCAGCCTCGACTTCTTCAACGTCGGCAACCTGCTGAACAAGAAATGGGGCCGTATCAATGAAGTCGGCTTCCAGGGCGCCGGCGCCCAGGCGCGCAGCTTCGTCGACTACGTCGGTCTCGATGCACAGGGCCGCTACATCTACAAAGTACGCGACAACGTCGAATCGCTGGACGTTCGCCAGACCAAGGGCGAATCGCAGTGGGCCATCCAGGCGACCGTCAAGTACGAATTCTGATGCCTGGCTAAGTAATCCAAGGAACGGCCGGTGGCGACACTGGCCGTTTTTTTTCGTCCCGCGCGATACATTCCCGCTACATTTCGGAGGGCATGGCGTCCGCTGCGGCATGCGCTCTTCGGTTATCCTACTGTCCATGAAACTATTCTCAAGGCCCCTCTGCGCCGCGCTCGCCGCGGCCTTCCTGTCGGCGGGCTGCGCCACGCGCCCGACGGCCCCGATCGAGATCAACCTGGTAGCCCTGAACGACTTCCACGGCCATCTCGATTCCACCAAATTCCAGTACACCAGCATCCACGCCAGCGGCCAGCAGACCGTGCAGGCCGGCGGCGTGGACACCATCGCCGCCGCCGTCCAGGCCTGGCGCCGCGAAGACAAGGACCTGCTGTTCGTCGGCGCCGGCGACCTGATTGGCGCCTCGCCGGCCATGTCGTCGATGTGGGCGGACGAGCCGGCGCTGGAGGCGCTGACCATGGCCGGCATGCGCATTTCGTCGGTCGGCAATCACGAATTCGATAACGGCCGCGCCGAACTGCTGCGCCAGCAGCGCGGCGGCTGCGACTCGATCCGTCCGCAAAAGGCTTGCCAGTTCGCGCCCGACTTCCGTGGCGCCGGCTTTACCTATCTGGCCGCCAACGTGATCGACGACGCCACCGGCAAGCCCTTCCTGCCGGCCTACCGGATCGAAGACGTCAAGGGCGTCAAGGTCGGCCTGATCGGCGCCGTGCTGCGCAACACCGCTTCGGTGGTGCTGGCTTCGGGCATCGTCGGATTGACGTTCGAAGACGAGGCGAGCGCCATCAACCGCGTGCTGCCGGCCATGCGCGCCGAGGGCGCACAGGTCTTCGTGGTGCTGATCCACGAAGGCGGACACACGCCGGAGCCGTTCGACAAACCCGATTGCAGCGCCCTCAAAGGGCCGGTGGTCGATATCGTCAAAAAGCTCGATCCGGCCATTCGCGTGATCGTCAGCGGCCATTCGCATACGGGCTTCCAGTGCAAGGTCGACGGACGCGTGGTGACCCAGGGCGAGATGGGCGGCCATGTCCTGTCGCGCATCAAGATGATGGTCGATCCGGCCAGCGGCGCGGTGCGCGACATCGCGGTGCGCAACGTGATCATGAAACCGGGCCAGTATCCGCCCGACGAACGCGTGTCGGCCTACCTGAAGCTGGCGAAGGAACGCAGCGAGGCGGCGCTGGCGCGGCCGGTGGCGCGCGTGGCCGTGCGCTCGATCGACAAGAAGGAAAGCGCGGCCGGCGAAACCGTGCTTGGCGGCGTGATCGCCGATGCCGTGCTGGCCGCCACCAGATCGCAGGGCGTGCAGATCGGCTTCATGAACATGGGCGGCATGCGCCAGGACCTCGACGTCGGCGCCAGTCTCACCGCCACCTACGGCGACGTGCAGATCGTGCTCCCGTTCGGGAACACCATCGTCGCCATGGACATGACAGGCGCCCAGATCCGCGCGCTGCTGGAACAGCAGTGGGCGCGCCCGAAGGCCAGCGTGGTCTCGGTGCTGCAGGTGTCGGACGGCTTCAGCTACCGCTGGAACCCGGCCGCGCCGAAGGGCCAGCGCGTGATCCACGACAGCGTTACCCTGAACGGCAAGGTGCTCGACGACGCCGGCGTGTACCGCGTGGCTGGCAATAACTTCCTGGCCGAAGGCGGCGACAGCTTCCCGGCGTTCGCCGCCGCGACCAACAAGCGCGATACGCAGATCCGCGATATCGACGCCGTGGTGCAGTTCCTGATCCAGCAGGACAAGGCGGGCAAACCGGCGGGCGCCGAAACGCCGCCGGGCCGCATCGGGACGGCGCAATGATGTCCCTTCGGCGCGGCCTCGCCGCACTGCTTGCGCTGGTCCTGGGACCGCAGGCGCAGGCCGGATTTTCGATTCCCGGCTATGAACTGGTGCACACGGCGCCGGTGGAAACCACGCTCGTCAACCCCGACCTGCGCAGCAGCGCCGCAGTGTGGACCCAATTGTTCGACGAAGCGCGCAGCGAGATCGCGATCGGCCAGTTCTACGCCATCAGCAAGGCCGGCACCCCGTTCGACAAGGTGGTGGAACGGCTGGAGGCGGCCGGCGCGCGCGGCGTGAAGATCCGCTTCCTGCTCGACAAGAAGGGCATCGGCCTGTCCGATCCGGGCACCCTGGAGCGGCTGCGCAAGATCCCGAATCTGGAGATGCGCGTGCTCGATTACGCGCAGTTGACCGGCACCGGCATCATCCACGCCAAGTACCTCGCGGTGGACAGGAAGGCGGCGTTTATCGGCAGCCAGAACTTCGACTGGCGCGCGTTCACCCACATCCACGAGACCGGCCTGTTGATCACCGATGCGGCCATGGTGGCGCAGGTGCAGGCCGTGTTCGAACGCGACTGGCAGGCGCAGTCGCTGCTGGCGGCCAGGCTGGCCGTGCCGCGCGCGGTGTCCGCCAGCGTTGCGCCGCAGGCCGCGCAGCTGGTCGCCAGCCCGGCGGCCTACAATCCTCCCGGCGTAGCCGATTCCGAAGCGGTGCTGCCGGCCTTGCTGGCCGATGCGAAGAGCGAAGTGCGGATCCAGCTGCTCGACTACGCCCCGCTCGGCTACGGGCCCGACAACACGCGCCCGTACTACGGCGTGATCGACAACGCGGTGCGCGCAGCGGCTGGGCGCGGCGTGAAGATCAAGCTGATGGTCTCGAACTGGAACACCGACCAACCCGGCATCGCCTACCTGAAAAGCCTGGCGCTGCTGCCGAACGTGGAGGTGCGCATCGTCACCTTGCCGGTGGCCTCGACCGGGCCGATTCCGTTCGCGCGCGTCATCCACAGCAAGACCATGACGATCGACGGCAAGCTGGCCTGGGTCGGCACCAGCAACTGGGCCGGCGGCTACTTCGACAAGTCGCGCAACCTCGAAGTCGTGCTGCGCAACGAGAAGATGGCGCAGCGCCTTGGCGCGCTGCACGAGCAGGCCTGGAGCTCCTCGTACGCGGCGCCGATCGACGTCAAGCATGACTATCCAAAACCGAACAAGGGAAATGAATGATGAACAAACTGGCTTGTGTACTGGCGCTCGGCGCCGCCTTCGTGTCGGTGGACGCGCTGGCCTGGGGCGCCGAAGGGCACCGCGCGGTCGGCGCCATCGCCGAGAAACTGATCAAGGGCAGCAACGCGGAAAAACAGGTCGCGGCCTTGCTGCTGCCGGGCGAGAGCCTCGAATCGATCACCGTGTGGGCCGACAGCGCCAAGGGCGGCGCCGGCTACACGCCGCCGACCGCCGAGATGAACGCCTACACGGCGGTCAACCCGCGCCACAACGAGTATCACTACACCGACATCCCGTTCCAGAACGAGCACTATCACGATGGCGCGGTGGGTACGGCCGATGTCGACATCGTGCAGACGCTCAAGCAGGCCATCGCGGTATTGCAGGGCAAGACCGACCCGGCGCTCAATCCCAACAAGCTGACCAAACGCCAGGCCTTGCTGCTGGTGGCGCACATGACCGGCGACATTCACCAGCCGCTGCATGTGGGTGCGGCCTTCGTGAGCAAGGATGGCAAGTTCGTGGTGCCGAAGAAGCACGAGGATATCGACAGCCTGAATATCTACGATTCGCGCGGCGGCAACAGCCTGCTGCTCGACGACGACAAGCTGACGTCCCTGAGCGCGAAGCTGATCGAAGGCGAAGCCAAGCCGCTGCCGCCGGGCGCGCAGAAGTGGACCACGCGGCCGTTCCACTCGTACTGGGACAGCACCGTGGTCGACTACGCGATGCGCCGCATCAGCACCAGGACGCCGGAGCAGTTTGCGCAGAAGGTCATCGACAGCAAACCGGTGGTGGCGAAGAACACGGGCGACGCCACCAGCTGGCCGTACCAGTGGGCCGACGATGCGCTGGCTGCGTCCAAGCTGGCGTATTCGGACGTGACGCCGGGCGCCATAGGCAAGCAGACCAACCGCAAGGGCGAGACCTATTACACCTTCGGGCTGGAGATGGGATCGAACTACCCGGTGCCCAGTTCCGCGCTGGCCAAGACGCAGCTGATCAAAGGTGGATACAACCTGGCGTCGCTGCTGCAAACCATTTGGCCATAAGTGCCGTAGGTCAGTTATTTCCAGCCCCTATCTCGTCGTCCCCGCGCAGGCGGGGACCCAAGTTCGCAATGTCACCTTGGACTCCCACATGAAACTCGCCGCTGCCATCCTGCTCGCATTTCCGATCGTCGCCTGCGCCGCACCGGCCGAAAACAAGCCGCTCCCTCTATGGGAAGCCGGCGTCCTTGGCGGTGTTGCGTCCACGCCGGCCTACCCCGGTTCGGCCGACCGCTCGTCGCGCGGCCTGCTGCTGCCGTTCCTGATCTACCGGGGCAAGGTATTCCGCGCCGATCAATCGGGCATCGGCGCGCGCCTGGTCAAGCGCGAAGCGGTCGAACTCGACGTCGGCCTGGCCGCCTCGCTGCCGGCGCGGTCGGACGATGTGGCTGCGCGCGCCGGCATGCCGAACCTCGGCACCTTGCTCGAATTCGGCCCGCGCCTGAAGGTGCGCGTAACCGAGCCGAGTGCGTCGAGCCGGATTCGCCTCGACATCCCGCTGCGCGCCGTGATCGAAGCGCGCGCCGGCGTGCGCACGCAGGGTTTCACCTTCGAGCCGAAGGTGGTGTACGAGATGCGCAGCGCCGACGGCCTGTGGACTTTCGATGCCAACGCGGGCGTGGTCATCGGCGACAAAAAGGTAAACCGCTACTTCTACGAAGTGCAGCCGCAGTATGCCAATTCCACGCGGCCGGCCTATCAGGCCGATGCGGGGTTGATGCTGACGCGGGTGGGGGCGAGCGCCTCGCGCATGATCAACCAGGATGTGCGCATCTTCGGCTTCATGCGCCTGGAGAGTTATGCGGGCGCTGCCAATGAAGACAGCCCGCTGATGAAGAAGAAGTCCGGCGCGTCGGCAGGGGTGGCGTTTGCGTGGACCTTGGGCCGGTCGACGCGCATGGCGGGTGATTGAAGAGTATTGCAAGTACCGCTATGGTGTGGCGCCGAATGAGTCCTATGGGATCATGATTTCTGCTGCATGACATACGGTGCCTGAATTGTCAGGAATTCTAACGTCAATTCATCAGCTAGCTGCGATTTACCAATTTCAATATGTTCCCAAAGCGTTGCCACTTCACGCAAACTGCGTTGTTTTGGCATCGTATCCTCTCTTCCAGCTGGAAGCGCTCCGGAATTCAACGTGCTTTTTTTCGCACGTTCCGTCTGGAAAATATCATCGTCAATTAATGCAGGGGCGGCACTGCGCACCATTTAATCCATTGTGCGGATCGTTACCCTGATAGTGTGGTTTTCTTCAGCGATCTGTGTATTTTTGCATTGATGTGTAAGCGATCACAATAATTGCGCCTTATCAACGTGAATTCATAGTTGCCTATTATGATTTGTCAGCGGGCAGGGTCTGGGGTCTGCAAGGCCACCGAAGCGGCAACCGGTGCATACAGAGGTCATTGGAGAATATATGAAAACGTTGACAATCGATGAAATCGGTGAAGTTTCTGGCGGTGGCAGAGTTAGTGAGGGTGTTGTCACAATCGGTGTAAGTGCCGGCTCAGCACAAATCGGTGCATTTCTCGCCGGCGCGAGATTGGGTGGAACTTTCGGAGCCGCAGCAGGCCCTATGGGGGCCGTTGTAGGGGCCATTGTCGGCGGGGGGCTAACCTTGGCATATTTGCGCTCCAAAAATTAGAAGTGATTCGAAAATCGTAAATAAAGCGAACGATTTTTCGTCGGCGTTTTTGTTGGGCGGTGTGATTTTGGCGTCTCACTGCCCAGAGTTCATTAGAATCAGTCTATAGTTGGAGAGAGCGCGATGCATGATAGTCTAAAAACAACTGATAATATTTCCGGGATCTCTTATCCTAAACCCGTTTGGCGCTATATTCTTCTTTTTCAATCCTGGTCCCAGCTAGGTTCATGGTTGGTGATCGTTTTATCGACCACTTTAATAATGTGTGGATTGTTCTTGGAATTAAAGGAGGTCGCGACCATTTGGGAGCTATTTCTGGGTGTCGCGTTGGGGTCGCTGGTCTCCGTGTTCATGGTGTTGCCCGCACAAGTCAAAGTGTCTTCTAACAGTGCTGCTGTCGATCAAGGCGTAGCCCAGGCGCTCGAACACATGCATTACGTTGAAAGTCATCGGACCGTTGACACCGTTTTCTACCGCCAGAAGCTACCGAGATTTTTACGCTGGAGAGAGGGAGCAATGGTCGTTCGAAAGTACCCTGAGAGCTTAGTGATAGATGGCCCTCGTGCCGTTTTGGGAAGAGTAAGGGCGGAGCTCATGAGTGCAACTCGCGGATGACTGTGGCTTGCTGTCGTACGACCTTGGTCATTGTTTGGAGGGGACAAATCCTCTGAGGTGCAGGGCCATAAAATTTCCGATGCGCGTTTCATACTCGCGCGTCGCGAAGCCATGAAAGTCTGTATGCGCCGCTCCGGGCACAATCCACAGCTGCTTCGGTTCCGGCACAGCCGCGTAAATGCGGCGGGTTTCAAGCTCGCTGGTATGCTTGTCGAACTCTCCGCCCACCACCAGGGTAGGGCAGGCCAGCGCGCCGGCCGCGTCGATCGGCCGTAGCTGTTCCAGCGTCAGGTCCAGCCGCAAAGGCAGTTGCCATAGCAGCAGCGGCGCCAGTGCACCACCCGCGCTGCCCAGGTGCAGGCGCAGCCGGTTCTCGATGGCTTCTTCAATCGTCGGATACATCGCCTCGATCACCAGCGCGTCGATCTCGCGTCCCGGTCTGGATAGCACCAGCGCGGCGGCGCCGAGCGACATGCCGATCACCCCACTCCGTTCGCCGGGCTGTTCGCGTTTGAGGTAAGCCAGCGCGGCGCGCACGCCATCGGCCTCCCGCACTCCGAAGCCGATGCGCTTCCCCGCGCTTTCCCCGTGCGCCTGCTGATCGATCAGCAGCACGCCATAACCAAGACCTGTGAGAAAGCGCGCCCGTCCCAGCATCTGCAGGCGGTTGCCGCGCACGCCGTGCAGCAGCAGGACAACGCCGGCGCCCGGCGTGCCGCGCGCCATCCAGCCCTGTACGGGGCCGGCGGCGCTGGCAATGGCGACGGAGGATGCGGGAAAGCCGGGAGGCGCGGCGCCGATGGCGCGCCGCGCGGGAGAACTGAGGTATTCGCCGGCGCCGAACAGCGCCGCCAATCCCAGCAACAGCAGACAGGCGAAGGTGGCCAGGCCACGCTTCGCCATGGAGGTCAACGCGATTTGACGAACGGCTTGCCGATCGCTTTGGGCGCGACCGACTTGGCCATCAGCCCGGCCAGCACGATCACGGTCACCACGTACGGCACCATCTGGATCAGCGAACCCGGAATGCGGCCGATACCGGGCAAGTCCACGCCTTCGATCTGGATCTGCACCGCGCTGAAAAAGCCGAACATCATGCAGCCCAGTGCCGTGTACATCGGCCGCCAGTTACCGAACACCAGCGCGGTCAGCGCCAGGTAGCCGGCACCGGCCGACATATCGCGCAGGAAGAAGCCGCTCTGCACGATCGCCAGGTACGCGCCCGAGAACGAGCACAGGATGCCCGCCACCAGCATCGCCATGTAGCGCGTGGTGGCGACGCTGACGCCGGCCGCATCGGCCGCGTGCGGATTTTCGCCGCAGGCGCGCAGGCGCAGGCCGAAGCGGCTGTGGTAGATCACCCAGTGCACCAGCGGGATCAGCGCGAACGCCAGGTACACCAGCGCCGAATGGCCGCCGATCACATGCCCGTAGAACCAGCCGATGAAGGGAATGCCGGCCAAGGCCTCGGTGCCCGGCAGGACGATGTCGAACAGGCGCGCCTGGCCCAGGTCCGGCGTGCGGCCGCCCTGCTGGTAGAAGAACTGGGCCAGCACGAAGGTCAGGCCGCTCATGGCGATGTTGATCGCGATCCCGCCGACCAGCTGGTTGCCCTTCTGGGTGATGCTGACGTAACCCTGCAGCAGCGCCAGGGCGGCCGACACGGCCACGCCGGCAGCCACGCCGTACCAGGCGTTCTGGGTGGTGAAGGCGACGGCTGCCGAGACGAACGCGCTGGCCAGGATCTTGCCCTCCAGGGCGATATCGACCACGCCGCTGCGTTCGGCGAACAGGCCGGCCATCGCGGCAAAAATCAGCACGGGGGCATTGCGGATCGTGGAGACGACAATGCTGGATAGATGAAGGTCTTCGAACATGGCTTATCCTTTGCGAATGTTAAGCAGCTTCAGGACAGCTGGGGCATACAGGTTTTCCATCGCGCCGCAGAACAGGATGATCAGCCCCTGGATGAAGATGAAGGTCTCTTGCGGGATGTTCGGTTTTTCCAGCGACAGGTCGAAGCCGCCCTGGATCAGTGCACCGAACAAGACGCTCGACAGGAAGATGCCGACCGGGTGCTGGCGTCCCATCAGCGCAATCGCGATGCCGATGAAACCGGCGCCGGCCGGGAAGTTCAGGCTCAGGTAATGGGTCGAACCCATGACCGAATTGACCGCGGCCAGGCCGGCCAGGGCGCCCGAGATCAGCATCGCGACGATAATCATGCCGCTGATCGACACGCCGGCGTAGTGCGCCGCGTTTTGATTCAGGCCCGTGGCGCGCAGCTTGTAGCCCCACGACGAACGCCACACCATCACGCCGTAGATGACCAGGGCGGCGATCGCAATCAGGAAGCCGACGTTGAGCGGCGTGTCGCCAAGGATCGGGAACCATTCGTTCAGGCGCGGCATGGCGCCGGCTTCCGAGAACACGCGGCTGGCCGGATTTTGCTGGCCTTCCGGGATCAGGTATTTGACGATGATGAAGTTCATCAGGCTGGCCGCGATGAAGTTGAACATGATGGTCGTGACCACCACATGGCTGCCGCGCTTGGCCTGCAGGTAGCCGGGCAAGAATGCCCATGCCGCGCCGAACACCGCGCTGCCCAGCATCGCGGCGGGAATCAGCAGCCAGGCCGGCAGCGAGTGATCGAGCGTGAGCATGACCACCGTCAGTCCCAGGCCGCCGACGTACATCTGGCCTTCGCTGCCGATGTTGAACAGGCCGGCCTTCATGGCGATCGATACCGACAGGCCGGTAAAGATGAAGGTGCTGGCGTAGAACAGCGTGTAGCTCAGGCCTTCCGGATTGATGACGGCGGAATCGATCAGGATGCCGAGCGACTCGGTCGGGCTTTCGCCGAGCAGGTGGATCACCAGCGCGGCCACCAGCAAGGCCGATAGCAGGTTCAGTACAGGCAGGACAAACGCGCTTGCCCAGCGTGGGAGTTCGGTCGTTTTCATGTTTTGTGCATCCCGCCCATCAGCAAGCCGATGCGGGTAGTGTCGAATTCTTCAATCTTGAGTTCACCGGTAATGCGTCCGCCGGACATGACGATGATGCGGTCGGCCAGCGCCCGCACTTCTTCCAGCTCCACCGACACCAGCAGGATCGCCACGCCTTCGTCGCGCATCTTGAGCAACTGGGTGTGGATGCTTTCGATGGTGCCGATGTCCACGCCGCGGGTCGGCTGGCCGACCAGCATCAGCTTCGGCTTGGCCGACACTTCGCGCGCGATCACCACCTTCTGCTGGTTGCCGCCCGAGAGCAGGCCGATACGCAGGTCCGGATTGGCCGGACGCACGTCGAAGGCCTTGAGCAGGCCGGCGCAGCGTGCCGCGATGGCCTTGAAGTCGAACAGGCCCCAGCGGTTGCAGACCCGGTCCTGGTAGCCGAACACGGTGTTCTGCATGACCGAGAAATCCTTGATCACGCCGTCGCGCAGGCGGTCTTCCGGCACGTGGCCGATGCCGAGGTTGCGGAACACGGCCGGCAAGCCGTCGGCGTCCGAGCGTCTGGCGTAGGGCAGTTCGGTGCCGAGGAAGGCGACCTTGCCGCCGCTCGGCAGGCGCATGCCCGACAGGATCTGCATCAATTCGCTCTGGCCGTTGCCCGAGACGCCGGCAATCGCCACGATTTCGCCCGCGCGCAGGGTGAAGTCGATATCGGCCAGCAGGCGCACGCCGGCGGCGTCCTGCAGCTGCAGGCCGGATACTTCCAGCACCGGGGCGCCGGGATTGTACGGCGCGCGCGGCAGTTCACCCTCGATCGGGCGGCCCACCATCATGTTGGCCAGTTCTTCCTTCGAGGTGGTCGCGGTCTGCACCGCGCCCACCACGCGCCCGGCGCGCATCACGGTCACCTCGTCGGTGATCTCCATGATTTCGCCCAGCTTGTGGGTGATCAGGACGATGGTCTTGCCCTGTTCCTTGAACAGGCGCAGGATCTCGAACAGCGACGCGGTTTCCTGCGCGGTCAGCACGGCGGTCGGCTCGTCCAGGATCAGGATGTTGGCGCTGCGGTAGATCTGCTTGAGGATCTCGACGCGCTGCTGGGCGCCGACCGACAGGTCTTCGATCCTGGCCAGCGGGTCGATATCGAGGCGGTAGCGGGTGCAGATCTCGCGCAGCTTCGCTTCGGTCGCGGCACGGTGCGCGGCCAGCTTGAAGCCGCCCTCGGTGCCCAGCATGACGTTGTCGAGCACCGTGAAATTCTCGACCAGCATGAAGTGCTGGTGCACCATGCCGATACCGAGGGAGATCGCCTGTTGGCTGGTGCGGATGTCCTGCGCCTGGCCGTCGATCAGCAGGGCGCCGCTGTCGGCATTGTAATAGCCGTACAGGATGCTCATGAGGGTCGACTTGCCGGCGCCGTTCTCGCCGATCACGCCATGGATCGAGCCCTTGGCGATGGAGAAGCTGACGTCGGCGTTCGCCTGCACGGCCCCGAAGGCTTTGCAGATATTGCGAAATTCTACAGCTGGCTGCATAGCGGTCAGTGGTGAGTAGTAAAGGTAAATGAGTTCAAAAGCGCGCCGGGCTGGTTCTCACCAGCGCGGCGCGCTTTTCTGGAGTGCGGGGAAAATCTAGACCGGGCAGCTGCTGCCAACGCGGTAGTCGACCACTTTGACTTTGCCGCTGACGATGTTGGCCTTGGCTTCGTTGACGCGTTTTTCGATTTCCGGCGTGACGACCGCGCGGTTATCCTTGTCCAGCGCCCAATCGACGCCGCCTTCCTTCAGGCCCTTGTGGGTGACGCCGGCTTTCCAGGTACCGTTCTTCACCTGCATGAAGGAGTCGTAGATCGCCAGGTCGACGCGCTTGACCATGGAGGTCAGCATGGTGCCCGGATGGAGATAGTTCTGGTTCGAGTCGACGCCGATGGCCAGCTTGCCTTTTTCCTTGGCCGTCTGCAGGGTGCCCATGCCGCTGCCGCCGGCAACGGCGAACACCACGTCCACGCCACGGTCGAACTGCGCGCGCGCCAGCTCGCCGCCCTTGGCCGGATCGTTCCAGGCCGCGGCGGTGGTGCCGACCATGTTCTGCATGGTCTCGATTTTCGGATTGGTCGCTTTCGCGCCCTGGGCGTAACCGCAGGCGAAGGTGCGGATCAGCGGAATGTCCATGCCGCCCACGAAGCCGATTTTTTTCGACTTCGATGCGATGGCGGCGGCCACGCCGGCCAGGTAGGAGCCTTCTTCTTCCTTGAACAGGATCGAATTGACGTTGTTACCCTTGGCTACAGCGTCGATCAGCACGAAGCGCACGTTCGGGAATTCCTGCGCGACCTTCTGCACGGCCTGGGTCTGCGAGAAGCCGACGGCGGCGATCAGGTCCATCTTCTTGCGCGCCAGGCCGCGCAGCACTTGCTCGGCCTGGGTATCGCTGCTGGCCTGCGCCTCGATGTATTTGATGTTGGTCTCTTTCTTGAAGCGCTCGGCGCCTTCGAAAGCGGACTGGTTGAACGACTTGTCGAACTTGCCGCCGGCGTCGTACACGATGCCCAATTTCGGGTCGGCAGCCGCGGCGCTCGCCGCGACGCACAGCGCCGCGATCGTGATACTAAGTTGCTTTAATTTCATGACTTCACTCCTGGAAAGCGATATTGTACCCGGCACACCGGCTGCGATGGGACGAAAGGAATGCGTAAGCTTAACGACACTAAGCAAGCAAAGCCAGCAAATTGGCGTGTGCTTGCTCGAATTGTGTCAGTCCGGCGCGCAAGAGGTCGTTACCAATTGTATCGAGTTCGATGCCGTGGCGGCCCAGTTGCGTCAGTACCGCGCGCGCCCCGTCGACGTCCTCGATCAGCGACAGGCGCGCTTGGCCATGGTCGCGAAACGCCGCCAGGGTCGCATCGGGCACGGTATTGACGGTGTCCGCGCCGATCAGTTCTTCGACGTAGACGACGTCGCGCATGGCCGGATCCTTGACGCCGGTGCTGGCCCACAGCAGCCATTGCGGCGTGGCGCCGAAGGCGGCGAAGATGGCGAAGCCGCTGTCGTTGCGGGACTCGTGGTAGGCCACGCGCGCGGCGGCGATGGCCGCCTTGCCGCGCAGGGCCGCGGCGGCCGGCGGCAGCAGGGCGTCGACGGCGGCGTCGACCCGGCTGATAAATACACTGGCCACGCTGGCGATGCGCTGCACCGACAGTGTGGCTTCCAGGCGGCGCGCCAGGCCACGGCGATGCGCGGCGCGCACGGCGGCCAGCTGTCCGGCGCTGAAAATCAGGGTGACGTTCACGTTGATGCCGGCGTAAATCACTTCTTCCAGCGCCGCGATGCCCGCTTCGGTGGCGGGAATCTTGATCATCGCATTCGGCCGGCCGATCGCGGCCCACAGGCGCTGGGCCTCGGCCAGCGTGCCGGCGGCATCGTGCGCCAGGCGCGGCGAGACTTCGAAGCTGACAAAACCCGCACGCCCGTCGCTGTCGGCGTACAGGGGCGCGAACAGGTCGCACGCGGCCTGCACGTCGGGCAGGACCAGCGCTTCGAAGCGCGCTTCAGGATCGGCATGGGCCGCGCGCAAAGCCGGCAGCGCGGCCTGGTAGGCGCCATCGCTGCGGATCGCGTTGTAGAAAATGGAGGGATTCGAGGTCACGCCCTGGATGCCGTCGTCGGCGATCCAGCGCGCCAGCTGGTTTGAAGCGATCAGGTCGCGGCTGAGCTTATCGAGCCAGATTTGCTGGCCCAGCCCGGCGACGGCCTTGAGGCGGCTGGCGGATGCACTAACTTGGTTCATGGCAATTTTCCTGGCGAACTATGTCGTATTGTTGCAACAACTTATGTGGCGAAAATCACGCGTCGAATCGCGCGTCTTTACGTGTCGAACCTGCTCCTCCAGGCCCCTGTTGCGGAGCCGGTTTCGTCGCCGTGTTCGCTACGCCCGGAAGTGCGCAAGGCTAGGGAATATTGCGCCGCGCCAAATTGCGCAGGCACAGCTTTAGAACTATGCATCAGCCAGAATATGTATGGCAAATACGATTTTGCTTGCTCATTTATATGATCGAAATATAAATGAAAACGCATTTGCCATGATTTCGGGTCAATTCTTTTCATGCTACGATGCCCAGGCAGCAACAAAATACGGACGGAAACGCAGTCGCAGCAGGGTGATCGGGGCCATTTTGTGCGCTGCAAGGCGCCGTCAGCCAGGGTCGTCCATGCCGATGCGAACCGGAACGCAGGTTTCATCAAATGGTTCATCGACCTAAGGAATTACCTACAATGACAATCAAGAGCAAGCAGTTCGCCACCCGTTCGCTGATCGCGCTGGCAGTCGCCGGCGCCTTTCCGCTGCACGCCGCGCTGGCACAGGACAAGCCAGCCGAACAAGCCAGGCCGCAGGCCGGCCAGCTGGAAACCGTCATCGTGACCGCGCAGCGCCGTTCCGAGAACATCAAGGACGTGCCGATGGCGATCACCACGCTCAAAGGCGAAAAGCTCGACGTGCTGACCTCCGGCGGCCAGGACATCCGCTTCCTGTCGGGCCGTTCGCCAAGCCTGAACATCGAATCCGACTACGGCCGTTCGTTCCCGCGCTTTTACATCCGTGGCCAGGGTAATACCGATTTCGACCTGAACGCATCGCAGCCGGTCGGCCTGGTGGTCGACGACATCGTGCAGGAAAGCCCGATGCTCAAAGGCTTCCCGGTGTTCGACGTCGACCAGGTGGAAGTGCTGCGCGGCCCGCAGGGCACCCTGTTCGGCCGTAACTCGCCGGCCGGCGTGATCAAGTTCGACTCGGCCAAGCCGGTCATCGGCAAGCAGGAAGGCTATGCCACCGTCGGCATCGGCAACTACCGCGCGCGCAACCTGGAAGGCGCGGTCAACCTGCCGATCAGCGACACCGTCGCCGCGCGCATCTCGGTGCAGTCGCAGAACCGCGACGACCGCGTGCACAGCGCCCGTCCGGGCAACGGCACCAAGAATTTCGAAGGCTACCACGACGATGCGCTGCGCCTGCAGGTGCTGGTCAAGCCGACCAGCGCCTTCAGCGCCCTGTTCAATGTGCATGCGCGCGACATGGATGGCAGCGCGACCCTGTTCCGCGCGAATATCCTGAAAAAAGGCACGAATGAACTGGTCGACGGCTTCGAATACAGCCGTTACGACACCGATGGCGTCAACGAACAGCGCCTCGCCACCGAAGGCGCCAGCATGCGCCTGCGCCTGGACCTGGCCGGGGTGACGCTGCATTCGATCACCGGCTACGAGTCGGCCGACTTCTACAGCCGCGCCGACGTCGACGGCGGCTACGGCGCCGTGTACGCGCAGCCGATGGGCCCGAGCTACGCCAACCAGGCCGCGTTCATTCCCTTCGTGGTCGAAACGGCCGACGTGCTGCCGAAGCACCGCCAGTTCACCCAGGAGTTCCGCGCGGAGTCGGTCAACAGCGGTCCGCTGCAGTGGATCGCCGGCCTGTTCTACTTTAACGAAGACATCCAGATCGACAGCATCAGCTTCGACTCGCTGGCGCCGGGCAATCCGCAGAACCCGTTCTTCGCGACCCAGTTCCAGGACACCAAATCGTGGGCCGCTTTCGGTTCGCTGAACTACACCGTGTCCGACAAGTTCAAGCTGCGCGGCGGCCTGCGCTACACCAACGACAAGAAGAACTTCGCCGCCAAGCGCGTCGAACTGACCACCGCCGGTCCTTTCGGGATCAGCAACGAGTCGACCAACGTCAGCTGGGACCTGTCCGGTACCTACGCCCTCAGCCCCGACTCCAACCTGTTCGCGCGCGTCGCCACCGGCTATCGCGCACCGAGCATGCAGGGCCGCCTGAACGGCCTGGCCGACCGTCCATCGTTCGCCGAAGCCGAAAAAGCGCTGTCGTACGAAGCCGGTATCAAGCAGGACCTGTTCAACCGCCGCGCGCGCCTGTCGGCCAGCGTGTTCCAGTACCGCGTCAAGGACAAGCAGCTGACCGCCGGTTCGGGCCAGATCAACATGAACCAGTTGATCAACGCCGACCGCGTGACCGGCCAGGGTGTGGAACTGGACTTCCAGGCCAACCTGTCTGACGCACTGCGCATGACCCTCGGCGGCAGCTTCAACGACACCGAAATCAAGGACTCCGACCTGTTCGTGCAAACCTGCGGCAATGAGCCGAACACCAAGGGCGTGAACGGTTGCACCCCGACCGGCGTGGCGGGTCCTTTCGCGTACACCCAAAAGCTGAACGGCAACCCGCTGCCGCGCGCACCGAAGTGGCAGGCCAACTTCACCCTGCGTTACAGCGTGCCGCTGGCCGATGGCGAGTTCTTTGCGTACACCGACTGGGCTTATCGCAGCACCTACAATATGTTCCTGTACGAAGCCAAGGAATACAAGGCCAAGTCGCTGGTCGAAGGCGGCCTGCGCATGGGCTACAAGTGGGATAACTACGAAGTGGCAGCGTTCGCGCGCAACATCACCGACAAGGTACAGTCGGTCGGCGCGATCGACTTCGACAACCTGACCGGCATCGTCAACGAACCGCGTACCCTGGGCGTGCAGCTCAAGGCGACGTTCTAAGCACCGTCCTGACGCCATCACCGGCCCCGCACGTCGCAAGATGTGCGGGGCTGATTTTATTGGAATGACCATGAAGCCACTCCGTATCCTGATCGCCGGCGCAGCGCTGTGCGGTATCTGCTCCATCGCCGCAGCGCAGGCCAGGAAAGATGCCATGTGCGAGGCGATCGACAATTTCGCCGACGGCATCGCGGCCGGCGAAAAACGCTCATTCGTACTAGAGACAAAGCTTGAGAATGGTCCGATCGGGTCGAAGTCCTGCAAACCTTCCGCCATGGATGCGAAAGGCCGGGCGGTCTGCGAGTCGATGCTGACGCACACCTCGACCGAATTTATGGGGCATAACATCTCGCGTGTGATTGCATGCGTCACCCGTAGCCCGCAGCTGATACGCAAAGGCGTCTCTGTGGACTCGCTGTCCGGTGAGTTCACCGTCTACGGAGAGCAAGCCGACACGCATGTCAAATACCAGTTCAATTCCCCACACGACAAGCGCAATTTTGTCGCGATTGGCATCACGGGTGCCGAGAGCGAAGAAGAATAGGGCGCCGGGCCGGTATCGGGTAAGATTCCCCGGCCTTCCTTGAGGCCTCTATCCCACCGCCGTCGTTCCCGCGCCGAGGGCCTCCTTGGCGCGGGAACGACGGCTTATCCGGAGAATCCATGCAAACAGCCGTCAACCTGTGGCCGCTCATCGGCGTCGCCGTCATCATCGTCGGCTTCGTGCTGCGCGTGCATCCCGTGCTGGTCGTCGTCGCCGCGTGCGGGGCCACCGGCCTGGCCGTCGCGATGCCGGTCGAAGCGCTGCTCGCCTCCCTCGGCAGCGCCTTCATCAAAACCCGCAACCTGCCGATGATCCTGCTGCTGCCGCTGGCCGCCATCGGCCTGCTGGAACGCTTCGGCCTCAAGGAGCACGCGCAGGCCAGTATCGCCAAGATCGAATCGGCCACCACCGGCCGCCTGCTGATCGTCTACCTGTTCGTGCGCGAAGTGTCGGCCGCCTTCGGCCTGACCAGCCTTGGCGGCCACC
Source organism: Massilia atriviolacea (assembly GCF_003953935.1). GTDB lineage: Bacteria > Pseudomonadota > Gammaproteobacteria > Burkholderiales > Burkholderiaceae_D > Telluria_A > Telluria_A atriviolacea. Next base: position 288,228 of record NZ_RXLQ01000006.1, read on the forward strand.
CGTCGATGGTGCGTCCGCTGGTCGCGCCCATGGCCGAAGCGGCAGCCGAAACGCGCAAGGGAACGATCACCGACAAGCTGCGCTACCGCATCCGCGCCATGTCGGCCGCCACCGACAACGTCGGCCTGTTCTTCGGCGAAGATGTCTTTGTCGCCTTCGGCGCCATCGTCCTGATGCAAACCATCCTCGCGGCCGAAGGGATTCCGGTCAATCCGCTGCACATTGCGATGTGGGGCATTCCCACCGCGATCACCGCCTTCATCATCCATGCGTGGCGCCTGCACCGCTTCGACGCCGAGATCGCGCGCGACGGAGCGGCCAAATGATCGTCCTGGAATACTTTTACCTGGCGCTGGGCGCCATGCTGGCCGCGTCGGCCGTCATGTCCCTGCGCGACAAGGACAATCCGCGCCGCTATTCAAGCGCCTTGTTCTGGGCCCTGTACGCCCTGGTCTACCTGGCTGGCGAGCGGATTGCGCCGGCGCTGGTCGGCGTGATCATGATCGTGATGGCGCTCATTGCCGGCTGCGGCGGCGTCAAGCTCGGCAAATACGGCGTGCGCACGGTGGAGGAAAAGACGAGCAGCGCGCGCCGTCTCGGCCACCTGCTGTTCATCCCCGCGCTGATTATTCCGGTGGTGACCATGATCGGCTCGACCCTGCTCAAGGATGTTGACATCGGCGGCCTGCCGCTGCTCGAAACGAAGCACATCACCCTGGTCAGCCTGGGCTGCGCGTCGGTGCTGGCGATCGGCGCGGCCTGCTGGCTGACCCGCGCCACGCCGCTGCAGGGCATGCGCGAATGGCGCCGCCTGACCGACGCCGTCGGCTGGGCGGTGGTGCTGCCGCATATGCTGGCCGTCCTCGGGCTGCTGTTCGCGGAGGCGGGTGTGGGCAAGGCGGTTGCCCACATCACGACGTCCTACATCGACATGGATTCGCGCTTCGTCGCGGTGGTGGTGTTTTGCGCCGGCATGGCGCTGTTTACGATCATCATGGGCAACGGCTTCGCGGCCTTTCCTGTGATGGCGGGCGGCGTCGGGATTCCGATCCTGGTCCAGCAGTACGGCGCCAACCCGGCGGTGATGGCCGCCATCGGCATGTTCAGCGCGTATTGCGGCACCTTGATGACGCCCATGGCCGCCAACTTCAATGTGGTGCCGGTGGCGCTGCTCGAACTGCCCGACAAGCACGCGGTGATCAAGGCGCAGATACCGACCGCGCTGCCGCTGCTGGTGGCGAATATCTTCCTGCTGTATTTTTTGATGGGCCAACAATGAACAGGACAGTGCTGCTGACAGGCTTCGAGCCTTTCAACAAAGAGACCGTCAATCCGGCCTGGGAGGCGGTGCGCTCGCTGGCAGGACACGAGGGCGAGGGCTACCGGGTCGAAGTACGCCAGCTGCCGTGCGTGTTCGGCGTGGCCGGCGAGGTGCTGCGCGCGGCCATCGGCGAGGTAAAACCAGCGGTGGTGATCGCGGTCGGGCAGGCCGGGGGCAGGGTGGACCTGTCGGTCGAACGCATCGCCATCAATATCGACGACGCGCCGATTCCCGACAACGCCCAGTGCCAGCTGGTCGACAAGCCGGTGGTTGAGGGCGGGCCGGCGGCGTACTTTTCCACCCTGCCGATCAAGGCCATCGTGGCGCGCCTGCGCGAGGCCGGCTTGCCGGCATCCGTCTCGCAGAGCGCCGGCACCTTCGTGTGCAATCATGTTTTCTACAGCCTGATGCACCAGATGGCGGGCGGCGACGTGCGCGCCGGCTTCATTCACATCCCCTACCTGCCGCAGCAGGCCGCAGCCCACCCGGGCGCGCCCAGCATGGCGCTGGCGGAGGTCGTGCGGGGATTGACGATCGCGCTGGAAGCGGCACTGGCCACCGGCGACGACATCCGCGTCGCCGGCGGCGCAGTCGATTAAGAGCCTATCTCAATAGATCGGAGTCGCTGCTGGCGCGCCATGCGGCCTCCTCGCGCCTTGCCCTCGCATGCCATGCATCGCCATCAGCTTCCCCCGACCTGCTGAGACAGGCTCTACGCGCTCGGATTGAGGATGTTCAGGAACGCCCGCACCACCGGCGCATCGTCCTGCGTGGTGTAGGTGATGTACAGATTGGCCGACGGCGCGTTGGTCTTGATCGGCAAGAAGATCACGCCCGGCCAGCCGATGCGGCTGGTCGTTTCCGGCATCAGGGCCACGCCCAAGCCCGCGCCCACCATCGCCAGCAAGGTTTGCGGCTCGGACGCCTCCTGGAAAATCGTCGGCTGGAACCCGGCCTTGACGCAGCACTGGATCAGGTAGCGCGGAAAGGCCGACTTGTCCAGCGCCAGCGTGAGCATCGGCTGGTCCGCAATGTCGGTCAGTTCGATCCACGGCTGCGTCGCCAGCGGATGGTGCTCGTTGACCGCCACGCACACGTTCTCGCGAAAGCACAGTTCCTGGCGCAGGTTGTCGTGTTTGAGCTCATCTTCGTCGAGTTTGGGCTCGCGCCAGAATCCCACGTCGATCTGCTTGGCGCGCAGCGCTTCGTACTGCACGTTCGGCCCCGATTCGTGCAGGGTCCAGGTCACGCGCGGGAACTTGGTCTGGAATTCTTCGAGCAGGCTGGGAATCGGTCCCCACATGGCCGAACCGACGATGCCCACCCGCAGGCGACCGACTTCGCCACGGTCGATCTGGCGGATGGTGTCGATCGTCATGCGCATCTTGGCCAGCAGGTCCGATGCTTCTCCCATCAGCGCCTTGCCCGCCACGGTCAGTTCGAAGGTGCGGGTGGTGCGCGCGAACAGGCGCACGCCCAGTTCGCTCTCTAACTTCATGATCTGCTGGCTCAAAGGCGGCTGCGAGATGTGCAGCCGCTCGGCGGCGCGGCTGAAGCTCTTTTCTTCAGCTACCGCCAGGAAGTACTTGAGCTGTTTCAGGTCGATGGACATGTGGGCAGGTGGGTGGGTGGATGGATCGGTCAGATCGGCTGCAGGCCTGGCAGGTCGCGCATGGCCACGGCCAGCTCGGCGCCTACCTGGGCGTTGTGCTTGACCAGCGCGATGTTGGTCATCAGGCTGCGCCCTTCGGTCAGGGTCTTGATGCGCGCCAGCAGGAACGGGGTGACCAGCTTGCCGGCCACGCCGCCGTCGTGCGCTTCCCTCAATGCCTGTTCGGTGATGCCGTCGATTTCATCCTTTTGCATGGCAAACGCTTCCGGCACCGGATTGCTGACGACGATGCCGCCGTTGAGGCCAAGCTGCCATTTGGTCTGGATAAAGGCCGCCTGCTCCAGCGCCGTATCGAGCTGGAAGTCGGCCTTGAAGCCGCTGTCGCGCGTGAAGAAGGCCGGGAATCCCGGCTGGCCGACGCTGATCACCGGCACGCCATGGGTTTCCAGGTATTCGAGCGTGAGGCCGATGTCGAGGATCGACTTGACGCCGGCGCACACGACCGCCACGTTGGTGCGCGCCAGTTCCTGCAGGTCGGCCGAGATGTCGAAGCTGGTCTCGGCGCCGCGATGCACGCCGCCGATGCCGCCGGTCACAAAAACGTGAATGCCGGCCAGCTGCGCGCAGATCATCGTCGCGGCCACGGTGGTGGCGCCCAGGCGGCCTTGCGAGAGCACGTACGGCAGGTCGCGGCGCGAGACCTTCATGGCGTCCGGCGAGGTGGCCAGCAGCTCGAGCTGCTCGGCCACCAGGCCGATGCAGATTTTGCCTTCGATGATGGCGATGGTGGCCGGTACCGCGCCGGCGGCGCGGATGACGTGTTCGACTTCCTGCGCCATCGTCACGTTTTGCGGATACGGCATGCCGTGCGAGATGATGGTCGACTCGAGGGCGACGATCGGTTTGCCGGCCGCGCGGGCGGCGGCGACTTCGGGCGAGAACAAGAGGTATTGGTGCATGGTCAGTCCTGGTAGAGAGCGTTGAACGGTTGCTGGGCGCCGGGCAGGGCGTCGGGATTCGGAATCTCGGCGAGGACTTCCGCCGTCAGGTAAGGGCACACGGTTTCTTCGCAGGCGAGTGTCATGGCCGACAACTGCAGGCCGCGCCGGCAGGCCAGCGTCAGATCGTCGTCGCCCTGGAACAGGGACCAGCATACCGCAGCGGCAAAGGCGTCGCCCGCACCGGTGACGTCGACGATGCGCGCCGCCGGCGCGTCCAGCTGGGCGATGCCGCTGGCGGTGGTGTAGATCACGCCGGTGGCGCCGCGCGTGACGATGACGTCCTGCGCGCCCTGCGCCTGGATGGCGCGGCAGGCGGCCAGGAAGTCGGCGTCGGTCTTGAGCGGCGTACCGATGCGCGCTTCGAGTTCGCCCTGGTTCAGGATCAGCAGGCGCAGGCCGCGCAGGTCGTCCGGCAGGTGCGCCATTTTCGGCTGCGATACCGCCACCAGCACCAGCGGCACCGCGCCGCGCGCGGCATCGTCGAGCAGCATGCGCAGGGTCTCGCGCGGCAGGTTCAGGTCGGCCACGATCAGGGCGCCGACGGCGCGCTGCGGCTGGCGCGTGTCCAGGAAGGCGGGCGTGAGGGCGTCGTACAGGGCCATGTCGGCCAATGCCAGCAGCATTTCGCCATGGTCGTCCAGCACCGCGGTGTAGGTGCCGCTGCACACGCCCGTCAGGTGCAGGCTGGCGCGGGTGTCGATCCCGGCCGCCTCGGCGTGCGCCAGCAGCGCCTTGCCGGAGGAGTCGTCGCCGATGGCGGTGATCAGCGCGACGGGCGCGGACAGGCGCGCCAGGTTCTCGGCGATGTTGCGGGCCACGCCGCCGAACGATTCGTCCTGGCGCGCCGGATTCGAGGTGCCCATCCTGAGCGTGGCGAGGGAGCGCAGCTTGCGGTCGAGGTTGGCCGCGCCGAGGCAGACGATGGGCCGGTTATCGGGCAGCACATAGGCGCGCCCGAGCAGGCGGCGGTCGCGGATCAGGCCGGCGATGTAGCCGGCCACGGCGGAGCGCGACAAACCCAGCACGCTTGCCAGGTCCTGCTGCGAGATGAAGGGATTTGCACGGATCAGTTCGTACAACTGGTCTTTTTTGGAGAGTTCGGTCACAATATGCAATCATTAAACAATTGTTGGCGATGTTAGACAAATGTCTTAATGCTGTCAATCAATGATTGTGTCCTGCTCTCCTATAGTGTGCCTGATTGGATGGTGGCGTCCAAGGGATTCTAGCGTGGATTTATATGTTCCGCGTATAAATGAGGAAGAAAAATGGTATTTGCCATACATATCCCTGATCATGCATAGTTATAATAGTTAGCGAACCCATTCTCCACGCCGCCTGACAGCAGCGCCGCGTGGCAGCGCCCTCCCCGAAACAGATAAGGAATCCACATGTCGAATAACACTCCCTTCGAAGCCGCCGATATCATCCGCGCCCGCAAACCTGGTTTCGAGCCGCGCGTGGCGATGATCCTCGGTTCCGGCCTTGGCGTGCTGGCCGAGCAGATGACCGACGCGGTCTCGATCGGTTTCGACGAACTGCCTGGCTTCCCGATCAGCACCGTGCACGGTCACGCCGGCGAGCTGGTACTGGGCACCCTGGCGGGCGTGAACGTGGTGTGCATGAAGGGCCGCGGCCACTTCTACGAAGGTTACGGCATGGGCGTGATGACCAGCGCCGTGCGCACCATGAAGCTGCTCGGTTGCGAGATGCTGTTCGTGACCAACGCGGCCGGTTCGCTGCGCACCGAAGTCGACGCGGGCAGCCTGGTGGCCCTGACCGACCATATCAACTGGCTGCCCGGCACGCCGATGGTCGGCCCGAACGACGACCGTTTCGGCCCGCGCTTTTTCAGCATGGCCAATGCCTACGACAGCGATATCCGCAACGTGGTCAAGGAGACCGCCGCAGCCAAGGGCATCACGCTGCACGAGGGTGTGTTCATTGCGTACCCGGGCCCGAACTTCGAAACCGCCGCGGAAATCCGCATGATGGCCAAGCTGGGCGCGGACGTGGTGGGCATGTCGGTGGTGCCGGAAGTGGTGTCGGCGCGTCACTGCGGCCTGAAGGTGGTTGGCGTGTCGGTGATCACCAACCTGGCGGAAGGGATGTCGCCGTTCCCGCTGTCGCACGAGCAGACCCTGAAGTACGCGGCGATCGGCGCCAAGGACCTGGTGGCCCTGATTCCAGCGTTCCTGGAGCGCATTGCGCAACAACCGCGCGCCGCCGCCTGATTGACCACCGTCGCTCCCGCCTTCGCGGGGGCGACGGTGGAGGTCTTTTTCTCTATCTGAACCCGAACCCTTCTGAAGCGAGCGATCCCATGTCACGCGCATTTATCCTCCTGCTTGATTCCTTCGGCCTCGGCGCCACCCCCGACGCCGACAAGTTCGGCGACACCGGCGCCAACACCTTCGGCCACATCGCCGCCTGGGCTGCCGCACAAGGCAAGCCAATGCAGCTTCCTCACCTCGAACGCCTCGGCCTGGCCGCCGCCGCCCACCTGGCCAGCGGCGAGTGGGCCGCCGGCTTCGACCAGCGCGACGGCTTCACCGGCGCCTACGGCGCGGCGCGCGAGCGCTCCACCGGCAAGGACACCCAGAGCGGCCACTGGGAAATCGCCGGTGTCCCCGTCGAATTCGACTGGGGCTACTTCCCGCGCACCGTGCCGTCCTTTCCGGCCGAACTGACCGACAAGCTGCAGCAACTGACCGGCGTGGTCGGCTACCTCGGCAACTGCCACGCGTCCGGCACCGAGATCATTAACAAGCACGGCGACGAGCATGTCGCCACCGGCAAGATCATCGTCTACACCTCGGGCGACTCGGTGATGCAGATCGCCGCGCACGAAGAACACTTCGGCCTCGAACGCCTGTACGCCGTGTGCGAAGCGGCCTTCGAACTGGTCAAGCCGTACAACATCGGCCGCGTGATCGCGCGTCCCTTCCTGGGCGAGAACGGCAACTACCGCCGCACCAGCAACCGCCACGACTACGCCGTCGCGCCACCGTCGCCGACCCTGCTCGACCATGTCAAGAACGAAGGCGGAGAAGTCATCGGCCTCGGTAAGATCAGCGACATCTTCGCGACCCAGGGCATCTCGCGCGTGGTCAAGGGCGTGGACAACATGGCCCTGTTCGACGCGCTGCTCAAGGTGGCCGACGAAGCGGGCGACAAGTCGCTTACTTTTGTGAACTTCGTCGACTTCGACCAGGCCTTCGGCCACCGCCGCGACGTGGCCGGCTACTCGAACGCGCTGCACGAGATGGACGCGCGCCTGCCGGAATTCATGGCCAAGCTCAAGGAAGGCGACCTGGTGGTAATCACCGCCGACCATGGCTGCGACCCAAGCTGGCCGGGCTCGGACCACACGCGCGAGCATATTCCGATGATCTTCTTCGGCCCGGGCGTCGCCGCGCGCGCGCTGCCGGTATCGAACACCTTCTCCGACATCGGCGCCACGCTGGCCAAGCACCTCGGCGTCAAACCACTTTCCAACGGAACCGCTCTGCTATGACTCACAATTCCGCATTCAAACGCAACGAGGCGGTTGGCCTCGATCTCGGCTGGGTCAACCAGATCAAAGTCAACCGCAATGCCTCGGACCGCCGCGCCGCCAGCCTGGCCAATCGCCGCACCGTCAAGAAAGAATACCAGGCCGCGTGGCTGATCAAGGCGCTGCAATGCATCGACCTGACCACCCTCGGCGGCGACGACACGCCGGGCCGCGTCGAGCGCCTGTGCATGAAGGCCCTGCGCCCGCTGCGCGCGGACCTGATGGAGGCGCTGGGCGTATCCAACCTGACCACCGGCGCGGTCTGCGTGTACCACGAGATGATTACCCCGGCCGCCAGGATCCTGCAGGGCCGCTTGCCGATCGCCGCCGTCTCGACCGCATTCCCTGCGGGCCTGGCCAGCATGGAAACCAAGGTGCGCGAGATCGAACTGTCGGTCGCCGCCGGCGCCACCGAAATCGATATCGTCATCACCCGCCAGCACGTCCTGACCGGTAACTGGCAGGCGCTGTACGACGAAATGGTCGCCTACCGCAAGGCCTGCGGCGAAGCGCACGTGAAAGCCATTCTCGCCACCGGCGACCTGCTCACGCTGGAGAACGTGGCCAAGGCCTCGTGGGTGTGCATGATGGCCGGCTCGGACTTCATCAAGACCTCCACCGGCAAGGAAGGCGTCAACGCCACCATCCCGGTCGCCCTGACGATGGTGCGCACCATCCGCGAATACCACGAGCAGTACGGCTTCCAGGTCGGCTTCAAGCCGGCCGGCGGCGTATCGAGCGCCAAGAGCGCGCTGCAGTACCTGACCCTGATGAAAGAGGAATTGGGACGCGAGTGGCTGGAGCCGCATCTGTTCCGCATCGGCGCATCGAGCCTGCTGACCGACATCGAGCGCCAGCTCGAACACTACGTCACCGGGAACTACTCGGCCAACCATCGCCACGCGCAACCATAAACCCCAACGGATTCGTCATGCCAACAATTAACGAGATTCTTCAAACTATGGACTACGGCCCTGCACCCGAGAGCACCAAAGAAGCGCAAGCATGGCTGGACCAGCATGAGCGCCGCTTCGGGCTGTTCATCGATAACGCCTGGACCGATTCGTCCGACACCTTCGCCTCGACCAATCCGGCCGACGGCAAGGAACTGGCGCAGCTGACCCAGGCCAGCAACGCCGACGTCGACCGCGCGGTGGAAGCGGCGCGCCGCGCCCAGCCGGGCTGGGTGGCGCTGGGCGGCCATGGCCGCGCGCGCGTGCTGTACGCGCTGGCGCGGCTGCTGCAAAAGCATGCGCGCCTGTTCGCGGTCATCGAAACGCTCGACAACGGCAAGACGATCCGCGAAACGCGCGACGCCGACCTGCCCTTGGCAAGCCGTCACTTCTACCATCACGCCGGCTGGGCGCAGCTGCAGTCGGAAGAATTTGCCGACTACCGCGCCGTGGGCGTGGTGGGGCAGATCGTGCCCTGGAACTTCCCGCTGCTGATGCTGGCCTGGAAAATCGCACCGGCGCTGGCCGCCGGTAACACGGTCGTCTTCAAGCCGGCCGAATTCACCTCGCTGTCCGCGCTGCTGTTCGCCGAGATCTGCCAGCAGGCCGGCGTGCCGGCCGGCGTGGTCAACATCGTCACCGGCGACGGCCGCGTGGGCGAGGCCATCGTCAACCACGCGGGCATCGACAAGATCGCCTTTACCGGCTCCACCGAAGTGGGCCGCATCATCCGCAAGGCCACCGCCGGCAGCGGCAAGAAGCTCTCGCTCGAACTGGGCGGCAAGTCGCCGTTCATCGTGTTCGAAGACGCCGACCTCGACGCCGCCGTCGAAGGACTGGTCGACTCGATCTGGTTCAACCAGGGCCAGGTCTGCTGCGCCGGTTCGCGCCTGCTGGTGCAGGAGTCGATTGAAGAACGCTTCCTCGCCAAACTGCGCGCGCGCATGGACAACCTGCGTCTCGGCTCGCCCATCGAAAAATCGGTCGATATCGGCGCGCTGGTCGATCCGATCCAGCGCCAGCGCATCGAAGGCCTGGTCGAAGCGGCGCGCGCCGAAGGCTGCACCATCTACCAGCCTGCGTGCGAACTGCCGGCCACCGGCTCGTGGTTCCCGCCAACCCTGATCACGGGCGCCTCCACCTCGGCCGGCATCGCCCAGACCGAAGTGTTCGGACCGGTGCTGGTCGCGATGAGCTTCCGCACCCCGGTCGAAGCGGTCCAGCTGGCGAACAACACCGTCTATGGCCTCGCCGCCTGCGTGTGGTCCGAGTCGATCAGCCTCGCGCTCGACCTGGCGCCGCAGATCAAGGCCGGCGTGGTGTGGATTAACACCGCCAACCAGTTCGACGCCGCCTGCGGCTTCGGCGGCTACCGCGAGTCCGGCTTCGGCCGCGAGGGCGGCAAGGAAGGCATGTACGAGTACATGACGGCGCTGTCGGAAGACGCGCGTCCGGCCGCACCGGGCGTGGCAATCAAGGGCAAGGCCAAGCCGGCCGAGGCACCGGGTCCGTTCGCCATCGACCGCACCGCCAAGATGTACATCGGCGGCAAGCAGGCGCGCCCCGACGGCGCCTACACCCGCGCGATCGTTGGCGCCAACGGCGCATTCGTGGGCGACGTGGGCGAGGGCGGCCGCAAGGACATCCGCAACGCCGTGGAAGCGGCGCACAAGGCGTCCGGCTGGGCCAAGGCCACCTCGCACAACCGCGCGCAGGTCCTGTACTACATCGCCGAGAACCTGGCGATCCGCGCCGACGAATTCGCGGCGCGCCTGGCCGCCATGACCGGCGCCAAGAATCCGGAGAAGGAAGTGCAGGCATCGATCGAGCGCCTGTTCTACTATGCCGCGTGGGCCGACAAGTACGACGGCCTGGCGCACCAGCCGCCGATGCACGGCATCACCGTAGCGCTCAACGAGCCGGTGGGCGTGATCGGCATCATCTGCCCGAACGAGTCGCCGCTGCTCGGCTTCATCTCGCTGGTGGCGCCCGCGCTGGCGCTGGGTAACCGCGTGATCGCGGTGCCGTCGGAAGCGTATCCGCTGGCGGCGACCGACCTGTATCAGGTCCTCGACACCTCGGACCTGCCGGGCGGTGCACTGAACATCATCACCGGCAGCGCCGACGAACTGGCCAAGACCCTGGCGACGCACTCGGACGTGGATGCCGTGTGGCGCCACGACGGCTCGGCGGAAGGCTGCGCCGAAGTCGAACGCCTGTCGGCCGAATCGCTCAAGCGCACCTGGGTGGGCGGCGGCAAAGGACGCGACTGGTACGACACCAAGCAGGCCGGCGGACGCGCGGTACTGGCGCACGCGAGCCAGGTCAAGAATGTCTGGATTCCGTACGGCGTGTAAGCCTGCGGTCCGGGAAAAAACAACACAAGTAAAGGCAGCACATGTTCTTAAATCAGGAAATCATCCGCAAAAAACGCGATGGCGGAGCTCTCTCGGCTGAAGAGATCCAGTTCTTCGTGCGCGGCATCACCGACGGCAGCGTCACCGAAGGCCAGATCGCGGCACTCGCGATGGCGGTCTTCTTCAACGACATGAACATGGACGAGCGCGTGGCCTTCACCCTGGCCATGCGCGACTCCGGCCAGGTCATGGAATGGCGTTCGCTGAACCTGCCCGGCCCCGTGGTCGACAAGCACTCGACCGGCGGCGTGGGCGACGTGGTCTCGCTGATGCTCGGACCGATGATCGCGGCCTGCGGCGGCTTCGTGCCGATGATCTCCGGCCGCGGCCTGGGCCACACCGGCGGCACGCTCGACAAGTTCGATTCGATTCCCGGCTACTGCACGGTGCCGGACCCGGAACTGTTCCGCACCGTCGTCAAGGACGTGGGCGTGGCCATCATCGGCCAGACCGCGCAGCTGGCGCCGTCGGACAAGCGCTTCTACAGCATCCGCGACACCACGGCGACGGTCGAATCGGTGGCCATGATCACCGGCTCGATCCTGTCGAAGAAGCTCTCCGCCGGGCTCGATGCGCTGGTCATGGACGTCAAGGTCGGCACCGGCGCCTTCATGCCGAGCTACGACAAGTCGGTCGAACTGGCCGAGAGCATTGTCGCTGTCGGTAACGGCGCGGGCACGCGGACCTCGGCCCTGCTGACCGAGATGAACGAGTCGCTCGGCCCGGTGGCCGGCAACGCGCTGGAAGTGCGCCTGGCGATGGATTACCTGACCGGCCGTTCGCGTCCGGCGCGCCTGCACGAAGTGACGATGGCGCTGTGCGCCGAGATGCTGGTGCTGGGCAAGCTGGCCGCCAACGAAGCCGACGCCCGCGCCAAGCTGCAGGCGGGCCTGGATTCCGGCGAAGCGGCCGAGCGCTTTTCGCGCATGGTCGCGGCGCTGGGCGGCCCGGCCGATCTGGTCGAGCGTCCGGATGCGTATCTGGAAAAGGCGCCGATCGTGGTGCCGGTACCGGCGCTGCAGGCCGGCTTTGCGACGGCGACCGATTGCCGTGGCCTGGGCCTGGCGGTGGTCAGCCTGGGCGGCGGACGCCGTCGTCCGGAAGACGCGATCGACTTTGCGGTTGGCTTGACTGAGCTGGTGGAACTGGGCGACGCGATTGCGGTCGGCCAGCCGCTGGCGATGGTGCACGCGCGCACGCAGGCTGCGGCCGAACAGGCGGTGCGCGAGGTGCAGGCTGCGTACAAGGTTGGCGATAGCAAGCCGGCTGCGAATCCGATCATTTACCGCACGATCCGCCCATAGATCGTCGCACCCGCGCAGGCGGGTGCCCAGGTTCGTTCCGGAGCTGATGGCTGCGAAGCAAACCTGGGTACCCGCCCTGGGCGGGGACGACGGTTTTCAGGATGTGGGAGTGAACAAGGAACACCCATGAAATACGAAAAACTCATCACCGAAGCCACCGCAGCCCGTCTGCTGGCCTACACCCCGTACTCGAACTTCCAGGTCGGCGCCGCCCTCGAATGCAAGGACGGCCGCATCTTCCGTGGCTGTAACATCGAAAACGCGTCCTACGGCTTGTGCAACTGCGCCGAGCGCACCGCCTTCTTCAGCGCGCTCGCGCACGGCTACAAGCCGGGCGACTTCACCGCGCTGGCCGTGATCGGCCAGACCGACGGCCCCATCGCCCCCTGCGGCGCCTGCCGCCAGGTGATCCTGGAATTGGGCGGCAACGACCTGCCGATCGTGCTGACCAACCTCCATGGCGACATTCTCGAAACGACGGCGGCCGGCCAGCTGCCGAACGCGTTCGGCGGCTGGGACCTGAAGAAGTAAGCTTTGAAAAAAACCATCGACGTACAGGCCGCGGTTGCCCTTGCGGCAAACGAGGCCATCGCCGCCAGGACCCAGGGAAGCTTCGGGGTCGGCGGCGTGCTGCTCGACCAGCATGGCAACGTGCTCAAGTCGCTGCAGAACAATGTGGTGCGCGAAGGCCTGATCTTCGACCCGACCGCGCACGGCGAGCGCCAGTTGATCGACTGGTATTTCGCCGAACGCGCCAAGGGCCGCGCGCTCCCGCCGCCCGAGGAAGTCACCCTCGTCACCTCGCTCGACCCCTGCGCCATGTGCACCGGGGCGATCCTGTCCGCCGGTTTCAACGTGGTTGTCGCCGCGCGCGATGCCAATGCCGGCATCAACTACGACGCCAGTTTTTCGTTCGCCTGCCTGCCCGCCGGCCTCAGAAGCCAGGCCGAAGCGAGCTTCTTTTACCCGGCCGTGAAAGGCGCATCGCAGTTCGCGCGCGACAGCGCCGGCGCCGCGCCCAAGTCCTTCTTCATCGGCAAGACGATTGCCGAAGCCACGCAGGCGCTTTGCTCGCTGGTGTTCGAAGCGACCTCCGAAAAGGTCCAGGCGCTGCTCACCAGCGACCCGCCGCGCGCGCAGTTGAAAGACCCGGCGCAACTCGCGCCCGACCATCCGCTGGTACGCCAGCTCAAGACCCTGTACCCGGACGCGCTGGCCTATCGCTGCGCGCCGCACCGGCCCGATGCCGGGCTGGCCCCTTACCTGCGCGCGGCCATGGAGCGCGACCGCCGGCAGGGCGGGGAGGGCGATGCCGTGGCCCTGCTCGACTCCTTCGGCAACCTGCTGCTGTGCTCGCCGGGCCGGCGCGCGCTGTCGGCGATCTGCACGGCGTTCATGGAATGCACGCGCCAGTACGCGCAGCTGCGCTACACGCTGATGCAGGGCCTGGACGCAGCCGCGCAGGCCGAGGTGCGCCAGTACCTCGCCCATCCGCGCGACGGCACCTTTGTCTTCGCGCGCGGGCCGGACGCCAGCGCGCAGAGCTATATGAACCTGGGCGCCTACGGTTCGACCATGGAAGGGCCGCTGCCGGCCGATAACCCGGCGCAGTTCCAGTACGTGACGGCGGCGCTGGACGACGCCGGCCTGGCGGCAATCTGCGCACACATGCCGCCGCTGTACCGCGACGTCATCCGCATCCGCCCGCGCCAGGTGGCCGATTCCGCGCTGGTGGCGGCCCTGCCGGCGCCCGAGTCGCAGCCGACCATGCAGCCGACCCCGCAGCCGACTACGCTGCCGTGATATCGGCCTGCATCATCCCGAAGATATTCCCGTCCGGGTCCTTGACGTAAGCGAGCCAGCCGATGCCCGGCACCGCCATCTTGGGCACGCATACCACGCCATGCGGCGAGCCCGATTCGGCTTTCGCCAGCGAGGCGTCGATGTCTTCCACGTCGACCGTGATGACGAAGGCGTTGACGGCGGCCTGGCTCTCGGGCAAGGGCCCGCGGCGCGGCAGCAGGCCGCCGTTGATGCCAGGCTGGTCTTCCGGTCCGGTGTGCACCATCCAGTAGTCGCCGCCCTCCCATTTGTTGAAGGTCCAGCCGAACAGGCGCTGGTAAAAGTCGATCATGGCCTGCGGGTCGGATGCCTGGATTTCGAAGTGGACTGCACGTGACATGGTGTGCTCCTCGATGGCTGCTTTATTCGAAGGGGTCGTAGGTGCCAAAGGTCCAGACGTGGCCCTCCAGGTCGCGGCAGGTGAAGCTGCGCCCGCCGTAGTCTTCGTCCTTGATGTCCATGACGATTGGCGCGCGCGCCGACAGCACGCGGTCGTAGACGGCGTCCGCGTCTTCCACCACCACGCAGATGGTCTGGGTCTGTGCGCCGCCGATCTCGTCGGGTTGCTTCATCAGTTTGCTGTATTCGGAGTCGATGGCGGAGGTCGATCCGAGCATCACCATGCCGTTGCCGAACGATAATTGCGCGTGCAGGATGGTGTTGTTGTCGCCGGGGACGACGAGTTGCTTCTGGAAACCAAAATGATGGCAGAGCCAGTCGATGGCGGCCGGCGCGTCGCGGTAGCGCAGGCAGGGGATGACGTTGGCGCGGGTTTGCTTGGGGGTTGCTGACATGTTCCTTCTCCTGGACAGGTGATCGGAAAAGCAGGGTATATGGTACTGGATTATCGCCGCCCCGGGTTTTTACATTTGCTGGAACAGGTGCGCGTGATTGCGGCTCACTTCGAGCAGCGCCGGGTGGTTGCGCACCCTGAGCATCTGGCGTCCGCGATCGTCGCGGGTGACCTCGGCAATGGCGTCCACGCGCACCAGGGTGGAACGGTGGATGCGCCAGAATTCGTCGGGATCGAGTTCGTCGGCCAGCTCCTTGAGCGTCTTGCGGATCAACAGTTGCGCCTGCGCCGTCTGCACCAGCGTGTACTTGTCGTCGGACTGGAAGAACAGGATTTCGCGCGTGCTGATCATGCGCAGGTTGCTGCCCACCTGGGCCTGGATCCAGCGCAGGTAGGCGGGCTTTCTGGCTTCGCCCTGCTGCAGGATTTGGGTCAGCTGGCGCAGTTGTTCGCCGATGTTTTCCGGCGCGCGGGTCAGGCGCGTGCGCAGCCGCTCGCACGTTACGCGCAGGCGCTCGGCCACCACCGGCTTGAGCAGGTAATCCATGGCGCCCTGTTCGAAGGCGTCCAGCGCGTACTGGTCGTAGGCGGTCACGAACACGATGTGGCAGCGGTTGTACAACTGGCGCGCCGCTTCGATGCCGCCCTGGCCCGGCATGCGGATGTCGAGGAAGACGATGTCCGGCCGGTGCCGGTCGGCCATGCTGACGGCATCGAGGCCGTTGGCCGCTTCGCCGGCGATGACCAGGTCCGGCCAGACCTCGGCCAGGCGCGCGCGCAGCTGGTCGCGCATGGGGGATTCGTCGTCGACGATCAGTGCACTGGCCATCTCAGCGAGTCTCCTGCATGGAATAAGGTATCCGCAGCGACGCCAGCGCGCCGCCCTCGGGGGGCATTTCGATCACCAGTTCGGCACGCGCGCCGAACAGCAGGAACAGGCGTTCGCGAATGTTCGCCAGCCCCACGCCGCCTTCGCCCGCGTGCATGCAGAATCCCGCGCCATTATCGCGCACATCGACGTGCATGGTGTCGTCCACCAGGCGCGCGCTGACGTCGATGCGCCCGCCCTCGATCTTCGGCTCCAGCCCGTGCTTGATGGCGTTTTCGATCAGGATTTGCAGCATCATCGGCGGGAAGGGCGTGTGTTCGAGGTGCGCGGGCACGTCGAAGCCGACCGCGAGCCGCTCCTTCATGCGCGCCTGCATGATGGCCAGGTAGGCGCGCGACAGCTGCACCTGGCGCCCCAGCGTGCCGCCGCCTGCCGCGCGCATCTGCGGCAGGGTCGAACGCAGGTAGTCGATCAGGTGCATGTGGATGCGCGCCGCCTGCGGCGGGTCGGTTTCGATCAGCTGGCCGATCAGGGCCAGGGTATTGAACAGGAAGTGCGGCTCGACCTGCGCCTGCAGGGTCGCCATCTGCGCTTCCAGCAGGCGCCGTTCGAGCACGGCGACGCTGGCTTCGGCGGTCGCTTCGCGCGCGACCAGTTCGGCCTTGCGCTTGCCGCCGGCGAGCACTTTCACGCCGTACGAGATGATGATGTACCAGATCGCCGGTTCGGGCAGGGTCAGCGCCAGGCCGAAGGCCATGGCCAGGAACCAGGTGATGAACAGCTGGCGCCATTCCACTACGGCAAGCCAGTCGAAGAAGTTCCACCATAACACTGTGGCTTGCGCGAGGGAATCGCGCAGGAAATCCATGACCTTGTTCAACTGGCTTGCCTTCACGCTGTTACTCGCCGTCGGCCTTGACCGGGGTGTAGGGCGTGGCCGGGCCGCGCGTGGCGCGGTCGGTCAGGTAGCCGTTGACCAGTTTGACGGCCATGAACAGGACGAACAGGGTGAGCACCAGCGGAACGATGGTCAGCAGCAGGGCCAGGCCCACAGCGCCGAGCAGCAGGGTCGGCCAGGACATGGTCGAAATGGCGCCGACCGCGTACCTGGCTGCCTTGACCAGGGTGCGGCCGAGGTCTTCCAGGCTGGCAAAAAAGGACGTAAAGGCAGGGTTGTTCATGTGCTTCTCCAGGGGAGGGTTGTCGATGGAGAGACTGTAGCAAGGGCGGCGAAATTGCTCTACCGTTGTCCGACGAAGTGCGCAAAACGGGGGCTGACTGGCCCCAAGCGGCGATAAGCGGGCCGCACGCCTAAGTACTCGCCCAGAAATAAATGTGTTTTTGGCTGCCAGAACCGGCGCGTTGCTGCGTTGGCTCCTGCTTGCAGTGCTCGCACTGCCGCGCACTCGCCGCCTTGCACCGCATCCGTTTCTGTTTGCCAAAACTCACATTTATTTCCGGTCAAGTACTTAGCGCAGCGGGACCACCCTGCCGCCATCGTCGTCGGCGATCACCAGCAGCTCGCCCGGCCCCGGCGCGGCGACGATCAGCCGGCCGCCGCGCGCCCAGATCGCGCTGCGGCCGGCGCTCTCGTAGCCGCCCGACGCATGCGCGTGATTGGCCATCAATACGCCCATGCCGAACAGCTTTGCGTAGCCGGCCAGCTGGGCGCTATCCTTGTCGTAGCCGCCGTTCGATATCAGCGAGCCGGCCGCGTACAGCGCGGCCCCGGCCACCGCCGCCGCGTGCGCGTGCTGCTGCTGGGCGGTGTCGGCGCAGATCGCCAGCGCCACCTTGCTGCCGCGCACATCGTGCAACTGGCTGATGGCGCTGCCGGCCTTGACGTGCCGTTCTTCGCCCGCGTGCAGGAAGTGCTTGCGGTAGGCCGACGTGCGCCCGTCGGCATGGAAGGTGATCGCGCCGATGCCGGGCAGGGCATCGGCGTTGGCCAGCGGCGCGCCGACCACCAGCGTCATCTTGGCGTCGGTGGCGCGCTCGCGCAGGGGCGCCAGCAGGGCGTCGTCGGCCTTGAGCGCGCAGGCGGCCATGCCGGCCAGCTCGTAGCCGCACAGCGACAGCTCGGGGAACACCAGCAACTGCACGCCTTCCCGGGCGGCGGCGTCGATGAAGGCCAGGTGGTGCGCCACGTTGGCCGCGATGTCGAGCGGCGCCGCTGCGCATTGGGCGGCCGCGTAGCGCAGGCCGGCCATCAGCGCGCCTCCCAGCCGCGCCGCAGCAGGCCGTAATACTCGGTGTCGCAGATCTCGCCGTTGACGATCCAGCGTTCCGGCATATAGCCCTCTTTTTGAAAGCCCATGCGCAGCAGCAGCCTGGCCGAGGCCAGGTTGCGCGGGTCGATATCGGCTTCGATGCGGTTCATGTTCATTTCCTTGAACAGGTAGTCGAGCGTGGCGCGCATCGCTTCGCTCAGGTAGCCCTTGCCCCAGAAGGCGCTGGCCAGCGCGTAGCCGATCTCGCAGCGCCGGTTCTGCGCATGGAAGGCGTGCGGGTTGATGGTGCCGATCAGCTTGCCCGTCTCGCGCAGGATCAGCCCAAGCTGCATGCTGCTGCCGTTGCCGTAGCCGTCCAGCGCGCGCGCAATCGCCGCGTCGCCCTGGGACGGGTCGGTCCAGGCGGTGCCGCTGAAGTAGCGCATCACCGCCGGGTCGGCGTGGATGGTGTACAGCGCCTGGGTGTCGCTGGCGTGCAGGAAGCGCAGGGTCAGGCGCTCGGTCTGCAAGGTGACGGGGAGAATTTCTGGCATGGGGCGCTCTGGCAGATTGGTCGATTGACAAGAATACACGAATGCGGCGAATCGGGCCTGCGCAGGCCTCATCTCGCGGCATTGATTCTTTCTCCTCGACAAAAATAGCACGACCTGATCCCACGCGCACCCAAGGCATGGTCCTACTCGTTTAGACAGCTGGCAATGTAAGAATGTCTGTTCGATAAGTTCATCAGGAGACAGTCATGAAAACCAGGATCGCGATGTCCCTCGTCGCCCTCATGATCGGCGGCGCGGCATGGGCGCAAACCCAGGGCGGCACCAGCGGCGCGGCCACCACCCAGTCCAGCGCCACGAATACGGGAACGGCCGCGCGCGGCGATGTGACCCGGGCCAATCCGGACAGGCAGAGTCGTAACCGCACTCCGGCTCCGCAGAACCGCGACAAGTCGCTGGAAGAGCGCGACGTGGCCAACGACCTGCGCGACAGCAGCACCAACACCAGTACGGCGAACACCGCGGCGCGCGATGCGGACCGCTCGTCGACCGGCGGCGGCACCGAGATGCGCGGTTCGTCCGGCACCAGCGGGATGACCGGCAGCGGCGCTCCCAACAGCACCGGGACGAAAAGCGCCAACGAAGCGGCGAGGAATGGCGATGTGCCGATATCGGGCAATCGCCCACGCGGCATGAACAGTACGGGACCGGTCGACGACAAGTCGGCCGTGCAGCCGATCCGCTGAGCGCAAGTGGGCGGCAGCGCCAGGTAGCGCTAGGCGGCTGCGATGCCGAAGCGCACCCGGTAGCGTAGTGTGCTGACGCGTTTTGCCCCTTCCAGTTCGACGTAGACGGGTTGGTCGTCGGCCATCGGCGGCCCCCCGGCCGCCCGCATCCCGCCGAAGCCCCAATCGTCGCCGCCGCAGGCTCCAAGCTCCTCGATCTGGTTGACGCGCGACAGTCTGACCTTCGCTTCCATGGCAATGAGCTCGGCCTTTTTGCGCGCATTCGCGATCGCGGCGGTGTGCGCGGCCGAGCGCGCGTCGTCGGAAGACTCGAACTGCGGCGCCAGCATGGACACGCTCAGGGTATAGCGCTGGTGTTCGAAAATCGGCTGCAACGCATCGAGCGCGCCATACAGGCGCTTGGCCTCGGAACACGCGATCAGGATGCGGAAGCTGCGCTCCTGTCCCGGCTTGGCCTTCTTCCAGAACCACGGCTGCCAGATGGCGCTGCCGCCTTCGCTCATTTCTTGCGGCGCGATGCCCGAGCTTTTGAGTACGCGGATGCAGTCGTCGCGCAGCGCGCCCGCTTCGCTGATGGCGTTGTCGGTCGTGGTGGCACGCACCGAGATCGACAGGTCGGCACGGTAGGTATTTACCTGTTCGACCAGCGCCGACTCGCCGGTGACTTCTATGTATGAATCGATCATGATGTTCTTATGCGGCTGTGTTTCAGCGATCATACGCGATCGGTGCGGGCGCCGTGTCGGTAATGGCCACCGCCGCCAGCACCATGTGCGTGATCATGGCTTCGGCGTCGTCGAAGTCCTTGCGCGCGAGCTGTTTGCGGTTCAGCACCAGCGCCATCTGCGCCGAAAAGTCGGCGTACGACTGCGTCATGGCCCAGATCGCGAACAGCAGGTGGGTGGCGTTGATCGGACCGATGCGGCCCTGTGCGATCCAGCGTTCGAACACCTCGATATCCTTGCGCAGCAGCGGCACCACGCGGCTCTGGATCTGCTGCCCGTACAGCTGCGCGCCGCCGATCACTTCCATCGCGTACACGCGCGAGGCCCACGGCTGTTCGCGCGAAAAGCGCAGCTTGGCCTGGATGTACGCGCGCAGCATGTCGCGCGGTTCCTGGCCCGGATCGGCCAGGGTGGCCATGCGCGCCAGCCAATCGTCCAGTACCCCGTCGAGCACGCGCTCGTACAGCGCCTGCTTGGTCGGAAAATAGTACATCAGGTTCTGCTTCGACAGGCCGGCCTGCTCGGCGATGGTGGCGATCGAGGCGCCTTCGTAGCCGCATTCGGCGAACACGCGCACGGCCACGCCGGTGATGTCGGCTTCGAGCTTGTCGCGGTTGAGGATGCGGCGTTTGACGGCGGGTGTGCGCGGAACGGTGGCGGCCATGGCGATTCTCAGCGTAGCGATTGCAGGAAGCCGATCAACGCGGGCGCATCGGCGGCATACGCCACGTTGAAGCGGAACCAGATGCTCGGGGACGGGCGCAGCATGAAAAATTCGTAAGGCGAGAGCAAGATCCCGGCGCGCAGCGCGCGGTCGGCGATGGCCTTGCCGTTAAATTCCGGCGTCGGTGCGATGGGCCAGCCGGCGCTGACGAACATGCCGCCGCGCGGCCGCGCCAGCGGCTCCATGCCGGCCTCCAGCAGGCGTTCGATGGTGCGCTCGCGCCCCGAGCGCAGTTGATCGGTCAGGCGCTCCACCATGCGCCTGTAGGGACGCGCCGAGATCGCGTGGTACACCGCGCGCTCGTTGATCTCGGACGTGGTCAGCCCGGTCAGCATCTTCACGCGCAGCAGTTCGGGAATCAGCGAGTTCGATGCGCAGATCGAGCCGACCCGCAGCACCGGCGAGAGCGTCTTGGAAAAGCTGCCGACCCGGATCACGCGCCGCAAGCCGTCCATGGCGGCCAGCGAGGCGTCGCCGCCGGCGGCCAGTTCGCGGTAGATGTCGTCTTCCACCAGCCAGAAGTCGAACTGCTCGGCGGCCAGCAGCAGGCGGTGCGCCTGCGCCTGCGTGAGCGAGGTGCCGAGCGGATTTTGCAGCACGGTGTTGACGAACATGAGCTTGGGCTGGGTGCTTGCCGCCTGCGCCATCAACGCTTCCATATCCAGCCCGTCCGGTCCGCGCGGGATGCCGACCGCAATGCAGCCGTGATGGCGGATCAGCGAGAGCAGGTTGCTGTAGCCCGGGTCTTCGACAAATACCGTGTCGCCCGGCTTGGTCAGGGTGCGCAGGATCAGGTCGAAGGCGTGGGTGGCGCCGTTGGTCAGCAGGATCTGGTCGGGCGTGACGGCGAACAGTTCTTCGCCCAGCGATGAGGCCATGTGCTGGCGCAGGGTGGGAAAGCCGAGCGGATGGCCGTAGCCGCGCAGGCGGCTGGCCGGAATCTTCATGGCGTGGCGCACCGCGTCGAGCACCGTGTCGTCGCCGTACCATTCCGGGGGCAGCCAGCCGGCGCCCACCGGCAGCGCGTCCGAGACGCCGGAATACAGGTCGGGGGTGAGGGCGTCGATGGCGGCGGGCGTGGGCTGCAGCGCCAGTTGCTGCGGCGCGCTGGCGGCCTCGCTGCGCGCCACGAAAAAGCCCGAGCCGCGCCGCGAACTCAATAGCCCCAGGGTGAGCAGGCGGTCGTAGGACTCCACCACCGTGAAGGTGCTCACCCCGTTACACTTTGCGAAACGTCGAACCGAGGGCATCTTGGTGCCCACCCGCAGTTCGCGCCGGTTTACCATCAGCGCGATGGCCGCCACGATCTGGTCGACCAGGCCGCCGCGCTTGCTGCGCTCGATCGACAGCACCGGCCAGCCATCCCCGCAATTGCCAGGAGGCATGTCCTCACGCGGAATGTCGCTGTCATCCATCCAGATTTCCTTTGCTGCGATGCCGCAAACTGTATTGTTTGCGCTACCGATACGGTTGGCGGGTTTTGCGATTTGTGTATATGTGCCATAGTTGATCTGCTGACTATTATTGCATCATCATTTTGCCAACTGGTAAATTATTTTTTTGGTTGTAAAAATTCTTGGAGAGTCGCATGAACGAATCCAGACCCGCGTCGATGTCCTCGTTTTGGATGCCATTTACCAATAATCGCGATTTCAAAGCCAACCCGCGCCTGCTGGTATCGGCCGAGGGAATGTACTACAAGGATGTCGACGGCAATACCGTGCTCGACGGCACCGCCGGCCTGTGGTGCGTGCCGTGCGGGCACAATCAGCCGAAGATCGTGGCCGCCGTGCGCGAGATGGTCGGCCAGCTCGACTTCGCACCCACGTTCCAGATGGGCCATCCGGCCGCCTTCGACCTGGCCGAAAAACTGATGGACTATACCGGCCGCCGGTTCGGCCACGTCTTCTACACCAACTCCGGCTCGGAGGCGGTCGATACCGCGCTGAAGATGGCGCTGGCCTACCACCGCGCGCGCGGCGAAGCGGGGCGCACGCGCCTGATCGGGCGCGAGCGCGGTTACCACGGCGTCGGCTTCGGCGGCATTTCGGTGGGCGGCATCGGCGGCAACCGGCGCACCTTCGGGCCGCTGCTGCCGGGTGTCGACCACCTGCCGCACACGCACAACCTGGACAAGAACGCGTACTCGCGCGGCGAGCCGGAACACGGCGCCAACCTGGCCGATGAACTGGAACGCATCGTCGCGCTGCACGACGCCTCGACCATCGCCGCCGTGATCGTGGAACCGGTGGCCGGGTCCACCGGCGTGCTGGTTCCGCCCAAAGGGTATCTGAAACGCCTGCGCGAACTGTGCACCAAGCACGGCATCCTGCTCATTTTCGATGAAGTCATCACCGGCTTCGGGCGCCTGACCACGCCGTTCGCGTTCGACTATTTCGACGTGGTGCCGGACATGGTCACCTGCGCCAAGGGCCTCACCAACGGCATGGTGCCGATGGGCGCGGTGTTTACCAGGCAGCATATCCACGACGCCTTCATGGACGGCCCGGCCGGCATCGAGCTATTCCACGGCTACACCTATTCGGGCCATCCGCTGGCCTGCGCCGCCGCGCTGGCGACCCTGGACGTCTTCGAAGAACAGAAGATCCTCGACAACGCCAAGGCCGTGCAGGAGTACTGGACCGACGCGGTGCATTCGCTCAAGGGCCTGCCGCACGTGATCGATATCCGCACGATCGGGCTGGTGGCCGGCATCGAGCTCGCGCCCATCGACGGCAAGCCGGGCGCGCGCGCGTTCGGCGCCTTTAAGAAGGCCTTCGCCGAGGGCGTGTTGATCCGCACGACGGGCGACATCATCGCCCTGTCGCCGCCGCTGGTGCTGGAGAAGAAGCACATCGACGAGTTGTTCGGCAAGCTGGCAACCATCCTCAAGAACCTGGACTGACCTTATGAGCACTCTCGAGACGCAGTTGGACACCATCACCCATTACATCAACGGCGCCAAGGTCGATACGGCCAGCGGCCGTTACGCCGATGTCTTCAATCCCGCCATGGGCGCGCCCTGCGCGCGCGTGGCGCTGGGGACGGCGGACGATGTGGATGCCGCAGTCGCCGCGGCGGCCGCGGCGTTTCCCTCATGGTCCGCCACGCCGCCGCTGACGCGCGCGCGGGTCCTTTTCAAGTACCTGCAGTTATGCCAGGCGCATACCGACGAATTTGCGGCCATGCTCACGCGCGAACATGGCAAGACGTTTTCGGACGCGCAGGGCGAAGTGGCGCGCGGGATCGAGATGGTGGAATTCGCGGTCGGGATTCCGCAACTGCTCAAGGGCGAATTCACCGACCAGATTTCGCGCGGGATCGACGCCTGGTCGATGCGCCAGGCGCTCGGCGTGGTGGCGGGGATTACGCCGTTCAACTTCCCGGTGATGGTGCCGATGTGGATGTTCCCGGTGGCGATCGCCTGCGGCAATACCTTCGTGCTCAAGCCGTCGGAGCGCGATCCCTCTGCCTCGCTGCTGCACGCGCAGCTGCTCAAGGAAGCCGGCCTGCCGGACGGTGTGTTCAACGTGGTCCAGGGCGACAAGGTCACTGTCGACGCGCTGCTCGATCATCCCGAGGTGCAGGCGGTCAGCTTTGTCGGCTCGACCCCGATCGCCGAATACATCTACGCGCGCGGCAGCGCCGCCGGCAAGCGGGTGCAGGCGCTGGGCGGGGCCAAGAATCACATGGTGGTCATGCCGGACGCCGACATGGAGATGGCGACCGATGCCCTGATCGGCGCCGCCTTCGGTTCGGCCGGGGAGCGCTGCATGGCGATCTCGGTGGTGGTGGCGGTGGGCGACGCCGGCGACAAGCTGACTGGCGCGCTGGGCCAGCGCACCGCCGCGCTCAAGATCCGCGACGGCATGGCGCATGACGCCGAAATGGGGCCGGTGGTCAGCGCGGCGGCCAAGGAGCGCATCGAGCGCCTGATCGGCGAGGGCGTGGAGCAGGGCGCGACCCTGCTGGTCGATGGCCGCAACTGCAAGGTGCCGGAGCGCGAGAACGGCTTCTTCGTGGGCGGAACCCTGTTCGACCACGTGACGCCCGATATGACGATCTACAAGGAGGAGATTTTCGGGCCGGTGCTGTGCGTGCTGCGCGCGCCGGATGTGGCGACGGCGGTCAATCTGATCAACGCGAACGAATACGGCAACGGCGTGGCGATCTACACGCGCGACGGCGGCACGGCGCGCGAGTTCGTGCGCCAGATCCAGGTCGGCATGGTGGGGGTGAACGTGCCGCTGCCGGTGCCGATGGCGTTCAACAGTTTCGGCGGCTGGAAGCGCAGCATGTTCGGCGACCACCATGCGTATGGTCCCGAAGGCGTGCGCTTCTACACGCGGCACAAGGCGGTGATGCAGCGCTGGCCGAACACGGCGAGTGCTGGCGTGGAATTTGCTTTTCCACAGATGAAGTAAAAAGCACCTGAAGCGGGTGATGCGTACGGTTAGCTGATGCGCCGTCGCCCCCGCCTGCGCGGGGGCGACGGATCTCGAGGCACCGGGTATTCCCGCAAGGGGTAGGTGAACTTATAAAAACAGGGATGTAAACATGATCGAATCTCTCAAACACCTGCCGCATGCGGCCAGCTCCGGCACCGCACTGGCCGAACAGTTCACCGATCTGGCGCCGGCGCTGACCAGCCGCCAGGCCGCCATCGAAAGCGCGCGCTGCCTGTACTGCTACGACGCGCCGTGCACCCGCAGTTGCCCGTCCGGGATCGACGTGGCCAGCTTTATCCGCAATATCCACGACCAGAACATCAACGGCGCGGCGGCCGGCATCCTCAAGCAGAACATCCTGGGCGGCAGCTGCGCCCGCGTATGCCCGACCGAGATCCTGTGCGAAGACGCCTGCGTGCGCAATCACGATGAGGAAGGCCAGCCCGTCAAGATCGGCCTGTTGCAGCGCCACGCCCTCGATCACGCCTCCTTCAAATCCTATCCCTTCCAGCGCGCCGAGCGCACCGGCAAGAAGATCGCGGTGGTCGGCGCCGGCCCCGCCGGCCTGTCGTGCGCGCACCGCCTGGCCATGCTGGGCAACGACGTCGTCATCTACGAGGCGCGCGCCAAGTCCGGCGGCCTGAACGAATACGGCATCGCCAGGTACAAGCTGACCGGCGACTTCGCCCAGCGCGAGGTGGAGTTCCTGCTCAGTATCGGCGGCATCGAGGTGCGCCACGGCTGCATCCTCGGGGTGAACCTGCACCTGCACGAACTGCACACGCAGTACGACGCCGTGTTCCTCGGCCTGGGCCTGAACGCCAGCCGCCAGCTCGGACTGACGGGAGAAGACGCCCCCGGCCTGATGGCGGCGGTCGACTACATCGCCGACCTGCGCCAGGCCACCGACCTGACGGCGCTGCCGGTGCCGAAGCGCGCCATCGTCATCGGCGCCGGCAATACGGCGATCGACATGGCGGTGCAGATCAAGCGCCTCGGCGCGGAGGACGTGACCCTGGTGTACCGGCGCGGTGCGGAGTCGATGAGCGCGACGCACCACGAACAGGATATCGCCAAGGCCAATATGGTGCGCATCCGCACCTGGGCGGCGCCTCTCGAAGTGCTGCTCGACGATGCCGGCCGCGTGCGCGGGATGCGCTTCGAAGAGACGCGCATGGACGGCGGCCGCCTTGCCGGCACCGGCGCCTTTATCGAGATCGCGGCCGATGCCGTGTTCAAGGCGATCGGCCAGAGCATGGACCCGGTGGGGCTGTCGGACGAGATGGCGCAGCAGATCACGCGCGAGGGCGACAAGATCCATGTCGATGCGCAGTTCCGCACGGCGCTGACGGGGATTTACGCGGGCGGCGATTGCGTCGCGCCGGGGCAGGACTTGACGGTTCAGGCGGTCCAGCATGGCAAGCTGGCGGCGATGGCCATTCACAATGACATCCAATTCAAGCTGGAGGCTTCCCATGGCTGACCTGAGCATCGAATTTTGCGGCATCAAGTCCCCCAATCCGTTCTGGCTGGCGTCCGCGCCGCCGACCGACAAGGCCTACAACGTGGTGCGCGCCTTCGAGGCGGGGTGGGGCGGGGTGGTCTGGAAGACGCTCGGCGAAGACCCGGCCGCCGTCAACGTGTCGTCGCGCTATTCGGCCTTGTACGGCAAGAACCGCGAGGTGATCGGCTTCAATAACATCGAGCTCATTACCGACCGCTCGCTGGAGATCAACCTGCGCGAGATCACGCAGGTGAAGAAGGACTGGCCCGACCGCGCCATGATCGTCTCGCTCATGCTGCCCTGCGAAGAAGCGCTGTGGGCCGAGATCCTGCCCAAGGTCGAGGCGACCGGCGCGGACGGCATCGAGCTCAATTTCGGCTGCCCGCACGGCATGCCGGAACGCGGCATGGGCGCTGCCGTGGGGCAGGTGCCCGAGTACGTGGAGATGGTCACGCGCTGGTGCAAGACCTATTCGAAGCTGCCGGTGATCGTCAAGCTCACGCCGAACATCACCGACGTGCGCAAACCGGCGCGCGCGGCCAAGGCGGGTGGCGCCGATGCGGTGTCGCTGATTAACACGATCAACTCGATCACGCACCTGGACCTGGACCGCATGGTGGCGCTGCCCATCGTCGGCAACGCGAGCACGCACGGCGGCTACTGCGGCGCGGCGGTCAAGCCGATCGCGCTGAACATGGTGGCCGAGATTGCGCGCGATCCGGAAACGCGCGGCTTGCCGATTTCGGGCATCGGCGGGATCGGCAACTGGCGCGATGCGGCCGAATTCATCGCCCTGGGCGCCGGATCGGTGCAGGTGTGCACCGCCGCGATGCTGCACGGCTTCCGCATCGTGGAGGAGATGAAGGACGGCCTGTCGCGCTGGATGGACGAGAAGGGCTACACGAGCATCGCCGAGTTTTCGGGCAAGGCGGTGCCCAACACCACGGACTGGAAATACCTGGACATGAACTACCAGGTGATCGCGCAGATCGACCAGGACAAATGCATCAAGTGCGGCAAATGCTATGTGGCGTGCGAGGATACGTCGCACCAGTCGATCGCGCAGTTGATCGACGCGGCGGGCGTGCGCAGGTACGAAGTGATCGAGTCCGAGTGCGTCGGGTGTAATCTGTGCGAGATAACCTGCCCGGTGGAGGCCTGCATCACGATGGTGCCGCAGGAGACCGGCAAGGCGTACATGAACTGGACCCAGGATCCGCGTAATCCGAGGGCCGAAGTGCCTGGCTAGCCCTTGAACCGTCGTTCCCGCCGTCGCGGGAACGACGCAGTCCGCGTCACCAAATTGGAGAACACCACTGTGAGCAACGACCTGTCCGCCAACACCCAGCTCTGGAACGACGATCTCGCGCCCACCTCCGCCGCGCAGCGCACCTGGCGCTGGTACCATTTCGCCGCCCTGTGGGTCGGGATGGTCATGTGCATCCCGGCGTACACGCTGTCGGCCAGCCTGATCGAAGGCGGCATGTCGGGCTACCAGGCGGTGCTGACGGTCTTCATCGCCAACGCCATCGTGCTGCTGCCCATGCTGCTGATCGGGCACGCCGGGACCAAATACGGGATTCCCTACGCGGTCCTGGCGCGCGCCTCGTTCGGCACCACCGGCGCGCGCATTCCGGCCCTGATGCGGGCGATTGTCGCCTGCGGCTGGTACGGTATCCAGACCTGGTTCGGCGGCAGCATGATCTATACCCTGCTGGGCGTGATGATGGGGGGCGACATCGGCGGTGCAAAGATCGCGGGCCTGGGCATCAACGGCATGCAGTTGCTGTGCTTTCTCGCGTTCTGGGCGATCCAGTTCTATTACATCGTGCACGGCATGGAGTCGATCCGCAAACTCGAAACCTGGACCGCGCCGCTCAAGATCCTGATCTGCTTCGTGCTGCTTGGCTGGGTCTACAACAAGGCGGGCGGCTTCGGGCCGCTGCTCGAACAGCCGTCCCAGTTCGTCGAAGGCGGGAAGAAGGCCGGCCAGTTCTGGTCCACTTTCTGGCCGTCGCTGACCGCCATGGTGGGCTTCTGGGCCACGCTGGCGCTCAACATTCCCGACTTCACGCGCTTCGCCAGGACCCAGCGCGACCAGATCGTCGGCCAGTCGGTCGGCCTGCCGCTGCCAATGGGCTTGCTGGCGGCGCTGGCGGTGATCGTGACCTCGGCCACCGTGGTCCTGTACGGCAAGGCGATCTGGGACCCGGTCGACCTGGCCAGCCGCATGACCGGCGCCGCCGTGCTGATCGCACTGATCGTGCTGCTGGTCGATACCGTCAGCGTCAACCTGGCCGCCAACCTGGTCGGCCCGGCCTACGATTTCTCGTCGCTGGCGCCGAAGCACATCAGCTACCGCACCGGCGGCTACATCACCGCCGGCATCGCGCTGGTGATGATGCCCTGGAAGATACTCGAATCGACAGAGGGCTATATCTTCACCTGGCTGATCGGCTACTCGGCCCTGCTCGGACCGATCGCCGGCATCATGATCGTCGATTACTACTTCGTCCGCAAAACCGAACTCGATGTGGCCCACCTGTACCGCGACGATGGCGTCTACTCGTACGGAAGCGGCTGGAACGCGGCCGCGACGGTCGCCTTCGTGGCCGGCGTGGCGCCGAACATTCCCGGCTTCCTGAACGCGGCGTTTCCGGCCTCGTTTCCGAACGTGGGCGAGGTGTTCAAGACACTGTATACCTACGCCTGGTTCGTCGGCATCGCCATTTCCGCAGTGGTGTACGGCGCGCTGATGAAGGGGAAGGCCGTCCCGACCCTCAGCGCCGTCCGTCCCTGAATATCCGTTTGCCTTACAGGAGAGATTTATGACCACGATTATCCGCGGCGGCACGGTCGTCAACGCAGACCGCGCCTTCCGCGCCGATGTGCTGTGCTACGGCGACAAGATCGTCGCCGTCGGCGAGCAGCTCGATGCGCCGCCGAATGCGACAGTGATCGACGCCAGCGGCCAGTACGTCATGCCGGGCGGGATCGACACCCACACCCACATGCAGCTGCCGTTCATGGGCACCGTGACGGCCGACGACTTCTTTACCGGCACCGCCGCCGGCCTCGCGGGCGGCACCACGACGATCATGGACTTCGTCATCCCGAACCCGCAGCAGTCCTTGCTGGAGGCTTACCACATGTGGCGCGGCTGGGCCGCCAAGTCGGCCGGCGACTACACCTTTCACGTCGCGGTGACGTGGTGGAGCGACAAGGTGCACGAAGAGATGGGCGTGCTGGTGCGCGATCATGGGGTAAACAGCTTCAAGCACTTCATGGCGTACAAGAACGCCATCATGGCCGACGACGAAACGCTGGTGCGCAGCTTCACGCGCGCGCTGGAACTGGGCGCCATCCCGACCGTGCACGCGGAAAACGGCGAACTGGTTTTCCAGTTGCAGCAAGACCTGCTCAGGAAGGGCATCACCGGCCCGAGCGCGCATCCGCTCTCGCGTCCTCCCGAGGTGGAGGCGGAAGCGGCCAACCGCGCCATCGCGATTGCCAATGTACTCGGCACGCCGGTGTATATCGTGCACGTGTCGTGCGCCGAATCGCTGGACGCGATCGCGCGCGCGCGCGCCAAGGGCCAGCGCGTGTACGGCGAGGCGCTGGCCGGGCACCTGGTGATCGACGACAGCGTCTATCAGAGCGCCGACCTGGAATTCGCGCGCGGGCACGTGATGAGCCCACCGTTTCGCAGCAAGCACCACCAGGCGGCGCTGTGGCAGGGACTGCGCGGCGGGAACCTGCATACGACGGCGACCGATCACTGCACTTTCTGCGCCGAGCAGAAGGCGGCCGGACAGGACGACTTCACCAAGATTCCCAACGGCTGCGGCGGCGTGGAAGACCGCATGTCGGTGGTGTGGGATGCGGGTGTCAATTCGGGCATGCTGACGCCGTCCGAGTTCGTGCGCGTGACGTCGACGAATGCGGCGCAGATCTTCAATATGTATCCGCGCAAGGGCCTGGTCGCGGTTGGCGCGGATGCCGACCTGGTGGTGTGGGACCCGGAGGGCAGGCGCACCATTTCGGCAAGCACGCAGTTTGCCAAGGGCGGCTTCAACGTGTTCGAAGGGCGTACGGTGAAGGGTATCCCGTCGCATACCCTGCATGCGGGGAACCTGGTGTTTGCAAGGGGCGAGCTGCGCGCCGTCGAAGGGGCGGGACGGCATGTCGACCGGCCCGCGTTCACCCAAGTCCATGCCTGACCTGTCGTCGTCTGCCTTTTTTGGAGTGATCAATGAACGATCTGCGCATTAACGGCGAGCGCCTGTGGGCCTCGCTGATGGAACTGGCTAAAATCGGCGCCACGCCGAAAGGCGGCGTCAAGCGCCTCGCCCTCACGGACCTCGACAAGGAGGGCCGTGACCTGGTGGTCGGCTGGGCCAGGGAAGCGGGCCTGTCGGTCACGGTCGACCAGATCGGCAACGTCTTCATGCGCCGCGAAGGGCGCAATCCATCGCTGCCGCCGATCATGACCGGCAGCCATATCGACACCCAGCCGACCGGCGGCAAATTCGACGGCAACTACGGCGTGCTGGCCGGCCTGGAAGTGGTGCGCACCCTGAACGACCAGGGCATCGCGACCGAAGCGCCGCTCGAAGTGGCTTTCTGGACCAACGAGGAAGGCTCGCGCTTCGTGCCGGTGATGATGGGCTCGGGCGTGTTCTGCGGCGCCTTCAGCCTGGAGACCGCGTACGCCGCCAGGGACACCGAAGGCAAGAGCGTCAGGGACGAACTGGCGCGCATCGGCTACATGGGCGAGCAGGTGCCGGGCCGGCATCCGATCGGCGCCTATTTCGAGACGCATATCGAACAGGGGCCGGTGCTGGAAGACGCCGACAAGGTGATCGGCGTGGTGCCGGCCGTGATGGGATTGTCGTGGTACGACTGCGTCGTCAGCGGCATGGAGGCGCACGCCGGCCCCACGCCCATGGGCCTGCGCAAGGATGCGCTGCAGGTATCCACATACATCATGCAGGAGGTGGTGAAGATCGCCAACCGCTATCCGCCATACGGGCGCGGCACGGTCGGCATGGTGCAGGTGTTCCCGAACAGCCGCAACGTGATTCCGGGCGAGGTCAAATTCAGCATCGACCTGCGCAATGTGAACGATGAACTGCTCAACACCATGCACGAGGAGATGCTGGCGTTTATCGACAGGACGCGCAGCGATTCCGGGCTGGCGATCGCGATCGAGCGCGTGTCCTACTATCCGCCTTGCCCCTTCCATCCGGATTGCGTGGGGGCGGTGCGCGAAGCGACCGCAAAACTTGGCTACTCGACGATGGACGTGGTGTCCGGCGCCGGCCACGATGCCATCTACGCGGCCCGCCTGGCGCCGGCCGGGATGATTTTCGTGCCCTGCAAGGATGGCATCAGCCATAACGAAATCGAGGATGCACGGTCCGACCACCTGGAAGCGGGCTGCAATGTGTTGCTGCACGCCATGCTGGAACGCGCGAAGATCGTGTCCTCATAATTTCAGGGAGGAAATCGCGTCGGCATCCTCCTACCGGCACGGCGGTATTGTGCTGATTCGTGCATCGGAGTTTGCTTGCTAGGCTGTCCTTTTCCATGAGGAGGACAGTGTATGCGCGCTTTAACCTATCACGGCAGCAACGACGTCAAGGTTGACAACGTGCCCGATCCGATCTTGCAGGAGCTGGACGACGTCATCCTGAAAGTGACTGCCACCGCCATCTGCGGCTCCGACCTGCATATGTACCGCGGGAAGATCCCGGCCATGAAAAGCGGCGATATCCTGGGCCATGAATTCATGGGCGAAGTGGTCGACACAGGCCCCAACGTCACCAGGCTGCAGAAAGGCGACCGCGTGGTCGTGCCGTTCGTGATTGCGTGCGGCAGCTGTTTTTTCTGCGACATGGATCTGTATTCGGCGTGCGAGACCACCAATCCGGATCGCGGATCGATCATGAACAAGAAAAGCCTGCGCTCGGGCGCGGCGCTGTTCGGGTTCAGCCATCTGTATGGCGGCGTGCCGGGCGGGCAGGCCGAGTACGTGCGCGTGCCGAAGGCGAACGTGGGGCCGATCAAGATCCCGAAAAACCTGGCCGACGAGCAGGTGCTGTTCCTGAGCGATATCCTGCCGACCGGATACCAGGCGGTGCTCAATACCGGCGTGGGCGCGGGCGGCAGCCTGGCGATTTTCGGCGCCGGGCCGGTGGGACAGATGGCGGCGGCCAGTGCGCGCATGCTGGGCATCGAGAAGATCTTCATGGTCGACCACCACAAGTTCCGGCTCGATTTTGCGCAGAAAACCTATGGCGTCATTCCGATCAATTTCGATGATTGCGACGCGGCGGAATTCATCCTCGACCATACCGACGCGCGCGGGGTCGATGGCGTGGTGGAGGCGGTCGGCTTCGAAGCCAAGGGCAGCACGGTCGACACCGTGATGACCAACCTCAAACTCGAAGGCAGCAGCGGCAAGGCGCTGCGCCAGTGTATCGCGGCCGTGCGGCGCGGCGGCACGGTCAGCGTGCCGGGTTTGTACGCCGGCTTCATTCACGGCTTCCTGTTCGGCGATATCTTCGAAAAGGGCATCGGCATCAAGGCCGGCCAGACGCACGTGCAGAAGCACATGCCGGACCTGCTCAGGTTTATCGAGGAAGGCAAGCTGCATCCGAATGCGATCATCTCGCATCGCCTGAACCTGTCGCAGGCGGCCGAGGGCTACAGGATGTTCGATAAAAAAGAGGACGACTGCCGCAAGGTGGTGCTGACGCCCTAATCACGGGCGAGGCCGCGCAGGAAGTCGAGCAGCACCTGCGCCGCCATCTCGGCGTCGTCCGCCGTCATGGTCTCCAGCCGGTTATGGCTGATGCCGCCGTTGCCGCAGCGGGTGAACAGCATCGCCACATCGGCGATCTTTGCCATGGCCATCGCGTCGTGTCCGGCGCCCGAGGCCAGGTCGTAGCGCGGCAGGCCGGCGCGCTCGATGGCGTCGCCCAGCCGGTCCATCAGCGCCGGCGCGCACGGCGCGGCCGGTGCCGAGACGATCTGCTCGATCTGCACGTCCACGTGGCGGCGCCCGCAGATCGCCTCGATGCCGTCCAAAATCTCCTTGACCGCAGCATGACGCACGGCGTCGTCCGCCGCGCGGATGTCGAGCGACAGCTTGCAGTGCCCCGGAATCACATTCACCGATCCATTCGGCACCTGCAGCTGGCCGACGGTGCCCACCAGCGAACCCGCGCCGGTGCAGCGGCGCTCCACCAGCAGCACGATTTCCGCCGCCGCCGCCGCCGCATCCTTGCGCATGTTCATCGGCGTGGTGCCCGCGTGGCTGGCCAGTCCGGTCAGCTCGACCAGGTAGCGCGAGCTGCCGGCGATCGCCGTCACCACGCCCACCGCCAGGCCGCGCTCCAGCAGGACCGGTCCCTGTTCGATATGCACCTCGACAAAGCCCAGCAGATCGGCCGGATTGCGCGCGATGCCGGCAATCGCCGCCGGGTGATGGCCGGCCGCCCTCAGCGCCTCCAGCATGGTCACGCCGGCGGCGTCGGCCTGTTCCAGCTGCGCCATGTCGAACTGCCCGATGACCGCGTTACTGCCCAGGAAGGTGCTGCGAAAGCGCACTCCTTCTTCTTCCGCGAAGCCGATCACTTCGAGGTGACAGGGCAGGCGCTCGCCGCGTTCGTGCAGGTGGCGCACCACTGCAATCGGCAGCAGGATGCCAAGGCGGCCGTCGTACTTGCCGCCGTCGCGCACGGTGTCGTAGTGCGAGCCGGTCATCAGCGTCTTCGCCTGCGGGTCGTGCGCGAGGTAGCGCCCGACCACGTTGCCGACGGCGTCGATATGGGCTTCCATGCCGGCCTCGCGCATCCATTCGGCCAGTTGCGCGGCGGTGCGCTGGTGCACCGCGGTCATGTAGGAGCAGGTCAGGCCGTCGTCGGCTTCGCTCCATGCGCCGATGGTCTCGGCCCATTGCATCACGGTCGGGCCGAAGGCAAGCGTGAGTTCGAGCAGGTCGTTGATGCGCAGTTCGGCGATGCGGTGGATCTGGCGCAGGCTCTCGGCCATTTCGTCGGCGCGCTGGTTTTTCAGGCGCCGCGTGAAGGTCTCGATGATCGCGCTGCGCGTCAGGCCGTTGCCGTCCGGGCCCTTGACAGCCAGGATGAACGGAAAGCCGAAGCGCGCGTTGTAGTCGGCATTGAGCTTGTGCAGGGTCGCGTATTCTTCCGCGCTGCACAGGTTCAGGCCCGACCTGGCCTGTTCCTTGGTGGACTCCTGCGTCAGCTCGCCCGCGATGGCGGCCTTGCCGGCCAGTTCGGGGTGGGCGCGGATCAGGCCGAGCTGTTCGTCGACGCTGGCCTTGGTCACCGCCGTTTGCAGGGCGTACTTGAGCGCCGCGACGCTGGCAAACGGCCGTGCGGCCAATGCGCGTTCGGGAATCCAGGGCGAGTGTTCATAGATGCCGCGCAGGGTGTCGACAAAGGCCGCCGCATCGCAGCTGTTCAGATCCGTCAGTGTAGTCATGGTTATTCCATCTTCGATTACCGATCATAAGCGCTGGCCGCCGCGCGCACATACGCCGGCGCTGATAAGCGCTATCGCTACTTCTGCACCAGCGCCTTGGCCGCCGCGCTGACCTGGTCGCGCAGCCATTTGTGCTCGGGCGCCTGGTGCACGCGCTCGTGCCACAACTGGTAGAACCGCATCGGCGGGAACTTGACCGGCACCGTGAAGCTTTTCAGCGGCAGCGTCTTTTCGTAAAACCGCATGAACTGGCGGCCGGTGGTCAGTACCAGGTCGGTCTGCGTCAGCATATACGGAATCAGGCCGAAATAGGCCGATTCCACCGCCACCTTGCGCTGCATGCCCTGGCGCTCCAGGAAGGCGTCGATCACGCCGTGGTAACCGGGCAGCATCTGCGACGGCGCCACGTGGGGCAGGGCGAGGTAGTCCTCGATGGTCATGGCGTCGCTGGCGGTGCGCTTGGCGTACGGGCTGTCGGCGCGCATGGTGCAGATGATCGGGTCTTCGAACAGCTTGGAGATGTGCAGGTGCGCCGGCGGCTCGTCCCAGTTGGCGATGACGAGGTCCATGTCGCCGTCCGACAGCATGCGGATGTAATCGACGCCGCCGCCCAGGCTGTGGATCACCACGCGGCTGTTGGGCGAACCGCGCCGCAGCGCCGCCACCACGTTCGGCAGGAACTGGCTGTCCAGGTAATCCGGCGCGGCGATGTGGAAGGTGCGCGCTTCTTCCTGCGGCACGAAGGGCGATTTTTTGACGAACAGGCTTTCGGTTTCGTCGAGGATGCGCTTGGCCGGCTTGAGCAGGCTTTCGCCATGCTGGGTCGGCACCATGCCGCGCGCGCCGCGCACCAGCAGCGGGTCGCCGGTCAGCTCGCGCAGCTTGCGCAGCGAGGCCGAGATCGAGGGCTGCGGCTGATTGAGCTTGAGCGCGACGCGCGAGACGTTTTTTTCGACCAGCAGCAGATACAGGATGCGGATCAGGTGCAGGTCGAGGTGTTGGGGAAGGCTGGACATCGTTGTGTATATGAATTCGAGTATGTGGAATATACGCGATATTTCATGTAATGATACTTGAATCAGTTTATCTTGGGTAAATTCGCGCTACTATCGCCGCAGCCCACGCAACAAGGAAACCCATGGAAGTGTTCGGATACCTGCTCCCCTACGGCCTCGAATGGCTCAACCTCATCGTGCGCTGGCTGCACGTCATCACCGGCATCGCCTGGATCGGCGCCTCGTTCTACTTCGTCTGGCTCGATAACACCATCCGCCCGCCGGCACCGGGTTCCGAGCTGGCGAAAAAAGGCGTGTCGGGCGAATTGTGGGCGGTGCATGGCGGGGGCTTCTACAACCCGCAAAAATACCTGGTGGCGCCGGCCGAACTGCCCAGGGAGCTGCACTGGTTTAAGTGGGAAGCCTATTCCACCTGGCTGTCGGGCTTTGCGCTGCTCACCATCGTCTACTACTTCAATGCGCAGGCGATGATGGTCGACAAGGCCGTCGCGGACCTCGGTTCCTGGCAGGCGATCGGCATCGGCATCGGCAGCCTGGTGGCCGGCTGGACCGTCTACGACCTGCTGTGCCGCTCGCCCCTGGGCAAGCGCGACCTGCCGTTCGGGATCGTGATGTTCCTGTTCCTGGTCGCCAGCGCGTATGTGCTGAACAAATACCTGAGCGGGCGCGCGGCCTACATCCACGTCGGCGCGATGATCGGCACCATGATGGTCGCCAATGTGCTGATGCTGATCATCCCGGGCCAGCGCAAGATGGTGGCGGCGATGACGTCCGGCCAGAAGCCGGACCCGATCCATGGCCTCAAGGCCAAGCAGCGCAGCGTGCATAACAACTACTTCACCCTGCCGGTCCTGTTCATCATGATCAGCAATCACTACGCGATGACCTACCGCCACGAGCATGCTTGGGCGGTGCTGGCCGGGATCATGGCGGCCGGCGTGTTGATCCGCCACTTCTTCAACCTGCGCCACCGGGGCCGCGTGGAGTGGCGCTATCCGGCGGCCGGCGTGGCGCTGCTGCTGGCGGTGGCGGTGGCCATCGCGCCCAAGGCGCCTGCCGCCGCCGCTGCGGGCGTCGATCCGGCGGCGCAGTTCGCGCAGGTGCGGGCGATCGTCGCGCAGCGCTGCGCGAGCTGCCACGCCGAGCGTCCGACCCAGCCCGGGTTTGCCAGCGCGCCGGCCGGCGTGATGCTGCACAACGCCGATCTGATTCGGCAGAATGCGGCGAAGATATACCAGCAGTCGGTGCAGCTGAAGGCTATGCCGATCGGGAACATGACGAATATGACCGATGCCGAACGTGCCCAGGTGGCGGCGTGGTTCGAAGCCGGCGCCAAGACAGGCTCTCAATAAGGATAACGATGAACGCACAGGAAAAACTGGTCGACTGGATCGACGCCCACTTCGACGAACAGGTCGCGTTTTTGCAGGAAGTGATCCGCATCCCGACCGACACGCCGCCGGGCAACAACGCGCCGCACGCCGACGCCGTGGCGACGATGGTGGAAGCCCTCGGCTGGAGCGCCGAGAAGCACGCGGTGCCGGCCCAGGCGGTGCGCGATTACGGCATGGAGAGCATCACCAACCTGATCGTGCGCCGGCCGTATGCGGCGGGCGGGCCGACCATCGCCCTCAATGCGCATGGCGACGTGGTGCCGCCGGGCGACGGCTGGGTGCATCCGCCGTATGGCGGGGTGGTGGAAGACGGCTTCATTTACGGGCGCGCGGCGGCCGTGTCGAAGAGCGATTTTTCGACCTATATTTTCGCCGTGCGCGCGCTGGAAGCGCTGGGCGTGCCGCTCAAGGGCGGGCTCGAACTGCACTTTACCTACGACGAGGAATTCGGCGGCCTGCTGGGGCCGGGCTGGCTGCTGGAACAGAAGCTGACCAAGCCGGACCTGGTCATCGCGGCGGGTTTCAGCTACAACATCGTCACCGCGCACAATGCCTGCCTGCAGCTGGAAGTGACCGTGCACGGCAAGTCGGGCCATGGCGCCATGCCGGAAACCGGGCACGACGCACTGCAGGCGGCCACGCGCATCCTGAACGCGATCTACGGGCAGCTGCCGCAACTGAAAAAGATCAAGTCGAAGGTGGCGGGCATCGATTCGCCGACCATGCTGGTGGGCCGCATCGATGGCGGGACCAATACCAACGTGGTGCCGGGGAAGGTCGTGCTGAAGATGGACCGGCGCATGATTCCGGAAGAAGATCCGGCGGCGGTGGAAGCGCAGGTGCGGGCGCTGATCGAGGACGCCGTGCGCGGCGAGCCCGGGATTCGGGTCGAGATCAAGCGCCTGCTGCTGTCGCACGCGCTGCGGCCGCTGCCGGGATCGGACAAGCTGGTGGCGAGCCTGCAGAAGAACGGCAGGCAGGTGATCGGCGAGGAGATCACGGCGCAGGGCACGCCGCTGTATGCCGATGCGCGCCTGTACGGCGAGCACGGGATTCCGGCCGTGCTGTATGGCGCGGGGCCGCGCACGGTGCCGGAATCGAATGCGAAGAAGGCCGATGAACGCCTGGCGCTGGACGACTTGCGCAAGGCGACCAAGGTGGTGGCGTTGACCTTACTGGATTTTCTGGGCGACTGAGCCGCACCCCGTCTTTCCCGCCAAGGGCGGGAGAGACGGCTTAAAGTCAGCGCGCGATGACGCGGACCATTACTTCAAGGTCCGTTCAAACAGCTGGTAAATCCGGCGATACTGGTCGTACCAGCTCTCCGGCTGCACGAACGCGTGCCGCTCCAGCGGGTAGCTGGCCAGCTCCCAGTGATCCTTTTTCAGTTCGATCAGCCGCTGCGCGATGCGCACCGAGTCCTGGTAAAACACGTTATCGTCCACCATCCCGTGCGAGATCAAGAGGTGTCCGCGCAGCTTGTCGGCGTACTCGATGGGCGAGGACTTGCGGTAGGCCTCGGGATCGAGATCGGGCGTGTTGAGGATGTTCGCGGTGTACTCGTGGTTGTAGGTGGTCCAGTCGGTCACCGGCCGCAGCGCGGCGCCAGCCTTGAAGATGTCCGGCTCGCGCATCAGCGCCATGAAGGTCATGAAGCCGCCGTAGCTGCCGCCGTACACGCCCACGTTGTTCAGGTCGCCCTGGTGGTTCGCCGCCATCCAGTTCACGCCGTCGACGTAGTCTTCCAGTTCCGGATAACCCATCTGGCGATAGATCGCCGTGCGCCATGCGCTGCCGTAGCCTTTCGATGCGCGGTAATCCAGGTCGAGCACGATGTAGCCCTTCTCGACCAGCATGTTGTGGAACATCTGCTCGCGGAAATACACCGGATAACGCTTGCTCACATTCTGCAGGTAGCCCGCGCCGTGCACGAACATCACGATCGGGTACTTCTTGCCCGGCTCCAGCGTGGCAGGGCGATACAGCTTGCCCCAGATCTGGCCCGCGCCCTTGGTCGACGGCACCGCCACGTACTGCGGTTCGATCCAGCTGCGCGCCTTGAACGCGGGCGAGCGCGTATCGGTCAACTTGCTTGGCGCGCCGCCGCTGACGGCCACCGTCGCCAACTGGGTCGGCATGTAGCTCGACGAGTAGTGCAGCAGCAGCTTGCGTTCGTCCGGGGACAGGGCAAACTGTTCGACCCCTTCGAGCGCGGTCACTTCGCGCAGCCTCGCATCGGCGCTCGAGACCGCGCAGACTTCATACGTGCCCGGGTTCTTCGGATTGCACATCATGTACGCGGTGGCGCCGTCGGCGGTCCACTGGATGCGGGTCGCTTCCCACTTGCCCTGCGTGAGCGCGCGCGTCTTGCCGTCGCCGCCACGCGTGTACAGGTGCGCATAGCCGCTTTCTTCCGACAGGTACCAGAGCGTGCTGTTATCGGGCAGCCAGCCGAATTCGTTATTGCCGGAGTTGACCCAGGCCTGGTCGGTGACGCGGTGGACCGGCTTGAGCGTGGCGCCGGCCAGGTCGACGGTGGCGATCCAGCGGTCCTTGTTGTCGGCGGCGCGCAGCATCACGGCCACGCCGGTGCCGCTGCGGTTCCACTCGATCGAGGCGCCGTCGTCGTCCACGCGCACCACGCGGTTGCCTTTCAGTTCGGGCAGCTTTTGCGCCTTGCGCAGGTCCGCCAGCGGATCGGCCGTGATGCCGGGCAGGGTGTCGAAGGACAGGTCGCGCATCTCGCGCGTGGCCAGGTTGACCAGCTTGAGCGTGTGCGGCACGGGTGCGTTGCGGCCCACGCGCGGACGCTGGTCGTCGAATTCTTCGTAGCCCGATTCGGTCACGTAGCGCGGCAGCTTGCCGATGCGGCCCTTGTCGGAGGCCTTGGGGGCGGTGACCAGCAGCAGCCAGCGGCCGTCCGGCGACAGCGCGCTGCCGTCGATGACGACTTTGTCGCCCAGGTAGATCGGGGCCGGCGCGCGCGTGGGGTCGGCGCGGCGTTCCTGTTCCGCGCGCTCGCGGCCGGCGTCGCGGTCTTCCTTCTGGCGCTTGAGGGTGGAGATCAGGCGCAGTTGCAGGTCGCGCAGATTGTCGGCGTCCGGCGCGGCGGCGGGGTCCTTGCTGGCGCGCAGCGCGGCCAGCGGCGAGATGAGGCGGTCGGCGCGGTTCCAGCCGAGCCACTCGTGGCCGACGCGGAACTGCACGCCGCGACCGTCGGCGGCATACTGGGGCGCCATGATGCCGTTGCTGCCGCGCGTGATCTGGGTCAGCGCGCCGCTTTTCAGGT
Organism: Massilia atriviolacea; assembly: GCF_003953935.1. Classification (GTDB taxonomy): domain Bacteria; phylum Pseudomonadota; class Gammaproteobacteria; order Burkholderiales; family Burkholderiaceae_D; genus Telluria_A; species Telluria_A atriviolacea. The sequence goes on from NZ_RXLQ01000006.1 coordinate 328,938, forward strand.
CGCGTTCGAACAGGTCGCCGTTGCGCAGCATGAGGGCGCGGGTGCGCTCGCGGTTGTAGATCACCTTGTCGCTGTCCAGGTTCGCCAGTTCGGTGTCGCCCACCAGGCGCGCCTTGCCGGGCGTGGCCTGGTAGGTATCGCGCAGCTGCGAACCAATGCGCTTTTGCTTGTAGAACACCTGCTTGCCGTCCCAGCTCCACCAGGCGGTTTCCGCCGGCGTGCCGATCCAGTCGGGATGGGCCATCGCCTGATCGAGGCTGATGGGGTCGGCTGCGACGGCGGGGATCGCCCACATCGCGGCCAGGAGGGGAAGGACAAATAGGCGCATGGTAAATACAATTCGTAGGAAATGAAAGGAAATGCGAGAAGTTGCAGGATCGCATTCTAGCGCAGGCGGGCAGGCCGTGGGCACCCGGCCGGCGGCGACGCGGCGGCGCTGCGACCGCATGCGGAAAACGCGCTCCGCAAAATTATTGGTGTAGATTGGCAACATTATGTTTTTATTGTGGGAAATGAACTAAACTTGACTCGCCGCTCTTTATCGCAAATACGACGATGCAATCTGAGAAAAAATATCATTTCATTGCAGGACTCCCCCGCTCCGGTTCCACCCTTCTGTCCGCCATCCTGCGCCAGAATCCCCGTTTTCATGCTGGCATGACCAGCCCGGTCGGCGCCCTGGCCGCCGCCGTCATGGCCCAGGTCAGTGCGGGCAGCGAGTCGGCCCTGTTGGTCAACCAGCAACAGCGGCGCGACATCTTGCGCGGACTGTTCGATTCGTATTACCGGCAACAGCCGCAAGAACTTATTTTCGATACCAACCGTCAATGGTGCGCCAGGATGCCGCTGCTGGACGATTTGTTTCCCGGCTCCAAGATGATTGCCTGCGTGCGCAATGTGGCGTGGGTGATGGACAGCATCGAGCGCCTGTATCGCGCCAATCCTTACGAAAACACCCGCCTGTTCGGCGGTAATCCCTCGCGCAGCACGGTCTATACGCGGCTCGAGGGCTTGATGCAGCACGAGCAGATGGTCGGTTTTGCCTGGGCCGCGCTGCGCGAAGCCTTTTACGGCGAACACGCGGCATCGATGCTGCTGGTCGACTATGACTTGCTGACCCGCGCGCCGCAGCAAGTGATGCCGCTGGTGTACGACTTTATCGGCGAGCCCGGTTTCGAACACGACTTCGAGCATGTGGAATACGAGGCTGCCGACTTCGATATGCAACTCGGGATACCCGGCCTGCACACGGTGCGCGCCAAGGTCGAATACCGCGCAAGGCCCACCGTGATTCCGCCCGACCTGTTCGACAAATTCGCCAAACTTTCCTTCTGGGGCGACCGCAGCGGCAGCCGCGCCCACGTTATCAGCAACCAGACCGCCATACAGGACACGCCAGCATGATCACTGCATCCGGCTCGATTTTTTCCGACGACACGACGCGGCAGCCAATGTTGCGCAGCGCGCCGGCCTTCCCCCATGACACTGCGCTCAAGCTGCGCATCGCGGCCGGCGAGCCGGCCGCCGCGCCGGCGCTTGCCTGCGCCATCGGCCATCTGGCGGCGAAGCAGCGCAGCGAAGTGACTTTCATCGAAAGCAATGTGGGCGACCTGCGCACGCTGCAGCAGGGCCTGGGCGCTGGCGCGGAAGTGCACATTCTGGATGCGGCGCAGGACGGCCTGCAGCAGATTGCCGCCATCCTGGCCGGACGCAGCGGCATCGATGCGGTGCACATCATTTCGCACGGCGCCACGGCAGCCGTGAATTTCGGCGCATTGCAGCTCGATGGCGCCACGCTCGATTCGCGCAGCCAGGAATTGCAGGTCATCGGCGCCAGCCTGGCGCCGGACGGCGATATCCTGTTGTATGGATGCGACGTGGCCCAAGGCCAGGACGGTGCGGCATTGATCGACCGTCTGGCGATTGCCACCGGCGCCGATGTGGCCGGCTCAAGCAATCGTACCGGCAGCGCGGCGCACGGCGGCGACTGGAACCTGGAAATCAGCAGCGGGAAGATCGATTCCCGTCCCGTGGTCGATGCGGCGCTGGCAGCGCTGTACAGCCAGGTACTGGTCATCAATGCCAGCACGCTGAGTTTCAATACGGCCGCCAATTTTATCAATATGGGCAGCGCTCCCGATCCTGCCGTCGATGTCGTCTACAAGGTCAGCGGCAATCCGGCTTACCAGTTCAAGGTGGACGGACACGATCGTGGTGTCGTGTTCTACAACCTGCCCGGCAAAAATTATGTGGTCAACGATTCGGCCACGGGTGCCGGCGAGAGCCTGATTACCTTTTCTTTTGTCGGCGGCCAGCTGTTTACCCCAACGTCGATGACGATCTCGAATTACCAGCCTTCCGACGTGAGCCAGAACCTGGTGTTCAAGGGTTACGATGCCAGCGGTACGCTGGTGGGTACCAAGCAGGTCACCACGGCCGCGAGCACCGCACTCACCCCCTTTGCGCTGAACGGCCTGACCGAGATCGCCACGCTCAAGCTGACTGCCACCACCAACGGCAACAAGGCGATCTACCTGGTGTTTACAGATATTGTGCTGAACAATATCCATCTGGCCGACGCCACGCCGCCCACCGTGGCGTCGGTGGCGGTCCCATCGAACGGCACGTATAAAACCGGCGATCAGCTCGATTTCACCGTCAACTTCAGCGAAGCGGTCACGGTGAACACCGGCGGCGGCACGCCGTCGATTGCCGTCACGCTCGACACCGGCGGCACCGTGCAGGCGCAGTACCTCAGCGGCAGCGGCAGCAGCGCACTGGTGTTCCGCTATGTGCTTGCCAGCGGCAACCTCGATGCCGACGGCGTGGCCTTGGGCGGCAGCCTGGCGCTGAACGGCGGCACCCTGAAAGACGCTGCCGGCAACGATGCCACTGCGACCCTGAACAGCGTCGGCGCATTGAGCGGCGTGCTGGTCGACGCGGTAGCGCCGGCGGTGACGTCGATCAACCGCACCGGCGCCGCCGTCACCAGCGCATCGAGCGTCGATTACGCGGTGACGTTCTCGGAAAGCGTAAGCGGGGTCGGCACCAGCGACTTCTCCTTGACCAAAAGCGGCAGCGCCAACGGCAACATCACCGGCATTTCCGGCAGCGGCAGCAGCTACACGGTGACGGTGAGCGGCGTGAGCGGCGATGGCATCATGCGGCTGAACCTGAACGGCCCCTCGACCGGCATCCTGGACATGGCCGGCAATGCCATCGCCACCACCGGCTACACCAGCGGCCAGGTCTACACGCTGGACCATACCGGCCCGGCGGTCGGCAGCGTCGGCGTGCCGGGCAATGCCACTTATACGGTGGGACAGCCGCTCGCGTTTACCGTCAATTTCAATGAAGCGGTGAGCGTCACCGGCACGCCGCGCCTCGCTGTGCTGCTCGACACCGGCGGTACCGTGTACGCCAGCTACGTCAGCGGCAGTGGCAGCACCGCCCTGGTATTGAGCTACACCGTGGTCAATGGCAATGCCGACGCCAATGGCGTGGGGCTCGGTGCGCTGGACCTCAATGGCGGCACGCTGAAGGATGCCGCAGGCAACAACGCCAGCCTGACCCTGAACAATGTCGGCGCCCTGAGCGGCGTGCTGGTCAACGCCGCGGCGCCCGAAGTCTCCTCCATCACCCTGGTCGACGCGGCCACCACCAACCAGGCCAGCGTCGGCTATACGGTGGTCTTTTCCACCAGCGTGAACAACGTCGACATCGGCGACTTTGTCCTCAGCGGCAGCGCCAGCGGCAACGTCGCCAGCGTGACGGGCAGCGGCAGCACCTACACGGTGACGGTGGACAGCGTGACCGGCAACGGCAGCCTGCGCCTGGACCTGAAAAGCGCGGGCACCGGCATCGTCGACGGCGCCAGCAACCCCATCGCGGGCGGCTACACGGCCGGCGCGGCCTACACCATCGACACCGGCAGCCCGGCCGTCAGTTCGGTCGCGGCACCGGCCAACGGCAGCTACATGGCCGGCAGCGCGCTCGACTTCACGGTCAACTTCAACGAGGCGGTCTTTGTCAACGGCGCGCCGGCCCTGGATGTCGCGCTCGACACCGGCGGTACGGTCGCGGCGCAGTATGTCAGCGGCAGCGGCACCAGTGCGCTGCTGTTCCGCTACAGCGTCGGCGGCGGGCAGACCGATGCCGACGGCCCGGTCCTGGGCGCCGACATCGCGCTCAACGGCGGCGCCCTGAAGGACGCGGCCGGCAATGACGCCACGCTGGCGCTGAACGGCGTCGCCTCCCTTGCCGGCGTGCTGATCGATACCCAGGCGCCCGAGCTGTTCCAGATCACGCGCGTCGGGCCGCGCGCGAACAATGGCAGCAGCGTCCAGTACAACGTCAAGTTCGTCGAAAGCGTCAGCGGCGTCGACATCGGCGACTTCTCGCTGTTCAAGGCCGGCACCGCAGCCGGCAGCATTGCCTCGATCACCGGCAGCGGCGCCGATTATGTGGTCACCATCAACGGCGTGTCCGGCGACGGCGAACTGCGCATGGACCTGAAAGGTTCCGGGACGAATATCGTCGACCTGGCCGGCAACCCCATACCGAACACGCCGCGTATCGGCAACCAGAGTTACATGCTGGACCACACGGCGCCTGCCGTGGCGACAGTGGCAGTGCCCTCGGACGCCACCTACGGGGTCGGCCAGGCGCTCGACTTCCGCGTCCAGTTTGCCGAGGCGGTGACGGTGGACAGCACCGGCGGCACGCCGCGCATCGCCGTCACGCTGGCGACCGGCGGGACGGCGTACGCGCACTACGTCAGCGGCAGCGCTACCGCGTCGCTGCTGTTCCGCCATATCGTCGCCAGCGGCACGGCCGACAGCGACGGCATCGCGCTCGGGGCCGCGATCGAGCTGAACGGCGGGACCCTGCGCGACGCGGCCGCCAATCCGGCCGCGCTGGCGCTCAATAACGTGGGCGCGCTCGCGGGCGTGCTGGTCAACGGCCTGGCGCCGAGCGTGACCTCGATCAGCCGGGTGCAGGCCGCCACCAGCAAGCTGAGCAGTGTGGATTACACGGTGCAGTTCTCCAGCGCCGTCAGCAATGTCGACACCGGCGACTTCAGCCTGGCCGGCAGCGGGGTGAGCGGCACGATCGCGTCGGTGTCCGGCAGCGGCGCCAGCTACACCGTCACCGTCAACAACATCGGCGGCGACGGTACCTTGCGGCTCGATCTCAACAGCGCTGGCACGGGGATTATCGACGGCAGCGGCAACCCCATCGCGGGCGGCTTCACGGCCGGCCAGGTGTACAGCTTCGACCATACGGCGCCCCAGGTGTCTTCCGTGAGCGGACCGGCCGACGCCACGTATGCGGCGGGGGCCGCGCTCGACTTCGTGGTGCAGTTCGGCGAAGCGGTGACGGTCGCTACCGGCAGCGGCACACCCTCCATCGGCGTGACCCTCGACACGGGCGGCACGGTGCAGGCGCAGTATGTCAGCGGCAGCGGCGGCAGCGCGCTGACCTTCCGCTACATCGTGGCCGGCGCCCACAGCGACAGCAACGGCGTGGTCCTGGCCAATGCCATTGCGCTTAACGGCGGAACGCTCCAGGACGCGCAGGGCAACGACGCGACGCTGGCGCTGAACGGCATCGCCGCCCTGGGCGGCGTGAAGGTCGATGCGCTGGCGCCGGCGGCGCTTTCCATCGTGCCGGCCGGCCCGGTGCGGACCAGGGCCGCCAGCGTCGATTACACGGTCACGTTCTCGGAAAACGTCAGCGGGGTCGACGTGGGCGACTTCGCCCTGGCCACCTCCGGCACCGCGAGCGGCGCGATCGCGTCGGTCAGCGGCAGCGGCAGCAGCTACACGGTCACGGTCGACACGGTCGCCGGCGACGGCTTGCTGCAATTGAACCTGAAAGGCGGCGGCACCGGCATCGGCGACGCGGCCGGCAACGCCATCCTGGCCGGTGTGAGCGGCCAGGGATATACCATCGACCATACGGCGCCGGGCGCGACCTTGTCCATGTCCAGCCTGAATCTGGGCGCCGGGCAGACTGCACTGGTGACGATCGCGTTCTCGGAAGCGGTTGCCGGGCTCGACCTGGGCGACCTGGCGGCCGGCGGCGGCACGCTGAGCAACCTGGCCAGCAGCGACAACATCACCTGGACGGCGACCTTCACCCCGGCCGCGAATACGGTTGCGGCGGCCAACACGATTACCCTCGGCGCCAGCGGCGTGACCGACCTGGCCGGCAATCCGGGCAGCGGCTCGCCAGCCTCGCCCGCTTATGCCATCAACACGGTGGCGCTTCCGCCCGTGCCGCCGGTGCTGCCGCCGGTGGGGGTGTTGCCTGCGACAGCGGGCCGCAGCACGGTCGACGGCGTGGTGCTCGACACCACCGTCACCTACGACGCGGCCACGGGCTTGAGCAGTTCCAAGGTGGTGATCGCGGCGATCGAGACGAGCCGGCCCGACGATCCGGGCACGCCCAACCCGACCCTGGCCGACATTCCACTCGGCCTGAATAATGGCGCGGGCGGGGTGGCGGTCAGGCTGACGGTCAGCCTTCCCGACGCTGTCGGCCTGGTGGCCGACGGCGCCAGCAGCCTGCTGAACAAGCAGCAAGCCTTGCTCGACCTGATCCGGCGCATCGAACAGAAAACCACGCCCGGCACCGACGTGCAGAACGCGATGAAGGGGCTGGGCCAGGACTTCCTGGGGTCGCTGTTCGACTCGGTGCTACTGGAGAGCATGACCATCACGCCGCAAGCGGCGCCCGGGGCCAGCGGCGCATCCACCATTCTCATCAGCGGCAGCTCGACCGGCTTGCCCGAGGGCAGCCATCACCCGGGCGCGATCGGGCTGGTGATCGACGCCTCCGGCCTGCCGGCGAACGCAGTGCTTCAGCTCGATAATGTCGATTTCGCCGCCATTGTCGGCAATGCCACCCTGCGCGGCGGCGATGGCCAGAACTTCGTCATCGGCGACGGCGCCTCGCAGAACATCCTGCTGGGCGCCGATGACGACCTGCTGTACGGCGGCGCCGGCGACGACATCATCGGCAGCGCCGGCGGCAAGGATAGGCTGGACGGCGGCAGCGGCAACGACAGGGTGGTGGGCGGAATCGGCAGCGACAGCCTGCACGGCGGCAGCGGCAACGACGTGTTGCAGGGCGGGCGCAGCGACAGCGGGGCCTGGCAGTTCTGGATCGAGCGCAGCGGCGCGCTGACCGGGAGTCACCAGACTGCGCTGTTCGCGCCGGGCAAGAGCGAATCGGTGGCGCGCGCCGAGCTGAACGCGGCCGCGCCGGAACTGGCCTTCCTGAACGCGCCGCAACAAAAGCTGCTGCAGCTGGCCGGCATGTACCAGGCCGTATTCGACCGGGTGGCGGACTTGCCGGGGCTGGCGTTCTGGGCGATGGACAGCGGCGACCTGCACACCACCGCGACCTCCTTCCTGACATCGAAGGAATGGCTTGACGCCGGCAACGGCGCGCTGAGCGACCTGGCGTTTCTGACCACGCTGTACCGGCAGGGCCTGGGCCGCGCGCCGGATGCGGACGGGCTGGCATTCTGGCTGGCGCAGCTGGACGGCAGCGGCGCAACGGGCGTGCACAGCCGGGCCGACGTGCTGCTCGGTTTCGCGCTCGGCGCCGAGTTGCAGGCAAGGATGGACACGGCGCGCGGCGTGGCCGTCGGCCAGGGCGTGGCGGGAACGGAAGGCGACTGGATCGCCGGCGGCGGCGACGACAGGCTCGACGGTGGTAGCGGCAGCGACCTGCTGGTGGGCGGCGACGGTACCGATACCGTCGTGTACGCCGGCAAGCTGAGCGACTACAAGATCCTGCTGGGCGCGGACGGCAAGGTGCGCATTGCGGACCGGGCCAACGGCGATCTCGACACCCTCAGCGGTATCGAACTGGGCAACTTCGGCGGCGTCACGGTCGACCTGGCATTCACGCAGGCGAGCGGCGCGACCTTGCGCAGCGTGGGATTGCTGTATCAGAGCGTGTTCGACCGCCCCGCCGGCCTGAACGGCATCAACGAGCTGCTGGGGCGCGGCTCGGACACCCTGCAGCTGGCGCAGGTTCTCACCGCCTCGGAGGAATTCCGGGCGCGCTATGCCGGCACGGGCGATGCGCAGTTTGTCCAGGCGCTGTACCGCAATGCGGATGCCGGCGCCGATGCCGCGCAAGAGGGCGTGTGGATCGATTACCTGGGCACCCATACGCGCGCCGAGCTGGTCGCGGCCTGGATCGATGCCAGCGCTGCGCCGCAGGCGCAGTTCGGCAACAACGGCCTGTGGCTGGTCTGACAGCGTTTTCCGTCCCGGGACATCGGCTGCCGCAAGTGCATGGCGTGGCCATGCGCCATGGGCAAGGCTGCGCTACCGTCCCTGCCGGCGTTTGCGGACGGACTGCGCCAGTTCGAACAGGAGCATGCCGCCCAGCATTGCGGCCACGAAGATGCCCGCATCGGCGCCGCCCGTGAGCAGCGAGGCCAGCGCGGGTCCGGGGCAGTAGCCGGCCACGCCCCAGCCGGCGCCGAAGGTCAGCGCGCCGAGCAGCAGGGGCGTGTCGATCTTGCCGGTGGCGGGCGCCAGCGGCGTGGCGCGGCGCCTGGCGGCGATGCGGAATGCGATTGCCGCCACCGGAATGGCCCCGCCCATCACGAAGGCCAGGGCGGGGTCGAAGTTGCCGGCCAGGTCGAGGAAACCGATCACCCTGGATGGATCGGTCATGCCCGACAGGATCAGTCCCAGGCCGAAGACCAGGCCGCTGGCGAAAGCTGTCATGGTGTGTTTCATACGGTGCCCGCTGCGGCCAGGTGACGCAGGACGAACACGGTGGCGAAGCCGGCCAGCATGAACGCCGCGGTCGCGGCCAGGGAACGGGGCGACAGGCGGGCGATGCCGCACACGCCGTGTCCGCTGGTGCAGCCGGAACCGTAGCGGGTGCCGAGGCCGACCAGCAGGCCGCCGACGATCAGGCTCGCCTTGCCGGCCTCGACATGAACGTCGGGGAGGGGGGCGAACAGGACGAAGGCCAGCGGCGACAGGATCAGCCCCAGCAAAAAGGCGATGCGCCAGCCGAGTTCGCTACGAACCGGGCGCAGCAAGCCGCCGAGGATGCCGCTGATGCCGGCGATGCGGCCGTTGAGCAATACGAACATGGCAGCGGCCAGTCCGATCACGGCGCCGCCGGCCAGCGCGCGGACCAGGTCAGGATTGAGCGACGACATCATCTTGCTTCTCCGGAGTGGGCGAACAGAATTGTTGGTACAACACGTCCATGACGGCTTTGGCCTGGTCGCTGCTGAGCGAGTAGAAAATCTGCTTGCCGTCGCGGCGGGTGCTGACCAGTTGCTCGTTGCGCAGCACGGTGAGCTGTTGCGACAGGGTGGGCTGGCGGATGCCGGTCAATTGTTCCAGTTCGCCGACGTTGCGTTCCTGGTGTGACAACTGGCACAGCAGGAACAGGCGGTCGCGGTTGACCAGCACTTTCAGCAATGCGCAGGCCTTGTCGGCGCCGGCGGCGAAGCGGTCGAGATCGAGTTGTGTATCGGGCATGAGGCGGATGGGATTCGTTATCTATCTCAATAATATATCAGATTATAGAATATTATCCAGTAAATTATTCTGCCGCGAAGGATCAGGCCGTGTCCGATTGTCAGACCTGGCACCAAAGTGGACATGGGGGCTGGAGGAAGAGGATGTCCGGCCCGGCATGGAGGGGGAATGCCGGGTCGGACATCGGAGGGGGCATTGTGCGCTGCAGCAGTGGCAGTGCGGTAGTGCATCCGGCCACGAGCGCGGCCGGTGAGGAATCAGAGGTCTTGCTGTTCCGGCTCAGGCTCAGGGCCGTCGCGGAAGAAGATCGCGACACGCACGGCGAAAGCGATGGCGGCCAGGGCGCCAGGGAGGTATTCGATGACTTCCACGATCAACCCCGCGATGCCAGGTTACGCAGCTCGGCAGCCAGGCTCGGGTGCATGCTCTGGTAGGCATTGGCCATGACGATCAGCTTGCGGTGGCTGCGCATGCGCGCACGCTCGTCCGGGGTCGGCTTGACCGCCACTTCCTGCGCAACGAACTGGCGCTCTTGCGCGGCAAACAGCGCAGCGGCAAAGGCACGTGCCGCATTGCTGACATCGGTCAGGTAATGGCGGAAACCTTGATTCGTCGCTTGGGTGTAGGTGGCGCTGCTCATTTGGAACTCTCCTGGGATAAACTGTATGTTGTTGCAGTGCAGTATAAGAGAGTTACAGGTATAAAGAAAATTTTGATTTATGATGCCCCATATCACTGATGTAAATAATGCTGAAAATTTTGGCTATATGCATTATTCGCTCTGGTGATGTCGATGGGAAATATGAAATGTTCGAATATCAATATGAGAGAATCTGCAAAACAGGGCTCGTCATGGGAATTCTTTAGCCCAGCGCCGTGCTGTTGCGGCATCCTCACTTCTCCTCCCCAACCGATGACTAGATACACAAAGATCAAGCATGTTGCCGCAGGGCTCCTGCAGTCCTTCGTCAGCCGTAACAACGACGTCGGCGGCTTCTGGGCGCTCGGCGTGCTGTACTGCGAGGTGGGGGCGACGGGGGATGTGTGTCATCTGAACTTGCTAGACGGGACTGCCGCATCGTCCACCGCGAATGGGGAGCTGGTTGCAAAAAACTACGCGGCATTTCTGCGAAGCGCTTTGCTGGCCAAGGGCATGGCGCCCGGTGACCTTGAAGAGGCAAGCGTTCACGTCCAGTTCAATGCCTCGTTGCCGGATCGCGCCATCGATGTCTGTTACCACGGCGACCCGTTCGTCTGTACAGTCGCACTGCGGCCGGCGTGCGGCAAAGAGGCCCGCATGCAGACTGCCGGGCGCTGCTTGTTCAATCACGTGGGCCGATTTTCCAGGCGCGCCGTACATTGAGCGGTCGGAGATGCGGCACCGCTTCTTCGTCGGCCCAATCCCCGGCCCAATACAAGGCGCGCCAGCCAGGTAAGGTGTCGATTCATTCTCTAAGGTGCGGTCGCCGCGCGCGCAATAATGGAGTGGCTTCCCGCTACTTCCGCGCTGACGGAATGATAAGCATAGCTGACGTGACGCAGAAAATGCCGTGCCAGGTCCAATACGGCATCGCCCGCGCTAACTTGCTGATTGTCCGGTGCATTCCACCAGCCCATCGAATCTCCTGGATGCTTACGCCGGCGGCGACGGCACGTGTATGATTATTTGACGGGTTTGCGTGGTGGAACGTGGCTGGCGATGTGTTGCTCGAACAGATAATCATCCAGTCCGATGTAGGGCGGTAGTCCCTCCGCCTCGGCCGGTGAGATTGACCCGGTCTTGCCTTCCATATCCTTCCACATCAGTGTGTTCGGGCTGGAACCATACACATAACGCAAGGTTTTGTATTTCGGGCCCAGCACGAAGTCCGGGGTATGACCGATAATGCGCCAGTTACCGATCGAACGGGTTTCGAGCAAAGAATAGCTTTCGATCGGCACCGGCGTCACCAGCCACGTATCGATCTTCGTGTAATCAAAGACTGGCTGCTCGGCGAAATAGTCGAAAATTTCGGCAAACGCGCCGACCGACGCGTCCGCGACAACCCGGCCGAAGCCGAAGCGGCCGTCTTCCAGCTTGTAGGCAAAAATATCGCCAACGCTTACCTTGTGCTTCTTCGGCCGCTTGGCGGTTTTCAGCACAACCTGCTTGATTTCCAGTTCATCGACCCCGTCGAGGATGTCGCTATCCACGTTGACTTTGAAAGCAAGATTGAGGGCATATTCGAGTTCCTGCAGCGTCGGTTTGCGCGACAAGTCTTCCTGATACTCGCGGCTGAAATCGCGCAAGAAATGCCGCACCGAATCGAGTACGGCATCGCCGACCATCATGTCCGGATTTTCCGGTGCACTCCACCATCCCATCGATTTTCCTCTGCTGGTGCGTTCACCGGCATGCTGGAGTGGCCTAAGTTCAGGTTCCAGCAAGATATTTTTGGATATCGTTTTTGACATTCCTGTCACGACGCGCTGAATAAGACGGGTACCGCCCTGCCACCGCCGCACTCACAGGCTCCTCTTTGTCGAAAATATCGACCGCCATCCAGACCGGATCACCATACGAGAAGCGCAGTCCCATATGTCGCTCGTCCGGGGCAAAGTCGGCGGTATGTCCGATAACCCGCCACTCGCCTTCCCCTTGGGCTTCGAACAGGGCATAAGTACTGATCGTAAGCGGTGGTATAAGCCATGTATTGATTTTGCTGTAATCAAATACTGGCTGGCTGGCCGTATAGTCAAAAAACTCGGCAACGGCACCGACTGATACCAAAGTTACGATGCGACCAAATCCGTAGCGTCCATCGTCGCGTTTATAGGAAAAAATGTCTCCAGGTTTTGCTTTCTGCCGCTTCGGCCGCTTTGCGGTTTTGATGTTTACCTGCTTGACTTCAAGTTCCTCAAAACCCGAAACGACATCATCATCGACATTCACCTTGAACGCGAGATTCAAAGCGTACTCCAGTTCCAGCAAGGTCGGTTTACGCGACAAATCCTCTTGATACTCTTTGCTGAAATCGATCAGGAAACGCCGTGTCAAATCGAGCACGGTATCGCCAACGGTCAGTTCCGGATTTTCCGGCGCGTTCCACCATCCCATACATTCTCCTCTGGTAAGTCAGTTTTTTAGTGCCACTCACGACAATGCCATCGTCTAACCGCAGCCGCCGAGTCTGGTTTTTTCGGCCTTGTAGGCATCTTCAAAGTACGCCTGGCGGGTCGGCCGGCGTGTTGTATTGTTATGATCGAATGACGCGACCTTGTTGCCGCGTTCCGCATAATTAGCAGCATCGGCCAAGTCTGATCCGATCGTACCCGTCTTCGTTCCATGGTGTTCGATGCGCGCTTGTTCGATACCACGTGCCTCGCCGTAAGTCACATTTCTCTTCACAGGTCTCATTTCGGCATCTGCTGTCATGCGTCCCGACCTCTCATGCTCGCCGGCGCGTCTGTTCAGGTCATCTGTGATGCCGACATAATATGGTTTGGTCGCACCAGGAGCCCATAATTCATACACATGGTAACCCGGCGCAGTCTCATGAATCCACCCCAGCGGATCCATCCACCCGCCCGGATTGGGCGCGTACGCATACAGGTTGGCCCCGCCATCGAGCCCGATCGGATCCTGGCTGATGTAGCGTCCCACATCCGGATCATAATACCGGAACGTGTTGTAGTGCAGCCCCGTTCCGTGGTCTTCGTACTGCCCGGGAAAGCGCAGCGGCTGGTCGATGCGCGCCACCAGGGCCGCGTCTTCGCCCTGGTCGACCTTGCCCCAGGCCTTGTACTTGCCGGCCCAGGCAATCTCGCCGGCGTCGTCGGTCACCTCCAGCGGTGCCCCCACCAGGTCGGTGTGGAAGTGAAAGACGCGCGTCGCCTGGCGCGCGTTGTCGATGGCCGCCGCCGCCAGCGCGCCGCCGATCACCGCATCGATGCGCGCCAGCGGCGTGTAGGCTGCATCCGGGTTGTACACATAGCTGCTCACGCCGCCCTCGCGCACCTCCTGCACCATGCGCAAGCCCTGCCACACAAACCGCTTGCGCTCGACCAGGGTGATGCCGCCGTTGTCGGTGCGCTCCTCGGTGCTGGCAATGCGCCGTCCCAGCGCATCGTAATCGAAGCGCATCTCCACCAAACCGCGCAAGGTTTCGGTGCGAATCCTGACCAGCCGGTCCTCGGCGTCGAAGCTGAAGTGCTGCACCTGGTGCGCGCCCTTGCGCTTGACAGCCACATTGCCCCAGGGGTCGTAGTCGAAGCGGATATCCTGCCACATGCGCAGGCGGTTGCCCTCGACCTGGCCGCGGCTCTTGCCGCCGCCGTTGCCGGCGCTGGCGTCGAGCAGGTTGCCGGCCGCGTCCCACGCAAACTGTTCGTCGCGCTGTTCGGCGCTGCGCGTCTCGCGCTGCAGATGGCCTGCCGGATCGTACTGGAAGTCGATGCTGCCGCGCAGATTATCGCGCTGTTCGGCCAGTTCCCCGGCGGGGCTGTAGCGGTAATCGCGCCACAGGCGGCCCTGTTGCTGGCCCACGCTGCCGCCATGCAGGCCGCTGGCCTGCCAGGCGCGCCGGCCCAGGGCGTCGTACCCCACGCGCTGGACCAGGCGGCCCTGGGTGCGCTGCACTTCGCGGTGCAGGTCGTCGCGTTCGAAGTCGCTGATGATCTGCTGGGCGCTGCGGATCTGGTGCACATGGCCGGAACCGTAGGTGAGGGTGTCGATGCGCTGTCCGTGCGGCAGGTCCAGGGTGGTCAGGTTATCGAGTTCGTCGAAAGCGTAACCGACAATGCCCTCGGCGCCGTGTTCGGCCACCAGCCGGCCGGCCTCGTCATAGTCGAAGTTCACACTGCTGGCGACGATCCCCAGCGCGGCCCCGGCCTCGGTCGGCACGCGCGCGCCGCCCAGCAGGCGGTCTTGCTGGTCCCAGGCATAGCGGCTGGTGGCGGTGGCGGTCAGGCGCGCCAGCAGGCGGCCCATCTTGTCGCGCTCGAAGACCGTGCTGCGGCGCGGCCGCTCGGCCTGACCCGCCAGCGGCGTGCCGATCTTTTCGATCTCCGCCAGGCTGCCGGCGGCGTCGTAGCGCAGCAAACGCTCGATGCCGTCGGGCCGGATTTCGCGCGCCAGCCGGTCGGCGCGGTCGTACTCGAAGCGGTAGAGGGCGTCGGCGCCGGCGTCCATTTCGATCACGCGGCCCTGTACGTCGTAGCGGTAGCGCAGGCGGCGCTGCGCCGGGTCGACCGCTTCGAGCACCTGGCCGCGCGCGTTGCGCACCCATCGGTTGATCCGCTCGGCGCCGTAGCGCCGTTCGATCAGGTGGCCGGCGGCGTTGTAGGTGAACGCTTCCACGCTGCCGTCGGGCAGGGTGACGCGCACCGGTTCGCCGCTGCGCATGCGCTCGATGCGGGTGCGCTGGCCGAGCGGGTCGATGGCTTCGGCCAGCAGGCCGTCGGCATCGTATTCGTAGCGCGTGGTCTTGCCGGAGCAGTCGGTGTAGGACGTGAGCAGGCCGCGCCGGTTCCATTCCAGCATGGTGCGTCCGCCGCGCGCATCGATGCGCGCCACCGGATACGGGGCGAGGCCGGGCGCGAATTCCTGGCGCGCCTCGCGCCCGAGCGGGTCCAGGCTGGCGAGCAGGCGGCCCAGGTAGTCGTACTGCGCCGCCCAGCGTTTGCCGTCGGCGGTGGCCAGCTGGCTCACGCGCAGGCTGTTGCCGTCGTAGGCGGTACGGGTCACGCGGCCGAGCGGATCGGTCTCGCCAATGATGCGGCCGAGCTGGTCGTATTCGAACGCGATGGTGCGCTCGCCCGGCAGCTCGATCAGGGTCGGCTGGCCGGCCGTGTTGTAGTGCATGCGGTAGCTGCCGCCATCGAGATCGGTGCAGGCCACGATCTGGAAGTTCTCGTCGTAGGTCCAGTGCGCGGTGCGTCCCTGTTCGTCGGTGGCCCAGCTCTGGCGGGCCAGCGCGTCGTAGCGGAATTCGGTATGTTCGCCTTCGCTGGAACGGCAGGCCACCACCCTGGGCTGGCCGTCCACCTGCTCCCAGGTGTAGCTCGACACCAGGCCGAGCGCGCTGGTGTGGCTGGTCATCAGGCCGTCGGCCCAGGTAAACTGGCGCGACAGGTCGCCATTGGCGTCGGTGACCGAGAGCAGCTGCCCGGCCGCGTCGTAGCCGTAGCGCACCAGCGCTCCGGGCGTGCCGCCATGGGTGCATTCGACCATGGCCAGGCGCGCCGGCAGGCCGCTGTAATGCAGGCGCAATTGCTGGCCGCCGCTGGAGCGGATCATCGTGACCCGGTCGTCCTCGTCGCGGTGGTAGCTGATCCACTGGGCGCTGCGGTCTTCGACCCGGCGCACCCAGGCGATATCCTCGGTGGCCAGGTCGAGGTGGCCGAAGTCGAAGTAGCTTTCGTTGAGGGTGTAGAGGATGAACTGGCCGTCCGCGCTGCACGCCAGGTAGCATTGTTCTTCTTCGCTGAAGGCGGTGTACCCCGGCTGCACTAGCGGGAAGCCGGTTTCGCGGCCCTGGCCGTCGCGGTACCAGATCTTGCCGCCGCGCTGCTGCAGGCGCAGGTCCCACGGCAGCACCCAGCCTTTGCCGAGGGTGCTTTCCTCGGTCAGGTTGCTGCCGTAGAAGCGCGCGCCGACCAGCGGTACGGGGCTTTGCACGACAAAGTCGATTTCGTCCTGCGCCAGCAGCAGCTTGCGGCCGGTCGCCACTTCCACCGGTTTGCCGAACAGGCCGCCCATGACGCGCCCGACCACCGGCGAAATGACGTAGCGCCCGACCGCTTCGCCGACGATGAAGCCGCCGATGAATTTGGCGGCGCACGGCAGCACCGCTTTCGACAGCCCGCCGGCGGCCTTGACCAGTCCCGCCAGGCCGCCCACCAGCCCGGCCAGGGCGAAGGCCCAGTCGACCGTGGTGCGCAGCCAGGGCGGCACTTCGTCGGCCACTTCCTTGTAACGCACCGTGCCGCCGCCGATGAAGACATTGTTCGAGCCGCCGTCGATCTTGGCGCCGCAGACGATGGCGTCGGTCTTGCGCGCGGCCGGCAGGCTGTTGACGAACACATTGCCGGAGCCGTCGGCCACCACCGGCGCCGGCGGATGCTTGCTGCAGGCGACCGTGCTCACTGTCGCATACGCCTGCGCCAGGCTGTTGGTAAACACATTCATCGAGCCGGTGATGATGGTGCCGGCCGGCGAGGAGAACATCTTGCCGATGCCCTCCCCGAGCGCGAGTATCCCGCTCGCTCCGAGGCCGGCGGCCATGCCGGCCAGCAGGGCCACGCCGAAGCCGCAGGTGAAGGTGGCAAAGGCGACGGCGGCGATGAGGGCGATGCCGATGACCGCGCCGACCAGGAAACCGGTCAGTGCGCTGGTGTGGGCAATGGGGTCGGTGATGCGGGCAGCTTCGAGCATGGCGGGCCTTCCGGTGGGCGTTACGGTGCGGTCGGGCCGGCGCCTCCTGCGGCGCTGGCGGGATCGGCGGCGGGTGGGGCAAAACTATCGAGCCAGCCGCGCCAGAGCGTCTCGAAGCGCTCGTCGAAGGGACGCGCGGTGGCGGCCGAGAGGATCAGCGCGCGCCGTGGTCCGATCAGGAATGCGGCCTGGCGCTGGCGGATGGTCTGGGCGCCGTTCTTGTACTGCGCTTCGATCCGTTCGCCGGCCATGGCCGGCTCGTGCAGGCCGAGGCGTTCGGGCGCGCGCGCCAGCAGCTTGTGGCTGGCCAGGCGCGCCTTGAGCAGGGCGATCTGGCGCTCGACGTAGGCGGGCAGGTCTTCGCCCTCGGCCAGCCAGTCGCGCGCGATGCTCAGGTTGGGCTGGTTTTGCAGGTCGGCCGGCGTGAAGATGTTGCTGGTGCGGTCCTCGTAGCCGGCGGGCAGGCCGATGCTGCCTTCGTGGATGCCGATCCTGGCGCTGCTGTCCATGCTGTCCTTGCTGCTCGTTGCGGTGATGTCGCTCATGCGCTGGTATCCGTTTTGGTGGGTTCAAAAAGTCTGCGGCGATGGGAGGGCGCTTTGCCTGGATGGGCGCTATCTGGTCGAGTAGCGCGCGGCCGTGGCGTTGCCGGCGCAGCGCGGCGGGCGCTGGCCGATGCAGCGCTCCAGCATCTCGAGCATGCCGGGCAGGGCGCGCCGGCGCGCGATGGCCAGGGCGTTTTCGCCGCGCGCGTTGCGCAGGGCCGGGTCGGCGCCCTGGTCGACCAGGAAGGCGGCCAGTTCGCGCTTGCCGGCGTCGATGGCCAGCATCAGCGGGGTGCTGGCCTGCGGGCCGGCCGCATCGATGGCGGCGCCGGACTTGAGCATGCTGTCGGCCAGCGCGGTCTGCACGCCGGGATCGGTGCCGTGGACGCTGTTGGCCAGCTGGTGCAAGCCGGTGTTGCCGTAGTCGTCGCGCAGGCGCGTGTCGGCGCCGCGTTCGAGCAGGATGGCGGCGGCGCGCCACTGGCCGGCGCCGAGCGCCGCGTGCAGCGCCGTGCCGCCTTGCGGGTCGAGCGGGGCGTCGATGACGGCGCCGGCCTGGTGCAGCATGTGGAGCGCGTCGGCGTCGCCGCCGGCCGCCGCGATCATCAGGGGCGTGCGGCCGCCGTGGCAGGGGTTGGGATTGTCGCCCGCGGCCAGCACTTTTTTGAGGGCGGGGTGGCGCTCCTTGCCGAGCGCGGCGAAGATGCGCGGGACGGCGGCGGCATCGGTGGCGGGGCAGCGCCGCAGCGCGGACGGCTGGTCGGGGAGCGGGGCGGCGCACGCCATCGGCGCGGCCAGCATGCAGGCGGCCAGCGACAGCAGGCCTGTGACGCCGCTGATCGACCGGCAGGCCTTGGCAGGCGTGCGATGTATGTCCTTGCGATTGCCCATGCTGGAAGAATCCATCTCGTCTGTATGCAATATAAAAAAAGCAAGATAGATTCTAACAAACCATTTCATCGAAGACAATTCGTATCGGAACCAGCCATCAGGGATGTCATGGCCATTGTGTTAATGCCAATCTTTTTTACATCGATTTGAAAAGCCGGCCATGGCTGGCGGCGCCAGCGCATGGCTGCACGGGGACGCGTAGCGCGCCTTGGCTGCCCTGCTACCATCCCACGGCGGCGGCGAACCTCGGTTGTCGTCCGCGGCGGTGGGCTATCTTGAGCCATGCCAAGGGAGATGGCAGGTTTCCCTTGTACGGCGGGATTGCCGGCATCCGCGTTGCGGTCTATTTCCTCGCTTGCAGCTGGAGCAGGTAGACATCGTTTTCCCGGAGCGGCAAGGTGATGCCGGCGCGGCCATCGGCGCCCACACGCACCGTCCTTTGCTGATCCGGCTTGCCGCTGGCCAGCGATTTCAGGGTGGCCACCTGGCTTTTGGCCAGCTGCCTGGGCGAACCCATGCCGATGTAGGCAGTAAACGCATCGTTGCGCCGGTAGCCGACCGTGGAGATGTGCAGCGTGTAGCTGCCGCGTTGCAGGCCGCGCAGGCGGATATCGACCTGGCCTTTGTCCCTGGGCGGCAGGTCATTGATGAAGTACTGCTGGTTATTCACGCCGTCCGGCAAGGTGCGCGTGTAATCCCACAGCAGCAACTGGACCTTGCCCTGGCGGTCGGTGCTGGCGAACGATCGGCTGTCGCTGTTTTTCAGCGCGGTCGGCGCAAGCTGGTTGAGGAATTGGTAGGCGAAATAGGCCGGCTTTTTGATCCCCTGGGTATTCATCAGGCCAAAGCCGCCGTGGAACGCCTCCATGCGCGGTCCCGCTTCCTCGAAAATATCGGTGAACACCCAATACGACATCGATTGCGCCGCGCCGCCGACCTGCTTGAGCTTTTGCAGGATATACGCGGCCTGGTGATAACTGTCGTGGCTCGGATCGGCGGGCGTGTACGAGGAACTCCATTCGGTGTAATGCAGCTCGAGTCCGGGCATGGCCGATGCCGCGATCTGCCGGCGATTCCGGATCACGTCGGCGCTGATTGCATCGTCCTCCTTGCTCAGCACCGTACCCGTGCTGCCGTATTCGTCGAGGAAGCCTTGATGGACGCCATAGGTGTGCGTGCTGACGAAATCGAGCGGCACCGCATTGCTGGCGCAGTAAGCGATCATCTCGGCAATCCACGCGGCGCCGGCGGTGGCCGGACCGCCCACCTTGTAATCGGCGTTGACGCTCTTGATCGCGCGCGCGGCATGGCGGTACAGCTTGAAATAATCGTCTTGCGAACCGGCCCAGAAGCCGTCGAGATTCGGTTCGTTCCAGACTTCGAAGTACCAGCTGGCCACTTCCTGCGCGCCATAGCGTTCGGTAAAGTGCTCGGTCAGGGCCTTGATCAGGCGCTCCCAGGCCGCATAATCCTTGGGCGGGGTGACATTCCCGCGCCACCAGAAAATGGTCTTGTCGCCGCTGGCCATCTGCGAGGGCATGAAACCGAGTTCGACAAACGGTTTGACGCCGATGCCGAGCAGGTAATCGTAGAGCGCGTCGACATACTGGAAGTTGTATTGTTCCCTGCCTTGCGCATCGACCCGGTACACGGCCATGTCGTCGGACAGCAGCCCGTGCATGCGGATATACTTAAAACCCGCATCGCGTTTGATCTCGGCCAGCTGCCGCTGCCAGTCGGCGCGCAAGCCCTCGTTGGCGCGGCCGGCGCCGATGGACATGTTGAACGCCGGCGCCAGGGGGCCGTCGACGGCCCGTGCATCGATGTCGATCACCCGGGTTTGGGCGCGGCCCGCCAGCGGCAGCGCCAGCATGGCGGCAAGCAGCAGGACGCCGGCTCGATTGAAGGTCATTGTCGCGCTCCCAGGCGGTGAGGAATTGGCCAGGCTTCATTCTGGGAGCGGGTCGGTGGCGTGGCAATCGCGAAAAGCGCGTTCTGGCGTTATGAAATCCGCCAGCGCGGGCGGCGCTATTTTCCGCTCAATGGATTGAACCAGAGTTCGGTGCGCGACAGCGGCGTTTCCGGCGTCAGGCGCGGGTTGGCCAGCTTGATGACGCGGCGCTGCTTCATCGCCGCGGTGGCGATGATGTCGCCTTTATAGCGCTGGAAAAGCGCGTTGAGGGTGCCGTCGCGGATCATCATTTCCATGCCCGCTTCGATGCGCTGCGCGAGCAGCTCGCCCTGGGCGTCGCGGCGCAAGAAGAAGTAGCGCGGCAGCGGATAATGCAGCAGCAAGGTCGGTTCGATTTCCATCTGCGGATAGGCGGCGTGGCGTTCATTCAATTCGCGCAGGGCCTCGTCGGCGGAACGCGAGAAAAAATCGAAGCGTCCCGCCGCCAGCATGGCGAACAGGCCGGCGTAGTTGCTGCCCTCGACCACGCTTATGCCGGCGTTCTGCACGATCGCGATGTCGGCCCAGCCCTGGCCGACGCCGGCGCGCAGCGGGCGCAGGTCGGCCACCGTTTTGACTTGCGCAAAACGGGCGCGGTCGGCCTGGCGGATCAGCAGCAGGCGGTAGCCGAGCAGGCCGCGGTCGACCGGCAGCCGGATCGGCAGGAATTGCTTTTCCAGTTCGGGCGAGCTGGCGCGCACGAAAATGTTGATGCGGCCGGAGGGCGTCGCCATTTCCTGGATCACGCGCGAGGGCGACATCGCCACCGGCGACTGGCGCTGCTCGAACGGGCCGAAGGCGCGCACGGTCTTTTCCATCGCCGCGCGCAGCACCGCCCAGTCGTAGTCGTAGCGGCTGTCGATGCCCTCGCTGGTGAGCGGATAGGTGAGGGTGGCGGCGTGGGCGTGGGCATGGCAGGCGAGCGCGAGCGATGCCAGCAGCAGGCGCAACACGCCCGGCAATCGGTTGGTGATCGTGCGCATCATGGAATGGCTGGGTCTGGCGAAACACCGAGTGTGCCATGCCGGCGCCCGCGCCACCAAGCGCGACGGGCGCGGCTGGCGCGATAACAACGGTTTGCCGGCGGCGGCAGGTGCGCGGGGTCCGGCTCAGTTGGCGATGGTTGAACGCTGCGGGCGAATCCGCACACATGCCGGGAGACGGCAAGGCAAGGGGGAAGAAGTGGTCGGGGTGAGAGGATTCGAACCTCCGGCCTCTGCGTCCCGAACGCAGCGCTCTACCAGGCTGAGCCACACCCCGACGGGTAGTAGAATGAAGAGAATTCGTCGCTAATACGTTAACGCGGCTCAGTGGTTCCTGTCAACTGCGAAGCTGCATAGTTGCAGCAGGCTTTGCTTGTACAGGCTTTCCGGCAGGCCGGCGATGGCGTCCGCCGCCCGCTTGGCGGCAATTTCCGCCTCGCGCCGCGTGTAGTCGAGTGCGCCGCTGCTGGTCACCGCCGCCAGGATCGCGTCGAAATGCTGCTCGTCGCCCTGCTCGATGCAGTTGCGCACCAGTTCGCGCTGTTCCGGCGTGCCGTTTTCCATCAGCCAGATCAGCGGCAAGGTCGGCTTGCCTTCGCGCAGGTCGTCGCCGACATTCTTGCCGATTTCGCTGGCGTCGCCCGCGTAGTCGAGCACGTCGTCGATCAGCTGGAAGGCGGTGCCCAGCGAGCGGCCGTATTCGCCAGCCGCGCCGATCTGCTCGTCATTGGCGCCGGAAATGAGCGCGCCCAGTTCGGCCGCCGCCTCGAACAGCTTGGCCGTCTTGGAGCGGATGACCTTCAGATAGCTTTCCTGCGTCACATCCGGATCGTGCATGTTCAGCAGCTGCAGCACTTCCCCTTCGGCGATCACGTTGGTGGCGTCCGACAGGATCTGCATCACGCGCATATTGTTCAGGCCGACCATCATCTGGAACGAGCGCGAGTACAAGAAGTCGCCCACCAGCACCGACGCCGCATTGCCGAACAGCGCGTTGGCGGTCTGGCGCCCGCGCCGCATCGACGATTCGTCGACCACGTCGTCGTGCAGCAGGGTCGCGGTGTGGATGAATTCGACCACCGCCGCCAGCTCATGGTGGGCCGTGCCCTTGTAGCCATAGGCATTGGCCACCAGCAACACCAGCACGGGGCGGATGCGCTTGCCTCCGGCGCTGATGATGTACTCGGCAATCTGGTTGACCAGGCTGACCTCGGAATGCAGGCGCTCGCGGATCACCGTGTTGACTGCCTCCATGTCCGGAGCGATCGATTGGGCGATGGAATTTTGTTGTGCGTGTAAGATGGCGGCGGACAAGGCGAACCTGCAATAGACGTTAGGTGCGGCGATTATACGACAAGCCGCCTGTTTCCGCCCCATGCTCTACGGTAACGCCCGCCCGTATTGACGGCGCGCCGCCCGCCCGCGCAGCGCCTTGTAGTTGTCGACATACCACGAACATGTGGCCTTGTGCATGTCTTTTGACGAAAAAAACCAATCCATGTATAATCTGCGGTTCCCCCGGCTCCGGCCAGGGAATTTTTTAACATTTGATGAGGTTTCCTATCATGTACGCGGTCATAAAAACCGGTGGCAAACAATACAAAGTTGTCGCTGGCGAAAAACTTAAAGTAGAACAGATACCGGCAGACATTGGTTCCGAACTCACCATCGATCAAGTTCTCGCAGTAGGCGCGGGCGACACCATCAAGTTTGGTGCGCCATTGGTCGAAGGTGCAACGGTACTGGTAACTGTTGTGGCACACGGTCGTCACGATAAAGTGAAGATTTTCAAGATGCGTCGTCGTAAGCACTACCAGAAGCATCAGGGCCATCGCCAGAATTTCACCGAAATTCAAATCGTTTCGATCAACGGTTAATTCCGTGTGCCAGGCTCAGCGAGCCCGGCTAGATCAGTCCAAAGTTAACCAGCTATCCAGGAGTATTTAAATGGCACACAAAAAAGGCGGCGGCACAACGCGCAACGGCCGTGACTCGGAATCAAAACGCCTTGGCGTTAAAGTCTACGGCGGCCAGACCATCAATGCCGGCGGCATCATCATCCGTCAGCGCGGCACCCCGGTGCGCGCAGGCGAAAACGTCGGCACCGGCAAGGATCACACCCTGTTCGCGCTGGTCGACGGCAAGGTGAAGTTCGTTGTCAAGGGCGTTGGCTCGAAGCAGTACGTTACCGTTGTCGCTAACGACGCAGAAGCCGTCGCAGCGTAAGTCGTATCCGCGCTGTCATGGCGCACATTTGTAAGGCGCAAGCCTTCCATTGAAAGGCTCTGCCCACGGTAGAGCCTTTTTAGTTTTAGGGCGGCACAAAATATGAAGTTTATCGACGAAGCAAAAATCGAGGTCATCGCCGGCGACGGCGGCAATGGCTGCGCATCGTTCTGTCGCGAGAAATTCCGGCCCTTCGGCGGCCCGGACGGCGGCGACGGCGGCAAGGGTGGCTCCATCTGGGCTGTTGCGGACCGCAACATCAATACCCTGGTCGACTTCCGTTACTCCAAAATGCACAAGGGTAAGGACGGCGAGCCGGGCCGCGGCGCGGATTGCTACGGCAAGGGCGCGGAAGACATCTATATGCGCATGCCGGTCGGCACCTTGATCGTCGATAACAACAATGGCGAGATCATCGCCGACCTGACCGAACACGGCCAGACCGAACTGCTGGCCAAGGGCGGCGAGGGCGGCTGGGGCAATATCCACTTCAAGTCCTCGACCAACCGCGCGCCGCGTCAAAAGACCGAAGGCAAGGAAGGCGAACGGCGCGAGCTGCGCCTGGAACTGAAGGTGCTGGCCGATGTGGGCCTCTTGGGCATGCCGAACGCCGGCAAGTCGACCTTCATCACGGCCGTGTCGAACGCCAAGCCGAAGATCGCCGACTACCCGTTCACCACCCTGCACCCGAACCTGGGCGTGGTGCGCGTGTCGCACGAAAAGAGCTTCGTCATCGCCGACATTCCCGGCCTGATCGAAGGCGCCTCCGAAGGCGCGGGCCTCGGCCACCAGTTCCTGCGCCACCTGCAGCGTACCGGCCTGCTGCTGCACATCGTCGACATGGCGCCGTTCGAAACCAATGTCGATCCGGTCAAGGAAGCCAAGGCGCTGATCAAGGAACTCGAAAAGTACGACGAGACCCTGGTCGACAAGCCGCGCTGGTTCGTGCTGAACAAGCTCGATGTGGTGCCGGAAGAAGACCGCAAGAAGCTGGTCAAGGATTTCGTCAAGCGCATGGCCTGGAAGGGTCCTGTGTTCGAAATCTCGGCACTGAGCCACGAAGGCTGCCCGGAGCTGGTCAACGCCATCTACCTGCACCTCGAGACCGTCAAGAAGAGCGAGCACCGCGCCGAAGAAACGCAGATGACCGAAGAAGCACGCGGCATTGCGTCGATCGATCCGGACGATCCGCGCTTCAAGATCCTCGACTAAATTGGCAGTACCCATGCCCAGATGGAGGCTGCGCGCGCAGCTTCTGAACCTGATCGCCCTCGCCAGTTCGCTGGCCGCACTCGCGGCCTTGCTGGACCCGGACCGGGTGGCGATCGCCATGGGCGTGTTTCTTGTTGGCGTGAACGGCTACAGCCAGTTCTTCGCCATGTATGTCGGCGTGAGGGTGGCTACCGCCGCCCTGGCGCTGCTGGCAGCAAGGCAGGCCGACCAGCC
This sequence comes from Massilia atriviolacea, assembly GCF_003953935.1. Lineage (GTDB taxonomy): Bacteria > Pseudomonadota > Gammaproteobacteria > Burkholderiales > Burkholderiaceae_D > Telluria_A > Telluria_A atriviolacea. The sequence continues at coordinate 353,924 of NZ_RXLQ01000006.1, forward strand.
TGTCCTCGGCGATATCACCGCATTGTTCGTCCTGGCGCAGCCGGCGGGCCGCTTTGTCGCGGCGTTTGCCATCGGCCTGCCCCAGGGATTATTGTTAGTCGTTTGCGGGATCGAACTGGCGGCGGGCCTTCTGCTGCTTGCCTTGCGCCCGCGCTGATCAGAGCCGCCGCCCCATGAACTCCGTCATCCAGACCGCCACCCGCATCATCATCAAAGTCGGCTCCTCGCTCGTCACCAACGACGGACGCGGGCTCGATCACGCCGCCATCGCGCGCTGGGCCGCGCAAATCGCCGCCCTGCGCGCCCTCGGCAAGGAAGTGGTCATGGTCAGCTCCGGCGCCATCGCCGAAGGCATGCTGCGCCTCGGCTTCGAGAAGCGCCCGACCGATATCCACGAACTGCAGGCCTGCGCCGCCGTCGGCCAGATGGGCCTTGCGCAGATCTACGAAACCAGCTTTCGCGCGCACGGCCTGGGCACGGCCCAGGTTCTGCTCACGCATGCCGACCTGGCCGACCGCGAACGCTACCTGAACGCGCGCTCCACCCTCACCACCCTGCTGCGCCTGGGCGTGGTCCCGATCATCAACGAGAACGATACCGTCGTCACCGACGAAATCAAGTTCGGCGACAACGACACCCTGGGCGCGCTGGTGGCCAACCTGATCGAAGCCGACGCCCTGGTCATCCTCACCGACCAGCATGGCCTGTACAGCGCCGATCCGCGCAAGGACCCGCAAGCGGTGCTGATCGCCCACGGCGAGGCGGGCGACCCGGCACTCGAAGCGATGGCCGGGGGCGCCGGCAGCAGCATCGGGCGCGGCGGCATGCTGACCAAGATCCTGGCCGCCAAGCGCGCCGCCGGCTCGGGCGCGCACACCATCATCGCCTGGGGCCGCGACAGCGACGTGCTCACGCGCCTGGCCGGCGGCGAATCGATCGGCACCGAGCTGCGCGCCCAGACCGGCCGCCTGACCGCGCGCAAGCAGTGGATGGCGGACCATCTGCACACCGCCGGCCAGGTCGTGCTGGACGCCGGCGCGGTGCAAAAGGTCTCGAAAGACGGCAAGTCGCTGCTGCCGATCGGCGTGATCGAAGTGCGCGGCGAATTCGGACGCGGCGCCATCATCACCTGCCTGGCCGAAGACGGCACGGCGGTGGCGCGCGGGCTGTCGAACTACACCAGCAGCGAGGCGCGCCGCATCCTGCGCAAGCCGTCCTCCGAGATCGAAAAACTGCTCGGCTTCCTGGAAGGCCCGGAGCTGATCCACCGCGACAACCTGGTCCTGCTGTGATCCGTGGCGCGGTGTCATGCCGCGCACGGCGCAATGATCCTGCCGAAAAGCGCGCCGCGCCGGTATGATGGCGTTTTCGCCAGCGTCCCACCGAGCCCCATGATCAATTCACTCAAGCGCCTGTTCGCCCGTCCGCAGGCTGTCGTGCCGGCCGCGCCCAGCGGCGCGACCACCCTGTACAACATCTACTGCACGCGCCACACCATCGCGCAGCCGGCCTTTGCCCACACGCTGCAAGGCCGGCGCGACCTGTCCGACAGCGAGCTGCTGGTGCACCTGCAGGGCTTCTGCGGCTATGTGTTCAGCCGCGGCACGGACGCGATGACGCGCGATAAATACCACGTCATCCTGCACATGCAGCGCGTCCAGCATCACCTCAGCATGGAGGTGGCCGACGACGCGCTGCCCGAGCTGCACGCCTGGGCGCGCGACGCCAACGCGCTGCTGTTCACGCCCGACGGCCACGTGCGCGACCCCGACGGCCATGTCTTGATTAACGTCGCCGACGGCCAGGCCGCGCCCGATGCCAGCGTGCCCTACCCGGCGCCGTCGTGGACGCGCAAGGCCGCCACCGAAGCGATGCTGGCCGCGCGCGGCATCGCCGTGCCGGACAGCCTGCCGCCGCTGGCGTGCGAAGAGGAGGTCACCCTGCGCGAGCGCGACGAGGTTGTCGGCCGCGCACGCGCCTTGCTGCTCGTTGCGCTGCGCGCCGAATCGGTGGCGTCGGGCGAGCCGATGCCGGTCGCCACCCTGCTCGACAAAATGCCGCTGGCCGAAGACAGCCTGTCGGCGGCCGAACGCGCCTTCCTGGCGCTGGAGTCGCCGTCGGAGCAGGAGTGCGCGCAGTTCCTGTGGCGTTACGAGAGCCTGTACGTACTGCAGTGGGCATTGGGCATGGTCGGCGAACTGCCGTATCCGGATGCGCCGTGCGACACGTCCGCCGCCGTGGCGCGCCAGATCGAGATGCGCGGCCCGGAACTGCGCGACGCCAGCCAGATCGTCGACGCGCTCGACCAGACCTACCGCCTGCACTGGAACATCCGCCAGATCCGCCTGAAAAAGACGGATGCGCAGTTCGGCGCCGATCCGGACGTGGTGATGGAACGCCACCACGCCCTCAACTGGCTGATCCGCTTCCAGCATGCCGACTGGGACTTCGTCGATTGCCCGACCTGAACGTCAGCGTTTCAGCAGCTCGCGCAAGGTGCGCTCCGGGTTGAGCAGGAAGCCGCGCGTGACCTGGACATGCTCGGTGTCCTCGTACGCTACCTCGGTAATGCCGTCGGCCCCGCACTGGTAGATGCGCGCGCCGGGGTAGGCCATCAGGATCGGCGAATGGGTGGCCACGATGAACTGCGAATCGTCCAGCACCAGGTCGTGCATGCGCGAGAGGACGGCCAGCTGGCGCTGCGGCGACAGCGCCGCTTCCGGCTCGTCGAGGATGTACAGGCCCTTGCCGCCAAAGCGTTCGGTCATCAGGGCCAGGAACGATTCGCCATGCGACTGCTCGTGCAGCGAGACGCCGCCGTAGGAATCGATGACGCGCGGCCCGGGCCCGCCGCTTTCGTCCAGGCGCTCGATTTCGGTGGCGACGTTGAAAAAACTCTCGGCCCGCAAAAAGAAGCCGTCGCGCCAGCGCCGGAAGCCTTTGCTCACGCGCAGATATTCGTGCAGTTCCGAATGCGAGCGGCGCGTGCCGAAGCTGAAGTTCCTGGTGCCGCCTTCGGCATTGAAGCCGAGCGAGACGGCCATTGCTTCGAGCAGGGTCGATTTGCCGGACCCGTTTTCCCCGATGATAAAGGTCACCTTGGGGTGAAGCTCCAGTTCATGCAGCGAACGCACGGCCGGCAGGCAAAATGGATAGCGCTCGAAGGAGTCGACCCGCTCGCGCAGCAGCGCGATGCGGCTCACGTAGTGCGATGAAATCATGCGCGCGCTTCCAGCGCCGCTTCGTACAGCGCCAGGTCGGCGTCCGAAAAGCAGCAGAACACGACCTCGCGCAGGCTCGCTGCCGTCAGCAGCGCTGCGCGCACGCTGGTCACGGCCACTTGCGCCGCCAGTGGCGGCGGGTAGCCGTATATGCCGGTGCTGATCGCCGGGAAGGCGATCGACGCCAGGCCGCGCGCGGCGGCGATGCCGATGGCGCTTTGGTAGCAGCCGGCCAGCAGCGCCGCTTCGCCATTGCCGCCACCGCGCCAGACCGGGCCGACCGTGTGGATGATGCATGTCGCCGCCAGCCGATAAGCACCAGTGGCCTTGGCCTCGCCGGTCTTGCAGCCGCCGAGCAGGCGGCATTCGTGCACCAGCTCCGGCCCGGCCGCGCGGTGGATCGCGCCATCGACCCCGCCGCCGCCCAATAGCGACGAGTTGGCGGCATTGACGATGGCATCGACGCGCAAGGTGACGATGTCGGCGCATACGGCCCGTAGCGACGCGCCATGCCGGCGAGGCGGTTCTGCTGTCATGTCATCCTCCGAAGTGAGCGCAGACGGGAAGCTATTTCACCGCCGGCGCCGGGGTTTTCGATTTGTAATCGCACAGGTCGGCGATCATGCAGTTCCAGCACAAGGGCTTGCGCGCGATGCAGGTGTAGCGCCCGTGCAGGATCAGCCAGTGATGGGCATCCTGCAAGAACTCCTTGGGCACGAACTTGAGCAGCTTCTGCTCGACCTCCACCACATCCTTGCCCGGCGCGATGCCGGTCCGGTTCGAGACCCGGAAAATATGCGTATCGACCGCGATGGTCGGGTCGCCGAAGGCCGTATTGAGCACCACATTGGCGGTCTTGCGTCCCACGCCCGGCAGCGCTTCGAGCGCCTCGCGCGAGTGCGGTACTTCGCCGCCGTGCAGGTCGATCAGCATCTGGCAGGTCGCCATCACGTTCTTGGCCTTGGTGTGATACAGGCCGATGGTCTGGATGTACGACTTGAGTTCGTCGATCCCCAGCGCCAGGATGGCCGCCGGCGTATTGGCCACCGGGTACAGGCGGCGCGTGGCCTTGTTTACGCCCACGTCGGTGGCCTGGGCCGACAGCAGCACCGCGATCAGCAGTTCGAACGGCGTGGTGTAGTCCAGTTCCGTGGTCGGATGCGGGTTGGCGGCGCGCAAGCGGGTAAAGATTTCAAGGCGTTTTGCTGGATTCATCGCTCATTCTTTTGCAGGCGGCGCCGCCTTCTGGCGCGCGCGTTCCATGGCGGCGGCGATGATGGCGCGCTTGCGCTCCTTCTCGGCCAGTTCTTCGGGGGTGTTGGTGGGCTGGGCCGTCACTTCCTGCAGCTTGGCGACGGCCTTGGCGGCCAGGCGCGCATCGTTTTCGGCGCGCTCGCGCTGCAGGCGCGCGCTGCGGAAGTCGTGCCGCTCGCGCGCCGCGTCGGCCTGCTCCTGCGACCACGCGTCCCAGCCGGTGCGCTCGCCCGTCACCGGCATCATGCTGATGCAGTCGACCGGGCAGGGCGCCACGCACAGGTCGCAGCCGGTGCACAGGCTCGGCAAAATCGTGTGCATCTGCTTGGCCGCACCCATGATCGCATCGACCGGGCAGGCCTGGATGCACAGGGTGCAGCCGATGCACAGCGCTTCATCGATGAAGGCCACCGGGCGTGGACGCTCGACCCCGTTGGCCGGATTGATCGGAATCACCTTGCGCCCCAGCAGCGCGGCCAGGCGCGCCACGCCCTCGATGCCGCCCGGCGGGCACTGGTTGATGTCGGCCGCGCCCTCGGCGATCGCTTCAGCGTACGGGCGGCAGGCGGCGTACCCGCATTTGGTGCACTGGGTCTGCGGCAGCAGGTCTTCGATGTGGTCGGCCAGGGTCTTGGTCACGGCGGTGGCGGGCAAACAGGTAAGAAAGCGCCATTATAGTCGCCGCCCGCCATCCGTATCGCCAGCGGCGGCGCGCGGCGGCGCGGCACGGGCGAAAAAAATGCCGCACGCATGCGGCATTCGTCGGCGACAGGGAAAATCAGCCGTGCTTGCGGATGAATTCGCCGATCTTCGGGCAAATCACTTCGCGCCAGCGGCGGCCCGAAAAGATGCCGTAGTGGCCGCATTTCGGCGCCACGAAGTCCTGCTGCATCTCGGCCGGAATGCCGGTGCACAGGTCATGCGCGGCCTGGGTCTGGCCGGCGCCGGAAATGTCGTCCAGTTCGCCCTCGACGGTGAACAGCGCCACCGTGGTGATGTCCTGCGGCCGCACCAGCTTGCCGCCGACGGTCCAGGTGCCTTTCGGCAGGCGGTGCTCCTGGAACACGGTCTTGATGGTGTCCAGGTAGTACTCGGCCGGCATGTCGAGCACCGCGTTGTACTCGTTGTAGAACTGGCGGTGGCTTTCGGCCGGTTCGTCGTCGCCCGCCACCAGGTGGTTGTAGAACTCGCGGTGGCTCTGCGCGTGGCGCCCCGGGTTCATGGCGATGAAGCCGGCGTGCTGCAGGAAGCCCGGATACACCTTGCGCCCGAAGCCCGGGTAGTTGGCCGGTACCGCGTAGATCACGGTGTTTTCGAACCACGAAAACGGCTTTTCGATGGCCAGGTCGTTGACCGCGGTGGGCGACTTGCGCGGGTCGATCGGGCCGCCCATCATGGTCATGGTCTTCGGCAGCTTGGGATCCTTGGCGGTGGCCATCAGCGAGATCGCGGCCAGCACCGGCACGGTCGGCTGGCAGACCGAGATCACATGCAGATCGGGTGCCAGCAGGCGGATGAAATCCTGCACGTAATAAATGTAGTCGTCCAGGTGGAACGCGCCTTCGGTGGTCGGCACCATGCGCGCGTCGGTCCAGTCGGTGATGTAGACGTCGTGGCCGGTCAGCAGCCCGCGCACGGTGTCGCGCAGCAGGGTCGCATGGTGGCCGGACAGCGGCGCGACCAGCAGCACCTTGGGCTGGCCCAGTTTTTCGGTGGCCTTGTCGCTCAGGTCTTTCTTGAAATGCAGCAGGCGGCAGAACGGGCGCACCTGGACCACGTGTTCCATGATGCCGACCGTTTCGCCGTCGATGACGGTCGATGTGATGTCGAAAGCGGGTTTTTCGTAATCCTTGCCGAGCCGGTACATCAGCTCGTAGCCGGCGGCGATGCGCTGCGCGAACGGCGTGTGCGCGAACGGCGAGACCGGATTCGAAAACAGTTTTGAAGAAGCGTCAGCCCACTGCATCAGTGGCGTCAGGAATGAGCGTTGCATCTCGTGCAATTGGTAAAGCATACATATTCCTTCGTTGTAATCGTTGCCTTGCAATCGTTTGCGTAAGGTGTGCCGATTAATTATAGGCCATTTGAAAGGTGCGCTTGCAATTTAGAATTCTTGTTGGAAATCAAGCGCGGCTGTCAGTTTCAGGCAAGCCAAACGTGATTGATACGCTGTTTTATCACACAATGCTGCGCTGCGTTTATGAGCTACCTAACGCAGCATGAAAAATGCCCCGGCTGAGCGGGGCATCTGTTGTGGCGGTAAGACTGAGATGGATTAGTCGAAGGTCGGGGTTTCGACGCCGAGGATCTTGTGCAGTTTCGGCGAGGTGGTCGTGTACTGCATGTGGATCTTCTTGTCCGGGAAGATGTACGGCGCCGCGCCGAAGGCGGCCAGGGCCGCTTCGTGGAAGCCCGACAGGATCAGCTTCTTCTTGCCCGGATAGGTGTTGATGTCGCCCACCGCAAAGATGCCCGGCACATTGGTTTCGAACTTCTCGGTGTTCTGCACCTTGAGCTGGCGGCGCTCGATGTCCAGGCCCCACTCGGCGATCGGGCCGAGCTTCGGCGACAGGCCGAAGAACACCAGCAGCATGTCGAGCGGTACGCGGCGGGTCACGCCGTCGGCGCCGGTCACTTTGACTTCGCTCAGCTTGCCGTCTTTTTCATCGAAGCCGGTGACCTGGCCGATGATCAGTTGCATTTCGTAGGCTTCGCACAGGGCTTTCATCTTGGCAACCGAGGCCGGCGCCGCGCGGAAGTCCTCGCGGCGGTGCAGCAGCACCACCGATTCGGCCTTGCCCACAAAATTGAGGGCCCAGTCCAGCGCGGAGTCGCCGCCGCCGCAGATGACCAGGTTCTTGCCTTCGAACTGGCTCGGATCCTTGACGCGGTAGTGCACCTGGGTGCCGTCGAACGCTTCGATGCCGTCGACCTTGATCGTGCGCGCCTGGAAGGAACCGACGCCGGCCGCGATGAAGATGGTCTTGGTGATGAACTGGGTGCCGGTCGAGGTTTCGACGTTGAAACGGCCGTCTTCACGGCGCTGCACCACGGTCACTTCCTGGCCCAGGTGGAAGGTCGGCTCGAACGGCTCGATCTGCTTGAGCAGGTTGTCGGTCAGTTCCTGGCCGGTGCACACCGGTACCGCGGGAATGTCGTAGATCGGCTTGTCGGGATACAGTTCGACGCACTGGCCGCCCACGGCCGGCAGCGAATCGATCACGTGGGCCTTGATTTCCAGCAGGCCCAGCTCGAACACCTGGAACAATCCGACCGGGCCTGCGCCGATGATCACGGCATCGGATTCGATGGCGCCGGCAAAGGAACTATTGGCAGCGACGCTGCCTGCTTCATGGTTGGCGATGATAGTCATGCGCTTACTTCCTGTTGATTTTGGGGTGGGGTGCAGCTTGCAGCAGTGCATTAAGCGTTGCTGCGGATGGCCGACAGTGTGCCACGATGGAGACGATCTTGCTGGCGCGAACCTGGCGCCGGGCCGCGAGGGCGGACCGGCGGGGCTGCTGGCTGGCTTAACGGATCAGCTGATCGATCTTGTCTTTGACATCTTTCCACTGTTCCGCATCGGGCAAGGCCGGTTTGGTCTTGGTAATCGACGGCCAGGCGCGCGCCAGATCGACGTTGATCTTGATGAATTGCTGCTGGTCGCCCGGCACATCTTCTTCCGCATAGATGGCGTTGACGGGGCATTCGGCCACGCACACGGCGCAATCGATGCACTCGTCCGGATCGATCGCGAGAAAATTCGGGCCTTCCCGGAAACAATCTACCGGGCATACATCGACGCAATCGGTGTAACGACAGCTGATGCACGATTCGGTGACAACGTGGGTCATAACAGTCCTATCAGTGAAAAGGGGTGCTGCGGGCCGGTGGCAGCGCTAATGCCAACCATAGCAAAGCACTGTATTTTAGGGCAATTCGCTTATTCCCACAATTGAGGCTTATACACAATCCACATAAGCAAATGCGCACTTGCTTGCCCAAAAACCAAGTCTTGTTTTCCTGCCAATTCAAGCGAACTGAACAGAAATGGTCGCGCCGATAAGCGCTTGCGGGTTTGATATATCGCAAGCGCTTCCTCGAATCGTCATAGCAGGAACATGATCATCGCCATGACGGTCGGCGGAAGCGCGCCCAGCAGCAAGCCGCCGACCCCGATCGATTCATCCTCGAAGCCGTCGCGCACCAGGGCGGCGCCGGCCGGATTGGGGGCGTTGGCGATGATGGTCAGCCCGCCGCCGGCCACCGCGCCGGCCACCAGCATGTACTTGGCCTGGTCGGACAGGCCGACGATCAGCGAACCGAGGTAGGTGAGGGCGGCGTTGTCGGTGATCGCGGTCAGCGCGGTGGCGCCGAAAAACAGCGCGGTCGGCCCCAGGCTGGAGACGATCGGTTGCAGCCACCATTGCTGCATGCCGCCCAGCACCACCAGTCCGGCCAGGAAGAAGCCGACCATCAAGCCTTCTTTCAGGATCAGGGGGCTCTGGTAGTTGTCGTAGGCGTGGGTGAAGCCGATGAAGAACAGGAACAGGCCGACGAAAATCACCGGATGGTGGGCAAAGGCGACCACGGCCGCCAGGAAGGCCAGGTGGATCGCGCTCACCAGCGCCGGCACCCTGACGGTCCCGGCTGCCGGCGCGGGCGCCTCGACGATGTGGCGGCGCAGCATGACGGTGACCACGGTGGCGTTGACCAGCACCGCGACGGCGGCGCGCCAGCCGAAGGTCGAGGCCATGAAGGCGCTGTCCCACTGCCAGGTGGAGGCCACCATCAGCACCGGCGGCGCGGCGAAGGAGGTGAGCGTGCCGCCGATCGACACATTGACGAACAGCACGCCGAGGGCGGCGTACTTGAGCCACTCCGGCATGTCCTTGCGAAAAATCTGGGGCGCCAGCATCAGGGCGGCCAGGGTCATGGCGGCCGGTTCCGTGATGAGCGAGCCGAACAGCGGCACCAGCGCCAGGCACAGCCACACATTGACCACCGGGGTGCGCAGCGGCACCAGGCGCGCCAGGGCGGCGATGAGGGCGCGGATCGCTTCGAGCACCGGCCTGGAGGCCGCCACCACCATGATCACGAACACGAACAGCGGTTCGGTGTAGGTGCGCGATTCGGCGTAGGCGATCGCTTCGCTGCCGCCCAGGACGATGGCCATGGCCACGATCAGCACCAGTGCCCACAGGCCGAACACCACCTCGACTTCGCCGAAGAAGTGGAGCAGGCCGGCATGGCGCGGATAGCGGTCGGCCAGGCGTTCGAAACTCTTGGCGGCGAAGGTGTGCGCCAGGGCGAGTCCGAACAGGATCGCGGCGATGAGTTGGATGTCGCTCATGTCATTCCGATTAAAAATAGCCGAAAAGCATTATAGGACGGGAAGCGGCGCGGGCGGGGCGAACTAGGCGGGCTCGGCGCAACAAGGTATCATGTGCGCGAAAAACACAACAAGGAAAGTCATGGCTGACATCAGCATCGTTCAGGAACATAGCCTGACACCCAACAAGGCCCGTGAAGCGGCCCAGAAAGTCGCCGACAAGATTGCCGCCGAATACGGCCTGGAATGCGCATGGCAGGGCGACGTACTGCATTTCGAGCGCAGCGGCGTGAATGGATCGCTGGCCGTGGAAGCGCAGCAGGTGGCAATGACGATCCGTCTCGGATTCTTGATGAGTGCGTTCGCGCCGGCGATCGAGGCGAAGGTGACGGAAAAGATGAAAGCGGTATTCGGCGCAGCCTGAAGCGGCCGCGCCGGGGTCGTGCGGGGCGCCGGATCAGCCCTTCAATTCGTCGATCAGGTCGACGTACTGCTGCATGGCGTCGTCCCTGGACGTGCCCTTGAACGCATCCCACGCATCGTACTTGGCACGGGCGACGAAGTCGGTCATGCCGGGACGGTTGCCGTCGGTGTCGCCGGCGGACGCCTGCTTGTACAGCGCGTAAATCTTCAACAAGGTCTGGTTATCCGGACGCTCGGACAGATTTTTGGAATCGGCCAAGGCCTGGTCAAACTGTTCCTGCAAGCTCATCTTATCTCCTGGGGTGGGCTGAAATTCAGTGACGAGAATCTTAGCGCAGCTTGCACCGCAAACAGCGGAAAAGCGCAAGAGATTAGAGGGGATGCTCAGCTTGGGACGCTCGATCCCGCGCACCCGTCGTTCCCGCGCAGGCGGGAACCCAAGTTTGTCTAGCTGCTCGTGGCTGCGCTACGTACTTGGGTTCCCGCCTTTGCGGGAACGACGATGGTCAGTCTTGCGCCTCGGCTTTCGCCTTGGCCGCCTTTTCCTCGTCGCTGTCGCGGAACGGGTAGGTGGCCACTTTGACCGCGCCCTTGGTCACTGCGACCCCGGTGCTGACCGCGGCCGAGCCGACCGCCGCGCCGGCACTGACCACCGCGCCGGTGACCGCAACGACCACGCAGCCGCTGGTCATGGCCACCACCAGCAGCGCCAGCGCGCAGCGCAAGGCGCCCATCGACATGCTTAAACCTTCAGCAGTTCGACGTCGAAAATCAGCGTGGCGTTCGGCGGAATCACGCCGCCCGCGCCGCGCGCGCCGTAACCGAGGCTGGCCGGGATCGTCAGGCGGCGCGCGCCGCCGACCTTCATGCCCTGCACGCCTTCGTCCCAGCCCTTGATGACCTGGCCGGCGCCCAGCGCAAACTGGAACGGTTCGTTGCGGTCCTTGCTGGAGTCGAATTTGGCGCCGGCGGTGCCGTCGTCGTTGCGCAGCCAGCCGGTGTAATGCACGGCGACGTGCTGGCCGGCTTTCGCTTCGGCGCCTTCGCCGACGGTGGTGTCTTCGTACTGGAGGCCGGAATCGGTAGTGATGGTGGACATGGTTTTCCTTAGTAAATCGGTGTGATTGGCGATTGTAGTGCATGCCAACTCAAAGCGCTATTGACGCCACTCCCGTGGCAGCCCAAAGCACGCTACACTGCGTGGACTTTTTGACTATATTCAGCCGCTTTCCATGACCAAGACTCCCTGGCGCCCCGTCGCCACCGCCTACCGCCACGCCCTGGTTTCGCAGGCCAATCCGAAGATGCTGCTGCTGACGGTGATTCCCTTCCTGCTGTCGGTGGTGCTGTGGGCGATCCTGCTGGCCTTCGGCTTCCAGCCGCTGCTCGACTACGTCCAGGCCCTGTTCCAGGACCACGACTGGTTCAAGACCACCAGCGGCATGCTCGGTTCCTTCGGCCTGGGCTTCCTGAAAACCATCATCGTGCCGCTGATCGCCATGCTCCTGCTGCTGCCGCTGATGATCGTCACCTCGCTGGTCTTCATGGGCGTGGCCGCCATGCCGCCGATCACGCGCCATGTCGCGGCGCGCCATTTCAGCACCCTCGAAGCGAAGAACGAAGGCAGCTTCATGGCCAGCCTGGCGATCAACCTCAGCAGCGCCGCGCTGTTCGTGGTGGTCTGGGTCCTGAGCCTGCCGCTGTACATCGTGCCGCCGGTGGCGGTGCTGGTGCAGGTGGTGCTGTGGGGTGCATTGACCAGCCGCGTGATGGTCTACGACGCCCTGGAAGACTATGCCAGCGCCGAGGAAATGAAGGAAATCCGGCGCCGCCACCGCGCCCAGCTGACCTTCATCGGCATCGTGTCCGGCTTCATCGGCGCCTTGCCCGGCATCGTCTGGATCGGCGGCGCGGTCATGTCGATCGTGCTGTTCCCCTTCCTGGCGGCGATCTCGATCTGGCTGTATGTGCTGATCTTCGTGTTTACCGCGCTGTGGTTCCAGTACTACTGCATGCATGCGCTGCGCGAGCTGCGCGCGGCGGCGGCGGCGCCGGTCGCCGCCGTTGCCAGCGCCGATGCGTCGCCACCGGCCTGACGCTTTCATGGCACACTGATGATTTTCGCAACAACGTTCGCAACAACGTTCACAACAACGTTCGCAACAACGTTTGCAACAACGGAGAAACACATGGCAATCGGTTTGATCATCATCGGCGACGAAATCCTGTCGGGCAAGCGGCGCGACCAGCACTTTCCCAAGGTGCTGGAGCTGCTGGCCGAACGCGGCCTCAAGCTGGACTGGGCCGAGTACCTGGGCGATGATCCGGCGCGCATCAGCGCCACCCTCAAGCGCACCATGGCCAGCGGCGACATCGTGTTCTCTTGCGGCGGCATCGGCGCCACCCCGGACGACCACACGCGCGCATGCGCCGCCAGCGCGCTCGGCGTGCCGCTGGCGCTGCATCCGCAGGGCCGCGCCAACATCGAGGAGCGCATCCGCGACATGGCGGCCGAAGCCGGCAAGCAAGCCGACCTGGATTCGCCGGAAAACCTGCACCGCCTGAAGATGGCCGAATTCCCCGAAGGCGCCTCGCTGATCCCCAACGCCTACAACAAGATCGCCGGTTTCACGGTCGGCACGCATCACTTCGTGCCGGGCTTTCCGGTGATGGCCTGGCCGATGATCGCCTGGGTGCTCGACGAGCTCTACAGCCACCTGTTCAACCGCCAGCCGCACAGCGAGCAGTCGGTGCTGGTGTACGGCTCGATGGAGTCGACCCTCAATCCGCTGATGGAAGCGCTGGAAGCGCGTTACGCCCCGGTCAAGGTATTCAGCCTGCCGAGCGTGGGCGACGCGGTCACGCGCGGCCACATCGAACTGGGCGTCAAGGGCGAACCGGCGCTGACCGCCTCGGCCTTCGCCGACATGTGCGCGCAGCTGGGCGCCATGGACATCGAATACGTCCCCTGCGAGGCGCCGGCGTGACAAGCGTGTGACGCCTTTTGCGGCAACGCTTTTGTGAGGCGCGCTGAGCCGTTGTTTTTTTGCGAAAAACAAACGGCCAGATCAAGTTTTCTTGAACATGCCTTCGCCACGGTCACCCGATGTGGTGGAATGGTGACCGTGCAGTACCCGGATCGCGCCTGCGACGCAGGTGAGATTCGGGTGAGAATCTAATCAGTGAATTTTTAATACCACAGGAATGCGATTGACCACCCGATCACACGAAGCGACCCGTTGCACGATGGCGAAGGTCGATGCGGTGATTGCAGGGACGATTGATTTGAACCGGTTGAGCCATCATGGAAAGTAATCGTCGTTCTCGACGGCCCCGCATCGTCGCCAGCGCGGTGCGCAAACTGCGCGCACGCGCGGCATTGATCCAGCTCGGCCAGGCAGCGCCGGAGCCGGACGACGGCACGGCGACACCGCATTCCCACCTTTCCCTCGTGTCCGACGGCGCCTCCAGCGCCGCCGGCACGCACATCGATACCGACACAGACACCGACATCTTGCCCAATTCCGACACCGCCACCTTGCCCGAAGCAGAACACGACACCGCGCCGCAAGGCACCCCTCCGCGCCGCCGCAGCCGCATCAAGCTGGTCCTGTGGCTGCTGTTACTGGCCTTGCTGGGCGCCGGCGTCTGGTGGCTGCTCGACGAGGTGCGCACCTCGTCGATGCAGGCCAAGTACTTCGCCGGCATCGCCAAGAAGATCAGCTACAAGGTCGAGAAGGGCCCCAGCACCAATATCCGCTTCCCGCACGACAGCCCGTACGACGAGCGGCTCGGCTACGCCAACCTGCCCGACTACCTGGCCAAGCTCAAATCGCGCGACTTCATGATCGATTCGCAGGCGCGCCTGTCGCCCAAGATGGTGGAACTGGCCGACCAGGGCCTGTTCGCGACCTACCGCGAGAAGACCAAGGTCGGCCTCGAAATCCTCGACTGCCGCAGCGAGCCGCTGTTCCTGTCGCGCTTTCCCGAGCGTTTTTACGAAAAGTTCGACGACGCCCCGTCCTCGCTCGTCAAAAGCCTGCTGTTCATCGAAAACCGCGAACTGCTCGACCCGACCTACCCGAAACGCAACCCGGCGGTCGAGTGGGACCGTTTCAGCAAGGCCGTCTTCGACAAGTCGCTGCACGTTTTCAGCGGCGGCGACAAGCGCTCGGCCGGCGGCAGCACGCTGGCCACCCAGATCGAAAAATACCGCCATTCGCCGGACGGGCGTACCAGCTCGCTGTCGGAAAAAGCGCGCCAGATGGTCTCGGCCACCCTGCGCGCCTACCAGTACGGCGAAGACACCACCAAGGCGCGGCGCCAGATCGTGATCGATTACCTGAACACGGTGCCGCTGTCGGCCAAATCCGGTTACGGTGAAGTCAACGGCATCGGCGACGGCATGTGGGTCTGGTACGGACGCGATTTCGCGGCCATGAACAAGCTGCTCAAGGACGAGCCGCATTCGCCCGACGCCGCGCTGGTGTACAAGCAGGCGCTGTCGCTGATGATCGCGCAGCGCCGTCCGGCCCACTACCTGGGCGCCGGCGCCAACGACCTCGAAAACCTGACCAACACCCACTTGCGGGTGCTGGCCCAGGCTGGCGTGATCACGCCGCAGCTGCGCGACGCCGCGCTGGGCATGAAGCTCGAGCCGGCCAAGGGTTCCGGGGTGGCGCCGCCGGCGGCCAACGCCTTTGTATCGCGCAAGGCCTCGAACGCGGTGCGCACCCACCTGGCCGGTCTGCTGGGCGACTCGCGCCTGTACAACCTGGACCGCCTCGACCTGTCGGTGGTCAGCACGCTCGACTCGGAAGCGCAGCAAGCCGTCACCGCCATGCTGCGCAAGCTGCGCGACGCCGACTCGGCGCGCGAGGCCGGCCTGACCGGCAAGGGTATGCTGGGCAACGGCGACCCGGCCAACGTGGTGTACAGCTTCACGCTGATGGAACGCGGCGAAAAGGCCAACTACCTGCGCGTGCAGACCGATAACTACGACCAGCCGCTCGACATCAACGAAGGCGCGAAACTCGACCTCGGCTCCACCGCCAAGCTGCGCACCCTGGTGACCTACATGGACATCGTCGACCAGCTGTACCAGCGCTTCAACGGCATGAGCGCCGAAGAACTGCGCAAGACCGTGGTCGATCCGAAGGACCGGCTGTCGCAGTGGGCCATCGAATACTTCTTGACGATGCCGTCGGGCGCCGCGCGCGACCTGCCGGCCATGCTGGAAGCGGCGATCGAGCGCAAATACTCGGGCAGCCCGGCCGAAGGCTTCTTTACCGGCGGCGGCATGCACACCTTCGGCAACTTCAGCCGCCTCGATAACACGCGCATCATGAGCGTGCGCGACGCGCTGCGCAGCTCGACCAACCTGGTGTTCGTGCGCCTGATGCGCGACGTGGTGCGCTACTACATGTTCCAGCTGCCCGGTTCCTCGGCCGCGCTGCTGGCCGACGCCGACGATCCGCGCCGCGCCGAATACCTGGCCCGCTTCGCCGACCGCGAAGGGCGCGAGTTCCTCGGCCGCTTCTACAACAAGTACAAGGGCAAGAACGCGGCCGAGGCCGAAAAAGTGCTGCTCGCGAGCTTCCGCCCGACCCCGACCCGGCTGGCCAACGTGCACCGCACGATCGCTCCCAACGCCACGCTGGCGCAGTTCTCGGCCTTCGTGAAGGACAACCTGGTGTCGGCCAACGAAGTGCCGGACGAGCGCATCGCGCGCATGTACGACCAGTACGCCCCGGCGAACATGTCGCTGGCCGACCGCGGCTACCTGGCCACCATCCACCCGCTCGAACTGTGGCTGGTCGGTTACTTCCGCGCCAATCCGGCTGCCACCTATTCCGACATGGTCGCGGCCAGCGTCAAGGAGCGCCAGGAAGTGTATGCCTGGCTGTTCAACACGCACCGCAAGCACGCGCAGGACCGCCGCATCGCCGGCCTGCTGGAAGTCGAGGCGTTCCTGAAGATCCACGCGCAGTGGAAGAAGATGGGTTATCCCTTCGACTCGCTGGTGCCGTCGTATGCGACGACCCTGGGCGCCTCGGCCGACCGTCCGGCCTCGCTGGCCGAGATGATGGGCATTATCGTCAACAAGGGCGTGCGCAAGCCGGTGCAGCGCATCGACTCGCTGCATTTTGCCGAGGGCACGCCGTACGAGACGCTGGTCAAGCAGGCCAAGAGCGCGCCGGGCGAGCAGATCCTGTCGCCGGAAGTGGCGCGCGCGGTGGCCGATGCGATACGCGGCGTGGTCTCCGACGGTACCGCCAAGCGGGTCAAGACCGCCTTCAAGATGGCTGACGGCAGCATCATCGCCGTGGGCGGCAAGACCGGTACCGGCGACCAGCGCTTCGAAGTGTACGGCGGCGGCGGACGGTTGATCGAATCGCGTTACGTGAACCGCTCGGCGACCTTCGTCTTCAACATCGGCGAACGCTTTTTTGGGAGCATGACGGCGTATGTGCACGGGCCCTCGTCGGCCGACTACGACTTCACCAGCGCCTTGCCGGTGCAGTTGCTGACGGTGCTGGCGCCGACCCTGATGCCGATGATCGAGCCGCCGACCGATGGTTCGGTCAAGCAGTGCGTGCGGTGATGCAATAGCGTTCGCTCAAGTCGCGCATAGTGAAGGGCCGTCTTTGCCGCCAGGGCCGGGAAAGACGGCCCTTCAGTTATCGGCATGAAGATGGACCCGTGCTTGCATAGTTCGGAAAATGTTGGCATCGTACCGAACCATGAAACCTTTGCAACGTGCGATGTCCAAAATCCGGAAGTTCACCCAGTTCTCGTTGCGCGACCTGGTAGCCACCGCCGGTCCCACCGTCCTCACCATCGTCGCCCTGTGCGCGGTGGCCTACCTGCTGGTCGATCCCTCGCCGCCGCGCAGCGTCACCCTCGGCACCGGCCAGGAAAACAGCGCCTACGAAGAATTCGGCAAACAATACGCGGCCAGGCTGGCCAGGCATGGCATCAAGGTCACCCTGCAGCGCTCCCTCGGCTCGCAGGACAACCTGCAGCACCTCAACGAAGGCAAGGTCGATATCGCGTTTGTGCAGAGCGGCTCGACCGAGCAGGCCGAAGCCCAGCGCAAGGGCCTCGTCTCCATCGGCAGCCTGTTTACCGAACCGGTCTGGCTGTTCCTGCGCGAGGAAACCCAGGTCACCCGGCTCACTGAGCTCAAGGGCCTGAGAATCAACCTCGGGCCGGAAGGCAGCGGCGTGCCGAAGCTGTTCCGCCAGGTGCTGGCGCTCAATGGCGTCGAGCCGGGCGACCTGGCCATCGGCGCACTGGAAAACACACCGGGCACGGTGGAACTGCTGGAAGGACGCATCGATGGCCTGGTCTTCAGTTCCGGCCCGGACGCGCCGCTGGTGCAGATGCTGCTGCAAACCCCGGGCGTGAAGCTGTTCGATTTTGCGCAGGCCGAAGCCTATTCGCGGCGCTTGCCGTTCGTCTCGCATGTGGTCCTGCCGCGCGGGATCGTGGACGTGGGGCGCGACTTGCCGGCCCAGGATTATCACCTGATCGCCCCGACCGCGACCCTGGTGGCGCGCGAGGACCTGCATCCGGCGCTGATCGACCTGTACGTGCAGGCGGCCAGCGAGATCCATGGCGGCACCGGCTGGTTCCAGCAGCAGGGCCAGTTCCCCTCGGCGCGCTACACCGAAATTCCGGTAGCGCGCGAAGCCGCCAAGTTCTACAAGGATGGCGCGCCGCTGCTGCAACGCTACATGAGCTTCTGGCTGGCGAATTTTTTCGATCGCATGTGGGTCGTGGTGGTGGCGCTGGCGGCGCTGGTGCTGCCGCTGTCGAAGGTGGTGCCGCCCTTGTACGTGTGGCGCATCCGCTCGCGCGTGTACCGCTGGTACGGCCAGCTGCGCACGGTGGAGCAGGAGCTGGAAGCGGCCCAGGGGCCGCAGCGCGCGGAGATTTGCGCGGGACTGTTAAAGCGCCTCGACGAGATCGAAGAGATGGTGAACCAGATTTCGATTCCGCTGGCCTTCGCCGACGGCTTGTACGGACTGCGCAGTCATATCAATTTCGTGCGCCAGCGGGTAAAGAACGCGAATGGCGCGACCGCAGCGGCCAAATAACGGCCGCTTGATGCTGCTGCGTGCCCTGCGGGCCGTTTGCCTGCTGGCGGTCTTCGCACTCGAATGGGCTTGCGCGGCGACTCCCCGGCCCTTGCTCACCGACTACACCCATACCGCCTGGACCGAACTCGATGGCGCGCCCGCCGGCGTGACCAAATTCGCGCAGGGCCCCGATGGCTGGCTGTGGATCGCGACGCCGGCCGGCCTGTATCGCTTCGACGGCGTGCGGTTCGAGCGCACCGATACGGTCTACGGGCGTGCGCTCGCGTCCAGCAATATCATGGCGCTGACCGCCACCGCGGACGGTGCGGTCCTGATCGGCTACCGCGTCGGCGGCGTATCCGTCTTCCGCAAGGATGGCGCGCGCACCTATGCCGAAGACGGCGGCTTGCAACCGGTCGGCGTGCTGCATCTCGAAGCGGCGCCCGATGGCGCCATCTGGGCGGCGATGCGCGACGGCGTGGCCGTGCTGGCGCCAGGCGCCGGCCGCTTCCGCTATCTCGGTCCCGAGAGCGGGCTGCCGTCCCTGGGCGTGTTCCAGATCCTGTTCGCGCGCGACGGCACGACCTGGGTCGGCACCAACACGGGCGCCTGGTTTCGCAAGCGGGGCGAGACGCGCTTTGCGCGCGCATGGCCGCATGTCACGCTGGTCTGGCTGTGCGAGGCGCCGGACGGCACGATCTGGGGCAACGATTTCAAGCAGGGCTATTACCGCGTCAGTACAACGGCGCCTGCCGCCGGCGCGCCGGCCGGCCCCGAACTGGAAGGCTACGGCATGCGCTTCGACCGCCAGGGCACCATGTGGATGATGCATCCGGATGGCCTGGAACGCCGGCTCGCTGCGGGCGTGCCGGAGCAGCGCCTGTCGAAGGACAACGGTATCAGCGGCCCGCTGCCGGGCGCACTGTTCGAAGACCGCGAAGGCAATCTGTGGCTCGGCACCTCGCGCGGCATGGACCGGCTGCGCCCGAATCGTCTGCGCACCGTGCCGGTCGTGCCGCAACTGGAGTCGCCCGCGCTGGTGACCGGACCGTCCGGCGAGATGTGGGTGGGCGACTACGCGGGCGACCTGTGGCGCTTCGACCGCGAAGGGCGTGTCAGCCGCGAGGTGCCGGGCAAACTGACGGCCAGCTACACCGACCCGGACGGCGTGCTGTGGCTGGGCGGGATGGAGGGCGTGCTGCGGCGCGGGCGCGACGGCGCGCTGACCACGTTCCGCTTTCCGGACGAACTGACAAGCCTGCGCGTGCACGCCATGCAGCAGGACCGTCATGGCGTGCTGTGGGTTTCGTTCTCGGCCGGCAAAGGCGTGTACCGGCTGGCCGATGGGGCGTGGACCAGGGCGGAGCACATTCCGGTTCTCCTGACGACATCGATGGCGCGCGACGCCGCCGGCAACGTCTGGATGGGGCACCTGCGCAGCCAGCTCAGCATCGTCGGCGACGGCGCCGTGCGCCGGCTGGGCGTGGATCAGGGCCTGCAACTGGGGACGATCCTGACGCTCGGCGCCGACGGCAACGCCATGTGGGTGGGCGGCGAGAACGGCGTCGCACTGCATCGCGAGGGCCGCTTCGCCGTCTTGCGCGGCGAGCGCAGCGAATCGTTTCGGGGCGTGTCGGGCATCGTGCGCGAGCCTGGCGGCGACCTGTGGCTGCATGGGGCCGACGGCCTGTATCGCATCGCCGCCGCCGACCTGGATGGATGGTTGAAGGACCCGCGCGGCGCGGTGGCGTTCGAGCGCTTCGATGCGCAGGACGGCATGCAGGGCCATGCGCCGCAACTGCGGCCGGTGCCATCGCTGAAACGTGCGCGTGACGGCGTGCTGTGGTACGCCACTGCGGGGACGGTCGGCACCATCGACCCGGCCAACATCCTGCGCAACCGCCTGGCGCCGCCGGTGCACATCACCGGTGTGACCGCCGACGGCGTGCGCTATCGGCCTGCCGATGGGCGTGTACCCGGCCTGGCGCAGGGAACGCGCAATCTGCGCATCGACTTTACCGCGTTGAGCCTGTCGATTCCCGAGCGCGTGCGCCTGCGCTACCGGCTGGTCGGGTTCGAGCGCGCGTGGCAGGAGCCGGCCGGGCGGCGCGAGGCGTATTACACCAATCTGGCGCCCGGCAAATATCGCTTCGAGGTCATCGGGTCGAACGAGGACCATCTGTGGAACACGGCCGGCGCTGCGCTGGAGATCGATATCCCGCCGACCTTCTTGCAAAGCGGCTGGTTCAAGGTGCTGGCGCTGGCGAGCGGCGCACTGCTGCTGTACGCGGCGTATGCCTTGCGCATCGGCTACCTGACGGCGCGCATGCAGGAGCGCCTGCAGGAACGGCTGGCCGAGCGTACCCGCGTGGCGAGGGCCTTGCACGACACCTTGCTGCAAAGCGTGCAGGCGCTGCTGATGTCCTTCGACGCCCACAGCCGCAAGGTGGAACAGGGCACGCAGGAGCGCGCGCGCCTGGAGCAGACGCTCAACCTGGCGGAGCAGTTGCTGGCGGAGGGGCGCGATCAGATCATGGGCCTGCGCGCGCCGTCGTCGGAGGATGCTCTGGAACTGACGCTTGGACAGTTCGGCCAGTCGCTGGCCGGGTACTGGCCGCACGCGTTCGGGATGAAGGTCGAAGGTAGTCCCAAGCCATTGCGCCCCGACGTGCATGCGGAAATCCATGCGATCGCGCGCGAAGCGCTGTTCAATGCCTCGCGCTATGCCGACGCGACCCGGATCGACATCGAACTGGTCTACGGCGCCGCCGCATTCGTCGTGCGCATCCGCGATAACGGCCGGGGACTCGACGACGTCGTCGCCGCGGCGGGCCAGCGCTCCGGCCATTGGGGGCTGGTCGGCATGCGCGAGCGCGCCAGCTGCATCGGCGCGCTGCTCGCTATCGATAGCCAGGCGGGGGCGGGAACGGACATCACGGTGACGGTCCCTGGAAAGAAGGCTTACTGACAGCCGTGTGACATTCCGGGCTCCGTGCAGTCCTGTGGCAACTTGACTTGACAAGCATCGCACCAAACCGCCGCGCACGAAATATACCTGTAGTAATATACAAACCAGTCAGCTTTGTATATACAGATGTGAGCGATACAGTCAGCTAGGGTCTGGGTGGCGCCTGGATAGCACATTGACCTTGATCCGTCTCAAGATGCGCTGCTGGAAAGCTTGTACTGTCGGACGCTTGGTTCTTCACTGTATATACAGGCTGGGGGTAAGGTGCCGATACGTATCAGTCAGAATGTTCTCGACAAGATTGGCGAGCGCATGATTACAGCAGCAGAAATCGAGCAGTGCTTCATGAACCGGGAGGGAGGTTTATGTGTGGATACCCGAGCACATCACTTGACAGATCCACTCACAAACTGGTTCGTCGCAAAAACCGATCAAAACCGGGTGCTCAAGATTATGTTTGTTCCCGTCAAAGATGGGGTAGAGCTGAAATCAGCCTATGAAGCCACTGTAGAGATATGTCGCATATACAATAAATATGCAAAACCCTAAGGAGTTGAAATGGCCGAAACGCAGAAAATTGACGATACGCATGAGGCTTGGGACAGCGGGAAGTTGGGCGCCGATGAGAAGTTCGTTCAGCGTGCCCCGGACAGGGCAGAGCGTGAACTGGACGATTCTCTGGGCTTGCAAGCTATCTCGATTCGCATTCCCAAAGATTTGATCGAGCAATTCAAGCTGATCGCCAAAATCCACGGAATGGGTTACCAGCCATTGATGCGTGAGGCGTTGAAACGCTTTGCCCATGCAGAAATCAGAGCGATATTGACGCAAATGGCGAACGAGGGGAAGAAAGAACTTCTGGAAAACGGCAATCAAAAAATTGAGGTTGAACTCAATCTGAATGTCGCCGCCTGACAGCAGAACTCTTGCCTGGTCTGAAAGGCGGTCGATCTTTCTCGACGGGCTAAGAACCGTTACCGTCCTAAGAACTTGACCGGCAATCAATGCGAGTTTTGGCAAACAGAAACGGATGCGGTGCAAGGCGGCGAGTGCGCGGTAGTGCGAGCACTGCAAGCAGGAGCCAGCGCAGCAACGCGCCGGTTCTGGCAGCCAAGAACACATTTATTTCTGGGCGAGTACTCAGGCCCCCAGCCAGGGCAAGCCCGCCTTGCACCAGCCTCCCACCGTCTTGCGGTGCCCGTCCGCATCCTTGTCGCCCTCGAAGCCTTCCAGGATGTCGAAGGCGTGCGCATAGCCGTTCTCGGTCGCGACCCGGGCCGCGTGACGCGACCTGACGCCCGAGCGGCACAGGAACAGCAGCACCTCATCCTTCTGCGCCACGGCCTGCAGCTGCTGCAAGAAATCCGGATTCGGCACGCCTTCCGGCCACAAACTCCACTGCACCGCGCAGTGCTGCTGCGCGGGGATGGTCACCTTGCCTACCCAGGCGCGCTCCGCTTCGGTGCGCACGTCGACCAGCCGCACGCGCGCCGCGCTTTGCAGCAGGTCCCACGCTTCCTGCGGCGTCACCGCTCCCGCATACGGTTGGCCGGGGGCCCGGGTGCGGGCGGCGGCAAGCAGGGTCTCGACGTTACTCATGGCGTATTCCTCAATGAAGTTTGCGATTATTATATGAGCGGCGCACCATGGCGCGGCATGTATTCCTTTTCGGTGCATGCCGCATCAAATTGGTGCAGTCGGCGGTGCATGCACCAACACAGTGCGAATCGACCCGCGCAGCACGGCCACGCCGGCAACAGGGACTCAGGAGTTTAGTGACATTTGGCAGCATTTTCAACGCCGCTACGGCCCCTGGCCGCTGCGGTCTGGCTGGCACGCTTTCTGCTATGATCCCTGTGAGTTTTGCCGCCAAGGCGGCAACCCCCCATTTATATTAGGAGAGATACGCATGGCAATGACGGCCGCAGAAGTCTTGAAGATGGTTAAAGAGAAGAATGTTCGCTTTGTGGACTTCCGTTTCGCCGATACGCGCGGCAAGGAGCAGCACGTAACGGTTCCCGTATCGCACTTCGATCTCGACAAATTTGAATCGGGCCACGCCTTCGACGGCTCGTCGATCGCCGGCTGGAAGGGCATCGAAGCGTCCGACATGCTGCTCATGCCAGACCCGAACACCGCCAACATCGATCCGTTCATGGAAGAAGTCACGCTGTTCATGCAGTGCGACGTCATCGAACCGGCCGACGGCAAGGGCTACGACCGCGATCCGCGTTCGATCGCCAAGCGCGCCGAAGCCTACCTCAAGTCGACCGGCATCGGCGACACCGCTTTCTTCGGCCCCGAGCCGGAATTCTTCATCTTCGACAGCGTGCGCTGGAAGATCGACATGTCGGGCTGCTTCGTCAAGATCGATTCGGATGAATCGTCGTGGGCGACCGATGCCAAGACCGAAGGCGGCAACCACGGCCACCGTCCGACCGTCAAGGGCGGCTACTTCCCTGTGCCGCCGGTCGATTCGTTCCAGGACATGCGCTCCGAAATGTGCCTGATCCTCGAAGAACTGGGCATCCCGGTCGAAGTGCACCACCACGAAGTGGCCGGCGCCGGCCAGAATGAAATCGGCACCAAGTTCTCGACCCTGGTCGAGCGTGCCGACTGGACCCAGAACCTGAAATACGTGGTCTGGAACGTCGCCCACAGCTACGGCAAGACCGCCACCTTCATGCCGAAGCCGATCGTCGGCGACAACGGCTCGGGCATGCACGTGCACCAGTCGATCTGGAAAGACGGCAAGAACCTGTTCGCCGGCGACGGCTATGCCGGCCTGTCGGAAGACGCGCTGTTCTACATCGGCGGCATCATCAAGCACGCCAAGGCACTGAACGCGATCACCAACCCGGGCACCAACTCGTACAAGCGCCTCGTGCCCGGCTACGAAGCGCCGGTCAAGCTGGCTTACTCGGCCAAGAACCGTTCGGCCTCGATCCGCATCCCGCACGTGGCCAATCCAAAAGGCCGCCGCATCGAGACCCGCTTCCCGGATCCGCTGGCAAACGTGTACCTGTGCTTCGCCGCGCTGCTGATGGCCGGCCTGGACGGCATCGCCAACAAGATCCACCCGGGCGAAGCGGCGTCGAAAGACCTGTACCACCTGCCGCCGGAAGAAGACGCGCTGATCCCGACCGTCTGCGCCTCGCTGGAAGAAGCGCTCGACAACCTGAACAAGGACCGCGAGTTCCTGACCCGCGGCGGCGTCTTCAGCGACAGCATGATCGATGCCTACATCGAACTGAAAATGCAGGACGTGCAGCGCATGCGCATGACCACCCACCCTGCTGAATTCGATATGTACTACTCGCTGTAATTGTTTTTGGTTGGCAAGCATTGCCAACTTGCAGCACCTGTGGTCGTAGAGATATCAAAACGTATCTCTACGGTATAAAAACGCGAGGAAGGCCACGGCTTTTCTCGCGTTTTTCATTGGATGTTGTATATTCGGTTGAATCTAATTACTCCACGGAATTCCGTGAAACAACGCTGATGCTTATGATAACGAGGATGTCCCGGATTCGCCCGCTCCGCCCGCTGCGCTCGCCGACCTTGCCTTTACTGGCACTGGCGCTGGCGCTGCTCGCCGGCCTGGGCGTGCAGCCGCTGGCCCGGGCCGACATCTATTTGTGCGTCGACGCCAATGGCAAGAAGGAGTTGACCGACAACCCCAAGGCCGGCTGCAAGCAGCTCGACGTGCCGAACAATATCCCGGCGCCGTCGGGACGCAGGAGCAGCACGCCGGCCAAGCCGGTATCGACACCGACCGATTTCCCCAAGGTGGGCGGAAGCGAACAGCGCGCGCGCGACGCCGACCGGCGCGAGATCCTCAACGAAGAGTTGCGCGCCGAAGAGAAGAAGCTGGCCGAACTCAAGCGCGAATACAACAAGGGCGAGCCTGAACGCCAGGGCAACGAAAAGAACTACGCCAAGTACGAAGAGCGGGTCAAGCAAATGGCCGACAACATCGCGCGCGCCGAGAAGAACATCGAAGCGCTGCGGCGCGAAATCTCGAACATCAAATGATCGCGGGCGCTCCCACGCGGGCCGACGGCCTGGCCGGGCTCGACCTGCTGGCGTCGGCGGTATTGCTGGTCGACGCCAGCGGCGCCATCACCTTCGCCAACGCCGCCTGCGAGAACCTGCTGGAAAGC
Source organism: Massilia atriviolacea (assembly GCF_003953935.1). Classification (GTDB taxonomy): domain Bacteria; phylum Pseudomonadota; class Gammaproteobacteria; order Burkholderiales; family Burkholderiaceae_D; genus Telluria_A; species Telluria_A atriviolacea. The sequence continues at coordinate 379,369 of NZ_RXLQ01000006.1, forward strand.
TCGCTGCGCGCCCTGCAACGCCAGCAGCTGCACACCTTGTTCCTCAACGCCGAGGAACTGATCAAGCTGTGCCAGCAGGCGCTGGCCCATAAATACGCGGACCTGCGCCAGGACCTGACCCTGGAGCGCAGCGGGCGCGAACCGCTGCATGTGCACAGCATCGTCAGCGAAGCCGGCGAGTGGGGCATCGTGATCGAGCTGCGCGAGAACGTCCAGCAGCTGAAACTCGACCGCGAGGAACGCATCCTCGACCAGAGCCAGGTCAACAAGGAACTGGTGCGCAACCTGGCGCACGAGATCAAGAATCCGCTGGGCGGCATCCGTGGCGCGGCGCAGCTGCTCGAACTCGAACTGCCGGCGCGCCACCTGACCCAGCTGCGCGAATACACCCAGGTGATCATCAAGGAAGCGGACCGCCTGCAAACCCTGGTCGACCGCCTGCTGGCGCCGCACCGCCGTCCGCACATCGTCGGCGACGTCAATATCCACGAAGTGCTGGAACGCGTGCGCAGCCTGATCCTGGCCGAGTTCCCGACGGGACTGACCATCCGGCGCGACTACGACGCTTCGATTCCGGAATTTCGGGGCGACAAGGAACAGCTGATCCAGACCGTGCTCAATATCGCCCACAATGCGGCCCAGGCGCTGTCGGAACGGATCGAGGCCGGCGACGCGCAGCTGGTTTTCAAGACGCGCGTGGCGCGCCAGGTGACCCTGGCCAAGGTGCGCTACGGGCTGGCATTAGACTTGCATATCATCGACAATGGACCGGGCATCCCGCCGCAGATCCGCGACCGCATTTTCTATCCCCTGGTATCGGGGCGGGAGGGCGGCAGCGGGCTGGGGCTGACACTGGCGCAGACCTTCGTGCAGCAGCACATGGGTGTGATCGAGTGCGAAAGCCGGCCTGGATTTACGGATTTCAGGATCCTGTTGCCGCTGCCATAAGCCGCGCACCAGCTTCGACAATCCGGGTCCCACCAATTGAAGATCCATATTGCGGGGAAGCGCGAACACATGAAACCAATCTGGATAGTCGACGACGACGCCTCCATCCGCTGGGTGCTTGAAAAAGCCCTGGCACGCGAGAACCTCGCGACCAAAAGCTTTTCGAACGCGCGCGATGCGATGGCGGCGCTCGAATTCGAGACGCCGCAAGTGCTGGTCTCCGACATCCGCATGCCGGGCGAGTCGGGGCTGGACCTGCTGCAGACGGTCAAGGCCACCTATCCCGGCCTGCCGGTGATTATCATCACCGCCTTTTCCGACCTCGATTCGGCGGTGGCCGCCTTCCAGGGCGGCGCCTTCGAATACCTGGCCAAGCCGTTCGACATCGACAAGGCGGTGGAGCTGATCCGCCGCGCGCTGGAAGAAAGCCTGCGCGAGACCAGCGTCGAATCGGGGCCCACCGACACCCCCGAAATCCTGGGCCAGGCGCCGGCCATGCAGGAAGTCTTCCGCGCCATCGGACGCCTGTCGCAGTCGAACGTGACGGTGCTGATCACCGGCGAATCGGGCACCGGCAAGGAGCTCGTGGCGCGCGCGCTGCACAAGCACAGCCCGCGCGCGCAGCAGCCCTTCATCGCCCTGAACACGGCGGCCATTCCCAAGGACTTGCTCGAATCGGAACTGTTCGGCCACGAACGCGGCGCCTTCACGGGCGCGCAGACGACGCGCCGCGGACGCTTCGAGCAGGCCGAAAACGGCACCCTGTTTTTGGATGAAATCGGCGACATGCCGTTCGACCTGCAAACGCGCCTGCTGCGGGTGCTCTCGGACGGCCACTTCTACCGGGTCGGCGGGCACCAGCCGATGAAGGCGAATGTGCGCGTTATCACGGCCACCCACCAGAACCTGGAACAGCGCGTGCGCGACGGCCTGTTTCGCGAAGACTTGTACCACCGCCTGAACGTGATCCGCCTGCGCCTGCCCAGTTTGCGGGAGCGGCGCGAGGATATCCCCCTTTTGGTGCGCCACTTCCTGGTGCAGAGCGCGCGCCAGCTCGGGGTCGAGGCCAAGCGCATGAGCGATCCGGCGCTGCACTTCCTCACCGGGCTCGATTTGCCGGGCAATGTGCGCCAGCTGGAAAACCTGTGCAACTGGATCACCGTGATGGCGCCCGGCCAGACCGTCGAAGTGAAGGACATGCCGCTCGAACTGACGCAGCAGGAGGGCGGCACGGAAGCGCTGGCGCCGCTGGCGTCGGGCGAAGCTGCGCCGCTGCACGCCAACGGCCAGGCCGGCATTCCCGGCGGCGCCGGCATGGCGGCGCTGGGCGCGGCCGGCGGCTGGATCGGCCTGCTGGAGCTGCAGGCGGCAAGCATGCTGGCGGCGGGGCAGTCGGAAGTGATGGATGTGCTGGGACGGCAGTTCGAGTCGGCGTTGATCAAGACGGCGCTCAAGCACACGCACGGACGCAAGAACGATGCGGCGGTGCGCCTGGGGATCGGGCGCAACACCATCACGCGCAAGATCGCCGAACTGGGGATCGACGGCGCCAAGGACGAGTAGGAGGGGCGGCTTTGCCGGCTCGGCCGCCGCGCTGCGCCGATACCGCCGTCGCACGCGGGCAGGCGGGTGCCCCGGTTGGATGCGCAGTCGCGGGCGGTGCTGCGAACTTGGGCACCCGCCTGCGCGGGTGCGACGACGACGCGGTGACGGTGGCGGGGTGACGCTGGCCCGGCGATTGCGGCTGACAAGCCTGCGTCGGCGCCGTCACCGTGCAGCGGCGGCATGGTGTAAGCTTCTGTCCAATTTATCGTTGGAACCACCATGCTGATCAACTGCGTCGCCTACCAGGAAGGCAAAAAGCTGTCCGACATTTCCGTCGAAGCCATCAGCGACTACATTCAACAAGCCGACTGCTTCGTGTGGGTGGCCCTGAAGGACGCCCAGCCGGACGAACTGGCCATCATGCAGCACGAATTCGGCCTGCACGAACTGGCGGTGGAAGACGCGCTGCGCGGCCACCAGCGTCCCAAGATCGAGGAGTACGGCGACTCGCTGTTCGTGGTCGTGCAGACGGTCGAGATGGATAACGACGAGATGAGCGTCGGCCAGGTGGCCATGTTCGTCGGCGAGAATTACGTGCTCTCGGTGCGCAACAACGTCATGCGCGGTTTCCTGGGCGTGCGCGCGCGCGCCGAACGCGAGCCGCACCTGCTGGCCAAAGGGTCGTCCTTCGTGCTCTACGCGCTGATGGACGCGGTGGTCGACCGCTATTTTCCGGTGGTCGACGCGCTCGAATCGGAACTCGAAACGATCGAGGACCGGATCTTCATCCGCGGTTCGCAGCGCGCCAATATCGAGCGCCTGTATGAACTCAAGCGCAAGGTGCTGGTGCTGCGCCACGCGGTCACGCCGCTGCTCGACGCCATCGGCAAGCTGCATGGCGGGCGCGTGCCCTCGTTCTGCCGCGACACCCAGGAATACTTCCGCGACGTGCACGACCACCTGCAGCGCATCAACGGCTCGCTCGACACCATCCGCGATACGATCGGCACGGCGATCCAGGTCAACCTGTCGATGGTGGCCATCGACGACGGCGAAGTCAACAAGCGGCTGGCCGCATGGGCCGCGATCTTCGCGGTGTTTACCGCGTTCGCCGGCGTGTGGGGGATGAACTTCGAATTCATGCCGGAGCTGAAATGGAAGTACGGCTACGCGGTGGCGATCAGCGCCATGATCGGCGTGTGCGTGTACCTGTATTACCGGTTCAGGAAATCGGGCTGGCTGTAGCGCCCGCAAAACGGAAGACAAAGACGGCGAACCCTGGTTCGCCGTGTCGATATCAAGGCGCTTGCTTACCCCGCCATCGACAGCGCCACCGCTTCCGCCACCTTGATCCCGTCGACCGCCGCCGACAGGATCCCGCCCGCGTAGCCGGCGCCTTCGCCGGCCGGGAACAGGCCGCGCGTATTCAGGCTTTGCAGGTCGTCGTCGCGGCGCTTGATGCGGATCGGCGAGGAGGTGCGCGTTTCGACGCCGGTCAGCACCGCGTCTTGCTGGTAGTAGCCGCGAATCTGCTTGTCGAAGGCCGGAAAGGCTTCGCGCATGGCGACGATGGCATAGTCGGGCAGGGCGCTCGCCAGGTCCGTCAGGTGCACCGCCGGCTTGAACGAGGGCAGCACCGAGCCGAAGGCGGTCGAGGCGCGGCCCTTGACGAAGTCGCCCATCAACTGCCCCGGCGCGTCGTAGTTGCCGCCGCCGAGAACGAAGGCGCCTTCTTCCAGCCTGCGCTGCAGGGCGATGCCGGCCAGCGGATGGCCGGGGTTGTCGACATAATCGGCCGGGGTGATTCCCACCACGATCGCGCTGTTGGCGTTGCGTTCGTTGCGCGAATACTGGCTCATGCCGTTGGTGACCACCCGTCCCGGTTCCGAGGCCGCCGCCACCACCGTGCCGCCCGGGCACATGCAGAAGCTGTACACCGAACGGCCGTTGGCGGCGTGGTGCACCAGCTTGTAGTCGGCCGCGCCGAGGATCTTGTTGCCGGCGTTCGGACCGAAACGGCAGGCGTCGATCAGCGACTGCGGGTGCTCGACCCGGAAGCCGACCGAAAACGGCTTCGCTTCGATATACACGCCGCGCTCGTACAGCATCTCGAAGGTGTCGCGCGCGCTGTGGCCGATGGCCAGCACCACGTGGCGCGTCGGGATATGCTCGCCGCTGGCCAGGGTCACGCCGCGGATCTGGCGCCGATCGCCTTCCCCCTCGACCTCGATATCGCTCACCTTGCTCTCGAAACGGTATTCGCCGCCCAGGGCGATGATGTTTTCGCGCATCTGTTCCACCATCTTGACCAGGCGGAAGGTGCCGATGTGCGGTTTGCTCACATACATGATCTCCTCCGGCGCGCCGGCCTTGACGAACTCGGTCAGCACCTTGCGTCCGTAATGCTTGGGGTCCTTGATCTGGCTGTACAGCTTGCCGTCGGAAAAAGTGCCGGCCCCGCCTTCGCCGTACTGCACGTTCGATTCCGGATTGAGCTCGCGCTTGCGCCAGAAACCGAAGGTGTCGACGGTGCGCTCGCGCACCACCTTGCCGCGCTCCAGGATCAGCGGGCGCAAGCCCATCTGGGCCAGGATCAGCGCCGCGAACAGGCCGCACGGGCCGGTGCCGATGACCACCGGGCGCTCGTTGCGGTCGTGGCCCTGCAACTGCTCGCCGCCGGCCACGAAGGTGTAGCCGGTGTCGGGCGCCGGCAGGATGTGGGCGTCGTGCTTGAGGCGCGTCAGTACGGCCGCTTCGTCGCGCACCTCGGCGTCGATCGCATAGATCAGCACGATCGCGCTGCGTTTGCGCGCGTCGTAGCTGCGCTTGAACACACTGAACCCGAGCAGGTCGGCGCCGGCAATGCCCAGGCGCGCGAGGATCGCCTGGCGCAGGTCGGCCTCGGCATGGTCGAGCGGGAGTTTGAGTTCGTTAATTCGCAGCATAGGAGTCGTTCGTCGTTCAAGGTGGGGAAAGCAAGGCAGGGCGCTATTTTACCGGGTGCATCGCCGCATGGGCGAATCGGCCCGCGCAGCGCCGGTATTTTCGATGTCAAGGTGTTGCTGCGCGACCATAATTGTCTCCATGAGAAATTTTGTTGCAAAACAGACTCATTCATTATTCTTATTTTGCCGCGACGCACAATATTTCATTTGGTGCATATACGTATAAGAAGAATTTTCGCTGTAGTCGCAGCAAAAGTTGCATTTCGGTTCTTTTTGGCCGCCATTTTTTTATCCCTGAGCCGATAATGCCCATTGCAGAAAAATGACGCGACGCCCCTGCCGCGCGCGGCCTGCCTGGTGATTTTCTACCCGGCAATGCGCCAGCGCGGTGTGCGGTTCGACAGGCTGTCGTGCAAGCAAGCTGCTGTAGTGTCGTTATCCTCATCCTAAACGGAGTTCTAAAAATGATGTTTCAAGAGAAGATTGGCGTACGTTCCGTTCGCCTCGCCCTCGGTCTGTTAGCTGGCTTCGTCGCCGGCCAGGCCCTGGCCCAGGATGCTCCTATCCAGCGCGTTGAGATCACCGGTTCGAGCATCAAGCGGATTGTGAAAGAAGGCGCATTGCCGGTGCAGGTGGTTTCCAAGGAAGTCATCGCACGTTCCGGCGCGACCACGGTAGCCGACCTGATCCAGAAACTGCCAGCGATGCAGGGCTTCACGATTGAAGCGATTGCCGCCGGTACCAACTCGGGTGGCCGCACCACCGCCTCGATCCACGGCCTGGGCGGCACCTACACCCTGGTCCTGCTGAACGGCCGCCGCATGGCGCCTCTGCAAGACAGCGGCAGCTCGGTCAACCTGAACTCCATTCCGATGAGCGCGGTAGAGCGCGTCGAAGTACTGAGCGACGGCGCGTCGGCCCTGTACGGCGCCGATGCGATTGCCGGCGTCATCAACTTCATCCTGAAGAAAAACTACCAGGGCCTGACCCTGGACGCGGGCGTGTCGGTACCGACCAACCCGGGCGGCAAGGCAGCCAATGCCGGTTTCACCTGGGGCTTCGGCGACCTGGAAACCAACCGCTTCAACCTGTTGATGACCTACCGTCACGACGAGCAGAAGAAGGTCAAGGCGACCGAGCGCGAATTCAGCAAAACCTCGTACATTCCACTGAACTACGACGGCCAGGCTTACATCTACGACCGCACCTCGACCTCGGGCACCGCATCGAACGTGAACGTCGCGTTCAAGGATCCGAAAGCGACCCAGATCGGCTTCAACCCGTACAAAAAAGTGAACGGCGCCTGCCCGACCGGCTTCTTCCCGTACCTGTCGAATACCGCCACCACCGACTACTGCGCAGTCGACAGCGCATCGACCGTGGAAACCGTGCCTGAATCGAAGCGCGACACCCTGTTCACCTCGGGCCGCCTGAAGATCTCGGACAACCTCACCGCCTTCGCCGACCTGGCCCTGGGCCGCTTCGACCTGACCGCACGCATTGCCGCCAACCCGGTCAGCGTTGCCGTCACCCCTGGCTCGGCAGTCTACAACCAGTACGTCGCACCGTTCCTGAGCCAGGCTCAGAAAGACGATGTCAAGACCGCCACCGCGACCTACCGCGCGTCGGAATTCGGCACCCGCGACAGCCAGACCATCACCGACGTCGGTCACTTCGTCACCGGCCTGGACGGGAGCTTCTTCGGCTGGGACATGAATGCAGGCGCAACCTACTCGAAGTACAAGCTCGACGAGCGTTACACCGGCGGCTACCTGCTGAACAAAGAGTTCCGCAGCCTGATCGGCAGCAGCTCGTTCAATCCATTCCTGCCAGCCGGTTCGCCAACCTCGCCGACGGCCGAGCAGATCAACGGTTCGATCTTCCACGGTTCGATCCGTGAAGCATCGTCGGTCCTGCGTGGCGTCGACGTGCGCGCATCGCGCGAACTGTTCGCCCTGCCGGGCGGCGCGAGCAGCATCGGTGTGGGCTCCGACTACCGCGAACTGCACCAGGTGCAGACCACCTCGACCGCAGCCAAGGATGGCACCATCTACGGCTTCAGCCCATCGGCCGAATACGACTACACCCGCGAATCGGCTGGTGCGTTTGCCGAACTGGCGCTGCCGGTCATGAAGAACCTGGAACTGACGACGGCCGTGCGCTACGACCGTTATTCGGGCGTGAAAGATGCAGCCGCCAAGCGCACCAAGGGTGAAACCCAGAGCGCCAGCACCTACAAGATCAGCGCACGCTACACCCCGACCACGGCTCTCCTGCTGCGCGGTTCGTACGGCACGGGCTTCCGCGTCGCCGACCAGAACGACATCGCCAACACCCTGGTGGCCAACGGCTTCACCGCCGGTTCGTACGCTTGCCCGCCAGCACTGGCAGGAATCGACCAGAACCTGTGCCGTCCAGGCCGCGTGCAGTACAACTCCTACCGTGGCGGTAACGAGAAACTGCGTCCGGAAGAGTCGAAGCAGTTCACCCTGGGTTTCCGTCTCGAGCCATCGTCGAGCGTGACCTTCGGCGCCGACCTGTGGGACGTCAAGATGACCAACCAGGTATCGAGCGTTGGCGAGATCCAGGCGTTTGCCGATCCAACCAAATACCGCGAGCTGTTCACCGACTTCGCCGATCCTGCGACCGGTATCAAGACCTGGGCCTTCATCAACGCCCCGATCAACATCGGCAAGGCGCATAACCGCGGCATCGACTGGGATCTGACCGTCGGCGAGAAGTATTCGTTCGGCAAAATGACCATCAACGCCAACGGTACCCACATGCTCAAGGCCAGCTACACCTTGCCAGGTTCGGACACCGAGTGGACCGACAGCATGGACAAGTACGGCATCGACAACCAGGTAACCTTCCGCGACATCATCAAAGTTGGTGTCACTCTGGAAACCGGTCCGATGACCAATGCCCTGACCCTGAACTACCGCAACGGCTACACCGACCAAGCTGCTACTTTGTACAGCGTGGCGACCAAGGCGAACACCACCAACCAGATCCGTCTGCAAGTGCCGTCGTACAGCACCCTCGACTACCAGGGTAAGTTTGCGATCAGCAAAATGTGGGAAGTCCGCGCCGGTATCAAGAACCTGACCGACAAAGAGCCGCCACTGACCCTGCGCACCTCGTCGGGCCACCAGGTTGGTTACGATGCGCGTTACGCGGACACGATGGGCCGCACCGTCTACGTCAACACCAGCTACAAGTTCTAATCGGCTGATCTGACGCACGTCACGATGAAAGGCGCGTTGCTTCGGCAACGCGCTTTTTTTTCGTCTGGCGCAGTCCGGCCGCCATGTCCACTGCGGTGCCAGGTCTGACTTTCGGACACGGACTGGACGTTAAGAGGGAGGTCGGCAGTGTCCACTGCGGTGCCAGGTCTGACTTTCGGACACGGACTGGACGTTAAGAGGGAGGTCGGCAGCGTTCAGCGTGTCCACCGCGGTGCCAGGTCTGACTTTCGGACACGGACTGGACGTTAAGAGGGAGGTCGGCAGCGTTCAGCGTGTCCACCGCGGTGCCAGGTCTGACTTTCGGACACGGACTGGACGTTAAGAGGGAGATCGGCAGCGTTCAGCGGGAACGGCAGCGTTGCGCCGAACCGCTGCCTGCCGGATGAGAATTTACATGCCGCCCCACAGGGCATTCAGGGCCGCCACGGCGGCGATGCCGGCCGTTTCGGTGCGCAGGATGCGCGGACCCATCGACAGCGCCAGCGCGCCGCGCGCCATGGCGTGGTCTTCCTCCTGCACGCTGAAGCCGCCTTCCGGCCCGATCATCAGCGATATGGCCTGCGGCGGCTGGTGGCGCGCCCAGTCGGCCAGCGACTGCCCGCCGCGCGGACTGAGCAAAATGCGCTTGTGCATATCCTGCTGGGCGCACCACTGCTGCAGCTCGTCCACCGGCGCCAGCCGCGCCAGGCGGTTGCGTCCGCTCTGCTCGGAGGCGGCCACGATCACGCCCTGCCAGTGCGCCAGTTTCTTTTCGGCGCGCTCGCCCGACAGGCGCACCACGCAGCGCTGCGCGGCCAGCGGCTGGATGGCCGCCACCCCCATCTCGACCGCCTTTTCGATGATCCAGTCCATCTTGGACGCTTCCGGCAGGGCCTGGGCCAGGGTGATTTCGTAAGGCAGCTCGACATCGCGCGCCACCTGCGCCTTGACGGTGACGCTGGCGCGCCGCTTTTCCACGCTGGCCAGGTGGGCGATGTATTCGCCGCCATCGCCGTTGAACAGGCACAGTTCGGCGCCGAGCTGCAGGCGCAGCACGTGCAGGTGGTGGGCGACCGCCTCGGGCAGGTCGAGTGTGAGTCCGACCGCCAGCGGCACGGAGCAATAGAAACGGGGCATGGAATCCTGTTCGAGAGTGGAGGGTATAGTCGAGGCCGGCAGGGGCGGCAAAGTGCTTCATTTTAATTCGCCACCCCATGGTCTGGTAAAATACTTGACCCGGTACGCCATGCAGCGCCACCCGCATTTCCAATCCTACGACCTCACAGATTCGACCCATGAAAACGACGCTCCCTACCACTTTGATGGCCAACGCGATCCGCGCGCTGGCAATGGATGCAGTGCAACAGGCCAATTCCGGCCACCCAGGCATGCCGATGGGCATGGCGGAGATTGCCGTGGCGCTGTGGGCAGGCCACTACAAGCACAATCCGTCCAATCCGAAGTGGCTCAACCGCGACCGCTTCCTGCTGTCGAACGGACACGGCTCGATGCTGCATTACGCGCTGCTGCACCTGTCGGGCTACGACCTGACCATGGCCGATATCAAGAACTTCCGCCAGATGCATTCGAAGACTCCGGGCCACCCGGAAGTCGACATCACCCCGGGCGTGGAAACGACCACCGGCCCGCTCGGCCAGGGCATCGCCAACGCGGTCGGCATGGCGCTGTCGGAATACCTGCTGGCGGCGGAATTCAACAAGCCGGGCTTCGACGTGGTCGACCACTACACCTACGCCTTCCTGGGCGACGGCTGCCTGATGGAAGGCATCTCGCACGAAGTGTGCTCGCTGGCCGGCACCCTGGGCCTGAACCGCCTGATCGCCCTGTACGACGACAACGGCATCTCGATCGACGGCAAGGTCGAAGGCTGGTTCACCGACGACACCCCGAAACGCTTCGCGTCCTACGGCTGGAACGTGATCCCGGCGGTCGACGGCCACAGCGTGGAAGCGGTGGACGCGGCGATTGCCGAAGCCAAGCTGTCGTCGAAGCCGACCCTGATCTGCTGCAAGACCATCATCGGCAAGGGTTCGCCCAACCTGCAGGGCGGCGACAAGGTGCACGGCGCCGCGCTGGGCGACAAGGAAGTGGCGGCCGTGCGCGAGCACCTGCTGTGGACCTCGGTCCCGTTCGAGATCCCGGCCGAGGTGTACAGCGCCTGGGACGCCAAAGCCAATGGCGCCGCGCTGGAAGCCGAGTGGAACACCAAGTTTGCCGCCTACCGCGCGCAATACCCCGAGCTGGCCGCCGAATTCGAGCGCCGCATGAAGGGCGAGCTGCCGGCCGACTTCAACGCGACCCTGGACGCGGCGATTGCCGCCTGCATCGACAAGAAAGAAAACATCGCCACCCGCAAGGCCAGCCAGAACGCGATCCAGGCGCTGGCGCCGTCGCTGCCTGAATTCCTGGGCGGCTCGGCCGACCTGACCGGTTCCAACCTGACCAACTGGAAGGAGTGCATCGCACTGCGTTCCGGCAAACCGGGCAACCACATCAACTACGGCGTGCGCGAGTTCGGCATGAGCGCCATCATGAACGGCATCGCCCTGCACGGCGGCTACATTCCGTTCGGCGCCACCTTCCTCACCTTCTCCGACTACAGCCGCAACGCGCTGCGCATGGCCGCGCTGATGAAGCTGCGCTCGATCTTCGTCTTCACCCACGACTCGATCGGCCTGGGCGAAGACGGCCCGACCCACCAGTCGATCGAGCACGTCTCCTCGCTGCGCCTGATCCCGAACCTGGACAACTGGCGTCCGTGCGACACGGTCGAGTCCGCTGCCGCCTGGGGCGCCGCCGTGCAGCGCAAGGATGGCCCGTCGACCCTGATCTTCTCGCGCCAGAACCTGCCGTTCCAGGAACGCAGCGCGGCCCAGATCGCCGACATCGCACGCGGCGGCTATGTGCTGCAGGACGTGGCCGACGCCAAGGCGATCCTGATCGCCACCGGTTCCGAAATCGAACTGGCGACCAAGGCCGCCGCCGCGCTGGCCGCCGAAGGCATCGCGGTACGGGTGGTGTCGATGCCGTCGACCGATGTGTACGACCGCCAGGACGCCGCCTACAAGGCCAGCGTGCTTGAGCGCGGCGTGCCGCGTGTCGCGATCGAAGCGGGCGTGAGCGACTTTTGGTATAAATACGTTGGCCTGGAAGGCGCCGTGGTGGGCATCGACACCTTCGGCGAATCGGCGCCGGCGCCGGTGCTGTTCAAGCACTTCGGTTTCACGGTCGAGAACGTGGTTGCCAAGGTCAAATCGGTACTGACGAACTAAGCGACGTGTAAGCGCAATGCAGGCGGCGCCGATGCGCCGCCGCCCGTCCCCCATTTTTATCACTCAGGAGCAAAGTAATGACGATCAAAGTTGCAATCAACGGTTATGGCCGTATCGGCCGCAATGTCCTGCGCGCTTTCTACGAAGGCGGCAAGAAACACGATATCCAGATCGTGGCGATCAACGACCTGGGCGATGCCAAGTCGAACGCGCACCTGACCCGCTACGACACGGCGCATGGCAAGTTCCCTGGCACCGTGACGGTCGAAGGCGACAATATGATCGTCAACGGCGATGCGATCCGTGTATTCGCGCAGCGCAATCCTGCTGAAATTCCATGGGGCGAGCTGGGCGTGGACGTGGTGCTGGAGTGCACCGGTTTCTTCACCACCAAAGAAAAAGCCTCGGCCCACCTGAAAGGCGGCGCCAAGAAAGTCATCATTTCGGCGCCGGGCGGCAAGGATGTCGACGCCACCATCGTGTTCGGCGTGAACGAAGGCGTACTCAAGGCGAGCGACACGGTCATTTCCAACGCATCGTGCACCACCAACTGCCTGGCCCCGCTGGTCAAGCCGCTGAACGACGCGATCGGCCTGGAAACCGGCCTGATGACCACCGTGCACGCCTACACCAACGACCAGGTGCTGTCGGACGTGATGCACGAAGACCTGCGCCGCGCCCGTTCGGCCACGATGAGCATGATCCCGACCAAGACCGGCGCCGCGGCTGCGGTCGGCCTGGTGCTGCCTGAGCTGAATGGCAAGCTGGACGGTTTCGCGATCCGCGTACCGACCATCAACGTGTCGCTGGTCGACCTGTCGTTCATCGCCAAGCGCGACACGACCGTGGACGAAGTCAACGCCCTGATGAAAGCCGCGTCGGAAGGCGCGTTGAAGGACGTGCTGACTTACCAGACCGAGCCGCTGGTATCGATCGACTTCAACCATAACCCGGCCTCGTCGAATTTCGATTCGACCCTGACCAAGGTATCGGGCCGCCTGGTCAAGGTGTCGTCGTGGTACGACAACGAGTGGGGTTTCTCGAACCGCATGCTGGACACCACGGTTGCACTGATGAACGCCAAGTAATTCTTGGTCACATCGAAAAAACGCCCTCCGGGGCGTTTTTTTTGGCCCGCGTTTCCACACCGGGGTCAGAGCTTTAATTAGCAACAAATTCGTCCGGGTTTCGCTACGCCGGCGGCGTTGGCAGCAGTTTGCGTCTATTCGCCGCCATTTGCCGCACACTGCGCTGGACAACCCTGGTTTTTAATGCGACTGGCTAATAGTTGCTAATTAAAGCTCTGACCCCGGTTGTAGGAATTACTGACCCCGGTTGTAGGAATTAGGCGGGCTCTTATTTGTAGATGCCGGAACCGACCATCATGTCGTCGACCCGCTCGATATAGCCCGATTTGTTTTCGACCGCCTTGGTCACCGGGTTGGGCCACTTGAAGTCGACCCAGCCTTTGCCGGCCGGCGACTTGGCCAGGTCGGCCATCTCTTTGATCATCAGCTTGCCGTTGCTGTCGGCCAGGGCCATCAGGTTCTTGCCGACAATCTTGGGGTTGTTGCCGTGGGCCAGGGCGACGCCGTTCAGGTCGTATACGTAGACGTATAGGTCGCGGTCGTGGAATTCCTTGTTGGCGGTGTCGCCGATCGCCGCGAAGGCCTTGGCTTTGTCGGTCTTGATCAGCGCCACGGCTTTCTTGACCATCGCGACCGCTTCGTCGGCAGTGCCTTTGTCGGCCGACCAGGCCGCTCCCGGCAGGGCCAGCAGGGCTACGCTGAGTACGCTTGCGGAAAACATTGTTCTCATCAATACACTCCCATCGGTGAATGGCGCGTTGTTGCGTGGAACCATTATGCCGATGTTCTCTTGCGTGTCAGCTACTTCGCCAAAAAATCTTGGTCACGTTGTCGATTCCATGCGCAAAAACCACAGATTTTTAAAACTGAACGTCCTACCGTGGATCGGGCAAAACATCAGTTTTTGCCTAGGTGGACTCGTCAGAAAACAACAGTAAAGACGGCAAAATTGACGGATATGCATAAGTTGTTTGCTTCCCCGCAGTGTTCATGCGAAATTTGTCATCACCCGTACATATAAATGGGTTTAAAAAAGAGTCGATTTTTTTTCGCAGAAGAATATCTCACCTGGAGTTATCTTGAAAAAGCCTTTCGTACTGAAACAAAGTGTGATCGCCGTCGCACTGACCATCGGGGTGTCCCACGTAGCGATGGCCCAGCAGCAAAGCGCACAGCCGATTCAAAAAGTCGTTGTCACGGGTTCCAACATCAAGCGCGCGGTCGATGAGGAAACCTCGTCGCCGGTGCAGGTCATCGGCCGCCTGGAAATCGCCGCCATCGGCGCCAGTACCGTCAAGGATGTGCTCGATACCCTGACCTCGAAGTCGTCCGACCTGACCGATATCGACGGCGGCAATTCCTTCGCCTCGGGCGCGACCGGCATCTCGCTGCGCAACCTGGGCAAGGGCTCGACCCTGACCCTGCTCAACGGCCGCCGGGTGGCCAACTATGGCCTCGCCGACGGCGGCCAGGAAACCTTCGTCAACATCGACGCCATGCCGTCCGAAATCATCGACCGCATCGAGATCCTGCTCGACGGCGCCTCGGCCGTGTACGGCTCCGACGCGGTGGCCGGCGTGGTCAACATCATTACCAGAAAAGATTTCAGCGGCGTGATGGTGAACGCCGGCCTGCGCCAGTCGCTGCTGAAAAGCGCGATCAACAAGGACAAGACCGCCTCGCTGACGGGCGGCTACGGCGACATCGAGAAGGATGGCTACAATGTGTTCGGCCACTTCGAGGCCTATCACCGTTCGCCGTACGACGATCGCACCATCATGCCGGCCGCGCCAGCCTGGTACAAGGAATACGTCAACCCGAGCTTCGGCGTGAAGTCCACGTATTCGTATCCCGGCAACTTCGTCGACCGCTATCCTGCCAATTATTCCGATCCTGCGCTGGCGGGAAAAAGCTTCAACACGCCGGTGGCCGGCTGCAAGGATATCGAGGAGGGCACCTGCCGCTTCGACCAGTGGGCGCGCGTGGGTATCCATCCGGAAGCGAAACGCTATAACTTCTTCGGCAGCGGCCGCCTGAAGCTGGGCGGCAACCGCACCGCGTTCTCGGAAGTGACCCTGGGCCAGACCACCACGACCTACTTCAATGCGCCGCCGATCATGCAATACACGGGCACGCCATCGACCTGGTTCAACAGCAAGGAAGGCAAGCTCAACTCCTTCCTGGAGCCGAAGCTGCCGGTCGGCCATCCGAACAACCCGTACTCCTTCCCGGTGGCGCTGCGCTATCGCTATGCCGATAACGTCAATCTGTTCAAGAGCGATGCCGAGGCCAAGCAGTACCGCGTCATGGTCGGCCTGGAAGGCAGCGACTACGGCTGGGACTGGAACACGGCGGTCGGCGCCATGGGCTCCAAAGTGGAGAACACGATTCGCGGCGGTAAGCATGCGGCCAATTACCTGGCGGCCATCAACAGCGGCGAATACAAGTTCGGCGGCGTGAACAGCCCCGAGCTGCTCAACAAGATGTTCCCGAACCTCTTGTTCGGCGGCGAGTCGAAGCAGGTCTTCATCGACTTCAAGGCCACGCGCGAGCTGATGCAGCTGAGCGGCGGCCCGCTGTCGCTGGCGGTCGGCGGCGACTTCCGCACCGATTCCTTCGATGCCTATGTCAGCGACAATATCTCCAACGCCGAAATCGTCAGCTACGGTTCGATCAATGTGACCGGCAAGCGCCACATCAGCGCCGCCTTCGCCGAACTGAATGCGCCGATCACCAAGTCGCTCGAACTGAACGCCGCGATGCGCGTCGACAAGGTCGGCGATACCGATATTTCGGTGGTGCCGAAAGTCGGCATGCGCTACGAAGTGAGCAAGCGCTTCATCGTGCGCGGCACCGTCGCCAACGGCTTCCGCGCGCCCAACGTGGCAGAGACCGGCAAGGTGGACCTGTCCGCCTTCCAGAACAGCAACGTCGATCCGAAGCGCTGCGCCACCGCCAACCAGCTGTATAACATCCTGAAGGACGGCAACACGATCGACAAGGCCGACGCCCTGACCGCGCGCGATCGCGGCTGCAGCGTCAGCTTCGCTTCCCAGGTCAAGGGCAATCCGGAGCTGGAGCCGGAAAAGTCGCGCAGCTATAACGTCGGTTTCGTGCTGCAGCCGCTCGACAGCCTGAGCCTGACCATGGACTACTACCGCATCGAGCGGCGCAACCAGATCGGCACCAAGACCGTGACCCAGATCCTGGCCGACGAAGACCGCCTGCCGGGCAGCGTGCAGCGCCGCGCCGTGACCGAGGAAGACAAGCGCCTGTCGGCGCGCGCCAAGGAATTGTCGGGCAAGGATATCCAGTTCCCGATCGGACCGGTGGCCTCGATCTCGAACCGCTACGAGAACATGGACCGCGCCAGGGTGTCCGGGATCGACATGGAGATCAACCATCGCTGGAACCTGGGTTCGGCCGGCCGCCTGGTCAGCAACCTGAAGGGCAATTACCAGCTCGACTACCGCAAGTGGGATACGGTCACCGATACGTTTACCGAAAACCTCTCCGGCAACTACGAGAACTACGAGTATCAGGTGCGCGCCTCGACCACCTGGAGCCAGGGTCCGTTCAAGCTGGGCGGTGCGGTGACCTACCGTCCGGAAACCTCGCTGATGGAAGACCGCTACGACGAGAACTACAACGCGGCCGGCTGCGAAGACCAGGGCATTCCGAGCGAGTTCTGCCGCGTGAAGAAGGATGTCGTCACCGATCTGCACATGAGCTACACGGGCATCAAGAACACCACCATCGCCCTGAACCTGTACAACGTGTTCGATCGCGCCGCGCCGCCTGACGTTCGCCTCGCCAATCCGCCGCTGCGCGGACGCAGCGCACGCGTGTCGCTGCAGTACGTGTTCTGATCGATGGATTGATTCTTCGATGCATGGCGCTTCCAGGGCGCCTGCGGAAAAACCCGGCCGGCGCGCCGGGTTTTTTTCGTCTGCGCAAGTTCCAACGCCTATTGTCTAGCGGAAAAACAACGAAAATGCGCTTGACAGCAGATTTCTGTGAATTCCCCTTGGCCTTCAATCCACCTTTGTGCGAAATTCATGGCCCTCGCTTTCGCGCGTGCCTTTTCAAGCGCGGGGCGCGGGATCGGAAAACGATCGACACATACCTATAAAGTAATCCTGGAGCTGAATTTGAACAAGAAACTCGCAGTAAAACGTAGCGTCATCGCCGTTGCACTGACCCTGGGCGGCGCCCAGGTCGCGCTGGCGCAGCAGCAAGCGGCACAGCCGATTCAAAAAGTCATCGTGACCGGCTCGAACATCAAGCGCGCGGTCGACACCGAAACCTCGTCGACCGTGCAAGTGCTGGGCAAGGCGGAAATCGCCGCCCTCGGCGCCAGCACCGTCAAGGACGTGCTCGACACCCTGACCTCCAGCGCCACCAACACCCTGTCGGATAAAACCGGCGGCAACTCCTTCGCCGGCGGCGCTTCGGGCATTTCCCTGCGCAACCTGGGCAAGAATTCCACCCTGACCCTGCTCAACGGCCGTCGCGTGGCCAACTACGGCCTGGCCGACGGCGGCCAGCAAACCTTCGTCAACATCGACGCCATGCCGTCGGAAGTGATCGAACGGGTCGAAGTGCTGCTCGACGGCGCGTCGGCCGTGTACGGCTCGGACGCGGTCGCGGGCGTGATCAACATCATCACCAAGCGCGATTTCCAGGGCGTGCTGGCCAAGGCCGGTGCGCGCCAGTCCCTGCTGAATAGCAAGCTGGACAAGAACAAGACCGCTTCGCTGACCGCCGGCATGGGCGACTTCGAAGCCGACGGCTACAATGTGTTCGGCCATTTCGAAGCCTTCCAGCGCGATCCGTACACCGTGCGCGAAACCATCAACACGGTGCCGGCCTGGTGGGGCAAGTATGTCAACCCGAGCTATGGCGTGAAATCGACCTACTCGTACCCGGGCAACTACGTCGACCGTTATCCGAGCAATTATGCCGACCCTGCGCTGGCCGGCAAGAGCTTCAGCACCCCGGTGGCCGGCTGCACCGACGTGGTCGACGGCACCTGCCGCTTCGACCAGTGGGGTTCGCTGGGCCGCAGCCCGGAAGCGAAGCGCTACAACTTCTTCGGCACCGGCCGCATGAAGCTGGGCGGCAACCGCGTCGGCTTCTCGGAACTGACCCTGGGCCAGACCAACACCACTTACTTCAATCCGCCGGGCATCCTGCAGTACACCGGTACCGCAAGTAACTGGTACAACAGCAAGGACGGCAAGCTCAACTCGTATACCGAGCCGAAGTTGCCGGTCGGCCATCCAAACAATCCGTACAGCTTCCCGGTTGCCCTGCGCTACCGCTACGCCGACGATCTGACGCTGGCCAAGAACGAAGCGCAATCGAAGCAATACCGCGCCATGGTCGGCCTGGAAGGCAGCGATTACGGCTGGGACTGGTCTAGCGCGATCGGCATCATGGGCTCGAAGGTCGACAATGAAGAGCGCGGCCGCCGCCACGCCGCCAACTACAACGCGGCCATCCTGAGCGGCGAGTACAAGTTCGGCGGCGTCAACAGCCCCGACCTGCTGATGCGCATGTTCCCGGTGTATGTCTTCGGCGGCGAGTCGAAGCAGACCTTCATCGACGCCAAGGCCAGCCGCGAGCTGATGCAGCTCGAAGGCGGCCCGCTGTCGCTGGCGATCGGCGGCGATTTCCGCCGCGACGAGTTCAGCGCATATGTGAGCGACAATATCGCCAGCGGCCAGCTGGTGGGCCTGGGTTCGATCAATGTGGATGGTTCGCGCAACATCAGCGCCGCCTTCGCCGAACTGAATGCGCCCCTGACCAAGAAGCTCGAAGTCAACGGCGCTGTGCGTCTCGACAAGGTGGGCGATACCGATCTGTCGCTGGTGCCGAAACTGGGCATGCGCTACGAAGTGAACAAGCGCTTCATGGTGCGCGGCACGATCGCCAACGGCTTCCGCGCGCCTAACGTGGCAGAGACCGGCAAGGTCGACCTGGCAGCCTTCCGTAACAACAACGTCGATCCGAAGCGTTGCGCCACCGCCAACCAGCTGTACGCGGCGCTGAAGACCGGCAATACCCTGGACCAGGCCGACGCCCTGCGCGCACGCGATCTCGGTTGCAGCGTCAGTCTTGCTTCGCTGGTCAAAGGCAATCCGAATCTCGAGCCGGAAAAATCGCGCAGCTACAACATCGGCCTGGTGATGGAGCCGCTGGCCAACATGAGCGTGACCTTCGACTACTACCATATCGAGCGCCGCAACGAAATCGGCACCCGCAGCACGGTCCAGATCCTGACCGACGAAGACCGTCGTCCGGGCAGCGTGCAGCGCCTGCCGGTGACGGCCGACGACATGCGCCTGGCGGCGCGTGCCAAGGAACTGACCGGCAAGGACATCGTGTTCCCGATCGGCCCGATCTCGGCGGTATCGAACACCTACGAGAACATGGACCGCACCCGCGTTTCCGGCCTCGACATGGAAGTGAACCACCGCTGGAACATGGGTTCGGCCGGCAAGCTGGTCAGCAACCTGAAAGCCAACTACCAGCTCGATTACCGCAGCTGGGATACGGTGACCAACACCTTCACCGAAAACCTGGCCGGCAACTACGAGAACTACCGTTACCGCGTACGCGCGTCGACGGCCTGGTCGCGCGGCGCCTGGAACGTGGGCGGCGCGGTGACCTACATGCCGGGTACCCGTCTGTACGATAACAAGTACGACACCAACTACACGGCGCAAGGTTGCGCAGACCAGGGCATCGACGCCGAATACTGCCAGATCAAGCGCGATGTCGTCACCGACATGAACCTGTCGTACACCGGGTTCAAGAACACCACCTTGTACCTGAACCTGTACAACGTGTTCGACCGCGCACCGGTGGCCGATGTCCGTACGTCCTACGAACCATCGCGCGGCCGCTCGGTCCGTGCAGCGGTGCAGTACAAGTTCTGATAGGGTGACGAAGCGCCGCAGGGCGCCATTTCACCAGTGACGACCATGAGCGCTGTCGTTCTGCCACGGGCAGGGCGACAGCGCTCAATTCATATAAGCAAACTTGTTTATCTTCGTGTCCAGGGTGTCACGCCTTGTATATACTTTTTTCATGAGATAGACCCACCCGCAGCACCAATCACACAAGGAACTCCGATGGCAAAGCAGTTGATCGCCCACGGCGCACTGGCGATCCTGTCGCTCGGCGTCATCGCTCCAGCCCAGTCCCAGCCCCAGTCCCAACCCGTGCCCGCCACCGATGCCGCCGCCCGCGCCGCAGCGCGCCAGGGGGCCGGCAACAGCGCTTCCGAACAAATCGACAAGGTCGAAATCACCGCCACCCGCGCCGTCAACGCCGTCGACGTGCAGCAGGTCCCGGCCGCCATCACCGTCCTGCAACCCGAGAACCTGGCGAAATTCGGCCTGGGCAAGCTGTCCGACATCGCCAGCCTGGTGCCCGCCATGAGCGTGCAGGAGCAGGGCGCCGGCGTGAACAACATCACCATGCGCGGCCTGGTCGTGCGCGGCATCGTGCCGTCCGAAATCCAGGATGCCTCGCTGGTGGCCGTGTACGTCGACGATATGCCGGTCACCCTCAAGTCCGGCAACCCGGACCTGAAAGTGCTGGACCTGGAGCGCGTCGAAGTGCTGCAAGGCCCGCAGGGCACCCTGTTCGGGGCCGGCGCCATGGCCGGCGCGCTGCGCCAGATCACGCAAAAGCCCGACACCACCGACCTGTTCGGCTCGGTCGAAGCGGTCGGTTCGCGCACCTCCGGCTTCGGCGGCAACAACGGCAACCTGCGCGGCATGGTCAACATTCCGCTCAAGGCGGAGGTGGCGGGCCTGCGCCTGACCGGCTACAGCGGCAGGGATTCCGGCTATATCCGCAACGACTTCAACGGCGCGACCACCAACGCGTTGTCGACCAGCCAGGGCCGCGCGGCGCTGCGCCTGCGCGCCTCGCCCGACCTGACCATCGACGCCAGCGCCACCGCCTCGAACATCAAGGGCGGCATCAACGATGCCTATTCCAAACTGGCGCCGTTCACCACCTTCGCGCTGCTGCCGCAGCAAAGCAAGGATTCGCTGCAACTGTATAACCTGGCCGTCAACTACGACCTGGGCGGCGCGCAGCTGGTCTCGTCGAGTTCCTACCTGCACCGCGACACCGGCTACCTGCAATCGGCCCAGTATCCGGCCACCGCCTTCATTTTCAGCGGCAAGAATCCGCTGATGGCGTCGGCTTACACGATCGGCAATGCGGTCACGGACTTTGCCCAGGAATTTCGCCTGAATTCCAAGACAGCAGGCCCCTTCAAGTGGACCGCCGGCGCCTTCTTCGACACGGGCGAGCGCAAGCTGCGCCAGGAGCAGCCGACCGCGGGCTTCGATGCCCGTTTCGCCGAGACGCGCAACTTCCCCGGCTATAACTCGCACACCAACGACGGCGCCAGTACGCCGGACAACTACTTTTCGGGCCGGCAAGATACCAGGTCGCGCCAGGTCGCGCTGTTTGCCGAAGGCAGCTACACGCTATTCGACAAGCTCGACCTGACCGCCGGCCTGCGCCTGTTCAAGGGCACCCAGGATTTCGACCTGCATTTCAGCGGCCTGTTCGGCAACCTGGTGGGCGCCACGCCGGCGCTGCCCGGCAGTCCCGAGGTGAGCAGCAGCAGCGCCAGCGCGCAGGGCGCCAATCCGCGCTTCGCGGCGGCCTACCATGTCGATCAGGATCACTTGCTGTATGCAAACGCAGGCAAGGGTTTCCGCTACGGCGGCAACAACCAGCCGGTGCCGTTCAACTTCTGCGGCATCCATGCGCCCTCGACCTTTGCGCCGGACAGCCTGTGGAGCTACGAAGTCGGTTCCAAGAACACCCTGTTCGGGCGCCGCATGACCCTGAACCTGAACGCCTACCTGACCAACTGGGACGATGTCCAGGTGTTCAACCGCTTGCCATGCACCTATTATTTCACCCAGAACGCCGGCAAGATCCGCAGCGAAGGCGTGGAGGTGGAAGGCGCCTTCAAGCTGACGCGGCGCGCCAGCATCGGCTTCAACGCGGCCTACAACCATGCTTACGCGCGCGATGCGGTGATTACCGGGATTGCGGCGCAGAACATTCCGGCGGGCGCGCGCACGCCGTACGCGCCGCGCATCGCCGCCAGCGCCACGCTCAGCTACCGGATTCCGCTGGCCGGCACCGATCAACTCGGCCTGGCGGCCAGCTATGCCTACAAGGGCAGTGCCTATACCAACTTTGCCGCCGCCCAGGGCAGCTATTCGGAAATTCCGTCGTCGAACACGCTCAACGCCACGCTGAGCTATACGACCCGGGCGTTCGAAGTGGGCCTGTTCGGCACGAACCTGACCAACGGCAACAAGGTGAGCGATGTGACGACCAACAGCATCGCCATCCAGCCGGGCGATACCCTGTTCATGGCGCGGCCGCGCACGGTGGGAGTCCGTCTCACATCGCGTTTTTGACTATCCATGTAGTACGTCGACCGGGGAGACTTGCTGATGACCATCGCCGTGGCAAAGGACGTGCGTTCGAACTACATGGACGCCGCGCAACAGCGGCAAGTGTGCGGAGAGCGCCAGCGCCGGCTGTGGCTGGCGGAATGGCCCACCTGGCTCTTGATCCTCACCATTCACGGCGGCTGGCTGGCCACCCTGGCGTGGTGGCGCGAACTGGGGACGCCCGCCGCCACCGTGCTGATGATCTGGTGGTGCGCGTGGTATATGTCGCTCCAGCACGAATTGATCCACGGCCATCCCACACGCTGGCCTTTGCTCAACCGCCTGTTCGGCACGCTGCCGCTGGCGGTCTGGTATCCCTACCGGCTGTACCGCGACAGCCATCTGCGCCATCACGTCGATTTCCACCTGACCATGCCGGCGCTCGATACGGAAAGCTATTATGTGTCGCCGGCCACCTGGGCCGGGATGAGCAAGCCGCTGCAAAAGCTGCTGTGGTTTAACAAGACCTTCTGGGGCCGCATGCTGGCCGGCCCGGCGATTGCGATTGCGTCGGCCTGGATCGAGGCGCTGCGCCAGCCGCTGCGGGGCGACTGGTCGACGGTGCCGATGTGGCTCGGCCACCTGGGCATGCTGGCAGTGATGCTGTGGACAATCGAAGCGGCCTTCGGCGTGTCGGCGCTCTATTATGTGCTGGCGATCTCGTATCCGGCGCAGTCGCTGGTGATGATCCGCTCCTATTACGAACATCGCCCGGCCGAGCATCACAAGCAGCGCATCGTGCTCAACGAAGCGGGTTTCGTGTTCCGCCTGCTGTATCTGAACAATAACTTTCACCTGGTGCACCATGACTTTCCCTCGCTGCCGTGGTATCTGCTGCCGCGCGTCTACCATGCGCGGCGCGAGGCGTACATTGCCCGCAGCGGCGGCTTCTACGTGCGCGGCTACGGCGAGCTGATGCGCCGCTTCGGCCTGACCCCGGTCGACGCGCCCGTGCATCCGCACATGCCCGAGTGATGCGATGAGGTGGACAGCCGCGTTTCCGATGTACAACGTGTCGGCGCAGGTCGCAGCAGGCTACGAGGCCCTGTTCGAGGCGCTGGTCGATGTCCTGCGCGCAGAAGGCATGGTCGATGCCATCGAGTTCGAACACGCGCCGCTGCTGCCGGACTTCTGGCAGCGGCCCGACCTGCTGCTCAGCCAGACCTGCGGCTACCCGTACATGACGCAGTTGCGCGGGCACGTTCATTTGCTGGCCACACCCGCCTACGTTTTCGACGGCTGCACGGGCCCGGACTACGCCAGCGCCATCGTGGTGCGCGACGGCGGCGCCATCGCCATCCTGGCCGATGCGCGCGGGCGCAGGGCGGCCGTCAACGATGCCCATTCCAACAGCGGCATGAACGCGCTGCGGCATGCGGTGGCGCCGCTGGCGCTGAACGGGCGTTTTTTCAGCGGCGTGACCTGGTCGGGCAGCCACCGCGCCAGCCTGGCGCTGGTGCAGAACGGCGAGGCCGACCTGGCCGCCATCGATTGCGTGACCCTCGGCTATCTGCGCCGCGAACAGCCGTCCAGCCTGGAGGGGATCACGATCCTGCAATACTCAGCGCCATCGCCCGGCCTGCCGTTCGTCGTCGGCGCCGCCGTGCCGGAGGGGGTGCGGCAGTGTTTGCGCCACGCCCTGCTGGCGCCGGCGGCCGGCCTTGCTGGAGTGATGCCGGCGCTGTCGATCAGTCATTTCGCGCCGTGCTCGACGCGCGACTACGAGCGCATCGGCGCACTGGAAGCCGAGGCGTGCGCCCGCGGCTATCCGCATCTCGCCTGACAGAATGGAACTGGCGTAGTTTCAATTCTAAGCACGGTAATATTGAAAAAAAGCAAAGCGCTTTATAAAGCTAATCTATAGCATAGCCTCTGTTCAGACATTTAACAGTTTGTACTCTAGAAATATAGATAGCAGAGCGTGGTATTCATCGTTCGCATCCACGGATGATTAGGGAAACGCTGATCTAATCGATTTTTGAGCCGA
>NZ_RXLQ01000058.1 GCF_003953935.1 Massilia atriviolacea
GCGGCGACAGCGGACCGCCTTGCGGCGTGCCCTCGTGCCGCGACTGCACCACGCCATGGTCCATGATGCCACTGTTGAGATAGGCACGAATCAACCGAATCACCCCGGCGTCGTCGATGCGCTTCCGTAAGCGGTCGATCAGGATGTCGTGGTTGACCCTGTCGAAGAACTTCGACAGGTCAACGTCCACCACGATCCGCCGTCCCGACTGCACGTACGCTCGCGCAGCAAGTACCGCGTCATGCGCACGCCGGCCCGGACGGAAACCGTAGCTGTGCTCACTGAATGTGGGGTCAAGAATCGGTTGCAGCACTTGGAGCAGTGCTTGCTGGATCAGCCGATCCGTACCCGTAGGAATGCCGAGCTCGCGCTCGCCCCCATCGGGCTTTGGAATCGTCACCCTGCGTACCGGACTGGGCCGGTACGTTCCCGCCAACAGTTGTTCACGTATCTCCGGCCATGTACCAGCCAGATAGCGAGAGGTCTCGTCGATGTCCCGGCCATCCACCCCCGCTGCGCCCTTGTTGCGACGCACACGCTTGAACGCTTGCAGCAGGTTTTCCCTTCTCAACGCCGCACGCAGCAGCATTAATCCCGCGTCTCCTGACACATGCCGCGGGCAGCAAGCTTCGCCGCTGGAAGTTGCAGCCAAGGCTTCACCCTGGCCGCTGGCCTCCCGCCCCGCTGACGCGGGCATCTGACGCATTGCCTGCTGTATCGACATGCCGGACAACACTCCTACTCGTTTGGTCCTTCGTTAGCGGGCTCGAGCCTTCCCGGCGCTACCACCAACTACTATGACCTCTGCTGAGACCCTGCTACGGCAACGCCGCCGTCCTTTCAGACGTAAGGCAGGGCGTCCCCAGGTAAGGGCCGCACTCCTTCATCACACAACCGCCGCATCTACGCTGCTTCTCCTTGACCACAAGAGCTTCGCGGTTCATGGCCCGCTCGCCCTGATCGGCAGCGCCTTCTATGCAGTTCTTGTCCATCGGCTCATGATTTACGATTCACGCTTCCTCTCCACGGTCAGTTACCCTTCCGCAGTTGCGCTTCACTTCGCTCACTGTGGTCAGCTCGCGGCGGGACTTTCACCCACAGGAGTGCGCCCATGCTGGGCGCAC
>NZ_RXLQ01000059.1 GCF_003953935.1 Massilia atriviolacea
AATTACTTACCTGCTGCGTCGCCCAGAATCTTGGCAACAACACCTGCACCAACGGTACGGCCGCCTTCGCGGATTGCGAAGCGCAGGCCTTCTTCCATCGCGATCGGGTTGATCAGCTTGACGGTGATCGACACGTTATCGCCTGGCATGACCATTTCTTTGTCCGCTGGCAACTCGATCGAACCGGTCACGTCCGTGGTACGGAAGTAGAACTGTGGACGATAGTTGTTGAAGAACGGGGTGTGACGGCCGCCTTCGTCTTTCGACAGGACATAGATCTCGCCGGTGAAGTGGTTGTGCGGCTTGATCGAACCTGGCTTGGCCAGAACCTGGCCACGCTCCACGTCTTCACGCTTGGTACCGCGCAACAGCAGACCGACGTTGTCGCCAGCTTGACCCTGGTCCAGCAGCTTGCGGAACATTTCCACGCCGGTGCAAGTGGTCTTGACGGTGTCCTTGATACCGACGATTTCGATTTCTTCGCCGACCTTGATGATACCGCGCTCAACGCGACCGGTCACAACGGTGCCGCGACCCGAGATCGAGAACACGTCTTCGACTGGCATCAGGAATGCGCCGTCGACTGCGCGCTCTGGCGTCGGGATGTAGGTGTCGAGTGCTTCGGCCAGGGCGATGATCGCGTCTTCGCCCATTGGGCCAGCGGCGCCTTCCAGAGCCATACGTGCCGAACCCTTGATGATTGGCAGGTCGTCGCCTGGGAACTCGTATTTCGACAGGAGCTCACGGACTTCCATTTCAACCAGTTCCAGCAGTTCTGCGTCGTCGACCAGGTCGCACTTGTTCAGGAACACGATGATGTAAGGAACACCAACCTGGCGTGCCAGCAGGATGTGCTCGCGGGTCTGCGGCATTGGGCCGTCAGCTGCGGAGCAAACCAGGATCGCGCCGTCCATCTGTGCCGCGCCGGTGATCATGTTCTTGATGTAGTCGGCGTGGCCTGGGCAGTCGACGTGAGCGTAGTGACGGTTAGCGGTCTCGTACTCGACGTGCGCGGTGTTGATGGTGATGCCGCGTGCTTTTTCTTCTGGCGCCGCATCGATCTGGTCGTATGCTTTTGCTTCGCCGCCGAATTTCTTCGACAGAACGGTTGCGATCGC
>NZ_RXLQ01000060.1 GCF_003953935.1 Massilia atriviolacea
TAGGGAAACGCTGATCTAATCGATTTTTGAGCCGATTCAGCCAAGAATTTTCGGGCCAACATTGCGGCTTGGTTTTGCAGCTCGAAATCAGCGGGTAAAGCGACCGATTTGAACGGTTTCTTCTTCGCTCTTCGTACTCAAGACGCAACTTGGGTGTGCTGTGTTCCGAGGAATCGGCGCGCCAACACCAGATTGGTCAACGCAAACAGTGTGAACAGTTGGGCGTTGTTCTTGGCCAAGCCACGATAGCGCGTCTTACGATGTTTGAAGAGGCACTTCAAGACATGGAAGCAATGCTCGACTTTGGCGCGCACGCTGGCCTTGGCCTGCTCCAGCTTTTCGGTCGCGCGACCCAGCTTGCTCTTCTTGAGCGTCTTGCGCACGCTCGGCCGCATGGCCGTGTACCAGGCAATCGCCTTGTCCGCATTCTCGGGCCGCTTGGCCACTCCTTGATAGCCTGCGTCGCCGAGCGCAACCTTTTCGCCGCCATGCAGCAACGCGTGCGCCTGGGTCACATCAGACACATTGCCGGCCGTGCCCACCACGGTGTGAACCAGACCGGTAGCCATGTCTACACCAATATGACATTTCATTCCGAAATGCCAATCGTTGCCCTTCTTCGACTGGTGCATTTCCGGGTCACGCGCGCCGTCCTTGTTCTTGGTCGACGGTGGTGCCGCGATCAACGTGGCGTCAACGATGGTGCCCTCGCGCATGGACAGGCCTTTGCTGGCAAGGTGCGCTTTGATCTCATCGAACACGCGGCGGGTCAGGTCGTTCTCTTCGAGCAGGCGGCGAAACTTGAGCAGCGTCGTCGCGTCGGGCGCCGACTCGTGGGTAAGGTCGACGCCGACGAAATTGCGTACCGAACCGATGTCGTAAATCGCGTCTTCGATACCTTCATCGGACAATCCCAGGCATTGCTGGGCGATATACATGCGCAGCATACGCTCAAGGCCTATCGGTGGTCGACCGCGCCCGTCGGCCTTCGGATAATGAGGCAGCAAGGCTGCGACCAACACCGGCCAAGGCGTCGCCGCATCGATCTCGGACAGGAAGCGCTCGCGGCGCGTCAACTTCTTCTTGCTGGCAAAC
>NZ_RXLQ01000061.1 GCF_003953935.1 Massilia atriviolacea
CTGGAAGAACAGGCGGCGCGCCTGGCCGACGTGGCAGCCGGCTTCAAACTGGCGGCGGCGGCCCCTTCGGCGCGCTTGCGCCATGCGCCATCAAGGGCGGCGTTGAAGCTGGCGGCTTGACAGTCAGGCAAGTGCCACGCAAATAAAGTACGTTCAAATGTTGACTGGAAACAACACGACAGCCTAAATTACCAGCCAAAAAGTTCATGATTGGCCCGTCTTGTCGGGAGAAGAGGATAATTGCCGGTCGGCATCAAAACCTCTTCACCTGTCAGGAAAATCCTCATGTTCCCCAACGTCCGCATCGGTTCACGCCTTGCCATCGCATTCGCGATTGTGCTGGTTTTGTCCATCGTTTCCACGGCTTACGCCATCATTGCGGCGCGCGACAACGCGCGCGCGACGGAACTGATGATGGCTCAGCCGCTGAGCAAGGAACGCCTGGTGTCGGACTGGTACGTGATGGTGTTTGCCGCCGTCGGCCGTACCGCCCTGATCGCGCGCAGCAGCGACGAAGCCCTGTCGACCACCTTCGCCGGCACCATCAGCGAAGGCGTCAAGCGCAGCACGGGGCTGATCAAGCAGATCGAACCGCTGCTCACCAGCGATGAAGAAAAAGCCATGATGAAGTCCATCCAGTCCCTGCGCGCCACCTTCCAGGTGGCCAAGGAACAGGTGATGGCATCGAAAAAGGCGGGCGATCCCGCCGTCACCGAGCAACTGTTCAACAGCACCTTCACGCCCGCCGCCGCAGCCTACGAGCGCGGCATCCAGGACATGCTGGCCATGCAGCGCAAGGCCATCGACGACACCGCGCTGGCCATCGACAAGGCCAACACCCGCACCATCAAGCTGCTGCTGGTGCTCGGCACCCTGGCCGTGCTGACCGGCGCCGTGTGCGCCGTCCTGATCACGCGCTCGATCACCGTGCCCCTGAAA
>NZ_RXLQ01000062.1 GCF_003953935.1 Massilia atriviolacea
GTAAGCGCCCAGCCGATCCACCTATGAATTCGTGATTTTCGGCGCCACACTGCGTTCCTCAGATTTTGAAGAGGACGGTGATGAGCAACATGGAACGCGAGCAGGTGTGGCAGGAACGGGTAGCGCAATGGCGGGCAAGCGGCCTGTCGCAGCGTGCGTATGCGCTCGCAAACGGTTTCCCGGTGCGCCAAGTGGGCTATTGGATACGGCGATTGACTGTTGGGCAAGTCGCGCCCGCGTTGTTGCCGGTACGAGTCACGCCAGCGGTAGCGGTGGCATCGGCGATCAGCCTGCGCAGCGATCGGGGCTGGACCTTGACGCTGCCTGGCGATGTGCCGGCCAGCTGGCTGGCCGAATTGATGCAGGCGCTTTGATGCAGCTGTCGGCCGATGCAATCTGGCTGGCGACGGCGGCGGTGGACATGCGTACCGGCATCGACGGCCTGTCCTTGCATGTGCAGCAGGCGCTGGGGCGGCCACCTTGCGATGGCACGGCGTACGTGTTCGCCAATCGTCGCCGTACGCGTCTGAAGATGGTCTGCTGGGATGGCACTGGCGTCTGGATGTGCCTGCGCCGCCTGCACCGTGGGCAGTTCGTCTGGCCTCAGGTTGACGACGCCTGCTGGCAGATGAACGCCGAGCAATGGCAATGGCTGGTGGCTGGGGTGGACAGGCAACGCCTGTCGGCACCGGCACCAGCGCAGTGGCGCCTGTGAGGATATAAGCTGTTTCGCTTGTAAACAGCAGGCATGCTCGCTACACTACTGAGCCATGGAACTGCTCAACGAACTTGCCGATCTGGGCATCACCCCTGCCGCCATGGCGAAGGTGCAGGCCTTGTTCGAGCAGCAGCAGGCCCAGCTGTTGCAGCGCGATGCTGTGTTGGCTGAGAAGGACTTCAAGATCACCGCGCTG
>NZ_RXLQ01000063.1 GCF_003953935.1 Massilia atriviolacea
TTGGCGAAGTCATAGTTGAACTCGTCGAGCGTCTTTACCACCGGGAACCCTGCCAGCCGGGTCATCGTGCTTTGCTTCCTCACGTTGCGACCAGCAGCTTCCTCCCTCAGCAGCCCCTCCAGGAAGTCGCTGTAAGCCATCTGCTGCCTGGCCGCCTTCTGGGTGGCGGCACCATACCCTTGGGCCACGAACGGCAGGTTTAAACTGTCGCACAAGGCAGCAATGCGTTCATGTTGTAGATTCATGCCGCCATTCCTTCAGCCACGCGTTCAAGCAGCGCGTCGTACACCCGCAGCGGATGCTGCAGCGGCGACGGCTGTGCAATCCGGCTCACCACCGCCGGCGGTCGTGGAACGACAGGTGGCGCCGCTGCGGTCTGCGGCCGGGCTGCTGCAATGTCCGCCCGCCACGGTGCCGGCAACGCTTGCAGGTGCGCTACCTCTCGCTTGAGCGCTTCGGCCGGCGGTTCCTTCGTCGTTCCATGAACGCGCGCGTTGGCAACCTCGGCCAGCCACTGCGCCACCTCCATGTTGGCAGTGACGACGTCAAGCTTCTGGCCGCTCTGCGCCAGGCGGCTGGCCAGCGGTACGTAGAACGAGCGGCGCAGGTAGCCGTTGAAGCGTTCGACCTTGCCCTTGGTCTTTGCTCGGTACGGCTGGCACAGCTTGATCACGAACCCACTATGCTTCGCGTAGTCCAGGAAGCCGGCGTGGAAGCGGTGCTGCCCGTCGCCGTATGCATCGCGCTCAAGCACGACGGTCTTCATGTTGTCGTACAGGACGCGCCTGGTCACGCCGCCGAAGAACGCGAAGGCGCGCTCGTGGCAGCCGATCAGCGTTTCCACCTTCATATTGCTGACGAACTCCACGTAGCTGGCCCGGCTA
>NZ_RXLQ01000064.1 GCF_003953935.1 Massilia atriviolacea
GGCGTGGGGCGCTTGAACTTCCAGCGCTGGGCGTATTCGCGGAAGGCGAAGTCGAACAGCTCGCGCCCCAGCACCGTTTCGCGCAGCACGTTCAGGGCAGCCGCCGGCTTGGCGTAGGCGTTGTTCCCGAACTGCAGCAGCGACTCCGAATTGGTCATGATCGGCACCTGGTCGCGCGAACGCATGTAGTCGACGATGGTGCGCGCTTCGCCGCGCGACCTGGGATAGTCTTCTTCCCACGCGTTCTGCGCCAGGCCCTGGACGAAGGTGTTCAGGCCCTCGTCCATCCAGGTCCACTGGCGCTCGTCGGAATTGACGATCATCGGGAAGTAATTGTGGCCCACCTCGTGGATGATCACCCCGATCAGGCCATACTTGGTGCGCTTGGAGTAGGTCAGTTCGCCCGTCTTCTTGTCCTTGCTAGGGCGCGGGCCGTTAAACGAAATCATCGGATACTCCATGCCGCCGACCGGGCCATTGACCGAGATCGCCGCCGGGTACGGATAGTCCAGCGAATACTTGTTGTACTGTTCGATGGTGTGGACGATGGCCTGGGTCGAATACTTCTCCCACAGCGGATTGCCTTCTTTGGGGTAGTAGGACATCGCCATCGTGTCGGTGCCGCCCTTCTTGTAGCCCTGCGCATCCCAGATGAATTTGCGGCTGCTGGCGAAGGCGA
The DNA here is from genome assembly GCF_003953935.1 of Massilia atriviolacea. Lineage (GTDB taxonomy): Bacteria > Pseudomonadota > Gammaproteobacteria > Burkholderiales > Burkholderiaceae_D > Telluria_A > Telluria_A atriviolacea. The sequence goes on from NZ_RXLQ01000064.1 coordinate 680, forward strand.
AATCGCGCACGTTCCTGGCCTTGAAGTGCCAGGTCTTGCTGGCGCTGGCGCGCGACTTC
>NZ_RXLQ01000065.1 GCF_003953935.1 Massilia atriviolacea
ACAAGGCCAGCAACGTGCGCGACTTCGCCTTTGCCAGCAGCCGCAAGTTCATCTGGGATGCGCAGGGCTACAGGAAGGGCGGCACCGATGTGATGGCAATGTCGTACTACCCGAAGGAAGGCAATCCGCTGTGGGAGCGCTATTCGACCCAGGCCATCGTCCACACCATCGAGCAGTACAACAAGTACGCTTTCGACTATCCGTATCCGATCGCGATCTCGGTCAACGGTCCGGTGGGCGGCATGGAATACCCGATGATTTCGTTTAACGGCCCGCGTCCGACCAAGGACAAGAAGACCGGCGAACTGACCTACTCGCGCCGCACCAAGTATGGCCTGATCGGCGTGATCATCCACGAAGTGGGCCACAATTACTTCCCGATGATCGTCAATTCCGACGAGCGCCAGTGGACCTGGATGGACGAAGGCCTGAACAGCTTCCTGGAATACCTGTCCGAACGCGCCTGGGAAGAAGACTTCCCCGACACGCGCGGCGATCCGCGCGCCATCGTCGACTACATGCGCAGCAAGAACCAGGTGCCGGTGATGACCAATTCGGAATCGGTCCTCCAGCGCGGCAACAACGCCTACGCCAAGCCGGCCACCGCGCTGATCGTCCTGCGCGAGACCGTGCTGGGACGCGAACTGTTCGACTTCGCCTTCCGCGAGTACGCCCAGCGCTGGAAGTTCAAGCGCCCCACGCC
>NZ_RXLQ01000066.1 GCF_003953935.1 Massilia atriviolacea
CCTGGAACGGTCTGGTCGATTAAATCAGTGGTTCCTTAGAGGAGAAAAACATGTTGCTGATCGCTATTAAACGAGCATTGACAAAATACTGGCTGATTCCTTTTGCCGTGATGCTGCCATTGATTCTTGCTTATCTCGTCCGAGGAAACACTTTGCACTGGACATATGGACTCTGTCTGCTTGTTATCGCGTTCACCGGAGTGCTTGTAATAGCAGTACCTATCGAATACCACGCTGCGAAAACGAAGCGCGGCAATGAATTCTGAATAGCCATTCAGATGCTGCTCGAGGTCAGCCTTAACTTCGGTGTAGGAGAAGAAATGCAAGAACTTAATGCAAACGAGATTGACATGGTGGATGGTGCCGGTGTGGGTGCCAATATTGCTGCCGGAGTTGCTTCGGTATGGGCAGGTACTGTAGTGGGCGCCGCTGTAGGCTCGATCGTGCCTGGTGTGGGTAGTTTGGCTGGTGCTGGTATCGGGTTTGCATTTGGCGTTGCACAGGTCTGCGCATGGTCCATGGCGACCGCAACTTCATAATCCGGATCAGATATTGAGAAAACGTCGTCGCCGCCCTTCCAGATTGACTGGATGACTGGAAGGGCCGGCTTCATGTAGTCCCAATGTGTATTGCATTTCTTCCAGAGCTCAAGTGGACTAGGGAAACGCTGATCTAATCGATTTTTGAGCCG
>NZ_RXLQ01000007.1 GCF_003953935.1 Massilia atriviolacea
TGCAGCGTTTCGCGTTTCTCGTCAACCCCTTCTTTTTTACTACCGCCTCGTTCGAGACGCCCTTTACAAGCCGCCAACTACTTGATTTCGTTAACGTTTTCTGCGGGGAGGCGAACTATAGCAAAGGGGCGGGATTTCCACAAGCCATCTTCGGCAAATTACCGGGGCTTGTAAGTGATCAGCGGCAGGGCCACGTCCGGATTATTGACAACATCATTGCCGCCACCCGACATATCGATGGTTGCCTTGTCGCACCATTTGATCTGGCCAGCATGGCTCTGGGCCAGCACCTCGGTCATGGCTTCCTGAATCTTGGCCGCCACTTCATTTTGTAATGCCGTCCGCCTGGCGGGCGCCATATCCGCCATGGCGCGCCGCTGCTTCTCGATAAAACTGCCATTGCGCAGCGTCCAGCCATTGCCTGCGGTCACGAATCGCTTACTCTGGGGCAAAGCCTTGGTGCACACGGGCTCGAACTTGACAGCCACTTCCGACATGAGCGACACCACCAGCACCGCATGCTGGAGCTCGGGCGACGGTATGCCGGCAGCCGAGATGCCGCTGCCCGGCCCATCAGCCGCGCCCGACTTCGACGGCGCTGCGATCTTGGGCTGGGGCGGCACCGGGCCTTCGACCGCGCGCAGCACCGAGCCCTTCATCACACTGACCTTGAGCTTCTCGCCGTTTTGAGGGCGATCGGAAAACGTGATCTTCCCATCCGGACCGACGGTCTTGTACATTTGCTGCGCGGATGCGGCGCAACAAACCAGGGCAGCGGCGATGACAAAAATGGGCGGTAATTTCTTCATGTGACAAAAAGTGGCAGGACGCACCACGCGATGAGGTTCGATTCATATACTAACGTAGCATGCGCTCAGGAGATGTAAATATATTTCCCATACGCACGTTCCTGAGCTAAAAACACAACAGCTTGCTCATCGCCCCTATCCGCATGCAAGATGTATGCCCGATTACTTTGCGCCATAGCAACATCCCGCTGCCGGCTGCCTGAGCGCCTGGGCTTCACGCAGGTAGAATGGCAGCTTTCTCCAACGCCGCCCTGCCATGACCATCCTGCTCTCGACCCTGAACGCCCGCTACGCCCATGCATCGCTGGGGCTGCGCTATCTGCTGGCAAACATGGGGCCCCTGCAAGAGCAGACCAGCCTGCACGAATTCGTGATCGGCGCCAAGACCACCGAAATCGTCGAACGCCTGCTGGCGCAGTCGCCGCGCATCATCGGCTTCGGCATCTATATATGGAACGTGGAAGAAAGCACCAGGGTCGTCGCCATGCTCAAGCGCGTCGCGCCGCAGGTGACCATCGTGCTGGGCGGGCCGGAAGTGTCGCACGAGCCGGGCGAGCAGGAGATCGTGCGGCTGGCGGACTACCTGGTGACCGGCTGGGGCGACGTGACCTTCCCCAAGCTGTGCGGCGAGATCCTGCACGGCCCCAAGCCGCTGATGAAGGTCCACGCCGGCGTGCAGCCGCCGATGGCCGAGATCGCCATGCCCTACTCCCTCTACACGGATAACGATATCGCCAACCGCACCCTGTATGTGGAAGCCTCGCGCGGCTGCCCCTTCAAGTGCGAGTTCTGCCTGTCGGCGCTGGACAAGACGGCCTGGCCCTTCGGCCTCGACACCTTCCTGGGCGAGCTCGACACCCTGCACGCCCGCGGCGCGCGCCTGTTCAAGTTTGTCGACCGCACCTTCAACCTGAATATCAAGACCAGCCTGAAGATCATGCAGTTCTTCCTCGACAAACTCGCAGCGAACCCGGACGACCCGGTCTACGCCCACTTCGAGCTGGTGCCCGACCACCTGCCCGATGCGCTCAAGGACGGCATCCGCAAGTTCCCGCCCGGCGCGCTGCAGTTCGAAATCGGCATCCAGAGCTTCAACCCGGCGGTGCAGGCGCTGGTCAGCCGGCGCCAGGACAATGCCAAGGCCGCCGAGAATATCCGCTGGCTGTGCGAAGAATCGCACGCCCACCTGCACGTCGACCTGATCGCCGGCCTGCCGGGCGAAGACATCGACAGCTTCGCGCGCGGCTTCGACCAGCTGGTCTCGCTCAAGCCGCACGAAATCCAGTTCGGCATCCTCAAGCGCCTGCGCGGCACCCCGATCATCCGCCACACCGAAGAACACGGCCTGGTGTTCGATCCCTACCCGCCTTACACCATCCTGGCCACCAAGCTGATCGACTTCCAGACCATGCAGCGCCTGGTGCGCTTTGCGCGCTACTGGGACCTGGTGGCCAACTCGGGCCGCTTCGCCAACACCCTGGCGCAGTTGCTGGGCGAGTCGCCGTTCGCCAATTTCATGGCCTTCTCGGACTGGATCTACGCCAGGACCGACGCCACCCACCGCATCGCGCTCGAGCGCCTGGCCAAGCTGGTCGCGCAATGGCTGGAGACGCGCGGCATGCAGCGCAGCGACGCCGAAGCGCTGGTCGGCAGCGATTACGCCGGCCGCGTCGACGCCCCGGCCGAAAAAGCCAGGCCGGCGGCCAGCGTGCCGCAGCGCCAGGCGCGCCACCTGGCCGCTTAAGCGGCGTGCATACAGCGGCCCGGCCACGGTGCGCTGCCGCACCCTGCGCCGACCCGCGCACGAACTCCTATAGCGGCCGCGGCGATTCTCTTTTACACTGGCGCAATGCAGATTGAAAATGCGCCAACTTTAACCCTCCAACCGCCTGATGCAGGCTCGCCCCAATCGGTCGTCGCCAACGGGATCTGGCAGGTCCACGCGCTGGCCCAGTGCGGCGCGATCAAGACCATCAACGCCACCCTGGCCTCGCTCAAGGACAAACCGGAGCTGGTGTGGGACCTGAGCCAGATCGTCCGCCTCGACCACATCGGGGCCCAGATGTTCTGGAACGCCTGGGGCAAGAAGCGCCCCGCCCAGCTGCAACTGGCCGAAAAACAGGAAGAACTGTTCAATCGCATCGAAGAAGCCGGCAAGCTGCAGCTGCCGCGCCCGCGCGCCAGCCGCTTCAACTGGGTCATGACGCTCGGCAGCGGCATGCTCCACTTCTTCGAGCACGCGCAAGGCTTCATCCGCCTGATCGGCCAGGTGGTGCAGGATATCGGGCGCTTCATCCGCCATCCGATGACCGGGCCGTGGCGCGAGGTGTCGGCGAATATTTTCCACTCCGGCTTCCAGGCGCTCGGCATCACCGCGCTGGTCGGTTTCCTGATCGGGGTGGTGCTGTCCTACCTGTCGGCCCAGCAGCTGCGCATGTTCGGCGGCGATATGTACCTGGTCAACATCCTCGGCATGAGCGTGATCCGCGAACTCGGACCGCTGCTGGCGGCGATCCTGGTGGCGGGCCGCTCCGGCTCCTCGATCACCGCGCAGCTCGGGGTGATGCGGGTGACCGAGGAACTCGACGCCATGCTGGTCATGGGCATCTCGCACGGCTACCGCCTGATCATGCCGAAAGTGGTCGCGCTGGCGATCTCGATGCCGCTGCTGGTGGTGTGGACCGACGCCATGGCCCTGATCGGCGGCATGGTCTCGGCCAAGGTCGAACTGAACCTGTCGGCGCGCTACTTCCTGCAAAAGCTGCCGGACGCGGTGCCGCTGTCGAACTATGTCATCGGCCTGCTCAAGGGGACCACGTTCGGCATGCTGATCGCGCTGGTATCCTGCCACTTCGGCCTGCGCATCAAGCCGAATACCGAAAGCCTCGGGCGCGGCACCACCACCTCGGTCGTCACCGCGATCACGGTGGTGATCCTGGCCGACGCGGTCTTTGCCATCATCTTCAGCGGAGTCGGTTTCTGATGGACGAACAGAAGACAGAAGCGCACGACGCGGAACCCAAGCGCCAGCGCCTGAACATGCGGCCCGACGAAGATGTCGGCCCGCCGGTGGTCCAGATCACCAAGCTGTGGACCAAATTCGGACGCACCGTGGTGCACCAGGACCTGAGCCTGGATATTTACCAGGGCGAGATCCTGTCGATCGTGGGCGGCTCGGGCACCGGCAAGACCGTGCTGCTGCGCCAGATGCTGGGCCTGGAGACGCCCGCCAAAGGCTGCGTGCGCGTGTTCGGCGAAGACATCAGCGAGGCCGACGCCGAACAGCTGCAACGCATGCGCAACCACTGGGGCATGCTGTTCCAGCAGGGCGCGCTGTACTCGGCGCTGACCGTGTTCGACAACATCGCCCAGCCGCTGCGCGAACTGCGCGCCCTGCCCGAGGACGTGATCCGCGACGCCGTGCTGCTGAAAATGAACATGGTCGGGCTGGGCATCGAGCACGCCATGAAAATGCCGTCCGATCTGTCGGGCGGCATGATCAAGCGGGCCTCGCTGGCGCGCGCGCTGGCGCTCGAGCCGCAACTGCTGTTCCTCGACGAACCGACGGCCGGCCTCGACCCCGACCTGTCGGACGCCTTCGTGGCCCTGATCCAATCGCTGCACCGCGAACTGGGCCTGACCGTGGTCATGGTCACGCACGACCTGGACACCCTGTTCGCGCTGTCGACCCGGATCGCGGTGCTGGCCGAAAAACACGTGATCGCGATCGGACCGACGCGCGACTTGCTGAAAGTGGACCATCCCTTCATCAAACAATTCTTCCTGGGTGCGCGCGGCCAGCGCGCCCTCGAAGTGCTCGACGAATACGACGCCGAGCACGCACCGGAGCACTAGCATATGGAAAACAGATCGCACGCCCTGATGACAGGTTTCTTCACGATTGCCCTGCTGGTGGCCACGGTCCTGGCGGGCATCTGGTTCAACCGCGACCGGGTCGAGCGCGTGCCCTACCAGATCGCCACCATCCAGTCGATTCCCGGCCTGAACCCGCAGGCGGCGGTGCGCTACCGCGGGCTGGAAGTGGGCAAGGTCGACGCCATCAGCTTCGACACCAATACCCCCGGCCAGATCCTGATCCACCTGGCGGTCGACGCCGAAGCGCCCATCACCAGCAGCACCTTCGCCACCCTCGGCTACCAGGGCGTGACGGGGATCGCCTTCATCCAGCTCGACGACGACAAGACCGGCTCGCCCCTGATGGCCAGCAGCGAAGAGAAACTGGCGCGTATCCCGCTGCGTCCGGGCCTGCTCGACCAGCTCGAAAAACGCGGCCTGGTCATCCTCGACAAGGCCGAAGAACTGGCGACCCGCCTGGACGCCATGGCCGCGCCGGAAAACCAGAAGATCATCCTGGACGCCTTTGCCAATGTGAGCAAGGCGGCCATCGCCTACGGCGAGATCCCGGCCAAGCTGGAACCGACCCTGGCGCGCCTGCCGCAGCTGACCGCCAAGGCGGAACAGAGCTTCGCCGCCTTCGACACCTTCAGCAACAACGCCAGCACCATGACGCGCAGCTACACCAAGCTGGCCGAGGACCTGCAGGCGCCCGACGGCGCCATTGCGCGCCTGAACAGCACCGTGGACCGGGTCGGCGGCTCGCTCGAAGCGGTCACCACCGATCTCGAAATGCAAACCCTGCCCCACTTCGTGGCCATGACCGACGAAGCGCGCACCTCGCTGCGCGCGGTACGGCGTACCATGAATTCGCTCAACGACCGTCCGCAAAGCCTGCTGTTCGGCGCCGCGCCCCCGACCCCGGGGCCGGGCGAGCCAGGATTTACCGCACCGACCAAATGAGGACCACCGTGAATCACACCCCGCGCCCATCCACCCCTGTCCGCCGGCTGCTGCTGGCCGCAAGCGCCGGCGCCGTCCTGCTGCTGGCCGGCTGCGCCAGCGACAAGCCGGCCCAGAACACCACCTTCGACTTCGGCCCGGCCGCCAACCCTGTGCAAAGCGCGCGCGCGCCGATCGCCGCCGTCGTGGTGGGCGAGGTCACCGGCTCGGCGGCCCTCGACAGCGAGCGCATGTACTACCGCCTGAACTACAGCGACCCGCTGCAGGCGCGCGCCTACGCCAACAGCCGCTGGAGCGCGACGCCCTTGCAGATGGTGACCCAGCGCCTCAAGTCGCGCATCGCGCAGTCGGGCGCCAAGGTCCTCAGCGTGAGCGACGCCTCCGACGGCGTGCCGATCCTGCGCCTCGAAATCGACGACTTCAGCCACCACTTCGAGAGCCAGACCAGCAGCCACGGCCAGCTGGTGCTGCGCGCCTCGCTGTTCCAGGGGCATAAGCTGATCGACCAGAAAACCTTCGACCGCAAGACCCCCGCCACCAGCGCCGACGCCGGCGGCGGCGCGCGCGCGCTGGCCGGCGCCACCGACACGGTCGCCTCCGACGTCATCGCCTGGCTCGCCGCGCTGCCCCTCAAAAAAGAATGACCGCGCCGGACGCGCCCGCGCACGACACACCGGCCAGGGCCGCCGCGCGCGGCTCGCCGGTGGCGCGCGCCTCGCTGCTGGCCTACATGCTGCTGATCGTCTACGCCAGCTGGTTTCCGTTTTCGGGCTGGCGCGGCAGCGGGCTGTCGCCCTTCATTTTCCTGACCCTGTCGATGCCGCGCTACTGGACCGGCTTCGACGTGATGGTCAACATCATCGGCTACATCCCGCTCGGCACCCTGCTGGTGCTGGCCCTGTACCCGCGCGTGCGCGGGGTGTGGGCGGTCCTGCTGGCCGCCGTGCTCGGGGTGCTGGTCTCGGGCACGATGGAAGCGGTGCAGACCTACCTGCCCAGCCGCGTGCCATCGAGCCTGGACTTCATCACCAACGCGGCCGGCGCGCTGGCGGGGGCGGTCATCGGCGCCCTGGGCGCCCGTTCCTTCCTCGACCAGAGCCGCCTGTACAAGCTGCGCCAGCGCTGGTTCGCGGCGCACGCCAGCCAGGGCCTGGTGCTGCTGGCCCTGTGGCCGCTGGCCCAGATCTACCCGCTCGGCTACATGTTCGGCCATGGCCAGCTGCTGCCGATCTTTTCGGAATGGCTGTCGGCCTGGCTCGACACCGACATCGACCTGGTGACCATGCTGCGCCCCGGTGCGGCCATGAGCGTGGAGCAATACTGGCTGTCGGAAACCATCATCACCGCCTGCGGCATGACCGGCGCCGTCCTCACCATGCTGTGCCTGCTGCGGCGCGGCGCCCCGCGCCTGCTGCTGATCGGCGCCATGCTCGGCGCGGCCCTGCTGACCAAGACCCTGGCCAGCTCCCTGCTGTTCCGGCCCGACAATGCGCTGGCCTGGATCACGCCCGGCGCCCAGGGCGGCTTTTTGATCGGCCTGATCATGCTGTCGGGCCTGGCGTTCGCGCCGGAAGCGACGCAGCGGCGCCTGGCGGTGCTCACCCTCGTGCTCAGCCTGCTGGTAGTAAACACGATCCCGGTCAACCCTTACTTTAGTGCCACGTTGCAAGGATGGGTCCAAGGCAAGTTCCTGAACTTTAATGGCGCGGCGCAATTCCTGTCCCTGCTCTGGCCGTTTTTTGCGATCTGGTTCCTGCTGCTGCCCTCGCATAAACTCAATCGGCGCGAAGAACGCGTATCATTGCGCCAGCCTTCACAGAAACAGGAACCACCATGAGCGATACCCCCTACTTCGAGCAGCACGTCTTTATCTGCATGAATGTGCGCGAGGATGGCCGCCAGTGCTGCGGCAAGCTCGGCGCGGAAGTTGCGCAAAAGCACGCCAAACGGCGCATGAAGGAACTCGGCCTGAACGGGCACGGCAAGGTGCGCATCAACCAGGCCGGCTGCCTCGACCGTTGCGACGAAGGCCCGGTGCTGGTGGTCTATCCGCAAGGCACCTGGTACACCTATGTCGACACCAGCGACATCGATGAAATCATCGACTCCCACCTGGTTGGCGGCAAGGTCGTCGACCGCCTGAAAATCTGACGCCTCCCACTTGATTCTTCCGCTACATGAACACTGCCACGCATAATCTGCTGAACAAGAACGCCGAAAAATTCACCCTGGCCGGCGGCGCCGGACCGATGGAATGCCTGCTCGACCTGCCCGCCGGCGCGCCGCGCGGCATCGCCCTGGTAGCCCATCCGCACCCGCTGTACGGCGGCACCATGGACAACAAAGTGGCCCAGACCCTGGCCCGCACCTTCGTCGCGCTCGGCTACGTGGTGGCGCGCTTTAACTTTCGCGGCGTGGGCGCCTCGGCCGGCGTGCACGACGACGGCATCGGCGAGACCGACGACATGGCCCTGATGCTGGCGCACATGCAGGCGCAGTATCCGGGCCTGCCGGTGGCGCTGTCGGGCTTCTCCTTCGGCACCTTCGTGCAAGCCCAGCTGCAGCAGCGCCTGATCGCCGAAGGCCGGCCGGCCGAGCGCCTGGTGCTGGTCGGCACCGCCGCCGGCAAATGGCCGATGCCCGAGGTGCCGGCCGACACGATCCTGATCCACGGCGAAGTCGACGACACCATTACATTGACGCAAGTGCTGGACTGGGCGCGGCCGCAAGACATCCCGGTCATCGTCATTCCCGGCGCCGATCATTTCTTCCACCGCAAGCTGGGCCACATCAAGACACTGGTGGTCCAACTGTGGCGGCGTGAGGGCGCAGCTGCGTTGTAGCCACTATAATTGGGCGCCCTTTTTTTCGCACCACCTTTATTGAGTACACCTTCCCATGAGAAAACTAATTGCCGCACTGGCTGCCAGTGTCCTGGCGCTATCGACCGCCGTTGCGCAAACCATGCCGCCGCCGACCATCGCGGCGCGCTCCTGGCTGCTGCTCGACGCCACCAGCGGGCAAGTGATCGCCTCGCAGGATCCGAACGCCCGCATCGAACCGGCCTCGCTGACCAAGATCATGACGGCCTACCTGACCTTTGCCGCGCTCAAGGAAAAGAAGCTGGCCCTGAACCAGATGATCAACGTCTCGGTCAGGGCCTGGAAAGTCGACGCCAGCAGTTCCAAGATGTTCATCGACCCGGCCACGCCGGTCTCGGTGGACGACCTGCTGCACGGCTTGATGGTGCAGTCCGGTAACGACGCCGCCGTGGCCCTGGCCGAAGCGGTGGCCGGCGACGAAAGCGCCTTCGTGTTCCTGATGAACCGCGAAGCCCAGCGCATGGGCCTGAAAAACACCCGCTTCGCCAACCCGCACGGCCTGCCGCATCCCGACAACTTTTCCACCGCACACGACCTGTCGGTGCTGGCCGCGCGCGTGATCGCCGACTACCCCGAGTACTACAAGATCGACTCGGTCAAGAGCTTCACCTACAACAAGATCACCCAGCCGAACCGCAACCGCCTGCTGTGGCTCGATCCGACGGTGGACGGCATGAAGACCGGCCACACCGAAGCGGCCGGCTACTGCATGATCGCCTCGGCGCGCCGTCCGAACGGCGCCAGCCAGCGGCGCCTGATTTCGGTGGTGCTCGGCACCAACTCCGACCAGGCCCGCACGCAGGAAAGCCAGAAGCTGCTGAACTGGGGCTTCCAGAACTTCGACACGGTCAAGCTGTACGCCAAGGGCCAGGCGATCCAGACGCCGGAAGTGTGGAAAGGCTCGGCCAACACGGTCAAGATCGGCTTCAACAACGACGTGCTGGTGACGGTACCGAAAGGTGTCGCCGGCAAGATGAAACCGGTCCTGGAGCGCAACGACCCACTGGTCGCCCCGCTCCCGCTCAACAGCAAGGTAGGGACCCTGAAGATGATGGTCGACGGCAAACCGGTCCTCGAGTTGCCGGTGATGGCGCTGGAAGAGGTGCCGCAAGCCTCGATCTTCGGCCGCGCCTGGGACTCGATGCGCCTCTGGCTCAAATAAGCCGCAAAAGTTGCTTCATCACAGTCAGGCCCCAGCACCGGGGGTCTGACCTCCGACTAGCCAGTACCGCCTACAACCGCGATCAGAACTCCTACAACCGGGGTCAGAGCTTTTATTAGCAACTAGTTGCTGAACAGACTGATTGCACGGTGAATCCAGCGAAATACTGCGCACTGGCAGCATTCAACGTCGCCAAGTGAATAAACCGTCGTCATAATCGGACGACTAGCCCCAGGGCAGTATTTTTGTTGCTAATTAAAGCTCTGACCCCGGTTAGGACATGTTTTTAATAGAAGAAAGAAAACGATGACTGCTGCCTTGCCCGCCGATCTGTTTTGCCCGCGCGCCCATACCCGTGCGCAGGGACCCGCCCTGTCGCGCATCGTGGCCGGGATGTGGCGCATGGGGGAGTGGGGCATGTCCGCCGAGCAGCGCGTCGCGTTCATCGAGCAGTGCCTCGCGCTCGGTGTCACCAGCTTCGACCATGCCGATATCTACGGCAATTACGGGGTCGAGGGCTTGTTCGGCGATGCCCTGCGCCTGCAACCCTCGCTGCGCGATCGCATCGAACTGGTCAGCAAGTGCGGGATCAAGCTGGTCTCGCCGCAACGCCCGCAACATGCGATCCAGCACTACGATACCAGCGCCGCCCACATCGTCGCCTCGGTCGAGGAATCGCTGCGCCAGCTGCACACCGACCGCCTCGACCTGCTGCTGATCCACCGTCCCGATCCGCTGATGGAGTTCGACGAGATCGCCGCCGCCTTCGCCAGCCTGCGCCAGGCCGGCAAGGTGCTGCATGTCGGGGTGTCGAATTTTTCGCGCCACCAGTTCGAGTCGCTCAACCGCCGCATCGCCCTGGCCACCAACCAGGTCGAGTTCTCGCCGCTGCACACGGCGCCGATGTTCGACGACACCTTCGACGGCCTGCAAGACCTCGGCGTGGCGCCGATGATCTGGTCGCCGCTGGCCGGCGGACGCCTGTTCGCCAGCAGCGACGACCATGCCGACCGCCTGCGCCTGGTGATCAAGGGGATCGCCGACGAGCTGAACCAGCCGTTCGCCAGCGTGGTCTTCGCCTGGATCATGCAGTTGCCATGCCGCCCCCTTCCGCTGACCGGCAGCGGCCGCATCGAAGCCATCGCCGTGGCCGTGGCCGGCACGCGCTTCACACTCAGCCGCAGCGACTGGTTTACCATCCTGCGCGCCGCGCGCGGGCACGAAGTCGCCTAGGCAAGGCGGGCGCGGACATGTCGGACATCGTCGAAAGCAGCGCCCTCGGCGCCATGCAAAAGAAAGACTTGCTGCACCGCCTGGCGCGCATCGAGGGCCAGTTGCGCGGGGTCCAGAAGCTGGTCGCGCTGGCGGCCACGCCGGCCGACTGCGATGCCGTGGCCCAGCAGATGGCGGCGGCGCGCAAGGCGCTCGACCGCTCTTTCGTCCAGTTGCTCACCAATACCATGCAAACCCAGAGCGCCAACGCGGCGACCCTGGCCGAGGCGCAGGCGGCCGCCGCCAGGCTGGCCGCCATGCTCGATAAATTCGCGTAGCCGTCCCTAGTCTTCGTACACCGCCGGCGCCGGCACGCCGCGCCAGCCGAGTTGCCATGCGATATTGAGCAACAGGGTGAAGCTGATGTACAGCACGAAAAACAGCACGAAGAAGCGCGTCTGCAGCCAGGCCAGCAGCGCCAGCCCGACCCCGATCACGAGGAACAGCCCCAGGCTTTTCGGCTGCTTGGAGCTGGGAAAGCGCACGGTCGAGACCATCAGCGTGCCCACGCCCACCATCAGGGCCATCACCAGGTAGCCCTGCAGGGCGGTGGTCAGCGGCGCCGGCCAGGCCACCACGACGGCGGCCACGCAGGCCGCGCCGGCCGTGATCGGCATGCCGACGAAGTAGCGCGGATCGGTCCGCCCCACGTTGACGTTGAAACGGGCCAGGCGCAGCGCGCCGCAGGCGACGAACACGAAACAGGCCAGGCCGCCGGCGCGCAGCAGGGTCGGATGGTCGACTCCGAGTTGCACGAAACCGTAGCAGTACAGCAGCATCGCCGGGGCGCAGCCGAAGTTCATGACGTCGGCGATCGAGTCGAGCTGCATGCCGAATTCGGACGAGGTATTGGTGGCGCGCGCGACAAAGCCGTCGAGCGCGTCGAACACGCCGGCCAGCACCAGCAGGATGGCCGACATGCGGTAGTCGGCGGCCAGGCCGACGTGGGCATTGTCGACCGACATGACAATGCTGCCGAAGCCGCAGGCGATCGATAGCAGCGTGACAAAGCTCGGCAGGGCAAACTTGGCGCGCGCGAGGCGCTGCTGGCGGGTGGGTTTCAAGTGGTTTCGCAATCGCATCAAAGAGGGTGTTGGTATTTTACAGCGTGATCCTGTCTGCGCCAGATCAATCCCGGGCAAACAAATCTCACCGATTTTCAAATTCCCCTAGAATCGATTCTCAGGGAATTTTTCTGCACGGAGAGCTCGGTATGAACGGATTTCAACGCTCCAGCATGGCCGCCGGTCTGGCATGCGCGCTGTTGCTGTCCGCCTGCGGCGGCGACAACGACACGCGCACCACCTCGCCCCAGAGCAATGCATCGGCCGCGCTGGCCCAGATAGCGGGCGCGCCCCTCGCGACCAACCAAACCGCCATCGACGGCTTGAACTGGATTAATTTTCGCCGTACCCAGATCGGCCTTCCCGCACTGGCGCGCAACGTCAGCATCGACCGCGCCGCCCAGGGCCATTCCGACTACCAGAAGAACAATAACAAGGTGACCCACGACCAGGTCAGCGGCGCCGCCGGCTTTACCGGCGCGCAGCTGATCGACCGCCTGAACGAGGCCGGCTACGTGTTCGCGCCGACCGAGCGCGCGTATGGCGAGGTGATTTCGGCCACCTCGAACGCGTCCGGCTTTTACATGGCGGAAGAATTGATCACGGCGATCTATCACCGCTTTGTGATGTTCGAGCCCAAGTTCAAGGAAATCGGGACCGGCGCGGCGGCCAATGCGAGCGGCTACATCTACTTTACCAGCAACTTTACCGCCAATAACGGCTATGGCCCGGGCATGGGAAGCGGCAAGATCGCCACCTGGCCGGGCGATGGCCAGACCGGCGTGACGCCCAATTTTTTCAGCAACTATGAAGAACCGGACCCGGTCGAGAACCTGAACGAAGTCGGTTATCCGATCAGCGTGCACGCCGACCTCGACGCCGCGCTGACGGTGGAAAGCTTCACCGTGCGCCCGCGCGGCGGCGCGCCGCTCGCCGTCAAGCTGCTCAAGCTCGGCGTCGACAGCCATACGCCCAAGTCGGCGGCAGCCATCATACCGCTCGGCGTGCTGGCCGCGCGCACCGTCTACGACGTGCGTTTTTCGGGCACCATCGACAATACGCCGATCACGAAAAACTGGTCTTTTACCAGCAAATAGGCTGCGATCGCTGCGGTTTCGGATGCAAAGTCTGCTATCTTTGTACTCTCCAGCTCATGAATACCGCCCCCGCCATGCTACCGAGAGACCCGCCGCCCGCCGCCATCGCCCTGCGCGCCGACGCCGCCACGCGCGAGGCGATCGACATGGCGGACGGCATCGACCGCATCATGGGCGACCGCGAGCTGTACGCGCGCATGCTCAAGCGCTTTCGCAGCGACTATGCGCATGGCGCTCTGCCGATCGGCGCGGCCCTGGCCGACGGCGATGCGGTCCTGGCGCACCGCCTGGCCCATACCCTGAAAGGCGCGGCCGGCATGATCGGCGCGCATCGCCTGCACCGCCACGCCTGCGCGCTGGAACTGGCGATCCGCACCGATCCTCCCGCCCAGCAGGCGGCGCTGGCGGCGCTCGCCGTTCCCTTCGACGAGGTCTTGCACCTGCTCGACCAGGTGCTGGCGGGCCGCGCGCCCGAGGGGTGTGCGCTGGAGATGCCGCAGCGCTCCCTGATGCAGGATCCGGCCTTGCTGGCGCGGCTGGTGCAATTGCTGATCGACGCCGATGGCGCGGCGGTCGACCTGCTGGAAGAGTCGGGAGCGAGCCTGCGCGTGATCCTGGGCGAGGCCAGGCTGGCGCGGGTCGCAAAGGCGGTGAATGACTTCGATTTCGATGGCGCCCTGCATGCGCTCAGGCAATCGGGGGCCTGAGCCGGACCAGCGCTTCAGCGCGTGTATTCGGCTTCCTCGTCGAAGGCGTCGGCGCACTCCTTGCCGCAGAAGCGCTTGACGCTGTCGAGCGGCTTTTCGCAGTACCAGCACGAACCCTTGGGCGGCAGGGCCTGGCGCGGCCGCACCGGGGCCGACGGGGCCGCGGACGGGAGTGCGGTCTCCGCATCCTTTTCCGGAAAACTTTCCTCTATCGTCCCCACAAGTCACCCCCAGAATGGCAGTCCAACGAATTCTCAAAGCAAGATTACTGTAGCGGAATACTTCGGACATGAGAATTCGCAAGTCCTGCGGCATTCGGTGAAACGGTCACGATCCATCCCAAGTTTGCACGCAATATGCGGCTGCCGCAATCAAGGGAAAACACACTTTCGTTGCGACGCAACAACCACGGAAATACCCGACAGTGCGTAAAAACGAGGCACTGCCATGCGGGCCAGGCGTGGCTGCACGGAAACAGGTGAAGCGGCGGGGATTTACTTGACCGGCTCGACCGTGACGACCAGGGACGAGGGCGTGGTATGGATGCGGGTCGGCACGAATTGCACACCGGCATAGCGCAAGTCCTCGGGGCGGAAGCGGTAGACCGCCACATCGGCGGCGACCTTGTTCATCAGCACGTTGGCGGCGGCCGCGAGCTGGCGCTGGCGCGCCGCGTCGATGCCGTCGATGGCGAAGCGGTCCACGCGCGGCTCGGCCATCAGCACGGCGTTGCGCGCCGCATCGATGAAGGGCCGGCCGGACATGGCCAGGCTGCCGCGCCAGGCCTGGCGCGCGAAGGGCGACGAGAGCGCCGCGTCCAGGGTGACGCCGACGCGGCCGTTGCCGGCGGCCAGCGACAGTTGCGGGCGATTGAGCTCGATGTCGATCACTTCCAGCGCCCGGTTGGTGATGGGGAAGCGCCGGTCCATGCCGGCTTGCAATTTTGCCAGCGGCAATTCGATCTGGCGCGGACCGATCACGCTGGCGCAGGAAGCCAGCAAGCCAGCCAGCGCCAGCAGGGTGCAGCTGCGGAACGGGTTGTTCATGGGGCGAAGGCTAGCACGATTCGGGCGCGGCGGGCGCTTGCACGAGCGTCAGCGGCCGGCATCGGCGCCGCAGCCCTGCGCCCGCGCCAGCAGCAGCGCCCGTTCGCGCAGGTTGTTGGTCAGCGCCGCGGCCTGTTCGAACTCGGCGCGCGCCTCGTCCATCCGTCCCAGGCGCGCCAGCAAGTCGCCGCGCACGCTGGGCAGCAGATGATAGTTGCGCAGCGCGTCGCTGGCGATCAGGACGTCGACCAGTTCCAGCCCGACTGCCGGTCCGTACGCCATCCCCAGCACCACCGCGCGGTTCAGTTCCACCACCGGCGAGGGCATCAGTTGCGCCAGCGCATCGTACAGCGCGGCGATGCGCTGCCAGTCGGTCTGTTCGGGCGTGAGGGCGCGCGCGTGACAGGCGGCAATCGCCGCCTGCAGCGCATACGGCCCGTACTCGCCCAGCCGCCCGGCCCGCTCCAGCGCCGCCAGCCCGCGCCGGATCAGCAACTGGTCCCAGCGGCTGCGGTCCTGGTCGAGCAGCAACACCGGCTCGCCCTGCGCCCCCAGGCGGGCACGGGCGCGCGAGGACTGGATTTCCATCAGCGCCACCAGGCCGTGCACCTCGGGTTCGCCGGGCAATAATCCGGCCAGGATGCGGCCCAGCCGCAAGGCTTCCTCGCACAGCTTGGGCCGCATCCAGTCGCCGCCGGCGCTGGCCGAATAGCCTTCGTTGTAAATCAGGTAGATCACTTGCAGCACCGATGCCAGGCGCGCCACCAGCTGGTCGGCGCGCGGCACCTCGAACGGCACGCGCGCTTCGGCCAGGCTGCGCTTGGCGCGCACGATGCGCTGCGCCACGGTCGCTTCGGACACCAGGAAGGCATGGGCGATTTCATCGGTGCTCAGCCCGCCCAGCAGGCGCAGGGTGAGCGCCACCCGCGCCTCGGTCGACAGTACCGGATGGCAGGAAATGAAGATCAGGCGCAGCAGGTCGTCGCCGATATCGTCGTCCAGCGCGGCGTCGGGAACGGGCGCGGCATCCTGCAGCAGGGTTTCGATTTCGTAGGTGAGTTCGGCTTCCTTGTTGCGCTGCAAGGCGGCATGGCGCAAGTGGTCGAGCGCGCGGTTCCTGGCGACCGTCATCAGCCAGGCGGCCGGATTGTCGGGAATGCCCGCCTCGGGCCAGCGCTCCAGCGCGCTGACCAGGGCATCCTGCGCCAGTTCCTCGGCCAGGCCGACGTTGCGCAGCATGCGCGCCAGCGCCCCGATGATGCGCGCCGATTCGATGCGCCAGACCCCGTCGAGCACGCGCGCGGTGGCCTGTTTGCTGTCGCCGGTCCGCTCTGGCGGCATCTCCTGGCGCATGCGCTAGCGCGCGTCCGGCGCGCCGCTGGCCGGCTGGGTGCGCATGGGCTGCGCGGACCCGAGCGCATCGGTTTCGGCCGTTTCGGCTGCTTCCGCCGATTCAGCCGATTCGGCCGCTTCGGCCAGCTGGCGGATTTCCACCTCGACCGGGGGACCGTCCGGATAGGGATTGCGTTTGGCCCAGGCGATGGCGTGCGCCAGCGACGGCGCGCGGATCAGCCAGTAGCCGGCGATCATTTCCTTGATCTCGGTAAATGGGCCGTCGACCACCGTCAGCTTGCCCGAGGCCAGCCTGACGCGCGCGCCGAACGCGCTCGCGCGCAGTCCGTCGGCGCCCAGCAGCACGCCCGCGCGCGCCTCGGCCGCATTGTGGGCGTCGAGCGCGTCGAGGCGCTCGCGGGCGACCGCGGCTTCGTCTTCCAGCGCGCGGTTGGAACGCAGCAGGATGGCGAAACGCTGTCCCTCGGCATCGGGCCCGGCGGCGGCGTGGACGTCGACGCAGCCGCCCGGGCAGCCGCTCAGCCGTACCTCGACCTCGGCCGGCCCGCCATCCCCGGGCGGCCAGCGCGCCGCCCAGTCCAGCGCCGCTTCTCTGGAGGCGACGTCGATCACGGCGAAGCCGGCGATCAGTTCTTGCGTGCGGGGAAAGGGGCCGTCGAGCACGGCGGCGCGCCCATCGGCCAGCGACAGGCGCACGCCGCTGGCGCTGGGGAGGAAGTGCTCGCAGCCGTGCAGGATCCCGGCCTCGGCCATCTGGCGGGTGTAGGCGGCCAGCGCCGCGCGCGCGGCGGCCGACGGCGGCTGGCCGGCCTCGAGAGCCGGGTCGGATCGCCGCAAGAGCATGTAGCGCATGGTGTTCTCCAGGTTGGGCGCAGTGGACGGAAGGTGGGCGACGCCGTTCCCGCCCGGCCGGGCGGCCGGGCGGGAGCGGCCCGGGCCTACATCTGTGCGCGCAGGCGCTTTTCCTGCTCGCGCAATTCCGGCGTGAATTCGGCGCCGAAATCGTCGTCGTCCAGCACTTGCCGGATTTCGATCTCGGTGTCGCTTTCCATCGGATTCGGACAGCGCTTGACCCACTCGATCGCTTCTTCCTTCGACTTTACCTGAATCAGCCAGAAGCCGGCAATCAACTCCTTGGTTTCGGCAAACGGACCGTCGATCACGGTGCGCTTGCTGCCGGAGAACCGGACGCGCGCGCCGCGCGAACTCGGATGCAGGCCTTCGCCGGCGAGCATCACCCCGGCCTTGACCAGGTCTTCGTTGAATTTGCCCATTTCAGTCAGCAACTGTTCGCTGGGCATTTTTCCAGCTTCGGACTCGGCATTGGCTTTGACGATGATCATGAATTTCATGGCGGGTCTCCTCTCAGGCGCCGGGCTTGTTGCACGGTTCGGCCGCGGCGGCGGCGGCCTGCATTTCTTCCAGGCTCATGTCGCGCACATGGTGGGCGATCGACCAGCTGTGGCCGTACGGGTCCTTGACCATGGCATAGCGGTCGCCCCAGAACATGTCGTCCGGCGGCATGACGACGGTGGCGCCGGCGTCGACCGCGCGCTGGAAGGCGGCGTCGGCATCCTGCACGTACAGGTGCAGGGTGACGGGCGAGCCCTTCAGGGTCAGGGGGCCGACTGCGCCCCACTCCGGGGTTTCTTCGGCCAGCATGATGGCGGAGTCGCCGATGCGGATCATGCCGTGGATCAGCTTGCCATTCGGCGCCAGCATCTTGCCGGCATCGGTGGCGCCGAAGGCCTTGACGTAAAAATCGATGGCGGACACGGCGTCCGCGCACACGATGTGCGGGGTCACGCTGTGCATGTCCGAGGGAATGCGTTCGACGGCGGGTGTGCTCATGGCGATGTCTCCTTGCGGTTAAGGGTTTAGTCAGTCAAAGGGCGATGAAGTTCCGTGCGCCAGCGGGCGAAGCGGGTTGCGCTGCGGACCGCTGGCGTACGCTTCCCACCGTCCAGGCGCTTTCTCGAGGCCCCGCGCCTTGAGAATGTCGAGGCGGACGACGGCCGCCTGCAGCGGGTCGCTGCGGGTGATGAAGGGCGTGCCGAGCATAGCGTTTCTCCTTGAAGAGTGGGTTGCTACTACGACGACGAAGCAGCCGCCGCGACATCGACAGCCTGTTGCATTATTTTTTCAGTTTTTTTGCATGCCCGTTCACGCGCCCCGCCATGCGGCGGGATCGACCACGCCGATGGCGCGGAAAGCGGGCTTGCAGAACAGATAGCCCTGCATCAGGTCGACGCCGGCATCGCGCAAAAAGTCGCGCTCGCCCGGGGTTTCGATGCCTTCGGCCAAGACCGCGATGTCCAGGCTGGCGCAGATGCCCACGATGCCGGCCACGATGGCTTGCTTGGCGGGAATGGTATCGATATCGCGCACCAGTTGCATGTCGATCTTGATAATGTCCGGCTGGAATTCGGACAGCAGGTTCAGGCCGGCGTAACCGGCGCCGAAATCGTCGATGGCGCTGCGGAAACCGAAGCGGCGGTATTCCTCGAAGATATTCACCAGGTGCGGGCGGTCCATCACCTGTTCGCTTTCGGTGACCTCGAAGATAATCCGCTCGATCGGAAAGCCGTAGGCGCGCGCGGCGTTGAAGGTGCTGCGGATGCAGGCTTCGGGCCGGTACACGGCATTCGGCAGGAAGTTAATCGACAGCAGCTCGGCAATGCCCAGTTCGGCCGCCCCGCGAATGGCGCGCACCCGGCAAGCCTGGTCGAACATGTAGCGGTTGCTGTCGTTCACCTTGGACAGGACCGAATACGCCGATTCGCCGTTCGGCCCGCGCACCAGGGCCTCGTGCGCGTACACGGCGCGCTCGCTCAGCCGGACGATGGGCTGGTAGGCATAGTCGAAATCGAAGCCGAGTTCCTCGTTGTTCCTGCATTGCACGCAAGCGGGAACCGGCTTGACGTGGGCATCGTCGGCGGGGCAAATGGGGATCATCGGGCGGCCGGTCCTGGAAATGCGGCGAATGAATCACTATAGCAAATCAGCGGACGCATGCGCGCACCGTGCGAGCGCGCACCGCCCGCCGCGCGCCGCCCGCCGCCCGCCGGATCATGCCGCCTGCAATTGGCGGCGCGCGGCCATCAGGGCGAAGCCGAGCAGGTTCGGCCCTTCCCACTGGTTGGGGTCGTTGGAGCGGGGATCGTCCGCCGCCAGGCCGGTGCCCCAGATGCGGTCGAGCGGGCTGGCTTCCACCAGCACGTGCGCGCCGGTGCCGACGAGAAAATCGCGCAGGGCCGGCTGTTGTCCGAATTTGGCCACATTCGCGCGGCGGACGATCTCGACACGCTGCGCCAGCCAGTCGGCCTCGACGAAATTGGCCACGCCGCGGCCGAGCACCTTGGCGGCGCCGGGCGTGGGCGCGGCCAGCACCCTGGCGCGGGTCGCCTCGTCCCGGAACAGGCGCGCCTTGGCGGCCATCATGTAATGCTCGGCGGTGGGATAGCGGTCGCCGTCGAGTTCGAACGGCGCCTCGTACCACTGGCTGAAGCAGCTGCGCGTGATGGCGCCATCCTTGGGCGGGGTATGGCCCCAGAAGTGCAGGAAGGAAAACGATTCGCCCGCGTTATAGCGGCTGCGCAATTCGTCCAGGGTCTCGGGCAATGCCATCTCGATGACTTTCTGTTGGTAGGGGGTGAAGGGCGCCGGAGCGCCTATTTGCCGATGCAGAAGCGGCTGAAAATGACGCCCAGCAAATCATCCGAGGAAAACTGCCCGGTGATGCTCGACAACTGCGCCTGCGCCAGCCGCAATTCCTCGGCGAACAGGTCGAGCGACTGGTCGTTTTGCGCGGCATGTTCGCCGGCCAATGCCAGATGCCGGTGCGCCGAGCGAAGGGCGATCAGATGCCGTTCGCGCGCGAGGAACAGCGATTCGCCGGTCTGTTGCCAGCCGGCGATGCGCAGCAGTTCGGCGCGCAGCAAGTCCAAGCCCACGTGCTCATGCGCCGACAGGTAGATATTGGTCGCTTCCCCGGTCGGGTCGACCGAGGGCTTGTGGCCCGACAAGTCGATCTTGTTCCACACGCGCAGCACCGGTACGCCCGGCGGAAAGGCGGCGACGATGCCGTCGTCGGCGCGGGTCGGGCCGAGGTCGGCGTCGAGCAGGTGCAGGATCACGTCGGCCCTGGCTACTTCGCCCCAGGTGCGTTCGATGCCGATGCGCTCGACCACGTCGACGCCGTCGTCGATGGGGCGGATGCCGGCGGTGTCGATGATATTGAGCGGAATGCCTTCGATCTGGATGGTTTCGCTGACCTTGTCGCGCGTGGTGCCGGCGATCGGCGTGACGATGGCCACGTCGGCCCCGGCGAGGGCATTGAGAAGTGAAGACTTACCCACGTTGGGCTGGCCGACCAGCACCACGTTCAAGCCTTCGCGCAGCAGCGCGCCCTGGGCCGCCTGCTGGAACACGCGCTCGAGCGAGGCCACGATCACGGCCAGCTGGCCGCGCGCATCGGACTTCTCGAGGAAGTCGATTTCTTCTTCCGGGAAGTCGAGGGTGGCTTCGACCAGCATGCGCAGGCCGATGGTCTGTTCCACCAGGGTATTGATGGTCTTCGAAAACGCGCCGGACAGCGATTGCGTGGCCGACTTGGCGGCCGCTTCGGTGGAGGCGTCGATCAGGTCGGCCACGGCTTCGGCCTGGGCCAGGTCGAGCTTGTCGTTCAGGAAGGCGCGCCGCGTGAATTCGCCGGGCTCGGCCAGGCGCAGGCCGGATGCCGCGCCCGCGTCGAGCACGCGCGCGAGCAGCATCTGCAGCACCACCGGGCCGCCGTGGCCCTGCAGTTCGAGCACGTCTTCGCCGGTGTACGAGTGCGGCCCCTTGAAATACAGGGCGATGCCCTGGTCGATCACGGCGCCGTCGGCCTGGGTGAAGGGAAGATAGGTCGCGCGGCGCGGGGTCAGGGTGACGTCCGGGAACAGCGCGGCCAGCAGCGGCGCCAGCGCTTTGCCGGAGGCGCGCACGACGCCGATGCCGCCGCGGCCCGGTGCGGTGGCGATCGCGGCAATGGGGGAAGTATCGAGTTTCATAGCTGTGATTGTAGTTTAATTGCCGCAACAGGCTGGCGCCATTGTCCTTGCCGCGCGCCCATAAAAAAAGCCCGTGGCGACCACGGGCTTCTTGGCGACGGGGCGGACGCTTATTTCTTGGCTGCCGCGTCTTCGAATTTCTTGGTGATCACCCATTGCTGGCCGATCGACAAGATGTTGTTCACCACCCAGTACAGCACCAGGCCGGCCGGGAAGAAGATGAACATGACCGAGAATGCCAGCGGCATGAACAGCATCATCTTGGCCTGCATCGGATCGGCTGGCGCCGGGTTCAGCTTGGTCGTGATGTACATCGAGATCGCGTACAGCACCGGCAGGATGAAGTACGGGTCCGGTGCGGTCAGGTCGGTGATCCAGCCCACCCATGGGGCGCCGCGCATTTCGGCGGACGCCTGCAAGACCCAGTACAGGGCGATAAAGACCGGCATCTGGACCAGGATCGGCAGGCAGCCGCCCAGCGGATTGATCTTTTCGGTCTTGTACAGCTCCATGGTGGCCTGGTTCATCTTGGCCGGGTCGCCTTTGTACTTTTCGCGGATCGCCTGCATCTTCGGCGTGACCACCTTGATGCGCGCCATGCTCTTGTAGCCGGCGGCCGAGAGCGGGAAGAACAGCAGCTTGATCAGGATGGTAAAGGCGATGATGGTCCAGCCCCAGTTACCGATCACCTTGTGCAGCTGGTCCATGACCCAGAAAATCGGCTTGGCGATGATCGTCAGCATGCCGTAATCCTTGACCAGTTCCAGGCCCGGAGCGATCTTTTCCAGCTTGTTCTCGTCCTGCGGGCCGGAATACAGCCTGACCTGGTTGGCCAGGCTGGCGCCCGGGGCGATATTACCCAAAGGCATGATCGTACCGATCGCGTACAGGTTGACGCCCACTTTCTTGGTGTAGATCTCGCGCTGCATCTTGGCCGGCGGCAAGAAAGCCGACACGAAATAGTGCTGCGAAATCGCGACCCAGCCGTCGTCCGCCTGCTTGGCGTGCTCGGCCGTGCCTTTTTTCTCGATGGTTTCGAACTGCAGCTTCTGGTAGTGATCGGTCGGGGTGTACATGGTCGGACCGGTGTAGCTGGAGTTGAAGTAGGACTCGCCCTCCGGCTTGTTACCATGGTGCAGCAGCTCGACGAACAGCGAGGGGGCGACCGGGGTCGCGCCGACGTTGGCGATGTCGTGGCGCATGTCGATCAGGTAGTCGCCGCGCTTGAAGACGTAGGTCTTGGTCAGCTTGAGGCCGCCCTGCTCGGCTTCCAGCACGAGTTGCACTTCGTTGGCGCTGTCGAGCGCGCGCGGGCCCGACTTGGCGCTGAAGCCGGTGAACTGGGTCGGCACCGGCTCGCCCGGGGCGTTGCGCACCAGGCCGGTCTGGGCCACGTACGCGCCTTTCGGATTAACGTCGAACAAGACCTGGTTGCGGCTCTTGTCGTGCGCGTCCTTGAATTTGAGCAATTCCAGGCGCTTGATCACGCCACCGAGGGTATCGATGTCCACTTTCATGACATCGGTGGTGATGGTGATGATGTCGTTCTTGAACGCGGCCGGCGCGGCGGCGCCAGGCACGCCCGGCGCACCGGGCACGGCGGCGCTGCCGGCGGCGGCCGGCAAGCCGGTGGCCGGCGCGGGATTGGCGACGGTCGCGGTCTTCACCGGCGGCGCCCATGGGTAGATCGACTGTTTGCCGTTCGATACCATCCAGTCGTTCCAGAGAACCACCAGCGATACGGAAAACACGATCCACAGGATAGTACGTTTATTGATTTCCATTGAGGTATTGGTCAGGAGTGGTTGCAACCGCAAGCGGCTGTAGAAGAATTCTTCGGGTGCGCGGGCGGCACCGGATCGAATCCGCCATCATCCCACGGATGGCAGCGGCACAGGCGGCGTGCAGTCAGCAGGCTGCCGCGCGCGGCGCCGTGGGTGCGGATCGCTTCGATCGCATAATTGGAGCAGGTCGGGTAAAAGCGGCAGCGCTGTCCCAGCATCGGGGATAACAACAGCTGGTAGCCACGCAATAACCAGACGAGCAGGGAATTCATGGAGATGCCTTTAGCTCGGGCGCCGCGTGGGGCGTCGCGCCAGGCGGCGCCGCACGCGGCGCCTGCGACAGGAACAGGCGCGCGATTTCCGCGCGCAGGGTCGCCTTGAGCGCGGCGGTGGTGGCCGGGCCTTGCTTGGTATTGACCGGGCGCGCCAGGCGCACGATGCAGTCGACGGCCGGCAGCGGCGCCATGCGGAACAGCTCGCGCGTCACGCGCTTGATCGTATTGCGGGTGACGGCACGGGGCGCAAAGCGCTTGGCCACGACCACGCCGAGCCGCGCATGCGGCAAGTCGTTCGAGCGGGTGTAGAGCACGAAATGGGCCGTTTTTTGGGCGGGGCGCAAACGAAAAACGGATGAAAATTCATCCGTTTTAACGATGCGCCGAACGCGCGCGAAGTCGTGTGAACCTTCGCTAGTCATAGCCAACCGCGATCGGGCAGTAAGTGCCAGACTTATACAGCCAGGCGTTTGCGACCCTTGGCGCGGCGTGCATTGAGCACATCGCGACCGCCACGGGTAGCCATACGGGCGCGGAAGCCGTGCGTACGCTTGCGACGAACGACGGAAGGTTGGTAAGTACGTTTCATGGTGGTCTCGCTTAAAGCAAAATAAAATGCAAAATCGGGTCTGACGTCCCGTCAGTTTTCGGCGCCAATGACATTTCGCAGATGTTAAGCCAGCGTCACGCCACAGCAAAAATACTCATATTTACCCGCTAAGCCACAGCTACGAGTCGATGCGGACTGACTCATTTGCACGGAGTACGGGCGGGGAACCTTGGATTAGAACGCATTTTGCCCCGTTTTGTCAAGGATGGCGGCGCTTTGGCGGCCCGATAGCCGGATTTTCGGATGGCAATTGTGGACAGGAAAACACAGCGCGCGTTGCAGGGACCCGACGCCCGGCTTGCTTTCAAGACAACTTGATTTCCGGCCATTTCCTCTCTGCCACGTTGTCCCTGCATCGAAAATAAGCGGCGTGCCTGTGGATAACTCGGGCGGTCGCGGGTAGAATAGCGTGTTACGTGTGGCGAACCGCTCGCAAAGCATGCGCTAGCGAAGCATCATCGAACCGCCCCTCCACACCTTATTCAGACAGAAGATTCATGGAAAATTTTTGGCAGACCTGTTCCGCGCAGTTGGAACTGGAGCTGACGCCGCAACAATTCAGTGCGTGGATCAAACCGCTGGTTGCCCTCGACTACGAGGACGG
Source organism: Massilia atriviolacea (assembly GCF_003953935.1). Classification (GTDB taxonomy): domain Bacteria; phylum Pseudomonadota; class Gammaproteobacteria; order Burkholderiales; family Burkholderiaceae_D; genus Telluria_A; species Telluria_A atriviolacea. Next base: position 24,535 of record NZ_RXLQ01000007.1, read on the forward strand.
CAAGTTGCGCATCGCAGCACCGAACCGCTTCAAGCTGGACTGGGTGAAGTCGCAGTTCGCCAACCGCATCACGGCCCTGGCTTCCCAGTACTGGGAAGCGCCGACCGAAGTGCAGTTCGTGCTCGACCCGCGTAACGCGCTGCCGAAAAAACCGGTGGCGCCGCATCCGGCCCCGAACGACGGCCCGCTGCCCGGCACCATCAACCCTGGTCCCGGCAATGGCAGCGGCACGGCCGACAATCTAGCCGCTCCGGAAATGTTCAACATCGGCAATTCCCCGCGCCGCGAGCAGAGCCGCGTCAATACCGACCTGACCTTCGACAGCTTCGTCACCGGTAAGGCCAACCAGCTGGCGCGCGCCGCCGCGATCCAGGTGGCCAACAATCCGGGCGTGAGCTACAACCCGCTGTTTTTCTACGGCGGCGTGGGCCTGGGTAAAACCCACCTGATCCACGCGATCGGCAACCAGGTGATGGCCGACCAGCCGGGCGCCAAGATTCGCTACATCCACGCGGAACAGTATGTACGCGACGTCGTCACCGCCTATCAGCGCAAGGGCTTCGACGACTTCAAGCATTACTACCATTCGCTGGACATGCTGCTGATCGACGATATTCAATTCTTCGGCGGCAAGAGCCGCACCCAGGAAGAGTTTTTCTACGCCTTCGAGGCGCTGATCGCCGCGAAGAAGCAGATCATCATCACCAGCGATACGTATCCAAAAGAAATTACGGGCATGGACGACCGCCTGATTTCGCGTTTCGATTCCGGCCTGACGGTGGCGATCGAGCCGCCGGAGCTCGAAATGCGGGTGGCGATCCTGCTGAAGAAAGCCCAGTCCGAAGGCGTGACGTTTTCGGACGACGTGGCGTTTTTCGTGGCCAAGCACCTGCGCTCGAACGTGCGCGAGCTCGAAGGCGCGCTGCGCAAGATCCTGGCGTACTCGCGCTTCCACGGCAAGGACATCACCATCGACGTGGTGAAGGAAGCGCTGAAGGATTTGCTGTCGGTACAGAACCGCCAGATCTCGGTGGAAAACATCCAGAAGACGGTGGCCGACTTCTTCAGCATCAAGGTGGCCGACATGTATTCCAAGCGCCGTCCCGCGAACATTGCGCGGCCGCGCCAGATCGCGATGTACCTGGCCAAGGAACTGACCCAGAAGAGCTTGCCGGAAATCGGCGAACTGTTCGGCGGACGCGACCACACCACGGTCTTGCACGCGGTGCGCAAGATCGCGCTCGACCGCACCAAGAACGCCGAATGCAACCATGAATTACACGTCCTGGAACAGACACTGAAGGGCTAAAGTTCAAATTAATGTGCGAACGGCAATTTCTGGCAAAATATAGCATTAGCAGCAAGGTTACCGTGGCCCTGTTGTTGCGTTGTCAGCCCCGGGGCAAGCCTGCTTGCCGGGGGCGGCGGGCGTGGCGGCACTGCTTACCGGGCCATACAGTACATTTCTGACAACTCTACCGAGGATTACTATGCAATTGGTCAAAACCACCCGAGATACCCTTCTCCGGCCACTGCAGATCGTGAGCGGTATTGTCGAGCGTCGGCACACTATGCCGATTCTGGCCAATATCCTCATCCGCAAGGACGGCGAAAACGTCTCGTTCCTGTCGACGGACACCGAAGTGCAGATCACGACGCACGCCAGCATCGGCTCGGGTGCCGATGTGGCCGGTACCACCGTGGCCGCGCGCAAGCTGCTCGACATCCTGCGCGCCCTGCCCGAGTCGGGCGACGTCACGATGACCCTGCTGAACAAGCGCCTGACGGTGCAGACCGGCAAATCGCGCTTCGCGCTGCAAACCCTGGCGGCGGAAGAATTTCCGACCGTCTCGGTCGCGGACACCTACAACGCCACGGTGACCCTGCCGCAAAAGACGCTCAAGCACCTGTTCAACATGGTGCACTTTTCGATGGCGCAACAGGATATCCGTTACTACCTGAACGGCCTGCTGCTGGTGCTCGACGGCCACAACGTGATCGCCGTGGCGACCGACGGCCACCGCCTGGCGTTCTGCCAGGTCGAGACCGAGCAGGAATTCACGCGCCAGGAAGTCATCATTCCGCGCAAGACCATCATCGAGCTGCAGCGCCTGCTGGAAGAAAGCGACGAAACGGTCCAGCTGGATATTTCGACTTCGCAAGTCAAGCTGACCTTCGCCGACATCGAGCTGGTCTCGAAGCTGGTGGAAGGCAAGTTCCCGGATTACACACGTGTGATTCCGAAGGGCTACAAGAACGACTTCACGATCGGCCGCGATGAGCTGCTGCGTTCGCTGCAACGCGCGGCGATCATGACCAGCGACAAGTTCAAGGGCGTACGCTGCATCATCAGCCCGGGCAGCATGAAGATCAGCTCGACCAATGCGGACCAGGAAGAAGCGGTCGAAGAACTGGAAATCGATTACGGCGGCGACAGCGTCGACATCGGTTTCAACGTGACCTACCTGCTGGACGTGTTGAACAACCTGAAGTGCGACCAGATCAACATCGCGCTGGGCGATTCGAATTCGTCGGCGCTGATTTCGATTCCGGATAACGCCGACTTCAAGTACGTCGTCATGCCGATGCGGATTTAAGCAGGAAGCAACACCGGGAACCTAAGATCCGTCGTTCCCGCGAAGGCGGGAACCCAAGTTCGTAGCGCTACCTGCGGCGCATGCAACTTGGGTTCCCGCCTGCGCGGGAACGACGGGCTAGCGGTTCCGACACTTAGCACCCGATACATCGTTTTTTGAGAAAGCAGTCCATGTCCGAGAACACACCAGCAATCCCCGCCAAGACCGAAGAATACGGAGCCGCCTCGATCCAGATCCTCGAAGGTCTGGAAGCGGTGCGCAAGCGCCCCGGCATGTATATCGGCGACACCTCGGACGGCACCGGCCTGCACCACCTGGTGTTCGAAGTGCTGGACAACTCAATCGACGAATCGCTGGCGGGTCACTGCACCGAAATCCACGTCACGATCCATTCGGACAATTCGATTTCGATCACCGATAACGGGCGCGGCGTACCGACCGGCCTCAAATTCGACGACAAGCACGAACCGAAGCGCAGCGCGGCCGAAATCGTCATGACCGAACTGCACGCCGGCGGCAAGTTCGACCAGAACTCCTACAAAGTCTCGGGCGGCCTGCACGGCGTGGGCGTATCCTGCGTCAACGGCCTGTCGAAACTGCTGAAACTGACCATCCGCCGCGACGGCAAGGTCCATTACATGGAATTCGTGCGCGGCGTGCCGCAAAACCGCGAAATCGAGATGATCGACGGCGTTGCCGTGTCCCCGATCAAGGTCATCGGCGAAACCGACAAGCGCGGCACCGACGTCCACTTCTGGGCCGACGAAGAGATTTTCACGCACGTCGAATTCCACTACGAAATCCTGGCCAAGCGGATTCGCGAACTGTCGTTCCTGAATAACGGCGTCAATATCAAACTGACCGACCAGCGCACCGGCAAGGAAGAAGTATTCGCCTTCGAAGGCGGCACGCGCGGCTTCGTCGAATACATCAACAAGGCCAAGACGGTGCTGCACCCGACCGTGTTCCAGGCCACCGGCGAGCGCCAGTCCGACCAGGGCACGAATATCAGCGTCGACGTGTCCATGCAATGGAACGACGCGTATAACGAACAGGTGCTGTGCTTCACCAATAACATCCCGCAGCGCGACGGCGGCACCCACCTGACCGGCCTGCGCGCGGCGATGACGCGTGTGATCAACAAATACATCGACGAGCACGAATTCGCCAAGAAAGCCAAGGTCGAAATCAGCGGCGACGATATGCGCGAAGGCCTGACCTGCGTACTGTCGGTCAAAGTGCCGGAGCCGAAATTCAGCTCGCAGACCAAGGACAAGCTGGTATCGAGCGAAGTGCGCGGCCCGGTCGAGGAAATCGTCGCCAAGACGCTGACCGACTACCTGATGGAAAAGCCGAACGACGCCAAGATCATCTGCGGCAAGATCGTGGAAGCGGCGCGTGCGCGCGAAGCGGCGCGCAAGGCGCGCGACCTGACCCGCCGCAAAGGCGTGATGGACGGCCTGGGCCTGTCGGCCAAGCTGGCCGACTGCCAGGAAAAAGACCCGGCCCTGTGCGAACTGTACATCGTCGAGGGTGATTCGGCAGGCGGCTCGGCAAAGCAGGGGCGCGACCGTAAATTCCAGGCCATCCTGCCGCTGCGCGGCAAGGTGCTGAACGTGGAAAAGGCGCGCTTCGAAAAGATGCTGTCGTCGGAACAGATCACGACCCTGATCGCAACGCTCGGCACCTCGATCGGACCGGACGAATTCAACGTCGACAAGCTGCGTTATCACCGCATCATCATCATGACCGATGCGGACGTCGACGGCGCCCACATCCGCACCCTGCTGCTGACCTTGTTCTACCGCCAGATGCCGCAACTGGTGGAACGCGGCCACATCTACATCGCGCAACCGCCGCTGTACAAGGTGAAGGCGGGCCGCGACGAGCGTTATCTGAAGGATGACGTGGAAGAAGCGAGCTATATGATGACGGTGGCCCTGAACAGCGCCGTCCTGACCCCGCGCGAAGGCGGCGACACGATTTCGGGCGAGCCGCTGGCGGAACTGGTACGCCAGTTCAACCTGTCGAATGCGATCATGATGCGCCTGACGCGCGTGATCGACCGCGCCGCGCTGACCGCCATCATGACCGGTGTCTCGCTCAATCTCGATACGCTGGAAAACGCCGAAGTCTCGGCGGCCGCGATGGAAAAGATGATCGACGACAAAGCCGTCAAAGTGACCGTGCGCTCGGACGACCTGAGCGAAAAACACGCGCTGCGCATCGAGCGTATGCACCACGGCAATATCCAGGTCAGTTCGATCGACGCCGACTTCGTACAGGGCGCCGATTACGCGACCCTGGCCAGTGCGGCGGCGACCTTCCAGGGCTTGATCGGCGAAGGCGCGTTTATCCGCCGCGGCGAAGGCGACCGCATGAAGGAATCGGCGGTCGACGACTTCCACCACGCGATGCAGTGGCTGCGCGACGAAGCCGAACGCACCGTGACCAAGCAGCGCTACAAAGGGCTGGGCGAGATGAATCCGGACCAGCTGTGGGAAACCACGATGGACCCGACCGTCCGCCGTTTGCTGAAGGTACAGATCGAGGACGCGATCGCGGCGGATCAGATTTTCACCACCTTGATGGGCGATGAGGTTGAGCCGCGCAGGAACTTTATCGAGTCGAATGCGCTGCGGGCGGGGAATATCGACGCGTAATCCGGCGCTCGCCAGGTACCTATCCTGGTGACAGCGACATGCTTTTTTTCAGCAGTCCAGGTTATGACTGGATTGCTGAATATTGGCTCAGATCACAAGCAGGAGTGCGTTTGCGCGTCGAGTTCGAGCTTGGGTTCAAGGACCTGTTGATATTCAACGTTACGCACCAGCTTCGGTCGTTGACGGTGCATTTGTTCTTGGCTCTTGCACCACTGCTGTTGTTTTTCTTTGCCGATGCGGATGAGCCGATTGTCGTCACGTCCCTGATGGCTGTAATGGCCTTTCTGGCCTGCTGGATCATTCAATTGATTTTCCTGGCGATCTATCTTCGTTTAGGAAACAACCAGACAATGCTGACGCGTAAAGTGATCGAACTCCGTCACGACGCGCTGTATGAAGAATCAAGGTTTGCGAAATCATTGCACTTTTGGCAATGGATGCGAAAAGCCGTGCGCAGGCACGGATACATTGTCATTTACACGACGTCGCTTACCGCGTTTGTCATCCCAAAACGCGCCTTCCATGACGAGGGCGACCACGAGAAGTTCTGGGTAGCAGTCAATCGGAAGATGGTCCTCAGTACTGAGGCGCCATGACCGCATTTTCACGCGAACATGAGATTCTCCCGTTCTTTACCGACCCGTGGATGTACCCCGGACTCCCGGTGCGGCCCAGCACGTCCTGTCGACTGGCTTTTGATGAGATGTCATTGAGGGCGGCATCGGGCCCGCGCCTGCCCTGACCTCGGCCATCGCTCCAGCATCTTTCGCTATTTCCGCAAAGCGGTTCCGATAAATCCGCAATAGCCTCCTCTCGATTCATGCTCAGGTGGGTCATTGTTGACAACCTAACGAACGTTAGTTAAAGTTGCGCCTATCGATTATTTACCGGAGTCGTAAAATGATGTTGGCTAGACAAGAAGAACGCGCCTGGACCGATTCGGGCATTACCGGCGTGCAGATCTGCCCGACCTGGAACGGCAACGATGGCGATGGCGGCTACCTTGCCAGGTTTCAGGCTGGAGCCCGCTTCCCCACCCACTCCCATCATGGATGGGAGCAGATCTTCGTGATAGCGGGCGCGATTCGCTTTAACGATGTCGAGATGCGCGCCGGAGATGTGCTGCAGGTTCAGGGAAGCGATGCGCATGAAGCTTGCGCACTGGAAGAAACGCTGCTGTTCGTCGCCCACCACGGCGGCATCGAGATGCTGGAGTAAACGCCATGCCCCCTGCGAAAAAAAGCCATTCCCCGCTCACCCGCGAAACCATTCTCGGCGCCGCGATCGGCCTGTTCCAGGAACGTGGATTCAGCGGACTTGGCATGCGGCAGATCGCCGACTGCCTGCAAATCAAAGCACCCAGCCTGTACCACCATTTCACATCGAAAGAAGACCTGGCGCGCCAGGCGCTGCAACTGTATCGGGAGGACCAGGCCGCCCGTCTGTCGGCCATCGCGGCGACCGGGCCCGCAAGCGAGCAGCTCCGGCTGTATGCCGAACTGTTCGCCGGCATGCTGGACGATGGCAGCCGTCCGTGCCTGTACCTGATGCTGGTGCGCGAACCGTCGTTCCAGGAGCAAGCCTGCATTGACGAGTTGCGCCTGTTTGTGAAGCAAAACGTCGACTGGCTGGAGGCCGTCTTGCGCAACGGCAAAGACGCGTTGCGGTTGCCAAGCGGCATACCTGAACGCGATCTCGCGGAGACCATCTTTGCCTCTTTCGAAGGCATCATGGCAGTATCCTTGATGCACAGCGCGCCGGCCGCGGCATTTCGGGAAAGGGCAAATACGGTCCTGAAGCTGGTGACGAACCCCGCACCATAAGGGCAAGCGGAACGGATTTCACGGCCTCGCCCGACTCGGACAGGCCTGATGCCCCTTCATCCTTCACCGTGTTGCATTCGCCACAGTAAAGCATCATTCATCGGGCTATAGTTACCTTTAGTTAAGTATCTATTCTATAATGCAAGTGCTATCAGCTTAGATGCCGCGCGTTTCCTGCGCATCAGACCATTTCCCCTGTCTCCGATCCCGATGTGCCGCCCAGCGGCCACGCATCGACCAATCACTGTCAACGATGAACGCCACCCTCCGCACGCTCTTCCTGCCCCTTTTCGTGACCGCGATCTCCGCCGTCGCCATTCCTTCCTTCGCCCAAAACAGCACCGAACCAGGCGCGCCTGCCGCAGCGCCTGCCGGCGCCCGTGGCTTTGTATCAAAAGGGCCCGTGCTGTTGTATGTCACCTCCACCGGGGAGGACCTGACCATGCTGCATATCGTGCGCCGCTCGCATGTAGTCGGCGGCAACATCGGGCGCGTCGCCCTGTCGGTGATCGGGGGCAGCGGACAGATGCACGGCAAGGAAAGCTATCTGGGCGACCCTGTAACAGATTCAGGCAAGCCGCAGAATCTGGTCAGCCCCCTGCTGACAGACTTGCCCAAAGCGCTCGATGAAAAAATCACTGCCGTACTGGCCGAAAATGAAGGCAGCGGTGCTACCCCGCGCAAAAATGCGATGGTCATCACGCCGCTCGGCTGGCATTTGCTGTATCACGAGCTCATGGCCGATCAGGCGCACGAGGAAGAATATGTGCTGCGTTTCTCGGCCCGAATCAGCAAACGCCCCGAAGGCGCGACCGACACCTTCTTCCGCAAAGTGCCGGATACCGTGCGCAACTGCACGTATGTCTCCACGCCGCGCACGCTGAGCGCGTGGAAGGCAAACGACTACGACGCCGTCGCCACCCTGCAAAAAGTGGCAACCCAGACCTGCCTCGACCAGCTGACGCCGGAACTGCCCGCCTTCCTGGGCCTCGATACCGGCGCCAAAATCAAATCGGCCAAACTCAATTGCCAGACCGAGATGAACCTGTGCGTTGCCGAAGCCGATACCACGGCCGATCCCAAGGCCGCCAAAGTCGAATGCAAGGTGGAATACAAGCAGTGCGTCAGCGAGGATGTCCAGCCGCTGGTCGACAGCACCCCGCTGGGCGCCTGCAAGGCCACCTACGCCAGCTGCAAAACCGCCGTCAAGGAGAAAGCCCAGGCCACCAATCCAGGCATCAAGCCGGAAAAGTCGGAATTCCTGCCGTGCGCGAACGCATACCGCGCCTGCGTCAAAACCGTCAAGGAAGCACGCTAAGCGGCCAGGCGCGCTCATCCGAGCGCACCGGCACAGCAAAACCAGGCCGCGCGCCTGGTTTTTGCATTCAGGAGCAGGAGCGCCATCGCGCATTTGCGCCATCAAATGATTTATACTGCCGCGCAGCATAAATTCAGGCCGTTCGCAGATTCAGGCCTTATACAGCATACAATCCCGGTTCCGGCCCTGCGGCTCGCTAGCCCGGCCAACCACATCAGTCCGACATACAGCCGGCATACTCAGGAGTAATTGATGATCGACTCGTCGCCGAATTCGCATCACCCGTCCCCGGACAACAACCCGCCTTCTTTCCTGCGCCGTATTCCGATCGCTTTCGGCGCCTTTTTCGGCGCGCTGTCGGATGCCGGCTTCGCCGGCCGCATCGAACGCGTGCGTGATGGCATGCCCGCGCCAACTCCCGCGCCAGTCGCTCCGGCCGCAGCGCCAGCACCAGCGCCTGCGCCTGTGCCAAAACCAATCGCCCCGACGCCGGACACCGCCCTGCAGCTGCTGTCCCTGCTCCAGCGCGATGCCCGCCTGATCGACTTTACCCAGGAAAACCTGAGCGGCTTTTCGGACGCCGACATCGGCGCCGCCGCGCGGGTGGTCCACGAAGGCTGCGCCAAGGTGCTGCGCGAACACTTCACCATCGTCCCCGTGCGCGACGAAGCCGAAGGCAGCCGCGTCACCCTGAACGACGGTTTCGACGCCCGCGCCGTACGCCTGACCGGCAACGTGGTCGGCAAGGCCCCGTTCAACGGCAGCATCAGCCATCGCGGCTGGCGCGCGGCCGAGGTGCGCCTGCCCACCCTGGCCGCCGGCCACGACGCCACCGTGCTGGCCCAGGCGGAGGTGGAACTGTGAGCAACGCCTGCTTCTCGATCGGCATCGATCTCGGCACCACCCACTGCGCCCTGGCCTATGTCGACCTGACCGCCAGCGATGGCGAAAAGACCTCCCACGGCGTGCTCGAGATTCCGCAACTGGTCGACGCCGGCGCGGTCGGCAACGGCCACCTGCTGCCCTCCTTCCTGTACATGCCGCACGGCGACGAATTGCCGCCCGGCGCCCTCAACCTGCCATGGACCAGCGGCCAGGACTACGCCGTCGGCGAATTCGCCCGCGCGCGCGGCGCCCAGACCCCGATCCGCCTGGTGTCGAGCGCCAAGAGCTGGCTGTGCCATCCCGGCGTGGACCGCCGCGCCCCCATCCTGCCGAGCGACGCGCCGCCGGAAGTGACAAAGCTGTCGCCGCTGGAAGCGTCCACCCGCTACCTGGCGCACCTGCGCAACGCCTGGGATGCTGCCCATCCGGAAGCGCCGTTCGACGAGCAGGACATCACCGTCACCATTCCGGCCTCGTTCGACCCGGCCGCGCGCGAGCTGACGGTGGAAGCGGCCAAGGCCGCCGGCTACGTCAACCTGACCCTGCTGGAAGAGCCGCAGGCGGCACTCTACAACTGGATCCAGAACAGCGGCGGGCGCTGGCGCAAGGATGCCAAGCCGGGCGACATCATCCTCGTCATCGACGTCGGCGGCGGCACCAGCGACTTTTCGCTGGTCACCGTGCTCGAGCGCGACGGCAACCTGGAACTGCACCGCATCGCCGTCGGCGACCATATCCTGCTCGGCGGCGACAATATGGACCTGGCGCTGGCCCACCTGGTGGCGCGCAAGGTCGCGGCCACCGGCACCCAGCTGGACGCCTGGCAAATGCGGGCGCTGGCCTATGCTTGCCGCGCCGCCAAGGAAAACCTGCTCAGCGACGCCAACCTCGCCACCCAGCCGATCGTCGTGCCGAGCCGCGGCTCCAAACTGATCGGCGGTTCGATCCGCACCGAGCTGACCCAGGACGAAGTGCGCGCCACCATCCTCGAAGGCTTCTTCCCGCAGGTGGAAGCGGCGGCGCGCCCGGTCAGCCGTCCGCGCGGCGGCCTCGTGCAGCTGGGCTTGCCCTACGCGCAGGATGCCGGCGTGACCCGCCACCTGGCCGCCCTGCTGGGCCGCCAGGCCAATGCCACGGCCGAGCTGGAAGGCTTCGCCGGCACCACCAGCGAGGGCGCCAGCTTCCTGCACCCGACCGCCGTGCTGTTCAACGGCGGCGTGTTCAAGTCGGACGTGCTGGCCGAACGCACGCTGACCACCCTCAACGACTGGCTGGCCGGCGAAGGCGCGCAACCCGCGCGCATGCTCACCGGCGCCGACCTCGACCTGGCCGTGGCGCGCGGCGCCGCCTACTACGGCTACGTGCGTCGCGGCAAGGGCATCCGCATTCGCGGCGGCACCGCGCGTGCCTACTATGTGGCGATCGAATCGTCGATGCCGGCCGTGCCCGGTTTCGAACCGCCGATCCAGCTGCTGTGCGTGGCACCGTTCGGCATGGAAGAAGGCATCGAAGCCCAGCTCAAGACCCAGCAGTTCGGCCTGGTGGTCGGACACGCGATCACCCTGCGCTTCTTCGGCTCGTCGGTACGGCGCCAGGACCGCCTGGGCGACCTGCTCGACTTCTGGCATCCGGACGAGATGCAGGAAGTCGGCGAAATCCAGGCCACCCTGCCCGCCGAAGGCCGCCAGGCCGGCGACGTGGTCGCGGTGACCCTGGCCGCCGTTGCCACCGATACCGGCACCCTGGAACTGGTGGCGCAAGCCGTCCAGGGCGAGGAGCGCTGGAAGGTGGAGTTCGACGTGCGCGGCAACAACTAGGGCAGGACGTGGCGCGCCAGTACATCGTCGGCATCGACCTCGGGACCACCAATACCGTGGTGGCGTATGCGCCTGTCGATGGGCCTGAGGGGCGCGCCGCGATTACCCTGTTCGAAATCGAGCAACTGGTGGCGCCGGGGCAAGTGGCCGCCCTGCCGCTGCTGCCCTCGGTACGCTACCACCCGCTTGACGCCGAATTGCCGGCGGCCGATACGCGCTTGCCGTGGCAGCAGGATGCTGCGCAAACCCAGCCGGTGGTCTTCGGCCAGCTGGCGCGCCGTCTCGGTGCGCAAGTGCCGGGACGCCTGGTGGCCAGCGCCAAGAGCTGGCTGTCGCACACGGCGGTCGACCGCCTGGCGCCGATCCTGCCGTGGGGCGCCGCACCCGAGGTGGCCAAGGTGTCGCCGGTCGATGCCAGCGCCAGCTACCTGGCTTACCTGCGGGCGGCGTGGAACAGCAGGTTTCCCGCCAGTCCGCTGGAACAGCAGGACCTGGTGCTGACAGTCCCGGCCTCCTTCGACGAAGGCGCGCGCGCACTCACCCTGAGCGCGGCGCGCCAGGCCGGGCTGCCCCGGCTGCGCCTGCTGGAAGAACCGCAAGCCGTCTTCTACGACTGGCTGTTCCGCCACCGCGGCGAGCTGGCCGGCGAACTGGCGCAGACGCGCATGGTGCTGGTGTGCGACGTCGGCGGCGGCACCACCGACCTGAGCCTCATCAAGGTCGACCTGCACGATGGCCAGCCGCAGCTGACGCGCATCGGCGTGGGCAACCACGTGATGCTCGGCGGCGACAATATGGACCTGGCGCTGGCCCATGTGACCGAGGCAAAAATGGCGCAGATGGCGGGCCCGGACCAGGCTCGGCCGCAACTATCGTCGAGCGCCCTGTCGCAACTGATGGAACGCTGCCGCGCCGCCAAGGAACAATTGCTGGCGGCCGACGCACCGGACCAGGCGCAGGTGACACTGCTCGGTTCCGGGTCGCGCATGATCGGCGGCATGCGTTCGGTGGCGCTGACGAAAGAAGAAGTCGGCAGTATCATCGTCGACGGTTTTTTCCCGCTGGCGGCGGCAACCGACCGCGTGCAGCAGGCGCGCGCCGGCATCGTCGAGTTCGGCTTGCCGTACGCGCGCGACGCGGCCGTCACCCGCCACATCGCCGATTTCTTGCGGCAGCATGCCAGCGCCCTGCAAGCGGCGCAGGACGACGGCTCGGCCATGCCCGACACCCTGCTGCTCAACGGCGGGGTGTTCCGCGCCGCCGCGCTGGTGGAACGCTTGCAGGAAACCCTGGGCCACTGGCGCGGCGCGCCCTTGCGCCTGCTGCACAACGACAATCCGGACGTGGCCGTGGCCCGTGGCGCGGTGGCGTATGCCCTGGCGCTGCAAGGCGAGGCGCCGCGCATCGACGCCGGCGCGGCGCGCAGCTATTTTCTCGTGCTGGACGAGGCCGAGGCCAAAAAAGGACCGAAGCGCGGCATCTGCATCCTGCCGCGCGGCAGCGAAACCGGGCGCGAAATCCTGCTCGACGGCCGCACCTTCGCCCTGCGACTGGGACAGCCGGTGCGCTTCCATGTGATGAGCTCGAACGCCGACGGCGCCGATGCCCCGCCCGCGCCGGGCGAGCTGGTCGACCTCGACGATCCGAAATACGTGCGCCTGCCGCCGATCGCAACCGTGCTGAAAGGCGCCAGGTCCGCAGGCAACAAGCAGGAAACCGCGGTGCAGCTGGCGACCGCGCTGACCGAAGTCGGCACCTTGGAAATGCACTGCGTCAACCTCACCGATGCGAGCCAGCGCTGGCTGCTGGAATTCGACCTGCGCCACGACAACGCCGCCGGCGAAAACGACAGGGCGGAAGGGGCGCCATCGCCGCAACTGACGGCCGCGCTCGAGAAGATCGACCGCATCTTCGGCAAGAAAGGGCAGCAGGTCACGGCGAAAGAGGTCAAGCAACTGCGCGCGCAGCTGGAACAACTGCTGGGCGAGCGCGAGCAATGGCCGACGTCGCTGCTGCGCCAGCTGTTCGACGCCCTGTGGCAACGCGCGCGCGGCCGGCAGCGCTCGGCCGAGCATGAACGCGTCTGGCTGAACCTGGCCGGCTATTGCCTGCGCCCGGGCTTCGGCCATGCGCTCGACGACTGGCGCCTGGAGCAATTGTGGACCCTGTTCGAATCCGGCGTGCGCCATGCCGACGACAAGCAGGCGCGCGCCGAATGGTGGACCCTGTGGCGCCGCGTCGCGGGCGGTCTGGGCGCGACCGAACAGCTGCGCCTGCTCGACGATTTCGCCTTCAACCTGCAGACGAACAAGGAAGGCGGCGAGGCCAGCGCTACCGTCGTGGCGGGCAGCGACGAGGACATGCTGCGCCTGGGCGCCTCGCTCGAACGGATTCCGGTCGACTACAAGGCCGAGATCGGCGGCTGGCTGCTCGAGCGCATACAGGCGGCGCCGGCCGTGACAGCAAAGGACAACGCCAGCGCCAGCCGCTACCTGTGGGCGCTGGGCCGCATCGGCGCGCGCCAGCCCTTCCACGGCAGCACGCACGACGTGGTGCCGACCGAGGTGGTGGAAGGCTGGCTCGACGCCATCCTGGCGCTCGACTGGAAAAAGGTCGAGTCGGCCGCCTTTGCCGCCGTGCACCTGGCGCGCATGACCGACGACCGCGCGCGCGACCTGCCGCCGGCACTGCGCGAACGCATCGTCCAGCGCCTGCTGGCGATCAACGCGCCGCCGGCCACCATCACCATGGTGCAGCAGGTGGTGCAGCTGGACCAGGCCACCGAGCGCTGGATCCTGGGCGAATCGCTGCCGCCGGGCTTGAAGCTGATCGCCTGACGCTGATTCTCTTATGCAAAAAGAAATTGAACACCTGGTACACTGGCTGCGTTCCCTTATCGAGCGTGCCCAACCGTCCAGATGCCAGTTTCTTCTCCGCCCGAGGCGTCGACCAAGAGTTCGGATTGGACCGACGCGGAACTGGCCGCCTCGGTGCGCGCCTACGTGGCGATGCTGCGCCGCGAGCTGGCTGGCGAGTCCATCAATAAAGCGGAAGTGAACCGGCAATTGCGCGAGACGGCGCTGGCCGGGCGCACCAAGTCCGCTGTCGAATTTCGCATGCAAAATATTTCCTCCACCTTGTTCGATTTGCGCCTGCCGCACATTGCCGGTTACCGGCCTGCACGCAACGTCGGCAGCAGCGTTAAGTTGCGCATCGAACAGATGCTGGAAGCGAACGGCCTGGAAACGCTGACGATGTTCCAGCGCACCGCCGACGAACGCGAACTGGCGCACAAGGTCACGGCACTGCTGCGTCAACCCGGCACCGGCAGCGTGCCGCTTGGCTCGGCCGCGCCCGCGCAAGTGCTGACGCAGTCGCTGCGCTATGTGCGCGATCCTGCGGTCAAGGCCTGGGTGCTCAAGGTCGCCGACGGCATCTGCGAAGGCTGCGACATGCCGGCGCCGTTCATGGGCACCGATGGCTTTCCCTACCTGGAAGTGCACCACGTCATGCCGCTGGCCAGCCACGGTTCGGATACAACCTCGAACAGCGCCGCCCTGTGCCCGAATTGCCATCGGCGTTGCCATTTGTCCCTGGACCGCGACGAATTCCGCCTGATGCTGTACGAAAAAATCCGCCGCCTCGTGCTTGAAGTGCCGGAATCCATCCTGCTCGATAACGCCGAGTTCATCGACGAGCGCGACGATGCGTAAAGCGACACCGCACGCATCAAATCATGCAGCGCGACATCTTTTTCCGGCTTGCGCTACAGTAAGCTCCCTTTTGTCATTTTAGAAACATCCCACATGCGCGCCGCCCGATTGCCCCTCCTTCTTACTACCCTTTTTATTTCCACTGGCATTGCCCAGGCGGGCGAGCTGGAGCAGCAAATGCTGCGCTGCTCCGTGCTTGGCGACCCGAGCGCGCGGCTGGGATGTTTCGACACGCTGACCAAGGCCGCGACGGCCGAGACGGTCGCCGGCAACCCGACGCCGGACCCGACCGTGGCCGCCGACCCGGCCAAGCGCGCGGCAGCCGCCGCCGAGCCGGCCAAGCCGATCCCGGCTGTCGCATCGGCTACCCCGGCGCCGCCGGAAACGCCGATTTCGCGCCTGGAGCAATTGTGGGAGCTGAGCGACGCCTCGCGCCGCGGCACCTTTGCCGTGCGTCCCCACCGCGAGAACTACCTGCTGGTGGCCAACTACAGCACCTCGTCGAACGACGCGCCCTACCGCGACTTCACTCCGTCCGGCCTGAAAACCAAGCGCGTCGAACTGACCTATCAGCTCAGCCTGAAAATGAAGGCGGCCGAGAAAGTCGCCGGCTTGCCGGTCGATATCTGGCTCGGCTATACCCAGCAGAGCTTCTGGCAGGCGTACAACCGTTCGCAATCGAGCCCCTTCCGCGAAACCAACTACCAGCCGGAAGTCATGGCGGTGGTGCCGATCAATAAATCGTTCGGCGGGATGAACCTGCGCTTCGTCAATTTCGGCCTGATTCACCAGTCGAACGGCCAGACCTCGACCCTGTCGCGCAGCTGGAACCGGATGTACACCGAATTCGGCGTCGATAACGGCAATTTCGCCCTCACCGCGCGCCTGTGGCGCCGCCTGGATAACGCCAAGTCCAACAACGATAATCCGGACATCACCGACTACCTGGCGCGCGGCGACGTGCGCGCCAGTTATCGCAAGGATGGCTATGAATATTCGATCATGGCGCGCCGGAATATGTCGACCGACCACGGCGCGATCCAGGCCGCGATCGCGTATCCGCTGGCGACCAACCTGAAAGGCTATGTGCAGGTGTTTTCGGGTTACGGACAGAGCCTGATCGACTATAACTACTCGCAGCGTTCGGTGGGCGCCGGCTTTACCGTCGATTTCTGATCCGCCTTCTGGCGTCAGTATAAAAAACGGCCTCGAAAGAGGCCGTTTTCACGTTGACCGCCGCCGCCTGGCTCTGTCATTCTCGGCCTCGGCGGGCCCCTTGGCGGAAAATCCAAGTTTGTCGCTAGGCGGGCATGGCTTGGATTCCCGCCTGCGCGGGAAGTCATTTCTGCCGATGGCGGGAATGACGGTGCTACCGGCAGTGGCCGTGTTACTGACCTTATGCAACCGCCGGTTTACCCGACAGGCGTTGCAGGCGTTGCAGCGCGGTTTCGCCGGCCGTATCGTTCTGCACCGACTTGCGGATCGCATCGAGTTCCGCAGCCTGGTCGAGCGGCTTCTGGCCGATGTCGGCGACGATGCGCATGCCTTCGGCTTCGTTGCTCACTTCCTGGGCGCGGCGCGTCAGGGCGTTCAGGGCGGTCGAATTGCCGCGCATGCCGGTCAGGCCGGCCAGCTGGCTCTGGCGCTCGGCGCGCATCGCCTGCAGATCCTTCTGGGCCTGGGCCGCAGCCAGCTGCTGCAGCGCTTTCTTGGCCTGGGCGTCGAACTCGGCGAGCTGCTTGGAGAGCGCGTCGATGACCTTTTGCAGCTCGTCCATGTAGGCCTTGGCATCGGCTTCTTCCTGGATTTCTTGCGGCAGGCGGCTCTTGTTCGCTTCGAGTTCGTCGCAGAACAAGGTCACAGTCGCTTCCGAAATCTTGCCGGCGGCCAGGCGCTCGGCCAGGGTTGCCGTGGCTTTTTCGTCGTTGTCGATCAGGGCGCGCAGTTTGACCACATCCTGGTGTTCCTTTTCGAAAGAGGAACGCGCCGATGCCAGCACTTGCGCGGTGGCGCGCAGGGTGTCCGCCAGGCGGTCGCGGTCGGCTTCGGTCGCCGTTTCAGGGTCAAAATTGGCGATCGCTGACGATATACGGTCGCCCAGCACGCCGAAGTGCTTCGAAATCAAACGCGCCGTCAGTCCCCATCCACTTGCATTGCTCATCTTGAATCCCTTTCGTTGTTAAATAAAACTGCCTTTACCGCGCCGTTACTGGATAACGACCCGTTCTTGCTCCACCGGTAAGCCAATGACGAAATCGACATGGATACCGCGTTTCGAGTGATCGCCATTCACGCTGGAGAGGATCTCCGTCGTGATCAGCAAATATTCGCTGCCGCCGCCCGGCAATTCGCGCACGTACGGCATGAAATACATTTCCTGCTTGAGTCCCTTGACTCCGCCGGCATCGTCGATCCGGGTTTCGGTGCCCTTGAAGGGACTCACGAAAGCGGCATTGCGCTCGCCCGCGTCGCGCACATAATCGAGGCGGTCGCTGTCGCCGAATACCGTGGCCAGTTCGTCCGCGCTCAGGCCGACGTCGCCGAGCTGCTCGCGCCACAGGGTGTAGGTCTGGTCGCCCAGGCCATAGCCGGCACGGCCGGTGTAGGCATCCTGGTCGTCCGCCGTCTCGGGAATCACGCGCGCCAGCTGGGTGCAGTACATGATCTCGGCGACCTGGTTTTTTTCGTCGGCGTACAACTGCAAGAACTTCTCCTTGGCGTCATCGTCGCCCTTGGCCAGGTAATAGCGATACAGGCCGCCCGCCAGATTGAGCTTGATCTGCGATACCGCCTGGATCAGGGTATCGGTGTCGCGCGGCATGGCGATCAGCGAGCCGTTGGCCTGGGCCCGGATCAGCGGCGACATCTGCAGCTTGAGCATGCCGCCGATGCGCGCCCCCATGGGCAAGCCCTCGTCTTCGCGCCGGACCTTGCCATCGGCGCCATGTTTGCCGGCGATGCCGCGCATATAGTCGAATGCGTTCTTCCAACCCATCTCAGTTCCTGTCAAAAGAATAGTTTGCCGTGCTTGGCGCCTTGCCGCGCCTTAAAAACTTCCATCCCAGATAAGCGATCCAGCCCAGCACCGACAGAATCACCAGCCACACGAAGGTGCGCAGCATCGATGCGCCGAGCGAGCGTTCCGGCGCTGCCTGCACCGCGCCGGCGGGGCCGGGCATGCTGGCGCTGCTGCCCGGTGCGCTGCCGGTCATGCCGCTGTTGCTGGTATTGCCCGGATAGCCGCTGCCCGCATGCGAATTGGACATCGAGCGGCCCAGCAGGAAACCGAGGATCGCATTGCCCATCCCGTTGTTATTATTCTGCGGGACGATAATCGGCGCCGGCATCGAATTGCCGTTGTACTGGCCATTCCGGTTACCGCTGTACTGCCCACTATTGCCATACTGCCCACTATTGCCATACTGCCCCGCC
Source organism: Massilia atriviolacea (assembly GCF_003953935.1). Classification (GTDB taxonomy): domain Bacteria; phylum Pseudomonadota; class Gammaproteobacteria; order Burkholderiales; family Burkholderiaceae_D; genus Telluria_A; species Telluria_A atriviolacea. The sequence continues at coordinate 42,783 of NZ_RXLQ01000007.1, forward strand.
CCCTGCGATCCGTACTGGCCGCCCGGCTGGATCGGCGGCACCGGCCGGATGTCGCGCGGCGCATTCGCCGCCTGCTCGGCCGCGCGGCGCGCTTCCAGGGTGCGCAAGGCGTTCGCCTCGGCGCTGCTCTTGTTCAAGCGCTGCGACAGCACCGAATCCGACTTTTGCTGCGCGCCGCTGTCTTGCCGGGCCGGCGCCCCGCCAAAGGAGCCGAAACCGCCGAACGATCCCTTCTTCTCCGCCTTGCCCGACTCCGCACTGCCGCCCTGCGACCAGGCCGAACCCGACTTTTGCGGCGCCGGCTCCGAAGAACGGCTGCCGAAGGAGCCAAACGACGTGTTCTTCGACGATGTTGACCGATTGCTACTTGTAGGACTGGATTTTTGGGAGGAAAATCCACTCTTGAACGAGCTCGAACCTGAGCTCGACCGCGAACTCGAACTGGACGACGGCTTCGCCGCGGCCGTGACGGTGGTCGCGGCGGGTAGCAGCAGCGCCAGCAGCAACATGATCTGGGTTGACTTCATTTTTCGTAGGCCGGGTTGAAGGTTGAAAGAAGCATAACAGCACATAGTCTGCCAATGCACCGGTAAAAACAGGCAAGATTCACCATGACTCGTAAATATCTGGACATGAACCAGCACGATGCGCTGTACAGCGTGGCGCGCCGCTATCCGGGCGGCCTGGAGATGCTGGCCAAGGACATCGGCATTTCCGCCAATGTCCTGCGCAACAAGCTCTCGCCCACCATTTCATCACATTACCCCTCGTTCGAGGAAGTTTCCGTCATCGTCGAGCATTGCCACAAGGCCGGGGTGCAGGAAGCGATGATGCCGCTGCATGCCCTGCTGAACCGGCACGGCATGGCCGCCTTCATCGTGCCGCAGCCGGAACAGGTGGGCCGCGACGACCTGTCGCAGACGGTGTGCCGGGTCATGAGCGAAGTCGGGGCCGTGGCCGAGGCCGTGTCTGAGGCGCTGATGGATGGCGTGGTCACCAGCGCCGAAGCGGACCTGATCGAGCGCGAATTTCATTCCGCTTTGTCGGCCTTGGGTGAATGGCGCGCGCGCTTGCGCATGCGGACCGGCGCGACCTGAGGTCGCGGCCTGGCCGGCGGCCTAGCGCGCCGGCGGCGGCGGTGCGGACGGCTTGAGCGAACGCAGGAACAGGCCGAGTCCGCCGATCGCCAGCACCAGGATGCAGATCAGTTCGAAGGCCGACATGGTGCGCAGGCTCATGTTGACCGAGGAAATCACGCCGAAGACCAGCGCCGCGAACGAGCACAGGGCGATCAGCCAGCCGAGGTAATTCCTGGAATTGTAGAACACCATGCCGATGCCGATCATCATCGGAATCATCACCATCCCGCCGCTGATCCCGTAGCCGGAGCCGACGCTGAACAAGCGCGAGCTGAAACCGAAATTCGAGCTGACCACGATTCCGTTAAGCAGTAAATAGAAGCCCCCGCACATCATGATCAGGCCGAGAAAAAACTGGCCCGTGCCGCCGCTGGTGCCACCTGCTCCATTCATGTGCAAATCTCCGCTGTTCAAATAATGTCGACACTATAACAAAAAGTAATTGCGGTAAACATATCCACTGAATGGGAAGATGAAACAAGGTGTTGCCGGACGGCTTATGTCTGTTCTCCGCTACACCAGCGCGGGAACCGGTTCGCTGACCACCACGCGGTTGCGGCCCTGGCGCTTGGCCTGGTACAGGGCCTGGTCGGCGGCGCGCAGCAGGGCTGCGGCATTGTCGCCGGCGCAGGGCAGGCCGATGGTCACGCCCACGCTCACGCTCAGGCTGCCCAGCTCGCTGTCGAGATGCGCGATCCGCAGCGCCGCCACCGCCGCCGCCAGCGCCTCGCCCATGGCCCGCAATTCGCCGGGGACCGGGTCGTACCACACCACGGCGAATTCCTCGCCGCCGTAGCGCGCGGTCAGGTCGAGCGGGCGGCGCGCCTGGGCGGCGATGACATCGGCGACGGCTTTCAGGGCGGCGTCGCCGGGCGCGTGTCCGTAGCGGTCGTTATAACGCTTGAAATAATCGATATCGATCATGGCGATCGCCACCGCCTGGCGGTCGCGCAGGGCCTGGCGCCAGATGCGCTCCAGATGGATATTCAGGGTGCGCCGGTTGGACAGTCCGGTCAGGCCGTCGAGGGCCGCCAGTTCATGCAGCAGGGTATTGACCAGGAAGGTGGTGCGGATGCTGTGTTCCAGGAAGTAGGCGCCGTACGCGCCCACCCCATTGGCCGCGCACATGAACACGATCTGGTACAGGCGCGCGCGGGGATCGGTTTGCAGCCAGAATTCCATGATCACGAAGGCGCACAAGGTCACCACATTGACCAGCAGCGCGCGGCGCCATGTGAGGCCGGCGATCAGGTACACGAACAAGGCCACCAGCAGGATGCCCTCGTACGGGATCTGGTAGCCGACAGCGAGCGCGCTGCCGATCACCGCGACGGTACTCAGTCCGATGACCAGGGCGGCCGCGAAGACCGCCGTTCCCAGATGCGCACGCCAGACGGCGCGGTAGCTGGCCAGCAGCACCACGATCAGACTCGGGATAATCAGCGCGAGGCGGATGCTGACCGTGCGCGCCGACACGTACGCCGGCAAGGTGGCCAGGTCGAGGATCACAAACAGCAGGAACAGGACGATGCACATATACGTCACCAGGCGCACGCGCGCCACATGCCCCTGCAGATAGAATGCGCGGAATTGCTGTTCCAGCTCGTCGTCGAAACGCAGCCAGCGATATCCCTGCTCCAGAGCGCGCCGGTGCGGCGACAGGCTGGCGTTATTGAGTAACTCCGGATCGATTTTCAGCATGGGCGGCGCGGAAGATGAGTTGAGGCGGCCAGCCCATCATACGCGTGAGCGTGCGCGCACAGCGCATGGCTTGCATGCATGTCGTTATCCGCGTGCGCGTGGAGATACAGGCCGGTCCGGGCTATGATGAATCATCTCAATCAAGCGGAAAGCAAGGACCATGAAAATCGCCATTTTCAGCACCCAGCCCTACGACCGGCGCTTTCTGGACGAAGCGCTGGCGGCGCGCGATGCGGGCCGGGATATCGAACTGGTGTACCAGGAAGCGGCGCTGGCGCTGCACACGGTGGCGCTGGCGCAGGGCTGCGACGCGGTATGCGCTTTCGTCAACGACCGGCTCGATGCGCCGGTACTGGAAGCACTGCACCGATTGGGCGTGCGCGCGCTGCTGATGCGTTGCGCGGGGTTTAACAACGTCGATATCGAGGCCGCGCAGCGGCTGGGATTTTTCGTCGCGCGCGTGCCGGCCTATTCGCCGGAAGCGGTGGCCGAACATACGCTGGCGCTGATCCTGACGCTCAACCGCAACACGCACCGCGCGTATGCGCGTGTCCGCGAGGGAAATTTTTCGCTCGATGGACTGCTGGGCAGCAATCTGCACGGAAAGACCGCCGGGGTGGTCGGGACCGGCAAGATCGGGCTGGCCACGGCGCGCATCCTGAAGGGCTTCGGCTGCCGCGTACTCGGGCACGATCCGTATCCGGCGCCCGAATTCGACGCGCTGGGGACGCTGGTGGACTTGCCGGCCTTGCTGGCGGAATCGGACATCGTTTCGCTGCATTGTCCGCTGCTCGATGCGACCCGGCACATGATCAACCGCGACAGCCTGGCGCGCATGAAGCGCGGAGCGATGCTGGTCAATACCTCGCGCGGCGCGCTGATCGATACGCCGGCCGTGATCGAGGCCCTCAAATCGCGCCAGCTGGGCTTCCTGGCGATCGACGTGTACGAGCAGGAAGCGTCGCTGTTCTTCCACGACCGCTCGGGCGATATCATCGAGGACGATGTGTTCCAGCGCTTGATGACCTTTCCGAACGTGCTGGTCACAGGGCACCAGGGTTTCTTTACGGTGGAGGCGATGCGCGAGATTGCGGAGGTGACGTTGGGGAATATCGAGTGTTTTATTGGAGGCATACATTGTGCTAATAGAATCGCTCCTTGAGCCCATCCTGTCGGCACAAGCCGGAGACCGTACATGACTGGAATAATCAGCTCCTAATGACACTGTGATGGTTGGGCGAGCGGAGCAAGCCTTCCGCGATGCCTTTGAGCGCCTCAAATCGAATCAGCCACTTCGGCTGGCGAAAGGCACTTTGATGTCCCAGAATAACGTTGCCAAGGACACTGGCTGCGATCCGTCTGCCCTCAACAAATCGCGCTATCCAGCCCTGATAGCCGAAAGACAACCTGGCTCCACGATCACCCTGTTGTGCCAGGCAAATCGCAAGCGAAAACTATTGCCGGTCAACGGAACAAGAATCGTTCCCAGAAGTTTCGAACTGATGAAGTGACTGCATAACGCGATCACGCTATGTCCCTCTTGGTGGTGGCTGACGCCAAGATTTTGGAACTCGTTCAAGAAAACGCTCGGCTTCGCGCAAGACTGCCGTCATCGAACGTCGTCGACCTCCCGCTTCAAGGGGTACGGAAGCAGGCTGACTTGGGTTTCCCTGTAGACGGTTTTGACTGACAAATCTGCACCAGCGATCGCGTCGCCGGGAGTCTCCAGCGCCCGGGTGCGCATTAGTGACGACCTGGGGTTTGGCTCGCGCGCAGCTGTAGCGTAAACGCGCTTGTGGTTCCATTCGAAGCCCTTCACGTTATGTCATCGCCTCCCGCCAAGCTCTGTGACATTCTGAGATTTTTTCGGACCAGCAAGGTGTTATGCTGGACAGCAAATTAGCAGACTCTTGCTTCCGCAACTACGTAAAAAATGGTTGCAAGATCAATCATGCCCACTCATTTGGCGTGGTTATCCACTTTCGCTTCTATTTCCCCAAGAGATCATCGTGAAGCTGACAAAACTCCAGATTAAGAACTTCCGTTCGCTTAACAACCTAGAAGTTGATCTTGAAGAATATATATCGATAATTGTTGGCAAGAATAATTCAGGAAAGACATCGCTTCTCCTATCTCTTGAACGTTTCCTATCGGGGCCACAATCGCGCTTTGAATTTGACGACTTCAACATCGGGTTTCAGAAGCATCTAATTGAGCTCATGAAAGATAGGATACCACCGCCCGAGCCCTATCTCTTCTGCGGAATATCGTTGAGATTTTTTATAGAGTATAGCGACGACGATGATCTCGCAAACGTCGGGAATAAAGTTATCATGGACTTGGATCCGGCAAATCGATGGATTGTCTTGGATTTTCTTTACCATCTACCATCTGAAAACCTCGACATCCTGAAAAGAGACTTCGCGGCGCAACGTGACCAAAAGAAGGATCGAGCGAAAGATGCACTGACCTTTCTGCAGGAGAATTACGGACGCTACTTTAAGCTGACGCGTCGAAGCGTTCTATTCGATCATGTAGCCCAGAATGTGAAGGAAGACACATATGTCGACCTCGCCAAAGAGGACGTACGTATTGAGGACATCATTTCGTTCAAACGCATCAACGCACGACGCTCAGTGTCGAACAAGAATTCTGACCATGGTCTTTCCTCCATGTCGGCCAAAATCTACTCGGCCATGTCGGACGATGCTGGTGCCGAGGAAGTGTTTGAGACTTTCAAAGAAGCACTGGGGGATACAGACGGTAAGCTCGACAAGATTTACAGTGACCTCTTCAAAGATGTAATTGCCGACGTCCAGCGATTCGGTGGAATCCAGCAAGGGGAAACTCAGATCAAGATAAAGTCGACGTTGAGACATCGCGAATTGCTTGAGGAAAACACGACCGTCAAGTATGGACAAAGCACAGAGCCGCATTTCCTACCTGAGAGCCACAATGGATTGGGATACCTGAACCTGATTAGTATCATCTTTGAAATAAAAATCATCCTGAATGAATTCAAACGCGGAAAATTACCGAAGCCCGCTGACATCAATTTGCTATTCATTGAGGAGCCTGAGGCACATACCCACCCACAGATGCAAGCAGTCTTTATCAAGAACATAAAAAATTTGATAGGCAAATTCGTTACAAATGCCAACGGGATCACCAGGCCGTTGCAGACCTTGGTATCCACTCATTCCGCCCACATTGTTGCAGAGTCGGATTTCGATGACATTAAGTACTTTCTGAAAACTGAAAAAGGGACGTGCGCAAAAAGCCTTCGAGACTTGGATGCGCTCTATAAAACGTCTGGCAGGGGAAATCACTATACATTCCTCAAACAATATCTCACGCTTCACCGTTCCCAACTATTCTTCGCGGACAAAGCGATCTTGTTCGAGGGGGACACCGAACGGATTCTGTTACCAGCAATGATGCGAAAAAAAGATCAGTTAGATGAGATGGTCGCATGGAAGTCCGGCTCGATGGCAGCCCTTTCTTTGCTTTCGCAAAACATATCGCTAGTAGAAGTTGGCGCACACGCACAAATCTTTGAGATTTTTTTAGATTTCATCGGAGTCAAAACTCTTATCATCACTGACATAGATGCGGCGATTCACGTTCCCCGACTTGATGATAAAGGTAATCCCAAAGTTACCAAAGATAGAGAGCCCATTACAGACCTATGTACCCATCCAGTTAGCGGCGCTACACACACGACTAATCACGCACTTAAGTTCTTCTTCGGAGTTGGCGCGGAGCTACCCTACTTCGTGGGCCTTGCCACAAATCAAAAAACCGTGAGGAGACGAGACGCCAAATCGTGGGAGCCGCACGCAAATGGACTTGTTATGTGTGTTTATCAAGTTTCTGAAGCGGACGAGGATAAAAAGGACTACCACGCTCGTAGCTTTGAGGATGCGTTCTTCCATGTGAATCGTGTGTTTATGAAAACAGCGTGTGGCGATGCTGGGAACTTTAACTCAAGCACGTTTCCTAGCTTAAAAATGAAGCATCTCGAGAAATATTTAAACGGTGGGAGCTCATTCGAGATGGCATCGAACGGCATCAGCAAAAAACCATCGTTTGCGATAGAAGTCCTGCTTAACAGTGACACGATAAAGTCGATAGCGACAAACCCAGAGGGTAAGGCACAAGAGTTTGAAATTGAATTCAGTAACTGGCAAATACCTAAGTACATTGAGGAGGGACTCGCATGGGTCAAGACGGCGTAAAACTGGAACCCGAAGTCGTCGAGGTCCTTAGACACGTCCGCGACGGGAGAAATTTTTTACTAAGCGGGGGTGCAGGAAGCGGTAAGACCTACTCCCTTGCACAGGTCATCGGTGAACTCTTACGAACGGATCCGGTCGCCGCCATCGCATGTATCACGTATACGAACGCAGCGGTTAGAGAAATTGAGTCCCGAGTTTCGGATAAGCGACTTTTTGTCAGCACGATTCACGATTTCTTATGGGCGGCCATCAGTCCCTACCAGGCTGAGCTTCGCAACGTTCTAATCGAGCTGATGAAAGGAGAAGCTCCGAAAATCAATCCAGGCAGCACCGCCGTTTCGAACGGAATGCTTGAAGGTAAAGCGATCCAGTACAAGGAATATCGGATCCTGGACAAAGGATTTATCTCGCACGATGAAGTGCTTGTTCTAGCTTTTGCTTTCTTTGAACAATTCCCTAAGATCCGGAACATCTTACGTGATAAGTATAGATACATTCTCGTTGATGAATATCAGGATACGGACCCAGCTGTCATCAAAATCCTGCTTGACGCCCTCCCTCAAAGTCGACGCAAAGGAGTGTGCGGTTTCTTTGGTGACGCCATGCAATCGATCTACGACGAGGGCGTGGGAAACATCAAGAGCTACATCGACTGCGGCGTTGTAAGTGAAGTTCGAAAAGAGCAAAATCGACGCAACCCCCGACTAGTCTACGAACTCGCCAATCAATTAAGAGTTGACGGACTGGAGCAGCGCGCTTCTGACGATATCACCGCACCCAACATGAACAATGGCGTTGTTAAGCAGGGAACGATACGCCTTTACTACTCGATGGGCGAGGACGACAAAGTTAGCGCCGTTCGCAACGATCTGAATTGGGACTTTAGCGACATTCTCGAGACAAAGGAACTTAATCTCACCCACAATTTGATCGCCCCTCAAGCTGGATTCGAAGCCCTAATGGATATCTACAATGGGGACGGCGTACTGGCGTTTCGCGATCGCATCGTCAAATATATTAAGGAGTCTGGAGATATCGGCAGCTATGATGAGCAGACATTTGGGGAAGTGATCGCTGCGTTACAAAAAGATAAGACCGGTAAGGCACTCAAGTCCGTTAGCCCCACACCTTTAATGGACACCTTCATCGCCGCGCATCCTCAACTATTGGCCGAAGCGAGCAACATCAATTTTCTCGAGTTCCGTCGAATGTTTGTCAATAAGGATCAACTCGTGGATGACAAGAAGCAGAGTGAGGATGAAGTTGCCCGCAAGGGCTCACAGCGATGCAACTTCATTAATCATGTGTTTAAGATTATGACGGTTGTCCATTTATACAAGCAGCGACAGTTCAATGAATTCTTAAAGCGGACAGAGTTCCGTCTCAAGAGTGCAAGCGATAAGGCGCTTCTCAAGAAGAATATCGACGCCGTTATCGCAATGTCGGAGCGCCCAATCATTGAGACTATCGATTTTGCACATGAAAACGGGCTATGCATTAAAGATGATCGGTTCGAGGAATTTCGCATACGAAGAAGTTACTTGTTTAACCGACTGATCAAAGTTCCTTGCTCTGTCTTTCAAAAACTTTTCGAATACCTGGAGGGGCGAACTGCATACTCGACTCAGCATAAGATCAAAGGAAGCGAATTCGAGCGGGTATTGGTTGTCTTAGATGCTGGAGACTGGAGCAAGTACAATTTTAACTATCTGTTCGAGGGTAGCGGTAAAGACTCTGTTCGTGAGCGGACTCAGAAGCTGTTCTACGTGTGCTGCACGCGGGCCAAGGACTATTTGGCGGTTTACTTCCGAGATCCATCAGAGGCCTCCCTCACACAAGCAAAAGCATGGTTCGGTGACGACAACGTAATCAAAATCTAGGCGACAAGACAGCTGCGTTGGAGCAGGTCATAAAAGACTCGCGAAATTACGCTCCACGCGCCCGGAATGTAGCAATGTGCAAAGCGGAGAAAGCAAATGTCCTTCGATAGAAAGATGTGCTCCGAGTGCGTGCGAAACGGGTACCTGAGACAAGAGATCAAGGAAGAGTGGGGCAACATTAAAGCGTGCGACTATTGCGATAACACTGGGCCCACCATTGAGATTGGGGAGCTCGCACAAACGTGTGACAACGTCATCGATACATTTTTCGAGCTCTCTAGAATGACCAACGCCGTATTGAATTGGGGAGAGATCCGGACGGTGATGAACGAATTGGCCTGCTCAAAAAATTGACAGGAGTTGATGGTGCCGCGTTAGACAGTTGGGGCCTCAATGCCATTTCTTTACTGCAGCTGAATTCCGGATTTGAACATCTACGCCAACGACCACTACAATGGACTAAAACGCGAAAGCCGTCCATGAAAAACCGGTCAACTATGGACAGCTCATGGTTCGCTGCGCCGCCCTGAATACCCGAGAAATTCGCTGTCCACACCATTGCAATTAACCTGTGTCGGGCGGTCTGCTGATACAGCGCATGCTCAGATAGTTGCACCAAGGCCCCAGGCGCGCTTCGTAGTACGACACGCCGCCATCGACCGTCTTCAGGCTGAAGCCGAAAACAATACCGGTGAAATAGCGCATGCTGCCATCCTTGCGCACCAGCTGAACGCACAGCATTTTTCCTTGCAGGCTTTTGAGCGGGATCGTCGGTACATCCGAGAGCAGCTCGACCATGTACTCGAAGGGGCGGGACAGCCCTTCCGACGCCTCGATCGCGTTGACCAGCAACTGCGCGGCTGGCCCATCGCCGTGCGGGAACGACAGCCGCAGGAGGCGCTTGTGCTGGCGATCGCCGATCAGGTCGCGCAGGCTGTCCGGCGCTTCGCTCATGCCGGCGCCCTCCCACACGCGAGGTCACGGAGCGGGCTGCGGCAGGACAGGACGGCGGCGGATGACATGAGGATCCCGAAAAATTGAACGATCGGTGAATGCGGATGTCTGACTGTATGCGCCGCATGTCATCGCTCGGATGATCGGGAACAAAGTTTCTATGTGGAATTTAAATTTGCCTGCCATGCGTGTCGGCAGGCATCGAACGGGAGGGGATCAGTGCGATAAATACGACAGACAAGGGAAACGCCAAGGGATAGCGCAGGCGGGACTGGGAAGACGGTCAGTCCAGCAGGGCCGAGCAATGCCCGGACCGAAGGCATGGATCGAGGGTGTCGGCCGGGCCGGCACCCTCCCCCTGCGCAGCGCTGCCCGCCGCGCCTGGGCGTACGGGCAATCGACGCCTTAGCGCTTGCCGGCGTTCTGCTCGTTGGCCTCGCCCACCACCGGCGGCTTGACGCCAGCGGCCGGGGCCGGCGTTTTGGCGCCCACCTTGGCCGCGCCATGCCCTGCGCCATGGGCCGCACCGGCAGGCGAGGTGTGATCGTTCGCTTCGCCGGTGACCGGGGCCTTGCCGCCTTTGGCGCCACCCCGGGTGCCTGCCAGGTCGGTGGCCGCGTGCAGGTGCTGTTCGACTGTGGGCAGCATCTTGGCGGCCAGCGCCTTGACGTCCGGATCCTTGGCCTTGGCTTCGAATTTTTTCAGCGCCGCGTGCACGGCCTTGTGGTCGCCCACGCCGGCCTGGGCCATGTAGGCCTTGTCGAAGGCATCGCCATTGAGTTTGCCCAGCTTGGCGGCCATGGCTTTGTGCTTGCTGTCGAGCTCGGTTGGAAGCGTGACACCCTTGCTTTGCGCCAGTTGCGTCACGTCGCCCAGGGCCTTGGTGTGGTCGTCGATCATTTGCTGGGCGAAGGCCTTCACTTGCGCATTCTGGCTATTGGTCAGCGCCAGTTTGCCGGCCTCGATCTCGGCCATGTTGGCGCGCGCCATGTCGGCCACGATGGTCTGGTCGGCCTTGTTCAGCGCGCTCGCTGCGGGCGTATCCATGGTCGCCTTGGCATTCTGTGCGTAGCTGCTGGCCGGCATGGCGAAGGTTGCGGCAAGGGCGACGCCGAGTGCGCATTGCATGACATTCTTTTTGAGCATGGGGATCTCCTTGAGTGAAAAATGGTGCCATTGAAACAAGGGCACGGCGCAGCCAGTCTAGCCGCGCACGTCATTTCCCAGCGCCCGGTAGCCGTCACGCAAGCTTACTTTCTGGCTGGCGACGAATTGCTGCGGGCGCCATGTTCGCAAGGAGACAAAGGGAGGCATTGCTCCGCAATGGCGGCGCGCCGACCCGGGCGTGCGCCAGCGCGCAGCCCGCCGGGCGGCAGGCCGCTCCTTGCTGGCGAGGTCAGATGCCGACCACGCTCTGGATGCAGGAATACAGCGTTTCCCATTCGAAGGGTTTGAAAATGTAGGCGTCGGCGCCGGCCTTCAAGCCTTTCATCACCTGGTCGTCGGAGACTTCCGACGTCACCATCACCACCGGCGCCTTGGCCCAGCCCGGGTTGCGGCGGATGGCGCTCAGGAGGTCGAAGCCATCGGTGCCGGGCAATCCCGGCAAGACGATGTCGAGCAGCACCAGATCGGGCGCCATCGCGGTGTGCACCACTTCCAGCGCATCGTTCATATCGCCTGCCGTATGCACGGTGAAGCCCTTCTCGCTCAGCAGCACCACCAGCAGTTCCGACAGTTCCTCGTCGTCCTCGACCACCAGGGCGGTGAGCGCATGTTTGCTCGCTCCCAATTGCGCCTTGTTTCCGTACGAATAGAAGCCGGTATTTTTCAGTTCCTTCGCGCCACGCCGCGCCTGGGCCCAGGCTTCCACGCTTTCCTGCGGGCTCAGCTCGGTCACTTCGAGGGTGGGCAGGGTTTCGGAAAAATCGAGGCCGTCATCGTGCGCGGCCACCCGCTGCTGGGCGGCCGGCAGGCTTTGCTGGGCGCCGCCGAACACGCGCACCAGGCCCAGTTTGGTGAGCGCGTCGAGTTCGCTGACGATCTTGTCGAGGTGCATCCCGCCGAGGGCGAGAAAATCGCGCACGCTCGAGCGCCCGTTAATCATCGATAGCACCCGGGCCGCATCGCGGGACAGGTTCTTGCACCCGTTTTTCAGCTCCGTCATGCCCTTGGAAGTCTTGCTGTAGATCGTCGATGTGTCCATGGTTTCCTTTTCCTGCCCGATAAGTCCTTACGCCGCCGGTGCGGGCGGCGTCATGTGTGCAAGCGCTGCCAGGTCGGCGCCGATGTCATTCAGATTCTCGATGCTGCAATCGTTTTGGGCAAGCAGCGTTTTGATTTTTTCTTCGATGCGGCGCGCCGCCAGTCCCATCTCCGGCGCGCCGAAGGTGCCGGCCGCGCCGCCCAGCGAATGCAGCAGGCGGTACAGTTCCTGCCAATGCGCGCTGTCGCTCATATCGCCGCGGCACAGCGCATACGCCGCATCCATCTGTTCGAAGCGGGCCGGCAAGCGTGTGCGGAATCCCTGCGCCAGCAAGGCCAGCCTGGCTTGCAGGTCGCCCGGCGCGCTCATGTCATGGCCTCGTCCCACAATGCCTTCACCTGCACGGGCAGCTGCATCGGGTCGAAGGGCTTGGCGATCACCCCGATGGCGCCCAGCGAGCGGTAATGCGCCACTTCGCCGGCCTGCACCTTGGCGGTCATGAAAATGACCGGCGTGCTTCCGGTATTGGGCAGCTTGCGCAATTCGGCCAAGGTGGTCGGCCCGTCCATCCCCGGCATCATGACGTCGAGCAGCAGCAGGTCCGGCCTGCATTCGGCCGCCGCCTGCAGCGCTTCGCGCCCGGAACTGCAGGTGCGCAGGGTGAATCCGCCGACCATTTCGAGCGCCATCTGGGCGACGGTCTGGATATCGGGGTCGTCTTCGACGTACAGCAGCAGCGAGAGCTCGGGCATGACAAGGGTCCTGGTAAAAGGCGACTAGGGCGCCGGCGCCGCGAGCGGCAGTTCAAAGAAAAATTCGGTGCGCACGCCGCATTCGCTGACGAAATCGATGCGGCCGCGGTGCCGTTCGATGATGGCTTTCGAGATATTCAGGCCGAGGCCGGTGCCGCCTTTCGGGCGGCTGTCCGAGCCGTCGGCCTGGGCGAATTTTTGAAAGATGCGGTCGCGGAACTCGACCGGAATCCCGGGCCCGTGATCGGTCACCGACAGGCGCGCATATCCCGGCAGGCGCACCAGCCGCACCTCGACCACGCCGCCGGCCGGCGCGAACTTGGCGGCGTTCGAGAGCAGGTTGACGATCACCTGGATCAGGCGGTCGGAATCGGCGGCGATCATCAGTTCGCCGCTATCGGAGCGCAGGTCGAAACTGACCCGGAACGGCGAGGCAAAGGCGTGGGTGGCGGCGATGGCTTGTTCCACCAGCGGCAGCAAGGGCTGCACCAGCGGCTCGAAACGCATGTTCCCGGATTCGATTTTCTCGACATCGAGAATATCGTTGATCAGGCGTACCAGGCGGTCGCAATTCTTGCTGGCGATATCGAGCAGCACCTTGGCGCGCACCGGTATCTCGCCGGCGGCGCCGCCCGCCAGCAGGCCGAGCGAGCCCTTGATGGAGGTCATCGGGGTTCGCAGTTCGTGCGAGACCGTGGACACGAATTCGTTCTTCATGTTCTCCATCTTCTTGCGTTCGCTGATGTCCTGGGCGATGCCGACAAAGCCGGACAGCGCATTCTCGTCATCCCACACGGCGGAAATGGACAGCATCACCGGCAGGCGGCTGCCATCCTTGCGGATATACGTCCATTCCGCCTCGTCGGGAATGCGCTCGCGCGCCTTGGCGATGAACATCTCGGGCCCGGGCCGGATCGGGCGCCCCAGTTCGAGCGAGAGCGCATGCACGCGCGCTTCCAGCTCGGCCGGGTCGTGCAGCACCAGCAGCGAGGCCTGGGTGCGCATCTCGGCTTCGGAATAGCCGAGCATGCGCTGGGCGCCGTCGTTGAACATGATCACCTGGCCATGCGCATTGACGTAAATGATGGCGTAGTTATTGCTGTTCAAAATCGCCTGCTGCAGGCTGAGCGTTTCCGCCAGGCGCCGGTTCAGGCGTTTCATTTCGTCGGCATTGCGGCGCCGCGCCGAAATATCGCGTACCAGGCCGGTAAATGCGCGGCGCCCGTTGATATGCATCTCGCTGACCACCAGGTTGGCCGGAAAACGGGTGCCGTCGCTGCGCTGCCCGAATACCTGGCGGTTGATGCGCGCGGTCTCGCCCATGCCGTCGCGCGCCAGCGCATGCACATAGCTGGCGACGGCGGCGCGGTAATGGCGCGCCACCAGCACGTCGAACGGGGCGCCGATGACCTGGTCGGGCCGGTAGGCGAACAGGCGCTGCGCCTCGGGATTGAAGGTTTCGACCAGGCCGTCGTCGTCGATGGTGATGATGGCGTCGCCCGCGTGTTCCACGATCGCCCGCAGGCGCGCTTCCTTTTCGCGGCTGACCAGGGTGGCCTGCCTGATCGTGTACACATTCAGTTCGAGTTCGGCCCATTGCGCCAGGTCGCACAGGGCCGCGATCTCGTCGTCGGAAAAACTGCGCGGCACGCGGTCGATCAGGCACAGGGTGCCGACCAGGGCGCCGTTATCGGCGCGCAGGGGAATGCCGGCGTAAAAACGGATATGCGGGGCGCCGGTCACCAGCGGATTATCGGCAAAGCGCGGGTCGCGCGCCGCGTCCGGAATGATGAAGGGGAAATTGCGCAGGATCGCGTGGCCGCAGAACGAGACATTGCGCGGCGTTTGCGGGGCGTCCAGCCCGATGCGCGACTTGAACCACTGGCGCTCGCTGTCGACCAGGGTGACCAGCGCGATCGGACAGCCGAAGGCGCGCTGGGCGGTGCGCGTGATGCGGTCGAAGCGTTCCTCGGGCAGCGTGTCGAGGATATTCAGGCCGCACAAGGCGGCCATGCGCTCGCTTTCGTCGGCAGGGACTGGGGCATCAAGCAAGGTCGTCGTTTCCAGGTAGGGCGCCCGCCCCCGGACAATCCGGCCGGGGTCTTCAATCCAGGTCTGGCGCGGTCCCGCCGCTATCGTCCGTTCACGCTGCAGATAGCTATCGGTAATGATCAAATATACCCGATTCTCTGCGCCCGTGGTGTCGCTTACGGGACGCGCCAGGGGCGCCGGTCCGACTTTGCCGCACGCTGTGTTGTGTTTCCGTCAGGAAGTTATTTATTAGTGAATGCTGATCGATTTATTATATTATCGGCACAGCTTGCAGACGCCGGCCCCTGATAAAAACGACTAGACGAAGGAATTACCATGAACATCACCTCCAAAGCATTGTTCTTTGCTTCATGCCTGTTTGGTGCGGTATTGTTACAAGGCTGCGGCTCCACCAAAATCAAGGCTTCCTCGGCCAGCAATCCGCCGCCATCCGAAGCGTTTTCGGCGTTCGGCCGGATCGAAGTCAGGCCGGTGGTGTTCGGACCCGATGTCAAGGCCGATCCGGATGGGCTGAACAAGATCGAAGCGAATATCCAGAAGGATCTGTCGGCCTCGCTGCTGGAATGGAATGCGCGCCCGGCCAACGGCCGCACCCTGGTGATCCAGCCGGTCATTGAACAGATGAGCTTCAAGCGCGGCGCCAAGCGCGTGCTGCTGGGCCCTCTGGCGGGCAGTTCGGGCGTGCTGTTGCGCCTCAAGATTGCCGATAACAGAGGCCGCGTGGTCGCCAATCCGGAATTCTTCCAGCGTGCCGGCGCGATGTCGGCCGGCTTCACCCTCGGCGTGCACGACAACCTGATGCTCACCCGCGTGGCCAACCTCGCGAGCAACTATGTGATCGGCAACTACCGCCGCGCCGAAGGCGGCCCGACCGGTGCCGACAGCAAGGCCATCGAACCGTAATCGCGCGCTTTGTCGAGCGAGCACAGGCGGCCCCGCGAGGGCCGCTTTTCTTTGGCCGCCGTACCGACACGTTGTTTGATCCAGTCGGCCCGGCGGCGGGCGGCGCGGGGGGACACTAGCGCCATGGCGGAGTAGCAAAATGGCAATGCACCAGCTTGCAACGCTGGGGAAGCCGGTTCGATTCCGGCATCCGCCTGCAGCCTTCACCTTCCAGCACGATCCGGCGAAAAGGACACTGTCGATGAACCGATCCAGGCCCCACCACCCCTTCCTGCCGGCATCGCTCCTTGCCGGCCTGGCCCTGCCGCTGGCCGCCCCGGCCGCCCCGGCCGCTTCCCCCGCCGCGGCGCCCGCGACGTACCACTACTACGTTGCGAGCAACGGTTCCGACGCCAATCCCGGCACCGCCGCCCGGCCTTTCGAAACCATCGTGCGCGCCTCCAGGGTGGCCCTGCCCGGCACCACGGTGCATGTGGCGCCGGGCACGTATGCGGGCGGCTTTCGCACCAGCATGAGCGGCAGCGCGGAGCGGCGCATTGCCTACGTCTCCACCACGCGCGGCGGCGCGCGCCTGGTGCCGCCGCGCGGCTCGCTCACCAAGATGGCATGGGAAAACCGCGGCAGCTTCGTCGACATCGTCGGTTTCCAGGTGGACGGGCGCCACGCCCACGGCGGGGTGCGCTGGACCTACGGCATCTACAGCGCCGGCTCGGACTCGCAGATCCGCAACAACCACGTGCACCATGTGGGCCAGGACGTGCCCTGCACCAGCGCCGGCGCGGCCGGGATCAGCGTCGACAGCTACTACAAGGGCCACCTGAGTACGGTGAGCGGCAACACCGTGCACGACATCGGCCCCACCGACTGCCGCTTCGTCCAGGGCATCAACATGAGCACCACCGGCAGCGTCACCAACAACGTGCTGTACGCCATCGGCGGCGCGGCGATCCAGATGTGGCACGACGCCACCCGGGTCGTGGTCAGCCACAACACGATCGCCCGCTCGATGACCGGGATCCTGGTCGGCGGCGGCGACCCCTACTACATCAAGGGGCCGAACGATTTCACCAGGGTGCATAACAACATCGTCTTCGACAACAAATACGGCATTTCGGAACAGGGGGCGACCGGCCCGAACAACAGCTACCGCAACAACCTGGTCTACCTGAACGCCGCCGCCGACTGGCAGTTGAACAATGGCTTGCGGCACATCGGCACGGTGGCGCAAGCGCCGCAATTCATGCGCTACGGCAAAGGCGCAGTGCCCGACTTGCGCCTGCGCGCCGGCTCGCCCGGGGTCGGCCAGGGCAGCAGCGAGCACGCGGCCGCAGTCGACATCGCCGGCAAGCCGCGCGCCGGCGCCATCGATATCGGGGCGCACCAGCGTTAACGACTGCGGCAGGCAGCGCGCGCCGTAAAGCAGGCACAGGCCGGGGATGATGCTCCGGCCTTTTTGTTTTGGGCGAGGCGAAGATATGTAGATTTGCTACACAATATTTCGACGACGTCCAAAAATATCTTTAATGACTGGGCAAAAATGAAACATGGCACAACACTCAGTTTACATTTTATGTAGTTGTGCTACATTCATCCTCCGGAGACCGACAAGGGCCCAGCCCGCCGCCTCCTGACGGCGCCCACCCGGCGCCGCATTGACATCCTCGTGTCGAACGGCCGCATCCCATGCATGGAGACAGATGGGTGCGCACACCGCCGCTGTAACTGTTGTGCATTCCACTAGCAAAAACCATAAGGAAGCAACATGACATCTTTTCGCACCTCGCCCCTGGTCCGCTCGCTGATCGCCGCCGGCATCCTGTTCGGCGTCCCCGCCGCCCATGCCGGCGCGGCCGGTTTCAACGCGCCGGACACCTCGGTTCAAATGTTCCGCTGGAAATGGAACGACATCGCCCGCGAATGCACCGCCTGGCTCGGCCCGCAAGGCTACGGCGCGGTCCAGGTATCGCCGCCGCAGGCATCGGCCAGCCTGGGCACCTGGTGGGACATCTACCAGCCCGTCAACTTCACTTCGCTCAAGAGCAATATGGGCACCGAAGCCGAATTCCAGACGATGATCGACACCTGCCACGCCGCCAGGGTGCGGGTGTACGCGGACGTGGTGGTCAATCACATGGCGGCCGGCGCCGGTACCGCCACCAACGGCTCGGCCTGGAATGCCACGGCACTGGGCTATCCCAACTTCAGCGGCCAGGACTTTCATCCAGCCTGCGACATCCAGGGCGGCGACTACGGCTCGCCCGGCAACCGCAACAGCGTCACCAATTGCCGCCTGAGCGGCCTGCCCGACCTCGACACCGGCAGCAGCTACGTGCAGGGGCAGGCGCGCAACTTCTTCAACAAGCTGGTGGCGATGGGCGTGGACGGCTTGCGCATCGATGCCGCCAAGCACATGACGCCAGGCGACATCGGCGCCATCCTGGCCGGCACCAGGCGCACCACCACCTCGGGCGAAGCGCTGTGGCTGACGCAGGAGGTGATCCCCGACAGCAACGTGGTGCGCTCGGGCTACTTCGGCAACGGCACCCTGAACGAATTCCAGTACGCGTACGCCATGAAAGCCGTGTTCCGCAACGAAAACGGCGCCAACCTGGCGCAGATCCGCGCCATCATGGGGACGCCCGGCAACTGGGGCGGGACCTGGGGCTTCGTGCCGAGCGACAAGGCGACCGTGTTCGTCAACAACTGGGATACCGAACGCAACGGCAGTTCCCTGGTGGCCAGCAACTATGTCCCCGGCCAGCCCAACGATACCCAGGGCAGCAAGCGCTATGACCTGGCGAATATTTTCATGCTGGCCTGGCCGTACGGCCACGCGCAGCTGCATTCGGGCTTTCGCTTCAGCAGCTACGACCAGGGTCCGCCGGCGGCGAGCCCGTTCGACGCCAACGGTCATCCGCTCATCAACCAGTCATGGGATTTCATCCACCGCTGGGCCGATATTGCGAACATGGTGGCATTCCGCGCGGCCACGGCGGGACAAGGCGTCGACCATTTCGTCAACGGCACGCCCAACCAGATCGCGTTTGCGCGCGGCAGCAAGGGCTTTGTCGCCATCAACAATGACGGCGCGGGCTGGAATGCTTCCCTGCAGACACTGCTGCCTGCCGGCACCTACTGCAATGTGGTCACCGGCAAACTGAATGCCGCGCAGACGGGCTGCAGCGGCGACAGCGCGACCGTGGGCGGCAACGGCATGGTCCAGGTGAACCTGGCCGGCAACGGCGGCGCCAGCGTGCCGGCCCTGGCCCTGCACGTGAACCAGAAAGTCGGCGGCGGCACCACCCCGCCCGCGTGCGGCACGGTGGCGGTGACCTTCCGCGTGGCCAATGCGAATACCGTACCCGGCCAGAACGTGCATGTGACAGGCAACCGCAACGAACTGGGCAACTGGACCGCGACCAACGGCAACCAGCTGGCGATCGCCGGCACGGGCGCCAATGCGCCATGGTCGCGCACGGTCCAGCTGCCGCCGTCGACGCCAATCGAGTACAAATTCCTCAAGCACGGCGCGGTGGCCGATGTGTGGGAACGCAGCCAGGCAAGTTCCAGCGGCAATCGCGTGGCGACCACGCCGGCATGCGGCGCGCCCGCGCTGCTGCTCGATGCAGGGAGTTTTGCCTTCTAGGCCAGGGCGGAAGCCCCCATGCCGTCGCCGCCCACGGCGCCTGCGCGGGGGCGGCGCAGGCCCTTCGATCCGTACGGCAACAGCGCGTAAGAAAACAGTTGTTATCTGTAGAATCGGCCCACTTTCACCCTCGGGCCGACACTCCCCATGACGACTATCCACTGGTTCATCCTGATCGGCTGCCTGATGCTGGCGCGGGGCCTGATGGCCACCAGCATTTCCCGACTGCCGTTCACATCGGCCATCGTCTACCTGGGCGTCGGACTCGTGCTCGGCCCGATGGTGCTGGGCATCTTTTCCTTCAGCCCGGTCGCCCAATCGCACCTGCTCGAAACCCTCACCGAAGTCGCGGTGCTGGTATCCCTGTTCTCGGCCGGGGTCAAGATGCCGGTGCCGATCACGCGCCAGCGCTGGATGCCGGCGATCCGCCTGGCCTGGGTCTCGATGAGCCTGAGCGTCGGCCTGATCGCCGCCTTCTGCTACTTCGTCCTCAACCTGCCGCTGGGCGCCGGCGTGCTGCTCGGCGCCATCCTCGCCCCCACCGACCCGGTGCTGGCCACCGACGTCCAGGTGCGCCATCCCGACGACCGCGACCAGCTGCGCTTCACCCTCACCTGCGAGGCGGGCATGAACGACGGTTCGGCCTTTCCGTTCGTGATGCTGGGCCTGGGCCTGCTCGGCGCCCATGAACTGGGCGACCTGGGCTGGCGCTGGGTGCTGGTCGACGTGCTCTGGGCCACCCTGGCCGCGATCGCCATCGGCACCCTGGGCGGGGCGGCGCTGGGCCGCATCGGGTGGATGCTGCGCGGCAAAGACCCCAAGCACGAAGTGCTCGACGACCTGGTCGGCCTGGGCCTGATCGCCGTGGTCTACGGCCTGAGCGTGATCTTCGTGGCCTGGGGCTTCCTGGCCGTGTTTTTCGCCGGCGTGGCCCTGCGCCAGACCGAGCTGGTGTTGTCGGGCGCCCACAAGGACCGCCAGGGCTTGCTGGTGCCCGAGAAAGCCAGCGACGACCCGGGCGCCGAAGCGCCGCCGGCCGAGGTGCCGCTGACCGTCAGCGCCGAATCGCTGGTGTTCAAGGAGCATCTGGAGCGCCTGTCGGAACTGACCCTGGTGTTGCTGCTGGGCGGCATGGTGTCGATGCACGACTGGAACTGGCGCAGCATCGGCACCGCCCTGTTCCTGTTCGCCGTGGCCAGGCCGCTGAGCGTGCTGGTCGGCCTGGCCGGCTCGGACAGCTCGATGCGCATCCGCGGCATCACCGCCTGGTTCGGCGTGCGCGGCATCGGCTCGCTGTATTACCTCATGTACGCCCTCAACCACGGGCTGCCGCCCTCCCTCTCGCAAGAGCTGATCCAGATCACCGTGGTCGTGATCATGCTCTCGATCGTGGTGCACGGCACCAGCGTCAAGCCGCTGCTCGATCGCTTCTGGAAGCGCAAGCCGCGCTGACGGCGCGGCGCGCATGAGGCAAGCCAAACCGGGCCTGCGGGCCGCGCCTACAATCGAACTCGTCCCTGGTCATTTTCCCCGAGGCGGTGACGGTCATGGCTACTTTTCCCGGTGCATCCATCGCGTGGGCCGCGCTCGCCCTTTCCAGCGGCATGGCGACGGCGCAGCCGCGTTTCCCCGACGACCCGGCCCGCTTCGGCAGCGCCGACAGCGCCTGGCTGAGCGAGCCGCCGCGCTACACCACGGGCGCGGCCGCCGCCATCGCCAGGCCGCTCGGGCTGGGGCGCGACATGCGCCTGAGCACCAGTGCCTGGTGGGGCATGGCCAGCGGCTACGACAGCAACTACGCGGTCGGCGGCCTGACCGTCATGCTCGGCGCCGAGCCCGGCTCCGGCGCGCCGTTCGACATGGCGCGCCTGCTGGCCCGGCGCGCCCTCGATACGCCCCTGCCATCGTCCTCGCCCTGCGTGGTGCCGTGGCTGCAGTGCGCCGCGTTCGGCAGCGTGGAAGCGCGCATGCGCGAGCAACATGCTTTCCTGAACGGACGCCAGGCCGGCGACGAGGCCCTGGCGGGCCGGCGCAATGTCGTGCGCGCGCTGAGCGCCGGCATGCGCTTTCATTTCCCCTACACGCGCAGCGCGCAGCACGGGCCCTGGTTCGTGCAACTGCGCGTTTCGCGCCGGTCGCCGGAGTTCAGAAGCAGCCTGCCCCGGCCGCGCCGGGCCGGTGTATCCTTGACCATCGGCACCGAGTTCTGATCTATACTTGCTGGCATTACTCCACAGGGAAGCGATCATGCGCAGGTTCTCGATTGTACTGACGCCATTGCTGCTGGCCGGCTGCGTCAAGGGTTCGGCCACCTACTATATTAACGAGAGCAGCAACGAGCACGTGATCACCGTGCGCGCCGAGCAGGAGTACTTCTGGAAAAAGGAAATGACCCTGACCCTGGTCGCCTCGCACATGCCCGAATGCCAGCGCGCATTTCCGATGGAGAGCGTGGCGCTGGACGAGGTGTCGGTCGAATTGTTTTCGAACGGCGACGATGTGTATTCGGTGCGCTCGGGCGGCGAATTGATGCAGATCGACACGCTCACCTGCGTGCAACTCGACGAGCCGAAGCCGACCGCGCTCGGACAACCGGTCGGCACCTTTTTCATCGATGAAAAAACCGTCAGCTTCGAAAAGGCGGCCGCACCCGCAGCGGGCGCCCCTGCCCCCGCTCCCGCCGCCGGGGGCTGACCTCAGCGCCGGCCCAGCATCTTGTGCAGGGCCGCGACGGCGGCAGGCCGGCCGACCCGCTCCAGCGCGGCCTCCAGCAACATCGGCTCGCCGGGCCGCAGCGCCGTCCACTGGGTAAAGTATTCGTGCACCGTGCGCCAGGGCGGAAAGCCCGCCGGCACGCCGCGCCAGGCGCTGCCGGTTTCCAGCAGATACAACACGGCGCAAAACACATCGTACAGATCGTGCTTGCGCGGCCGCGTCCTGCGGCGTGCCGCTTCCAGCATGCCGCGTACGGATTCAAACTCTTCGCGCGAAACGTCGCTCGCGAACTCGGGTCGTGCCATCGTCGTTAACCTCAAATACCATTTGAGGGTCTGATCTGGAACAGGTTCCCTGAATTTATTCCTTGATGCGTAATAAAAGCGACTTTTTTAAGGCCTCGACTT
Organism: Massilia atriviolacea; assembly: GCF_003953935.1. GTDB lineage: Bacteria > Pseudomonadota > Gammaproteobacteria > Burkholderiales > Burkholderiaceae_D > Telluria_A > Telluria_A atriviolacea. The sequence goes on from NZ_RXLQ01000007.1 coordinate 65,376, forward strand.
GCTCGCTGGCACCAGTCCAGGCATCGAGCCTGCCCAGCATGCGCGCCAGCTGGGTGCCGTTGCGGCGGCAGTTGGCGTCTGGCATGCCATCCAGCTCGGCCAGCAGGGCGGCGGCCGCGGCGCCGATGCGGGCGCTGTCGGCCGGCGCCGCATCGAGCATGGCCAGCAGGGAGGTGGCGCCCCATTGCAGGCGGGTGGCCGGGCCGCTGCTCTGCTCCCAGGCGCGCTGGTACCAGTCCAGCATGGCGCCGGTGTCGCCGCGTTTTTTCGCGCTGGCAGCGAGGGTATGCATGAAATAGAAAGGCGCGTGCGAGCTGGCCAGGGCCGTGTGCAGGACGCCGTCGGCATCGTCCAACAAGGCGGCGTCGACCAGCATGCCGGCGGCGGTGTTGAGCACCTGATGGCGCAGCGCCGGTTCCTGCGCCGCCGCCAGCGCGGCGGCAACGCGTGCGCGCAGCAGCGCTTCCAGACCCGCGACCGGCGTGCCGAGGCGCGCCATGCGCACCCGCACGCGCAGGGCGGACAGGCGGTCGTCCATATCCAGCTCGCCTGACGATGCGAGCTGCTCCAGCGCAGCCGACCACGCGTCCGTCAAGGCCGTCCGCTGCGCCGATTGCGGCGCGGTCAGCGCGCGCACCAGGTCGACCGCATAGCCGGTGACCAGGTCGAACTGCGCCAGCACCGCCTGCGGGTCGGCCAGCGTGCGCAGCAGCATGGCGCCGGCCTCGTGCTGGTCCGGCGCAGCCTTGGCCGAGACAGCCGCGTGCAGCGCGTGCCAGGCCAGGCGCAGTGCCGATGCCGGCTCGTCGCAGGCGGCGCGCAAGGCGGCCAGGGTGGCGGCCAGGTCGCGTCCGGCCAGCAGCTGGCCCTCGTCGGTATCCCACGCATAGCAGGCCAGCAAGCGCCATTCGTCGGCGCACAGGGTGCGCTCGCCCGACAAGGCGGCGTGCAGCGATTGCGCCGCGGTAAACGGCGCCGCCAGCGCCAGTTGCAGCAGTTGAAGAAAGCGCGGCCCCGTCAGTTCGCACGGCAGGCGCGTGATGGCGGCGCCGTCGGGGCGGTACAGCACCAGGGTCGGATAGCTGCGCAGATGAAAGCGCTCGGCGGCGCGCTGGGCGCCTGGCGCATCGCCATCGATGTGCAAGGGCACGAACGCCGGCGCGAGCGCGCCGAAGCCGGGCTGCGTCAACACCGCCGCCTTGAGCCGGTTGCACGGTGGACACCACATGGCGCCCCAGTACAGGAACACCGGCCGGGCGCCGGCGCGGGCCTCGGCAAAAGCGGCGTCGGCGTCGTGATGCCAGCCGATGACGGAGGTAGTCTGCGCGTTGGCGTCGTTCGCCATGGTCTTGTCCCGGGAGTGTTGAAAATGGCGAGAGTATATCGAAAACAGGGGCATGCCATCGGGCTTGCCCGGTGCTACACTCGACGCCTTCTCCAGCCTCCGAGTTTCGTCATGCAAGCACGCATCAGGATCGCCGTTATCGCGCTGGGCGCCACCGTGCTGGTGCTGGGCAGCGCCCTCGGCATCGTGGCGGCCCGCTTCGACCCGAACGCCTACAAGAGCGCCATCGTGGAGCGCGTGCAGGAAAAGACCCGCCGCACGCTGACGATCGGCGGCGATATCAAACTGGCGCTGTACCCGCGCCTGGGCGTGAACCTGGGCAAGGCCAGCCTGTCGGAACTGGGCGGCAAGGGCGAATTCGCCGCGCTCGACAGCGTGCGCCTGTCGTTCGCGCTGATGCCGCTGCTGCTGCGCCAGGAAGTCGTGGTCGACCGCATCGAACTGCGCGGCATGCGCGCCACCCTGGTGCGCGAGACGGATGGCAGCATGAATATCGACGACCTGACCGCCGCGCGCGTCAAGACCGGATCGGCCGCGCAGGCTGCCGGGAATGCCGGCGCCGGACCGGCCAGGGTCCGCTTCGCGGTCGACAGCATCCGGGTCGACAACGCCCATCTGCGCTTCGACGACCGCAAGGCCGGCCGGGTGTTCGACATCGCGCGCCTGAACATCGATTCCGGGCCGCTCGCGCATGGGGTACCGAGCCGGGTCGCGCTGTCGGCCAATATCGGCGTCGACAAGCCGGCCTTCAATACCGTGCTCATTTTCGACAGCGGCTTTTCGCTCGACCGCGACACGCGCCGGGTGGCCATGACGGGGCTCGACGCCAACCTCGACCTGTCGAGCCGGGCGGGGATCGAGTCGCGCGCCAAACTGAAGGGCAACATCGAGATCGACTTCGGCCAGGAATCGATCGCGGCCGCGCTCAATGGCAAGATCGACGACAGCGCGGTCAGCGGCAAGGGTGCGCTGCGCAACGGCATCTTGCAGCTCGACATCGATATCGACCGGGTCGACCTGGCCCGCTACCGCGCGCGCGCCGTGCCCGGCGCGGCGGGCGAGGTGCCGGCTAGCGGGTCGGCCGGCGATAGCGCGCCGGACCAGCCCATCGACCTGTCGGCGCTGGCCAGGTTGCGCGCCAGCGGCACCCTGCAGGTGGGCGAGCTGACCGTAGGCGGGGTGCGCGCCGCGAATGTGCACGCGGTCTTGCTGGCCGAGGCCGGCAAGACCAGCATCAAGCCCTTATCGGCCACGCTGTACGGCGGCAACGGCAACGGCGCTGTGAGCATCGACTTTGCGGACGACGCCGCCAACCCGCGCATGACCCTGGTGCAAGACTTGCGCGGCATTTCGCTCGGCCCCCTGCTGCTCGATGCCACCGGCACGACGCCATTGAGCGGACGCGGCGACGTGCAGCTCGACCTGCACACACGCGGCGCCAGCAGCGGCGCCATGCTGGAGGCGCTGGGCGGCACGGCGGCGTTGCGCCTGCGCGAAGGGGCCATCGGCGGAATCGACCTGGGCCGGCTGGTGCGCGAGGCCAAGGCTGCCGCCGGCGTGGGCAGCAGCGCCGAATCGACCAGCTTCAGCGAATTGAGCGCCAGTTTCCGGATCGACGGCGGTATTGCCCACAACACCGATGTGGCGGCCAGCACGGCGCTGCTGCGCATCGGCGGCGAAGGCCGCTTCGACCTGGCGAAGGGCACTGTCGATGCGCGCTTGCGTTGCACGGTGGCAGCGGGCCCCGCCGGCCAGGACGGTCCCGCCGCCGCCGTGCTGGGCGGACTGACGGTGCCGGTCGCGCTCAGCGGCCCGCTGACGCGGATGGCGTGGCAGGTCGATGTCGCCGCGCTGGGCAGCGAAGCGGCGCACAAATTGGGAACGAGCACCCCGGGCGGCGGCAAGGACAAAGCGAAGGAAAAGGCCAGGGACGCGCTCGGCGGACTGTTTGCGCACTGAGCGTGGCGAGCGCGCCACACTGCCGCATTTTTTGAGCAAAGCCGTGCCGCAGGAGGCGGCTTTGGGCTAGGGTCGGACATGGCAAGCCCTTGCAAACTCATCGGGAGAAACTATGTTCGGCAGCACAGTTCTTGAAGTCGCGGTCGGCCTGACCTTTTGCTACGCGACGGTGGCATTGATTGTCAGCACGGTGCAGGAAGCGCTGGCGTCGGCGCTGAAAATGCGCGCACGCGGGCTGCTCGAAGGCATCAAGAGCATGCTCAACGACCCGAATTTCAACGCCATGGCGCGCACCGTGTACGCGCACGCGCTGGTCAATCCGCATGGCAACCCGGCCCAGCCGGCGCAGGACCATGTCGGCACGAAGCCGTCCTACATCAAGCCCGAGCATTTCGCGATTGCCCTGATCGATGCGGTGCAGACGATTCCGGGCGACTACGACCAGCTCGGGCGCGACATCGACGCCATTGCCGATCCGCAGATCAAGAGTGCGCTGCAGAGCATCTACCAGCGCGCCGGCGGCGACATGGCGCGCTTCCATGCATCGGTGGAAAGCTGGTTCGACAGTGCGATGGAGCGCGTGTCGGCCGTCTACAAACGGCGCTCGATGATGATCAGCGTGCTGCTGTCGCTGCTGCTGGCGGCGCTGTTCAATATCGACAGCATCCACCTGTTCCGTACGTTGTGGGCGCATCCCTCGCTGGCGGCGCAGATCGGCGCGGCGCCGGACACGCTCAATCCGCAGGCGCTGCAGATGTTGTGGGCCTTGCCGATTGGCTGGGAACGATTTCCGCCGGTGCTGGACCGGCAATTCGCGCTCAGTGTCGCGGGCTGGATGCTGACCGCCTCGACTGCGCTGTTCGGCGCCCCGTTCTGGTTCGACCTGATGAAGCGCACGGTGCAGATACGGGGTACCGGACCCAAACCATAGAACCACCCCCCACAGTGTCCAGCCCGTGTCCACCCCGGTGCCTGGCACCGGGGTGGACACGGGCTCAGGCTGGGCGGTGGGCGTCGACCAGGACGGAGGAAATGGAGAAATGCGGCACGCGCTCGGGCCATTCGTCATGCGGCCCGAACCAGCGCGCTTCGATGATTTCACTCGGGTCGATCCGGATCTCGCCGTCGAGGTAGTCGGCAGTGAAGGCGATCATCAGGGAATGGGGAAACGGCCACGACTGGCTAGAGAAATACTGCAGGTTATGGACCCGCAAACCGACTTCTTCGAAGACCTCGCGGTGCACCGCTTCTTCCACCGATTCGCCCGCTTCGAGGAAACCGGCCAGCGGCGTGAAGCGCTTGGCGGCCGAGGCGGCGTGCAACGCCAGCAAGACATGGTCGCCCTTGCGGATCAGCACCATCATCGCCGGCGAGATGCGCGGATACGCCATCATCCCGCAGGCGCCGCACACAAAGCAGCGCTCGCCCGCCTTGAGCTGCATCGGCTGGGCGCAGGCGCCGCAGTAACGGTGCGTGCGCGCCCATTCGGCTATCTGGCTGGCACGGCCCGCCACACTCAGCAAGCCTTCGTCGAGCGCGCCGAGCAGGGAGCGCATGCTGCGCCATGCATAACCGGGCAAGGCCAGCTCGTCGCTATCGCGCCAGACGGTCTGGCAATAGCGCTCACCCAGAAGACCGACCGCATGCGGCGTCCCAGCGATCTCCAGACCGGCCAGCTCTCGCGCCGAAGGCAGCGCCAGGTCGGCCTCGCGCAGCAACAGGCGGCTGCCGTGGAAGACGAAGGTGACAGGATCAGGGTGGGATTGCGCCGTAATCAGCGGCGTAAAACTTGAGGGCATGTGCAGCATGCGGCCGGCCTTGTGGATGTTGTGGACTGCAGGCAGCATACCGCATTTTTTAAAGCACAGATTGCGCGGCCACGACAGCGCCACGCGCGCACGATGCGATCTGCGTCAAGTCCTTGCGCGCTGCGGGGAACGAGAGCGACAGCGCTTTGTCATACCGGATGCATGGCCGTGCCGCGCGAGGGCGCTACGGATGCTCGCATGAATGATTCCCATGACTTCCTCCTGGCTACACCGGCATGACAAGGCCACCGTGGTGATTTTCCGCGCGCTTCAGCTTGGCGATATGCTGTGCGCGGTGCCGGCCCTGCGTGCCCTGCGCGCGGCCATGCCGCGCGCGCGCATCAGCCTGGTGGGACTGCCTTGGGCGGAGCAGTTCGCCTGCCGCTTCAGGCGCTATATCGACGAGTTCATTGCCTTTCCCGGGCACGCAGCGTTTCCCGAACAGCCCGTCAGGCTCGCGCAGTTGCATGACTTTTACGCGGGCATGCGCGCGCGCCGCTTCGACCTGGCGCTGCAGATGCATGGCAACGGACAGTACAGCAACGCCGTGGTGCGGGCGTTCGGGGCGCGGGCGATGGGCGGATTCGGGGCCGTTGCGGGCGGCACGGATGAGTGCCTGATTCCCTTTCCCGAGACCGGGGCGGAACCGCTGCGCTTGCTGGCGCTGGCCACCGGACTCGGTGCGCCGGCCTGCGGTCCGCAGCTCGAATTTCCGATCACCGGGGAAGACGAGCGCGCATTACATGCGAGCGGCGTGCTGCGCACACTGGCGCCGGGAAGCTATGTGTGCATCCATCCCGGGGCGCGCTCGGCCGACAAGTGCTGGCCGGCGGCGCGCTTCGCGGCGGTGGCGGACCAGCTGGCGATCCGGGCGGGACTGGACATCGTGCTGACCGGATCGCCCGCAGAGGCCCCGCTGACCGCCGCCGTCGCGCGGCTGATGCGGCGCGCCCCGGTCGATGCGGCAGGTCCCCTGTCGATCGGCGCCATGGCGGCCCTGATGAGCCGCGCGCGCCTGCTCATTTGCAACGATACGGGCGTGTCGCACATCGCGGCCGCACTCAGGCTGCGCAGCGTGGTTATCTTCAGCAAGGCGGACATGCGGCGCTGGGCGCCCCTCGATCAGCAATTGCACCGCTGCCTGTGGGATCCGTTCGGCGAACGGGAGAATACCGTGGTCGATCAGGCGAGGGCCTTGCTGATGCTGCGATGAGCACGAGGCCGCGAGGACAGCCTGCAATCGCAGTGCCGCATCGTCGGGGCGGGGAGGTTTCTGCCGCCGCTTCCAATCGACAATCATCAACATTCAATCAACATTCAAGCAACATTCAAAGCGACCATCACCTTTCTGCGGCATGCATGCGGCGGTATCTTCTTGCGACATACCGCCTTGCAATGTGCTGTCCCCGGCCTTCAGACTGCCAGCGCCATGCTGCGGCTGTCACGCAGCAAGCCCAGCGCCAGCGCATTCACCTCCTCCTGCGTGACGCCGTCGACAAAGCTGGCGTCGTGCGCGCAGCGCGTCTTGATGTTCTCTTCCCCGCAGACCCGACAATGCACGCGCAGCGCCACCGCCGCCCGGTGGCCCTCCTGCCTCAGCGGGCCGGATTCGACCAGGTTGGTCAGCCAGTAGATGCCGACGGCGGGCGTACCGATCGCCAAGGCGAGGTGCAAGGGACCGGTATCGTTCGATACCACCAGCGCGCTGCGCGCCAAGATCCCGCACAACGCACCGAGCGAGGTCTTGCCGCTCAGATCGATTGCCGGATGGCGCATCGCCCCGATGAGCTCGCGCACCAGCGGTGCTTCTTGCGCGCTGCCGTTGACCGCCACCAGCGCCCCTTCCGCTGCCAGCAGATCGCCGAGCGCCGCGAAGCGCGCCACCGGCCAGCGCCGGCGCGGGTCGGTGGCGCCCGGCTGCAACAGGACCAGCGGCCGCTCGCTCCCCGGCTGCAATACACGCGCCGCCTGCGCCAGGTCGTCTGCGGTGACGTGCAACTCGCGCCGCATCGGCCATGCCGCCGCGCCGGCCAGGGCCGCCACTTCCAGCAGTTGCAAACGCCGGTTGACCAGGCCTTCGTGGCGGACGTTGCGGTCGAGCGGCTCGGCGTCGGCGGCGCACATGCCGACCGCCAGGCGCGCGCCAAGACGGCGCACGAACGGGTTGGCGTGGCGCCCGCCACCGAACAGTTGCACGGCAAGATCGATCCTGCGCGCGCGCAGCCTGTCGACAAAGGCGTCGGCGGCGCGGGCGGCGTCCCCGTCCCGCCCGCCCGCACCGATGCCGGGATACGGCGGCATGAGCGCCACCTCGTCGACCGGCCCCGGCCGCCCTGCGAGGAAAGCCGCATGCCACGGCAGGCCGATGTAGGTCAACTGCGCTGCCGGATAGCACTGCTTCAGCGCATGCAAGGCCGGCAGGCAAAACACAAAGTCGCCCAGCGCATTGGGCCTCAGCACGGCAATCCGGCGCACGTCGGCCAGCGGCGCGCGCTCGGCGCCGATCACAGCAGCACCCTGGGCGCGTCGACCGTGCGCGAGACGACCGTGGTCGGCAATTCCATGTGATACGCGCCCGAGGGAATGATGCCGCAGCCGCCCCAGCGCGCCATCACGCGCAGTTGCGCCAGCACGTCCTCGCCGCAGTGTTCCGGCGGCAGCGCGTCCCAGAAATCGAAACCGCCCGCCGCGCGCAGTTTGGCCGTGTCGAACAACACGCAACCGCCGATCCAGGCAATCCGGTAAGCGCGCGTGGCATCGGGCCCGATGCCCAGCCGCCGCTGCAGGTGGAACAGGTTGGCCGCGCTGTGCAGGTGGTGCCGCTCCCAGGCGCTGCCGCCCGGCGCAATCGTTTCCGGCTCAACCTGCCCTTCCCAGAATTCGATGGCTTGCTGATGCGGACGGACGTCGTGCGCGTGACTGAGCCCGTGCAGGGCGCTGCCGACAAAACCGCAGCGCTGCTGCAGCATGGTGCGCGCCATGCGTTCGACCAGGTCGCTTTCGATGATGACGTCGTCGTCGAGGAACAGGCAGTACGGCGCGGCGGCCTGCGCCAGCAGAAAGGCGCGCTGCTCGGCCATGCCGCGCCGCGGCAGGTGGCGCAGCATGGCCACGGGCAAGCCGCGCGCCGCCAGGTAGCGCAGCACGGCGCCCACCTCGGCGCTGGCGGCGGCGCCGCCGCCATCGGACTGGTCGGACACCACGATGCGCAAGTCGCGCCGCGTCTGCGATGCCAGCGCCGTCAGCGTCACCGCCAGCGCCGGCGCGCGATTGCAGGTCGGTATCAGCACGTCGATGACGGCCTCGCTCACGATGCGGCCCCGCCGCGTTCGTGCGCCGGCGCCGCTCCGTACAGCCAGGGATTGAGCGCGGGGTCGTTATACATCTTGAACTGGCGGTAGACCTTGAAATACGCGCGCCCGCTGGCGGCCTCGGCCAACAGGCGGTCCAGGCAGCACGCCAGGTCGTGCCGCTGTGCCAGCAACCGCTCCAGCTTGGCCGCGCAGGCCGCCACATGCGCGGCGCCAGCCTCCACGCGCCGGCTCTGGGCGCGCATGTGGAAGATTTTGAGCGCCAGGATGGACAGGCGGTCGACCATGGCCCCTGGCGTCTCGCTGCTCAGGCGCGCGCCGGCTTGCGCCACGATGCCGTCCAGCTGCGCGAGCAGGGCTTCGTCGAGCGCTTCGACCGCATCGTTGCGCAGCTGGTTGTGGCGGTCGATCAGGCGCTTGCTGGCGGCGATGGCGGCACTGCCGGCATCGGTGCGGCGCGCGCGGTCTTCTTCATCCCACAGCAGGCGGTTGTGCCGGTGATTGGCTTCCACCCAGTGCCAGACGGGACTGCCCGCCGGCGCCGGCCAGGCGTCGTCGCCAAGCCTGGCGTCGTGCCACCGCAACAACGATACCGCGTCGACATCCTTGAGCATCGCAATCCTCCCTGGGCAAATCCGGATGCCGGCGCAACCGGATACAGCTTGGAGTGCCGCCGCGCGCGCAAAGTTCCCGCGCCGGTGCGATCGATGCCGTCAGCCCTGCGCCGCCTGCGCCACCGCATGGCGCGACAGCGACCGTTCCAGTTCGGCCATGCCGGCCGGCAGGTCGAGACTGGCGCCGCCGGCCTGCATGCTCGAACCGAAGGCGTGCAAGGTGCGGAACAGGTTGTGCGCGCGGCTCTGCTCGCCCATCTGGCCGATGCGCAGGATGTTCAGGCCGAAGGCGCCGGAAATTTCCACCTTGTGCACGCGCGACATATGGGCCCGCACCACGTCGGACGAGACATGCGCGGGCGTGACGATGCCGATCACCGAATTGAGCCGGTGCTGCTTGGGCACCAGCAAGTCCAGCCCGAGCGCTTCGATGCCGGCCTGCAGCGCTTCCGAGCATTGCTGGTGGCGTGCGAAACGACGCGGCAGGGTCTCGGCGCACACCAGGCGCAGCGCTTCGTGCAGGGCCAGGATGCCGGACACGGGCGCGGTGTAGTGATACGACTTCTGGTTCCAGAACTGGTCGGCCAGTTGCGCATCGAGGCACCAGTGAAACGGCTGGTGGCTGCGGGTGGCGATCTTGGTGGCCCAGGCATGTTCCGAGAACGCCAGCAGCGACACGCCCGGAATCGAGGACAGCCCTTTCTGCCCGCCGGTAATGACGGCGTCGACTTTCCAGGCATCCATCTCGAGCGCCATGGTGCTGAGCGTGCAGACGGCGTCGACGATCACCAGGCAGCCGTGCTCGTGCGCCATACGCGCGATGCTGCCCAGGCTGTGGTTGCAGACCGTGTTCGAAGTCTCGCCCTGCACCAGGGTAATGGCCGCATAGCCGCCCCTGGCCAGTTCGCGCTGCACCAGCGCGACGCTGGCGCCTTCGTTGTTGGCGATGTGCAGCAAGGTCGGCTCGCCGCGCACGCGGCTGACCATCTCCGCCATGCGCTTGCTGAAGTAGCCGTTGCAGATGCACAGCACCTTGTCGCCCGGATGCACCAGGTTGGCGATCGCCATTTCCATCGCCGCCGAGCCCGGGCCGCCGACGCCCATCACGTGCGAGGAGCGGGTCTGGAACACATAGCGCCCCATTTCCTTCACCTGCGCGATGACCTGGTTCATGGTGTCGCCCAGGTGGTTGATGACGATCGAGTTGGCGGCCGCCACCGCGGGCGGAATCGGCACAGGGCCCGCGCCCATCATCAACAGGGGTTCATCCGGCAGGATGTGTTCGAGCGGAACGATGTCGGGAACGTGGATTGCCTCAAGCATGCATGGACTCCTTCAAATGGGGGTGAGCGATCGTCCATCATAGCTTGCAATCGATTAACAAGTTTCCGCCGAGGATTTTTGCCGCCGCCAGCAGCAGGCGCGCCGTCCGATTTATGCAATGCGGATCATTTTTTCTTCCTCCGCATGATTTAGATCAATAGTTCGCCGAATATGCGTCAATACAACCATTTAAAGCGGGTTTTGGCATAGCGCTGGCGTGCGCTTGATTATGGCGCCGCGTATTTAATCGGAATCGGCACAATAAACAGGCACAGCATTATGACGGGGGGATGACAATTATGGTCTTTTTACCATAATTATTAATGTTCAATTAATTCATCGCGAATGGGTGGCAGCCCTTGTCTCAGCCATTCCGCGCGGTGCTCAAATTTTCAACATCGCAATTGGCGCAACTACAACAGCGGGAAATAGAAGCGAAAACCAAATTCCTTTCCTTTCAATGACTTATCGCATTTTCTTATGCGACATAAATTGCCATTGCTAATATCTGCCGAATACTGATTGACACTCCGATGCCAAATCGTTTTTAATCCCCCCGCGAAATAACAATATTTCGCCAAAATGCCGGACCCGGCATTAACTACGCGTTCCCGGCGGGCGCAAAACGCCCGCCGCTTTCATTGATCCGTCCTGCGAGTGATGAATACGATGTCCCTGATCCGATCTGTCGATGCGATGTCCCGATCCTGGCAATTGGCGTTTCCCGCGCATGCGGAGATGGCCCGATGAGCGCCGCCCTGCCCACCTTTGCCGACCTGGCCGCGCGCGTGGCCGGCGGTGTCATGAGCCGCCCGCGCATCGCCATCATCGGCGCCGGCAGCAGCGGCATGGCGGCCGCCGCCGAGATGCTGCAGCGCGGCCTCGACCCGGTCCTGTTCGAGGCCCGCTCCGAGCCGGGCGGCCTGTGGGGCAAGGACCCGCTCTCGGCGGTGTATCCGGACCTGGTCCAGTCCGCCGCCGCGCAATTGCCGCTGTCGCATCCGGGCAGCGCCAGCTGGGCCGCCTACACCGAACAATGCCTCGACACCATCAAGCGCCAGGGCCTGGCCTCGCGCATCTTCACCTCGACCAAGGTGCTGTGCGTGACGCCCTCGCTGCACGCCGGCGGGGCCGAGCTGCTGATCGCCAGCGCCGACCAGGCGGCCGCGCCCCTGCTGCGCCACTTCGAACACGTGGTTTATGCGGGCGGGCTGTACCACACGCCGCGCATGCCGGAGCTCGCCGGCGCGGCCAGCTTCGGCGGGCGCATCGTCCATTCGTCCGATGTGCGCGACCTGAGCCGCTTTGTCGGCCAGAAAGTGCTCATCATCGGCCTCGGCAATACCGCCATGGAATGCGCGGCCAAGCTGTTTCCGGTGGCGCAGCAACTGGTGCTGTCCGGCCGCAGTCCCACCTGGCTGGTGCCGCGCCTGATTTACGGCAGCCCGATCGACGTCGCCACGCGCGCGCTGAAAGACAGCTTCCGCCACAGCTACCAGGCGCGCCTGTGGGACGCCTGCCGCGAGCACGGCGCGGTCGGCCATGCGGTCGATCCGTCCAGCCACGAGATCGATATCGGGCGCCAGCGCATCACGGTCAGCGACAGCATGCTGGGACCGGTGCGCAGCGGCATGGTGCCGCTGCGTCCGGCCGTGCTGGACGTCGGCCAGCACAGCGTCCATTTCGCCGACGGCAGCAGTTGCGAGGCCGACGTGATCGTCTGCTGCACCGGCTACCGCAGCCAGGGCATCCTGGCCGAAGGCAGCGAAGAGCCGCAGCAACTGGTCGGCAACGTGCTGCATGCGCGCTATCCCGGCCTCTGGTTCACCGGCGCGCCGGCGCTGTGGGGCAGCCCGGCCCCGATCGCCAAGAAGCAGGGGCGCCTGATCGCCCATGCCATCGCCATGGGCTGGCGGCGCGACGAACTGGCCCAGGCCGTGCGTCCCTACGTCAACTACGACAAGGCGGCCATCCGCCTGCCCTTCGGCTTCGACGTGGCCGACTTCAACGGCTATGCGCACATGGTGGACCAGGCCAGCGCCGATCCCGGCGGCGCGCATGCGCTGGTGGCGGGCGACCCGGTCGATTACGCCGGCTAGGCCGCGCGCGCAGCGGGCCGAGCATCGGCCCGAGCATCGGTCCGACCATCGGTCCAAGCATCGGTCCAAAGGCGCTGCGCGGCGCCGACGTGCGCAGTCCTGGCCGGATGCGCGCATCATTGTGAAATCAAACGATTTTTTGCGGCGAGTGAAGTTACAATTCCGCCTTGTCAAATGATCGCCAGCACGGTCATGCAAGATGGCCGTGCGCGCGCTTTCATCGGCCGGCCACACTCCCCGGAAAACGCCTATGCCTGCACAGTATGTCAACACGCTTCGCTACTGGTTCGATGTCGAAGCGCTCATGTATCCGGACATTCCCAAGCCAGGCAAGCGCCCCGCCGTGTCCAGGCGCTACGACGATCCGCTGCCGTGGCTGCCCGCGCCGCGCGGCACCCTGGCCGACGATGCCGTGCACGGCAGGCACAAGTATTTCGTCTGGTTCGGCCTGGTCGAGAAAAGCGTGCTGGAGGCCGAACTGGTCGAGATGTTTCCGCTCGACCCGAACCAAGAACAATTCAGCGGCAACCACCTGCGCCCCTCCAGGGGCAACACGTTTCTGTGCGCCATCGAGATCGCATCGGACGGCCGGCCCGATGTCGACAGCTTGCAGCTGAGTGCATTCGCGGTCGCCTTTGCGGAAAAGAAAAACCAGACCCGCCTCAGCTACGGCGCCATCCTGCTCGGCCTGAAAAACACGCTGCACGAACTGGCCATGGGCAACCACGGCATCGCCGACGCCGGCTGGTTCGAACAGGTCAGCGGCTACCTGATCGCCGAGCTGGACTGGAAACCGCGCACCCTGATGGCGCGCGCGCAATTGTGCGCCCACGAAGTCGCCCTGTTCGACCGGCGCGGCAAGAAGCTGGCGCGCGAGCCGGAGATGGACCCGGTCAACTCCTTCTATCTCGACGACCTCGAGCGCCTGCGCCAGGACGCCGAACACGGCGAAGGCTCGGCCCAGGTCCAGGCCTACCTGGACGGCCACGAGCGCAGCGCCGCGCGGCGCGACATCACGCGCCCGGGCTCGGTCAACGCCGCGCTCGACCCGCGCCGCTTTCCGGCGGGACGCTGGCCCAGCGATTTTCCGCTGTTCCTGATGCAGCAGGTGGCCGTCAACATCGGCCTGGAAACGCTGGCCGGGGGCGGCATCTTTTCCGTCAACGGCCCGCCCGGCACCGGCAAGACCACCCTGCTGATGGACGTGATCGCCGCCCGCGTGGTCGAGCGCGCCAGGATCCTGGCCGAGTTTGCCCATCCGGAAGCGGCCTTTTCGCGCAGTCCGCAGCAGATCGCCTATCCGGCCAACAGCCAGGGTGTATCGCTCAAAGGCAATTGCTACCACCTCGACGCGCGCCTGCTCGACACCGGCATCGTGGTCGCCAGCGCCAACAACAAGGCGGTCGAAAACATCACGCTCGACCTGCCCAACATCAAGAAAGTCTCGCCGCAAGCGCTGCAGTTGAACGGCGCGCCGTTCGACTACTTCGGCGCCAGCGCCGAAGCGATCCTCAACGAAGAAAAGAAAAAGCAGCCCGGCGAGGCCGACGGCGAGACGCCCGATGACAGCGGGCGCGACGAGCACGGCAAGATCCGCTGCTGGGGCCTGATCTCGGTCCCGCTCGGCAAAAAAGCCAACCGCAGCCTGGTCGCCAGCCGCCTCGGCTTCTTCAACGAGCTGGGGCTGGCCAAGCAACTGGCCGCCGCCGGCAACACGCTCGACTGGGAAGCGGCGCGCGCCCACTTCCACAGCGCCGTGGCCAGGGTGGAAGCGCTGCAGGCCGCCATCCTCGACTACGACCAGGCTCTGCCCGAGCGCAAGGCGGCCGAGTCCCTGTGCGCCGCCGCCGATGCCGCCGCCGACGCGGCCGGCCTGCGCAACGCGCAAGCGGCTGCGGCGCTGGCCGCGCTCGAACGGCAGGGGGCCGGCAACGCGGACGCCATCGCCGTCAACCTGCGCGAGCGCGAGCTGCACGCCAGCGAATGGCCGGCCTGGCGCCAGTTGCTGGCGCGCTTCTTCCGCAAGGCACGCTTCGCCGACTTCGTGGCGCGCCAGCAAGCCTTGTCGGACGAGTACGACAGCCTGCGCAGCGAACGCGCGCGCCTGAAAGTCGCCCAGCTCGCAGCGACGAGCAGCGCCGGCACCTGCGCCGCCAGCTGGCAGAAGGCCCAGGCCGAGGCCGCCACGCGCGCGCACGCGCTGCACGCGCTGGCACAGCGCGTGGACGCGCTGGCGGCCAGCCTGGGCGAGGCCGCCTTCGACCCGGCCGCGTTCGCCGCACTGCCGGTCGAACAACAGCAAAAGTCCCTACCGCGCAGCAACGCCGACCTCCATGCGGCGCGGGCCGAGGTCTTCATCGCGGCGATGCATTTGCACAAGGCTTTCCTCAAGCATGCAGGCAAGCCCTTCGAGACCAATTTCCGGCTGGCCTTGGCCATGCTGGCGCAGGAAGGGCATGTCCAGCCGCACCTGCCGGCCATGGCGCGCCATCTGTGGGCCAGCTTCTTCCTGGCGGTGCCGGTGGTGTCGAGCACCTTCGCGTCGGTGTCGCGCTGTTTCGCCGACCTGGGCGAAGGCGAGATCGGCCTGCTGCTGGTGGACGAAGCCGGGCAGGCGGTGCCCTCGCACGCGCTGGGCGCCATCTGGCGGGCGAAACGCGCGCTGATCGTGGGCGACCCGTTGCAGGTCGAACCGGTGATCACGATGGACAGGAAGCTCGACTACGGCATCCTGTCGTACCACCAGGCGCCCGAGCAGCATCGATTGACGGCGTACTCGGCGCAGCACCTGGCCGACCGCGGCAACCGCTTCGGCGCGAATGTGGTGCAGTACGACGGCAGCGATTTATGGGTCGGCGCGCCGCTGCGGGTGCACCGGCGCTGTGCCGATCCGATGTTCTCGCTGTCGAACCGGATCGCCTACAACGGCAAGATGGTGTACGGGCCGGCGCGCGCCGAAGAAGAACAGGCCACGGCCAGCCGGCCGCTGCTCGGTCCCTCGTGCTGGCACGACATCGACGCGGGCGAGTTCGACGATCATTACAACCGGCGCGAAGGCGCGCTCGCGGCCGATATCGTGGTGCGCTACGCGAGCGAAGGCTGGATCGGCCAAGGGCACGGCTTGCCGGAGCTGTTCCTGATTACCCCGTTCAGATCGGTGGCGCAAGGGCTGACCGGTTTATTGCGCGCGCGGGTGGAGGAGTGGGCGGGCGAAGCGGACGACGAGGCCGTCGGCAAATGGCTGCAGGGGCACGTCGGCACGGTGCACACCTTCCAGGGCAAGGAATGCGAGACGGTGGTGCTGGTCCTCGGCGGCAAGAGCGACGGCGCGCGCCAGTGGGCGGCGGAGCGGCCCAACCTGATCAACGTCGCCGCGACGCGCGCCAGGCGGCGCCTGTACGTGATCGGCAACCGCCGGCAATGGTCGCGCACCCCATTCGGCCGCCAGCTCGCCGACGCCATCCCCCTTCCATGACACGCCACCGCAACACCGCAACGGCAACACCGGGGTCAGAGCTTTAACTTGCAATATTTCCAGGCTAGAGCAGCGTCAGGTCTCCGATTTAATGCGTTTAAGCGCCTGATTCAAGACGTTGCCGCTCTATTCGGCAGTTTTCGTTTCTGTCTGGCTTTTATTGCTAATTAAAGCTCTGACCCCGGTTGTAGGATTCGCAAGCGGGGGTTCGGATTCTGCGAATCCGGCGGGGGTTTATCCGAGGAGGAGTCTGGGTAAGACTGGCGTCTCTCCAATCTTTTCCCTGGATTTCATGAAAACACTGCTGATCATCGACATGCAACAAGCCTGGCTGGACAACCCCGCCAGCCCCTGTTTCGACACCGACCACGTGGTCCATCGCATCAATCACGCCGCCAGACACATCCGTGCGCAGGGCGGCACGGTGCTCTTCGTCCAGCATGCGAACGCCGATGCCCCGCTCGGATCGCGCGCCTGGCAAACCATCCCGGGGCTGGAACAGGCCGCCACCGACGGGGTCGTCCACAAGCTGGCCGCCGACGCCTTCGCCGCGACCGACCTGGCGGCCCGGCTCGACGCCATCGGAACCTCCACGTTGTATATCAGCGGCTTCGCCACCGAGTTCTGCGTGGATGCCGCCGTGCGCGCGGCCAGCTCGCGCGGCTTGCAGGTGGTGGCCTTGTCGGACGCGCACACCACCGCCGACCGGCCGCACCTGGCGGCGCCGGCCATCGTCGCGCATCACAACTGGGTCTGGGCCGGACTGCCGGTGCCTGCCGGCAGCAGCCTGGCCGTGCGCACGACGGCCGAGGCGTTCCCGGGCTAGATCGTCCTTGACAGGTGCGGCAGCCACAGGATCATCGCCGCGGCCGCCACCCCGGCCGCCGTCGCCAGGCTCAGCACCAGCATGGCGCCCGCCATCGCGATGCGCGCCGCCACCCTGGCGCTGGCCTGCGCGCGCATATACAGTTCCAGCACCGCCAGCGGCAGCAGGTACTGGGCAAACGCCAGAAAGCTCAGGAACGGCCCCTCGAAGCTCACCGGATCGAATCCGGCCGGGCCGCAGTTGGCGACGATCCATGCCATCAGGCCGATCCGGAAGAACCACACGCCGCTGACCGCCAGGAACAGCCGCAGCGCCCAGCGCCGGTGCAGTGCGATACGGCCGGCGCGCGCATGCTGTACGGCAAATACCGCGCACAGCACGATCAGCACGCCGTTGATGCTGATCCCCACATGCTGCGCCAGGCCACCCACCGCGCCGCGAAACCACACCATGTACAGGCCGATGAGGCTGGACACCACCGCCAGCAGCACGTATACGCGCCCGTTCCAGCGGTGCAAGCTGGGCGCCAGGCGCCGCAGCGGCGCGAGCAGCTGGAGCGCGCCGCCGATGACGATCACGACCGTCACCAGCACATGCACGCCGATGGCGGCATTGCCGGCCGTGTCGCCGGCGACATAGCCGCGCGGCATGACGGCGTTCCAGCGCGCCGGCTCGCCCTGTACCAGCGCTCCGCCGTAGAGCACGGCGACATACCAGGCAAACAGCAATTGCCCGCCGACGGCAACGGCGAACCACAGGCGCGCCGACCACGCCAGCGCCGTGCCCGCCCTGTCGCGCTGCGCGCTGGCGTCGGCAGGTGTGTTCGGCGGCGTGCGCGGCGGGATCGCGATGGCAGGGGAAATCATGAAAGGCTCCTTTCGGTGGGATGGCGACTGTGCCCACGGTAAAGGCCAGCGGCGGCGCCGGCGAGCGCGCGCGCCGATCGGTGCGACGGACAGCGGTTTTGCGGGCTTGAACGACGGCCGGCGAACGGTTATTGTGGCGGCATGAGCAAGCTGCCGCCCCCTTCCCCGCCCGCGCGCCATCCGGCCCTGCCGACCCGGCGCCAGGCACTGGTGGCGCTGCTGATCGCGCTGCAATTGTCGTGGATGCTGTCCGCGCTGACCTCCGGCCCCTTCCTGTCGGTACTGCTGCGCATCGGTTTCATCGGCCTCGCTTTGCTGCTGACCTACGCGGCGAGCGCCACGCTGGGCCGGCCCTGGCTGCGGCTGCTGGCGGTGGTGCTGGTGGCGCCGCTGGCAACGCTGGCGATTTTCTTGCTGACCGAGAAAGTGCCGGCCAAGCGCGAGATGGTACTCGGCTACATCTTCCTGTCGCTCCTGTCGGCCGTGGTCGGCACGCTGGCGAGCCTGGTGGCGCTGCGTTTCGAGCGCAAGGCGGCCGAGCGCGCGGCGCGCCTGCAGGCCGAACGCGAACGGGAAACGCTCGAACGCGAACTGACCACCGCGCGCCTGCGCCTGCTGCAGGCGCAGATCGAACCGCACTTCCTGTTCAATACCCTGGCCAATATCGCGGCGCTGGTCGACGCCAAGTCCGATAACGCGGGTCCGGTGCTGCGCCACCTGATCGCCTACCTGAAGGCCGCGATGCCGCGCCTGAACGAGGCCGACGCCACCCTCGCCACCGAACTGCAGCTGGTGCGCGCCTACCTGGAGCTGATGCACATGCGCATGCCCGACCGCTTGCAGTTCGAGGTGGCGATGGCGCCGGAACTGCACAGCCTGCCCTTTCCGGCCATGGCCTTGCTGACCCTGGTGGAAAACGCGGTGCGGCACGGCATCGATCCGAGCCTGGAGGGCGGACGTATCGAGGTCGGCGGCAAGGCCGACGGCGCCAGCGGCCGTGTCAGCCTGTGGGTCGTTGACACCGGCCAGGGCATGGCCGAGTCGGCCCAGCCGGGCACGGGCCTGTCGAATGTGCGCACGCGCCTGCAAGCGTTCTACGGTCCCGGCGCGCGCCTCGACCTGCACGAAGAGACGCCGCACGGCGTGCACGTCGAACTCACTTTCACCCCACGGAGCGCCGCATGAGCCACCCGACCGCCCTGATCGCCGACGACGAGCCGCTGCTGCGCGAGCACCTGCGCGCCCAACTGGCACGGCTGTGGCCGCAACTGGAGATCGTGGCCGATGCGCGCAACGGCCACGAGGCGGTCGAACTGTTCGACCAGCACCGGCCGGCCATCGTGTTCCTGGACGTGCACATGCCGGGGCTGAACGGGATCGAGGCGGCGCGGGCGCTGGCGCGGCGCGCCCAGATCGTGTTCGTGACCGCCTACGAGCAGTACGCGCTGCAGGCGTTCGAGCAGGGCGCCATCGATTACCTGGTCAAGCCGGTCGAGGCGGCGCGCCTGGCCGACACGGTGCAGCGCCTGCAGGCGCGGCTGGGACGCGCGCCGGATGCCGGTCCAGCCTTCGACGCGGTGCTCGAACGCATGGCCGGCGAATTGCGCCAGCGCGGCGGGCCGCGCCAGTGGCTGCAGTGGATCCGGGCTTCGGTCGGCAGCCGCGTGCGCCTGATTCCGGTGGAGCAGGTGGTCTTCATGCGGGCCGAGGGCAAGTACACCTCGGTGGTGTGGGACGATGGCGAGGCGCTGATCCGCAAGAGCATCCGCGAACTGGGCGATGAGCTCGACCCGGACCGCTTCGTGCAGATCCACCGCTCGGCCATCGTCAATCTGCATTATGTGAGCGAAGTGGTGCGCGGGGTGAACGAGACGGCCGATGTGCACCTGCGCGGACGCAGCGAGGTGCTGCCGGTCAGCCGCAGTTATCTGCATCATTTTCGCCAGATGTAGGGCGCCTGCCGCTGCGGCGCCGGCCGGCCCTTATTGCCTTACGGCGGCGGCTGGCAAAAGCGGATGCGGTTGCCGAAAGGATCGCCGACCTGCATCACCCTGCCCCACGGCAAGTCATCCACGCCGGGGCGCGCGTACGGATAGTTCTTCGCGATCAACTCCCGCTGCAGGGTGTCGATATCGCCCACATGCACGAAGATGGTCGAGCCCGGCGTGGCGTCGCCATGATGCTCGCTCAGGTGAATCACCAGGTCGCCGCGCCGCACCTCCATGTACAGGGGCATGCCGTCCTCGAAACGGTGCTCCCACTCGCAACTGAAGCCGAGGAAGTCCAGGTAGTGTTCCCTGGCTTTTTGCTCCGAGAAAATGCGCAGGATGGGAATGGCTGGGGAAATCGTCATGCGTCGCTCCTGATGAAGTTGATCCGGCCAGCCTGCGGCATCCGTCGCGACTTGTCAACGCAGCCCGCGTCGATGTCCGCCACCGTCTTGGGCAGGCCGGCACGCCCTGGTCGATCCGCTTTTGCGCCGGCGAAAAGCGCCCGCTGAAGGGGAAGGTGCGGGTGTTGTCGGACGCGTAGCCGTCGAGCTCGCAGCCTGCGTCGATGAGCAGCAGCTCGCCGTCGCGCATGACGCTGCGGCCCGGATTGTGGTGCGGCACGCAGGCATGCGCGCCTGCCGCCACGATCGTCCGGCGGGCCGGGGCGGTGGCATGCCTGGCGGGCGAGATCATGGCCGCATTGCGGCCTCTGCGGATGGCAGCCTGACGCCGCGCCAGGAGGCAAACACATCAGCGCCGCAGCGAGGGGAATTTCCAGAGCAGGACCAGGGTACCGATCAGGGCCATGACGAAACCGATGGCGCCCGCGCCCAGCACGGCGCTCACGATGCCTTCCTTGGGATCGCGCGTATCGAATTCGGTCTTGAACACGCTATCGTCCGGCTTGCCGGTGGCAAAGGCGACCTGCACCGGCGATGCCGCCATTTTCTCGGCTTCCTCCGGCGTATCGAACCATTCCGTGTCGATCTTGAACGTGGCGCCATCGACGATATAGCTGTAGTTCACCTGATAGGTGACGCGGCTCTTCTTGGTTTTCTTGGTGATGCCATCCGGCGTGGCCAGCACGAAGACCGGCGACTTGGCAATGGCGTTATGGGTATCGATCTTCTTGATGTTGACCCAGGTAAAGACGGCAAAGGCCAGGGCAAAGAGGACGAGGAAGGTGAGGAGCGGTTTCTTCATGATGACTTACGGATATTATGTAGTTAAAAACGCAACAAGTATCCCATGCTCACCGTAAATACGCTCGCAATTTATTGCATTTTTGCGATTTTTGTTTCATTATTGCAACATGGGAAATTGGCTCACCATTGCCGCTTCATCGCCCTACGTCGTCGATCATGTGGTCAACGCCGTCCGATGGCCCGTCGGCCATTCCCGCCTTGCCGCAGGCGGACAGCGAGCCTGGCCCCAGCCTGCGGCTGCACGCCTCATCGTACGGCGCCCATGCCGCGATCGTGATCGACCGCGCCAGCCTGGTCGCCATCGGGCCGGCGTCGATTGTCGAGTTGCCGCTGGCGTGGCTGGAGCGGGCATCCATCGATGTCGAGCGCAGTTGGCAGTAGAATGCACGCCTTTTCATCGTTTTGGCATCCGACAGTGCGGCCTATGTTCTCTTCCAGCTATTCTCACCGCGCAGCGGTGGTGTTGTTCACTTCCCTGGTCATGGCGGGTTGCGCCGCCAGGCCGGAGACGCTGCGGCGTCCCGCCAATGAGCGGGTCTTGCAGATCAAGGAGACTGTGACATGGAAGCTGGGGTTCTGGGACGTCGCCCTGGTCCCGGGAACGTATGTCGAAAAATACGAGGATGATGCAGGAGCCTACTTCATGGGTCCCCCCATGTGCGTGTATATGGCAGGCCGGCCTCGCAAAGAGGACGCCCTGGCCGGCAACGCGTGGGAATGCGGCATTCTGCTGCCGAAAAAGCCGGGCAATGAACCGACCGTGGTTCATATTATCGGAACACAGCGGCCATTGACCGTGTTTCATGCGGACGACACGCCCGATTTTTCGGCAGTTGCGCCACGCGCGCCGCGCCCGGACGGCACGTTCGACGTCAGCACGACGATCAACAGCATGCCTGTCCTGACCGTCCCGGGGATTGCCGCGGGAGCCCTGACCGGCGCCGCCCTGGGAGCCATCCTCGAGGCCGAACAAGGTACGTTCAGGGATTTTAAAACCCAGCCGGCCAAAGGCTGGCTGGTGCAAACGCCGGCCAGCGCA
The DNA here is from genome assembly GCF_003953935.1 of Massilia atriviolacea. Lineage (GTDB taxonomy): Bacteria > Pseudomonadota > Gammaproteobacteria > Burkholderiales > Burkholderiaceae_D > Telluria_A > Telluria_A atriviolacea. The sequence goes on from NZ_RXLQ01000007.1 coordinate 87,237, forward strand.
GCGGAAGCGCCTGCGCGCAGCGGCGTTCCGTAAGCGCAGCGCGCCTTCGCCCCATCTGCGACAACTCAGGCGGCGTCCGGGTCGAAGAAACGCCGCGACAAACCGCTACGCCCAGGAAAAAACTTGAAGAAGGGGCGCGCCTGGTCGATGGTCGCCGCCACCGAGGGGCGGTCCATCAAGCGCTCGACATACGCCGCCAGTTGCGTATGCCGGGGCGGCGGCGGCACGTAGGCCATGGCGTAGAACAGGGCGGGCGCGGCGGCGCAGTCGGCCATGCTGAAGGCATCGCCGGCGATCCAGCTGCGGCCCTCCAGCTGACGGTCGATGAAGGCGTAGGCCGTCGCCAGGCCGGCGCGCGCCTGGGCCGTGGCGCGCGGGTCGCGCTCGCCTTCGGGGCGCAGCAGGTCGGCGGTCAGCGCCTGCATCGGCGTCATCACGTACAGGTCGGACAGGCGGTCCCAGAGGCGCACGTCGAGCGCGGCGTCGGGCGCATCCGGGATGAGCGTGCGGCCGTTGCGGGCATGGTGGCGTTGCAGGTATTCGATGATGATGCTGGTTTCGGGCACCGGACGCGCGCCGTCCGTCAGGAGCGGCATCTTGCCTGTGGGGCACAGCGTCAGGTGCGCGGCGCGCTCGCCGGGGTCGCCCAGGTTGAGCAGCCGCTTCTCGACCTCGATGCCCAGTTCGTCGAGCGCGATCAGCACCTTGTGGCAGCAGGAAGACAGGGGGTGGTAGTGCAGCGTGAGCGCATTCATGAGACGGCCTTTGCTTGTCGAAAATGGCAAGTATGTGCCCGATCTCGCGCCGGGTCAAAGACGGCCAGCGCACGTGGTGGGCTGCTCATGCCGTCCGGCGCGGATAGCCGATCCCGGCCGCATCGGCGTAGGCGGCGTCGACGTCCGCATCCGGGTTGAGCTTGCGGATCATCGCGCCATCCAGGGGAACATGGCCGAACACGGCGGACACGGTGTCAAGGTCGACCGGCACTTCAAAATACGCCTCGGCCCACGCCTTGTAGGCCGATGGCCCGGCGACCAGGAGCGACAGCATGTCGCCCGCACCGTCATCCTCGCGACCGCCTTGCACCTTGTGCCAGCTCGCCTCGTCCGCGCCGCGCCAATAGCAGAACGTCGCGTCCTGCATCGAAAAAGCCGGCTCGTTCAGGAATGCCGAAAATGCGCCGGGAACCTGGGCCTGCAGCATTGCGCCGACATGCTTGTCGCTCAATTCGTGGGCAAATCCTTTCAGGGCGGCGCCAGCCCGATCGAACAGCAGGAACCAGTCATCTCCGCAGCCGTTGCGCATCGACGCCATGTGCATGCCCGGCGCCCAGGCCTGGTCGAAACTGACATACCGGTATTCCCATTCCGGGCAGAGAATCGCATCGAGCATGGCCAATGAGCGGGTTCTGGCGCGCAGGTCGGAAATCGAAGGCAGGCAGATTGGTGTCATGTCCATCCGTGGTCGCAACAGGGCAAAGAAAAGCCCGGGCTTCCGGCGAAGAACGGGCTTTCGTCAAACAATACGGCGTTTCCGGACTTAGAACGGTTGTACCTACCTGCGGACGTAAACAACCATGTCAACAACTGCGCCGTGCCCGTAGCTTAGGGCTCCCTGCGCACCTTTCACTGGGCAATCTGCCCGCGCTTTGTAAACAACGTGGCTCCTCTACATCTTGAAGCCATGGCCAGCCTTGTTGAGCGCTTCGTTGAGGTGGGCGGCCATGGAATTGAAAACCTGGCCGACTGTATTTTTAAGGTACTCCGCAAACTTGGGTTCGCGCAGCGTGCGCGCAAGCGTGTCCGCATCGATAAACCTGGTCATCTGCTCCACGAATGGTTTCCCGTCGATGAGATCGGGAAGCCTGCTGATCGCGTCCTCAAGCAGCTGCGCGTAGTCCTCGATGTGGTAGTCTTCGATCTTGCGCTCCACGAGACTCGGATCGAGCTTGGCCCCCTGCTGCTGAAGCCAGGCGATGTCCCAGATGTCCCGGTACCGGATGTTCTTGACAGACGCCGGAAAGGCCACCACCTTATCCGCGAGAATCTCGTCGATCGACTCTGCAATGACTAGCACTTGGCCGTAGCCGAGCAGGAAGTCGTAGTTCTGGCGGAGCGGGACCAACTCACTGGTATATGCAGGGATGTTCGCGATCTCAAGCTTGATTCGTTGGCGTGGCATGTCGCGCTGCTCCGGCGACGTCTCGACGCTCACTTGCCACTTGTCGACGCGGACGTTTTCGTAGTCAGGCAAGGTGGCCATCTCCTTCGGCTCCTTGACCTCGACGACGAGTCCGTATCGTGCGCCGAGATGCTTCTCGATGCAGGCCTTGATAGCCTCCATTTTTTGCGAGGTGAAATCGCGGCCACCAGCGAAATCGAGATCCTCGCTAAAACGACTTGATCCGCGGCACAGACGCAAGGACGTGCCGCCCTGGAAGACCAGGTCCTTGAGGAGGCCAGCCGCATCAAGCGCGTAAAAAATATCGTAGTGAAGGATTTCCTTCTCCACCACGGGGCGCATGGCAGTGCGGCCTGGCTGCTGCATCGCGACGTCGACTAGTTCGTTAAAGTTTTCAGTCATTGTCAAGCTCATTCATGTCGATCATGTTGGTATTGCGGCCGGCGCGCATGAGGTCCGCCACCGCGGCTTGCCTAGTGGCGATGCGCAGTGGCCGCCCTTTCACCGAGACAGTGCGCGCAATGAGCTCCGCCGGCCTGCGCTTCGTATGGGTAAACTCGATGGTTCCATATGGCGTCTCGTAGAGGCCATTCGCGCCCGTGGTCATGATCGTGACGCGGCTCACGGGCACTTGGGAGATGATGCCGTATTCGGACAGAATTGACTCCCTGGTCACGTAGGAAAAATGCCCCCTACGTAGAACTGAGGCGATGTCCTCGATGACCTGGCCCTTTTTGGACTTGGCCATGGTGCTGACGTAAACGCCCTTGGCAACCCGCTGCAGGAGCCCATCGAACACCAAGCGCTGCAGCGATTTCTCGAAAGCTTTCTCCTTTTCATAGGGAAAGGCCTTGGCGAGGTCCCCCTTGGAGAGGACGTACACACCAACGCGATCCAACGCAGCTAGCTTCTTAATGGCTTCCATCTTGTTCATAGCAAACTCCTCGGCTACATCCTTGGTGCCATCATACCCTAATGATATGTAGGGTATCAACCAACTTAAACAGATTTTGTTCGAGTTTACCTGTGTTCTGTTAGCGCCAGCATTTCCGACAAGTCTACTAAGTTACAGACCTGAATCGCCCCGGGTTGTGAGGAGGCTCCATTATTTGAGAGAACGGAGTCATCGAGCGCGCCGTGCGCATGGGCAGCGAAGCGGGCAGCCGGTACGAGTCACACTGGGCTGCCATTCCCGTCGATCGCGGCCAACATCTGCTGTACGCCCGAGACGCTGCGCCGCTGGGTACGCCAGCAAGAGCGTGATACCGGCCAGCGTCCCGGGCCGACAACTGCTCAAGAGGAGCGCGTCAAGGCCCTTGAGCGCGACGACGTGCTGACCGTCGACATCGAGCGCGTCTGGCAGGCGAACTTGCAGGTCGACGGGGCCGAGAAGGTGTGGCGCCAACTGCGGCGTGAGGGAAAGGACGTGGCCCGCTGCACGGTGGCGCGCTTGATGCGCAAGGCCGGCCTGCGCGGCGTCATGCGCGGCAAGGTTGTGCGCACGACGGTTGCCGATGCCAAGGCGCCATGTCCACGCGACCGGGTCAACCGGCAGTTCAGGGCGCAGCGGCCGAACCAGCTATGGGTCGGCGATTTCACCTGCGTCGCGACATGGCAGGGTTTCGTCTATGTCGCCTTCGTCATCGATGTGTTTGCCCGGCGCATCGTCGGCTGGCGGGTGAGCAGTCCGATGCGGACCGGCTTCGTGCTCGATGCGCAGGGGCTCGCAATATGTGTCGATAAAGTACAGCGAGCGCTTGGCTGAAGCCGGCATCGATCCATCTGGGGGCAGCAAGGGCGACAGTTACGGTAACGCCCTGGCCGAGACCATCAACGGGCTCTATAAAGCAGAGTTGATCTAGCGCCGCGCTCCCTGGAAAACGCGTGAGGCCGTCGAACTGGCCACGCTGGAATGGGTGTTCTGGTTTAACCACCACCGTCTGCTGGAACCACTCGGCTATATACCGCCAGCTGAAGCTGAGGAAAACTATTACAAGCAAGAGAACAGTCAAGCCATCCCGGCCTGACTCACACTAACCGGCCTCCACGAAAGCCGGGGCGATTCGGTTGCCACCCCAACTGGCATTGATTGGTTAGGTTACCAACAGTCGAGACTTGCACTCCCACGTCGCGCATAAGTTCTCAGCTCATCAATACCGTGAACGGATCGGTTACTCCAAATTAAACGTGCGGCTACATTCCTGCAGGGCTTGCTTGCTGTTAGTGAAATTAAAAACATACATTATCGCTCATGCATACTTTCATGGCGCGGTTACAAACCCGTGCAGACGCCACCAGCCTATGCACACAGCCCGGCGATATCGCGTATCAATTCGCTCAGGGCAATCGGGTCGAGCGTGGACAGGCTTTCTGTCGGCGAAGGAAAACCGTCCCGGTTGGCCTTGCCGTACTGTACGAAGGCGAGCGTCTGCTCCGGATTCTCGGTAAGATTGCCCGTATAAATGCCGGGACCAAAGGAAAGCATGGCCGCCTTGTCAGTGCCGATCGGCTTGCAGAAGTAATACATGCAGCCGTGGTCTTCCGCACTGCCGCGGCGCCAGCCCCGGTTGACCAGACCGAGTATCCGGCCGGTCGGCACCACCTTGCCCTCCCACCTCTGCAATGTGCACCCGTCCAGCTCGTCTGCTTCAGCGCGATAGCTGTCGCGGCCGAGCTGCGCGAATGGCTGCAGCAATTCGTAGTCGGCGAAAAGCTGGCCAAAGGCAGTAGCGTCACTGGCGGGCAGTTCCAGCGCATGAGGAATGCCGATCCGCACGTCGGAACCGCCGGGCAGTACAAAATCCTCGTCGCCGGCGCCGGTATAGAAGCCCTCCGGCGTCACCCGGAAACAGGCGACCAGGCGCGCCCGCTCCTGCGCCACCTGCTGGTACACGCCCCATACCAAGCGTTGCACAATGTGGCGCAGCAGCGGATGCTGCGCCAGGACGGCCACGAAGACTTCGGCAGTCCAATGACGTGGCGTGCACATCGCGCACTCGAGCCGGAACACCTGCTGCGCCGCGATCACCTTGGCATCCTTCTTTAGCAGCTTGAAGCGCGCCACCGCTTCTGCCGCCAGGGCCTGGTCGTCGCTGGCTTTCGGTTTCGGCAGGTCTTTCAGGCGCGCCCCGCTGTCGTCGCGCACATAGGGATTGAGCGTCTCGTCAAAGCCGACCGTAAACCGGCGCGGCCCGAAGTCCAGTTCGAGCTTGCCGTTATCGTCCAGCCCCAGGTCCGGCGCCAGCCGGTCCTCGAGCTCATCGATGCTCAAATTGCGCGCTTCGGCGATCTGCTCGATCTTGGCCCGTGCGCGGTCTTGCAGGGCCTTGAACTTGAGTTTTTTGGCGATGCCGTTCAGGAGCATGAGCGCCGTATCGGTGCCGATGGCAGCCAGTATGTCCAACCCTGCTGCCGCGCGTGCGTGTTGCGACTGGCCGGGCCACGCCCGCACCAGCGGCGTCAGTTTGCGCGCGCTGTGATCGTTGCCCAGCATCCCCAGCGCGAGAAAGGCCCAGCCCTCCTTGGCCGGGGCGCCGGCGTCCATCCAGGCCATGAACAGATCCCAGGCGAAAGCGTCCAGCGAATCGGACGTGCACGCGGCCTTGACGTCGACGATGCCGGCGTAGGGGCCTTCAATGGTGGGAAAGCGCAGCATGGTCCCGAGATGGTCGAGCGCCTGGTCGGGCAAGCCCTTGCCACTAGCGGCGAGGATTGGACGGGTCCATCCGGCCGGCTGCCAGAAATCGGGCGCCTTGATGCGCTTGTCGGGGTAGCGCTCGAGCGGATCTTCGTCCAGCAGCGCGCGCACGCGCAGCGCTACGGCCGGATCGGGGTAGCGCTTCGCCACCGCCATCAGCAGAGCGTCGTGGCCTTCCGCCGCGAGCAGGCGCAGCGCCAGCACTGCGCAGCGGCGCTCCGCTCCAGGCGCCGCGAGCGCATACGCGATCAGGCCGCAGGCGGCATGTTCGGGAAACGCCAGCAGCCACTGGCGCGCGGTATCGCGCACCGTCTTCAGCTCTGCAAAGGCACGCGCGACGGGCAGCGCCAGTTCGATCGCCCCCAGGTGCAGCGCGAGGTGGAGCGTTTTCAAGGCACGGAACGTGCAGACGAGGACCATGCCGGGGATCGCGCCGACACCTGACCGGGCAAGGACAAAATCGATATCGTAGTCCTCCTGGCAGGCTAGCTCATTCCAAAACGCCAGCCCCGTTGGCTGCGGCATCAGCATGGCGCCGCGCGCACTGAAATAAGGGCACTCGTCGCGGCTGTCGCGAAGCTCGATCCACAATGCGGCCAGGTTAGCGCCATCGTGCTTCGCCAGGCAGCGCGCGACACGGTCAGTGTTCTTCGTGCCGAGGCGGAACCAGTCGATCAGCCCAGGCAAGTTGCCCAGCTTTTCGCTCAGCGTCCGGTCCCACTCGCTCGGCACAAGGAGGGCCTCGCGTTCGCCCTCGGCCCACTGTTCGACAGGCGCCAGGTCCAGCAGATCGAGCTCCATCGGTGCCGGTGCGCGGCGCCCTGGCACCGTCCATGGCGCCACGGCCAGCACCCGCGGCAAATCGGCCGGCCCGGCCAGATCGGCGCGCCCGCCAATTTGCGCGCTCAATATGTCGATGACCTTGTTGGCCTCGTCCGAGAGCCATGGCCTCAGCGCGGCCAACATGTCGGCTTGGCTGCGCAGCAAGGTCGCGAGCATGGGCGCGAACGCCGTCATGACCTTGCGCTCGGCGCCGATCATCTCGCTCAGCCCGGCAATGCCAGCTAGCGGCCAGCACTGCACGGCAGCGGTGAAGCGCGCCATCGCCTCTTTGCCGGTCCTGCTCGCCCCGGCCAGCGCGCGCATGGACGAAGGCGTCCCGATACAGGCCAGGCCCTCGGCAGCCAGGTCATTTTCCGGATACGCGACCAGCAGCGCCTCGGCAGCGAGGCCGCGTTCCTGCAGCAGCGTGGCGACCAGCCGGGGGTAGGTGAAGCCCGATTCAGCGCCACGGTATGAGGGCGGCGCATATGTTGTCAGGCGCACGGTTTCCGGCGAGCTTGCCCCCAGTTGCAACCAGTACGCGGGCGTAAAGTCCGGAGTGGCCGCGTAGTCCCGTATCAGCTGCTCGCACCAGCCGGGCTGCTCGGAAAACAGCAGGCCGAACAGTGGACGGCGCTTGACCGGCAGGCCGGGCACGGCTGCCTGGCAAAGCGCCAGGCATTGATCCCAGGTAGCTTGGTCGGCATGGGCCAGGTGTGCGCGATAGGCCAGTTCGGTGGCCGTGTAAATACCGTTATTCGTGTAGTTGAAGGCATTTTCGTCGGCGTCGGTGAAGCTGAAGTAATACCCATTCGATTTGTGCTCGACGGTGCAGCTCCAGCGCTCCATCTGCAACAGCACGTCCAGCGCGTAGGCCAGGCCCTTGCGGGCCACCAGAAAATCGACGAATGCCGACCCGGTGCTGCGCGCCGCCTTGCTGTAGGAAGGTAATTTTGCTTCGGCTGCAAGCAGTATCGCGTCCGATTCGAGCGAGCCTTCCCATTGGTCCTGATGGAAGCGTGTAGCAGCCTCGTTAACGGCGGGTTTGAAAGCCTTGGAGGCCACGTCGTACTCGGGATAACAAAAGCTCTCGGCCATCGCTTCGCAAAATTTGTCCCACAGTTTTGCCAGGTCGTTGCCTGGCTTTTTGCCGGGAAAGCGGCGTGACGGCAGCGCCAGCGCGGCCAGCTTCGGCGGTATGACGACGAGGGTGTCGAGTGCCAGCCACGGGGCGATAGCAGTGCGCGCGCCAGGGGACGCGGGCGCTGCCTCAACCGGAGCGATGGGTTCCGGCGTCACACGTGGCGTCGCTGCCTCCGCAGCCGGCACCGGCGCTGCGACAGGGGCACCGGCACCTGTTTCGACATATCCCTTTGCGGTCTTCTCCTTGACCAACTTGGCCAGCGCGGCAGCCGCCTTGGCCGCATCGGCATGAACCTTGGTCTGGCGCTGGCCGGTCGTACCGAATTTGCCAAAGCAAACGTCAAGCTCGCAATCATCCTGTTCAATGCTCCAGAATTTCCGGGATGTGCCGTCGTCAAACTCGAAATGCCGCATGCGTTCCGCCTTCATGTTGTGTGCGTCGGTCAAACTAATAACATTGTATTATCGCTCATGTATATCGGCAGGCGCGGTTACAAACCCGTGCAGTGGCCGACTGTCCTAAATGCACAGTATGGTGAGGTCTCTCCAGGAGAATCGGGCACCATTCGATCGCTGCTCAAAAGCGCGCGCAAGTCCCATAATATTTACGCGCTTTTACAAACCCGCTAACAGCTTCGGTAATCAGCGGCCAGGTCAAGCCTGTTTCCTTCATGGATTGGAAGCCGATGAACGGCAGATGAAGCGCGAAGTCCATTTTCTCAAGCGAGACCCCCATCCGCTGCGGCACCATGGTCGAGCTGAACATGTTTGGCTCAACACGGAACAGTTCATCGGCAAGTGACTCCTTTTGGCACACGTCCAAGGCGCGTATCGATATGATGGCGCTTGAAAGCGCCGCACGAAAATGCGGCTCATTTCAATTGCCTTCCCGAGACCCGCCGCAAAGCCCGTGATCCAGTAAGAACGGAGTCAGACCCTGCTGGACTCCCAATATTGTTAGACTGCGTTCTCGGCAATAGGCGCAGTCCGGGAAGATCGAAGTTGATGGTCAATCGCCAATCGTTTCGCTTCTTCTTCAACGTATTGCTACCGAAAAATATCTTTTCTTGGGCGGTTCATGTCCATCACGCATGGTAGACATCCGGCGTCAAGGTGAGTTTCTTAGGAAGGCCACCGCGTACTTTGCGAGGGAGTCGCTGCCCGGTACGCGTTCATGAAGTCGCTGCGACTCGACTACCCACTTAGTCTTCGACGTGTCGCGCAGCGGATACTACGCGGCAGTGGACCGCCCGCCGTCCCAGCGCGCGCAGGACGATGAGCGGTTGAAGGTGGCGATCAAGGCTGCTTGTTTACGTCGTGCGCGGGTACGTGCAAGTGCCAAACCGTTGTTTACATCTAGACCGTCCCATAATGAAAAAAACCCCTGTAACTTCAATCAATTACAGGGGCTTATTTACATTACGGCGTTAGGTACGTACTAAAACGGAATGTCGTCATCCATGTCCGAGAAATTCGGCGCCGGTTTCGGTGCCGGACGGGCTGGCGGCGGAGGCGGCGCCTGGCGCTGTGGCGCCGGACGGCTCTGCTGCGGCGCATCGTAGCCGCCATCGTCCATGCCGCCGCCACCGCCGGCGTCGCCGCCCATGCCCTGGCGTCCGCCCAGCATCTGCATCTGTTCGGCAACGATTTCGGTCGCGTACTTCTCGACGCCATCCTTGTCGGTGTATTTACGGGTCTGCAGGCGGCCTTCGACGTAGACCGAGGAACCTTTTTTCAGGTACTGGCCGACGATTTCAGCCAGGCGGCCGAAGAAGGAAATGCGGTGCCATTCGGTCAGCTCTTTTTGCTCGCCGGTATTGCGGTCCTTCGATTTGTACGAGGTCGCGACGGCGATGTTGGCGATGGCGTCACCGCTGGGCATGTAGCGGATTTCCGGATCGCGCCCCAAATTGCCGACGATGATGACTTTATTGACTGATGCCATGTATTACTCCTGTTTGAACTGCTGCGGCGGGCGTCCCGCGGCGCGATGATGTTTTGCCAGACGAGGATTATATGTCAGCCGGGATGCCAAATGTCTATTCTACGCGGCGCCCTCACCCTCCCCGCCGCGCCGCCTGACCACGCGCACTGTCAAGTCAGACAACAAAACCGGCGCGGAGTTCCGCCCTTGTCGACACGTCATCCGTTTGCTGGCGGCATGAATACTGGTATTATATACAGTGAAAATAAAATACAAAGCTGCACAATCCCTGAGCAAGATCAATACGCCCCTGGCGCAACTGCGGACGCGGCAATCGTCCCCGCAGACGTCGCTTTCGAAACACAGCTATAGTATGAGCTGACCCGTTTAAGGCACACAACACATGGAACAGATCCGCATTCGCGGCGCACGTACGCACAACCTGAAGAACATCAATCTCGACCTGCCCCGCAACAAGCTGATCGTGATCACCGGCCTGTCCGGCTCCGGCAAGTCCTCGCTGGCGTTCGACACCCTGTACGCCGAGGGGCAGCGCCGCTATGTCGAATCGCTGTCGGCCTATGCGCGCCAGTTCCTGCAGTTGATGGAAAAGCCCGACGTCGACCTGATCGAGGGCCTGTCGCCGGCCATCTCGATCGAGCAGAAAGCCACCTCGCACAATCCGCGTTCGACGGTCGGCACAGTCACCGAAATCCACGATTACCTGCGCCTCCTGTACGCGCGCGTCGGCACCCCTTACTGCATCAACCACCCGGACCACGCGCTGGCCGCGCAGACGGTGTCGCAGATGGTCGACGCGGTGCTGGCCATGCCCGAAGAGACCAAGCTGATGATCCTGGCGCCGGTGGTGGCCAACCGCAAGGGCGAGCATAGCGACCTGTTCGCCGCGATGCAGGCCCAGGGCTTCGTGCGCTTCCGCATCCAGAGCGGCACCCATGAGGCCAACATCTACGAAGTCGACGACCTGCCCAAGCTGAAAAAAACCGAGAAGCACACCATCGACGTCGTCATCGACCGGGTCAAGGTGAGCGCGGAGATCAAGCAGCGCGTGGCGGAAAGCTTCGAGACCGCGCTGCGCCTGGCCGACGGGCGCGCCGTGGTGCTCGAAATGGACGGGGGAGCGGAACACGTCTACTCCAACAAGTTCGCCTGCAACACCTGCGGCTACTCGCTGCAGGAGCTCGAACCGCGCCTGTTCTCCTTCAATAATCCGATGGGCGCCTGCCCGGAATGCGACGGCCTCGGTCACATCGAATTTTTCGACCCGCGCCGCATCGTCGCCTTCCCCAACCTGTCGCTCGCTTCGGGCGCGGTAAAGGGCTGGGACCGGCGCAACCAGTTCTACTTCCAGATGCTGTCGAACCTGGCGGCGCACTACGAATTCGATATCGACATGCCGTTCGAGCAGCTCGACCTGGCCTCGCAGCAGGCGGTCCTGTACGGCTCCGGCAAGACCTCGATCCCGTTCACCTACGTGAACGAGCGCGGCCGCACCGTGATCCGCGAGCACACCTTCGAGGGCGTGGTCAACAACCTGCAGCGGCGCTACCGCGAAACCGACTCGATGGCGGTCAAGGAAGAACTGGCGAAGTTCATCAACGAGAAGCAGTGTCCCTCGTGCGAAGGCGCGCGCCTGCGCGTGGAAGCGCGCTACGTCAAGGTCGGCACCGGCAAGCAGCAGCGCGCCATCTACGAGGTCGCGCGCAAACCGCTGCGCGAGTGCCTGGACTTCTTCGAAAAGCTGACCCTCAAGGGCGCCAAGAAAGAAATCGCCGACCGCGTGGTCAAGGAGATCGTCTCGCGCCTCAAGTTCCTCAATAACGTGGGCCTCGACTACCTGTCGCTCGACCGCAGCGCCGATACGCTCTCGGGCGGCGAAGCGCAGCGCATCCGCCTGGCCTCGCAGATCGGCTCGGGCCTGACCGGCGTGATGTACGTGCTCGACGAACCGTCGATCGGCCTGCACCAGCGCGACAACGACCGCCTGATCGAGACCCTCAAGCACCTGCGCGACATCGGCAACAGCGTGCTCGTGGTCGAGCATGACGAAGACGCGATCCGCACCGCCGACTACATCGTCGACATGGGCCCGGGCGCCGGCGTGCATGGCGGCGAGATCATCGCCGAAGGCACGCTCAAGGACATCCTCAAGAACAAAAAATCGCTGACCGCGCGCTACCTGAATGGCACGCTCGGCATCGCGGTGCCCAAGAAGCGCCACGTGGCGGACAAGAACAAGCAGGTGGTGATCACCGGCGCCACCGGCAACAACCTGAAAAAAGTCACCCTCAAGCTGCCGGTCGGCCTGATGACCTGCGTGACCGGCGTCTCGGGTTCGGGCAAGTCGTCGCTGGTGAACGACACGCTGTACCCGGCCCTGTCGCGCCACCTGTACGGCTCGCAGACCGAACCGGCGCCGCACGATGCGATCAGCGGGCTGGAACACTTCGACAAGGTCATCTCGGTCGACCAGGCCCCGATCGGGCGCACGCCGCGTTCGAACCCGGCCACCTACACGGGCCTGTTCACGCCGATCCGCGACCTGTTCTCGGGCGTGCCGGCGGCCAAGGAGCGCGGCTACAGCGCCGGGCGCTTCTCGTTCAACGTCAAGGGCGGGCGCTGCGAAGCCTGCCAGGGCGATGGCGTGATCAAGGTCGAAATGCACTTCCTGCCCGATGTCTACGTGCCGTGCGACGTCTGCCACGGCAAGCGCTATAACCGCGAAACGCTGGAAGTGCAGTACAAGGGCAAGAACATCACCGAAGTGCTGGGCATGACGGTGGAAGAAGCGCACGAATTCTTCAAGCCGGTGCCGCTGATCGCGCGCAAGCTGCAAACCCTGCTCGATGTGGGCCTGGGCTACATCCGCCTCGGCCAGAGCGCGACCACCCTGTCGGGCGGCGAAGCGCAGCGCGTCAAGCTCTCGCTGGAACTGTCCAAGCGCGACACCGGGCGCACCCTGTACATCCTGGACGAACCGACCACCGGCCTGCACTTCCACGATATCGACCTGCTGCTCAAGGTGATCCACCGCCTGCGCGACCAGGGCAATACGCTGGTCATCATCGAACACAACCTCGATGTGATCAAGACCGCCGACTGGATCGTCGACCTCGGTCCCGAAGGCGGCGCAGGCGGCGGCAAGATCATCGCCGCCGGCACGCCGGAAGAGGTGGCGGCCAATCCGGACAGCGTCACCGGCAAGTACCTGGTGCCGCTGCTGGCGTAAAAGGATAGCGATGCGCGTTCTGATCATGGGCAATTCGGGATCCGGCAAGTCGTGGCGCGCGCGCGAGCTGGCCGCGCAGCACCAGCTGATCCACCTCGATCTGGACACCATTTACTGGACCCCGGGCGCGGTGGCGGTGGCGCGGCCGGCCTACGCAGTGCTGGCCGACCTGTACGGATTCGTGCGCAGCCATACCGACTGGGTGGTGGAAGGCTGCTACGGGGACCTGATCGAAAAGGCGCTGCCGTTCTGCACCCAGCTGGTATTCATCAATCCGGGCAAGGATGCCTGCATGGCCAACAACGCGCAGCGCCCGTGGGAGCCGCACAAGTACGCGTCCAAGGAAGAACAGGACAGCATGCTGCCCTACCTGATGAAATGGGTGGGCGAGTACGACGTGCGCGACGACACCTGCTCGTATGCCTTCCACCGCCGCGTGTACGACGCCTTCCAGGGCGCCAAGCGCGAAGACGCGCCGCTGTCGGGCGACGCCGCCTGAAAAGACACAATCAGGCGGGCGCCGCGTTGTCGCCGAACAGCGCCGCCAGGGCGGGCGCTTCCAGCAGCGGTCCGGCCAGGTCCAGGCTGGCGTTCCTGCTGTTACTGCTGTTACTGCTGTTACTGCGCGCCGGCGCTCCAGCCGCCGCCCAGCGCGCGGTACAAGGCCACCAGATTGTTCACCTGGTTCTGGCGCAGGGTCACCGCATTGAGTTCGACCTGGTACAGATTGCGCTGCGCATCGAGCACTTCCAGATAGGAGGCATAACCGGCCTGGTAGCGGTCCCTGGCAAAGTCCAGCGTGCGCGCCAGGATGTCGCGGCGCTGCTGCGCATGCGCCATCTGGGCTTGCAGGCGCGTCACGCCGCTCAAGGCGTTTTCGACCTCGCTGAAAGCGGCCAGCACCACGCCGCGATAGGCATACGCCGCCTGGTCGCGCTGCGCGCTAGCCACGTCCACCTGGGCGTTCAGGCGGCCGGCGGAGAAGACCGGCGCCAGCACGCTGCCGCCGAGGCTCCACACGGTCACGGGATCGTAATCGCGGCCGTTGGTAAACAGCTGGCCGAACTTGGCGCTGATGGTCACGTGCGGCAAAAATTCGGCGCGCCGCACTGCCAGCGTGGCGTCGCTCGCGGCCAGCAGCAACTGGCCCTGCGCCACGTCGGGCCGGCGCGCCAGCAGGCTTGAGGGAAGCGCCGCCGGCACCGGCAGCAGCGGCAGGTCCTGGAAGCGGCGCTCGCGCGGCAGCGCGCCGGGCAAGTCGCCGACCAGCACGCGCAAGCTGTTTTCCTGGCGGCGAATCGCCAGTTCGAGTTCCGGAATCGCTTGCAGCACCGCTTCGTTTTCGTTCTGCGCCTGCGTCAGCTGCAGCTGCGAGGTGTAGCCCACGCGCGCCTGGTCGGACGCGAGGCGCAGCGCTTCGGCGCGCGAGGCGGCGGTCCCTTTGGTGATCTCGAGCTGGGCATCGAGCGCCAGCAGGCCGACGTAGGCCTGCGCCGTGCTGGCCGCCACCGACAGCGCCACGCCATCGCGCTCGGCCTGGGTGGCCTGGTACTGCAGCGAGGCGGCGCGCGACTGGTCGCGCAGGCGGCCGAACAAATCGAGCTCCCAGCTGGCCTGCAACTCCGGTTGCAGCGAGCGCGCATTGACCAGCGCCGCGCCGGCCGGCGCACGTGCCGACGCCGCGCCCAGCACCGCGTTGACGGCCGGCAGCGCAGCCGAATCGGCCACGCTCGCCAGCGCGCGCGCCTGCTCCACGCGCGCGACGGCGGCGAGCAGGTTGGTGTTGTGCGCCAGCGCCGCTTCCACCAGATTCGTGAGGGTCGGGTTGCCGAAGGCGCGCCACCACTGCGCGTCGACCGCCGCCTTCCCGGCAGGGCCGTCGCGCCAGGCATCGGGCACGGTGATGTTCGCGAGCGGCGGTGCGGGACGCAGGGCCGGCATGCAGGCGCTCAGGCCGCAGGCGGCGCCGGCGGCCAGGAACAGGCGGCGCCTCACGGCTGCTGCTCCGCCGCGCCGGCGGTATCGACCTTGACGATCACCGACATCCCGGGACGCAGGCGGCGCGCCAGTTCCTGGTTCGGATCGATGGCGATGCGCACCGGCAGGCGCTGGACCACCTTGGTGAAATTGCCGCTGGCGTTATCGGCGCGCAGGACCGAAAACTCGGAGCCGGTGGCCGGCGCGATCTGCTCGATATGCCCGCCCAGGGCGGCGCCGTTGAAAGCGTCGACGGTGAACGTGGCGCGCTGGCCGATGCGCATTTTCCAGGTCTGGTTTTCCTTGAAGTTCGCCACGATCCACATGCTGTCGGGGACCAGGAACAGCAATTGCGAGCCGGCCGTGACGTACTGGCCCAGGCGCACCGACGCCTCGCTCACCTGGCCGTCGCGCGGCGCCTTGACCACCGTGTTGGACAGGTCGATTTTGGCCAGCGCCAGCTGCGCTTCGGCGGTCTTGACCTGCGCTTCCAGGCCGCCGCGCGAGACCGTGGTGGCCTTGACGGTTTCTTCGGCGATCGCGATATCGGCCTTGGCCTTGAGCACATTGGCGCCGGCCAGCTGGGTCGTCATGCGCACGCGGTCGCGCTCGTTGAGCGACACCGATCCCTTGGCCGCCAGCTCCTCGACCCGTCCCAGTTCGGCGCTAGCGCGATTGCGCTCGGCCTGCACCGCCACCAGGGTGGCGCGCGCGGCGCCGCCACGGGCGCGGTTCTGGGCCTGGGTCTGGGTAAAGTTGTCCAGCGCGGCGATGGCGCCGTCGCGCTGGGCCTCGGCCTGCTCCACGCGCGCCTTGTAGATGCGGTCGTCGATGCGCAGCAGCGGCTGGCCGGCCTTGACGAACTGGAAGTCCTTGACCAGCACGTCGGCCACATAGCCATTGACCTGCGGCGCGAGCACCGTGATCTGGCCGCGCACATACCCGTTGTCGGTCTGGACCAGGGTACTGTCGAAGGGACCGAGGCGCCAGGCCCACATGATGAGCACAATGCCGACCAGGGCGACGCCGGCCATCAGCACCACGGTCCACGGCTTGGGCTTGATGTATTTGGGTGGCGGCTCGGGTGCCACCGGCACGGCGGCCGGCGGAATCGGGGCGCCCGTGTTGCTGGAGTCGCCCGGCAGCGGCGGATTGGCCTCGCCTGAGGTATCGTCGGCAGCGGGCTCGCCGCGCGAAGGAGGAAGTGGATTGCTCATGGTTTATCCGGCAGGGGCGCCCGCGGGCGCCTGTTTAAGTAAGGCTGCGGCTTCGCGCTTTTGCCGGCGCGCGAGGCGCACGGCGACAAACAGCGACCAGCCGAGGAACAGGATGGCGATCACGCCGCTCAGGGCGAAGACATCGTTAAAGGCGAGCACATTCGCCTCGCGCCGGCTGATCTGCGCCAGTTGCCCGACGCCCTGGGCGGCGCGCAGGGCCGGGTCGGTATTGACGCCCTGGTAGACCTGCTGCTGCAGGCGCAGGCGCTGCGCGACGACCGGATCGGCCGGATTGAGCTGGGCGTTGATCTCGGTCGAATGCACATGCTCGCGGTGCAGCTGGTAGGTGCTGAGCGCGGCGGCGCCGGTAAAGCCGCCCAGGCTTTGCGTCATCGCCAGCATGACGACGAAGGTCACCACGTGGTCGGCGCCGAATTTGAGCGCCTGCATGATGCCGATCATGATCATCGGTCCCATGAACATGCCCGCGCCCAGCGCCACCAGGAACTGGCTCACAAAAAAATCGTGCGGGCGATCGAGGCTGGTGCGGCCGTAATCGAGCCAGGCGGCCACGCCGAACAGCAGGATCGAGAACAGGATTTGCGGGATCACGGTCTTGGGGCTGAAGGTGATCGAACTGGCGACCATGCCGCAGATGGTGCCGGCCAGGATCACCGCGAACAGCGGCTGCATCTGGTCCGGCCCCATGCCGAGGGTGCGCAGCAGGCCGACCGCGCCGTAGGTCTGTTCGGAAGTCAGAAAGCGGATCAGGAAGGCGCCGATCATGAAGCGGATGGTCGGCCCCATCATCAGCCAGCGCGTCTGGATCAGGGGATTGGCGCGGTGGTGCTCGATGAAGAGGGCGATCGTCAACAGCAGCACGGCGGCGATCAGCAGCCAGGCCAGCCAGGGCGTGTCGAACCACCAGCGCGTGAAACCCTGGGCCAGCACGGCGACGATCATCGCCACCGCCGGGGCGACCAGCGCGAAGGTGACAAAGTCGAGCGGCTCGATCACCTTGATGTGGATCCCGGGCGGCAGCTTGAGCACCACCACGGCGGCCAGCGAACACAGGGCCAGGCCCGCTTCGAACAGGTACAGGTTGTGCCACTGGCCCATGTCGAGCAGGGCCGGCGACATCAGCCAGGCCAGCGGCGTGGCGATCTGCGCGATGCCCACCCCGAGCACCAGCATCTTGCCTGTATATTTTTTGGGCGCGGCCTGCAGCATGTAGAGCATGGCCAGGGTGCTGGTGGTGGCGGCGGCCAGGCCGCTGGCGGCGCGCACCAGGATCGCCATCTCGAAGCCGCCCACCAGCAGGTGCAGCAGGGTGACGAAGGCGTACAGCGACAGGCCGATCTCGGCGAACAGGCGCAGGCCGTACTGCTGGCGGAACTTGAACACCATCAGGTTCGAGGTGACGTTGACCATGATGTAGGCGGCCGGCAGCCAGGCCGCTTCGGCCGGGGTCAGGCCGAGGGTGCCCTGGATGGCCGGCAGGTTGGCCGACACCAGCGCGTTGCCCAGGCCGCCGGTAATGCCGACCAGCAGCGCCACGCAGGCGTAGGCAAAGCGGATGTGGGGCGGATGCCAGGGCATCGACGCCGAACCCGGCATGGTCGGTTTTTCGTGTTCTTCCCAGGCGGGAGTCGGTTTCAGGTACTGGGGCGCTGCTGCCATGCTGGCGGACTCCGGGCGACGGGCCGGCGATGTCGAGCGCATCGGCTCTGGGATTGATAGTGGGAAAATTATAAGATAAATTGCCCACGGCCGTAGCGCACCCGCGCTCAAGCGTGCGGACGAAAAAAAGCGCGTCCGAAGACGCGCTTTTTTCATCCGGTCTTAGCCGGGGTCTACGCCGCTTAAGCAGCCAGCCGCTTTTCGAGCGTGGCTTTGGTCTCCACCAATTCTTGTGGCAGGTGATAGGCCAGCTTCTCGAACAGCTCGTTGTGCAGCTTGAGCTCTTCGTTGAAGGCGTCCTTGTCGATCGAGGTGATGGTGTCGAACTGTTCCTGCGTGAAGTCGATGCCGTCCCAGTTCAGGTCGGCAAAATTCGGGGTGGTGCCGAACACGTTCTCGGTGCCGCCCGCCTTGCCTTCGATGCGTTCCAGCATCCACTTCAGCACGCGCATATTGTCGCCGAAGCCAGGCCAGACGAACTTGCCTTCGGCATCGGTACGGAACCAGTTCACGCAGTAGATCTTCGGCAGCGCGGCCGGGTTCATGGCGTCGATCTTCTTGCCCATGCTCAGCCAGTGCTGGAAGTAGTCGCTCATGTTGTAGCCGATGAACGGCAGCATCGCGAACGGATCGCGGCGCACGATGCCCATCTGGCCGGCAGCGGCGGCGGTGGTTTCGGAGCCCATGGTCGCGGCCATGTACACGCCTTCGACCCAGTTGCGCGCTTCGGTCACCAGCGGCACGGTGGTCGAACGGCGGCCGCCGAAGATGAAGGCCGAAATCGGCACGCCGGCCGGATCGTCCCAGGCGGCGTCGATGACCGGATTCTGGGTCGCCGCCACGGTGAAGCGCGCGTTCGGGTGCGCCGCCTTGGTGCCGGACGCCGGGGTCCAGTCCTTGCCCTGCCAGTCGATCAGGTGCGACGGCGCTTCCTTGGTCAGGCCTTCCCACCAGACGTCGCCATCGTCGGTCAGCGCGACGTTGGTGAAGATGGTGTTCTCGTTCATCGAGGCCATGCAGTTCGAGTTGGTGCGGGTGTTGGTGCCCGGCGCCACGCCGAAGTAGCCGGCTTCCGGATTGATCGCGTACAGGCGGCCGTCGGCGCCCGGCTTGATCCAGGCGATGTCGTCGCCGATGGTGGTCACTTTCCAGCCGCCGAAGCTCGCCGGCGGAATCAGCATGGCGAAGTTGGTCTTGCCGCAGGCCGACGGGAAGGCGGCCGCGACGTAGTGCTTCTTGCCTTCTGGCGATTCGACGCCGAGGATCAGCATGTGTTCGGCCAGCCAGCCGGTACCGCCGGCCTGGGCTTCCTGGTGACCCATGTTGGACGCGATGCGCAGGGCGAAGCACTTCTTGCCCAGCAGCGCGTTGCCGCCGTAGCCGGAACCGTAGGACCAGATTTCGCGCGTTTCAGGATAGTGAACGATGTACTTGGTCGGGTTGCACGGCCATGCCACGTCTTTCTGGCCGGCGGCCAGCGGTGCGCCGACAGTGTGTACGCAAGGGACGAACTCGCCGTCCGCGCCCAGCACGTCGTACACCGCCTTGCCCATGCGCGTCATGATGCGCATATTCACCGCCACGTAAGGCGAGTCGGACAGTTCGACGCCGATGTGGGCGATCGGGGAACCCAGCGGCCCCATCGAGAACGGCACCACGTACAGGGTGCGGCCGGCCATGCAGCCGTCGAACAGGCCGTTCAGGGTGGTGCGCATTTCCGCCGGGGCCATCCAGTTGTTGGTCGGGCCGGCCTGCTCCTTGGTTGCCGAGCAGATGTAGGTGCGGTCTTCCACACGGGCCACGTCGGTCGGATCCGAACATGCCAGGTAGGAATTCGGACGCTTTTCCGGATTCAGCTTTTTCATCGTGCCGGCGGCCACCATCTCGGCGCACAGGCGGTCGTACTCGTCTTGCGAGCCGTCGCACCAGTAGATGCGGGCCGGCTTCGTCAGGGCAGCAATTTCGCTGACCCAATTGATGAGCTTTTGATGTTTGATGTAAGCTGGGACGTTCAGTGTTGCAACGCCACCCATCACGGGCTGATTCATAGTACCTCCAATGCCAATAAGAATTCTTTCTTGTCCCGGCACGGCAGGATCGTCGTCAGCGTTTCGGCTTGCGCTCAAGAATCCATTCCCTAAGAAAGGTTCGGCGATACGGCGGTCATGTCGACAACCTCGATGAGGGCGAGGTTGGTGGAACGGTAGTGCGGGGACTTGCGGGGGGCAGGAAACAGGGCCACGCACGCGGACAAATCCCGAAATTAGGGGGCGATTGTACACCCGCTATTAGCGGTTTTAAATGCTAAAAGGCCAAAAATGTAGGAATAATAGTTGAGTAACGTAGTAGGCTATTTGGAATATTCCGTATCCTGTTATTTACCTACGAAGATTAATTTAACTTCTGCCATCTCCCATGAAAATAGCGATTCTCGACGATTACCAGGACGCGGTCCGCCAGCTCGATTGCTTCAAGCTGCTCGACGGCCACGATGTCAAAGTATTTAACAGTTCGGCCAAGGGCGCGGGCCAGTTGGGCATCCGCCTGGCGCCTTTCGAGGCGCTGGTGCTGATCCGCGAACGCACGGCGTTTCCGGCGGCCTTGCTGGAAAAACTGCCGAACCTCAAGCTCATTTCGCAGACCGGCAAGCTGGCCGGCCATGTGGATGTGGCCGCCGCCACGGCGCGCGGGGTGGCGATTGCCGAAGGAATCGGCTCGCCGGTGGCGCCGGCCGAGCTGACCTGGGCGCTGATCATGGCGGCCAGCCGCAAGATCGTGCCGTACGCAAATAACCTCAAAGAGGGACAGTGGCAGACGGCGTCGGTCAATCCCCTGCTCAACGGCCTCGGACGCACGCTCAAGGGCCGCACCCTGGCGATCTGGAGCTACGGCAAGATCGGGCGCATGATCGCCGGCTACGGCAAGGCCTTCGGGATGCAGGTACTGGTCTGGGGTGGCGAAGCGAGCCGCGCGGCGGCGCTGGCCGACGGCTTCGAGGCGGCCCCGAGCCGCGCAGCCCTGTTCGAACGCGCGGACGTGCTGAGCCTGCATTTGCGGCTGGCGGACGGCACGCGCGGCATCGTGACGGCCGAGGACCTGGCGCGCATGAAGCCGGATGCCCTGTTCGTCAATACCAGCCGCGCCGAGCTGGTGGCGCCGGACGCGCTGGAAGCGGCCCTGCGCCTGGGGCGCCCGGGCAATGCGGCGATCGACGTGTTCACCAGCGAACCGCTGGCGCCGGACGCGCCGCTGCTGCGCATGCCGACCGTGCTGGCGACGCCGCACATCGGCTACGTGGAAAAGGATAGTTACGAGCTGTATTTCCGGACCGCGTTCGACAATGTGCTGAACTTTGCGAACAGCACCCCGTCTAACATTCTGAACCCGGAAGTCCTGCGGAAGGAGGAAAGGGAAAGGGGTCAGACCCCGGTTTTTCCTTTAGGGGTCTGACCCCGGTGTTACCGAAGGCCAGGGGTCTGACCCCGGTGTTACCGCACTGCCGGTATTCCCCCTCGCTACGACGGCTCGCGCAGCTTGCGCTCGCCGGTAACATCGATCGGCGGCGCCGGCATGACGTGCGCGCGCGTCCACAGGCCGGCCCAGCCGGGAGGCCAGGCCAGTGCCGGGCCATCGTAGGCCGGCAGGCTGGCGCGCACCGGCACCACCGGCACGGGCGGCGCTTCCTGCAAGCCGCCGGCGCCGGGGCGCTCCATGTTCAGGCTGTACATATAGCCTGGCAGCAAGAGCTTGCACGCGCCGTCGAACCATGCGCTGTGGTCTTCGTCGCGGCCGAGCGCCTGCGCCAGGCCTTGCGGGTCGAAGCGCGCCAGCGCGGTGACCAGCTCGTCGGTGGTGGCGCCGGGCGAATCGCCCCAGCCCATCACCGGGTTGACGTTGTAGTCGGCGCCCGAGCCGTACCAGCCCTCGCGCCAGGGACGCTGCATCCAGTCGCGCTGGCCGGTGAACAAATGCCAGCGCCAGTGCAGGCCGGACGGCTTCGGCCAAGAGTAGAGATAGAGTTTTTCGTAGCCGGCCTGGTGCAATGCGCGCACCATCGCCATCAGGCGCGCGTGCGGCATGCGGTCGGGCGGGGCGCGCCGGAACAGGATCGCTTCGCCATCGGCGTGCTGCACGTCGTCGGTCGACAGGTTCAGGTCGAGCGTGCGCGCTTCGCTGCCGAAGCGCGCGGAGATCCAGCCGGTCAGCAGGTTGACGTGCGTGATGACGCCATAGCCACGATGGCGATGGAAAATGACGGTTCCGGGGGCAAGGGCTTTCATGGCTTTTTGAAGGACAAAAAAATGAGTGGACTCATGCGCAGTCGACGATTCTAACGCACCGGCAAGTTGCGCGTCCGGGATGGCGCATTTCGACATCGCCGACGCTACACGTTATCATACGGCACCTTCTTTTTACGAAATCCAGACCACTATGAGCTTGCGCATCATCGCCACCGGCGGCACCTTCGACAAACATTATGATGAACTGACCGGTAAGCTCGGCTTTGCGGAAAGCCATCTGCCCGCGGTACTGGCGCGCACGCGCATGACGGTGCCTGTCGAACTGGAGCAGCTTCCCCTGCTCGACTCGCTCGACATGCAGGACGCCGACCGCGCGCGCGTGCTGGCCAGTTGCCAGGCGGCGCCGGAAAAGGCGATCGTGATCGTGCACGGCACCGATACGATGCCGGAAACGGCGGCCGTACTGGGCGCCGCCGCGCTCGGCAAGAGCATTGTCTTGACTGGGGCAATGATTCCGTACGAGATTGCAAATTCGGATGCGCTGTTCAACCTCGGCTGCGCCAGCGCCGCCGCGCAGATCCTGCCGCCGGGGGTGTACGTGGCGATGAACGGGCAGATTTTTACCTGGGATAACGTGACCAAGAACCGCGCGGCCGGGGTGTTCCAGCCGCTGTAATCGTGCTGGCGGGGCGGGCCCCTGTGAGTAATGCCGCCAGGATAAGCTCTTTTGCCCCCGCGCCTTTGCTCCGCCATTCCCGCGCAGGCGGGAATGGCGGAGCTCAAGTGAGCGCCATCAGGCTCCTGTGAGCGATTACGCCTTCGCTTCCCCGCCCAGCGCTTCCACCACGTCGCTCATCATCTTGGCCAGTTCGCCGGTCATGAGCATCATGTCGTTGTCGAAGCGTTCTTCGTCGTTGCGCGTGCTGGTGTCGCTTTCCTTGATCACGTCGAGCGGCTTGATGCCCTTGATCGCCAGCGACTCGGTCAGCACGAAGGAAATCTTGTCGTCCCAGGTCATCGCCAGGCGCGTGCACTGCTTGCCTGCCGCGATGTGACGGCGGATATCTTCCACTT
This sequence comes from Massilia atriviolacea, assembly GCF_003953935.1. Classification (GTDB taxonomy): domain Bacteria; phylum Pseudomonadota; class Gammaproteobacteria; order Burkholderiales; family Burkholderiaceae_D; genus Telluria_A; species Telluria_A atriviolacea. The sequence continues at coordinate 110,443 of NZ_RXLQ01000007.1, forward strand.
CCAGCGCATGCTTCACGTAACGCACGGCGGCCTTGCTTTCGCCGGTGGCGCGCAATTCGGTATCCTGGTCGATGGTGAAACCCACCGGCGCTTCGTCGGTTTCCAGCCAGGCCGTCATCACGGCTACCGGCGAGCGCTGCACGCGCAGGCTTTCCAGCGGCATGCGGTCGACCGCCTTGAGCAAGAGCTTGATGACTTCGTCGGCCTTGGCCGGGCTGGCGGCGTCGACCACCAGCCAGCCGTTGACCGGATCGATCCAGGTGAAGGTGTTGCTGCGGATGCTGAAGGCGCGCGGCAGCAATTCGTCGGCCACCCTTTCCTTGAGTTCCTTCATGGCTTTCTTGCCCGGCGCGAAGCCCTGGGCTTCTTCCAGCTCGGCCGCCTTGGCCTTGGCCACCTGGTTGATCACCGACGAGGGCAGCAGTTTCTTTTCGGTGCCCAGCAGGATCAGCATCTGCTTGTTGACGGTGTGAACCAGCATGCCGTTGTTGCGCGGCGAATCCCAGCCCTGGCGCAGCAATTCGTTACTGGTGGCCGGAACGAAACTCATGGGCGCCAGCGCCGCTTCGAGTTGCTCGGGAGTGAAGGCCCACGGTGCGGGAAGGCGGTAAATCTGAAGATTCTTGAACCACATTGTGCTTTACCTTGTTTGAGTCAGTATTTACAGCGGGGTGAAGCAGGAAGGCGCGCGACAGCGCTGCCACTTCCTGCGTAACGGCCTGCCCCGGAGGCAGGACTTGCGTCGTCCGCGACAAATCATCTGTGCGAAGGGAACGACATTTTACACGTCCGCATCGGCGAACAGGCTTAACTGTTCGAGGTTTTCGGCCTCGCCCAGGCGGACTCCGACGCCCAGCAAGCGCACTGGCTGCTTGCCGCGCGCATAGCCGGTTTCCATCAGTTTGGCGTATTGCCCCACATGTGGCGCGGTGCCAACACATTCCACGGTGGTCTGGTGAAAGTCGGAAAATTTGAGTTTGACGAATAACTTTTGCACGCTCTTCTGGGCGCCGGCGCGGGCGATGCGCGCGTTCAGGTTGTCGAACAGTTCCGGCAGCAGGGCGATGCAGGCCGGCAGGTCGGGCACGTCGGGGGTGTAGGTCTCCTCCACGCTGACCGATTTCCTTTCGCGTTCGTTGCACACGGCGCGGTTGTCGATGCCCCGGCACAAGTCGTGCAGGCGGGTGCCGAAGCTGCCGAAGTGGTGCTGCAGTTCGAGCATGGTCCAGTTGCGCAGGTCGGCGCAGGTCTGCGCGCCCAGCTTGTTGAGCTTGGCGGCGGTGACCTTGCCCACGCCGTGCAGTTTTTTGACCGGCAAGGCGGCCACGAAGGCGTCGACCTCGTCCGGGCGCACCAGGCACAGGCCGTCGGGCTTGTTCCAGTCGCTGGCGATCTTGGCCACGAACTTGTTGGGCGCCACGCCGGCCGAGGCGGTAATGCCGACCGTCGCGAAAATGCGCTTGCGGATTTCCTGCGCGATCAGGGTGGCGCTGCCCTTGCAGTGGGGCGAGTCGGAGACGTCGAGATAGGCTTCGTCGAGCGAGAGCGGTTCGATCAGGTCGGTGTAGTCGCCGTAGATCGCCAGGATCTGGCGCGAGGCGATGCGGTATTTTTCCATGGCCGGCGGGATCACCACCAGGTCCGGGCACAGCTTGAGGGCCTGGGCGGTGGCCATGGCGGAATGGATGCCGTAGCGCCGCGCTTCGTAGTTGCAGGTGGCCACCACGCCGCGCTGGTCCGGGCGGCCGCCGACGGCCAGCGGCACCTCGCGCAGGGCGGGATTGTCGCGCATCTCGACGGCGGCGTAGAAACAGTCGCAGTCGCAATGGATGATTTTTCGGGCTGGGGCGTTCACGCGGACGGGTGTGCCTTGTCAGGGCAACTACTGTAATTGCATACAGTATTCACTGAAATCCGAATTGTTGCAAGCAGGAAGGGAGTTGTCGGCTAAGCCAGGTGGCTGCGGATCACCGCCAGCGTGCTGTCGGCAAAATCGTCCACATGCACCTTGGCCGCGCGGTATTTCCAGCGCTTGATGTACCAATCCTGGAACATGGCCACGATATGGGCCGCCAGCAAGTCCGGCCGGCCATGCGGTGCTGGCTTCAGCTGGCCGATCATGTCGGCGATCTCGGACTGGATCGACAGTTCCGACTGCTTCGCCATGCCGCGCTGCTCGAAATTGAGGACGCGCGAATCCATGTACACGAAATAAAACCATGGCTGCAAGATTTCGGACAGGTAAATCGTCGCCCGCACCAGCGATTCGAGCCGCTCCAGCGGCGCTTGCACGTGCAGGAACATGCGCGGCAATTCCAGGCTCGCATGGCGCACCACGTCCTCGATCATTTCCGCCAGCTGATCCTTGCTGTCGATATAGCCGTACAGCCCGCCCATCGACAAGCCGGTCTCGCGGCACAGGTCGCGCAAGCTCATCGCGCGAAAGCCGACTTCGTTGGCCAGGCGGAACGTGGCGCCGAAGATTTTTTCCATGTTTTCCAGCGCCGGCTTGCGGCGCTTGACGCCGATCCGCTCGGCGTGGCGGTCGACGATGTAGGCCCAGATGGTGTCGCCGTTGAGCGGCGTCATCTTTTCGAACTGGGCGAAGTCAAAGCGGGTGGACACCGGCGTTCCCATAGTTGCGTCTACCGCTAGAGTTGGTTTCGAGAATGATTATAGCTCGTTAAAACCACAGATCAATTCAAAGGCCAAAAGAACCGCGCCGGATGCTGCACTGCGCGATGCTTTCCGCATACGCCGGTGCTACATTCAAAAAACCGAGCGCTCGCTCTAATTCGTTAAACAGCCTGAACAGGGGTGTTTGCCCGGTAGCCGGAGGAATGCCCAGCTTGAACTGCGCAACTCCGGTTTCCTTCGTCAACTTCACACAAAACCATCAATGGAGACAACAATGATGAATCGCTTTTGGAAGTGCCTGTCCGTTTTTCTTCTCGCCATCCTCGTCCTCCCGGCCCAGGCCCAGGCCGCGGGTTACACGCAAACCAAGTATCCCATCGTGCTGGTGCACGGCCTGTTCGGCTTCGAAAAGCTGGGGCCGGTCGAATACTTCTACGGCATCCCCTCGGCGCTGCGCAGCGGCGGGGCGAAAGTCTATACCGTCACCGTGTCGGGCGCCAACAGTACCGAAGTGCGCGGCGAACAATTGCTCTCGCAAGTGAAGCAGATCATGGCCGCCACCGGCGCCGCCAAGGTCAATCTGATCGGCCACAGCCATGGCGGACCGACCATCCGCTACGTCGCCTCGGTGGCGCCCAACCTGGTCGCTTCGGTCAGCTCGGTGGCCGGCGTGAACCGCGGCTCCAGGGTTGCCGACATCCTGACCGGCAACGCGCCCGAGGTGGGCAATGCGCTGGCCAACGCGGTGGCCGCGCTGATGGACTTCCTGACCGGCCGCTCCGGCCTGCCGCAGGATGGCGAGGCCGCGCTCAAATCGCTGACCACGGCCGGCGCGGCCGCCTTTAACAAGCGCCATCCGCAGGGCGTGCCGACCACCGCCTGCGGCGAAGGCGCCAACTATGTCAACGGCGTGTACTACTTCTCGTGGAGCGGGGCGCAGCCGTACACCAATGTGTTCGATGCGATCGACCCGTTCATGGCGCTGACCGGCGCCGCCTTCGGCGGCAAGAACGATGGCCTGGTCAGCAGCTGCTCGAGCCGGCTGGGACGCGTGATCCGCGACGACTACGCCATGAACCACCTCGATGAAGTGAACCAGTTCATCGGCATCGTGCACCTGTTCGAAACCAGTCCCGTGACCGTGTTCCGTCAACAGGCGAACCGCCTGCAGGCGCTCGGTCTGTAAGGAGGCTGCCATGACCGCACGCATGCACTGGAAAACATGGGGCGCCGGCGCGCTGGCGGCCGCGCTGGTGGCCGTCGCTTACCCGAGGCCCGAGGTGGCCGCCGTGGCGGCAGCGCCGCCGGCGGCGGCCGACCCGTTTGCGTTCGTGCGGTCGATGGAAGGCACCCGGCCCGATGGCGACGTGCGCCTGGACGCCGGCGGCCAGCTGGTGATCGACGCCGAACTGGGGCATCTGTTCGACTACTACCTGGCCGGGCTGGGCGAGAAGGATTTGCGCGCCATCCGCGCCGAGATCGAGCGCGAGCTGGAACGCCGCTTCGCGCCCGGACCGGCGGCGCAGGCCAAGCGCCTGCTGGGCAGCTATCTCGATTACAAGCGCGCGCTGGCCGATGCCGAAAAAACGCTGGCGCCGCAGGCCGACCTGGCCAGGGCGGCGCGCGCGCGGCTCGAACTCAAGCAGCGCCTGCGGCCGCAGTTTTTCAGCGCGGCCGAGGCGAGCGGGCTGTTCGGCGCCAGCGATGCGTACGACGCCGATACGCTGGCGCGCCTCGACATCGAGCAGGATGGCACGCTCACGCCGGTGCAGCGCGAAGAACGGATGGCGGCGCTGGACCGGCGCATGCCGGCCGCGCTGCGCGAAGAGCGCGAAGCGCCGACCAGGGTGATCCGGATGGAAGCGTCGGTGCAGAAGCTGCGCGAACAGGGCGCCGGCGACGACGAGGTGTACCGGCTGCGGGCGGCGGCGTTTTCGCCGGAAGCGGCCGGCCGTCTGGCCGAGCTCGATCGCGAAGAGGCGGCGTGGAAGGGGCGCATCAAGGCCTACCTGGCGCAGCGGGCCGAGGTGGGGACGGGCTCGGAAGCGCTGCAGCAGCAGGTGCGCGACCGGCATTTTTCGGCCGAGGAGCAGCGCCGCCTGGGCGCCTACGAGTAGGCGCAACAAGGAGACGAGCGGCAAGCCGGTCGTCCCCTTGTTTTCATGCGGCGGCCAGGCCGCCGCAGTCGCTTACATTACCACGACAGTTTCAGCGAGTACGTACCGCTGGTGGCGCCCGTGCCGCCGCTGTAGTACTTCACGCGTACATAGCGGATGGCGGTGGTGGTGCCGGTATTGGTGGTGCTCAGGCTGTCGGCCACGCCGGCGCCGTTTTCGCTCAGGGCGACCTGGGTGCTTGCGCTGTTGTAGGCATACAGGTCGTAGTCGGCGCTGCTGTTGTTGATGGTCAGCGCTGCCGTCAGGGTTTTACCCGCTGGCAGTTGCACGACGAAGAAGTCGGAATCGGTGCTCGAACCCATATTGCCATTGACGGTCGTGCCGCTGACCGTCACCGCATTCGCGCTCGTCGTACCGTTGTTGCTTTCCGTTTCGTTGATGGTGGTGCCGGCTGGCGGCGGCGTGGTGCCGCCGGTGACCGACTTCACCGCTGCCAGCGCATCGACGATCCCCGTGCCGCAGCTGTTGCAGGTGGCAGGGAAGGCGCGCGCGGTCGACTTCAGCTTGCTTTCGATTTCGTCCGGCGTCAGGGCCGAATTTTTCGACAGCATCAGCGCAGCGACACCGGCCACGTGCGGCGTTGCCATCGAGGTACCGGCGTAGTTGGCGTAGTTGTCCGCGCCAGGTGCGTTGGTGCCGGCGTTCAGGGTCGACAGGATCAGGCCGCCGGTGTCGCCGCCAGGCGCAGCCACGTCGATCAGGGTGCCGTAGTTGGAGTACGAAGCGCGGCCGCCGTCCTTGCGGGTTGCGGCGATCGCCACCACGCCCGAGCAGTTGGCCGGGCTCGAACCGCTCACGTTCACGTTGTCGTTACCCGCGGCGACAATCACCACGGTGCCGCGCGAACGGGCGCCGTTGATGGCGTTCTGGGTGGTGGTGTCGCAAGCGCCGCCGCCGCCGAGCGACATATTGATCACGCGCGCCTTGTTGGGATTGGCTGGCACGCCGGACACGGTGCCGCCCGATGCCCAGGTGATCGCATCGGCGATATCGGAGGTGTAACCGCCGCATTTGCCCAGCACGCGCAGCGGCAGGACCTTGGAATTGAACGCCACGCCGGCCACGCCGACGCCATTGTTGGTCTTGGCGGCGATGGTGCCTGCCACGTGGGTACCGTGCCAGCTCGAGTTCTGGTTCTGCAGCGGACGGCCGTTGCCGCACTCGCCGGCGACGACGGCGTCGCCCGGATCGCTGGCATCGCTGTCGCGGCCGTTGCCGTCGTTGGCGATCTTGGTGTCGGTGATGAAGTCGTAGCCGCCGACGAACTGGCCGGACAGGTCAGCGTGCGGACGGAAGCCGGTGTCGAGCACGGCGACGACGACGCCGGTGCCGGTCGCCAGGTCCCACGCCGCAGGCAGGCGCAGGCCGCCGGTGGTGTCGCCGTAGTGCCACTGCTCCGAGTAGCGCGGATCGTTCGGGGTGAACAGCGGATGCATGATGCGGTCCGGCTCGGCGTATTCGATGCTGCTGTCGCGCTCCATCAAGTCCTTGGCGATGGCAGCGACTTCCTGCACGTCCATCTTCTTGTCGAGCTTGAGAATCTGGGCGCCATTGGCGGTGGTGTGCAGGGCTTGCATGGTCAGGCCGAACTGCTGGCCCGAACGCTGGACGATCGCCAGGCGTTCCTTGCTCGGTGCGGCCATGATGGCGGCGCCCGGCACGACAGGGCCGGTCTGCTTGTACTTGACGATCATGCGGTCGGTGGTGGTCGCTGCCGGCTGGACCTTCGCGTTCGATTCGATATCGAGCACGCTGGCGTGGGCGAACACGGGACCGACCGTGATCACGGCGGCGGCGCAGAAGGTCAGAAAGGATGGGTACTTCGATTGCGAATGCTTCATTGTCGTTCCTTAAGTTTTCCGATGAACATTTTATAAAGGATAGGTGGCAGCGCTTAGCCGTCGCCTTCCCATTGTCTCCACGTTGTTCTGCAACGTAGCCCCGCCTTTTGTCAGCGAGCGTTGTACATTACTTTGATTCATGACGATTTTTGGAAATTTCCAACCGGATTCGGCGGTTTCGCAACACAAAAAGCCAAAAATTTTTCTGCGAGCAAAGTTAATTTGGCAAGTTTTGCTTTTTTCCAAATGCAAACTTGTTCATTTTTGTCTATTTCTGAACATTCGACTGTTAATTGTCTAAAAATGAACAGTTTTTGATAAGCAATGAACATTGCATCCCGGATGAAGGACGAGATCGGATGAATGATTTAGAACAATTTCCTGTGCTAACGTGAATATGCTGTAGACCGTCGGCATCTGCCAAAAGTTCAGGCAGGCCCATACAGGCGATGGCGGGGGTGGCGGTGGTGTTCAAGGAAGTGAGACGCTGTTGCGCCGTTCGACGCAAGCCGATGCGGCAGGGCTTTTTCTCCTATGAAGGAGGCGCCAATGGACGGTGAAAATTCCGACAGTCGGGGAGAAAGTCATCGGTACTTTTGGCGTCCAGTCTGACAGACTGCAACGATATTGGCTTACTTCCGCCCAATCCCCCATCTGACAGATGGGCACGCAATATTCCTACCAAAATCAGCAAACTCCGCAAATGTCCACATCGGTGCCAGGTCTGACTTTCGGACACGAGCTCATCCGACAGGGGCAACATGTCCACATCGGTGCCAGGTCTGACTTTCGGACACGAGCTCATCCGACTGTCCACATCGGTGCCAGGTCTGACTTTCGGACGCGAGCTCATCCGACAGGGGCAACATGTCCACTTCGGTGCCAGGTCTGACTTTTGTCCACTTCGGTGCCAGGTCTGACTTTTGGACACGAGCTCATCCCGTAGGCGCAAAATTCCCCTGGCCGGCACTGCGGTCGAGGTGTACGTCGGTTCAGGACTTTGCCAGGATGGCAGCTTCTGTCCACTTCGGTGCCAGGTCTGACTTTTGGACACGAGCTCATCCCGTAGGCGCAAAATTCCCCTGGCCGGCACTGCGGTCGAGGTGTACGTCGGTTCAGGACTTTGCCAGGATGGCAGCTTCTGTCCACTTCGGTGCCAGGTCTGACTTTTGGACACGAGCTCATCCCGTAGGCGCAAAATTCCCCTGGCCGGCACTGCGGTCGAGGTGTACGTCGGTTCAGGACTTTGCCAGGATGGCAGCTTCTGTCCACTTCGGTGCCAGGTCTGACTTTTGGACACGAGCTCATCCCGTAGGCGCAAAATTTCCCTGGCCGGCACTGCGGTCGAGGTGTACGTCGGTTCAGGACTTTGCCAGGATGGCAGCTTCGGATCGTAATGCGGCTTCGTAGCGGTGCACCGCCCGGCTGACGGTCTTGTACGACACGCCGAAATGTGCGCCGATCTGTTTCATCGTGAACGCAGTGCTGCGGAATGCACGCGCCATGGCCTCGTCGCGCTCCGGAAATTGACTTTGGAATTGCGTGAGAGACATTACAGAGATGCAACGCTGCAGCCTGACGATGTCGGAAGATGCACGGCTGGCGACAGCGTGAACCTCTTCCATCGACAGTGGCGTACCCAGAAGCAAGGCATGCCTGGCATCCTTAAGCGGACTATCCGCGCCAATCCCGCGTGCGACAAAGTCACGGTAGGCAGCCACCGCCGCGCCGGGCGTTGCAGCGAGTTGTCCCAGCAGCCATTGCGTGTCGAGCCAGGACGGCGCATGGACATGGTTCACCGTCCAGCGGTAGCTGCTCCATTCCCAATCCTGAGGCGAGGCGACAAGCCCCGCGCGAACCGGGTTGAGCACGATATAGCGCGCGACCTCCAGCAAATAGCTTTCTTTCTGTACCAGCAGGGCGTGATACCGGCCTTGAAACAAATGCCCGACAGTGCCGTGGCGCCGGTTGAAGCCGCGCGCATAGCTGCCGTTGAGCTGCCCCATGAACGCCGACAGCCTGGCATCGATGGTTTCGATGAGCAAATGAAAATGATTTCCCATCTGACAGTAAGCATGCACGACGCTGTTGTTGCGTGCGCACGCATCACGCAGTACACCTAGCCAGGCGCGGCGGTCAGCGTGATCCAGGAAGATCGGATGGCGACGATTTCCACGTGCGGTAACGTGGTATAGCGCCCCGGGGAATTCGAGTCTGAGCGGTCTGGTCATCGAGCGACTCTAGCAACAGTTTTTCGCTCGCTGCTTGAGCACACGCAGCATCTAGCCACATTGCGATGATCAGGACGGATTTAATGGATGAGTGCGTGTCCGATTGTCAGACCTGGCACCGAAGTGGACATTAATGGATGAGTCCGTGTCCGATTGTCAGACCTGGCACCGAAGTGGACATTAATGGATGAGTCCGTGTCCGATTGTCAGACCTGGCACCGAAGTGGACACGGACGAAAAAAAAGCCGCGATCGCGCGCGGCTTTTTGTCCTGCCCAGGCAGCTTAGAAGTTGCCCTTGAACTGAACACCCCACAGGCGCGGCTCGTTGGTGAAACCGGTCAGGTTGTTGAAGTCGATACCGCCGACAATCCTTTCGGTGCCGGTAATATTGCGGCCGTAGGCGGCCACTTCGTACTTGCCGCTATCCCAGGTGTAACCGACGCGCAAACCACCTTCGACCAGCGGCTTGCCCGTGAATTCCTTCGCTTCGTACAGGAAGAAATTGATCTTGCTGCGGTATGCCCAGTCGGTGAAGACGAACAGTTGCCCTTCGCCCAGGTCCATCGAGTAACGCGCGGTGGCGTTGAGGATCCACTTCGGGGCCTGCGGCAATGGATTGCCGTCGATGACGACGCGTCCGGCGGCATTGAGCGGATCGGTAATCGTGCACTGCGCGCACTTGTTGACCGAGATGCTGCCGTCGCGGATTTCGGTGAAGTTGTAGCTGCCGCCCGCCGAGACCTTGAAGTTGCTGGTGACGAAACCTTCAAAGTCCAGCTCGGCGCCACGGCCGTTGGTCTTGGCCGCGTTGATCAGGCGGTTGACGTTGGAGTTGCCGCCGACCACGGTCAGCTGCTGGTTCTTGACCTCGTAGTCGTACACGCTGAAAGCCACGCGCGCGCGGCGGTTCCACAGGTCGGCCTTGACGCCGGCTTCGACCGAGGTGATGGTTTCGGCATCGGCCACGGTGATCGGCACCGAGGCCGATGCCGCCGCGATACTCGGCGCGCGGAAACCGGTCGCGACGCGCGCGTAGACGTTGACATCCTTGTTCAGCTTGTAGGTACCGCTCAGGTCCCAGTTGGCCTTGTTGCTGCTCTCGCCCACCGAACCCGGGCCGATCTGCACCACGTTCCACGCCGAGACGGTGTTGAAATCCTTCTTGTCGTTGGTGTAGCGCAGGCCGCCGCGCAGGTTGAAGGCATCGCTGATGACGTAGTTGACCGAACCGAACGCCGCCCAGGCGGTATTCTTCTGGTGGCTGACCAGGCGCGAGGTGTGCGCGCCGGTGGCGCTGTTGTAGTTGTCGGTGGAGCCGGTGGCGTCTTCGTTGAAGTAGTACAGGCCAGCCTGCCAGTTCATCGGGCCGCTGTTTTTCGATTCGACACGCAGTTCCTGGCTGTATTGCTTGACGTCGCCGATGCCGCCGGCGGTTTCGACCTGGAACGGGATCACGCCCGGACCGGCCGGCACGCCGCCGTCGATGTCGCCGCGGCTCAGGTAGTGGTCCACGCCTTCGTAACCGGTGATCGAGTACAGCTTGAGCGCGCCCAGGTCCCACGACAGGCGCACGTTGGCGCCGTTGGTGCGCAGGGCCTGGAAGTTCAGGCCGTTGTTGGCGATCTTGGCGGCGTCGAAACCGTCGACCAGGTCGTTCGTGCCCTTCTTGATGATATTCGCGCGGAACAGACGCGAGCTGCCCGTGGTCGAACGCTGGTGCACATTGAACAGGGCGTTGAAGGTCGTGTTCGGCTTGTACAGCACTTGCAGGCGTTCGGCGTGCTCGTTGTAGCCTTCCAGCGCGTCTTCCTGCTTGGTAAAAGTGTTGTCGACGAAATCGTCGCGGTGCTGGCGCAGGGTCGAGAAGCGCGCCGCCCATTCTTTGCTCAGCGGAATATTCACGGCGCCGTCGACGTTGACCGTGTTATGGGTCGCCACCGACGCGTTGTAGTAGCCGCCAAAGCTGTCGAGCTTCGGCTTCTCGGATTCGAACTTGACCACGCCGGCCGGGGTGTTGCGGCCGAACAGGGTGCCCTGCGGGCCGCGCAGCACTTCCACGCCGGCCAGGTCGAAGATCGGGTAGCCTTTCAGGATCGGGTTCTCCTGCACCACGTCGTCGTAGATCAGCGAGACCGGCTGCGAGGCGAAGGTATTGAAGTCGGTATTGCCGTAGCCGCGCACGTAAAAGCGCGGGAAGGTGCGGCCGTTCGACGATTCCACGTTCAGGCTCGGCACTTTGCCGGCCAGCACGCGGATGTCCTGGCCGCCGGAGACGAGCACGTCGAGCTTCTCATCCTTGAGCAGGGTGACGGAGACCGGCACTTCCTTGATGTTCTCGGTACGGCGCTGGGCGGTCACGGTCACGGTTTGCAGTTCCGGAGCAGCCTGCGCCTGGACTTGCGCCTGGGCCATGGCCGACGCGACCGGCAGCAGTGCCGTCAGGGCCAGCACGGCGCCGTGCGCGCCGATAACGCGCTTGTGCATCTTGGACATCTTGATCATTCGAGTTCCCTGGAAAAAGTTGATGAAGCGTACGACGAAAGAATTCCTGTCTCCTGCTCTACTCTTTTTCTGGACGTACTCGCATGCTGCCAACGCGCGGCGATGAACGCCGTCGGCACCGCATCTTGTCGATGTCTGTGTTGCCGACCTTATATGGCCGGTATTTTCAGCGATCACCGCTGTGAATGGCAAGGAAGTTCATTCGCCGCGTGATCTTCACGCAACATTTTTTGCAATAAACCACTGTTTACTGGCGTCGTCGGCGGGGAAAAAGGATTCGAGGCGCAATTCGTGCACCGTGACATCGTGCGGCGTGCCCATCGTGGTGATCGTCGTGAACAGGTTCAGTTCGACGCCGTCCTTGCGGATGGTGAGCGGCAGAAACGGCAGCGCGCGCCTGTCGAGATTGGGCGCGTGGCTTGCCGCGCCGATGGCGTCGATGCCGGGCAGTGCCGCCAGTTCGGCCAGCAGGGCCGTCGCTTCGCTGCAAGGACCGTCGCCCATGGCTTCGCGCTGGATCCAGTGCAGGGCGTCGGCGCAGACGGCGTCCCCGTTGACGAGGTACCGGCGCAGGCCGTCCGGGTCGAGCATGAGCTTGAGGACGTTGAGGGCCCCGTTGCCGGGAATCGGCTGGCCGGCGGGCAGGTCGAGCAGCCAGCCGAACAGGCGGGCCGCGGGCGCGTTATGGAGTTGCAGCTTCCACAGGCGGTCGACCACCAGCGCGGGGTATGGCGCCTGCTGGGCCAGCATGAAGTCGAGCGCCTGGCGCACGGCGGCCAGTTCGGGGTCGGACAGGGTGCGCTCCTGGTAGGCCGGCGCGAAACCGGCGGCCAGCAGCATGATGTTGCGCTGCCTGAGCGGCACGTCGAGCGCCACGCCGAGCTTGAGGATCAGTTCCCTGCTGGGCTGGGCGCGCCCGCTTTCGAGGAAGCTGATGTGGCGCTGCGACACCGCGCTGACCGTGGACAGATGCAGCTGGCTGTAGCCGCGCTTGGCGCGCCAGTAGCGCAGCGCGGCGCCAAAGTCGCCGAAGTACGCGCGCGCGTGAGTCGATGGGCTGGCTGTGGTCATGGTGTTTTCCTGTCGATTCCCGTTGGCGGCGCGGCCGGCGCCGGAGCGGCCCCGATACAGCGCTGCAGATCCGCATTCACCCGCTTGCCTGGCTTGACCCGATTCTCGCGCGCCCCCGCAGGCCTGGCGATTACCTCCCGGGTAATCGATCCGCGCCCGGCTCGATCAATATCGCGCGCAAGTCGTTGACGTTGGTGCGGGTCGGCCCGGTCACCACCAGGTCGCCCAGCGCGGCGAAAAAGCCGTAGCCGTCGTTGTCCCGCAGCCGCGCACCCGCATCGACGCCGGCCAGCGCGGCGCGCGCCAGCGAGGCCGGATCGAGCAGCGCGCCGGCGTTGTCCTCGGTGCCGTCGATGCCGTCGGTATCGCAGGCGATCGCATGCACGCCGTCCATGCCCTTGAGGGCGACGGCCAGCGCCAGCAGGAATTCGGCATTGCGCCCGCCCCGCCCCTGGCCGCGCACGGTGACCGTGGTTTCGCCGCCCGACAGGATCACGCAAGGCGCGGCCACCGGCTGCCCGTACGCCGCCACCTGGCGCGCGATGCCCGCGTGGACGATGGCCACCTCGCGCGCCTCGCCCTCCATGCACCCGCTCAGGATCAGCGGCGCATAGCCGGCCGCGCGCGCGGCGGCGGCGGCGGCATCGAGCGCATGCTGGGCGCTGGCGATGACCACCGCGCGGTTGCCGGCGAGGCGCGCATCGCCTGGCGCCGGCGCGGCCAGCGTTGCATCTTCCAGCACCGCGCGCACCGCCGGCGAGACCGCGATGCCGTAGTTGGCGAGCAGCGCCAGCGCATCGGCCGCGCGGCTGCCGTCGGGGATGGTCGGCCCGGACGCCACCACCGCCGGATCGTCGCCCGGCACGTCGGACACCACCAGGGTCAGCACGCGCGCCGGATGGCAGGCCAGCGCCAGGCGCCCGCCCTTGATCGCCGACAGGTGGCGCCGCACGCAATTGATCTCGCCGATCGGCGCGCCGCTGGCCAGCAGGCGGCGCGTCAGTTCGCGCTTGTCGTCCAGGGTGATGCCGGGCGCCGGCAGCGACAGCAGCGCCGAACCGCCGCCGGACATCAGGCACAGCACCAGGTCGTCCTCGCGCAAGCCGCGCACCAGCGCCAGCATGCGCTGCGCCGCCGTGGTGCTGGCCTCGTCCGGCACCGGATGACCCGCCTCGATCACCTCGATCCGCCGGGTCGGCGCGCCATGGCCGTAGCGCGTGGCCACCAGGCCTGTCAGCTCGCCCTGCCAGTGCCGCTCGACCGCCTGCGCCATGCGCGCGGCCGCCTTGCCGGCGCCGATGACGATGGTGCGTCCCTTCGGCGGCGGCGGCAGGTGCGGCGCCAGCACGGCCAGCGGGTCGACCGCCGCCAGCGCGCTGTGGAATAGTTGCATAAGCAGCTCGTGCGGCCGGCTGCGCTGCGATCTGTCAGGGTTCATCGCGGTTCTCGGTCTGTGGGTGGCAAGGGCGGCGCGAAAGAGCTATCTTTTTTGACGCCGTCTGGCCTATGATATTGACACAAAAATATCTATCAGGAGTATTCGTGCCAACCCAGATCCCCGCCATTCTCACCGCACTGACGATCGCCATGAGCAGCACCCTTCCCGCCTTTGCCGCCGACAGCGCGGCGCCGCCCGTGGCAGCGACCGCCGCGTGGCAGGAGACGCGCCACGGCGACGTCGTCACCGACGACTACCGCTGGCTGCAAAAGAAGGACGACCCCAAGGTCATCGCTTACCTGAACGCCGAAAACGCCTACACCGAAGCGGTGACGGCCGATATCGCGCCGCTGGCCGACAAGCTGTTCGCCGAGGTCAAGGGCCGCATGCAGGAAGTGGACCTGTCGGTGCCGGCGCGGATCGGCAACTACTACTATTACACCCGCTTCGAAGCGGGCAAGCAGTACCCGATCAATTGCCGCCGCCCGGCCGGGGCCAGGCTGGCCTATGACGACAAGGCGCCCGAGGAAATCCTGTTGAACCAGAACGAGATGGCCGAAGGCCACAAGTTCTTCGCCGTCGCCGGCACCTTCGTCAGCCCCGACGGCGCGCTGATGGTGTACCTCACCGATACCACCGGTTTCCGCCAGTTCGAACTGCACGTCAAGGACCTCAGAACCGGCAAGCTGCTGCCTGACAGCGCGCCGCGCGTGACCTCGGTGGCCTGGGCGCTGGACAACAAGACCATCTTCTTCGTGCAGGAAGACGCCACCACCAAGCGCTCGGACCGCCTGTTCCGCATGACGCTCGGCAGCGCCCCGGTCGAGGTGTACCACGAGCCGGTCGAGCAGTTCAGCGTACAGGTGGAAACCTCGCGCGACGGCAAGTTCATCATGCTCGACATGGGTGCGACCGACACCAGCGAAACGCGCCTGCTGGCGGCCGACAAGCCGCTGGGCGCCTTCCGCACGGTGCTGGGACGCGAAAAAGGCCACCGCTACGGGGTCGAACACCGCAACGGCGAGTTGTTCATCACGACCAACAAGGATGCCAGGAACTTCCGCCTGGTGCGCGCGCCGCTGGCCACCCCGGGCCCCGCACACTGGAAGGAGCTGGTCAGGCACGACAAGGCGGTCATGGTGCGCGAAGTCGACGCCTTCCGCGACTTTCTGGTGGTGATGGAAAAATCGAATGCGCTCAACCGCGCGCGCATCTACAACTTCAAGAACAAATCGTGGAAGACGGTGCAATTCGACGATCCGGTCTACATGGCCACGCGCATGCGCACGCCCGCCTACGACGCCACCAGCTACCGCATGGCGTACCAGTCGCCGGTGACGCCGTCGACGGTGCTCGACGTCGACATGGCCAGCGGCGCGCGCACGGTCCTCAAGCGCGTCGAGGTGGTGGGCGGCTACGATGCGAGCCGCTTCGAAAGCCGCCGCCTGTGGGTGACCGCGCGCGACGGCGCCAGGGTGCCGCTGTCGGCGGTCTACAAGAAGGGCGTGAAGTTCGACGGCAGCGCGCCGATGCTGCTCACGTCCTACGGTTCCTACGGGATTCCGACGGAAGCGAATTTCTCGATCGGGCGTCTGAGCCTGCTGGAACGCGGCGTGATCGTGGTGCAGGCGCACATCCGCGGCGGCACCGACATGGGCCAGGCCTGGCATGACGACGGCATGCTGATGAAAAAGAAGAACACCTTCTACGACTTCATCGACGCGGCCGACTTCCTGGTCAAGGAAAAGTGGACCAGCCCGAATCGCCTGGTGATCCAGGGCGGCAGCGCCGGCGGCCTGCTGATGGGCGCCGTGGTCAACCTGCGTCCGGAGCTGTTCCGCGGCGTGCACGCGGCCGTGCCGTTCGTGGACGTGATGAATACCATGATGGACGCCACCCTGCCCCTGACCACCGGCGAGTACCTCGAATGGGGCAACCCGACCGAGAAGGCGGCCTACGACTACATGCGCAGCTATTCGCCGTACGATAACATCGAGCGCAAGGCCTATCCGGCGATGCTGGTGACCACGGGCCTGAACGACAGCCAGGTGATGTACTGGGAGCCCGCCAAGTACGTCGCCAAGCTGCGCGCGCACAAGACCGACAGCAACCAGCTGCTGCTCAAGACGAACATGGGCGCCGGCCACGGTGGCGCCTCGGGGCGTTACAACGCGGTCAAGGAAGGCGCCTTCAACATGGCGTGGATGCTGTCGCAGTGGGGCATCAAGGAGTAATCGGCGGACCGGGCGCGCGCGGGATGTTTGCGGGATTTTTCACTTTTTTCGCAAAAACCCTTGCGCACTTCCCGAACTCTGGATATGATTCGTGCCTCTTCAGACGTGGTGACAAACGTCGGATGCAGTCTCTGAGGTAAGCGAAGTTTTCGGGTGCTTAGCTCAGTTGGTAGAGCAGCGCCCTTACAAGGCGCGGGTCGGGAGTTCGAGCCTCTCAGCACCCACCACCATCAGAGACGGTGCATCATGATCAGCAGTACCGATCAGAGTAACACGGAGTGGTAGTTCAGTTGGTTAGCATACCGGCCTGTCACGTCGGGGGTCGCGGGTTCGAGTCCCGTCCGCTCCGCCAGCATCAAGAAAGGGCCCGATTCGTCGGGCCCTTTTTCTATTCCCCCTTTGGTTTTGCCTTCATCTTCGGAACCGCCTTGGCCCACGCCTACGTCACGTTTCGCCGCCGCCTCGCCATCCACGCGTTCCGGCGCTTTGCCGCCAGCCTGAAAAGTTCGGCCGAGATCCTGCTGCTGGTGTTCGCCCAGGTGGTCCTCGGCCTGTTCGCGCTGGCCGCCCTGCCCCCCATGTACGCCGCCTCGCAAGCCGGGTTGCCCGCCATCGGCCTGCTGCTCGCGCACGGCCTGGCGATGGCGCTGCCGGCGCTGCTGGTGCGCAAGCGCGTGCTGCCGCTCGACGTGGTGTACTGGCTGCGCCGCCTGCCGGTGCCGCCGTCCACGCGGCTGGCGGCCGATGCCCAGGTGGCCGCGATGATGGTCGGCCCGCTGGCGCTGTTGTACGCGGTGTCGGCGGCCATCTGGCTGTGGCAGCGGCCCGACTGGCTGCTGCCTGTGCGCGGCGTGCTCGGCACGCTGTTCTCGCTGCTGCTCTCCTACGCCTGCACGGTCGCGCTGCTGTGGCTGCGCGCGCGCCGCGCCCCGGCCAGCGCGCGCTGGCAGCGCCGCCTGGCGCCGCCGCCGCTGCGCTATGCGGCGCGCCAGTGGCGATGGCGCGTGCCGATGCTGTGGCATCGCCTGTTCTGGCTACCCTTCTGGCGCAACGAGAACATGGTGGGGCGCCAGCAAAGCCTGATGCTGGCGGCGGCCGTGGGCTCGGCGCTGCCGTGGATGCAGGCGCCGCCCGGCATCGCGCGCGCGCTCCTGGCGCTGGCCACCAGTGCGCTGATGGTGCTGCTCACCGACCGTGGCGACAAGGCCGTGCGCGAGCAGATCGGCGCGCTGCGCCCGCTCATCGCGGCCTGGCCGCTGCAGGCGCGCGCGCTGGAACTGGCGGCGCGCGCGTTTGCCCTGCTGCCCGCGCTGCTGGTGCTGGCGATCGTGTTCGCCGGCGGCCTGCCGCATGGAGTGTGGACGCGTCCGGCCGGCCGCGTGTACCTGCTGCTCGGCTGCGTGGCGCAACTGCTGCTGGTGGCGATTCCGCGCTTTACGCCACGCGCGCGGGTGGGTTTGGTGGTGGTGCAGATTCTGGTGTTGACGGCGGTGGGGAGCGAACTATGGCAGTAGAACAGAAGGACGGTCCGCTGCTGCGCATCGCGGGCGTGCATTTTCATTTCGATACGCGCCCGGTGTTCGCCGGTTTTTCGGCGGCCATCGGGCCGGGCATCACCTGGCTGCGCGGCGCCAACGGCATGGGCAAGACCACCCTGCTCAAGCTGGCGGCCGGCGCGCTCACGCCCAACCGGGGCAGCATTGCGCTGGACGGCATCGATTGCGCGGCGCAGCCGCTGGCGTACCGGCTGGCGGCGTTTTACTGCGGCGGCGACCTGCCGGATCTGCCGTGGCTGGCGGTGCAGGAATTGCTCGACCTGCACCTGGCCCTGTATCCGGCTGCCGACGCGCGCCTGGTCGAGCGCCAGCTCGATGCGTTCGGGGTGGCGGGAACCCTCGGCCAGGCGCTGTCGACCCTGTCGCTGGGACAGCACAAGAAGGTGCAGCTGGCGCTGGCGCTGGCCCTGCCGGTGCGCCTGCTGCTGCTCGACGAGCCGTTCAACGGGCTCGATGCGGCGGCGGTCGAATACCTGCGCGGGCAGCTCGGCGAACTGGGGGCGCGCCAGGATGTGTGCGTGCTGCTGACCAGTCACCTGGAGCCGCTGGTGGCGGTGCGGCGCATGCTGGACCTGGCCCCCTGAACGCATGGCCGCTCATCTTGAATCCGTCTTCCCCGCGCTGGCGGGAACGACGGCGCCCGCGCCTCTCTGCGGAAACGGCGGCTATGCGCACTGCGGCATCGGCTGCCCCGCCTCGACCCGGTTGCGCCCCGCGCTCTTGGCCGCGTACAGCGCGTGATCGGCGCGCGCCAGTGCGGCGTTGATATGTTCGCCCGGCTCGATCGCCACCACGCCGATACTGACCGTCATCGCATACGCGTCCTCCAGTCCCGCCAGGTGCGCGCCCTGCACCGCCAGGCGCAGCCGCTCGGCCGCCTGCAGCGCGCCCGTCAGGCAGGTCCCCGGCATGACCAGCGCGAATTCCTCGCCGCCGAGCCGGCCCATGATGTCATGCTCGCGCAGGCTGGCCTGCGCCGTGGCGCTGAACACGCACAGCGCCTGGTCGCCGGCGGCGTGGCCGAAGCGGTCGTTGAGGCTCTTGAAGTGGTCCAGGTCGAGCATCATCAGCGCGACCGGGCTGCCCAGGCGCGCGGCCAGCATGCGCGCGCTCTCGGTGCGTTCGAAGAAGGCGCGCCGGTTGACCAGGCCCGTGAGGCTGTCGATGGTGGCCAAGAGCGCCATGGCGCGGTCGTCCTTCTCCTTGCACAGCAGCAGGAAGCCGAAGCCGTTGACGATCATGAGCAGGTAGCCGGCGATATAGGCCACGCCTTGCACCACGCCCGGCGCGCCGCCGACCACGCCCAGGCTGGCATGGCTGAAGCAGGCGCGCAGCGCCATCGCCGCCGAGAACACCAGGTTGTTGATGCCGATGATGCGCTGCAGGGCCGACGCCTCGCGTCCGGGGCGCAGCAGCGCGGCCGCCATCGCGCCGCTGAACAGCGCGACCATCAGCGACAGCATCACGCCCAGCTCGCGCGCGCCGGCGCCGGCCAGCGGCGCCAGGTGATACAGCAGCAGCGCCAGCGCGGTCAGGGGAAACAGGATCCGGCGCCAGCGCTGGAAGCCGAAAAAGGTGCAGTACGCCGCCGCTTCCATCGCGATGCCCAGCACCAGCACCGAGGCCCCGCCCACGCCCATCCACAGCGGGGCGGCGTCGCTTTGCAGGTAGGCCAGCAGGTTGGCCACGCCCTGCACCAGCTTGGCCCACTTCCACGTCCGCATGGCCGGATGGACGGCGCCGGAACGCGCGTAACCCGCCATCAGCATGGCGAAGGCAATATTGCCGACGGCCAGTACCAACATGAAGGTCTTGATATCGATCACTGCGCGTTCCCCGGGGATGAAGCATGGCCCGCCCGCGGCTTGTCCAGCGCGATCGCTGGGCCGGAGCAAGAATGTATAAATTCTAATAGATGTTACCGTGTGGCATCATACTACACTACTTATCGCCTCCGTACTTACTGTGGCAAAATTATGGAAAGCATGCACGCCTGGCACACAGGGCGCCGCATGGGCGCATAATCGAGCTCGTGCGTGTCATTTCCCCCCTCTGGAGTTACCTTGATCTTTGGTTTTTTGAAATCGCCGCCGCTGTCGCCCCGCCTGCACCGCCTCAAAAGTTCGGTCCTGTTCAATTCCCTGACCCCGCTCGAACTGAAGATCGTCGATGGCCTGATGCACGAGCGCCGCTACCTGCTCGACGAAATCGTCTTCGACCAGGGCGAGGAAGGCCAGGCGCTGTACCTGGTCACCTCGGGCAAGGTGGCGATCAGCCGCGCCCAGGGCAGCGCCTTCATGGTGGTGTCCGAACTGGGGCCGGGCAGCGTGTTCGGCGACATGGCGCTGCTGGACGACTCGCCGCGCACGGCGCAGGCGCGCGCGATGGAAAACTGCGAGCTGGCGGTGTTCTTCCGCGCCGACTTCCTGGGCCTGATGGAAACCGACGCCGTGATCGGCTATAAGATTTCGCTGACCCTGGCGCGCCTGGTCGGCCAGCGCCTGCGCGACTGGATGGGCGGCAGCCCGCAGGTGGAAGCCTTATGACCTCGCGCGAACGCGCCGGACCGGTGGTCTGGTGCGGCATCATTGCAGTCACCTGCCTGCTCCTGATCCTGCTCGAGCACATGCTGTGGCTGGCCATTCCCTTCATCTTCGGCACGGTCCTGTACTACATCCTGCTCGCGCCCATGCAGCGCCTGATCCGCGCCGGCGTCGGCCAGGACCTGGCCGCGCTGACCGTCGGCGGCGGCTTCGTGGCGGCCATTTCGCTGGTGCTGGTGCTGGTGTTCTCGTACGTGGCGGTGCCGGAAGAATCGTGGCAGGCGCTGCTCGGGCATTACCTGGAAGGCGGCGTGACCTTCGTGCGCAACACGATGCAGCTGCTGGAGCAGAAATTCCCGGTGCTCGAACAGATGAAGCTGACGCGCCTGGTGAACCGGCGCTTCAAGTCCTTCACCGACAACTTCGCGCAGCAGCACCTGGCGGGCCTGCTGGTGGCGGTCGCCGGCTGGCTGCCGTCGCTGCTGCTGGCGCCCTTCCTGACCTTCTTCTTCCTGCGCGACGGCGCCAGCTTCAAGCGCTTCCTGGCGCGCGCGGTGCCGAATGCGTTCTTCGAAAAGACCCTGTTCCTGCTGCACGAAGTCGACCAGACCGCGCGCCGCTACTTCCAGGGCCTGATCAAGCTGACCGTGATCGACACCATCATGCTCTCGCTCGGGCTGTGGCTGATCGGCGTGTCCTCGCCGCTGGCGCTGGCGCTCATTTCGGCGATCCTGGCCTGGGTGCCCTTCGTCGGCTCGGTGGTCGGCTGCATCATGGTGGTGGTGGTGGCGGCCACCGACGCGCCTTCCAATCCGGTGATCGGCTACGGCGCCATCGGCGTGTTCGTGGCGGTGCGCCTGCTCGACGACTTCATCTTCATGCCGCTCACGCTCGGGCGCAGCCTGCAGATCCATCCGCTGATGACGGTGCTGATGATCTTCGTGGGCGGCTCGCTGGCCGGCGTGGCGGGGCTGATGCTGGTACTGCCGCTGCTCGGCGTGGTGATGGTGGTGGGCGAGACGCTCGGCTGCCTGGTGACCAATGCGCGCCTGCGCGCGCGCCACCGCAACGCCATGGCGCTGCGCGTCAGGCAGGCCAGCGTGGGACTGGCCAAGTAGCTCGTGTCCCGAGTCGGCAATTCGTTGATGATGAAATGTGGCGAGATCGTACCGGGACAAGGAGCAGAGCGCAGACAGGCCGGGGCCTGGCGAGCATGGGTGACGCCGGCCCGCCGGGACAGGCGCTAGGACGATTGCGCGGCGGCCGCCGCCAGCGCGCGCGACTGGGCCACCAGCATGGCGTTGAATTCCTCGGCCGGCACCGGGCGCGCGAACAGGTAGCCCTGGCCGTAGTCGCAGCCGGCCGCCAGCAGCAGCTCGCGCTGCCGGTCGGTCTCGACTCCTTCGGCGATCACGCGCAGGCCCAGCTTGTGGGCCATGACGATGATCGCTTCCGAGAGCGCCATGTCGCTCGATTCGGGCGCCAGGTTGCGGGTAAAGGAACGGTCGATCTTCAGGTAGTCGATATCGAATTTTTTCAGGTACGAGAGCGAGGAGTAGCCGGTGCCGAAGTCGTCCAGCGCGACCTGGATGCCGGCGTCGCGCAGCTGCAGCAGCTTGTCGGTCACGCCGCTGCTGGCGTCGAGCAGCAAGCCTTCGGTGATCTCCACCACCACCGCCTGGCCCGACAGGCCGAGCTCGCGCAGGTGCGCCAGCCAGCCTTCGTAACCCTTGCCTTCGCGCTGGAATTCGAGCGGCGACTGGTTCACGCTGACCTGGAATTCGGGATGGTGCTCGCGCCGCCACAGGCTGGCCCAGCGCGCCGATTCCTTGAACACCCACTCGCCGATATCGAGAATCAAGCCGCTCGACTCGGCCAGCGGAATGAATTCCAGGGGGCTTACCAGGCCGCGCTGCGGGTGCTCCCAGCGGATCAGGGCTTCGGCCTTGTGGATCTTCCCGCTGCGCAGGTGCACGATCGGCTGGAAGTAGACGCGGAACTGGCCGCCCTTGAGGGCGCTGCGCAGGTCGTTGGTCATGCGCATGCGGTTGATGGCCGCCACCTGCAGCGCCGGCGTGAAGTAGCTGAAGCGGTTGCGCCCGGCGTCCTTGGCCGCGTACATGGCCTGGTCGGCGTGCTTGAGCAGGTCGTCGATGTCGCGCGCGTCGTCCGGATACACGGTGATGCCGACGCTGGCCGAAATGTAGGCCTGCTCCTGCCCCAGCGCGAACGGCGCCTGCAGCACGTCGAGGATCTTTTGCGCGATCGCGCCGACGCTGCCGGTTTCCGCCAGCTGCGGCAGGATCACGGTGAATTCGTCGCCGCCCAGGCGCGCCACCGTGTCCGACTCGCGCACGCAGGCGCTGATGCGGCGCGCGGCGTCGACCAGCAGCACGTCGCCCTGCTGGTGGCCGAGCGTGTCGTTGACTTCCTTGAACTGATCGAGGTCGATGAACAGGATCGCCACGCGCGTGCCGTCGCGCCGGCAGCGCAGGATGTCGTGCTCCAGGCGGTCGTGGAACATGCGCCGGTTGGGCAGCTGCGTGAGCGGGTCGAAATTGGCCTGCTGCCAGATCAGCGCTTCCGAGGTCTTCTTTTCGGTCACATCCTCGATCATGCACAGGTGGTGCGCGGCGTCGGCCGGGGCATCGATGGCGGCGATCGACATGTCGACCCAGACCACGCTGCCGTCGGGACGCAGCAGGCGGCGCGCGCTCTTGAAACCGGTGATGCCGCCCGCGCCCAGCTGCGCCATGCGCGCCGCCTCGCTGGCCACGTCGTCGGGATGGGTGATGTCGTCGCAGCGCCCGCGCTTGAGTTCTTCCGGCGAACGTCCGCTGATCTGGGCGAAGCGCGGGTTGATGTCCTTGAACTGGCCGCTGGCCGAATCGATCAGGGCGATGCCCATCGGCGCTTCTTCGAACATGGTGCGAAAGCGCAGTTCGCCCTGGCGGATGCTTTCCTGCGCGCGGCGCCGTTCGCGCGCCAGCAGCGACACGTGCACCGCCGCGCCGCCGACCAGCAGCAGGCCGGCCGCCAGCAGCGAGCGGTACAGCCAGGTCAGGTAGCTGGCCGCCGGGTCGGTGCTGTACATGAAGCCGTCGAAGGACGCATTGCGCGGCAACATGCCCAGGTCGGCGTAGATATCGGCGATGTGGCGCCAGCGGTCCGGATTCATGTAGCCGATTTCGACCAGCACCGGCTGCACCAGCGGCTCCATCTGGCGCGCTTCGAACAGCAGGTGCTGGCGGTCGTGGCGGCGGGTGTACTTGGACAGGATCAGGTCGGCGATTTCGCCCTGGTTGGCCATGGCGTAGGCCCAGCCCTTCATGCTGGCGGCGCGGAAGGCGCGCACGCGTTCCGGGTGGGCGGCGATCTGGCGCTCGCTGGTAAACAGGTTGTCGCCGTAGAAATCGATGCCCGCTTCGCGCGGGCTGTGCACGTCGTAGGCGAAGCCGAGGCGGTCCAGGTAATCGGGCTCGTTGGTGATGTAGGCCGAGTAGGCGTCGACCTTGCCCTTGACCAGGTCGTCCGGGTTGAAGCTGTGCTCGACCCGCACCAGGCTCTTGGGGGGCACGCCTTCCTTGTTCAGGTAGGCGATCAGTTCGTCGGCCTGGGTGAGTTCGTCCGTGAGCGAGCCGATCATGACGCGCTTGCCCTTGAGGCTGCGGATGTCGGGCCGCTCCTCGCTTTTGCGCACCAGCAGCACGTAGGGCGAATGCTGGAACACCACGCCCAGCACCACCAGCGGCTTGCCGGCCAGGCGCGCCAGCAGCAGGCTGCTGCTGCCGACGCCGAATTCGGCCTTGCCGGCGCTGACGTTGCGTTCGGGTTCGTTGCCGTCGGTGCCTTCGGCGATGTGGACGTCGAGGCCGGCGTCGCGGTAAAAGCCTTTTTCGAGGGCGGCGTAGTAGCCGGCGAACTGGAACTGGTGGGTGTGCTTGAGCTGGAGGGTGACCCTGTCGCGCGCGTGGGCGGGCGCGGCGATGCACATGGCAATTGCCAAGGCAAAAGCCGTCGACAGGCGGCGGGCCAGGGGGAGTCGGGTCATCGGTCGGTCACACGGCTAGGTGTGCACAAAAGCAACGTATGAAGCGATTGTACTGACCTTCCCGGCCGGGACAGCGGAAAATGCGAACTGTGTGCGTGGCACAACAGGGGGTGTTGCAAAAGCGATGGCGACAGCGGCGGTGGGAGGGATTTGCGCTCGCAGCATGCCGTGACCGCCTCCACCCCAAGAACGTCGTTCCCGCAAAGGCGGGAAAAACGTTTTGCGGGTTGTGATCTCAACCCGCATCAGGCAAGGCATTGAACCGAAGGCGGCTGCGATTGGCGGCGAACTGCCGCCCTTACTTGCGGCGCGCCCCGGCCTTGGCTGCCGGCGCGGCCTTCGGCTTGGTCTTGATGGTGGCCAGGATCGACGGCCGCACCTTCGATTCCGGCGCGATGAACGGCGACGGCGCCAGCGCGCGTTCGGTCTTGCGCTTGGGCGCCGCCACGAACTTGTCGAGCGTGCCCGCCCCCGAGGTCTGGCGCTTGCGCTCGCCCGCAGCTAACCCGCCGTCTTCCGACGCCTGCCAGCTCGGCACCAGGTGCTTGTCGCCATTACCGATCAGGTCGCCACGGCCCATCTTCACCAGCGTTTCGCGCAGGATCGGCCAGTTGGCCGGGTCCTGGTAGCGCAGGAAGGCCTTGTGCGAACGGCGCACCTTGCCGCTCTTGGCGGTTTCCACGATTTCGGAATCGGCCGTCACTTTTTTCAGCGGATTCTTGCGCGAATGGTACATGGTGGTGGCCATCGCCATCGGCGTCGGCATGAAGGTCTGCACCTGGTCGAGCTTGAAGTTGTTTTTCTTCAGCCACAGCGCCAGGTTGAGCATGTCTTCATCGGTCGTGCCCGGATGCGCCGCGATGAAGTAAGGAATCAGGTACTGCTTCTTGCCGGCTTCCAGCGAGAAACGGTCGAACATTTCCTTGAATTCGTCGTAGGCGCCGATGCCCGGCTTCATCATCTTCGACAAGGTGCCTTCTTCGGTATGCTCGGGCGCGATCTTGAGCAGGCCGCCCACGTGGTGGGTTACCAGTTCCTTGACGTATTCCGGCGACCGCACGGCCAGGTCGTAGCGCAGGCCCGAACTGATCAGCACTTTCTTGATGCCAGGAATCGCGCGCGCCTTGCGGTACAGCGAAATCAGCTTGCTGTGGTCGGTGCCGAGGTTGACGCAGATGGTCGGGTACACGCACGACAGGCGGCGGCAGGACACTTCGATTTCCTTGTCCTTGCAGGCCAGCCGGTACATGTTCGCGGTCGGCCCGCCCATGTCCGAAATGGTGCCGGTGAAACCCTTGGTCTTGTCGCGGATGTGCTCGATTTCGCGCAGGATCGACGGTTCGGAACGGCTCTGGATGATCCGTCCTTCGTGCTCGGTGATCGAGCAGAAGGTGCAGCCGCCGAAGCAGCCGCGCATGATGTTGACCGAAAAGCGGATCATGTCCCAGGCCGGAATCTTGGCCTTGCCGTAGCTCGGGTGCGGGGCGCGCGCGTAGTTCATGTCGTACACGCCGTCCATCTCGTCCATGGCCAGCGGCAGCGGCGGCGGATTGAGCCAGACGTCGCGTTCGCCGTGCGCCTGCACCATCGCGCGCGCATTGCCGGGGTTCGATTCGAGGTGGAACACGCGCGAGGTGTGCGCGTACATCACCGGATCGGTGCTCACCGTTTCGTAGGACGGCAGGCGCACCACGGTCTTGTTGTGCTTTTCCTTGGCCATGGCCAGGCGTTCTTCGCGCGACATGATGCGGATCGGCTTGATCACTTCCTTCGGCTGGGCATTGTCGGTGGCGCAGGCGCTCTTGTCTTCCTGGGCCATCGCGTACGGGTCGTGGTGGGCATCGATCTTGCCGGGCACGTCGACCCGGGTCGAATTGTGCACGCCCCAGTCCTCGCCCGGCAGCCAGCCGGACGGCACCATGAAGGCGGTGCCGCGCAGGTCGCGGATATCCCTGATGTTTTCGCCGCTTGCCAAGCGGTGGGTCAGGTCGACCAGGGCGCGTTCGGCGTTACCGAACAGCAGCATGTCGGCCTTGGAATCGGGCAGCACCGAACGGCGCACCTTGTCGGACCAGTAATCGTAGTGGGCGATGCGGCGCAGCGAGGCTTCGATACTGCCGATGATGACCGGCACGTCGGGAAAGGCTTCGCGCGCGCGCTGGGCGTACACGGTGACGGTGCGGTCCGGGCGCTTGTTGGGCTCGCCGTTGGGCGTGTAGGCGTCGTCGGAGCGGATCTTGCGGTCGGCCGTGTAGCGGTTGACCATCGAGTCCATATTGCCGGCCGTGACGCCGAAGTACAGGTTCGGTTTGCCGAGCACGCGGAAGGCGTCGGCCGAGAGCCAGTCCGGCTGGGCGATGATGCCGACCCGGAAGCCTTGCGCTTCCAGCAGGCGGCCGACCAGGGCCATGCCGAAACTCGGATGGTCGATGTAGGCGTCGCCCGTCACGAGGATGACGTCGCACGAATCCCAGCCCAGGGCGGCCATTTCGGCGCGGGACATGGGAAGGAAAGGCGCAGCGGGAGCGCGGCTAGACCGTTTCGGGACGGTCGCAAACAGATTGGTTGGGGAGTTCATTGGGCGGTATTGTACCGGAAAACCTTCCGGAACAACTCGGCCCCACCCTTTTTCAAGGGTGTTTGCAGCGAAAAAACGTCTTATGTTTCAATAACTTGTGACGTTTGTGCCACATTAAGAGGCAGCCGGAGGGACGCTTGGGTCCCCCTGGTTCAGATACCCATGTTCGACAGCATGCGGCCCAGCTCGCGCAGGGCGGGTTCCAGGCGCGGATGTTCGGCCGCGAATTTGGCCGTGATTTCCTGGCTGCGCTCGGCCAGGCCGTAGGTCGTGGTATCGGGCGGTTCGGCCAGCAGGGCGGCGGCCGGGTCGTCCCGTTCGGCCGCTGCGGCCTGTTCGGCCAGCGCTTCATCGCTCAGGGCAGCCTGGGCGGCGGCGGCGCGCTTGTCCAGCAGGGCCTGGATGTCGCCGTCGAGCTGGAGCAGCAAGCCTTGCAATTCTTCGTCGACCTGTTCCGTCTGCGCCAGGTTGGCATGCAGGGTTTTCAGGTGCGACTTCAGGTTCGCTGTGTCGTCGTTCAACATGTCATCCTCATTCATCGGTAAATTTTGTCGCCAGAAACAGTTCTTCGACCTTGGTGCGTGCCCACGGCGTCTTGCGCAGGAATTTCAGGCTCGACTTGATGCTCGGATCGCTGATGAAGCAATTGATATCGATCCGCTTGCCGAGTCCATCCCAGCCGTAATGCGCGACCAGCCTGGTCAACAGCGATTCTAAGGTAATACCGTGTAAGTCGTGAACACTCATTGCTGCAATGGATCCTATGGCGCGTGGGGCGAAAGCCGATACCGTCCTTATACACCCAAATCGCGGCCATATCCATGCGCAGAATGCCGCAGCGGCGTCCCTATTCGCGGAAAATGCGCACCTCGGTGTCGCATGCTTGGGCGTGCTCGACCATGTGGACGGTGCCGCGCGCGCAGCCGGGCTTGCCGTAATCGGCGTGGAAGGCCAGCACCAGGTCGACGCCGCTGGCCAGCATGCGCTGGTTCAGGCCGCGCCACGCTTCGCCGGGAAAGGCGCGCTGATCGGCGCGGTTCTTCTTCATGCGCGTCACCTCCAGGCCCAGCTCGGCGGCGATGGCGACCGCGCAGGCGTCGGCGCCCGGCGTGTCGCCGGTCACGATCCTGCTGCCCGCCGGCAGCGCCGCCAGGATGCGCCGCATGCTGGGGAGATTGTCCCAGGTGGTCGAGCCGGTCACCAGGACAGAGGATGGCAGGCTGTCATTCACCGGCGCCCCGCCTCAACGGGTAAACGGCCATTCGCCGCTGGCCTGGCTCCGTAGTTCCGGCCACCTTACATCACGATCGAGAAGTTGAACTTGCCGCCGGCCGCTGCCGCTTCCTGGGCGTAGGCAATGCTCTCTTCGAGTTCCTGCACGATCTCGCCGTGCGCATTGTCTTCCTCGCCGAAAACGATGTTCTTTTCCTGTATCGTCGCAAGCAATTGTTCGAGGGCATCAAGGGCAACGCCGGCATCGGTCCACACGCCGTCGACGGCCATCAGTTCGTCGGTCGATTCGAAGCCGTCGGGAAGCTCGTCCTCGTCGCCGATGTTAAATGCCAGGTCGGTCGAATCGCACCACTCGGACAAGGGCACGAGGCCGGCGTCGCGGCAGATCTCGTCGAGCTGGTCGAGATGTTCGTGCAGCGCATATTTGTCGGACTGATCGGAACTGACCACGCCATCGACCAGGTAATTGGCCCACAACACTGTGCTCATAAGACTCCTCGCAATAGCAAACGTGATTGGAACGGCATTGAGCCGTGAATCCGGATCGACCAGGCCAGCGCAGGCGACGTCGACGGCATACAGCGGCAACAACAGGCACATTCTATCAACAGATTTCGCCACATAAACTTATTCGTCAGGCTGAGTTTGCCGGCACCCGGAAGCAGTCCGAACGGCGATCCGGCCTGCGCCAGCGGCAAGGGCCAGAACAGGGAGACCAGATGCACGCCGGCCAGCAAGTCGGGCACGGGATGGGAACAGGCGGCCACGGCCAGCGCCAGGCGCGCGCGCGGCGGGGCCGTCGGCGCATGGGCGACATCGACGGCCCCGCCGCTGGCCGCATGGCCGATCAGCGACGACACGCGCGCGCCAGCAAGGTGGCCACGCCCCACCAGAAGGCGCCCCACAGCAGCAGCACGCAGGCCCAGCCCAGCTCCGACGGCCCGGCCCAGCCGCCGCCGGACGGGCCGTTGCCGAACACCGGCAGGCCCAGCGCATCGAGCAGGAACAAGGGGCCGTAGATGGTGGCAGCGATGGCCGGGCCCAGCGTGCCGCCGCCGGCCCCGATCCACGACGCCAGCGCGTGAATGCCGGCCAGGCCGCTGAACAGCACGGCGCGCAACTTCATATCCGAGAGCTATGATAACTCGACGTTTGTTTGCCCATTCAGAATGTCAACGTTGCCTATATCGCATGGACAGCGCATTGTATAGTTCTGTACTAAAATTTGCGCTCGCAACATCGAGAGTTGCGACAATGTCAACTAGATGGATGTTGTCTTCCTGTCCTGACCATTCCTTAATATATGTGCCCGTCTTGTATCCGTGATCTTGCCTGAAGATGTTTAGGACATTTTTCGACACATACTGGACAAGTATTTGGTCCCACGTCATTTCGAACGCATCGAAGCATGCTTCAAGAACGGGGAGTTCGTTCCGCCGACATACAGCCAAACCAGCAAGCAATTCAAACAAATTTCTAGGATCATTTCTGGACAACATCCATCGGGATCCATCAAACTCTACTGCATCACAGCTAGGATGTGACATGCTCACCAAGTGCTCGGCTGCACGTTCCAAATCTCCCTTCGCTGCTACCAATTCATGCGACAACATGAAGTGAAGGATGTCGATCAATTCAACGACTACTTGTTGCAAATCTGAAGATTCTTTCTTCCACCACTTCCAGCCTAAGTGATCCAACGCCTCGCCAACCTCAACCACAACGGCACGCAAGAAAGGGTAGCCGGCATTCAACCAATCTGTATTGACAATAGAGTTCATCTGAGATTGAAGGGCAAGCAATTGCCGTGCCTGTTCAAGTTGTAGTGGTTTCATATAGTTCCTTTTTTGCTCGCTCTAGCCTAGATGATTGATAAGTTATCGTATCATTGGGGCCAGAAATTGAATCGAGAATTTGGTTGATCGCTGCGCGAACGTCTGCGAACGCAGTACCAGAAAAATCAGTACGAATGCGGTCCGCTAGCGCAGACGCCGAAATTTCGAGGCTGAGCTGAAAACCGCATCTATTCATACAGAGAATAATTACATCCGTGGGCGGTATAGCGCGGCCAGAGATGTACTTCGATAACATTGGTTGGCTTTTGCCCAAGAGCTTGGCGAAATCCTCTTGAGACAGGCCGGAATTCTGCAAGGCGATCTTCACAATGTCCTTAGGTTTCATACTGTTCTTGACAGAAATTTTCATTAAGATACTATTCGTCACAAGAATAACATCGTACAAATAATCATGCAATGGTCCATTGATAGCGGTCGGGGTAACAGGGCAGTAGGTCAGTTTGCAACACCCGATTGGGTTGCACAGCTACTCTGTTCTCGGTTGCGCACGCCTCCTACCATCGCGGCCGACCTGGGGATCGGAAAGGGCGCGCTTTCGCTAGCCCTAGCAGAACGATTTCCTGGGGTGCGGATAGTTGGTGTGGAAAACTACTCAACGCCGCGGAGAAGCCAAGCCGCAATGCGAAGCGAGGGAATAACTCTTGTGCGTCGAGATGTAGCCGCTGCGTCCTTTTCTCCATGGTTTACTAAAATGTACGGAAAGATGGACACGATCATCTGCAATCCGCCGTTCACCTATATCGACAACCATCCTTCTATTCATCAACTACTCAGCAGCTATAGGATGCGGGCTAACAGGGAAACAAAGTATCAACGCTTAGACTTAGTTTTCCTAGCCCATGCGATGAAGTTGTTAAAATCTAGCGGAGAAATGGCGTTCATTCTTCCGATTTCGGCCTTCAGCATGTCCCGATCGTTCACAAATCTCCAGGCGATGGTCAGCCACTTCGGCCTGCAAGAGATTATCAGTCTACCCCGCACCCTTTACCAAGATGCCGAAGTCGAAACCGCAGTGCTGGTTTTTCGCCCCAAGTCGAACGCGAATGCGCTTGACAGATTTACAGTCTATGCTGCGGACTCTCAAGGATCTCTAGACAAGATTGGACAATTTTCGTGTCGGGCACTAGCTCAGGAATTTTCTCCGATAACCCATAGCGAGGTTGCAAGGCCAAACTCACTAGGAGAGCTCGGAGGCGCTATAGCTAGAGGGCGGCATTCTTCTCGGGCACTATCACATCAGGGCGTCTCTCACTTTCACACCACTTCGTTCCAACAGTATCCCAACGCAGAGATCAGTTTCGACAGAATGAGCGAACGAAATGATCATAAAATAGATGCTCCGGCTAGGGAGGGAGACATTTTGATACCGCGAGTAGGGACTCGTTGCTTAGGACGTGCCGCAATCGTAGTTAGCGGAAGTCAGTACATCTCCGACTGTATTTTCCGAATTTCCGTACCTGTTGCGAAGCGCAGGAAAATTTGGGAGTTTATTTCTTCAGAAGCAGGAAGTGCATGGCAGTTGAGCCTTGCTCGTGGCGCGTGCGCGAAATTCATTACGCAGCGCGACCTACTCTTCGCCTCGTTGCCATCAACAGTTAGATAGCAGTACAATAATAACTGTCGAAAATTTAAGTTAAGGATATCATATATTAATCCTGACAATGTATCTGTGCCATACATTTACGCCCGAAGATCGTTTAGATTTCTTGCGTGGATGATCAAATAGGATGCCCGCCTCATTTGGAAAGAGACTAGCAAACACAGCAGTCGCAATACCACAAGGTTTAGTCCCGATGGGCGCGATAAACATTTTACTACCTCGCGATAAAGAGTTACGAGTACGCTGAAGGCAGTCAAATGCGGAGCCAGGATCATTAGCCGAACAATAGGCTACATCAAAACCGCTTTGCTCAGACAGCATCGGAAGATGTGGAACGATCGCGTTAAGCTCCCATCCGGCCTGAAAAGCAGGAACCCCAAAAACAACCTTAACGGTTTTTTCCACAATCATTTGATATTCGCTAAGGGCACGCGCCATCCTCTCAGGCTCATACCCAAGAAAGAACACCCCAGCCTCCACTTCGTCACTTGACAAATCAACAACTGCGTGGGGTATCGGATGGTATCCAGAAATCAATTCTGACAGTGCAAATGATTCACCTCCGACAGGCTGCGTGTAGTCTCTGGGCTCAACATAAATAATTTGAAAAATCCGGACGCCCAACGCGATTAGGCCGCGTATCACGCAGAACAATTCAGCAAAGCCGAGCGTAGTAGCTTCAAGCACTATTTGTCGGCCATCGATGTAATTCTGCAGCAGACCAGCACATACATCGGCGCTTGAAGTCACTCCATCGACGCTTAGTGCCATATTTTGAATGTCATAGCTCACCAACACTTTATCGTGTGCTGGCGCGCCCTCAATCTTTATTGCTAATTCTTCCCGCTGATCTACTGGGATACCATGGAAAAGAACGGCATCTTGACGCATCCCCAATTCTTCAACGCTATCATGGTGACTGGAGTAAAAATGAGCAGAACTAGCCATTACCAAAACCCCATCTGCTGAGTAGTTATTGGAGCAGGTACCTCTTTTATCAATCGAGCACACAAATTACGATATTCATCTTCAGTACCCAGAGCCAATACATGAAAATCTTCCACGGATATCTCAATTTTTCTTTTTCTGCGATAACTTATCTGAAAATATGGAGCATACATTGGATTAAGTTGATAATCCATTATATCGCCGCCAATAAAGCCTTTTGTTTTTGTTTCAAGCTGCTCAATAAGAATTGCATACTTCATTGCTTCTCGCATAAAGCGAATTTCTTCTTGGGAAGGAGAGCGAGCACCAGAGTTTATCGTGAATTGATTTTGTTCTGACTCACTCATTGCGGGCTGCGCCTGAAGAGCACGGAATGCCCCTCCAAGCCGCAGAACGAACATACGCAAACGTTCACCATATACTCCAAACGTCTTTACTTCGTCTATTAGCTTCTCGGCCGCTTCGTAAGCTGCTCTAGCCTGAATATCAATAGCAAAAATCTCAACATCGCGATCAAGAAGTTCAGTGACCTCAAGAGCCTTGTAAGCAAGAATCAGAAAATGACGAAGATTGTTACTTGCCATTGTGCAAAATGTATCAAATCCGCTATAAATTGGACATACGGCTTGATAAGGACGGTACAACTCCAACAACGCCCCAACCAGGTTATTGTGTATCCAGGTGGACTCAAAATAGCCTCGACCATTATGCCTATATTTTCCAAGCTCCTCAAGTACATGATCAGGAGTACGAGACGAGCGGTTAAGAAGTGCAGGTACAATTACAAGAGCGTCGGGAATATCTTTATATTTCATAAACATATCCGCACTAACGCTCGTCTTTTTCTTCTCCAAAGCCCGGTCGATTCTATCCTCGAGGATTCTCAAGATCCGTGGTTCCTCTAGCGCGTCCTTTGCTAACTGTTTCGAAGTCTTAGATGGGAACCGAGCACGAATAGTGCGTAAAGTCTCTCCACGATAGGAATCCGTATGGCGCAATGACAGCTCATCTGGAGAGAGCAGCGATTGGACTAAATGTCCTTGCTGATTACCTGCCGCAATGTCAAGATTCGCCAGATAAACTTCCGCAAAAAACACGTTTCGACTCTGCTCATCCATTAGCTCATCGAGCGCAACAAGTCGGAAATCATGAGTAGCATTTACCGATTCCGGCCCCGTAGTGGCACTTTCATCTGAAAGTTCCTTGGATGTGAAGCTAACAATAAAGGGTTTTTGACTATGCTTGAGGTAAGAATTTAAGACCTGACGTTGGTAGGGAACCAGATTCTCGACTTCGTCTACGTAAATATAGAAAGCGATATCGCTTAGTGCAAGTATATTTTTTAAGTCGGAGATTAGCGCATCGATAAATACGCGACCCGGAGGAAGTAGTGGCTGCGGCATTGATGTCATATTGGACACCCAAGTCGAAAAAAGACGCCGACGGCCCTCCAGGAATTTTTCTAATTCGATTGGTTTTGTAGGAAAATCGGGATGAAAATCAGCGGCACAACCAAATTCCAGATTTTGAAAATCTTGATTTGTAAATCCAACGTAAGCGCTTTCTGAGATCGCCCGGGTAGCGCGAATAATTTCCGCCGATACAACAAGTGAAAAATAGCTTTCAAAGACCGATTTCCATTGCTGATCATCAAATCCTCTGGACTTTAATGAATTACAGAATTGGGTATCCACTCGCCAATAAATTCCGATGTGCTTCAGCTCATCATCTGGAATCTCCTTCCTACGTGGCGAAAATGCAGTATGGTAATCCATATATTTAAGCAGCATTGTCTTACCACATCCACGTTTTCCAACAATATACGTAGATCTCGTCGCGGATTTCAATCCCAGCTTATTGAAATATGGAGGAATAAAAAATTTTCCCCATACGTCAGCCTCGTGCTCCTCTGCTCGAGTTTTAGCGAGGATTGCGTAGTCAATAAACTTCATTCTGATTACCTATCAAAAAGAGGAGACCAAGTATCAGATTTATCCCAAAGAAGTTGCAATGAATCATCAGGGACGCCATGTTCATATGCGACAATTAACCCGAGGCCACCAAATCCGAGCGGTTGGTTAACTTTAAACCGTCCCTTTTTTTCGATCACACTTTGATAAACATCAAGGGGCGAAGATTCTTCGTAGGGCCAACGTCCGCTGTCGATCCACCGCTGAGACAGCGCGACCAATCCGTCTTGATAAGTCATTTTTTCGCCATAGAAAACGGGAATTCCGGGATAGTTTCGACGCAAATTTTTCAATGCTGCCTCATGTGCAATAGAAACCACAATCCCAGTTTGATGAGGGGTTTTCATCATTCCTGCGAAGGTCCCAACAAATTTAGTGAACTGATCGCCGGTGAAAGTACCGTCATCGATCATCAAATAGCGCTCGTCAGGGGGCAGTTCGGTTACCATTCCCGGATATTGAATTTGATTTGAAGTTACGGAAAAAATTTGTTTAAGTAAACGAATTATTAGCTCCCCACTTTTACCCGGTTTTGTAAAATCATGTGCTGGGGGACCAAAGTAAAAACTCAGTTTTGCCTTACCTGCAAGTATGTCCCTCCAGTTAAGGTTCTCCCGATCAGTATCATCTAGTGCAAAGTGCAACGCCATTTTGCGAAGAGCCTGGGTGAGCGTCGATTGAATTTGATCGGTAGTCCGGTAAATTAAATGGCGCAATATAAGCAGTGCTAATGTTTGTTCGGGACCTGCATCGAACTGTTTTAACCAAGTCTTTACCCGCTCCATTGTAAGCGACCTGCGCACGCCGGTTGAACACAAAAGTTGGATTGCCCGCTTCAGTTTTAGATCATCAGAGTGAATCATCGGGCCCGCGAGTGGGTTAGCCATCGTTCGATTTAAGAAATTAGATAGCACAGTCTACACCGGTCTGGACCGTATTGTCATGCGTTAAAACTACCAAACATATAAAAAACATGTTACGTATTCAACATATTTAACGCGAACAAACCCACAATGGTTAAAGCGAATTTACAGCTTTGAGCGTCGTCCATCCCCACGTAATGAACTCGCGTCGTCCATATCAATACCGATAAACCACATACTAAGTTATTTATTGAGCTACGCTCAGTGTCGGTACATGGCAGCGCAATTTAATTATTTGGGCGCAGGTATGGAGCACTTGATTGGCTTGAGCTGGGCGGCGGCCACCATCGCGCCGGCCTGCGACCAGCCCCACGCGGCCAGCACCAGCGGGGCCAGCGCCAGCAGCAGGTGGGCGGCGCCGATCAGCCTGGCGGCCATGCCGCGCCGGATGCGGATGGACCGGAATACCCTGGTCCCGGCGGCAGGATATTGCCCGCTGCGCAGGGTCTGGTAAGCGGGCCGGCCGAGCACCGCGCCGAACACCAGCGCCACCAGCAGCGGCAAGCCGACGAACGAACCGTAAAACAGCAGCGTGACGCCAGGCACGCCGCCGATTTCGCGGCACCCGGCCGTCGCGGCGAACGCCGTCAGCCAGGGGAAGAACCAGAACCTGGCCGCCAGCAGAAAGGCGGCGCCGGCGGGCAGGATCAGCAGCGCCAGGCGCACGCGCTCGGCGCGCGTGTATTGCTCGGCAAACTCAGCGGCCTTGTGTGTGCTCACTTGTGTGTGCTCACTTGTGCTTGCGCGCGCCGCGCGGCGCCGGCAGGGCGCACTGCTGGACAAAGTCGTGGGCGTCGCGCACATACGATCTGGCCTCCTCGTCCCTGGCGGCCGACGCTTCCAGCTGGGCGGCGATGCGGCGCACCTCGGCGTCGAGCGCGGTGCTGGCGCCGCAGCCGCCGCCGGTCTTGCGCTTGAGCGTGGCGGCCAGCAGGGCCGAGCGGCCGTGCTTGACGCTGTTGGGCATGGTCGCGCGCCGGATCGCCAGCACTTCCTCGAAGCGCAGCAGGGCCGCCGGGGACTGCCCCTGGTGCTGCAGCATATTGCCGATGTCGTTGAGGATGGCGACCGTGTCTTCGGACTGCGCGCCGTAAGCCTGCACGGCTTGCGGCAGCATCGCTTCGAGCAGTTCCTGGGCGCGCTTGTGGTTGCGCTCGGCGCTGTAGCTCATCGCATGGGCGGCGCGCACTTCGAGCGTGACCGGGTCGGCCATGCCGAGCGTGGCGCCGTACACGGCGATGGCGCGCTCGTACCACGCGCGCCCGGCCGGATTGTCGTTCTGGCGCATGTAGCTGCCGCCCAGGTTCACATAACTCATGCCGGCCTGGTAGCTGTTCTCGCCATAGGCCTTGCGCCGCATCTCCATGCCCTCGTTCAGCAGGCGGCGCTCGCCGGCCAGGTCGCCGCCGATGCCCATCAGGCGCCCCAGCGCATCGGTGGCGTCGGCCTCGATCTGGGCGTTGGCGTTCTTGCGCGCCTGCGCCAGCACGGCGCCGATGTCGGCCTGGACCTTGTCCAGTTCCTTCATCTGCATGCGTTGTTCGGCGCTGTCGAGCAAGGCTTGCGCAGCCTGGTCGGATTCGTTGCCGAAACCGGCGCGGCAGGCTTGCACGGCGGCCGCCAGTCCGGTGCGGGCGGCGGCGGCGTCGCCGCGGTCGCCGGCGCGCTGGGCCTCGAGCGCGTAGGCGTGGCACAGCACGCCTGAGGCGTCGTGGGTGCGGATCTTTTCGGCGCGCGCGCCAGCGATGGCTTCTTTCAGGGCGCTGGACGAGGCCGGGCCCTTGCCTTCGTTGTCGAGCGCCAGGGCGCTGCAATACTGGCGCTGCGGCGCGAATTCGAGCGCTTCGGCGTCGCTGCAGCAGTCGGCGCCGCTGCAGCGCGGGCCGGCCTCGCCCGGCTCTTCGGTCAGCTGGACTTCGGGCGTCCGTACCGGTTCGGTGGAACAGGCCGCCAGGCCAAGGGCGCATAACAGGACGGAAGCGAGCGGGAGAAGGCGAGGTGTCAGCATAAGGGCAACGTTTCGGAATGAAGGACGTGCCACATTATAAAGCATTGTTCCTATGCTAATTTCCAGTGGCCGGCGCCTGCTTCAGGTGGCCGATCAGGCCTTCGACATGGCGCACCTTGTCGATGCCCATGAAACCATGGCGGTGCACCTGGCGCTCGATCGGGATGGCGTGGCCGGCGCTGGCCTCCAGCCGCAGGTCGCCGCTGCCGCCCGGGCCGTCGGCGCAGCGGGCATGCACCAGGCCCGCCGGCGCGTAGGTGCGGACCAGCGGCGCGCCGTTGAGGTCGATGGTCAGGGCGCGCGCGGTGGTAATCGCATGCACCACGCCGAGCGCCTCCCTGCGCATCCGGAATGGCTGGACCAGGTGGTGGAGACCGATCCACAGGAAGAGCACGGGCACGCCAATCACGAGCAAGCGATCCCATCCTCCCAAGCCCGCATTCCACACGGCCGGGGCTCCCACGACGATGAGGAACAAGGTAAACAGCGTCCATGGAATAAAGAAGAACCACTTGCGCAATCCTTTTTTCAGATAACTGGCGGGAATCGGCTGCGCCGCCCAGACCAGGCGTTCGCCCGGCCCCAGTTCGGCCTGCAGCGCCTGCCGCAGCCTGGCGGGCAAGGCGCCGGTGGCGGGCGCCAGGAGCGCCTTTTGAACGCCGGCATGCGCGCTGCGCGGCGCCAGCGGCAGGGTGCTGGCCAGCGCGGCGACCAGGCCGTGCACGCGGCGCACGCCGGCGATGGCGAGCAAGCCGTGGCGCTCGGCCGTGTAGCCGCCATCGTCGTCGGACAGGTACGCGGTCTCGAGTATCAGGTCGCCCCAGCCGCCCTCGTGCTCCGTGCGTTCGAGCTGCTGCAACTGCGCCGGCAAATAGGAGCGGACGCTGTCGGCGTCGTCGCCGCCGCCGAGCAGGATCACGCGCGCGCCGGTGATGGCGTACGCGGTGGAAGCGGGCAGCGCCGGGTAGCCGTAGGCGCTTCCCTTGAAGCGGGCGGCGATCGGCCGGCCGACCCAGACCAGGCGTTCGCCCGGATGCAAGGCGGCCCGGAGGCGGTTTTGCAGCAGGGTCGGAAGGATGGCGATATCGGTCAAGCAGGCTCCATGGAGGAAATCGGCGTGCCCATTATCGCGCATGGCAGTCGGCGGCCGGCAACGGCGCCGGACGAAAAAAAATGCCGTTCGCAGGGAACGGCATGTCGGGGGTCACGCCAGCTTACTTGGCGTTCAGTCCGCGGCGTTCCAGCAGCGGCTCGATCTTCGCATCGCGGCCGCGGAAGTTGCGGTACATCTGCATGGCGTCGAGCGTGCCGCCTTTCGAGAGCAGCATCTTGCGGAAGTGATCGCCGTTCTTGCGCGACAGGCCGCCGTTTTCATTGAACCATTCGACGGTATCGGCATCGAGTTTTTCACTCCACAGGTAACCGTAGTAACCGGCCGAGTAGCCGCCCGAGAACACGTGCGAGAAGTAGGTGGTGCGGTAGCGCGGCGGCACCGGCGCGAAGTCGACGCCCGCCTCTTTCAGCGCCCCCGCTTCGAAGGCCACGACGTCGGTCGGGATGTGCGCGGCGCTCAGCTGGTGCCAGCGCTGGTCCAGGATCGAGGACGCCAGATACTCGGTGGTGCGGTAGCCTTCGTTGAACTGTTTCGAGGCGATCACCTTGTCGAGCAATTCCTTCGGCATCGCTTCGCCGGTCTTGTAGTGCTTGGCGTAGTTGCCCAGCACTTCAGGCCAGACCGCCCACATTTCGTTGACCTGCGACGGGAACTCGACGAAGTCGCGCGGCACGCCGGTGCCGGCGAAGCGCGGGTATTTCACGTCCGAGAACATGCCGTGCAGCGCGTGGCCGAATTCGTGGAACAGGGTGCGCAGTTCGTCGTAGGTGAGCAGGGTCGGCTCGCCGGCGGCCGGCTTCGGAATGTTCAGGTGGTTGCCGATCACCGGGCGCGTGCCCATCAGGTGCGACTGGGGCACGTAGGCATTCGCCCAGGCGCCGCCGCGCTTGTTGCCGCGCGCGTAGAAGTCGGCCACGAAGATCGCCAGCGGCTTGCCGTTGGCGTCGATCACGTCGAACACGCGCATGTCGGGGTCGTACACCGGCAAGTCCTTGCGTTCCTTGAAGGTGAGGCCGTAGACCTTGCCGGCGGCGTAGAACACGCCGTTGGTCAGCACGTTGTTCAGCTCGAAGTACGGGCGCAGCTGGCTCTGGTCGAAATTGAAGCGCTCGGCGCGCACCTTGTCGCTGTAGAAGGCCCAGTCGTGGGCGGCCAGCTGGAAGCCGCCCTTCTCGGCGTCGATGACGTTCTGGATATCTGCCGCTTCCTTGCGCGCGTTGGCCACGGCCGGCTTGGCCAGTTCGCCCAGCAGCTTGTTGACGGCGCCGGTGTCCTTCGCGGTCTGGTCTTCGAGCATGTAGGCGGCGTGGTTGGGGTAGCCGAGCAGGGCCGCGCGTTCGGCGCGCAGCTTGGCGATCTTGAGGACGACGCCGGTGTTGTCGAACTCGCCGCCACGGCTGCCGCGCGCCAGCGAGGCCGCCAGCAGGCGTTCGCGCACCGCGCGGTTGCTCAGCACCGCCAGCGGCGCCTGGCCGGTGGTGTTGGTGACGGGGATGGCGAACTTGCCGTCCAGGCCGCGCTTCTTGGCCACCACGGCGGCGGCATCGATGGCGGCGTCGGACATGCCGGCCAGTTCGGCGCGGGTATCGACCACCAGCGCGGCGGCGTTCGCTTCGCTCAGCACGTTCTGGCTGAAGGTGGTTTGCAGGGTCGCCAGTTCGGCGTTGTAGCCTTTGAGCTTGTCCTTGTCGGCGGCGCTGAGCTTGGCGCCGGCGCGCACGAAGTCCTTGCGGTAGCGTTCCAGCAGGAAGGCCGATTCGGCATCCAGGCCCAGCTTGGCGCGCTTGGCGTACAGGGTTTCGATGCGGTCGAACAGTTTCTGGTTCAGCAGCATGGCGTCGCGGTGCGCGGCCAGCTTGGGCGCCAGTTCGCGCTCCAGGCCCTTGATGGTGTCGTTGGTGTTACCGCCGGCGAAGATGCCGAAGGCGCCGCTGGTGCGCGCGAGCAGCTTGCCCGAGCGTTCCATGGCGACGATGGTGTTCTCGAAGGTCGCCGCTTTGCGGTTGTTGGCGATGGCGTCGATGTCGGCGGCGTGCTGGCGCATGCCTTCGGCAAAGGCCGGGCCGAAGTGCTCGTTCCTGATCTTGTCGAAGGCCGGATAGTTGAACGGCAGGGTGCTGATTTTTGCGAAAGGGTTGGCGGCGTCGAGCGCGGCGGCGCCCGGCGCGGCGGCGCCCGGCGCGGCGGCGGGCGCGGCGAAAGCGAAGTTAGCCACGGCCAGGCTGGCCGCGACGATCATGAGTTGGGGACGGGTCATGGTGTTCTTTGTCGAGGTGAGCCGTCGTTCCCGCGCAGGCGGGAACCACGGTTTTGAGGATAGCGAACTGCTTGAAACGGTGACGCCTGGGCGCAGGCTCAGTTACCGTTCAGACCGCGGCGATTGAGCAGCGGTTCGATTTTCGGTTCGCGGCCGCGGAAGTTGCGGAACAGGTCGAGCGCATCGGCCGTGCCGCCGCGCGAGAGCAAGGTCTTGCGGAAATGGTCGCCGTTCTTGCGCTGCAATCCGCCATTTTCCTTGAACCATTCGACCGTGTCGGCGTCCAGCTTCTCGCTCCACAGGTAAGCGTAGTAACCGGCCGAATAACCGCCCGAGAAACTATGCGAGAAGTAGGTGGTGCGGTAGCGCGGCGGCACCGGCGCGAAATCGACGCCGGCTTCCTTCAGCGCGGCCGCTTCGAAAGCGAGCACGTCGGTCGGGACTTGCGCCGCGCCCAGCTGGTGCCAGCGCTGGTCGACCAGCGAGGCGGCCAGGTATTCGGTGGTCAGGAAACCCTGGTTGAATTTCTTCGAGGCGATGACCTTGTCCAGCAATTCCTTCGGCATCGCTTCGCCGGTCTTGTAGTGCCTGGCGTAGTTGGCCAGCACTTCCGGCGCGATCATCCACATTTCATTGACCTGCGAGGGGTACTCGACGAAGTCGCGCGGGACGTTGGTGCCCGAGAAGCGCGGGTATTTCACGTTCGAGAACATGCCGTGCAGCGCGTGGCCGAATTCGTGGAAGGTGGTCTTGACTTCATCGACCGTCAGCAGGGTCGGCTCGCCCTTCGGCGGCTTGGGAATGTTGAGGTGGTTGGCAACGACCGAGCGCGTGCCCATCAGGCCCGACTGCGACACGTATTCGTTCATCCACGCCCCGCCCTGCTTGTTGCTGCGTGCGTACATATCGGCCAGGAAGATCGCCAGCTGCTTGCCGTTGGCATCGAACACGTCGAACACGCGCACGTCCGGGTTGTACACCGGCAGGTCCTTGCGTTCCTTGAATTTGAGGCCGTACAGCTTTTCGGCCGCGAAGAACACGCCCTTGACCAGCACGTTGTCGAGCTCGAAGTACGGCTTGAGCTGGTTCTCGTCGAAATTGAAGCGCTGGGCGCGCACCTTGTCGGTGTAGAAGGCCCAGTCGGCCGCGCCGACCTTGAATCCACCCTTCTCGGCGTCGATGACTTTCTGGATATCGTCCGCTTCCTTGCGCGCATTGGTCACGGCCGGCTTGGCCAGTTCCGACAGCAGCTTGTTGACGGCGCCCGTATCCTTGGCGGTCTGGTCTTCCAGCGAGTAGGCGGCGAAGTTCGGATAGCCGAGCAGGGCCGCGCGTTCGGCGCGCAGCTTGGCCAGCTTGACGACCACGCCACGGTTGTCGAATTCGCCGCCGCGGCTGCCGCGCGTCAGGGACGCATTCATCAGGCGTTCGCGCACGGCGCGGTTGGTCAGCACCGCCAGCGGCGGCTGGCCGCTGGTGTTGACCAGGGCGATGGCGAATTTGCCTTCATGGCCGCGCGTCTTGGCGTCGGCGGCGGCGGCGTCGATGGCGGCCTCGCTCATGCCGGCCAGTTCGGCGCGGGTGTCGACGATCAGCGCCGAGGCGTTGGTTTCCTTGAGCACGTTCTGGGTGAACGTGGTCTGCATGGTGGCGATTTCGCTGTTGAAGGCTTTCAGCTTTTCCTTGTCTTGCGCCGACAGCTTGGCGCCGGCGCGCACGAAGTCCTTGTGGTAGCGCTCGAGCAGGTGCTTCGATTCGGCGTCCAGGCCGAGCTTGGCGCGCTTGTCGTACAGGGTCTTCACGCGCTGGTACAGCTTGTCGTTGAGGAAGACGGCATCGTTGTGCGCGGCCAGCTTGGGCGACATTTCGCGGTCGATGGCATCGAGCGTATCGTTG
This sequence comes from Massilia atriviolacea, assembly GCF_003953935.1. GTDB lineage: Bacteria > Pseudomonadota > Gammaproteobacteria > Burkholderiales > Burkholderiaceae_D > Telluria_A > Telluria_A atriviolacea. Next base: position 153,108 of record NZ_RXLQ01000007.1, read on the forward strand.
GTGTTAGCGCCCTGCAGGGCCGAGAAGGTGGTCGCCACGCGCGTGAGCAGCTGGCCCGAGCGCTCCAGCGCCACCACGGTGTTCTCGAAGGTCGGCGCCTTGCGGTTGTTGGCGATGGCGTCGACTTCGCGCAGGTGCTCGCTCATGCCGGCCGCGTAGGCGGGCAGGAAATGCTCGTCCTTGATCTGGTCGAAGGCCGGGTAGTGGAATGGCAAGGTGCTGAGCTTGGCGAACGGGTTCGCGGCGGCCAGCGAGGTGGCCGGGGCGGCAGGAGCGGCGACGGCGGCGACATTGACCAGCGCCAGGCTGGCGGCAAGGATAAGCATGTTTGGACGGTTCATGGCATCTTTCACGGGCGCTAAGTAAAAGCTGCCGACGGGTAGCCGGCAGCGCATCAGCGCACGATCATAGCAGCATGGTCACACGCCTGTCATCCGCAATAAGATATGCATATCGATATGCATATTCGGGCAACAAGGCCCGTATTGACGGGCGGCTTGGGGGGAACGGTCAGTAGTGCGGGGGGCGCTCGTTGAGCAGGTTCGGGCCCGACTGGGCATTGTTGCGGATGTGCTCGGCCAGCTTGTTGACCATCGCTTCGAGCTGGTCGATGCGACGGCCTTGCTGGTACACCATCCGGTTCAGGGATTCGACCAGGTCTTCCTGGTGCGCGAGCTTGATCTCGATATCGACAAAACGGTCTTCCTGGCTCACGGCGGCGTCCTTGGGGGCAAAGCCGCCATTATGCCAGTCAGGCCAGGGCGAAGGCGTCGCCCCATTCCGGCGGCGCCTGGCCGACCAGCTGCAGCGGGATATCCATCCCGGCCTCGGGCGGCGGCGTGCCGAAGGCGGCGGCGAGTTCGCCGGCCATGATCGACAGCATCTGCTTGATGACCGCCTGGAACGGTCCCAGGTCGCTGTCGGCGCTGACCGTGGCCAGCATGGCGCGCACGATCGAGGCGGCCAGGCTGCCCGCATAGCCGGCGATTTCGGAATCGCGGTCGAGCGCCAGGGTGAAGTCGGACGCGACCGCCAGGGTGTTGTCGATGCGTTTGGCGTCGAGCAAGCCCTGCGGCGTGGTGTTCTGCAGCGCGCCGGCCATGATCGACAGGGCCGCATTCGCTTGCGAGAGCACGCCGCTGTCGATCGCGTGGCTCCAGAAGGCCAGGCCCTCGGCGTCGGCGCTGCGTCCGAGCACGTTCTTGTAGACGGCGCCGACGAAGGCTTCCACGCCGTCCGGATACAGGGCGTCCGATTCGGCGCTCTTGCCGAAACTGTCGATCAGCTGGCGCAGGGCCGGATTGCTGCCGTAGGCCCTGTTGAGGCCGACGATATCGTGCGGCGCGTCCAGCCTGGCCAGCTGCTCCTGGAAGCTGCCCATGCCCTTGGCGTCGGCGGCGCGGCCGAAATAGCCCACGTACAGCGCCTGCACCACCTCGTCGTATTCGACGTTGACGGTGCTGTCGGAAAACTTGAACAGCTCGACGCCGACCAGCAGGGGGATGCCGCCGCCGGCGCCGCTCTTGGGCAGCACGGCGTAGCCGTCGGCCGTGCTGGTGATGTTGTAATCGGCGCGCTTGCCGGCAAAGCCGAACTGGTCGACACCGGCGCCGCCGTTAAATTGAGCATGCATGGAAAGTCCCTTCGATCCGAACGCGACGGCGCCGCCACCGCGGCCGGCGCCCTTCCCCCCACTATACCAGCGTCGCTTCCCAAGGCTGGTAGCCGATCCCAATCAGTTCCGCGTGCGCGATAGGCAGATCATCGCCGACGCCGGCGGCCGGCTTGGCGATACCGAGCGACATCACCTTCAGGGTGGCGCCGATGGTGGACTGGAACGCCAGCATGTCGGTGCTCGGGGTGAGCGTGCCGAGCATGCTGCGCACCGACGCGGCAGCGGTCGCGCCGCTGTAGCCGGCGATTTCCTGGGCGGTGTCGATCATCAGGGTGAAACCCGAGGCGGCGCTCAGCTTGTTGTTGACCAGCTTGGCGTCGAGCATGCCCTGGGTCGTCTTGTTGTCGAGCGCGCCGGCCATGATCGAGAGCGAGGCGTTGGCGCGCGACAGGCCGCCGCTGTCGATGGCATTGCTCCAGAAGGCCAGTCCGCCGGCATCCGGGGCGCGTCCGAACACGTTCTGGTACAGGGCCTTGATGAAGGTGCCGGTATTGCCCGGATACAGGGCGGCCGACTCGGCGCTGCTGGCGAAGCTGTCGATCAGCCCGCGCAGGCCGATATGCTTGCTGTAGGCATCGGCCAGGCCGCGCAGGTCGGCCGGCGCGCCCAGGGCATTCAACTGCTGCTGGAAGCTCTGCATGCCGTTGTAATCGGCCGCGCGGCCGAAATAGCCGACGTACAGGGCTTGCACCACCGACTCGTAGACCAGGGACATGCTGCGGTCGGCAAACACCAGCGATTCGATATTCGTCAGCACGTCGCGCCCGTCATCGCCGACGCGGTCGGTGACCACATAGCTGCCGTCGATCTTGGTAATGTCGTAATGCGCGCGTACCCCGCCGAAACCGGCTTCGTCGATACCGGCCAGGCCGTCGATGCTGTCGTCGCCGGCGACGCCGTCGAGCCGTTCGTTGCGCGCCGTGCCGCTGAGGCGCTCGTCGCCCTCGGTGCCGGTGAGGTATTCCATGCTGCCGCCCATGCCGTACTTGCCGCGCAAGCCATCGCCGCCGTAGATGAAGTTGAAGGCGGCGATATCGTACTGGCTGTAGGTGCTGTAGTAGACCTCATCGAGATGGTCGTAGGACATCAGGGTATTGGCGGTGTAGTCATCCTCGTAGGGCAGCTCGATGCCGCCCTCGAAGGGGTGCTTCAGGCCCATCATGTGGCCCAGTTCGTGCAGCAGCACCTGGTAGCCCGCCCCGCCCGGGGCCAGGTCGGCATTCTCGGCGCGAAATTCCACATTGTCGAGGTAGACATAGGCGTTGGCGCGGTAATCGCTCACCAGCGCGCTGCCCCAGGTGCTGCGCGGCGGCGTGTAGTAGGTGTACCAGCTGGACAGGCCGGTGACGTTTTCCTTCTCGATATTTATCTGCGCCAGGTGAATCTGGGCGCTGCTGCCGATCGTGGTTTCCTGGAACTGGACCCCGGTCACGTCGCTCAGGTAGGCAAAGGCCTTGCGCGCCCAGGCTTGCTGGGACGGCGAAAACGCGCTCTGCCCGCCCTGGTCTTCTTCATTGCCGCTGGCGATGGAAAAGGTATAGCTCAGGTAGGGCCTGGTGACGCCGAGGAAGTTCCAGTCGGGTCCTTCGCTGAGCAGGGCGTCGATGTGGTTGAAGCCGGACAGGTTGGTGTCTTTGATGTCGGAAAGAGTGGTCATGGAAGCGCTATGCGAGAAGGCGGGCCGGAGACGCGCTGCGCCGCGCAAGGGCGCGGGCGGGCAGACTGGCGGAAGGCATGGACCGGGGAGATTACCGGCGGATACCAGAAGTATCTCAAAAGAAAGTATTGACGTCAAATATTTGCTTATAAAACAGGCAGAAAGGGCCGCGCGTGCACCGATAAACCACAAAAAAAACCGGCGCTGCCCGCAAGGGGGAGCGCCGGCGGCCGAGGGGCGGCGGTGTTACAGCGGCAGGTCGGTCCAGCCCGGGCTGTGCGTTCCGACCAGGCCGATCTCCTGCTCCGGCAGTGCGGGCTCGTAGGCGGACGCGCCGCCGCCGCCGCGCACCCCGGCGCCGCCCATCTTCAGCAAGGTGCTGGCGATGGTGGCCTGGAAGGCCGCGATGTCGGTGCTGGCGCTGACCGTGCCGAGCATGGCGCGCACGGCGGCGGCCGCGGCCGCGCTGGTGTAGCTGCTCACTTCGGCCGAGGTATCGATGGCCAGGGTGAAGTCGGAAGCGATGGTGATCTTGTTGTTGACCAGCTTGGCGTCGAGCACGCCCTGGGCGCTGGTGTTTTGCAGCGCCCCGGCCATGATCGACAGCGAGGCGTTGGCGCGCGACAGGTTGCCGCTGTCGATCGCGTTGCTCCAGAACGCCGCGCCGCCGGCGTCGGGCGCGCGGTTGAAGATGTTCTTGTAGACGGCGTCGATGAAGGCGCCCGTGCTGCCCGGATACAGCGCCGCCGACTCGGCGCTGGCGCCGAAGCTGTCGACCAGGCTGTGCAGTCCGGCATCCCTGTCGTAGGCCGCGCTGATGGCCGCAAACGTGGTCGGCGCCTTGAGGCCGCCCAGTTGCGACTGGAAGGCCTCAAGGCCGGCCGAATCGGCCGCGCGCCCGAAGTACGCCAGGTACAGCGCCTGCACCACGTCGTCGTAGTCGAGCCGGAGCATGGCGCCGTTGAAGTTGATGCTCTCGATATTGCGCAACACATTCACCGCGCCGCCCGTCCCCTTGTCGGTCACCACGAAACCGCCATCGCCGCGCACCACGCTGTAGCCGGCGCGCGGGCCGCTGAAGGTCACCGTGTCGCTGCCGGCGCCGCCATCGATGAGGTTGCTGCCGGCAGGCAGGCGAAACACATCGTTGCCGGGCGTGCCGGCGAGCGTGCCGGGCGTGGCCGGCGTGGCTGGCGCGCCGACCGCGAACACCAGGTGACTGGCGGCCGTGCTGGCGTTCCCGGCCTGGTCGAGCGCGCTGACTGTCAGGTCGTAATTGCCCTTGGCCAGGACGTTGCCGCCCAGGTTCCAGCTGCCGTTCGCGCCGGCCGTGCCTTCGGCGATGACGGCATTGCCGTTGCTCAGGCGGATCGTGCTGCCGGCTTCGCCGCTGCCGCTGAAGCGCACCGCGCCGTCGGCCGCGACGATCGCGCTGGCCGTCGGCGCCGCTGGCGCCACGGTGTCGACGCTGAACGCCAGCGCCGCGCTCTTGGCCGAGACATTGCCGGCCGCATCAGTGGCGCGCACGGTCAGCGCCAGGTTCAGGCCATCGGCCAGGGCGCTGGTGGCGACCGACCAGGTGCCGCTGGCGCTGGCCTTGGTGGTGGCGACCACGCTCGCGCCGTTGAGCACCTCGACCTTGGCATTGGCTTCGGCGCTGCCGCTGAGAACCGGCTTGTTGCCCGCCACAAAACCGTTGGCGTTCTTGACGACGCTGGCCGTCGGCGCCGCCGGCGCGCTGGTGTCGACCGCAGGTGGCGTGACCGGCGGCGGGGTCACGACCGGCGGCGGGGTCACGACCGGCGGCGGGGTCACGACCGGCGGCGGGGTCACGACCGGCGGCGGGGTCACGACCGGCGGCGGGGTCACGACCGGCGGCGGGGTCACGACCGGCGGCGGGGTCACGACCGGCGGCGGGGTCACGACCGGCGGCGGGGTCACGACCGGCGGCGGGGTCACGACCGGCGGCGGGGTCACGACCGGCGGCGGGGTCACGACCGGCGGCGGGGTCACGACCGGCGGCGGGGTCACGACCGGCGGCGGGGTCACGACCGGCGGCGGGGTCACGACCGGCGGCGGGGTCACGACCGGCGGCGGGGTCACGACCGGCGGCGGGGTCACGACCGGCGGCGGGGTCACGACCGGCGGCGGGGTCACGACCGGCGGCGGGGTCACGACCGGCGGCGGGGTCACGACCGGCGGCGGGGTCACGACCGGCGGCGGGGTCACGACCGGCGGCGGGGTCACGACCGGCGGCGGGGTCACGACCGGCGGCGGGGTCACGACCGGCGGCGGGGTCACGACCGGCGGCGGGGTCACGACCGGCGGCGGGGTCACGACCGGCGGCGGGGTCACGACCGGCGGCGGGGTCACGACCGGCGGCGGGGTCACGACCGGCGGCGGGGTCACGACCGGCGGCGGGGTCACGACCGGCGGCGGGGTCACGACCGGCGGCGGGGTCACGACCGGCGGGGTCACCACCGGCGGTGGCGTGACGACGGGCGGCGGCAGCACCTGGCTGGCCTGCACGCTGCGGTCGTCGAACTTCAGCACTTCCACCGAAGTCAAGGTATCGACGCCATCGGCGCCGCTCACGCGCAGCTTGCCGCCGCCCAGGTCGGCGAAGGTGTAGGACGCATACTTGCCGCGAAACACGGCGGTATCGCTGCCGTTGCCGCCGTTGAGGGTATCGTTGCCGGCGCCGCCTTCGAGGCGGTCGTCGGCGGCGCCGCCGGCGAGGCTGTCGGCGCGGACGGTGCCGGTGAGGTAGCGTCCGCCGCCTGTCGCGTTGATGCCGAGCGCGCCGCCCAGGCCGTCGCCGCCATACAGCCAGTTCAGGGCCGCCACGTCGTACGGGCTGAAGGTGGAATACGGGCCGCCCGAGTTGGTGTACGACAGCAGCGTGTTGCTGGTGTTGTCCTCGGCGGACGGCAGGCGGATGGCATCCTGGAACGGGTGTTTCAGGCCCATCATGTGGCCCAGTTCATGCAGCAGGATTTCCAGGCCGCCCGAGCCGGGCGCCAGGGTGGCGTTGCCGGCGGCGGCGGCGGCGGTGTCGTCCAGGTAGACGTACGCTTCGGCCTGGTAAGTGACCAGGCGTTCGCCCGAGTAGGTGAAACTGGAACTCCAGCTGGCCAGGCCGGCCGTGCCGCCGCCCAGGTCCTTGGCGGCCAGGTGCACGTCGGCGTCGGCGCCGTTGGCCGTTTCGGCGAACACGATGCCGGTGATCGCGCTCAGGGTGGCCAGGGCTGCGCGCGCGCCGCTCTGCTGGCCCGCGCTGAAGGCCATCAGGCCGTTCGCGGCGCTGTTGTCGCCTTCGTTGTGGGAAGCGATGGAAAAGGTATAGCGGATGGTGTTGCCCGCAGGCGTCACATAGTTCCAGTCGGGACCGCTGCCAAGCAGGGCGTCGATGTGGTTCAGGCCGGAAAGGACGGTGTTCAGATCGGAGACGTTTGCCATGAAATTTACTCGTATTGGATGTGGAAAGCTTTCCAAACGAGGACTTGCGTTGAACGCCCGGCAACAGATTGGAATGTTGCCGCGTTTACTCGACAAGCGCGCAGTATTCCAAATTTCAGTATTGACGTCAAACAAATTATGAAATGTGCATGTCCGGCCACACGCGCGGTAAAAAAAAGCCGGCGCCGCCCGCAAGGGACGGCGCCGGCCTGAACGCGGCTGGCCTGGCGCGCCGACGCTTACATCGGCAGTTCGATCAGGGAAGCGCTGTGCAGTCCGACCAGGGCGATCTGCTGCTCCGGCAGCGCCGCTTCGTACAAGGACGACGCCGCGGCGGCCCCGGCCCCGGCGCCGCCCATCTTCAGCAAGGTGCTGGCGATGGTGGCCTGGAAGGCCGCGATGTCGGTGTTGGCGGTGACGGTGCCGAGCATGGCGCGCACGGTGGCGGCGGCCTCCGCGCTGGCATAGCTGCCCACTTCGGCCGGGGTGTCGATGGCCAGGGTGAAGTCGGAGGCGATGACGATCTTGTTGTTGACCAGCTTACCGTCGAGCAAACCCTGGGCCGTGGTGTTTTCCAGCGCGCCGGCCATGATCGACAGCGAGGCGTTGGCGCGCGACAGGTTGCCGCTGTCGATCGCATTGGTCCAGAACGCCGCGCCGCCGGCGTCCGGCGCGCGGTTGAAGATGTTCTGGTAGACGGCCGTGATGAAGGCGCCGGTGCTGCCCGGATACAGGGCCGCCGATTCGGCGCTGGTGCCGAAACTGTCGATCAGGCTGTGCAGGCCGGCATTCTTGGCGTAGGCCGCGCTGACGGCCGAAAACGTCAGCGGCGCGTTCAGGCTCACCAGTTGCGACTGGAAGGCCGACAGGCCGCCCGAATCGGCCGCGCGCCCGAAGTACGCCAGGTACAGCGCCTGCACCACGTCGTCGTATTCGAGCTTGAGGGTGCTGTCGCTGAACTTGACCGCCTCGACATTGCGCAGCAGGTCGGTGCCGCCGCTGCCGACCTTGTCGGTGACCACGAACCCGCTGTCGTCGCGCACCACGTCGTAATTGCCGCGCGGCGTAGGGTAGTTGATGGTGTCGGTGCCGGCGCCGCCGTCGATGGTGTTGTTGCCCGTGGTCGGCTGCAGGGTATCGTTGCCGGCGCTGCCGCCGATCATGCCGCTGGCCCCGACCGTAAACAGCAGGTGCTTGGTGGCGACGCTGCTGTTGTCGGCCTTGTCGAGCGCGCTGACCGTGACGTCGTAACTGCCGTTGGCCATGACATTGCCGCCCAGGCTCCAGCTGCCGTTCGCGGCGACCGTGCCTTCGGCGATGATGGCGTTGGCATTGGTCAGGCGGATCGTGCTGCCGGCTTCGCCGCTGCCGCTGAACTGGACCGCGCCGTTGGCCGCGACCGTCACATTGGCGCTCGGCGCCGCCGGCGCCACGGTATCGACGCTGAACGCCAGCGCCGCGCTGGGAAGCGAGACATTGCCGGCGGCATCGGTGGCGCGCGCGCTCAAGACCAGGTTCAGGCCATCGGCCAGGGCGCTGGTGGCGACCGACCAGCTGCCGCCGGCGCTGGCCGTGGTGGTGGCGACCACGGTCGCGCCGCTGAGCACCTCGACCTTGGCATTGGCTTCGGCGCTGCCGCTGACGACAGGCTTGTTGCCGGACACAAAGCCGTTGGCATTCTTGACCAGGCTGGCCGTCGGCGCGCCGGGCGCGGTGGTGTCGCCCGGCGTGCCGGCCTGGGGCGCCGGCACGCTCTGGTCGTCGAACTTCAGCACTTCGACCGAGTTCAGGGTATCCATGCCGTCGGCGCCGGTCACGCGCAGCGAGCCGCTGCCGAGGTCGGTAACGGTGTAGGACGCGTAATTGCCGCGGAAGACGGCGGTATCGGTGCCGCTGCCGCCGTTGAGCGTATCGTCGCCGCCGTCGCCTTCCAGGCGGTCGTTGCCGGCGCCGCCGGTCAGGGTGTTGGCGAAGCTGGTGCCGGCGATGTAGCGCCCGCCGCCCGTCGAGTTGATGCCGAGCGCGCCGCCCAGGCCGTCGCCGCCGTACAGCCACTTGAGGGCCGCCACATCGTAGGGGCTGAAGGTGCTGTACGGGCCGCCCACGTTGGTGTACGACAGCAAGGTGTTGGACGTGTTGTCGTCGCCCGTCGCGAGATTGGTGCCGCCTTCGAACGGATGCTTGAGGCCGATCATATGGCCCAGTTCGTGCAGCAGGGTCTGGTATCCCTCGGTGCCGGGCGTGAGGTTGGCGTTGGTGGCGCCGAACTCGGCGTTGTCGAGATAGACATAGGCTTGCGCATCGTAGGCGGTCAGGGTGCTGCCCTGGTAGTTATAGCTCGACGCCCAGCTGCACAAGCCGCTCGTATTGGCCCCCGCGATATTCACCGAGGCCAGGTGCACATCGGCCGCCAGGCCGTTCGCGGTTTCGGTGAAGGTGATCCCGGTCAGCGCCGCCAGGGTCGCGAACGCCGTGCGCGCGTGGGCTTGCTGGGAAGCGGTAAACGCGCTCTGGCCGCTCTGGTTCGCTTCGTTGCCGGAGCTGACGGAGAAGGTGTACAGGATGGTGTTGCCGGCCGGCGTGAGATAGTTCCAGTCGGGGCCAGAGTCGAGCAGGGCATCGATGTGGATCAGGCCGGAGGTGGGGGTTACGGTGATGTCGGATACGGTCGCCATGCTGTGTGCTCGTCATTGGAAGTGAGGGGGACCAAATGACGCGCAACCGGCGCGCGGACAGGCGCCGGCAGGCGGATTTGGAAAGTGGCGGGCGCGTGCGCCGGCGGTGAATTCAGTATTTCAAACTCGCTAGTTACCGTCAAACAAAATTTGAATCGTGCGTGCAATTTATCGCAAATAAACACCACCGCAGACGATCACATCCTCGCTTGGCTGGCAATACATTGCCTTCGGTTCAATCTTGCCGCTCACCGGATTAGTGAACTTATATTCTTGCCAGAAAGAAGGATTCTTTTTCGCCATCTCGACCCGTTCTTTCACGAAGGCCTTGCCGTCGATGTCCTTCAACTCCATCAGGTTTTTGTTGAGCATTTTCGGATTGGCGCCGTGCGCGCGCACCACGCCGTCGAAACCGTAGGCGACCATGTACAGGTCGCGGTCGGTGAAGGGACCGTCCTTGCGGTTGATCTCGCTGTAAGTCTTTTCCTTGCCGTTGGCCTTCATGTAGGCGATGGTCTTCCTGACCATGGCTTCGGCTTCCGGCTTGGTGGCGAATTCGTCGGCGCTGGCGGGCAGCGCGACGCACAGGGACAGGGGCAGGGACAGGATGGCGCCGACGATGGCGCGATGCGACATGGCACTGAATTTCAACATAGAAACTCCCTTCGGCGAAGCGCGCCACGGCGGCGCGCCGGTCCATCCTAGCACTTCTGCGAGGTGCTGCCGAGCGTTAAGTTTTGGGTGTTGCAAGCAGGGCCTTGAGGCTGGCCAGGCGGTCCTTGGGCGAGAGCGTTTCGGCCTCGGTGGGCGGGGCGTCGCCGACGTCGAGCGCCATTTCCTTGATGAAACGCGAAACATCGCAATGCACCTGTTCGCCGGCGCGCTTGCGCTTCTTGCACCAGGTGATGTACAAGGTGCGCTGGGCGCGCGTGATGCCCACGTACATCAGGCGCCGTTCTTCCTGGATGCGCGCGCCGATGGTCTCGACCGAGGCGTCGGGATCGCCCTTGTGCGGCAGGATGCCCTCTTCCACGCCGACCAGGAAGACGTGCGGAAACTCCAGTCCCTTGGAGGCGTGCAGGGTCGACATGCGCACCGCGTCGGGCTCTTCGTCCTTGCCTTCCAGCATGCTCATCAAGGCCACCATCTGGGTCAGTTCCAGCAGGTTTTTTTCTTCGCCGGATTTATCCTTGCCGCCGCAGCCGCGCTCCTTGAGCCAGTTGGTAAATTCGAGCACGTTCTGCCACTTGCTTTGGGCGGCGCGGTCGTCGAAGGTATCGTACAGATAACTCTCGTAGGCGATCTCCTTCATCATGTCGTCCAGCACGGCGGCCGCGTTCTCGCCGCTGCCGGACGGACCGGGACGGCTGGCGCGCGCTTCGAGCTGGTTGATGAAGTTGCAAAATGCGCGCAAGGGCAACAACTGGCGGTCCGGCAATTTGGCTTCGATGCCGCCCTTGAAGGTCGCCTCGAACAGCGAGCAGTTCCACTGCTTGGAAAACGCGCCCAGCACTTCCAGCGTCGCCATGCCGACCCCGCGCTTGGGCGTGGTGACGGCGCGGATGAAGGCCGGGTCGTCGCCATCGTTGGCGATCAGGCGCAGGTAGCTGATGATGTCCTTGATCTCGGCCTTGTCGAAAAAACTCTGGCCGCCGGAAATCGTGTACGGGATGCGTTCCTTGCGCAGGCATTGCTCGATCACGCGCGCCTGGTGGTTGCCGCGATACAGGATCGCGTAATCGGACCACTTGTTCTTGCGCTGGAAGCGGTCGGCCGAAATCATGATCGCCACCTGCTCGGCTTCCTGGTCGTCGGTCTGCATGCCCAGCACGGTGATCGGCTCGCCCAGGCCGTGCTCGGACCACAGGGCTTTTTCGAACAGCTTGGGATTGTTCGAAATGACCGCGTTGGCCGCCTGCAGGATGCGCGTGGTCGAGCGGTAATTCTGTTCGAGCTTGATGACGCGCAAGTCCGGGAAATCGTCGCCCAGGGTCTTCAGGTTTTCCACCGAGGCGCCGCGCCAGGCGTAGATGGCCTGGTCGTCGTCGCCCACGGCGGTGAACATGGGTTTCTTGCCGATCCCGGTGACCAGCAGCTTGACCAGTTCGTACTGGCAGGTGTTGGTGTCCTGATACTCGTCCATGAGCAGGTAGCGCAGGCGGCGCTGCCATTTGTCGCGGATCGGATCGTTGTTGCGGAACAGTTCCACCGGCAGGCGGATCAGGTCGTCGAAATCGACCGCCTGGTAAGCCGCCAGGGTCGCCACGTAGCTGCGGAACACGCGCGCGGCCGAGGCTTCGTCTTCATCCTTGGCATGCCGGATCGCGTCTTCCGGGTCGACCAGGGCGTTTTTCCAGAGCGAAATGGAATTCTGGATGCTGCGGATCAGTTGCTTGTCGGTGGTGATGGCCAGGTCCTGGACCAGGCCGAAGCAATCGTCGCTGTCCATGATGGAAAAGCGGTCCTTCAGGCCCACCCCGGCCGCTTCCTGGCGCAGGATTTTCACGCCCAGCGAGTGGAAGGTGGAGACGGTGAGCTGCTTGGCCTGGCGCGGCTGCTTGAGCAGCTTGGCGATGCGCTCCTGCATTTCCAGCGCGGCCTTGTTGGTGAAGGTCAGGGCGGCGATGGTGCGCGGATCGTAGCCGCGGTCCTCGATCAGGTGCGCGATTTTTTGCGTGATCACGCGCGTCTTGCCCGAGCCGGCGCCGGCCAGCACCAGGCAGGGGCCGTCGAGATACATGACCGCTTCGCTCTGGGGAACGTTCAGGCCGAAACTGGGGGTGGTGGACATCGGGCGGGGCAATCTGGTGGGGGACAACTGCCCATTGTAACGTAAGGACAGGGGGTTTCCGGCTAGGACATCGCGCCTGCGCCAGATCGGACCTGGCGTCAGCCCGTCTCAAGCAATTCGACGCACGCGAGCGGGTTGGCGGCATCGGCCAGCGCCAGGGCCACGTTGGCTTTGGCGACCAGATCGAGCGGCTTCAGATGCTGGACGTAGTGTCCATGGGTGACACGATCCATGCCGGCGCCGGCCAGTTTTGCCACCGTGCGCAGACCCGGGGTCAGCGCCACGCTGTCGAGCTTACCCCCATGCAAAATCAGGTTTCTCTGCCGATACAGCCGATGGAAGGCATCGGAAATCACTTCCCGGATGACGTCCAGCTCCACCTTTGGATTTTGGAACAGTTTGCGCATCCGCGTCACGGCGGCCTGATCGCTCAAGCCCGGCAGCGGCGGCATGCTGCCGGCAATGATCATCGCGCCGACAAGGCGAGCACGTTCGCGATTGCTCGCCGCACTGTCGAGCGCCTGAGAACGACCCGGGCAGTGCCGCCGGACCAGATGCGCCAATCTGGTCAGTTCGGCGCGCGGGAAGGAACAGGTCACGAGGGCGGCCAGGTTGTCCGCCGCTGCCGATCGGTCGCTTGGCGGCGCCAGCAAGCCTTCAATCGCGCCCCAGCCCCCCGCCACCGCCGCCACCGGCGAGCTACCGTCCAGATGGGCAAGCAGTTCCAGCGCAGCATCGACGCTTTTGTTGGTGTCGGCAGAGAAGATCCGGTCTTCCCGATACAGCTCCTTGACTTCGACACCACGGCGATCGTGGTTTAGATCGAATGGCGCGGCGGCGCCTGCCACCCATAGCTTAGGTAAGCGGTTCAACTGCTGGCCGGTTGCCAGCAATGCGCGCGCCGCGTAGCGGTCGGATTCGCTGCGCGCGCGCTGCGCCGCCCCTTCCAGGTCGCGCGCCCTGACCTTCAGAACCAGCGCCACCGGGGCACGAACGCCGGCGGTATCGAAGCCGTGCGCCCTCAGCCAGCCAGTGACCTGCGGTCCTTGCAGCCAGGATGGCGGCACCCCGCTTACGAGCCGGGGGATCGTGCCGAACGCGAGCAGCACGTCCATGTCGCGTGGCGGACTGGCGGTCATTTCCCGATGCAGATCGCCGCACAGTTGCGCAAGCGAAAAGGGTGTGCTCTCACGAATGCGTGCGTTGATGAAGTCGCGCAGGAACTGCCCCGAAAACCCGGCATCAAGCAGGTGGCCTGCAACGCTGCGTGCAAAGAATTCCACAGTCAGATTGCCGGAAGCGACTACCCGTTCCCACCTCAGCAAGTAATCGGTCGAGACCAGGGCGGACATCTGCCGGATGGTGTAATGGGCAACGCTGTCAGGGCGAGGCACCTGCTGAAGCTGCTGATGAAGCACCTTCTTTTCCGCACCGGTGAATCCGGGGTGCAATCCAACCCGCTTGTTCAGCGACGAGATCAGCCGCTTGACGGCAGCTTCGCTGAGATGCCCCTGAGCCATGACCGCGCAGGCCTCATACAGCTCGTCGAGCGCCAGCACGACGCCGATACCCCAGAGGGAGCGGCTCCACGAACTGCTGTCGGAAAGGAACTCGAGCAGCCGTACAAGCGCCAGGTTTTCAAGCGGATTGACAGAGGTGGTCATCGGATGGAAAATACGCATTCGGCTAGTCAGTTACCGATCACTCTCTAGCCCCACCGTCTATGTGGGGTTCGACCCAAACCAAGGTGATAGTTTAACCGCTCACTGTCATTGGCTCGTTCCCCCAGCTACAAAAAAAGCCCTGCGTTGAACGTCGTTCAACACAGGGCTTTTTTGCGCGGTGCCGTCGACTAGAATCCCGACAACACGATCTTCCCGATCGTCCGCCCCGCCTCCAGCGCCGCGTGGGCGCGCGCCAGGTTGGCGGCATCGATCCTGCCGCCGTTTTCCCCCAGCGTGGTGGTCAGCACGCCGGCGTCGACCAGCGCCGCCACCTCGCCCAGCAGCGTGTGCTGTTCGATCATGTCGGCGGTGCCGAACATCGAGCGCGTGAACATCATCTCGAATACCATCGTCACGCTCTTGGCGAACAGCAGGTCCATCGGCAGCGGCCGCTCGTTGCGCACGATCGCGCAGATCTTGCCCTGCGGCGCGATGGCCGTGGCCATGGCCGCGAAATGCGGGTCGATATCGTTCAGGCACAGGATGAAATCGACTTGCGCCAGGCCCAGCGCGGCCAGCTGGGCCGGCATGTCGCCATGGTGATCGATCACATGGTCGGCCCCCAGCGCCCGGCACCACTGGCTCGAGGCGCGGCGCGAGGCGGTCGCGATCACGTTCAGCTTCGCCAGTTTCTTGGCCAGCTGGATCGCGATCGAGCCGACCCCGCCGGCGCCGCCGATCATCAGCACCGACTTGCCCTCATCGGCGCCGCTGCGCGACACCCCCAGGCGCTCGAACAGCGCTTCCCACGCGGTGATGCTGGTCAGCGGCAGCGCGGCCGCCTGCTCCGCGCTCAGGCTGGCCGGCTTGCGCCCGACGATGCGCTCGTCCACCGCATGGAACTCGCTGTTGGCGCCCGGACGCACGACGCTGCCCGCGTAGTACACCGCATCGCCCACCTTGAACAGGCTGGCCTGCGGGCCGACCGCGCTGACGGTGCCGGCCACATCCCAGCCGAGCAGCTGCGGCTCGCCATCGTGGGCGGCAGCCTTGCGCTGCTTGAAGTCGACCGGATTGACCGAGATCGCCTCGACCCGGACCACCAGGTCGCGCCCTTGCGGCTGCGGGACCGGCAGATTGACGTCGTGCAGCGCTCCGTTGATGACGGCAATGGCTTTCATGTTGTTTCCTTGTTTGGTTGACAGATGAGCGAGTGTAGAGCGCGCCGATTCGATTGATAATTGGCATAATGATTGAATATCTCTTCACCAAAACAAGACAATGCATCTCGACCTGACCGATGTGGCGCTGTTCGTGCGGGTCTGCGCCACCCGCAACCTGTCGGCCGCCGGACGCGAATTCGGCCTGTCGCCGGCCGCCTCCAGCGCGCGCATGGCCCAGCTCGAACGCCAGCTGGGCGCGCGCCTGCTGCACCGGACCACGCGCCAGATCGCCCTGTCCCAGGATGGCGAAACCTTCCTGGAGCGCGCCGTGGCCCTGCTCGACGCCGCCGAACAGGCGCACGCCTCGGTCGGGACCGGACGCGAACCGCAGGGCTTGCTGCGGGTGGCGGCCTCGGTCTCCTTCGGACGCTTGCACCTGATGCCCTGGCTGCCGGCATTCATGGAGCGCTATCCGGGCCTGCAGCTCGACCTGCGCCTGTCGGACAAGGTGATCGACCTGGCCGCCAACGGCATCGACGTCACCATCCGCAACGGGCCGCTGCACGATTCGGCCCTGGTCGCGCGCGTGCTGGCGCCCAGCCGCCTGCTGCTGGTGGCCTCGCCCGGCTACCTGGCGCGGCACGGCACGCCGCAGCGCCCGCAGGACCTGGTACGGCACCAGTGCCTGGTGTTGGAAGGAATCAATCCATGGAATTTCCGCGATACTGACGGCAGCCTGCTCAGCGTGCGGGTGGGCGGACGGATGCGCAGCGATAACGGCGAAGCGATGCGCGACGCCGCCATGGCCGGCCTGGGGATCGCGCTGCAATCGACCTGGGCGGTCTATCAGCAGCTCAAGAGCGGCGCCCTGCTGCCGCTGCTGCCGGGGTATCCGATGGCCTTGCATTCGGTGGTCTCGGCGCAGTATCTGAACCGCAGTTTCCTGCCGCCCAAGACGCAAGCCTTCATCGATTACTTTGCCGCGCGCTTCGGGCCGACCCCGTATTGGGACGAGGGCTTGGCGCAGACCGGCCTTGACGGCATCGGCAATTAACCGGCCGCCTCGTTGTCCTCGCACAGCAGGTTGAGCAGGCGCAGCTGTTCATGCTGCATTTCGAGCAACTGCAGCTTGAAGGCATCCATCTTTTCGTGCAGGGCCATGATTTCCAGCTCGGCCTTGAGGTTGATTTCGTAATCGTTACGGGCGTTGAGGCGGTCGATTTCGCCCTGGCGGTTTTGCGACATCAGGATCACCGGCGCCTGGATCGAGGCCAGCATCGAGAGAAACAGGTTCAGCAGGATGTAGGGAAAGGGATCGAAGGGCTTGGCGCCGCCGCGCGTGAGCAGGAAGGAATTGAGCACCACCCAGGCCACCAGCACCAGCGCGAACAGCAGAATGAAGGTCCAGGAGCCGCCGAAGCGGGCCACGGCGTCGGCCGCGCGCTGGCCGAAGGTGGCGTCGTCCTCCGGATCGGGCTGGCTGGGGGTGAGCGCGCGCCGTTCGGCGATGTGCCGCGCCACGGTGTCGTCGCTGCGCTTTTGCATTTCCTCGATGTGCGCCAGGTAATCTTTACGGGTGGTCCTCATGGGCTGTTCTTCGCTGATGGTGCGGACAGGTTGTCTGCTCGATAACAGTGTATCCGCAGATCACTTTTCAGCGCGCACAGATCGCTTGCGTTACCATCGCACTATCCGGGCTGCCATGCCCTTCAACGACGAGTCGGAGCTCCATGAAATTTGAACATTTGATTGAAATTAACGATCCCTTGAACCCGCTGATCGATGCGCTCACGCGCGAGCAGCTGTGGCGCGGGCTGGTGCTGTCGGCGGAAATGCCCAAGCTGTTCGTGCCGCACCTGGACGAATGCACGATCGACGAGCGCGACAGCGGCAGTTTCCGGCGCAGCCGGCGTTTCGGCGAGCTGGTGGTGGTCGACCGCGTGCTGCTCACGCCGCTGCAGGAAGTGCGCTACGAGGTGCCGGAACAGGGCGAGATCGCCGCGTCCAGCCTGACCGTGACGATCGAAGCGCCGGCCGAGCACACCCTGTTCGTGCGCTTCAGGTACGACGACGGGCACGACGAAGAGACCGACCGGGTCAATGCCATGTACGACGAATACAAGAAATCGGCCTACCAGGAGGCCGATATCGACACCATCCGCATCGTGCGCGAGATGGCGGCGGCGGGACGGCTCGATGCCAGTTACCTGAACTGAGGGGCGGGACGCGACGGCCAGGCGCTTTATACGCCCGGCGTATTGTCCGGTGCGCTGCTCGCCCTGGGCGCGCCTTTTTCCAGCTCCAGCGCCAGGTCGCGCAGCGCGGTACGCACGCCCTCCTCGATCACCGGATGGTAGAACGGCATGTCCAGCATCTGCGCCACCGTCAGGCGCGCCTGGCAGGCCCAGGCCAGCAGGTGGCCCAGGTTTTCCGCGCGCGGCCCGATCATCTCGGCGCCCAGGAAGCGTCCGGTGCCGTACTCGCCATAGACGCGCAGCATGCCGTGGTTCTGCAGCATCACCCGGCTGCGCCCCTGGTTCTCGAAGGACACCTTGCCGACCGCGAACTTCGGTTTGCCTTGCGCGCACAATTCCCTGTAGGTCTCGCCCAGGGTCGCGATCTGCGGCTCGGTGAAGGCGATCGTCAGCGGCGTGCGGCGCAGGCCGGGGCGCACGTCGGGGTAGCGGCCGGCATTCTCGCCCGCGATCTTGCCGTGGTCGGCCGCTTCCGGCAGCACCGGGCGCTCGTTGTTGGCGTCGCCCGCGATGAAGATGTGGCTGGTGCCGCACTGCATGGTGCTGGCATCGAACAGCGGAATGCCGCGCTCGTCCAGTTCCAGGCCCGCATGCTCGATGCCGATCCGGTCGACATTCGGCGTGCGCCCGGCCGCCACCAGCACGTAGGCGTAGCGGTCGGTACGTTCGGCGCCGGCGGCATCGCGCGTGGTCAGCACCACTTCCTCGTTCTCCTGGCGGGCGCCGACGATCAATTGCTGGAAGCGCAGGTCGAGTTCGCGTCCCAGGGCCTTGCCGGCCACGTGCAGCACCTCCGGATCGCTCAGCTGGGCCACGCTGCCGCCGCGCGCGAACACGCTCACGCGCACGCCCAGGCGATGCAGGGCCTGGCCCAGCTCCAGGCCGATCACGCCGGTGCCGATCACCGCGACCGATGCCGGCAGGTCGGTCCAGTCGAACACGGCGTCGCTGACGATGACGCGCTCGCCCACGTCCTTGAGCTGGGGCAGCATGACCGGGGTGGAACCGCTGGCGATGACCACGCGCGCCGCCTCGATGGCGGTATGCTGGTCGACTTGCAGCGACTGCGGACCGGTGAAGCGGGCGTGGCCGCGCAGCTTGTCCTGGTCCGGAATATTGTCGACGCTCTCGAGCACGAAGCCGACGAAACGGTCGCGTTCGCTGCGCACGCGCGCCATGACCGCCTTGCCGTCGATGCGCACCGGCCCCGGATGGACGCCGAAGGCGGGCGCCAGCGCCAGCATATGGGCCGCCTCGCTGGCGGCGATCAGCAATTTGCTGGGCATGCAGCCGACGCGGGCGCAGGTGGTGCCGTAGGGGCCGCTTTCGATGACGACGGCGGTTTTCCCCTGGGCGCGGGCGGCGCGGTAGGCCGCGAGGCCGGCGGTGCCGGTGCCGATGATGGCGACGTCGACGTGTAACTTGTTCATGGCGGACTCTTTTTCAACTGGACGTACAAAGGATGCGGGCGGGTGCCGTTTTCAGGCGTCAACGATACGCCAATTTTCGGTTTTCCGTGGTGCGCGGCGCTTGCCCGGCCGTTGCGCGTTGGCATCAAGGGCTGAAGCGTATTAGTATTGCTAATCGAATTCACCATGGATAAGCGTTTCTGATGAACAATCTCGACTATCGCGGCCTGGCCGTGCTCGACGCGGTGGCGGCGAGCGGCAGTTTCGACAAGGCGGCGCTGCTGCTGGGCATCAGCCAGTCGGCCGTCTCGCAGCGCATCAAGGCGCTGGAAGACAGCTGCGGGCGCCTGCTGGTGGTGCGCGGCGCGCCCTCGGTGCCGACCGGGCTGGGGCAGCGGCTGGTGGTGCATTTCCGCCATGTCAAGCTGATGGAAGCGGCGCTCGACATCGACCTCGGGCGCGACGCCAGCCTGCCCGCGCTGGCGCTGGCGCTCGACGCCGACAGTCTCGCGACCTGGTTTGCGCAAGCGCTGCCGGCGTTGCTGGCGCCGCCGCGCTGCCAGTTCGACATCGCCCTGGCCGACGGCGAGCGTGCCCTGCGGCTGGTGCGCGAAGGCGCGGCGTTCGCCTGCGTGGCCGAGGGCGATGGCGCGGGCGACGCGGCGGTCGGCACCACTGCCACGCCGCTGGGACTGTTGCGCTACACCTGCGTGGCCACGCCCGCGTTCGCGGGGCACTGGTTCGGCGACGGCTGGCTGGCCGAGGCGGTGGCGCTGGCGCCGGCGGTGGTCAGCGAGCGCAAGCAGCTGGCGCGCTTCGTGGCGCAGGAATTCGGCGCCGAGCTGGCCTTCCCGCACCACACCATGCCGGTCTCGGCGGCGCTGGACAACTGCATCCTGCACGGCGTGGCGTACGGCCTGATGCCCGAACTGAGCGCGCTGAGCCGGATTGCGGCGGGCCAGCTGATCGATCTGGCGCCGGGGCGGAGCTGGAGCACGGAATTATGGTGGCACGCCTGGAACATCGACACCCCCTTCACCCGCGCCCTGACCGAGCACATCGTCACCAGCGCGCGCCGCTACCTGCCCCAAAAAATTTCCTAACCGGGTCAGCGCTCCGATCAGCAACGCCTTCACCATTTCCCCGGCAAACACCTACAACCGGGGTCAGAGCTTTAACTTGCAACTAGTTGCTCAACTAAGCTGAGAAATGGAAGCGGGGAAGGATTCGGCGCAAAACGGTCGAATTATGTGCGTTTATTCGACAAAAAAGTTGTAATAAACAGACAAAACGCGGTCGCCAACATTTTTGTTGCACTATAAAGCTCTGACCCCGGTTCGGGCTCAGATGTCGAGGGGGTCGACTTCGAGCGACCATTTGACGCGGCTTTTCATGGCGCGCAACAGCGCCAGCCATTCTTTCAAAAACCCTTGCAGCGCCGGCCGCGAGGGGCTTTCGACCAGCAGCTGCGCCCGGTCGACGTTGTGCACCCGCGTCATCGTCATCGGAATCGGGTCGTTCAGGGTGATGCCGTCGAATGCCAGCGCGTCGCGCGCGTTCTCCAAAAAGCCGATCGCCGTTTCCAGCTCCGGCGCTTCGGCCCGCAACAGCGCCTGGTACAGGTAGGGCGGCAGCGCCGCCTGGCGCCGCTCTTCCAGCAAATCGCTGGCAAACCGGTCGTAGTCGTGGTTGACCACCGCCGTGTACAGCGGATGGCTGGCATAGCGCGTCTGGATCAGCACTTCGCTCACGCTGCCTCCCTCGCTGCGCGCCGCCCGCCCCGCCCGCCCCGCCACCTGCATCAGCTGCGCGAACAGGCGCTCGCTGGCGCGGTAATCCTGCGAGAACAAGGCGGTATCGGGATTGAGGATCCCCACCAGCGTCAGTTTCTTGAAGTCGTGCCCCTTGGCGACCATCTGGGTGCCGATCAGGATATCGACTTCGCCCCGGTGCACGGTGTCGAACGCGGCCTGCGCACTGCCCTTGAGGCGCGTCGAATCGGCGTCGATCCGCAAGATGCGCGCCTGCGGAAAGACCTGCTGCAAGCCTTCTTCGACGCGCTGGGTGCCGCGCCCGAGCGGCTGCAGGTCGACGTTGCCGCAGGTCGGACAGTGGCGCGGAATGCGCAGCTCCAGGCTGCAGTGGTGGCAGCGCAGCCGGTGTTCGGGCTTGTGCAGCACCATGAACGAGGTGCAGCGGGTGCAGTTGCTGATCCAGCCGCACGATTCGCAGCAGATCACGGGCGCGTAGCCGCGCCGGTTCAGGAACAGCAGCGATTGTTCGCCGCGTTCCAGACGCTGGCGCAGCGCCGCCATCAGGTGGGAGGTGATCCCGTCGACCGGTTTGTCGCGCTCCATGTCGAGCAGCTTCACGCGCGGCAGCACCGCGTCCTTGACGGCGCGCTCGCGCAGTTCGAGCTTGCGATAGCGCCCGGAGCCGGCGTGGTGCCAGCTCTCCAGCGAGGGCGTGGCCGATCCGAGCACGATCGGAATCTTGAGCTGGCGCGCGCGCCACACGGCCAGGTCGCGCGCCGAGTAGCGCAGCCCTTCCTGCTGTTTGTAGGAGGGGTCGTGCTCTTCGTCGATGACGATCAGTTTCAGCTGCGGCAGCGAGGCCAGGATCGCCAGGCGCGTGCCGAGGACGATGCGGGCCTGCCCCTGGTGCGCGGCCAGCCAGTGCAGCATGCGCTCGCCCTCCGACAGGCTGCTGTGCAGGGTGGCCAGCATCACGCCGGGAAAACGCGCGCGGATGTTCCCCTCCAGCTGCGGGGTGAGGTTGATCTCGGGGACCAGGATCAGGATCTGGCCGCCCTCTTCGCGCGCCAGCACCTGGGCGCAGGCCTGCAGATAGACTTCGGTCTTGCCGCTGCCGGTCACGCCGTACAGCAGGAGCGGGGTATAGCCGCGGGCCCCGCCGATGGCGTCCGCCGCCTGCCGCTGCGCGCCGTTCAGGACCGGCATGTCGAACGGCGTGTGGTCATGCGCGGGCGCTGTCTTGCCCAGTTTTTTCAGCGCGCGGTCGAGCGCCACGGTGGTCAGCACGCGCAGGTTCTTGGGCAGCCCCGGCAGGGCGACTTCGCCGAGCGGGCGCTGGTAGTAGTCGGCGGCAAAGGCGGCCAGCGCGATCCATTGCGGCGACAGCGCCGATAGCTGGCTGCGCACGGCCAGCGCATCTTTGAGCTTGTCGGCCGGGACCTCGGTGTCGTGTTTGATGGCGACGATGAGCCCGACTACCTCGCGCCGGCCGAAGCTGACCAGCGCCAGCTGGCCCACCAGCGGCTCCTCGCCCGGCGCGCACGGCCAGCGGTAATCGAAGCAGCTGGTGAGCGGCGTGTCGAGCGCGATGTGGAGGATGCAGTACGCCATCTGGGTCGTGTCGGTCAGGGTGGTGGAAGGTCGGAAAGCCCGTCCTCATGGATGTCCAGGACATCCTTTAAAGCGGCCTCAGCTTGTGGACAACTTTGTGGACAAACAATTTGTGCGAGGCCAAAAGCTTTGTGCTTGCACAATAGATGAGCCTTACAACCGAAAATCAAAGAAATTTAATCCTTCAGAATCAATCACTTGGAAAAATCTTCAGAGGAAGCCCGAAAAACCATGTTTTACCGCCGTTCTGTGCATAAGTGAGGCGCGATGCACCGACAATGTAGTCGGACTGGCTGCCTGCGCCTGTGTAGCCATCCTGCCGTACGGCATGATTGGCTGATCCGCAGGACACCCCTTGGCGCCTGCGCCGACACAGTCGGCGGCCATCATGCATCGCAGCAAATCCTCAAGTAAAACCTTAACAATGACGCTAAGTCGCGGTAAACGCGGGACTTTTCATTTTTATCCACACTGCCTGTTGATAACTTTGTGGACAATGCTGGAAAATCGCCGTTTTCCCTCTGTACCTTGTCCACATTTTCACCGGCCGGCTGGACAGCAAAATTTTATAAACGCTTTAAAATCAAGCACTTGCAATTTAAAGAAACTTTTCCTTGGCGCCTGATTTTTAATCAGCGATGTCCAGGAAAATTGTGAATAAGTGGGATATTGTCATTCAGAAAACGTCTACCGCGGTGCAGCGGCGCCACCGTGTCGCGGTGGCGCCGCTGTAGCCAGACTACAGGCCGGCGCGTTGCTGGCGGCTGAAGCTGTGGACCGCCTCGACCATGGCGCTGACCGACTCGGGCGGGGTAAATTGCGAGATGCCATGCCCCAGGTTGAACACGTGACCTGAGCCGTCGGACGGCTTGCCGTAGCTGCTCAAGGTACGCTCGACCTCGGCGCGGATCTGCTCCGGGCTGGCGAACAGGATCGCCGGGTCCAGGTTGCCCTGCAGGGCGACCTTGTGGCCGACCAGCGCGCGCGCGCGGCCCAGGTTGACGGTCCAGTCCAGGCCGACCGCATCGGCGCCGATGTCGGCGATCTGGTCCAGCCACAGGCCGCCGCCCTTGGTAAATACCACCGCCGGGATGCGCACGCCGTCTTTTTCGCGTTTCAGCTGGCTGACCACCTGCTGCATGTACTGCAGCGAGAAGGCCTGGTAGGCGCCGTCGGCCAGCGCGCCGCCCCAGGAATCGAAGATCATCACGGCCTGCGCGCCGGCGTCGATCTGGGCGTTCAGGTAGGCCGCCACCGCGCTGGCGTTGGTCGACAGGATGTGGTGCATCAGGTCGGGGCGGTTGTACAGCATCTTCTTGATGGTGTGGAATTCCTTGGAGCCGCCGCCTTCGACCATGTAGCAGGCCAGGGTCCAGGGGCTGCCGGAAAAGCCGATCAGCGGCACCCGGCCATTGAGGGCGCCGCGAATCTGGGTGACCGCCTTGAAGACGTAGTCGAGCGAGTCCAGGTCGGGCGCGCGCAGGGCCATGACATCGGCTTCGGTGCGCAGCGGACGCTCGAACTTGGGGCCTTCGCCGTCGACGAAGTACAGGCCCAGGCCCATCGCGTCGGGCACGGTGAGGATGTCCGAGAACAGGATCGAGGCATCCAGCGGGTAGCGGTCGATCGGCTGCAGGGTCACTTCGGTGGCGTAGTCGGGATTCTTGGCCAGGCCCAGGAAGGAGCCGGCCCGCTCGCGCGTGGCGCGGTATTCCGGCAGGTAGCGGCCAGCCTGACGCATCAGCCACACAGGGGTGTAATCGGTCGGTTGGCGCAGCAGCGCGCGCAGGAATGTGTCGTTCTGGAGCGGGGCGAATTGGGGCATGGGGGAACCGTCGAAAGCTTGGAGAAAGGCGCTATTATCGCATTCTCCCGCCGCGCGCCGCGCGAGCGCATTTGCACGGGCGCGGGGTATTAACTATCATGCCATACCGCCCCCAACCGAGTAGAACCCCCATGACAGCTTCGACCAGCCAACAGAACGCCGCTTTCGGCCTCTGGCCCTCCCCCATCAGCGCCGCCGTCGTGGCCGCCGGCGCCACTCCGCTGTCGCAGCCGCAGGCCGACGGCCAGGATGCTTACTGGCTGGCCGGGCGCGCCAGCGAAGGCGGGCGCACCACCCTGCTGCGCCAGCGCGGGGCGGAACTGGTCGAACTGACCCCGGCCCCGTTCAATGTGCGCAGCCGCGTGCACGAATACGGGGGCGGCGCCTACCTGGTGGCGGCGGGCACGGTGTACTTCTCGCACTTTGCCGACAACCGTATTTACACGATCGCCGCCGGCGCGGCGCCGCAGGCGCTTACCGAGCCTGGCAGCGCGCGCTACGCCGACTTTGCGCACGATGCGGCGCGCAATCGCCTGCTGGCGGTGCGCGAGGACCATGCGGGCGGCAGCGCTGCATCGGACCGGCAACCGGTCAACACCCTGTGCGCGATCGGCGCCGACGGCAGCGAAACCATCCTGGCGCGGGGCAGCGACTTTTACGCCGCCCCGCGCCTGTCGCCGGACGGGCGCTCGCTGGCCTGGCTGAGCTGGGACCATCCGCGCATGCCGTGGCAGGGCACCGAACTGTGGCTGGCACAGGTGAACGCGGACGGCTCGCTGGCCGCGCCTACCCTGGTCGCGGGCGGCCCCGAAGAAGCGATCTGCCAGCCCGAGTGGTCGCCGGCCGGGGTGCTGCACTTCGTGTCGGACCGCAGCGGGTGGTGGAACCTGTACCGCCTGGCGGGCGCCAGCGTGCAGCCGCTGTGCGAGCGCGCCGCCGAATTCGGCTCGCCCCACTGGACCTTCGCAGTGTCGATGTACGGCTTCAGCAGCAACAAGGACAGCGACGGCGAGATCGTCTGCACCTATATCGAAAACGGCGTGAGCCGCCTGGCCCGGCTCTCGCCCGACAGCGGCAAGCTGGCCCCGATCGCCAATCCGTACCAGGAAATCCGCGAGCTGCGCGTCGGCGGCGGCGTGGCCCTGATCCTGGGCGGCTCGCCCACCATCCCGCTGGAGCTGGCGCGCTTCGAGCTGGCCAGCGCCACGCCCCAGGTGCTGGCGCGCTCGATCGCCGAGCTGCCTGCGGACGGCTACCTGTCGGTCCCGGAAAGCATCACCTACGCCAGCGGCGCCAATGGCCAGCGCAGCGCGCACGCGTTCTACTACCCGCCGTGCAATGCCGACGTCACGCCCGATCCTGCGGCCCGGCCGCCCCTGATGGTAATCAGCCATGGCGGGCCGACCGGGATGGCGACCAATACGCTCAAGCTGGCCACGCAGTACTGGACCAGCCGCGGCTTCGCGGTGCTGGACGTGAACTACGGCGGCAGCAGCGGCTTCGGACGCGCCTACCGCGATGCGCTCAAGGGCCAGTGGGGCGTGGTCGACGTCGACGATTGCGTGGCCGGCGCGCGCTACCTGGCCACGCGCGGCGTGGTCGATCCGGAACGCCTGGTGATCCGCGGCGGCAGCGCCGGCGGCCTGACCACCCTGTGCGCGCTCACCTTCCACGATGTGTTCAAGGCCGGCGCCAGCTACTATGGGGTGTCGGACCTGAAGGGCCTGGACGACGACTCGCACAAGTTCGAATCGCACTACAACGAATACCTGATCGCGCCGAAGCCGGAATCGGACACCCTGTACCTGCTGCGCTCACCGATCAACCACGCCGACAGGCTGACGCGCCCGATGATTTTCTTCCAGGGCCTGGACGACAAGGTCGTGCCGCCGCAGCAGTCGGAAGTCATGGTCGCGGCACTGCGCGCGGCCGGCGTGCCGGTGGCGTACATGACGCTCGAAGGTGAAGGCCACGGCTTCCGCAAGGCCGACAGCATCGTGCGCACGCTGGAAGCGGAGCTGTATTTCTACCTGCGCATCTTTGGCTTGACCACGCCGGCCCAGGCGGCGGTGGTAGCGATCGAGAACCTGCCTGTCGTTGCACCAACCGGCAAGGCATGAACGAACAGGAAGCGGCAGGCATGCGCGCGCAGTTCGCGGCACTCGACGACGTCGAAAAACATATCGTCGCGATGCTGGCGATGGCGGGCGAGCCGATGGGGCGCATCCGCCTCCAGGAGCACCTTGCCGGCGCCGGCATCGCGGTCGCCAACGAGCGCATGGTCGAGGCGATGGAGTCGCTGCGCAGCGCCGGCATGGTGGCCGAGCTGCAGCACCGCGGCTGGATCGCGATGCCCGAACTGAGCTGGCCGGCGCTGAGCGCCGCGCTGGACGACGGCAGCTTCGGCCCGCTGGCGATCGCCTACGACAAGCTGACCCCGCTGCGCCGCAACTGGGAAGGCTTTGCGATCCTGCGCAGCTACCGCCAGGGCGTGGCGCTGCTGCGCATCGCCCTGGCCAGCGGCCAGGGACCGGAGCAGGTCGGGCCGCTGCTGGCGGCCTGCATGAACTGCCACGAGGCGGGCTACCTGCATCCGCTGGTCGATATCTGCGCGCGCCCGTTCGAGCCGGCGCTGTTCGCGCGCATCCACCCGCGCATGCGCGACGAGGTGCTGACGGTGCTGCTGGAGAACGCCCAGCGCGAACCGGCCAGCGCGCCGCAGCTGCGCGCCTTCGCCGAACGCCACCTGGCGCAGGGCGCCTCCTCGATGGCGCTGCGCATCGTGATGGCCGAACACCTGATCCTGTGCGGCCGCCTGGACGACGCCGCCAGGCTGCTGGCCGACCTGGACGATTCGATGGCGCAGTTCTACCGCAGCGTGATCCTGCTGCTGCGCGACCGGCATGCAGAAGCGCTGGCCGGCTTCGACCAGGCGCTCAAGGCGCTGCGGCGCGAAACCGGCAAGCGCAAGATGGCGTTTCCCGGCATCGGCGGCCACCTGTACGTGCTGGCGCTGCTGCGCAGCCCTGACCCCAAGCACGCCAAGGCGGCCGAAGCGTATCTGGACATCGTCACGCGCACCGTGCAAAGCCACGACACGGCGGCTTACCAGCAACTGAACATGCTGCGCCAGATCCGCGGCGGCACGGTGGACGCGCAGGTACTGCCCACGCGCAGCTGGGAAAGCGCGCTGCAGCCCTTCATGTTCCGCGCGCTGCTGCACTACTGGCTGGCCTTGCCGCAGCTGAACGACAAGCGCGCGCAGCTCGAACAGATGATGACGCAGGCGCGGGAGGCCGGCTTCGACCTGGTGGCGGCGCAGCTGGGCGCCCTGCTGGGCGGCATCGGCGCGGTTTCGCGCGAGCAGGAAGCGATCGCCCTGCGCCAGCGCCTGGGCCTGGCCGACATGAGCGCCTGGTTCGAGCGCGAGGAGCCGTGGGAACGCCAGCTCAATGCGCTGATCAACCTGCAGCCGGCGGTGAACGTGGAAGTGGTCAAGGAGTCGCGCCTGGTGTGGGGCTTGCGCTTCGATCCGCTGTACGGCATCCAGGACATCGAACCGCGCGAACAGAAGCGCGACGCCCAGGGCGGCTGGAGCCGCGGGCGCGCCATGGGACTGAAACGCCTGTCGGAAGACGCGGCCAGCTTCGACTTCCTGACCTCGCAGGACCTGCACGTGGTGGCCAGCCTGAATCCCTACAAATACTACAGCGGCGGCGGGGTGCGCTACGAATTCGACATGGACAAGGCGGTGGCCGCGCTGATCGGCCATCCGCTGCTGTTCTGGATCGATGCGCCGGGCACGCGCGTGGAACTGCTGCCGGGCGAACCGGAACTGATGATCAAGGCGCGCGCCGGCAATGTGACCATCACCATGCAGCCGCCGATCCTGGACAACACCGACGACGTGTGCGTCACGCGCGAGACGCCGACCCGCCTGCGGGTGGTGCGCATCAGCGACGAGCACCGCCGCATCGGCGCCATCGTCGGCACCGGCCTGGTGGTGCCGCTGCACGCGGAAAAGCAGGTGCTCAAGGCGATCGGCGCGATCTCGTCGATCGTCACGGTGCAGTCGGACATCGGCGGCAGCGCGGCCGACATCGCCCAGGTGGAGGCCGACAGCCGCCTGCACGTGCACCTGCTGCCTTACCAGCACGGCCTGAAAATGCAGGTGCTGGTGCGTCCCTTGCCGGACGCCGGCGCCTACTACCCGCCCGGTTCCGGCGCCGAGAGCGTGATCGCCGAGCTAGGCGGCGCGCGGGTGGAAGCGCGCCGCAACCTGAACGCCGAGCGCGAAGCGGAGCGCCAGCTGGTCGGCGCGCTGCACGCGCTGGAGCAGGCCGAAGCGGACCACGGCGAATGGCTGCTGGCCAATCCGGTCGAATGCCTGGAACTGCTGGCCGAACTGCAGGAACTCGATGCGGCAAAGGTCCTGCTGGCGTGGCCCGAGGGCGAGCCGTTCCGGCTGGCGAAGAAGGCGGATTCGAAGTCGGTGCGCCTGTCGATCAAGCGCGACAAGGACTGGTTCGCGGCCAGCGGCGAAGTGCAGATCGACGAGAACCGCATCATGGACCTGCGCACCCTGCTCGATCTGCTCAAGGAAAACGGCAGCCGCTTCGTGGCGCTGGGGGACAACCAGTTCATGGCCCTCACCTCCGAACTGCACCGGCGCCTGATGGAGCTGGCGGCGTTCGGCACGGCGAGCGCGGACGGGGTCAAGGTGCATGCGCTGGCCAGCTTCGCGCTGGAAGAACTGGCGCAGGATGCCGGCAGCGTCACCACCGACAAGGCCTGGAGCCGGCACCTGGCGCAGATGGAAGAGAACGCCGCCTTCGTGCCGCAGTTGCCGAGCACCCTGCAGGCCGAGCTGCGCGACTACCAGGTCGAAGGCTTCGAATGGCTGGCGCGCCTGGCCCACTGGGGCGTGGGCGCATGCCTGGCCGACGACATGGGCCTCGGCAAAACGCTGCAGGCGCTGGCGCTGCTGCTCGCGCGCGCGCCGCAAGGCCCGGCGCTGGTGATCGCGCCGACCTCGGTGTGCATGAACTGGATCGGCGAGGCGGCGCGCTTTGCGCCGACCCTCAACGTCAAGCTGTTCGGCAGCGGCGACCGCGCCGCCATGCTCGACGAGGCCGGACCGTTCGACCTGGTGATCGCCAGCTACGGCCTGCTGCAGCTGGAAGCGCCGGCGTTCGCCAGGGTGCGCTGGAACAGCATCGTGCTCGATGAAGCGCAGGCGATCAAGAACACCGCCACCAAGCGCTCGCAGGCCGTGATGGCGCTGCAGGGCGCGTTCCGCATGGTGGCCACCGGCACGCCGCTGGAAAATCACCTGGGCGAGTTGTGGAACCTGTTCCGCTTCATCAATCCGGGCCTGCTCGGCACCAGCGACCAGTTCAACCTGCGCTTCGCGGGACCGATCGAGCGGGCCCAGGACAAGCGCGCCGAAGCCGGTGCGCGCCTGCGCCTGCGGCGCCTGATCCAGCCGTTCATCCTGCGCCGCACCAAGGCCCAGGTGCTGGCCGAACTGCCGCCGCGCACCGAGATCGTGCTGCCGGTCGACCTGACCGAAGAAGAAAGCGCGCTCTACGAATCGCTGCGGCGCGATGCGATCGCCAAGCTGGCCGCGCTGGAAGCGCCCGAGAGCCAGAAGTCGATCCAGATCCTGGCCGAGATGATGAAGCTGCGGCGCGCCTGCTGCAATCCGGCGCTGGTGGCGCCCGAACTCGGTCTGCAAAGCAGCAAGCTGACCGTGTTCGCGCGCCTGCTCGACGAGCTGCTCGACAACCGCCACAAGGTGCTGGTGTTCAGCCAGTTCGTCGACCACCTGACCCTGATCCGCAAGCACCTGGACGAACGCGGGATCAGGTATCAGTACCTCGATGGTGCGACCCCGATGCAGGAGCGCAAGAAGCGGGTCGACGCGTTCCAGGCCGGCGAGGGCGATGTGTTCCTCATTTCGCTCAAGGCGGGCGGGGTCGGGATCAACCTGACGGCGGCCGACTATGTGATCCATATGGACCCGTGGTGGAATCCGGCGGTGGAAGACCAGGCCTCCGACCGCGCGCACCGCATGGGCCAGCAGCGGCCGGTGACCATCTACCGGCTGGTGGCGCGGCACACGATCGAGGAAGGCATCGTCGAGCTGCACAAGCACAAGCGCGACCTGGCCGACAGCCTGCTGGAGGGGACCGATGTGTCGGCGCGCATGACGCCGGGGGACATGCTGCGCATGCTGCAGGAGGGCTTGCGCTGAAGCGCCGGAGTGGCGCCCTGCGCCATTCCATGACATCATGTGTTTTTATCAAGCGACGCCACACTCCATGGAAGAAGATAACGCATCGAGAAGCTCCCCCGACGCCCGCGTGATCGGCGTGAAGTCCTGGCTGGCCTACACCGGCGTGGTCCTGCTCGGCGTGCTGCTGTTCGGCGTGGCCCTGCCGCTGGCGTTCCAGTGGAACGAGATCGCGGCGGCCGCGGTCTTCGCGATCTCGGCGATCGTGGTCGGCTACCGCTTCCTGCTGCTGCGCAGTATCCAGCTGTATTACGACGATGTCGGCGTGTGGCTCTACTCCGGCGTGCTGCCCTGGAAGAAAGGCATCACCGGCGTCAAATGGCGCGACATGGAAGACGCCAGCTTCACGCAGGGCTTCTGGAGCTGGGTGACGCGCTCGTACACGGTGCGCATCGGCCACCGCTTCACCAAGTCGAGCGAGATCGTGCTGACCAATATCGCCAACGGCAAGCACACGGCCGCCACCCTCAATGCGCGCCAGCAGGAATTGATCCGCGCCGGCGTGATCGACTGAGCCCCGCCCCAATCGGGACAAAAGCGCGCAAGCGGCGCGATTGATGCTAATCTGACGCCCCGCCGCATGCATGCGGCCGCACCTGTCCCTGTCACTACAAGGCCAAACACAATGATGAAAACGAAAATTGCGCTGGCTGTTTTAATGACGTGCTTCGCGCTGGCGCCCGCAGGCGCTGCCAAGCCGAAAAAACAGTCGAAAGCCAAAGTCACCAAGCCGGTCAAGGCCGCCAAGCAAGGCAAGGCCGCCAAGGCCATCGCCGCGCCGGCGGCAGCGGCCGCCGTGGCCAGCGCGCCCGCCGCCGGCGCCGAACGCACGCAGGACCGGCGCTTCAATACGGTCAGCATGCAGTTCCTCGGCGCGCTCTGGCGCATCGATCCGGAAAGCGCGATCTATTCCGGTAAATACGATGGCGCCGCCAGCCTGACCATCCCGAGCGCGGCCACGCGCAGCGCGCAACTGGCGTTTGCCGACGAATGGCTGCAAAAGCTGGGCAAGCTCGATACGCGCCAGCTCTCGGTCAGGCAGCGCACCGACCACGCCCTGCTGGTCAACAAGCTCAATGCCGACCGTTTTTACCTGACCACCCTGCGCGAGTTCGAATGGAACCCGGCGCTGTACAACATCGCCGGGCCGATCGACCTGATCATGGGTTCCGAATACGCGTCCAAGCCGCAGCGCCTGCGCACCCTGCTCAAGCGCATCGCCAACGTGCCGGCCTACTACCAGGCGGCGCAGGCGAGCATCGTCAACCCGACCCGCGAGCACACGCAACTGGCCTTGCAGCAGGCGCCCGGCACCATGACCGTGCTGGCGGACCTGGGCAAGGCGGCGCAGGAATCGATCCTGAACCAGGCCGAAAAAGACCTGTTCGCGCGCCGCATCGCGGCCGCCGGCGACGCCCTGATCGGCTACGTCAACTTCCTCACCGATCTCGATAAGACGCAGCAGGCCAATAACAGCGCGCGTTCCTTCCGCATCGGCAAAGCGCTGTACGAACAGAAGTTCGGGCACGATATCCAGGCCGGCGTGAGCGCGGAACAGATGTACCAGAAGGCGCTCGCCGCGCGCGAACAGCTGCTGGCGCGCATGGACACCCTGTCCGACGAGCTGTGGACCAGGACCATGGGCGGCGCCGCCAGGCCGGCCGACCGCGTCCAGAAAATCGGCATGGTGATCGACAGGCTGTCGGCCAGACACGTCTCGCGCGACGAGTTCTTTCCCGAGATCCGGCGCCAGATTCCGCTGCTGCAGGACTGGGTAGTGAAGAACAACCTGCTCACGCTCGATCCGAAAAAGCCGCTGGTGGTGCGCGAAACGCCGCTGTACCAGCGCGGGGTGGCCGGCGCCAGCATCGATGCGCCGGGGCCGTATCGCCCGCAGGACCGCACCTTCTACAACGTGACGCCGCTCGACGGCCTCTCGCCCGAGCAGGCCGAAAGCACCCTGCGCGAATACAACCACTGGATCCTGCAGATCCTGAACATCCACGAAGCCATTCCGGGCCACTACGCGCAGCTGGTGTATGCGAACAAGTCGCCATCGCTGATCAAGTCGCTGTTCGGGAACGGCGCCATGATCGAAGGCTGGGCGGTGTACGGCGAGCGCATGATGCTCGAATCGGGCTATGGCGACAACACGCCGGAAATGTGGCTGATGTACTCGAAGTGGAACCTGCGCGTGGTCACCAACACGATCCTCGACTACAGCGTGCACGTGCTGGGCATGAGCGAAGCCGATGCGATGGACATGCTGACGCGCCAGGCCTTCCAGACGCGCAGCGAGGCGAGCGAGAAGTGGCACCGCGCCAAGGTCAGTTCGGTGCAGCTGACCAGCTACTTCAGCGGCTACAGCGAAATCATGGACCTGCGCGAGCAGCGCCGGCAGGCGCTCGGGCCGCGCTTCGACCTGAAGCAGTTCCACGAGCAGTTCCTCGGCTACGGCAGCGCGCCGGTGAAGATGATCAAAGAACTGATGCAATAAGGAGGGCGCGATGCGCATGACAATCGGTGTGATTCTCGCGGCGCTTGCCTTGTATGCCGTCGCCTGCGTCGGCCTGTTCCTCGCGCAGCGCTCCCTGATCTATTTTCCGCAGCCGCGCCGTTTCGGCGCGCCCGAATCGGTCATCAAGCTGCCGGTCGACGGCGCCGTGCTCGATGTGTCGGTGCGGCCCGAGACCGGGCCGCGCGCGGTGCTCTACCTGGGCGGGAACGCCGAGGATGTCTCGGCCAGCCTGCCCTCGCTCGGCACGACCTTTCCGGGACAGGCGCTGTATCTGCTGCATTACCGCGGTTACGGCGGCAGCAGCGGCACGCCGAGCGAGGCGGCGCTGTTCGCCGACGCGCTGGCCCTGTTCGACATGGTGCGGGCGCGCCATCCGCAGGTGACCGTGATCGGGCGCAGCCTCGGCAGCGGCGTGGCGGTGCATGTGGCGAGCGTGCGGCCGGTGGCGCGGCTGGTGCTGGTCACGCCCTACGACAGCATCGCCGGCATCGCGGGAATGCAGTTCCCGTGGTTTCCTGTGACGCTGCTCCTGCGCGACAAGTTCGAATCGGGCACGTATGCCGCCAGGGTGAATGCGCCGACCACGATCATCGCCGCCGGCAACGACGAGCTGATCCCGCGCGCGAGTTCGGAACTGCTGATGACGCGCTTCAAGCCCGGCGTGGCGCGCTATATCAATGTGCCGGAAGCGGGGCACAACACGATTTCGGACAGCCCCTTGTACGGGCCGGGACTGGCGGGCGAGATGGCGCCGCAGCCTGCCTTGAAGGCGAACTAGGGTCTGTCCCGGACTCGGCCCGATACGTTCATCCGGTCTGTGGTATTTTCGGCGAGCTCCGATGATGTTGACTATAGGCAAGTTACTTGCCTTAATGCATCGTTAGAATGTGTGAAGTTTCTTTTCAACTCCACACAAAGGACACGCCATGACGCCAGGCCCAAACCCCGCCCTGCTCATCGCCCTGGCAGCCATGGCCCTGGCCGGCTGCGCCGGCAAGCCGCCGCCGGCCGCCGCGCCGCCCGCCGGCATCAAGGCCCCCAACAGCCAGCTGGAACATTGTCCGCGCGTCCTGGGAACGCTGAGCTTCGGCAAGGACGCCGAACTGTCCGGCACCCTGCCGCTGCTGCGCCTGATGGTGCGCGCGTCGAACTGCTTTACGCTCTCCGCTGCCGATTCCAGGCACAGTAAGCGCCCACTCGCGCTGGCCGACTACACCGCCACGCCCTCGCTCAGTTTCCGCAGCGAGCCCGCGATCGGGCGCATCGCTTCCCTGCACGATGGCGCCCTGCATCCCTCGACCCAGCTGACGCTGACCGACAACCGCTCGGGCGCCGAACTGGCCGTGGTCCAGGGCAGCGCCAGCCACTGGCGTTTCGGCGCGGCGGGCGGCTTCTTCAACGGCGGCTTCGCGGGCGCCGACGGCTATACCCGCACGCCGCAGGGCAAGCTGCTGGCGGCCGCGCTGCTGGACTCGTACAACCAGATGGTGCGCTCGCTCAAGCGCCAGGCGGCACGGGGCGCTTGAGCCGAACTCAGGCAGGCGCTGCCGGCGCGCCATGATCGGCCACGTTCTCGATCAGCATCAGCAGGTCGGTCACGCCGAGGTCCACGCCCGCCTGCGACAGCAAGGTACTGGCTTGCCCGCGATGGTGGGTCTGGTGATTGAAAAAATGCAGCAGCAGGTCGCCGAAACGCTTGTGCGAGCGGATCCCTGTGGTGCTGGCGTAATCCAGTACATGGTCGAGATCGGCGTCAAGCAGCTGCGCGGTCCATGCGCCGATCAGCTGGTCCAGCATGCGCCGGTGCGCGCCCAGCAGCGCCAGGTCGGCGCTGTGGATGGCGCCCAGCCCGGCCGGGGCGGGCAGCGCCAGCACCGGCTCGAGCGCGGAAAAATGCGTGGGATGGGCGGCAAAGCGCCGCAGCCAAATGGTGTCTGCCGCCACCAGGTGATTCAGGGTGCCGAGCAGCGAGCCGAAGAAGGCGCCGCGCTCGGCCGCCAGGTCGTGCGCGGGCAGCGTGGCGGCGGCGTCATACACTGCCTGGTTCATCCAGGCGTTGTAGCGGGCCATCAGGCGCAGGTGGGCCAGTTCAGACACGCTGGCCCCGCGCGCGCAGTTGCCGCAGCACGGCGCCGTGCCCGCTGAGCAGCACCGACACCCGAATCACGCTGCCGCTGCGAAACCGGAGCACGTACATGCCGCACCAGGAACGGTAGTGCACGCTGCGCAGGTCGCGCCAGGCCTCGTCGCGCCTGCCGCCCCACGGCGTGATGAACAGAATGCCGGTCTCGTCCACCTTGCCTCGCGTCATGATGCCTTCGCACAGGCAGTAGACGCCGCCGATCGCCAGCGCCACGGCCAGCGCGATCAGGGCCGGATAATTGTCGTGCTCGCGCGACAGGCCCACCCAGGCCAGCACTGCCACCCCGAGCAATTGCAGGATGCCGAGCCGTTCCAGGAAGGGCGCGAACACCAGGCTGCCGTCGCCGGCGCCGATGCGCAGGCGCGCGCCGATCCAGCGCACGGCGAACCAGGCGGCAAAGGCACCCAACAGACCTGCGGCAAGCACCGACACATTCACTCCCCAAGTAAGGCGGCGAAGCGCCGCGCGGCTTGCCATTGTGCCTCACATCGCGCGCCTCCGCTGCGGCCACTGTGCAATTTCGCACAGGCAGGGTGCTAGTACGCTCCGGTCCGCTTGACGATTTGGCGGGGCTTCTCCGGTAGACTTATTTCCGGCTGTTACTTCCCGTGAACCGTCCCGAAGGCTGGCCGCCCAGCGCGGCATCCCCTCTACGCCCCCACCGAGCTCTTCCCTGCAAGCACCCGCAGCCTTCCCGTATTTTCAATATAGAAAAATGGAGACATCATGGCAATCAACAAGGTGTTCGGCCGCTGCGCGGCTTCTTTAGTGCTGTGCCTGCCTGTAAGCGCGCTGGCCCAGGTCCAGGCCGGTCCCGGCGCCTGGAGCGGCAACCAGACCTGGGGCGCGGACAGCGTCAACGGCGGCAACCTGAGCGGTTACTTTTACTGGCCCGCGAGCCAGCCGGTATTGGGCGGCAAGCGCGCCCTGGTGATGGTGCTGCACGGCTGCCAGCAAACGGCGGCCGGCGACGTCATCGATTCGGGATCGGACAAGGGCTTCAACTGGAAAGCCGTGGCCGACCAGTACGGCGCGCTGATCCTGGCGCCGAATGCCACCGGCAATGTCGCAGGCAGCCATTGCTGGGACTACAGCATCAGCAAGCACAACCGCGCCAGCGGGCACGATGGGGTGCTGCTGGACCTGGTCGGCCGTTTCCTGGCCGATGCGCGCTACGCCATCGATCCGAACCAGGTGTACGTGACCGGGCTGTCGTCGGGCGGCGGCCAGACCATGGCCCTGGGCTGCCTGGCGCCCGATGTGTTCGCCGGCATCGGCATCAATGCGGGACCACCGCCGGGAACCACGATCCTGCAGATCGGCAGCGTGCCGTCCGGCTTCAGCGCCAGCACGGCGGCCGGCAAGTGCAGCACGATGGCCGGCGCCCAGCAAGGCAAGTTCGCCACCCAGATCGCCAGCGTCATCTGGGGCAGCAACGATTACACGGTGGCGCCCGCCTACGGGCCGATCGATGCGGCGGCCATGCGCATCGCCTACGGCGGCGTGTTCACCAAGGGCGCGCAGGTCCCCGTGCCTGGCGGCGGCAGCAACACGCCGTATACCGACAGCACGGGCAAACTGCGCACCTCGGAAATCGTGGTGACCGGCATGGGGCACGCATGGCCGGCCGGGCCGGGCGGCCAGAACGGCCACTTCGTCGATGCCACCAAGGTCAATTACCCGGCCTTTGTGATGGATTTCTGGTTCAAGAACAACTTGCGCGCGCATGTCATCGCGGCGCCGGTGATGACGGCCTGCAAGGCCAGCGTGTCGGGCAATGCCGCCACCATCAGCGGCGCGGCCGCCGATGCGGGCGGCGCCATCGCCAGCTACCGCGTGGTGCTGGACGGCGCCACCCCCGTCAATGACGCGCAAGCAGGCAGCGGCGCCAGTTTCAGCATCGGCTACGCGCTGGCCAACGGCTACTACAGCGGGACCGTCACGGCCACCAGCGCCGCCACCGGACAGAGCTCGGCACCCTGCATGCTGCCGCAATTTTTGGTGGGACCGGTACCACCCGTGCAGCCGCCCACCGGCCTCCAAGCCGGGAGCGCCGGCGCCAGCAGCATCGCCCTGTCGTGGAGCGCGGCCAAGGGCGCGAGCGGCTACAATCTCTACCGCAACGGCAGCAGGCTCACGCCGACGCCGCTGACAGGCACCGCGTACACCGATACCGGGCTGGCGCCGTCCACCAGCTACACCTATCAGGCTTCCTCGGTCGCGGACGGGGTGGAAAGCGGCTTGTCGGCCGGCGTGGCCGCCAGCACGACCAGCGGATTTACGTGCAGCACGGTCACGGCCAGTAACTTTGCCCACGTGCAGGCCGGCCGCGCGCACGACAGCGGCGGCTATGCCTTCGCCAAGGGCTCGAACCAGAACATGGGCCTGGACAACCTGTTCTACATCCAGACCCTGGCCCAGACCTCGGCCGGCTACCATGTGATCGGCAGCTGTCCGTAAAGTAAGCCTGGGTGCCGCTTGCCGCCGACGCCATCGCGACATGCTCGAAGCGGCAAGGGACAGCGCCCGGGCCCGATTAACGCACCGCGACGATTGATACACCTCAGGTGCGCGATCGCTGCGGCTCCTAGTCTGGAAGTGCCGGCGTGCGTCGTTCGATTGCGACGCGCGCCGCGCACGACACCACTACAAGGAGCCGCCATGTCTACTCGCCTTCCCCCGTCCCGCGCCGCGCGCCAAGTGCGCCTGGGCGCCGCTCTCATGCTCGCCGCGCTGGCCGTTCCCGGCCTGGCGCTGGCAAGCAGCAACTGGTCCTCCGTGGGATCGACCGGCACGCCCGACGAGACCTGCAGCGGCCGGGTATCCTTCAACAACAACGACGCCGGCCTGGTCGGCGGCGCCACGGCCCTGACCTGCACCATCCGCTACCAGGTGCACGACACCTGGGACGGCAACGGCATCCTGGGCGTGTATTCGGGCGCGCGTTTCACCGACAACGGCATCTATTCCGAAGTGCGCACGCGGCTGCGCTCGCACAATACCGCCACCGGCGCCCTGAGCACGCTGGCGACCCTGTCGAGCAACAGCTATGCGCCGGCGGCCACCCCGCAAACGCGCTACCTGAGCAACTGCGTGCCGCTCAATTTCAATGCCAACAGCTATTTCATCGAGGTCGACCTGGTGCGCACGGCGTCGCCGAGCGGGGCCATTCCCGGCCTGCCGGTGCTGGGACAACTGCGCCTGCTGCGCTGCCAGTAAGCCGGTGCGGCCAAGGCCCAAGGGAGATTGACAATGCGACAGATTCCCGCAACGGCGCTGCTGGCCGTGATGCTCGTGCTGGGCGCCTGCGGCGGCGACGACGACCCGCCGGCCGCACCATCGAGGGCGCCGGCCCTGGCCGCCGCCGCCCCGGCGCCCGGGCCGGCACGGAGCGTGCCGGCGCCGTCCCCGCCCCCACCGCCACCGCTGCGCACCGCGCCGCCGCCAGGCACGCCGGCGCCGACCGACCTGGCGCAGCTGCGCCAGGAAGTGGCCAGCCTGCGCCGCGAGGTGGCCGAGCTGCGCATGATCCTGACGCGCGCGCCGCTGCCCGCCCAGCCTGCGGGCGCGCTGGCGGTGCCGCTGACGACCGACACGCCGGCGGTGGCGCCGGCCGAAACCATGTTCCGCGCCGAGCCGGTGGACCATGCGTGGAGCAACCAGGCCTCGGCGGCCGTGCGCGCGGCGCTGGCGCGCACCAATGGCGAGCTGGAAACGCAGGTCAGGCGGCTCGAATGCCGCACCAGGACCTGCCGCATCGAGGTCAATCCGGCCAGCGCCGACCAGCTGGAAAGCGCGATGCCGGCCGTGCTGGCCAATCTGGGAGCGACCTTGCCGAACATGACGGCAACCCAGGTGGGGAGCGACGATGGCAGCGCGGCGACGGTGCTGTACCTGACGCGCTAAGTACTTGACCGGAAATAAAGGTGAGTTCCGGCAGCCAAAAACACATGGATTGATGGGCGAGTACTTGGCGCAATGCGCGGGCACGCCGCCGCAGGGCGCGGCGGCGCAGGCCCTTACGCCGGTTCTTCCGGCGCCTGGGTGGCGCGCACGAAGGCGGGCGCGATCAGCAGGCCGAGTTCGAACAGGACCCACATCGGCACGGCCAGCGCAAACTGGCTGACCACGTCCGGCGGCGTGACGATGGCGGCGATCACGAACGCGCCGACGATCACGTAAGGACGGATTTCCTTGAGCTTGGCCACGCTGACGATGCCCATGCGCACCAGGATCACCACCACCACCGGCACCTCGAAGGTGGCGCCGAAGGCCAGGCACATGGACATGACGAAATCGAGATAGTTTTCGATGTCCGGCGTGACCGCGATCGAGGTCGGCGAAAAGTCCGAGATGAACTTGAACACGCGCCCGAACACGAAGAAATAGCAGAACGCCACGCCGCTCATGAACAGCAGCGAAGACGAGATGACCAGGGGCAGCACCAGGCGTTTTTCGTGCTGGTACAGGCCGGGCGCGATGAAGGCCCACATCTGGTAGAACACCCACGGCAGCGCCATGATAATCGACAGCACCAGGGTCACTTTCATCGGCACCAGGAACGGTGCGATGACGCCGGTGGCGATCATCTTCGAGCCGACCGGCAGCGCCGCGATCATCGGCTGGGCGATGATGTCGTAAATATGGGCCGGTCCGGGCCACATCATCAGCGCGGCGCACACGATGGCGATCCCGATGCAGGCCTTGACCAGGCGGTCGCGCAATTCGACCAGATGAGAGATAAAGGTCTCTTCGCCCGCTGCTTTATCTGTCATGTAGAATTAAAAGAAAGACGAGGTGGAAGAGGAGCGCGGGCGGAATTTTTTGACCCGCGCGGCGCCCGACATGATGTGGGCCTTGCCGCCGTGGCGCTGCTTGTACCAGCCCGGCACGGCCGAATTGCGTACCAGCTTCTTGCGGCGGAAGTCGCGCGCCTTGCGCTCCAGGTCGCTCATGGTGGCGCTGGGCGCCGTCGACGAGGGCAGGTCGCGCCAGGCGGCCTCGACATCGTCAATGTTCTGGGCGATGGTGTTTTCGACGCTGTCCTTGAACGACTGGGCCGTTTCCTGGACTTCCTTTTGCAGGTTGCGCAGTTCGTCGAGCTCGATCTCGCGGCTCACCTCGGACTTGACGTCATGCAGGTAGCGCTGGGCGCGTCCATACAGGGTGCCCGCCATGCGCGCCACCTTGGGCAGCTTTTCAGGGCCGATGACAATAAGTGCAACCACGCCGATGATGGCGAGTTTAGAGAGTCCAAGATCGATCATGGCGTCTGGAAGTATCGGACAACACGCGTGCCGGGGCACGCACGCTCATCAGAACTTCGTTTTCTCTTTCGATTCGCCGTCGATGGTCGTCTTGTCCGCCACCTGGGAAGGAACCGGCGGCTTGTCGTCGTCGCCGCGTACGCCATCCTTGAAGCCTTTGACGGCCTTGCCAATATCGCCACCCATATTGCCGAGTTTCTTGGTGCCGAACACCACGACAACGACCAGCAGCACGATCAGCCAATGCCAAATACTCATGGAACCCATCATTTTCTCCTTGCGAGGCGCAAACGCCCGAATTCGTGAAAGCGTACGCCGCGTATTCTACGCGATGCCGGGCATTCCTGCCGCATTGTCAGCGTTGGCCGGTCCAGGGACGGGCGCCGCCGATCACGTGCAGGTGCAGGTGGTAGATTTCCTGGCCGCCATCCGGACCGCTGTTGATAAGCGTCTTGTAGCCGCCGGCCGGGCTGCCGTCAGTGTTGTAGCTGACGTCGCAACCGTGCTCTTTGGCAAGTTTTGGCGCCAGCGCCAGCAGCTTGCCGAGCAGCGCGCCATGCGATTCGTTGCAATCGGACAAGGTCGCGACGTGGACCTTGGGAATGAGCAACAGGTGCACCGGCGCGGCCGGATGGATATCCTTGAATGCCAGTAATTCTTCATCCTCGTAAACTATGCTCGATGGAATTTGCTTGGCGGCGATTTTGCAAAACAGGCAGTCGGTCATGGACGGTTTCCCCAGGGTTGAATGTCAGGTCGGACGGGCGGCTTTTTCGGCCAGGCCGGAGAGGCCTTCGCGCCGTGCCAGCTCGTCGAGCACCTGCTGCGGCGACAGGTTGAACTGGGCCAGCAGCACCAGCGAATGGAACCACAGGTCGGCGCATTCGTACAGCACCTTGGCGGAGTCGCCATCGGCGCGCGCATCCTTGGCGGCCATCACCAGCTCGGTCGCTTCTTCGCCGATTTTTTTCAGGATCGCGTCGTCGCCCTTGGAAAACAGGCGCGAGACGTAGGAGGTGGCGGGGTCGCCGCCGTTTTCCAGCTTGCGCGATTCGATCGTTTGCGCCACGCGGGCGAGGGTCTGGCTCATGGGGTGCCCTTCATGGGGTGCTCTTCTTGGAATTGGCGTACATCGTTTCCGGATCCTGCAGCACCGGCTCGACCACCTGCCAGTCGCCGGACCTGGCGTCGCCCTCGAACTTCTGGTAGAAGCAGGAATGGCGCCCGGTATGGCAGGCGATGGAACCGGCCTGCTCGATCTTGAGCAGGATCACGTCCTCATCGCAGTCGAGGCGGATTTCCAGCACCTTCTGGGTGTGGCCCGACTCTTCGCCCTTGTGCCACAGCTTCTTGCGCGAGCGGCTCCAGTACACCGCTTCGCCCAGTTCCACCGTGCGCGCCAGCGCGTCGCGGTTCATCCAGGCGAACATCAGCACATCGTTCGAACCGGCTTCCTGGGCGATCACCGGCACCAGGCCGTTCTCGTCCCACCGGACCTTTTTCAGCCAGCTGAAATTGGCCGCACTACTCATCGTGGTCGCTATCATGTTCAATCCAGACGCATGGGAATGCCCTGCGCGGCCATGAAGCGCTTGGCTTCGCCGACCGTGTGCTGGCCGTAGTGGAAAATGCTCGCCGCCAGCACCGCGTCGGCCTTGCCGATCTTGATGCCGTCGGCCAGGTCCTGCAGGCCGCCCACGCCGCCCGAGGCGATCACGGGAATGCCGATCGCGTTCGACACGGCGCTGGTCAATCCCAGGTCGAAGCCGACCCTGGTGCCGTCGCGGTCCATGCTGGTCAGGAGGATCTCGCCGGCGCCCAGGCGCTCCATGTTCATCGCCCATGCGACCGCATCGAGGCCGGTGGCATTGCGCCCGCCGTGGGTGAAGACTTCCCACTTGCCGGGCGCGGTCTGCTTGGCGTCGATGGCCACCACGATGCACTGCGAACCGTGCTTTTGCGAGGCCTCGAACACCAGGTCCGGATTGGTGACGGCCGAGGTGTTCATGCTGACCTTGTCGGCGCCGGCGTTGAGCAGGCGCCGCACGTCTTCCACCTTGCGCACGCCGCCGCCGACGGTGAGCGGGATGAACACGGTGGAGGCCACCGCTTCGATGATGTGCAGGATCAGGTCGCGCCCGTCCGAGGACGCGGTGATGTCGAGGAAGGTGATTTCGTCGGCGCCCTGCTGATCGTAGCGGCGCGCGATTTCGACCGGGTCGCCGGCGTCGCGCAGCTCGGTGAAATTGACGCCCTTGACGACGCGGCCATCGGTCACGTCGAGGCAGGGAATGATGCGTTTTGCGAGCATGGTGTGTTCTTCCGGCTTAGGCCAGGTCGCCTTCGGTGAGTTCGTCGGCGCGCGCCTGGGCCTGGCCCAGGTCGATCGTGCCCTCGTAGATCGAACGGCCGCAGATCACGCCCTCGATGCCCTCTTCCTGCACCGCGCACAGCGCTTCGACGTCGCCCAGGTTGTGCAGGCCGCCGGAAGCGATGATCGGAATGCGCACGGCCTGGGCCAGCTTGACGGTCGCTTCGATATTGATCCCGCCCATCATGCCGTCGCGGCCGATGTCGGTGTAGATGATCGATTCGACGCCGTAGGCTTCGAACTTGGTGGCCAGGTCGATCACTTCGTGGCCGCTCATCTTGCTCCAGCCGTCGGTGGCGACCTTGCCGTCCTTGGCGTCCAGGCCGACGATGATGTGGCCCGGGAAGGCGCCGCAGGCGTCGTGCAGGAAGCCGGGATTCTTGACGGCGGCGGTGCCGACGATGATGTAGCTGATGCCGTCGTCGAGATAGCGCTCGATGGTGTCGAGGTCGCGGATGCCGCCGCCCAGCTGGACCGGGATTTCGTCGATATCGTTATCGACGGCGAACTCCTGCACCACCTGCAGGATGGATTTGACGGCGGCTTCGTTCTTCGGCTTGCCGGCGAAGGCGCCGTTCAGGTCCACCAGGTGCAGGCGGCGCGCGCCCTGCTTGAGCCAGTGCAGCGCCATTTCGGCGGGGTCTTCGGAAAAGACGGTGGCAAGTTCCATATCGCCCTGTTTGAGGCGCACGCAGTGACCGTCTTTGAGGTCGATGGCAGGAATGAGCAGCATGATCGGTTATCGCTTAGTTGGGTTGGGTGATTGGAACATCGGATGACGGGATAATCGGAGGACCATCAGGGATTCCAGTGGACGAAGTTCTTGTACAGCTGCAGGCCCGCGCCGGCGCTTTTCTCCGGGTGGAACTGGGTCGCGAAGATATTATCGCGGGCGACGGCGCAACAGAAAGGCGCGCCGTAATCGGTTTCGCCGGCGGTGAGGCTGGCATCGTCGGGCTGGACATAGTAGCTGTGCACGAAATAGAAGTAGCTATCGTCGAGGATACCCTGCCACAGCGGATGCTGGCGCACTTGTTTCACGCGGTTCCAGCCCATCTGCGGCACCTTGAAGCGCGAACCGTCCGGCTGCAGGCGGCCGTCGAGCCGGAAGCGCACGACTTTGCCGGGCAACAGGGCCAGGCCGGGGGTGTCGCCTTCCTCGCTGACGTCGAACAGCATCTGTTCGCCGACGCACACCCCCATCACGGGACGGGTCCGGGCGGCGCGCAGCAGGGCTTCCTCGACGCCGGACTGGCGCAGGCTGGCCATGCAGTCGCGCATGGCGCCCTGGCCGGGCAGGACGATCCGGTCGGCCGAATCGATATCGGCGACGTCGCCGGAGATGCGTACATCGGCTTCAGGAGCGACGGCGCGCAGGGCTTGCGCCACCGAGCGCAGGTTGCCCATGCCGTAGTCGACCACAACAATTTTATTCATAGCAATTCAAATGTACCGTCGTTCCGCCTGCGCGGGAACGACGGGGATAGAGGGGACCGCATGATGACCGGATGACCTTACAGACTACCCTTGGTCGACGGGATGGTGCCGGCCGAACGCGCGTCGAGTTCCGCGGCCATGCGCAGCGCGCGGCCGAAGGCCTTGAACACGGTTTCGCACTGGTGGTGGGCGTTCTCGCCGCGCAGGTTATCGATATGCAGCGACACCAGCGCGTGGTTGACGAAACCCTGGAAAAACTCGTGCGCCAGGTCGACGTCGAAGTTGCCGATCATCGAACGCTTCCAGGGCACGTGCATTTCCAGGCCCGGACGGCCGGAGAAATCGAGCACCACGCGCGACAGCGCTTCGTCCAGCGGCACGTAGGCGTGGCCGTAGCGGCGGATGCCCTTCTTGTCGCCGATCGCCTTGGCCACCGCCATGCCGAGCGTGATGCCGGTATCTTCCACCGTGTGGTGGGCGTCGATGTGCAGGTCGCCCACGCATTCGATATCGAGGTCGATCAGGCCGTGGCGCGCGATCTGGTCGAGCATGTGGTCCAGAAAAGGAACGCCCGTGTTCAGCTTTTGCTGGCCGGTGCCATCGAGGTTGATGGCGACGCGGATCTGCGTCTCGTTGGTGTTGCGCGTGATACTTGCGGTGCGGTCTGCGGTGAGGGTCATGGGAGGCTCGGTTAGTGCGAAGTCAGCGATGCCTTGATGGCATCCAGGAAAACAGCATTTTCTTCAGGTGTGCTCACGGTCACGCGGATGCATCCGCCCAATCCGTTCATTTTACTCACATTTTTGATCAACACCTTTTGCGCATCGAGGCGTGCG
Organism: Massilia atriviolacea; assembly: GCF_003953935.1. GTDB lineage: Bacteria > Pseudomonadota > Gammaproteobacteria > Burkholderiales > Burkholderiaceae_D > Telluria_A > Telluria_A atriviolacea. The sequence goes on from NZ_RXLQ01000007.1 coordinate 197,913, forward strand.
ACGGCGGCGTCGGCGTCCGGCAGGCGCACCAGCAGGAAGTTGGCGGCCGAGGGAAACACGGTCACCCCGGGCAGCGCGCCCAGGTCGGCCGCCAGCTGCTCGCGTGCGCCGATCAGCAGGGTGGCCTGGTCGTTCAACACCTCGATGTGATCGAGTGCGAATTCGGCGGCGGTCTGGGTCAGCACGTTGATGTTGTAGGGCGGGCGTACCTTCTCGAACTGCGCCAGCAGCTTGGGCGCGGCGCTCATGTAGCCGAGGCGGATGCCGGCCAGGCCCAGTTTCGAGACGGTGCGCATGACCACCATGTTTTCGAACTCGGGCAGGCGCTGCATGAAGGAGGTGCGCGCGAACGGGCCGTAGGCTTCGTCGACGACGACGATGCCGGTGTCGCCGGCGGCGCGGATGATCTCGACCATCTCATCCGGGTCGAACAGGTTGCCGGTCGGGTTGTTGGGGTAGGCCAGGAACACCAGCGCCGGCTTGTGCTCGGCGATCCTGGCGAGCATGGCGGATTTGTCGAGCGTCATGTCGGCGCGCAGCGGCACGCCGACGAAATCGGCGCCGGCCAGCATGGCCGAGCGCGAAAACATCACGAAGCCGGGCGTGGGCGCCAGGATCACCGGGCGGCGCGCGCCGCCCGCAACGGCGGTGGCCATGATCGAGATCAGTTCATCGGAACCGTTGCCGAGGATGACGTCGTAGCCGCCCGGGACGCCGAGGCGGGTGCAGATCTTGTGCTTGAGCGTGGCGTTGCTGGGCAGCGGGTAGCGGTTCAGGACAGCGGCGGCCAGGCGCTGGCCCAGTTCTTCGCGCAGGTGGGCAGGCAGCGAATACGGGTTTTCCATCGCATCGAGCTTGATGTAGCCGTCGGCGTCGGCGACGACGTAGGCATGGTCGGCCTGGACCTCGGGACGGATCGTGTTGGCGATCAGCGTGTCGATGAAACTCATGCTGCTTTGCTCCTTAATTTACCGTCGTTCCCGCGCAGGCGGGAATGACGGCGCTGGTGGCGGTGGTGGCGGTGGTGGGAATGACAGTACTATGCATTTTGAGCCTGCGCAGTCTTCTTGGCCGGCTTGCGCTTCTTGACCATCTCCTGCTCCGGCGGCGCGGCCAGGCGCGCGGCGATGATGTCGCAGTAGGCGGCATTGAGCTCGAAGCCGACAAAATTGCGTCCGCAGCGCTTGGCCGCCATGGCCGTGGTGCCGCTGCCCATGAACAGGTCCATCACCACGCCGTCCGGCGGGCAGGAAGCCTTGACCATGCGCTCGATGATCTCCAGCGGTTTCTGGGTCGGGTGGTCGGCGCGCTCCGGGTGTTCCTTGTGCAGGCGCGAGACGCTCCACAGATCCTTGGGGTTGTAGCCCACTTCCAGCCACTTGGCGCCGACGAAAATCGAGCGCGAACGGGCCTTCTTGGTGGCCGCGTCGTAGGGAATGCGCACCGCGTCCAGGTCGAAGTAGTAATCCTTGCGGTTGACGAAGAACCCGATCGTGTCGTGCACCGAACTGAAACTGCGCACGCTGCCGCCCATCGACGGCACCCGGCGGTCCCAGATAATCTCGTTCATCATCGTCATGCGCTGCTTGAGCATGACGAAAATCTCGGGCGAAAAGCGCCACGTCAGGAAGATGTACAGGCTGCCGTTGGGCTTGAGCTTGGGCAGCGCCTTCGCAATCCATTGCTCGGTCCAGGCCAGGTAGTCGGCCACGCTTTGCTGGTCGGAGTCGTTGCCGTAGTCCTTGCCGAGGTTATACGGCGGGTCGGTCAGAATCAGGTCGATGGCGCCGTCCGGAATGCGCGCCAGTCCGGCCAGCGCATCCTCGCAAAATACCCGATTGAGCCAGTCGCTCATGCCGCCGGTCGCAATCGGAGCTCGGCGCTGCGGGCGTGCGCCTGCAAGCCTTCGCCGTAGGCCAGTTCCGCCGCGACCTTGCCCAGCGTCTGGGCGCCGGCTTCGCTCACGAAAATGACGGACGAGCGCTTCTGGAAATCGTACACGCCCAGCGGCGACGAAAAACGCGCGGTGCGCGAGGTCGGCAGCACGTGGTTCGGGCCGCAGCAGTAGTCGCCCAGCGATTCGGACGAAAAGCGCCCGAGGAACATGGCGCCGGCGTGGCGGATCTTGTCGGCCCACTGCTGCGGGTCCTCGGCCGAAATTTCCAGGTGCTCGGCGGCGATGGCGTTGGCGATGTCGCACGCTTCCTGCATGTCGCGCACCTTGACCAGGGCGCCGCGCTCGCTCATGGAGGTGCGGATGGTGTCCGCGCGCGGCATGCTCGGCAGCAGCTTGTGGATGCTCGCTTCGACCCTGGCGATGTAAGCGGCGTCCGGACACAGCATGATGGCCTGCGCCAGTTCGTCGTGCTCGGCCTGGGAGAACAGGTCCATCGCGACCCAGTCCGGGTCGGTGCTGCCGTCGCACAGCACCAGGATTTCGGACGGGCCGGCGATCATGTCGATGCCGACGGTGCCGAACACGCGGCGCTTGGCGGCGGCCACGTAGGCGTTGCCGGGGCCGACGATCTTGTCGACCGGGGCGATGCTGGCGGTGCCGTAGGCCAGCGCGCCGACAGCCTGGGCGCCGCCGATGGTGATCACGCGCGTCACGCCGGCAATCGCGGCGGCGGCCAGCACCATCTGGTTCTTCACCCCGTCCGGGGTCGGCACCACCATGATGATCTCAGCCACCCCGGCCACCTTGGCCGGCAGCGCGTTCATCAGCACCGACGACGGGTAGGCCGCCTTGCCGCCCGGGACGTAGATGCCGACCCGGTCGAGCGGCGTGATTCTCTGGCCCAGCAGCGTGCCATCGGGCTCGATGTAGGTGAAGCCGCGCAGTTCTTCCTTCTGGCGTTCGTGGAAGACGCGGATCCGTGCGGCGGCCGTTTCCAGCGCCGCGCGCTGGGCCGCCGGCAGCGCAGCGAGCGCCGCCTGCAATTCGGCTTGCGGCACGTCGAAGGCGGCCATGCTGGCGGCGCCGCCGGGAATGCGATCGAACCTGTTGGTGTAGTCGAGGACCGCGGCGTCGCCCCGCTGTCTGACGTCATGCAGGATCGCCGCCACCGATTGTTCAATCGCTTCATCGGTGGACGCTTCGAAGGCCAGCAGGGTATCGAGGCGTTGCTTGAAGTCCGGCTGGGCCGAATCGAGGTGGCGGATCTGGATGGTCATGATAGTGTCGTTGTTCAGCTTGGTTGTTAAGCTTGGTTGTCTAGTCGCGACGCGCGTTCGAAGGCGTCCAGGATCGGTTGCAGGCGCTCGCGCTTGAGTTTGAGCGCGGCCTGGTTCACCACCAGGCGCGAGGAGATGTCCATGATCTCTTCGACTTCGACCAGGTTGTTGGCGCGCAGGGTGCTGCCGGTGGAGACCACGTCGACGATCGCATCCGACAGGCCGACCAGGGGCGCCAGCTCCATCGAGCCGTACAGCTTGATCAGGTCGACGTGCACGCCCTTGGCGGCGAAGTGCTCGCGCGCGGTCTGGACGAACTTGGTGGCCACGCGCAGGCGCGCGCCCTGGCGCACCGCCTTGTCGTAGTCGAAGCCGGCGTTGACGGCCACCGACATGCGGCATTTGGCGATGTTCAGGTCGATCGGCTGGTACAGGCCTTCGCCGCCATGCTCGAGCAGCACGTCCTTGCCGGCCACGCCGAAATCGGCCGCGCCGTACTGCACGTAGGTCGGCACGTCGGAGGCGCGCACGATGATGACGCGCACGTGCGGATCGTTGGTCGCCAAAATCAGCTTGCGCGAGGTCTCCGGGTTTTCGGTGACGGTGATGCCGGCCGCTTCCAACAGGGGCAGGGTGTCGTCGAAGATGCGGCCTTTCGACAGCGCCAGGATCAGGGAATTGGCCGGCTTGCTGAATGTACTCATCGATGTAGTCTTTACTTGATGCGGACGATATCGGCGCCCACCGCCGACAGCTTCACTTCCATGCGGTCGTAGCCGCGGTCGAGGTGATAGATGCGGTCGATGATGGTGGTGCCCTGCGCGGCCATGGCGGCGATCACCAGCGAGGCCGAGGCGCGCAGGTCGGTCGCCATCACGGGCGCGCCCACCAGCCTGTCGACGCCCTTGACGTGGGCGGTGTTGCCCTCGGTCTGGATCGACGCGCCCAGGCGGTTCATCTCCTGCACGTGCATGAAGCGGTTTTCGAAAATCGTCTCCGTAATGCGGCTGCTGCCCGAGGCGATGGTGTCGACCGCCATGAACTGGGCCTGCATATCGGTCGGAAAACCCGGATATTCGGTGGTGCGGAACGACACCGGCTTCGGACGCCCGCCCATCTGCGCGCGGATCGACTCCGGTCCCATGGTCATCACCACGCCGATCTCGCGCAGCTTGTCGAGCGCCACGTCGAAGTAGTCGGTGCGGGTGTTCCTGAGCAGGATGTCGCCGCCGGTGGCCGCCACCGCGCAGAGAAAAGTGGCCGCTTCGATGCGGTCGGAAATCACCGCGTGCCTGGCGCCGTGCAGTTCGGCCACGCCCTGGATCACCAGGCGGTCGGTGCCGATGCCCTCGATCTTCGCGCCCATGGCCACCAGCAGGTTGGCCAGGTCGGTCACTTCCGGCTCGCGCGCGGCGTTCTCCAGGATGGTTTCGCCTTCGGCCAGGGTGGCCGCCATCAGCAGGTTCTCGGTGCCGGTGACGGTGATCATGTCGGTGCGGATGCGCGCGCCCTTGAGCTTCTTGCACTTGGCGTAGATGTAGCCGCCTTCGATGGTGATGTCGGCGCCGAGCGCCTGCAGGCCCTTGATGTGCTGGTCGACCGGACGCGAGCCGATGGCGCAGCCGCCCGGCAGCGAGACCTTCGCTTCGCCGAAGCGCGCCAGCAGGGGACCGAGCACCAGGATCGAGGCGCGCATGGTCTTGACCAGTTCATACGGCGCTTCCAGCGTGGTGATGGCGCTGCCGTTGAGGGTGACCTTCTCGTCGTCCTGCGTCACCGTCAGGCCGGTCTGGGCCAGCAGCTTGAGGATGGTCTTGACGTCGTGCAGGCGCGGCACGTTCGACAGTTCGAGGTCGCCCGAGGTGAGCAGACCGGCGCACAGGATCGGCAGGGCCGCGTTCTTGGCGCCCGAGATGACGATGTCCCCTTCGAGGCGTTTGCCTCCGACCACTTGGAGCTTGTCCATGCTGATTATCCTTTTATCCTTGGTATTCTTCTGGGGTGAGCGTTTTCATCGACAGCGCGTGGATTTCTTCGCGCATGCGGTCGCCCAGCGCCGCGTAGACGATCTGGTGGCGCTGGATCGGGCGCTTGCCGGCAAACGCCGGCGAGACGATGACGGCGGAGAAGTGCTGGCCGTCGCCCTCCACTTCGAGGTGGGTGCATTCGAGACCGGCGCTGATGTAGCCGTGGATGAGTTCTGGTGTGGTAGCCACGATAGGTTCCTCTGATTAGTGGCGCAGGTTGTAGCCGCGCTTGAGCAGGTTGATGGCGATACCCGCGAGTACCGCGAAGAAGGCCGACACGATCGCCAGGCTGGTCCACGGCGACACATCGGACTGGCCGAAGAAGCCGTGGCGGAAGCCGTCGATCATGTAGAAAAACGGATTGAAGTGCGACACGGTGAGCCAGAACGGCGGCAGCGAGTGGATCGAGTAGAACACGCCGGACAGGAAAGTGGCAGGCATGATCAGGAAATTCTGGAACGCGGCCAGCTGGTCGAATTTTTCGGCCCAGATGCCGGCAATCACCCCCATGGTGCCGAGGATGGCGGCGCCCAGCACGGCGAAAGCCAGGATCCACAGCGGCGCCGCGAACGACAGCTTGGCGAACCACACGGTGGCGATGAAGACGCCGAAGCCGACCGTCAGGCCGCGCACCACGGAAGCGAGCACGTAGGCCGACAGGATCTCCCAGTGCGACAGCGGCGGCAGCAGGATGAACACCAGGTTGCCGGTGATCTTGGACTGGATCAGCGAGGACGAGGAGTTGGCGAAGGAATTCTGCAACACGCTCATCATCACCAGGCCGGGAATCAGGAAGGCGGTGTAGTTCACGCCGCGCACGTTGACGTGCCCTTCGAGCACGTGGCCGAAGATCAGCAGGTACAGCATGGCCGTGAGCACCGGCGCGGCCACGGTCTGGGTGGCCACCTTCCAGAAGCGCAGCATTTCCTTGTAAAGCAGGGTCTGGAAGCCCACCGAGAACATATTCATAGTGCGCCCTTGTCCATAATCTGCAGGAAGATATCTTCCAGGTCGGCCTGCTGCAGCTGCATTTCGTCGATGACGGCGCCGCTCTCGCGCAGGCGCGCCAGGATCTGTTCGACTTCGCCGTACTCGTTCACGCGCAGGCTGTATTTCATGCCGCTGCCGCCGCCGTTGCCGCTATCGCGTTCGTCGTGCGAGACCAGGTGGCGCAGGTCCTCGGGCAGGCTGCCGCTGGCCAGGTGCACGATCAGCTGCGAACCGGAGATGCGGCGGATCAGGGCCGACATGGTGTCGAGCGCGACCACCTTGCCGCCCTTGAGCATGGCCACGCGCTGGCACATGGCCTGCGCTTCTTCGAGGTAGTGGGTGGTCAGGACCACCGTGTGGCCTTCGCGGTTCAGGCGCGAGATGAACTTCCACAGCGTCTGGCGCAGTTCCACGTCGACGCCGGCGGTCGGCTCGTCGAGCACGATCACGGGCGGCTTGTGGACCAGGGCCTGGGCCACCAGCACGCGCCGCTTCATGCCGCCCGAGAGCGCGCGCATGTTGACGTCGGCCTTGTTGGTCAGGTCCAGGTTGCCCATGACCTCGTCGATCCACCTGTCGTTGTTTTTCAGGCCGAAGTAGCCCGATTGCAGGCGCAAGGTTTCGCGCACCGTGAAGAAGGGATCGAACACCAGCTCCTGCGGCACCACGCCGAGCTTCTTGCGCGCTTCGCGGAAATCGCCGACGACATCGTGGCCGTGGATGGCGACCGAGCCCGCGTCAGGGCGGATCAGGCCGGCGATGGTGGAGATCAGGGTGGTCTTGCCGGCGCCGTTCGGGCCGAGCAGGCCGAAGAACTCGCCTTCTTCAATCGTCAGGGAGACGCCACCCAAGGCTTTCAGGGCCTTGTAGCTTTTCTCGACGTTGGTAATTTGAATCGCTGTCATGCGTCTTTTTTGGGTGAGCAAATGTCTATACAGCATGCACAGACATTGCGGGGTGAGCCGTCAATTATAGGGGAAATCGGGAGAAACAGAGTTGCCTGGGGTTACAGGCAGAGGGAGTGGAGAGGCGGACACGCCTCTCCGAGGCAGGATCAATGGTGGTGCAGGTTGGCGGGAGTGTCCACCAGGAAGGCATCGACGCCGTACAGCGCGGCCAGGCTTTTCAGGCTGTCCGGAAGATTGACATAGGACAGCACCACGCCGGCCGTGCGCGCGGCGCGCTGCCAGGCCAGCAGGACCGCGACGGCGGACGAATCGGCCACCTTGACGGAGCCGAAATCGAACACGGTCTGGCCCGCCTTGATGGCATCGTAACCCTGGACCAGCGCCGCCTTGGCGTTGTGCACGGTCAGGGTATCGATGTTCTCGAGCTTGTTGGTTTGAGGCACGGCTTGAACCATCTTATTTGAGTGGCTTGGCCAGCGGCTTGCTTGCCAGCTTCTTGTTGCGCTCGGCCAGGGTCTTGATCAGGCCATCGATGCCGGACTTGTTGATTTCCGACGCGAAAGTGCCTTTATAGGTTTCCACCAGCCACGCGCCCAGCACGTTGATGTCGAAAATCTTCCAGCCGGCCGGGGTTTGCGCCAGGCGGTAGTTCAGGGTGACCGGCTCGCCGCGCGCCACGTTCACCTGCGAACGGACTTCGACTTCCTTGTCTTCCGGCGCGGCGCGCAGCGGCTTGAACTCCACGGTCTCATTCTTGATCTGCGACAGCGCGCCCGAGTAGGTGAAGATCAGCAGGGTGCGGAACTCGTTCGAGAGCTGCTTTTGCTGTTCCGGGGTGGCATCGCGCCAGAAACGGCCGGCGGCCAGCTGGGTCATGCGCATGAAGTCGACGTGCGGCAAGATCTTGCTTTCAACCAGGTCCATGACCTTTTTCTGGTTGCCGGCCTGGATATCCTTGTCGGTCTTGGCGGTGTCGATGACGTCGGCGCTGATGCGCTTGACCAGCGCGTCCGGCGCTTCGGCAGGGGCGGCAGCGGTGGCGCTGGTGGCGATGGCGACGGTCGCGAGGGCGATAAGTTGTTTGATCAGTTTCATAAGCTCTTTTCGAAAAGGTGGCGTGTTGACCGGTACTGGACTGTGCTGTGACAGCCCAGTTTAACGGTTAACTACTTCGAGGGCGTTTCGGATGACACAGCCGGTGCGGCAGGCGTCGGGGCCGGGGCGGTCGGGGCGGCCGGGGCGGCATCGGTAGCCGGCGCGTCGTCGGCGTAGGCGGCGCGGATGCTCCTGGCGTCGGCCGGGCCTTCGTTGGCTTCCTTCAGCGCCTTGCGCGAACTTTCGCCGTCGAACACCTGGCTCTGGCGGCGCTGCAGGTAGCCGTCGCGGATGAATTCATAACGGTCGAGCGCGGCTTCTTCCATCAGGTTCGAGGCATCGAGCAGGTTGGCGCGCACATCGATCACGCGGATCGCGGTCCCGATGTTGCGGGTCGACGAGGGATCGACGTAAGACCAGCCGTTGGCGGCCATGTCGACCGGCAGGCCGCCGGTATCGCGCACGGTCGACGGGCCCAGCAGCGGCAGCATCAGGTAGGGGCCGCTCGGCACGCCCCAGTAGCCGAGGGTCTGGCCGAAGTCTTCATTGTGCTTTTTCAGGCCCGCTTCGGAAGCGATGTCGAACAGGCCGCCGATGCCGAAGGTCGAGTTGAGGGCAACCCGGGTCCAGTCGGACATGCCTTGCTCGCCCTTGCCTTGCATCAAGTTGTTAGCGCCGGTCCAGACATCGGACAGGTTGCCGAAGAAATTGTTCACGCCGGTCTGCACGAAGCTCGGCAACACCTTCTTGTAGGCGGTGGCGGCCGGTTTCAGCGCGACCTGGTCGATCGTGTCGTTCACCTTGAACATGGTGCGGTTGAACGGTTCGAGCGGATCGCGCGGATTGTTGGTGGCGCAGCCGCTGAGGGTGGCGATGGCCGCCAGGGCGGCGGCGCTGGCGCGCCAGGTGGAGGCGCGGTTCGGCGTAGCGAAGGTCATTGCTCTTATTCCTTTCCGTCAGCGGCCTTGCTGTAGATGAACTGATTGATCAGGTCTTCCAGCACGGCGGCAGATTGAGTACTGTTGATCCGGTCGCCATTGACCAGATTGTTGGTGTCGCCACCCGCCTGGATTCCGATGTACTGTTCACCCAGCAAGCCGGCGGTGAGGATTTTGAGAGAGCTATCTTTTGGAAAGTGATAGCCCGTCTCCAGTTCCAAGGTTACCAGTGCCTGATAAGTTTTGTCATCAAACTTGATATCGCCGACGCGCCCGACCACCACACCGGCGCTTTTCACCGGCGCCTGCGGCTTGAGCCCGCCGATATTGTCGAACTTGCCCGTCACCAGGTAGGTCTTGCCGAAGGACAAAGTGCTCATATTCCCGGCCTTGAGGGCCAGGAACAGCAGCGCTGCCAGACCCAGCAGAACAAACAGGCCGACCCAGACGTCGATGGATTTACGTTGCATGTGATTTCCTCACTCTTGTTATGCGGCCTTGTGCGCCGCCAGATTCATGTATTTAGTTGAACATCATCGCGGTCATCACGAAGTCCAGACCCCAGACGGTCAGCGACGCGATTACGACGGTACGGGTGGTGGCGCGCGACACGTCTTCCGGCGTCGGCTGGGCCTGGTAGCCCTGGAACAGCGCGGTAAAGGTAACGGCGATGCCGAACACAAAGCTCTTGATGATGCCGTTGACCACATCGTGCTGCACATCCACATTGGCCTGCATCTGCGACCAGAAGGCGCCTTCGTCGACCCCGATCAGCTGCACGCCGACCAGGTAGCCGCCGACCACCCCGACCGCGCTGAAGATGGTGCCGAGGATCGGCATCGCAATGACGCCGGCCCAGAAACGCGGCGCCAGCACGCGCTGCACCGGGTTAATCGCCATCATTTCCATGGCCGAAAGTTGCTCGCCGGCTTTCATCAAGCCGATCTGGGCGGTGAGCGAGGTACCGGCGCGGCCGGCGAACAGCAGCGCGGTCACGACCGGCCCGAGTTCGCGCACCAGCGCCAGCGCGACCACCTGGCCGAGTTTCTGTTCGGCGCCGTAGGGGGTCAGGGTGATATAACCCTGCAAGCCGAGCACCATGCCGACGAACAGGCCGGAGACGATGATGATCACCAGCGAGTAATTGCCGATGAAATGAATCTGTTCGGCGATCAGGCCGGGACGGCGCAGTGCGCCGCCGGTCACGCCCAGCAGGGTGAAGAAGGAGCGCGTGGCGAAGCCGACGCTGGCGATATTTTCGCGCACGGACTGGCCGATGGCGCCGAGGAAGTTAGCGATCACTTGCGCTCTCCCAGGCCCAGGTCCTCGGCCAGCGACTTGCCGGGGTAATGGAAAGGCACGGGGCCGTCGGGTGCGGCGTTGACGAACTGCTTGACGTAAGGGTCTTCGGACACGCGCATGTCGGCCGGCGTACCCTGGGCAACAATCTTCCCAGCGGACATAAAGTACACATAATCAGCGATCGCAAAGCACTCGTGCACATCGTGCGACACCAGGATCGAGGTGGAGCCGAGTGCATCGTTGAGCCTGCGGATCAGGTTGGCGGTAACGCCCATCGAAATCGGGTCGAGGCCGGCGAAGGGTTCGTCGTACATGATCAGTTCCGGATCGAGCGCGACGGCGCGGGCCACGGCCACGCGGCGCGCCATGCCGCCGGAGATTTCGGCCGGTTTCAGGCGGGCGGCATTGCGCAGGCCAACCGCGTTGAGCTTGAGGAGCACCAGGTCGCGGATCAGTTCGTCGGGCAGGTCGGTGTGTTCGCGCAGCGGGAAGGCGACGTTTTCGAACACGGTCAGGTCGGTAAACAGGGCGCCGAACTGGAACAGCATGCCCATCTTGCGGCGCAGGCGGTACAGGTTATCGGTGTCGAGTTCGTGGACGGTTTCGCCGGCCACGGTGACAGCCCCTTTCTGCGGACGGATCTGGCCGCCGATCAGGCGCAGCACCGTGGTCTTGCCGCAGCCGGAGCCGCCCATGACGGCCACGACCTTACCGCGTGGGAAGTCCATCCGGAGGTTCGACAAGATCGAACGGTCGCCGTAAGAAAAATGTAGATCGCGGATTTCGACAAGATTAGACACGGCGCTGTTCGTATTTGGGAATGGCGTATTGTAGTGCAGAAAGGGCAATCTCTGCTGAGGGGCCCCCGATCCACGGTGGGTACGCGAGGCCAGAATACAACACTACTGAACGGCGGGTCAGATATTTTCGCGGCTAAGTGCTTGTTTTTGTTGGGATAGAAGCCCAAAGAAAATTGGTTCGGAAGTGAACTTATTTCTCTTATCCAACAATGCGTTTATGTAACTTTACATTACTTCATGCATACAAGGACGGTGAAATCCGTCAAAAAAGAGACACTTTCACTGCACCTCCAGATGGAAATGTCCACCCCGGTGCCAGGTCTGACAATCGGACACGGGCTCAGCCTCAGAAAATCATTTTTTGGGTTAAAGCCGAGCTTGTGTCCGAAAGTCAGACCTGGCACCGAAGTGGACATGTTCGCTTTAAAAGCTGAGCTTGTGTCCACCCCGGTGTCAGGTCTGACAATCGGACACGGGCTCAGCTTCGAAAAACCATGTTTAGCTTTAAAGCTGAGCTTGTGTCTGAAAGTCAGACCTGGCACCGAAGTGGACATTTTTAGCTTTAAAGCTGAGCTTGTGTCCGAAAGTCAGACCTGGCACCGAAGTGGACATGTTTACTTTAAAAGCTGAGCTTGTGTCCACCCCGGTGTCAGGTCTGACAATCGGACACGGGCTCAGCTTCGAAAAACCATGTTTAGCTTTAAAGCTGAGCTTGTGTCTGAAAGTCAGACCTGGCACCGAAGTGGACATTTTTAGCTTTAAAGCTGAGCTTGTGTCTGAAAGTCAGACCTGGCACCGAAGTGGACATGTTTAGCTTTAAAGCTGAGCTTGTGTCTGAAAGTCAGACCTGGCACCGAAGTGGACATGTTTAGCTTTAAAGCTGAGCTTGTGTCTGAAAGTCAGACCTGGCACCGAAGTGGACATGTTTAGCTTTAAAGCTGAGCTTGTGTCTGAAAGTCAGACCTGGCACCGAAGTGGACATGTTTAGCTTTAAAGCTGAGCTTGTGTCTGAAAGTCAGACCTGGCACCGAAGTGGACACGGGCTGTTCGTTAGCGCGGCAGGACCGATTCGCCCATCAGGAACTCGTCGACGGCGCGCGCGCACTGGCGGCCTTCGCGGATCGCCCACACCACCAGCGACTGGCCGCGCCGCATGTCGCCCGCCACGAACACTTTCGGCACCGACGTCGCGTAGCAGCCGTCGCCCTCGGTTGTGGCCTTGGCGTTGCCGCGCGCATCTTTTTCCACGCCGAAGGCATCGAGCACCTGTTGTACCGGCGACACAAACCCCATGGCCAGCAGCACCAGGTCGGCCTTCATCTCGAATTCGGAATCCGGCACTTCGATCATCTTGCCGTCTTTCCACTCGACGCGGCAGGCGACCAGCTTCTCGACCTTGCCGCCCTTGCCTTCGAAACGCTTGGTGGCGACCGCCCAGTCACGCTCGCAGCCTTCTTCGTGCGAGGAGGAGGTGCGCAGCTTGGTCGGCCAGTACGGCCACACCAGCGGCTTGTTTTCCTGCTCGGGCGGCTGCGGCATCAGTTCGAACTGGGCCACCGACAGCGCGCCATGACGGTTCGAGGTGCCGACGCAGTCGGAACCGGTATCGCCGCCACCGATCACGACCACGTTCTTGCCGCTGGCCTTGATCTGGTCCTTGAGCTTGTCGCCGGCATTGACCTTGTTTTGCAGCGGCAGGAAATCCATGGCGAAGTGCACGCCCTTGAGCTCGCGCCCCGGCACCGGCAAGTCGCGCGGCTGCTCGGCGCCGCCCGCCATGACGATGGCGTCGAAGTCTTTTTCCAGGTCTTCCGGGAAAATCGTTTCCTTGGCCCAGTTATTGACCGAGGCGGGGAAGTCTTTGCCGACCAGCACGCTGGTGCGGAAGGTCACGCCTTCGGCTTCCATCTGCTTGACGCGCAAATCGATGTGGGACTTTTCCATCTTGAAATCGGGAATGCCGTAGCGCAGCAGGCCGCCGACGCGGTCGCTCTTTTCGAACACGGTGACAGCGTGGCCGACGCGCGCCAGTTGCTGCGCCGCCGCCAGGCCGGCCGGGCCGGAGCCGATGATCGCGACTTTTTTTCCGGTCACTTTTTCCGGCGGCTGCGGCACTACCCAGCCGTGTTCCCAGCCGGTATCGATGATCTTGTGCTCGATCGATTTGATGCCGACCGGGTCGTTGATGATGCCCAGGGTACAGGCCGACTCGCAGGGCGCGGGACAGACGCGGCCGGTGAATTCGGGGAAGTTATTGGTCGAGTGCAGGTTTTCCAGCGCGGCGCGGTAATTGCCGTGAAAGACCAGGTCGTTCCAGTCGGGGATGATGTTGTTGACGGGACAGCCGCTATTGCAGAAAGGGATGCCGCAATCCATGCAGCGCGCCGCCTGCACCTTCGCTTGCGGGTCGCTCAGGTGCAGAACGAATTCCCTGTAGTTCTTGACCCGTGCCGCAGGCTCGAGATAGCCCTCGTCCTGACGCTTGAATTCCATGAAGCCGGTGATTTTACCCACGATGTTTTTCCTTGTGTTCTATGCGGCGGGCGCCTGGCGCCCGCCCGGACTGTCTTGAGCGCGCTCTTATGCGGCGATCCTGGCGACCTTGGCGACCGTATCGATCTTGTCGTTGGCTTCTTCCATGCTGCTGTTGTGCAGTTCTTCCAGCGCCCGTTTGTATTCGGTCGGGAAGACCTTGACGAACTTGGCGCGTCCCGTCGCCCAGTCGTCCAGCAGGTTGCGCGCGCGGGTCGAGCCCGTGTGCTTGAAGTGGCGTTCGATCAAGCGCTTGAGGATGGCTTCGTCCGATTCCGGATCGCTGGCGCGGCTCTGGCTGTGCCAGCCGGCACGGTCGCTCTGCTCCTTGGTGCTGAGCACGCGCTCCAGGTTGACCATGGCGGTGTTGCATTTCTTTTCGAAATCGCCCAGCGGATCGTAGACATAGGCCACCCCGCCCGACATGCCCGCCGCAAAGTTGCGGCCGGTCGCGCCCAGCACCACGACGGTGCCGCCGGTCATGTATTCGCAGCCGTGGTCGCCGCAGCCTTCGACGATCGCGGTGGCGCCGGAGTTGCGCACGGCAAAGCGTTCGCCCGCCACGCCGTTGAAGAAGGCTTCGCCGGCAATCGCGCCGTACAGGACCGTGTTGCCGACGATGATGTTATCCACCGCCCAGCCGCGGAACTCGGTGTTGGGACGCACGATGATGCGTCCGCCCGACAAGCCCTTGCCGACGTAATCGTTGCCCTCGCCCACCAGGTCCAGGGTGATGCCGGCCGCCAGGAAGGCGGCGGCGGACTGGCCGGCCGTGCCTTGCAGCTGGATGTGGATGGTGTCGTCCGGCAAACCGGCGTGGCCGTAGCGCTTGGCCACTTCGCCCGACAGCATGGTGCCGACGGTGCGGTTGACGTTGCGCACCGGCGAGATAAAGGAAACGCGCTCGCCTTTTTCCAGGGCCGCCTTGGCCTGGGCGATGAGCTTGTGGTCCAGGGCTTTTTCCAGGCCGTGATCCTGCTCTTCGACCTGGCGCAAGGCGCCGCCGGCCGGCACGTGCGGCTGGTAGAAGATGTTGGAAAAGTCCAGGCCGCGCGCCTTCCAGTGGCTGATGGCTTTCGATTTGTCGAGCAGGTCGACCCGGCCGATCAGTTCGTCGTAGCTGCGGATGCCGAGCTGGGCCATCAACTGGCGCGCTTCTTCGGCCACGAAGAAGAAATAGTTGACCACGTATTCAGGCTTGCCCGAGAACTTGGCGCGCAGCACAGGATCCTGGGTCGCGACGCCGACCGGGCAGGTGTTCAGGTGGCATTTGCGCATCATGATGCACCCTTCGACCACCAGCGGGGCCGTGGCGAAGCCGATCTCGTCGGCGCCGAGCATGGCGGCAATCACCACGTCGCGTCCGGTTTTCATCTGGCCGTCGGCCTGCACGCGGATGCGGCTGCGCAAGCCGTTCAGCACCAGGGTTTGCTGGGTTTCCGCCAGGCCCAATTCCCATGGCGTGCCGGCGTGCTTGACCGAGGACAAGGGCGAGGCGCCCGTGCCGCCGTCATGGCCGGCCACGACCACGTGGTCGGCCTTGGCCTTGGTGACGCCGGCGGCCACCGTGCCGATACCGACTTCCGAGACCAGCTTGACCGAAATCGAGGCGCGCGGATTGGCGTTCTTGAGGTCGTGGATCAATTGCGCCAGGTCTTCGATCGAGTAGATATCGTGGTGCGGCGGCGGCGAAATCAGGCCCACGCCCGGCACCGAGAAGCGCAGGCTGGCGATGTATTCGCTCACCTTGTGGCCCGGCAACTGGCCGCCCTCGCCCGGCTTGGCGCCCTGCGCCATCTTGATCTGGATCTGGTCGGCCGAGTTCAGGTACTCGGCGGTGACGCCGAAGCGGCCCGAGGCGACCTGCTTGATGCGCGAACGCAGGGAATCGCCTTCCTGCAGCGGAATGTCGACCACCACATTGTGCTCGCCGATGACGGACGCCATGGTTTCGCCCTGCTTGATCTTGATGCCTTTCAATTCCTTGGTATAGCGGAAGGGATCTTCACCGCCCTCGCCCGTGTTCGACTTGCCGCCGATGCGGTTCAGCGCGATCGCCAGGGTGGCATGGGCTTCGGTACTGATCGAGCCCATCGACATGGCGCCGGTGGCGAAGCGCTTGACGATCTCCTTGGCCGGTTCGACTTCGTCGAGCGGGATGGCTTTGGACGGATCGAGTTTGAACTCGAACAGGCCGCGCAGTGTCAAATGACGGCGGCTCTGGTCGTTGATGATTTGCGCGTATTCCTTGTAGCTCGAAAAATTGTTGCTGCGGGTGGAGTGTTGCAGCTTGGCGATGGCGTCAGGCGTCCACATGTGTTCTTCGCCGCGCACGCGGAAGGCGTATTCGCCGCCGGCATCGAGGGCGTCGAGCAGCAGCGGATCGTTGCCGAAGGCCAGGGTGTGCAGGCGCAGCGCTTCTTCGGCCACTTCGAACACGCCGATGCCTTCGACGTTGGACGAGGTGCCCTTGAAGTATTTGTCGACCAGCGATTTGTTCAGGCCGATGACTTCGAAGATCTGGGCGCCGCAGTACGACATATAGGTGGAGATGCCCATCTTCGACATCACCTTCATCAGGCCCTTGCCGACGGCCTTGGTGTAGTTATAGATGGCGGTCTCGCCCGACATTTCGCCGCTCATGCCCTGGGCCAGTTCGACCAGGGTTTCCATGGCCAGGTAAGGGTGGACGGCTTCGGCGCCGTAGCCGGCCAGCAGGGCGAAGTGGTGGGTTTCGCGGGCCGAGCCGGTTTCCACGACCAGGCCGGTGGAGGCGCGCAGGCCGCGTCCGACCAGGTGCTGGTGGATGGTGGAGGTGGCCAGCAGGGCCGGAATGGCAACCTGTTCGGCCGAAACGGCGCGGTCGGAGACGATCAGGATGTTGTGGCCGGACTTGACCGCGTCCACCGCTTCGGCGCACAGCGAGGCGAGCGAGGCTTCGATGCCTTCCTTGCCCCAGGCGACCGGGTAGCAGATGTTCAGCTCGTACGACTTGAACTTGCCGCCGGTGTGGGCGCTGATGTTGCGCAGGCGCGCCATGTCGTCGACGCCGAGCACCGGCTGCGACACCTCAAGGCGCATCGGCGGGTTGACGTTGTTGGTGTCGAGCAGGTTCGGCTTGGGGCCGATGAAGGATACCAGCGACATGACCATGGCTTCGCGGATCGGGTCGATCGGCGGGTTGGTCACTTGCGCGAACAGTTGCTTGAAATAGTTGTACAGGGGCTTGAGCTTGTTGGACATGACCGCCAGCGGCGAATCGTTGCCCATGGAGCCGGTCGCTTCTTCGCCGAGCACGGCCATCGGCGCCATCAGGAATTTCAGGTCTTCCTGGGTGTAGCCGAAGGCTTGCTGGCGGTCGAGCACGGACGCCGGGGCTTTTTCGCCCTGGGCCGGGGCGCCGTTGCGCGCATCCCTGGCGCGGTTGTGGCCGAGCTGGCTCTCGCTGAGCTTGATTTCGCCGAGCTTGATGCGCACCGAGTTGATCCACGCCTTGTAGGGCTTGGCGTTGGAATAGGTGTCCTTCAGTTCCTTGTCGTCGATGATGCGGCCCGCTTCCAGGTCGATCAGGAACATCTTGCCCGGCTGCAAGCGCCATTTCTGGATGATTTTCGATTCCGGAATCGGCAGCACGCCCGATTCCGAGGCCATCACGACCAGGTCGTCGTCGGTGACGATGTAGCGCGCCGGCCGCAAGCCGTTGCGGTCCAGGGTGCCGCCGATGTGGCGCCCGTCGGTAAACGCCATGGCGGCCGGGCCGTCCCACGGCTCCATCATGGCGGCGTGGTATTCGTAGAAGGCGCGGCGGTTGTCGTCCATCATGGTGTGATTTTCCCAGGCTTCCGGGATCATCATCATCATGGCCTGGGCGATCGGGTAGCCGGCCATGATCAGCAGTTCGAGCGCGTTGTCGAAGCAGGCGGTGTCGGACTGGCCTTCGTAGATCAGGGGGAACAGCTTGTGCAGGTCGTCGCCCAGCACGGCCGACTTCATCACGCCTTCGCGCGCGCGCATCCAGTTGAAGTTGCCTTTGACGGTGTTGATTTCGCCATTGTGGGCGATCAGGCGGTAGGGGTGGGCCAGCGGCCATTCGGGGAAGGTGTTGGTCGAGAAACGCTGGTGCACCAGCGCCAGCGCCGAGATGCAGCGCGGATCCTGCAAGTCCTTGTAATACACGCCGACCTGGTCGGCCAGCAGCAAGCCCTTGTAGACGATGGTGCGGGCCGACATCGACGGCACGAAGAATTCCTTGCCGTGCAGCAGTTTGAGCGCCTGGATCGCGTGGCCGGAGGACTTGCGGATCACGTACAGCTTGCGTTCGAGCGCGTCGGTGACCATGATGTCCGGGCCGCGCCCGATGAAGATCTGGCGGATCACCGGTTCCTTGTCGCGCACGGTCGGCGACATCGGCATGGTGTCGTCCAGCGGCACATTGCGCCAGCCGAGCACGACCTGGCCTTCGATGCGCACGGCGCGTTCGATTTCTTGTTCGCAAGCGATGCGCGAAGCGTTTTCTTTCGGCAGGAACACCATGCCGACCCCGTATTCGCCCGGCGGAGGCAATTCCACGCCCTGCTTCGCCATTTCGTCGCGGAAGTACTGGTCCGGGATCTGGATCAGGATGCCGGCGCCATCGCCCATCAGCTTGTCGGCGCCGACGGCGCCCCGGTGGTCGAGGTTTTTCAGGATCAGGAGACCCTGCTCGATGATGGAATGGCTCTTGTTGCCCTTGATGTGGGCGATGAAGCCGACGCCGCAGGCATCGTGTTCATTGGACGGATCGTACAAACCTTGGGCAATCATGCGCATTCTCCACAGCTTTTTAAAATCGAACACCAACATTAGTGCAATGCAGCAGAATGGGCAAGCGGATTAATTAGGGTCGGAGTCGAATTAATTCAGCTCGCGTCGCTCGGAAAATTAAATAGGGACATAGTCGATGGATTTGGCGTTGCAGGCATGCCGGCTTGGGGAAATGGGCTGTTTTGCCCATTTCCGCAGGCCAAAAAAAACGCCCCGAAGGGCGTTGTCAAAGGGCCGGAGCCTTGATTTTGAACGGTCTGCCGCGCTTGGCGGGGAGCACCTGCCGTTTGGCGCGGTGTTGCAATTCTGTCTTAAAAGCATCGGAGCCCAGGGGCCAGCCCTTGAGTACGGCGCCGTCGATCCGGTCGAGCTGCTCGCGGGTCAGGGCTGGACGGCTCAGTTCGATGTAAGCGGCTTCGCGCTGGAAGGGCGTGTTGCCCAGGGCCCAGTACAGGGCGTGGTCGGTGATCAGCCTGTCGGGCTGGGCGCCGGCGTGGTGGGGGTAGCTCGACCAGGGGTAGTTCAGGGGATCGGACACCAGCTCGCTGCGCACCGGATTGTGTTCTATATAGCGGCTGCAAAGCAGGAAGTAGGCGGCGGCGTCGATCGGCGAGGTTTTGAAGCGCCCCTGGAACAGGCCGCCGCTGCGGCCGTACTTGGCGTTGAACCAGGGAACGTAATAGCGGCCGACCCGCTGCATGGTCTGGGCCAGGCCTTCCACGGTCGAGGGCGAGGCCAGCAGGTGCAGGTGGTTGGGCATCAGCACATAGGCGTGGATGGCGACCTTGAATTCCCTGGCGCTGTCGTTCAGCCAGCCGAGAAAGCGCTGGTAGTCCTCGGCCTCGCGGAAAATCGGCTGGCGGTCGTTGCCATGCTGGATGATGTGGTGCGGCTGATTGGGAATGACGAGACGGGGAAGACGGGCCATGGCGGTACGCAAT
This sequence comes from Massilia atriviolacea, assembly GCF_003953935.1. Lineage (GTDB taxonomy): Bacteria > Pseudomonadota > Gammaproteobacteria > Burkholderiales > Burkholderiaceae_D > Telluria_A > Telluria_A atriviolacea. The sequence continues at coordinate 217,423 of NZ_RXLQ01000007.1, forward strand.
TGAACGGATCGCGCCATGTTACCGCATCGGCGCGACTCTGTCCCTGATTAAAAAGGGATGCATCGCCAACCGTCCCGGCTCTGTCCCTGTTTAATCGACAATGTAACCGTTTACGTCGCGCTTACGCGAGTGTGAAGCCGGCGGACAGGCTGTAGCCTTCCCCGTAGGCGCTGCGCAGGGGCAGGTCCTGGCCGAGGCCGGAACGGGCTTTCTTGCGCAGGCGGTAGACCAGCATGTCGACCCGGCGGCTGGCATCGGGATCGTCGCCGCCCATGCCGGCCACGATCACCTGGCGCGGCACGGGACGGGTGTTGAGCGTGAGCAGGTGCAGGAAGTTGCATTCCTTTTCGGTCAGGTCGATCACCGCCCCCATCAGTTCGAGCTGGCGCGCGCTGACGCGCAAGGTCCACTTGCTCGGCAGCTGGGCCGCCGGCTCGGGCGGACGCACGCGCCGGTCCAGCGCCTCGATGTGCGCTGCCAGTTCCGGAAACTTGATCGGCTTGGTCAGGTAATGGTCGGCGCCCAGGCGCAGACCGAGGATGCGGTTGTCGAAGGCGACCCTGCCGGTCAGCACCAGCAGGCCGATTTCGGGATACAGCTGGCGCATGCGCGGGATCACGTTGAAACCGTCTTCGTCGGGCAAGCCGAGGTCGAGCACGACCACGGCGGTCGGCGTCTTGGTCAGCGCCGCCCACATCTCGGCGGCGGTGGTCGCGATCATGACTTCATGGTTGAGTTCCGTCAGAAACTCCGCCATATCGCCGGCGTAGTCGCCGTTGTCCTCAACAATCAATATCTGCGTCATGGGTTGGCCATTTTCTTCATTTCATTACCCCGTGCGTAGAATCCCTACTTGCGCGCGGTGCCTTCCCTAGTATGTTGATTACCGGAATTATCACTGTTGCTACCAACTGGCGCAACTGTTTTCCCCGCCGCCCGTTGCGCGGGGAGCCAGATTTTGAACACGGCGCCCGACGATGGCCCGTTTTGGACGTCGATCGTACCGCCGTGCACCTCGATCACCGAACGCGCCATATACAGGCCCAGTCCGGAACCCTGGCCGACGGCGTTGCTCCCACGATACCCCTTGTCGAAAATCGTGGCAATCTCCGCTGCCGGCACACCGTTGCCCCGATCGCGTACCGACAGTGCGATGCCGTCCGCCGTGGCGTGCCCGGCCAGGAGAATCGGCTGTCCGGGCGGCGAATATTGCAGTGCGTTATCGACCAACACCTTCAAGGCCAAGCGTAGCGCGGACGGCTGGGCCCGGATCAAGGGGGGCAAGCCGCTACGCTCGACAAGCGCCTGGCCGCCGGCCGCGCCGACCTGGGCCGCCGCTTCCTCCAGCAACAGCGCGGGAGAGACGCTGTCCGGCTGGCGCTTGCTGCCGATCTCGTCCATACGGTCGGGCGACAGGTACTGGTCGAGCATGCCGATCAGCCGGTCCACCGCCGCCTGGATCTTGCGGTAGCGCTGGCGGGTCGGCTCGTCGGCCTGCGTCGCGGTCGCTTCCAGGCGCTGGACGGCGCCGTCGATGGTCGACAGGGGCGTGCGGAATTCATGGTTCAGCATGCTGGCGAAGCGGCGTTTTTCATCGGCACGTGCGCGCTCGGCCGTGGCATCGCGCAGCACGCCGACCAGGGCGCCGGGCTTGCCGCCGGCATCGCTCAGCAGGGTCGAACGGACCTCGACCGGCACCATGCCCCCATCCGGACGCACGAGCTCGAAGTGGCGCAGCAGCTCGCGCCGGCTCAGGTCGCCCGCCGCAAACCGGGCCAGCCGTTCGGGCAGCCCGGCGCACAGGGCGCTCAGCGGCGCATCGGCGTCCTGGCTGGCCAGTTGCCTTGCGACATAGGCAGCGTCGTAGCCGAGCAGCTCGCGGACCGAGGGGCTGATGTAGCACAAGGCACCGGAGGCGGCGTCGACGATCCAGGCCACATCGCCGCGCAGCTCGGCGATGGCGCGAAATTGTTCCACGAGCGCATTGTCGCTCGGCCGCACCGACCCTTGGCTTGCCTCGCCGACACTGTTATCCATGGAACGCTTTCGCTAATTGTTCAAAATGAGACTCCGCTAGTATATCGCCAACGTTGCAGTAAAGTATATGAACACCAATCTGACACGGCTACTCGTCGAGCGGGGCGAAAATGGCTTGCAGGTCTTCTTGCGTCAAGCTCATTTTCTGCGATTCGCCCTCGGCCAGGATCGACTGCGCCAGGTCGGATTTCTTTTGCTGCAAGAGCTGGATCTTTTCTTCCAGCGTGCCCTTGGCGATCAGCTTGTAGACGAACACCGGCTTGTCCTGCCCGATGCGCCAGGCGCGGTCGGTGGCCTGGTTCTCGGCGGCGGGGTTCCACCACGGATCGTAATGGATCACGGTGTCGGCCGCGGTCAGGTTCAGGCCGACGCCGCCCGCTTTCAGGCTGATCAGGAAAATCGGCACCGCGCCCTGCTGGAAGGCGGCCACCTGGGCCGCGCGGTCCTTGGTGTCGCCGGTAAGCAGGGCGTAGGGGATGCGGCGCGCGTTCAGTTCTTCCTCGATCAGCGCCAGCATGCTGGTAAATTGCGAGAACACCAGGATCTTGCGCCCTTCTTCCAGCAAATCGTCGACCATCTGCATCAGGTCGATCAGCTTGGCGGAGCCGCTGTCTTTCTTCTTCGCCGGCAGCGCTTTCACCAGGCGCGGGTCGCAGCAGACCTGGCGCAGCTTGAGCAAGGCTTCGAGGATGACGATCTGGCTGCGCGCCACGCCTTTTTTGTCGATCTCGTCGCGCACTTTCTTGTCCATCGCCAGGCGCACGGTTTCGTACAGGTCGCGCTGGGCGCCCGACAATTCCACCTTGCGCACCATTTCCGTCTTGGGCGGCAATTCCTTGGCGACATTGTCCTTGGTCCGGCGCAGCAGGAAAGGCCGGATGCGGCGGTTCAGCAGCGCGCGCCGCAGCGGGTCGTCCTGGCGCTCGATCGGATGGCGGAACTGGCTGTTGAAGGTTTTCTCGTCGCCCAGCAGCCCCGGCAGCAGAAAGTGGAACTGCGACCACAGCTCGCCCAGGTGATTTTCGAGCGGCGTGCCGGTCAGGCACAGGCGGTGGCGCGACTTGAGCAGGCCGGCGCTCTGGGCCGCCTTGGAGCGGTTGTTCTTGATGTAGTGCGACTCGTCGAGGATGACGAGGTGGAACTCGTGCTCGCGCAGCTTTTCTTCGTCGCGCGGCAACAGGGCGTAGGTGGTCAGGACCAGGTCGACTTCTTCGATCTTGTCGAACTGTTCCAGGCGCTCCTTGCCTTGCAGCAGCAGCACGCGCAGGCCTGGGGCGAAACGGGCCGCTTCGTCCTGCCAGTTGGTCATCAGGCTGGTGGGCGCGATGACCAGGGCCGGATGGGTCAGGCGGCCGGCTTCTTTTTCGATCAGGATGTGGGCCAGGGTTTGCACCGTCTTGCCCAGGCCCATGTCGTCGGCCAGGATGCCGGCCAGGTCGTATTCGCGCAGGAATTGCATCCAGGCCAGGCCATCGGCCTGGTAATCGCGCAAGGTCGCCTGCAGCCCGGCCGGGGCCGGCACCTTTTGCACGGAACCGAACAGGCTCAGCTTGCGACCGGTTTCGCGCAACTGCTCGCCGCCGAACCAGCGCAAAGCGGTTCCGCGCGCCAGTTCTTCGAGCCGGCCCGCATCCAGGGTCGAGAGCCTGACTCTGGCTTTGATCTTGTCGCTGAAATAAAGTTCACCGAGCGTGTTGAGAATCGGCTTGAGGCGGCCCCAGGGCAGCGCCACGCGCAAGCCGTCGGGCAGGGTGGCCAGCATCTGGTCGGCGTCGGCGTGGGCCGCCAGCACCTCGGGATCGAAGTCGCTCGGGGCGCTGCGGATCAGCTGCACCAGCACCGGCAGCAAGGGCACGCGTTTCTGGTTGACCACGATGCCCAGTTCCAGCTCGAACCAGGCGTTGCCGGCGTCGGCCGGTTCGTCGATCTCGGCGTACCAGTCTTCGACCGCGACCACGTCGTAGCGGTATTTGTTGGATTTCTGCACATGCCAGCCCGCTTCGACCAGGCCGGCCAGGTCGCCTTCGGCAAAGCGCAGCCAGTGCGCCTGGCTTTCCAGCTGTTGCGCGCCGGCCAGGGCGTTGAGCGGCGGCGTGCCGGGCTTGCGGAAACCGAGGGCGGCCAGTTCTTCCAGCGCGGCCCCTTCGGCCGCGCTGTCGCGGGCGATGACTTCGGTCACGTCGCCGACCTGGCGCACCACGCGCTGGGCCGGGTCGAAGGAGACGCGCTCGCCATCGTAATCGAAGGACAGCACGGCGTAATCGTGCCAGCGCTGGTGCGAGCCGTCGGCCAGCGGCACGCTGTCGAGCAGCAGGTGCGGACGCGGCTTGACGTCGTCGCGCAGGCGCTGGATCAGCGGTTGCGGCAGCGGCATGAGTTGCTGCAAGCCATGGGCCAGCAACAGTTGCGACACGCGCTTCTTATCGTTGCCGCTCAGCGCAGGGGCTTGCGCCACCAGCGCCTGCAGGTCGGCCAGGGAAATCTCGACCCCGCCACGGTTGAGCGAGAGCGCGCCGCAGGACAGGTTGTCGATGTACCACGGCGGATCGGTCGGCAGCATGTAATCGATCTGGTCGGCGGCGGTGTGGGTCGCGCCGCCGGCGGGCTGGACTTGCCAGCCGAGGCGGGCGGTGCGGCCTTCTTCGCGCCAGACCAGGTTGGCCTCGCGCACGGGACCGGCCTGCAGCGGGTAGATCAGGCCGTTGGCCATGTCGGCCCAGGAATTCGCCCACAGCAGCTTGTCTTGCTCCAGCAACATTTGCAGCAGGATGGCGCCGACCTTGCCTTTCGGTTCGGTCGCGCTGCCGCCCTGGGAGGCGGCGCCGCTGCGCATGGCGATGAAGAAACGCACCAGGTCTTCATCGTCGCCTTCGAGATAGGCGGGCGGGGCCGACAGGAGGGAAAATACTTCGCTGACCGGGCTGGCGGCGGCGACTTCGCCGTTCGGGCGCAGGCGTGCCTTGCACAGGCACAAGGCCACGTGGCGGCCGCCGCTGGTCGGCGCCAGCACATAGACGAACTTGTACTGGGCGACTTTGGGATCCTTGACCTCCAGGTCGAGCTTGGGCTGCGGGTGGGCGGCGGCCTCGACCCGTTGCAGCCAGCTGGCGATCGGCGCGGGCAAGGCCGACGCCGGGGTGGCGTGCGGCGCAGCGGTGGCTGGGCGTCCTTCGCGGGGTTCGTCGCGCGTTAAATCCATCGTGTGCATGTGTTCTGTAAGGGCAATATCGGAGACGATAACACCCGATATTATCCGACATAAAGACGCTTGTGTTCTGTTCTCTTTCGCACGAAGGGACGCTTGTTTGCGCTGTTGGCGCAGGGCGGCACGGCATTCATGCCGCAAGGGTAAGCGCCGCTCCCGCCGCCGCCAGAAAAGCGATCGCGCCGGCAGGAAGGTCATCGCCCGCTTCATACGCGGCAGGAAAAGGGGCGCCAAGGGGCGCCAAGGGGCGCGCTGTCAATTCCAAGCAACAATATTGCTATTTATCTATTATGTGCATAAAATAACAACTCCCCGCGGCGGTATCTATTCGTTGCGCTTTCTCCTCTCCATTGGAACATCATGAAACTGTCCGCCGTTCTCGCACTGCTGCTGTTGACCGCCACCGCCAATGCCCAAATCGGAGACCGCGTGGTCATGGCCAAGGATGAAAGCCCGGTGATGGCCGCGGCGATCGCCAAGGCCCAAGGCTCGCTCGATACCTTCCTGGCGACCTACGCCAAACCGCCCGCCGGCGCCGATATGTTCCGCCTCAAGGTCAAAATCACCGACGAGAATGGCAGCGAACATATGTGGGTCATGCCGTTCAAGCAGACCAAGACCGGCTTTACCGGCACCATTTCGAACGACCCGCAGATCGTCGAAAGCGTCGAGAACGGCGAAGAAATCACGTTCAAGCGCGCCGACATTTCGGATTGGGGTTATGTGCAGAACGGCAAGCAGAAAGGCAGTTATACCGTCTGCGCCCTGTTCACCACCATGCCCGCGAATGTGGTCAAGCAGTATCGCGAACAGCACGGTTTCGAATGCTGATGTGAGGTCCTGCCAGTGCGGCGATGCGCAGCGCTTGGCCGCCGCGCCGGCAGCCGCATCGGCAGGGTATTGAATCCCCATAAGCCACCGCTGTGAAACACCACGTCGGCGCCGTTGCGCTCGATCATCTCCAAGCCGAAACGGTAGGCCGGCAGCGTGCCATCGGCCAGCGGCGATGGCTGCAGCATCGCATGCAGCAAACTGTCGCGATCGGCCCACTGGCGATGCCATGCGCGCACCAGCGCCAGCACGCAGGCCGCCGTGAACTGCTTCGATTCCGAGGCCAGGTACCAGGCCGATTTTCCCGACAGCGGCACCTGCCATTCCAGCGAGGCCATGCCATGATGCAGCTCGCATGCCACCGCACCGTGGTCCAGCACCAGCGCACTGAAACCCGGCCCGTCGGGCGGTAATGTCGATTGAAGTTCGAGAAAATACCGGCGCAATTTTTCCATCGTTTTTTTATGCGAATCGAGAGGACGGAGGCAAGGTACACTGTCCGCTTTTAAACAGCCAGGACGGCGGTCGCCGTGCACACCGTTCCGGCACTGTCAAGACTGGCGCATTCGCCGCGATTGCGTATCATTCCGTGCTTGACTCATCAGGATGTTCTCCCATGCTCCCAACTATCGAACAACGTCTCGCCATCGAACTTGCCGCCAAGCCTGTCCAGGTTGCCGCCGCCATTGCCCTGCTGGACGAGGGCGCCACCGTCCCCTTCATCGCGCGCTACCGCAAGGAAGCGACCGGCGGACTGGACGATATCCAGTTGCGCCTGCTGGAAGAACGCCTGCGCTACCTGCGCGAACTGGAAGACCGGCGCGCCGCGATCATTTCCTCGATCACCGAACAGAACAAGATGACGCCGGCCCTGCTCGACGCCGTCACCCACGCCGAAGACAAGACGCGCCTGGAAGACCTGTACCTGCCGTACAAGCAGAAACGCCGCACCAAGGCGCAGATCGCGATCGAAGCGGGCCTGGCGCCGCTGGCCGACGGCTTGCTGGCCGACCCCGGCATCGCGCCCGAAGAAGAAGCGGCCAAGTACCTGCGCGACGCCTTCACCAGCGACGACGGCAACAATCCCGGCGTGGCCGACACCAAGGCCGCGCTGGACGGCGCGCGCCAGATCCTGATGGAGCGCTTCGCCGAAGACGCGACCCTGCTGCAGTCGCTGCGCGAATACGTGCAGGAGCACGGCATCGTCGAATCGAAAGTGGTCGAGGGCAAGCAGGACGAAGGCGAAAAATTCGCCGACTACTTCGACTATTCCGAAACCATCTCGACCGTGCCCTCGCACCGCGCGCTGGCCCTCCTGCGCGGGCGCCGCGAAGGCATCCTCGACGTGGTCCTGCGGCTCGACACCGAAGCCGAAAAACCGAAGTGGGACGCGCCGCACAACCCCTGCGAAGGGCGCATCGCCGCGCGCTTCGGCATTAAGAACCTGGGCCGCCCGGCCGACAAATGGCTGGCCGACACGGCGCGCTGGACCTGGCGCGTGAAGAGCTTCATGCACCTCGAAACGGAGTTGATGGGCGCCCTGCGCGAACGCGCCGAACTCGATGCCATCAACGTCTTCGCCCTGAACCTGAAAGCGCTGCTGCTGGCAGCGCCCGCCGGCCCGCGCGCCACCATGGGCCTGGACCCGGGCCTGCGCACCGGCGTCAAGGTGGCCGTGGTCGACGCCACCGGCAAGGTGGTCGACACCGCCGTCATCTACCCGCACCAGCCGAAGAACGACTGGGACGGTTCGCTGCGCGTGCTGGGCGAGCTGGCCGCGAAGCACAATGTGTCCCTGATCTCGATCGGCAACGGCACCGCCTCGCGCGAAACCGACAAGCTGGCGCAGGACCTGATCAAGCAGCGCGCGGAACTGAAGCTGACCAAGATCGTGGTGTCGGAAGCCGGCGCCTCGGTCTACTCGGCCTCGGAATTCGCCTCGCGCGAACTGCCCGACATGGACGTGTCGCTGCGCGGCGCGGTCTCGATCGCGCGCCGCCTGCAGGACCCGCTGGCCGAACTGGTGAAGATCGATCCCAAGTCGATCGGCGTGGGCCAGTACCAGCACGACGTGAGCCAGACCCAGTTGGCGCGCTCGCTCGACGCCGTCGTCGAGGATTGCGTGAACGCGGTCGGGGTGGACGTCAACACCGCCTCGGCGCCGCTGCTGGCGCGCGTGTCGGGCTTGTCGTCCAGCGTGGCGCAGGCCATCGTCACCTACCGCGACCTGAAAGGCGCATTTACCTCGCGCGCCGACCTCAAGGCCGTGCCGCGCCTGGGCGAAAAAACCTTCGAACAGGCGGCCGGTTTCCTGCGCGTGATGGGCGGCGCCAATCCGCTCGACGCCTCGGCGGTGCACCCGGAATCGTACCCGCTGGTCGAGAAGATCCTGGCCGATATCAAGAAGGAGATGAAGGCCGTCATCGGCGACGCCTCGCTGCTCAAGACGCTCAACCCGGCCAAGTACGCGGACGACAAGTTCGGCGTGCCGACCATTACCGACATCCTGAAAGAGCTGGAAAAGCCGGGCCGCGATCCGCGCCCGGAATTTACCACCGCCACCTTCAAGGAAGGCGTGGAAGAGATCCGCGACCTGCGTCCGGACATGATCCTGGAAGGCGTGGTCACCAACGTGGCGGCCTTCGGCGCGTTCGTCGACATCGGCGTGCACCAGGATGGACTGGTGCATATTTCGGCGCTGTCGAACACCTTCGTCAAGGACCCGCACACGGTGGTCAAGGCCGGCCAGGTGGTGCGCGTGAAGGTGCTGGAGGTGGACGAGAAGCGCAAGCGCATCGCCCTGACCATGCGCCTGACCGACAGCGCGCCGCAGGCCGGGTCCCGGCCCGAGCAGCGCGGCGACCGCACCGACGGCAAGCGCCTGGCGCAGCACCAGCAGAAGCAGGAGCGCGCGCCGGCGCCGGTGGGCGGCACCATGGCGGCGGCCTTCGCCAAGCTGCGCGGATAAGCCATGATCGCGATAACCGCCTGCGATCCGGATAGCCCGGATGCGCGCGCGCTGGTCGACGAACTGTCGGCCGCGCTGGCGGCGATCACGGGCGACAGCGGCAAGGCCTCGTTTGCGGCGGACGATGCGCGGGTGGCGCGGTCGCTGTTCGTCGTGGCCCGGGGCGCGGCCGGGCAACTGCTCGGCTGCGCGGCGCTACGCCCGCTGGAGGGCGACGTGGGCGAGGTCAAGCGCATGTTCGCCCGGCCCGGTTCCGGCGGCGCCGGCGCGGCCCTGCTGGCGCACGTGGAGCAGGCCGCGCACACGTCTGGCTACACGCAACTGTGGCTGGAAACGCGCAAGGTCAATACGCGCGCGGTGGCGTTCTATGAAAAACACGGCTACCGCACGATTCCCAATTACGGCAAATACGTGGGGCGGGACGATGCGGTTTGCCTTGGCAAATCGCTCGATGGGATGAGTGGCCGAGGCGGCCGAGGGGTCTGACCCCGGTGTTTCCGGGCGAAGCGACGGAAGCGGCCGCTGCCCCCTACCTCGAAGTACCTATTTCCCCCTACTCCCAACGCCGCCGGCCCCCAAACGTCCGCCCCCCGCCGTTTTCTTATAAAATGTCGGCATCTACCCAATTTTCCCACCGAGGCAAGCCATGAGCGACGTACAAACCTGGATCAAAGACACCGTAACCTCCACGCCCGTGGTGCTGTTCATGAAAGGAACCGCCCAGTTCCCGCAATGCGGCTTTTCCGGCCGCGCCATCCAGATCCTGAAAGCCTGCGGCGTCGAGAATATCGCCACCGTCAACGTGCTGGAAGATCCGGAAGTGCGCCAGGGGATCAAGGACTATTCGAACTGGCCGACCATTCCCCAGCTCTACGTCAAGGGCGAATTCATCGGCGGCTCGGACATCATGAACGAGATGTTCGAATCGGGCGAACTCAAAGCCCTGCTCGATGCCTGATCTGCGCCCGCGGCGCCTGGTTGTCGCCATCACCGGCGCCACCGGCGCCATCTATGGCGTGCGCCTGGTCCGGCAACTGGCCGCCACGCCCGGCATCGAAACCCACCTGGTGGTCTCGGACGCCGCCGTCCTGACCCTGCACCAGGAACTGGGCATGCAGCGCCGCGAGGTCGAGGCGCTGGCCCATGTCGTGCACAAGAACCGCGATGTGGGCGCCTCGATCGCCAGCGGCTCGTTCCAGTCCGACGGCATGATCATCGCCCCCTGCTCCATGAAAACCCTGGCCTCCGTGGCCCTGGGCCTGTCCGACAACCTGATCGCGCGCGCGGCCGACGTGGTGCTCAAGGAGCGCCGCCGGCTGGTGCTGATGGTGCGCGAAACCCCGTTCAACCTGGCGCACCTGCGCAATATGACGGCGGTGACGGAAATGGGGGGGGTGATCTTTCCACCGCTGCCGAGCTTTTATCACAAGCCGGACAGCATCGACGCCATGGTCGATCATACGGTGGCACGGGTCATGGACCTGTTCGGCGTGGTGCACACGCTGGCGCCGCGCTGGGCCGGCATAAAGCCGGGTGCGGACGGCGCGGACGCTTGACCGGCCCGGAACGGGCCGCAGCCGGCGGCCATGCGGGTGGAAACCGGCCGGCCGCTGCGCGGGCAAACGGGCGACCGCGCCAGCCTTGGCGGCGCCGCCCTGCCGCGCTTGCCGCGATCAGCGCTTGTCGTACTGCCAGCTGTCGGCCTTTTTCATTTCTTTTGCTTCCTCGACCATCCGGCGATGCGCGATCCGCTTGCGCATCACTTCCGCGTGCTGCGCGGCGGTCATCGGAGGAACAGTCATCAGGTCCTTGAGTTGCGCGGTGTTGCTGTAGTTACTTTTCATAAGACGGCTGGATCCTCGGCTTGTTGCGTAACGGGATGACAAGACTGCAAGTGCTGTTGTGATTATGATCCACAATGCCGTTTTTGTGCGGCACAATATAAATTCATTGCGTCCGAGAAACCCGAAGCGCTCTGACCATTGTGCATGAATTTGATGGCATCGCCATGACAAATCATAAACGGCGGTCGATTTTGTCGAGGCTGGCAGCGTGAATTGGTATTGATGTGACGCAGAAAGCGTCAATGAACAGTGCGCCACCGGAATCGGGGCGCCTGGCGTCGGAATTACTTAATTTTTATCAACATCGAGAATGTCAATACAGCCACTAAATATCTACTTTTGGTAATTAATTCGTACCAGCATGCGAATGAATTCGCGCGCAATTTGACGATGATGTTCGTCAAGTCGCTGCAAATCGGCAATTAATTTAACGTCGGCCGATTCGAAACGCGACAGGCCGGCACCGCCCTCGTTGTTCGCCGCCGCATTTTCGTCCCCGCCAAAGCGTAACCATTCCGCGGGTACGCCCAGCCATTGCGCGATCATGCGCAGCTTCTCCTGGGTGGGTATAGCCTCTCCGACGAGCCATTTCCGGGCAGCATGCACCGTGATTGGCCGTCCATCGAAGCGAATGTTAAATTCCCGCGCCAGGCGCGTCGGGCTGTCGGGTGAGTAGTGAGCGTTCTTCAGTGCCTGCTGCAGGCGCTCACTAAAGCTTTCGCGTTCGTTGGATGAATTCATGGGTGGCACTATTTCATGCAACGGCATGAAAGTCAGTCTCTTGAGGGTTGAGACCAATTGTGACAAGCAACTTTTGCAATGTAACAATCTAGTGAGAATTGTACATGCATGCACAGGGCGCGAAAACACCTGAGAATATTAATTCTTAAGCAATTTTTCACACACCAGGCACGTGATTGAATGTCATCGGTCGGGAAAACCAGTGTAGGCGCGCGACTCGCGTGCCATCCCACGCACGATACGCTGGTTTGGCCTAGATCAGATGGAAGCGCAGGATGCCGTCGCTATCCTGGCTGCGGCGCAAGATACCGTCGTACCAGAGCTTGTGCAGGTGCGCCAGCGCCTCGCCCAGCGCAAAGGTGAGCTGGTGGGCGTCGAGCGGGCGGCGGAACATCAGCGGGACGATGTCGGCGGCCGAGGCCGGCTGGCGGCAGGCCTCCACCACCTCGGCCAGGCGCGCGTCGTGGTGGGCGCGCAATTGCGCAATGCGCGTATGCAAGCCGGTGAAGGGCCGCCCGTGCGAGGGCAGCACCAGCGTATCGGCCGGCAAGGCGTCGAAGCGGGCGAGCGAATCGAGATACAGCTGCAGGGGATTGCCTTCCGGCTCGACCGCGAACACCGACACGTTCGTCGAAATGCGCGGCAGCACCATATCGCCCGACACCAGCACGTTCAGGGCCTCGCAGTACAAGGCGGCATGCTCGGGCGAGTGCCCGAAGCCGGCGATCACGCGCCAGTCGCGCCCGCCGATGGCGATACGCTGCCCGTCCTGGATGCGCGTGTAGGCCGCCGGCACGGCCGGCACCAGGGTCGGATAGTAACTGCGGCGCTCGCCCAGTTGCGCGCGCAGCGCCGGGTCGGCCAGGCCGTGCCGCTCGAAGTGGGGAAGCGCCGCCGTGCCGTCGACGCCGGGCAGGGCCGCCGACATCATGCGCGCGAAGGCGTATTCGCCGGTGCTCATCCACAAGGGTGCGCCGAAGCGCGCGCACAGCCAGTCGGACAGTCCCACATGGTCCGGATGGCAATGGGTGGCCAGCACGCGCAGCAGCGGCGCGCCGTCCATGCCCTGCGCAAACACCTGCTCCCAGGCGGCGCGCGTGGCATCCGTGGCCGCGCCGCAATCGATAACGGTGTATCCCGTGCGCCCGTCGCGCCGGTCGGCCAGCAGCCACAGGTTGATATGGTCGAGCGCGAACGGCAGCGGCATGCGCAGCCACTGGACGCCGTCGGCCAGGGCCAGCAGGCCGCCTGTGGCGGGCAAGGTCTCGCCCAGGGGATAGGCCAGCGCGGATTCGAGAGCATTCATGCGGCATTCTTTCGTGTTCAGGATAGCGGCAGGCACGCTACAATAGGTTGACGTTGACGTAAACGGCAAGCTGCGCCCCAATTCTAAGCGATTGCGGCAAGCCCCTTCCAACCGCCGCCCATGAATAGTGCCGAGCCACAGATGTCCCTACGTACCTACACCATCGCCGAACTGGCGCGCGAATTCGACATTACCGCGCGCGCCATCCGCTTCTACGAAGACCAGGGCCTGCTGCACCCCAGCCGCGAAGGCGTGGGCGGACGCAACCGGGTCTACACGGCGCGCGACCGCACCCATCTCAAGCTGACCCTGCGCGGCAAGCGCCTCGGCCTGACTTTGTCGGAAATCAAGAGCATCGTCGACATGTACGAGTCGCCCAAGGATACCGCCGCGCAAATGAACCGCTTCCTCGGCGTGCTGGCCCACCAGCGCGAAACCCTGGAGCGCCAGCGCGAGGATATCGACATGGCGCTGGCCGAAATCGCCGCCCATGAAGAAGAATGCCGCCGCATGCTGGCCGAAACGACGGCCAATGCCTGACCGCCCGCCTGCTTGACGTTTACGTTAACGTCAAACATGCGTATGATGAACGCTTCCCTTTCCGACCCCGCGAGGACGACACATGCTGCATCTTCCAGGCTTGACCTTTGACCATGGCGAAGACATCGCCGCGCTGCGCGAAGCAGTTCAACAATTCGCCGCGGTAGAGATCGCTCCCCGCGCGGCGGAGATCGACCGCAGCGACCAGTTCCCGATGGACTTGTGGCGCAAGATGGGCGACCTGGGCGTGCTGGGCATCACTGTCGACGAGCAATACGGCGGCGCCCAGATGGGTTACCTGGCGCACATCGTGGCGATGGAAGAAATCTCGCGCGCGTCGGCCTCGGTCGGCCTGTCGTACGGCGCCCACTCGAATCTGTGCGTCAACCAGATCAAGCGCAACGGCACCGAAGAACAGAAGAAGAAGTACCTGCCGAAGCTCATTTCCGGCGAGTACATCGGCGCCCTCGCCATGTCCGAGCCGAACGCCGGTTCCGACGTGGTCAGCATGAAGCTGCGCGCCGACTTCAAGGGCGACCGCTGGGTGCTCAACGGCACCAAGATGTGGATCACCAACGGCCCCGACGCCGACGTGCTGGTGGTGTACGCCAAGAACGACCTGGAAGCCGGCCCGCGCGGCATGACGGCCTTCATCATCGAAAAAGGCTACAAGGGTTTCTCGATCGCGCAAAAGCTCGACAAGCTCGGCATGCGCGGCTCGCACACGGGCGAACTGGTGTTCCAGGATTGCGAAGTGCCGGCCGAAAACGTGCTCGGCGGCCTGGGCAAGGGCGTCAACGTGCTGATGTCGGGCCTCGACTTCGAGCGCACCGTGCTGTCGGGCGGTCCGCTGGGCATCATGGCGGCCTGCATGGATGCGGTGGTGCCGTACGTGCACGACCGCAAGCAGTTCGGCCAGCCGATCGGCGAATTCCAGCTGATGCAGGGGAAACTGGCCGATATGTATTCGACCATGATGGCCTGCAAGGCGTATGTGTATGCCGTGGGCCAGGCCTGCGACCGCGCAACAACGCCGGAAGCGATCCGCAACCTGCGCAAGGATGCCGCCGGCGCGATCCTGTACAGCGCCGAAAAGGCCACCTGGATGGCGGGCGAAGCGATCCAGACCCTGGGCGGCAACGGTTATATCAACGAGTATCCGGTCGGACGTCTCTGGCGCGATGCGAAGCTCTACGAAATCGGCGCAGGCACCAGCGAAATCCGGCGCATGCTGATCGGGCGCGAATTGTTTGCGGAGACGAAGTAAAGGCAGTTAGTGCGTTACATGCATAGCCGTCGTACCCGCGCCGAGGCGGCACCCGGCGCGAACGACGGGGTGGCGGCTGATCGGCGCGTACCCAACCGTGCCGGCGCGACCATATAGAATAGTCTTCCCACAAAAGACTGATCGAGAAGCCAGATGACACAAGTTGCGTTTCCCAAGCTGCTGTCTTCGCAGATTGCTTTCGACATCGCCCGCACCATTCTCGACGGTTTCGACAAGCACTATCGCCTGTTCCGCCAGACCAGCCAGACCGCCAAGCGCCATTTCGAAACCGGTTCCTGGGCCACCGCCCAGCAGGCGGCGCGCGAGCGCATCGGCTTCTACGACCAGCGCGTGCAGGAATGCGTGCAAGTGCTCGAAGACGAATACGATAACAGCGAACTGAGCGACGAAGTCTGGCGCGAACTCAAGCTGCACTACATCGGCATGCTGTCCGGCCACAAGCAGCCGGAACTGGCCGAAACCTTCTTCAACTCGGTCTGCTGCAACATCCTGCACCGCACCTATTTCCACAACGATTTCATCTTCGTGCGCCCGGTGGTCTCCACCGAGTACATCGAAACCGACGAACTGCTGCCGACCTACCGCGTCTACTACCCGGCCAAGGACGGCCTGCGCTTCGCGCTCAAGCGCATCGTCACGAATTTCCAGCTGAACTGCAAGTTCGCCGACCTGGACCGCGACATCGCCCTGGTCGAAGGCCGCCTGAAGCTGATCTTCGGCGGCGAGGCGCTGGAGCCGAACCACCAGATCCAGGTGCTGTCGAGCCTATTCTTCCGCAACAAGGGCGCCTACATCGTCGGCAAGGGCATCAACGGCAACCGCGAATACCCTTTCATCGTGCCGGTCCTGCACAACCGCCACGGCGAGCTGATCCTCGATACGGTGCTGTTCGACCACGAACAGATCACCATCCTGTTCTCGTTCACGCGCGCCTACTTCCTGGTCGACATGGAAGTGCCCTCGGCCTACGTGCAGTTCCTGCGCAGCCTGCTGCCGCGCAAGCCGCGCAGCGAGATCTACACCATCCTCGGCCTGCAAAAGCAGGGCAAGACGCTGTTCTACCGCGATTACCTGCAGCACCTGAAGCACACCGCCGACCGCTTCGAAATCGCCCCCGGCATCAAGGGCCTGGTGATGCTGGTGTTCGCCCTGCCCTCCTTCCCCTACGTGTTCAAGGTAATCAAGGATTTCTTCCCGCCGCCGAAGGAAACCACGCGCGCCCAGATCAAGGAAAAATACCTGCTGGTCAAGAACCACGACCGCGTGGGGCGCATGGCCGATACGCTCGAATACTCGAACGTGGCTTTTCCGCTGGAACGCTTTTCGGAAGAACTGATCGCCGAGCTGATGCACCACGCACCGTCGCTGGTCGAGTACGAAGGCGACCGCATCATCATCCGCCACCTGTATATCGAACGGCGCATGGTGCCGCTGAATATCTTCCTGAACAAGGCGGAAACGGCCGGCAACGACGCCCTGATCGAGCATGGCGTGATCGAATACGGCAACGCCATCAAGGAACTGGTGGCGGCGAATATCTTCCCCGGCGATATGCTGTATAAAAACTTCGGCGTCACGCGCCACGGCCGCGTGGTGTTCTACGATTACGACGAAATCGAATACATCACCGACTGCCATTTCCGGGATATCCCGCAGGCGCGCAACGAAGAAGACGAAATGTCGGCCGAGCCGTGGTATTCGATCGGCAAGCACGATGTATTTCCCGAGCAGTTCGGCGCATTTTTGCTGGGTAACGCGAAAATCCGCCTGTATTTCATGAAGCACCATGCCGATTTGCTGACCAGGGATTTCTGGCAGTCGCGCAAGCAGCGCATCATGGACGGCCATATCGAGGATGTATTCCCGTATCCGCAGCAAATCCGTTTTTGCAACCAGACATCCGCCGATCATCCGGCGGCTTATACCCCGTCCTATTTGGAGAACTTACACAATGAATGATCCAGTCGTTATCGTCGGCGCGGCCCGCACACCCATGGGCGCGTTCCAGGGCGATTTTTCCTCCAAGTCCGCCAGCGACCTCGGCGCCGTGGCGATTGCCGCCGCCGTCGAGCGTGCCGGCGTCGACGCCAAGCTGGTCGAACACGTCTACTTCGGCAACTGCCTGATGGCCGGCCAGGGCCAGGCCCCGGCGCGCCAGGCCGCCATCAAGGGCGGCTTGCCGTTATCAAGCGGCGCGGTGACCCTGTCCAAGATGTGCGGCTCGGCGATGCAGTCGACCATCTTCGCGCATGACACCCTGCTCGCGGGCAGCGCCGACATCGTCGTCGCCGGCGGCATGGAATCGATGACCAACGCGCCCTACCTGATTCCGAAGGCGCGCGGCGGCTACCGCATCGGCCACGGACAGATGTTCGACCACATGATGTACGACGGCCTGGAAGACGCCTACTCGCGCAACGAGAAGACCGGCGAAGGCCGTTCCATGGGCACCTTTGCCGAAGAATGCGTGGCCAAGTATGCCTTCACGCGCGAGGCGCAGGATGCGTTCGCGATCGCCTCGGTCAAGCGCGCGCAGCAAGCCGGCAGCGAAGGCTGGTTCAAGTGGGAAATCGCGCCGGTCACGGTGAGCACGCGCGCCGGCGATGCGGTCATCGACAAGGACGAAGGCCCGGCCAAGGCAAAGCTGGACAAGATCCCGGCGCTCAAGCCCGCCTTCAAGAAGGATGGCACCATCACCGCCGCCTCGTCGTCGTCGATCAACGACGGCGCCGCCGCGCTGGTGCTGATGCGCGAATCGAAGGCGCGCGAACTGGGCCTGGCCCCGATCGCCCGCATCGTCGGCCACAGCACCTTTGCGCAGGAACCGAACCTGTTCACCACCGCCCCGATCGGCGCGCTGCAAAAGCTGTTCGCCAAGACCGGCTGGAAGCCGTCCGACGTCGACCTGTACGAGATCAACGAAGCGTTTGCCGCGGTGCCGATGGCGGCGATGCACGAACTCGACATCCCGCACGAGAAGGTCAACATCCACGGCGGCGCCTGCGCGCTGGGCCACCCGATCGGCGCCTCCGGCGCGCGCATCATCGTCACCCTGCTCGGCGCCCTGAAGAAAACCGGCGGCAAGCGCGGCGTGGCCTCGCTGTGCATCGGCGGCGGCGAAGCGACCGCGATGGCCTTCGAGATGATGTAATCCGACGCAGCGTCGTTCCCGCCTGCGCGGGAACGACGGACATGGCGCAAGCCTGCCTACCCGAATCCCAACCAAGAAACTCAATGCCAACAGCACTCATCATCGGCGCCTCGCGCGGCATCGGCCGCGAACTGGTGCGCCAGTACCTGGCCGACGGCTGGCGCGTGCTCGCCACCGCCCGCAAGAGCGAAGACTGCGCCGCCCTCGGCGCCATGGGCGCACACCCGTACCAGCTCGATGTCGCCAGCGCCGATTCCATCGCCGCGCTGGGCTGGAACCTGGACGGCGAACTGCCCGACGCGGCCTTCCTCAACGCCGGCGTATACGGCCCGCGCCACGACGGCTTTCCCACCCAGGACGACTTCGACACGGTCATGCACACCAACGTGCTGGCGGCGCTGCGCCTGCTGCCCGTGATCGCGCCGATGGTGGCCGAGGCGCGCGGCAAGCTGGCCGTGATCTCCTCGCGCATGGCGTCGATGGGCGCGCGCAGCAGCGCTTCCGGCACCCTGTACCGCGCCAGCAAGGCGGCCCTGAACTCGGTGCTGGTCGACACCGCCATCCGCTTCGGCCCCAAGGGCGCGACCTGCGTGGCCTTCCATCCGGGCTGGGTCCAGACCGACATGGGCGGCGTCGATGCCGACATCACCCCCGCACAAAGCGCGGCCGGCCTGCGCGCCACCCTGGCCGGCCTGGACCCCGCCGCCAACGGCGCCTTCCTCAATTACGACGGCACGCCACTTCCCTGGTAAGCCCAACCTGACGAGACCTATGATACTGACCGAAGAACACCAGATGATCCGCGACGCCCTGCGCACCTTTTCGCAGGAGCGCCTTGCCCCCAACGCCGCGCGCTGGGACAAGGAGCACTACTTTCCCAAGGAAGAACTGAAGGAACTGGCCGCGCTGGGCGCGTTCGGGGTGGCGGTGCCCGAGGAACTGGGCGGCGCCGGCCTCGATTACGTGTCGCTGGCGCTGGTGCTGGAAGAAATCGCGGCCGGCGACGGCGGCACCTCGACCATCATTTCGGTCAACAACTGCCCGGTATGCAGCATCGCCATGATGTATGCCAACGACGCGCAGAAAGAACAGTGGCTGCGGCCCCTGGCGCAAGGCGCCATGCTGGGCGCGTTCGCGCTGACCGAGCCGCACACCGGCAGCGATGCCTCGGCGCTGCACACCACCGCCACGCGCGACGGCGAGCACTACGTCATCAACGGCACCAAGCAGTTCATCACCAGCGGCAAGTACGCCGACGTGGCGATCGTCATGGCGGTCACCGACAAGGCGGCCGGCAAGAAGGGCATCAGCGCGTTCTGGGTGCCCACTTCCACCCCCGGCTACATCGTGGCCGGCCTGGAACAGAAGATGGGCCAGCACTCGTCGGACACGGCGCAGATCCTGTTCGAGAACTGCCGCATCCCGGCCGCCAACCTGATCGGCGAAGAAGGCCAGGGCTACAAGATCGCCCTGTCGGGCCTCGAGGGCGGGCGCATCGGCATCGCCTCGCAGGCGGTCGGCATGGCGCGCGCCGCATTCGAGGCCGCGCTGGTGTACGCGCGCGAGCGCGAAAGCTTCGGCAAGCCGATTTTCGAGCATCAGGCGGTGCAGTTCAGGCTGTCCGGGATGGCCACGCAAATCGAAGCGGCGCGCCAGTTGATCCGCCACGCCGCGTCGATGAAGGACGCTGGCCTGCCCTGCCTGAAAGAAGCCGCGATGGCCAAGCTGTTCGCTTCCGAAATGGCCGAACGGGTCTGCTCCGACGCGATCCAGGTGCACGGCGGCTACGGCTACGTGAGCGACTTCCCGGTCGAACGCATCTACCGCGACGTGCGCGTGTGCCAGATCTACGAAGGCACCAGCGACATCCAGAAAATCCTGATCGCGCGGGCCTTGTAGGCATGGCGCGGGAAGCGCTCATCCGGCAGGCTGGCGGCGAGGACCTGGAACGGTTCTTCGCCTACCTGGACGACCATCTGCGCGACAACGGCAGCGGCGCCACGGCGCTGTTCATGCCGATGCCGCGCGCCGCCTCGCGCTTCGGTCCCGAGCGCGAAAACGCCTTCCGCAGCGCGTGCGCGAACGCCCTCGGGCAGCCCGGGTGGCGCCGCCTGTGGCTGGCCGTCGACGCGCACGGCGCCATCGCCGGCCACATCGACCTGCGCGCGCGTCCCGAAGGCGCCTGCGCGCACCGCTGCCTGCTCGGCATGGGCGTGCATCGCGACGCCCGCAAGCAGGGGCTGGGCGCGCGCCTGATCGCCGTGGCGGCCGCATGGGCCGCCACGGAAGCGTCGCTCGACTGGATCGACCTTGAGGTGCTGTCGGTGAACCAGCCGGCGCGCCAGCTGTACGCGCGCTGCGGCTTCGTGCAGACCGGCGAGACGGCCGACATGTTCCGCATCGACGGCGAGGCGCTGGCCTATACCTTCATGAGCCGCAGGCTGCCGTGACGGCGCCGCCGTCCTGACAAGCAGCGCGGGCTTTCCTCAGGCGATGGCGTTCACCCACCTCGAATCGGGACTCAGCGCGGCATAGCGGGTCTGGGCAGCACGCCAATATTCAGCGCACCTGCGGGCTTGCCGTCCGCGCCATCCTGCGGCGGGACGAACATATCGTGCGGGTGGACGAAGGTCCAGTCGGCGTAACGGCCCTTGTGGCGAAAGCCGCTGTCGTGCTCGTCGAAGTGATCGATCTTCATCGGCGCGCCCTGCGAGAGCGAATGCACGCCCACGATGCGTCCTTCCACCCGGATCAGGCCCCACTCGGCCTTGCCCGTGATCGGATCCGCGTACAGGCGCCGCAGGTGCCGTTTGGCGTTCGGGAAGCGCGGGTCCTTGAGCAGCTCCTGCAAGGTCAGCGGATACATCTGCGGCCCGGCGGCGGCGCTGCCGTGATAGCGCGCGATGGCGGCGCGAAATTCGTGGCCGATGAACAGCAGCTCGCGTTCCTTGTCGCGCCGTACCGAGGTCGCATACAGCTCGCCGGCGATGCTGCTGCCGATGCCCATGAAGGCCACCAGCAGCAGGGTCCAGATGTACGCGAACCCGGCCTGCCTCCGCAATGCCTTCGATCCGGCCCTTCCCAAATCATCGACACGCTCAGCACCGTCATTCCCGCGAAGGCGGGAATCGAATGCCGTCGCGCCGCCATGGGCGGCAGCATGGACCTGGAGTCCCGCCTGCGCGGAAATGACGGATCGCCGGCCGGCGGCATCGGCCGCGCGCGTCCGGTTACAGCTGTTCATACGGCACGCCGTCGCGCGTCTTGCCGCGCGCGCCGCTGCGGATATCGGCCACGCCGGGTTTGTCCGGATCGATCGACGCCACCGGCTGCCACGTCACGCTCGATTCGGTGATCGGATCGACCGGCACCGAGCGAAAATACTTGTGCGTCACCAGGTCGCCCAGCGAGGACGGATACACGCCCCTGTCGCCGTAGAATTTGTCGATCCCCACGCGCAGCACCTGCAGGTTTTCCTTGAGCGCGACTTCCTTCGACTTGTCGACCGAGCTGAAATAGCGCGGCACGGCGATCGTCAGCAGCGTCGCGATAATCGCCATCACCACCAGCAGTTCGACCAGCGTGAATCCCGCGTATAGTCTTTTCATCTCGCTCACCATTGTTTGTGCGGCACGCCGTTCAATCCCATCGCCGCCGAACGCGAGCTGACGTCGAACACGTCCTCGCCCTCGCTCGGGTTATCCGGCGGCGAGGAATACGAGCGCTTGGCCCAGGTATCGGCGGCGCGCCCCTGGTCCTGGGGCGCGAAGGGATCGCGCGGCAGGCGCCGCAGGAAATACATGTTCTTCTTGGCGGGACTGAGCTGGTCGGGCACGCCCTCGAACAGCTCTTCCAGCTTTTTCGGATAGCCCGAGTCGCCCGCCGCGATCTTGATGCGCCCCAGGTCGGCCGCCTTCTTGTACGCTTCCAGGCCTTCGCGGATCTCGATCAGGGCGCTGCGCAGGCTGCGCTCCTTCTCGCGCTGCACCGCCACCTGCGCCATCGGCACCGCCACCACCGCCAGCGTACCCATGATCGCCAGCGTGATCATCAGCTCGATGAAGGTGAAACCGCGCGCCTTCACTGGATCACCTTGCGCGGCGCATCGGCGCCGGGCGGCTTGCCGGCGGCATTGCCGGTGGCGCTGTCGCCCGCTTCCGGCAGCGGCTGCGGATTGTCGCCACCGGTCATGGGCGATGGCGCCGGCGGCGGCGGCGCCTCCACCGGCTGCGGCTGCGCTGCCTGCTGCGGCGCCGCGCCCGCCCCGCCGCTACCCGCACCGGGGCCGGGACCGGTGCCGCCCACGTTCGACTCGGTGCCGGAATCGAATTGCGCGGTCGTCAGGTCGGGCCGGCGCAGGCCGCGCAGCACGCGCGGCGTGATCGACAGCACGATCTCGCTGCGCGAGGTATCGTCCTTCTGGCTGCCGAACAGGCGCTTGAGCACCGGCAGTTCGCCCAGGCCGGGCAGCTTGTCGGCGCTGCGCCGGTCTTCGTCGCTGATCAGGCCCGCCAGCACCTGGGTCTCGCCGTCGCGCAGGCGCAGCACCGTGCCCGCGCTGCGCGTGCCGATCTGGTACGCCTGCGTGCCCGATTTGCTGATCACTTCCTTGACCACGTTGCTCACTTCCAGGTTGATCTTGATCGCCACCTCGTCGTCGAGGTGCACATTCGGTTCGACGTCGAGCTTGAGGCCGACGTCGACGTAGTTCACGCTGTCGGAACTGACGCCGTTGTTGGTGGTGACGGTGATCACCGGCACGCGGTCGCCGATCAGCACCTTGGCTTTTTCCTTGTTGCGCACGCGGATGCGCGGATTGGCCAGGATGTTGCTGTCGCTGTCGACCTGGTTGGCGTTGATGCTGGCGCTGCCGATGGCGACGTTGATGCGCCCGCGGTTGATGCCGCCCAGGTCCTTCAGGGTCAGGGGTTTGAGGCTGTCGCCGACGCTGGCCAGGCTCAGGGTCGCCTTTTCGGGCCAGCGCACGCCCAGCTCCATCAGGCGCGTGCGTTTGACTTCCAGCACCTCGACTTCGAGCATGACTTCCGGGTCGGCCATGTCCTGCATGGCGATGATGCGTTCGGCCATGCGGATCATGTCGGGCGTATCGCGCATCATGATGATGCCGAGGCGGTCGTCGGTGATGATGTCCTTGGCCTTGAGCAGGGTCTTGATCGAAAACGAGACCGTCTTGGCGTCGGCATTGGTCAGGTAAAAACTGCGCACCACCAGCTGCTGGTAATCCTTTACCTTTTGCGCGGTGTTCGGGTAGATGGTGATGGCGCGCTCGCCCGTCACCGTCTGTTCCAGCTGGCTGGCCGCGAGCAGCATGCGGATCGCTTCTTCCAGGCTGGTATTGCGCACCGAGATGGTGGTGCGGATGGCCGGGTCGACATCGCGGTCGAACACGAAGTTCAGGCCCGAGACCTTGCCCAGGAAGTCGAACACGGAGCGCACCGGCGCGTCGCGAAATTCCAGCGTCACCGGCTTTTTGTAGGCGGCGGCCAGCTTGCCGCCGCCGGCGTTCTTTTTGGCCTGCTCCTCGGCGATGCGGCTTTTGAGCGCCAGCGCGTCGCGCTGGTTGGGGCGCTCCTGCAGCACCACGCGCAGCGCTTCGAGCGCCTGCGCCAGGTCGGCCTCGCCGGCGCGCCGCCACGACGCTTCGGCGCCGGCCACCATCTCCTTGTGGCGCTGTTCCAGCGCGATCGCCTGCAGGCCCTGCTGCGCCACCGCGTTGGCCGGATCGATGGCCAGCACCTGGGCCGACAGCTTTTCGGATTCGGCGAAGTTGCCTTGCTGGCGCAGCTGTTCGGCGCGCCCGTTCAGGGCGTTGACGATGCTGGCCCTGCGGCTTAACAGGCCAATCCGGTATTCGGCGTTGCCGGGGTCCTGGCGCACGGCTTCTTCGAGCTTGGCCAGGCCCTGTTCGATCTGTCCCTGCTCGATCAGGGCCTTGCCTTCCTTGAAGGTTTGGGGGCCGGCGCAGGCGCTCAGGGCCGCCGCCAGGGCCAGCATGCGCAAGGTGTTACGGGTCAGTGTGCGATTCAATTCATCTCCCCTACTGCGAGTGTCTGTTTCTTCCGGAGCGGCAGATACGTGAAGGTCAGCGAGTCCGCGCCGGCGCTGTCGAAGGTGTAGCTGTCGTCGATCTTGTCGCCCACGTAGGCGACCACGTTGCGCTCGTCGACCTGTAAAAAATAGGCCTGCCTGCCGTCGTCGAGGAAGCGCCCCAGCAGGCGGATCGGCAGTTCGGGCGCGCCGTCGGCGGTGTCGGGCGCCCTGGCCTGGGCTGGCTTGGTGACGGCGCTGTCGGCCGGCTTGAGCGGCGCCGTGTCGGCCCCGGCGACAAGCTGCGCCTGCCAGCTCTGGCGCGCAAAGGCGTTGCCCAGTTCCTCGTCCTGGCCGCGCGGGCGGATTTCCAGCAGCGGGGCTTCGGGCTCCTGCAGCGCCGCCTGCACCGGCGCCGCTGGCGCGGGCGCGATGCCGCGCGCCTGGGCCGGGGCGATCAGGTCGGTCTCGTCGTCCGGTGCGAAATAGCCGGCCAGCAGCGTCACGCCCAACGCCACCGCCATCGTCATCTTTTTCATCGGCGTCCTCCTTTTGCTGCGGCCTTCCTGACCAGCAGGTTGAAATGCACGCGCGCTTCGACCTCGCCGGTGTCGATCTGCTCGCGCTTGAATGTGACGGAATCGAGCGTCAGGGCCGGCATGTCGCGCAGCGCGCCGACGATAAAGGCCTGCACGTTTGCGTAGTCGGCCTTGATCGGCAGCGTGATCTGGTAGCGCATGAAGGCCGCGCCGTCCTCGGCCTGCGCCTTGTAGTCGGCCTTGGCCAGCACCACGCCGTTGCTGGTGGCGACATCGACCAGTTGCTTGAGCAGGTCGGGAATGGTGTCGTGGGCCGGCAGGTAGGCGTAGAAGGCGGCCACGCGGCGCGCGCCGTCCGGCAGCGCCACCCTGTGCTGCGCCGGCTTGGCCGAACGCGCGGCGGCGATCTGCCGCGCCAGTTCCTGCTGGCGCGCTTCCAGGCGCTGCGATTGCCACGCGCACAGGGCGGCCAGTGCCAGCGCGCAGGCGCCGACGGCGGCGCCCCAGCCCAGGCGCGCCCCATGGAGGCGCGCTTCCCAGGCGACTCGCGCGGCCAGCATCGACGGCGCCGCCGCCTGCCGCCCCGCGCTGGCGATTTTCAATCCTGCCATTGCGCCTCCAGTTGAAAACGGTAGGGCCGGTTGGCCGCCGCGCCGTTCAATTCATGCTTGACCAGGTACACGGAGGTGAACAGGGCCTGCTCGTTGAGGTAGGCGACGTACTTCATCATGTCGCCCGCGGTTTCGGCTTCGGCCGCGATCTTCAGGCCGCCGGCGGCGGCGCCGCCTTGCGCGCCGTTGTCGGGCTTGCCGTTCAGGTCCATGCCGAGCAGTGCGACGTGGATGTCGGCCGGGGCCTGCACCGTTTTCACCAGGCGCCCGACCGGCAGATTCAACTGGCGCACGGCGTCGCCGATGATGGCCAGCTGGCGGTCCTGGGCGCGCTGCTCGGCTTCCGACAGGCGCGCCTGCGGCGCCTCGCGCGGCGCCACCTGCGCCAGCTGCGCTTCCAGCGCGCCGGCCTGGCGCGCCTGCAGCACCCAGTCGACGCCGGCCACGCCCAGCGCCAGCAGGCCGCCGGCCAGCAGGGCCAGGCGCCAGCCCCTGGGCGCCGCCGCGCCCTGTACGAAATTGAGTTGGGTCAGCGCCATGCTCAACACCTCATCATGGCAACGGCGGCGTAGCCGGGCGCCGGGGCCGGCGGCAGCTTGACCATGTCGAAGTGCTCGGGCAGCACCGGCGCCACCGGCCGTTCGTCGAGGCTGACCAGGGCCACCTGCGCGATTTCGCCCAGCTCCGGCGCGCGCAGGGTCCAACGCTGCCACGCTTGCGGCAGTTCGCTTTCCCACGGGCCGCGCAGGGCTTGCGCCTGCACCGCGTGAATGCGGCCGTTGGCGGCGGCGGCCAGCACCAGGCGGCCCGGTTCGACCAGGGCAAAGGCCTGCGGCTGGCTCGATGCGATGGCGCGCCAGGTGATCGACAGGACCGATTCGATCGCCATGCACGGATGGCCGCATTCGCGCGCCACGTCCTGCAAGCCTTGCAGGAAATCGCGTTCGATGGCGCAGGCCAGGCGCGGCTGGCCGTACGGCGCGTCGTCGCACACGATGGCCCAGGTGCGGGCGGCGTCGCCGTAGATGCCGATGAACTGGGCCAGCTGGAAGCGCTGCGCCGATCCCTGGTGCAGCAGGGCGTCGCTCCACGGGATCATGGCCAGCTGGCACCAGCGCGTGGTCAGCGCCACCGAGACCGGCACGCCTTTCAGGGTCACGCCGGCGGTGCGCAGGTAGGCGCCGAAGGCGGCCAGCGCGCCATCCCATTTGCCGTCGCTCTGGTCGAGGGGAATCCGTACTTCGCTGTGGGCGACGATGCGCTTGCCGCTGCGGACCACGGCGGTGAGCAGGTCCGGCGCGAGGGACACGCACACGGTGCGGCTGGAGAAGAGTTCAGTAAGTGACACGGTTAAGCTCCATCAGTGTTGTTTCGCCCTGGCGCACCAGGTCCAGCGCCGCTTCGCGCACCAGGCGGATGCCGGCGCGCGCCGCTTCTTCCTTCATGCGGCTGACCGGCGCACGGGTGGTGATCATTTCGCGCATGGCGTCGTTGAGGATCAGGACTTCGGCCACCGCCTTGCGGCCCTTGTAGCCGGTGCCGCGGCAATGGCCGCAGCCGGCGCCGGCCTTGAAGCGCCAGCCGGCCACCTGGGCAGGCGTCAGGCCGCTGTCGCGCAGTTCGTCCGGGTCGGGCGGCACCGCCACCGCGCAGTGTTCGCAATTGAGGCGCAGCAGGCGCTGGGCCACGATGCCGTTCAGGGCGGCGGCGAAGCTGTAGGCGTCCACGCCCATGTGCAGGAAGCGGCCGACCACGTCGAACACATTGTTCGCGTGCAGGGTGGTAAACACCAGGTGGCCGGTCAGCGCGGCCTGCACCGCGATCTGCGCGGTTTCGTCGTCGCGGATTTCGCCGATCATGATCTTGTCGGGATCGTGCCGCAAAATCGAGCGCAGGCCGCGCGCGAAGGTCAGTCCCTTCTTTTCGTTGACGGGAATCTGCAGCACGCGCGGCAGCCGGTATTCGACCGGGTCTTCGATGGTGACGATCTTGTCGCGCCCGGTGTTGATCTCGGTGATGGCCGCGTACAGGGTGGTGGTCTTGCCCGAGCCGGTCGGCCCGGTCACCAGCAGCATGCCGTGCGGCTTGGCGGCCAGGCGGCGGATCAGGACGATCGCGTCGGCGTTCAGGCCCAGGCTTTCCAGGCGCAGCGACTGAGCCGCCTCGGTCAGGGCGCGCCGGTCCAGCAGGCGCAGGACCGCGTCTTCGCCAAAGATATTCGGCATGATCGAGACGCGGAAGTCGATTTCGGCGCCCTTCACGCGCACCTTGAAGCGGCCGTCCTGCGGAATGCGGCGCTCGGCGATGTCCAGGTCGGCCATGACCTTGATGCGCGAGATGATCTGTTCGGCCATCTGCAAGCCCTGCACCTGGCCGGCCTGCACCAGCACCCCGTCGACCCGGTACTTGATAATGAGCTTGTCGCCGTCGCATTCGAGGTGGATGTCGCTGGCCTGGAACTTGAGCGCGTCGTAGATGGTGGAGTTGACCAGCTTGACCACCGGGCTGCTGTCTTCGCTGATGCGCACCAGCGAGATGTCTTCGATGCTCTGGTCCAGGCTGTCGACCTGGTCGGCGTCGCCGGCCATGCCGGCCATGGCTTGCTGCGCGTTCTCCTGCTGCGCCAGATACGCGCTCAGTTCGTCCGGGTGCGTCAGCGCCACCGAGAAACCGCCCGCGAGCGCGGCGTCGGCCCATTGCAGGGTGTCGTCGGCGAAGGGGTCGCCCAGCACCAGCACCGGCAGGCCGGGGCCCTCCATCAGCACGCACTCGCGCTGGGCGCAGTCGGTATAGGGCATCAGCCCGAAAGCCGGGGTGCCGGCCTGCAGCGCGCCGATGGTCCACAGCGGATAGGCAAACAGCGCGGCCAGTTCGGCGACGAAGGTTTCCGGTTCCAGGCCCGTCATCTCTTCCAGCACCACCAGCAGCGGGCGGCCCTGGCCTGGGGCGGCCAGGCGCGCCTGCCGCACCAGCGCGGCGCAGAGCGGCGCGGCCGCCGGCGCAGTGTGGGGAAAACCGGGCGCGTTCATGACAGGCTCCCGGCCAGTTCGAAAATCGGCATGTACATCAGCACCACCACGCCGCCGATCACCACGCCGATGAAGGTCATGAGCAGCGGTTCGAGCAGGCGCGAGGCCCAGTCGACCCAGCGCGCGAATTGTTCGTCGTGAAAACGGGCCGAGCGCTCCAGCATGTCGCCCAGGCGGCCGGTGTTTTCGCCGACCTTGAGCAGCGATTGCGCGACCGGCGTGGCCAGCTGGTTCTGTTCCAGCGCGCAGGAAAACGGCATGCCCTCCTGCACCGCGCGGCGGGCGGCGTCGAGCTGCTGCTGCTGGCCGGGCAGCAGCATGGCCGAGACCATGGCCAGCCCCTTGGAGAGGGGAATGCCGGCGTGCAGCAGCAGGCTCAGGGCGCGGTAAAAGCGCGCCAGGCGGAACTCGGCCGCGCGCGCGTTCAGCAGCGGCAGGCGCAAGAGGGCCAGGATCAGGCGCTGGCGGATCGCAGGATGGCCGAGCGCGAACACGATGCCCCCGACCAGGGCCGCCAGCGCGCCGAGCAGCACGAAGGGATGGGCCGC
Source organism: Massilia atriviolacea (assembly GCF_003953935.1). Lineage (GTDB taxonomy): Bacteria > Pseudomonadota > Gammaproteobacteria > Burkholderiales > Burkholderiaceae_D > Telluria_A > Telluria_A atriviolacea. Next base: position 246,109 of record NZ_RXLQ01000007.1, read on the forward strand.
CATGAGCTGGCCGAAGCCGAGCATCATTGCCGAGGCCCAGGGAATGTCGCGCCCCGAGGTTTCGTACACCACGCTGAACTTGGGCACCACGTAGCCGAGCAGGAACAGGGTGACCAGGCTGCCGACCACCAGCAGCATGAGCGGATAGATGGCGGCCGAGACCAGCTTCTTGCGGATCGCTTCGAACTGCAGCTGGTAGGCGACAAAACGGCCGAGGGCTTCGGGCAGGTTGCCGGAGCGCTCGGCCGCGTGGACGGTGGCGACGTAGATTTCGGGGAAGATGGCGGGAAAGTCGTTCAAGGTATCCGACAGGCTCTTGCCCTGCTGTAGGGTCTGCAGGATGGCGCCGATGGTGGCGCGCGTGGCGGGCTGGGTTTCCTTGTTGTGCAAGGTGGCGATGGCTTCGGTGAGGTTGAGCCCCGCTTCGAGCAGGGCCAGCAACTCCTGGCTGAACTGCATCAGGGGAAACGCGTGTTTGCGGCGCGGCTCGGCCGGCGCCTGCGGGCGCTCGATGGCGAGGACGCGCCAGCCCTTGCGCGCGGCGATGCGGATGGCATCGGCTTCGCTGGGGGCATCGATGGCGATATGCTGGCGGCTGCCTGCGGCGGCAGCGGCCTGGACCTGGAGTTGAAACTGCATGCTTGACCCTTCGTACTAATTGACTCCCTGCATCAGAAAAGGACCTGGTTATCCAGGTGACATCACGGCCTCCTTAAAGAAAAATAGCCCCGGCCGAAGCCGGAGCTGAAAAAAGAGGACAGACAGCCAGCCATCCTCTTGTGGGGTCACCCGGTTTATTGCGTCAGCAGACTCACTTTGTCGACCACGAACGAGGTTTGCAGCGACGAGTCTTCACGCGCCGAGAACGACAGGGTCACGGTCTGGCCCTTGTACGGCAGCAGGTTGAAGGTGCGGACCTGGTAACCGGCAGCCTTGTTCAGGTTGGTGTAGGTTGCCAGGGTGCCGAGCACGGTGCCGGCCGCGTTCTTGACCGTGACGGTCAGGCGGTCGTAGGCCACGTTTTCGGTTTCCGCGGTATCGATGTGCAGCGCGAAGCTCAGTGCCGCCGAGGTGGCCGCTGCCGGAATCGCGACCGCCTGGGTGATCGTTTCGGTGCGGGTCACGCCGTTGCCGCCCAGCCATGCGTAACGCGTGCCTTCGTACGCGGTCTGGCCGCTGAAGTTGCCGATGGCGGAGGTGGTGCCGGCCCAGCCGGTGGTGCTCGACTCGAAGCCGCCGTTGACCACGCGCTCGGTGGTGCCGCCGCCGCCGCCGCCGACCGTCAGGGTGGCGTTGGCGCTGGTGGCGGTGGTCGGGCTGGCGGCCGAATCGGTGACTTTCACGCTGAACACGGCGCCGCTGTCGGCGGTTTGCGCGGTCAGGCTGTAGCTGGCCGAGGTGGCGCCGGCGATCGCCGCGCCGTTACGCAGCCACTGGTAGGTGTACGGCGCGGTGCCGCCGGTGGCGGTGACGGAGAAGGTGGCGGTGGCGCCAGCCTGGACGGTCACGCTCGCTGGCTGCGAACTGATCGACACGCCGCCGCCCGGGGTGCCGCCTTCGTCGATGTCGGCGCCGACGTTAATTGCCGCGTAGGCACGGGTGACGGCGATGGCTTCCTTGCTGCCCACGCCATACAGTTCCTGTGCGGCCAGCAGCACCTTGTTACGCGCGTCGGCGTAGTTGGTCGAGGCGGTGAACTTGGTGGTGGCGGCCTTGAACCAGATGCGGAAGGCCTTGTCGGTGCCGATACCGGTCATCGCGGCCGGGCTCTTGACCAGGTACTGGCTGTAGTAGTTGGACGAGGAGCTGGCGTTCGAGCCTTGCGACAGGAAGTAGAACATGCGGTTGTTCGGGCCGCTGCTGTAGTGGACGTCCAGGTTCTTGATGGTGCTGCTCCAGGCGTTCGGGCTGGAACCGTCCAGGCTCGGCTTGTACATATAGCGCAGCGGATTGCCCGACTTGGCGATTTCCTTGCCCATGGCCCAGTCGTTGCCGGTGTTCGGGATCACCGTGCCGGTGCCGCCGGCGCGCGCATAGGCTTCCACCACTTCGCCGGTGATGTCCGAGCTCGACTCGTTCAGGCCGCCCGATTCGCCGCTGTAGGTCAGGTCGGAGGTGGCGTTGGTCACGCCGTGGCCCATTTCGTGGCCGATCACGTCGATCGAACCGAGGCTGGTGAACATCGAGCCGCCGTCGCCGATGAACATGCACTTGCAGCCATCGCTGTAGTAGGCGTTGTCGTAGTTGCTGTTGACGTGGGCGGCGATGTAGGTGGCGGTGTTGTTGCCGTCCAGCGATTGCCAGCCGAGCACGTTTTTCAGGGTGTCGTAGGTGTTCATCAAGCCCCACATCGCGTTCACGGCCGCGGTCTGGCCGTTGGCGTTGGTGGTGCTGCCGCCGTTGTACTGCAGGCCGTCGCCCCAGTCGTTGGTGGTGTTGGTGTAGACCTGGCCGGCGCTGGTGGTCTTGTTGGCGTTGGTGATGGCCATCATGCCGTAGGTGCCGCCGGTGCCGCGCGAGGGATCCTTCATCGAGTAGGTGCTGCCGGACAGGCTGGTGTTCAGGGGCACGGTGCCGTTGTACTGGCTTTTGCCGGTGCCGGCCACGGTCTGCAGCGCTTTCCACTGCTTGATCACGCTGCCGTCGCGGGCGTTGACGATGGTGTCGTAGAAGACGGGATTGATGCCTTCCATCATGCGCGTCTTGACCAGGTAGGCCAGCGCGTAATCGGTCACTTCCTCGACCAGGTCGAGCGCGTTGAGCTGGGCTTCCGACTTGTTCAGGGCGCCCGGTGCGCGCTTGGTGGCGACGATCGGGTAGATGATCAGTTCGGCGGTTGGCGGCACATGGTGCACGGCGTTGGGCGACACTTTCTTGATGACCATGTCGATCACGGCGGGCGCCTGCACTTGCGGCACCACGTTGAAGTCGGCGGTGCGCGCGCGCAGGGCGGCATTGCCGCCGCTACCCTGGCCCAGGCCCGAGCGGCGGTCGGAAATCGACTCGCTGACGATATCGCCGGCATCGTTGGTCACCACCACCGATTCCGACTGGAACACGCGCACGCCTTTGTAGGTGTGGGCGGCGCGGCTGATGCGAGTGCCGATCACGCCCGGATGCTGGACCGTGATGGAGAAACCATGGTCGGCGTCGAGACCGTGGGTGGCGCGCGTGGCGGCCAGTTTGGCAACCAGGGCCTGGCCCTGTTGCGGCGAATGGAGGGCGGTCGGACCGGCCATGATCGGCGCGTTGGCGAGCGCCTGGCCAACCATCATCAAGGGCAGTGCAGCAATCGACGCAGCGAGCAATGTTTTGCGGAAGTTCATTATTTCTCCATTGATAGTTCAGTGATTGAATGAGATGAAACTGCTGGCCACGATGCTGTGGCGGCCACCCGAGCGCGCCGATCAGTTGGTCCGGTGAACGCGAGAGAATGCACACTATTCCTGTTTCTTAAGCCAAGTCAAAAAAATGGGTGATTTGGTCGTATGCACACCAAATGTTCAGTTTTAGACATTCTTTTCTAGAAACTGAACGGTATACAAGGCAAATTGCCTGAAGAATGTTTTGTTGACGTGGGTAAATATGAGGCATTTTTCCCACATGGCGGGCAATTAGATGCCGCACTCTAAGACGTGCGGAAATGTAACAATTCATCTAGAAAACGAACTCAATTCGATTGCGTTGGAGCGGGGATGCGGTCTACACTCGTTCTCAGTTGCCGGGAAAAACTCTCAGGCAACATGGATTAAAGCGCACGGGGCACACTCCGGATATAGCGCAATCAGTTAACGGGAAAATCATGACGTCACACCTCACCTATGCATGGGCATGTTTGTCTCCTCCTCCGGTGCTGTTGCCCAAGCCCGATCCCCAGGGAACCCAGCCGACCTGACCGACATGCCGATGGTGCACGAGCGGCAGGAGATTGCGGCAACCGGCAGTGCCCAGTAGGACAGTCGAAAAGAACCAATTCACGGTAACAGCGCGACAACCATGCGGACGCAGCGACAGGGCCTGGCCTTTGCATGTCGCGCGCGCGGATGGGCGGCGGCTACCCAATGAGGACCGGAGAGAGATGCTTTCGATCGCGACCAAAGTTGAGCAAATAGTGTCGGAGTCGGCGTTCCTGACGGAAGGGATATCGCTGGGGCTGATCAATCTGTCGGAGCTGGCGCGCCAGCTGCGGCCCCAGCTCGAGTCGGATCTGTGGAAGCCGGTGGGGCAGGCGGCGGTGGTGATGGCGCTGCGGCGCCTGTCGGAGCGCCTGCCGCAGCAGGCGGCGCAGTCGCAGCCGATCGTGATTTCGCCGCGCACCAGCGAGCTGACCACGCGCACCGAGCTGACCCTGGTGACTTACCGGCTGTCGGACAACAGCAATGAATGCCAGCGCGAACTGCTGGCCCTGGCCGAGCGGCATCCGGGCAGTTTCGTGTCGGTCACGCGCGGGGTGCACGAGATGCTGGTGGTGTGCAGCCGGCCGCTGATCCATCTGGTCGAATCGGCCTTTGCCAGCGAGCGTCATATTGCCCGGGTGGAAAACCTGACCGCGCTGACCCTGCGCCTCAATCCCGACGCTTTGAAGACGCCCGGCATTTATCACGGCGTGCTGAAAAAGCTGGCCTGGAACAAGATCAACATCGTCACCATGATGTGCACATTTTCCGAGCTGACCGTGCTGCTGGAACAACCGCAGACCGGGCCGGCGTTCTCGGTGCTATCGCAGATCGTATCGCACTGACCGCCGCTGATGCCCAGCCCGTGTCCACCCCGGTGCCAGGTCTGACATTCGGACACGGACTCTACGCTAACGCACACTACGGATCAGTGTCCACCCCGGTGCCAGGTCTGACATTCGGACACGGACTCTACGCTAACGCACACTACGGATCAGGGCGTGTCCACCCTGGTGCCAGGTCTGACTTTCGGACACGGACTCTTCATTAACGCATTTTATGGATCAGGCCGTGTCCGAATGTCAGACCTGGCACCGAAGTGGACAGGCACCGAAGTGGACACGGACTCCACGCTAATGCAACTTACGGATCAGGCCGTGTCTGAATGTCAGACCTGGCACCGGGGTGGACACGCACTGGGCCGGGGTTTTCGGTGTTGTCGCGGATGGTGTCGCACGGAACGCCAACGGCCGGTCAGGAGACGGCGGGCTCCAGCAGGGTGACGGTCTGGCGCGCGGTGTCGAGCCGGGCCGTCACGCCCAGCGGCAGGGTGAACTGGTGGCGGATGTGGCCGAAGGAGTAGCCGCTCACGGCCGGAATCACCAGCGGCTTCAGGTGCAGGTCCAGCGTCTCATCCAGGGTCAATGACGGCTCTTCATCTTCCGGCCCGCAGCGGTCGCAGATGCCGACCATCAGCGCCGCCGCATTGCGCAAGCCCACCGACAGGTCGAGCTGGGTCAGCCAGCGGTCGATCCGGTAGGGCGCTTCGTTCACTTCTTCCAGGAACAGAATCGCTTTGCGGAAGTCCGCCGCATACGGCGTGCCCATCAGCGCGCTGACCAGGCTCAGGTTGCCGCCGATGAGGGGGCCGGTGGCCTGGCCGCTGGTCACCGTGCGCAGGGAAAAATGCGGTTCCAGCAAGGCGCGCCGGCTGTTTTCCAGCGCCATCGGTATGGTGTAGCTCGCCTGCGGATGCATCAGCACGGCCAGCATGTGTTCCAGCGCGTAGTCCGATGGCCCGGAGGTGGCCACCGGTCCGTGGAAGGTCACCAGCCGCGCTTGCTTGAGGATGGCCAGCTGCAGCGCGCTGATGTCGGAGTAGCCCAGCAGGATGGTGGGATTGGCGCGGATCAGCGCGTAATCGAGGTGTTCCAGCAGGGAGATGCAGCCGGAGCCGCCGCGCATGCACCAGATCGCCCTGACGTCGCGCTCGGCGAACATGGCGTGCAGGTCGTCGACGCGCTGCCGCACCGCCCCGGCGTAGCCGCCATGCACGGCGCGCAGGTTGTTCGCCAGTTTCGCCCGGAAACCCAGCGTTTCGATGCGCGCCACCGCGTAGCCGATGGCGTCGTCGTTGATGCGCCCGCCCGGGGCGACCAGGCCGATCACGTCGCCGGCGCGCAGGCGCGGAGGTTTGAGCAGGGTTCGCGGCATCGGTCGTGAGGCGCTGCGGGAAGTCGATGGCAACAACACGGCGCCGGCCGCCAGGCCCGCAAACGCGCGCCGGCTGATCTTGTCGCTAGGGGGCATGCGTGCTTTCGAAAAGGCGGCCCGTCCCAGGGCCGCCCGCCGGGACCATCAAAGGAACTTGTAATTGGCCATCAGGGTCAGCGAGCGCCCGCGCGGGTCGGCCACGCGCGGCTCCCACGAGCTGCCGGCCCCGGTGTTGCCGTCGTAGGTGATGGCGAATGGCGGATCCTCGTCGAACAGGTTCTTGATCCCGGCCGTCAAGGTCAGGTTTTTCACGCCAGTGTAGCTCAGGCTGGCATGAAAGATCGAGTACGCGTCGACTTTGGGATGGTAGTTGGACGGCACGATCCGGCCGCTGGCCACGCCCGGCAACACCTGGTCGGTGTAGCCGCTGCGGTAGACGTTCTGGAACATGGCGCTCCAGGGGCCCCGGGCAAACGTGACGTAGGCGGTGTGCTTCCATTTCAGGCCGAGGTCGCCGGTGAAGCTGAAGACGCCGACTTCATCCTTGCTGTAGGGCGCGGTTTCCAGGGGCTTGCTCTTTTTCTTGAGCAAGTAGGAACCGTCGACACCGGCTGCCCAGTTGCCCGCCCACACTTTGCCGTTGCTGCGGGCGCCGACTTCGATGCCGCGCGTAATCGCCGCCCCCGTATTGAGCCAGCGCCGGTCGATCCCGGCCAGCTTGCCCTGCTCATCGCGATAGAACTGCTCCTTGAACAGTTCGTAGTTGGCCAGCATGACGGGCAGGTCGACTTCCTTGATGGTCTCGAAGCGCCGCACTTCCCAGATGTCCATGTTCACAGAGAAACGCGCGGACGGCTCGAACACCACGCCGACGCTGCCCTGCCTGGAGGTTTCCGGGCCGAGCTTGGGCTTGCCGCCGGTAAGGATGATGGGGGTGATCGATTCGCAGCCGGGCTTGGTGGTGTCGACCTTGCCGCTGGCGCACATGCCCGGATCGGCCAGGTCCTTGCCGGCGTAGGTCGTTTCGGTGATGCCGTTGAATAACTGGTTGAACGCGGGCGCGCGGAAGCCTTCGTTGTACGAACCGCGAACCAGCCACTGCGCACTCGGCTGGTAGCGGAAGGAGACCTTGGGATTGAGCGTGTTGCCGAAGCCGGAATAATGGTCCTGGCGCGCCGCCAGCGTGAGGTCGAGCTCCTTGGTGACAGGCACCAGCAGCTCGGCGTAGAAGGCGCGGATGTCGCGGCTGACTTGCGGCAGGGCATTGACATCGTCGAAGGGGGCGTTGAGGATGGCGCGCCGTTCGGCAATGTTGCGCAGGTCGCCGTTGAATTTGTATGCTTCCTTGCGCAGGTCGGTGCCCACCGCCGCCATGACCGGCCCGGCCGGCAAGGTATAGACCTCGCCCGACAGCGAGGCGTCGAAGGCGGTCAGGGTGGTCTTGCCGCCGTACAGCACGACGCCGGCGGCCGAGGCGCCGCGGATCAGGTCCAGCGCCTGCTGCGACTGGGTCTGGCCGGCTTTCAGGAAGGGATTGATCAAGCCGCTGCCGAGCGCGGCCGCCAGCGGGGCGGTGTAGCTGTAGCCATTGCCGAGGGTCGATTCCGATTCGCTGGTGGCGCGCGTCAGGCCGACCTTGTAGTCATAGCTGCCGATCTGGCCGTCGGCGCCCAGTTGCAGGCGGCCGGCTTTGCTCTCGGTGGCGATTTCGCGGTCGCCGCATTCCATGCAGCGCCAGCGGTAGGCGATCGGCAAGCCGCGGTTGGCTTCGATCGACGGGAATTCGGCCACCAGGGCGTTGAAGACCTCGTTGTAGGCCGCGCCCGTGCTCGGATAGAAGGAGCTGGCCGGAAAGGTGCTGGCGCCCGGCGAGACCTGGTTCGGCGAAAAGCGCTTGGCCACCTCCGTCTTTGCGCCGACCAGCTCGGCAAAAAACACGTGCCCGCCACGGCGCACGGTGGCGCGCGTGACGACGTTGCTGTTTTTAACGGGCTGCTGCAGCACGGCCGCGCGGCCGGTATCCCAGGCGCAACCGAGGCCGCCCGAGGGCGTGTCCCACAGCTTGTCGTCGTAGGCGCCCATGCCGTCGATCGATGCGCAGCCGGCGCCGCCGGGCAGGTCGAGCAGGCTGACGCCGGAATAGGCTTGATTGGTGCCGCGCCGCACCGGGCCGGTGTTGCTGCTGCGGCTGAAGACGGTGTCGCCGAGGCTGGTGGCGAAGACGTTGGCGAACGGCGTGCCGCGCGTGTCGACCGAAACGCCACGGTCGGGCTGGAAGGTGTTCACGAAGTCGCGCTGCTTGCCGCGCAGGGCCTTGTTTTCGCCGCTGGACAGGGCGAACAGCAGGTTGAAGCCCTGTTCCTGCAGGTCGCCGAAACCGCCCGTGAGCTGGTAGCGCTGAATGTTGCCGCCGCCGGCTTCCGTGACGTCGGTAAACGCCTGCGCTTCCAGGCCCTTGTAGTTTTTCTTGAGAATGAAATTGATCACGCCGCCGATGGCGTCGGTGCCGTAGATGGCCGAGGCGCCGTCTTTCAGCACCTCGACCCGCTCGACCGCCGCGAAGGGAATCGCATTGAGGTCGACCGCCGAGCCTTTCATGCCGTGCGTGGCGACGCGGCGGCCGTTGAGCAGCACCAGGGTGCTGTCGGCGCCCTGCCCGCGCAGATTGGCCGAGGACGCGCCATTGTTGCCGCGCTGCGCGCCGGACGTGACGTCGGCATTGCTGGCGAGGTTGTCGGAACCGTTGCCGTTGATGTTCAGGGTGGCGATCAGTTGCTCGGCGTTGACGATGCCTTGGGCTTCGATCTGCTTGCGCGAAATCACTTCGACCGGCAGCGCGCCTTCCCTGGCAATGCGCTTGATGCTGCTGCCGGTGATTTCGACACGCGCCATGGGCGACTCGGCCGCTTGCGCGGCGGCGCCGCCGGCCACGCACATGAGGGCCATCGTTTGCGCTAGCTTGCTTAACTTCACGGTTTCTCCTTGGATTTTTGATGCTCTGTGAGCACACATTATTTTTCTTGGCAAGACGTCATGAATCGGACGAGCCTACGCCCTGCCCGCTGGGCCAGCCAATGAAATTTCCTGAAGCAACTATAACTTGAGGGAATGGCTCGCCGGCAGGCCTGTGGGTATTCACTGTGCATCAACGGGCGATTTTACCGGCGCGCCGGCGCTGTTCCGGGTCGATGTCGAGGTAGCGCCAGGTGGTGAATTCGACCGGGTGGCGCTTGTAGTTTTTTAACCACGGGTGTTGCAGGTCGGCAGACAGCGGGTGGCTCAGCGGTACCCAGGGGTTATAGGCGTGGATCAATTGATTCATTTCGCCGTAGAGTTTCTGGCGCGCGGGCGAGTCGCCCAGCAGGCGCGCCTGTTCGTAGCGCTCGTTGTAAGCGGGCAAATTAAAGCGCGCGTAGTTGGCGCGGCCGCGGTTGGCGCCGTACAGGAGCTGATAAAAATTGTCGCCATCGGGAAAATCGGCGATCCAGTTGCTCTCGAACATTTGCACCTTGCCCAGGCGCGAGGCCTTGATGATGTCGGTCTTCTTGTCGGTCCGGAACACCACGCGCAGGCCGATGGCGTTCAGGTTCTTGCGCCACAGTTCGTCGCGCAGGCGACCGCCGACGGTCGCTTCGCTGTGCATGGTCAGGGTCAGCGGCTTGCCGTCCGGGGCGCGCCGGAATCCGTCCGGATCGCGCTGGCGGTAGCCGAAGCGCTCCAGCAGCGCCTGCGCCAGCGCCTTGTTATAGGGCACCGGGGTGCGGTAAGCCGGGTCGTAGCCGAGCACGTTCGGCGGCAGCGGCGACTCGGCGCGCAGGGCGAAGCCTTTCTTGAGCAGGCCGATATCTTCGGCACTGTCGTAGCTGAGCGCAATGGCGCGGCGCAGGGCCACCTTGTCCTTGCCGTAGCCGCCCAGCACGGGGTCTTCCATGTTCATCCACATATAATACGTCTGCAGGACCGGGAAGCGGGTCAGGACGATGCCGCGCGCGGCCAGCGCGGGTTTCAGCCGGCCGTCCTGGATCACCATATCGGTCAGCGATTCTGGCACCTGCTCCAGGTAATCGTATTCGCCGCTCAAAAAGCCCAGCATGCGCCCCTGGAATTCCTCGGCGATGCGCACCTCGACCTTGTCCAGCAGCGGCAGGCGCCGTCCGTGCCGGGTGAGGCCCCAGTCGCGGTTGGCCAGCAGCACGATCTTGTCGCTGCGCTTCCATTCCCCCAGGCGAAACGGGCCGCTGCCGACCGGATGGTTGCCGGCCTGGCCCGGATAGGCCTCGATCGCTTCGCGCGCCACCACGCCAGAGGCCGGCATCGCCAGGTAGAACAGGAAGTTCCTGTCGGGCGCTGCCAGGGTAAGGCGCAGGGTGTGGCGCTCGGGCGCTTGCAGGCCGGCAATCTCGGTGGACTGGCTGAAAGCCCCCTTGAGCGCGGCATCGCCCTTGAGCTTGCCGTCGAACAGGAACAGCCACGGCGATTTGAGGGCCGGGTCGTACAGGCGCTTGAGGCTGTAAACATAGTCGGCGGCGGTGACTTCGCGGCGCTGGCCACGGAAGGCCGGGTCGGGGCTGAACAGCATGCCGGGACGCAGGCGGAAGGTGTACACCAGGCCGTCGGCGCTGACCTCCGGCAGCGCCATGGCGGCGTTGGCGCGCAAGGCGACCGGACGGGCGTCGACGTCGTAGCGCAGCAGCGGGTCGAACAGGTTTTCCAGCAGGCTCAGGGTGGCGATGTCGGACGCCACCGCCGGATCCAGCCCGGTTTCGCTGGTGGTCAGGAAAGTGTGCAGGACTTTCTCCGCCGCAAACGCCGGCGCGGCGAGCAGCAGGGCAACAACGCTGATAACAAGAGAGCGGCGAATCGTCATGGCAAGTCCTCGTGGTCCGGTGCGTATGATAGGCCACGGCGATGCCTGCGGGTTTTTTACATAGTCAGGGTGCATGGTTTCATTAATTCGCGGTAACCTGCGCCTATACTCTCGCTGCAACATCGGCTCCCTAACGCGAAACGAATACGATATGGCATTAAATTACATCTGGTCCGGCTTTTTCCTGGTCGGCTTCCTGGCGGCCCTGGCGCAGTGGCTGTTCCTCGGCGATACCGAGATTTTCAAGAAGATCGTCGACGGTACCTTCGAATCGGCCAAGATGGGCGTGATGGATATTGCCCTGCCGCTGGCCGGGGTGATGACCTTGTGGCTCGGCATCATGAACATCGGCGAAAAGGCCGGCGCCATCGGCTGGCTGGCCAGGGTGATCGCGCCCTTCTTCTCGCGGATTTTCCCGGAAGTGCCGAAAGACCACCCGGCCACCGGCCACATGGTGATGAATTTTTCCGCCAACCTGCTCGGACTCGACAACGCCGCCACGCCCTTCGGCCTGAAGGCCATGGAAAGCTTGCAAACGCTTAACCCCGACAAGGATACGGCCAGCAACGCGCAGATCATGTTCCTGGTGCTGCATACCTCGGGGCTGACCCTGATTCCCCTGGCCATCATGGCCCAGCGCGCCATTCTCGGCGCCAAGGATCCGTCCGACATCTTTATTCCCTGCATGATCGCGACCTATGTGGCGACCCTGACCGGCATCATCGTGGTGTCGATCAAGCAGCGCATCAACCTGCTCAACCGCGTCGTGATCGGCTGGCTGGGCGGGATGACGGCCGCCATCTGCGCGCTGATCTTCTTTTTCACCAATTTCCTGACCAAGCCCGAGATCGAACTGGTGTCGCGCGTGTCGAGCAACCTGATCCTGTTCTCGATCATCATCGTCTTCATCCTCGGCGCCATGCGCAAGCAGGTCAATGTGTACGAAGCCTTCATCGAAGGCGCCAAGGGCGGCATCCAGACCTCGCTGACCATCATTCCCTACCTGGTGGGGATGCTGGTGGCGATCAGCGTGATCCGCAATTCTGGCGTGCTCGGCTTTGTGGTGCGGGGGCTGGAATGGATTTTCATCAGCCTCGGCATGCCCACCGAATTCACCCCGGCGCTGCCGACCGCGCTGATGAAGCCGCTGTCGGGCAGCGGCTCCAAGGCCATGATGATCGACGCCATGACCACCTACGGCGTCGATTCCTTCGTCGGACGGCTGGCCTGCATCTTCCAGGGCTCGGCCGATACGACCTTCTACATCGTGGCGCTGTACTTCGGCTCGGTGGGCATCCGCAAGACGCGCTATGCGATTTCGTGCGGCCTGATCGCCGATTTTGCCGGCATCGTCACGGCGATCTGCGTCGCTTACCTGTTCTTCGGTTAATCATGAACATCACCATGCTGCGTCCGCTCGCGCTTGCCGTCCTGCTGGCTGTATCGCAGGCGGCCAGCGCCCAGTTGCCGGCGCCGGTCAGCCAGTTGCTGTTCGACGCCAATATTCCCGAAGACGCCATGAGCGCGCTGGTGCTGCGCGGCGACACGGCGCTGCTGTCGCACCAGGCGGAGCGTCAACTCAATCCGGCCTCGACCATGAAACTGGTGACCACGATCGTCGCGCTCGACCAGCTCGGGCCGGCGTTTCGCGGCCGCACCGAACTGCGCAGCGGCGCCAGCGTGAGCGGCGACGTGCTGCGCGGCGACCTGGTGCTGCGTGGCGGGGCCGATGCCGATTTCAGCGGCGAGGTGCTGGAACGCATGCTGCAATCCTTGCGCAACCAGGGCATCCGCAAGATCGACGGGCGCCTGGTGCTGGACCGCCAGCTGTTCAACCCGGCCCGGCCCGATATCGGCGCGCCGCAGTTCGACGAATCGCCCGAGGCCTACACCAACGTCATTCCCGACGCCTTGATGGTCAACAAGAACATGCTGGAACTCGACCTGCGCTCGGGCTCCGGCACCCTGGCGGCGGTGGCGTATCCGGTGCTCGACGGGGTGACGGTGAGCTCGGCCATGACCCTGGTCGACGCCGACTGCGGCAGCTGGGCCAACGGCTGGAAGCAGCCGGACGTGCTGCGCGACAAGCTCGGCAAGATCACGGTCGTGCTCAAAGGCAGTTTTCCGAAATATTGCGCGAAGACCTACCGGATCAACGTGCTCGACCGCCAGGATTACCTGGACCGCCTGTTCCGCGCCACCTGGCATCGGCTGGGCGGGGTGCTGGTGGGCGATACGGTCGAGGCGGCCGGCCCGCCGGCCACGCGCCTGCTGGCCGAGCACGTGTCGCGCAGCCTGCCCGACATCGTGCGCGACTTCAACAAGAGTTCCGACAACACCCTGGCGCGCACGGTGTTCCTGACCCTGGGCAGCCTGGAAGCCGATCCGCTGGCGGGCAGCCGCGCGCTGGCGGCCGTTCCCGGCGAAACCACCGTGGCGCGCGCCGAGCGCACGGTGCGCGACTGGATGCGCGCGCGCGGCATCGACGATACCGGGCTGGTGCTGGAAAATGGCTCGGGCCTGTCGCGCATCGAACGCATCAGCGCGGTGCAGATGGGCGGGGTGCTGCAAGCGGGACTGCGCAGCAACTGGTCGCCGGAATTCGTCAGCAGCCTGCCGATCGCAGCGGTGGACGGCACCCTGCGCCGGCGCCTGGCCGACAGTCCCGCAGCCCAGCGCGCGCGCCTGAAAACCGGCACCTTGCGCAATGTGGTGGCGGTGGCCGGTTACGTGCGCGATGCCGGCGGACAGCAATGCGTGGTGGTGGCCATGATCAACAGCGAGTTGATCGGCAACGGCAAGGGCCGCGCCGTGCTCGATGCGCTGGTCGATTGGGTGGCGCGGTCGGGGGCGGCGCATGGAGGTGAAGGAGCTGGAACAATCGCACCGATACGCTAAAGTGCACCGATACGCCGGAAAAGTGCACCGATTCTCCAGGAATTGAGCCTGTACGCGCTGGTTTGAGCCGATTCTTTATCCATTGAGCCGATACTGGCCGGATCTTTCCATACGTTGAAGGCGCGGGGGTTCAGTGCTCGGTGCCGGCGTAAATCCACATCGGCGCGGTGCGGCCGGCGCGCGTGAATCCCAGCGATTCGTAGAAGGCGATGGCGTCGCCGTCGGCCGTCAGCATCTGCTGGTGGAAACCGGCGTAACGCGCGCACAGGGCCTGCATCATCAGGCGCCCGATGCCCTTGCGCTGGTGCGCCGGGTCGACCAGGAAATGCGGATAGTAGACCACCAGGTGGCCGTCCGAAATAGCGTTGCCGATGCCGACCAGCACGCCGTCCTCGCGCGCCGTGACCAGGCTGTGCGAGTTGCGCAGCGCCGCCATCAGCTGCCCGGGCTTGTCTGCCGACGACCATGCGTTGGCGCGGTACAGGGCGATGACTTCGGCTTCGTCGATCTGGTCGTTCAGGCTGATGTTCATGGAGAAGGGCGGCGGCTGTTGTTGGGAGTTCTTTATGGTAACAGTCAGCGCGGCAATGCGCTGGCGGCCCCTTACAGCACCCGCTGGAACGTCTGCCGGACCCAGTCGCGGTCGCCGCAATCGAAGTGCCACCATTCGCTGGCGATGCCGACAAAGCCGGCCTGCGCCATCGCGGCGCGCAGCAGTTGCCGGTTTTCCACCTGCAAGGCCGTCAGCTCGCCGCGCGCCAGCAGCAGTTCTTCGCGCGCCGGATGCGAACGCTCGCTCATGTCGTCGAAGCCGGTGCCCATGTCGAGTTCGCGCCCCTGTTCATCGAGAAGGGTGATGTCGAGCGCCATGCCGAAGGAGTGGATCGACCCGCGCTCGGGGGGCGCGAGGTACATGCGCAGGCCGGTGCCGTCGAGCGCGTCCCACAGCGCTTCCTGCACCCGCTGCGGACGCAAGGCATCGAGAACCAGCGCGCGGCAGCCGGGCCGCTCGCGCGCCAGCCAGGCCACCACCCGCGCCAGCGCAGCGGCGGCATCGACGTGCAGCCAGGCGCAGTCGAACGGCGAATACAGGTCGCGCCCGGTGAAGTTATCCGTGCCCGCGTAGCGCAGGTCGACCGCGATCCCGCCGATGCCGGACAGATGGCGGAATGCGGCGCATTGGCCGACCTGTTCGATGGGCAAGCCGTCGATCATCGCCCCACCCCGCGCGCCAGGCATTGGCGCGCCGCCGCACCGATGCTGGCGACCAGCGCGCGGGCGCCGTGCGAGAGCGGCGCATTGCTGGCGGTCAGCAAGAACAACTGGACGGGAATCGGCGGCGTCCAGGCGCGCCGCTGCACCCTGGCGTCCTGCGCCGAGGCCGCCGTGAAGGGATCGACCACCGCCATGCCGGCGCCGGCCTCGACCAGCGAGCGGGCGATCTGGTAGGTCTGCACCACCGTGCGGAAGACCGGATGGACGCCCTGCGCTTCGCAGGCGGCCACCAGTTGCTCGCCGAGCGGGTCGTTGTCGGCGTGGCCGATCAGCTCGCCGCTCAGTTCCTGGGCCCCGACCGGCTGGCCGCAGGCATCCTCGCGCCAGCTTCCTGCCGGGGCGATGACGGTCATCACGCCTTCGGCCAGCGCTTCGGCCACGATGCCGGGGTGGCGCGGGTCTTGCAGCGACAGCGCCAGGTCGGCTTCGCCCAGGCGCAGGGTCTGGACGATCTCGCTGGTGTGGTGCGTGCCGAGCTCGCAGCGCGTGTGCGGGAAGTCCTTGCGCCACACCGTCATCGCCTGCGGCAATACGCTGACGGCAATCGTCGGCGTGGCCACCAGGCGGATGGTGTCGACCGCGCCGCCCTTGAGGCTGGCGGCAAGACGGCGCACGCCTTGCAGGTCGCGGTGCAGCTTTTCGGTTTCGGCGAACAGGCGGTGCGCCTCGGGCTTGGGGTAGAGCTTGCCGCGCACGCGCTCGAACAGGGGCATGCCGAGTTGCAGTTCGCAATGCTGCAAGACCTTGGTCACGGCCGGCTGCGAAATGTGCAGCACCTGCGCCGCGCCGCTGATCGTGCCCACCTGCATGATGGCGTGGAAGACTTCGATGTGGCGCAGGCGCATGGTGCGATCCCGTCTAGGCTGCCGGCTTCACGGCGGGCGTGGTGAGGGCGTCGAGCAGGGCCGCCGTCTCGGCGTCCGGCGCGCCGTCGATGGCGAGCGGGCGGTATTTCATCTGGAAGGCGGCGATGACGTTGCGGGTCGCTTCGTCGAGCAGGCCGGTCTGCGGCACCGCGTAGCCGACCGTGGCCAGGCGCGCCTGGAACCAGGCGACGTCGGGCAGCATCAGGTCGTACACGGGGCGCGCGGCGGCCACTTTGGCGGCGTCGGGCCAGAGCACCAGGCCGTGCCGGGCCAGCTGGTCCCACGGGAACAGCGGGCCGGGGTCCTGCTTGCGCTGGGGGGCGATGTCGCTGTGGCCGAGGATGTTTTCGGGCGGGATGTTGTGGCGCTGGACGATGTCTTTCAGCAGCCCGACCAGGCGGTCGACCTGGGCTTGCGGGAAGGGATACCAGACGCGGCCGGTCGGCGATTCGGTGAAGCCGGGGTTGACGATTTCGATGCCGATCGAGCTGCCGTTGAGCAGGGTGTAGTTTTTCCAGTTCGATACACCGGCGTGGTTGGACTGGCGCGTTTCGTCGACCAGGCCGTAGACGATGGGAACGGCTTCGTCGGTCAGGAGGTAGTGGCTGCTGACGGTTTGCTCGGTCAGGACCTTGATCGATTGCGGCAGGTTGATCGCCGTGTAGTGCAGGATGACGAACTTGACGCGGCTGCTCTGGCCCTTGGCCGAGTAAGTGCGGTCGATGGCGGGACCGGTGGCGCAGCCGGTGAGCAGGGCGATCAGGAGGGCGGCGAGCAGGGTTTTCATCGGCGAGTAAGGGTAGTGGTGAGTTATCCTCCGTCGTTCCCGCAGGCGGGAACGACGAGGGTGGCGGCCAAGCGCGCCGCTGCATGATGAGCGCGGGCCGTCGTTTGCGTCAAGCTTAGCGCATCCGGCAATTCGGCGCGCATCGTGTTCACAATCAGGGGATGCAGCGTGGCGGCGCGTCCGGCCAGCACCACCGGCCGCGCACCGAAGCGCGCCGTCAGGGCGCGCGCCAGGCGCGCCAGTTCGCGGCCCGCTTGCGCAAGAATCGCGGCCGCCACCGGATCGGCCTCGGCACTGGCCGCGACCGCCAGCGCCAGCCGGCCGACCTCGCCGCGCTCCTGTCCATACATGAACTGGCGCGACAGGGTCCAGTCGTCGCCGCCGATCTGCGCGAACACGGCCTGGGCCAGCGGCGAGGCGCGCCAGCGGCCCGGCTCCTCGTCCTCGTTGCGCCAGATGTGGCGCAGCGCCTCGCGCGCGATCCAGAAGCCGCCGCCGCCGTCGTCCAGGATCACGCCACGCCCGCCGGCGCGGTGAAGCACGCCGCCGGCGTCGATCCACGCGCCGATCGAGCCGGTCCCGGCATACACCAGGTAGCCCTCGCCCGGCGCGAAGCAGGCGAGATAGGCGATGTCGATATCGTTGCTGAGGAGCACCGATGCCTCCGGCAGCCCGAACGATTCGGCCAGCCACTGGCGCAACTGCGCGCCGTCGCCGCCGAAACCGGTCAGCCCGGCGCGCAGCGCCTGCGGCTTGCCATGGACGAGCACGGCGGCCGCCAGCGCGGCAAGACCGGCTTGTACCCTGGCGCGGCCCTCGTCGCTGCCCATCTGCAAGGCCGACAGTCCGCCCTGCTCGCCTTCGGCCAGGATCGTCCCGTCGGGCGCCGCCAGCGCCCAGCGCGTGCGGGTGCCGCCGGCGTCGATGCCGAGGCCGACCCGGCTCATGGCTTGAACACCTGGATGCGTTCGCTCTCGATGCCGAGGCGGTCGACCGCGCTGACGAACACGGCACTGGCCGGGCCGCTCCTGGGATCATCAAGCACGGTCCAGTCGACCCGCGAGGCGGGCACGACGGCAAAGCGCCATTCGCCGCCATGGCGCGACCAGATGGCGTACTGCGCGTTGGCCTTGCCGGCCGTGAGCTTGAGCGCCACGCCGTTGCCCTCGCGCCGCGCGCTCACGGCCGGCACGCCGGGCGCCTCGTCGCCCAGCCAGGGCGAAGCCGGCACCAGCGCCGGGGCGATGTAGTGGCCGGCCTTGAGCAGGTCGCTGACGCCCTGGCGGTTTTCCATCAGGGCCACCATGCTGAAATGCACGTGCCCGCCGGCGCCCGCGCGGCTGCGCGTCACGCCGATCTGCTGCACGATCTCCTTGGCCGGGACGCCTTTGCTGGCGGCGCCGATGCGGCTCGTAAGCAGGCCCGGCCAGATATGGCGCCGCTTGCCGTTCTGCGCCACCCAGTAGTCGAGCAGCACGTCGTAGGCCTGCGGCGGCTGGGCAATCGGCCAGTACAGCTGGGGCGACAGATAATCGAGCCAGCCGTTGGCCAGCCACAGTTCGGCGTCGGCGTAGAGCTTGTCGTACTGGCTGAAACCGACGATGCCTTTGGGCCGCCGGTCCGGCCGGCCGATGCCGAAGGGACTGATGCCGAGCCGCACCCAGCTTTTCTCGCGGTGGATGCCGTTATACATCGCCTCGATCAGCTTGTTGACGTTCTGGCGGCGCCAGTCGGCACGGTCGAGCTTGCCGCCGGAGAGCAGGTAGCGCTGCCAGGCCGGCTGGTCGGGAAACTCGAGTTCGGCCTTGGGCACGTAGGCGCCGTCCAGCGCGGCCGTTTCGGCCCCGCTGGCGCCGGGCGCCTCGATCGGGTAGGGGTAGAAATAATCGTCCAGGTGCACGCCGTCGATGTCGTAGCGGCGCACAACGTCGAGGATCACGTCCAGCGTATGTTTCGACGCGGATTCTTCGCCCGGGTCCATCCACAGGAAGCGCCCGTAGGTTTTCACGGCCGCCGGATTGGACCTGGAAATATGGTCGTGCGCGGGCGGCGACTTGGCGGTGGCGTGGCGCGCGCGGTAGGGGTTGAACCAGGCGTGCAGTTCCAGTCCGCGCGCATGGGCTTGCGTGACCCAGAACTTGAGCGGATCGTACCAGGGCTGCGGGGCCTGGCCCTGGGTGCCGCTCAGGTATTCGGTCCACGGCTCCAGCCTGGACGGGTAGATCGCGTCGGCGCTCGGGCGCACCTGCAGCACGATGGCGTTCAGGTGCATGGCCTTGGCGCGGTCGAGGATGGCGATGGCTTCGGCCTGCTGTTTCTCGGCCGGCAGGTTGGCGCGCGAGGGCCAGTCGATATTGGCCACGGTCGAGACCCAGGCGGCGCGAAATTCGCGCGGCGCCACCGGCGGCATGGTCTCGCTGCCGCCCTGGATGGTGGCCGGCGTGGGCGTCACGCCATACGCCGCGCCGCTAACGGGTGTGCCCGGCGCCGTCGGCGCCACCGAGGTGCACGCTGTCATCAACCCGCTCAGCGCCATGGCGCCGGCTACCCCTGCTCGCGCGAATGCGCGTCTTGTCCTGTTCGGCTGCAAACCATTCCCCAATTTAAACTTTTACAAACCACTTCTTGCGCCACATGCCCCAGGCGATCAAGAACATCGCCGCATTAAACAGCAGAGCATAAAGCAAAGAGCTGTTGACAGGCGACACGCCAAGCGCACTCACCTGTGCATACAGGCGCGTGGCCAGGGTGACGCCGCCGGGCGCGATAAAACCCAGCATTTTAGACACCAGCCCGGAAAAGGCGAAAATAAACAGGGCATTCATGCCGTAAATGAGGAGCGGCGTGCTGCAGCGCGCTGCCGCGCTCCGGATCGCCGCATGGGGATTGGCGTCGAGCAGCCAGTAAAAGCTGGAAAACACGATCAGGGCCCAGCCGGTCATGAACAGGCAGAAAGAAGGTGTCCACAGGCTCTTGTTGATCGGCATGAGGATGACGTCGAGCATGGCGCCGGTCCACAGCAGGGCCAGGCCGGCCAGCAGCATCCAGACGGTCTGTTCGGTGCGCGAGTATCCGGACAGCAGCCAGCGCCCCGCCAGCACGCCCAGCAGCTGGCTGCACAGGGCCGGGATGGTCGAGAGCAAGCCTTCCGGGTCCCAGGTCGCCGATTGCGGCCACAGGTGGCCGTCCAGCAGCAGGCGGTCGATGTAGGCGCCGAAGTCCTGGCCCGGTTCCAGCACGCCGGCGCCGATGCCGGGCACGGGCACGCACAGCATCAGCACGCTGTACAGCGCCAGCAGGCCGGCGATCCACATGACTTGCTGGCGCCAGCTGAAATACAGCACGATGGGCGCGGCCAGCAGGGTGCAGATGGCGATGCGTTGCAGCACGCCCGGGATGCGCACGGTGGACAGGTCGAAGCCCGGGATCAGGTTGAGCGCCAGGCCGATCAGGAAGATGATGCCGGCGCGCACGGCCAGCTTACGCAGCAATGCCGGTTTGTCGGCGCCAAGGGCGGCCAGGCGGCCCAGCGAGAAGGCCATCGACACGCCGCCGATGAACAGGAAGAAGGGAAAAATCCAGTCCGTGAAGGTCCAGCCATGCCATGCGGCGTGGGCCAGCTGGGAATACAGATGGCTCCAGTCGCCGGGATTGTTCACCAGGGTCATGGCGGCGATGGTGAAGCCGCGGAAAGCGTCCAGCGAGGCAAGGCGGGCGGGGGCCGTCATCGATCGGCCATCACTTGTCGACCCGCTTGCCGAACGCGGGATCGATTTTCACCAGCGCGGCCATGATAAAGGCGGGAATCGTCATCACGCACACGTAGATGAAGAAGTGCTGGTAGCCCAGGTATTCCTGGATTTTGCCGCTGAACATGCCCGGCACCATCATGCCGAGGGCCATCAGCCCGGTGCAGATGGCGTAGTGGGCGGTCTTGTGTTCGCCGTCCGAGACCATGATCATGTACAGCATCATGGCGGTGAAGCCGAAGCCGTAGCCGAACTGCTCGAGCGCGATGCTGGACGCGATCAGCACGAAGTTCTGCGGCAGGGCGGTGGCCAGGTAGACGAACACGACGTCGGGAATGTGCACCGAGAACACCATCAGCCACAGGCAGCGCTTCAGGCCCAGGCGCGAAATCAGGTAGCCGCCCAGCAGGCCGCCCAGGGTCAGGGCGATGATGCCGATGGTGCTGTAGGCCAGTCCGACCTGCTCGGTCGTCATGCCGAGGCCGCCCTTGACGAGCGGGTCTTTCATGAAGGGAATCGCCAGTTTCAGCAATTGCGATTCGCCCAGGCGGAAGGTGAGGATGAAGCCGAGGATCAGCCAGATGTCGCGCTTGCCGAAAAACGAGGCAAAGGTGGCGAAGAACTCGGCCAGCTTGTTCTCGCCGCCCGCCACGGCCTGATCCTCGGCGGGCCGCCCCAGCACCACGCTGTGATAGGCGAACAGGCCGATGAACACGGCCGCCAGCACGAAGAACACGACCGACCAGGCAAAGCCGACGTCGCCGCTGCTGGTGCTCAGGTGGCCGGCCAGCATGGCCATGGCGCCGCCGCCGACGATCGTGGCCAGCCGGTAGAAGGTACTGCGCACGCCGACGAAGGCGGCTTGCTGGTATTGCTTCAGGCCGAGCATGTAGAAGCCGTCGGCGGCGATGTCGTGGGTGGCGGAAAAGAAGGCCATCACCCACAGCACGGCCAGGCTGATCTGGAAGTAGGCGGGCAGGTGCATGGTGAAACCGACCGCCGCCAGGGCGGCGCCGATGGCCAGCTGCAGGCTCACGATCCACCAGCGCTTGGTGCGCACCATGTCCACCAGCGGCGACCAGAGCGGCTTGATTACCCACGGCAGGTACAGCCAGCTGGTATAGAAAGCGATATCGTCGTTGCCGACCCCGCGGTCCTTGTACATCAGGACCGACAGGGTCATCACCACCACGTAAGGAATGGCTTGGCCAAAATACAGGGAAGGCACCCACAGCCAGGGACTTTTATCTTGCGCAGTTCGGATCGCAGTTTGCATCGCAGTTTGTTTTATTCTTTCGTGATACGGCGCCAGGGACCTCAGGCCGCAAGCGCCTGGCGCACGCTGCCGCGCGCGCTGTCAAGCAGGGCCCTGGCCTGGCCGATACTGGTTTTTCTGGTCAGGGCCACGATGGCGACCTTGACATGGAAATCGCATTGTTCCAGCACCGCGCGGGCGGCGGCCTCGTCGGCGCCGGTGGCAAACATCGTCAGGCGGACCGCGCGCAGCACCAGCTTGGCATTGCTTGGCTTCAAGTCTACCATCAGGTTGCCGTAGACCTTGTGTAAACGCACCATCAAGGCGCTCGAAAAGGTGTTCAGGGCAATTTTCTGGGACGTGCCGGCTTTCAGGCGGGTGCTGCCGGAAATGACTTCGGGGCCGGTGTCGAGGGTGATGCCGATCTGCGCTTCGCGCACCACCGGGGCATCGGGATTGTTGGCGAAGCCGACCGTCAGCGCACCGGCCTCGGCGGCGGCGCGCAGGGCCCCCAGCACGTAGGGCGTGGCGCCCGAGGCGGCCAGCAGCAGCACCACGTCGTCGCGCCCGGGATTGAGCGCGCGCAGGTCGGCCGCGCCCTGGGCGCTGTCGTCCTCGGCCCCTTCGACCGCGACGAACATGGCGTCGATGCCGCCGGCCAGCAGCGCCAGCGCGCGTTCGTGTGGCCAGGAAAAGGTGGGATACAGTTCGACGCTGTCGAGCACACCGAGGCGGCCCGAGGTGCCGGCGCCCACGTAGATCAGGCGCCCGCCGGCGTCGATGCGCGGCAGGGCGGCCGTGACGGCGGCGGCGATCCCGGCGGACGCGGCCTGCACCGCGCGCACGGCATGGAATTGATCGTCGACCAGCGTGCGGACCAGCTCGGCGGTCGGATACTGGTCGAGGGCCGCATGCTGGCCATCGGGCGTTTCGGTATTCAACATGGCCGCTCCGGGATGCTGGGATGCGGCTAGTGTAATGCCAAATGCGTGATGTTCAGTA
Organism: Massilia atriviolacea; assembly: GCF_003953935.1. Lineage (GTDB taxonomy): Bacteria > Pseudomonadota > Gammaproteobacteria > Burkholderiales > Burkholderiaceae_D > Telluria_A > Telluria_A atriviolacea. The sequence goes on from NZ_RXLQ01000007.1 coordinate 268,918, forward strand.
TGAAACAGGCAAAAGTAAACACCGCATCAGGCGACGCGGCGCATCTCCGCCACGAAGTCGTAATGGTCGCTGCGGCAATACGAATGGGTCAGTTCGACCGCCTGGCCCGATTCCAGGTAGCCCACGCGCGTGATGTACAGCACGGCCTGGCCTTCGGGCACGCCGAGCTGGCCGGCCAGCACGGCGCCGGCATTCATGGCGCGGATGTGCTGCAGCGCGCGCACCGGGGTGTGGCCGGTGGTGGCCAGGTGCTCGTACAGGGAATTGCCGACCGCTTCCGGACGCGGCAGCACGCTGGCGGGAATCACGCTGACCTCGTAGGCCATGACGACCTCGTCGGCCAGGCGCAGGCGTTCGAGGCGGGCCACGCGCGCATTCGGCGACAGGCCCAGGCTCAGTTGCTCGTCGGCGGAGGCGACCACCACCGAGCGGCTGAGCCACTGCGATCCGGGACGGTAGCCGCGCTGCTGCAACTGCTCGGAAAAGCTGGACAGGTTCGACAGCGGCTGCTCGATGCGCGGCGCCACGTAGTTGCCGGAGCCGCGGCGGCGCACCACCAGGCCCTGCTCGACCAGCTGGTCGATGGCCTTGCGGGCGGTCACGCGCGACACGTCGAGCTGTTCGGACAGCAGCCGTTCGGACGGCAGCGCCTGGTCGACCTGGTAGCGCCCGTCGCGCACATCCTGGATCAGCTTGCGTGCCACTTGCATGTACAGCGGGGAATTGTCGTTCAAATCGACCTTGAAATCGGTATGGGTAGTGCTCATTACGGTTCCGCTCATGGTCATGGTCCTGTGCTGCTGCCATCGTGCCGGCGCGCGCAACAGTGCGTCGCATTGCCGCTGCCGGTCAGTATGCGCCAGTATGAAATACGCCACCGCGCACATATCGGCACGTTATCGCGGGCGGCGAAAGAGTGTGGCGCTGGTCGTACATTCTAGCCTGATTGGCCTGCCGGCTCCCGCGCCGCGCCGGAATTTTTATGCCGTGCTGCCAAAGGGGCCAGAGTTCTTATTTCCTCGACAAGACTCATGAGCGGCGGTTATGGGCGCGCCCGCAAGATTCATTGGCGCGCGCGGCGCTCTGTCCGTAAGCTGGCGCCATCGGCATCGGCAAGGGGTGGAACGGCATGCGGGAGGTGATCGTGATCGGCGGCGGGGTGGTGGGACTGGCGTCGGCCTGGTGGCTGGCCGAGGCCGGCTTCGGCGTGACCCTGCTCGAAGGCGAGGCCACGCTCGGCGCCGGCGCGAGTTTCCGCAACGGCGGCCAGCTCAGCTATCGCTACGTGGCGCCGTTCGCCGATGCCGGGGTGCCGCTCAAGGCGCTGCGCTGGCTGCTGCAAAAAGATGGGCCGCTGCGTTTCCGGCCCGAGGCCGACCGCCGCCAGTGGCGCTGGCTGGCGCAGTTCGTGGCGCACTGCAATGCGCACACCCATCGCCGCACCACGGCGCGCCTGCTCGCTTTAGGCGAACTGAGCCGCACTGCGCTGGGGCGGCTGGACGGCATCCTGCCCAAAGACGAGTTCGCTTGGCGCGAGGCGGGCAAGCTGGTGGTATACCGCTCGCCGGCCTTGTTCGACGCGGCGGCGCGGGCGGCCGGCGGCGGCGAGGTGCTGTCGGCGGCCGGGTGCGTGGCGCGCGAGCCGGCCCTGGCGGCGGCGCAGGCGGTGCTGGCCGGCGGCGTGTTCAACCAGGGGGAGGCGGTGGCGGACTGCCACGCGTTTTGCGTCGGACTGGGGCAGCGCCTGCGCGCGCATGCGCGTTTTCGCGGCATCGTGCGCGGCCAGGCGCGCCAGTTGCTGGTCGAGCACGGCAAGGTACGCTGGCTCGATACCAGCGCCGGGATGCTGGCGGCCGACGACATCGTGCTGGCGGCGGGCATCCGCAGCCGGACGCTGGCGGCCACGGCGGGCATTTACCTGCCGCTGTATCCGCTCAAGGGCTACAGCCTGTCCGCGCCGATCCGGCCCGGGGACCTGGCGCCCGACATCAGCGTGACCGACTTCGAGCGCAAGGTGCTGTATGCGCGCATCGGCGAACAGCTGCGGGTGGCGGCCATGGTCGACATGGTGGGCGAGGATGCCTCGCTCGACGCGCGGCGGATTGCGGGACTGCTGCGCCAGGCGCGCGCGGCGATGCCGCGCGCGGCCGATTACGAGGCGATGACGGCCTGGGCCGGCCTGCGTCCGGCCACGCCCGGCAGCGCGCCGATCATCGGGGCCACGCCCTTGAGCAATCTGTGGCTGAACGTGGGGCACGGGCCGCTGGGGTTTACCCTGGCGTGCGGCTCGGCCAGCGTGCTGGCCGATGTGATGCGGGGTGTGGCGCCGCCGATCGGCATGGAGGGGCTGGGGCTGGGTGGCTGACGATCGATGGGGTACTGGCAAGGCGTGTGGCGGCGGCGGGAAAGGCGGACAGGCGTTAACCAGGTGTGCCGGCCACGACCGGCTCCGAATGCGAAAAAATGCGAACAAAACTTGACGGCATGTTCAACAAAGTTCAATGTTCATGTAACGTGAACAGAGAGTAAAAATGAACGCTCCAGCTCTACTCCGGACCAGCCAGCAGCGAAACGCCGAACTTGTACTGGACGCCGCTATCGCTGCCCTGGCCACGAGCACCGGCGTTGCCGGACAAAGATGCGCTTTTGAGCCAGGCAATGAACCTGCAAGCCGTGCGGATGCCCAGCTCGAGCTGCTCGTCGACGGCAGGTCGTATCGCTATCTCGTCGAGATGGCCCGCGCACTGGGCACCAGGTCCGACCCGGAGGGCTACGCTGCCAAGCTGTTGGCTCAGTTCAAGGCGGGCTTCGGCGCACAGTAGAGAGTACACGCCGCGTCACTGAAGCTCCAACCACCCTCGCTTGCTTTTCCAGTCCGCGCGCACGCAAAGGCGCACACGGTCCCATCGTCGCCGGCAATATGGCGGATAATTGCAAGATTCCGTCTTTGCAAACAATCATGCCCTCTCCCTCCAGTTGCCCCTGCGGCGGCGCCGCCTTCGCCGCCTGCTGCGCTCCCTTCCTGAGCGGTGACGCCGTGCCCCCCACGGCGGAAGCCCTGATGCGCTCGCGCTACACCGCCTACACCCTGGGAAACGAGGCCTACCTGCGCGCCACCTGGCATCCGAGCACCGTCCCGGCCGAGCCCATCGTCGGCGAAAACGATCCTGCCCGCTGGCTCGGACTGGAGATTAAATCTGCTTTACGTTTACGTAAACGTCAAGCAAACCTGCTAGAATCGCCGGACGCCGATACCGTAGAATTCGTCGCCCGCTACAAGATTGGCGGGCGCGCGCACCGCCTGCACGAAGTGAGCCGTTTCGTCCGCGAGACCCATGACGGCGTGGCGCGCTGGTACTACCTGGACGGCAGTTTCCCGGACTAAAAAAGGATCGCAATGCCCCACATCGACAGCAAACTCAATCCGCGCAGCGACGACTTCAAGGCCAACGCCGCAGCCATGCAACGCATCGTCGACGACCTGCGCGCCAAGGTCACCGCGGCCGCCGCCGGCGGGGGCGACGCCGCCAGCGCCAGGCATGTCGCGCGCGGCAAGCTGCTGCCGCGCGACCGCGTGCAGATGCTGCTCGATCCCGGCACGCCCTTCCTCGAACTGTCGCAGCTGGCCGCCTACGAGATGTACGACGGCGCCGCACCGGCCGCCGGCATCATCACCGGCATCGGCCGCGTGTCCGGCCAGGAGTGCGTGATCGTCTGTAACGACGCCACCGTCAAGGGCGGCACCTATTACCCGATGACGGTCAAGAAGCACCTGCGCGCGCAGGAAATCGCCGACCAGAACAAGCTGCCCTGCATCTACCTGGTCGACTCGGGCGGCGCCAACCTGCCGAACCAGGACGACGTCTTCCCCGACCGCGACCATTTCGGGCGCATCTTCTTCAACCAGGCCAATTTGTCGGCCAAGGGCATCCCGCAGATCGCCGTCGTGATGGGCTCGTGCACCGCCGGCGGCGCCTACGTGCCGGCCATGAGCGACGAGTCGATCATCGTCAAGGAACAGGGCACGATTTTCCTGGGCGGCCCGCCGCTGGTGAAAGCGGCCACCGGCGAAGTGGTCACGGCCGAAGACCTGGGCGGCGGCGATGTGCACACGCGCCTGTCCGGCGTGGTCGACCACCTGGCGCAGAACGACCTGCACGCGCTGTCCCTGGCGCGCACCATCGTGTCGAACCTGAACCGCGTCAAACCGGCCCAGATGGCGCTGCGCGCGTCCGTCGAACCCACATACGCACCCGAAGAACTGTACGGCGTGATCCCGGTCGATACGCGCAAGCCCTTCGACGTGCGCGAAGTCATCGCCCGCATCGTCGACGGCAGCGACTTCGACGAATTCAAGGCGCGCTACGGCACCACCCTCATTTGCGGCTTCGCCCACATTTACGGCGTCAAGGTCGGCATCATCGCCAACAACGGCATCCTGTTCTCCGAGTCGGCCTTGAAGGGCACGCACTTCATCGAACTGTGCTGCCAGCGCAGGATCCCGCTGGTGTTCCTGCAAAATATCACCGGCTTCATGGTCGGGCGCAAATACGAAAACGAAGGCATCGCCCGCAACGGCGCCAAGATGGTCACGGCGGTCGCCACGGCGGCGGTGCCGAAGTTCACGGTCATCATCGGCGGCAGCTTCGGCGCCGGCAACTACGGCATGTGCGGACGCGCGTTCTCGCCGCGCTTCCTGTGGATGTGGCCTAACGCGCGCATCTCGGTGATGGGCGGCGACCAGGCCGCGTCGGTGCTGGCCACGGTCAAGCGCGACGGCATCGAGGGCAAGGGCGGCCAGTGGTCGCCGGAAGAAGAAGCCGCCTTCAAGCAGCCGATCAAGGAACAGTACGAACACCAGGGCCACCCTTACTACGCCACCGCGCGCCTGTGGGACGATGGCGTGATCGATCCGGCCGACACCCGCATGGTGCTCGGCCTGGGACTGTCGGCCGCCCTCAACGCGGAGATCCCGGACACGAAGTTCGGCGTCTTCCGCATGTAAAGGAACAACATGGAATATCAAACACTCGCCGTCGCCGTCGCCGGCAAGGTCGCCACCGTCACCTTGAACCGCCCGGACGTGCGCAACGCCTTCAACGAGATCACGATCGCCGAACTGTCGCTCGCTTTCGATGAACTGGGCCGCGCAGACGATATCCGCGCCATCGTGCTCGATGCGAACGGGCCGGCCTTCTGCGCCGGCGCGGACCTGAACTGGATGAAGAAGATGGCCGGCTATTCGCACGCCGAAAACAGCGAGGACGCCTCCAGGCTGGCCGAGATGCTGCGCGCGATCTACCTGTGCCCGAAACCGGTGCTCGCCAAGATCCAGGGCGACTGCTACGCCGGCGGCATGGGCGTGGTGGCCGCCTGCGACATCGCGGTAACTGTCAACAGCGCCAGCTTCTGCCTGTCCGAAGTCAAGCTCGGACTGATCCCGGCGACCATTTCGCCATACGTGATCCGCGCCATGGGCGAGAACGCGGCGCGCCGCTACTTCCTCACGGCCGAAAAATTCAGCGCCCAGGAAGCGCACCGCATCGGCTTCGTGCACGATGTGGTGCCGGCCGACGCGCTCGACGCCCACGTGGCGGCCATCGTCAACGCGATCGTCACCAGCAGCCCGAACGCCGTGCGCGAAGCCAAGGTGCTGGTGCGCGAGATCGCCGGCAAGGCGGTCGACGCGGCGATGGTGGTCGACACCGCCGAACGCATCGCCAACGTGCGCGCCTCAAGCGAAGGGCGCGAAGGCGTGGCCTCGTTCCTCGAAAAACGCAAGCCTTCGTGGCTGGTGTAAGGGGGATGGCGGACATGTCCCAGGATTGGGTAGCGCGCAGCCTGCGCAGCGTGTGGCATCCGTGCACGCAGATGCAGCATCACGCGAACGGTGAAAACAGCGTTCCGCTGATTCCGGTCAGCCACGGGCGCGGCGCGTGGCTGTATGACCACGAGGGCAAGCGTTACCTGGATGCGATCAGTTCCTGGTGGGTCAACCTGTTCGGCCACGCCAACCCGGTCATCAACGCGGCCCTCAAGGACCAGCTGGACCGGCTCGAGCACGCCATGCTGGCCGGCTTCACGCACGAACCGGTGGTGCGCCTGTCGGAGCAGTTGTCCGAGATGACCGGCAAGGTGCTCGGCCACGCGTTCTATGCGTCGGACGGCGCATCGGCGGTCGAGATCGCGCTGAAAATGAGTTTCCATGCGTGGCGCAACGCGGGCCTGTCGGACAAGCAGGAATTCGTCTGCCTGCAGGGCAGCTACCACGGCGAAACCATCGGCGCGCTGGCGGTCACCGACGTGGCCCTGTTCAAGGATGCCTACGGCCCGCTGCTGCGCGCCGCGCGCGTGGTGGCCTCGCCGGACGCGCGCAATGCGCTGGAAGGCGAAAGCGCGCAGGACGTGGCGCGGCGCGCCGCCGCCGATGTGGAAAAGCTGTTCGAAGAACGCGCGGACCGCATCGCCGCCATCATCATCGAACCGCTGGTCCAGTGCGCGACCGGCATGGCGATGCACGACCCGCTGTACCTGACCCTGGTGCGCGAACTGTGCGACCGCTTCCAGGTGCACATGATCCTCGACGAAATCGCGGTCGGCTGCGGACGCACCGGCACCTTTTTCGCCTGCGAGCAGGCCGCCATCTGGCCCGACTTCCTGTGCCTGTCGAAAGGCATCAGCGGCGGCTACCTGCCGCTCTCGCTGGTGCTCACGCGCGACGAGGTGTACCAGGCCTTCTACAGCGCCGATGTCACGCGCGGCTTCCTGCATTCGCACTCGTACACCGGCAATCCGCTGGCCTGCCGCGCGGCGCTGGCGACCCTGCAGATCTTCCAGGACGACGATGTGTTGAACCGCAACCGCGCGCGCGCCACGCGCCTGACGATGGCGCTCGCGCCCCTGGCAGAACATGAGCGCGTGCGCAATTTCCGCCAGCGCGGCATGATCTGGGCCTTCGACGCGGTCGAACCGGACGCCGCGCGCGCCGCCACCTTCTCGCGCCGCTTCTTCGCCAGCGCGCTGGAAAACGAACTGCTGCTGCGCCCCATCGGCCGCACCGTCTACCTGATGCCGCCGTATATCCTCGGCGACGAGGAAAGCGACGGCCTGGCCGAGCGCACCCGCGCCGTGTTCGACTCCGTGATCGCGAGCTGACAGATGAAACTGATCGACGCCATCGAGAGCCAGCTGCGCCAGCTCGACGAGCAAAGCCTGACGCGCGAACGGCGCGTGGTGGAAACGCCGTGCAAGCCGCGCCTGATGGTGGGCGGGCGCGCGCTGCTGGCCTTTGCCAGCAACGACTACCTGGGCCTGGCCGCGCACCCGCGCGTGGTCGACGCGCTGCGCGAAGGCGCGGACCTGTACGGCGCCGGCAGCGGCGCCTCGCACCTGATCTCGGGCCACAGCGTGGCGCACCAGCGGCTGGAAGACCGGCTGGCCGAATTCGTCGGCCCGCACCTGGAATCGGCGCGCGCGCTGAGCTTTTGCACCGGCTACATGGCCAACCTGGCGATCCTGACCGCCCTCGGCGCCGACGGCGACGCCCAGATTTTTTCGGAGTCGCTGAACCACGCCTCGCTGATCGACGGCGCGCGCCTGGCGCGTGCCTCGGTCAAGGTGTATCCGCACGCCGACCTGGCGGCCCTCGGCGCCCTGCTGGCCGCCAGCAACGCCACCACCAAGCTGGTGGTCACCGACAGCGTCTTCAGCATGGATGGCGACATCGCTCCCCTGCCCGAGCTGCTGGCGCTGTGCGAACGGCACGATGCATGGCTGGTGATCGACGACGCCCACGGCTTCGGCGTGCTGGGCGCGCACGGACGCGGCGCGCTCGAGCACTTCGATCTGCGCTCGCCGAATATCGTCTACATGGGCACCCTGGGCAAGGCCGCCGGCGTCGGCGGCGCGTTCGTGGCGGCGCACGCCAGCGTGATCGAACTGATGATCCAGCGCGGACGCCCGTACATCTACACCACCGCCGCGCCGCCGGCGCTGGCGCACGCGCTGCTGGCCAGCATCGACATCATCGGCGGCGACGAAGGCGCCTCGCGCCGCGCGCACCTGCAGTCCCTGATCGCCGCCTTCGACGAGCAGCTCGACCTGACCCGCTGGCAGCGCGTACCGTCGAACACCGCGATCCAGGCGATCGTGATCGGCACCAACGAAGAAGTCCTGCGCATCGGCGCCGGCCTGCACGGCCATGGCCTGTGGGTGCCGGCGATCCGGCCTCCGACCGTGCCCGAAGGGACCGCGCGCCTGCGCGCGACCCTCTCGGCTGCGCACACGCACGAAGAAGTCGCGCAGCTTGCCGCTGTGCTCAACGACCTGGAAAGGACGTGAAATGAGCCTCAATGATCCCATCGTACCCGTCGTAACCGAACCGGCAGCCGGCGCCGAAGCGGTCCTCGCCGCCGAGCCGCAGCCGTCGCTGGCGGCCGAAGGCCTGCCGTCCCGCTTCTGCTGCTTCGTCACCGGCACCGACACCGAAATCGGCAAGACGCTGGTCTCGGCCGCGATCCTGCACACGCTGGTGGCCGGCGGCGTGCGCGCCTGCGGCATGAAGCCGGTGGCCGCCGGCGCCGCCATGCGCGACGGCGAGCTGCATAACGACGACGCCGACATGCTGGTCGCCGAGAGCAATGTGCACCTGCCGGTCAACATCACCACCCCCTACATGCTGCGCGAAGCCTGCGCGCCGCACATCGCCGCCCGCATCGATGGCGTGACCATCGAACCGGTGCCGATCATCGCCGCCTATGCCGAAATCGCGGCCGCCTCGGATGCCGTGGTGGTCGAGGGCGTGGGCGGCTTCCGGGTGCCGTTCTCGGACGATTTCGACAGCGCCCAGCTGGCCGAACAACTCAACCTGCCGGTGATCCTGGTGGTGGGTCTGCGCCTCGGCTGCATCAGCCACGCGCTGCTGACGGTCGAGGCGATCATCGCGCGCGGCCTGGTGCTGGCCGGCTGGGTGGTCAACGAGATCGATCCGGACATGCGCTTCGCCGACGAGAATGTCGAGGCGCTGGCCGAGCGCATCCCGGCGCGCCTGCTGGGGCGCGTCCCGTACCTGGACCAGCCGACTGCTGCTAGAGCGGCCAAATTTATTGATCTCGCGGGGCTGCCTGGCTGGCCGTCCGCGCGCGACTGAACCTGAAGGAACCACGATGTCCCAAACTCTCTCTTTCCACCCGCCTGCGGCCGCGATCACCCTGCTTGACACGGCCACCTGGCCGCTGGCGGACGTGCTGGCCCTGTTCGAGCTGCCCTTCAACGAACTGATGTTCCAGGCCCAGACCGTGCACCGCAAGCAGTTCCCGGCGGGCGACGTCGAACTGGCCACGCTGTTGTCGATCAAGACCGGCGGCTGCGAGGAAGACTGCGGCTACTGCCCGCAGGCGGCGCGCTACGACACCGGCGTCGAAGCCAAGAAGATCCTCGGCATCGACACGGTGCTCGACGCCGCGCGCCAGGCCAAGGCCAACGGCGCCACCCGCTTCTGCATGGGCGCCGCCTGGCGCAGCCCGAAAGAGCGCGACATGGAAAAGGTCGAAGAGATGGTGCGCGAAGTCAAGGCGCTGGGCCTGGAAACCTGCGCCACCCTCGGCATGCTCGAGGAAGGCCAGGCCGACCGCCTGAAGGAAGCGGGCCTGGACTACTACAACCACAACCTGGACACCGCGCCTGAGTTCTACAGCAATGTGATCTCGACCCGCGAATACCAGGACCGCCTCGACACCCTGGGCCGCGTGCGCAGCGCCGGCCTGAAGGTCTGCTGCGGCGGCATCGTCGGCATGGGCGAATCGCGCCTGCAGCGCGCCGGCCTGATCGCGCAACTGGCGAACCTGAACCCGTACCCGGAATCGGTGCCTGTGAATCACCTGGTGCAGGTCGAAGGCACGCCGCTGCACGGCATGGACCCGCTCGACCCGTTCGAATTCGTGCGCACCATCGCAGTCGCCCGCATCACCATGCCGCAGGCGCGCGTGCGCCTGTCGGCGGGCCGCCGCCAGATGGGCGAAGCGGTGCAGGCGATGTGCTTCCTGGCCGGCGCGAATTCGATTTTCTACGGCGACAAGCTGCTCACCACCGACAACCCGGAAGCCGAGGACGACCGCGTCCTGCTGGCCAAACTGGGCCTGGTAACGCGCGCGTCGACCCTGGAATCGGCGCCCAAGGCCAGCTGCGGCGGCTGATCCACCACCTTAGAACAACCATCGAGACCCACGCATGTTCACAAAAATCCTCATCGCCAACCGTGGCGAAATCGCTTGCCGTGTCGCCGCTACCGCGCGCCGCATGGGCATCAGGACTGTCGCCGTGTACTCCGAGGCCGACGCGAACGCCAAGCATGTCGCGGTATGCGATGAAGCTGTGCTGATCGGCCCCGCCGCCGCCAAAGAGAGCTATCTGTGCGGCGACAAGATCATCGCCGTGGCGCTGGCCACCGGCGCCGAAGCGATCCACCCAGGCTACGGCTTCCTGTCCGAAAACGCGGAATTCGCCGATGCCTGCGCCGAGGTGGGCCTGGTGTTCATTGGCCCGCCGGGTTCCGCCATGCGCGCGATGGGTTCCAAGTCGGCCGCCAAGTCGCTGATGGAAAAAGCCAACGTGCCGCTGGTGCCGGGCTATCACGGCGACGAGCAGGATCCGGACTTCTTGCAGCAGCAGGGCGACCGTATCGGTTACCCGGTGCTGCTCAAGGCCAGCGCCGGCGGCGGCGGCAAGGGCATGCGCGTGATCGAAAAATCGGAAGACTTCAAGGCGGCGCTGGCCTCCTGCAAGCGCGAGGCGATCAGCTCTTTCGGCGACGACAAGGTGCTCGCCGAAAAGTACCTGCTGCGTCCACGCCATATCGAAATCCAGGTGTTCGCCGACACCCACGGCAACTGCGTCTACCTGCACGAGCGCGACTGCTCGGTGCAGCGGCGCCACCAGAAGGTGCTGGAAGAAGCGCCGGCGCCGGGCATGTCGGCGGAGCGCCGCGCCGCCATGGGCGAGGCGGCGGTGGCTGCCGCGCGCGCGGTCGGTTACGTGGGCGCGGGCACGGTCGAATTCATCGCCAACCAGGATGGTTCGTTCTACTTCATGGAGATGAACACGCGCCTGCAGGTGGAGCATCCGGTGACCGAAATGATCACCGGGACCGACCTGGTGGAGTGGCAGCTGCGCGTGGCCAACGGCCAGGCGCTGCCGAAGACGCAGGCGGAGCTGGGCATCCACGGCCACGCGATCGAAGCGCGCATCTACGCCGAGAATCCCGAAAAGGGCTTCCTGCCGTCGATCGGCACCTTGCGCCATATGGATACGCCGGGCGCGGTGAGTTTTGAACTGGGAGGCACGCCGGGCGGTTCGCCGGCGGCGGTGCGCATCGATTCCGGCGTGCGCGAGGGCGACGCCATCTCGCCGTATTACGATCCGATGATCGCCAAGCTGATTGTCTGGGGCGCGGACCGCACGCAGGCGCTGGCGCGCATGTCGCAGGCGCTGGCCGAGTTCCAGATCGTCGGCCTGGCCACGAATATCGCCTTCCTCAAGCGCCTGGTCGAAGGCACCGCCTTCGCCACGGCCGACCTGGACACGGGCCTGATCGAACGCAATGCGGACACCCTGTTCCCGCCGCCAAAAGCGGCGCCGGTCGGCGCGCTGGCGCTGGCGGCGGTGGCCCTGACCCGCGCCGAGAAGCAGGCCTCGAGCGGCCAGTCGCAGAATGCCGCCGACCCGTGGGGCAATGCGCTCGGCTGGCGCCTGAACAGCGCCTACCAGCGCCAGCTCGCGTTCAGCGACGAGTATTCGGCGGCGAAAGAGAGCAAGACCTACAAGGTCGGCCTGACCTACCGCCCGCACGGCTGGGACCTGTCGGTGAACGGCATCGAGGCCGAACTGGCGGTGACCGCGCAGGACGGCGCGGAGCTGTCGATCAAGCTCGGTGCGACCTCGATCCACGGCGCCGTGCGGCGCGACGGCGACACCTTCCACGTGTTCACGGGCGGGCGGCACTTTGTGCTGGCCTATAACGACCCGATGGCGCATGCCGGCGAAGCCGAAGCCGCAGGCGGGCGCCTGACCGCGCCAATGCCGGGCAAAGTGGTGGCGGTTCTCGCCACCAAAGGACAGCAAGTCAAGAAGGGCGATCCGCTCGTCATCATGGAAGCGATGAAGATGGAACATACCATCGGCGCGCCAGGCGACGGGCTGGTTGAGGAAATCCTGTATCAGGTAGGAGACCAGGTCGCCGACGGCGCACCGCTGTTGGCATTCAAGGCTGCATAAAACTAGAAAAACCATAGTGGAGACAAGCATGCGCATTCTTCTACATCGGGCCGACGGCGTTACCGAGCCGTGGGTCCGCGATTTCGCCAGCGTGCTGCCCCAGGCCGAAGTGGTAGTCTGGCAGGAGGGCGTCTACTGCGCGCCGTGCGATTACGCGGTCCTGTGGTCGCCGCCGGCGGCGCTGCTCGACCAGCTGGCCAAGGTCAAGGCCATCTTCCTGACCGGCGCCGGCGTGGACGCCATTCTCAAGTTCGGCGACGCGCTGCCGCCGGTGCCGATCATCCGCCTGGGCGACGCCGGCATGGCGGTCCAGATGGCCGAATACGTGGCGCACGCGGTGCTGCGCTACTTCCGCCGCTTCGACGAATACGAACGCCAGGCGCGCCGTGGCGTCTGGGCGCCGCTGCCGCAGTTCGACAAGGCGCAATTCACGGTCGGCGTGATGGGCATGGGCATGCTGGGCAAGCGCGTGCTCGACTCGCTGGCGCAGTTCGGTTTTCCGCTGCGCGGCTGGAGCCGCGGCTACAAGGAGATCGAGGGCGTGACCTGCTTTGCGGGCGAAGAAGGCCTCGACGACTTCTTGCGCGGCACGCGGGTGCTGGTGTGCATGCTGCCGCTCACGCCCGACACCACCAACCTGCTGGCGCGCGCCAACCTGTCCAAGCTGCCCGAGGGCGCATACGTGGTCAACGTGGCGCGCGGCGCGCACGTGGCCGAGCCGGATTTGCTGACCCTGATCCGTTCGGGCCACATCGCCGGGGCCACGCTCGACGTGTTCCGCAACGAGCCGCTGCCAGGACCGCATCCGTTCTGGGACGAGCCGCGCATCACCATCACGCCGCATATCTCGGCGCTGACCTTGCGCAGCGAAAGCGTGGCGCAGATCGCCGGCAAGATCGGCGCGCTGGAACGCGGCGAAGCGGTGGCCGACGTGGTCGACCGCGCACGCGGGTATTAACCGTTACCGAAGGAACCAACATGAGCACCCTGCCGCAACAAGTCAAGATCGTCGAAGTCGGGCCGCGCGACGGCCTGCAGAACGAGAAGGAGTCGGTGCCCGCCGCCGTCAAGATCGAGCTGGTCGACCGCCTCTCGCGCGCCGGCTTCGCGAACATCGAAGCGGCGTCGTTCGTCTCGCCCAAGTGGGTGCCGCAGATGGCGACCAGCACCGAGGTGATGGCCGGGATCGCGCGCCGCGCGGGCGCCATTTATTCGGCGCTCACGCCGAACATGCAGGGCTTCGATGCGGCGCTGGCGGCCAAGGCCGACGAAGTCGTCATCTTCGGCTCGGCCTCGGAGGCGTTCTCGCAAAAGAACATCAACTGCTCGATCGCCGAATCGATTGCGCGCTTCGAGGGCGTGGCCAGGGCGGCCAAGGAACACGGCCTGCGCCTGCGCGGCAGCATCAGCTGCGCGTTCGGCTGCCCGTACCAGGGCGAAGTCTCGCTCGACGCCGTGGCCGACGTGGTGGGGCGCATGCGCGAACTGGGATGCGACGAGATCGACATCGCCGATACCATCGGCGTGGCGACCGCGCGCAAGACGCAGGCGGTGATGCTGCGCGCCGCACAGGAGTTTCACCTGGACCGGATCTCGGGGCACTTTCACGACACCTACGGACAGGCGCTGGCGAATATCTATGCCAGCCTGGAAGTGGGCGTGTCGATCTTCCATTCGTCGGTGTCGGGACTGGGCGGCTGCCCGTATGCCAAGGGCGCGACGGGGAATGTGGCGACCGAGGATGTGCTGTACCTGATGCAGGGCTTGGGCATCGATACCGGGATCGACCTCGATATGGTGGTCGATGCGGGGCAGTTCATTTCGCAGCACCTGGGCCGCAAGGGATCTAGCCGCGCGGGCAATGCGCTGGCGGCCAAGCGCGCGGGCTGATCGCACCTTCGGACCCCTGGCCGCACAGCCTTGGGTCCCCGCCTGCGCGGGGACGAGGGCCGATGCGGCTAATCGTGTCGAGGGCTGTGGCCGGCGACGAAGCCGCGCAGGAAGGCGATGAACATCCCGACCCTGGCCGGCAGGTGGCGCGTGTTGGGGTAGACCGTACGCGCCCTGCTCCGGCAGCGCATACGCGGGCAGTAGCCGCACCAGGCGCCCCGCCGCCACATCGTCGTGCACCAGCCAGTCGGGCAAAACCGCCACGCCCGCGCCAGCGGGCGCGAGACTGCGCGTGGTGCGCGTCAGGAGCGACACGCCGAGCTCCCCCTCCAGCTGCTTCAGGTTGAAGCTCAGCATGGCTTTGGTGACGTCCAGGCGGGCTGCGGCGTTGGTGAACGAGCCGGTCTCGACAATGGTGACGAACATTTGCAGCCGGTTCAGGTTGAGCATCCATGGCCAATCGATTGTCAATGCAGATTGACAGTGTATTACGGCGAAAACGATTTTTCTTCCTCTGCCGCACTTTTATAATGGCTTGTCAATCATGCAAAGGAGACTGCCATGCCCCATCCCCTTATTAATCTCGACCAGCTTGCGCCGCAAGACATGCCGCCGCAATACGCGCCCACGGGCGCGGCGGCAGAGCGCTTTGCGCCGCGCATCGCGATGATTGGCGAGCTGATCGGCATGCGCGCGCTGGGCTGCAACCTGACCGTGCTGGCGCCCGGCAAGCGCGCCTTTCCCTTTCATAATCATCGGGTAAACGAAGAGGTGTTCATCGTTGTCCAAGGCAGTGGGACGATCAGGATCGGGGCCGACAGCTATCCCTTGCGGCAGGGCGATATTGTTGCCTGTCCGGCGGGCGGGCAGGAGACGGCGCATCAGATTATCAATACGGGTGAGGGAGAGTTGCGTTATCTGGCGCTGAGCACCAACCAGTCGCCGGAAGTGGTGGAATTTCCCGATTCCGGGAAGTATGCGACACTGCTGCTCGATGCGGACGGCGGCGCACGCACGCTGCCACAACGGACAGTCGGCCACATTGGCCAATCGGTCGACTACTGGGAAGGAGAATGATTGCGAAACAGAACTGCTAGAGGGAGATATGACAGGTCGACGAGATGTTCTTCGTCGGCCTGCATAAGTAAGACTGGTCGGAGTACAAGGATTCGAACCTTGGACCCCCTGGTCCCAAACCAGGTGCGCTACCGGGCTGCGCCACACTCCGAGGACAAGAATCATAGCGGAGGGAATGCGCTTGGTCAAGGGTGAGTATGATTTTTTCGCATTTTTCTACGAAATCGATGAATTTTTACGCATTTGCTGACGGTCGAGCGGCGAGCGGCCGCGTTTTGCCGCGAATCGGTGCCGGCATCGCTGTGTCGATTGCCTTGCATGGACTGCTGCTGTTCGCCTACCGGCAGGCAGTGGCGCCGCCGTGGCGGGACGATGCCGAGGCGCCGCACGCGGCGCTGGTGGTGATGCTGCGCGCGCCGCAGGTGATGCCTGAGCGGGAGGCGAAACCGGAGCGGCCGGTAAAAGAGAAGCCGGCGCTCAAGGTGGACAAGACGCGATCGGCCGGTGCCAGGCCCTCAGCGGCGCAGAAGATTCCGGCGCCCGTCGCAGCGGCGCCGCATGTGATTGCATCGGCGGAGTCTGCCACACCGGCAGCGTTCACTGTGGCGCCACCGCCAGGGTCGCCGCAGTTCGATCCGGATGCGGCCCGCAAGTTTGCTCGCCAGATCGCCACCCAGGCGGATCCGGCACGCGCCGGCATGGCGGTGGCGCAGATTCCACCGAAGCCGTATGCCACCGACACCAGGGCGGCACGCGTGATCGCCCAAGCCAGGCGGCCGGACTGCAAGGATGGCATTCCCGGCGGCTTGCTGGCACCGCTCGTCCTGCTGCTCGACAAGAAGGATAGCGGATGCAAGTGGTAGGCCGGCATGTCCACCGGCCCGCACTGCTTACTTGAGGCGCTGTTTCAGTTCCTGCGACGCCTGGTCCAGTGCGCTGCGGGTACTCGGCAAGGCCGACAGCGCATTGAGCAGGCCGAAGTCGTGGATCATGCCGTTGTAGCGCACGCTCTTGACGTCCACGCCGGCGGCGTCGAGCTTGCGGCCGTAGGCTTCGCCTTCATCGCGCAGCACGTCGAATTCGGCGGTCTGGATCAGGGTCGGCGGCAGGCCTTGCAGTTGCGCGCTGCTCGCTTGCAGCGGCGATGCGTAGATCTCTTTGCGCTCGCCGGCATCCCTGGTGTAGTGATCCCAGAACCAGACCATCAGGTCGCGCGTCAAAAAGTGGCCGTCGGCGAACTGCTTGTACGACGGCGTATCGAAGTTGGCATCGGTCACGGGCCACATCAGCACCTGGGCGCGCAGCTTCGGTGCGCCCTGGTCTTTTGCCATCAGGCTGACCACCGCCGCCATGTTGCCGCCCACGCTGTTGCCGGCCACCGCCAGGCGCTTGCCGTCGACGTCGATCGCGTCGCCGTTCTCGGACACCCAGCGCGTTGCCGCATACGCCTGCCTGAGCGCCACGCCGTAGCCCGCTTCCGGCGATGGCGTGTAGTTGACGAACACCGCCGCCGCGCCGGAACCGGCCACCAGGTCGCGCACCAGGCGCTCGTGGGTCGGATAGTCGCCCAGCACCCAGCCGCCGCCGTGGAAGAACATGAAGGCCGCAATCTTGCCCTTGGCCCCTGCCGGACGCACGATGGTCAGCCGGACCGGCTTGCCGTCGAGGGTGACCGTCTTTTCGCTCACGTCGGCCGGCGCCAGCGCCACCTTGCCGCCCTTCTGCGCCCCGACCAGCACGGCGCGCGCTTCCTCGGGCGTCATCTGGTTGAGCGGCTTGCCGCCTTCGATCGCTTTTAAAAATTGCGCGGTGTTGCGTTCGACGCCGGGGAGGCTGGCCGCATGGGCGGTCGAGAGCGAAGCGGCGAGCAGGGTCAGGGCGAGGGCGGATTTCATGGTGTTTCCTTTTTAATTGATGTCTATTAAGTAGTGAGCTATGTATTGGTGCGATTACCTNNNGATGTCTATTAAGTAGTGAGCTATGTATTGGTGCGATTACCTGGCTTTATTGACCCTGGGCGGCGTCTTCGATCAGGCGGGCAACGGCGGCCGGGTTCGAGGTCATCACGACGTGCGAGGCATCCTTGATCTCGACGGTCTTGCGCGATTTGGCGCGTTCGGCCATGAAGCCGAGCGCTGCAGCCGGGATATTCTTGTCGCCGCTGCCGTAGATGAAGTAGGACGGCAGCTTCTTCCAGGCCGGGGCGCCGGACGCTTCGGTCAGGGCCGCTTCGGCGATCGGGCGCTGGGCGATTGCCATCAGCTGGGCCTGGGCTTGCGGCACGTCGGCGGCGAACTGCTGGTGGAACTTGTCCTGCTGGATGTAGAAATCCTTGCCGCCGCCGGCGTTAGCGACCGGCTCGGCCAGCGCCTGGCCCAGGGTGCCGCCAGGGAAGCGGCCGGACAGTTCCAACGCCGTTTCACCCTGTTCCGGCGCGAAGGCGGCCACGTAGACCAGGCTTTTGACGTTCGGGTTGCCGTTGGCGGCGGTCGAGATCACCGCGCCGCCGTAGGAGTGACCGACCAGCACCACCGGCCCCTTGACGCTCTTGACGATGTCCGACACCACCGCCGCATCGCCCTTGACGCTGCGCAGCGGGTTCGCTGCGCCGATCACGCTGTAGCCGTCGGCGCGCAGCCTGGCGGCCACGCCGTTCCAGCTGCCGGCGTCGGCAAAGGCGCCGTGCACCAGGATGACGGTCGGCTTGAGGGCGGCGGCAGCACTCGGAGCGGCCATGACAGGGGCTGCGGCGGCAGCGGAAANNNGCAGCACTCGGAGCGGCCATGACAGGGGCTGCGGCGGCAGCGGAAATCGACAGGGCGAGGGCGATGGTGTTGATGGCTTTCATGGTGGTTCCTTTTTAAGAGATTAAAATAGTAAGCTATTGTATAGTGCACTACATTTTACGGCGGTCGCTTGTGTTTGTTTGCCGTCCATGTGAAACAGTATAAGTAGCGCGCTATCGAATAGCAAGCTATTTTTTAACATGTTTACTTGCCGGGTTTTCTTCGCTCCCGCAACGCGCGCCGCTCCGCCCCACCCGCCGGGCACAGTCCCCCGATACGACTGGCCCGGCCGATGGCACGAAGCGGCCCGCGTCCCGCTTGGACCATGGCGGTGACGCGAAAGTGCGATTGATGCAGCTCAGTCCTGGCCCTTGATTTCCAGCGCGCGGTCGTACAGGGCGTTTTTCTTGCGGCCGGTAATCTGCGCCGTCAGGTTGGCGGCCTGCCTGACCGAACACTCGGCCAGCAGGATATGGAGGATGCGCTCGGCCTCGGCATCCTCGGCATCGCCCTCGGCCTGCGCCCCTTCGAGCAGGACCACGTACTCGCCCTTTTCACGGTGGGCGTCGGCCTTGACCCAGGCCAGCGCCTCGGACAAGGGGCAACGGTGGATTTCTTCGAACAGCTTGGTCAGTTCGCGCGCAAACACCACCTGGCGCGCCGGCTCGAACACGCCCGCCAGCGCTTCCACGCAGTCCAGGATGCGGTGCGGCGCCTCGTAGAACACCATCGTCGCGCCGACCGTCAGCAGTTTTTGCAGGGCGCTTTCGCGCTGCCTGGCCTTGGCCGGCAGGAAGCCGACGAAATAGAACTGGTCGTTGACCAGCCCGCTGGCCGAGAGCGCCGTCACCGCCGCCGAAGCGCCCGGCAGCGGCACCACGCGCAGGCCGGCGGCGCGCACGGCGTCGACGATGCGCGCGCCGGGGTCGGACACGCCCGGCGTGCCGGCGTCCGACACCAGCGCGATGCGCTCGCCGGCCTGCAGGCGCGCGATCAGCTTGTCGGCCGCTTCGCGTTCGTTGTGCTGGTGCGCGGCGATCAGCGGGCGCGACAGGCCGAAGCGGGTCAGCAGGTGGCCGGTGTTGCGGGTGTCTTCGCAGGCGACCGCGTCCACCAGCGCCAGCACGTGCAAGGCGCGCACACTGATGTCGGTGACGTTGCCAATCGGAGTAGCCACGATATACAGGGTTGCTGTAGGATAGGACTGATGCACGGCCTCGCCAATGACGGGAAGCTGGGCGATCGGACTGGTCTGGGATTCTGTCATTTGGGAGTGGTAATGCTGATTAAAAGTCTGAAGGGTTTGTTCGCCGTGAGTGCGCTCGCCATGCTGAGTGCCTGCAGCACGCCCTGCGACAGGCCGGGGGGATTGTGCGCGCCTATCGAGCCAAACACAAGTGTCGCACCGGTCCCGCCGCGCGCGCCGGAAATCGTCGCGCCGGTCATCCCCGAAGCCGAGGTCGAGACCATGCCGGTCGATGCCCCGCCGGGCGCCAGCGTCCCCGGCGCCCAGCCGCGCGCGGCCGGCCAGGCCGCCGACAGCACGCCCGCCACCCGCATCGGCCTGCTGCTGCCGACCCGTTCCGACGCGCTCGGCCCGCCGGCCGGCGCGCTGCGTGCCGGCTTCATGGCCGCGTACGAGCGCGACCGCACCGGCTTCGAAGTAAACCTGATCGAAACCGGCGACAGCCCGCAAGACGTGCTGGCCGCCTACACTACGGCGCTGGAACAGAACGATATCGTGGTCGGCCCGCTGGCGCGCTCGGCGGTGAGCGCGATCGCCGGCGCCGGCGTGGCCGTCAGCAAGCCGACCATCGCCCTGAACCACCCTGAAGGACGCGGCACCGGCGGCGCGCTGCCGCACAATCTGCTGGTGATGGGCCTGTCGATCGAAGACGAGGCGCGCCAGGTGGCGCAGTGGGCCGCGAGCGAACATCCGGGCGCGCGCGCGCTGGTCGTGTCCGGCGCCAACGCCTGGCAGCGCCGCATCGCCAACGCCTTCGCGGCCCAGTGGAAGCAGCTGGGCAACGCGTCGCAGACGGTGGAGCTGGCCGCCACCAACGGCTACCTGAGCGAATCCGGCATTTACCAGTTGAAAGGCCGGGTCGATGCCGACCTGCCGACCCTGCTGTTTACGGCGCTCGACGCCGACCAGCTGCGCCAGGTGCGCGCCTCGCTCGGCCCTGCCCTGCCGACCTACGGCACCTCGTCGGTCAATCCGGGCACCGAGCCGGGCACGGCGCTGGCCGAACTCGACGGCGTGCGCCTGCTCGACCTGCCGTGGGAAGTGCAGCCCGATCACCCGGCCGTGATGGTGTATCCGCGCTGGAACGCCAGCCGCCGCACGCTCGACCTCGACCGCCTGTACGCGCTCGGCATCGACGCCTTCCGCGTGGCGCGCGAGATCACCCTGCATCCGGGCGCGCCGTTCACCATGGACGGGGTGACGGGCCGCCTGTCGGTCGGCTTCGGCGACGGCCCGGCGCGCTTCGAGCGGGTGCAGCCGAGCGCGGTCTACCAGAGCGGCGGCTTCAAGCCGTCCAGCGGCGTGCAGTAAGATGTGGCCGGCCCGGCTGAGCGGCAAGCAGCGCCAGGGCCAGCTGTGGGAACGCAAGGCGCTCGACTACCTGGCCGGCCAGGGCTTGCGCCTGGTGGAAGCCAATTACCGCTGCAAGGGCGGGGAAATCGACCTGATCCTGCGCCACGGCGAGGAACTGGTGTTCGTCGAAGTGCGCCAGCGCGCCAGCGCCAGCCACGGCGGCGCGGCCGCCAGCATCACTGCCGCCAAGGTCGCCCGCATGGTGCGCGCGGCCCAGACCTACCTGCTGCGCTTTCCCCATGTGCCGCCATGCCGCTTCGACGTCATCGCCATCGACGGCGAACGCATGGCCTGGCTGCGCAACGCCATCCAGTTGTAAGCAATTTTAACCGTACTTCTCCGGCTTCCCGGACTGCTGCACTATAATCCTCGACTATGAATACTCAACGCATCCTCGCCCACTTCCACGAAAGCGCCGAACTCAAGATTCAGGCGGCTTCTGCCCTGGCTCAACCCATCTCGCAGGCAATCGACCTGATGTTTTCCGCTTTGTCGAACGGCAATAAGATTCTTGCCTGCGGCAATGGCGGTTCGGCGGCCGACTGCCAGCACTTCGCGGCCGAGCTGGTCGGCCGTTTCGAGCGCGAGCGCTTTCCGCTGCCGGCGCTGGCGCTGACCACCGATACCTCGATCATGACGGCGGTGGGCAACGATTACAGCTACCGCGAGATTTTCTCCAAGCAGGTGCAGGCCTTCGGCCAGGCCGGCGACGTGCTGCTGGCCATTTCCACGTCCGGCAACTCGGCCAATGTGATCGCGGCGGTCGAAGCGGCGCTGGAGCGCGAAATGCGCGTCGTGGCGCTGACCGGCAAGGATGGCGGCGCACTCGGCAAGATGCTCACCGACGCCGACGTGCATATCTGCGTACCCCATTCGCGCACCGCGCGCATCCAGGAAGTCCACCTGGTCACCATACACTGCATTTGCGACGGCATCGACGTCGCGCTGTTCGGAGGAGATGTGAATGAATGATTCCACCTTGCGCGTCCTGCGCCCGCTGGCCAGGGCGCTCGCCGCCGTGGCCCTGCTGGGCAGCCTGCAGGGCTGCGTCGGCCTGTTCGTGGGCGGCGCCGTCGCCGGTGCCGTCGCCACGGCCGACCGCCGCACGCTCGGCGCGCAGGCCGACGACAAGGCGATCGCGCTCAAGGCCGAGATGCGCTTGCCTAAGATCACCGGTGAAGACGTGCACATCAATGTGAACAGCTTCAACCGCAAGGTGCTGCTGACCGGCGAAGTGCGCGACGACGCCATGAAGGCGGCGGTCGAGCGCGAAGTGGCCGGCATCGATGGCGTGACCATCGTCATCAACGAACTCGAGGTCGGCCCGCCCGCCACCTACACCTCGCGCTCGAGCGATTCGCTGATCACCACCAAGGTCAAGGCCAGCCTGGTGGACATGAAGACCATTTCAGCCACCTCGTTCAAGGTCATCACCGAGCGCGGCACCGTGTTCCTGATGGGCCGCGTGACCCAGCGCGAAGGCCAGGTCGGCGCCGATGTGGCGCGCGGCGTGTCGGGCGTGCAGAAAGTGGTCAAGGTGCTGGAATACATCAGCGAAGACGAACTCAAGGCGATTTCGCCACGCTCCTCGTCGGTCCAGCTGTAAGGTCGATGTCGGTACCCGCTGCGCCACGTCCGTCCCCCGGGCGGGCGCCGAGGGCCGCGCGGGCAGCGATTTTGCAGCGCGGCTATAATGACTTTCTGTTCCATACCCGCATCCACTGCCATGTCCACCCAGACTCCGCCCCGTTCTTCCTGGCTCAAACCGGCGCTCATCGGCGCGGCGCTGGTGGCCATTGCCGCCATCGGCTATTCCTCGCTCGCGAGCAGCACGCCGGCGCCGGACGTGACCTTCATCGACATCAAGGGCCAGAAGATCAGCTCGCAGAGCTTGCGCGGCAAGGTGTTCATGGTCAACTTCTGGGCGACCTCGTGCGCAACCTGCGTCAAGGAAATGCCGCAGATGGTCGAGACCTACAACAAGTTCAAGGGCCAGGGCATGGAGTTCGTGGCGGTGGCGATGAAGTACGACGCGCCGAATTACGTGCTCAATTATGCCGAGACCAACCGCCTGCCGTTCACCGTGGCGCTCGACAGCGGCGGGGACATCGCCAAGGCCTTCGGCGATGTGACCTTGACGCCGACCACCTTCCTGATCGACAAGAACGGCAAGATCATCAAGCGCTATGTGGGCGAACCGGACTTCCCGGCGCTGCACAAGCTGCTGGAAAAGACGATCGCGGGCTGAACCTGAAGACCGCCGTTCCTGCCATGCGCCGCTAGACTTCCTGCGCGGGAGCGACGATGTCGGCGATAGCGCTTAAAACCCGGCCTGCACCGACAGGTAGGCGCCGCGCTGGCGCGTCGGGTTGAACACGGTGATCTCGCCCAGCACCGCGTAGGCCGCCGTCACCGACACATGCTTGCTCGGGAACCAGGCCACGAACACGTCGTAATACGCCTTTTCATTGTCCACCCCCAGGTTGTGCGGCTTGCGCCGGTATTCCACCCCGGCCACCAGCTGGCGGTCGACCAGGTAAGCGGCCGACACCTCCAGCATGGCCTTGTAGGAATCGCCCTTGTCGCCGCCGAAGCCAAGCAGGCCCATCTGATTGGCCCTGGTCGCGCGCACGGTGCCGTTCAGCAGCAAGCTCTGCTGCAAGAGCAGCTTGGTCGCGGCCACGTACACATCGGTCCCGCTGTCGTCCCTGGCGCCCAGCTGCGTGACATTGTTCACGCCCAGCGCCCCCAGCCCGCCCACGCCCTTGTTGCGCTTGTACATCGCACCGACCGCGATCTGCGGCATCAACACATCCTGCCCGTACACCGCGTCGCCAGCCAGCCTGAGCTTCACGCCGAGGATATCCTGCTTGATGCTGAGCTGGTTCAGCGGCGCCAGGCTGCCCTTGAAGTGCTGCTGCGCCAGCGATACTTCGATGCGGTCGGCCAGCCCCACCGCCACCCCGGCCGTATCCAGGGTGTAATCCTGGGTGCGCACGCCGGTGTAGTGCGCGTTCGCACCCCAGCTGTCGCGGCTGCCGTAGCCGGTGATCAGGGCCCACGGCGCCAGCCCGCCCCCGCCCGCCCCTTCGAGCTGGCTGACGCCGCCCGTCGCCATGAGCTTGCCCATGTCGGGCCGGCCCTGCGCCTGCGCCGCAGCGCTTGCCAAACTTGCCGCCAAGAACAAACCACCCAGGCGCATGATCCGCATACTGTCTCCTCGATAAGGTGTCGCACGAAGCAAGCCGTCTCTACAATACTGCGTACGCGGGCGGCGCCCGATTGGATTCAACTATTTTGCTATATTTTGCAAATAAGTTTGTTGTATTCCGGGATGCCTTTGAGATAACCTCACCGAGCACTCCGCGCCACGCCGCGGCCACCCGAACCCACTTTCAAGGCGCTCAGTGTCCACCGACGTCAACCCGCTCGACCCGCAGCAATTACGCACCTGGCTCCTGGCCGCCGGCAAACGCGATGGCGGCGCCTTCCGTTCCCTCTACGATGCCACGTCGCCGAAACTGTTTGGCTTCGCGCTGCGTATATTGCACAAGCGCGAGCTCGCTGAAGAGGTTTTGCAAGAGAGCTATGTCGCGATCTGGAACAATGCCGCCAACTACCAGAGTCATCTCGCAGCGCCGATGACCTGGATGGCGACGATTGTCCGGAACAAGGCGTTCGACCACCTCCGGCGCAGCGATGCCGCGGTTGAAATCGATGCGGAACAGTTTGATAGTGAAGTCATGAATGCTCTACAGGATCCGCAGGCAACGCCGATCGAGGCCTTGCAGATGAGTGGCGATGCGAAGGCGCTGGCGTGGTGCATGTCCGCGCTCGAAGGCATGCATCGCCAGGTCGTCGCGCTGGCCTATTACCACGACCTGTCGCACAGCGAAGTGGCCGAGCGGATGAAACTACCAGTCGGAACCGTGAAAACCTGGATCAGGCGCAGCCTCGACAAACTGCGCACCTGCCTCGCGAAACGGGAGCAAACATGAATATCCGACATAACATCGTCCTGCGTCAGAAACTGGCGGCCGAATACGTGCTGGGCACGCTCAGGGGCGGCGCGCGCCGCCGTTTCGAAGGCTGGATGCACCAGGACGCGGACTTGCGCAACATCACGGCCCAGTGGCAGCAGCGGCTGGCGCCCATGGCCGAATTCGCCGGCGACGTGAAGCCGCCCGACAGCGTCTGGACCGGCATCGAACGGCGCCTGAACCTCAAGCCGAAGGCGGCCGCCGGCTGGCGCTTCTGGCTGAACGAGAACCTGGCCTTCTGGCGCAGCCTGGGGATGGTCTCGACCGCCATGGCGGCCATGCTGCTGGTGCTGGTGCTGAGCAACCGTCCGGTCGACGCGCCGGTGATTTCGTACGTGGCGACCCTGAGCGACGACAAGGCCCAGACCGCCATGGTGCTGACCGCCGACCGCAAGCACCGCGCACTCGATGCGCGGGTGGTCGGCGGCGACCCGGTCGCGGCCGACAAGAGCCTGCATCTGTGGGCGGTGCCGAAGGCGGGCAAGCCGCGTTCGCTGGGGGTGTTGGCCGACAACAAGGGCAAGTTTGCCTTGCCGGATAATGCGATCGGCGACGATGTGGCGCTCCTGGCCGTGACCCTGGAGCCGAAAGGCGGCTCGCCCGATCCGAACGGACCGACCGGGCCGATCGTCTACAAGGGGCATTGGGTAAGCTTGTAAGCGGAGACATTCCGTTACCGGCAACACCGTCGTTCCCGTCCCTGGCGCGACCCACGCCAGCGCCGGAGCGCCCTGCCGCTCCACTCACCTGGGTTCCCGCCTGCGCGGGAACGATGGTTGTCGGGATGGCGGGGATGGCCGGGATGGCCGGGACGGCCGGGACGGCAAGAGCGCATTACTTCGTCACGATCTCCCTCTGCATCGGCGCCAGCCTGGCGACCAGCTTGTTCTGGACCGCCGGCGCCACGCCGTGCCTGTCCATGGCCGCCTGCAAATCCTCGGCCAGCGCGTTGAACTGCGCGTTGGTGATGTTCAGGCCATCGTGGATCTCTTTCATGTCCTTGCCCCTGTACGTGCAGGGACCGCCGGACAGCGCGCAAAACTGCTCTTCCAGCCGCATCGACAGGTTCTTCAGGTCGGTATCCCTGAACGAATCCCTGATGCGCGCGTCCGCCAGGATCAGCGGCACGAAGGTGTCCACGATCTTCTTGATGCCGCCCTGCCCGCCCAGCCCCTGGTAGGTGCTGTCGTCGGCGGCGGGGCCGTGCGCGCAGCCGGCGGCCAGCGCCAGCGTGCCGATGCAAACAAGCTCAGTCAGCGTTCTCATGCGTGCTCCTGTCGTGGTTGGAAGGATGGTCAGACGGAAGGATCGGCCTGGTCCGCCTTGGGCGCCAGCGCCTTGTCCACCGCCGCCGTGAAGGCGTCGATATCGATCGGCTTGGTGAGGTAGGCGAAAAAGCCGGCCGCGATGCTGCGCTTGACGTCGCGCTCCATCGCGTTCGCACTGAGCGCGATCACCGGAATGTGCGCCGTGCGCGGGTCGTCGCGCAGCAGGCGCTGGGCCTCGTGCCCGTCCATGCCGGGCAGGTTGATGTCCATCAGGATCACTTGCGGCAGATAGCTCTGCGCCAGGGCGATGCCGAGCTCGGCGCTGGGCGCGGAAATCAGCGCCAGGTCGGGCCGGAAGCCGACGATTTCTTCGACCAGCATCAGGTTGGCCGGATTGTCTTCCACGTACAGCACGGTGGCCACCGAGGGGTCGCCCGCCGGGGCCGCCGGCAAGGCGCGCGGCGCCGCCGCGGCGGCCGCGCCATTGACCGGATGGGCGCTGCCGCTGAGCTCGAGCTCGATCCAGAACACGCTGCCGATGCCGGCCGTGCTCGACACGCCGATGGTGCCGCCCATCAGCTCGACCAGGCGCTTGGTCACCACCAGCCCGATGCCGGTGCCCTCCTCGCTGCCGCCTTCCTGGCCGAGCCGGTTGAAGGGCTGGAACAGGGCGCTTACCTGGTCGGGCCGCAAGCCCTTGCCCGTATCCTGCACCGAAATGCGCACCCGCGCGCTGCCGATCAGGTTGACGTTGACCACCACCACGCCCTGCTCGCGGTTGTACTTGATGGCGTTCGACAGCAGGTTCAGCATGATCTGCTTGAGGCGCGTGTGGTCGGCCACCACCATCAGCGGCTCCGGTTTCGGAAACACCATGCGGATGCCGCGCTGGGCGGCGCTGTCGCCGACCATGGCTTGCACTTCCTCCAGCAGGCCGGACAGGATCACCGCTTCCAGCGACACGCTCAGGGTGCCCGACTCGATCTTGGCCAGGTCGAGGATTTCGTTAATCAGGGTCAGCAGATGCTCGCCGGCGGTCAGGATATTGCGCACGAAGTTGCGCTTTTGCACGGCGGTCGAAGGCAGCTTTTCGTTGGCCAGCAACTGGGCGAAGCCGAGTATCGCGTTGAGCGGGGTGCGCAACTCGTGCGACATGCTGGTCAGGAACAGGTCCTTGGCCTGGTTGGCGCGTTCCAGCTCGACCTTCTTGTCGTTGAGGGCGCGCTCGATGCGCTTGCGGTCGGTGATGTCGCGGATCGCCGAGGACACCAGCACCCCGTCCTCGGTGTCCAGCGGCGACAGGCTGATTTCGACCGGAAACTCGCTGCCGTCGCGGCGCAGGCCGTACAGCTCCAGTCCGGCGCCCATCGAACGCGGACGGGGGCCGGCCGAAAAACTGCTGCGGAAATGCGGATGCTGCTCGGCGAAGCGTTGCGGAATCAGGATTTCGACCTTCTTGCCGAGCAGCTCGCTGCGCGGATAGCCGAACAGCTTTTCGGTCTGCGAATTGACGAGTACGATTTCGCCGTCGCGGTTGACGATCACGATCGCGTCCGGCGCCGATTCGAGCAAGCCGCGGAATTTCTGCTCGGCCTTCTTGCGCTCGCCCACATTGCGGATCGCGCTGATGACGAAGGTGCCGGCATCGGTGCTGATGGGCGAAAGGCTGATTTCCACCGGGAACTCGACCTGGTCCTTGCGCACCCCGTACAGTTCCAGCCCCGCGCCCATGGTGCGCGTGCGCGACTGCTCGAAGTAGCGCGAGCGGTGCCCCACGTGGCCATGCTGGAAGCGGGCCGGCAGCAGGACCTCGATCAGTTGGCCGTTCAGCTCGCCCGGCGCATAGCCGAACAGGCGCTCGGCCTGGGCGTTGGCCAGCACGATGGTGCCGGTCGGGTTGGCCATGACGATGCTGTCCGGGGTCGACTCGAGCAGGTCGCGGAATTTCGCTTCGATCAGCAGGGTGTCGCGCGCGGCCTTCGCTTGCGTCATGTCGCGCTTGGTCGAGACGATGTAGGCGATCGTGCCATCGTCGCCGTACACCGCCTTGCTGGAGGCGTCGACGTAGATCAGGGCGCCGTCCTTGCGCCGGCGCAAGCCTTCATGGTCGGACACACCGCGTTCGAGCACCCTGCGCGCGTAGACGTCGTCGAGTTCGCGCTGGCCGGGCAATGCGATCAGCTCGCGCAGGTCGCGCCCCAGCGCTTCCTCGCTGGTATAGCCGAAGATGCGCTCGGCGCCGTTGGTCCAGCGCAGCACCGTGTAGCCCGGCGTGGTGACGATGACCCCGCCAGGGGCCTCGGTGAGTATGAGCTGATCGAAGTCGATGGGCATCCGGCATTCTCTGGCTGATGGACAGGGCGTCCGGCCATGATGCGCTTTTCCGTGCAATTGTCAAACGTAAGTTGTTGTATGTGAAACATAAAAAACACGTCCGCGCAACGCACCTGATGCCTTATTTGGGATACAAAATCATCTGGGTGCAGCGGAACAGGGCGATGGTCTTGCCGTTCGCTTCGTTGCTCACCACCACGTCCCAGACCTGGGTGGTTTTGCCGAGGTGGGCGGCCTTGGCCACGCAGGCGATCGCGCCGTCGCGCGCGGTGCCCAGGTGGTTCGATTTGATTTCGATGGTGGTGAAGCTGTTCGCCCCTTGCGGCAGGTTGGCCACGCAGGCGTAGCCGGCGGCGGTGTCGGCCAGGGTGATGACGGTGCCGGCGTGCAGGAAGCCGTTGGGCGCGAGCAGATGCGGCTTGATCTCCAGGCGCGCCGCGACTTCGCCGTCGGCCACTTTGGTGATTTCCACGCCCAGGTAACCGGGAAGCGTGGCGGCGCCGAAACTGTTCATCGATTCAGGGGTAAACTGCTGTTGCGTGCTCATGGTGTGCCCGTTCGTGTGAGAAATAAGCACGATTGTACGTTTTTATTCCCGGCGCGGTGAACAGAGGTCCGATCTTGAAAAAACTGGTGTTAACACTGATGTGCACGTCCGCCCTGCTGGGCGCGCGCGGCGCCCTGGCCCAGGACGCCGCCCCGGCGCGCCTGGTGGAGGCGGCGCGCGCCCAGATCGGCGTGACCGTCCGCTACGACCCGCGCTACGAGCGCATCGCCTTTCCCGGGGGCGACGTGCCGCAGGAGCGCGGCGTGTGCACCGACGTGGTCGTCCGCGCCTACCGCAAGGTCGGCGCGGACTTGCAGGAACTGGTGCATCGCGACATGAAGACGGCCTGGAACGCCTATCCGAAGCTGTGGCAGCTCAAGCGTCCCGACCCGAACATCGACCACCGGCGCGTGCCCAACCTGGCCACCTTTTTCACGCGCCACGGCAAGGCCATGAGGCCGGCGCGCGAGGGCGCCGCCTACCAGGCCGGCGACGTGGTCACCTGGATGTTGCCGGGCAACCTGCCGCACATCGGCATCGTCTCCGGCCAGCGCAGCGCGGCCGGGGTGCCGCTGGTGATCCACAACATCGGGCGCGGCACCCAGATCGAAGACATGCTGTTCGCCTATCCCCTGACCGGGCATTACCGCTGGAATCCCGCCGCTAGCGCAAGCCGCTGACCGTGCCTTCCTTCGGATAGTCGATCTTGTACTCGACCTGGAAGCGGGCGCTGGCGCCCGCCGCCAGCGTCTTTTTCCAGGCGACCACACCGCGGCGCTGCTCCCAGGTCGTGGTCAACGGCGCCGGATCGAACGCCGCCTCGACCCTGACTTCCTCGGACGTGCTGACCGGCGAGGAATCGAACACCAGCAGCTCGACCGGCGTCTTGCGGCGGTTGGCCACGGTGAACACGTCGGCGCGCACGCTGCTGGCGCGGCCGCCGAAGAGGCCCTTGCTGCCGGTCTTGCCGGCCACCGGATCGAGCGAGACCACCACCCGGTCGTCGCGCCCGAACGAGAACAGGGCTTTCTCGCCCTCCTGCAAGTTCCACTGGGTGGCGCCGATGTAGCCGCCGTCGCGGAACAGTTGCATGCTGCCGGCCGGCCACACGCCTTCCGGACGGGCCGCTTCGGCCATGACGATGGCAAATTTTTCCAGGCGCGGGGTCACGCGCAGGTGCTGGGTGACCGGCAGCGCCAGGGTGGACAGCGTGACCGAGGTGGCGCGCCCGTCCGAGGCCAGGTTGACCCGGCCCGGCACCTCGAATTCGGTGGCGAAGGCGCCCTGCAGTTCGGCCACCTC
Organism: Massilia atriviolacea; assembly: GCF_003953935.1. Classification (GTDB taxonomy): domain Bacteria; phylum Pseudomonadota; class Gammaproteobacteria; order Burkholderiales; family Burkholderiaceae_D; genus Telluria_A; species Telluria_A atriviolacea. The sequence continues at coordinate 299,031 of NZ_RXLQ01000007.1, forward strand.
GTCGTCGTTCGCGCGCTTGCTGGCGCTGCCGGCGAGCTCCACTTTCTGGCGCCGCTCCATCAATGCCGGCGCCGGCGCCGGCGCCGGCGCATACTGCATCGGCGGCTGCGGCGGCTGCGGCGGATAGTATGTCAGCAGCCACGGCTGCGGCTCGCGCCCGCTCGGCGACAGGCGCGGCTGGCTGGTCGAGAGCGTCAGCTTGACGTTGCTCCAGTCTTCCCCGGTGCTCTGCGAGATGGTGGCAAGGCGCTCCAGGTCGACCCGGGACGCGGCCGAGTCGAGGCTGGCGCGGTAGCCCGGCTTCCAGCCGGCATTCTCGCGCTGGTAGCTGATGCTCAGGCTGCCGGCCCTGGCTTCCGACAGGCGCACCACCAGGCTGCGCACCTGCTTGCCGCCGGAGCGCAGGCCGGCCAGGTCGCTGTCGAGCGCCGCGATTTTCTTGTCGAGCGCGCGTTGCTGCACCGCCAGCTTTTCGATCTTGAGCAGCGCCTCGCTGGCGCCCCGTCCCAGGGTATCGATCACGCCCGCCAGCGCCCTGGCTTGGTCCGGCCCCTGGGCCTTGCCGCCCTCGGCGGCGCCGCCGTTATAGCGCTCCAGGTAAGCCTTGACGATGCCGGCCGACCTGGCCTCGGCTTCCAGCATGGCCTTCTGGTCCTTGAGACGCTCGATCTCGCCCGCCAGCCTTGCCTCGGCCGGGTTGACCGCGTCGCTGCCGGCGCTGTCGCGCGAGACCACGTCGGCCACGCGGATGCCGGGAGCGGCCTGCACGCGCACCGATTCGATATTGAAATTGGCGGGCAGGCCGTCGATGACGACCTCGGTGGCGCCGGCGGCAACCTGGGCGGTGCGCACCACGGTGGCGCTGCCGGGATACAAGGTGACCGCCGTGACCGGGGCATTGGCGTGTGCCATGCCGGACTGCACCAGCAGGGTGGCGGCGGCGAGGAAGGAATAACGCATGGGGTGCCTTTCAGACAGGAAGAAAGAAAAATCGCTCCTCACTGAAACGGATGAGGAAGAAAAACGGGGTGAACCGGCGATGAACAACATGCAGCGTATCGGAGTTTCATATTTACAACATAACTGACGTAATGACATGAACAACTTGCAACTTGACCGACCGTCGGTTAGGCTTCCGCTTTGATTTCAAATCAGAAATATCTATTTCAACATTACAACGGAAAAAACACCATGACGAACCGTCCGATTGCGCGCGCGCGCACCGTCAGCACCCTGCTGGCAAGTTGCCTGCTGGCTGGCGCGGCCCTGCTGACCGGCTGCAGCACCCCGATGCACCTCGATACCTCCACCAAGGAAGTCCCGGTCTCGGAAATGAAAAAAGTCGCCAATCCGCAACCGGTCCAGCTGACCTTCGAATTCCTCAGCCGCGGCGCCCCATCGGCCGCCGCCACCGCGTTCCTGAAAGACGCGGTGACGGCCCAGGTGGCGGAAAGCGGCCTGTTCGCACAAGCCGGCAGCGCCGCGCCCGCCGCGATGCTGATGATTTCCATGGACAACATCAAGGTCGGCGACGACAAGACCGGCAGCGCCTTCCTGACCGGCATGACCTTCGGCCTGTCCGGCACCGCCGTGACCGACGGTTACATCTGCACCGTATCCTACCTGCCCGCAGGCCAGGCCAAGCCGATCGTCAAGGTGGCGCGCCACGCGATCCACACCACCATCGGTAACGCCAGCCCGCCGCCGAGCGCCGGCAAGCCGATGGCGCCCGAAGTCGCGGTCAAGACCATGGCCCGTGAAGTGCTCAGCAACGCCCTGCGCGACCTGTCCTTCGACCCCGCCTTCAATCCACAATAAGGAATTCACATGCACCCGATCTTCCGCCTCACCTCCCTGGTCGCCACCGGCATCCTGGCCGTTCAACTGGTCGGCTGCGCACCGATGAAAATGTCGGCGCCGGCACCGTCGATGGACAATACCGTCAAGCTGCGCAATCCCGCTTTCGACAAGGTTGCCGTCGGCAGCTTCGTGCTGGACGCCAGCAAGAGCGCCAGCATCGACCAGAGCCACAGCCTGCGCGCGGCCGCGGTCGCCGCACCGGGCGGCTCGTTCGCACAATACCTGGGCGAGACCCTGAAAGTTGAACTGCAATCGGCCGGCCTGCTCGACGCCAGCGCCGCCACCACCATTACCGGCACCCTGACCGAGAGCGAGGTCGACGCCGCCATCGGCACCGGCAAGGGCGTGCTGGCGGCGCGCTTCGTGGTCACCCGCGCCGCCCAGGTGCGTTTCGACAAGGAAGTCAAAGTCGAGTCGAGCTGGGATTCGTCCTTCATGGGCGCTGTCGCCATTCCACTGGCGGCGCGCGAATACGAAGCGCTGCACCGCAAGCTCGTCAGCAAGCTGCTGGACGACGCCGCCTTCCGCCAGGCCCTCGGCAAGTAAGCGCTTTTTTATCCAGTAACATGCTGTGACAGCGCCTGCGTCCGCAGGCGCTTCCAGGCCCCGGCGGCGCGCCAGCGTCAGCCGCCCGGGTCTTCTCCTTTTCCTCCCGCTTCATGCGCCAACAGCGCGCTCTCCCAGTACGGCGGCGTCCCCACGCGCTCGCGCAGCCAGGCGATGAACAGCTGCGCCTTGACCGGATGCGAGCGCCCCGGCAGCCGCACCGCGTGGATGCCGTCGTCCACCACCGCTTGTCCCTGGCTGGCCGGGCCGAACAGCGGCACCAGCTGCCCGGCCACCAGCGCCTCGCTCGCGAGCCAGCTCGGCAGGTGCGCCACGCCGGCCCCGCCGACGGCCGCGTCCAGCATGAAATCGACATCGTCGCTGCGCAGGGCGCCGCTCACCGGCAAGGGCTTGTTGCGGTTGACGCCCTCGAACGTCCACCAGCATGCCAGGGCGCTGCGGCTGATATAGCTCATGCAATTATGGTCGAGCAAGTCGAGCGGGGTGGCCGGCGTGCCGCGCCGTTCCAGGTAGGCCGGACTGGCGCAGGCGATGCGGCGGCGCGGCGCCAGCCAGGTGGCCAGCAGGTCGCTGTCGGGCAAGGGGCCCAGGCGGATCGCCACATCGACGCGCTGGGCCGACAGGTCGACCACGTCGTCATTGAGTTGCAGCTCCAGTTCCAGCAGCGGATAGCGGTGCAGGAAGTCGCCCAGCAGCGGGGCGATATGGCGCCGCCCGAACGCGCGCGGGGCGGTCACCGTGAGCACGCCGCGCGGCTCCGGATCGACCGCCGTGACGGCCGCCTTGGCCTCGGCCAGCTCGGCCACCAGGTGGCGCGCGCGCGGCACGAAGCGTTCGCCGGCATCGGTCAGCAGCACCAGGCGCGAGCCGCGCACGAACAGGCGGGCGCCGACGTCGGCTTCGAGCCAGTCGATCCGGCGCGACACCGACGACACCGCCAGCTGCAGGGTCTTGGCGGCGCGCGACAGGTTGCCGCTATCGACCACGGCGAGAAAGCAATGCAGGGCATCGAACATGGACAAGGTTCCGGTGAGGTTTGCGCACAACGCAAAGATAGTTTGCACATTGCCATATTGTTCCGCGCGGCGCAACGCTGCATACTGCCCTTGCTGCTGCAAATTAGCATTTTCCCATCACCCTTACCGAAAGACGCCATGAGCAATTTCTCCCGCACCCCGCGTACCCTGATCCTGGCGGCCGCCCTGGGCCTTGCCGCCTTCAGCGCCGGCACCGTCCATGCCGCCGCGCCGCTGGCCAAGGTGTCGGCGCCGGGCTACTTCCGCATGATGCTGGGCGAGTTCGAAGTGACGGCGCTGTCGGACGGCACCACCGAACTGCCGGTCAACAAGCTGCTCAAGACCGCCCCCGCCAAGGTCGACAGGGCGCTCGCCAGATCCTTCCTGGCCAGCCCGCTGGAAACCTCGTTCAATGCGTACCTGATCAATACCGGCGGCAAGCTGGTGCTGGTCGACAGCGGCGCGGGCGGCCTGTTCGGCCCCAACCTGGGCAAGCTGGTGGCGAACCTGAAAGCGTCCGGCTACCAGCCCGAGCAGGTCGATGAAATCTACATCACCCACCTCCATCCGGACCATGTGGGCGGGATTGCGAAAGAGGGTGCGGCGGTATTTGCCAACGCCGTGGTGCGGGCCGACCGGCGCGACGCCGACTTCTGGCTGAGCCAGGAGAACATGGAGAAAGCCCCGGCCGAGGCCAAGGGCTTCTTCCAGGGTGCGATGGCCTCGCTCAAGCCCTACATCGATGCCAAGCGCTTCCAGCCGTTCGAAGGCGACACGCAGCTGGTGCCGGGCGTGAAATCGACCTCCACCTACGGCCACACGCCGGGCCACACCAGCTACCTGGTCGAGAGCGGCGGCAAGAAGCTGCTGCTGGCCGGCGACCTGATCCACGTGGGCGCGGTGCAGTTCGACGAGCCGACGGTGACCATCGCCTTCGATACGGATGAGAAAGCCGCGCGCGCCCAGCGCCTGAAAGCCTTCGGCGCCGCCGCCAGGGAGGGCACCTGGGTAGCGGCCTCGCACCTGCAGTTCCCGGGCATCGGCCACCTGCGCAGCAGCGGCAAGTCGTACCAGTGGGTGCCGGTCAATTACACGCAGCTGCGTTAAGGGCGGGCTGGGCGGTGTATCGATAGCGCAAGCATGTGCACGGCGCGGCGGTCCGGTCCGGATCGCCACAGGACACGGCGTGATGACCTCGACCGTCACGGCCGGAGTCTATGACGGGCTACGCTGACGATATGTGCGAGATGGGCCGCTCCCAACCGGGGAAGCAGATCTTATGCCTGACTGCCACGCAAGCAGGAACAGGCGGACACGCAATTCCTTCCTGAGCGCTTTGGTCAGGCCAAGGTCGTTGGCGACAATGTCGCCATGGCGCAAATCATCCGGCAAGGCCGTATCGTAGACTCGGACACGCGCTGCGGTCGCATCGACCTGGACGGCGCGTACGTGTGCAGCGACAAAGGCGACTATCCCCACATACGTCCGGTCCGGCTGGGGTGCCCGCTCTGGCGAACCGCGACGGACCGACGCAGCCCGTGCTTCGCCATTCCGATGAAGCGCTGGCATACTCTGCTGCAATTCGTCCTGCAGGCGCTGGACCGACGCACCATACCTGAACGCATCGAGAACGAAGGTCTCATCGAGTTCACCCCTTGTCGTCGTGCGAGCAGGAGAAAATACAAACCGCACGAGCGTCTCGTCGTCACGGACAGGACCAGGGGAGATGCCAGTGACGCTGACTTGCTGACAGTCACCTGTCCTGTCAATGCCGAGCACATGGGTAACGAAATCGCGCCGCGGTCCCTGGTAGCTGCCGATCGCTTCGCAGTCCATACGCACCCTAGATATCAATGACGGCGTGTAGCGGCGCGGGTAGCGCGCCGCCAGTCCAGGTACCGGACGTGACATTGCCGCGATTTGCCGCCGACCACGCAAATTCGCCGTCCGCATCGAAATCCATGCTCGCGTATGCTTCGGCCCGACGCCAGAATGCCGCCACCGTCCCATCGTTCAACAGCATGAGTGTGGGGGCCGGGACCCCTGCCAGCAACAGCATGATCAGTCCGCGCTGGGCGGCATCGGTCCGGGCCGAATCAGGCGCCGTGACCGGCGCTGCCGACCAGTTCGCCGGTTTGGCACGCAGGCGCTCGATGGCACTGAACTGGGCCGCATAGGCATCGATATGGGCTGCGCCGAACGCCTGCGCCCGTGTCGGAATCGAACAAAGCAAGGCGCAGGAAGCATCTGACAGGGTGCCGACCTTGCGTCGCAACTCATCCAGGGCCCGTAGCGGAACGCCAGGCTCGTCGTCAGCGGCGCGAGGGGCCAGGCCGGCCCATGACGCAGGTTTCGGTTTCATGCTAACTCCACGGTCCCAGGTTTGCCATAGTGAGGTCGCAAAACGGACCCCATCGACATATTGGACCTGATAGCGAGCTATTGGTTCATTGCCGGCCTGATGTGGCCCACGAAATCGCGCACCAGCGTTGCCGTGTGACGAGGAGATGCTTGCAGCAGCAGATGCGGCCCCGGCAGCGCCACCAGGCGCCAGTCCGGGCACAGCGACGCCAGCAGGCGCGCGGCGGCGGGCGGGACGATCCGGTCGTGCAAGGCTTGCAGGTACAGCACGGGCACCGCGATCGCTTGCGCGCTTGCCGTGTAGTCGACCGCCATCACTTCCTTCAAACGCTGGCGCAGGCGCGCGGGCCGGACCTTGTCGAGCGCGCCACGCAAGGCTTGCCGCAGCGCCGCCGGCGCGCCGAAGCCGAGCAGGAAAGGGGCGATCAGGGGAGTCAGCACGGGCCACATCGGCAGCACGCCGACCAGGGGTCTGAGCGGCGCCAGCAGCGGGCGCGGCATGCGCGCAAAGGTGCAACACAGCACCAGCGCGATCAAACCCGGCGGCGTCGATGCGGCCAGCGCAATGGCGACCGGCCCGGAGAACGATTCGCCGAGCAGCACGAACGGGCGATCGCGCGGCAACTGCGCGCGCGCATGCCCGGCCAGGCCGGCGTAGCCGAGCGCCGGCGCGGCAGGATACGACACGACGATCACGTCGAACCGGTCGCCGAGCGCGGCAATGAAGCCGGCGAACAGCTCGCCGCTTCCGTCCATTCCCGGAAGCAGCACCAAGGCGGGCACCAGGGTGGGTACCGGCGCCGTGTTTAAGCGCTGATGGCCACGCCCGCGTTATGCGCCTGCTCGTCCGCGTGGTAGGAGCTGCGCACCATGGCGCCCACGGCCGCGTGCACGAAGCCCATCTTGTAGGCTTCTTCCTCGAACATCTTGAACACGTCCGGATGCACATAGCGGCGCACCGGCAAGTGGTCGCCCGACGGCGCCAGGTACTGGCCGATGGTCAGCATGTCGACGTTGTGGCTGCGCAGGTCGCGCATCACTTGCAGGATTTCCTCGTCGGTTTCGCCCAGGCCGACCATGATGCCGGACTTGGTGACCGCGTTCGGATACAGGGCCTTGAAGTCGCGCAGCAATTCCAGCGAGTGGGTGTAGTCGGAACCCGGACGGGCTTCCTTGTACAGGCGCGGCACGGTTTCGAGGTTGTGGTTCATCACGTCCGGCAAGCCGTCGGCGAAGATCGCCAGCGCCTTGGCCAGGCGGCCGCGGAAGTCGGGCACCAGCACTTCGATGCGGGTGTTGGGCGAGAGCGCGCGCGTCTGCTTGATGCACTCGACAAAGTGGCCGGCGCCGCCGTCGCGCAGGTCGTCGCGGTCGACCGAGGTGATCACCACGTACGACAGGCGCAGCTCGGCGATGGTCCTGGACAGGTTGACCGGCTCGTTGACGTCGAGCGGGTCGGGGCGGCCGTGGCCGACATCGCAGAACGGGCAGCGGCGGGTGCACTTGTCGCCCATGATCATGAAGGTGGCCGTGCCCTTGCCGAAGCACTCGCCGATGTTCGGGCAGCTCGCTTCTTCGCACACGGTCACCAGCTTGTTGGCGCGCAGGATGTCCTTGATTTCGTAGAAGCGCGTCGACGCCGATGCCGCCTTGACGCGGATCCAGTCCGGCTTTTTCAGGCGCTCGACTTGTCCGATCGGCACGATCTTGATCGGAATGCGCGAGGTCTTGCTGGCGCCTTTTTGCTTGTCGCTGGCGTTGTAGACTGGGGCGATGCTGGTATCGGTGTCGGAAGTCATTTGGCTGTTTGCCCGTGGGGCTCTGTGGTGTTGTTCGATTCGGTAGGCGATTCGTTGTCCGGTGCATTGCCTGCGCCAAGCTGCTGCACCAGTTCGCGCGCCAGGGCTTGCTGCACGTCGGCCAGCGCGGCCGCGGCGCCCATGCTGCGCATGTCGACCGTTTCCAGGCCCGCATAGCCGCACGGGTTAATCCAGGAAAACGGCGCCAGGTCCATCGCCACATTCAGCGACACGCCATGGTAGGTGCAGCCGTTGCCGCGCACCTTGAGGCCGAGCGCGGCGATCTTGGCGCCCTTGCGCGGCCCGCCGGCGACATAGATGCCGGGCGCGCCGGCGATGCGCTCGCCAGCAAGATTATACGCCTCCAGCACATTGATGATCGCCTGCTCGATTTTTTCGACGAACTGGCGCGCGTACAGCTTGCCGCCCGGCTTGTTGCGGCGCAGGTCCATCAGCAGGTAAATCACCGCCTGGCCGGGACCGTGGAAGGTCACTTCGCCGCCGCGGTCGGTCTGCACCACGGGGATGCCGTGGGCGGGCGTGCCGGCGCCGGCCAGCAGGTGGGCGCGGTCGGCGCCCAGGCCCAGGGTGAACACGGGCGGGTGCTCGACGATCCAGAGTTCGTCGGTAGTGTCAGGCGTGCGGGCGTCGGTAAACGCGCGCATGGCGGCAAACACCGGCTCGTAGTCGGCACGGCCAAGGTTGCGGATGATCGCCTGCGCAGGGCGGATGGGGGGCATGGGTCGTCGATCGGGGATAAGGGAGCCCTGCCATTATAAGCCAGCGCCGGGCCGGATGCCGGCCGGGGGCCGCATGAGCACCGTCGGCTTTCGCCGCCTGTGCGGCATTCGCGCATCCGGGATGGACGTCTTGAACAATGCCGATCCATGCCTGGATTGAGCCGAAGATCGCGGCATGCGTCCCGCAACGCGAAAAAACCGGTGATGGGCCCTGCCCGGCCTCCCTGGTCGCTCATCCCGCTAGCATGTCAAGGCGCGCGGGCCGCCGCCGCACACCGCGCTTCGATCGAACGCCGGTCCATCCGGCTGGAGGCACAAAACCGATTGTCGCCGCCTTGATCCCGGACAAGCAATCGCCTCCCGCACCGCGCCATCAGCCGCATTAGCATAGTTGAAATGCTTCGTTGCCGCGCCAAACGGGCGCCGATAAGCTGGGTGCTCGATCATCACCCGTTCACCGCCATGGCCGCCGTCCTCGACACCCGTTTCGACATCGTCCCCTTCGACGCCCCGCTGGGCGCGGCCATCATCGGACTCGACCTGTCGGTCCCGCTGAGCCGGGACGACTTTGCCCTGATCCACCGCGCCCACCTCGAGCACCATGTGCTGGTGTTGCGCGACCAGCACATCACGCCGGCCCAGCAGGTGGCGTTCAGCCGCCGCTTCGGTCCGCTGCAAATCCATGTGCTGCGCCAGTTCCAGCTGCCCGCCGCGCCGCAAGTACTGCGCATTTCCAACATCAAGGAAAACGGCCAGCCGATCGGCCTGGGCGACGCCGGCCATTTCTGGCATTCGGACCTGTCCTACAAGCCCACCCCCAGCCTGGGCTCGATGCTGCACGCGCAGGAGTTGCCGGCCGAGGGTGGCGATACCCTGTTCGCCAACCAGCACCTGGCCTGGGACAAGCTGCCCGGCTACCTGCGGCGCGCCATCGACGGCCGCAGTGCCGAACACAGCTACCTGGCCAAGTATGCCGAACTGCAAAAGCGCAGCCCGTGGCGTCCCAACCTGACGCGCGCCCAGATCGAGGAAGTCAAGCCGGTCACCCATCCGATCGTGCGCACCCATCCGGAAACCGGGCGCCGCGCGCTGTTTGTCAGCGAGCATTTCACCACCCGCGTGATCGGCTTGCCGGACAGCGACAGCCGCGCCCTGCTCGATGCGCTGTTCGCCTTCAGCACCCGTCCCGAGTTCATTTACCGCCACCAGTGGCAGGCGCGCGACATGGTGTTCTGGGACAACCGCTCGGTCGTGCACCTGGCCGCCGGTTGCCCGGAACATCAGCGCCGCTTGCTGTACCGCACCACCATCGAAGGCAATGCGCCGTTCTGACCGGCACCGACCAAGGACCCCACCATGACTCTGTTGAAGAAAGCCGCCATCGCCCTGGCCTGCTGCGCCACCCTGGCCGCCAGTCCGGCCCGGGCCGAAGGGCGCATCCGCATCGCCGAGCAGTTCGGCATCGTGTACCTGCTGCTGAACGTGGCGCAGGACCAGAAACTGATCGAAAAGCATGGCCGCAAGCAGGGCGTGGAGATCGACGTGGACTGGGTCAAGCTGTCGGGCGGGGCGGCCATCAACGATGCGCTGCTGTCGGGCTCGATCGACATCGCCAGCGCCGGCATCGGTCCCCTGCTGACCGTGTGGGATCGCACCGCCGGCAAGCAGAACGTCAAGGGCGTGGCATCGCTGGGCAACTTTCCGTATTACCTGATCAGCACCAATCCGAACGTCAGGACCATTGCGGACTTCAGCGACAGGGACCGGATTGCGCTGCCGGCGGTGACGGTGTCGGTGCAGGCGCGGATTTTGCAGATGGCGGCGGCGAAACAGTGGGGCACGGCCGAGTTCAAGAAACTCGACCGCCTGACGCAGGCGCTGCCGCATCCGGACGCGGCCGCCGCGATCATCGCCGGCCAGACCGAAATCAATGCCCATTTCGCCACCCCGCCTTACCAGGAACAGGAACTGGCGGCCAATCCCAGGGCCCATATCGTGCTCGATTCCTACGCGGTGCAGGGCGGGCCCGGTTCCTCGACCGTGCTGTACGCCACCGAAAAATATTTGAAGGACAATCCCAAGACCTACCGCGCCTTTGTCGACGCGCTGGCCGAGGCGGCGCAGTTCATCAGCGCCAGCCCCGAAGCGGCAGCCGATGCCTACCTGCGCGTGAACAAAAGCAGCATCGAGCGCGCCCTGCTGCTGAAAGTCATCAAGAACCCGAAAATCCAGTTCCAGGTGGCGCCGCAAAACACCTTCGGCCTGGCGCAATTCCTGTACCAGGCCGGCGCGCTGAAAAAGCAGCCCACCAGCTGGCGCGATTACTTTTTCCAGAGCCCGGCCGTGGCCTCGGGGAGCTGACATGGACGCGCACCGCTTTCCCATCGGCCCCGGCGACGCGCTGCTGCGCGCCGAGGGCGTCACGCTCGACTACCGCAGCGGCACGCGCATCGTGCGCGCCACGGACCGGGTGAGCTTCGACGTGCACCGGGGCGACCGCCTGGTGCTGCTGGGGCCGTCCGGCTGCGGCAAGTCGACCTTGCTCAAGGCCATCGCCGGCTTCATCACGCCGCGCGCCGGCAGCCTGACCCTGGACGGCCAGCCCATCCTGCGCCCCGGACCGGACCGGATCGTGGTGTTCCAGGAATTCGACCAGTTGCCACCATGGAAGACGGTCAAGGGGAATGTCATGTTTCCGCTGCTGGCCGGGGGCATGGCCAGGGCCGAGGCCCAGGCGCGCGCGCTGCACTGGATTAACAAGGTTGGCCTGTCGCAGTTCGCCGATGCCTTTCCGCACACCTTGTCGGGCGGCATGAAGGCGCGCGTGGCGATTGCGCGCGCGCTGGCGATGCAGCCGGCCATCCTGCTCATGGACGAGCCCTTCGCCGCGCTGGACGCGCTCACGCGCCGCAGCATGCAGGAGGAATTGCAGACCCTGTGGGAAGAAATCCGCTTCACGATGCTGTTCGTCACCCATTCGATCGAAGAAGCCCTGGTGGTCGGCAACCGCATCGTGCTGCTCTCGCCCCATCCGGGCCGCGTGCGCGCCGAACTGAACAGCCACCAGTTCGACCTCGGCAGCGCCGGCGGCGAACAGTTCCAGGCGGCCGCCCGGCGCATTCACCGCCTGCTGTTCGGGGACGATGCGCTGGCGACCGGATCGCCAGCGCAATTGTCCACACCGTTGCCCACAGACTTATCCGACCACTTATCCGACCACTTATCCCAGCGCTTATCCACCGGTTTATCCACCGGGCTCAACCAGGAGTTATCCCCCCACTTATCCCACCAGTTATCCGCGCGCTTGTCCAGTCACTTGCCCACAGAGTTATCCACGCAGTTATCCACCGGGCTGCACGCATGAGCGCGCGCCTTCTGCCGCCGATCCGGCCGGAATATGTGGTGCCCCTGAGCGCGCCCGCCCCGGCCGTGCAGGCCGATCCGCCGGCGCCGCTGCGGCGCGCGCTGGGGCACGCCTGGCTGCGCAAGTCGCTCCTGCTGCTGCTGCTGGCGGCGCTGTGGGAGGCGCTGGCGCGCTGGCAGGACAAGGACTTGCTGCTGCCGGGCGCGCTGCAGACGGCGCGCGCCTTTGCCGCCGGCATGGTCTCGGGCGAATTGCCGGGCTACGTGGCGGCCTCGCTGGCGGTGCTGGTGCAGGGTTACGCGCTGGGCGTGGCCGGGGCGCTGGTGCTGACTTCGCTGGCGATCGGCACCCGCTTCGGGCGCGATCTGCTGGAAACCCTGACCGCGATGTTCAATCCCCTGCCCGCCATCGCGCTGCTGCCGCTGGCGCTGCTGTGGTTCGGCCTGGGCCGCGCCAGCCTGGTGTTCGTGCTGGTCCATTCGGTGATGTGGCCGCTGGCGCTGAACGCGTATGCCGGATTCGGCAGCGTCCCCGAGACCTTGCGCATGGCCGGGCGCAATTACGGCCTGAACGGGACGCGGCTGGTGTTCCAGGTGATGATTCCGGCGGCGTTGCCGGCGATTCTGTCGGGCCTGAAAATCGCCTGGGCCTTCGCCTGGCGCACCCTGATTGCGGCCGAGCTGGTGTTCGGGACGACCTCGGGAAAAGGCGGGCTCGGCTGGTATATCTTCCAGAGCCGCAACGAATTGTTCACCGACAAGGTGTTCGCCGGACTGGCGGCGGTGATCGTCATCGGCCTGCTGGTCGAGGGCCTGGTGTTCCAGACGCTCGAACGCCTGACGCTGCGGCGCTGGGGCATGCAGCGCCAGGCCTTGGGCACGCCCTGACGATTACATGACGATCTTGACCATCGGGTGGGCCGACAGCGCGCGGTACAGATCGTCGAGCTGGGCGCGGCTGGTGGCGCGCACGGTGACGGTCAGCCCGGTGTAGTTGCCTTTCGGCGAAGGGCGCACTTCCATGCGGCCGATATGAAAGGTGGGATCGAATTCGAGCACCACGTCGACAATGGTGGCGGCGAAATCGTCGTGCGTGGCGCCCATCACCTTGATCGGGAAGTCGCTCGGGTATTCGATAAGGGATTCAGTCGGTTCCATACACATTCCAATTCTAAAAATGACAACACAGCCGCGCTCCCCGCATGGGAACGCGCTTTGCGACATTGTAGCCAAAAAAAGGCCAGCGCTAGGCTGGCCTTGAACTATTCCCTTGGGGGGGAACAGGTGAGACTGGTACGGATCAGCGGATCTGCTGCTGCACGTTGTCGCGCCGGTCCTGGCGATCCTGGCGCTGCTCGCGCGCGCGTTCGCGCTTGTCGGCCTCTTCGGCCTGCTTCTGCTGCTGGGCCTGCTGCTTGGCCTGCTGCTGCTGGGCCTGCTGCTGTTGCTGGGCCTGGCGAGCCTGGGCCTGCGCCGCTTCGCGTTGCTGGGCGTCGCGCTGCTGGGCTTCACGTTGCTGGGCTTCACGCTGCTGGCGCTCGGCCTGCTGGCGGCGTTCGTTATCGGCATCGCGCTGCTGGCGTTCGGCCTGCTGGCGGCGCGCATTCTCGGCATCCTGCTGTTGCCGCTCGGCCTGCTGGCGGCGCGCGGTCTCGGCCTCGCGCTGCTGACGCTCGGCCTGCTGCTGGCGGTCGGCCTGCTGCTGGCGCTCGACCTGGCGCAAACGTTCCTGGTCGGCGTCGCGCTGCAGCCGCTCGGCGATCTGGCGGTTGCTGGCGTCGCGCTGCAGGCGTTCGGCCTGCTGGCGGTTGAGGGCGTCGCGCTGCCCTTGCAGCTGCGCTTCGGCTTCGCGCTGACGCCGCTCGCTGTCGAGGGCGTGCTGGCGCTGTTCCCTCTCGGCGCCGCGCAGGCGCTCGCCGTCGGCCTGGCGCTGGCGTTCGGCCAGCTCGGCTTCACGCAGGCGTTGCTGGGTTTCGAGGCTGCGGCGGCCGTCCGTTTCCATCTCGCGCAGGCGGCGTTCGTTGACCTGGTCGCGCTCGCGCCGCTCGATCTCGGCTTCGCGCTGGCGCCGGTCCTTCTCGGCCAGGCTGCGCTGCGGCTCGTTGGTGGTGAGCACTTGCGGCGGCGTGCGCACGAAGCGCTCGTTGTCGCCTGGGCGGCCGTCGCGCCGGCTGAACGGCTGGCCGTCGCCGGACGGCACCGTGATCACCCGGCCCGGCCCGTTGCGGTCGGAGCGGCCGTCGCCGTCGCGGTCGAAGCGGTTGCGCCAGTTGCCCTGCGGGCGCGGCGGCGCGCCGAACGGCGCATTCTGGGTCGTCAGCGGCGTGAGCAGCGGACGCGGCGCGCGCGGCACCACGATCTGGCCGCGCCCGACGAACAGGTTCAGGCCGACCACGGTCAGGCCGTCGTGCCGGCCCGGACGATAATCGGGACGCGCGTGGCGGTTGTGGTGGCGCAGGTGCTCGGGCGGCAGGTGGTAGCCGGGCACGTAGGATTCGCCCGGATTGAGCGGATACCAGCCCTGCGCGGGCGCGTTGCGGCGCGTGCCGTTGTCGTTGAAAGCGAGGTTCCAGTTGTTGCCGCCGACCCAGCCGACCAGCGCCGGCGCCCAGACCGGACGGCCGATATTGCGGCCCGGCGCCCACGACCAGCGCTGCCTGACCAGCACCCAGCGCCCGTAGTGCGAGGGCGCGTAGCCCCATGGCGCGTTATCGACCCAGGTCCAGCCCCACGGGGCCAGGTAGGTCCAGCGGCCGTCGCGGTAGGGCACCCAGTCGGCCGCCACGCTGCGCGGGGTCCACAGGGGGCCGTAATCGCTGTCGTCGCGCCAGACGCCGTGCTGGTCGAGTTCTTCGTAGCCGGTCATTTCGGTGGTGACGTAGCGGTCCGAGGTGGTGCGCTCGTCGCGCGCATCGCGCTGCAGCGACCAGTCGTCGAAACTGTCGCGTACCGCCAGGGCCGTGCGCACATCGTCGTCATGCACGTCGACCCGCTTGCCGGCGCGCACCGCCAGGCTGGAACCGCCGCCGTCGACCTGGGCCGTGCCCTCGAACACCGAGACGTTGGTGGTGTCGCGCACGCGTTCGGCGTCGATGCGCAGGCGGCCCGGTTCGCGCATGCGCACCACGCCCTGCGGGGTCGAGATGTCGAGCCCGCGCAGCACCTCGGCGTTGCGCACGCGCAGGCTCAGGCTGCCGTAATGCAGGTGCAGGCGCAGCGTATCGTCATCGAGTTCGACGACGTCGAGCGAGGAGTCGCCGTCGAGCCGCACCGAGGTCGAGCCGATCCGGATTTCGGTGCGGCCGTTGCGCTGCGTGACGATCTGGTTGCTGGTCGTCACCGGCCAGTTGACCAGCGCCGCCGTGGCTTCCTCGCCCACCTCGCTGCTGATGTTGACCGGCCCCTGGGCCAGGGCGATACGGCCGACGCGCGCTGGCGTATCGGCCAGCGCCAGGCCCGACAGGGCGGAGAACGCCAGCACCATCAGGGTTTTACGGAAAGGAATAATCATACAAGCTCCAGGGCGCACGAGGGACGTCGTCCCCCTGTAACGCGCGAACGCGGCGGCGGACGACAGGGGTTACAAACAGTTGCACATTCTGCGCTACTGTTACCCGCGAAGCAACTCAGGCGGGATGGCCGCCGCGCTTGACGAAGAACAGGGCGCCGCCGATGCAGGCCAGCACGGCGCCGAAGAAACGGTTCTGCTTGCGCAGCGCGCCGGCATCGCGGAAATACTGCTGCATGGACGAGGCCAGGAAGGCATAGCCGTGCATGACGATGGTATCGATGGTCACCATGGTGGCGCCCAGGATCGCCAGCTGCGGCAGCAGCGGCAGGGTGTTCGAAATAAATGTCGGCAGCACCGCGACCATGAAAATGATCCCTTTCGGGTTAGTCGCATTGGTCAGGAAGCCGGTCAGGAAGCGCTTTTGCCAGGCCGGATGGGCCGCCACGGGCGCGTCGGCGCGGCCGGCGCCGGCGACCACCGGTGCGCGCCACTGCTGCACGCCGAGGAAGATCAGGTACAGGGCGCCGAGCGTCTTGACGATGTTAAATGCCAGTTCCGAGGCCAGCAGCAGCGAGCCGACGCCGGCGCCGGCGATGGCGAACACCAGCAGCAGCCCGCATTGCAGGCCGGCCACGGTGGCGCTGGCCTTGCGCAAGCCGTAGGCCAGGCCGTGCGACATCGACAGGACCGCGCCCGACCCGGGCGAAATGGCAATCAGCGAGCCGGCGATGACGAAGGCGATCCAGTTGGCGAGCGGCATGGGGAAATCGGGGAAGAAAGATGAGAGGGGTACGGCGGTGTCAGGCAAGGGGCGGGACCGGCGCGGTCCCGAAGCCAGGCGGAAAACACGCGGCAGCTGAAGCGGCGAAGCCGGTCGGGGACCGACGTCGCCGCTTCAGGCCGCGCGCAGGGCCTGCGTGCTTCGCTTACTTCTTCTTCGGGTTGACCGCAGCCTTCAGGGTCGCGCCAGCCGAAAACTTAGGCGACTTCGACGCCGCGATCTTGATCGCTTCGCCAGTCGATGGATTGCGGCCCTTGCGCGCAGCGCGCTTGGCAACGGAGAAGGTACCGAAACCGGTGATCCCTACCGTGTCGCCTTTTTTCAGACGCTCGGTGATGATCTCGATGATCGTGTTCACCGCGCTGTTGGCAGCTGCGCCGGACATTTCTGTACGCTTCGCAAATTCCGCAATCAGTTCGCCTTTTTTCATAAAAATCCTCCCGTGTTAAAAGAGCGGGAAGATTAGCATAATTATTGCCTAATGTAATAAATTCTAAAGTGTACGCACAAAAGTAAGCCCCGCTGTGACTGGATCACGACGAGATCGGGGGCCATTGCGCGCAGCCGCGACGGCGGCGCGCGCGGCTTACTCGGCCAGTGCGGTCTCGGGACGCGCCTGCGGCAGGCGCATGCGCAGGGCCGCGTTGATCAGGGTCTGGTAACCCTTGCCGCTCTGCTCGGAGAGCGAGCGGAACTGCTGCAACACCTCGTCGTCGAGGTAGATGGTGATGCGGGTCTTGCGCTTGGCCGGACGGCCGGCGGCTGGGGTTGCATTGGAAAAATCGTACTCGGATTTCATGGTTGCCTCGCTTTACATCGTGTGGTTGGCTTGCGTCGCTTGGTATCGATCGTGACAGGCCCGGACTGGCGTGGTGAAGGGCCGGGGCCTTGTACTGATACGACTATACGTACATGCCATCGCGACAAGGGGCGGAAAGCGACGAGTTGCAGATTTTGGGGGGTGAAACGCAAAAAGCCGGGCTGGACGGACTCGGGTTAAGATGCACGCTTTCGACCAACATTGGAGCAGGACAGATGGCTGCAAGCAGTTTACTGGCATTAATCGACGATATCGCGACCATCCTCGACGATGTCGCCGTGATGAGCAAAGTGGCGGCCAAGAAGACCGCCGGCGTGCTCGGCGACGACCTGGCGCTCAATGCCCAGCAGGTGACGGGCGTGAAAGCCGACCGCGAACTGCCGGTGGTGTGGGCGGTGGCCAAAGGTTCGTTCGTGAACAAGGCGATCCTGGTGCCGGCCGCGCTGGCCATCAGCGCTTTCTTGCCGCAAGCCATCACGCCGCTGCTGATGATCGGCGGCGCTTACCTGTGCTTCGAGGGTTTCGAAAAGATCGCCCATAAATACCTGCACAGTCCGGATGAAGATGCGGCGCACCACGACCAGCTGGTCAAGGCGCTGTCGGACGAATCGGTCGACCTGGTGGCGCTCGAGAAAGAAAAGATCAAGGGCGCGGTGCGCACCGACTTCATTCTGTCGGCCGAGATCATCGTCATTTCGCTGGGCACGGTGGAGGGAGTCGATTTCGGGCGCCAGGTCGCGGTGCTGACGACGATTGCGATCGTGATGACGGTCGGCGTGTACGGGCTGGTGGCGGGCATCGTCAAGCTCGACGATGCCGGGCTGTACCTGAGCCAGCGCGCCAGCGCCGCTGCGCGCGGCTTCGGGCGCCTGCTGCTGGCGGCCGCGCCCAAGCTGATGAAGACCTTGTCGGTGGTCGGCACGGCGGCCATGTTCATGGTCGGCGGCGGGATTCTGGAGCATGGCTTCCCGGTGCTGCATCATTTTGTCGACGACGCCTCGGCGGCGGCCGGCGCGGTGGCGGGCATCGGACCGGTGCTCAAGGCGATCGTGCCGACCCTGGTCGACGCCATCATCGGCGTGATCGCCGGCGCGCTGGTGCTGGGCGTGGTGATGGGCGCCAAGCGCCTGTTCAGAGGCAAGGGCGGCGCCAAGCCGGCGTAACGTCTCCTGATGTCCACCGCGGTGCCTGGCACCGAAGTGGACATTTCCCTCCCCGATGTCCACCCCGGTGCCTGTCCACCCCGGTGCCTGTCCACCCTGGTGCCTGGCACCGAAGTGGACAATTTTCCCCTGATGTCCACCCCGGTGCCTGTCACCGAAGTGGACAATTTCCTCCGCTTTCCATCCCGTGTCCACGCTGGCGCCTGCCGCCGTGTCCACTCTGGTGCCTGGCACCGCAGTGGACACGACGCCGTCGGGTCGCCGGCTTCCTTACGCGGAACTGACGAATAAATCCAAACTGTTGTTATCAGATCTGCATAGCCGGTTCTGGAATTGACATTGCTTTCTCTTCGTTCCAGTATGGATTAGCAAGTTTTCCACTATTTAGACGGCTGAGTTGATAGGTGTTTTAAAACAATATTCATAGTTAACCCGAGGGAGCAGGTATGCAGAAACGATTCGCACCGCAGAAGCACGTACTGGCATTATCGATTGCAACGTTGTTTTCCACCGGCGCCGCCGTGGCGCAGGATGCAGCACCGAATGACACGTCGAATACCGTGGTCGTGACCGGTACCCGGGTCGCCAACCGCACCGCCCTCGACACCGCCTCCCCGGTCGATATCATCTCGGCCGACTCGCTCAAGAATTCCGGCACCACCGAAATCAACCAGGCCCTGGCCGTGGCCCTGCCCTCGCTGAACTTTCCGCGCCCGGGCCTGGCCGACGGCACCGATACCATCCGCCCCGCCACCCTGCGCGGCATGGCGCCCGACCAGACCCTGGTGCTGGTGAACTCGAAACGCCGCCACGCGTCCTCGCTGGTGAACGTGAACGGCACCATCGGGCGCGGCTCGGCCGCCGTCGACCTGAACACGATCCCAACCGCGATCGTCAGGAACATCGAAGTGCTGCGCGATGGCGCGGCCGCCCAGTACGGCTCGGATGCGATTTCCGGCGTGGTCAACCTGCGCCTGCGCAACAACCGCGACGGCGGCGAGGCGACCGTCAATTACGGCGCGCGCCTGACCGAATACGATTTCCTGACCGGCGGCGCGCCCGCCAACGCTACCTGGCAGGCGCAGAACTCGCGCAAGCGCACCGACGGCCAGACCGCCACCGTCAGCCTGTGGAAGGGCCTGGCGCTGGGCGACACCGGCTACCTGACCATCGCCGGCGAATTCAAGGACCAGAAGCACACCGAACGCAGCGGCTACGACATGCGCCAGCAGTACGCGCTGGTGGGCGGCGCCTTCGACCCGCGCGAAAACACCATCAACCGCTTCAATACCTGGTATGGCGAGCCGGAAATGAAGCAGTCCACCGTGTTCGCCAACGCCGGCGACACGCTCGGCAACGGCGTCAAGGTGTACGGCTGGGCCAGCTATCAGAAACGCGAGGCCAGCTCGGCCGGCTTCTTCCGCTGGTCCAACGACCCGCGCAACATCCCGTCGATCTATCCGGACGGCTTCATGCCGATCATTTCGCCCGTGGTCGACGACTTTGCCGCCACCGGCGGCGCCAGCTGGACCATGGGCGAGTGGGAAATGGACAGCTCGCTCGGCTACGGCAAGAACAAGATGGACTTCACCATCGAGAACACCCTGAACCGCTCGATCGGCCCGAGCAGCAAGACCTCCTTCGAGGCCGGCGGCTTCGAATACGACCAGCTGGTATTCAACCTGACCGGGGTGCGCTCGATCGCGCTGGCCAGCCTGTCGTCGCCGTTGAACGTGGCGGTCGGGGCCGAGGCGCGGCGCGAAGGCTACAGCCTGTTCGCGGGCGAGCCCGATTCCTACCGTTTCGGCGGCCAGCTGTTGCCCAACGGCCAGCCGACCGCGCCGGGCGCGCAAGTGTTCTCGGGCTTCCGTCCGCAGAACGAATCGGATACGCACCGCACCGCCGTGGGCGCCTTCGTCGACCTGGAAGCGAACATCACGCCGGAACTGCTGACCTCGATCGCGGTGCGCGCCGAGCGCTATTCGGACTTCGGCAACAGCCTGGCCGGCAAGCTGGCGGGCCGCTACGATTTCAGCAAGGCCTTCGCGCTGCGCGCCTCGCTGCAGAACGGTTTCCGCGCACCCTCGCCACAACAGCAGAACTTCACCTCGACGGCGACCAACTTCATCACCGGCGTGCCGTTCGAGATCACCACCTTCCGCCCGACCGATCCGGTCGCGGTGGCGCTCGGCGCCAAGCCGCTCGACGCCGAAAAATCGGTCAATGCCTCGCTCGGCGCGGTGCTGCGCCTGGGCAGCGCCAACGTGACCATCGACGCCTACCGCATCAAGGTGCGCGACCGCATCGTGCTGTCCGAAAACCTGACCTCGGCCGACGTGCGCAACTTCCTCACCAGGCAGGGCTTCATCGGCGTGGGCGGCGGGCGCTTCTTCATCAACGGCGTCGACACCACCACCGACGGCGTCGACGTGGTGGTGAACTGGGCGGCCAATGGCGGCGATATCGGCAAGTTCGACTTCACGGTGGCGGGCAACTTCACCAGCACCGATGTGACCAGTGTCCCGGCCACGGCGCAGCTGGCGGCGCTGCCGACCCCGACCCCGCTGTTCGACCGCCTGAATGTGCTGTCGCTGGAACAGGGCCAGCCGAAGAACAAGTTCAACGCCAGCACCAACTGGAAGCTGGGCCAGATGGGCGCCACCCTGCGCGCCACCCGCTACGGCAAGGTCCTGTCGCCGAACGCTTCGCCGGCGCTGGACGTGACCCTGGGCGCGAAAACCGTGATCGACCTGGAAGGACGCTATGCGCTCACGTCCAAGCTGAACCTGGCGCTCGGTGCGGAGAACCTGTTCGACAAGTATCCTGAATCGGTCGGCAATGCGCTCAATCCGAGCGGCAATGCGCCGTTCCCGAACTACGCGCCGTTCGGGCGTGGCGGGCGCTACGTGTACGCGCGCGCCACCTACGCGTTCTGACATGCGCCTGAGGCCCTTATTGCCGCCCGCGCGGCAATAAGGGTGCAAGACCAGGGCCGCGCGCTTCGCCGGCCCGTCTCTTTCCCTTCCCGCGCTCTCGATCCCGCCCCAATTGCGCCACGCCCATCAGCGCGGGCGCAAAACCCGCTATCATCCCGACTCCCGCAAACCGGTCGCCCCGCCTGGCAAGCGCCCCTGTTGCCAGACCCGGCGCCAGCGGGGGCCGCGACAGGCGCCGTCGGTCGCCGGGCTGGCGGCGCGCGGGCGTCATGCGGTCGTCGACGAAGCAGGCCACGGCCGAGGCGACGGCGGCCGAAACAAGGCTGCGCCGGGTTGCGGATGTCCAGGTGTCCATGGTGTCCTCGTGGAATTTAGTGAACGTGTTGGTGGATACAGGCTCGATGGGTATGAACGGTAAGGAGGTCGGATGCGCATTTTGCTGACAGGAGCGAGCGGGTTTATCGGCAGGCATGTGCTGAACGTGTTGCTGGCCGAGGGGTATTACGTGGTGGCCGCCGTGCGCAAGCCGCCCGCCGCCAGCACGCGCCCGCGCCTGAGCTACATCGAGGCCGATTTTGCCAAGGATACCGACAAATCGGCCTGGCTGGCGCGCCTGGACGGCATCGACGTGGTGATCAACACGGTCGGCATTTTCCGCGAGCATGGCAAGCAGACCTTCGCCACCATCCACAGCGATACGCCGCGCGTGCTGTTCGCCGCCTGCGTCGAGTCGGACGATGTGCGCATGGTGATCCAGCTGTCCGCGCTGGGCGCCGACCAGCAGGCCGACACCGCCTATCACCTGAGCAAGAAGGCGGCCGACGATTACCTGGCCCTGCTGCCGCTGCGCTCGGTCATCCTGCAGCCGTCCCTGGTGTACGGCAAGGATGGGGTGAGCGCGCGCGTGTTCCGCACCCTGGCCAGCATGCCGCTGTGCGCGCGCTTCGGCGACGCGCCGCAACTGGTGCAGCCGATCCACGTGGACGATGTGGCCTGCGCCATCGCCAGCCTGGTGCGGCGCCCGCTGCCGGTCGGGCCGGCCGGCGCCACGGCCCAGCGCATCCCCCTGGTCGGCCAGACCGCCCTGCCGTTCACCGATTACCTGGCGGCCTTGCGCAGCGGCCTCGGCCTGGGCAAGCTGCGCGTGCTGCGCTTGCCGGCCTGGTGCGGCAAGCTGCTGGCGGGACTGGGACGGCTGGTGCCGGGCAGCCTGCTCAACCGCGATTCCTTGCGCATGCTCGACCGTGGCAGCAGCGCCGATCCGGGCATGACGATGCGCCTGATCGGGCGCCTGCCGCGCGCCATTGCCAGCTTCATCGACGACCCTGCCGCCGAGCGCATGCAGGCCAAGCTGCACTGGCTGATGCCGGTGCTGCGCGTGTCGATCGCGGCGGTGTGGATCGCCACGGCGGCGGTGTCGGCCGGGCTGTACCCGGTCGAGCAAAGTTATCAGTTGCTGGAACGCACAGGCGTGCCGCCCCAGCTGCAGCCGCTGATGCTGTACGGCGCCTGCGCGCTCGACCTGCTGATCGGGATCGGCATCCTGACGCTCAAGCGGCGCCGCTGGCTGTGGGGCGCGCAATTGCTGCTGATCGGCTTCTACACGCTGGCGATCGCCTTCAGGCTGCCGGAATTCCTGCTGCACCCCTACGGTCCGCTGAGCAAGAACCTGCCGATGCTGGCGGCCATCTGGCTGCTGTTCGAGCTTGAAGAAAAGAAACCTGAGGAAAAATAATGGACTACCTGATCGTCAAATGGCTGCACATCCTGTCGTCGACCTTTTTGTTCGGCACCGGCATCGGCTCGGCCTTCTACATGCTGTTCACCAGCCTGAGCCGTGATGTGCGGGCGATCGCCGTGGTCAGCCGCCATGTGGTGCTGGCCGACTGGATCTTTACCACCACCACCATCATCGTCCAGCCGCTCACCGGCCTGTATATGATCCACCTGGCCGGCTTTGCGTGGACCAGCGCCTGGATCGTGTGGTCGATCGGCCTGTATTTCTTTGCCGGCGCCTGCTGGCTGCCGGTGGTGTGGATGCAGCTGCGCATGCGCGACATGGCCCAGGTAGCCGCGCGCGACAGCACCGAGTTGCCGCCGCTCTACTGGCGCTACCTGCGCTGGTGGGTGGCGCTGGGGATTCCGGCGTTTTTCGCGCTGGTGATCGTGTTCTGGCTGATGGTGGCCAAGCCCGCATGAGCGCGCCCATGATCCCGTACGCCAACCTGGCGGGCGACTCCGGGGTCGAGGCCTACCGCCCTGGTGTGCGCCGGATCACCGTGCAATTCGTCGGCGGCGCCCAGTATGTCTACACCTATGCCAGCGCCGGCCAGGAACATGTGGAGCGGATGACACTGCTGGCGCAGGCGGGACGCGGACTGGCCACCTACATCAGCCGGCACGCGCACGACGCGTGGGCCAGCAAGCGGCCTTAGACCGGCAAGCGCACGCGGAAACAGCAGCCGCCCGGCTCGCCCGGCAGGCAGCGCACCTCGCCGCCGTGATGGCGCGCAATCTGGCGCACCAGCGACAAGCCCAGGCCGACGCCGCCGGCCGCTTCGCTCGCGCCCGGCACCCGGTAGAAAGGCTCGAAGATGCGCTCGCGCTGCGCCTCGGGCACGCCGGGGCCGCTGTCGCAGATGTCGAGCACGATCGCCTCGTTGCCCTTGTTTCCCTTGTTTCCCTTGTTTCCCTCGCTTCCCTCGTATCCCCCGTTTCCCTCGTAGCGCAGGCTGGCGTGCACCTCGGTGCCGGCGCCGTAGCGCGCGGCGTTTTCCAGCAGGTTGCGCACCAGGCGCCGCAACAATTTGGCGTCGCCCGCCAGGCTGATCGGCTGCGCGTCGAACGTGGCCTTCAGGCGCGTGCATTCCTCGGCCACGATGGCGGCCAGGTCGACCTGCTCGTCGCGGCGCGCCAGGTCGGCGGTGGCGTCGAGCCGGCTGGCCAGCAGGACTTCGTCGATCAGCTGGTCGAGTTCGCCGATGTTGCGATTGAGTTCGTCGCGGATCGGCGGCGCCGCCTGGTCCTGCATCAGCTCGACCGCCATGCGGATCCGCGCCAGCGGCGAGCGCAGTTCGTGCGAGGCGTTGGCCAGCAGGCTCTTCTGCGAACCGACCAGCGCCTCGATGCGCGCCGCCGCCTGGTTGAAGCTGGTGGCCAGGCGCGCCACTTCATCCTTGCCTTCCACCGCCACGCGGGTGCCGAGCTGGCCGCCGCCCCAGGTTTCCACGCTCGCCTGCAGGCGCTCGAGACGCCGCGTCAGGCGCCGCACCACGGGATAGGCGGCGGCGGCGACCATCAGCGCGATCAGCAGCAGGATCGCGACCAGGCCGAGCGAGGCGCTCTTGCCGTAGGCGCGCTGGGCGACCAGCCAGCGCCCGTCGGGCAACTGCAGGGTGAACACGGCCATCGGCCCGAGCAGCATGCTGTCGCGCCGCGCTTGCGCCAGCGGCGGCAGCGGCTCGCCGGCGGCGGCGATCGGCGCGCCGTCGGCCTGGTGCAGCGCCAGGTTGGCTTGCAGGCGCCGGGTCCAGCGCGCCAGCACGGCCTGCTGGTCGGCAGGCGAGGCGCTGGCCGGCGGCAGGATGCTGGCCGCCACTTCGGCAAACGCCTCGTTGCTCGAACTCATGTGTTCCGGATCGTAGGCCCAGTGCACCAGGCCGAACAGGCAGACCGCCAGCGCCAGGCTGACCAGCAGGGCCACGTAGATGCGCAGGTACAGGTGGTGCGCCATCGAAAAGCGCCGGCCGCGTTCGCCACGTCCGCGTTCCCGGCCGCGCTCGCGCTTCCAGCCGCGCGGTCCGCCCTGCCAGCCGTGCTCGCATCGCTGCTCGGCGCCATGCTGGCCGTGTTCGCGCCTACGCATCCTGCACCTTGGCGAACACATAGCCGGCGCCGCGCACGGTGATGATGCGCTTGGGCTGCTTGGGATCGTCCTCGATGGCCTGGCGCAGGCGTCCGATATGCACGTCGATCGAGCGGTCGAACGGTTCCAGCGACTCGCCCTTGACGGCGTCGACCAGGTGTTCGCGCGAGAGCACCCGACCGGCGCTGGCCGCCAGCGCCAGCAGCAGGTCGAACTGGTACGAGGTCAGGCTGCGCGCCTGGCCGTCGACCGTCACCCGGCGCGCGCCGGTATCGATCAGCAGGCGGCCGAACTGGCGCAGGCCGCTATCGAGCCCGGCCAGCTGCGGACGGCGCAGCACGGCGCGCAGGCGCGCCAGCAGTTCGCGCGGCTCGAAGGGCTTGGGCAGGTAGTCGTCGGCGCCCAGTTCGAGCCCGACCACGCGGTCGAAGGGATCGCCCTTGGCGGTGAGCATGACGATCGGCACCGAGGCCAGCGGCGCGCCGAGGGCGCGGATGCGCCGGCACACGTCGAGGCCGTCGGCGTCGGGCAGCATCAGGTCGAGCAGGACCAGCGCCGGGGGGCTCGCTTCGAGCTCGGCCAGGCCGGCGGCGGCGCTGGCGGCGTGCGCCACCTCGTAGCCGTTCTGGCGCAGGTAGGTGACGACCATGCCGGCCAGGCGCTCGTCGTCTTCAATCATCAAAATACGCGGAAGCATGTCGGCGCTGACTTGTCGTCCAAAGTGTCGGAAGGCCCAAGGATACATGGCTGGAGGGAATCGGTGGCGGCGCTCATTGCATGCGTTTTTTCATGTGCGCGGCGAAACGCAGGCGCTGCTCGGGCGTGAGCACCTCGGCCGCGTCTTCCACCGCCGCCAGGATGCGCTTGCTGACCAGGTCGACCCGCTCGACTTCCTGCACGCGCAACTGTTCCAGCGCGCCCCGGTCGATGGCCGGCGCCGCCAGGAGCTCGTGGGCCCTGGCGTGGCTGGCCTTGAAGTCGCGGTGCAGCGGTTGCAGGTCGGCAAAGGCGGACTTGGCGATGGCCGCCAGGCGCGCCTTTTGCTCGGCCGTGCCGTCGCTGAGCAGGTGCTCGACCATTTTGTCGATGTGCTTGCCGGCGGTGGCCGGGTCCATGCTGGCGAAGTGGCCGCGCTGGCCGTGCATGCCGCGTCCTTCGCCGGCGAAGCTGGCGCCGGCCAGGCTGATGGCGCCGGCGGCCAGGCCGAGGGCGGCGCCGACCAGCCAGCGCCGTCCGCGCCGCTGCGGTCCGTGGCCGTGGCTGCCTTCGTGGTCGTGCTGATGATGGTGGTGGTGGTGACCGTGTTTGTTCGGATTCATGTCGTGCCCTTTCGTGGGGCGGCGCCGGACTGGCTCCGCATGCTTGTACTGTAGGCGGCGGGCCTGTCCGCTTCATGTGTGGGCGGTAAAGTTTTGTAAAGCGGGTGCTTGCACGCTTTCGCTATTGCCCATACGATGGAAATCCCCACGATCGAGGTTCGCACATGGAAAACAAGAATGCACTGGCGGCACTGGCCGCGCTGGCCCAGGAGTCGCGCCTGGCGGTGTTCCGCCTGTTGATCGAGGCCGGCCCGGGCGGCATGTCGCCGGGCCAGATCGGCGAGCGGCTGGGCCTGCCGCCATCGTCGCTCTCGTTTCACCTGAAGGAACTGACCCACGCGCAACTGATCGCGCCGACCCAGCACGGGCGTTCCCTGATTTACGCGGCGCAAATGCCGACCATGAACGCCCTGATCGGCTTCCTGACCGAGAACTGCTGCGGCGGCAATCCCTGCGGCCCCGCAGCCGCGCCGCTACCGGCGGCAACGCTGCCGTAGTAACATCTGCTTACATATTGACATTCAGTTAAAAATTCCGAAGGTGAGATGGCGAACAGTGTTGCCTAATATATAGGCATACCCTGAATGCAAGAATGTTAATACGGGCAGTACATGAGCTACCGGGGCACCAGGGACCGCAAGGCCTATGGCATGGCGCGCATGGTCAAGGCCATCGATCGCGCCATCGATTCATCGTCGGATGAGGAGAAGGCGCGGGCCGCGCGCTGGGCCTCGGCATGGGGCGCCATCAGCGGGATTCACTCGCGCGGGATCCGCCTGCGCCGCACCGATCTGTTCAAGCAGCGGCCGCGCAGGAAGACCGCTTCCAGCGCCTGAGGTGCGCGGCCGGCAAGGCGCGGCCAGGCAGAATCAGGCGCGGCCGAACGCCGCCATGACCACCTTCGTCGCCGCCGCCAGGATCTCGCTGTTGGCCTTGGCCTGCGGATCGGCCTGCGTGTAGTACAGCGCCAGCACCACCGGCGCGCCCTGCGGCGGAAACACGATGCCGATATCGTTACTCGAGCCATACGCCCCGGTCCCGGTCTTGTCCGCCACTGCCCAGCCGGCCGGCACGCCCGCGCGGATGCGGGTATCGCCGGTGGTATTACCGCGCATCCAGTTCTGCAACTGGTCGCGCTGCGCCGCGGGCAAGCCGTCGTCCAGCGCCACGCGGCGCAGCAGGCTCGCCATCGCCGCCGGGGTGCTGGTGTCGCGCGGGTCGCCCGGGATCGCTGTGTTGAGCTCGGTTTCCCAACGGTCCAGGCGGAACACGGTGTCGCCCACGCTGCGCGCAAAGCCGGTGACGCCGTCCGGGCCGCCGATCAGCTTCATCAGCAGGTTGGCGGCGGCGTTGTCGCTGTACTGGATGGTGGCGGCGCACAGTTCGCCGATGGTCATGCCAGCGTCCACGTGCTTTTCGGTGAGCGGCGAGTAGCTCACCAGGTCCGCCTTGCCGTAGCGCACGCGCTGGTCCAGCCAGCCTGGCACGTTCTTGCCGTGCGCGAGGATGGCGGCGGCGGCGATCGCCTTGAAGGTGCTGCACATCGGAAAGCGCTGGTCGGCGCGGTGGCCGAGCCGGCGCCCGTCGCCGGTATCGATGGCGTCCACGCCCAGGCGCCCGCCGGCGGCCGTCTCCAGTGCGGCCAGGCGCGCCTGCGCCTCGGACCGGGCGGCGCCGGCGCCGGCGCCGGGAGCGGTGGCGCAGGCCGCCAGCAGCGGCGCGCAGGCGCCGGCGATCAACAGGGTACGGCGGCGCGGGGAAAAGGACAGCGAAGAAGTCATGGCGGCTTTCTGTTCGGAGGGTGGACGGCACGGTGTTGTATAGCCGCCATTCTCCACCATGCCTTGTCCCACCTCAACCATTGTCGTGTGGAAATATGGTCTTCTGTGGACTCCCCAACGTCGCTTGCGCACGGTGCGCAGGGTCGCCGGGCTGTTCACAGAAAAGGAAACTCCCGATGAACACCGAATCGTTCCGCCTGACTATTTTCCATAAGCTGGTGATGACCTTGCTGGCAGTGGCGCTGATTCCCCTGATCGGCGTGTGGTACGCGGGCAGCAGCCAGGCGCGCGCCGATGCGACGGCCAACATTTCCCAGCAACTGGTCATGACCGCCAGCGGCATCGCCAACGGCATCACCAGCTGGGACGAGGCGAATGTGCGCGCGCTCCAGCAGAACGCCAGGCTG
This sequence comes from Massilia atriviolacea, assembly GCF_003953935.1. GTDB lineage: Bacteria > Pseudomonadota > Gammaproteobacteria > Burkholderiales > Burkholderiaceae_D > Telluria_A > Telluria_A atriviolacea. The sequence goes on from NZ_RXLQ01000007.1 coordinate 327,320, forward strand.
GACGATATCCGCAGCATGGACCCGGCGCGCCAGACCCCGGTCCTGCGCGCCATGGGCGAGAGCTACGACTGGGCCTTCGTGGTGTTTACCATCGAGCCGACCGGGGAGAACATCGCGCGCAGCGACGACAAGCCGATGGCCCGCTTCGGCGAGCGCAGCTATTTCCAGGCCGCCATGAAAGGCGCGCCGTCGAGCCGCCAGGTGCTGATCAGCAAATCGACCAGCCGCCCCGCGCTGACGGTCGCCGTGCCGGTCAGGAACGCCATGGGCAGCACGGTCGGCGTGCTGGCCATGGCCATGAAGCTGGACGATATTTCCAAGGTCATCAAGGACACCCGCATCGGCGAGACCGGTTACGCGATCCTGCTCGACGCCGACAACAAGGTGATCGCCTCGGGCCGTCCCGACCAGTCCACCGACGCGGTGCAGGACATGGCCAGCTATCCGGCCCTGAAGGTGGACGGCATCGCCGACCAGCCGACCGTGTACGCGGCGGGCGGGAAGCGCATGGTCGGCTACGCGCGCACGTTGCCGCAGGGCTGGACTTTGCTGGTGGAACAGGACTACGCCGAAGCCTACGCTTCGCTGGACCGCCTGGAGACCGGCGCGCGCGCCCTGATCGTGCTGACCGCCGCCCTGGTGGTGGGGGTGGCGGCCTTCCTGGCCAAGCAATTGACGATGCCGATCAACCAGCTGATCGTGGTCGCCGAACAGCTGAGCAAGGGCGAGTTCACGGAATCGATACCGGGCACCGCGCGCGGCGACGAGATCGGTTCGCTGGCGCGCGCCATCGAACGGCTGGGGATCAGCATCCAGATGGCCATCAGCCGCCTGAGCCGCAGGGCATGAGGGATCCGGGGAGAACGCCATGACACACCAGGAGCTGATGCCCTTCGGCGGCATCGTCGAGCAATTGCGCCAGTTCTGCGACCAGCGCCGCACCGGCACCGCCTTCATCGTCAGCGACGACAACCGCATGGCCCAGGTGCATATGGACAGCGGCAACATCGTCATGCTGCTGTGCCGGGGCCGGCGCGGGGCCGATGCGCTGGCCGCGATGCGCACCATGCTGCGCGCCAGCGTGCGCTTCGACGACAGCTACGTGGCGCGGAAAGACAACCCGAAGGCGGCCGGCGTCAGCCTGGCGGACTTGCTGGACGATCCGGCGCCGCTGCGTCCGCGCGTGCCGCTGCGGGCCGGACCGCAACCGACGCGGCCACGCCCGCCGCCGGCCGTGTTCGCCAGCGCCGACCTGCTCAGGCTGGAACGCATGCTGGCCGGGCACATCGGGCCGATGGCGACCATCGTCTGCGCCGAGCACGCCAGCGAGGCGAGCGACCTGCGCGCGCTGGTGCTGGCGCTGGCGGCCGACATTCCGGACAAGAAGCAGGCCGCCGATTTTCGCCTGGAAGCGGGACGGGCGCTGGGGCTGGGAGCGGTGTAGGCGCGCACCCGGCGCCGACTTCACATTCAGCGCATTCCCACTGCACAGGCGTTCGCTACGCTGCGGGTCTGTTCAGTTTCCCTGGAATGCCATGATCGCCCAGCCAGCCTGCGCCAACGCGCCCGCCATCCCGCCAGCCTCGTTCCCGCTGCTCCCGTTTCTTGTCCGTACCGCGCTCTGGTTCGCCGGCGTGATCCTGCCGGCGACGGCGCTGGCCGTCGCGCTGTTCTTCCTGTACGTGGTGGGCGCCGACCTGTCGCTTGCCATGGGCGTGCCGGTCCTGTCGCTTGCCAGCATTCCCCTGGCCAATAGCGTTCTGCTGCGCGCATTGGGGACAGCGCGCCCTGCCCTGCCGCGCCGGCTTGGGCATCTGCACGGTTTCGCCATCGGCAGCGCCCTCCTGTCGACCGTGTTGTGCCTGCCGCACATCCCGGCTGGCGTCGCCGGCCTGCGCTACTTCGGCGGCGGCCTGCTGCTGTTCGCGCCTGCGCTGGCGCTGATGACGGCGCTGGCCGCGCGTCGCCTGCTCCAGGCGCACACGCCGCTGCCCGCCGCATGGCCCGGCGCGCTGCTGGCGCTGGCGATCATCGGTGCCCCCGAACTGCCGCAGGCCGTCAACCAGGCCGGCGTGCACATGGCGACCAGTGCCGTCCCCGCCACCCGCGCGAACGGCATGCGCCTGCTGCGCTACCTCGGCAACGAAAAAATCCTGTTGCGGCTGTGCGATACCGGGAACGACCAGCTCGCCAGCCTGACCGACCTGCTCATGATCGCGAACCAGGGAACCCGCGCCGGCGATGCGTGCGAGGCCTACTACCGCCTCAGCGGCACCAAGCCATGAGCATGCATCGGGAAGCCGCGGCGCCGGCGCCGCGCCTGGTTGGCCCCGCCGTGCGCACCCTGCTCTGGTTCGGCGGCGTCATCCTGCCGCTGCTGGCGCTGGCAGGCGCCATCGTCATCGGCCTGTGCTGGATGCCCGGGCTGTTTTCGGCGACCATGTGCGCGCACGCCCTCCTGATCGTCAGCGTGCCGCTGGCCAATGCGCAGCTGCTGCGCGCGCTCCACGGCGAATCTCCCTTGCCGTCGCGCCGGATGGCGCTGCTGCACAGCTTTGCGACCGGGGTCAGTGCGGTGTTCGCCGTGCTGTTCCTGCCGCTCACCGCGCTCGGCGTGATCGCCATCGTCTACTTCGGCGCCGGCCTGCTGCTGCTGGCGCCGCTGCTGTCGCTGTGCGCGGCGCTGGCCGCGCGCCGCCTCCTGCGCCGGACCAGGCCGCAGGGCGGCGCGGCGCTCGGCCCCCTGTGGCCCGGCATGCTGCTGGCGCTGGCCATCGTCGCCGCGCTCGAACTGCCGACCGCCGTCACGCGCATCGGCATGAGCATGGCGAACGGCGCCAACCCGGCCACCCGCGACAGGGGGGTGCTGCTGCTGCGCCACCTGGGCAACGAAACGATGATGCGCGGCTTGTGCTACCAGATACCGTCGCCCGGCACGGACCTGGTCGGCGTCTTGCAGCCCTTCAGCTTCCCGATCGGCGCGGAACAGGCGCGCGCCATCTATTACCGCGTCAACGGCATCGCCTTCAACGCCCTGCCGGTGCCGTCCGCGCTCGACCCCGGCCGGCTCGGCCTGAACCGCGACGCCGGCGCCAGCATCGTGGGCGGGCGCGCGGCGGGCCTGCGCCTGGCCGGTTCGCGCATCGAGGGCACGCTCGATGCGCGCGCGGCGCTCGCCTCCCTGGACTGGACCATAACCTTCCGCAACGACGCCCTCAACCAGCAGGAAGCGCGCGCGCAGGCGAACCTGCCGGCCGGCGCGGTGGTGACCGGGGTGGCCGTGCTGGACGGCGCCAGCGTGCGCGAAGGCCTGGTGGGCGGCGCCGCGCTGCGCGCGCGCCAGCAGGCGGCGCAGGCGTCCGGGCGCGCCCCGGCGCTGGTGACCACGGCGGGCAAGGACCGCATCATGCTGCATCTGCGCGACATTCCGGGCCAGGGCGAGCTGACCGTGAGGATCGCGCTGGTGGCCCCGCTGGTGCTCAACGAACTGCGGCTCGGCTTCGTGCAGCTGCCCTCGTTCAGCGAACGCAATGTCGACATCGGCGACGGCATGCGCCACGCGGTATCGCTGGAATCGGCCAGCGCGCTGCGCGGCGCGCCCGGGATGCGCGAGGAACCCGGCGCCACGCTGCCGTTCGCGCTGCGCGGCGAGCTCGCCGAACCGCTGCCGGGCATGGGCGCGGCCATCGTCGGCGCCTTGCGCGCGCCCTCGGACACGCACGCCTGGAGCCCCGACCCGAGCACGCCCGGCGGCGCGATCGTGCAGACCATCGTCCAGCGGGCGGCGCGCATCCCGCGCCGGGTGGCGCTGGTGGTGGACGGCTCGGTGGCGCTGGCGGCGCAAAGGGAACAGCTGGCGCGCGCCGCCACCTCTTTTCCCGGCAACGTGGAACTGGGCGTGATCGTGGCCGGCAGCCAGGCGCCGCAGGTGTTCCTGCACGACCCGTCCGATTCGCTGGCGAGCGTGCGCTACCTGCAGGACATCGCCTTCGAGGGCGGCAACGACAACAGCGCGGCGTTGCTGGCGGCGTGGGAATGGGCGGCGGCCAGCAGCGACGGTGCGGTGGTGTGGATCCACGGACCGCAGCCGCTCATGCCCGGTTCGGGGGACGCGCTGCTGCAGCACTACCGCCAGCGTCCCGGCCAGGTGCGCCTGTTCGACCTGGAAGCGGCCAGCGGCCGCAACGTGCTGTGGGAGCGGATGGACGGCATCGCCGCCCTGGCGCGCGTGCCGCGCATCGGATCGCTGCACGACGACCTGGTGCGCCTGCTGAGCGGCTGGAAGCCGGCCGCGCAGCAGGTGGTGGTCGAGCGCAGCCGCGCCGGCGCGTCCCAGCCGGCAGCGCAACAGGCCTCGCCGCAACTGGCGCGCTTGTGGGCGGGCGAGCGCGCCATGGTCCTGCGCGCGAAGGACGCGCTGGCCACGCCCGGGGAAGCCGGCGAACTGGCGCGGCTCGAGCGCCTGCTGGCCGCCACGGCGCAGGCGCCGGGAGCGCCGGCCCTGGCCGTCCCCGAGGCGGCGCCGTCAGGCGCGGCGGCGGCGCTGGCGCAACCGGGATGGGAACTCTGCCTGCTGATCGCCCTGGCGCTGGTCGCGGCCGGATGGCGCGTGCATTTCCACCTGCGCACGCCGTATCCATCCTCGCCGCACGAGGCGCGAGCTCAGTGAGCGGCGACGCCGGCCGCCACATCGGCCACCAGCGCGATCAGGCGGTGGCGCGTGCGCGCGGGTGCGAACGTGTGCGCGTAGCGCCATGCGCGCGCGGCGAAGGCGGCAAAGCCGTCGTCGCGCCACGGCGCCGAACCGGCCAGCGCCAGCTCGGCGCCGACGGCCTGCGCCAGCGCCGCGATGTCGCCGGTCGGCACCAGCCGCGCAAAGCCGCCCGCGATGGCCGGCGTGTTCGAATTGTCGTAGCAGACCACGCGGCAGCCGGCCGACAGCGCTTCGACGATCGGCACGCAAAAGCCCTCGTGGTAGGTGGGCAGGACGAATACATCGCCCTCTGCCAGCAGGCGCTGTTTGAGCTGGTCCGGCGCGTCGCCGTGCAGGCGCACCGAGACGCGCCCGCCGTACCTGCGCGGCCATGCGTCGGCGGCGGCGCGCACCGCCGCGACCAGCGCCGGATCGGAAAAGCCCAGGTTGGCCACCAGGTCGAGCGCGATGCGCGCGCCGCTGTCGGCCTGCAGGCAGCGCGCCACCGCGTCGAGCAGGTCGGCCACGCCTTTGGACTGCACCAGGCGGCCGATGAAGACCAGCCGCACGATGCCGTCGGCATGGCCCGGCTTGGCGGCGCAGGGCTGCGCCTGTCCATGCACCGCCAGCGGCAGCACGCCGGCCGGGGTGGTCACGCCGGATGCGCGCAGCACCGCCAGGTTGCTGGCGCTGTCGCAGGCCACGTAATCGGCGAACATGGTGTTGCCCATCTGCGCGAACGACTTGTCGATGGTGGCGTGATGCGCGGCGCCGACGAAACGCTTGGGCGTGATGTTATGGAACACCACCAGGCGGCGCGCCCGCTCCGGCACCAGCATGATCAGGTCGAACAGCGGATAGAAAATCCCGAAATGGAAAATGACGATGTCGCTGGCCTGGAAATGCGCATCGGGCAGGATGTCTGTGACATCGCGCACCAGCCGGTGCGGCACGCCAGCGTGCTCGCAGGCGTAGGCGAACAGCACCACCTCGTGGCCGGCCCCGGCCAGCCAGCCGACGTTGTCGGCGATGGCGTTGGAAATGGCGTCGTTCCTGACGCAGATGCCGTGCACCACCGAGATCTTCATCGGCGCCCCCGCCCGAAGCGCTCCAGCGCGATGCCGTACAGGGGCAGGCTGTCCGTCGCCATGCGGCGCGAAATGAATTTTTCCTCGAACAGCGCGCGCCCGGCCCGCCCCATGCCGGCGCGCAGTGCGGGCGAGGCGGCCAGGGCCTCGATGGCGCCGGCCAGGGCGGCGCTGTCGCCGGGCGCGACCAGCAATCCGTTGACGCCGTCGCTGACCACTTCGGGCATGCCGCCGGCGGCGCAGCCGATCACCGGGCGCGCCTCGCGCATGGCTTCGACGAACACCAGGCCGAACGACTCGTAGCGGCTGGGCGCGACGAAGATGTCGCACTCGCGGTAGGCGGCGCGCAGGGTGGCGTCGTCGACGCGGCCTTCGAAGCTGACACGTTCGCCCCACGCGGCCAGCTTGCCGTTGCGGCGGCAGTCTTCCTTGTAGCTGATCTGCGCACCCGACATCGGCAGCGTATCGTCGCCGAGGATGCGAAAGCGCAGCTGCGGATGGCGCGCCAGCAGCGGGTCGATCGCGGCCAGCAGCACGTCGATGCCCTTGCGCGCTTCCAGCCGGCCGACGAACAGCACCGTGACGCCGCCATCGCCGCGCGCCGCCGGCGCGGCGGGCGCCGCCACGTCGGGCATCCCCAGCGGCACCAGGCGCAGGCTGGCGTCGTCGAAGCGGAAATCGTAGGCCTGCTCGATGTCGCGCCGGATGGCGGCGCTGTTGGCGCGGATCGCCTGCGAGTGCAGCATCAGTTCTTTTTCGAGCGCCAGCATGGGCGTGCCGAAGCGCGCCATCCAGGCCGCGTCGTCGCGCAGCTCGGCGCGGCCCTGCAGCGAAAAATGCAAGGTGGTGTGCAGGCTGGTGACCAGCGGCCAGCGGCCCTCGAACAGGAAGGCCGCGCCTTCGGCGTCCCAGATCGGCGCTTCGACCAGGTCCAGCGGACGATGGCTGGCGATGCGGCGCGCCTCGTCCAGCGCGGTGGCGCACCAGTTCCAGATCTCTTGCGGAATGGCGCGTTCCAGTGCGTCGTAGGACAGCGCGTGCTCGCGCAGCACGACCCGGTGCACCCACACGCCGCCCACCAGTTCGACCCGGCTGTGGGTGCTGCTTTCGGCGATCACGTGGACCTGGTGGCCTTCGGCGGCCAGCGCTTCGGCCAGGTCGCGGCTGAAGGTGGCGATGCCGCCGCGGTGATGCGGCGGGTAGTCGCGCGAGACCAGCGCCAGCGTCATGGCCTGCGGATGGCCGATGGTGGCAAACGGCAGGAAGGCGCCCTGCCAGCGCGCGCGTTTGGCGGCGTCGATGGCGCCGGCGACCGGCGCCAGGCCATGGCGCGTGCCGGTATCCCAGGCGCGCGCGGCTTCGTCGTCGAAGCGGACGCGCCGTTGCGCGTCGGCGCTGCCGTTGGCGATCATGAACTCGACGTGGCGCCGGTGCGAGTCGGCCTTGTCGCGGTTGAGCGCATCGATGCGCTCGCGCGTGGCGTATTCCAGGCCGTGCTTGAGCGAGAAGTAAATGGTGTTCTTCAGGATCGGGTAGATCGCGCGCGGCAGCCGCGCCGCGTCGCGCACGCCGTTGGGGGCGGTCTTGTGGTGCACGTAGGCGTGTTCCAGCTGCTTGAGCAGGAAGCCGGCATCGACCAGGCGGCAGCAGACGTCGGTCTCGTCGAGGAAGTACTCGAACTCCTCGTCGAAGCCGCCCACTTCCAGCAGGGCCGAGCGCCGGAAGGAGGCATTCGTTCCCTGCAGGTAGGGAAACTCGCGCGAGCCGGGAAAGCACAGCTGCGGCGTGGCCCGGCGCTGGCCGGTGTCGACCTCGCCCAGCCGGCTGGCGCTGGCGTAGTGGTACTGGAAGGTGTAGCCGCTGCTGTCGTACACGCGCCCGCCGGCCCCGCCCACGCCCGCGTCGTCATAGGCGGCGGCCAGCCCGGCGAGCCATTCGGGTTCGGGGATGGCATCGTCGTCGATGAAGGCGACCACCTCGCCGGCGGCCATGCAGATGCCGATATTGCGCGACACCGACAGGTTGGCGACCGGGCAGCGCGCCGTGCGGATGCGCGGCAGCCAGGACGCGATCACGCGCTCCGTCCCGTCGGTCGAGGGGCCGTTGACGACGATGACTTCGAACTGGCCGGCATAGCGCAGGCGGCACAGGCTTTCCAGCGTTTCCTGCAGCAGGGCGGCGCGGTCGAGGGTGTTGATCACGATCGAAAAAGTGATCATGGGCGGCGCTCGGCCTCCAGCCGGTCGAGGCGTTCGCGCAGGGCGGCCAGGTCGCGCGCGATCATGCGCAGCGCGACCGGGGTGGACGCGATCAGATTGTCGGGGTCGCGCTCGGCCGCCAGCACGCGGGCGTTCAGGTCGGAGATGTTCTTGAGCAGCATCGGCAGCTGTTCGCGCATCAAGGCGTCGCGCCGCAGGTTGTCGTCCGGCAGGCGCACGACGGCCACCACGGTCCGGACCAGGCGTCCCAGCAAGGGCCATCCCGCCATGCTGCGCGCAGCACGTTTGATCAGCGTTTTCATCGGGAGTTACCTGTTTTCCGTAGCAAGACTGCGGGATTTTGCGGGCCCATTAAATATCTGTCAATAGTGCATTTTTGAAACGTGCGCTTGACGAATTCAAATAGAATCGATATTCTATTTGAATGGTCAGACTCGCTAAATACAATGCAAACACCTTCATCGACGGCGCCATCGGCATTGCCGCCGCCTGCGGCATCGGCGCGGTGTCGATGTCGGCCATCGCCATCGGGGCCGGTGCGCCGATCGGATCGGTGTATCACCGCTTCGACTCGCGCAGCACCCTGCTGGCGCATGCCTGGCTGACGGTGAAGGCCGATTTCCGCGAACGGGTGGCGCGCCACTGGGACGAGGAAGACAGCTGGATCCCGGTGGCGGCCCTGCTCGACTGGTGCCGCGGCAAGCCGGTGTATGCGCGCTTCCTGCTGCAGTACGAAGACTGCCCCGACCTGGGCGGGCCGCTCGCGCCGGAACTGAGCGAATTGCTGGAAGTGGAGCAGGCCCGCCTGGACGCCTGCTTCGAACGCTGCCTGCGGCGGCGCGGCGCCGATGGCGACGACGCGGCCCACACGCTGCGCTTCATGCTGATCGACGCGCCGATCGCCATCGTCAAACCCTACCTGGCCCAGAACAAGCCGATCCCCGCCACCCTCGACGCCATCCTGCGCGCCTCGCACGACGCGGTCGATGCCCTGGCCGCCTCCCCCCATTGAGAAACCCCATGCGCTACTCGACCCAGACAGAACACGGCAAACCGATTCCCCTGCACGACGAGGAGGCCTTCGAGGCCATGCGCGCGGCCGGCCGGCTGGCCGCCGCCACGCTCGACTTCATCGCGCCGCACGTGCGCCCGGGCGTATCGACCGCCACCCTGGACGCCATGTGCGAGGAATTCATGCGCGCCGGCGGCGGCATTCCGGCCACCATCGGCTACCACGGCTACAGGCACGCCAGCTGCATTTCGGTAAACCATGTGGTCACGCACGGGGTGCCGTCGGACAAAAAGATCCTGCGCGAGGGCGACATCGTCAACATCGACGTCACGCCGCGCCTGAACGGCTGGCACGGCGACACCAGCCGCACCTTCGAAGTGGGCACGATCTCGATCCTGGCCAGGCGCCTGGTCGATGCCGCCTACGACGCCATGATGGCGGGAGTGCGCACAGTGCGTCCGGGCGCCACCCTGGGCGACGTCGGCGCGGCGGTCGAGGCCCACATCAAGTCGCAGGGCTTTTCGTCGGTGCGCGATTTTTGCGGCCACGGCATCGGCAAGGTGATGCACGACGCGCCGCAGGTGACGCACTACGGCCGTCCCGGCACCGGCATCGTGCTGGAACCGGGCATGATGTTTACCATCGAGCCGATGGTCAACGCCGGCACCCACCATGTGACGGTGCTGCCCGATAAATGGACCACCGTGAGCAAGGACCGCAAATGGTCGGCCCAGTTCGAGCACACGGTGGCGGTGACCGACAGCGGCGTCGAGATCTTCACGCTGTCGGCCGAGGGGCGCTAAGCGCCTGTCTCAGCAGATCGGAAGGTGCTGATTTCGGCCTGCGCCGCCGCGCGCAGCGCCGCCGCGTCGACCCCCAGCGCCGCCAGCGAGCGCGGCGCCACGCCCTGGCGCATGGCCGCCACCAGCGCCACCACGTGCGCACCGAGCAGGGGGCCGCTGTCGCTGGCGCGCTGCTGGGCCAGGGTCTGCATCAGGTCCGCGCCCGATGCCGCCGCCCGGTACAGGCCCCGCCCCCCTTCCAGCGGCGCCGCTGCCGCCAGCGCGGCGTCGGCAGTATCGAGCGCAGCGGGCGCCAGGCCGGCGAAGCGCAGGCCGTCGCGGTACTGCTGCGCGATCGCTTGCGGCAGCTGCGCCGGATCGGCGTCGACCTGGGCAAAGGCGCGGCGCGCCGTGCCGTCGTCCAGGTCGAGCGCGGAGAGCAGGAAATGCTCGGCCGCCGGTTCGCGCTGCTGGTCGGCCAGCGCGTACTTTTCCGCTCCCTGGCACAAGTGCCGGATCGTCTTCATGTCGCCCAGACGCTGGCGTATGCGTTGAAACATCGTCTACCTCCCGATTAACTGTCCTTGTCCGTCACCGAACCCGAAAGGCGCTTGTGGGCGGCCTGCTTCGACACGCCCAGCGCCTGCGCAATGTCGCTCCACGACCAGCCTTGCTTGACTGCGGCGTTGACCGCCTTGCGTTCGAGCGCATCGGCGTAGCGGCGCAGCGCCACGACCGCCGCCAGGGCGTCGGCGGGGTCGTCGGGTGAGGGCATGTGGTGGGGATCGATCATGGGACGGAAGATAAGCCAGGCGGAGCGCCTTGTCAACATATGTTGACGAAACGTGGCGCTGACGGCGTTCGTGGCGTTAATACCAATTTTTTGAGCCCGAAAAATTGGTATGCACAAAATGCGGGTTTTGCGTGCCGGCACCCGCAACTGGGCATACCTCCCGGCGCAGTTAACTCAGGTATTGGTGCAGGCTTTGCCGGACAGTCCGTCGGCCACCCCGCGCAAGGCCGGTTTCTGCCGATAGGCGCCGTCGAACAGCAGCGGCCAGTCGGCGTGGGCGTTCTTGAACAGGTCGGCGATCAGCCAGCTGCCCGGATCGCTCACGCCCCACACCGTCACGCCGCCGCGCAGCCTGGCAGGTACCGTGTCCATGTACGCCTTGACGACCTCGCAGTAGCGCTTTTTCTGCGCCAGCGCCAGGGCCGGGGTCAGCTCGCGCTTGATGTCGCCGGCCTGGTACGGCGGGCTGAAGGGATTGTTGATCGGGATATCGAGCTCGGTGATCTTCACTTTCAGGTTGCGGTCCACGGCTTGCCTGAAGGCCGCCGAGATGGTGCTCACCGAGGGGTAATCCATGTAGATGTGCATCTGGAAGCCGACCCCGGTGAGCGGCACCGAACGCGCCTTGAAACCGTCGAGCATTGCGGTCAGGGTTTGCAGCTTGGCGGCGTCGGCCTCGATGTTGTAGTCGTTGTAGTACAGGTCGGCCTTGTGGTCGGCCGCGCGCGCATTGATGAAGGCTTGCTCGATGTAGTCGGCGCCGGTCTTCTGGTAGAACAGCGAATTGCGGTAGCCGCCGCCGTCGTTGATGGCTTCGTTCACCACGTCCCAGCTCGCGACCTTGCCCGAAAAATGCGACGCGATCGTCTGCACGTGCGTCTTGAGCATCGCCAGCCAGGCCGCCTTGTCGCCCTGGTAATTTTTCATGAAGGCCGGCACCTGGTAATCGGCATGCCAGATCAGGGCATGCCCGTGCAGGGTCTTGCCGTTGTCCCTGGCGAACTTGAGGAAGTCGTCGGCCTGGGTGAAGTTGTAGGTATCCTGGGCCGGATGCAGATAGCTCATCTTCATGATATTGCCGGCCGTGAGCTGGCTGAAATGCGTCTTGATGGCTGCCTGCTGCGCCGGGCTGTTGTTGTAGCTGTAGGCTTCATTGCCGTAGGCGACAGACACGCCGACCGGGAACCCGGCCAGCTTGCTCAATTTGCTCACCTCGGCGCCGCTGGTTTTTTCGGACCGGCCGGCGTCGCTACCGCTCAAGACGCCGCCGGCCTCGCTCTCCACCGCTGGCGGCGGCGCATCGGCCAGCGCATCGGCCAGCGCGGCGACGGTATCGGCCGCTGGCGGCGGCGCCGGCGTGGCCGTGGGAGCGTCCGGGGCTGCATCGCCGCCGCAGGCGGAAAGAAGCAGGCAGGCACTGAAGGTGGCGGAAGTAAGGGAAGGCAGTCGCATCGGATCTCCGGGGTGGTTTTTGTCGGTTGCAAGATTGAGTGCAACATTAAATGCAACATTAATTGCAACAAATTATGAAAACGTTTTCATTAGCAAATGTGCAACGTTCTGTTTGCCGATTGTGCGGTAAACACACCCCGGCGTCAACCGCCCCGATGCCCCGCTTTTACGCATGCAACATAACCTTCCATCGCGCACTGGTATTGCACATAGGGGCAATTTTGAAAACCAGTTGACTACCAATTTCCCGAACAGCATCCTGACGCCTTTTGAACCGCAAGCGAGCGCGCGATGTCGGCCGGCCAGGCTCAGTGCGTGCTTACCGACCTCGTCCCGCCCGAAAGGAAAACCAGCATGAACAGATTGACCACCGCCCTCACCACCATCGCCGGCGCCTGCGCGCTGCTGTGCAGCGCCAGCGCCATGGCGCACGGCTACATCACCCAGCCGGAATCGCGCAACCTGCTGTGCAAACAGGGCGGCAACAGCGCCTGCGGCGCCATCCAGTGGGAACCGCAAAGCCTGGAGGCGCCGTCCGGCTTTCCGGCGCAGGGACCGGCGGACGGCGTGATCGCCTCGGCCGCGCTGGCGCAGTTCGGCGAACTCAATGAGCAGACCAGCAGCCGCTGGACCAAGCGCCCGATGACGGCCGGCGCCAACGTCTTCAAGTGGCAGTTCACGGCCAACCACGCGACCCGCAACTGGCGCTACTACATCACCAAGGCCAACTGGAACCCGAACCAGAAGCTCACGCGCGCGTCGTTCGACCTGACCCCGTTCTGCGTCGTCGACGGCGGCAACCGCCAGCCGCCGGCGCAGGTCAGCCACAACTGCACGGTGCCGCAGCGCAGCGGCTACCAGGTGATCCTGGGCGTCTGGGAAATCGGCGATACGCCGAACAGTTTCTACAACATGGTGGACGTGCTGTTCAAGGATGGCCCGACAGTGCCGGTGCCGGAATGGACCCAGCGCGGCGCGATCTATCCATCGGTCGACCTGGCGGTCGGCGACAGCGTGGCCACGCGCGTGTTCGACGCGGCCGGCGAAAAACCGGAACTGCAGACCAAGGTCACCATCAACAGCGCCAGCGAAGGCCTGCGCAACAACTGGGCCTACCTGCTGGCGACCCGCGTCAACGCCGAACAGCCGCTGCTGCACGCGGGCCAGCTGGGCCAGGACGGCAAGATCACGCCGGTGTACGGCCAGAACACGGTGTACGCAAAAACCAGCAGCGCGCTGACCCGGGTGGAAGTGCAGATCAACAAGGACCAGACCCCGCCGCCGGCCGAGTTTTCGGTGAGCGACCTGCGCTCCTCGTATGCGATCAAGGGCGGCGAGCTGACCATCAACTTCAGCGTCAGCGCGAATGCCGACATGGAGCTCAGCGCCTACGTGTACGACCAGGCCGGCGTGTCGAAAGGCTTTGCCACGGCGCCGCTGAACAACAATAGCGCGGCGCTGGCGCTGAACCTGAATGCGCCCAAGGCCGGCGCGCACCAGCTGGTGCTCAAGGCGGTGGTGAAGGACGGCGGCGCGGTGCTGCAGAAGACTTTCCCGCTGACGCTGACGGAAGAAGGCGGCAACGCGGCCTACGACCACGTGTTCCCGGCATCGCTGGCGACCTACAAGGCCGGTACCCGCGTGCTGCAGCCGAAGAACGGCAAGGTCTACACCTGCAAGCCGTTCCCGTACAGCGGCTGGTGCTCCCAGTGGACCGCGGCATCGACCCACTACGAGCCGGGCGTGGGCGCGAACTGGCAGGACGCCTGGATCGCGCCGTAAGCGTCAGAACGGGGCGGCGGGGCGCGGCGGCAGGCGCACCTCCGCCAGCTTCCACGAGGCGAAGCCGTGCCGCTCCATGATCAGCGACATGCCGCGTTCGCCCGGCTTGTCGGTTTCCAGGTGCATGATGTACTTGTCGAAGCCGACGCGCTCGGAGGTGTACTTCAGGTCCGGCTTGCCGCCGTCGCCCTGGTCGGCGCCCGCGCCCTGGCGGCGCGGAGCGATCGAGCCGCGCTTCATGGCGCCCATGACGAATTCCGGATTGACCATGGCGTCGACCATCTTGTCGGCCATGGCCATGCCCAGCATCTTGCCGAGGGCGGCACCGGCCTTGCCCAGATCGTCGCCGTCGTTGCCCGGCTTGACCTGCTCGTTCATGGCGGCGTTGAGCTGCGACTTGACGCTCTCGCGCAGGCGCGGGTAGTCGACGCGCGCGTTGAAGCTCTCTGCATTGTGGTCTTGGGCCGCCGCGCGCATCTGGTGCAGCGCGATCAGGGGGGAGTAGTACCAGTACGCTGCGCCGGCGCTGACGCACAGCGCGGCGATGCCAAGTTTGAAGTCGATAGCCTTCACGATGTCCTTGTGTGGTTTGATGGGTGCCGATCGCACAGGCCGGATTCTACACGCTGCGCCTACTCGATTTCACGCAGCGCCACCGCGCGCAGGCCCCGGCCGCCGGGCGCGGCCAGGCGCCAGGTTTCGCCGTCCACGGCGGGCAGGGTGTCTTCGGCGTCGAACAGCACCTCGGTATCGAATGCATCGGCAAGCGCGCGCGCCAGCGCCGCCACGTCGATGCCGGCGTCGTGCGCGGCCGGCCAGCTCAGCGAAAAGCCGGAAAGAAAGCCCTCCTGGTAATCGAGCGCGATGAACCATGCCGGGGCGGCCGGGTCGGGCGCGTGCCCGCTCGCGCAGGCCATGCCGGTCAGGCGCGCCACCGCCGCCTGCAGCGCTTCCCGGTCCACGGCGGCGCGCAGGAACAGGATGATGTCGTTGGTCATATCAAGCAATCAAAACAAGCAGTCAAAAAGTGATGATGAAGCGCGCGCCGCTGCCGATCGATCTGGCATACTGCACCGCGCCGCCGTTGCGGTGCGCCAGCTGGCGCACCATGGCCAGGCCGATTCCGCTGCCTTTGCTTTTGGTGGAAAAGAAGGGCGTGAAGATATCGGCGATGACCTCGTCCGGCACGCCGGGGCCGTTGTCGCACACGTCGATGCGCAGGCGTCCCCCGCGCGCCAGCTTCGCGCTCACCGTCACCTGCGAAGCGCCCGCTTCGGCCGCGTTCTGGAGCAGATTCACCAGCGCCTGCTCGAGCTGGCCCGGATCGGCCATTAGTTCCAGCGATTCCGGCTCCACCCGAAAGCCTGCGCCGGCGCCGCGCGCCTGCCATGCCGGGGCCGCCAGGGCCGCCAGCCGCGCAAACATCTCCTGCACCACCACCCGCTGCGGCGCCGCTTCCGGCACGCTGGCCAGCGCGCGGTAGCCGCTCACAAAATCGGTCAGGCTGGCGGCGCGGCGGCCGATGGCGTCGAGTGCGAGCGCGAGGTCGCCGGCGATATCGGCCGGCAGGCCGGCGCGCACGCCCTGCACCATGTCGCGCGCGCTGTGCGAGAGCGACGCGACCGGCGTGAGCGAGTTCATTATCTCATGCGTCAACACGTGCACCAGCTTTTGCCAGGCCTGCATGGCTTCCGCCGCGAGCTCGTTTTCCATCGGGGTCAGCGCCACCAGGCGCTGCGGCTGGCCTTCGACCGTCAAGGCGCTGGCGGTGGCCAGGGCGCGCTCGACGCCTTGTTCGGTGTCGACATCGACCATGCTGCGCCGCCCCGGTACCAGGCCGGCCAGGGTGCGGCGCAAGGCCTCGAGGTCGCTCGCGCGGCCCGGCGCCAGCAGGCGGCGCGCATTGGCGTTGAGCGGCTCGGCGCGCTGCGCGCTGTCGATGCGGAACAAGGCGATCGGCGCATGTTCGAGCTGCGATTCGAGCGCCAGCACGCGCGCCGTCAATTGCGCCTGGTCGTGCGGCAGGCCGGCCGGGACTTCCAGCGGCGGCGCGGCCCTGCCCGCGGCCAGGCCGTGGCGGATCAGGCCCAGCGCCGCCAGCGCCGCCAGCGCACTGGCCAGCCCCAGCCCCAGCCCGGCGCCCTGCGCGCCCGCGCCGTAGGCCCCCGCGCCGAGCAGCAGCGCCCCGGCCCAGACCAGGCGGCGCGGCGCGGCGTCAGAGGCCATGCTTGCTGCGCTTGCGGTACAGGGCGGCGCGGCTGATGCCGAGCAGGATGGCGGCGTGGCTGATGTTGCCGCGCGCCTGCGCCATGGCGGCCGCCACCGCGTCGCGCTCGATGGCATCGAGCGCCAGCAGGTCGGTGCCGGCCGGACGGGCATGCGCCACCATGCTGGGCTGGCCGGCCGGCAGGCCGAAATCGGCCAGGCTGTAGCGGCCCGGCTGGCCGAGGATCGCCGCGCGTTCGCAGGCATGGCGCAAGGCGCGCACATTGCCGGGCCAATGCCAGGCGCACAGGGCGTCGAAGGCGTCCGGGGCGATGCTGCCCGGCGCCTTGCCGTACAAGGCGCCATAGTGCGCCAGGTAGTGGCGCAGCAGGCCGGGAATGTCGTCGCGCCGCTCGCGCAGGGGCGGCACGCGCAGGACGATGGTGTTAAGCCGGAACAGCAGGTCGGGCCGGAATACCTGTGCGTCATACAGCCTGGCTTCATCGAGGTTGGTGGCGCTGACGATGCGCACGTCGATCGCCTGCGGACGGTCGGCGCCGAGCGGCGTGACTTCGCGCCGTTCCAGCGCCGTCAGCAGCTTCGATTGCGCGGCCAGCGGCAGGTTGCCGATCTCGTCGAGGAACAGGGTGCCGCCCGCAGCCGCCTGGAAGCGCCCCGCGCGGTCGCTGCGCGCATCGGTGAACGAGCCTTTGCGATGGCCGAACAATTCGCTCTCCAGCGTCGCTTCGGGCAGGCTGCCCATGTCGACCGCGAGAAACGGGCCGGCGGCGCGGCGCGAGGCCAGGTGGATCGCGCGCGCCGCCAGTTCCTTGCCGACGCCATTCTCGCCGAGGACCATGACGTTGGCCTGCGTCGGGCCGACGCTGGCGATCATGGCGCGCAGCTGGCGCATGGGCAGCGAATCGCCCATCAGGGGGTCGGCGGCAGTCGCCGGCACGCCCTGCGCGCCGCGCTGCGCCAGCGCGGCCTCCACCACCGCGAGCAGGCGCGCGTTATCCCACGGCTTGGTCAGGAAGTCGCTGGCGCCGCGCTTCATCGCCTCCACCGCCAGGGCCACGTCGGCATAGGCGGTCATGACGATGACCAGCGGCGCGTCGGGCAGGGCGCGCAGCTGGTCGAGCACCGCCAGCCCCTCGGCGCCGTCGGTGCGGCCGGGCGTGAAATTGAAGTCGAGCAGCACCACCTCGGGCACGCCGCCCTGCAGGTGGCGCGCCAGCTGGCGCGGATCGGCCAGGGTGGCGACCTTGCCCGCGCAGCGGCGCAGCACCAGCTGGGCGGCGTAGGCCACGTCGGCGTCGTCGTCGAGGATCAGGATGCGGGCGGGTTGGTCGGCCATGGCGCGGTGGATGAAAGGGGTGCGCCGATTCTAGCAGCAGCCTGGCGGCGCGGCCAACCGAAACGGACAAGGTGTCCGGAAGCGAACACCTGTGCTGTGCGATTGCGGACGAATCGTCCGCCACGCGCGCCCGTCCGCCCCGGCGGCGCGCATGGCACGGATGTTGCGATCCGTTCCCGCATTCCTTCGACGCGTGAGCCGCCATGATTGTTCCGATTCCCCCAGCGCCCGAGCGCAACAGCGGCGCCGCCATGGACCAGCCGCTGCAGCGGCGGCGCGGCAGGCGCGTGCTGGCCGGCGCCGCCGCCGCGCTGCTGCTGGCGGCAGGCGCGCTTGCCCTGTGGCGCCAGCTGCCGCAAGGCTTGCAGGTGGCGCGGGCCGATGTGCGCATCGCCACCGTGGCGCGCGGCAGCTTCCGCGACGACGTGGCCCTGCGCGCCACCGCCGCGCCGCTGCATTCGGTGATGCTCGACGCGGTCGAGTCGGGGCGGGTGGAAGAAGTGTTCGCGCGCGACGGCGCGAACGTGCGCCAGGGCGAGGTGCTGTTTCGCCTGTCGAATCCGCAGCGCCGGCTGGACCTGCTGGCGCGCGAGGCCGAACACGCGCAGCAGATTTCGAACCTGACCAATCTGCGCATCGCGCTCGAAGCGAGCCGCATGGAACGCGAGCGGCGCGGCGCCGAGCTGGCGTTTGCGCTGACCCTGGCCGAAAAGCAGCATGCGCGCAATGCGGCGCTGGCGCGGCAGGGATTCGTCTCGCCCAACGCGCTGGAAGATGGCCTGGACCGCGTGACGCAGCAGCGCCGCCTGTTCGACAGCGAAAGCGCCGGCTACAAGACCGAGGCGGCGACCCAGCGCGACGCGGTGCGGCAGATGGAGCAGGCCATCGGCCGCCTGGAAGCGGGCCTGCAAGTGGTCAATGCGACCATCGACGCGCTGGCGGTGCGCGCGCCGGTGTCCGGGCGCCTGACCGATTTCCACCTGCAGGTCGGCGCCACCGTGAAGCCGGACCAGCACCTGGGCCGCATCGACGCCGTGGACCAGTTCAAGCTGTCGGCCCAGGTGGACGAGTATTACCTGAACCGGGTCGCCGTGGGACGCCAGGGCACGGCCACCATCAACGGGCGCGCGTATGCGCTGACGGTGAGCCGGATCTACCCGCAGATCAAGGAGGGCCGGTTCACGCTGGAACTGGCGTTCGCCAACGGCCAGCCCGAGACGCTCAACCCGGGCCAGGGCGCGGAAGCGCTGGTGACGCTGGGCGGGGCCAGCGCAGCGCTGCTGCTGCCGAACGACGCGTATATCGACGACAGCGGCGGCGTGGCGGTGTATGTGCTGGATAAGGACGGCAAGACCGCCGAGCGGCGCGCGCTGCGCAGCGGGCGCCGCAACAACAGCCAGCTCGAGGTGCTGGGCGGCCTCGCGCCCGGCGAGCGCGTGATCGTGTCCTCGTATGCCCCCTACGGCAAGGCGGCCCGGCTGCAATTGACGGACTAGATTTTTTGATGATGGATCGACGCGGAGATGACACAATGAACGACCCCAACCCCCACCAGAAGGACGGCATGCTCAAGCTCCTCAATGTCAGCAAGACCTTCCAGGGCGGCGACGTGCGCACCACGGCGCTCGACCGCATTACGCTCGAGATCGATGCCGGCGAATACGTGGCCATCACCGGGCCGTCCGGCTGCGGCAAATCGACCCTGCTGTCGCTGCTCGGTTTGCTCGACACGCCCGACAGCGGCGAATACCGGTTCGACGGCCGGAACGTAACCGGCTGGCGCGAAGCGCAGCTCAACAGCCTGCGGCGCGGGCGCATCGGCTTCATCTTCCAGGGCTTTAACCTGATCGAGGAATTGTCGGTGGCCGAGAACGTGGAACTGGCGCTGGAATACATGAACGTGCCGGCGCGCGAGCGGCGCGAGCGCGTCGCGGCGATGCTCGACAAGCTGGGCGTGGCGCACCGCGCCAGGCACCGCCCGTCGCAATTGTCGGGCGGGCAGCAGCAGCGCGTGGCGATCGCGCGCGCGCTGGTGGCCAGGCCGGCGCTGCTGCTGGCCGACGAACCGACCGGCAATCTCGATACCGCCCATGGCGACGAAGTCATGCGCCTGCTGCGCCAGATCAACGCCGAAGGCACCACCATCGTGATGGTGACGCATTCGCCGGCGCACGCGGCGCAGGCCTCGCGCACCCTGCGCCTGCTCGATGGCCGCATCCTGGTCGACGCACTGCAAGCGGCATGAGGAAACCATGCCGACACTGAGGGATTTTCGCATCGGCTGGCGCACCTTGCTGCAGGAGCCGGCCTATTCGCTGGTGGTCGTGGCCGGACTGGGGGTGGGCTTCGGCGCCGCCCTGCTGCTGCTCGGCTTCGTGCGCTATTCGTGGCAGTACAACGCCGAGGTACCGAACGCAGATCACGTGTACATCGTCAAGCAGCGCTTTAACGTCGACCCCAAGGCGCCGTGGTTCGACCAGGCGCCGATGCTGCTGCGCCTGAGCGCCGCGCGGGCGCCGGGCGTGCTGGCCTCGAGCGCGTATATTCCAACCCGCCCGCGCATCATGGGCCTGACCGCCGCCATCGGCGGCCGGCTGCACGCCATGAACGGGCTGACGGTGATGCCGGGCTTCGCCGAGATCCTGGGCTTGCAGGCCTTGCGCGGGCACCTCGCACTGGCACTGGAGCAGCCGGAAGGCTTTGCCATCACCGAAGAGGCGGCGCTGCGCCACTTCGGCACCGCCGATGCGCTCGGGCGCACCATGCTGGTCGAGGGAAAACTGCTGCGCGCTGCCGCAGTGCTGCGCACCCCGGCCGCCAACACCACGATTCCGTTCGAGGTGCTGGTCGGGGTGCGCTCGGTGCTGGCCGAAGCGCACGTGCAGGAGGAAATGACGACCGGTAAATCGGGCTGGTGGGGCAAGGTGCTGATCCGGGTCGACCCCGGCGCGTCGGTGGAGGCCTTGACGGCCGCGCTGCAACGGGCGGTCGACCAGTCGCCGGCGGTGCAGGACGTGCCGCCGGAAACCCGGCAGCGCCTGGGCGGCAAGCCGGTGATGGATGTGTCGCTGTCGCCGCTGCGCGAGGCCTACTTCGACCGCGAGACGGGACAGAACGAGATCGGCGCGGCGGGCGAGCGGGGCAGCCGGGTGGTGATCGCGGCGCTCGGCGCGATGGCGCTGCTGATCCTGGCCATGGCCGCCATCAACTACGTCAACCTGGCGGCGGTGCGCGTGCTGCGGCGCCAGCGCGAGGTGGCCATGCGCAAGGTGCTGGGCGCGGGCATGCGCCAGATCGTGCTGCAGCTGCTGGCCGAATCGATGCTGGTGGCGCTGCTGGCGACGGGACTGGGCCTGCTGCTGGCCTGGCTGGCGCTGCCGCTGTTCGCGCAACTGGTCGACCGCAAGCTCGATGGCATGCTCACGGCCGCGCATGTCGGCGCGGCGCTGGCGCTGGGCGTGGCGCTGGGCGTGCTGACGGCGGCCTATCCGGCGTGGATCGCGCTGCGCGTGCACCCGGGCGTGGTGCTGGCCGGACGCGGCGACAGCGAGTCGCGGCGCGGCATGCGGCTGCGGCGCGTGATGACGGTGGTGCAGGTGGCCACCGCGATGGGCTTTGCCGGCATCACCCTGGCGATCGCCTGGCAGACCGCGTTCGCGATGCGCGTCTCGCCCGGCTTCGATCCGGCGCCGCTGCTGATCGTCGACCTGCCGGACGTGGTGCGCGACAGCGCGCGGGCGCGCAACTTCATCGCGGCCCTGTCGGCGCAGCCGGGGGTGGCCGGCAGCGCGGTCTCGGAAGACGCGGTGGGGCGCCACCAGGTATCGTGGCTGCGCGACCTCAAGCGCCCGGACGGGATCAGCGCGTCGATGGAAATGAAGTCGGTCAGCGCGGCGTTTTTCGAGCAGTACCGGATCGCACCGCGCGCCGGACGCCTGTTTTCGGCGCGCACCGACAAGGAAGACGACCCGCTGCCGCTGGTCCTGAACGCCATCGCCACGCGCGCGCTGGGCTTTGCCACGCCCGAAGCGGCGCTGGGCCAGACGCTGCTGTTTACCGGCTTCGATAACAGGACGATCCAGAAGCGCGTGGTCGGCATTGCGCCGGAACTGCGCTTCCAGTCGCTGCGCGAAGCGCCGCGTGCGATGGCCTACGAGTTGTGGACCGCCGGGATGACCTTGAGCGTGCGCGCCACGGGCGACGTGGCGCCGGCCGAGGCGGCGGTGCGGCGCCTGTGGCCGGCCTATTTTCCGGACGCGATGATCAGGACGCACCGGGCTGACGCGATCCTGGCGCTCAATTACACGGAAGATGCGCGCATGGCCAGGTTACTGGCGATTGCCACCGGCATCGCGCTGGCGATTGCGGCCTTCGGCACCTACGTGCTGTCGGCGCACACGGTGCAGCGGCGCGCCAAGGAAATCGTGCTGCGCAAGCTGCATGGGGCGCGCCGGATCGCCATCGGCCTGCTGGTGCTGCGCGAAATCGGCATGCTGACGCTGGTGGCGGCGGCGGTCGGCTTGCCGCTGGCGGCGCTGGCGATCGAGCGCTACCTGGCAGGCTACGTCGAACACGCGCCGATCGGCTACTGGACCTTGCTGTTCGCGCTGGTGTCGACGCTGGCGGTGGCGCTGGCGGCGGTGACGCGCCATGCCTGGCTGGCGATGCGCATGCTGCCCTCGGATGCGCTGCGGGGCTGAGGCGCGTGCGCTAGAATTGGCGCCAGTTCAACGATTGCGGGTCGCCACGTGCAGACACTCATCCAGGTCATCGAGACATCATGGACCGGCGCCTCGCGCGGCGCGCCGGGCTCCGTCGCGCGTAGCGCCGTGCCGGAGCGCGTGACGGTGCCCGACTGCGCGCTGGACGATGCGCTGCTGCTGCACCTGGTGGTCTTCGACGAGGGCCGGCAATTCGCCGCCGGGGATGCGCTGCCGCTGCTGCGCTTCGCCCAGCAGCACGAGGAACGCTTTCCGCTGGCGGTGCGGGCGGACGGCGCGGGCGCGCAGGTCGACTACTTCGGTTACCAAGCGCAGCGCCGCCCGAGGAAAGCCGTTTCCAGCCTGCTGCTGGAGCCGAACAACTGGGTGCGCATCGTGGCCAATTGCCGGGTGGCGCAGGAAGCGGCCTGGGTGTACCGCAAGCTCGTCTTCAACATCGTGCACGGCCCCGCGTACCGGGCCAATGAGCTTATGGCGAGCAAGGCGCCGCTGGCGCGCATCGATCACCAGCAGCACCTGTGGTGACCTCGCGCAGCATGTAGATCGTGTCGTGGAACTGGCCCCCCACGCACAGCGCGCGCGGCTCCTGGCCGAACACGCAAAATCCCATCGAGGCGTACAGCGCCAGCGCGGGAGCGTTGCCGGCGGTGATGGTCAGCGTCACCTGGCGCAGGCCGGGCATGGCGTCGGCAAAGGCCAGCGCGTGCGCCAGCAGCTGGCGTCCGACGCCCTGCTTGCGCCAGGCCGGTGCCACCACCATGCCGCCCACGAAGGCCTTGTGATGCAGCTTGTACCCACTTTCGCGTCCCACGCCGACCACGCCGACCAGCGCATCGCCATCGAAGGCGCCGAAGCGGTAGCGTCCGGAGTCCGGCGCCATGTGGGCTTCGATGGCCGGCAGCGGCGTGCCGCACTCGTCCTCGTAGCTGGCGCTGAAGGCGGCCGGGCTTTCGCGCAGGGCTGCCAGGCGCAGCGCCTGGTAGGCGGGTGCATCGGCGGGAACGAGGCGGCGAATCTGCATGGGCGGCTCAATCGGTGAAGCGGGATGGCGATGATAACCCGTTTGCCGCCTGCGCCATGGCGCTCGCCCTGTCAGGCAGCGCGGCGCCGCTGCCGGCGCGCGCACACGCCGAGCAGCGCCAGCCCGGCCAGCAGCATGGCGTAGGTCTGCGGCTCGGGGATCGGCAGCAGGGCATTCGAGATGACGGTGGCGTGGTTGGTCATCCTGAAATAGCCCTGCAAGCCGATTGCGCCGGTGCGCAGTTCGCCGTAGAAGCGCTCCGCGCGGGCGCCATCCTCCACGCCGGCAGTCCAGTTGAAGGCGGTGTAATCGACCAGGCCGGACGGCGTCCAGGGGAACAATCCCTGCATGCGCATGCCGGCCAGCGCCTGGACCGGTCCGCCGCTGTCGTGCGCGGCAAGGGAGACATCTCCCGAGAACGCAAGCCCTGTCGATGGCGTGAGCGTGAAATTGAAGCGGTATTCGTTTTCTCCGCCGAAGCGCTGGTAACCGGCGCCGGCGGGGGCGCTGAACTGCGCCATGGCCTGCATGAAGTCGACGCCGCTGGTGGTGGAGGCCGAGCCGAATGCCCTGCCGGAGGCGGTGGTCCCGAGCGTGCCGATGCTCTGGAATTCGTTCATCGCGCTGTTGCCGTACATGCTGTGCGAGAGGCGGGTGAAGCCGCTGATCGGCGTCAGCGCGATCGAGGGCGTGATGCCGTCCGCCAGGTCGAGATCGACCAGGCGGTAGCTGAAGCTTGTGATGGCGGCGCTGGCCGAGGCGCTTTGCGCATGGGCCGGCAGCGCGCACAGGGCGGCGGCGGCCAGTGCCAGGCTGCATACATGGCTAAGGTGGTGCGGCATGACGATCCTTCCGGGGCAGGGGCCGTCGCCCACTGGACAGCCATCAGTCGAACGTACATCGTAGCAAAACGATACCACCTCGCACCGGCGCGCGCCATGCCGCTTTGCCGGCCGGAGCATATTCATGAAATAACTGTCGCTTCATCGCATACCATAGCGTCCGCAGCGAACCGCGCCGGGGGCCGGTTCCGGTTGACTTCTTTTTCAGGCCTATGATTCCTTCCAAGCGCATCACCACCGTCCTCATGCTGCTCGTCTTCGGCGCGAGCTGGATCAATCCGCCGTGGCCGGTGGAACAGGCGCTGCACAGCTCGCTCACGGTGGCCGGCTTCGCGCTGCTGTGGAAGTGGTCGGCGCGCTGGGGCATCACGGACCGCGATTTCCTGTTCATTGCGGTATTCCTGTCGGTGCATTCGGTGGCCGCGCGCTGGCTGTATTCCAACCTGCCCTACGATGCGTGGGGACAGGCGCTGTTCCACGTGTCCATCGACCGGACCTTCGGCTGGACCCGCAAC
Organism: Massilia atriviolacea; assembly: GCF_003953935.1. GTDB lineage: Bacteria > Pseudomonadota > Gammaproteobacteria > Burkholderiales > Burkholderiaceae_D > Telluria_A > Telluria_A atriviolacea. Next base: position 351,802 of record NZ_RXLQ01000007.1, read on the forward strand.
CACACCGACCGGCTGGTGCACTTCCTGTACGGGCTGTGCTTCACGCCGGCGGCGCTCTCCTGGCTGGTGACGCGGCGCGGCCTGTCGCGGCGGCTCGGCCTGGCCATTGCCGTGACGGCCGTGATGGTGACCAGCCTCTGGTACGAATGGTTCGAGTTCGCCATTGCGCTGAGCCTGTCCGCGAACGATGCCGAGGCCTACAACGGGCAGCAGGGCGATATGTGGGATGCGCACAAAGACATGCTGCTGGCGACCGTGGGCAGCCTGCTGTGGGCCTGGCCGTCGCTGCGCGGCCGCCAGGGGCGGTAAACCGCCATCTGTTCTCGTGGCGCAACGCGCGTGCGCGTCGGATGAAGCGGGCAGCGTATGATGTTAGCTATCCACAACAAGACCTTTACCGGAGACGCCATGGCACGTCAGGAAGTGACCTACGAGGAGGTTGTCGCGGCAGCGATCAGCTTGCAGGAAGACGGCACCCGCCCCAGTATCGACGCGGTGCGCACGGCGCTCGGCACCGGTTCCCCCAACGTCATCCACCAGCACCTGATCGAATGGCGCGCCAGCGAGGCCACGCCGCCAGCGCCGCCCTCGGCGGAGATTCCGGCGGCGGTCGCGACCGTACTGGGCAACTGGGCTCAGCAGTTTGCGCACGAGGCCGGCGCGGGCGTGCGCGACGCGCTGGCGCAGGCCGGGAGCGACATGGCGGACCTGCTGGCGTCGAGCAAGCAGCTCGAAGCGGAGCGCGACGACCTGCGCGGGCAATTGACCGGCATGACCATCGCGCGCGACCAGGCGCTGGCCACGGTGGCCGAGCGCGACGAGGATATCCAGCGCCTGACGGTGGAGCTGCGCAATGCGCGCCTGGTGGCCACCGAAGCCCTGGTGGGCAAGGCAAAGGATCAGCTGGCCATCGAAGGCAAGAACGAACAACTGCTGGACTTGCGCGCGCAGATCGAGCGCAATGTGGCGTCGCAGGCGGCGGTGTCGGACGCGCGCCTGGCGGCCGAGATGGAGCTGATCGGGGCGGTGACGGCGCGCGACAACTTCGAGACCGAAATCAAGGAGTTGCGCGCGCGGCTGGACGCCTCGAACGCCGAGCGCAGCGCCTTGCGCGCCGAGGTGGAAGTGATGCGCGCGCGGCAGTAGGAGCGGCTCTCGGCCTCAGGTGCGGTTGATGGAGACCCCGCCGTCGACGAGCAGGCTGGTTCCGGTCGTGAAGCTCGACGCGTCGGACGCCAGGTAGAGCGCCGAGCGCGCGATTTCCGACGGCTGCGCCAGGCGCTTGAGGACGTTCAGGCCTTCGACGAAGGCGCGCGCTTCGGGGGTATTGGCGCAGGCGCGCCCCATCGGGGTGTCGGTGCCTCCCGGCAGGAGCGCATTGGCGCGGATGCCGTGGGCGCCGTACTCGACGGCGATGACCTGCATCAGGCCGATCAATCCGGCCTTGCTCGCCGCGTAGGCGCCCATGCCCGGAAAGCCCACCGTGTGGCCGACGAAGCTCGATGTGAAAATCAGCGAGCCGCCGCCGCGCGCGATCATGGCCGGAATCTGATATCTGGCGCACAGGAAAGCGCTGCGCAGGTTGGTGGCCAGGATGGCGTCCCAGGCGGCCACGGAGAGCTCGGCGAGCGCCGTGCTCTCGCCGGTCATGCCGGCGTTGTTGAAGGCGATATCGAGCCCGCCAAAGGTGCCGGTGGCGACCTCCACCAGCGCGCGGGCGCTGTCTTCGTCGCCGATGTCGCCGGGGACGGCGACCGCTTCGCCGCCGCCGGCTTCGATCTCGGCGACCAGCGCCTGCAACGCGGCCTGGCGGCGCGCGCCGAGCACCACCTTCGCGCCTTCGCGCGCAAACAATTTTGCTGTTTCGTAGCCGATGCCGGAACTGGCGCCGGTCACGATGGCCACTTTTCCCGTTAATGCGTTCATGTGCCGATTCCTGTGCTGGTTGTGATAGGCGTTCCAGCATAGGCAAGGCGGGGGCGCCGATCCATCCGTTTCTTGCTCTCGTGCGCGCACGGGATTGCTTACGGCCGCGCGGCTCATTCCAGCGCCAGCGGTGGCGGCGCCGATGCGGCGGGCCCTGGCGCGCCGCAGACCGGCTCGATCGACAGGCCGTCGCGCAGGAAGGAGTGCAAGAGTTTGAAGGAGGCGGTATCGGTGCTCGCGCCATGCACGAGGTAGTACAGCTGCGGCATCGGCGCCGTGGTCCAGTACTTGTCGTCGGGAATGCCGGCGCCGCTGACATCCTGGATCTCGCTGGCGATGAACGGGTATTTCAGGAGCCGCGTCAGGGTATTGATCAGGGCGGTGCGCTGGACCGTCGCATACACCCGGATATCTTCCTGCATCCCCAGCAGATGGGTACCGAGGATCAGGCCGTTGAAGACCAGGATGCGCTCGCGGTTGCTCAGGCTGGCGCACACTGCCAGCGAGCACAGCTCGGCGACCTTGCCGGCATCGACCTCGCACTGCCCTTCCCAATGGCGCTGGCGAAAATAGGTTTCGCTCGGCAGCAGGGTATCGGCGGTGCGCCGCTTGATGTTGAGGTTGCCCAGGACTTCGTCGTGGTCGCAGATCAGCACCGCGAAATCGTAATCGTCGCCCATGCTCTCGGGCGCGGTCGCCCACGCTGCCGCGTAGGCACGGCGTACCAGCGTGCGCCCGCTCCAGAACAGGCGCTCGCTGCTGCGCACCAGCCTGAGCGAAAATTTTCTCATGGTCCCTCCCGGTGAACGCCTGCGGCGCCCGTGTTCAAGCCTGGGCGCATGCCTTGAGCGTGAAGCCCTTGTACATGGCATGGACGACGTTCATGTTGTCGATGACTTCCTTGCACTCCTGCTCGCCGCTCACCAGGCGCTCGAACAGTTGCAGCTTGTCGGGCGAATGGCCCTGGGCGTGTTTTTCTGGTGCGTTCGATGGGGACATTGTTTTACCCTGGTAAGCATGAAAAAACGACGCGCCCGATGCCGCCGCCGAGCGGGCCGGGACGTTCTGATGTTGCCGTCGTTCAATACTATGCGGTGGGGAAATACGAGTCAACAATACCGGGACGAGGTTTGATGCGTGTTAAACGCGTGTTGGCAGGACGGTCATGCCGGCGCAGGCCACAGGGCCACAGAGCAACCGGGGGGCGGCGGCCGGCCGCCAGCTCAGGGCCAGGTCAGCGAAAACAATCCTTCGCGGGCCGAGCCGATCAGCACCTCGCGCGAGCCGGGCAGGTACAGCAGGCGCCGGCTCGACGGTGGAATGCCGGCGCGCTCGTCGAGCGTGGCCACATGCTGGCGTTGCGCGTCGAGCAGGACCACTTGTCCGCCCGAAAACAGGATCACCCAGCGGCCGGCATCGTCGATCACCAGGTCGACCGGATGCCCCAGCGCGCGGGCCGGCGCGGGCGCGATCGCGAACAGCACCGGCACCATGCGCTCGCCGTCCCAGCGCTGCACGCTGGCGCCCACCGCGCCGATCAGATTGCGCGCGCTGTTGCGAAACACCGCTTCGACCCGGTCGGCCGACAGGCGGCGCGGTTTTCCCGCCGCGCCCGCTTCGATGATGCCGAGACGGGTGCCGGCCCAGACCCGGCCGTCGGGCCAGGCCAGCAGGCGGCCGCTCGGCTGCGCCTGGCGGTCGGGCAGCGCCACGAAGCGATGCCTGCCATCGTCCCCCAGGAAGTGCAGGCCGGCGGCGGCGCCGCCGAACGGCGTGCTGCCGGTGGCGATCCACATGCCGCCGCCGGCGACCGCAACGTCGAGCGGCTGCGCGCCGGCGTCGAGCGGCAGCGCTTGCGCTTGTCCCTGGCGCAGGCGCAGCACGCCCTGCGACAGCTGCACGGCCAGCACCTGGTCCGGCCCGGCATAGGCGGCCGGGCCGTAGACGGCGTCCGGCAGCTCGATGCCGGCGCGCCACTGGCGTGCCACCTTCCAGCCCTGCGCGCCGCGCGCCAGCTCCAGCGGGCCGGCCGTGGGCGAGGCGAGCAGCACCAGCGCACCGCTGGCCTGGTAGTCCACCGGCAAGGCGTCGACCGGCACGTCGCGTCCGGGTGCGGGGGTCAGGGCCAGCGGCGTGCCGTCCGGGCCCAGCTGCCAGACGGCGGCATCGGTGGCCACCAGCAGGCCCAGGCGAGCGTCACGCAGCAGGGCGGTGGCGTTGCTCACGCGCGCGTCGGCCGACAGCGCCCTGAGCCCGGCGCAACCCAGCGCATGCACGCCGGCGCCGGAGCGCGCCACGACCAGGTCCGGGCCCGAATACACCAGTCCGGTCACCTGCTCGCTGAAACTGGCGCGCGAGCAATGCGGGCTGAGCCGGCCATCCTCGTCCAGGCTCATCACGACGTGGCGGCGCGAGGCGGGATCGGCCGAGGCCTGGGTCACCATCACCAGCGTGGTGGAGCGCCCGTCCGGCGCGCGGGCGATGGCGGCCACGCCCACTGTGGCGGCGGGCGCGCCGTCGGCCAGGCGCCAGCCGCGCAGCTGGTCGCCGCACTGGCGCGCGTACCAGGGCTGGTGCGCCGCGCCGTCGACCCGCATGCCGGCCAGGTGAAAGCAACCGTCGCCGCGGTCGACCGTGCCGGCCGTCGCCACCAGCGCGCCGCCCAGGCCCGGGTCCCAGGCTTGCACGCGGTTGCCGTCCCAGTGCCACAGCGAGGTGCCGGCCTGGCCCTCGGCGTCCGGATCGACCTGGGTCAGCTGGAAGATCAGCTCACTGCCGCGGGTGGCCGCCAGCACCAGGTCGGCCGCCATGGCGTGCCCATCCATGCCGGGCGGCGCGATGGCCCTGGCGCCGCCCTGGCGCGGATCGAGCAGGACCAGCCCGCCCTGGGTGCCGGCGGCCAGGCGGCCGTCGGGCAGGGCCGCCAGCTCCTGCACCACGGCCGAGGGCAAGCCCTGGCCGAGGTCGAAGCGCATGCTGCGCTTGCCGCCGTCGAAGCCGATCAGGCCGCCGCCCCGGCTGGCCACCCACAGGCGGCCGTCGACCACGCTCATGGCGGCGCCGGCCAGCGGCGGATCGAGCACCCGGCGCGCCGCCGGCAAGGCGGCGGCGACGGCGTGCCCACATGCGGCGGCGGCGAGCAGGGCGGCGGCCAGGCGCCCGCTGCGCTTGGACAGGGCGCGCATCAGTAGTCCGATCCTCCCGTATTGGTGATCACGGCGTAGGGCGGCGGCACGGTCCACAGGCCGGCGCCGGGCGAGGTCGAGACGCGCTCGTTGGCGTCCAGCGCGTCGCGCGTGCGGGTGCGGTAGTACACGCGCGTCAGATGCCCGCCGCTTTGCAGCACGGTCCACTGGGCCGCCGTCGGGGTCCAGGTGCCGGAGCATTCCGGCGAGGCCGGCGTGCCGGTGTTGAGGTCGACGTTGATCCAGCCGCTGTTGACGGTCGAGGCCGGCGAGAAAGCCTGGTCGGTCGACGCTTCGACGATGAACTTGGCATTGCAGATCGCGGTGCCGCTGACCGGACGGGCGCTGGTGCCGGTAAAGCGGAAGCGCGGTCCGGTCCAGACCTGGAAGGTCGGCGCCGCGCCGCCCAGCTTGAGGAAGTCCGTTTCGCGGTGCGTGATGCCGTCCACCACCAGATCGTCGGCGAGGTCGTTGTCGTTCATGTCGATCACGGCATCGCCGCCGTTTTCGCCGCTGGGGCAGATGGCCGCGTCCGAGGTGCCGGGGTCGTTGTCGATGCAGGCCGAAGGCATGGCGAACACGCCGCCCTTGGCGAAGCCGGCCAGCACCTTGTTGGTGGTGTGGTTGCCGTTGTGGGCAAAGGCCGGTGGACCGCCGGGCAAGCCGGAGGTGGCCCATTGTTCGACCATTTCGAGCTGGAGGTCGCGCAGCAGATTATAGATGCCGCGGTCGCCGCCGCCCACCGGTCCCGACAGGCCGGCGTTCTTGAGCGCGCGCGTGAAGCGCACGAAATACTGCGGATGGCCGGACGGCCGGCACTTGCTGCGCATGCCCTCGCGCACCTGCCACAGGATGGCCGAGCCGATCTGCATGTCGGCGTACGCGCCGCTGGCCAGGTCGCGGTGTTCCGGGAAATGGTCGCCCGGGGTGGCCGGGTTGAACGGCGTCGTCACTTCGTGCAGGCGCGGCAAGCCGCCGCCCTCGTGGTGGCCGCGGCTGCCCTGGCAGTTGTTGCTGGCGTTGACGCCGCCCAGGTTCTTGGCGGTCCAGCCGGCGGTGCAGTTGGTGTTGTCGAAATGGTCGGCCCAGGCGTCGGCCAGGTCGTGCATCAAGCCCATGCCGACCGGAATCGGGCATGGGCCCATTCCGCACCAGTTGCTGGGGCGGCCGTCGGTGAAGCGCTGCACGGCGTTATGCGCCAGCTCGTGGCCGACGATGGTGTTGTCGTGGGCGAAGTTCATGTAGTTGGGCGCGTTCGCCGTGCCATTCGAAAAATTCGGGCAGGCGGCGTCGAAATAGCCCTGGCAGGCGCCGAAGTCCATGCTGGACCAGGCGTTGCAGCCGGCCGAGACCGACTCGAGGCGCGGATTCCAGGGATTGGTCGGGAAGGGCGTGAAGATTCCGTGCGAGATGGATTGCTTCCAGTTCAGATGGAACACGCCGAAATAATTCACCTGCTGGAAGGTCGGATTGCCGCCGCTGGCGCAGATGCCGGTGGCGCCGTTGTTGATCGGCGCCTGGTTGAAGTTGGCCAGGGTGGCGCTGCTGCCGCCGAGGGTGCTCGAGACCGACACGTCCTGGGCGTCGAAGCCGTCGGCCTGGTGGTCGACGCGCGAGACCACGCCGGCCAGCTTGAGCGTGTACTGGCCGCCGACGGCGGGGTCGACCGCGAAGCTGCGCACCTGGGTGGCGCCGGTGCCGGGATCGCGCCGCCAGACGGTGCCGGTGGCGGTGACGTCGGAGACGAGCGGGCGCATCTTGAGGATGGCGCCGGTGGCGGCGTCGGACCAGACCCGGAACGGTACCGGCCGGCCGAAGCTGACGCCCTCGATCACCATGCGCCAGGCGTGGCGCAGCAGGACGCCGCCGGCGGCGTCGTTACCATACGGCAGCAACACCAGGGAAGGACCATCGCTGACGCGGCGGCCGTCGACGCTGTCGATGCCCCTGACGGCTTTCAGGGCGGCATAGGCGCGCACGTCGGCGCCTTCGGCGCTCTGCGGACGGGCGTTGCCGACCGAATAGCGGTTGATCAGCGAACCGCGCACGCTGGTGATGCCCTGGCCTTCCCAGCGCGAGGCCAGCAGCAGGGTGTGTTCGATCGGCACCCCGCCTTCGACCTGCATGAAGGGATACGTGATTTCCTGGCGTTCGATGTCGGCCTTGAACTGGGCGTAGGTCAGGCCGCGCGCGATCAGCAGGTTGCGCTCGACATCGTCGGTCGGGGCGCGCTTGCCGAGAAAGGCGTCGACCATGTCCAGGGTACGTGGACGGGTGGCTTTTTCGTTGCCCTGGTATTCGGTGGCGAGCAGCTCGGCGACGCCGCTCAGCTGCGGGCGCACCTGGGGCAGGCCGGCTTCGGGAACCTTGCCGAAGCGGCGCAGGCCGCCTTCGAACTTCAGCGCGGCCAGCAGCGGCGCGATCACTTTATCGGCCACTTCGGTCGACGATTGGGTGTCGGCCAGGGTGGGCGGGATGCGCATGAAAATGTGGCCCATGTCCTGGCTCGGCAAGGACACCTGCGCACCCTTGGGCAAGGCGCGCAGGTCGATTGCCGGTGCGCGCCCGGGCTTGATCTCGGGCGGATCGATGGAGGGGAACACGATTTCCGACGGGCCGGGACCGTCGACGCGGCGCGGGTCGGTCTGGGCGGCGGCGAGGGTGGCGACACTGAAGATCAGCAGGGAAATGGCACCGCGCACAGGGCGCGGTTGAAAGCGGGGCGGGAGCGGGCGTAGAGAGTCCATGTTGCATCCTTCCAGGGAACATCGAACAAGTGACTCACTGAGTATAGATGGCGTATTTACAGACAATCTCACGCATTGTCACTGTGGTGAAAATGGTAAAAAGACATTACGTCCCGGGCGCATGCTTGTTGAGAAGAGAGCAGGTTTTTCTTACCCGGGAGACAGGTTTGGCATTAAGCTATTGTTCTTATGCAGCTTGAACCATGCAGTTGCTCCGCTTTTTCACCATCTAATTTCCTATGAAACTCAACTGGCAACGCAGCACAACCATGTCGGCATGTGTGCTGATCCTGATTTCTTCCCTCAACACGGCAAGCGCCTGCACGCAAAACAATCACATCCGCCCTGCCGAAATGATCGCGGATGAGGTCCATGAGCTCATGAAGGGAAAAAACTACAAAAAACTGGATGCGTTGTACGCGGCATATTCGAAGAAAACCACATCCGATAACGTGTCTGCGCTATCGCCCTTTTTCAGCGGTATCGCGCAATCGTTCAACGTGGCTTGCAGCAAGCAGGCACGCTCGAACGAGGAGTGGCTGGCCCATCAGGCTTCATTATCGGCCTGGCTTGAATCGTCGCCTGGATCGATGGCTGCCAGGCTGGCGTTGGCACTTTTTGATATCGAGTATGCCTGGTACGGACGCGGGTCCGGCTACGCCTCGACAGTCGACGCCGCATCGATGAAACTGTTCAAGCAGCGGATGGAATCGGCGAAACGACAGCTTGATGCTTTGGCCGGTCCCGGCAAAGATATTCCAGCTTGGTACCAAGGAATGCTGAGTGTTGGCCTGGCCCAGGGATGGACGCACGAAAAATTCGATGCCCTCTACGACAAGGCGGCCAGGATCGATCCGTATTACCTCGATATTCACTACACCAACGTCGCATTCCACGCCGCGAAGTGGTACGGGTCCGACGGAGAGGAACTCAGTGCAATTGACCGCGCCGCACGGCTGACCAAGGGGCGGCTCGGGGAAGCCATGTACACCCGGCTTCACTCGACCAAAGCGCAATCGCCGGAGATGTTCGAGACAGGCGGGGCCAACTGGAAACGAATGAAGGCAGGCTTCGAGGATTATCTCCGCATCCACTCCGAAAGCAGAACACGAAACAATTACGCTTTCTACGCCTGCATGGCGCGCGACAAACCCACCCTCAGGCAGCAACTGGCTTTGTTGGGAAGGGATCTGGATCCGAAAAAATGGAATAACGATCTCCAGTACGCCTATTGCACCACGTATGCCAAGTCAAGCGGACTCCACGAAAAACCGAAGTGCTTTACGCGTAGCGATACCGGTGCTCATTTTTGCGAGTAAACGCATGGATTCCAGCGTCGATATACCGAAGCGCGCATAGCGGCAAGCCGGCGATGGCAGCGGCTTATCCGCCCGTGGCCGGCTGCTGGATGAAGTCGATAAAAGCGCGCAATGGCGCGGGCTGCTGGCGCCGGCCCGCGTAGTACAGGAACGGGCCGGGAAAACGCAGCCACCACGCCGGCAGCACCGGCTGCAGCTGGCCCGACGCCATATACGGCGCGAGCCAGTCTTCGAACAGATACACCAGTCCGTGTCCTTCCACGGCGGCGTGCACCATCAGGTCGGCCACGGTGGGCGTGGCGATCAGCGGACCGGCGGGATCGACGGTGAGGCTCTGCCCGTCGCGCTCGAACTCCCATGGATACACCAGCCCGCTGAGGAACTTGCCGCGCAGGCAGGCATGCTGCAGCAGGTCGCGCGGGTGCTGCGGCACGCCGCGCCGCGCCAGGTAGGCGGGCGCGGCAGCCAGGGCGAAACGTTCGGTACGCGGCCCGATCGGCAGCGCGATCATGTCCTGCTCCAGGCGCTCGCCGTAACGGATGCCGGCGTCGCAGCCGCTGGCGACCAGGTCGACAAAATTGTTATCGACCACAATGTCGAGCACGATGTCCGGATACATGGCCATGAAGCGCACCAGCAGCGGCTGCAGGAAGTGGCGCGCCGCGCTGACCGGCACATTCAGGCGCAAGGTGCCGCGCGGGCTGTCGCGCAGCTCGTTGAGGACGTCGAGCGCGCCTGCAACCTGCAGCAGCGCCGGTTGCAGGCGGCTCAGCAGCAGCGCGCCGGCCCCGGTCGGCGCCACGCTGCGGGTGGTGCGCTCCAGCAAGCGGATGCCGAGTTGCGTTTCGAGGCGCCGGACCGCCTGGCTCAGGGCCGAAGCCGACTGCCCGCTGGCGCGCGCGGCCTGGCGGAATCCGCGGTGCTGGGCGACCAGCGCGAAGGTCGATAAATCCGCCATGGAATGGAGTTCAGTGCTCATCGGTGCCATCCTTATTGTGCGCAATTGTGTACAGCCCGTACGCGATTAGCCCGATTATCACATGCACCGATCATCGCTAGACTGTGTGCATGCGACTTGCGATGGGCAGGCCGCACATTCCTCCCAACCCCAGCAAAGGATATCTGTGAACACTTACTCGCCTTCCCAAGACCAGTTTACGCCGGCCCATTGCGACCGGACGTTCAATCGCATCGGTTACGGCGCCATGCAGCTTGCCGGGCCGCATGTGTGGGGGCCGCCGACAGACCGCGCCGCCGCCGTCGCGGTGCTGCGCGCGGCGCTGGACGCGGGCGTCAACCATATCGACACGTCGGACTTTTACGGCCCGCATGCGACCAACCAGATCATCCGGGAGGCGCTGCATCCGTACACGGACGAGCTGACCATCGTGACCAAGATCGGCTTCCTGCGCGGTGCCGACCAGTCGTGGATCCCGGCGGCTTCGCCGCAGCAATTGCGCGATGCCGTGCACAGCAATCTGAGCAATCTCGGACTGGACGCGCTCGACGTCGTCAATTTCCGCGCACCGGGGCTCGATGGCGCGGATGGATCGCCGATCGGCGAGGCGCTGGCGGTGCTGGCGGTGCTGAAAAAGGAAGGGCTGGTGCGGCATATTGGCCTCAGTAACGTCGACGCGCAGCAGGTGGCCGAAGCGCAGCGGATCACGAACATCGTGTGCGTCCAGAACCATTACAACCTGGTGCATCGGGGCGACGACGCCCTGATCGATACGCTCGCCGCGCAGGGCATCGCCTACGTGCCGTTTTTCCCGCTGGGCGGATTCTCGCCGCTGCAATCGGGCGCCTTGAACGAGGTGGCGGCGGCGATGGATGCCAGGCCGATGCAGGTGGCGCTGGCCTGGCTGCTGCAGCGCGCACCCAACATGCTGGTGATCCCGGGCACCTCGTCGGTGGCGCACCTGCGCGAGAACGTGGCGGCGGGCGCGCTGCGGCTCGATGCGGCGGCGTTACAGGCGCTGAACGCCATGTGAGGGCCGGCTACGCCGCTGCCGGGGACTGCGCGAACGCGCGGTAGTAGGCGATCTTGTCCTGCAGCGCTGCGGCGGACTGGCGCATCGCTTCGATCTCTGCAAGAACATCGCTCAAGTGTTCTTCCAGCATCTGGCGGCGCTCCGGCACCGTCGCGTCCCCCGCGCTGCGCAGTCGCGCGAACGCCTGCATTTTACCGATTGGCATGCGAGTCGTTCGCAAGCGCAGCAGGAATTCGATCCAGGCCATGTCCGATGCGGCGTAGCGCCGTTGGCCGCCGGCCGCCCGCCCGACCGGGGCGAGCAAGCCGATCCGCTCGTAGTAGCGCAGCGTGTATGCCGTCAAGCCGGTGCGCCTGGACGCTTCGTCGATGCTCAGATGGGATTCCATTTGCGTAGTCCTGACAAGGTGGGTGCGTTCCAAGCCAGTGACTATATGGGCAACGGCGCGCAGGCACAAGCGCCTGGCTATCCGGCCGGCGTCCTGCGCTGCGCGGGGTCGCTGAAAGCGGGCCCGACGCGGCGCTTCTCGAACACCTCTTTCGCGGCGGCGATGCCGTTCAGGGCACTCGGAAAACCCGCGTAGACGGCCATCTGGGTGATCACCTGGATAATCTCATCCGGCTTGCAACCGACATTCAAGGCGCCCTCGATGTGGACCTTCAGCTGCGGCTGCGCATTACCGAGCGCCGTCAGCGCCGAAATCGTGGCAAGTTCCCTGGTACACAGTGGCAAGCCGGGATTGGAGAACACATCGCCATAGGCGAAATCGACAATCCAGTCGCCGAGTTCCGGCGAAATGCGCTTGAGCGAGTCGATCACCTCCCGGCCCTGGGCTCCGGTGGTCTTCAACAGGGTTTCCTCGCCACGCTGCCTTCTGCTGTCGGGCTCCGCCGACCATGCCGGCGTGCCGGATATTGCCGCCGCCACGATCAATCCCATCGTCATCGCCACTCTGTTCGTCGTCATCAAGATGTCCTTCGCCGTTGTTGTGCGCAAATCGCGTCACCGATGCAGGCACGGATGTGCCGTGCAAGGACAGGCTAAGGCTTAGAGTGCGCTCCAAGTCAAGCAGCCAGGAAGATTCAGGAATCGTATGGCCGCATCGGGCGTGGGCGCTGGAGGAGGACGCCGACTGCTGGTGCATATCGAACGAATATGCGGACGAAAAAAAACCCCGCGGCGCAAAGGCCAACG
>NZ_RXLQ01000067.1 GCF_003953935.1 Massilia atriviolacea
ATGGCTTTCATGGTGGTTCCTTTTTAAGAGATTAACTTAGCAAGCGATTATATAGTTCACTACATTTTTATCCTGACGGGGCGGGCGGTCACTGTCCGCCCCGTTCATCGGGTACTACGTGTTCTTGTTCAGATTACTGCGCAGCACGTCCAGCTGCTGCTTCATGCTGACGACCTGGTCCAACTCGCAACCAAAGGTACACAACATTTGCGACGGAAACTTCTTCGCTTCTTCCCGCAAACGGCTGCCGGCATCGGTCAGCGAAATGATGACCTGGCGTTCGTCGTTGGCCGCGCGCACCCGGGTCAGCAGTTCAGCCTGTTCCATCCGCTTGAGCAGGGGCGTCAGGGTGGCCGAGTCCAGGAACAGGCGCTCGCCGATGTCCGACACCGTCAACTCGTTCTGCTCCCACAGCACCATCAACACCAGGTACTGCGAGTAGGTCAGGCCGAGCTTGCGCAGCAACTTGCGGTACAGCTTGCTCATTGCCAGGGAAGTCGAGTACAGCGCAAAGCACAACTGGCCATCGAGCTGGGGAACTCCGTCGTTCGGTGTTTGTTTGTCGTCCATGTGAAGCAGTATATATAGCGCACTATCGGATAGCAAGCTATTTTTAAATTTATTTGTGCGTGGCAGCTTATTTCAGGCGCTGTTTCAGTTCCTGCGACGCCTGGTCCAG
>NZ_RXLQ01000068.1 GCF_003953935.1 Massilia atriviolacea
CGCCTGGAGCTGTTCAAGACCGACCGCAGCAAGGACGACATGATGAAAGACTTCAACACGCCGTTGAAGACCAAGTAAGACCGGCGGGCACGATCGGGTGCCCGCCTTCCCGCCTTTCCCGCATTCCACCAACCTGCCCAATGACCATCCGACACCTTTCCCTGGCCCTGGCGGCCTGCCTGGCCTGCACCACCGCTGCGGCGGCCCCCGCCTTCGACGACAAGTTCCGCCAGCTGGAGGAACTGCTGCCCACGTCCGGCATCACCCGCACCGCATCGGGCGCGCCCGGCCACGCCTACTGGCAGCAGCGCGCCGACTACAAGCTGCGCGCCACGCTCGATGAAGCGAAGCGCCGCATCGACGGCAGCGGCAGCGTCACCTACCACAATAATTCGCCCGATACGCTGTCCTACCTGTGGGTGCAGCTGGACCAGAACATGTTCCGCGCCGATTCGGACAACCGCGCCATCTCCACGGTGCCCTCGCGCGAGGCGTGGGCCAGGGGCACCGAGGCGGACGGCATGCGCTTCGAAGCGATGCGCTTCATCGTCGAGAGCCGCACCTTCGAGGGCGGCTTCAATATCACGGCGCTGACCGATGGCGGCGGCCAGCCGCTCAAGTACACCATCAACAAGACCATGATGCGGATCGACCTGCCGCA
>NZ_RXLQ01000069.1 GCF_003953935.1 Massilia atriviolacea
CGACGATGGAGCGCCTCGCGGCGCGCTTCGAAGTGTTGTTGGGGACTATGGCGGCTGATGAAGAGCAGCGTGTGAGCCGGCTCGACCTGTTAAGCGGCGCGGAGCGCTGCCGCATTCTGGAGCAATTCAACGACAGCGCGCTCGCCTTCCCGGAGCAAGGTCTGATCCATCAATTGTTCGAGGACCAGGCCGCGCGCCTTCCCGACGCACCGGCGCTGATCTTCGAAGGCAGTACGCTGACCTACGCGGAGTTGAACCAGCGGGCCAATAAGCTGGCGCACCATCTGCGTTCGATGGGCGTGCAAGCCGATGACTGCGTGGCGATATGCCTTGAACGAAGCATCGACATGGTTGTCGGCTTGCTGGGTATCCTGAAGGCCGGTGCCGCGTATGTCCCTCTCGATCCTGCCTATCCGGCCGATCGTCTGGCGTACATGCTGGCCGACTGCGCTCCTGCCGCTTTGCTGACGCAGGAACTGCTGGCCGGCGTTTTGCCAGCGCACGCGGTTCCGGTGGTACTGGTGGACAGCGCGGCGATCGCGGAGCAGAGCAGCGGGAACGTTCGTGCCGATGTGGCGTCGTCCAATCTGGCGTACGTCATCTACACGTCGGGTTCGACGGGCATGCCGAAGGGCGTGATGATCGAGCACCGGAA
>NZ_RXLQ01000070.1 GCF_003953935.1 Massilia atriviolacea
GAGCAGCTTGGCGCCGCCGAAGGTGGTGTTGGTCAGCACGTTGTTCAGTTCGGTGCCCAGGGCATCGTATTCCGACTGCATCGCGGTCTTGTCGGCCGCGGTCGAGGAGGCATCGGCCGCTTGCGTGGCCAGGTCCTTCATGCGCACCAGCATGTTGCTCACTTCGTCCAGCGCACCTTCGGCCGTTTGCAGCATCGAGGTCGAGTTCTGGGTGTTGCGCATCGCAACGGCCATGCCGCTGGTCTGGGCTTTCAGGCGGGTGGCGATCTGCAGGCCGGCGGCGTCGTCCATCGAGGAATTGATGCGGTAGCCGGTCGACAGGCGGGTCATCGANGGACTCCAGTGGTGGTGGTGGGGATGGCGGAGTCGCGTTGCGTCGCGCTCTCCCAAGTACAAGACGACCGGTTTGCGGGCTTCGTTAAGTGCCGCATGGAAATATATTCGGTCTTGCCGAACCGATCACGGCGCGCCGGCGCACGAAAAAAAAGCCAGCCGGGTGGACGGCTGGCTTTCGGGGGACCCGGCTTGCAGCCGGGCGCAGTACAGGACTGATTACTGCAGCAGGGACATGACCATCGAGGACATGCTGTTGCTCTGTTTCAGCATGGCGGTGCCGGCTTGCAGCAGCATCTGGTTGGTGGTCATCTTCGAGCT
>NZ_RXLQ01000071.1 GCF_003953935.1 Massilia atriviolacea
CGACGATGGAGCGCCTCGCGGCGCGCTTCGAAGTGCTGCTGGGCGCCATGGCGACCGGCGACCAGCAGCGCGTCAGCCGTCTGGATCTGTTGAGCGGCGCGGAGCGCAGCCGCATTCTTGAGCAGTTCAACGATACCGCTCTCGATTTTGCGGAGCATCGCCTGATTCATCAACTCTTCGAGGAACAGGCGGCGCGTCAACCTGATGCACCGGCACTGGCATTCGAAGAAGCCACGTTCACCTATGCGCAATTGAACCGGCGCGCGAACCGGCTGGCCAATTACCTGCGCTCGCTCGGTGTGCAAGCCGACGACCGCGTGGCGATCTGCCTTGAACGCGGCATCGACATGGTGGTGGGCCTGCTGGGCATCCTCAAGGCTGGTGCGGCTTACGTGCCGCTCGATCCCGCCTATCCGGCGGACCGCCTGGCCTTCATGCTGACCGACTGCGCACCGGTGGTCCTGCTGACCCAGGAGTCGCTGTTCCACATCCTGCCGGCGCATGTGGTGCCGATGGTGGTGGTCGATGGCGCGGATGCACCGGTGATCGCTGCGCGCAGCGCCGCCGATCCCGATGCCGCCGCAGCGCCGGGCAATCTGGCCTACGTCATCTACACGTCCGGATCGACCGGCATGCCGAA
>NZ_RXLQ01000072.1 GCF_003953935.1 Massilia atriviolacea
CGCTGTCCAATACCGTTGAACAGCTGGTACACCGTTACCGCGCCGTTCTTGATGCTGTAGGGCCGTCCACGTCCGCTATAGGTAATCACCAGGGTGCCGTCGCTGCTCAGGTTGCCTGCGCCATCATAGGTGTTGGTCTTGGCGGGAACCGGACCGGTGGTCGCGCTCAGTTTATTGCTGAGGGGATCGATGGTATTCGTATAGCTGGTCCCCCCGAACGTCGCCTTGATCCGGTTGCCGGTGGCATCGTAGGCATATGCCTGGGTGGTGCCGTTGCCACTGTAGCTAGTCAGGCGGTCCAGTTCGTCGTAACCGAAGGTCTGGTCCAGGCTGGCCGGGCTCGGTGCCGTCCCGGTGCCCGTATGGTTGTAGCCGGTGATGCGGTCGGCAGCATCGTAGTTGACCGTACGTACCACGCCGTTGGCCGACGCCGCGCCCAGGGTATAGCTGCTGATGCGGCCATTGAGGTCGTAGTGACGGACGTGCGCGTTCGGATTGGCCGCCGTGCTGTTGCCCCAGGTCCAGCCGCTGCTGCCGCCGAACGGTGCGTAGGTGATATTGCT
>NZ_RXLQ01000073.1 GCF_003953935.1 Massilia atriviolacea
CATCGACCAGTTGACCTCGGTGACCGATCCGCGCAAGCTGGAAACCCGTTATGGCGTCGACGGCCTGGGCAACCAGGCCGAGCTGGGCAGTCCCGACACCGGCCTGACCAAGTCCACTTACGATGTCGCGGGCAATCTGAAGACCAGCACCGACGGCCGGGGCAAGACAAGCACGTACAGCTACGACGCGCTCAACCGCCTGACCCGGATCGACTACACCGGCACGATCAGCACCACGTTCGAATACGACGGCGGCGCCACGCCCGTCCCGAACGCCATTGGCCGCCTGACCCGGATGACCGACGAATCGGGGAGCACCAGCTATGGCTACGACGGCTTCGGGCGGTTGACGACCAAGGTCCAGACTGTCGCCACATCGCCGACCAGCTTCACGCAGACGCTCGCCTACGCGTACGAGCCGAGCGGCCGGCTGGCGAGCGTGACTTACCCGAGCGGTAACCGGGTCAATTATGTCTACAACGACGCGGGCCAGATCAGCGGCATCACGCTCAATCCGACGCAATCGAACGGCAC
>NZ_RXLQ01000074.1 GCF_003953935.1 Massilia atriviolacea
CACTTCGAAGCGCGCCGCGAGGCGCTCCATCGTCGTGGCGTCGAACAGGTCGCTGGCGTAATCGAGCTGGCCGGTGATGACATCGCCGCGTTCGGTCAGCGACAGGCTCAGGTCGAAGTGGGTGGTGCCGCCGGACTGGCCGAGCGGGCTGATTTCCAGCCCCTGCAAGCCGCCGCCAGCCGACACCGGCGTGTTATTCATGGTCAGCATCGCCTGGAACACGGGGCTGTAGCTCATGCTACGTGCCGGTTTGAGCACATCGACCACCTGTTCGAACGGCAGGTCCTGATGCTCGTAGGCGCCGAGGGTCGAAGTCCTGACCTGGGCCAGCAGTTCGGCCACCGTCGGATCGCTGTCCAGGCGTACGCGCAGGGCCAGCGTATTGACGAAGAAGCCGATCAGCGCCTCGACTTCGGTGCGCTGGCGGTTCGCCACCGGCGTGCCGATGACGACGTCGTCCTGGCCGCTCATGCGCGCCAGCAGGCTTGACCA
>NZ_RXLQ01000075.1 GCF_003953935.1 Massilia atriviolacea
CGGAGCGCCGGCCAGATGTTCCGACCAGAAGCCGGTCTGTTGGTCGAGCACTTCGCCTTTCAACCAGCCACGCTGCCATGCGGCGTAATCGGCATACTGGATCGCCAGCGGCGGCAGCGGGTCGGCCTGCTGCGCGCTGAAGGCGGCGTACAGTGCGCTGACTTCGCGCACCAGCACGCCCATCGACCAGCCATCGGAAATGATGTGGTGCTGGGTGACCAGCAGAATATGCTCGTCGTCGCCGACGCGCAGCAGGCGGCCACGGATCAACGGACCGGTGGCGAGGTCGAATGGCGCGCGCGCTTCCTCGGCCAACGCCGCTTCGTGGCCGTCCATGCCGCGCAGGTCGGCATGCGCCAGTGCGAAGCCCTGGTCGACGTCGCCGATGACCTGAACCGCCTCGCCATCGATGGTGCGGAAGCTGGTGCGCAGGCTTTCATGGCGGGCCACGATGCGGTCCAGCGCGGCCTGCAGGGCCGCCGAATCCAGCG
>NZ_RXLQ01000008.1 GCF_003953935.1 Massilia atriviolacea
GTCCCTGGTTCGAGTCCAGGTCGGGGAGCCAGAATGCGAGAGGCCACGTTGAATCAACGTGGCCTTTTTTGTTTTCTAAGCAGATTTGCACTGTTTGTTACCCGAAAACAACGCCTGCCAGTGATCTTCCTTGCTTATTTGCAATTGATGCAAGTATCATTCCGCCTGGTAAATACGCAGCATTCCGCGCGTGACGGCCAACCACCCTACAAAAATACCATGAAAAAAATTGCACTCGTGATCGCTGTTGCGATCGCATCCCTGAGCTCGGCCCAGGCACAAACCGCGCAGGCCAACCCGCTGCGCTTCGTCGTCGGCGCCGGCCTGACCGCTGGCGGCGACAAGCTCGCCACCGCTGAATATTCGCACGGCGGCTCGGTCGACGTGCGCGCCGGCGGCCTGATCGCCTTCCTGGGCGGCGTCGACTACCGCGTCAACCAACAGTTCTCGTTCCAGGGCACCGTCGGTTTCCACGTCGACCAGGCCAGCGCCAAGAACGGCGACGTGACCTTCAAGCGTTTCCCGATCGAAGTGCTGGCTTACTTCCACCCGACCAACAACATGCGCATCGGCGGCGGCGTGCGTTATGTGTCGAGCCCTAAACTGAACGGCGACGGCTTCGGCGCCGGCGTCTACCAGGAGTTCGACAACACCGTCGGCGCCGTGGTCGAGGGCGAATACTTCTTCAGCCCGAACGTCGGCCTGAAGCTGCGTTACGTGAAAGAAGAGTACGAGTCGAACTACGTTTACCGCCGTGTGACCTACACCGAAAAGACCAAAGGCGACCATATCGGCATTTTTGGTAATTTCTACTTCTAAAATTCGTCCGGGGCCTATATAATACGGCCTCTTTTCCCTGATAGCTCAGTTGGTAGAGCGACGGACTGTTAATCCGCAGGTCCCTGGTTCGAGTCCAGGTCGGGGAGCCAGAATTTGAAAGGGCCTGCAATCGCAGGCCCTTTTTGCCTTGGTGCTGCCAGTTGCACGCCAGCCGCCGTCCATGCGCCGCGCATGCCCGCAGGCGGGCGGTGGCGCGCACGGTTGAGATTTTGTTGCATTCGAAACAGCTTGTCCTCATGTAAAATATAACGAAATTTATGTTATAGCAATACACATGATCGACGACAAAACGACCCCCTGTTCGGTACTGCTGATAGACGATGAGCCCTTCGCCCAGGACTTCATCGCGCACTGCCTCGAAGCGTGTTCCGACGTGGCCCTGCGCTATGCATCGCAGTCCGAGCGCGTCGTCGAACTGGCGCTGGAGGTCGGTGCGACAGTGGTGCTGGTCGACCTGCGCATGCCGGGGGTGGACGGTTTCGACGTGATCCGCCTGCTGCGCCAGCACCGCGACACCGAGCACCTGCCGGTCATCCTGCTCTCGTCCGAGGAAGACGCCGAGATCAAGGCCAGGGCGTTTGCCACCGGCGCCAACGATTACATGGTCAAGTGGCCCGACGGGCGCGAACTGATCGCGCGCGTGCGCTACCACAGCGCCGCCTACATCGCGCGCAAGCAGCGCGACGAAGCCTTCGTGTCGCTGCGGCGCAGCCAGGAAGAACTGGCCGCCAGCCAGTCGGCCCTGCACCAGGCGCAGAAGATGGAAGCGATCGGCCAGCTGACCGGCGGCGTGGCGCACGACTTCAACAACGTCTTGCAGATCATCGGCGGCAACCTGCAGTTGCTCAAGCTGCTCGGCGGGGTGAGCGAGAGCGCGCGCACCCGCATCGATATCGCGCTGGCCGGGGTCGAGCGCGGCGCCAAGCTGTCGGCCCACCTGCTCGCCTTTGCCCGCCGCCAGCCGCTGCAGGCGGTGGTGGTCAATCCCGGCACGGTGCTGCGCGACATGGATGAAATGATGCGCCGCGTGCTCGGCCCGCGCGCCGTCATCGTCACCGAGATCGAAGAACAGCTGTGGAGCACCACGGTCGATCCGAGCCAGTTGAACAATGTGATCCTGAACCTGGCCATCAACGCGCGCGACGCCATGGCCGACGGCGGCACCCTGACCATCCGCGCGGCCAACGTGCCGGTCGGTTCGCCCCTGCTGTCGGAGCTGGCGGCGGGCGACTACGTCATGGTGGAAGTGTCCGACACCGGCTGCGGGATGCCGGAAGCGGTGCTGCAGCGCGCCTTCGAACCGTTTTTCACGACCAAGCCGACCGGGCAGGGCACGGGCCTGGGGCTGTCGATGGCGTACGGTTTCGTCAAGCAGTCGGGCGGCGAAATCCAGCTGAAAAGCGCATTGGGGGCCGGCACCAGCGTCAAGATTTTCCTGCAACGCAGCGCCAGCGAGCCGGAAGACGCCGAGGAACACGTGCAGGCGCCCCTGTTCGGCGGACTGGAAACGATACTCGTGGTCGAAGACGAGGCGGACGTGCGCACCAGCACCGTCGAATTGCTGTCCGCGCTAGGTTACCAGGTGTTCGAAGCGGAGGACGCGGCGCATGCCGTGGAATTGATCGACTCGGGCGCCAAGATCGACCTGGTGTTTTCGGACGTGATCATGCCGGGCAAATTAAGCAGCCTGGAATTGAGCGAAGTGGTGCGCGCCAAGCTGCCGTCGGCCCAGATCCTGTTCACCTCGGGCTATGCCGAGGGGGTGCTGGCGCACGAGGGCAAGCTCGATGCCAAGGTCAACCTGCTGCAAAAGCCGTACAACGCCGATGTGCTCAGTGCGCGCATCCGCCATCTGCTGCGGCGCCGCAAGCCGGCCGGCGCCACCTCGCACTAAGCGGCGCGCGCCGCCTCGCACTAAGCGCCGCACGCCGCACGCCGTCATGCGATTCAGTGCGGCTTGACGTAGCGGTACGACCCCGGCGGCGGTTCGTTGAGCACCGCCCAGAAAATCCCCAGGTCCGCGATCGCGCGCACGAATTCCTTGAAGTCGACCGGCTTGACCACGTACGCATTGACTCCCAGCTCGTAGCTGCGCAGCAGGTCCTGTTCTTCCTTGGACGAGGTGAGCATCACCACCGGCGTGCTTTTCAGGGCCGGCGTGCTGCGGATTTCCTTGAGCACTTCGAGGCCGTCGATCTTGGGCAGCTTCAGGTCGAGCAGCACCACGGTCGGATTGCCTACCTGGCGCGCCGCGTGCGCGCCACGGCACATCAGGTAATCGAGCGCCTCGGCGCCGTCGCGCGCGATGATCACTTCATTGGCCAGCTGGCTTTTTTCCAGCGCGATCAGGGTCAGTTCCAGGTCGTGCGGATTATCTTCGACCAGCAGGATGGGCTTTAACATGTCTTACTTACCTTAAATATTGAGTTCTTTGGGAATGCTGAAGTAAAAGGTGGCGCCGTTGCCCGGCGCTCCCTTGGCCCACACGCGCCCGCCGTGGCGTTCGATGATGCGGCGCACATTGGCCAGGCCGATGCCGGTTCCCTGGAAGTCTTCCATCCGGTGCAGGCGCTGGAACACGCCGAACAGCTTGTGCACGTAATCCATGTGAAAACCGGCGCCGTTGTCGGCGATCGACATCACCCATTCCGCGCCCTCGTCGCTGGCGCGGATGGTAATCACGGCGCGCTCTTTCTGGCTGGTGAACTTGACCGCGTTCGAGAGCAGGTTGTACAGCGCCAGCTGCACGAAGGTGGGGTCGGCGCGCATCGCCGGCAAGGTGCCGATGTCCCATTCGACCTGGCGCGCGCCGATGTCGAGCGCGAGTTTGTCGATGCAGGAGCGCACCAGGTCGTCCATCTGGATCAGGGTCGGGCGCAGCGCGGCGCGCCCCATCTGCGAAAAACTGAGCAGGTCGTCGACCAGCTTGCCGGCCAGGCGCGCCGAATCCTTGATGTTGCGCAGGAAGCGCTGGCGCTTTTCCAGGTTCTCGTTGGCGGACGGTTCCAGCAGCAGGTCGGAAAAGCCGACGATGTGGCGCAGCGGCGCGCGCAGATCGTGCGAGACCGAGTACGAAAACGCTTCGAGTTCCTTGTTGGCGCGCCCCAGTTCTTCGGCCAGTTCGGCCATCTGTTCGGCGCGTTCGAGCGCGATGCCCAGCAGCGCGCTGCGGAACTCGATCGCCAGTTCGATCTCGCCGCCGTGCCAGGGCGCGCTGGTGCCGGTGATGGTCTCGCGCCAGGTGGCGAAGCTGGTGCGCGGCGTCAGTTGCGCCGCCGGCGGCGCGCCGTCCTTGTCGTGCGGGTTGCCGGCCCATTCCACCGTGCGCACCACTTCGGGCCGGAACCACAGCAGGTAGTGCTTGTGGATGCGCGAGACCGGCATCGCCAGCAGGCCCGCGCTGTTGGCGGCCAGCGCCGCCGCCGGCGGGTACAGCGCCGCCAGCTGGTCGGTGTGGAACACGTCGCCATGGCAGTGCAGGTCGAGCCAGGCCACCAGTTCGCGGATCGCTTCCTCGTCGGGCGTGTCGCCGTAGGTCAGCAGGCGCTCCTCGAACAGGATGGCGGCGCCGCCGGCGCGCGCGAACTTCAGCAGGGCCGGGAAAACGCTGGAGAGGTTGTCGATGAAGTCGGCGCTCTGGGTCAGGCCGGCCAGCATCGAGACCATGATGCGGCGCACGTCGAGGCGGAACTGGAGCTCGTTGGCGTCTTCGCGCGACTCGATGCACATCGACAGGATCTGGCCCAGCTGTTCGCAGGCGGTGCGCTTGTCGAAGGCGACCGTGCAGGGCGTCGCATGGTGGCACGAGATCAGTCCCCACAGCTTGCCCTTGACCATCAGCGAGACCGACATCGAGGCCAGCGTGCCCATGTTGCGCATGTATTGCAGGTGGATCGGCGAGACGCTGCGCAGGGCCGCGAACGAGAGGTCGTTGGGCTTGCCGGTGACCGGATTGAGGGCCGGGACCAGGCGCGCCGGCGTGTAGTCGGCATCCTGGATCAGGCGGATCCGGTTGAGCATGTACAGCTCGCGCGCCTGGCGCGGAATGTCGGACGCCGGAAAGCGCTGCCCCAGGTAGGACGGATAGTCGTCGGCGCGGCATTCGGCCAGCACATGGCCGTGGCCCTCGTCGTCGAACTGGTACACCATGACCCGGCCGAAGCCGGTGACGCGGCGGATTTCCTGGGCCGCCAGCGCGCTCATGGTCCGGGTGCTGGCGGTGTCGGTCAGCTTGAGCAGAAAATCGCCGACCTGGCGGTGCAGGTGGCGGAAGTCGGCGGCCGAGGCGCGCGCCACCGATTCGAATTCGAGGATCAGCAGCGCATCGTAGTAATGCGCCAGCACGTCGAAGTGGCGCGCCGGGCCGATGCCGAGGGTGCACAGGTACAGCGGACGCTGGCCGATGTCGGCGGCGTCGATCTCGGGCACCAGCTGCAGGCCGGCCTGTTCGCCGATCACCGCCTGCAGCGACTGGCCGATGGCGCGCGCCGCGTCGGCGCCGATCATGTCGTCGAGGTTGTCGCTGGCCTGGAGCACCTGCAGGGTGGGCGACAGCGCCAGCAAAAAGCCGTGCGGCTGGATGCTGCCGGGGAAGCGGATCGGTTCCTTGTCGCAGCTGGACAAATCGAGGTCGGGACGGTCGGGGTTTGCCTGGCTCATGGAGATTTCCTGGGCACGGGAAGGAGGCGCCGCATTCAAAAGCAATATTTTACTTCATACACCATCGCTTGCCACGCACGTTAGCCGGTTTGACAATGCCCGCGCGGCGATGCAAATTATCAACAGCAATTGGTCAACGCGCAGGGGCGCATGCGACAATCCGGCATGACCACGCGACCCGACTACGAGGCCCTGTTCCGCGCCTCTCCCTATCCGTACATGCTGACGGACCTGGAACTGACCATCATCAGCGCCAACGATGCCTACTGCCGTGTCACCGGGCGCAGCGAAGCCGAACTGCGCGGCCGCTACGTCTTCGACGCCTTTCCCGAGAACCCGGACGACCCCGGTTCGACCAATGTGGCCGCCGTGCGCGCGTCGATGCTGCGCGCGCTGGCCAGCGGCATGCCGGACACCTGCGCCTTCCTGCGCTACTCGGTGCCGGCGCCCGGCGGCGGCTTCGAGGAGCGCTTCTGGAGCACCGTGCACACGCCGGTCAAGGACGGCGCCGGGCGCGTGGCCTTCCTGGCGCAGAACTCGATCGATGTCACCGAGTTGTACCGCTACGACCGCCAGTCGCGCGTGGCCTCGGTCGCGCCGCAGGCCGGCAGCGGGTCGGGCGACGGGCATTTCAACCAGGCCCAGATGCACCAGGCGATGAACCGCATCCTGATGGTCGAGCGCAGCCACCTGCGCGACCTGTTCAACCAGGCGCCCGGCTTCATCGCCGTGCTGGCCGGCGAGCGGCATGTGTTCGAGATGGTCAACGAAGCGTATTACCAGCTGGTCGGCCACCGCGAGCTGGTGGGCAAGCCGGCCTGGGAAGCGCTGCCCGACATCCGCGGCCAGGGCTTCGAGGAACTGCTCGACCAGGTGTACCGCAGCGGCCAACCGTTCGTCGGGCGCGGCCTGTGCGTGACGGTGCAGCGCAGCGCCGGCGGCCCGCTGGTGCAGCGCCACATCGACCTGCTGTACCAGCCGCTGTTCGACAAGGAAGGGCGCACCAGCGGCATCTTCGTGCAGGGCCACGACGTAAGCGACGCCCACGCCGCGCAGCTGGCCAGCGCCGACAGCGCCGAGCGCCTGTCGGAAGGCATGAACGCGGCGCGCATGGTGGTCTGGGACTGGCGCATCGACACCGGCGAGATGGTGTTTTCGGAGAACGCGGAACTGGTGCTGGGCAAGCGCGAACCGGACATCGACAGCCTCACCGCATCGATCCATCCGGACGATGCCCGGCGCCTGCTCGAGGCGCGCGTGCGCGCCATCGCCAGCGGCGGCGGCTACCAGGAAACCGTGCGCTTTCGCCGCCCCGACGACGGCCGCATGCTGTGGCTCGATATCCGCGGCAAGGTGCGCTGCGATGCCGGGGGCACGCCGTTCGCGGTGCGCGGGGTCACGCTCGACATCACCGAACGCATGCGCGCCGAAGAAGACCTGCGCGACGCCCACCGGCGCAAGGATGAATTCCTGGCGATGCTCTCGCACGAACTGCGCAATCCGCTGGCGCCGATCAGCTCGGCGGCGCAGCTGCTCAAGCACGTGCGCCTGGACGAGGCGCGTCTGCGCGAGACGACCGACATCATCATCCGCCAGACCGCGCACATCACCGGCCTGGTGGACGACCTGATCGACGTTTCGCGGGTGACGCGCGGCCTGATTTCGACCGACCGCCAGCCGCACGACATGAAGCGCATGATCGGCGACGCGGTCGAGCAGGTGCGCCCGCTGATCGACGCGCGCCGCCACCGTCTGGCGGTGCTGCTGCCGCCCGAGGCGGCGTATGTGATGGGCGACCACAAGCGCCTGGTGCAGGTGCTCACCAACCTGCTCAATAACGCGGCCAAGTACACGCCCGACGGCGGCAATATCGTCCTGACCCTGGCGCTCGACGGCGACAGCGTGGTGCTGGCCGTGCGCGACGACGGCATCGGCATGGGTCTCGAACTGCTGCCGCGCGTGTTCGACCTGTTTACCCAGGGCGAGCGCAGCGCCGACCGCGCGCAGGGCGGGCTCGGGGTGGGGCTGGCCGTGGTGCGCAGCCTGGTCGAGCTGCACGGCGGCCAGGTGAGCGCCGCCAGCGAGGGGCCGGGCAAGGGCAGCGTGCTGACCGTGCGCCTGCCGCTGCTGGCCGGCGCCGGCCAGCCGGCCGGGCCCGCCGGCGAGCGTCCGGCCCTGCCGCAGGGCCCCTTGCGGGTGCTGGTGGTCGATGACAATCCGGATGCGGCGCTGATGCTGTCGATGCTGCTCGAAGCGTCCGGCTACGAGGTGCTGACCGAGAACAGCTCGCACGCGGGCCTGGCCAGCGCCGCGCGCCACGCGCCCGACGTCTGCATCCTCGACATCGGCCTGCCCGGGATGAACGGCTACCAGCTGGCGCGCGCGATCCGCGCGGTCGACGCTGCGCAGGGCGCGACCCTGATCGCCGTGACCGGCTACGGCCAGGAACAGGACCGGCGCCTGGCGCTGGACGCCGGCTTCGACCATCACCTGGTCAAGCCGGTCGATGCGGGCGCGCTGGCGGCGCTGCTGGCGGCACGGGCGGCACGGGCGGCTCCCTAGCCCGGCGGATCGGCGTTGGCCGTGTTGGAGTGCAACATCGCCTTGATCCGCCGGATATGGATGTTCGACTGTTCCACGCGCTCGGCGTAGGAGGGGCTGGCGCTGCCCTCCGCACCCATCTTGACGAGCAGGTTCTTGTGCTCTTCGAACATGCGCAGGGCGACCCACAGGGTTTCCTCCATCTTCGCCGTCTGCTCCGCCAGGAGCGCTGCCGCCGTGTACGCGTGACCGGTATGGCAACGGAAGCGCACGTGGTTTCCAACCTTCATTTGCCACAGCACGCCGCCGCAGCCGGGACAGTTGAACGGCAGCTGCGTCCCGAGGAACTCGACCGATTCCAGGTCGCTCAATACGCGCTCGGCGATCCTGGCCTCGACCGCGATATCGTCGGGAACGGCAATTGCCTTGCCGCGCTCGCCAAGCGCGAGCCGCGTCAGCAGGCTACCCATTTCCGCCAGCGGCACGCAGTGATCGACCTTGACATGGTTGAGCACGTTTTGCGGCATGTCCGGGTAGGCGGCGTCGGCCGGGTCCTGGACCACGCAAACGCCGCCGCAGCGGCGGATCACTTCCATGCCCGAGGTGCCGTCGTCGAGATAGCCGGTGAGGATGACGCCGATGAGCCGGTTGCCGAATTCGACGGCGGCGGAACGGAACAGGGGATCGATCGCGGGCCGCGCCCGGTTTTCGCGCGCGCCCTTGGTCACCACGGTTTTGCCTTGCGAGATCATCAGGTGGTGATCCGGCTGCGCCAGATAGATACAGCCGCTCTTGATCACGCCATGCTGTATCGCTTGCTTGCACGGCAGGTTGCCCTTGTCGGCAAGCATGCGCAATATCGCCTCGTTCGAGCTTGTCGCCGTCATGTGCTGGACCACCAGGATCGCGGCGGGGAAGTCCGCAGGCAGTTGCGCCACGAGAGAGCTCAGCGCACTGAGTCCGCCAGCGGAAGTGCCGATCACGATCACCGGGAAGTCGCCCGGTCGTGTCGTGGAATCGGCGTTCGCCGTCTTTTTCGTCGATGCCGTCATCAAGATTCCTATCATTGCGGATGCAGGGCTGCCGTCAGGAATGATGCCATACAAGGTGCGACGGCAGCGCGCGACAGCGCCAGGCACGTTGCAGGAATGTATGCGCACTGACGTGGTCAAGGCTGGAATGGGCCATGTGGCATGGCCGACGGGCAAGTCTGGGGCGTGATAGACTCGGTTCCTCTCACCGGACTCCTTGCTTTTCCCATGCCGCCATCGACGACGACGCTGCGCCTGATCCTCGGCGACCAGCTCAATCCCCTGCACAGCTGGTTCGGCGAGGTGCGCGCCGAGGTGGTGTATATACTGATGGAAGTGCGCCAGGAAACCGACTACGTCCGCCACCATGCGCAAAAGATCATCGCCATCTTCGCCGCCATGCGCGCGCTGGCGCGCCGGCTCGAACACGACGGCCACCGCGTGCACTACCTGCGCATCGACGACCCGGCCAACCTGCAGGCGATTCCCGCCAATATCGACGCGCTGCTGGCCCATTACGGCGCCACCGGTTTTCAATACCAGGAGCCGGACGAGTACCGGCTCGACCGACAGCTGGCCGCCTACGCGGCGCAACTGGCGCTGCCAGGCAGCATGGCCGGCAGCGAACATTTCCTGACCACGCGCGATGAAGCCGAACGCATTTTTGCGGGCCGCCCGCAATGGCTGATGGAGTACTTCTACCGCCAGATGCGCCTCGTGCACGGGGTGCTGGTGGAACCGGGCGGCAAGCCGGCCGGCGGGCAGTGGAACTTCGACCACGACAACCGCAAGCCGTGGCGCGGCACGCCGCCCGAGCCGTTCGACACGCGCGCGCAGCACGACCATGCGGCCCTGTGGGCCGGCATCGAGGCCGCCGGCGTGGCCAGCTTCGGCCGCCCCGACGCGGCGCGCATCGTCTGGCCGCAGGACCGCGCCGAAGCGCTGACCCACCTGGACGCCTTCATCGAGCATGGCCTGCCGCACTTCGGCCACTACCAGGACGCGATGCACACGACGGCCACGCGCCTGTTCCATTCGATGCTCTCGTTCGCCCTCAACACCAAGATGCTGCATCCGCGCGAAGTGATCGCCGAAGCCGAAGACGCCTGGCGCGCCGGCCACGCGCCGCTGCACGCGGTGGAAGGCTTCATCCGCCAGATCCTGGGCTGGCGCGAGTACGTGCGCGGCGTGTACTGGGCCAGCATGCCCGGCTACGAACAGCACAATGTGTTCGGCCACGACACCCCGCTGCCGTCCTGGTTCTGGGACGGCAAAACGAAGATGCGCTGCCTGCGCCACGCCATCGGCCAGTCGCTCGACGATGCGCACGCCCACCATATCCAGCGCCTGATGATCATCGGCAATTTTTCGCTGCTGGCGGGACTCGACCCGCACGCGCTGCACCAGTGGTATCTTGGCGTGTACGTCGACGCGTTCGAGTGGGTGGAAATGCCGAACACGATCGGCATGAGCCAGTTCGCCGACGGCGGCCTGCTGGCGACCAAGCCGTATGTGTCGAGTGCGGCCTACATCGACCGCATGAGCGACTACTGCAAGGGCTGCCACTACGATAAAAAGGCGCGCCTGGGCGAGACGGCCTGTCCGTTCAATGCGCTGTACTGGGATTTTTTCGAACGCAACGCCGACCGGCTGTCGGGCAATCAGCGCCTGGGCATGGTGTACCGCAACCTGTTCAACATGGACCAGGACGCGCGCGCCGCGTGCGCCGGGCAGGCGGCGTCGGTGCGGCTCCGGCTGGAACAGCTTTGACTTGGGTTTTTCACTTTACGGGACATTGATTCAACGATGACACTACATATCGAGACTGCGCTGATCGCTTCGTCGGCCATGAGCAAGGAGGGCCAGACGGTCTGGCTGAAGATGGAAGCGCTGCAGCCGAGCGGCTCGTTCAAGCTGCGCGGCATCGGCCACGCCTGCGAGGAATACGCGCGGCGCGGGGCCAGGCGCTTCATCTCTTCGTCGGGCGGCAATGCGGGCCTGGCCGCCGCCTGCGCCGGCCGTCAACTGGGCCTGCCGGTGGTGGTGGTCGCGCCGGAAACGACCAGCGCGCGCGCGCGCGAACTGATGCGGCGCGAGCAGGCCGAGGTGATCGTGCACGGCGCCTCGTTTACCGAAGCGAACGCGCTGGCGCTGTCGATGGTGGGCGAGCACGATGCCTTCATCCACGCCTTCGACGATCCCCTGCTGTGGACCGGCCACGCCAGCATGATCGACGAAGTCGCGCACGCGGGCGTCACGCCCGACGCGGTGGTGCTGTCGGTGGGCGGGGGCGGTTTGATGTGCGGCGTGATCGAAGGCTTGCGTCGCAACGGCTGGGACAAGGTGCCGGTGATCGCCGTCGAAACCGACGGCGCCGATTCGCTGGCGCAGTCGATCGAGGCCGGCGCGCGCATCGAGCTGCCGCGCATCGCCAGCATCGCCACCTCGCTCGGCTCGCGCCAGGTGTCGCAGGCGGCGTTCGACTGGACCCGCGCGCACCCGATCGACAGCATGGTGGTGACCGACAAGGCCGCGGTGGCGGCCTGCATCCGCTTCATGGACGACCACCGCCTGGTGGTCGAGCCGGCCTGCGGCGCCTCGCTGGCGGTGGCTTACGCCGGCCGCCCCGAGCTGGCCGGCTTCAGGAACCTGCTGGTGATCGTGTGCGGCGGCGTGACCGCCACCGTGGCGCAGTTGCAGGCCTGGGAAGGCACGCTCGGCGCCTCATAGGCTGTACAGGATGGCGGCCACCGCATCGTAGATCGGATACACGCGCGGCCCGGATTTGGGCCAGCCGATCATGTCGAAGTGGTCGTAGCCTTTGTAGTTCTGCAAAAAATTCCAGCTGCCGCGCAGCGGCGTGCCGCTGTAGTCGCGCACCGGATGCCCGGAGGGCGCGCGCATGCTGACCGTGTTGACCACGCCATCGTTGGCGAACCAGGTATGGTCGACCGGCACCCGGCCGAAGCCGGCCAGCGTATACGACCCCATGCCGCGCCGTCCGGCCGAGGGAATCACCCATTCGCCCGCGTAGGGGCGCGTGAGCGAGGCCATGTCGGCGCGCGGATACTGGAAGGCCGGGTTCTGGAGCGGGAACAGCAGGCGGTCGGTGTTGTTGCAGCACGGGCTGCCGGCTTCGGTGGCCTGGTTACTGATCGAGAAGTAATACACCGAGGGCGAGGTCTTGACCCAGGCGTTGAAGGTGCGCGCGCCGTCGGGCGTCATTTCGGCCTGGGCCGAGTCGAAGTTGTCCTGGTCCCAGAAGGGCGCGGCCATCACGCGCTGGTGGTAGGCCGCCTGCGGCTCGGCCGCGCGGCTGCGCAGGCCGAATTGCTCCAGCCCGAAGTCCTGCGCCGTCTGGGCCGCGTTGCCGCCGTTGGCGATGCTGGCGATGCCGGTCGCGAGCTGGGTGAGGGCGGCCCCGGTTTCTCCCATGGCGTCGCGCAGGCTGGTGCCGTCGTTGGGCGAGGAAATGGTGGTGGCGCTGAGCACCCAGCCGGTCTTGCCGCCCTGGTACAGTTCGGCGCCGCCTTCGTCGCCGTGCGGCGAGCCGTTCTCCAGCAGTTCGATCAGGGCGCGGATGGTCTGGCCGCCCTGGCTGTGGCCGATCAGGTGGATCGGGTGGCGCGCATCCCAGGCCGGATACAGCGCGAGCGGGTAGCCGTTCGGATTGTTGGCCGCATCGGCGGCCCAGCACTTGCCCTCGGGCTGGCGCAGGGCGCCGAACCTGGCCGCGCTGCCCGTGTGGGTGCTGCCGTAATCGACGCAGCCCCCCTTGATCTGATAATACAGTTCGGCCGCACGGTCCCAGTTGGAACTGATCGCGCCGACCGAGGCGGCCCAGACCTGGTGCTGGCCCTTGTGCGTGCGCATGTGGCCGACGATGTCGTCGAAGCCGCCCCAGTATTTGAAGCCGCTGCGGGTGTACTGCTCCGGGCCGAAGCCGAGGAAGCCGTGCACCAGGACGATCGGATAATTGTTTGCGGCTGAGGCCGCTTGGAAGGCGCAGGACAGGAAGAGGGCGGGGGCGAGGACTGCGCGCAGTACATTACGTGGCAACATGATTCTCTCCAGGCGAGAAAAAACGTCGGCACATTGTATAGTCATTTTATGCGCGCACGCGTCCGGTTTTTCGCGGCGTTGCCAAGACGTTACGTCAGAGGCTGCCGGTCCCGGCGCCGCCGCTGGCGCTGGCGCTGGCAGTGAGCAGCTTGTCCTTCCACACCACGTAGTCGTCAACCGAGTACAACTGACAGGGTTCCCCGCTGGTGCGCGCGCAGGCGGCCAGGGCGCGCGCGTGCGGGTCTTCGCCTTCCTCGGCCCAGCACCAGGCGCCGCTGGGCGAGACCGCGAATGCGCGCGGGGTCAGCTTGTTCAAATACTCGCGGTAGGCGGCGCGCCCGTTCTCGCTCAGGTAGGGCACGGCGGCGATGTCGTCGACGCGCGCGAAGTCGGTGCGCGGCACGCTCGGGGGCTCGGCCACGGCCACGATTTCGCGGGTCGGCATGCCGATCTGTTGCAGGAAACGTTCGGTGTCGCGCCACCAGACGCGCTCGCCGTCGCGGCTGGCGATCATGCCGTGCGCGTCGCGCTTGAAGGCGCCGAATGCGACCAGGCGCGCGCTGCCGCCGGCGCGTTCGAAGGCGCTGTGCATGCGCGCCACCAGCTCCGGTCCGAACAGGGAATCGTTGACGCCATACATCCACAGGCTGGGAATCTTGTTGGCCGCGCCGTAGTCGGCAAAGGCGTGCACCAGTTGCGCGCGCCAGTCGCAGCGCTCGCCATCGTCGCGCAGGCCGCCGGCGAAGTTGATCAGGCCGCGCACGCCGGGCACCGCGCGCGTGCCGAGGGCGATGGTGGCCAGGCCGCCGTAGGATTGGCCGGCCACGACGATGCGCTCGGGATCGGCCCAGTGCTGGCGGCGCGCGAAGTCGACGGTGTCGCGCACGTCGCTGGCCTGGGCGTAGCCGTTGGCGGTCATGTCGCAGCCGTGGTCGGCATAGCTGCCGGTGGAGCCGGCGAAACCGCGCCGCATCGGCACCAGCACCGCGTAGCCGCGCTTGACGAAGGCGGTGGCCATGAAAATGAAGCGCTCGCGCTGCTGTTTGCGCGGTTCGCCCGATTCCTTGCCATGATTGATGATCAGCAGCGGAAACGGGCCGGCGCCGTTCGGCCGGAACAAGGTGGTCTGCAGGTCCGACTGCTTGCCGGGCCCGGCGGGGATGGCGATCACGGTTTCGTTGAGGCGGAAGTCGAGCGGCAATTCCTGCTCGACCGCGATCGAGGGGAGCAGGGTCAGCCCGGTCAGCGCTGCGGCGGACAACAGGCGCAAGGCGCGCCGGACGGGCGAAAATACGCTGGCGATGATGGACTCCCAATTGCCGAAAGGAATGATTCAATTCTATGCAGGGAGTTTTTGCTGAGCAATACCGGAATGTCAATTTGCAGCGGCCGGTGTGAAAAATAGTTTCCGGATGCACGCTTCCTTGCCTGGATACGCATGCCGTTAATGCAAGATGGGCTGGCGGGGGCTGTGGCGTTTTGGCGACGCTGCGCGAACAATTACTGTCACTGTGCTCGCTTGAGAAACATTTCCTATGGGAAAAATTGTTCTCGCCATACCAGATCGGCGGTGTTAGCATTCTCCTGCCGTCCAATCCAGGCCATGTGCCCTCGTCCTCATGAAAAATCTCAGTATCGGAACCCGCCTGACGCTCGGTTTCGCCGTCGTCCTCTCGTTTCTGGTCGCCCTGACCGGCATCGGGGTATGGCGCATGCAACACGCCAGCGAGCTGACCGACAGCATGGTGAAACAGACGGTGCGCAACGAGCGCCTGATCGACGAGTGGGCCAAGGTGATCGAAGTGAACGCGGCGCGCACCACCACCGCCTGGAAGGTTAGCGACCCGGCCGATCAGAAACAGGTGGAAGCGCAGATGAAGGTCTCGTCCGCGCGCGCCACCGAGATCCAGACCATCCTGGGCGAGAGCGTCAAGCACCCGCGCGCCAAGGCGCTGCTGGAGCAGGTGCTGGAAACGCGCAAGGCCTACACGGCGGCGCGCGCCACGGTGTTCAAGCTCAAGGCGGCCGGCGACATGGCCGGCGCGGCAGCCGTGTTCGACAAGGACATGGCGCACAAGCGCGAAGCCTACCTGGCGGCCCTGGCCAGCCTCTCCGATGAGCAGCGCGGGGAGCTCGATACGACCGCCGCCGAGATCGCCGCCCAGTATGCGAGCGGGCGCACCATGCTCATCAGCCTGGGCGCGCTCGCCATCCTGATGGGGATCGGCTGCGCGGCGTGGATCACCGGCACCATCACGCGGCCGATCCGGGCCGCGGTGCGGGTCGCCGAAACGGTGGCCTCGGGCGACCTGACCAGCCGGATCGAGGTCGACAGCGGCGACGAGACCGGGCAACTGATGCAGTCGCTCAAGCGCATGAACGACAGCCTGGTCGACATCGTCGGCCAGGTGCGCGGCGGTACCGACGCCATCGGCACGGCCTCGCGCGAGATTGCCAGCGGCAACCTGGATCTGTCCTCGCGCACCGAGAGCCAGGCCAGTTCCCTGCAAGAGACGGCCTCGGCCATGGACCAGCTGACCTCGACCGTCAAGCTGAATGCCGACAACGCGCGCGAAGCCAACCAGCTGGCCATCAGCGCGGCCGAGGTGGCCACGCGCGGCGGCGCGGCGGTGGCGCAGGTGGTGGCGACGATGAGTTCGATCAATGCCTCGTCGAGCAAGATCGTCGACATCATCGGCGTGATCGACGGGATCGCCTTCCAGACCAATATCCTGGCGCTCAACGCGGCGGTGGAAGCGGCGCGGGCGGGCGAGCAGGGGCGCGGTTTCGCGGTGGTGGCGTCCGAAGTGCGCACCCTGGCGCAGCGCTCGGCGGCGGCCGCGAAGGAGATCAAGGAACTGATCGGCGACTCGGTCGGCAAGGTCGACAACGGCACGCGCCTGGTGGACCAGGCCGGCAAGACCATGGACGACGTGGTCGCCAGCATCCAGCGCGTGACGCGCATCATGAACGACATCACCGGCGCCAGCGACGAGCAGCGCGACGGCATCGAACAGGTCAACCTGGCGGTGACCCAGATGGACCAGGTGACCCAGCAGAACGCGGCGCTGGTCGAGCAGGCCGCTGCGGCAGCGGCGGCGATGCAGGACCAGGCGACGCAGTTGTCGCGGGTGGTCGGCGTGTTCAAGCTCGGCCAGCTGGCAGCGGGACGGCGCGACGCGCCCCGGCTGGCGCAGTGATGGCTTTGCCGCAACGCCAGGACGCCGTGCACGCGCAGCAGGCCGCACCCGCGCGGCGCAGCGTCTGCCAGCAGTGCGCGCGGCCGGCGGCCGCCTGCATCTGCCGCTGGATTCGTCCGGTCGCCTGCGACGCGCGCCTGCTGATCCTGCAGCATCCGCTCGAAGTGAGCAACGCCAAGGGCAGCGCGCGCCTGCTGCACCTGAGCGTGGCCGGCAGCACCCTGGCCGCCGGCGAGGTGTTCGACCCGGCGCAGCTGTCCACACTGCTTTCCGTGGACGGGCGCCACCCGGTCCTGCTGTATCCGGAGACGCCGGACGACCGGTCGCTGGGCATGCCGCCGCCACCGCCCTTGCCGCCGGCGCTGTTGCGCGCGCCCGCCAGGCTGCTGCTGGTCGTGCTCGACGGCACCTGGCGCAAAAGCCGCAAGATGCTGTATCTCAATCCACTGCTGCATGCACTGCCGCGCCTGCCACTGAGCGACATGCCGCCCTCGCGCTACCGGATTCGCAAGGCGCATGCGCCCGACCAGCTGTCGACCCTGGAATCGGCTTGCCATGCCCTGGGTGAGATCGAAGGTGACCACGACAAGTTCCTCCCGCTGAGCCGCGCCTTCGACGATCTGATCGAGGCGTTTGTGCTGCATCAAGGGCGGCTTTGAATGCTGCTTGAAATAGCGGCAGCACCCACGTAGAATACTGTATGTTTATACAGTTAAATGGGTGCTCCGGTGACCGACCGCGACAAGGATGTTGAAGAAAGCGTCATGCTCCCGCCGCGTCCGCTGTCGGCGCAAAAGGGGCGCGGCGCCGTCACCAACCTGCAGGGACGCTACGACGTCCATGCGCGCGAGCGCTTCGACGACGGCTGGGTGCATGCCGACGATGACGACGACGCGGCGGCGCCGTTCCGCACCCAGGTCACCGACGAGTTCGCCAAAACCATCCTGAGCCGCAACAGCTCGCCGGACATTCCGTTTAACGTGTCGCTCAATCCGTATCGCGGGTGCGAGCACGGCTGCATCTACTGTTTCGCGCGGCCCACCCACAGCTACCTGGGCCTGTCGCCCGGGCTCGACTTCGAAAGCCGGCTGTTTGCCAAGGTCAACGCCCCCGATGTGCTGCGGCGCGAGCTGGCCAGGCCGTCCTACGTGCCGGAGCCGATCGCGCTCGGCGTCAATACCGACGCATACCAGCCGTGCGAGCGCGGGCTGGGCATTACGCGGCGCGTGCTGGAAGTGCTGCACGACTGCGAGCATCCGGTCGCGCTGATCAGCAAGTCCTCGCTGATCGAGCGCGATATCGACCTGATCGGGGCCATGGCGGCCAAGAACCAGGCGATTGCGGCCGTCACCGTGACCACGCTCGACCCCGACATCTCGCGTACGCTGGAGCCGCGCGCGGCGGCACCGGCGCGGCGCCTGCGCACGATCCGGCGGCTGACGGACGCCGGCATCCCGGTGCGGGTCAGCGTGGCGCCGGTGATTCCCTTCATCACCGAACCGGAGCTCGAACGGGTGCTGGAAGCGGCGCGCGACGCCGGTGCGGTCAGCGCGCACTACGTCGTGCTGCGCCTGCCGTGGGAGGTCAATCCCCTGTTCCACGAATGGCTGCAGGCGCACTTTCCCGAGCGCGCGCAGCGGGTGATGAACCGGGTGCGCGAGATGCGGGGCGGCAAGGACTACGACAGCGATTTCAGCAAGCGCATGCACGGGGAGGGCGTCTGGGCGGACCTGATACGCCAGCGTTTCGTCAAGGCGGTGCAGCGGCTGGGCATGAATGCCACCAGCGGACGCTTTGCGCAACTCGACAGCTCGCGCTTCAGGCGGCCGCAGGTGGTGCCGACGGCGCCGGCCAAGCAGTGCGGCAATGCGACCGGGCAGCTGGATTTGTTTGGCTGAGGACGGCCGAACATTTTTCGTCTTTGATGCCTTCCAAAAATTAATCGCACGCCGAAATGCGAATTAGTTCCATTGCCCAATTTTTAGGGGAACTAATTGTCACCAGGCGCCGAGCAGTGCGACTGTTGTCGCCCACGGCTTCCCGTCACGGCCAGCAACGTCCTCCTGACCAACATGCAAGAGCGTGCAAGCATGTGCTGTCAAGTAGTGGTTGACGCCAGCGGCAAAATCCATCGTTCCATCAATCGAATGCGAGCAGAAGCTGCATCCGCTCATTTCGTTAGAACTTACGCGGGCTACTGCAGCGATTTTATTGGTCATGTGCTGGTCCATAGTGGGTGCTGGCGGCCGGCCAGTTGCGGGCCCCAAATGGGCGCAGGATTTTCCTCGAACTATGTCATGACCGGCAGCAGTCGCCCCATTTCAGACGGTCATGCTTTTTAATTTGAGGCCTTTTGGTCCAACTTTGATTCAAGTTCACGCACGCGTTGACGCAAGGCGATTACAGGCGCTTGAGATAGACAAATGATGCCGATAGCAAACGCGATGATTGAGGGTGTAGACATTTCACCCTCGATGCGCTGCCCAACGTACATCCCTCCAAGGATCATCAAAAAAGCTCCCGCCGCAATCATCAGTTTGGACAACATTCAATCTCCAGCGTTCGTTATGGCTCACTGCGAAGTTTAGTTTGCTACAGCCAGTTTGTGGTCGCCGTCGTCGCTTTGCGACGGGCCGCTTCTGGCCCGATTGCGGACTCACGGCCCTGCCCTCATCAGCGCCTGCATTTCCCCACTTGTGTGTTTAGCCGGTGAAAAGCTCAAGCGCTCACTATCATTCGGGATTTCGAGTCTACCGCAGTCCCGCTGATGTATTGTATGAGTTGATCCCCGTAATATTTGAGCACTGGGTCGTCTATCAACTCCCCCACTGCTTCAAGTTCTGCAGCCAACAGTTTCATCGAAATGAAGTCAACAGCTGAACTCCCTGTCGGAATAAAATTCTTTAACTGATGCAGGTCGTACGCCCGCCCTACATGGTAGAAACGATACATGATCGGTATTGGTACAGCAATTCCTTCATCTCCTGGGTCCGGATGGAAATTTAATTTGAATCGAATGACCTTGTCTAGCGCATATGTCACTAGATCGAGCTTCTGGTGGAGCGCTCGCATTTTCTGTTTCACAGGAATTCCTTGGGTAGACGCTGAATGACCGCTCTTGGCCGATCTCGGCCTGTCGAACTAGCATACCAGCTTGCCGGCCAGAAAAATCCCCAAATTGTACCGACGGGCGGCTATCGCCCCAAACCGGAAGTTTAGGATTCCAAAAAGGATGCCACGACAAAGCGCAAGCGCTTGCCACGCTTCAGCGCGGGTTGCTCGTTAAGACTAGGTGATCCATTCGGATACCAGTGATAGTCGACCTTGATTACATGATGGACAGGGGATTTCTGGTTCGATCTCTGCCGTGAGGTTTTCTGCGCTGCCGCATAAGGCGCAGCAGATTTCGCCGACGTCTTGGGTGATGTTCGGCCCGATCGTCCATGCTTGTTGATGTTCGCCGAACTGCCTCTCGGGCGTAAACAGCAAACGATCAGCCTGGATTGGCCCGTAGCTTGTGTTTGAATGCTCCCCGACGACTTCTACAGTGAGCTGGACACCTAGAGGATCGAGTTCTTTCTGAACCGCCTCGACAACGTGTAAATGAGCCCTGTCATGAAGCACCAATGGAAGATTCCTCACGGCTTCCAATGCTTCGTTGTAGCTCATACTCCTTTCCTTCCGAAGCCACCGCCTCGCAATGATGCTTTTTGCTTCAGTTGAGGCTGATTGAACGGTGACCTTTAGTAGCGGATAGGACTTTGGGCCCCGATCCTGCATCGCATGCTCAATTGCATGTTGTCCGCCGCATGCTCGGCAAGCCAGTAGCGTACGACCGCTATAACCGTCTTGTAAGCCGTGGTAGTGATACCGGCCGCCTGAGAGGCGGAGATCACACACGCTGCATTTAAATTCAGAAGGCATGCTGAGGCCCAAAGCTAGAAAGCGGAACTACGTGGTCGGCCCGTCCGTAAGTTCCAGGAATGGCACTGCAAATACAAAGACGCGACCTGCTCATCCCAGGCGTTCCTGGACTTCCAGGTCGGGGAATTGTGCGCGAATATCGGTGTCCAAATTTGCGGCAACCGCTGGCGAGAATGTTCCGATCACGACCCATTTGCCTGTTGGGAATCCATTCGCGATTTCGATCACTTTGGGAAAGGCTATTCGAAGGCGACTCTCTGTTGACGCGTCGAGCGGAAGATGAGTTCGAATGGCAACGGTCTCCGACTGCTCCGCCATCCAGTCAAAATCCGATTCGCCGATCCAGCCGACGATGTCGTTATCGTTGGTGAGCGCTGCGCAGCGACCGAGTTGTGAAGCCAATTCGAATTGCGCACGCGTACGAACCTTAAATACGCCATTGTCACAGTTGGGGCAATAGCGAACATCCGTGCTATCAGTGATCGCAAGATCATCCCACCTTTCTCGACAAACGAATGTCAAGTCGCATTTTGCAAATGTCGACATGCTTTACGTCCTTAATGCTAAAACGTCCTGTAAATCTGCGACCCAGCACATTCTTCTGGTGGCGATTTGCACGTACTCGACTGTCCGCTGGTGGCCGGCACCTGCCGATTGTACTCGACGGCGATCCTGCGGCGGCTAGTTCGGCCGCTGCCGCCTCAAAGCCGGCATTGGCTAGACGAAGGGTTCGGGTTTTTACTTGCGCCAGACGTTTAGCCGGCTGATTTGGAAACCAACATATGCCCCTATGTAGTCGGGATCGTACATTGTGATGGGCAGCGGAATTAAACAGCCGCCGCAGTCAGCAAGTGCGGGGCCGGAATCTTCGTCGATCTCCACAATTCGACCTAACGCGCGATAACTCCATACCCCGATTCGATGCAACCGCGTTTCTTGGTCCGGGTTGCCTTCGAATACTGTATGCCAGTCCACATCGAGGTCATCATCGAAGAGACACGAGAATGTGGGCTCGAACCAAGATCCAATCGTGAGATACGGGGTGTCATAGATTCCATACCCTAGGCAATTCATCGCACCTATCTCAACGCCTTTTATCGACAGCAGGGCAAGCCCGCCCTCGTCGTCGTCGATGCCAATCAGGAGGGCTTTGTTCGTCATGTATGGCAGCACATTAAATTGTTGTTGTCCCCGAACGACCGCTCCTGGCCTGATGCAGACGCCACCTGGATTACCGCCAAAGCGATGAAGGGCCAGTAATCGCTCTACGACACTGTGACATAGCCGTCTTGCCAACAGTCTTGATCGAGCTCGTATTCATCGATGTTGAATCCTTCCGGCGATCCACCGTCCTCATGGGCCGTGAAGTGGGGCAAGTTGCAGAACCCTGGCAAACGACGATAGCGCTCAACGGCTGTGACCGCAGCTTCGCGCGTCGAGTAAATTCCAAGCGCTTTCGCACTCTCCTCGCCATCATTCAAAATGTGAAGGTGTTCCAATAAGTAGACGCTTGCCATATCAGTTACCTAAAATGTGTTGCGCAATCTGCGTGCGTTTTTCAGGGCGCAGCCCAACGACAGTCTCGTCACTGAACGCGCCGCGTGCGGACTCGCGAAAAATAGTGGCCGTCTGCTCCTGGCCGACCTCCGCCGTTGGGCTAAGCATAGCATGCTGGCACTATGAAAAAAGATATGCGGATGGTCATAAGTGGCGCTCCCGATCACAGGAAAGGTTCGCTTTGCGGTCGCGCTTTCCATAACGTTACGTAGGGTGGCGCCCAGGTAGCGCGTGCGGCGCCGGCCCGGACCGATGGAATATGGTCGGCCAACTGCAAGCGGGCAGCGGCCGGATTGGGGTTGCGGCGAGCATGCGCCTTCCCGCATCGGGGTTTGACTCCCAGGTCGCACGACACCTTCTGTCTGTCGACCGGGCCGGTGCGCGGTTACCCGTAGCGCTACCAGTTCCGCTGACATGGTTGTCGCTTGTACCGCTTACCCGCGCATGTCGATCAAATGCCGCTCGATCTCGAACACATGGCCGTCTTCCATGCCCAGCTCGCGCAGCGCCTGCGCCAGGTCGATCAGGTAGTCGCGGTTGGCGCCGCTGGGGCCGTGCGAGCGCGCGATTTGGCGGGCGATCTCGATCTCGCTGGCTTCGCCCAGGAAGGCTGCATTGTCTTCGGCCGCAATGTACACCAGACCGAGTTCGCTGCTGCCGTCGTCGAAATGGATGTCGATGGCCAGGCGCAGATAGCCGTTCTTCTCGCGGTGGTCGAGGTGGGCGAACACTTCCGGCGTGATCAGGTAGGCCATGCCGGCGGTGATGGCGCCGGCTTCGGCAACCAGGGTGGCGACGCGCCCGGGCGCCGTTTCCGTGCCGCGGTGATCGTGCGAACCTTGCCAGAAGCGCCGGGTCCAATTGGCAATCGTCGCCGGGCGGCGTTCGATGTACGGAAAATCGGCCTTGAAGATCAGCGAGCCGTAGCCGAACAGCCACACGCGATGGTGGCCGTCGAATCGATCCATGCGCTGGTTGATGGCAACGGTGTTGTGTGACATGGGCGGAATCCCTCGGACGCGAGCCGTCATTATAGGGGCGTGGCACGGTCGGCGCAGCGGCCGGCGCGGGCGCCGCCAGCGGCGCTGTTCATGTGGAGGCGGATTGCGGCAGGGCCTCGCCCGCAGCCTGCGGCGCCTTGTTTCCGCCCGCTACGGGAATGTTCCAGTCGTGCGACTCGACGAACTTGAACAGGAAGGCGATAAAGCTCTCCGCCGCCGGCGAGAGCGAGCGTTTGTCGCGCGTGTACACGAAGAAGCGGCGCGTCAGTTCGGGCTCGTGCAACTGGCGCATGTGCAACTGATGCAGGCGCACCAGCGGCTCCGCATACGGCAGGCACACGGTCACGCCCAGCCCGGCGCTGACCATCGCCAGCGCGGTGGTCATGAAGGTCACTTCATTGACCGGATTGAGCGGCACGTCGCGCAGCGAATGGTGCATGTCGCTCAGCAGGCGCTCGGTGAACTGCCCCTGCAGCGAGATGAAGGGGTGCTCCGCCAGGTCCGACCATGTCACCCGTTCGCTGTGTTCCAGCGCATGCTGTTGCGGAAACACGAGCACGAACGGCATTTCGAACAGCACCGTCGCCTCGATCTGCGCGGTCGGATCGCGCTCCGGCCCGATGCCGCAGTCGACCTCGCCGCTGAATACGCGCGACGTGACGTTCTCGACCGCGCAATCGACCAGGCGCACCTGGATTTCCGGGTACAGTTTGCGGTAGGCGGCTATCACCTGCGGCAACAGGGTGCACGACATCAGTTGCGGCGCCGCGATGCGCACCACGCCTTTTTTCAGGCGCGTCTGGCTGGCGATATCGAGCAATGCGCCGTCGAGGTCGTCGATCATTTTGGAAAACAGGGGCGTCAGCTCGCGGCCGACGTCGGTCAGCGCGATGCGCCGCGTACTGCGGTCGACCACGCGCACGCCCAGGGTCAGTTCCAGCTCCTTGATCAGGCCCGACAGCGCCGCCTGGGTCACGTGCAGATACTCGGCCGCCAGGGTGAAACTCCCTGTTTTGGCGAGCGCGACAAGGGCGCGCATCTGGCGCAAGGTGGGATTCATAGCTTTGTCTGATAAGTCGCATTGAAAATATTGTTTGAATGATAGTTCGTTTTGCACTCTAATAGAAGGATCAACAGGGGAGCACAGCATGAAAATCACCAGGATTCACCACGTAGCCTATCGCTGCAAGGATGCCAAAGAGACAGTCGACTGGTACGTCAAGTACCTCAATATGGACTTCGTGCTGGCCATTGCCGAAGACCAGGTGCCGTCGACCGGCGCGCCCGACCCGTACATGCATGTTTTCCTCGACGCCGGCATGGGCAATGTGCTGGCCTTCTTCGAACTGCCGAGCCAAGCCCCGATGGGCCGCGACGAGAACACCCCGGCCTGGGTCCAGCACCTGGCCATGGAAGTGGGGTCGATGGACGAATTGCTTGCTACCAAGGAGCGCCTCCAGGCGGCTGGTATCGAGGTCATCGGTCCGACCAACCACACCATCTTCAAATCGATCTATTTCTTCGACCCCAACGGTCACCGCCTGGAACTGGCGGTCAA
Source organism: Massilia atriviolacea (assembly GCF_003953935.1). Taxonomy (GTDB): domain Bacteria; phylum Pseudomonadota; class Gammaproteobacteria; order Burkholderiales; family Burkholderiaceae_D; genus Telluria_A; species Telluria_A atriviolacea. The sequence goes on from NZ_RXLQ01000008.1 coordinate 24,374, forward strand.
CACCGCCACGCCCGAGATGCAGCAAAAGCTCGACGCCGTCAAATGGGACATGCTCAACGAGTGGTCGCAAACCCGCAAGGCCCCGAAACACGCGGCCTGGATGCACGAGAACCCGCGCGCGGACCAACAGGAACAACACTGAGGCACACATGAAACTTGCAACATTGAAAACAGGCGGGCGCGATGGTTCGCTGGTCGTCGTCAGCCGCGACCTGTCGCGCTACCAGAAGGTGCCCAAGATTGCCGCCACCTTGCAATTTGCGCTCGATAACTGGGATGAGGTCGCCGAACGCCTGCAAGGCGTGTATGTCGCGCTCAACGATAACGCCAGCTGGGACGCCCAGCCTTTCGACGAGGCGCTGTGCCACTCGCCATTGCCGCGCGCCTACCAGTGGGCCGACGGTTCGGCTTACATCAATCACGTGGAACTGGTGCGAAAGGCGCGCAACGCCGAGGTGCCGGCATCGTTCTACACCGATCCCCTGATGTACCAGGGCGGCTCGGACTCCTTCATCGGCCCGCGCGACCCGATTTATGCGCTGTCGGAAGAGTGGGGCATCGACCTGGAAGCGGAAGTGGCCGTGATCACCGGCGACGTGCCGATGGGCGCCAGCGTCGAGCGCAGTGCCGCCGCCGTGCGCCTGGTCATGCTGGTCAACGACGTTTCGCTGCGCAACCTGATTCCGAACGAGCTGCTCAAGGGCTTCGGCTTCTTCCAGTCGAAGGCGGCCAGCGCCTTTTCGCCGGTCTGCGTCACGCCGGACGAGCTGGGCGACGCCTGGCAGGACACCAAGCTGCGCCTGCCGCTGAACGTGCAGATCAACGGAAAGCCCTTCGGCAAGCCGAACGCGGGCGACGACATGACCTTCAACTTCGCGCAACTGGTGGCACATGCCGCCAAAACGCGCGAACTGGCGGCCGGCACCATCATCGGCTCCGGCACGGTGTCGAACAAGCAGGGCAACCTGCACGGATCGAGCATCGAGAACGGCGGCGTCGGCTACTGCTGCCTGGCGGAAGTACGCATGTACGAAACCATCGAACATGGCGCACCCAAGACCGCGTTCCTGAAGTTCGGCGACAGCGTGCGCATCGAGATGCTCGACGCCGCCGGGACCAGCATCTTCGGCGCCATCGACCAGACCGTGGCCGTGTACGAGGAGCGCCGGCCATGAAGCTGTACACCTACTTCCGCAGTTCTGCCGCCTACCGGGTGCGCATTGCGCTGAACCTGAAAGGGGTCGGCTACGAGGCGGTGCCTGTGCATCTGCTGCGCAATGGCGGCGAGCAGCGCGCGCCGGAGTACCTCGCCATCAACCCGAGCGGACTGGTGCCGAGCCTGCAGGACAAGGGCACGACCCTGACGCAGTCGATTGCAATCCTGGAATATCTGGAAGAAGTGCATCCGCAGGTGGCCTTGCTGCCGCGCGACGCGCTGGGCCGGGCGCGCGTGCGTTCGCTGGCGCTGATGGTGGCGTGCGACATTCATCCGCTGACCAATCTGCGGGTGTTGCGCCATCTGGTGCATCAGGTCGGTTTGCCGGAAGAAGCCAAGACCGAGTGGTATGTGCATTGGTTACGCGAGGGCATGGCCGCGATCGAAGCGCATCTGGCCCATTCGCCGGACACGGGGCGTTTTTGCCACGGCGACACGCCGACCATGGCGGACTGCTGCCTGGTGCCGCAAGTGTTCAATGCGCGCCGCTTTCATGTGGACCTGGCGCCGTATCCGACCATCGCCCGCATCGACGCCATGTGCGCCGCGCTGCCGGCGTTTGCCGAGGCGCATCCATCGCGCCAGCCCGACGCCGAATAAACGCCTGCTCAGCGGGTGGCGAAGGCCACCACGCTGATCAAGGTGGCGATCAGCAGGGCCACGCCGATCAGGCCGGCCAGAATCACATACACGGGATTGAGCGCCGTCACATCGCGGTCGAAATCGGACTTGCGGCGCAGGCCCACAAAAGACCAGGCGATGGCGGCCAGGGTGGCGAGAAACGACCGTTCGGTGGTCTGGGTGAGGTTCTTGTCGGACATATGGTTCCCCTTTCGATGCTGCGGGCAGGGCAGGCGCCCCGATTCCTCCGAGCATAGCCGCTTCGCTGGGCGCGCAACAGGAGCAGATCGGCGCGCAAGACCATATCAAAAGGCGGGAACCGCGCTGGCGCTGGTGGGGTCGAACAAATACCAAGCTCATCGATGTGCGGCGGACCGCAGGCGCGGCGCGCGGCCTGCCTGCGGCGCGCGCCGTCAGTGCTTACTTCGCTTTTGCGGCGCCGTCCGTCGGCGACGAGATTTCCTGCAGCGCCTGGCCGATGCCGCTCGTTTGCTTGGTCGCCATGTCGCCCAGCGACACGATGCCGACCAGCGAGTGCGACTGCTGGTCCACCACCGGTACGCGGCGGATCTGCACGTCGCCCATCTGGGTCAGCACGTCGTCGACCGACTGGGTCGCGTAGCAGGTGCGCACTTCGGTGCTCATCGCGTCGCCGACGCGGCTCGTTTCCGGCGCCTTGCCGGCGGCGGTGGAGCGCACGGTGATGTCGCGGTCGGTGATCATGCCGACCAGTTTGTCGCCATCGACGACCGGCAGGGAGCCGATATTGAACTCTTTCATGATCTGCGCGGCGCGGTGCACGCTGTCCTCGGGCGAGACGTGTTGAACATCGCGGCTCATGACTTCTTGAATGGTGGGCATCTGTATCTCCAAAGCTAAAAATTGATAAGTTGTTATTTATCCCGATCGGGTTGGCAGCATCATGCACGTTTTCCCGAAAACGGGCCGCGTGGTTGAAATTGCATCATTCGACACGGTGCCGGGCGCCGTGTCGGCTACAATCCTCCCTTTTTGCCGGCAGCTTCCGATGTCCGTTCAAGCCATTCCTCCCGCCATTCTCGACGCCGCCTCGCGTGCCCATCCGTCCTGGCAGCCCATCCTGCGCCAGGGGCTGGAAGCGATCATGCGCGCCGAGCCCTTGTACCTGCCGACCCTGGCTGCCGACAATTACCTGCCGACCGAGCAGCGCCTGTTCGCCGCCTTCGCCTTGCCGCTCGACCAGGTGCGCTACGTGCTGGTGGGCGAGGGCCCGTACCCGCGCCCCGAAAGCGCCACCGGCGTGTGTTTCATGGACGGCGCCGTCGGCAAGCTGTGGAGCGAGAGCGGGCTGTCCAAGCCGGTCAACAAGGCCACCTCGCTGCGCAACTTCATGAAACTGCTGCTGGTGGCCGACGGCCAGCTTCACGCGGGCGCCACCGGCGGCGCCGCGCTGGCGCCGGTGGCGGCCGCCGCCGCGCACAACGGCAGCATCCAGACCCTGGCCGAGCTGCAACAGAACCTGACCCGGCAGGGCTTTCTGCTGCTCAACGCGTCGCTGGTCTTCCGCGCGCACGTGGCCCCGCTCATCGACGCCCGCGCCTGGCTGCCCTTCCTGCAGACCGTGATGGCGGCCCTTGCCGCCCGCGAACACAAGCCCACCCTGGTTTTGTGGGGGAAAATTGCGGAACAACTACAGAAATTGCCAGAAACAAAGAGTTTTCCGCAGCTCAGCTCCGAGCATCCGTATAATTTGTCTTTTATCCAGCACGCTGGCATGCAGGAGCTGTTCGGGCCGATGCAGCTGCTGCGCGCCGCTGGTTCTTGACACGGCAGGGTTTGTTTTCAGCCTTGCCAATATGGAAGGCGCAACATGAACAAACTGAAGCTGGCGATCGGCTTGTTAAGTATGGCGTGCACAGGCCTTGCCAATGCCGCGCAGGAGGACGCGCCCGCGCCCGCGCACGTTGGGCCGGCAGTGCAAGCCGAGCCGGCGGCACCGGTTCGCACCAGGACGCCGAGGGTGGCAACCCGCATGCGCATCATTGACGACGCCCATGTCGACGTGCGTTTTTTTCGCAAGCAGGCCTGCTACAGCGGTACGGGCGTGGTCGCCTCCAAGGCGGGCGGATTGCCCGCTATTTTCCGCCGCAAGAAAGTCGTCTCCATCGGCATTCCGGTGACGCCGGCGGTGGAGGCCATGAAAGAGCGCAGCGGCTTCATGAGCAACGCGTTCTACCGCGAATATGCGCTCGCTCCCGGCGAGCCGGTGGTCATCCAGGCGGGTTACCTGTCGGGCGCTGCGCACATGCCTTACGTCTGTCGCTTTCCCGCAGTCACGTTCGTACCCGACAAGGGTAGCGATTACGAAGTCGAGACGCGCGTGGGCGAGCAAAGTTGTCATTTGCTGGTCGGCAGGATCGTTACATCGGAGGGCAAGGTCAACGTTGTTCCAGTGGCGCTAACCACGACATCCGAGTGCGCGCAGGGCGAATGAGCGTCTTGTCAGGAGAAGTGATGGGTGCCGGCGGCAGTCCGGAAATGGACCTCCCAAGACAAGATGTCCCATCTTTGGTATACTTGACTAATTCGATCAACTAATCCGGTCTTTGATGGCAGTCTGCATCGACCTGCGTTGATTGAAACGAGGCAATATTTTACCACTGTGACCGGGGTTGTGATGCGTCTGACCACAAAAGGCCGTTTTGCTGTAACTGCGATGATCGATCTTGCCCTGCGACAGGGCAAGGGTCCCGTCACGCTGTCGGGCATCAGCCAGCGCCAGGCCATTTCGCTGTCGTATCTGGAGCAATTGTTCGGCAAGCTGCGCCGACACGAGATCGTCGAGTCGATCCGCGGTCCCGGCGGCGGCTACAGCCTGGCCCGCCGTGCCGACAAGGTGACCGTGGCCGACATCATCATCGCCGTCGATGAGCCGCTCGACGCGACCCAGTGCGGCGGCAAGGAAAATTGCCACGGCGCCGACGCGGCCACCGGCACCCGCTGCATGACCCACGAGCTGTGGGCCACGCTCAACGAAAAGATGGTCGACTACCTCGATTCGGTCTCCCTGCAAGACCTGGTCGACCAGCAGAAGCAAAAGAATTGTGAACAAAACGTCGTGCACGTGCACCGTGCCCACGCCGCTGTCGGACAAAATTGAAGCATATTGGAGTGATTTGATGAACGCGCCTTTGGACAAAAACCTCGAGCAGACTTTCGTGACTGCCCCGCATTTCCCGATCTACATGGATTACTCGGCCACCACGCCGATCGATCCGCGCGTCGCGGACAAAATGATTCCCTACCTGCGCGAGCAGTTCGGCAATCCGGCATCGCGCAGCCATATGTACGGCTGGACCGCGGAAGCGGCGGTCGAGGAAGCGCGCGCCCACGTGGCCGCCCTGGTCGGCGCCGATCCGCGCGAGATCATCTGGACTTCCGGCGCGACCGAGAGCAACAACCTGGCGATCAAGGGCGCGGCCCAGTTCTACAAGACCAAGGGCAAGCACATCATCACCGTCAAGACCGAGCACAAGGCCGTGCTCGACACCGTGCGCGAACTCGAGCGCGTCGGTTTCGACGCCACCTACCTCGAACCGCAGGACAACGGCCTGATCACGGTCGCCCAGCTCGAAGCGGCGATCCGTCCGGACACCATCCTCGTGTCGGTCATGCTGGTCAACAACGAGATCGGCGTGATCCAGCCGATCGAGGAACTGGCTGCCCTGTGCCGTTCGAAAGGCATCATTTTCCACTGCGACGCCGCGCAAGCGACCGGCAAGGTGCAGATCGACCTGGCCAACAGCAAGGTCGACCTGATGACCTTTACCGCGCACAAGACCTACGGCCCGAAAGGCATCGGCGCCCTGTACGTGCGCCGCAAGCCGCGCGTGCGCCTCGAAGCGCAGATGCACGGCGGCGGTCACGAGCGCGGCCTGCGCTCGGGCACCCTGGCCACCCACCAGATCGTCGGCATGGGCGAAGCCTTCCGCATCGCCAAGGAAGAGATGGACAGCGAACTGGCGCGCGTGAGCGCCCTGCGCGACCGCCTGGCCAAGGGCCTGCAAGAAATCGAGGAAGTCTATATCAATGGCGACATGGAGCACCGCGTTCCGCACAACCTGAACGTGAGCTTCAACTACGTCGAAGGCGAGTCGCTGATCATGGCGATCAAGGATATCGCCGTCTCGTCCGGCTCGGCCTGCACCTCGGCCAGCCTGGAGCCATCGTATGTGCTGCGCGCCCTGGGCCGCAGCGACGAGCTGGCGCACAGCTCGATCCGCTTTACCATCGGCCGTTTTTCGACCGAAGCCGACATCGACTTCGCAGTCGACCTGCTCAAGTCGAAAGTCCACAAGCTGCGCGAACTGTCGCCGCTGTGGGACATGTTCAAAGAAGGCATCGACATCAGTTCGATCCAATGGGCAGCCCACTAACCGTATTGAATCATCAGGAGTTCTACCATGGCATACTCGGACAAAGTGTTGGACCACTACGAAAATCCACGTAACGTCGGCGCCTTCGACAAGGGCGACGAGACGATCGGCACCGGCATGGTCGGCGCGCCGGCCTGCGGCGACGTGATGAAGCTGCAGATCAAGGTCGGCGCCGATGGCCTGATCGAAGACGCGAAGTTCAAGACCTACGGCTGCGGCTCGGCGATCGCCTCGTCGTCGCTGGTGACCGAATGGGTCAAGGGCAAGACGCTGGACCAGGCGCTGTCGATCAAGAACACCCAGATCGCCGAAGAACTGGCACTGCCGCCGGTCAAGATTCACTGCTCGATCCTGGCGGAAGACGCGATCAAGGCGGCTGTGCTGGACTACAAGACCAAGCATCCGGCCGTCGCCTGAGGTTGATTTACAGTTGTACTCGCGGAGGGAAACATGGCAATCACACTGACCGAAAAAGCAGCCAAGCACATTAACCGCTACATCGAACGTCGCGGCAAGGGTGTCGGCTTGCGTTTTGGCGTGCGCACCACGGGTTGCTCGGGCCTGGCCTACAAGCTCGAATATGTCGATGAAGCGGCGGCCGAAGACAATGTCTTCGAGTCGCACGGCGTGAAGGTCTTTGTCGACCCGAAAAGCCTGCCCTACATCGACGGTACCGAGCTCGACTTCACGCGCGAGGGCTTGAACGAAGGCTTCCGCTTCAACAACCCGCACGTCAAGGACGAGTGCGGTTGCGGCGAGAGCTTCCGTATCTGACCCCGGTCAGGTAGCCGCACCCATGCAGAATCACTTCGACCTCTTCAACCTGCCGCCCCGTTTCTCGCTCGACACGGGCGCCCTCGACGCCGCTTACCGCGACGTCCAGGGCCAGGTGCATCCCGACCGCTTCGTCAACGCCACCGACGCCGAAAAACGCGTCGCCATGCAATGGGCCACGCGCGCCAACGAAGCCTACCAGACCCTCAAAAACCCGCAAAAGCGCGCCCAGTACCTGTGCGAGCAGCACGGCGTCGACCTGCGGACGGAATCGAACACGGCCATGCCGATGGCCTTCCTGATGCAGCAGATGGAGTGGCGCGAGGCGCTCGGCGACGCGCGCGCGGACAAGGACCTCGGCGCGCTGGAAGCGCTCGACGAGCAGGTCAGGCAGGAGCGCAAGGCGCGCCTGGTGCAGATCGGCGAGCAGCTCGACGGCGGCGACTACGAGCAGGCCGCGCAGGGGGTGAGGGCGCTGATGTTTTTGGAAAAATTGACGCAGGAGATAGACGTATTGCTCGAGACGCTTGAGGAAACGTAATGCTCGACTGGGCCGACGGACTGCATTACGCTGTCGAGGCCGTGAAGATACTGGGCGGTTTTGCTTCTTTTTATGCCGTCGTCAAGCTGCGCCAGATTGAACGCAGATACCTGTTCAAGGCGACGATTCCACAAATGGTGGACAATATCCAGAAGACGTTAGATGAGCTCAACGCCTGTATGGGAAAGTCAGGCAACGATCGCTTGCAGGTTGCGCTGGTGCTCAATGTGTTGATCGTCGACGTCAAGAATATCCGGCGCAAGGCGCATGGCGATTCACTGCGCGCGGCCAAGGCCTTGCTGAAGGCGATGAGCGCGACGCGCCCGCGGCGGTTCTTTTGGCAGGCGGATGCACCGCTGGCACCGAAGCGCCAGGCTTTGCTCGATATCTACGGCCTTGGAATGGGCTTGATTCGTTCACTGGAAAATGATCTGAAAGATCAGCGATGGAGCAGCAAATGAGCGACGACAAATTCGATCAGGCGGCGTTCAAGATTTTCCGTATGACCCATGAAGATGAACTGAAGTGGGTGAGCAAACCCTTGCCTCGGACTTTGGCGCCAGGCAGCGATTCACTCTTTCCGGTGTACTTCGAAACGACCTATCAAGGCCGCAGGCTGGGACTGTTTCAGGAGCGAAGCTGGCCTCCATCGCGCGAAGCGCGGATGGCCGGTCTTGACGGAGCCGGGGATGCGTGGCGAACAGCCGCGCGTCTCGTGCTGATAGGAGAACACGACGAGATCATGTTCGTGTTTCCTCCTTCGCGCCAGATCAATGGCTTGCTCGATGCGGTCCGCTACAAAGACGCGAATGTCGGGGAGTTCCTCGATGAATTACTTAAATCTGAACCGGTAGACGTAAAATAACAATGGCACTTTTGCAAATCTCAGAACCCGGCATGTCGACCGCGCCGCACCAGCATCGGCTGGCCATCGGCATCGACCTGGGCACCACCAATTCGCTGGTCGCCACCGTGCGCAGCGGCAGTCCCGAAGTGTTGAGCGACGAAGAAGGCCGTCCGCTCCTGCCGTCCATCGTGCGCTACCTGCCGAACGGCCACGCCAACATCGGCTACAAGGCCCAGGCCCACCAGACCACCGACCCGAAGAATACCATCGTCTCGGTCAAGCGCTTCATGGGGCGCGGCCTGGCCGACATCGCCTACGCCGAAAACCTGCCCTACGATTTCCAGGATTCGCCCGGCATGGTGCAGATCAAGACCATCGCCGGCGTCAAAAGCCCGGTCGAAATCTCGGCCCAGATCCTCGCCACCTTGCGCCAGCGCGCCGAAGACTCGCTCGGCGACGAGCTGGTCGGCGCGGTCATCACCGTGCCCGCCTATTTCGACGACGCCCAGCGCCAGGCCACCAAGGACGCGGCCCAGCTGGCCGGCCTGAACGTGCTGCGCCTCCTGAGCGAGCCGACCGCCGCGGCGATCGCCTACGGCCTCGATCACGGCTCCGAAGGCGTGTACGCCGTCTACGACCTGGGCGGCGGCACCTTCGACATCTCGATCCTCAAGCTGTCCAAGGGCGTGTTCGAAGTGCTCTCCACCGGCGGCGATTCGGCCCTGGGCGGCGACGACTTCGACCACCGCCTGTTCTGCTGGGTGTGCGAACAGGCCAAGCTCTCGCCGCTGTCGGACGAGGACACCGCCACCCTGATGGTCAAGGCGCGCCAGGCCAAGGAACTGTTGTCGACCAATGCCGACACCACCGTCGACGCCATCCTCAACTCCGGCGAGATCGTGCACGTCAAGGTCAGCGCCGAAGTCTTCGCCGACATCACCAGGCACCTGGTCAACAAGACCATGACCGCGATCAAGAAAGCCATGCGCGACGCCTCGGTGTCGGTCGACGATGTCGATGGCGTGGTCATGGTCGGCGGCGCCACCCGCATGCCGCACGTGCGGCGCGCGATCACCGAATTCTTCAAGACCATCCCGCACGCGAACATCGATCCCGACAAAGTGGTCGCCCTGGGCGCCGCGATCCAGGCCAACCTGCTGGCCGGTAACCGCGCCGCCGGCGACGACTGGCTGCTGCTCGATGTGATCCCGCTCTCGCTCGGCATCGAAACCATGGGCGGCCTGGTCGAAAAAATCATCCCGCGCAATTCGACCATTCCATGCGCCCGCGCGCAGGAATTCACCACCTTCAAGGACGGCCAGACCGCGCTGGCGGTGCATGTGCTGCAGGGCGAGCGCGAACTGGTGTCGGACTGCCGTTCGCTGGCGCGCTTCGAGCTGCGCGGCATTCCACCGATGGTGGCGGGCGCCGCGCGCATCCGCATCACCTACCAGGTCGATGCCGACGGCCTGCTGTCGGTATCGGCGCGCGAAACGCGTTCCGGCGTCGAAGCCTCGATCACCGTCAAGCCATCCTACGGCCTGGCCGACGATGAGGTGGCGCGCATGCTGCAGGACTCCTACACCTCGGCTCAGGGCGACATGCTGCGCCGCGCGCTGCGCGAAGAACAGGTTGAGGCCGAACGCATCCTGCTGGCCACGCAATCGGCGCTGGACGGCGACGCCGCGCTGCTCTCGAACGGCGAACGCGCCTCGGTCGACGCCTTGATGGACGGCGTGCGCGCCGCGCTGTCGGCATCGAACGTGGAAGAGGGCGAGATCGCCGCCAGACAGGCCGCCCTGCATGCGGCCGTCGACGCGCTGGCCCACGGCACCGAGGAATTCGCGTCGCGCCGCATGGACCAGAGCGTGCGCAGCGCTTTGGCCGGCAAGACGCTCGACCAGGTTTAGGCAATCGTACAAGCATCGATACAAGCAACAATACAAGCAACAATATAAGCAACAATATAAGCAACAATATAAGCAACACAACCAGGACAATCACCGTGCCACAAATCGTATTCCTTCCCCATCCCGAATTCTGCCCCGAAGGCGCCGTCATCGAGGCGCCGACCGGCAAGTCGGTATGCGACGTCATGCTCGAAAACGATATCGAAATCGAGCACGCCTGCGACCGTGTCTGCGCCTGCACCACCTGCCACGTGCTGGTGCGCGAAGGCTACGCGTCCCTCAACGAGCTCGAAGAGCGCGAAGAAGACCTGCTCGACCGCGCATGGGGCCTGGAGCCCGTCTCGCGCCTGTCGTGCCAGGCGATCGTGGGAACCGAAGACCTGGTGGTCGAGATTCCGAAGTACACGATCAACCATGCGGCCGAAAAGAACCATTGATCGGGAGCCTGCCATGAAATGGAGCGACATCACGGCGATTGCCGAAGCGCTGTTCGACAAATACCCCGAGGTCGATCCGGCCGCGCTGCGTTTCGTCGACCTGCACAACTGGGTCATTGAACTCGACGGCTTCGACGACGACCGCACGCGCGGCGGCGAGAAGGTACTGGAAGCGATACAGGCGGCGTGGATCGATGAAGCGCGCTGACACCGGCGCCGCCAAGGCCAAGCCGGCTGAAACGCTGGCGCCCGAGATCCGTCCGGGCCAATCGATCGCGCTGCTGCAGGAACTGCACATCCTCACGCGCGACGGCAAACTCAATCAGGACAGCCGCCGCAAACTCAAGCAGGTCTACCACCTGTACCAGTTCATCGAGCCGCTGCTCAAGGAAATCCAGGAAGACCACGCCGCCATTTCGCTGGTCGACCATGGCGCCGGCAAATCCTACCTCGGCTTCATCCTGTACGACCTGTTCTTCAAGGGCCTGGACGACGGCTCGCGCATCTACGGCATCGAAACGCGCGAAGAACTGGTGCAGAAGTCGGCCGCGCTGGCCCAGAAGCTGGGTTTTCCCGGCATGTCCTTCCTCAACCTGTCGGTCGCCGAATCGACCCGCTCCGACAAGCTGCCGGCGCAGATCGACATCGTCACCGCGCTCCACGCCTGCAATACGGCCACCGACGACGCCATCGACTTCGCGCTCAAGAAGCGCGCCAGGTTCATGGTGCTGGTGCCGTGCTGCCAGGCCGAAGTGGCCACGGTCCTCAAGAAGAACAAGGGCAAGGACCTGGGCAAGAGCGCGCTGACCGAAATCTGGCGCCATCCGCTGCACACGCGCGAATTCGGCAGCCAGGTGACCAACGTGCTGCGCTGCCTGCAGCTCGAAGCGCACGGCTACCAGGTCAACGTGACGGAGCTGGTGGGCTGGGAGCACTCGATGAAAAATGAGCTGATCATCGCCAGCTACAAGAACCTGCCGCGCAAGCGTCCCACCGAACGCCTGCAGGAAGTCCTCGCCACGCTCGGCCTGGAAGAAATGGGCGAGCGTTTCTATACGCAGCATCTAGCCGAAGCCGAATCGACGACATGAGCCACGCCACCAACTGGATCGACCTGCGCAGCGACACCGTAACCCAGCCCAACGACGCCATGCGCGACGCCATGCACGGCGCGCCCGTGGGCGACGACGTGTACGGCGACGACCCCACCGTCAACCGCCTGCAGGACACGGCCGCCGAGATGTTCGGCTTCGAGGCCGGCCTGTATGCGCCGTCCGGCACGCAGAGCAACCTGATCGCGCTGCTGCTGCACTGCGCGCGCGGCGACGAATACCTGGTCGGGCAGGAAGCGCACACCTACAAGTACGAAGGCGGCGGGGCGGCGGTCCTGGGCAGCATCCAGCCGCAGCCGATCGCCAACCAGCCGGACGGCAGCATCGCACTGGCCGACATCGCGGCCTACATCAAGCCGGACGACATGCACTTTGCGCGCACCCGCGTGCTGGCGCTGGAAAACACCATCGGCGGGCGCGTGCTCGGCGCCGGCTACATGGCTGCGGCGACCTCGCTGGCGCACGAGCGCGGCCTGGCCACGCACCTCGACGGCGCGCGCATCTGCAACGCCGCCGTCAAGCAGGGGATCAGCCTGCGCGCCGCCTGCGCCGGTTTCGACAGCGTTTCGGTGTGCCTGTCCAAGGGCCTGGGCGCGCCGGTCGGCTCGGTCCTGCTCGGGAACAAAGCCTTCGTCGAACAGGGCAAGCGCTGGCGCAAGATGCTCGGCGGCGGCATGCGCCAGGCCGGCATGATCGCCGCGGCCGGCCTGTACGCGCTGGAGCACAACGTGCAGCGCCTGGCCGAGGACCACGCCAACGCGGCCAGTCTGTCGCAAGGGCTGGCGCGGATCGCCCAGCTCAAGGTGGCCACGCCGCAGACCAATATCTTCTACATCGAGGTGCCCCCGGCAGCCTGCGACGCCCTGCGCGCCACGCTGGCGCGCGAGCATATCCGCGCCACCGTCGGCCAGCATACGCGCCTGGTCACGCACCTGAACATCACGGCCGCCGACGTCGACAGAGTCGTCGCCGTCTTCACCGCATTTTTTAAAGACTGGCACCAAGCTTCATGACCGATTCCTCCATCCGCCTCGCCAAGCGCGTCGCCGAAATGATGCCGTGCTCGCGCGCGGAAGCCGAAAAGTACATCGCCGGAGGGTGGATCAGCGTGGACGGCGTCGTGATCGAAGAAGCCGGCGCCCGCGTGGCCGACGAGCAGGAAGTGACGATCCATCCCGACGCCACCCTGGTCGAACTGGCCCCGGTCACCATCCTGTTCCACAAGCCGGCCGGTTACAGCGCCGGCGCCGATGCGGACGCCGAACCTGCGGTCAAGCTGCTGTCGGGCGAGAACCTGCTGCTGGCGGAGCACGGCAAGCAGCGCTTCCTCAAGCGCCACCTGGCAGGCCTGACGTTGACGTCGCCACTGGAGACCAAGGCCAGCGGCCTGGTGGTATTCACCCAGGACTTCCGCGTGGCGCGTAAACTGGTCGACGAAGGTGTGCGCGTCGAGCAGGAATTCGTGGTGGAAGTCAAAGGCGATATCCGCGAAGGCGGCCTGGCGCTGCTCAATCACGGACTCACGTTCAACGGCAAGGAAATCCCGCCGATGAAGGTCAGCTGGCAGAACGAAACGCGCCTGCGTTTCGCCCTCAAGGGCGTCAAGCCCGGCCAGCTGATGCACATGTGCCGCATGGTGGGCCTCTCCATCGTCAGCATCAAGCGCCTGCGCATCGGGCGCGTGCCGATGGCCAGCCTGCCGTCCGGGCAGTGGCGCTACCTGCACGAGTACGAGCGCTTCTGACCCCGCCTTCCTACGAAATCAGGTCGCTGGCGGCGATGGTCGGCGCCGTCGCGCCGGACCTGAGCGCGTAGACGATGCTGTTCGCGGGCAGCGCGATATCGGCGTCGAGCAGGGCGGCAAACAGCGGCGCCGCGCCCAGCGCCGGCGCGCTGTCGGCATCGTCGGGAGCGAATCTGCGCAAACGTCCCAGGAAGCCGGCATTGTCTTCGCCGGCGTGGCGCGACAGCGCCCGCATGCCTCCCGCCTCATCGCGCACGATCACGCGCTGCGCCCGCGCCGCCCCGTGCAGCAGGGCCAGGTGGTACATCGACATGCGGATGCCGCTGGCAAAGTACGCGATCATGGCCGGGCACACGGCGGCGATGTCCGCGTTCGACGTTGCCACGTTATTGAAGGCAAACTCGCCCGAGGTATACAGGTCGAGCCAGTGCAGCCTGTCGTCGCGCAGGTCGAACACCATCGGCAGGAACACCCCGTTGGCGCCTGCCAGGTCGAAGCGCAGCGCCACCGTGCGCGGGTCGAAGTGCTCGCCCTGCACCTCGTCGCGCAGCATCAGGCCGGCGAAGGCGTGTTCGAGGTTCTCGAAGGCCATGCCGGAATAATTGTTCAACACCGCCACCGCATAGCGCACGCCGTTCCGGCGCGCCAGCGCGCAATCGAGGTCGACGAATTCGCTGGCGCCGTTGGGGAAGGGCGCATCCGTCAGGTCGCCGGCGCTGGTGGCGATGACGCTGCCGTCGCGCCCCGTGCAGGTCAGCTGGTAGTACGAACACACACCCAGGTAGTGCCAGTCGTCGTCGTAGAAGGCGACCGACAGATCGAGGTCGGTCGTGTGGCCGTTTTCGGGTTCGCACCAGTGCAGGAACAGGCGGACTTTGTTGGCTGGCGGCACCGCGAGCACCGAGCCGCGCGGCAGCTCGATGGCCGAACGGCTTGCCGTGCGTTCGTTGAAGGGCACGACGATGTCGCCGAGGGCGGCATCGATCAGAAAATCGTCCAGCTGCGGCTTGCCTGAAAAGCGCGCCAGCAGCTCGCGCTCGATCAGGGCGACCGTAGCCTCGATTGTCTGGCGCGCCAGCGGCGGGCGCCGGTCGCGCACCATGAAGCCGGTCGCCACGCTGCCCTTGGGCCAGTAGATGCGCTTCTGCGCTGCGTGCAGGCGCGTGGGGAGCAGGGCGCGCAAGGTCAGCAGGACTGGCGTCGCGCACTGCGCCACGCATTGCGCAAAGGCGTCCAGCACCGCGCCGGCGGCGGCGCTGTCGTCGCCGGCCACGCGCAGGGCATGGTCGAGGCGGCGCGCCAGTTCCCCCGGCCGCTTGCGCAGCAGGGCGACCATGGCGACGGCATCCTTGCGCATGACGGCCTTTTCCAGCCCGGCGTAAAAGGTCTCGAACTGCGGGCCCGGGGTGCCGTCCGGTCCCTTCTTGCGCACCACGCCGAACGCGAACGCCACCTTCGGATAGCGCTTGCGATATTCGTGCGGGTGCAGGAATTCGCCCAGCCAGACCCAGTACGCGCGGTGGCGCAGCATGTCTTCGGTCAGCGAATCCGGATCGAAGCTCTCCAGCAGGGCGAGCAGGGCGCGCCGCAGCGGCCTCCCCAGCCTGGCCATCTTGAAGCGCTTGATGGTCAGCGCAAGCGGCACGCTCGCGCGCCGGTTCCAGTACGATTCCGGCGTGAACAGGGTCTTGAAGCGCGCCATCCCACGCGCCTTCTCGATCGGCACCTCACGGAACACGCGCTGTCCCTGCAGCGACGGATCGGCGCCGGAATAGACCGCAATCAGGCGGATCACGTCCGTCGCCGTGCCGATATGCGCAGCGGCGGCGGCCAGCACGGCGGCCGGCTCGCAGTGCTTGAGCAGGGTGCCGAACAGCAGGGCGATATTTTCGCGCACCGGAATCTGTTCCGGGATCCAGGGCAGCAGGCGCAGGCGATACTCGCCGGCCAGCGCCTTGAAGTCGTCCGTGTCGACCGGCGACATGGCCTGCTTGCGCTCGCACAGGGCGCGCACCAGCACTTGCGCCGCGTCGTCCATGCTGGCGCCGAGGTCCAGCAGTTTGCGTGGTTCCGGCACCGTGCCCACTGCCGGGGCAGGATCGGGAAGGAAGAACGGCGACGCGCGGTCGGCGTGGCGATGGCAGATTGGGCAGGCGCTGTAATTGGCGCCGTCGAAGCAGGCGTCGCACACCACATGCCGGCAAGGCTTGAGCACGTGGGTGGTTCCGGTGCGCCCGCAATGCACGCATGGCTGGCCGGGCGCCTGCATGAAGTGCGACAGGACCCGATCCTGCCAGAGTGCCACGGTATCGGGCGGAGTTCGGTCGGGGAAGCGCCGGAACAGCGGCGTGTGCTGGCGGTGCGCGCCGAGCTGCGCCGCCAGGGTCTTCCAGATGTGCTCCTGGATAGCCAAAAGCGAGGGCAAGTCCAGGGTCTGCAGGCGCGTGCGCAGGCGCTGCGACAGCGCGTAGCCAAGTGTCGCCAGGTCGATATCGAACAGCTGCATGCACGCCTCCGGCTGAAGTTCGGTCCCTTCCTCGGCGAAGACGCTGGACTGGCGGCGCAACAAAAGCGCCCGGGTTTGCTTGAAGTTGATCGACATTGCTGGGTCCCATAACAAAAAAACGGATGCAGGCGCGCGCCTTGATCCGTTTTTGAAAAGGTGAGAAGGGAATCGGTCAGACTGAATCAGGGGTAGAAGGAAGCCCGGCCTGAGCCTTCTCGAACAAATGCTAACCGATTATTAAAGTTTAATCAACACCGACGGTTTATCGCTTCCTTTTATTATTCGAGCGCACATTGCGCGAGAAATAGGAGGGGTCCTTTTTGGCCACCCAGGCGATAAACGCGCGAATATCCTCGTGCTCGCGCAAAGCCTCCCAGGTGTGAAAGGACTTGAACAGTTCATGCTCGGTCAAGGTCGAGTGGATTTTCTGGTGGCAGATCTTGTGGATATCGAACTGCGCGCGCCCCTTGTAGGTCTTGGGGATCAGATGGTGGCGGTCCACATGCCGTGTGCCGAGGGGCCGGCCGCACAGGGGACACAAGGCCTCGCTCATGCCGCCCTCCGTGCTCAGGCCTCGGCCGGTTTGGCTGCCTTGCCGGCCTTGACCGGCTTGGGCAGCGCAATGAGGCGGGTGCCGGCCAGCCGGTCGTGCAGGAACTGGCGGTCCTTGTCGAGAAACACGGTCATGCCCCACAGTACGATGTTGATCGCCAGTGCGCCGGCCACCTGGCTCTTGCCGGTCAGGTGAAAGCGCCAGCAGACGATCAGCGCCGGCAGCACCCAGCCCCAGCCCAGCACATAGCGCAGGGCGGCAGCCTTGAACGGCACGGTGGCATGGCCGACCTTGACCAGCTTGATGCGCCAGGTCTTCATGGCCAGGGTGTGGCCGCTGCCGGTCCAGGAATGGATGAAATAGGCGGCGGAGACGAGCACCAGCACCGCCGTCCCGCCGTATTCCTTGACCGCCTTGACCATGTTCTGGGTGATCAGGAGGAACACGAGCATGCCGAACATGACCACGGCGGTCAGGAGGAACATCTCGTACACCAGGCAGATCAGACGGCGTTTCAGGGTCGGCGTGGCAACCGCGGTCTTACTATTTTGCATTGGATACTGGCGTGGCCTGCACCGGGGCGGCCGGCGCTGTGGTAGGTGGAGCGGTGACGGCCGGCGGCGTGGCCGGCACAGCCAGCGGATAGCCCGCCGACGGGGCGGCGATGCAGCGCGGCACGGCGGCCGGGGCATTGCGGATGGTGCCCGGCGGGCAGCCAGCCGGCGGCGGCTTGCTTGGCGCCAGCGGCTTGACTTGCGTCGCCGGCGGCAGGTTGGTCACCTGCTTCTTGGCGGCGGCAGCGTCAAGTGCCAGCTTTTTCTTTTCTTCTTCGGGCAACTGCTGGTATTTTTCCCATTCGGCCGACTTCTGGCTCTTGTCGATCTTTTTGCTCAGGGTATAGTTTTCGCGGGCCACGCGCCGTTCGTCGGGGGTGAGCCGGGTCCAGTCGCGCATGCGTTCCTGCATCCGCAGTTGCTCGTCGGGCTTCATCGACGAATAGCGGTTGGCGATGTCGAGCCATTTCTGCTTGCGCACGCTCTCCATGCGGTCCCACTCGCCCTTGAGCGGGTCGAGCGCGACTTGCTGGGGCGGCGACAGGTCTTTCCACATGGGCTTGCCGGCAAGCGGCGCCGGTTTGGCGGCGACGGCAGGGGCCGGTTTGGAGATGGGCGCGACCACAGGCGCCGCCGGCTGCCCGGGAACGGCGACGGGCGCCGCCTGCGGAGCACCGGCGGGCGCGGGTGCGGCGCCCTGGGCTGCGGCGATGCCGCTTGCTCCGGCTGTTGTCAACAATGCAAGCGCAAGCGCCAGGGAATGCAGGGACGACATCGCGCGCGTCATCCTTATTGGGCGCGCTGGGCGAGATAGGCGTTGAAACCCTGGTCCAGATAGGCTGTCAGCGGCAACTCGTCGGACAGTACCGCTGCGTCGAGCTCGGCGATTTCTTCGAGGCGCTGCTGTTCTTCGTACTGATAGATGCCGGCCAGGCCAGCCACCAGCGCCATCAGCGGAATGGCCACGCTCATGCGGCCGAGCGAGGAAAACGAGAACAGGGCGCCGATATTGCCGGCCAGCTGGGTTTGCGCGGCCTTGACCGGCGCGTCCGGCTTCTTGCGCGCCATGGCCGCCTTGCGCGCGGCCGCCAGGCGGTCGGTCGTCGCAGCGGGCAGCGCGTCGAGGTGGTCGTTGAGGGCGTGGCGTACCTTGTACGCGAAGTTCAGATCGTCGGTGTTCATAATTTTATTCCCTTGGCTTTCAGCGATTCGGCGAGGGCATGCGTCGCTCGCGAGCAGTGCGTTTTGACACTTCCCTCGGAGCACCCCATCGCTTCGGCTGTTTCAGCCACGTCCATGTCCTGCCAGTAACGCATGAGGAAGGCTTCCCGTTGACGCGCTGGCAGTTTTTGTACTTCGGCATCGATCAGGCTCAGCGTCTGCTGGCGCTCGACCTGGTCCGCGCTCGATTCCGCCGAGGCCGAACCTGGTTCCGCCTCGAACGATTCGAGTATATCAAATTCCCCGTCTTCTCCCTCGCGTTTACCCATGCCCGAGAAGAGGCTGACCCAGGTATTGCGGACCTTTTCGCGGCGGAAGTAATCGAGGATGGTGTTTTGCAAAATGCGCTGGAACAGCATCGGCAATTCGGCAGCCGGCTTGTCTCCGTATTTTTCGGCGAGCTTGATCATCGCGTCCTGCACGATATCGAGCGCAGCTTCATCCTTGCGCACGGCGTACACGGCTTGCTTGAAAGCGCGCCGCTCGACATTCTCAAGAAAATCGGATAACTCTTTGTCTGTGGCCATGCGAACAGGGGTGGGGAGGGAAGCACCGCAGGTACATAGCCCGTGGCATTAGAGAAAACTGAGGCATCCTAGCAAAAAATGGGCCTTTTTGCATGGTATTTACTGCATTTGCCCGCTGCAGCGCCACGAAAGCAGCCGAGCCCGGCCGATTTAACTTGACCGCAATGGTGCAACGCAGTAAGGTATATGACGCTTTGCAACCCCGAAGCTGTATGGTCAAGTCGAGACCGGCACACAAGGCCAACATCGACGTGACGCGCTTTCATATGTAGGCAGTTTGCTCTAACCCGCGCCACAAGCGCGAGAGGTTCGCAGTAATCGCTACAGAAACTCATGCCAAACGAGTTGCGTTTAGCGCCGGTTCGTAACGTATCTATGGGTACGTGAAAGATCGCCGTGACCGCAGAAAGAAGGGAAGCCTGAGCACTGTCGCGCCACGCGAATTTCGTTAGGAAAGAGCATCCGATCACCTCCCAATGGGTCTTGAAAGGAATGTATCATGAACAACGAAGCATCGGCCACCATCACGGGGTCCGAAATACTCGTCCGTGCCCTGGCGGAAGAAGGCGTTAAACACGTTTTCGGTTATCCAGGCGGCGCCGTACTGTATATCTACGACGCCATCTTCAAGCAAGACAAATTCCAACACGTCCTGGTACGCCACGAGCAGGCCGCCGTCCACGCGGCAGACGCCTATTCGCGCAGCTCGAACACGGTCGGCGTGGCCCTGGTCACCTCCGGTCCGGGCGTCACCAATGCCGTCACCGGCCTGGCCACGGCGTACATGGATTCGATTCCGATGGTCGTCATATCCGGCCAGGTGCCCAGCACCGCGATCGGCCAGGATGCCTTCCAGGAATGCGACACCGTCGGCATCACGCGTCCCTGCGTCAAGCACAACTTCCTGGTCAAGGATGTGAAGGAGCTGGCCGCCACGATCAAGAAAGCGTTCTTCATTGCGCGCACCGGCCGTCCCGGTCCGGTCCTGGTCGATATCCCCAAAGACATCAGCATGCACAAGTGCGCCTACGACTATCCGAAGGATATCGAGATGCGCTCGTACAAGCCGATCGACAAGGGCCATTCGGGCCAGATCCGCAAGGCCGTGCAATTGCTGCTGCAAGCCGAACGTCCGATGATCTACACCGGCGGCGGCGTGATCCTGGCCAATGCCGCGCCCGAGCTGAACAAGCTGGTCGACAAGCTCGGCTTCCCGGTCACCAACACCCTGATGGGCCTGGGCGCCTACCGCGCATCGAGCGACAAGTTCCTCGGCATGCCGGGCATGCACGGCACCTACGAAGCGAACATGGCGATGCAGAATTGCGACGTCCTGATCGCCATCGGCGCCCGCTTCGACGACCGCGTGATCGGCAACCCGAAACACTTCGCTTCCAACCCGCGCAAGATCATCCACGTGGACATCGATCCCTCGTCGATTTCCAAGCGCGTCAAGGTCGATATTCCCATCGTCGGCAACGTCAAGGACGTGCTGGTCGAATTCCTGGCGCAGCTCGACGCCGCCGAAGCCAAGGTCAATACCGCCTCCCTCAAGGACTGGTGGAAGCAGATCGGCGAATGGCGCGGCCGCGAGTGCCTCAAGTTCGCCGAATCGGACCTGGTCATCAAGCCGCAATCGGTGGTGCAGAAGGTCTGGGAAATCACCAAGGGCGACGCCTTCATCACGTCCGACGTCGGCCAGCACCAGATGTGGGCGGCCCAGTACTATCCCTTCGACAAGCCGCGCCGCTGGATCAATTCCGGCGGCCTGGGCACGATGGGCGTGGGCTTGCCCTACGCCATGGGCGTACAGATGGCCAATCCGGACGCCACGGTGGCCTGCATCACCGGCGAAGGCTCGATCCAGATGTGCATCCAGGAACTGGCTACCTGCAAGCAATATCACCTGACGCCGAAAATCATTTTGCTCAACAACCGCTTCCTCGGCATGGTGCGCCAGTGGCAACAGATCGACTACGGTTCGCGCTATTCCGAGTCCTATATGGATTCGCTGCCGGACTTCTCGATGCTGGCCGAATCGTTCGGCCACGTCGGCATGAAGATCGACAAGCCGGGCGACGTCGACGGCGCGCTCAAGGAAGCCTTCGGCATGAAAGACCGCCTCGTGTTCATGAACTTCATCACTGACCAGTCCGAAAACGTCTGGCCGATGGTCAAGGCCGGCAAGGGCTTGTCCGAAATGCTGCTCGGCTCGGAGGACCTGTAATGCGCCATATCATTTCTGTCCTGCTCGAAAACGAAGCCGGTGCGCTCTCGCGCGTGGTCGGCCTGTTTTCCGCCCGCGGCTACAACATTGAAACCCTGACCGTCGCCCCGACCGAAGACGCCACCCTGTCGCGCATGACCATCGTCACCAGCGGCTCGGACGATGTGATCGAACAGATCACCAAGCACCTGAACCGCCTGATCGAGGTGGTCAAGGTGGTCGACCTGACCGAAGGCGCGCACATCGAGCGCGAGCTCATGCTGATCAAGGTACGCGCGGTCGGCAAGGAACGCGAAGAGATGAAGCGCACTGCGGACATCTTCCGCGGCCGCATCATCGACGTCACGGAAAAGACCTACACGATCGAACTGACCGGCAACAAGGGCAAGCTCGACGCGTTCATCGATTCCATCGACCGCGCCTCCATCCTCGAAACGGTGCGTACCGGCGGATCCGGCATCGGCCGCGGCGAACGCATCCTCAAAGTTTGATCCGTGCCCACGAGCACGGCCCCCCACACTAAAAATTATAGGAAAATTATCATGAACGTTTTTTACGACAAAGATTGCGACCTCTCCCTCGTTAAAGGCAAGAACGTTGCCATCATCGGCTACGGCTCGCAGGGCCATGCCCACGCACAAAACCTGAACGATTCGGGCGTCAACGTCACCGTCGGCCTGCGCAAGGGCGGCGCTTCCTGGACCAAGGTCGAACAGGCCGGCCTGAAAGTTGCCGAAGTCAATGACGCGATCAAAGCGGCCGACATCATCATGATCCTGCTGCCTGACGAAAACATCGCCCAGGTCTACAACGACAACGTTGCCCCGCACGCCAAGCAAGGCGCGGTGCTGGCTTTTGCGCACGGCTTCAATGTGCACTACGGCCAGGTCGTGCCACGCGCCGACCTCGACGTGATCATGATCGCGCCGAAGGCGCCGGGCCACACCGTGCGCGGCACCTACGCGGCCGGCGGCGGCGTACCGCACCTGATCGCCGTCTACCAGGACAAGTCCGGCTCGGCGCGCGATATCGCCCTGTCCTACGCCATGGCCAACGGCGGCGGCCGTGCCGGCATCATCGAAACCAACTTCCGCGAAGAGACCGAGACCGATCTGTTCGGCGAACAGGCAGTCCTGTGCGGCGGCGCGGTCGAACTGATCAAGGCCGGCTTCGAAACCCTGACCGAAGCGGGCTACGCGCCGGAAATGGCCTACTTCGAGTGCCTGCACGAACTGAAGCTGATCGTCGACCTGATCTACGAAGGCGGCATCGCCAACATGAACTACTCGATCTCGAACAACGCCGAGTACGGCGAGTACGTGACCGGCCCGAAAGTCGTGACCTCGGCGACCAAGGATGCGATGCGCCAGTGCCTGAAGGATATCCAGACTGGCGAGTACGCCAAGAGCTTCATCCTGGAAAACAAGGCCGGCGCACCGACCCTGATTTCGCGCCGCCGCCTGACGTCCGAGCACCCGATCGAAGAAGTCGGCGCCAAGCTGCGCGCTATGATGCCGTGGATCGCCAAGAACAAGCTGGTCGACCAGTCGAAGAACTAACAGCCTGCGTTATCCGTAACACCGTCGTCCCCGCGAAGGCGGGGATCCATGGCACCTTTGATTACCGGTGCTATGGATCTCGGCCGGGCCGCTTCGGCGCGGCGACGACTGCGTTACAGTGGTAGTTTGGTATTACCCAAATGTAAGCAAGCTTCCCAAATTTGCAAATTTTGATTACAACGGTACGTCCTGCGTCCGATTCCGGGTATCGTCCGGGTTAACCAAGCTGATGAGATAGCGATATCTCGCATGCTTGCCATTCACCTGGAGAAAATCATGTCCCTCAAAAAAATTGCACTCATCGCCGCCGTGGCTTTTGCCATGCCAGCGTTCGCCCAGAACACGCTGGCCACCGCCGGCGCCATGGTGATCGTTCCCGCCTACGGTGAAGTCACGCATCCGAACGACCAGGTCGTCGCCACCTTCTTTATCGAAGAACAGGACAAGGACAAGGCCGCCGCCGCCTCGCGCGTCAACCAGAAGATGAAGCAGGGCACCGAGATCGTGCGCCGCGAAGACCCGAAGGCGATCCTGAAAACGGTCGGCTATTACACCTATCCGGTGTATCCGGAAGTAGCGCCCCGTCCGGACGGCCAACCGCAGCCGCGTCCGCTCGTGCCGACCGGCTGGCGCGTCGGCCAGTATCTGGAAGTAAAAACCACCAACCTGGCCAACCTGCCGAAGATGACGGCCGCCGTGCAAAAGGTGCTGGCCCTGAACGGCCTCAATTTCGGCCTGTCGCCGGAAACCACCCGCAAGCTCGACGACCAGCGCATCGCCGCCACCTACAAGAACCTCAACGAGCGCGTGGCCGCCATCGCCAGTTCGATGGGCCGCAAGATGAGCGAAGCCGTGGTCGATACGGTCGACTTCGAAGGTTCGGGCAATTATGCCGGGCAGCAAGACAGCGCCCCGATGATGATGCGCGCCGCCAAGGCCGAAAGTACGGAAGTGGCCGAGCCGAGCTTCGAGCCCGGCGAAACCACCTTGCAGATGCGTCTTGTAGGAAAGGTGAAATTCAAGTAAAAGTAGTTGATCGCTAAGTTGACGGTGCTCCCACTATAATAAGTGGGAAACCAGCCGCGTCCAGTTCGGGCGCGGCCGCACTCAGCGATCCTATTACTTGAAACGGAAACATATGCCCACCTTCCCACGCCGCAGAAAGCCCGCAGTCCCGAAAGTGAAGGGCGGCAAGCTGGCCCGCTTCAGCAAGATCGGCCGCCAGCGCGTCGATGCCGACGGCAACCCGATGCGGCGCCGTGGAATCTACCTGTTACCGAATGCCTTTACCACCGCCGCCCTGTTCTGCGGCTTCTACGCCATCGTCATGGCCATGAACCAGCGCTTCGAACACGCCGGCTGGGCCATTTTCATCGCCATGATCCTCGATGGCCTGGACGGGCGCATCGCCCGCCTGACCAATACCCAATCCGAATTCGGCGCCCAGTACGACAGCCTGGCCGACATGGTGTCCTTCGGCGCCGCCCCGGCGCTGGTGATCTACGAATGGTCGCTGCGCGGCCTCGGCAAGTTCGGCTGGCTGGCCGCCTTCGTCTACTGCGCCGGCGCCGCCTTGCGCCTGGCGCGCTTCAATACCAATATCGAAGTGGTCGACAAGCGCTTCTTCCAGGGCTTGCCCAGCCCGGCCGCCGCCGCCATGGTGGCCGGCTTCGTGCTGATGATGAGCGACCTCGGATTCTCGGGCGCCGAACTGCCGTGGTTCTCGTGGGGGATCGCGCTGTTCGCCGGCCTGACCATGGTCACCAACGTGCCGTTCTACAGCTTCAAGGACGTCAACTTCCGCAAGTCGGTCCCCTTCATCGTCGTGTTCCTGATCGCGCTGGCGCTGGCGCTGGTCTCGATCGACCCGCCGAAGGTTCTGATGCCGCTGTTTGTGATGTACGGTTTGTCCGGATACGCCGTGTACGCGTGGCGCCTTGCCAAGGGCAAGCCCGTGAGCATCGTCCAGACCGACGACGAACCTGTCGACCAGAGCGAACGCCGCTGACCATCGATCCGATTCGATGGCGGCAGGCGCGCGCCTGCTTATTTTGCCTAGCCCAATGGAGCCGCCATGACGAATTCGAATCGCCTGATCATTTTTGACACCACCCTGCGCGACGGCGAGCAATCGCCCGGCGCATCGATGACCAAGGATGAAAAGGTCCGCATCGCGCGCCAGCTCGAGCGCATGCGCGTCGACGTCATCGAAGCCGGCTTCGCGGCCGCCTCGCCGGGCGACTTCGAGGCCATCCGCGCCATCGCCGGCGCGGTGCGCGAGTCGACCATCTGCTCGCTCTCGCGCGCCAACGACCGCGACATCGCGCGCGCCGCCGAAGCGCTGGCCCCGGCCGAACGCAAGCGCATCCACACCTTCATCGCCACCTCGCCCCTGCACATGCAGATGAAGCTGCGCATGGCGCCGGAACAGGTGCTCGAACAGGCAAAGATCGCGATCCGCTGCGCGCGCCAGTACACCGACGACATCGAATTCTCGCCCGAAGACGGCAGCCGCTCGGACGAAGACTTCCTGTGCCGCGTGCTCGAAGCGGTGATCGCCGAAGGCGCCACCACCATCAACTTCCCCGACACCGTCGGCTACGCCGTGCCCGAGGTGTTCGGCGCCACCATCCGCCGCCTGCGCGAGCGCATTCCCAATTCCGACAAGGCGATCTGGTCGGTCCACTGCCATAACGACCTTGGCCTGGCGGTCGCCAACTCGCTGGCCGGCGTCATGATCGGCGGCGCGCGCCAGATCGAATGCACCATCAACGGCCTGGGCGAACGCGCCGGCAACACCGCGCTCGAAGAAGTGGTGATGGCGCTGCGCACGCGCGGCGACCACTTCAAGCTCGAACTGGGCATCGACACCACCCAGATCGTGGCGGCGTCGAAGATGGTGTCGCAGATAACGGGGTTTGCGGTGCAGCCGAACAAGGCGGTGGTGGGCGCGAACGCCTTTGCGCACGCGTCCGGCATCCACCAGGACGGTATTCTGAAGGCGCGCGAAACCTATGAAATCATGCGCGCCGAAGACGTGGGCTGGGCCGCCAACAAGATCGTGCTGGGCAAACTGTCGGGCCGCAACGCCTTCAAGGAACGCCTGCGCGAACTGGGCATCGAACTCGATTCCGAGGCCGAAGTGAACGCCGCCTTCGCCCGCTTCAAGGAACTGGCCGACCGCAAGTCCGAGATCTTCGACGAAGACATCATGGCCCTGGTGTCCGATGAAGAGCACGCGCAGGAAGGCGAACATTACCGCTTCGTGTCGCTCGCGCAGCGCTCCGAAACCGGCGAAATCCCGAGCGCCAGGGTGGTGTTCGCGATCGGCGGCAAGGAATTCGCCTGCGAAGGCGAGGGCGACGGCCCGGTCGACGCCACCGTCAACGCCATCGAAAAGGAAGCGGCCAGCGGCGCCGAACTGGTGCTGTTCTCGATCAACGCGATCAGCAACGGCACCCAGTCGCAGGGCGAGGTCACGATGCGCCTGTCGCGTTCGGGCCGGATCGTCAACGGCGTGGGATCGGACCCGGACATCATCGTCGCCTCGGCCAAGGCCTATCTGTCGGGGTTGAACAAGCTGCACTCGAAGATCGAGCGCGTCAACCCGCAGCAGTAGCGGCGGTATTTGCGCCTGCCCGGCCTTGCCTGGCGCTCTGCCATGGGACAAGGCGCCGCTACCACTTTTGCGTGGTGGCGGCCTGCTCGCTCTTTTCGCAGTTGGTCTTCTTGTGCTGGATGCCTTTGGCGAGATCGAGTCCGTCCGGCGCGTGGTTCGATTCGACCGTGATGCAGTAGGTGCCGTCGGCCCCGACCACGCGGTAGCGCCGCCGCGAATACGGCCCCGGATCGATGATCTCGGTGACCTTGGGCGCTTCGTACCAGCGGTTGGGAGCGGCGTCGGCGGCCGCCTGCAAGCCCTGCGCCAGGCGCGTCGCGCCATTGCCGACCGGCGCGGTGATCGGCTGGCCCGGATGGGCCTTGCGCAATTCCCGGTCGATCCTGCCGATGCTGCTGCGGGCCTGGCGCAGGATGTCGGCCGCGCTCGGCGCGGGCGCGTCGACCGCTACCGCTGGCGGCGCCGCTTCGCCAAGTGCTTCGCGCGCGGCCGGCGGCGGGGCCGGGCGCGCGGTGGCGACTGTGCTGTGGCTTCTGGCGGCGGCAGGCCTTGGCGGCGGTGCCGGCGCAGCGGTTGGCGGCGGGGTTGGCTGCGGCGCCACCGTGACCCACTGGATGCGCCGGCTGTCGTCCTGGTCGGCGGGAGGGAGGCGGCGCGCATGCTGCCAGGCGAGCACCAGCAAGGCATGCGCCAGCAAGGTCAGGGCGATGGCGGCGTAGCGGCGCGCCGCGCGCGGCGGAGTGAAGTCGGAGACCATAGGCCACAAGTATAGGCAGGCTTCGGCGGACCCGGCGGAGGGCGCCCCCTGCATGTGGAAAGGCCTGGCTGGCGGCACCGCCGGTAGCGCCAGCCAGGCCCCGGACGGCAAAGCTTATTCGTCTTCTTCCGGCGGCGAGGTTTCCGGCTGGTTGATGACTTCGGGATCGACGCTGCCTTTGTGCTTCGGGCCGACCATATACAGGGTGATCTGGTACTTGTTGTGGTCGGTATTGGCGTCGTTCAAGGTGATTATCTTGCCGCTTTTGCTCAAGGAGGGCACGCTGAACTGGTCGTTGTCCGCCGGATGCACCGTCAAGCCCGTGAACTTGATGCCGCGCGAGTTGACCAGCTGGTAATTGATCACGCAATCCTTGCGCTTTGCCAACAGCGTTGGCGGTTCGAAGGTGGCTTCGAAAACGCCCTCGCTCACTTCCTTCGCTTTGACCTGGACGTTCAGGAATTCAGTATCTCTATTGCGCATGGTTCGTAATCTCCTTGTTGGGAAGGGCGGACACGTGCTGGACGTAGGCACTTTCCAGGTATCCTATTTCTTTTAGTCTATTTTGAAACGTAGAAACTATAGCAGCTTCACCGGTGCAATGGTGGGCCCTGACCCAGGGCGCCAGCAGGGTGTAATCGGTGGTCTGCGCGGCCATCGGCGCCAGCACGGCGCGCACCCGCAGGCAGGCCTGGCGGCCGGCCTCGCCCTCGTTGCGGTCGATGTGGTGGCTGGCCTGGTCCAGCAGCAGCGCGGCGAGCGATTCGCGGATCGGCTGGTCGGCCGGCGCGCCCGCATGCATGGCTTCGAGCGCGGCGACGGCCTGGGCCAGCAGGGCGGCGGCGGCCGCATGCCTGCCCTGGCTGGCGAGGATGCGTGCCTGGTTCTGTTCGGTCACGCCGAGCAGGCGGCGCAGATTGAGTTTTTTCGGTTCCAGTGCGACCAGGCTGCTCAAGCGCTGGTGCAGCAGGTCCAGTTCGGCCAGGGTGGCGGCCGGCTTGTCGCGCGGATCGCGCAGGGCGAGCAGGCGCAGCTGGACGGTGTAGAGGGCCGACTGCCAGCTGCGGTTGCTGGGATCCTGGACTACCGCCTCTTGCAGCAAGGTGTCGGCGTTCAGGTAGTCAGCTTTCGCCTGGGTATTGTTTCCGCGCGCCAGACGCAGATCGGCCTGGTGCCACAGGGCGAAAGCGAGGCGCTGGCGCCACAGCGCATTGGCCGGCTCGGCCTCGTGCAAGGCGCGGATCAGCTGCCATTCGCGCTGGTAGAGCGACATCGCCAGTTCCAGCTTGCCCAGTTTGGCCTGGGCGCTGGCCAGCCACGACAGGCTGTTGGCCAGGTCCGCGCCCAGGCTGCGCTTGCCCGGGGCCTGCGCCAGCGCCCGCGTTTTCAGATTCACCGACAAGGTGAACGCCTGCACCGCGCGCTGCAGGTCGCCACGGCGCAGGTACAGGCTGCCCAGGCTGTTGCTGGCATAGGATTGCTCGATCCAGGCGTCGCTGTCGTTCGGGTCGAGCGCGGCCAGCTGGTCGCTCAGGCGCTGGTAGTCGAGGAAATGGCGTTCGGCGCGGGCCGAGTCCTTCTGGTCGAGTCCGATCTGGCCCAGCCAGAAGGCATTGGCGCCGAGGATTTTCAGCATGGCCTGGTCGGCCTTGCCGTCGGCCAGGCGCGGCGCCAGCATCTGCTGCGAGGCCAGCAGGGCGCTGGTGGCGGCGGCCGGATCGGCGCGCGCGATCTTGACTTCCGCAATCACTTGCAGGGCCTTGGCGCGCTGGGTCAGGGCGGCGTCGCTGTCGCCGGCATTGCCTTTGCCTGACAGATAGGCCAGGGCGCGGCTGCTGATATCGTCGAGCATGTCCAGCTTGCCGATCGGGCGCAGCTTGTCGACGAAGTCGCCCAGCATGTAGCCCATCAGTCCTTCGGCCTCGGTGCGGTGGCGGTCGGCCTGTTGCTGGAGCGCGCGCGCGGCCAGGCCGAGTCCGCTGGCCAGCAGGGCCAGGCCCACCAGCGCCACCGAAATCACGATCCGCAGGCGCTCGGCGCGGGTGGCGCGCTGCTGCGAAGCGCGAATGAAGCTGCGCTCCTGTTCGCTCAGCGACAGGTCCTCCAGGCCGAGCAGTTCGGCGGCCTGGCGCACCTGGCTGCCGCGCGGCAGCAGCAGGTCGCGCGCGCCCCCGCCGGCTTGCCAGCGCGCCGCCTGGGCGCCGATGTTGGCGCGCAGTTGCAGGGCCTGGCGGTGGGTCTCGATCCAGCGCAGCGCGCGCGGCCAGCGCCCCAGCAAGGCCTCATGCGCCAGCGCAAACGTGGAAGCGTCGCCATGCAGGTCGCTGACCAGCAGGCGGGCGTCGATCAGGGCTTGCACCAATTGCCGTTCGGCTTCCTTGTGCAGATTGGCGCGCGCGGCGCGGCGCGAGGTCACCGCCAGGTCGTCGCGCGCCACGCTCACCAGTTGCGACAGCACGCGCGGCAGTGCCGCCGCCTGGGTTTCGGTCAGGCCGGCCACCACATGTTCGGCGCGCGCGCCGATGGCGCCTTCCAGGCCGCCCATCTGCTGGTAGGCCTCCCAGCGCAGTTCGCCATCGCCGGCGCGCAGCCGGTACAGCTCGTTCAAACAGTATTGCAGCAAGGGCAGGGCGTCCGGACTGCTGAGGGCGGCATCGGCCAGGACCTCGTCCAGGCGCGCGCCGCCGGCCGGGTCGACGCCGAAGTGCAAGCCGGCCGCGCGCGCCGGCTGGCGGATGATCTGCCCGATTTCCTCGCGGTTGGGCGGACCGAGGTCGAAATGTCCGCCGCGCAATTTCAGCTCCATCAGGCCCGCATATGCGCTCAAATGCGGGTAAAAGTCGTTGCGGCAGCCCAGCACCAGTACGCAGGAGTTGCTGCGCGCCAGCGTGTCGAGCACGCCGATGAAGCGCGCGTTGCCATCGTCGCCCTGGTCGGCCAGGCGGAACAGGGCTTCGAAACGGTCGATGCACAGGGCCAGGCGCCATTGCGGCAAGGCGCGCAGGCGGGCGAGGACGGCGGCGGGATCCTGTTCCAGGCGCTGTCCGAGCGCGGCGGCGCTGTCGCCTTCGAACAGCGGCTGGCCGCCGGCCTCGGCGTCGAGCAGTACGCTGCCGAGCGCGGCGAAGGGGCCGTCGGCATCGATATCGGCGCAGTCGAGGTACAGCGCGTCCTGGCAGGCCAGCAGCGGATCGGCCCGGGGCGCGAGCAATTGCGGCAACAGCGCGGCCTGGATCAGCGAGGTCTTGCCCGAGCCCGACGGGCCGAGCACCAGCACCATCGCGCAGCCTTGCGCGGCTTGCGCGCGCACGGTGGCGAGCAGGGCGGCGGCGGCGCGGCTGCGGCCGTAAAAGATCGCTGCATGTTCCTGCCGGAACGATTCCAGTCCGCGAAACGGCGAGCCGGCAAGCCAACTGCCGGGCTGGGCGTCGTCGGAGTCGCGCACCTCGGCCACGATGCGGTAGCCGCGCTTGCGGATGGTTTCGATAAAGCGCGGCGCGGCGCTCGAATCGCCTAGCGCGCGGCGCAACTGCGCGATCATCTTGTGGACCGGATTGTCCCCCTGCGCGGCGGGCCCCCAGCACACTTCCAGCAATGTTTCCGCAGAAACAACCTGACCCGCATCGGCGCACAGGGTGCGCAGCACTTCCATCGCGCGCGGCTCGATCAGGCGCCGTTCGGTGCCATCGGTCAGCGCATTCTGGTTCGGATCGACCTGCCACGGCCCCAGTCGGAAGGTCTTGTGGATCATGGGGCCGGGTTTCCTCTGTCAGAAATTAATATGTAAAAACAATGGTTTAGATCGCCGGCAGGTTAACGGAAGGTCTTTTCTGGCGACACCGCTTAGTGTAATTGCATGTTTTGAAGTTTGGCAATTTTTCCTTCTTCCGGAGCCTATCGTGAACGCACTTGCATCGCCCTTGCCCCCACTACTTGCAGCATCCCAGACCGATCAGTCGTTTGCAGAACTGCAAGCCGAAGCGCGCCGAGTTATTGCCAGCGAGCATTTTCGAAAGGCCGAACGCAGCAAGCGCCTGCTTGCCTTCCTGGTCGAACAGGCGGCGCGCGGGGTGGCTGGCGCGGCCAACGAGTATGCGATCGGGATCGCCGTGTTCCAGCGCAATGCCGCGCTCTACAGCACTGGCGAGGATCCGATCGTGCGCGTCCACATGGGACGCTTGCGCTTGCGCCTGGCCGAGTATTACCTGGGCGAGGGACGTAATGCGAGCGACTGCCGTATCGATATCCCCGTGGGAAGTTATGTGCCGCGCCTGTTGCCCCGTCCGCCCCAGCCGGTGCGGATGCTGTTCCGGGGCTTGCGTTGTATTTCCAGCGAAAAAGAAATCGATGCGTTTACGCACGGTCTGGGGGAGGAATTGCGTTACCGCCTGTACCGTGCCTTCGGCGCCCGCCTGGCGCTGCCGGCGCCGGGGCAGGACAGTGCCGACCAGTTGCGCCAGCTGGGCGTCGGTTTCGTGCTCGAGGGCAGCGTGCGCCAGGACGCCGGCACGATCCGCACCGCCTTGCGCCTGATCTGCCTGGACCAGGCGCGCACGCTCTGGAGCGAACAGCGCGACCATGCGGACGACATGTCCCTGCGGCGCCAGGAGGCGCTGGCCGAAAGTTGTTGTGAGGCATTAAGCAGTTTGCTCAGTCCGCTGTAACACGCGCCGGCGTTACGGTAACGACACTGATATATCGGCGACAGGGAGCGTATCTTGTCTTCATCGCAACGAAACGAACGCTGCGAATGCCGTCTGGCACGGTGTGCTGATGAACCGGGTAGTACAAAAGGCTGACGCCCGGTCCGCTCTCATCCCAGCCTTTCGCTATCTGCTTTATCAACTGTCTGTATTCACTCACTGGAGAAGATCATGCCTGAACAAACGCAATTCCGCGCCCTCGATACCCACAATGCCATGACCCGTCATTATGTCGAGCAGGCTGCCCGCTACGCCGACCTGAAGACCGATGCGCAAACCTGGACCTCGACCAGCGCTACCGGTTCCTGCGCGTATGTGTTCGTCTATCTGAACGTCGACCTGTCGATGACCTTCGCTAACGGCGTCAGCCTGTCGTTCGACGGCAAAGGCATGGTGGTCGGCCTGGGTGCGACCGGCGCCATGGGCGGCCAGGTGGTCCTCAATGTCGATCCGAACACGCTGCGCGGCGCCTCCGGAATCACCTTCCAGGCGAGCAGCATCGGGGTCGGCGTGGGGGGCTTCCAGGTCACGTTCTACAAAGACCATGGCTACATCGGTCATGCCGAATTCGTCGGCGCCGGGGTGCAGCTGGGTACCCCTGGCGGCGGCTGGGGCGAGTTCAAGTAATAATTGCGCGGGGCGCGGCCGGCAGCGGGGTCGCGCTCCCCCGCGCCAGTCAGTCCCTGAAAAAGCCGCGCTTTTCCTCGTACATGGGGTCCGGCCCGCTGATCATCTTGCGGACGATGCCGGCGCGGTCGAAGTGCACGTGCATCATCGAATTCCACACCCCGCTTTCCTGGTAGCGGTACGACCAGACTTCCAGGTCCGACAACCCGAGGTAGGAGCGCTCGGCCGGCCGCCCGACCGTGACCGTCACGTCGGCCTTGGTAGCCTGGTCGATCTTGATGCGTCCGAAACCGGCGTCGCCCAGCACCTGCTCGAACGTCGCCAGCCTGCCGTCCGGCCCCATGCGCGCCATCCAGGTGAACTGGCCGAACGGGCCGGTCGCGTATTCCAGCACCTGGCCCGAGGGCAGGGGATGGATCGCGGTCGGTTCGCCGAACTTGGCGCGCACCACCTCGAGCGTGTCGCCCGGCAACGGCGGGGTGCGCATCATCGCCGCGCAGCCAGCCAGGACCACGACGACGCTCAGGATTGCCATTTTTGCCAGTTTTTGCATAAAAACCACCTCCGAATCGCGTAAAACGCCATCATGCACCAGCTTGGGCCAAGCTTCACTGGCAGCACGGCACAATTTCGCATATACTTGCGGGTCTGGCCGTTTTGGCCGGTTCATCAATCGAAGTTCACGGTGTGTCGGGTTGCGACTCGTGCACCGCATGTGAAAGGTATCATCATGACCGTAGAAAACATCAACAAAGCCGCGATCATCGCGGACAACGCCCGCGCGCAAAACGACACCGGCTCCCCGGAAGTTCAGGTCGCTCTGCTGACCGCACGCATCAACGAACTGAACGGCCACTTCAAGGCCCACCAGAAAGATCACCACTCGCGTCGCGGTCTGATCATGATGGTTAACCGTCGTAAGAGCCTGCTGTCCTACCTGAAAAGCAAGGACGCAACCCGTTACCGCGATCTGATCGCCAAACTCGGTCTGCGCAAGTAATTTTTGCCGATCCAAGTTGATCATGAAATGCCTGCACAGCTTGCTGTCGCGGGCATTTTTGCATTATTAGTCCCGAAAAAGTAGTAAAGGCAGCAAGCAATGTTGCCTGTGGTGAGGTGGACGACAGCGCCTGAAAATCTGTCGGCAAATAGAAAGGGATTACCCATGTTTAATAAAGTTACGAAAACCTTCCAGTACGGCCAACATCAAGTCACGCTGGAAACCGGCGAAATCGCCCGTCAAGCCTCCGGCGCCGTCATGGTGTCGATCGAAGACACCGTCGTCCTGGCCACCGTGGTTGCGCGCAAAGACGCCAAGCCAGGCCAGGATTTCTTCCCGCTGACCGTCGATTACGTCGAGAAAACGTACGCAGCCGGTAAAATCCCAGGCGGTTTCTTCAAGCGCGAAGGCCGTCCTTCCGAAAAAGAAACCCTGACCAGCCGCCTGATCGACCGTCCGATCCGCCCGCTGTTCCCAGAAGGCTACCTGAACGAAGTTCAGATTATCATCCACGTCCTGTCGGTCAATCCTGAGATCGATCCGGACATCGCCGCCATGATCGGCGCTTCCGCCGCCCTGTGCGTTTCCGGCATCCCGTTCAGTGGCCCGATCGGCGCCGCGCGCGTCGGCTACGCCAACGGGCAGTACATCCTGAACCCGACCACCACCCAGCTCAAGACCTCCGAGATGGACCTGGTCGTCGCCGGTACCGAAACGGCCGTGCTGATGGTCGAATCCGAAGCCAAGCAACTGTCCGAAGAAATCATGCTCGGCGCCGTGGTCTACGGCCACGACCAGATGAAAGTCGTGATCGACGCCATCCACGACCTGGTGCGCGACGGCGGCAAGCCGGAAGTCGAGTGGACCGCTCCCGCCAAGAACGAAGCGCTGATCGCCCGCGTGAAAGAACTGGCTGAAACGAACATCAACGAGACCTACCAGATCAAGGACAAGGTTGCCCGTACCGCCAAGCTGAAAGCCTCGTTCCAGGAAGTCTACGCCGCCCTGGCCGCCGACGCTGCCGCCACCGGCATTCCGCAGCCGGACAATGTCGACGTCGGCAACGTGCTGTTCGATATCGAAGCCAAGGTCGTGCGTTCGCAGATCCTCAACGGCGAGCCGCGCATCGACGGCCGCGACACCCGCACCGTGCGTCCGATCGCGATCCGCACCAGCATCCTGCCGCGCACCCACGGTTCGGCCCTGTTCACCCGCGGCGAAACGCAGGCGCTGGTCGTGGCCACCCTCGGCACCGCACGCGACAGCCAGAAGATCGATGCGCTGATGGGCGAGTACACCGACGACTTCATGATGCACTACAACATGCCTCCGTTCGCCACCGGCGAAACCGGCCGTGTCGGCACACCGAAGCGCCGCGAAATCGGCCACGGCCGCCTGGCCAAGCGCGCGCTGATCGCCGCCTTGCCCAACCCTGAAGACTTCAGCTACTCGGTGCGCCTGGTGTCCGAAATCACCGAATCGAACGGTTCCTCGTCGATGGCTTCCGTCTGCGGCGGCTGCCTGGCGCTGATGGACGCCGGCGTGCCGATGAAAGCGCACGTGGCCGGTATCGCCATGGGCCTGATCAAGGAAGGCGGCAAGTTCGCGGTCCTGTCGGACATCCTGGGCGACGAAGATCACCTGGGCGACATGGACTTCAAGGTAGCCGGTACCGCCAATGGCATTACCGCGCTGCAGATGGACATCAAGATCATGGGCATCACCAAGGAAATCATGCAAGTGGCACTGGCGCAAGCCAAGGAAGGCCGCCAGCACATCCTCGGCGAAATGCAGAAGGCCATGCCGCATGTGAAGACCGAACTGTCGGATTTCGCACCGCGCCTGATCACCATCAAGATCAATCCTGAAAAGATCCGTGACGTCATCGGCAAGGGCGGCGCCGTCATCCGCGCGCTGACCGAAGAAACCGGCACCCAGATCGACATCAGCGATGAAGGTATCGTCACCATCGCGTCGGTCGACGCCGCCGCCGGCCAGGAAGCCAAGCGCCGCATCGAAGAACTGACCGCCTCGGTCGAAGTGGGCAAGACCTACGACGGCGTCGTGCTGAAACTGCTCGACTTCGGCGCGATCGTCCAGGTCATGCCAGGCAAGGATGGCCTGCTGCACATCTCGCAGATCGCCAACGAGCGCGTCAACGCGGTGGCCGACTACCTGAAAGAAGGCCAGCAAGTGCGCGTCAAGGTCCTGGAGACCGACGACCGCGGCCGTCTCAAGCTGTCGATGAAAGCTGCCGAAGGCGCGGAAGCGGCTCCTCAGTAATCGTTATCGGGCCATGCCTGTTCAAAGACCGCCAGCGCGCAAGCCCTGGCGGTTTTTTTCGGGCAAGCCCCATGTGAGAAAGGATGATTTTCATGGACGAGCTTAACGCCCCGTACCACGCACATATTTACTACGACGCCGCAAGCCGCGCGCAGGCACTGGACCTGCGCCAGCGCCTGCTCGACGCGAAAGAGAGCGGCGCGCTGCCGAAACTGTTTTTTGTCGGCGAGCTGGGCGACCATGCGGTCGGCCCGCATCCGCTGCCGGAGTACGAGATTCACTATAGTCGCGCGATGCTGCCGGCGGTCCTGGCGCTGCTGGAAGGATCCGGCCTGACGGCCCTGGTGCATCCGCTGACCGACGACGACCTGGCCGACCACACCAGCCTGGCGCACTGGATCGGCGCGCCGCTGCCGCTCAAGCTGGAAACGCTGGACCCGCCGGGCGTGAATCAGGGCGTGGCGCGCTTCGGCAAATCGGCGTTCTAGCCGATATTTGCAGGGCCTGGTGTGGTGGACGGCAGCGCGCTGTCGACATGAAGATCGTCTTAATCGCTCATCAGGCTGTTCAACGCGCCATACCCGAGCTGCGGCAAGCCCGCCTCGTTGACCTTGCCGCTCTCCAGGAACCGCCTCGTCAAGGCATCGACGCAGCCGAACATCGCCTCCGAGATCGCCGAGCCGGCGCTCAGGCGGCGCGCGCCCAGCTGCATCAGCCGCGCCGGCGCCGGCACGCCATCGCGCACCATCACGTTCAGCGGCAGGCGCGTGGCCCCGGCCACCGCCGCGATGTCGTCCGCGCTCACGATCCCGGGTACGAACAATCCGCTGGCGCCCGCTTCCTCGTACACGGCGGCGCGGCGCATGACTTCCGCCACCGGCGCGCCGGCGCCGAAGCCGCGCAGGTACACGTCGGTGCGCGCATTGATGAACAGGTTCACGCCGCGCGCCTCGGCCAGTGCCCGGATCGCCCGGATCTTGTCCGCCAGCAGCGCCGGCGTGCCGCTGCCATCTTCGATATTGATGCCGACCACGCCCGCATCGATCAGTTCGCCGGCCAGTGCGGCGGCCTGGGCCGGATCGTCGCTGTAGCCATCTTCCGCATCGACCGTCAGGGGCAGGGAACTGGCGCGCAGGATGCCCTTCACCGAGGCCAACAACAGTTCGCGCGGCAGGGTGCTGCCGTCCGCAAAGCCGTGCGACCAGGCGACGGCGGCGCTGCTCGTCGCCAGCGCCCTGGCGCCGGCCGCCGCCGCAATGCGCGCGCTGCCCGCGTCCCAGCAATTGGCCAGCATCAGCAGGCCGTCGGTGTGCAGCGCGTGAAACAGAACATCATTGCGGACTTGCATTATTTCTCCTTGGTGAATGGGAAGTCGGGCGGGCGCAAAGCTGGCGCGCAGTTTCGCTTACTATACCGGCATCGGAATGCGGAGCGATCTTGACATGAAAAACGACAGCCTGTCTTCGAAGGAAACGATCGACCTCGTCGATCGGGTAAAAGCGCTGGTCGACAGCGGCGACATCGAGGGCCTGGGCGCGGCGTTGGAGGCACGGCCCGGCATCGTCGAGCTCGCCTACTGCATCGTGTCGCGGGTATCCCTGCTGGGCTACGCGGCACGGTGCGGGCAGACCGGCATCTGCGCGCTGCTCGTGCAGCGGGGCGTGGATGTCGACACGCGCTCCGGGCGGGCCGACACGCCACTGGGCATGGCCGCCTCTGAGGGCCATCTCGCCACGGCCGCCTGGCTGCTCGCACATGGCGCCATGCCGGATGGCGATCCGTGCGCCATCCTGAGTCCCTTGATGCACGCCATCATCCCCGGCCACGCCGATGTCGCCGCGCTGCTGATCGATGCCGGCGCCGATCTGACCCGCCTGCACTCCCGCCAGCACCAGAGCGCGCTCGATCTTGCGCTGGTCTGGGGCCATGCGCACATCGAGGCCATGCTGCGCGCGAAAAACGCGCCGTCGCTGTTCGAAGGAAGCGACTGGTCGCAGGAATACGGCGGCCCCATCCTGGCATTCATCGATAGCCAGTTCGGCCGCGTCCTGCCGGTTTCCTTGAGCGCGATTGTGCATGGTACGGACGTCGTGCAGCGCGTGGCCCTGGTGAACAACAACAGGAGCAAGATGCTGTTTACGGTCGGCCTGTTCAACGTACACGAACCGATGATCGAACTGTTCATCGTCCTTGCGCCAGCGTGGAACATGCACGACAGCTCGGCCGCGAACCAGTTTCCGTCCGCCCTGCTGCTGTGTTTGGCGGACAGGGTAGTACAAGGCTTGCATGTGGAAGAAGGCATGCTGGTGATGGCTGACGACCCTGCTTACAGCGCACTGGCCTGGCCCGCGGAGATTGCCGGATTTCAGGTCTGCGACCACCAATGGGGAACCGACAGGGAGCACGAAAAGGACATCGCGGACGACGAAAAAGTCGGCCTGTGGACCCTGGCGCCCATCAAGCGCACCAGGAACGGCGTGCGCAAGTATTCACTGGAGAAAAACCGGACCGCAGGGTGGACGGCGCTGACCTTGCATCCGGCCTGACGCGCGACCCTATTGCGTGTCGAACCGGCGCAGATAATCGGCGATCGGCTCCAGGCCGACACTGGCGCGGCGCTCGTCGAGCCGGCTTTCATCCTCGACCGGACCCGGCGCCAGTTTGCCTGCGTTGTTCCTGACCAACTGGCTGCCGTAAAGCTGCTTCTTGCCGTCGTAGACCAGGTCGCGGTCGATGCTGAGCGCCACGCTCGACCACGGCAGCTCGCCATCCTGGGCCGCTTTCTTCATCGCCGGCAGCGACTGCTTGAGCAGCTCGGGCGGCGCATGCTGAACCAGAATCCACATGGCATGGCTGGCCTGCGCGCCAACCGCCTCGACGTCGGGCCATCCATGCCCGGCAAGAATGGCCTTGATCCGCAGCGCATGCTGTGCGTCCACCGAGCTCATCTCCGCCATGATCGCTGCGCAGTCCGGCGCCGCGGCCAGGCGCTGGCGCAGCTCCTGGTCGCGCGCTTCCATTGCCAGCAGTTCGGCCGCGAGCGCCGGCTTCTCGCCGCGCACCCGGTGCATGACAAGTCGCGCAGGCGCGTGTCCGCCGGGCAGGGCGAGCTGGTGCTGAGCCGATGTCCAGCCCGGTGCGCGTGCGATCAACACATAGTTACCCGGCGAAAGGGCGAGCGCGTAACGGCCAGCGCTGAGATCGGCAAAGAAAACGTCGCCGCTCGCCTGACTCATTCTGCCGATCAGCAAATAGCTGCCCGCCGGCAGCGTGCCGTGTCGATCGCCGACCTCGCCAGTCACGACGGTCGCCGCTGCCGCCATCGTCAAGCGACGCGAGGTGACCGTGCTGCCTTTGTCGATGAGCACGTCTGGTATGAAGGCGGGGCCGTAGCGCCGATCGGTCGCGGTGACGCCGTAGCTGCCCGCAGGCAAATCGGACAGGCGGAAGCGCCCCCGCCTGTCCGTGCGCGCGATGTGGCGTACGATCTCGCCTTGCTCGTTGCGGACGTCGCGCGCGGCATTCGCCGCCACCACGGCGTTGGCCAGCGCCTTGCCGCGCGGGTCAGTCACCGTGCCCTCCAGTACGCCGGCCTGTGCCGACAGTGCAAGCAGGCTCGCGCCAAGTCCGATCGTCCATCTGCGCATGCATTCCCTTTCGGCCGGCGGGATTGAGGAGTGTCCGCGAAGTGCTTTTCGCCGCGCCGGCGTCACTATATCGCTTTCCCGAAGCGTTTTTCGCCGCCGCCTGCGCCGTCACGCCGATGCGCCCCTCATGCAGCCTGGCACAGCGCTTGCAATGGATGAAGCAGGACGCGCAGCAGCACACTCTCTTCCCCGCGCGTTCGCAACGTGAAAGGGCTGCCCGTGAACCGTCGCCTGCTTGAATACAGTCCGGTGTTCGACATCTTCACCCACGCCGCGCCGCGCCCGGGCGAACAGGAATTCGCGCCCGGCCCGCTCTCGGACGACAGCGCCGACCTGGCGCTGGCCGCCGAACTGCTCGAAGCGCCCGATCCGGCCCAGCTGCGGCGTGTGCTCGGCCGCGCCATCGCCGGCGCCGGCGTATTGGGTGCGCGCGTGGCCCGTTCGCCCATGGGCTCCTTGCTGGTGACCGAACTGCTGCGCGCCGTGCAGCCGATCCTGGCGCCGCGCCAGCGCCCCGCGCGCGGCGCCAGCGCAAAAACGGTGAGCATCAACCTCGGTGCGCGCATGTTCGGCCTCGAACTCGAAGGCCTGAGCCCCGAGGACAAGGAATTCGTCGTGGCGCGCCAGTTGGTGCGCCTTGCCGACCAGGCTGCGCGCCACGCCGGCAATGCGCGCAGCGCGTCGCCGCAGTCGGCGCGCGCCGCCGTGCAGGCCGCAGCGCGCCGGATTGCCCCGGGCCTGCTGCCGCATGTGCATGCGCAGCCGGCCGCGCAGGGACGCTGGACGCGCCAGGCGGGCCGGCTGGTGCTTCACGATTGCTGATCCGGACCGATTACCGATCCGGGCGACGGGTTGTTGAAGTTCGTTGTTTCACTTTGTTGTTT
Organism: Massilia atriviolacea; assembly: GCF_003953935.1. Classification (GTDB taxonomy): domain Bacteria; phylum Pseudomonadota; class Gammaproteobacteria; order Burkholderiales; family Burkholderiaceae_D; genus Telluria_A; species Telluria_A atriviolacea. The sequence continues at coordinate 64,658 of NZ_RXLQ01000008.1, forward strand.
CATCCTTGTTGTTTCATCCTTGTTGTTTCATCTATCTAGAGGAGCGCATCATGCATGACATCGACCGCACGACAATGGAATATGGCCAGGAAACCTCCAGCTTCGAGGGCGAACAGTTCGAATTCGGCCAGGGCGAGTGGAGCGGCGAAACGGGTCTGAACGAACAGCAGGAAGCCGAATTCGCGCAGGAACTGCTGAACGTGAACAGCGAAGCGGAACTCGACCAGTTTCTCGGCGACTTCATTCGCAAGGTCGGCGCCACCGCCGGCCGCGTGATCCGCTCGCCGGTCGGCCAGGCCGTCGGCGGCGTGCTCAAAGGGGTGGCCAAAAAAGCGCTGCCGCTGGCCGGTGGCGCCATCGGCGGCTACTTCGGCGGCCCGCTGGGCGCCAAGATCGGCAGCGGCCTGGCCTCGGCGGCCGGCGGCGCGCTCGGGCTGGAAGCGGAAATGAGCGGTGAAGACCGCGAGTACGAAGGCGCGCGCCAGTTCGTGCGCCTGGCCGCCGACACGGTGCAGAAGGCCTCGCAGGCGGGCGGCTCGGGCGACCCGCGCTCGATCGCCCAGAATGCGGCCATGGCGGCGGCGCGCCAGCACGCACCGGGCCTGCTCAAACGCGGCGCAGCGGGCGGCGGCTGCAGCAGTTGCGGCGCTGGCGGCATGGGGCAGGGCGGCGCCATGGGCTCGGGAGGCGGCCGTGGCGCCAGCGGCCGCTGGAGCCGCCAGGGCAACAAGATCGTCATCTACGGCGCCTGACCGCCATGAGCCCCTATGCCTCGTCGCTGCTCGAACAGGAGGCGCGTTCCCTGCAAACCAGGCTGGCGCGGGTCCGCCCCTTTGCCCTGATCGAGCCCATGGTACCGGCGGCCGCGCTGCTGCCGTCGGCCCAGTCGGCGCTCGAGCGCTACCTGGTCACGGGGCGGCGCGAGCTGCAGGCGCTGGTCGCGGCCTTCCAGCACTGGCTGGCAAGCGCGAGCGCGACCGCCACGGCGGCCGAGGCGCAGCGCCGCTTCACCTTCCTGCGCCTGAAGTTCAACGCCACGCTCACCCAGTTCGACCTGTTCAACGATGTCATCACCCAGCGCAGCGAGCACGAAAACGGGGTCTGGCTGTCGGGCCTCGACGCAGTGGCGGCCGACGCCCTGGCCCTGCCGGGCAACTACTACCGCATGCCGCCCGTGGTCTGCTACCTGGACCGGGGACCGGGCGCGGCGATCCGGCGCGCCCGCACGCGCCTGCCGGGCGGCGGCGAGAACCCGGTGGCGGTGGTGCGGGTGCCGCGCGAACGCATGATCGGCAGCGGCATCGCCTCCTCGCTGATCCACGAAGTCGGGCACCAGGGCGCGGCCCTGCTCGACCTGGTCAACTCGCTGCGCCCGCAACTGCAGGCGATGCAGCAAAGCGACAGGGCCCGGCGCGACGTGTGGCAGTGGTGGGAGCGCTGGATCTCCGAGATCGTGGCCGACTTCTGGTCGGTCGCGCGGGTCGGCGTGGTCTCGACCCTGGGCCTGATCGGGGTGGTCAGCCTGCCGCGCGTGTTCGTGTTTCGCCTCAGTCCCGACGACCCGCATCCGATTCCGTGGATCCGCGTGATGCTCAGCTGCGCCATGGGCCAGGCCCTGTATCCGCACCCGCAGTGGGAGCGCCTGGCCACGGTGTGGCACGACTACTATCCGAGCGCCACCCTGGCGCCGGAGACGGTCGACCTGCTGGGGCGGCTGCGGCGCGGGATGCCGGCGTTCGTTCAGCTGCTGGTGCGGCACAAGCCGGCGGCCTTGCGCGGCAAGACCCTGCCCGAGGTGCTCGAGGTGGCGGCGCGCCAGCCGGCGGCCCTGTCGTCCCTGTACCGGCGCTGGGAAAACGCGCCGGGGCAGATGTACCGCGCCCCGCCGTCGCTGGTGTTCGCGGTGCTGGGCCAGGCGCGCGCCGATGGCCTGGTCGGGCCGGAAGACGAGAATATCCTGCTGGCCAGGCTGCTGACCCACTGGGCGCTGCGCAGCACGCTCGACACCAGTTTCCTGTGCGCCTCGCTGGACGCGCGCGCGCCGGCGCTTCCCCGGGCACCTTTGACTTTCCACTGAGGAGAATGACATGAGCAGCAAGAACAATCTGAAGGAAGCCCGCACCGGCTCGCTCGAGGTGACCGTGCACGAGGCGCAGACCGGCGCGCCGGTGGCCGCCGGCGCCATCAGCGTGTACCGCTACGCGGCAAGCGTCGACAGCTTTGAAGCGTCGCGCTGGACGGCGTCGTACGAGGCGCTGCAAGCGACCGCCGTCACCGGCAGCGCCGGCGAGGCCACGGTGGCCAACCTGGCGCCGGGCAGCTACGTGGTGGTGTACGAGCACTATCCGCTGACCGAGCCGCGCTGCGTCAGGGTCGACGGCGGCTGCCGCGCCGTGGTCTGCTTCCAGCTGGCGCTGGAACTGCGCGCCGAACTCAGTTACGAAACCGTCGACTGCCAGGCCAATACCTGCAGCGTGGCGCGCGTGTCGGACCGGGTGGTGGCGACGATCCGCTTTTCCGGCAACCAGTCCGATCTCAAGCCGCATGTGCGGGTAATGCCCACGCCCGGCTGGATCGCGCGCGACGACGACCCGTACGTGCTCTCGCGCGTGGTGCGCCACGCCGGCCCGCAGCAGTTCGAGGCGGTGCTGGCGTTCGAGCGCCGCCCAGCGGCACTGGCGCTGGCCCCCGGCATCGAGATGGCGCCGCCGGGCGCGCCGGCCTTGATCGGCATCCGCCAGGGCTTCGTGGCCGACGAGCGCACGCCGAGTCCGATCTCGGGCAGCATCGGCGTGTCGATGACGCGCACCGAAACCGAGCCGACCGACGACCTGCCGCTGTGGACCCTGATCCGCAACAGCACCGATGCGATGTCGTTTACGAACTACCTGAACTTCATGGATGCGCTGTTCTGCACCCCGGCCAACCGCGGCGCCGCCTTCGACGCCAAAAGCCAGCTGTTCGAGCAGCTGCGCCAGCGCCGCGCGCTGCCCTTCAACGATTCGGAAGCCTACCGCGTGCTGAAGGTGGCGACCGAAGCGTTCGTGATGGTCAACTGCGGTGTGCTCAGCCAGCCGAACATGTTCAATCCGGTCGAAGACCAGGCCTACCTGGACCGGCGCGACATCCCGGCCACGCGCGACCTGGAAACCACCTTCAACGCCGACTACCTGGAAACCACGGTCGACGGCACCAAGGTGCTGCCCTACCTGGCGATCATCCGGCGCAAGCTGCCCGACGTGCCGATCAACCTGCTGCGCGGGATCGAAGGGGAGGCCGACCTGTGCTTCGGCATCGTCCAGCAAAAGCTGGCCAACCCCTGCCTGCTGGAGCTGATCTGGTCCTACTGGCACGAAGAGGGCATGCTGGTGCAGACCATGAACGCGATCACCCAGCGCTTCCAGAACGTGCGCGCCTTCGGCCGCGACGATCCGCTGGCGAACCTCGAAATCGATCCCCTGCGGCCCTTGAATAACCTGATCTGGGGTTACACCCAGGACGAACAGCATCGCCTCACGGTGGTACGGCGCAACTACGAGTACGACCACCACTACGGCGTGCGCCTCGACGGCAAGGCGGTCCAGCATTTCCGCCCGGCCGACACGCGCTCCAAATTCCTGGAAGCCTTCCACTACCTGCTGCGCCTGTGCACCGCCTTCTACCGCCAGGACGACGACACCACGGTCAAGGCCGACGCCTTTCCGGTCCTGAACGGCCTCAAGGAAGTGCACCTGATCCTGTCGCAGGGGGCGCACAACCAGTTCGGCGACCTGCCGTCGACGGCGCGCATCGAAATGCTGATGCAGCAGTGGATGCTGGCGCGGCCCGAGTTCCGCGAGTTCCTCCCGACCCGCATCATGGTCGCCTATCCCGAGCCGTGGATGGACCGGGTCGACGCCATGAAGAAGCTGCAGGGCTGGTCCGATACCAGCGTGATGCACTTCCGCAGCCTGGCGATGTTCGGCGAACAGGTGCTGCTGTCGGTGCGCTACGGCGCCTGGAGCGATATCTACGAGCCGACCCAGGCCTTCAACTGGGCGCGCTTCTGGCGGCCGCAGATCCAGGGCTATATCCATGCCTACCGCGCCGCCACCGGTGTCGACCTGACGGTCGATGCGCGCGACCCCAAGGCGGAAGGCACCTTGCCCTCGATTCTGCTGCGCAGGCGCCTGGAGCAGCAGGCCCGGATGGCCTAGGCCATGCTCGACTTTGCCAGCGCCCTGTATCTGGGCATGCGCCATCCCAGCGCGGAGCTGGGCGGCTGGGACGCGCTGACCCTGGGGCGGCCGGCGGCCAGCAGGGAGCCGCCCGGCGCCGCGCAGCTGGCGGCGGCGCTGGCGCTCTTGTGCGGCTGCCAGGCGGCGACCTTGCTGCCGTCGACCCTGCACCTGTTCTGCGACCTGTTCGACCTGCTGGCGCGCGAACCGCTGGCGATCCTGGTCGACGGCGCCAGCTATCCGATCGCGCGCGCCGGGGCCGAGCGCGCGGCGGCGCGCGGCACGCCGCTCGCGGTGTTCGCGCATGCCGACGTGGAGGACGCGCGCCGCCTGGCGCGGGCCGCGCGCAGGCAGGGACGGCGCCCGCTGATCCTGGCCGACGGCTGTACGCCGGGCGCGCCGCAGCCGGCGCCGCTGGCCGCCTACGCGGCGCTGATGCGCGAGATGGACGGCTGGCTGGTGCTGGACGACACCCAGGCCATCGGCCTGTTCGGCGCGGGTGGCGGCGGCTCGCTGCGGCGCCAGGGCGTGGCGGGGCCGCAGGTGGTGGCCGGCAGTTCGCTGTCGAAAGCCTTCGGCGCGCCGCTGGCGGTGCTGTGCGCCAGCGCGGAGCTGGTGCGGCGATTCGGGGAATCGAGCCAGGCGCGCGTGCATTCCAGTCCGCCGCCGGTGGCGTCGATCCGGGCCGCGCTGGCGGCGCTGCGCATCAACCGCGCGCACGGCGACGATTTGCGCGCCCGCCTGTGGCGCCGCGTGGCGCAGTGGCGCGCCGGCGCCGCCAGGCACGGCATCGCGCTGCACGCAAGCGCGTTTCCGGTGCAGACGCTGGCGCCGGACCGCGATGTCGATGGGGTGGCGCTGCACGCCTGCCTGCGCCGCGCCGGGGTCGACGCGGTGCTGCAGCGCGCCGGCGCGCGCTCAGCGCTCAGTTTCATCGTCACGGCGCGCCATGCGCCGGACGACATCGAACGCGCATTGGCGCTGCTGGCGGCCTGCCTGCGCGCGCAGGCCGCAACAGCGACCACGACAAGGAGAAACCATGAATACGGAATTTGAGATGGTGGCGTTCGAGATGCAGGACGAACGGGGCGGGCGCCGAGGCGGCGCGCGCGGACCACGGCCGTCGCCGGGCCGCGCCTGGCCGGCCAGGCCGCGCCGGCCGGCGTGGGGCGGCTGGCGCTATCCGCTGTTGGCGCCATGGCCCGAACCGGCGCCGTACCTGGCTCCATACCCCGCGCCGTACCCTGTGGAGGATGACGAGCCGCAGGACGAACAGCCCGCCAGCATCGCGCCCGCGCTGGCCAGGATGGCCGCCGCGCCAAACTACAAACCCTACGGCGCGCTGCGCGACGCGGCGGCGAAGGTGGGCGCCAACCTGGCGGGCCTGTACCTGATCGAGTTCGACGGCCCGGCGGGCAAGCGCGCCTACAGCGGCCAGAGCGACAACGTGGGACGCCGCCTGCGCCAGCATCTGCTGTGCGCCACCATGCTGGGGCTCGACGTGGGCAGGCATCGGGTCTTCGTGGCGGCGGCGCCGTCGGCCGCCGCGCGGCGCAGGACCGAAAAGGACCTGCACGCGCAAATGGGTGTCAAGGCGCGCAAACCGGGCGATCCGCCGGGCGTGCTGACCAACCAGCGCAAGGAACTCGAGGCCGAGCTGCTCGGCGAGTTCTGGGGCTGACCTGACTGAAGGTTCGCAAACGCTTCATCAACCGAAGGAGATCGTCATGCAAGAATCAGGATGTGGTTGCGCCAAATGCCGGCAGGCGGCCGGCGAACTGGAAGTGCTCGAATTCGAAGCGCCCGGCCCCTTCGGGGAGCAGGAAGAAATCGCGCTGGCGATGGAATTGATGTCGGTCGCCAGCGAGGAAGAACTGGAGCAGTTCCTCGGCAAGATGTTCAAGGGGATCTGGAAGGGCGTGAAAAAGGTCGGCTCCTTCATCGGCAAGGTCGCCAAGCCGCTCGGCGGGGTGCTCAAGGGCCTGGCCAAGACCGCGCTGCCGTTCGTGGGCAAGGCGCTCGGCTCCTTCATTCCGATTCCGGTCGTGGGCACGGCGCTCGGCGGCGCGCTCGGGAGTGCCGTCGCCAAGGCGCTGGAGATGGAAGCGGCGGGCCTCGACGGCGAGGAGCGCGAGCTGGACATGGCGCGCCGCTTCGTGCGCATCGCCGGCACCGCAGCCCAGCAGGCAAGCATGGCGGGGCAGGGCATGGACCCGCAGCGCGCCGCGCGCCAGGCGCTCGATGCGGCCCTGCGCTGCCACCTGCCGCGCATGCGCCAGCCCGCAGCCGCCGCCAGCGGTACCTGGCGCCGCCAGGGGCGCGGCCGGATCGTGCTCGATCTATGATCATCGATTGCCACTGCCATGCGGGCGAGGGCGATGGCTTTTCCGGGCCCTGGGACAGCGATGCCGGGCTCGAACGCTACCTGGCGCGGGCGCGCCGCGCCGGCATCGGGCGCACGGTGCTGCTGGCCGCCTTTCACTCCGACTATGCGCAGGCCAACCGCAGCGTGGCGCGCATCGTGGCGGCCGATCCGGGCCGCTTCTACGGCTTCGCTTTCGTGCATGCGCAGCGCGACCGCGGGCGGGTGCGCGCGCTGGTGCGGGTGGCGGTCGAGGAGTATGGTTTCGTCGGCATCAAGCTGCACCGGCATGACGCCCGCATCTCGCGCGAGGTGTGCGAGACGGCGCGCTTCTTTCGCCTGCCGGTGCTGTACGACGTGACCGGAGAAGTAGCAGTGGCCGAGCTGCTGGCCAGCCAGTTCCCGGACGTGAACTTCATCCTGCCGCACCTGGGCAGTTTCGCCGACGACTGGAGCGCGCAGCTGGCGCTGGTCGACCACCTGGCGCGCCACCGCAATATCCACGCCGACAGCGCCGGCGTGCGCCGCTTCGATCTGCTGGAGATGGCGGTGCGCCGCGCCGGCGCGCACAAGCTGCTGTTCGGGTCCGATGGGCCGTGGCTGCATCCGGGCGTGGAGCTGGCCAAGATCGGCATGCTCGGCCTGTCGCCCGGCGACGAGGCGCTGGTGCTGGGGCAGAACCTGCTGCGCCTGATCGGGCACTGAGCGACAGGGCACAGCCTGGACCCGGCGTCGTCAGGTAACAAGCTCCCTCTTCAGACAGGTACCCGGACCAACAGGGCGTGGAACAATGGCGTGGCGCTTCGGAGCTGATCGACATCATGATGCTGGACATCCGCTTCGACTAGCTGCATTGATTACCAACAGGCTGGCGGCTCGTTTCAGAACGACTCAACTCTTTGACAGGAAATCATCATGGCAGACTACGCTCAACATCATCCCGCTTTCGCTTCGCACCATCCTTCCTTGGCCGTACATCATCCATCGCTCGCGCTTCACCATCCTTCGCTGGCCGTCCATCATCCATCGTTGGCGGTACACCATCCCTCGCTGGCCGTCCATCATCCATCGCTGGCCGAACACCACCCTTCCGTGGCGCTGCACCATCCGTCGCTGGCGGCGCATCATCCATCCCAGGCGGTAGCAGTGCACCATCCGTCGGTCGCTGCGCACCATCCATCGCTGGCTGCGCACCATCCGTCGCAGGCCGTGCACCATCCGTCGCTGGCTGCGCACCATCCGTCGCAGGCCGTGCACCATCCATCGCTGGCCGTGCACCATCCATCGGTCGCTGCCCACCATCCGTCGCAGGCCGTGCATCATCCGTCGGTCGCTGCCCACCATCCGTCGCTGGCCGTGCATCATCCGTCCCTGGCAGTTCATCATCCGTCGGTCGCTGCGCACCACCCATCCCAGGCCGTGGCAGTGCATCATCCATCGCTGGCCGTGCATCATCCCTCTCTGGCCGTGCATCATCCCTCTCTGGCCACGCCACTGCCATCGCTGGCAAGCCATCATCCTTCGCTGGCCTCGCATCATCCCTCGCTGACCGGTGTTGTGTACTGATCCGATCATCCGGCGCGCCCGCCGCTGCGGTGGCGGGCGCGCTTTTCCTTTTTCAGGAGTCAGCTTCATGCCAAATCCAAAAGATCCGAACGAGAAAAAAACGCCCGACGCTGAAACGTCGTCTGCCCCGGCGCAGCCGCCGGTCACCGACGAATCCAGCGCTGCCGTCCGCAACGCCGTGCAGGAGTTTTCCGAGCTGGTCAAAAACTACGGCGGCACCAGCGGCGACCGCTTTGTCTTGAGCGCACTGCTGCACGCCGAGGTGCAGCTCTGTTTTGCGCGCCGCCTGCAGGCGAAGGATATCTTCATCGCGGTCCAGTGCATGCCGTCGATTGCCGAGGAGGTGCACGTCATGTTCGATTTCCGCTGCACGCCTCCGCGACTGAGCTTGATTCCGGTCCGCTTCCTCGCCGTGCTCGATGCCTATACGGCCCGCCTGATCCGCGTCGTCGATCCGTACAACGCCCTGATCGCCCAGCAAGAGGCAGGCGCGCGCCCCGTCAATGCGCCCGCAGCCGGCCAGGCGCCGCCGTCGCCATTTTCCACCTTCATCGGGAACGGCCTGTACCCGGACCTGCGCCGCTGACGGCCGCGCCAGCGCTTCCGGCTTGCCAGGTGCTGCGACGCTTGCGGCACATCGATTCAACGTACTCGACTGAAGGAAATGTTGATGATCAGACGCGCCCGCAGCATCATCTTGCGATATTCGACCACGGCCCTCATTGCCGAAAACTTCGTCGCCAAGACCGCGATCGAGCTGTCCGAGCTTGGCCGCTGGGTACTCGCCTCCTGCGACGGCTGGAGCCATCCCTACGCCCTGTACAGCGCGGTCCCCGCTTCGGTCCATCCGGCGCTCGAGCGCGAAATCGCCTCCTTGACGGCAGCCTCCCTGCTGGTCTGCCAGCACAGCCCGGCCGCAGCGCAGGACCAGGAGTACGAAGAGCGCTTCGCCTGGGGCGCGATCGCCGGCTACTATCATTTTTCGATTCGCGGCACCGAGTACATGGATCCCGCCCAGAGCGCCGCGCGCCTGGTCGAGAAATCGGCAACGACCGAGGCGGTCCCGCTGCACCAGGACAACCAGGGCTACGCAGCGACCATCGCCCTGCCGCGCCCCGAACTGGAGTCGGACGCGCTCTCGCTCATGTGCAGGCGGCGCAGCTACCGCGGCTTCTCGGACGAGGCGCTGCGGCTCGATCATCTGTCCGAATGCCTGTTCGCCGGCCTCGGCATCACCGGCTTCGTCAAGCCGTTTGCGGAATCGGAGGAGCAACTGCCCTTCAAGCTGACGCCCTCCGGCGGCGGGCGCAATCCCTACGAGGCCTTCGTGTACGCGCGGCGCGTCGATGGGCTGGCGCCCGGGGTCTATCATTACAGTGCCAGGGAACATTCGCTGGGACTGGTGGGCGAGCAGGACCTGCCGTCGGTGGCCGAGGTGCTGGCGGGACAGCGCTGGTTCGAGCACACGGCCGCGCTGGTGCTGCTGGTGGCCAATTTCGAGCGGACGATGTGGAAGTATCCGCATCCGACCGGCTACCGCGTGGTCTTGCTGGAAGCGGGGCACATCGCGCAGAACATCCTGCTGGCAGCGACCGCGCGCGGCCTGGCCTGCACGCCGACCTGCGCCATCGACGACCGCCAGGCCGTCAGGCTGACCAAGTGTGCGCAGCTGACGCAAAGCCATGTCTATACTATCGCCCTGGGCAACCGTTCGACGATTCCGACCGTGATGGATCCACTCCACATTGCACACAACAGCAGCTCGCCGGTGGCGCCGGGATGACGCACACCGCCGTCCTCTGTCCGATGTCGGGCGCCGGTTTCGATGCCTATGCCGCGCGCGCGATCCCCCTGCTGGCCGAGGCACAGGCACGTGCCTACGGCAGCAGCGCGCAGGCCGCCCGTGCCAGCGCCGAGGCTGCCTTTCGCAAGATCGCGGCGGACGCGGAGCCGGCGGCAAGCGGCCAGTATCTCTACACCATCGAGAGCGCCGGCGCGCAGGTCGGCGCGTTGTGGTTCGAACTGCGCCAGGCGGCGCTCGACCCCTATGTCTACCTGTACGACTGGATCATCTGGCCGGCGTACCGCGGCCAGGGCCTGGGCCGGGCGGCCCTGCGCCTGTTCGAACAGCGGGCGCGCGAACTCGGGGCGCGCAGGATCATGCTCAATGTGTTCGACGACAACCGCTTCGCTGCCGATCTGTACCGGCGTTACGGCTTCGCGCCCGGCTCCAGCATCCTGGTCAAGCCGATTGCGCCATCGGACGACTGAGCAGGCGGACTGCCCGGACCCGCGCTCAGTGGGCCTCGGCCCAGGCTTTTCTGCGGATCTGCAATGCGCGGTCGGTCACGCCCAGGCGCAGGGCGGCGCGCTGGTTGTTGTCGCCTTCCTGTTCCAGCACCAGCTGGATCGCGATGTCGGCCGCAGCCTGGCTGATGCGCGCCAGGCCGATGCGCAGGTCGATCGCTGCGCGGATCGCGCTCTCGAAGCGCACATCGGGCCAGCTGGCCGGGGCGCCGCGCGCCGGCCGTTCGTCGGGCGCGAGGTCGCCGATGGTGATCGGTCCCGGTCCGCTGTGGCGGTACCACAGGCGCGCCACGGCCTGGCGCAGTTCGCGCACATTGCCGGGATACTCGCGCAGCAGCAGGTATTCGCGCACGGCGTCGTCGAATTCGCAGCTTGCGCCGGGACCGGCCAGCAGCGCCAGGAAGTGGCGCGCCAGCGGCAGCACGTCGTCGCCGCGTTCGCGCAGGGGCGGGGTGCGGCAGCGCCAGGCGGCGATGCGGTGGAACAGGTCGGCCCGGAAGCGTCCGTTCGCCACGTCCTCTTCCAGGCTGCGGTTGGTGGCGCACACCAGCCGGAAGCGCGAGTGCTGCCAGGTGTTGCTGCCGATCCGCTTGTAGGTATGCTCCTGCAGCACGCGCAGCAACTGGGCCTGCAGCGGCAGGGGCAGTTCGCCCACTTCGTCGAGGAACAGCACGCCGCCGTCGGCCAGCGCGAAGGCGCCGTCGCGCGCGCTGGCCGCGCCCGTGAAGGCGCCGCGTTCATGGCCGAACAGTTCGCTGCCGGCCAGTTCGGGCGTGAGCGTGGTGCAGTCGAGCACAACCAGTTCGCCGCGCCCGCCCAGGCGGTGGATCAGTTGCGCCACCTGGTCCTTGCCGGTGCCGGTTTCGCCGGTGATCAGGACCGGCGATTCGGTGAAGGCGGCCACTTCGACCACGCTGCGCACCAGCGCGCGCCAGGCCGGGCTGGCCCCGACCAGGGTGCTGCGCACCTCGGGCGAATCGGCCAGGCGCTGCAGGGCGTCGCGCCGCTCCAGGCGGGCGCGCACCTGCGTCGCGTCGCCGCTGGCGTCGGTCCAGTTGAGCACGTCGAAGGCGCCGGCTTCCAGCAGGGCCCACATGTCGGCCGTGGGCGGGGGATGCGCGCCGACCGCGATGGCCAGCACGCTGGCGCCGGCGGCCATGGCGCGCACGCGTTCCAGCACGGCGGCGTCGACGCCGTCGACCAGGGCCAGGCCGAAGCCGCCGCTGCGGGCGCTGCCGGCGGCGTCGGCTTGCAGTCCGGCCTGCGCCAGCGCCGAAGCGACCTTGGCGCACAGGGCGGCGCTGACTTGTTCGAAGGGGTGGATCCAGAGCGGGAGGGATAGTCGGGCTTGCATGCGCGTCGTTCTCCCGGTCAAAGAAAGTTGCACAATGTTTGACAAGGCTCAAATGTTGGTTGAGCCCCGCTTGCTACAAACAACTATACGTGCATCTAAATGACCAAACTTTGATCTAGCTCAATGCCTATTTTGTTGCGCAAAAGTGGGTGACATGGCATGAAAAATGCAAACTACCAGGCGAGCACGCGCGGTCCGATCAGGGCGCCGAGCGCTGCCGGAATCGCCATGCCGAGCAGATACCAGAAGCCGACGAAGACCGGGCTTGCTTCCGGGCAGTGGAGGCAATACACGGCTGCTGCGGCGGCGCCCGCTGCAATACCGGCGGCCGCGCCCGCCAGGCGCAGGCGGGTCGGAGCGAGGCTGCGCGCCAGATGCAGGGCGGCCGCGAACAGCGGCAGGGAGATCAGCGCGATCAGCGGCGGGCAGGTGCGCCATGTGCCGCCCCAGAACAGCCCGGCGCGCAACTCGGGCGCGGCTTGCCACAGCATCGTGCCTCCCGCACACCAGATCAGCAGCACCGGGGCGGCCAGCAGGAACGGCAGCGCGGCGCTGCGCGCGCCCGGGGTCGACAGGCGCTTGAGCGCCAGCGTGCCGGCCGCCGCCAGCGCCAGCGTGAACGCCAGCTTGATCCAGAACGGCGGCAGGGTGGCCGCGATGGCCAGGTCGGCGCGCATGCCCAGTCCGGCCAGCACGATGATGGTGCTCGCCAGCAGGGCTGCGGCCAGGGGCAGCAGGGTCGCGCGCGCCGATGGCCGGCGCACGCGCACATCGGGGCCGCTGGCCAGCATGGTAATCAGGTCGTCGGTGTTCATAGCGCATCCTTCAAGAGGGTTGCCAGGGTTTTCAAGCCGCGGTGGACCGATACTTTGACCGCCGCTTCGCTCATCTGCAGGGCGTCGGCCGCTTCGCGCACCGACATACCGTCGAGCTTGGTGTACACGATCGCCTCGCGCTGCTTGTCGGGCAGTCCGGCCAGCAGCCGGGCCAGGTCGCGGCGCGCTTCGCCGGCATCGGCGTCGGCGCTGGAAAAGAACGCGTCGTCGTCGGGCATCGGCTCGTTCAGGGCGTCGCGGCGCGCATGGCGGCGCAGCCAGTCGATCAGCTTGTAGCGGGCGATCGCCACCATCCACGCCGTCAAGGGCACGGCGGTATCGTAACTCAAGCGCTGGTTATGGATCGCCAGCAGCGATTCCTGCACCAGGTCTTCCACTTCGTCCGGCCAGCTGCCCAGGCGCCGCCGCAGAAACGCGCGCAAATGCGACGCGGTCGCCTGCAGGAAGGCGCGATAGGCCACGGCATCGCCGTCCAGCCCTTGCAAGAACAGAGCGTGCAGGCGCAATTCGGTGCTGCGTAACACGCTTGCCTCTGTTATTCGTTCCATCGGGGCCTTAAGTAACAGCGTTTGGTCGATTCAGTTTTATGTTGCGATTTTTTTGTCGCGGCTGTAACCATTCCCGCGCTCGCGGCGAATTACCTGTCAGTGTCCTACTTCAACAGGTTAAAACCATGAGACCGTTTTCCGTGTGTCGCGTATTGACTGGCTCCGGCGCCGCGCCGGCATCATATGCTGCTTCTTGCCGGCAAGTCAAAAGCGACTTGGCCGGCACCGCAGGGAGCGCCGCATGAGCGCCGACCCGCGCATCATCCATCCGCTGTGGCTGCGCATCACGCACTGGCTCAACGCCGCGGCCGTGGTGTTGCTGGTGACCAGCGGCTGGCGCATCTATAACGCGACCGGCTTCCTGGGCTTTGCCATTCCGCCCGGGATCACCCTGGGCGGCTGGCTCGGCGGCGCGCTGCAGTGGCATTTCGCCGCGATGTGGCTGCTACTGGCCAACGGCATCGTGTATTTGCTGCGCAATCTGTTCTCGGGACGGCTGCGGCGCCAGTTCTTTCCGCTCTCGCCACGCCAGTTGCTGAGCGATATGGGCGCAGCGCTGAAAGGCAAGCTGACCCATGCAGATCCGCGCCGCTACAACAGCGTGCAGCGGCTGGCCTACCTGTTCGTCATGCTCGACAGCATCGTGCTGGTGCTGTCCGGACTGGTGCTGTGGAAATCGGTCCAGTTCCCCCTGCTGCGCCTGCTGATGGGCGGCTACGAAGGCGCGCGCCACGTGCATTTTTACGCCATGGCCGGGCTGTGCGGCTTCATCGTCGTGCATGTGGCGATGGTGGCGCTGGTGCCGCGCACCCTGCTGGCCATGCTGCGCGGCCGTTAATCGTCACATTCCCGGATAAATCACCATGAAACTGTTCAAACCACGCGACATCGTCCTGCCCGCCGAGGGCAGCGCCATGCTGGCCGACGCCATCAAGCGCATTGCCCAGCCATCGCGCCGGGCCTTCCTGCAACGCAGCCTGACCCTGGGCGGACTGAGCCTGCTGACCGCTTGCTCCACCAGCGAGCAGGACAGCATCGAGCAGGCGCTCGGCAGTATTTCACGCTTCAACGACAGCGTGCAGGGCTTGCTGTTCGATCCGGCGCGGCTGGCGCCAACGTATCCGGCCAGCATGATCACGCGTCCGTTTCCGTTCAATGCCTATTACGGCGAAGACGAGGTGCGCCAGATCGATGGCGAAGCCTGGCGCCTGGAGCTGGGCGGCATGGTGGCCGACCGCAAGCCGTGGACCCTGGCCCGCCTGCGCGCGCTGCCGCAGCAGGACCAGATCACGCGCCACATCTGCGTGGAAGGCTGGAGCGCCATCGGCAAATGGGGCGGGGTGTCGTTCGGACACTTCCTGCGCCACGTGGGCGCCGACCTGAGCGCCAAGTACGTGGGCTTCCAGTGCGCCGACGATTATTTTACGAGCATCGACATGGCCACGGCCTTGCATCCGCAGACCTTGATGGCGCTGACCTACGACGATCAGCCGCTGCCGCCGCGCTACGGCTTTCCGATGAAGCTGCGCATGCCTACCAAGCTCGGCTACAAGAATCCGAAACACGTGCAAGCCATCTTCGTTACCAATACCTACCCTGGCGGTTACTGGGAAGACCAGGGGTATAACTGGTTCGGCGGCAGCTGATCGGATTCCGATCGCCGTGCCGGACCTTCCGCAAGCAGTACTTTGTTTTAATCACTTTAAAGGAAACAAGCATGAAAAACATCACCACCGCCCTGATCGCCGCTTGCCTGACCTTCTCCGGCGCCGCATTCGCCCAGGACGCCATGAAGAAGGACGACATGGCCAAGGATGGCATGCACAAGCCGGCCATGCAGAAGGATCACATGGGCAAGGACGGCATGCACAAGGATGCCATGGGCAAAGATGCGATGAAGAAAGATAGCATGGGCAAGGATGCCATGAAAAAAGATGGCATGAAAAAAGATGCGATGGCCAAGGATGCGATGAAGAAAGACGCCATGACCAAGGATGAAATGAAGAAGTAAGCGCGGCTTCGCCACGCCGGCGGCGCTGTCAGAGATCGCAGGCGCGCGCCGGCCGCGCACCCGGCGCAAGGCGCGCGCCGATGGCGGCGCTGGGGTCGTCGATCAATACACTGGCTCTGCAGTGCTCGTCGGCCAGCTGGAGGTCGAGGCGGTAGCGTTGCCCGGCCTCGGGAATGAAGCTTGTGGACGGCGTGCATCTCCCATTGCGATCTTTGTAATAGGCGCCGACGGTCAGGCGCGTGCCGGCGGGAATCTGCGCCTGGCCATCGGCGTCGCCAACCAGGCGGTGCGGCTGGCCCTGCGCGCAAATCCATTTGACGCTGCTGCCGGACGCGTCCATCAAGGCCGAGGCCCCGGGCGCCATCGGACCGGGGCGGTAGAGCGGCGCGCCGCAGCCGCCGGCCGCGCCCAGCACGGCCAGGACCGCGGTCCACTTCCTTATCTGGAGCGTGGAGCTCATTGGGGCTTGCCTTTCACCTTGGTTTGCAGGCGCGCGATGACTTCCGCGGCCGATAGCAGTCCCGGTGCATTCTCGGCGAAAGGGATGATGTAGGCGGACGAAAACGCCCTGCCGCCGATGGTCGAAAACACGGTTTTCTCGCTGCGCCGGTCTTTCATCGCCGAGGGCAGGTCGTTGTACAGCGCGAAATAGGCTTTGCCTTCGCGCTGGGTGATTTCGGCGCTTCGGTAGAGTACGGCGTTCGCAGCCATGTACACGGTTGCACTCGACGGGCCGGTATAGCTGACCTTGATCAACTTGCCCGGTCCCGGTTCTTCCTCGTAGCCGCCGTCCAGGCCGCGCAGCCCGATCACGTTGCGCGGGCGGTAGTCGCTGCCGCAGGCACTGAGCATGAGAGGCGCGAGTGCCAGGCAAAGCAGGCCGATGAATGTGATGACGATGTTCGGACGTGTCGCGGCGTGCATGGGAAGTATGTTCACTTGATGAGCGGGACGACGACGACCCTGACGGCCTGGTACCAGCCTCTGCCATTTTTGTTGATGCCGTTGAACCCCGGCATGCAGGAATACTCGGGCCTGGTGGACGGCACCTCGTGGTTGTCCTGGTCCACGATGATCATCTCGCAACGTTGCGAGTTGCCGCGCGTGTACAAGCGGGCGTCGTAGGTCTGGTTTGCCTTGGGCGTGAAGGTGGCGGTGACGGAACAGCCCGAATTGCCGCCCCAGAGAACGTGCGAGGCTCCCATGGCGAACGTGAATTCCTGCTCCGCCGCAATCTGCTTGCGCGGAAGTTCATCGACATCGTCCATGGAAATGGCGCTGCTGATGACGTGGTTGGTGCGCGGGGTTCCGCATTCGCTATCGTCGAAAGCAACCGCTTTGCCGATACGCATGCGCGGGGTGGGGGTTTCGTTTTCCATGTACATGATCAGGGTCGCGGTCGGCTTGCTTGCCGGCGGCACGTACGTGCTGCATGCGGACAGGATCGCCACCAGCAATGGCGCGATGAAAAGGCGGGTGTTTGGCATGGTGCTCCGGATGGGCTATGCGCCTGCTCTGGCGCGCGACAGGGCGGCATGGAATAAAAACCGCCGGCGCGTGCACGCCGGCGGACTTGGTGATCGGCACAACCATGCGACAGGACGCGCGCGGCGGCGTCGTGAAGAAGTTGCCTCACATTATCTCTTATTTCGATAATAAATTACAACTATTGCTGAAAAATGGACGCGTGGACCGCCGATGTAACCGGTTACATCGGCAGCCCCCAAAAACGCTTACTTCAGCAGGATCGCCTGTTCCTTCTCGGTGCCGAGGATGTCCGACTTGCAGACGGCATACACGGTTTGCGAGGAGGTCGAACCGAGCGTGAGCGCCTTGCTATGCTTCAGGCCGCCCGTTGCGGTGGTGATGGCATCGTACAAGGCGTCGTACGCATTGCCGGCGCTCCAGGCGGCGCGGCACCTGGCCGGCTGGTTGGTGCTCAAGGCGTACGTGGCGTTGTAGCCGCTCTTGGTCACGGCGCCCAGGGTGATGGCCAGCGGCGGGGTGGCCGGCGGCGGGGTGGTCGGGGTGCCGGTGCCGGGGATGGTCTTGACTGCGCTGGCCGGAATGTCGATCAGGTAGGCGTCGACATCGGTGGCGCTGCTGGTGCCCCAGTTCGAATTGAACAGCACCTTGGTCAGGTCGCGGTTGATCGAGGCGTGCGGCTCGCTCCAGTAGCCATTGCTGACCACGCGCGAAAAGCCCAGGTTGTAGGTGATCGGATTGGCTGCCAGTTGCACCAGGAACATCTTGCGGTGCAGCCACTGGCGCGAACCGCTGTTGTCGGCGTAGGTCGATACCAGCGCCCAGCCCGGTTTGTTGAAGCCTTTGCCGGACACATGCAGCGCGGTCGCGCTGCCGTTGACGTAGGTCGGCAGCAGGTTGGTGCGTACGCCGGTGCGCAGGTTGACCATGAACAGGTCGCCCGCGTTGGCCTGGTAGTCGACCGAGACGTAGACATCGTCGCCGTTGGCATCGATCGCCAGGTCCGAATGCTCCGACTTCGCATGGATCTTGCGGCGGTTGCTCAGGTCGCGATTGGCCACCACGGTGCCGCTGGCGCTGTCGCCGGAAATGACGCAGTAGTTGCCGCTCGGGCTCATGCTGACGTGGTCGGGACGGTCGCCTTTGGTGTCCAGGGTGCCGAGGATCGCATTGGTGTCGCGGTCCCAGGTGAACACGCCCAGGCTGTTCCAGTTGGCATCATCGACCATGAAGCACCAGTAGCGGCCATCCTTCGACGGCGACCCTTCCGACCTGGTCCAAGCCGCGTTGGCGGTCGGCCAGCGCGCTTTCAGGCGGGTTGCAAAGTCGCCCACCACGCGCGTGGTCCCGGTCGACACCGTCAATTCGTTCAGGCGCATGCCCACGCCGTTGGTCGGCAGGTAGTACAGCTTGTCCGGATTGCTCGGGTGCCATTGCGGTTCGGCGTCGCCCGCCAGGCCCGGCAACTGCTTGCTGAAGCCGAAGGTCCTGGCGTTGTAGGTTTGCCAGAAGCCGTTCAGGGCGTAGGTCAGGTATTGCGAGCTGTCGGCATTGAAGGCCTGGCGGCGCGAATAGTCGTTGCGCGAAAAGCCGTCGACGCCTTCGGCCGTGTGGTTGGTGGCGCGCACCAGGCAGGTGTTGTAGGCGCCTTCCTTGAGCGCCACGCCCTTGGCAGGACGGGCAGTGCTCGGAATGGCATCGATGTGACGGGTGCTCGACAGTTTGAAGTCGGCCGGATAGAAGCTGGCGCAGGCCGGGCTCAGTTCCGGTGCGCTCTGGGCGAAGGCGCTCGCGCAGCCCAGGCTGGACAGGCTGGCGACGATGCTTAGCGCCAGCATCTTGCGAGGCTGCATGGAAAGACATCTCGATGTTGTCATGAATCCCTCAATCATGGTTATATGAAAAAAATGATCGATTTCCTCACTTTGTAACAATCTAAATGATAATTAATTGCAAAGAGGAAAATCCATTGGGATTCTAGTCTGGGGATATTCCTTGTGCAACAAACTTGGGTGAATATGCGTGACAAATTGTCTGCATTTGCGTGTTGCCAACACGTCAAGCTGTTACATTCACGCGTGAATTAATAAATACGGATATCAGGAGGTCAATCCGTCGAATTCCGGCATACTTCACGCTTGTTACGGCGGGGCGGGCGCGTGTCGTGCTTGGCCATCAATGTAAAAAAGCCGCCCCTGCGTGCGCAGTGGCGGCCTTGCTGTGTGGCGGCGCAACGGTAGCGGGGCAGGCCCGCCGCCGGCTTACTTCTGCTGCACGCCGAATTCGCCGTAAGGCTTGAGCTGCTCGGCGATGGCGGCATGGTCGCCCACCACGACCACCGACTGCAGCTCCGGCGCAAAGTACTTCTTGCCCATCTCGCGCACCTGCTCGGGCGTGACTTTCTGGATCATCGGCACGTACTGGCCGAGGAATTCCGGCGGCAGGCCGATCAGCCAGTTGTTGGCCAGGGTCCTGGCCACGGCGACCTGCATCTGGTTGGCGATCAGGTAGCCGCCCGCCACGTAGCGCTTGTTCATGCTCATTTCCGCTTCCGGCACCAGCTCGCTGCCGATGCGCGTGTACTCGTGCAGGTATTCCTTGAGCGCCGCGCCGGTCACTTCGTTGCGCACGTCGGCACCGCCGACGATGCTGCCGCCGTTGCGGAAGATGCGCGCGCCGGCCGAGGCGCCGTAGGTATAGCCTTTTTCCTCGCGCAGATTCAGGTTCACGCGGCTGCTGAAGCCGCCCCCGAGGATGGTGCTGGTCAGGCGCAGCGGCACGTAGTCGCTGGCGCTGGCGGCCATGCCCGGGCTGCCCAGGCGCATGGTCGACTGCACGCTGCCGTCGCGCTGCAGGATGATGCGCACCGGCTTGGCGGCCAGCGCGGCGCCAGGGGTCTCGGGCAGGGCCGGACCTGCGGCTTTCCAGTCGCCGAAGGCGGCGCTGGCCAGTTTGATCGCTTCCGCTTCGCCGATGCGGCCGGTGATCACCAGCAGGCTGCGGTCGGGACGGAAGCGCTTGGCGTGCTCGGCGCGCAGCAGCTCCGGCGTGACCGCGTTGATCGACTCCACGGTCGGGCTGGTGTTGCCGTACGGGTGCTCGCCGAAGACCGCCTTGCCCAGCGCGCGTTCGGCGCGGAAGCCCGGGCTGGTCTCGGACACTTTCAGGCCCTCCAGCGCATTGCCCTTGCTCAGCGCGACTTCCTGCGCGGGAAAGGCGGGCATGCGCGCCACTTCGGCCAGCAGTTGCAGCATCGGTCCGGCGTTCGAGGTGAGCGCGTTGGCCGAGACGATCACGCCGTCGTGGCTGGCGCCGGCGCCGACTTCGCCGCCCAGGCCCTGGGCCGTTTCGGCGATGGCGCGCGAGTCGCGCCTGGTGCTGCCTTCATTGAGCAGGCCGGCCATCAGGTTGGCGAAGCCGGGCAGCTGGCGCTCGTCGGCGGCCATGCCGGCGCCGCGCACGGCCAGCACGTAGTCCACGCGCGGCAAGCCCTGGCGCGGTACGACCCACACCTGCAGGCCGTTGGCCAGGGTCTTCTTGACGATCTTCGGGACCGGGATCGGCTTGTCCTTGCCGTACGGGGGCAGGGCGTTGGCGGCGGTTTTGTCTGCGGCGGCGGCGCTGTCGGCGGCAAAGGCGGACGGCGCGCACAGCAGGGAAATGCTCAGTGCCAGCATCAGTTTTTTCATGGTGGCTCTCCTTAGTTCTTGACGGCGGTGGATGCGGCGGCGGCCGGCGCCGGCGCTGTGACGGGCGCGGCGGCCGTCCTGGCGACCGGCTTGCGGTCGATGACGGTGCGGTTGGCGCGCGTCAGATAGGTTTTGGCGACGCGCTGGATGTCTTCCGAGCGCACGGCCTCGATCCAGCCGGGGATCTTGTTGGCCACGTTGGCGTCGCCCCACAGGGTTTGCAGCTTGGCCAGGGTGTCGGCGCGGTCCATGAAGCTTTCCATCGTGTTGTACCAGTTGGCCAGCATGCGCGTCTTGACGCGCTTGAGGGTGGCCGCGTCGGCGCCGCTGGCGGCGATCTTGGCGACTTCTTCCTCGATGCCCTTGAGCATGGCGTCGGCGCTGCTGGTCGGCTTGTACAGCGCGAACACGGTAAACAAGGTCGGGCCGTCGAATTCCCACGGGCTGGTCAGTCCGTACAGGGAGTCGACGTTGAGCGCCACTTCGCGCCCCTTGACCAGGCCCTGGTACAGGACCGAGGCGTCGCCGCCGGCCAGCAATTCGCCTAGCACCGCCATCGGCGCCAGGTCGGGGCTACCGCGCTGCGGCATCTTCCAGGCGGCGGCGATGGCCGGCACCTGGGCCAGCGCGTCGCTTTGCTCGATGCGCTTTTCGGCCGTGCCCAGCGGCTCGCTGAAGTCGGTCGGCGCCGGGGTCGGGCGTTTCGGGATGGCGGCAAAGTATTTCTGCGCCAGCGCAAAGCCCTGGGCCGCGGTGACGTCGCCCGAAATGGCCAGCACCGCATTGTTCGGGCCGTAGTAATCGCGGTGGAAGTTGCGCACGTCGTCCAGGCTGGCGCCTTCCAGGTCCTCGAAGCTGCCGTAGCCGTCGTGGTTGTTTTCCCACTTCTGGAAGGCTTGCTGGTTGATGTCGATCCACATGAAGCCGCCGTAGGGCTGGTTCTTCACGTTGACGCGGATTTCTTCCTTGACCACGTCCTGCTGGTTCTTCAGGGTTTTTTCGTTGAAATCGAGCGTCTTCATGCGGTCCGCTTCGAGCCACAGGATCGATTCGATCGACGACACCGGCGCCGTCTCGATATAGTTGGTGAAGTCGGGCCGGGTCGAACCGTTGTTGCGGCCGCCGCCGCCGGTAATGGTCTTGTCGAACACGCCCTTCGGTGCGTTCGGCGTGCCCTGGAACATCAGGTGTTCGAACAGGTGGGCGAAGCCGGTGCGGTTTTTCGGTTCGAGCCGCATGCCGACGTGGTACACCACGCTTACG
The DNA here is from genome assembly GCF_003953935.1 of Massilia atriviolacea. GTDB lineage: Bacteria > Pseudomonadota > Gammaproteobacteria > Burkholderiales > Burkholderiaceae_D > Telluria_A > Telluria_A atriviolacea. The sequence continues at coordinate 86,296 of NZ_RXLQ01000008.1, forward strand.
CCGACGGTGGGCGAGGTGTGGTCGGGCGAAACGATCACGGTCAGGCCGTTGTCGAGCTTTTTGACGTTGACGGGAACGGTCCAGCTGTCGCTGCTTGCCGCAAAGGCGGACAAGGACAGGGAAAGTCCGGCGATGAGAACGGGGAGTTGGCGCATGCGCATGAAAAACCTCACGATAAGTACCTGGAAAACCAGCTCGGCCGCAGGGGCGGGAGCCGCTGCATGGCGGCGTATCTTAACGTAGCTTGGTTTTTAAACAAACATATGCATGTCAAAAAAAAGCCCGCGCGCAGGGGGGCGCGAGGGCTTTCATGCCGGCAGGGTAAAACTTACGCTGCCAGGGCGGCGGCGGCGGCCTTCTTGTTGCGGCGGCGCGCGGTGAAGCCCAGCAGGCCGAGGCCGGCGAGCATCATGGCATAGGTTTCTGGCTCAGGTACTGGCGCCAGGGCGATGTTGGTCGAGTAGCGGCCTGCGGTGTTCGACAGGATGCTGCCCTTGATCTGGATCGTGTACGCGCCAGCGGCCAGGGTCGAGGTCGACAGCGACCATTGGTCGGTCGCGCCGGTCGACAGCAGGGTGCCGCCGAACAGCGAGCCGGTGCTGTCGATCAGGTTGAAGGCGGTGATGTCCAGGCCGTTCTTGGCATTGCCGGTGATCGACAGGACGCCAGCGGCGAATTCGCCAGCCTGGGCCAGGGTGAAGCTGTAGTTGTCGACGAAGGTGTTGCCCTTGTTGCCGCCTGCAAAGAAGCCATCGGCTTCAGCGAAGTTGTCGACCAGTTCCAGGGTCGAGGTGTTGATGATTTCGACAGCGGATGCCTGGCTCGAAACGAGGGCGGCGGATGCCAGCGCGATGGCCGACAGGAAGACTTTGGATTTTTTCATCATAGTGCACCTATTAAAGTTGCCTTTTGTTAAGGCCGGATTGTGGCTTGGAACGCGTATGTGTACGCGAGAAGGCAATCTAACATCGGCTTGTGACAGTAGTAAGGACGAGGCCGCTTCTTTACATCTCGTTGCAATTTTCTACAGAGAACGCTTAGTTGATATGGAAATACTATTAAAAGCCCGTTCTCATAGTGAAGAGCTCGCTTGATTTCTGTTGCAGAGCACCATTTGTGTTCATATCAATTCTGTTTGTAGTCCCAATCCTACACGACGACGAGAAATTGTGGAAGCTTGGGCTTAAGTCATTCCTAAGTTGCGCTTCAGTTGAGCCGCCTCAATACCGCGCCGGCGCATCATGTTGGGGTGTTGCTTGACCGCTTTGGTGCCCGGTTTGTGCCGTATTGCGCCAGTTTGGTGAGGAGTCGGGCGAAAACCCCTGCTGCGGCCTGGCACGGAACCTGCACCCGCTTGTTTCTGTCCGGATGGCGACATCGCCGCCGGCACTGAGAAGGAGAGCAAGATGTTGGACGATGCGAGCACACTGGAACGCCCGCGCGAAGATGGATTTGCCGGCGTCAAGCTGTCCGGCGACGTCTTCGGGGCGCTGATCAACCTGTCCGGCCGGCGCCGCTTCACCTCGCAGCGCGTGGTGCTGTACGCCGTGCTGGCCTCGATGGGCCACGAGGGCGCCGTGGCGACCGCGCGCGAGACCCTGGCGCAGTTCCGCGAAGCGCACCTGACCCTGGTCGAAGGCAAGGGCGGCTTGCCGGGCGTGTTTTGCGCACAGCTGCGCGACGCTTACTTCGGCGTGCTGCAGGGCGACCGCGTGATTCGCGACTTCATCGCGCTGGCCGAAGCGGCGCTCGACGCCATCGTCGGCGGCGGGCGCGGCGCGCCGGCGCTGCTCGACGAGCTGGTGCGCAGCGGAACGGCCCTGTTGAGCGTGCTCAACGGGCTGACCCTGGTCTACGAAGAACAGTCGAAGCGCCACGCCCAGCTGCAAAAGCGCCAGCTGCAGGTGATGATGGGCGATATCAAGACCATCGCCAAGCAGGCCCGCATGGTCGCTTTCAATGCCCAGATCGTCGCCGCGCGCGCCGGCCAGGCCGGCAAGGAGTTTTCCGTGGTGGCCAGCAGCATGACCCTGATCACCGGCGAGATCGACGACCTCGTGCACGAAGCGCTGAACGGCGCGCTGGCCGCCTGAGGAATTGAAACGGCGCCTCAGCGCGCCAGGCGCCGGCCCAGCCAGGTGCCCAGGCACAGCAGGGTCAGGGTCGGCGGCAAGCCCCACGGTCCGGGAATGACCGAGGCGTCGCACACGTACAGGCCGGCGGCCCCGGCTTGCAGGCTGGCGTCGACGCCGTCGCCGATCGGCACGCTGCCGCCCGGATGCGCGGCGAAATGGTGGCTGGCGAACACATGCGTGGCGCCGCAGCGGGCCAGGATCGCGCGCGCCATGGCTTCGCCCCGGGCCAGCTTGGCGCGGTCGGCCTGGTGCAGGGTCTTGTCGACCCAGCGCGGCCCCACCGCGCCGCCGGTCCGGTCGGCGATCTTGACCATCAGCGAGAGCGTGCGCCGGTGCGCGAACAGGCGGTCGAAACGGCCCGCCTGCGCCGTGAAGGCCTGGTACATCGGCTTGGGCAGGGTCATGTCGGCCAGCGAAATGCCGGCCTCGTCGAGGCGCATGCCGGCCGCCATCGGCACTTCCGCGCCGCCGTCGAGGCCGTCCACCGTGCCCATCACCGCCAGCACCGGATCGCTGAACAGGCTGCTGGCCCGCGCGCGCAGGCCGCTGCCGTGCAGCAGGCGCGGGCTGCCGACGCCGCCGCCGGCCAGGACCACCAGCGGCGCACGCGCCTGTTCGAGCTTGCCCTCACGTACATAGTCGACGCCGGCCGCCTTGCCGTCGTTCACCAGCACGCGGGTGGCGCGGGCCTTGTCGCGCAGGACGGCGCCGTGGGTACAGGCCTGGTCGATGAAATCGCGCGCACTCCACTTGGCCCCGAACGGGCAACCGTAGACGCAACGCCAGCAGCCGGCCCGGCACAACTGCGGGCGGATCATCTTGTCGAGCTTGCGCCAGTCCAGGCCCAGCGCCAGCGCGCCTTGCAGGATGCGCGTGGCCGCCGGACCGACCAGCGCATCCGGCAGCGGGCCGATCGGCAGCTCGGCGCGCAGCGAAGCCAGGGCGGGCGCCAGGTCGATGCCGAGCGCGGCGAAGCGGGCCAGGGGCGGATCGGCGGCGGTGGCGAAGTTGATGCTGGAACTGCCGCCGGCGTTGACGCCCTGCACCAGCAGCGACGCGTCGCGGTGCACGAAGGCGCCCTTGCCGGGAATGGCGGCGATGCGCGCCATCTGCGCCAGGGTGCCGCGCAAGGGGGCGGCGCTGCCCTGTTCGAGGATCAGCACGCGCAGGCCGCGCGAGGCCAGTTCGCGCGCCACGCTGGCGCCGCCCGGCCCGCTGCCGACGACAATCGCGTCGAACGATGGGGCGGGGGAGGAAATGGTCTCTGGCATGGTGTCCGAGTATCGGCCGCAGTGGCGGGCGCGTCAACCAGGTGATGCGCGATCGCGTTCCATCGCGCTTTTTGCGGGACTGGGTGGCGAAAAATGCAGTTCGTCGCAATCCGCTGGAGCGATGGGTGGCGTGTGGTTAAAGTCGCACCATACCGCCACGTCATCGAACCCACCAGGAGCGCATCATGAACATCGCCAAACACATGGAAGCCATTTTTCTTGCCGTCGTCGCCGTGATCGGCGCCAGCACCTTCGCCACGGCCGGCGCGCCGGCCCCGCGCAGCGCGCCGCTGGCCGCCAGCGCCACGGCGGACGCCGCCATTCCGGTGGTCGTGGTCAGCGCGCGCCGCCTGAGCGCCGCCGAAAAAGCCAGCCTCCCGCAATAAGCTGGAACTGCGCCGCACTTGCTGGTAGTGTATGCGCCATCCCATACCAATAAAAACACGCGGAGACGCACGATGATGCAATTTTTTCATGCCGGCGCGCTGGCAGCGGCCCTCACCCTGGCCGCGGCCGCCAGCGCCGGCGCCGCCGACGACCACCTGAGCGAAACCCGGAGCGTCGACGCCAATGCGCAGCGGGTCCGGCTCGACGGCGCCATCGACCTGCGCCTGCGCCAGGGCGCCGTCCCGAGCCTGGTCATCAGCGGCGGCAGGCGCGCCATGAGCGCCGTCACCACCGAGCAGCATGGCGACACGATCAGCATCGGCGGCCCCGCGCGCGGCGCGCGGGCGCGCGCCGACCTGACCCTGCCGGCCCTGCGCGAAGTGTCCTCCGACAACGTCGGCTTTACCGAGGTCAGCGGCTTCGCCGGCGACGAACTCGACCTGTCGCTGGAAGGGGCCGGCTCGATGCGGGTCAACTGCACTTACCGCGTCGTCAGCGCCAGCCTGGGCGGGGTGGGCAGCCTCGACCTGGAGGGCGTGCTCGGCGAGGGCATCGAACTGGAGCTGCGCGGCGCCGGGTATGCGCGGCTGAGCGGGCGCGCCAAGTGGCTCAAGGCCGACCTGGGCGGGCTGGGCGGACTCGATGCGCATCAGTTCCAGGTCGACAGCGTGAACATCGACTTGAACGGACTCGGCAACGCGACCGTGATGGCGCGCCAGAGCGCCAGGCTACGCCTGGACGGGATGGGGTCGGTGATTGTGTACGGCAAGCCTGCCAACCGCAGCGTCCGGGTCGAAGGCCTCGGCAAGGTCAGCTGGAAATGAGCGTCATGCACGCACGGCTGGCGACCCGCGCCATGAAACAATCCCTGTTCGCGCTCCTGCTCGCGGCCGGCCTGCACGGCACTGCCTTCGCCGGGTTCGCCGAAGGCGCCAACGCCTACAATGCGCGCGACTATGCGCGCGCGCTGAAAGAAGTCGCGCCGCTGGCCAGGGCCGGCCATGTGGACGCGCAGCATTTGCTCGGGCTCATGTATTACATGGGGCGCGGGGTGGCGCGCGACTACAGGCAGGCCATGCTGTGGCACCGCAAGGCGGCCGATCAGGGCAAGGCCGACGCCCAGTATGTGGTGGGGGCGATGTACTACACGGGCAACGCGGTGCCGCTCGATCACAAGGCGGCGATCGGCTGGTTCCGCAAGGCGGCCGAGCAGGGGCATGCCGAGGCGCAGCATGCGCTGGGATTGATGTACCGTTATCACGCGGCGGGCATGCCGCAGGATAAGGTGCTGGCCTATATGTTGTGGAACCTGGCGGCGGCCAGCGGCAACGCCAACGCCACCGAGCAGCGCGCCGCCATCGCCAGGCGCATGACGCAGGAGCAGATCGACGAGGCGCAGGCCTTGTCGCGCGCGTGGAGGCCGGGCACGCCCCTGCCGACGCAGTCGCGCAGCGGCGGCGCGGCGGGCTAGGGTGGGGTAGAGGAGCGGGGGAAAACACGCTTCCCCCACATCCCGTACAATCGCCTTTTGCTTCCAGCGAGCCCCATCCCATGCGTGCCATCGAAATCAAGCAGCCCGGTCCACCCGATGTGTTGCAACTGTGCGAGCGTCCCGTTCCTGAACTGAAAGCCGGCGAAGTGCTGATCCGCGTGCACGCGGCCGGCATCAACCGTCCCGACGTCCTGCAGCGCCTCGGCCACTACCCGGTCCCGCCCGGCGCCTCCGACCTGCCCGGCCTCGAAGTGGCGGGCGAGATCGTCGGCGGCGATCTGGCCGGCAGCGCTTTCCAGAAAGGCGACATGGTCTGCGCCCTGGTCCAGGGCGGCGGCTACGCCGAGTACTGCGCCGCGCCGCTGCCGCAATGCCTGCCGCTCCCCGCCGGCCTGAGCCCGCTCGAAGCGGCCTCCCTGCCCGAGAACTACTTCACGGTCTGGAGCAATGTGTTCGACCGCGCCCGCTTGGAAGGCAGCGACACCCTGCTGGTGCAGGGCGGCACCTCCGGCATCGGCGTCACCGCCATCCAGCTCGCCGCCGCCCTCGGCCACCGCGTGTTCGCCACCGCCGGCAGCGCCGGGAAATGCCGCGCCAGCGAGTCGCTCGGCGCCGAACGCGGCATCGACTACAAGAGCGAGGACTTCGCCGCCGTGGTCAAGTCGCTCACCGACAACAAGGGCGTCGATGTCATCCTCGACATGGTCGGCGGCGACTACCTGCCGCGTGAAATCGATTGCCTGGCCGACGACGGCCGCATCGCCCTGATCGCCCTGCTGGGCGGCGCCAGGGCGAATATCGACCTCGGCCAGGTCCTGCGGCGCCGCCTGAGCATCTCCGGTTCGACCCTGCGTCCGCGTCCGGTGGCCTTCAAGGGCGCGATCGCCGCCAAGCTGCGCGAACGGGTCTGGCCGCTGTTCGGGCAGGGCAGGATCCGCCCGGTGATTTTCCAGACTTTTCCGCTCGAACAGGCGGCCCAGGCGCATGCCCTGATGGAGAGTTCCACCCATATCGGGAAGATCATGCTGCAGGTGCTGTGACGCGCTGAGGTTGCGATACAACTGCCCCCGGCCTTTGTTTGACCGACATCGGATCGGGGGTTAAAATAGCGGGTTAATTAAATCTGGGCTACTATGCGTCGCAAACTGGTCGTAGGAAATTGGAAGATGAACGGCAACCGTGCCGCGAATGCGAGCCTGCTGGCCGGCATCGTCGCAGGCATCGGCGCCGCTAACGCCGCTAACGCCGCTAACGCCTCTTGTGCCGTGTGTGCGCCGGCTCCCTATCTGGCCCAGTGCCAGGAAACGCTCGCCGGCGGAGCGGTGGCCTGGGGCGCCCAGGATGTCTCGGCCCAGCCGGGCGGCGCCTTCACCGGCGAGGTGTCGGCCGCCATGCTGGCCGATTTTTCCTGCGCCTACGTCATCGTCGGCCATTCCGAGCGGCGCGCCTATCATGGCGAAAGCAGCGAACTGGTGGCAAAAAAAGCCGTCGCCGCACTGGACGCGGGCATGACCCCGATCGTCTGCGTCGGCGAAACCCTGGCCGAGCGTGAGGCCGGCCAGACCGGCGCCGTGGTGTCGGGCCAGCTCGGCGCCGTGCTCGACCTGGTGGGCGAGCGCGTGGCGCAGATCGTCGTCGCCTACGAGCCGGTCTGGGCGATCGGCACCGGCAAGACCGCCACGCCGGCCATGGCCCAGGAAGTCCATGCCCAGCTGCGCGCGCAGCTGATGGCAAAGAATGCAGTCGCGGCCGAGACAGTGCAGATTTTGTACGGCGGCAGCATGAAGCCCGATAACGCCCTTGAATTGATGGCCCAGCCGGATATCGACGGCGGCCTGATCGGCGGGGCGGCTTTGAAGGCGTCGGATTTCCTCGCCATTCTTCACGCAGCCAATTGAACTCTTATTGTTGTTATTGTTGTTATTGTTGTTATTGTTGTTAAACTTGGAATGGAATAAGCAATGAACACGTTGTTCAATCTGGTAGTTGTTGTACAGGTTATTTCCGCTCTGGCGATTATCGGCCTGGTATTGCTGCAGCATGGCAAGGGCGCGGATATGGGTGCGGCCTTCGGTTCCGGTGCTTCCGGCAGCCTGTTCGGCGCCACCGGCTCGTCGAACTTCATGTCGAAGTCGACCGGCGTGGCCGCCGCGGTGTTTTTCGGCGCCACCCTGGGCCTGGCGTATTTTGCCAAGTCCCACACCGGCGTCACCGGCGGCGGCCTGATGGACCGCGCGGCGGTCACCGCGCCGGCGCCGGTCACCGGTTCGGGCGCGATCCCGACCAGCGCACCGGTCATGAGCACCCCGGCCGCCCCCGTCGCCGGCGGCGCAGCTCCCGCAGCCGCTCCTGCGCCAGCTCCGGCAGCCGCGCCCGCAGCCGCTCCGGCGCCTGCACCGGCAACGCCTGCTAATCAGCTGCCAAAGTAATCGTTTTCTGGTAGAATACTGCCCGCGCACAGAGTATTAGCGCAGGCAGCAAGGCCGGGTATTGGCCAGTATCAAACAGTTGTAAAGTTTTTCTGTTTTATCCTTGTTTTTACGCAATTTTGCATTGAATACTGAGATGTAACAATGTTAGAATAGCGGACTCAATGCCGACGTGGTGAAATTGGTAGACACGCTATCTTGAGGGGGTAGTGGGCGAAAGCCTGTGCGAGTTCGAGTCTCGCCGTCGGCACCAAGAATATAAAAGCCAGCAAGGTTGCATAAGCAAACATGTTTATGCCTAAGCTGGCTTTTTTGCGAGGATCAGTCGTTCGGTCCTGGTGGCAAGGTTCAAGCCAGGTTCGTGCGGTAGGGCGCTGCGACATGCAGTGTTTCATTAACCGATCGTTCAAGATAGGCTCCATCAAGTGAACCTCGATAATTACTTCCCCGTCCTGTTGTTCATCCTGGTAGGCATCGGCGTCGGTGTCGTCCCGCAGGTGCTGGGATATCTGCTCTCTCCCCATAAGCCCGATTCCGCCAAGCTGTCGCCTTACGAGTGCGGCTTCGAAGCGTTCGAAGACGCGCGCATGAAGTTCGACGTCCGCTACTATCTGGTGGCAATCCTGTTTATTTTGTTTGATCTGGAAACGGCATTCTTCTTCCCATGGGGCGTTTCCATGCGTGAACTGGGCTGGTCCGGCTTCGTGACGATGATGGTCTTCATCGCCGAGTTTGTGGTCGGTTTTTGGTATATCTGGAAGAAAGGTGCCCTTGATTGGGAATAAGCCATGTCAATTGAAGGCGTATTAAACGAAGGTTTCATCACCACGACAGCAGACAAGCTGATCAACTGGGCGCGTACCGGGTCGATGTTCCCGATGACGTTCGGCCTGGCTTGCTGCGCGGTCGAAATGATGCACACGGGCGCGGCCCGCTACGACATGGACCGCTTCGGCGTCGTGTTCCGTCCCTCGCCGCGCCAGTCCGACGTGATGATCGTCGCCGGCACGCTGTGCAATAAAATGGCCCCGGCCCTGCGCAAGGTCTACGACCAGATGCCGGAGCCGCGCTGGGTCATCTCGATGGGTTCCTGCGCCAACGGCGGCGGCTACTATCACTATTCGTACTCGGTGGTGCGCGGCTGCGACCGCATCGTGCCGGTCGATGTCTACGTGCCGGGCTGTCCGCCGACCGCCGAAGCGCTGCTGTACGGGATTCTGCAACTGCAGAACAAGATCAAGCGCACCAATACCATCGCACGTTAAGAAGCGGTTTCCACCATGACGACAAAACTCGAAGCCCTTGAACTCGCCCTGCGCAACGCGCTCGGTGAGGGCGCCGCTATGACCGTGGCGCTGGGCGAAGTGACCGTAGTGGTCAAGGCTGCCGGCTATTACGCCGCGATGCAGACCCTGCGCGACCATCCCGCGCTCAAATTCGAACAGCTGATCGACCTGTGCGGCGTCGACTACTCCACCTACGGCGAAGGCACGTGGGATGGCGCGCGTTTCGCGGTCGTCTCGCACCTGCTCTCGCTCGAACACAACTGGCGCGTGCGCGTGCGCGTGTTCGCCGAGGACGACGATACCCCGGTGCTCGCGTCGGTGGTCGAACTGTGGCGCGCCGCCAACTGGTACGAGCGCGAAGCATTCGACCTGTACGGTATCCTGTTCGAAGGCCACAACGACCTGCGCCGCATCCTGACCGACTACGGTTTCATCGGCCATCCGTTCCGCAAGGACTTCCCGATCTCCGGTTACGTCGAAATGCGTTACGACCCTGAACAGAAGCGCGTGATCTACCAAGCCGTGACGATCGAGCCGCGTGAAATCATTCCGCGCGTGATCCGCGAAGAAACCTACGGGATGAATCCTGGGAGCAAAAACCTTGGCTGAAATTAAGAACTACACCCTCAACTTCGGCCCGCAGCACCCGGCCGCGCACGGCGTGCTGCGCCTGGTGCTCGAACTGGACGGCGAAGTCATCCAGCGCGCCGATCCGCACATCGGCCTGCTGCACCGCGCCACCGAAAAACTGGCGGAAACCCGCACCTACCTGCAAACCGTGCCCTATATGGACCGTCTCGACTATGTGTCGATGATGAGCAACGAGCACGGCTACGTGATGGCGATCGAACGCCTGCTGGGCATCGAGGTGCCGGTGCGCGCCCAGTACATCCGCGTCATGTTCGACGAAATCACGCGCCTGCTGAACCACCTGATGTGGCTCGGCACGCACGCGCTCGACGTCGGCGCCATGGGTCCCTTCCTGTACGCCTTCCGCGACCGCGAAGACCTGTTCGACTGCTACGAGGCGGTGTCCGGCGCGCGCATGCACGCGGCCTACTACCGCCCGGGCGGCGTGTACCGCGACCTGCCGGACGCGATGCCGAAGCACAAGGCCTCGATCATCCGCAGCGCCAAGGCCATTGACGAACTGAACGAACACCGCCAGGGTTCGATGCTCGACTTCCTGGACGACTTCTGCAAGCGCTTCGTCACCTATGTCGACGAATACGAAACCCTGCTGACCGACAACCGTATCTGGAAACAGCGTACTGTCGGCATCGGCGTGGTCAGCCCGGAAGCGGCGAAAGCCATGGGCTTTACCGGCGCCATGCTGCGCGGCTCCGGCGTGGAGTGGGACCTGCGCAAGAAGCAGCCCTACGCCGTGTACGACAAGATGGATTTCGACGTGCCCGTCGGCACCAATGGCGACTGCTACGACCGCTACCTGGTGCGGGTGGAAGAGATGCGCCAGTCGAACCGCATCATCCAGCAGGCCTCGCGCTGGCTGCGCGCCAACCCGGGTCCGGTCATGACCGACAACCACAAGGTTGCGCCGCCACGCCGCACCGAGATGAAGTCGAACATGGAATCGCTGATCCACCACTTCAAGCTGTTTACCGAAGGCTTCCACGTGCCGCCGGGCGAAGCGTATGCCGCGGTCGAGCATCCGAAGGGCGAGTTCGGCATCTACATCGTGTCGGACGGCGCCAACAAGCCGTACCGCCTGAAGATCCGCACCCCGGACTATGCGCACTTGCAAAGCCTTGATGAAATGGCGCGCGGCCACATGCTGGCCGACGCCGTGACCATCATCGGCACCCAGGACATCGTATTCGGCAGTATCGACCGCTAAGCTGTCGATTAATTGAGGCACAACCATGTTGTTATCAGAGCAGTCATACAAAAAAATCGACCGTGAAGTCGCCAAGTATCCGCCCGACCATAAAGAGTCCGCGGTCATGGCGGCGCTCGCCATTGCGCAGGATGAAAAGGGCTGGCTTGCGCCGGAAGTGATGCAGGACGTCGCCGACTACCTCGGCATGCCCGCCATCGCCGTGCAGGAAGTGGCGACTTTCTACAATATGTACAACGTCAAGCCGGTCGGCAAGTACAAGATATCCGTGTGCACCAACCTGCCGTGCGCCCTGTCGGGCGGCGAGCACGCCGGTCACTACCTGCAGGAAAAACTCGGCGTCGGCTATCGCGGCACCACCGCCGACGGCCAGTTCACCCTGATCGAAGGCGAGTGCATGGGCGCCTGCGCCGATGCGCCCGTGATGCTGGTGAATAACAAGCGCATGTGCAGCCTGATGTCGGATAGCAAAATCGATGCATTGGTCGAGGAACTCAAGAAATGACATCGCTCCATTCACGTCACATCGACCCGGTCATCCTGGCCGGCCTCGACGGCCAGAACTGGCACCTGCAGGATTACGTGAAACGCGGCGGCTACTCCGCGCTGCGCCGTATCCTCGAAGAAAAAATCACGCCGGAAGCGATCATCGCCGAACTGAAAGCCGGTTCCCTGCGCGGCCGCGGCGGCGCGGGTTTCCCGACCGGCCTGAAGTGGAGCTTCATGCCGCGCCAGTTCCCGGGCCAGAAATACCTCGTCTGCAACACCGACGAAGGCGAGCCGGGCACCTTCAAGGACCGCGACATCATCCGCTACAATCCGCACGCGCTGATCGAAGGCATGGCCATCGGCGCCTACGCGATGGGCATCACGGTCGGCTACAACTACATCCACGGCGAGATCTGGGCCGAGTACGCGCGCTTTGAAGACGCACTGGACGAGGCGCGCGACGCCGGCTTCCTGGGCGACAAGATCATGGGCAGCGAGTTCTGCTTCCAACTGCACGCCGCGCACGGCTACGGCGCCTACATCTGCGGCGAAGAAACCGCACTGCTGGAGTCGCTCGAAGGCAAGAAGGGCCAGCCGCGCTTCAAGCCGCCGTTCCCGGCCTCGTTCGGCCTGTACGGCAAGCCGACCACCATCAACAACACGGAAACCTTCGCTGCCGTGCCGTTCCTGCTGAACATGGGGGGCGAGAAATACGCCGCCATCGGCAAGCCGAACAATGGCGGCAGCAAGATCTTCTCGATCTCGGGCGACGTCAACCTGCCGGGCAATTACGAGGTGCCGCTCGGCACTCCGTTCGCCAAGCTGATGGAGCTGGCCGGCGGCATGCGCGGCGGCAAAAAGATCAAGGCGGTGATTCCCGGCGGTTCCTCCGCGCCGGTGATCCGCGGCGAGGTCATGATGAACACCGATCTCGACTACGATTCGATCGCCAAGGCCGGCTCGATGCTCGGTTCGGGCGCCGTGATCGTCATGGACGAGACGCGCTGCATGGTCAAGTCGCTGCTGCGCCTGTCGTATTTCTATTATGAAGAGTCGTGCGGCCAGTGCACGCCGTGCCGCGAAGGCACCGGCTGGATGTACCGCATGGTCCACCGCATCGAGAACGGCCAGGGCCGTCCCGACGACCTGGACATGCTCAACTCGATCGCCGACAACATCCAGGGCCGCACCATCTGCGCCCTGGGCGATGCGGCGGCGATGCCGGTACGCGCTTTCGTGAAGAACTTCCGCGAAGAATTTGAATATCACATCGAGCACAAGCACTGTCTGGTGCCCGCTTATATCTAAGGCCAGAGAAATCTCATGGTTGAAATTGAAATTGACGGTAAGAAGGTAGAAGTCCCACCCGGCAGCATGGTGATGGACGCAGCCAACAAGCTGGGCACCTACATTCCGCACTTCTGCTATCACAAGAAATTGTCGATCGCAGCCAACTGCCGCATGTGCCTGGTTGAAGTCGAGAAGGCGCCCAAGCCCTTGCCGGCCTGCGCCACGCCGGTCTCGGCGGGCATGATCGTGCGCTCGAACAGCGAGAAGGCGGTCCAGGCACAGAAATCCGTGATGGAATTCCTGCTGATTAACCACCCGCTCGACTGCCCGATCTGCGATCAGGGCGGCGAATGCCAGTTGCAGGATCTGGCGGTCGGCTACGGCAAATCGAACTCGCGCTACGAAGAAGAAAAACGCGTGGTGCCGCCGAAAGATGCCGGCCCCCTGATCTCGATGCAGGAAATGACGCGTTGCATCCACTGCACCCGCTGCGTGCGTTTCGGCCAGGAAGTGGCCGGCGTCATGGAGCTGGGCATGCTCGGCCGCGGCGAACACGCGGAAATCACTTCCTTCGTCGGCAAGACCATCGACTCGGAAGTGTCGGGCAATATGATCGACCTGTGCCCGGTCGGCGCACTGACCTCCAAGCCGTTCCGCTACAGCGCCCGTACCTGGGAACTGTCGCGCCGCAAATCGGTCAGCCCGCACGATTCGCTCGGCACCAACCTGATCGTCCAGGTCAAGGGCGGCAAAGTCATGCGCGTGCTGCCGCTGGAAAACGACGGCATCAACGAGTGCTGGATTTCCGACAAGGACCGTTTCTCGTACGAAGCGCTGGACAACGCCTCGCGCCTGACCAAGCCGATGATCAAGCAGGGCGGCCAGTGGGCCGAGACCGACTGGCAGACCGCGCTCGAATACGTGGCGCACGGCTTGCGCAACATCAAGCATGAGCATGGCGCCGACAGCATCGCCGCCGTCGCCACCGCCCATTCCACGGTCGAAGAACTGCACCTGCTGCAAAAAGCGCTGCGCGGCATCGGTTCCGAGAACCTCGACTTCCGCCTGCGCCAGAGCGATTTCGCGCTGGACGGCCAGGTCACCCCATGGCTGGGCATGCCGATCGCCGAACTGTCGACGCTCAAGCGCGCGCTGGTCATCGGTTCCTTCGTGCGCAAGGACCATCCGCTGGTCGCCACCCGCCTGCGCGCCGCCGTCAAGAACGGCGCCAAGCTGTCGCTGGTGCACGCCTCGGATGACGAACTGCTGATCCCGACCGCCAACAAGATCATCGCCGCGCCGTCCGACTGGCTGGCCGCCTTGTCGGGCATCGTGGCCGCCGTGGCCGCCGCCAAAGGCGTGGCCGCACCGGCCGGTTTCGAGCACATCGAAGCGAGCGACGCCGCCAGGGCCATCGCCGCCAGCCTGAACACGGGCGACGAGAACCTGCCGGGCGTCGTCCTCATGGGCAATGCCGCCGCGCACCATCCGCAAGCGTCCGCGCTGCACGCGGCCGCGCAGTGGATCGCCGAACAGACCGGCGCCAGGTTCGGCTACCTGACCGAAGCCGCCAACACCGTCGGCGGCTACCTGGTCGGCGCCTTTGCCAAGAATGCCGTTCCGGTGTTTTCGGCACCGAAAAAAGCCTACCTGCTGCTTAACGCCGAGCCTGAGCTCGATTGCGCGAATCCGCAGCAAGCCCGCGCCGCGCTCGACGCCGCCGAGATGGTGGTCGTCATGTCGGCCTTCCAGCATGGCTTCGAGTACGCCGACGTGCTGCTGCCGATTTCGCCATTCAGCGAAACCTCGGGCACGTTTGTCAACTGCGAAGGCCGCGCGCAAAGCTTCAACGGCACCGTCAAGCCGCTCGGCGACACCCGCCCGGCATGGAAAGTGCTGCGCGTGCTGGGCAACCTGCTGGGCCTGTCCGGTTTCGAATACGACACGTCCGAAGCGATCCGCGACGAGCTGTTCGGCAAAGGCGTGACCGACCTGTCGGCCAGGCTGAACAACACCGGCAAGGCCGCGCTCAAAGCCGCGACCTACGGCACCAGCGCCGCGCTGGAACGCGTCACCGACGTGCCGATCTACTTCGCCGACGCCATCGCGCGCCGTTCCGAACCGCTGCTGCGCACCGCCGACGCCAACGCGCCGCTGGTGACCTTGCCGGCCGACCTGGCCGGCAAGCTGGGCGTGCAGGCTGGCGCCAAGGTCAAGGTCACGCAGGGTTCCGGCTCCGCCATCCTGGTGGCCGGGATCGACGCGCGCCTGCCGGCCAACACCGTGCGTGTCGCTTCGGCGCATCCGGCCACCGCCACGCTCGGCGCGATGTTCGGTGCGATCACAGTTGAAAAAGCAGGGGAGGGGGTCTGATGGCTCTGCCTGAAATGATTGATGGCGTGAACGCCTGGGGTGCCGCCAATATCGGCTACGTCTGGCCGCTGATCTGGACCATGGTCAAGATCATGTGCGTCATGATGCCGCTGATGGGCCTGGTTGCCTACGCGACCCTGTGGGAACGCAAGCTGATCGGCTGGATCCAGATCCGTATCGGCCCCAACCGCGTCGGTCCGATGGGCCTGCTGCAGCCGATCGCCGATGCGATGAAGCTGCTGTTCAAGGAAATCGTGGTGCCGGCCAAGGCCGCCAGCGGCCTGTTCATCCTCGGCCCGATCATGACCATCATGCCGGCGCTGGCCGCCTGGGTGGTGGTGCCCTTCGGTCCCGGCGTGGCCCTGGCCGACGTCAACGCCGGCCTGCTGCTGCTGATGGCGATCACCTCGATCGAGGTGTACGGCATCATCATCGCCGGCTGGGCGTCGAACTCGAAATACTCGTTCATGGGCGCGATGCGCGCCTCGGCCCAGATGATTTCGTACGAAATTCCGATCGGCTTCGTGCTGGTGGTGATCCTGATGGTCTCGGGCAGCCTGAACTTCTCCGATATCGTGGCCGGCCAGAACGCCGGCTGGGGCGTGGCCCACGGCGTGTCCATGCTGTCGTGGAACGTCTGGCCGCTGCTGCCGCTGTTCATCGTCTATCTGACGTCCGGCCTGGCCGAATGCAACCGTTCCCCGTTCGACGTCGTCGAAGGCGAATCCGAAATCGTGGCCGGCCACATGGTCGAATACTCGGGCATGTCCTACGCCATGTTCATGCTGGCCGAATACGCCAACATGATCCTGATCGGCACCCTGGCCTCGATCATGTTCCTGGGCGGCTGGCACGCACCGTTCGCCTTCATGGAAGTCGGCGGCGTGCTCGGCGGTTTCCTCGGCTTCTTCTGGCTGTTCGCCAAGGCCTTTGTGATTGTCTCGCTGTTCATCTGGGTTCGCGGCACCTTCCCGCGCTATCGCTATGACCAGATCATGCGCCTCGGCTGGAAGATTTTCATTCCAATTTGCCTGGTGTGGCTGGTCCTGGTCGCAGGCTGGATGCAGACATCCTGGAATATTTGGAAGTAAGGAAGAGATAATGGAACGAGTGAAAGACTTTTTCAGCAGCATGCTGCTGACCGAACTGATCAAGGGATTGGCGCTGACCGGACGCTACGCGTTCTCGCGCAAGATCACCGTGCAGTATCCGGAAGAGAAGACCCCGATGTCGCCGCGTTTCCGCGGCCTGCACGCGCTGCGCCGCTACCCCAACGGGGAAGAGCGCTGCATCGCCTGCAAGCTGTGCGAAGCGGTGTGCCCGGCCATGGCGATCACGATCGAATCGGAACAGCGCGACGACGGTTCGCGCCGCACCACGCGTTACGACATCGACCTGACCAAGTGCATTTTCTGCGGCTTCTGCGAAGAATCCTGCCCGGTCGACTCGATCGTCGAGACGCACGTGCTGGAATACCACGGCGAAAAACGCGGCGATCTGTACTATACGAAAGAGATGTTGCTGGCTGTTGGCGACCGCTACGAGGGCGACATTGCCGCCGCGCGCGCGGCCGATGCGCCTTACCGCTAATCGTTAGCAAAATGCGTGTTCAGCAAACGCTGTCTTTAGCACATTTAACTGCAAGTCCTCTGGGTTAGTTATGGAATTTAAAACTGTGTTGTTCTACGTGTTCTCGGCGATTATGCTCATCGCCGCGACCCGCGTTATCACTGCCCGCAATCCGGTCCACGCGGCACTGTTCCTGGTGCTGGCGTTCTTCAATGCCGCCGGCATCTGGATGCTGCTCAAGGCCGAGTTCCTGGCGATCGTGCTGGTGCTGGTCTATGTCGGCGCGGTGATGGTGCTGTTCCTGTTCGTGGTCATGATGCTCGATATTAATATGGACCGCATGCGGGAGGGCTTCTGGTCCTACCTGCCGCTGGCCACCGGGATCGGCGTGGTGATCGTGCTGGAAATGGCGGCGGTGCTGTGGCGCGGCTTCATGAAGTTCGAGCAGGAGGCCGAGGCGGTCGGCGCGAACATCGGCGGCACCAAGGAATTGGGCATGCTGATCTACACCAAATACATCCTTGGTTTCGAGATCGCCGCCGCCATCCTGCTGGTCGCCATCATCGCCGCCGTCGCGCTGACCCTGCGCCGCCGCAAGGACACCAAGGCCTTCAACCCGGGCGATGCCGTGCGCGTCAAGCGCAACGACCGCCTGCGCATCGTGAAGATGGCCACGGTCGACCAGCCCGCCATCGACGCTGCCGCCAAGGCCGCCGCGCTGGCCGCTGCCGAAGCCCAGGCCGGTTCGCCAGAAGCGACCCCGCCGGTGTCCGCACCCAAGGAGACGAAATGACTTTATCGCTTGCACACTACCTGATCCTGGGCGCACTGCTGTTTGCGATCTCGATCGTCGGCATCTTCCTGAACCGCAAAAACGTCATCGTCCTGCTGATGGCGATTGAATTGATGCTGCTGGCCGTGAATTTGAACTTCATCGCGTTTTCCCATTACCTGGGCGACGCGGCGGGGCAGATCTTCGTCTTCTTCATCCTCACCGTCGCCGCTGCCGAATCGGCAATCGGCCTCGCGATTCTGGTGGTCATGTTCCGTAATCTGGACACGATCAATGTGGAAGACCTCGATACCCTCAAAGGTTAATCCGGTCCGTTCGGCGCTTACATTCATACTCGAATACATAACGATTAAGGTTCAACATGGCGGGGCAACTTCTTAACCCTAACGTCCTTCTTGCCGTACCACTGGCGCCGCTGGCTGGTGCTGTGATTGCGGGCTTGTTCGGAACAAAATTCTTCGGTAACCTGGTCGGCCGTAAAACGTCGCATACCGTCACGATTTTGGGCGTGCTGATCGCGCTGGTCCTGTCGGTGCAGACCTTGATGGCCGTGCTCGACGGCGCCAGCTTCAACGGCACCATTTATCAATGGATGACGGTCGGCTCCCTCAAAATGGAAGTCGGCTTCCAGATCGACGCGCTGTCGGCGATGATGATGTGCGTGGTCACCTTCGTGTCGCTGATGGTGCACATCTACACCATCGGCTACATGGCCGAGGATGAAGGCTACAACCGCTTCTTCGCCTACATCTCGCTGTTCACGTTCTCGATGCTGATGCTGGTCATGGCCAACAACTTCCTGCAGCTGTTCTTCGGCTGGGAAGCGGTGGGCCTGGTGTCCTACCTGCTGATCGGCTTCTGGTACACCCGCCCGACCGCGATCTTCGCGAACATGAAAGCGTTCCTGGTCAACCGCGTCGGCGACTTCGGCTTCATCCTCGGCATCGGCCTGCTGCTGGCCTACGCCGGTTCCATGAATTACACCGAAGTGTTCGCGAAGCGCGAAGCGCTGGCCCTGATGACCCTGCCGGGCTCGGACTGGATGCTGCTGACCGTCGCCTGTATCTGCCTGTTCATCGGCGCCATGGGCAAGTCGGCCCAGTTCCCGCTGCACGTCTGGCTGCCCGATTCGATGGAAGGCCCGACCCCGATTTCGGCACTGATCCACGCCGCGACCATGGTTACCGCCGGCATCTTCATGGTGGCGCGCATGTCGCCGCTGTTCGAACTGTCGGACACCGCGCTGTCCTTCGTGCTGGTCATCGGTTCGATCACCGCGCTGTTCATGGGCTTTTTGGGCATCATCCAGAACGACATCAAGCGCGTGGTCGCCTACTCGACCCTGTCGCAGCTCGGCTACATGACCGTGGCGCTCGGTTCCTCGGCCTACTCGGTCGCCGTGTTCCACCTGATGACCCACGCCTTCTTCAAGGCGCTGCTGTTCCTCGGCGCCGGTTCGGTCATCATCGGCATGCACCACGACCAGGACATCCGCAACATGGGCGGCCTGCGCAAGTACATGCCGATCACCTGGATCACCGCGCTGCTCGGCTCCCTGGCGCTGATCGGCACCCCGTTCTTCTCGGGCTTCTACTCGAAGGACAGCATCATCGAAGCGGTGCACGCAACCCATATCTGGGGCGCAGGCTTTGCCAACTTCGCGGTGCTGGCCGGCGTGTTCGTCACGGCGTTCTACTCCTTCCGCATGTACTTCCTGGTGTTCCACGGCGAAGAGCGTTTCGGCAAGGCGCATGCGCACGACCATCATGCCCACGACGCCAAGCACGATCACAAGCATGACGCCAAGCACGACGCCAAGCACGCCGATGCGCACGGCCACGGCGCCGACGCCCATCACGAGGAAGATCATGACGACCACGCGCACCACGGCCTGGCCCCGGGCCAGAAGCCGCACGAGTCGCCGCTGGTGGTGACCCTGCCGCTGATCCTGCTGGCGATTCCTTCGGTGATCATCGGCTTCCTGACGATCCAGCCGATGCTGTTCGGCGACTTCTTCAAGGGCGTCATTTTCGTCGGCGACAACCACCACGCCATGAAGGAACTGGCCGAAGGCTTCCACGGCCCGGTCGGCATGGTCCTGCACGGCCTGCAGACGGCGCCGTTCTGGCTGGCCCTGTCCGGCGTGGCCGCTGCCTACTACTGCTATATGGTCAATCCGCGTGTCCCCGCCTGGTTCTATGCCAAGTTCAAGGCCATCCACACGCTGCTGGACAACAAGTACTACATGGACAAGTTCAACGAGGTGGTGTTCGCCGGCGGCGCGCGCCTGCTCGGCAACGGCCTGTGGAATATCGGCGACAAGGGCATCATCGATGGCATGGTCGTCAACGGAAGCGCGAAACTGGTTGGCTGGTTCTCGACCATCGTCCGTCTGGGACAGACCGGCTACATCTACCACTACGCGTTTGTGATGATCATCGGGGTGCTCGGCGCGCTGATGTACTTCCTCCCGTTCTGGCACGCTTAATCAGACACGCAAAGACAACAAAACATGATGCAGTCTACGATTTCTCACTTCCCTCCGTATCTGAGCCTGGCGATCTGGCTCCCGATCGTCCTTGGCGCGGCCATCCTCGCGGTCGGCCGCGACGACAAGCCGGGCATGACGCGCGCGATGGCGCTGATCGCGTCCATCGCCAGCTTCCTGGTCACCTTGCCGCTGATCCAGCACTTCGACAATGCCTTCCACGGCATGCAGTTCGTCGAAAGCACGCCGTGGATCGGCCGCTTCAACATCATGTACTCGCTGGCGATCGACGGCCTGTCGCTGTGGTTCGTGCCGCTGACCGCCTTCATCACCGTGATCGTCGTGATCTCGGCGTGGGAAGTGATCGAAAAGCGCGTGGCCCAGTACATGGGTTCCTTCCTGATCCTGTCGGGCCTGATGATCGGCGTGTTCTGCGCGATGGACGGCCTGCTGTTCTACTTCTTCTTCGAAGCGACCCTGATCCCGATGTTCATCATCATCGGCGTGTTCGGTGGCGAGAACCGCGTGTACGCTTCGTTCAAGTTCTTCCTGTACACCTTCCTCGGTTCGCTGCTGACCCTGGTCGCGATCGTCTACCTGTACAACGTCTCGGGCACCTTCGACATCCTGACCTGGCACAAGCTGCCGCTGACGATGAAGGAACAGGTCTTCATCTTCCTGGCCTTCTTCATGGCGTTTGCCGTCAAGGTGCCGATGTTCCCGGTCCACACCTGGCTGCCGGACGTCCACGTCGAGGCGCCGACCGGCGGCTCGGCCGTGCTGGCCGCGATCATGCTCAAACTCGGCGCCTACGGCTTCCTGCGTTTTTCGCTGCCGATCACCCCTGACGCCTCGCACTACATGGGCGGCTTCATCATCACCCTGTCGCTGATCGCCGTGATCTACATCGGCCTGGTGGCACTGGTCCAGAAGGACATGAAAAAACTGGTCGCCTATTCGTCGATCGCGCACATGGGTTTCGTCACCCTGGGCTTCTTCATGTTCAACCAGATGTCGGTCTCGGGCGGCATCGTGCAGATGATCTCGCACGGCTTCATCTCGGGCGCCATGTTCCTGTGCATCGGCGTGCTGTACGACCGCATGCACTCGCGCCAGATCGCCGACTACGGAGGGGTGGTCAACCGCATGCCGAAGTTCGCCGCCTTTATCGTGCTGTTCTCGATGGCCAACTGCGGCCTGCCTGCGACCTCCGGTTTCGTCGGCGAATTCATGGTCATCCTGGGCGCTGTCGAATTCAATTTCTGGATCGGCATGCTGGCCGCCACCGCCCTGATCTTCGGCGCGGCATACTCGCTGTGGATGGTCAAGCGCGTGGTGTTCGGCACGGTCGCCAACAAGCACGTCGCCGAACTGACGGACCTGAACACGCGCGAATTCGTCATGCTCGGTATCCTGGCCATCGCCGTGATCGCCATGGGCCTGTACCCGGCGCCGTTCACCGACACGATGCAAACCTCGGTCGCTGACCTGCTCAAGCATGTCGCCGTGTCGAAACTGCCGCAATAAAGAAGACTATGATCCAGACTACGAATCCCAACCTGATCCCGGTTTACGCCGAAATCTTCCTGCTGGTCGCCGCCTCGGCGATCCTGTTGATCGACATGTTCCTCAAGGACGAGAAGCGGGTCATGACCTACCTGCTCTCGCTCGGCGCGCTGATCGGCTGCGCCGTCCTGAGCTACGCCGACTACGCGGCCGGCACCACGGTCTACACCTTCAATAATATGTTCGTGTCGGACCCGATGTCGAACCTGCTCAAGCTGTTCACCTACCTGGCGATCGGCATCACCCTGGTGTACTCGCGCACCTATGCCACCGCGCGCGGCATGTTGTCGGGGAACCTGGGCGGCGAATTCTACGTGCTCGCGCTGTTCTCGCTGCTGGGCCAGATGATCATGATCTCCGGTAACAACATGCTGATCATTTACCTGGGCCTGGAACTGATGTCGCTGTCGCTGTACGCCCTGGTGGCGCTGCGCCGCGACCACGCGGTGTCGACCGAAGCGTCGATGAAGTACTTCATCCTCGGCGCGCTGGCCTCCGGCTTCCTGCTGTATGGAATTTCGATGCTGTACGGCGCCACCGGTTCGCTCGACATCGGCGAAATCTCGAAAGCGGCTGCCGCCGCCAACGCCAACCTGCACATCCTGGTGTTCGGCCTGGTGTTCCTGGTGGCCGGCCTGGCGTTCAAGCTGGGCGTGGTGCCCTTCCATATGTGGGTGCCCGACGTCTACCAGGGTTCGCCGACCGCGGTGACCCTGCTGCTGGGCGGCGCGCCGAAACTGGCGGCCTTCGCGATCTGCATCCGCCTGCTGGTGGAAGGCTTGCTGCCGATGGCGATCGACTGGCAGCAGATGCTGCTGGTGCTGGCCGTGCTGTCGCTGGCGATCGGTAACCTGACCGCGATCGCGCAGACCAACATCAAGCGCATGCTGGCCTATTCGACCATCGCGCAGATGGGCTTCGTCCTGCTGGGCCTGCTGGCCGGCGTGGTCGCCAATCCGGCCGATCCGAAAGCCCTGGCCGACGCCAGCAACGCCGCCTCGGCCTACAGCGCCGCCATGTACTACTCGATCACCTACGTGCTGACGACGCTCGGCAGCTTCGGCATCATCATGCTGCTGGCGCGCAGCGGCTTCGAAGCCGAAGAACTGAACGACTTCAAGGGCCTGGCCAAGCGCAGCCCGTGGTTCGCCATCGTCATGGCGATCCTGCTGTTCTCGCTGGCCGGCGTGCCGCCGATGATGGGCTTCGCCGCCAAGTTCGCGGTGCTCGAAGCGGTTCTGTCGACCGGCGCCGTGTGGCTGACCGTGCTGGCGGTGCTGTTCTCGCTGATCGGCGCCTTCTACTACCTGCGCGTGGTCAAGGTCATGTACTTCGACGAGCCGTCCGACACCTCGCCGATCGTGGCGCCGTTCGACATGCGCGCGGTCCTGTCCCTCAACGGCATCGCGACCGTGCTGCTCGGCGTGTTCGCCGGTCCGCTGCTGGCTGCCTGCCTGAACGCGATGACGAAGACTATCGGTTCCTGATGGACGTGTCGTCATCGAGCTGGTTGACCATCGCCATTGCCCTGGCGCTGGCCAACCTGCCGTTCATCAATGAGCGGCTGTTCGGCTTCATCCCTTTGCGCGGCGCGCCCGGCGCGGCGCCGAACAAATCGGGCTGGCTGCGGGTGGCCGAACTGCTGGTGCTGTACTTTGTGGTGGGCGCCATCGCCTACCTGCTGGAGTCGCGCATCGGCAACGTGTTCGTGCAGGTCAAGGAGTTCTACATGATCACCGTGCCCCTGTTCGTGGTGCTGGCGTTCCCGGGCTTCGTGATGCGCTACCTGCGCAAGCGGCACTAATCGACGAGGAGGGGGCATGGATCCGCATCTGACAGAAACATGCATCGACAGCGAAGTGGCCTACGAGGGCAGCTTCCTCAAGGTCTCGCGCGACCATGTGAGCCTGCCCAACGGCGCTGTCGCCACCCGCGAGTACATCCGCCATCCGGGCGCCGTGGTCATCCTGCCGATCCTCGACGATGGCCGCGTGCTGCTCGAACGCCAGTTCCGCTATCCGATGGGGCGCGTCTTCATCGAATTCCCGGCCGGGAAAATCGATCAGGGCGAGGCGCCGCTGGCCTGCGCCAGGCGCGAGCTGCAGGAAGAAACCGGCTACACGGCGACCGACTGGCGTTTTGTCACCACCATCCACAACGCGATCGCCTATTCGGACGAACACCTCGAGCTGTTCGTCGCGCGCGGTCTGACCGCCGGTCCGGCGCGCCTGGACGAGGAGGAATTCCTCGAGACCTTCAGCGCCACCGTGCCCGAACTGCTGGAGATGGTGCGCAGCGGCCAGGTGACGGACGTGAAAACCGTCATCGGCGCCTTCTGGCTCGAAAAACTGGCCGCCGGAAGCTGGACCCCGGGCTGAGCGGCGATGAAATTCCTGGCGTTCGCGCTGGCCATGGTCTGCTCCCACAGCTGCTGGGCCGCGCGCACGCCGTTCCAGGTGCGCTGCGAAGATTCGATCACCAGGGCGGTCTCCGTATTGACGTCGACCCAGAACGGCTACTCCATCAATAACAGCATTTCCTTGCACGGCCTGACGGCCATGAAGCCGGGCGGCGGACCCTACGCCGGGCGCCCAAACTCGTTCGTGCTGGGACTGACCCGCACCGAGTCGCGCATGTCGATCGGCCTGAACGGTCCGATGCTGTCCGATCCGGTCAGCGGCTACGAGTGCGTGGCGCCGAAAATCACGGTCTCGCTGTACTACAGCCCCATCGTGGTGTATGTCGGGCGCGAGTTTCCACCCGGTTCTTGTGCTTATCAGGAGATTCTTGCGCATGAGATGCGCCACCTCAAGACCTATCTCGACCATTTGCCGAAAGTGGAAGTCACGGTGCGCGCGGCCTTGTCGAAACGCTTCGACAACAAGCCGCTCTACGCGCCGGCGGGCCGCGCCCGCGCCTTGTTGCAGCAGGAAATCAATACTGGCTGGATGACGTACATAAAGAACGAGATGGCGAAAGTGGAGCTTCAGCAGGCCGCCATCGATACGCCGCAAGAGTATGCGCGCCTGAGCAAAGTTTGCAAAGGTGAGGTACAGTCCCTTATAAGACCGGCTAAACGAACACGATGACGACAGCCATGAAGCATTCCGCAGCGCGCTATTTCGCCCTGATCCCCGCCGCCGGCATTGGCGCGCGGATGGCATCCGGCTGCCCCAAGCAATACCTTCCCATCGGCGACAAGCCGATGCTGCGTCACACCCTCGATGCATTTTTGTCGAGCGGATCGATCGCCCATACCTACGTCGTGGTCAGCGCGCGCGACGCGTATATCGATGCCATCGTGCCTTGCGGCGCCGCCAGCGTATTGCGCTGCGGCGGCGCGAGCCGCCTGGAGTCGGTCCGCAACGCCCTGCGGGCGTTGGAGGGCGAGCTGCACGAGCACGATTGGGTGCTGGTGCACGACGCTGCGCGGCCTGGCCTGAATGCCGCGCTGATCGACAAGCTGATCGCCACGGTGGGCGACGATCCGGTCGGGGGCCTGCTGGCCCTGCCGGTGGTCGACACCGTCAAGCGCAGCGGCGCCCATGTGCACACTGTCGCGCGCGACGGTTTGTGGCTGGCGCAGACGCCGCAGATGTTTCGCTACAAGCTGCTGTGCGACGCACTCGCAGCGGCCACCGACGCCAGCGTCATTACCGATGACGCCAGTGCGGTCGAGGCCCTGGGCTTGTCGCCCAAGCTGGTCGAAGGACATCCCCGTAATCTAAAAGTGACGCTGCCGGCGGACATCCGCATCGCCGAGATGTACCTGGCCGCGCCTTAACCTGAAGTGAATGAGATCATGGCACTGGCTTCCTACAATCCCGCACCACCGTTCCGCATCGGAACAGGCTACGACTGCCACGCCCTCGTCGAGGGCCGCAAACTGATTATCGGCGGGGTCGCAATCCCGCACCGCATGGGCCTTCTCGGCCATTCGGACGCCGACGTCCTGCTGCACGCGATCATCGATTCGATGCTCGGCGCGGCCGGCCTCGGTGACATCGGCAAGCACTTCCCGGACACCGATCCGATGTTCGCCGGCGCCGATTCGCGCACCCTGCTGCGCGAAGTGGCGCACCGGGTGGTCGCCACCGGCTACACGATCGGCAATATCGACGCCACCATCATCGCCCAGGCGCCGAAGATGGCGCCGCACATCGCGCAGATGGTCTCGCGCATCGCCGAAGACATCGGCGTGTCGCCCCAGCAGGTCAACATCAAGGCCAAGACCAACGAAAAGCTGGGCTACCTGGGGCGCGAAGAAGGCATGGCCGCCGAGGCCATCTGCCTGCTGCTCAAGTCGGCCGCCGCGTAAGCGCCGCCTGCAAGGCCCGCCCGGTCCGGCGACCGGGAAGCTTGATCGCCGTCAGGCGGGCCTGAAAACCCGGCCCTACACTTGGACCTGATTCGTCAAGTTCAACGACAGGGAGAGCGATCATGACATCCGCATTCAGGGCCCTCGGCGCCGCCATGGCATTGGCCAGCGGCGAGGCGCCGGCGCAAGTGCTTGTCGACACCGTCCAGCAGGGCAGCGGCAACAGGACGCATGTCGAGCAGCGCGACAGCAGCGATGACGCGCAGGTCGGCGTGGCGCAGACCGGTAGCGACAACCTGATCGGCGACCCGGGCATGCGCCAGGGCGGCATCGTCCAGATTGCGACTGTCGGGCGGGTCGATGCGCGCCAGGAAGGCAGTGCCAACCAGGCCAGCATCGTGCAGGACCACGCCGACCGCAGCGACAACCTCCTGCTCCAGGCAGGCAAGGGCAATGCGGCCTCGTTCAGGCAGGACAGGGTGAACAGTTCGCGGCTGGACCTGCGGCAGCGCGGCAGTGCCAATGCTGCTTCGCTCAGGCAAAAAGACCTCCCCACTTTCTCGGTCGCGGCGCGCCAGGCCGGCTCGGATAACCGCATCGTGGTGGACCAGTTCTTCTCGGGCTACGGCGGACCCGAAATCGACCAGAACGGCAGCTTCAACACGGTATTGATCGAGCAGAGCGACGCCGCCTATTCCTTCGTCACGGTCGACCAGGCCGGCAAGCTGAACGCCGCCTGGGTGCGCCAGAACAGCACCATCTTCACCGTCGGCCAGTCCATCGTGCAGCGGGGCGAGCGCAACGTCGCCCGCGCCGATGAAAGCGGGCAGGTCAATGGCTCAACGATCGTCCAGACCGGGAACGAGAACCTTGCCTGCGCCACATCGACCCTGAACGGCAGCGTGTCCGAGATCATCCAGACCGGCAACGGCAACCGCGCCAGCGCCGTGCAGAACGGGGCGCTCCAATGGACGACCGGCAATTTCTCGCGCATCAGCCAGACCGGCAAGGCCTTCACGGCCAGCGTGCGGCAAGACGGCAGCGGCAACGTCTCCCTGATCACGCAGCACTGATATCGAACACCAGGCAGGTTGTCGTCGCAAAGGCGTACAGCTTGCCGTTCGCATCGGTGATGCGCGCCTCGGCCACGCCGACCTGTCCACCCACGCTGACCACGGTCGCCTCGGCCCGCACCGGCCCGGTCTTGTCGGTCATGGCGCGCAGATAGTTCACCTTCAGCTCCAGGGTCGTGTAGCCTTTTCCGGCCGGCAGCATCGTGTGGATCGCGCAGCCGAGCGCGGTATCGAGCATGGTGGCCGCGTAGCCGCCGTGCACCACGCCGCTCGGGTTGTAATGCGCCAGCGCCGGGGTTCCCTGGAAGACCGTGCGGCCGGGCTCCACCGAAATCGGCAGGATCCCCATCAGGTCGGCGATCGGCGCCGGGGGCAGGGCGCCGCTGCCGATTCCCTGCAAGAATTCCATGCCGCTACTGCTGCGCAAGATGGCGCGGTCCGCCACGCCCGGCGCGGCCAGCCCGGCGCGCATGGCGGCGGCCTCGTCCAGCCACTGCTGGCGTTTGTCTTGTGGTTCCATGATCGTCCTTTTTCTCGATGGTTAAAAAGTTGCGGCAGGTGCACACGGCCACCGAATTGTAATATACTTCAAACAATCAGTGTACCTGCACCTATTTCCGCAAAATCATAAAATGAGCGATCCGACCGACAAGCCGCTGGGCTGTACCTGCTTCAAGCTGCGCAAACTCACGCGCGCCATGTCGCGCGTGTACGACCACCACATGGCGGCCGTGGGCCTGAAGACCACCCAGTACAGCGTGCTGGCCAACGTGGCGCGCAAGGCGCTGCCGGTGGCCGAACTGGCCGAACGCCTCGGCATGGAACGCACCACGCTCACGCGCAACCTCAAGCCGCTGATGGACGCCGGCTGGGTCGCCTCGCGTCCCGGCGCCGACAGCCGCCAGCGCATCGTCACCATCACCGAGGCCGGCCAGCAAAAGCTGGCCGACTCCTTTCCCGTCTGGTGCGGCGCCCAGCGCGCCTTCGAACAACTGGTGGGTCGCGACGCCGTGCGCGCCCTGCACACCCAGCTTGACTCCACGCTTGCCCAACTAACGCCACTGATCGAGGACCTGCCCCATGCCCACCCAGAATGAGATGACGCCGCGCGCCGCGTGGCTGCTGATCCTCGCCGCCTCGGCGATCCTGATGATCACCATGGGCGCGCGCCTGACCACCGGCCTGTTCATGTCGCCGATTAACACCTCGACCGGGCTGGGCATCGCCTCGATCAGCTTCGCGATGGCGATCGGGCAGTTCGTGTGGGGCGCGGCGCAGCCGGTGTTCGGCGCGGTGGCCGACAAATGGGGCTCGGCCAAGGTGATCGTCGCGGGCGCCTTCATGCTGGCCGGCGGCATGGCGCTCACGCCCTTCGTGTCCTCGCAGTGGGGCCTGATCTTCGCCATGGGATTGCTGAGCGCGGCGGGAGCGGGGGCGGGCAGCTTCTCGATCCTGATCGGCGCCACCGCGCAGCGCCTGCCGGCCGCGCGGCGGCCGTTCGCGGCGGGCTTCATCAATGCCGGCGGCTCCTTCGGCCAGTTCGTGTTCGCCCCGCTGATGCAGGCGATGATCGGCAGCGCCGGCTGGGTGATGGCGATGCTGACCATGGCGGCCACCACCTTGCTGACGATTCCGCTGGCCTGGCCGCTGCGCAAGGGGGCCGGCCTGGCCAAGGCCGATCCGGCCGCGCCGGTCCCGCCCAGGCCGGCCGAAGCGCCCGGCATCGGCCTGGGCGCGCAGGTCAGGATCGCGCTGCGCGACCGCAGCTACCTGTGCCTGCACGCCGGATTTTTTACCTGCGGCTTCCATATCGCCTTCCTGGTCACGCACCTGCCGGGCGAGGTCGCCCTGTGCAACCTGTCGCCGGGGGTGTCGGCCACCGCGCTCGCCCTGATCGGCTTATTCAATATCGCCGGCAGCCTCTGCGCCGGCGCGCTGTCGACCCGCTACCGCATGAAGTCCCTGCTGGCCCTGATGTACGCCAGCCGCGCGCTGATCATCATCGTCTTTCTGCTGGCGCCGAAGACGCCGATGACCTTCTATGTGTTCGCCGGCGCGCTCGGCTTCACCTGGCTGGCGACCGTGCCGCCGACGGCGGGCCTGGTCGGCAAACTGTTCGGCATGCGCTACCTGTCCACGCTGTTCGGCCTGACGCTCCTGTCGCACCAGGTGGGCGGCTTCTTCGGCGCCTGGCTCGGCGGACTGTCCTTCGTGACCTATGGCGACTACGCCTGGATGTGGTACGCCGACATCGTGCTGGCGCTGGCGGCCGCCCTGGTCAACCTGCCGATCCGCGAGGCGCATGTCGTGCGCGGGCCGGCACTGGCAGTGAAGGCATAAGTATGGCGCGCGATACCTGGGCTTACCGCGACGTGGCGGTCGAATCGTTCGAAGATGCGCGCAGCGGGGCCTTGCGCATCCGCCCGATGGCGGGGCAGGCCTTTGCTCCCAGCCTGCGCGTGCAGTGCGCACGCGCACTGGCGGACCCGGCAATCCATCCGGCCGGCACGCGCTTCCTGCTGTCGGCCAAGCTGACCGACCGCCTGGGCGGCACGCCGTTTCTGTATGCCTACCATGGCGATCCGGTGGTGGTGCTCACTGCCGCGCAGGCGAAGAAATTCCTGGCCGAGTTCAGGCGCGGCAGGATTTAGCGCGCCAGATAGTCCCGGTAAAAGTCGATAAAGGCGCGCACCCGCGCCGGCGCCTGGCGCCCCGGCGGCAGCACGGCGTACATGCCGCCGCGCGGCAGCGTCCATTGCGGCAGCAGCTCGACCACGCTGCCGGCTTCGAAACCGGCGCGCAGGGTTTGCCCCTCCATCACCGTCACCCCCGCCCCATGCTCGATCAGCGCGAGCAGGGCGGCGGGCGAATCGACCTGCAGGCGCGAAGTCGTCTGCACCACGGCCTCCAGGCCATCGGCGCCGGTAAACGTCCAGGTCAGCGGGGTGCGCATCAGCGACAGCGCCACCCAGTCGTGCCGCGCCAGGTCCTGCGGCGCGAGCGGATGGCCGCGCCGCTGCAGGTATCCCGGCGACGCCACCACATGCTGCGTAAATTCGCCCAGCTTGATCGCGCGCTGGGTCGAGTCGCGCAGCCAGCCCATGCGAAACGACAGGTCGATGCCTTCGGCCACCATGTCGGCCACCTTGTCGCCGGTGCGCACGTCGGCCGTGATGCGCGGGTGCAGCGCCATGAAGGCCACCAGCGCCGGCCCGATGGAATGCTGTACCTGCAGCGCCGTGGTGGAGATGCGCAGCATGCCGGACAGCTCGCCCGCATCGCTGCCGGCCTGCGCCAGCGCGTCGGACAGTGAGCGCAGCAAGGGCTGGCACTGGGCATGCAGCGCGCGTCCGGCCTCGGTGGGCGCCACCTGGCGCGTGGTGCGGGTAAACAGCGACACCCCCAGCTGGCGTTCCAGGCGCGCGATCTGCACGCTGATCCTGGCCTTGGCCACGCCCAGCCGCTCGGCCGCCGCCGTAAAGCTGCCCGCCTCGGCGACGGCGTCGAAGATGGTCAGGCTGTTCAGGTCGATCTGGTCCAAGGGCGCCATGGCGATGGTGAAGGATGGGTAACAAGCCATTATCGTCCATGAGGCCGCCCCTGTCAGCGGGATTGATAAGAAATCGATAACAATGAAATGCATCAAACACTGTTTATCCGATCAATTCCAGATGGCATGATGCTTTCCATACCAACCCACCAGCAGGAGCATTGCAATGAACATCGTGTTGATCGGCGCTACCGGATTCATCGGCACAGCCTTATTGAATGAAGCGCTCAATCGCGGCCATGCGGTCGCCGCCCTCGCGACGCGGCCCGACAAACTGGCTGCGCGCGCAGGCCTGACAGCGCACAAGGCGGACGTGATGGACGTCGCCGCGCTGAGCGCGCAACTGGCCGGCGCCGACGCCGTGCTGTCGGCCTTCAGCGGCCACGCCCAGGGCGACGTGCAGGCGTATTACCTGGCCGGCGTGCGCAACATCATCGCCGCAACGAAGCAAGCGCGCGTCCCGCGCCTGCTGGTCGTCGGCGGCGCCGGCTCGCTCGACGTCGCCCCGGGCGTGCAACTGCTCGACACCCCGGGCTTTCCGCAAGCCTACCGCGCCAGCGCGGAAGGCGCGCGCCAGGCGCTCGGCCTGCTGCGCGCCGAAGCGTCGCTCGACTGGACCATGCTCAGCCCGGCGGCGATGATCTCGCCGGGCCAGCGCACCGGCGTGTTCCGCCTCGGCGGCGACCAGCTGCTGGCCGATGGCGCCGGCAACAGCGCGATCTCGGTGGAAGACTACGCGCTCGCCCTGATCGACGAACTGGAAAAGCCGGCGCACCGCCGCCAGCGCTTCACGATCGCTTACTGACCGGCCTGCGGGGGTGATCGGAAAAGCGCGCGTGCCACTGTAAAAATTGTTAAGATTTACAAATCACGCATCGCCCACCAACCGACTACCCCCGAAAGGACCCCCATGGCTTCACGAAAAATCGCCGTCATCATTGGCAGCCTGCGCAAGGAATCATTCAACCGCAAGGTCGCCAAGACCCTGATGCTGCTGGCCCCGCCGACCCTGGAGATGGAGATCGTCGAGATCGGCCAGCTGCCGCTCTATAACCAGGACGAGGACGCCGCACCGCCGCCGGTCTACACCGAGTTCCGCGACAAGCTCAAGGAATTCGACGGCGTCCTGTTCTGCACGCCCGAATACAACCGCTCGGTGCCGGCCGCGCTGAAAAACGCGATCGACGTCGGCTCGCGCCCGTACGGCCAGAGCGCCTGGGGCAGCAAGCCGTGCGCGATCGTCAGCGTGACCCCCGGCGCGCTCGGCGCGTTCGGCGCCAATCACCACCTGCGCCAGTCGCTGGTGTTCCTGAACATGCCCGCCATGCAGCAGCCGGAAGGCTACCTGTCGAATATCGCCAGCCAGTACGACGGCGACAACCTGACCAACGACAGCACCAGGGCCTTCCTGCAAAAGTTCGTCGACGCTTTCGCGGTCTGGGTCGAGCGCCACGCCGATTGAGTCCGCAGGGGGGGCGTTTCCCTGCGCCCCCATCCGTGCTACCCTGCCGCACCATGCGTAAAAACTCCACCCCCGCGCCGTCGGACATCGCGCCGCAGACCCCGCCGGTGTTCGGCAAACCCGATGCCGGCCTGCGCCGGCGCATCTACACCATCATTTTCGAAGCCGATACCAGCGCCGGCCGCCATTTCGACGTGCTGCTGGTGGCGCTCATCCTGCTCAGCATCGCGGTGGTGATCCTGGACAGCGTGCCGGCGGTGTCGAGCAACTTCAAGCGCCCGCTGACCGTGATGGAATGGACCTTCACGCTGCTGTTTACGGCCGAATACATCGCGCGCCTGTACTGCGTGCGCCATCCGTGGCGCTACGCGACCAGTTTTTTCGGGGTGATCGACCTGATCTCGGTGCTGCCGACCTACTTTGCGCTGCTGGTGCCGGAAGCGTCGGCCTTCCTCGACATCCGCATCCTGCGCCTGCTGCGCATCTTCCGCATCTTCAAACTGACGCTGTACATCGCCGAGTACATCCGGCTCGGACGCGCCCTGCGCGCGAGCGGGCGCAAGATCCTCGTGTTCCTGTCGGTGGTGCTGATGGCGGTGCTGATCCTGGGCACCGTGATGTACGTGGTCGAAGGGCCGGAGCACGGTTTCACCAGCATCCCGATGGCGATGTACTGGGCTACCGTGACCATGACCACGGTCGGCTACGGCGACCTGACCCCGCAGACGACCCTGGGCCGCTTCATTGCCTCGTTCATGATGCTGCTGGGGTGGGGCGTGCTGGCGGTGCCGACCGGGATCGTGACGGCGGAGATGACCTCGCAGCGCATGAACTGGAAGCCGACCACCCGCACCTGCCCGTCGTGCCTGAGCGAAGGACACGAGCCGGAGGCGAAGTTCTGCAAGGATTGCGGCGATTCGCTGCCGGCCTACGCGGTCGACAATACCGGCTGAAGCGCCGCACCATGCCGGCGCGGCGCCCGGGTTTTACGCCGGGGCGTTTGTCGCGGGCGCGTCCTTTTCGATCCAGTAGTTGAACTGGCCGAAGGTCGGCAGCCGGTCCGCCTCGCGCGGGTCGAAGAAATCCTCGATCATCTGGCGGTAGGCGCCGCGCCGCGAAAACTGCGCGTGCGTGGCGCTGTAGCGCGCCACGGCGGCGTGAAAGGTGCGGCGGATGCCGTCGTCGGCGTTCAGTCCCGGCGGGCTGCCGGCCTTGCGCGGGCGTCCGCGCTTGACGCCGGCGCTGGAGCCGCGCGTCTTGCCCGGCGCGCCCGAGTTCTGATAATCCGGCAGCAGCGTGTCCGGATGCTGGCCGCGCTCCCAGTAGCGCCGCAGGTAGCGGTAGATGGACGGATGCGACACGCCGTGCAGCGCGCTTTGCGCCATCACCATGCGGCCCCGATGGCGCGCCTGGTAGATGGCCGGTTCGTCGGCCACCAGCGCCTGCACCACGCTCCACGCGCGGTCGCGCACCTGGCGGTGGCGCGCCGGCAGCAGGGAGGCATCGGCGCGCGCCGCATACGGATCGGCCAGCAGCAGCTGCGCGCGCCGCGCACCGAGGTCGGCATGCAGCGCATTGAGCGGCGCGGCCTCGGGATGGGCGCCCTTCGCGCCGACATCGAAGGTGTAGGCCAGGCTGGCGGCGCTGTCGATCCAGAGGATGCGGACCGTGCGCTCCTGCGCCGGATAATAGAGCAAATCGTTTTTAAGCAGCATGTGAAACGCTCCCATGTATGGTGATAAACGCTTGGAAGCAAGTTTTGCGCCATGTCCGCGCAGGCTGCCCAGCCCGTGCCGCGTCCTGCGGGAGGGCTGGCGCCGGCATGATTTTGGTGCGATGCAGCACAAATGCACCGTTTCAAGACAGAAAGCGGATGAGCGCGTTGCCGACTCGAACACGTTTGATATATATCAAACCCGCAAGGTCCTGGTCCCCTAGCCTAGTGACTCGTGCCGAAGACTGCAAAGCGCACCGTCTTTGATTCGCCGCAAACAGTCTTCACAGAATTGCGCCGCGCTTCGCGTGCGGCGCAAACCGTTCTTCCCGACTCACTACTTCATAGAGGACTACATGTTTCCATATTCCCAATCGGTCACTCCCGCCGTGCGCAGCCACCTGGACGCGCAGGTTTCCTTCCTCAACGATATGTCGAAGTCCCTGTTCAATTCGTTCCAGCAACTCGTTGCCTTGAATATCCAGCTGACCCAGACCTTGCTGGAAGAAACCGCCATGACCAGCCAGCAAATGATGACGGCCGACCGCCAGACCGACCTGATCAGCGCGGCCGCCTCGCGCGCCCAGCCCGCCACCGAAAAACTGCGTGCCTATCAACAGCATATTTCGCGCGTGGCGGCCGATGCGCAGGTCGAACTGGCCCGCGTCACCGAGCAGCACGTACAGGAAACCACGCGCACGGCGCGCGCCCTGGCCGATGAAGTGGCCCGCGTCGCCTCGGAAGAAACCGAGCGCAGCATGCACAAGCAACAGGAGAGCATGCGCAAATTCAGCGATCCGTTCATGCAACAGGGCGCGGCATGGCGCGGCGGCAACGGCAGCACCGAAGTGCGCGGCAGCACCAGCATGCAGAGCGGCCAGAACGGCAGCGTCCAGGGCGGTTCGGCCGGCAGCAGCCAGAGCGACCAGGGCGCCAGCATGCAGGGCACGGGGCAGGGCGCGAGCGCCACGTCGGCCGGGCAGTCGTCCAGCGGCGCCGCTACGGGCAAATCTGGCGGCGCCGGCAAGAATGCCTGAATAGCAGGGCAGCGCTGACATCCGCGGGAGGGGAGGGGCCGACCGGCATCGCGCCGGCCGGCCCTGGACGCGGACGGCCTTCAGCTGATCGCAGGACGCGCAGCGTGCCGGGCGGCGGCGTCCGCTTTGACAGGGGCGATGCCGAACAGCGGCCGCAGCAGCGCCGAGCGCCGCGCCAGGTTGGCCATGGCAAAGCTGAGGCACAAGGTGAGCACGATCAGCACCGGCGCTTCGAGCCAGGGGGCCAGCCTGGCCGGCTGGATCGCATGCGCGATGATCACGATCAAGCTCTGGTGCAGGATATAGACGGGGAACACCGCTTGCGCCAGGTAGCGCCGGTGGGCGCTGTCGCGGTTGAGGTGGCGGTGCGCAAAGCCCAGCGCGGCCACCATCGCGCTCCAGGCGAACAGGCAGTACACGATGCGCTGCAGGTGCATCAGCGGTATCTGTACCTGCGCCGCCAGCATCGTGTCCGGCAGGGCGTAGTAGACGGTCAATGCGGCCCAGCCGGCCGCTGCCAGTCCCAGTCCGTGCCAGCGCAATTGCTCCAGGCGCGGCCAGATGCGCGGCGTGCGCGCCAGCATGGCGCCGAGCAGGAACAGGAACAGGTACACCGCGTGGTTGAACCAGTCGTCCACCAGCGCATGCGTGGTCGGAAAGCGCGACAGCATGCTCATGCGCGCGACCGACAGCAGCGCGACCGGCAACACGACGATCTTCCAGCCCACGAGTACGCTGGCGACGCGCCCCGCCAGCTTGTCGAAACGCTCGCCGAGCGCCAGCGCCAGGCCGCCGAGCAGCAGGGTGTAGACCCACAGGTAAGCGACGAACCAGAGGTGGTTCCAGGTCGGCATGACCAGGCAGTCGCCGCCCTTGCAAAAGCCAGCGTAGCGGCCCAGGTACAGCCGCATGAAATCGCCATAAGCGCCCTGGTAGGCGAGCTTCTCCACCACTTCGAGGTAAGCCTGCGGCGGCACGATCACCAGCATGCCGAAGATCAGCGGCACCAGCAGGCGCACGCTGCGCCGGCCCATGAAGCGGGCGGCGCCCGCTTTCGCCAGCATCAGGCTCGACGCCACGCCCGAGACCAGGAACAGCAGGCCGAGGCGCCACGGGGACGAAAGCAGCATCAGCGGTTCGATGGTGTTGCTGGCGAACGGGCTTTTGACGTGCCAGTCCCATGTCACGTAATACATGCCGACGTGATAAAGAATCAGGACGAAAAAGGCGATGATGCGGACCCAGTCGAGGAACCAGAGTCGGGTGGGGGAGGTCGTCATGGCGCGCTGTGCAAGTGGAAAACCCCAGCCTGCATGATGGCGGGCCGGCGCGCCAGCGCAATGGGGCGAAGCGGGATGGCGCCGGGGTGAAACGGCCTTACAGGCGTTCCATCAGTGCCGCCCGGTACTGGCGGCTGCACGGCACCCGCGCGCCGTCGCGCAGCACCAGTTCGCAGTCGCCCTTGTCGAGCGCCTCGACCCGCTCGATCCATGCCAGCTGCACCGCCGCGCGCCGGTGGCAGCGCATGAAGCCCGGCCCCAGCTTCTCCAGCAGGCCGGCCAGGGTCTGGCGCATCAGCGGTGCGCCCGCCGTGTGCAGCACCACGTAATTGTCGGCCGTTTCGATCCACCCGATCCGGTCGACGCGGATCACGCGCGTGACGCCGCGTTCGGCGACCAGCAATTGCCGCAGCGGTTCCTGGCCCGCGAACGGCGGCAGGGCTTGCGCGCTGCGGGCGTCGACGCGCTCGCGCAGGCGCTGCAAGGCGCGCCGCAGGCGGGCCTGGTCGTAGGGCTTGAGCAGGTAGTCGATGGCGTTGGCGTCGAAGGCCTTGAGCGCGTACTGGTCGAAGGCGGTCGCGAACACGATCAGCGGCGCCGGCGCGGGCAGCGAGGCGGCCAGTTCGAGGCCGCTCACCTCGGGCATCTGGATATCCAAAAACAGCGCATCCGGCGCGAACGCGGCGATCTGCTGCATCGCATCGACCCCGTCGCGCGCTTCGGCAATGGCGCTGATGCCGCTCTCCTGCGCCAGCAGGCGGCGCAGCTTGTCGCGCGCGGGGCGCTCGTCGTCGACGATCAGGATGCGCATGGCACGCTCATGGTGGCGCGCACGCCGGCGGGATCGCGTGGCGACAGCGTCACGCCGGCGCGCTCCCCATACAGCGCCGCCATGCGCTCGCGCAGGTTGGACAGGCCGATGCCGGCCGGCGCATGCGGCGCCAGCGTGCCGATGTCGTCATCGAGCGTCACCACCAGCAGCCCATCGCGGCGGCGCGCCGAGATGACGATCTGCGCCGTCTCGCGGCGCTGCTCCACGGTGTGCTTGAAGATGTTTTCCAGCAGCGGCTGGATGCTCATCACCGGCAGCGGGCAGGCCAGCGCATCGTCGTCGATCTGCCATGCGATGGCCACGCGCCCGGCGTAGCGTTCTTCCATCACGCGCGCGTAGCCGCGCACCAGCCGCAGTTCGGTCGACAGCGGTGCGACCTGCAGTTCGCCCACGTCGAGCGTGGCGCGCAGCACGTCGGCCAGTTCGACCAGGGTGGCGTCGGCGCGCGCGACGTCGCTGTGCATCAGGGATGAAATGGTGTTGAGCGCATTGAACAGGAAGTGCGGCTGCATCTGCTGGCGCAGGCGTTGCAGGTGGGCCTGGCGCAGCAGGGCATTGGCCTGTTCGGCGCGCAGTTTTTGTTCCAGCAGCTGCTGGTACGAGAGGATGCCGAACACGATCACCACGAACAGGCCGACGAACACCGACAGCTTGAGCGACTCGTACAAGAAGGTCGGTCCCCACGCCTCGTGCTCGTAGGCCAGGCCGGCCAGCCCGTACACGCCATGGCGGATGCCGAACGCGATCGGCACGAACGCCATCC
The DNA here is from genome assembly GCF_003953935.1 of Massilia atriviolacea. Lineage (GTDB taxonomy): Bacteria > Pseudomonadota > Gammaproteobacteria > Burkholderiales > Burkholderiaceae_D > Telluria_A > Telluria_A atriviolacea. Next base: position 123,748 of record NZ_RXLQ01000008.1, read on the forward strand.
AGTACATCGGCAAGAACAGGGCCTGCAGGCCGAACCAGCGCCATGGCGTCGCCAGCAGATGGTCGTGGCGGCGCGTGAGATGGCGCTGGAGCGCCAGCAGGATTGTCGCGGCCAGCATCGACGAGCTCTCCCAGAGCACCGGCTGCCACAGCCTGTCGCCGCCGTCGCGCAGGTAATCCTCGACGGCCACCGAGACCATGAGGGCCCAGAACAGCAGCCAGGCGACGCCGATGACGATGGTGGTGCGTTGCAGTCGCATGAGTGAACGGGGGGCTGGTCGAAGCTGCGATGATTGCGTATTCTCTCCATCATGTCAAAATCAGTTGAACGAAACGGGAGAATCAGGATGCAGACACCGCTGGCGCAGGACGACACCCCGCGCGCATTTGCCTCGCAAGCCGCCTGGGCGCAGTGGCTGGCCGAACACCACGCCGGCTCGCGCGGCCTGTGGCTGCGGCATGCGAAGAAAGGCGCGCCCGAGCCCAGCGTGTCCTACCAGGAGGCGCTGGAAGTGGCGCTGTGTTTCGGCTGGATCGACGGCCAGAAGAAGGCCCATGACCAGCACTACTGGCTGCAACGCTGGACCCCGCGTTCCGCGCGCAGCATCTGGTCGCAGGTAAACCGCGACAAGGCGTTGCGCTACATCGCCGAGGGCAAGATGCAGGCGGCCGGCCTGGCCGAAGTCGAACGCGCGCGACAGGATGGCCGCTGGGACGCCGCCTACGCGCCGGCCAGCTCCGCCCAGATACCGCCCGAGCTGGAGGCCGCCTTCGACCTGCACCCCGGCGCGCGCGAATTCTTCGCCACCCTCAATTCGCAGAACCGCTACGCCATGCTGTTTCGCATCCAGACCGCCAAAAAGCCCGAAACGCGCGCGCGCCACGTGGCCAATTTCGCGGCCATGCTGGCGCGCGGCGAGATGCTGCATCCGCCGATGGCCAAGAAGTCCTGAGGCGCCATCAATCCTCGTCGTCGGCGCCGTCGCCCTTGATCTTTTTTGCGCGCTGCGCGTCGAGCCTGGCCTTCATGGCGCCGACGTCGCTCATGAATTCGTCGACGCTGTGGTCGGGACTGATGCGGGTCGACGGCGGCATCAGCACCGACATGAACAATTCGTCGGCCACGCGGCCGTAGCGCAGCTGGTTGCTGATCAGGACCAGGCCCGAGCCGATCATGGCCATGATCAGGCAGGCCAGGGTGAAGCGCCGCGACTGGTGCGGCTTGACCGTTCCCAGGTGAAAGAAGATCACGCCGGCCGCGATGGCGATCGCCACGTGCGCGCTGTAGGCGGTCAGCGCTTCGAGCGAAAAGGCGTAGGCGATGCTGCTGGCCACCAGTTTGTAGGCCAGCACCGCCGCCAGGCCGCAGCCGACAATGAACAGGTGGCGCCCCAGCCGCGCGTGGCGCCCGAACAGGCGGTTGGCGAAGGCCCAGGCGCCGCCCCACACCAGTCCCGCGCCGATCCCGAACGCCAGCGGCAGCAGGTAGCGGATCAGCTGGAAGGCCTGGGTGTCGGACAGCCAGGTGGTGATCAGCGCAAAGGCGCCGATCAGCAGCATGCCGACGATGCCGGGAATGGCGCCCTCCCAGCCGTGCATGGTGCGGTCGACCATCTCCGGCCCCACCGGAAAATCGGCCCCGCGCACGCGCAGGCTGGTGTGGCCGATGCGGATCACGGTGTCGCCGGTCATCACCAGGCTGGTCTTGCGCTTGCCCAGGTGGACCACGCCGTTCTTCGTGCCCAGGTCGCGCAGCACGGCCTGGCCGTCCTCGCCCGCTTCCAGCACCGCGTGGCGCGGCGCGGCGAAGGCGTCGTCGAGAATGAAGTCGTTGTCGTAGCCGCGCCCGAAGCGGATCGGGAGCGCGTCGACCTGGTGCCGGTGCAGCACGTCGCCATTGCGCGCCAGCGTTTCGATGAAGTAGGGCGCGTTCATTTGGCGTTCCCGCGCGCCAGCGCTTCGAGGAAGGCGCGCGTGGTGCGCAGGCCGTTCTCGTACGAGACGCCCGACACGTCCAGCCGGCTTTGCAAGGTGGCGCGCGCATCGTCGGTGCTGGCCGTGAGCAGGGTAAAGTTATACAAGCCCGCGAACTTGCGGTAGGCGCGCACGCAGGTCACCGCGCGCAGCGGCAGCGACTTGGTCTTGACGAATTTTTCGGTGCACATCGGACCGGTCATGCGCGTGTCCTTGGCGCTGCCCAGGTTGTCGGTCTTGAACAGGGTCGACGCCAGCACGGCAAAGCGCACCGGGTCCAGGATGGCCGAGCGCACGTACTGGTGCGTCATCGACACGTGCCCGGTCTGCTGCGTGTCCGAGACAAAAATGGCCGACTCCATCGCGCAGGCCATGGTGTCGGCATTGAAGGTCGCTTCCGCCTTGACGTTCGAGCGTCCCCAGCAGCGTACCTGTTCCGACTCGCGCACCGGCACCTGGTACGGCCCCATGGTCTTGAGCGAGAGCGGCGCATCGAGCAGGCGGTCGATCATGGCGCGCTGGTGCGCCAGCAACTGCTCGCCGATCAGGGGATTGAAATCCTTGGGCGTGCTGGTCTGTTTCTTCACCTTGTTCAGCAATTCCTGGGCGTAGCGCACCGGCACCAGAAAGCTGATCAGTTCGCCGTCACGGCGCTTCGACACGTTGACGCCGGCCACGTCGCCGCCCACGGTCACGCTGGGTCCGCCGCTCATGCCCGAGTTGATCGGGCCGGTGAACATCAGCTGGTCGTAGAAGCTGCGCGAAATGATGCCGTTGTAGGAGCCTTCCGAAATGGCGAAGCCGAGGTCGAGAGGATTGCCCAGCGAATACAGATACTGGCCCTGGGTCAGCTTCGCCAGTTTCTCGGGGATATTAAAAAAACCGCTGCCGTTGCGGTTGATGCGCACCACGGCCAGGTCGTGCAGCACGTCCACGGCCAGCAGCTCGACCGGGCCGCTCTTGCCGTCGGTATCGATGTATTCGGCGACGTAGACGTCCGGATCGATCGCCATCTGCGACACCACGTGATAATTGGTCAGCACCAGGTTGCTGGTGCCCACCATGAAGCCCGAGCCCACGGTCGACTGGCTGCGCCCGTTCTTGAGCAGCATGCGGATTTGCAACAGGTCGGCCTTGGCCGCGGAATACACTTTTTGCGCCGCCGAGGAGGGCGGCGGCAGGGCGGCATTGTCGTCGACCTCGGGGACTGCCGCAGGATCGGCCGGCGGCTGGGCGCCGGGCGGGATCACGGCCGGGGCAGTGGGCGGGACGACGGCGGGAATGGCAAGCGATGCGGGCGGACGGGCAGGCGCCGCAGGTTTGGCGGGCGGCGCCGCCGCGATGGCATGCGCCGCAAAGCAATAGGCGATGACTGCAGTATTGACAAATTTCATGCAAACCTTCGGTGGCAAGAACGGTTTCCGCTATCTTGCCACCAGCTTAGCGCATTTGCGCGCTTTGCGGCTGCTACAGTTCGCCGTCCTGCGCGACCGGCTCGGCCAGCGGGGTCATCATGTGGCCGAGTTTGGCTTCCTTGGTGTTCAGGTAGCCGTTATTGAAGGCGTTGCGGTTCACCAGCAGGGGCACGCGCTCGCTGACCGTGACGCCGAGTTTTTCCATGGCGGCGATCTTGCGCGGGTTGTTGGTCATCAGGCGCAGGGAATGGATGCCGAAATGGGCCAGCATCGGCTGGCACAGCTCGTAATTGCGGGCGTCGGCGTGGAAGCCCAGGGCCAGGTTGGCCTCGACCGTATCGGCGCCGGCTTCCTGCAGGCGGTAGGCGCGCATCTTGTTGACCAGGCCGATGCCGCGCCCTTCCTGGCGCAGGTACAGCAGGATCCCGCGCCCTTCTTCGGCGATGCGCTTGAGTGCGCCTTCGAGCTGGGCGCCGCAGTCGCAGCGTTGCGAGAACAGCACGTCGCCGGTCAGGCATTCCGAATGGACGCGCGCCAGCACCGGTTCGCCGTCGCCGATGTCGCCCAGGGTCATCGCCAGGTGCTCCTTGCCCGTTGCGTGCTCGACAAAGGCGTGCAGCGTGAACTGCGCCCAGGGGGTGGGCAGCGCGCAGGAAGTGGTGTAATCGAGCAGTTCTTCAGTGACTGGGGCGGGCATGGCGTTGTTCTCAAATCTATTGCTGTAGCCGCAAGTGTAGCGGAAAACGGGTGGGGCCGTTGGGGGAGGGGCTCTAAACCCCGTTCCCGGGCCGGCGCCCGGGAACGGTCTTGAGCACCCTGATTTAGTAAGGCAAATCGAACACCAGCACCTCGGCCGCCTCGGCGTTCTCGATCCTGACCGCGCTTTCCTGCGTCATTTTCAGGGCATCGCCGCCGTTCAGGCGCACGCCGTTGACCGTCAGCGCACCCCGGATCAGGTGCACATACGCCGTGCGTCCCTCGGCCAGCTTGTGCTCGATCGCCTCGGCGCCGTTCAGGATCCCCGCATAGATCGCGGCATCCTGGTGAATCAGCACCGAACCCTGGCGGCCGTCGCTGGAGGCGATCAGGCGCAATTGCCCGATTTTGCTTTCCGGCGTGAAGTGCTTTTCCTCATAGCTCGGCGCAATGCCGGTGACGTTCGGCTGGATCCAGATCTGCAGGAAATGCACGGGTTCCGTCGCCGAGCCGTTGAACTCGCTGTGGCGCACGCCGCTGCCGGCGCTCATCCGCTGCACATCGCCGTAATGCAGGACCGAGCCGGTGCCCATGCTGTCCTTGTGTTCGAGCGCCCCTTCCAGCACGTAGGAAATAATCTCCATATCGCGGTGGCCGTGGGTGCCGAAACCTTGCGACGGCGCCACTTTGTCTTCGTTAATCACCAGCAGGGGACCGAAGCCCGTGTGTTTCGGATCGTGATAGTGACCGAAAGAAAACGTATGTTTCGATTGCAGCCAGCCATGATTTGCATTGCCACGTTCTGCGCCTTGACGAATTTCCAACATGATATGCTCCGTTTCTTTTAAGTTAATGTGCAATAATTTCGAATCCACTTTCTCGGTGGATATCTGTTTCGCTGCACCGATGAAGCTAGTGTACGCCGCGCCAGGCGAATCAAAAAACGGAAAGATTTGTCCGCTATGATCGAAAAATTCGAATGTTAAAACTGAGCCTGGAAGCCCTGCTGATCATCGACGCCATCGACCGCCGCGGTTCCTTCTCCAAGGCGGGGCAGGAGTTGCACCGCGTGCCCTCGACCATTTCCTACACGGTCGGCAAGCTGGAAGACGACCTGGGCGTGCAGGTGTTCGAACGCAAGGGGCCGCGCATCCTGCTGACCCCGGCCGGACGCGAACTGCTGACCGAAGGGCGCTACCTGCTCAAGGCCGCGCACGACCTGGAACACCGGGTGCGCCGGGTGGCCTCCGGCTGGGAGACCGAACTGGGCATCGGCATCGATTCCATGTTTTCGGCGCAGGCGCTGAGCGGCGACATCCGCGCCTTCTATCAGGTGGCCGAGCAGACCCGCCTGCGCGTGGTGCAGGAAACCCTGTCCGGCCCATGGGAAGCCTTGCTCGACCGCCGGGTCGACCTGCTGGTCGGCGTGGCCGGGGACGGCCCGGCCGGCGGCGGCTACGTGGCGCGCCCGATCGGGACCATGCTGTTCGTCTTCGCGGTCGCGCCGCAGCACCCGCTGGCCGGCCTGCCGGAGCCGCTCTCGCGCAACCAGCTGCAAAACCACCGCGCCATCGTGGTGGCCGACTCGGCCCGCAACATGCCGGCGCGCACGGTCGGCCTGCTGCTGGGCCAGGACGCGCTGACCGTGCCGACCATGCAAGCCAAGTTCGACCTGCAACTGGCCGGCCTCGGCTTCGGCTTCCTGCCCGAATCCTGCGCCCGCCCCGCCATCGAACGCGGCCTGCTGGTCGAAAAACAGGTCGAGGAAGTGCGCAGCGCCGAAACCTTTTATGTGGCCTGGCGCGTGGGCGAGGAGGGCGCCGCCCTGCGCTGGTGGCGCGAGCGCATGCAGCGCGCCGGCCTGTTCGCGCAACTGTCCGGTTTTCTGCCGGGCGTTTGCGCAACAGCGGCTTAGGACAGGGCGTATTTTTTCCGTGAATCACGATGGTTGTTGATCTAAACCTTGGTGGGACTGAATTACCCGGGGGTAACATGAAATTCATTGCCACCCAACCACTCGATCCCCATGAGCTGTTCGAGCCCGGCCCCCCTGCTTGTTTTCCGCGTCCTGGCCGACCGCCGCGGCCTGCCGTCGGGCTTGCTGATCGAGATCGGCGCGCGCAACGGCGACGCCAGCCCGGCGCCGTCCGTCGTGGCCGACCTGGGCGCCCTGTGCCGTGACTTTCCCTGCCTGTACCGCGCCGCCGCCGACCCGCAGTGGAAGGCGGCGCTGGCCGGCCACGGCTGGACCGAACTGGCCGAGCGCAGCCTGTTCCGCGCCGCCGAGCGCTTCACCAGCCTGCCGCTGCCGCCCGAGGCGCGCTGGATCGACGGCGACTGGTGCCTGGCCGCGCCGGCCAAGGTGCCGGCCAGCCAGGCCGCGCCGCGCACCTTTGCCCTGCAACTGGTGCAACTGGTCGCCGCCGACGCCGACACCCACGAGATCGAAGCGCTGCTGCGGCTCGACCCGACCATGTCCTACCAGCTGCTGCGCCTGGTCAATTCGCTCGGGATGGGCGCGGTGCGGCGCATCACCAGCTTCGGCCAGGCGCTCCTGATCCTCGGACGCCAGCAACTGCGGCGCTGGCTCAACCTGATGCTGTTCGCCGCCCGCCAGGGCGACATCCGCTCGCCCATGCTGCTGGCGCGCGTGGCGGTGCGCGCGCGCGCGCTGGAACTGCTGGCGCGCACGCGCGGCCTGGACAAGCTCACCCAGGAGCAAGCCTTCATGACCGGCATGTTCTCCCTGCTCGGCATCCTGTTCGGCATGCCGCTCGCCAGCTTGCTGGCGCCGCTGTCGATCAGCGAGGCGGTGCAGGGCGCGCTGCTGCAGCACGACGGCGAACTGGGCGCGCTGCTGGAGCTGGTGGAACTGGCCGAACGGGGCGAGCCCGATGCGCTGGCGCCGCGCCTGGCGGCACTGCAGATTGCGCCGGCCGACTTCAACGGCGCCATCCTGGAAGCGCAGCGCTGGATGCTGGGGGCGCTGCGCGACAGCGGCGCGAGCGGCCATGGCTGAATCGGCGCTCGACCGCAGCCTGGACCTGGTGCGCACCGCGCGCGCCATGGAAGGCAACGCCCTGGCCGAGATGCTGGTGCGGCTCGAAGCCGAACTGCTGCTGGCCAAACAGGCGCAGCTGCCCCTGGCGCGGCGCCTGCTGCGGCACCACGCCGACACCTACGAGCAGTCCGACGAGGCCGTGATCGTGCTCGATCTGTCGGGCTACCTCACCAGCTGGAACCGCGGCGCCGAAGCGGTGTTCGGCTACACCAGCGAGGAAGCGATCGGCCAGCACGTGCTGTTCCTGTATGCGGACGATGCCGGCGTGGACGATCCCGGCATCGCCGAACTGTTCCTCGAACACGGCAGCTGCCTGGTCGAAGTGCGGCGCCGCCGCAAGAGCGGCGACGTGATCTGGGTGCGGCTGGCGCTCTCGCTGATCAACGACGGCGACGGCGAGGCGATCGGCATGCTGGTGCACCTGTCGCCGCTGGCCGAACACCTGAGCGAGGAAGACAAGATCCGCCTGTACGCGCGCATCATCGAAGACAGCGAGCAGGGCGTGCTCATTACCGACGCCAGCGAGCGGATCGTGTCGATCAACAGTTCGTTCACCCGCATCACCGGCTACTCCGCCGCCGAATCGATCGGCCAGACGCCCGACCTGCTGCGCTCCGGCGTGCACGACGCCGACTTCCGCGCCAAGGTGCGCGCCGCCATGCAGGGCAACGGCCCGTTTCGCGGCGAGATCGTCGGCAAGCGCAAGAACGGCGAGCTGTTTCCGCAATCGGTCACCATCAGCGTGGTGCGCAATGGCGAGGGCCGCATCACGCATACCTTCTCGCTGTTTTCCGATATCAGCGTGCACAAGGACGCCGAGGCGCGCATGCAGCGCATGACCAATTACGACGGCCTGACCGGCCTGCCGAACCGCTCCCTGTTCAACCACCTGGTGGGGCAGATGCTGACCGAAGCGCGGCGCGGCAGCGAGTACGGCGCGCTGATGGTGGTCGAAGTCAACCGCATCGGCGCCATCAGCGACACGCTCGGGCACGACGTCGCCAGCGATGTCATTTGCATGGTCGGGCGCCAGTTCCGCAGCGTGCTGCGCGAGCCGGACATCCTGGCCCGCATCGACGGCAGCAAGTTTGCCGTGGCGCTGCCGTCCATCGGCCAGCGCGAGCACGCCGGCATCGTCGCGCAAAAGCTGCTCGCGACCCTGGCCGCGCCGCTGCGGGTGGCCGGCCACGGCTTGCAGGTGAGCGCCAATATCGGCATCGCGCTGTACCTCGACGACAGCATGGATACCGCCTCGCTGCTGCGTTTTGCGGAGGTGGCGCTGGCCAAGGCGGGCGAATTCGGCGCCGGCGGCTTCCTGTTCTACCGCGACGAGATGGACCAGCGCGCGCGCGAACGCCTGCGCCTGGAGACCGAATTGCGCACCGCCCTGGCCGAGAACCAGTTCGCGCTGCATTACCAGCCCAAGGTCAGCCTGCGCAGCGGGCGCATCGTGGGCGCGGAAGCGCTGATCCGCTGGCGCCATCCGGAGCGCGGCCTGGTGTCGCCGGGCGTGTTCATTGCGCTGGCCGAAGAAACGGGCCTGATTGTCGATATCGGCAACTGGGTCATGAACGAAGCCTGCCGCCAGATCCGCGCCTGGAACGACGCGGGCCTGGCGATGCCGCCGGTTGCCGTCAATGTCTCGGCGCGCCAGTTCGACCGCAGCCTGCCGGGCCGCATGAGCGAGGTGCTGGACCGGCACGGCGTCGAGCCGGCTCAGATCATGCTCGAGATTACGGAGAGCCTGCTGGTGCGCGGCAGCGACGGCGTGATCGCCATCATGAACGAGCTGGTGGCCATGGGCCTGGCGCTGGCGCTGGACGACTTCGGCACCGGTTATTCGAGCCTGGCCTACCTGAAAAAATTCCCGATCAGCACACTCAAGATCGACCGCTCCTTCGTGATCGGCCTGCCGTACGAAGACAACGACTGCGCCATCGCGCGCGCGATCGTCACCATGGCCCAGCAACTGCGCCAGGAAATCGTGGCCGAGGGCGTGGAGACGCCCGAGCAGATGGCCTTCCTGCGCGACCTCGGCTGCGACCAGCTGCAAGGCTATCTGTTCAGCCCGGCTGTCAGCGGCGACGCGTTCGCCCGCATGCAGCGCGAAGGCGCGCGCCTGATCGTGCACCGTTAGCGCCGGCGCAATCGCGCGCACGCCTGTCCGGCATCAAACACGGCGCGTATTTTTCGCGCATGCTTTCTTCACAGGTCAACCATCCTTTGAAGAGCTCGCTGTGACTACCACCTCCCTTACCGTCCCGCAGGTCAGCGTGCTGATGCCGACCTACGGCCAGTCCCATTTCATCGGCCGCGCGCTCGACAGCCTGCTGGCCCAGTCGCTCGGCGCCTGGGAAGCCATCGTCATCGACGACGGCTCGCCCGACGACACGCGCGGCGCCGTCGACGCCTTCCTGCCCGATCCGCGCGTGCGCTACCAGCGCCTGCCGCACAATACGGGCCTGGGCAACGCCCTCAACTGCGCGCTCGACCTGGCGCGCGCGCCGCTGGTCGCCTGCCTGCCCAGCGACGACCTGTTCTACCGCGACCACCTGGCGTCCCTGCGCGCGGCGCTGCAGGATGCGCCGCATGCCGTGCTGGCGTTTTCCGGCATGCGCCACCATTACAACCGCGAGACCGAGGGCCAGCTTGCCGGCGTCGCGCTGCAGCTGGTCCAGTGCATGTTCCGGCGCAGCGGCCTGCGCTGGACCGCGCGCGACGAGATCGAATCCGACGACCTCGACCGCCTGTTCTGGGGCCGCCTGCGCGCGCGCGGGGCGTTCACCGGCACCGGGCTGGTCAGCTGCGAATGGACCAGCCACCCGGCCCAGCGTCACAAGCTGATGCAGGAGCCGGTGGGCGGCATCAATCCTTTCCGCCAGCATTACGGGGTGAGCGCAGCGCTGCGCTTCCACACCACGGTGGGCAACGCCATCGACGAGGTGGCGCAGTATCGCGACCTGCGCGAGCGCGCGCCCACGCCGCCGGCGGCGGACGGCCTGGACATCCTGCTGGCCGGCGAACTGGCCTACAACGCCGAGCGCGTGCTGGCGCTGGAAGAGCGCGGCCACACGCTGCACGGGCTGTGGATGCGCGCGCCGTACTGGTACAACACGGTCGGGCCGCTGCCGTTCGGGCATGTGCGCGAGCTGCCGTTCGCGCAGTGGCGCGAGGCGGTCCGGGCGCTGCGGCCGGACATCATCCACGCCCAGCTGAACTGGCAGGCGGTGCCGTTCTGCCATGAGCTGATGCTGGCCACGCCGGGCCTGCCCTTCGTGTGGCACTTCAAGGAAGGTCCCTTCATCTGCCTCGAAAAAGGCAGCTGGCCGCAGCTGGTGGAGCTGTTCGAATACGCCGACGGCTGCATCTTCAGCAGCCCCGAGCTGCGCGACTGGTTCGACACCGTGCTGCCGGGATTGTCGTCGTCGAAGCCTTGCCACGTGCTCGATGGCGACCTGCCCAGGGCCGGCTGGTTCGGCGATGCGCGCGCGCCCCTGCTGTCCGCCGGCGGCGATGGCGACATCCATACGGTGGTGCCGGGCCGCCCCATCGGCCTGCATCCCCACACGGTGGGCGAGCTGGCCGCGCAGGGCATCCATGTGCATTTTTATGGCGACTTTACCCACGGCCAGTGGCGCCAATGGATCGGGGACGCGCTGCGCCTGGCGCCGCATCACCTGCACCTGCACGCCAACGTCGAGCAGGCGCGCTGGGTCGAGGAGTTTTCGCGCTACGACGCCGGCTGGCTGCACGCCTTTGCCAGCACTAACCAGGGCGAACTGCGGCGCGCCAACTGGGACGACCTGAATTATCCGGCGCGCATGGCGACCCTGGCCGCCGCCGGCCTGCCCATGATCCAGCGCAGGAACGAGGGCGCCATCGTCGCCGCGCAAGCCTTGTCGCACCGCCTGGGCACCGGCCTGTTCTACGAGGCGATCGCCGATCTGGGACCGTTGCTGCGCGACCGGCCGGCGATGGACGCGCTGCGCGAACGGGTGTGGGCGCAGCGCGCGCAATTCACCTTCGACGCCCATGTGCCGGAACTGGTCGCGTTCTTCCGGCGCGTGATCGCGCAAGCGGGGCAGGGCGGCGGCCAGGCGGGACGGCCGCCGCCGGGATCGTAAGGCAAGCGCTCAACGCCGCTGGCGCAGCGGATCGAGCAGGCTGCGCAGGTCGTTGTGATCGAGTTCGTACATCAGCGCCAGCAGTTCGCCGATCTCGCCGCGCGGAAAACCCTCGCGCGCGAACCAGCCCAGGTAGTGGCCGGGCAGGTCGGCGATGACGCGGCCCTTGTATTTGCCGTAAGGCATCTCACGGGTCAGCAGCAGCTGGAGGTGTTCTGGTTTCATGATGGCGCTACTGTAGCAAAAACCATGGCCCCGGTCAGTCGCGCCGTCGCGCCGGTGCACGGCTTGACTTTGCGATTTAACGTAACTATCATTGTTACGTTAAGAATCGGCCATCCGGCCGCTTCGCCCTGCCAAAGGAAGAACACAATGAACAAGCAGATGGATACCGACTTCATCGTCGTCGGCGGCAGCTTCGCCGGCATGGCCGCCGCCATGCAGCTGGCGCGCGCCAACCGCCCGGTGCGCGTGATCGACGCCGGCCAGCCGCGCAACCGCTTCGCCGCCGCCGCCCACGGCTTCGTCGGCCACGACGGGCGCGCCCCGCATGCCATCATGGCCGACGCCCGCCGCCAGCTGCTCGCCTATCCCAGCGCCAGGGTGATCGATGCCACGGTCGAGAGCGCGGTGCGCATCGACGGCGGCTTCGACCTCGTTCTGGCGGGAGGAGAGCGCATGAGCGCGAGGCGCCTGATCCTGGCGAGCGGCGTGGTCGACCAGTTCCCGCCGATTCCCGGCGTGCGCGAACGCTGGGGCACCTCGATCCTGCATTGTCCTTACTGCCACGGCTACGAATTTTTGGGGCGCCGGCTCGCGGTGATCGGCATGATGCCGATGTCGGCCCACATGGCGCAGCTGATCGCCGAATGGTCGCCGCATGTCACCTACTGCGCCAACGGCATCGCGCTCGACCCGGAGCAGGAGAAGGTCCTCGCGGCGCGCGGCATCCGCATCGAACACAGTAAGGTCGCCGCGCTCGGCGGGGTGGCGCCGGCGCTGGACGGCATCGTCCTCGACGACGGCACGCGCGTGCCGGCCGACGCCGCGTTCCTGGCCACCCAGGTCTCCGCGAGTCCGCTCGCGCAGCAGCTCGGCTGCGCATTCGACGAAGGCCCCCTCGGCCTCTACGTGCGCACCAACGAGTTCCAGGAGACCACCGTCGCCGGCGTGTTTGCCGCCGGCGACGTGGCGCGCATGCCGCACAACGCCACCTGGGCCGCCGCCGACGGCGTGACGGCCGGCGCGGCGGCGCATCGCTCGCTGGTCTTTGCCTGACGCGCTTCGCCGTGCTATCGTCTGGCAGATCACAAGGAGCTGAAATTGACCTGCCTGCGCCACCTGTCCTGCCTTTTCGCGCTCACCATGCTGGCCGCCTGCGCGGGGCCGGGCGGCCCGGGTTCGCCGGCGGCGCAGGTCGAGCGCCTCGACATCGTCAGCCGCGCGCCCGCCTTCGACGGCAAGGTCTTCGACGAGGCCGGCGCGTACGAGAAAATCGTCGCCATCGCGCGCCTGCGCATCGACCCGCATCATCCGGCCAACCGCGCCATCGTCGACCTGGACAAGGCCCCGGCCAGCGGCGGCTGGGTCAGGTACGACACCGACGTCATCCTGCTGCGCCCGCGCGACGCGGCCAGGGCCTCGCGCGTGCTGGTGGTCGACATCCCCAACCGGGGCGGCAAGCTGGCCCTCGACATGTTCAACGACGCCGGCGCGCGCGACGCCGGCAACGGCTTCCTGATGCGGCGCGGGCACACGCTGGCGTGGATCGGCTGGCAGGGCAATATCGGCCTGGCGGCCAATGGCGATGTGGCCGGCACCGCGTTTCCGACCGCGCTTGAGGATGGCCGGCCGATCACCGGGGCCAGCGTGGAAGAACGCGTGTTCGACGACATCAAGCCGCTCGGCACCATCGACCTGGCGTATGCCGCTGCCTCCGCCAGCGCCGAGGGCACGGCGCTGAGCGTGCGCGCGCACGCCAGCGCGGCGCCGCTGATCCTGCCGGCCAGCGCGTGGCGCTACACCAGCCCGACGCAGATCGAGATCGCGCGCCCGCGCGGCGTCGACGCCGGCGCGATCTACCAGTTCCAGTACCAGGCGCGCGACCCGGTCGTCATGGGCCTGGGCATGGCGGCCCTGCGCGACGTCACCAGCCACCTCAAATCGGGCCTGGCCGACGGCGCCGGGCAGCCCAATCCGCTGGCCGATATCAAGCCGGACGTCGCGCTGGCGCTGGGCGTGTCGCAGCCGGGGCGTTTTCTGCGCGACTTGATCTGGGAGGGCTTCAATGCCGATCCGCGCGGCGGCAAGGTGTTCGACGGCGCCATGCCGCTCATCGCCGGCAGCCGCAAGAGTTTTGTCAACCGCCGCTTCGGCCGGCCGGAACGCTATTCCACCCAGCACCTGAACCACTGGACCTACGGCGACCAGTTCCCGTTCAGCTACGCGGTCACCAAAGACCCGGTGGGCGGCACGACCGACGGCATCTTCGCGCGCTGCCAGGCCAGCGCCACCTGCCCGAAGCTGATGCACGTCGACAGCAGCCTGGAATTCTGGCAGGGCCGCGCCTCGCTGGTGGCGACCGACGGCGCCGGCAAGGATATCGCGCTGCCGGCCGGCGTGCGCGCCTACCTGATGTCCTCGACCCAGCACATGGCGGCCGAGCGGGCCACGGTCGGCATCTGCAAATGGGCCAGCAACACGGCGCAGCAGGGGCCGACCGTGCGCGTGCTGCTCGATCATCTGGTGGCATGGACGCGTAACGGCAGGGAGCCGCCGGCCAGCCGCTTTCCGCAGATCGGCAATGCCATGCTGACGCTGCCGCAGCGCGACGCGGTCGGTTTCCCCGACCTGCGCGCGCTCGGCGTCGGCTATCCGGAAGGCTTGAACGAGCTGACGGTGGTCGATTACGCCAGCCTGCCGCCCAGGCCGGCGCCGGACAAGCGCTACCAGGTGCTGGTGCCCATGGCCGACGTGGACGGGCACGATATCGCGGGCGTTCGCCTGCCCGATGTGGAGGTGCCGCTGGCGACCTACGCCGGCTGGAACCTGCGCCGGCGCGGCTTTGCGGAGGACCAGCTGTGCGGCCTGAACGGGCTGTCGGTGCCGTTTGCGGCGACCCCGCGCGCCGGCGATCCGCGCCGCGCGCTGTCGCAGCGCTACAGGACGCGGCTGGAATACGCCAAGGCGGTGGCGATCGCCGCGCGGGCCTTGCGCGACGACGGCCTGCTGCTCGACGAAGACGTCACCCGCTTCATCGAGCGCGCCAAAGCCGAGCAGCGGCTTGGGCCCTGAACCCTCCGGATGCATCCGCTACGACCGCCGCCAAGTTCAATGAGTTCCCCCTGTTCGCCGCTTTTTGCCGGCCTTGGTCACCAAAGCCGATCTGGCTGCAGGCCGAACTGAGCGACGAGATGAGCAAGCTGCGTGTCGGGGTCCACGGCGGTTTGACGAGGACGATGAGGTGGTGCCTCGCAATCGCCTTCGCCGTGGTCCTTGGCGTCGCAGGTCACAGTATCTATCCGAGCAGGCAGATCGCCGACCTGGCTGCCCGCCTGCCGCCGGCCGGCGTGCCCGCCGCCATGGCCCCGGACCGGCAAACGCCGGCGCAGGTCGCTTCCACGCGGCGAGCGGGCGCCACGACGGCGCCGCGCTAAGCGATCTCTTAGCGTTCAGTCGCGCTGCCGGGCCTTGGCATTGTGCGCCTTGACGATCACCTTCCACTTGTTACGCGCCGCGATGCGGTCCAGCGGCGTCAGCTGGCTGCGGCGTGCATCGCGCAGCAGCTTGCGGTAGTTCAGCAAGCGGTCCGGATCGACCGCCCCGCGCACCGCGCAGCCGGGTTCCTCTTCATGCGCGCAATCGCGGAACTGGCAATGCCGCGCCAGCTCGCCGATGTCGTCGAAGCTCGCCGCCAGCGCATCTTCATCGGCATCCGGCTGCCACGAGCGCAGGCCGGGCGTGTCGATGATGCAGGCGCCGCTGGGACACCGGTGCAGCGAGCGCGCGGTGGTGGTATGGCGGCCGCGATTGTCGCCACGGCGCACGCCGCCGGTTTCCTGCCGGCTTGAAGTCAGCGCATTGGTCAGGGTCGACTTGCCCGCGCCGGAGGTCCCCAGCAGGATCAGGGTCTGCCCCGGCGCCAGCCACGGCGCCAGGATGCGCGCCGGCTCCTCGCCCAGGGCGTTGAGCGCGAACGCCTGCACCCGGCGCGGCAGGCGCTCAGCCAGCTGGCGCATGCGCTCTTCCACGTCCAGCCCGATATCGGCCTTGGTCAGCACCACCACCGGCTCCACGCCGGACGATTCGGCCAGCGCCAGGTAGCGCTCCAGGCGGCGCAGGTTGAAGTCGTGGTCCAGGCCCATGACCAGCAGCGCCGTATCGACATTGCTGGCCAGGGACTGGCGCCGTCCATCGCTGGTGCGGCGCGCAATGTGCGTGACCGGATCGAGGCGCGCCGACAGCCATTGCTGGTCGTGCGCGTGGGTCTCCATCAGCACCCAGTCGCCGACGGCAAGGGCGGCGTCGCCGGCCTGCAGCGATTGCACAAGCCGGTTTAACGAGCGCGCGCGCGATTCGGCGGCGCCGTCGTGGATGACGGCCCAGTCGCGATGGATTTCGGTGACGCGTACGAGGCGCGTGCCTTCGGGGGCGTCGTCGATGGCGGCGAGTTGGCTGGCGACCGATTGCGTCAGCCCGATACAGCGCAGTGATTCAAAATCGATGTGGATCATGATGAGGGTGTGTTCCCGGATTCGTTCGCCCGCGACGCGCGCGGGCACAAGCCGCGCGCAACAGCACGCAGGCAAAAGGAAAACGGAGGTCGGCGCGCGATCCGGCGCGCATCAACACAGCTCATCCCGGACGCGGTCCGGAAAATACAGCGGGCAGGCGGGTTGTGGCGGGATCAGGCGGCCGACAGGAGGGCAATATCATTCGTATGCATGGTGTAGTCTCCTGTGGAAGTCGATAGAAGCTGGCAGTGTGCCAGCGGCGGGCAGGCGCGTCAAGCGCGCGGACAATGCTATATTGCCCGCACCCGGTCCACTTGGAGTGACGCGATGAACCACCCCTCCCGCCTGCACGACTTCGTGCGCGCCTTCACCCGCCTGGTCGACACGGCGGCGCAGGACGAAGCGCGCATACTCGAATACGGCAAGCCGCTCCTCGCCGATCTCATCGGCCATGACGACTGGCTGCCCGCCGCATGCGCCAGGCCGCATCCCGACCGTTACCAGCAATACCTGCTGCACTGCGACCCGCAGGAGCGCTTTTCGGTGCTCAGCTTCGTCTGGGGACCGGGCCAGGCCACGCCGGTGCACGACCACACGGTGTGGGGCATGGTCGGCGTGCTGCGCGGCGCCGAACAGTGCGAGGAATTCGCGCCGCCGGCGGGCGCGGGACCGTTGGCGCGGCTCGGTACGCACCACCTGCCGGCGGGCGCGATCGACGTGCTCTCGCCGCGCGTGGGCGACATCCACCGCGTCGCCAACGCGCAGGCGGGCGCGGTCTCGGTCAGCATCCACGTGTACGGTGCGGACATCGGCCGCATCGCCCGCCATGTGTACGACCCCGCCACCGGGGCGGCCAGCCGGTTTGTGTCCGGTTACAGCGAGGTCGCCACACCCGAGGCCGGACAGTCGTTGCCCGGATCGGGTTGTTGCGTATAATCCAAGATCAGCTTGGCAAAACCATCATTAGAGAACAGATCATATGGCTTCATCCTCAGACAACATCAGCATGGCGGTGTTTTGCGACTTCGAGAACGTCGCACTCGGCGTGCGTGACGCGAACTACGAAAAATTCGACATCAAGCCGGTCCTCGAACGGCTTCTGCTCAAGGGCAGCATCGTCGTCAAGAAAGCGTACTGCGACTGGGAGCGCTACAAGGGCTTCAAGGCCACCATGCATGAAGCGAACTTCGAACTGATCGAGATTCCCCACGTGCGCCAGTCCGGCAAGAACTCGGCCGACATCCGCCTCGTGGTCGATGCGCTCGACCTGTGCTACACCAAATCGCACGTCAATACCTTCGTCATCATCAGCGGCGACTCCGACTTTTCGCCGCTGGTGTCCAAGCTGCGCGAAAATGCCAAGCAGGTGATCGGCGTGGGCGTCAAGCAGTCCACCTCGGACCTGCTGGTGGCGAACTGCGACGAATTCATTTTCTACGACGACCTGGTGCGCGAAGTCAAGCGCGCGGCCGCCAAGCGCGACGAGCGCAAGGTGCAGCCGCAGCCGAAGCGTTCGCCCGACGAAGGCAACCGCCGCAAGGAAGAACTCGAAGCGCGCAAGGTCCAGGCCATCGACCTGGTGGTCGAGATGTTCGATGCGCTGGTTTCCGAACGCGGCGACAGCGGCAAGATCTGGGCGTCGCTGCTGAAGGATACCTTGAAGCGCCGCCGTCCCGATTTCAACGAGACTTACTACGGCTTCCGCACCTTCGGCAATCTGCTGGAAGAAGCGCAGAACCGTGGCATGCTCGAATTCGGCCGTGACGAAAAATCCGGCGCCTATGTTTACCGCAGCAGCAATGCCGCAAACAATAATCACCAGCCGCAGGCGGTGGAGGCGCAGGCGCCCGCCGTGCAGGACGCGCCTGTAGCGACCGAGGCAGGCGACGACGCCGCAAGCAAGCCGGAATCGCCGCGTCGCGGACGCGGTCGCGGTGGACGCAACCGCAACGACAGCGATAGCGACAACGTCAACGTCAACGTCAACGACAACGTCAACGACAACGTCAACGACGACGTCAAGGTGGACGTCGACGCGGCCGCGCAGGAACGCGTGGATAGCGTGGACACCGTGGAGACGGCGCAAGCGGTCGATGCCGAGCCGGTAGCGAGCGTGCCTGCCTGGTACGACCCGCAGCCGGAAGCGCCGGAAGCGGCGCCGGTCGTTCCCGAGTCGTCGCGCCGTCGTGGCCGTGGTGGACGCAGCCGCAATGAGCCGGCGCAAGCCGTGCAAGCGGCGGAGCCGGCGGCAGCTGCCCCCGCATGGTACGACCCGGTACCGCAGGTCGACGAAGCGGTGCAGCCAGTGGAAGCGGAAGCGGAAGCGGCGCCGGAGCCGGCGGTGCAGGAAAAGCGTCGCCCCGCGCGCAAGCCCGCTGCGAAAAAGGCGGCCAAGCAGGCCGACCTCGCTCCTGCAGCCGAGCCGGCGTCCGAGCCGCAGGCGGAACCTGAACCGGTGGTGCAGGAACTGCCGGCGGAGCAGGGCAACGAGGAAGCGCCTGCCAAGCCAGCCAAGAAGGCGATCCCGCGCAGCCGCCGTCCGGCCAAGCCGAAGGCGCCAGCGAAAAGCAAATAGTAGCCATGGAGCGCAGGGGCGCCATGCCCTTGCGCCGGCACGATGGAGGCGGTGCGCCGTCCATCCTCCATCGACCGGCATCCACGGCTCCCCGGGCAAGCCAATGGCGCCGCCGCTTGCACATGCCGCGCGC
This sequence comes from Massilia atriviolacea, assembly GCF_003953935.1. Lineage (GTDB taxonomy): Bacteria > Pseudomonadota > Gammaproteobacteria > Burkholderiales > Burkholderiaceae_D > Telluria_A > Telluria_A atriviolacea. The sequence continues at coordinate 142,458 of NZ_RXLQ01000008.1, forward strand.
TGCACGTCATCGCAAAATGGTGCAAACTTCACCTTGTATCCACGTCCGCCGGAAAAGGAAGACTGCCATGCGTATGCTTACCGCCCTTGCGCTGTCCCTGGCCGTCCTTGCGCCCGCCGCGCAGGCCGCGCCGCCGCCGGCCACCCATCCCATTCTCGGCATCTGGAAGCTCACCTTGCCCGATGGTAGCTGCTCCGAAACCTACCGCTTTCGCGGCGACGGCACCACGCTGGTGACCAGCGCCGACGAAGTGTCCGAGAGCCGCTTCGACATTCCCGCCAAGCCGAGCGCCAGGGGCTTCTACAAGCTGGTCGACCACTACGTCAAGGGCAACGGCAAGGAGGACTGCTCCGGCGCCGTCATGAAGCCGAACGCCTCGGTCACCCACTTCGTCCACTTCCACCCGTCCGGCACCTTGTTCGTGATGTGCGCCGCCGAGTCGTTCGAGGCCTGCATCGGCCCGTTCCGGCGGGTGGCGGGGCAGGGGATCTGAGTGCTGCGCATCGGCGTCATCTCCGACACGCACGGCTTGCTGCGAGCCGAGGCGCTCGGGTTCCTGGCCGGGAGCGACTTCATCGTGCACGGCGGAGACATCGGCAACGCCGCCATCCTGGCCGCACTGGCGGCGCTTGCGCCCCTGACTGTCGTGCGCGGCAATAACGACAAGGGCGACTGGGCCGCCGGCGTGCCGGCGAGCGCCATGCTGGACGCGGGCGGCGTGGGCATCTACGCGCTGCACGACATTGCCGATCTCGATGCGGCGACGCTGCCGGCCGATGTGCAGGTGGTCGTGAGCGGCCACTCGCACCGCCCGCTGGCCGAACAGCGCGGCGCGTTGCTGTACCTGAACCCGGGCAGCGCCGGACCGCGCCGATTCAGCCTGCCCATCACGGCGGCCGAACTGCTGGTCGACGCGGGCCGGGTAAAGGCCAACATCGTCGAGCTGATTCCCCGCGCTCAGATAGGCGCTTAGACACCGGCTTTTCCGCCCGGGTGTATATTGCTGCCCGTTCGCCCCTCCCACGGAATGTCATGTCACCCGCTTTACTCCTTTGCATCCTCGTCGCCTACTTTGCCCTGTTGCTGGGCGTCGCCTGGGCCACCTCCCGCAACGCCACCAACGACAGTTTCTATATCGGTAACAAAAGCAGCAACTGGAAGCTGGTCGCCTTCGGCATGGTCGGCACCACCTTGTCCGGCGTGACCTTCATCAGCGTGCCCGGCGCGGTCGGGCGCGACGGCTTCGGCTACATGCAGCTCCTGATCGGCTACGTGATCGGCTACGTCGCCGTGGCTTTCATCCTGCTGCCGCTGTACTACCGCCTGAAACTGACCTCGATCTACGACTACCTGAACCAGCGCCTGGGCCGGCGCGCCTACCAGAGCGGCGCTTCCTTCTTTATCATTTCGCGCCTGCTGGGCGCCACCGCGCGGCTATACCTGGTGGTAAACATCCTGCAGGCCATCATCCTCGACAGCTTCGGGGTGCCGTTCTGGGTCACCACCGTGGTCATCCTCGGCATGATCCTGCTGTACACCTACCAGGGCGGGGTAAAAACCATCGTCTGGACCGATACCCTGCAAACGAGCTGCATGCTGTTCGGCCTGCTCGCCTGCATCGCCATCCTGCTCGGCCAGATGGACCTGTCGGTCGGCCAGAGCCTGGCCCGGATGCACGAGCAGGGCTTGTCGCGCGTGTTTACCAGCGCCGTCGACAGCCCCAATTTCTACCTCAAGCAGATCGTCGCCGGCGTCTTCATCGTCATCGCCATGACCGGCATGGACCAGGAGATGATGCAAAAGACAATCTCCGTCAAGACCCTGGCCGACTCCCAGAAAAATCTCCTGAGCCTCACCGTGATCCTGTTCGTGGTGCTGTCGCTGTTCATGTTCCTGGGCGGCCTGCTGCACCTGTACGCGCCCATTGCCGGCGTCGGCGCCAGCGGCGACAAGCTGTTCCCCGCCGTCGTCATGGGCCACCTGCCGGTGGCGCTGCAGATCGTTTTCCTGATCGCGCTGATCTCGGCCCTGTTCCCCAGCGCCGACGGCGCCATTACCGCGCTCACTTCCACCGTCTGCATCGACCTGCTGGGCCTCAAGCGCCGCCAGGACCTGCCGGAGCCGGACAAGGTGCGCTGGCGCCAGCGCGTGCACCTCGGCTTCGCGGCCCTGTTCCTGCTGCTGGTGATGGCCTTCAAATGGATCGACAGCGCCAGCATGATCGGCGTGATCCTCAAGGTGGCCAGCTACACCTACGGTCCGCTGCTCGGCCTGTTCGCCTTCGGCATGCTGACAAAACGCCGCCTGCGCGACCGCTGGGTGCCGCTGGTGGCCGCTGGCGGACCGCTGATCTGCGCCATCCTTGAATATAATCAAACATTGCTGTTGGGAAGTTATCGCCTGGGGCTTGAGTTGCTCATGATTAATGGCATAGTCGTGTTTGGCGGCTTGTGGGCCATTTCCAGGCCACCGCCGTCCCGCATTTCCGAACGGGACGCGGCAATTTCGCTTACAGTAGACGCTTAGCCTTTCACTTACCTCATTTTCGCCGGAGTACCGATGTCATTTAAACCTTTGTCCGCCCTTCGCCGGGGTTTCGGCATGTTCTGGAGCGTGCTCGACAGCACGCGGCGGGGCGTGCTCAACCTGCTTTTCCTGATGATCGTGGTCCTCCTGCTGATGGCGGTCTTCGGCGGCGGCGTCAAGCCGATGGCGACCAAGACGGCGCTGGTCGTCGAGCTCAAGGGCGACCTGGTCGAGCAGCACAGCGGCAACGTGCGCGACGCGCTGATGGCCAACGTGGGCGGCGGCGAGGTGCGCAAGTCGGTCCAGCTGCGCGACGTGCTGACCGTGCTCGATAGCGCCGCCAAGGACCCGCAGATCGGCAGCGTGCTGCTCCTGCTGGACCAGATGGACGGCGCCGGACTGGCCATGCTGAACGAAGTCGGGCTGGCCGTCGACCGCGTCAAGGCGGCCGGCAAGCCCGTCATCGCCTGGGGCAGCAGCTTCGACCAGCGCCAGTACCGCATCGCCTCGCACGCCACCCAGATATATATGCATCCGATGGGCGCGGTCCACATCGAAGGTTTCGGCCGCTATCGCAATTACTACCGCGACGCGCTCGACAAGGTCGGCGTGACGGTCAACCTGATGAAGGTCGGTACCTACAAGAGCTTCGCCGAGCCCTACATCGGCAACGGCCCGTCGCCGGCGGCCGCCGAAGCCGACGCCTATCTGTACAACGCCCTGTGGGCCGGCTACACCGGCGACGTCGAAAAGAACCGCAAGCTGCCGGCCGGCTGGATCGCCCAGCGCATCGAAGCGCTGCCGGCCCTGATGGAAGAAGCCGGCGGCGACACCGGCAAGCTGTCCCTGTCGAGCAAACTGGTGGACGGCCTGAAGACGCGCGACGAAGTGCGCGCCATGATGATCAAGCGCGGCGCCCCCGATGACGAAGGAAAGAGCTTCCGCCAGGTCGGCTTCGACGAATACCTGGCGCGCCTGCGTCCGCAGATGTTCGGCGACGGCATCGGCGTGATCGTGGCCGCCGGCGAAATCAGCGACGGCAATGCGCCGGGCGGCTCGATCGGCGGCCTGTCCACCGCAAACCTGATCCGCAAGGCGCGCGAAGACAAGCAGATCAAGGCTATCGTGCTGCGCGTCGATTCCCCTGGCGGCAGCGCCTTCGGTTCGGAACTGATCCGGCGCGAGCTGGAGCTGACGCGCGCCGCCGGCAAGCCGGTGGTGGTGTCGATGGGCAGCGTGGCGGCATCGGGCGGTTACTGGATCTCGATGGCGTCGGACGAAGTCTTCGCCGACCGCGCCACCATCACGGGTTCGATCGGCGTGTTCGCGATCCTGCCGACCGCCGAAAAAGTGGTCGACAAGCTGGGCATCCACACCGCCGGCGTGACCACCACCTGGCTGGCCGACGCCTACAACCCGATGCGTCCGCTCGATCCGCGCTTCACCCAGGTGATCCAGAGCAGCATCAACCATATCTACAGCGACTTCACCACCAAGGCCGCGGCGGCGCGCAAGACCACCCAGCCGAAGATCGACGAAGTGGGGCAGGGCCGCGTCTGGACCGGCGTGCAGGCCAAGGAGCGCGGCCTGGTCGACACCATCGGCAGCTACACCGACGCGCTCAAGTCGGCCGCCAGGCGCGCCAAGCTGGCCGAGGGCTATCGCGTGGCCTACATCGAGCGCGATATCCCGCCGTTCGAGCGCTTCCTGACCATGTTCGGCGCCACCGCCGCGCAAGCGGTCAACATCGAAGTCAAACTGGGCCTGCTGCCGACCGGCGTGCCGGCCAGCGCCATGGGCGAAGTAAGCAAGGAGCTGGGCTGGCTGTCCGAGATGAGCAACGGCCGCAAGCCGTTCGCGGCCGTCACCCACTGCATGTGCAGCGCGCCCTGAGTTTTTGCATGCTGTACGCGGATGGGCAGCCCCTGCCCGTCCGCCGCAAGGCCATCGATTTGTAGCGACTTTGTAACGCCATGTAGCGTGTTACAAAGTCGCCCGCATCGCCCCCTCTCCCTATGACAACGCAGCCGCCGCCGAGGCCCCGTGCCCGGCGGCGGCGCGCGCACGTCCGTACGGCGCACAAAACGCCCGCTCATGGCGCCCGAACCTGGCCCGTTCGAAACATGCAAAAACCCGTCTCCGTGCTAGAGTTCCTTCAATAATCGTTGCAATCAAGACAAGGAAAAGCATGAACCCATCACCCTCCCAGCCACGGCGCAGCCGCCGTGCCAAGATCATCGGCAGCGTGATCGCCGTGGCGGCCATGGCCGGACTCGGCGGCCTGGCGTGGTACCTGACGCAGCAGCCCGCGTCCGGTCCCGGCGGCGCACCGGGCGCGCCAGGCGCGGCCGGCCGCGGCGGTCCCGATGGCGCCGCTGGCGGCGCCCCCGGCGGCGGCGGGCGTGGGGGACGCGGCGGCCCGGCCACCACGGTCGGCGTGGCGAGCGCCGAACGCACCGACATCCCGGTCATCCTGGACGCCCTCGGCACCGTCACGGCGGCCGCCACGGCCACGGTGCGCCCGCAGGTGTCGGGCATCCTGCAAAAGGTCCACTTCAGCGAAGGGCAGCTGGTCAAGGCCGGCCAGGTGATGGCCACCATCGACCCGCGCCCGTTCGAAATGGCGCTGATGCAGGCCAGCGGCACGCGCCAGCGCAACGAAGCCCAGCTCGAAAGCGCCAAGGTCACGCTGGAGCGCTACCGCACCCTGCTCACGCAGGATTCGATCGCGCGCCAGGAAGTCGACACCCAGGCCGCGCTGGTCAAGCAGTTGCAGGGTACCGCCATGAGCGACCGCGCCGCCGAGGGCGTGGCGCGCCTGAACCTGGGCTACACCCAGGTCAAGGCGCCGATCACGGGCCGGGTGGGCCTGCGCGTGATCGACATGGGGAACCTGGTCGGCAGCGGCGACGCCAACGGCATCGCCGTCATCACCCAGCTCTCGCCGATCGACGTCGAATTCGCGGTGCCGCAGGACCGCGTGCCCGACCTGCAGGAGCGCATCCGCGACAGCGCCAGCCTGGCCGCCACCGCGTTCGACCGCACCCGCACCACCTCGCTCGCCAAAGGCGAATTCAAGGCGCTCGACAACCAGGTCGACGTGCAGACCGGCACCGTGCGCGCCAAGGCGCGCTTCGCCAACGACGACCAGGCGCTGTTTCCGAGCCAGTTCGTCAACCTGCGCCTGGAACTGCGCACCATCAAGGACGCCGTGGTGGTGCCGGTGACCGCGCTGCGCCACGGCAGCAGCGGCGACTTCGTGTACGTGCTCAATGCCGCCGAGCGCACCGTGGCCGTGCGGCCCGTCACGCGCGGCCAGGCGACCGTGGACAAGGTGCAAGTGAAAAGCGGCCTCAAAGCGGGCGAGCAGGTGATCACCGAAGGGGCCGACCGCCTCAAGGACGGCGCCAGAGTGACGCTGCCGACCGACAAGCCGGCCGCCGGCGCGGGCGGCCAGCGCCGCCGCCAGCGCGAAGGAGCGCCGCAATGATGCTGGCGAGCGATGCGAAGGGGGCGCCATGAATCCGTCCGGCCCATTCATCGCCCGCCCGGTCGCCACCTCGCTGCTGATGCTGGCGATCGTGCTGGCCGGCTTGGTCGGCTTCAAGTTCCTGCCGCTGTCGGCGCTGCCGCAGGTCGACTTCCCGACCATCCAGGTGCAGACCCTGTATCCGGGCGCCAGTCCCGAAGTCATGGCGCGCACCGTCACGGCGCCGCTGGAACGCCGCTTCGGCCAGATGTCCGGCTTGCAGCGCATGAGTTCCACCAGCGCGTCGGGCGTCTCCATCGTCACCCTGCAGTTCGGCCTCGGGCAAACGCTCGACGTGGCCGAGCAGGAAGTGCAGGCGGCGATTAACGCCGGCGGCTCGCTGCTGCCGGCCGACCTGCCGGCGCCGCCGGTGTACGCCAAGGTCAACCCGGCCGACGCGCCGGTGCTCACTCTCGCCATTACCTCCGACACGGTGCCGCTGACCGAGGTGCAGAACCTGGTCAACACGCGCCTGGCGCTGAAAATCAGCCAGGTCTCGGGCGTGGGCCTGGTCACCCTGAGCGGCGGCCAGCGGCCCGCCGTGCGCATCCAGGCCGATACCGGCGCGCTGGCGACCTACGGACTGGGGCTCGACACCCTGCGCAGCGCCATCTCGGGCGCCAACGCCAACAGCGCCAAGGGCAACTTCGACGGCCCCACGCGCTCGTACGCGATCAACGCCAACGACCAGCTGCTGACGGTGCCCGATTACGAAAAACTGATCGTCGCCTACCGCAACGGCGCCCCGGTGCGCCTGTCGGACGTGGCCAAGGTGGTCGACAGCGCCGAAAACGTCAAGCTGGGCGCCTGGGCCAACATGAAGCCGGCCATCATCCTCAACGTCCAGCGCCAGCCCGGCGCCAACGTCATCGCCACGGTGGACGCGATCAAGGAACGCCTGCCCGAGCTGCAGGCCAGCCTGCCCGGCGCGCTGCGGCTCGACGTGCTGTCGGACCGCACCACCGGCATCCGCGCCTCCGTCCTCCACGTCGAATTCGAACTGCTGCTGGCCGTGGCGCTGGTGGTGCTGGTGATCTTCGCGTTCCTGCACAGCGTGCGCGCGACCGTGATTGCCAGCCTGGCCGTGCCGATCTCGCTGATCGGCACCTGCGGCGCCATGTACCTGCTCGGCTACAGCCTGAATAACCTGTCCCTGATGGCGCTGACGATCGCCACCGGCTTCGTGGTCGACGACGCCATCGTCATGATCGAAAACATCGCGCGCTATATCGAAGAAGGCGAAACGCCGATGGCGGCCGCCATCAAGGGCGCGGCGCAAATCGGCTTTACCATCATTTCGCTGACGGTGTCGCTGATCGCCGTGCTCATTCCCCTGCTGTTCATGGGCGACGTGGTGGGGCGCCTGTTCCGCGAATTTGCGATCACGCTGGCGATTACCATTCTGATTTCCGGGGTGGTGTCCCTGACCCTGGTGCCGATGATGTCGGCGCGCTGGCTGCGCAGCCATGAAGACGAAAAACCGGGCCGCATGGCGCAGCGCACCCAGGCGTTCTTCGACCGGGTGATCGTGCGCTACGACCATGCGCTGAACTGGGTGCTGGCGCGCCAGGGATTGACCCTGCTGGTGGCCCTGGCCACGCTGGTGCTGACGGCGCTGCTGTACATCCTCATTCCCAAGGGCCTGTTCCCGACCCAGGATACCGGCCAGCTGCAGGCGCGCGTGGAAATGCGCCAGTCGATTTCGTACGACCGCATGGCCGAACTGCAGCAGGCGGCCGGCAAGGCGATCCTGGCCGATCCCGATGTGGAGTCGCTCAGTTCCAACGTCGGCGTCGACGCGGCCAACAACACCATGCTGCACACCGGCCGCATGCTGATCAACCTGAAACGCGACAAGGACTCGAGCCAGGCCGAGGTCATGGACCGCCTGCGCCGCCGGGTGGCCGACGTGGCCGGCATCACCCTGTACCTGCAACCGACCCAGGACCTGACCATCGACGCCGAAAGCGGCCCGACCCTGTACCGCGTCTCGCTCGAAGGGGCCGACAGCGCCACCGTCGGCCAATGGGCGGGCGCGCTGGTCAGGCAGCTCCAGCAGAACAGGCAGGTGAGCAACGTGACCACCGACGCCGGCGCCACCGGCACCTCGGCGTTCGTCAGCATCGACCGCGATACGGCCTCGCGCCTGTCGGTCACCGCCGCCTCCATCGACGACGCCCTGTACAGCGCCTACGGCCAGCGCATCGTCTCGACCATCTTCACCGAGACCAACCAGTACCGCGTGATCCTGGAAGCCCAGCGCGACGCGCAGATGTCGCTCGCCGCGCTGGGCCAGTTGCCGATCAAGACCGGCTCCGGCAAGACCACGCCGCTGTCGGCGGTGGCGACCATCACCGAGCAGCCGGCGCCGCTGCAGATCACCCACGTGGCGCAGTACCCGGCCACCACCATCGGCTTCGACACCGCGCCGGGCGTCTCGCTCGGGCAGTCGGTCGAGGCGATCCGCGCCGCGGCGCTCGAGATCAGGCTGCCGGCGGCGGTCAGCATGACCTTCCTCGGTGCGGCCGGCGCCTACCAGGCGTCGCTGTCGAACCAGCTGTGGCTGATCCTGGCGGCCGTGGTGTGCGTGTACATCGTGCTGGGGGTGCTGTACGAAAGCTATGTGCATCCGCTGACGATCCTGTCCACCCTGCCGTCGGCCGGCGTGGGCGCGCTGCTGGCGCTGATGATCAGCGGCCAGGACCTGGGCGTGATCGGCATCATCGGCATCATCCTCCTGATCGGCATCGTCAAGAAGAACGCGATCATGATGATCGACTTCGCCATCGAGGCCGAACGCGAGAAGGGCATGGCCCCGCGCGAGGCGATCCGGCAGGCCGCGCTGCTGCGCTTCCGGCCGATCCTGATGACCACCCTGGCCGCGCTGTTCGCGGCGGTGCCGCTGATGCTCGGCTGGGGCGAGGGCGCCGAATTGCGCCGTCCGCTCGGCCTGGCCATCTTCGGTGGCCTGATCGTCAGCCAGTTGCTCACGCTGTTTACGACGCCGGTGATTTACCTCGGCTTCGACAGCCTTGCGCGGCGCTGGTCGCGCAAGGATGCCGCTGCCCTTCCTGCGGGCGAGGGGACCAAGTGAACCTGTCCGAACCGTTCGTCCGGCGCCCCATCGCCACCGTCCTGCTCACGCTCGGCATCGCGCTGGCCGGCATCGGCGCATTCTTCGTGCTGCCGGTCTCGCCGCTGCCGCAGGTGGATTATCCGACCATCTCGGTGAGCGCCTCGCTGCCGGGGGCCAGCCCGGACACCATGTCCACCAGCGTGGCCACGCCGCTGGAGCGGCGCCTGGGCGTCATCTCCGGCGTGAACGAAATGACTTCGTCGAGCGGCAGCGGCTCGACCCGCGTCAGCCTGCAGTTCGACCTGAACCGCAAGATCGATGCCGCCGCGCGCGAAGTGCAGGCGGCGATCAGCGCCGCGCGCGCCGACCTGCCGTCCACGCTCAAGAGCAATCCGACCTACCGCAAGGCCAATCCGTCCGACGCGCCGGTCATCATCCTGGCGCTCACTTCCAGAACCAAGTCGCCCGGCCAGATCTTCGAGTCGGTATCGAACCTGGTGCAGCAGAAGCTGGCGCAGGTGCAGGGCGTGGGCGACGTGGAGATCGGCGGCGGCTCGCTGCCCGCCGTGCGCGTCGAGCTGCTGCCGTATGCGCTGAACCGCTACGGCGTCTCGACCGAGGACGTGCGCGCCGCGATCCAGTCGACCAATGCCAACCGGCCCAAAGGCGCGATCGAAGGCAACGGCATGCGCCTGCAGATCTACTCGCAGGCCAGTACCGCCACCGGCGGGCGCAGCGCGGCCGACTACCGCAGCCTGGTGGTCGCCTGGCGCAACGGCGCCGCCGTGCGCCTGGACGACGTGGCCGAAGTGGTCGACGGCGTCGAAAACGTCAATACGCTCGGCCTGTTCAACGGCCAGCCGGCGGTGATCGTGCTGATTACGCGCCAGCCCGGCGCCAACGTCATCGAAACGGTGGACGGCGTGCGCGCGCTGGTGCCGACCTTGCAGGCGCAGCTGCCGCAGGACGTCAAGCTGGAAGTGGCGTCCGACAGCACCAACTCGATCCGCTCCTCGCTGGCCGAAATCGAACTGACCCTGATGATCTCGATCTTGCTGGTGGTGCTGGTGGTCAGCCTGTTCCTGCGCAGCGTGCGCGCCACCATCATCCCGGCGGTGGCCACGGTGGTGTCGCTGCTCGGCACCTTCGGCGTGATGTACATGCTCGGTTTCAGCCTGAACAACCTGTCGCTGATGGCGCTGACCGTGGCCACCGGCTTCGTCGTCGACGACGCCATCGTCGTGCTGGAAAATACCGCCCGCCACATCGAGAGCGGCATGGACCGCATGCAGGCGGCGCTGCTGGGTGCGCGCGAAGTGGGTTTTACCGTGTTGTCCATCAGCCTGTCGCTGGTGGCGGTGTTCATTCCGCTGCTTTTCATGGGCGGGCAGGTGGGGCGCCTGTTCCGCGAGTTCGCCGTGACCCTGTCGGCGGCGGTGATGATTTCGCTGCTCATTTCGCTGACCACCACGCCGATGATGTGCGCCTGGCTGCTGAAACCGACCGATCATGAGCGCCAGCCGGGCCGCCTTGCGCGCTGGGCCGAACAGGGCTTCGAACGCGTGCACAAGGCGTACCAGCATTCGCTCGACTGGGCGCTGGAGAGCATCGCGCTGGTGATGCTGATCTTCGTGTTCGTGATCGGCTTGAACGTGTACCTGTTTTCCGCCGCGCCGAAAGGCTTCTTCCCGCAGCAGGACACGGGCCAGATCAGCGGCGGCCTGCGCGCCGACCAGAGCATCTCGTTCCAGGCCATGCAGGCCAAGTTGAAGCAACTGGTCGACATCATCCGGCGCGATCCGGCGGTGGCCACGGTGGTCGGCTTTACCGGCGGCGGCCGGGCGGGGGGAGGGTTCATGTTCATCAACCTGAAACCGGTGTCCGAACGCAGCGAGGGCGGGCAGGCCGTGATTGCGCGCCTGCGCCCGCAGCTGGCCAGGGTGACCGGCGTGTCGATGTTCCTCAATCCCGTGCAGGACCTGCGCATGGGCGGGCGCCAGTCCAACTCGACCTATCAATACACCTTAAAGAGCGACAACCGCGCCGACCTGAAACTATGGGCCGGCAAGCTGGCCGATGCCATGAAGCGCCAGCCGGCGCTGGTCGACGTGGACACCGACCAGGCCGAGAACGGCGTCGAGATGTTCGTCCAGATCGACAAGGACAGCGCCGCGCGCCTCGGCATCAACCCGCGCGACGTCGACAATGCGCTGTACAACGCCTTCGGCCAGCGCCAGGTGACGACCATCTACGATGAGCTCAATCAGTACAGCGTCATCATGGGTGTGGCCAGGCAGTACCAGCAATCGCCCGAGGCCCTGAACGACGTGTATGTGCCGTCGCGCGGCACTACCAGCGCCGGTGGCGCGGCCACGCCGGCCAACACCACCGCCTCGCGCGACCCGTCCAGCGGCCAGGCCCTGAGCAGCGAGGCCACCACCATGGTGCCGCTGTCGGCGATCGCCAGCTTTGCGGAAAGTTCGACGCCGACCTCGGTCAACCACCAGGATGGCGAACTGGCGACGACGGTGTCGTTCAACCTGGCGCAGGGCAGCAACCTGGCCGCCGGGCAGGCCGCCGTCAGGCAGGCCGAGGCCGACATCGGCATGCCGAACAATGTGCGCGGCAGCTTCCAGGGCACGGCGCGCGCCGCCGACGAGTCGAACAAGGAACAGCCGATGCTGATCGCCGCCGCCATCGTGGTCATCTACATCGTGCTCGGCATCCTGTACGAAAGCCTGGTGCACCCGATCACCGTGCTTTCGACCCTGCCGTCGGCGGGCGTCGGCGCGGTGCTGGCCCTGCTGCTGTTCAAGATGGAGTTTTCGATCATCGCCCTGATCGGGGTGTTTTTGCTGATCGGGATCGTGAAGAAGAATGCGATCCTGATCATCGACTTTGCGCTCGAAGCGGAGCGTACGCGCGGCCTGTCGCCGCTGGAAGCCGTGCGCGAAGCCTGCCTGCTGCGCTTCCGCCCGATCCTGATGACGACCCTGGCGGCTGCCTTGGGCGCCTTGCCGCTGGCGATCGGCTTCGGCGAGGGCTCGGAGCTGCGCCGCCCGCTCGGCATCGCCATCATCGGCGGCCTGATCGCCAGCCAGGTCCTGACCCTGCTGACCACCCCGGTCGTGTATGTCGTGATGGACAGGCTGCGCCGCCGCGGCCCCGCCGAACGCCTGCTCGGCCATCATGCCGACCATGCCGCCTCACCTAATCCACCATGAGAATGCCCATGCGCGCCATTTTGTGTCTTCGTCCGCTTTTTCCTCTTCTGCCGCTGGCCGCCTTCCTCCTCGGCGGCTGCGCCGTCGGCCCGGCGTACGTCTTGCCCGCCACGCCCGAACCGGCCGCGTTCAAGGAAGCCGAGGGCTGGTCGCCCGCCGCCCCGGCCGATGCGCTCGACCGCGGCCCGTGGTGGACCCTGTTCAACGATCCCGTGTTGAACGAACTGGCCGCCCAGGTCGAGGTATCGAACCAGAACGTGGCCGCCGCCGTGGCCTCGTACGCGCAAGCGCGGGCGCTGGTGCAGCAGCAGCGCGCCTCGCTGTTTCCGAGCGTGTCGCTCAGTGCCAGCGGCGAGCGTTCCGGCACGCGCAATGCGGGCGCCGACAACAACTACCGCCTCAACATCGGCTCGAGCTGGGAGCCCGACCTGTGGGGCCGCCTGCGCGCCAATGTCACGGCGGCCAGCGCCAATGCCCAGGCCAGCGCCGCCGACCTGGCCTCCGCGCGCCTGTCGGCCCAGGGCGAGCTGGCGGCAAACTATGTTGTGGTGCGCCAGACCGACGCCCAGGCGGCGCTGCTGGCCACCACCATCGAGGGCTACCAGCGCGTGCTGCAGATTACGCAGAACCGCTTCGACGCCGGCATCGCCACCAAATCCGACGTGCTGCAGGCGCAGACGCAACTGTCCAACGCCCGGATCGACGCCTTGTCGCTCGAGCGCCAGCGGGCCCAGTTCGAACACGCCATCGCCATCTTGCTGGGCAAGGCCCCGGCCGAATTCACCCTGGCGCCGGCGCCATGGCTGGCGGTCGTGCCGGAGATTCCGGCCGGCGTGCCGTCGGCGCTGCTGCAGCGCCGGCCCGACATCGCCGCCGCCGAACGGCGCGTGGCGTCGGCCAATGAGCAGATCGGCATCGCGCGGTCGGCCTACTATCCGAACATCGGCCTGAGCGCGTCGGTGGGCAATGGCGGCAGCCGCGTGTCGGACCTGTTCAGCGCGTCGAACGCCTTGTGGTCGTTCGGCCTGAACGCGGCGCAAAGCCTGTTCAACGCCGGCGCCACGCGCGCCAGCGTGGCGGGCGCCGAAGCGAGCCAGCAGGCGGCGGTGGCGCGCTACCGCCAGACGGTGCTGGACGCCTTCGGCGATGTGGAAAACCAGCTCTCCGCCACGCGCATCCTGGCGCAGCAGCTGGCGCTGCGCCGCCAGGCGTCCGAATCGGCCGACCAGGTCGAGGCGCAGATCCTCAACCGCTACAAGGCGGGGCAGGTGGGTTACAGCGAAGTGGTGCAGGCCCAGGTCAGCGCGCTGTCGGCGCGGCGCGCGCTGGTGCAGGCGCAGGGCGACCGCCAGAGCACCGCGATCTCGTTGATTCAGGCATTGGGCGGCGGCTGGCAGGCGCAGTAAAATACACGGATGAAGACCACACCCTCCCAACCGAGCAGCACCGAGCCCGCCTGCTTCGAAGTACGGCGCTCCACCATCCACGGCAACGGCGTGTTCGCCACGCGCGATATCGATCCGGGCGAGCAGATTGTCGAATACACGGGCGAGCGCATCACGGCCGACGAATCGGCGGAGCGCGCCGAAGCCGGCGGCGGGCCGGTCAACCACACGTTTTTCTTTTCGCTGGCCGACGGCATGGTCATCGATGGCGGCCGTGGCGGCAACGACTCGCGCTTCATCAACCATTCCTGCGAGCCCAATTGCGAGGCGCAGGAAGACGAGGGCAGGGTGTTCATCTACGCGCTGCATCCGATCATGCGCGACGAAGAGCTCAAATATAACTACGCGCTGATCTACGAAGAGCGCCACACGCCCGCTGTCAAGAAAGCCTTCGAATGCCGCTGCGGCGCGCCGACGTGCAGCGGCACCATGCTCGCGCCCAAGAAGCGCAAGCGCGCCAGGGCCGGTTAACCCCCGGACCGCCCGGGCGTTTCGCCCGGCGGGTCGGGCCCGCCGTCAATACGGCGCCGATAAAATCATTTCCAGCGCTTTGCATCGGCGATATACTCCCCGCTTGCTTTTATCTTCTGGGGTATATCTTGTTGAAATCCATCGCCTTACCCGTCGCCCTGCTCGGCGTATTTGCCACCGCAAATGCCGATGAAGGTCAGTGGCAGCCATACCAGCTTGCGCAGCTGTCGTCGGAACTCAAACGCATCGGCATCACCATCCCTGCCGAGAAGCTGGCCGACCTGTCCAAGCACCCCATGAGCGCCATCGTGTCGCTGGGCGGCTGCTCGGCCTCGTTCGTGTCCGGCGATGGACTGGTGGTCACCAACCACCACTGCGCCTACGGCGCCATCCAGCGCAATTCGACGCCTGACAAGAACTACATCGTCAACGGCTTCCTCGCCAAGACGCGCGACGCCGAACTGCCTGGCGGCCCGAACACGCTGGTCTACGTCACCGAAAAAGTCGAAAACGTCACCGACCGCGTGCTCAAGGGCCTGTCGCCGACCATGTCGGGGCGCGAACGCAATGAAGAAGTCCAGAACCGCATCAAGGTCCTGACCGCCGAATGCGAGACCGACAAGGCGTACCGCTGCTCGGTACCGAGCTTTCACCGCGGCCTCGAGTACTACCGCATCCGCCAGCTGATGATCCGCGACGTGCGCCTGGTGTACGCGCCGGCGGACATGATCGGCAATTTTGGCGGCGACGTCGACAACTTCGAGTGGCCGCGCCAGACCGGCGACTACTCCTTCCTGCGCGCCTACGTCGGCAAGGATGGCCGCCCGGCCGATCCGTCGCCGGATAACGTACCGTACAAATCGAAGGACTTCCTGGTGCTGTCGGCCGAGGGCCTGAAGAACGGCGATCCGATCCTGCTGGCCGGCTATCCGGGCCGCACCAGCCGCTACAAGCTGCCGTCCGAGATCCGCTTCGCGCGCGACGCCAACTTCCCGGTGCGCGTGGCCGAGATGCAGGCCGACCTGGCCGTGATCGCCGCCGCCACCAAGGGCAACGCCGCCCACGACGTGCGCTACGCCAGCGTGGTCAAGGGCATCAACAACGTGCTCAAGAAAACCCAGGGCCTGCTCGACGGCTTCGCGCGCAAGGACATCGCCGCCATCAAGGACGTGCAGGACGCCGAGTTCCGCGCGTGGTTCAGCAAGCCGGGCAACCAGAAAGACGTGTCGCCGACCTTGCTGGCCGACCTGGACGCCGCCATCGCGGCCGACATGGCCCTGTCGGAACAGGAATTCGCCTTGTCGGTGGCCGCCAACAGCGACCTGCTGAAAACCGCGCGCACCGTCTACCGCCTGGCGCTGGAGGCGCCCAAGCCCGACGCCAAGCGCGAAACCGGCTACCAGGAGCGCGACCTGTCGTTCATCAAGGCGCGCCTGACACGCCTTGAACAGTCCTACGTGGGCAGCGTGGACGAGGCGCGCTTCGGCGCCGGCCTGCAGCGCTACCAGAAGCTGGCTGCGAAGATGCATCCGCAAGGACTGGACGCGCTGCTGCCGGCGCCCGACGCCATCGGGGCGCTGTACAAACAGTCGGAACTGGGCGAGACTGCCAAGCGCCTGGCCTGGATCGGCAAGGATGCTGCGGCGTTTGCGAAGTCGGACGACGCCTTCATCAAGCTGGCCGTCAAGCTGCACGACGTGACCATGGCGCTGGAAAACCGCCGCAAGGAAATCGACGGCAACCTCGAACGCATCATCCCGCAATACATGTCGGCCGTGATCGCGTGGAAGAAATCGCAAGGCAAGCCGGTGTACGCCGACGCCAATTCGACCCTGCGCGTGACCTTCGGCACGGTGGCGCCTTATTCGCCGCGCGACGGCGTCGTCAAGGGCCCGTTCACGACGGTCGAAGGCATCGTCGAGAAGCACACTGCGGCCGATCCGTTCAACGCGCCGAAGCCGCTGCTCGACGCGGTCAAGGAAAAGCGCTTCGGCGTCTTCAAGGACCCGGTGCTGAACACGGTGCCGGTCAACTTCCTCTCCAGCGCCGATACCACCGGCGGCAATTCCGGTTCGGCGGTGATGAACAAGCGCGGCGAACTGGTTGGCCTGAACTTCGATTCGACCTATGAATCGGTGACCAAGGACTGGTACTTCGACAGCGACATCACGCGCGCCATCCATGTGGACATCCGCTACATGCTGTGGGTGATGAAGGAAGTCGACCATGCCGACAACCTGCTCAAGGAAATGACGATCAAGTATCCCCGCAAGTAAGCAGGCAAGCAAGCCCGATGGGCGGGGACGCCGTCCCCGCCTTTTGGAAAGCGGCGCATACGCTACAATTGCGCCACTTTCCGCCACTCCCTCCGTATGAACGATTCCTTTGTCCTGCTTGGCCTGGCCACCACACCGCTCGAACTGACGGCGCTGGTCCTGTCGGTCGTCACCGTTGTACTCAATATCCGCCAGACCCACTGGGCGTGGCTGTTCGCGATCGCATCCTCGGCCGTGTACGGCGTCGTCTTTCTCAACGCGCGCCTGTACGGCGACATGGGCTTGCAGGGCGTGTTCATCGCCGTGTCGGTATGGGGCTGGTATCAGTGGCTGTATGGCGGCGAACAGCACGCGCCCTTGACGGCCACCTGGTCGAGCCGCGCCGGCTGGGTTGCCGGCATCGTCGGCTGGCTGCTGCTGTTCGCCGCCATCGGCTACCTGCTTCGCACGCTGACCGATACCGACGTGCCGCACATCGACGGTTTCCTCACGGCGGGCAGCCTGCTCGGGCAGCTGCTTTTATCGCGCAAGAAGGTGGAAAACTGGATCGTGTGGATCGTGGTCGACGTGCTGTACGTGGGCCTGTATATCCACAAGGACCTGTACGCGACGGCCATCCTGTACGCGGCGTTCGTGGTCATGGCGGTATTCGGATGGCGCGCCTGGGCGCGCGCCGCTGGCGGCAAGCCATGACGCCGGTTTTGCGGGTCGCCATCCTGGGCGCAGAATCGTCGGGCAAGTCGACCCTGGCGGCGGCGCTGGCGTCGCACTTCGCTACCGTGTGGGTGCCCGAGTACCTGCGCGAATTTGTCGACACCACGGCTCGCGTGCCGCGCGAGGAAGACCAGTACGGAATCGCGCTGACCCAGATGGAACGCGAAGACGCGGCGGCGCGGCAGGCCACGCGCTTTCTGTTTTGCGATACCACGCCGCTGATGACGGCCATTTACAGCCGCTGGTACTGGAACCGGGTCGATGCGCAGCTGTCGGCGCTGGAGCAGCGCCATGACTATGCGATGACGCTGGTGACGGCGCCGGACGGGCCGTGGGAAGCGGATGGATTGCAGCGCGAATCGGAGGCGGTGCGCCAGACGATTCATGAGCAGGTGATTGAGCGGCTCGACGAGCGCGGGATCGGGTATGCGCTGGTAACGGGGAGTCTGGAAGAGCGGATGGGGCAGGCGATACGGCTGCTTAACCCTGACCGCTAACAGAGAGACCGTCTTTCCCGGTCTCGGCGGCTCCCTTGGCGGGAATCCAAGGCATCTCTGCGTAGCGACCATGCCTTGGATTCCCGCCTGCGCGGGAAAGACGGTCTTAAGGCTAGTGGCGTTCCAGCTTCCCGCAACGGTTTACGTGTTAGCGCTTAAAAATCGAACTGCGCCGACACCCTTGCCGTGCGCGGAGCGCCCGGCAGCAGATACCCGCCCAGCTCCTGGGTCACATCGCGCCAGTAGAACTTGTCGGCCACGTTGTCCACCGTGGCCCGCACCGTGGTGGTCATCCCGGCGATGCGCGTTGCGTACGCGCCACCCAGATTGAACACGCTATAGCCCGGCACCAGCGTCCTGTTCTCGATATCGAAGGCCTTCTTGCCGGTGTATTGCCACATGCCGTTCACCTTCAAGCCGGCGACCGCAGGCACCGCATACTCCAGTACCGTCGCGCTCTTGAACTTCGGTACGTTGGTCACGCGCTTGCCGTCGAGCGAGGCGTTGCCTGTGCCTTCCTGCTGCGTGTCGAGCGCCATCAGCGAGACGCTGTACTTCAGGTCCCGGGCGGCCTTGCCCTGCGCGGCGAGCTCCAGGCCATTGTGTTTCTGTTCGCCGTTGCGCACGAAGGTGTTGGCCGCGTTGGTGTATTCCAGCCCCTTGACGATGCTGAACACGGATGCCGACAGGTTCAGGGCATCGTTCACCATGGCCTTGACTCCGAACTCCAGCTGCTTCGAGCGGCTTGGCGCCAGCGAGGAAAATTCATTGGCGGTGCGCTTGGGCGCCACGCCGCCGTGCTCCATCCCGTGCGCCAGCGAACCGTAGACGGTCCAGTCGGGCGTCGGGTTGTACACCAGCGCGACGTTCGGCAGCAGGAAGCTGGCGTCGGTGCTGGCATTGCGCTTGATGCCGGCGTAGCGCAAGCCCGTGTGCAGCTTGAACTGCGCGCCCAGCGACAGGATATCCTGCACCACGAAGCCGCGTTCATGGTCGTTGCGGCGTTCGGTCAGCGGACCGGTCACGCGGCTGGCGTCGACCGGCGGCACGACCAGGTTGTTGTAGATATTGCTGAAGCCGACGTAGTCGTACACATATTCGCCCGCCTTGTCGCTGCGTTCCAGGTAGGTCGCGCCGAAGGTCAGCTCGTGGCCGATGGCGCCGGTGGCGAATTTACCCTGCAACAGCGCTTGCGCGCCGAGCGGCGACTTGCGCTCGCCGACGCTCTGGTAATCGTAGACGTCGTAGTCGCCATTCGAGCAGTAGCCCGGATAGAAGCCCTCGCCCTCGTTGCCGCAGCCGTAAGGGAAGGCGGTAAAGTCGTCGCGCTTGAATTCGTGCTTGTTGGCGGAAACCGTGGTGCGCCAGGCGTCGTTGATCTGATACTCGAAACGCAGGCCGATATTGCTGGTGCGCGTGTCGACCGGCTTGGTCCACGGCTGCTTGTTCAACAGCGTCCTGGCCGAGATATTGGTCGGCAGCGCGACGCCGCGAATGAGCTGGTAGCCGGGCGCGGTGATCTGCGATTTCTTCTGGTAGTCCATGTCGAGCTGCAGCAGCGCCTGCGGCGAAATCTGCCAGTCGAACGCGCCGGAGACGAACGAACGCTCGCCATCGGCCCCCTTGACGTAGGAACGCAGGCGCTCGCCGGCGGCGTTGACGCGGTAGCCGAAGCGCTTGTCCTCGAAGCGGCCGCCCAGGTCGAGCGCGCCGTACACGGTGCCGCGTTCGCGCGCTTCCACGGTGACCGAGCGCAGTGGCGCGGCGGTCGGGCGCTTGAGCGCGTAGTTGACGATGCCGCCCGGCGCCGTCACGCCAGCCTGCAGGCCCGACAAGCCCTTGAGGATTTCGATGCGCTCCTTGTTTTCGAGCGGGATCTGGGTGTCGCCCGAGATGGCGATGCCGTCCTTGCGGTAGCTGGCGCCGTTATCGAGCATGAAGCCGCGGATCGAGAATTGCTCGGCGTAGCCGATGGCATTGTACGAATCGCTGACGCTGGCGTCGAATTTCATGGCGTCGGTGCTGTTGCGGATGCTGTAGTCCTGCATCTGCTCGCGGCCGATGGAGACCACCGTGGCCGGCGTGTACAGCAGCGGCGTGTCGGAAAAGCCGGCCACGCCGGCGCGGTCGGCGGCGATCTGCTTGGCGCCTGTGACGACGACTTCGGGCATCGATTGCGAGCTGCTTTGCGCGTGTGCGGAAAAGGCGAACGCCTGGACGATGGCCAGGGCGATGACGGACTGCTTGAATTTTGGCGATGACATAGTGTGCTCGTATTACGCGCCGGCGTGCGGGGCGTTGCTTGAAAAAGCCGGAGCCAACGGGGGGAGCAAACAAAGGAGGGAACTACTTTGCGCTTTCCTTCGCTGGCATTATCCAGATCAGGTACGGAGGGTATCTCTCACCCGGAAAAAAATCCCAGGACCCCTAGCGAATGTCGATTTTATCACAGCCGGCGCGGGTGCAGAAGGCCCGCGCCGGCCGTGCGCGCTGCGCCTTACAGGCTCAGTTCCAGCACCTTGCGGCTGACGTCGAGCGTGACGTCGCGCTGCTCGCCCAGCTTGACCATGCGGTGCGCTTCGAGCGCCTTCAGCACGCCGTCGACCTCGGCGGCGCCCAGGCCGTAGTCGCCCAGGCGCGTCTTGACGCCCATCTGCTCGAAGAATTCTTCGGTGCGCGTGATGGCCGCTTCGATGCGGGTGTCTTCGTCGCCGCCGGACAGATTCCATACGCGTTCGGCAAACTGCAGCAGCTTGGCGCGCTTGGCGTCCTTGCGTACCCGCAGCATGCTCGGCAGGACGATGGCTAGCGTCTGCGCGTGATCGAGATTGTGCAGCGCGGTCAGTTCGTGGCCGATCATGTGGGTCGCCCAGTCCTGCGGCACGCCGGCGCCGATCAGGCCGTTCAGGGCCAGGGTGGCGGTCCACATGATGTTGGCGCGCACGTCGTAGTCGTCCGGGTTGGCGAGCGCCTGCGGACCTTCTTCGATCAGCGTGAGCAGCAGGCCTTCGGCGAAGCGGTCCTGCACCTTGGCCCCGACCGGGTAGGTCATGTACTGTTCCATCACGTGGGCAAAGGCGTCCACCACGCCGTTGCCGACCTGGCGCGGCGGCAGCGAATAGGTCTTGGCCGGATCGAGCACGGCGAACCTGGGGAAGCACTTGCGGCTCATGAAGGAGTACTTCTCCTGCGTCGATTTGCGGGTAACGACGCCGCCGCTGTTCATTTCGGAGCCGGTGGCCGGCAGGGTCAGCACCGCGCCGAAGGGCATCGCGGCGGCGATGTTCGATCCGCGCTTTTCCAGGATGGTCCACGGATCGTCGTCGAGCAGGGCGCCGGCGGCGATGAACTTGGTGCCGTCGATGACCGAGCCGCCGCCCACGGCGAGCAGGAAGTCGATCTTCTCGGCCTTGACCTGGGCGATGGCGCGCATCAGGGTTTCGTAGCTGGGGTTCGGTTCGATGCCGGCGAATTCGGTCACCGTGAAGCCGGCCAGCGCGGCCATGACCTCGTCGTAGACGCCGTTCTTCCTGATGCTGCCGCCGCCGTAGACCAGCAGCACGCGCGCGGACGCGGGAATGTGTTTGGCAATCGCGGCGATCTGGCCCTGGCCGAACAGGATCTGGGTCGGATTGTAGAAGTCGAAGTTAAGCAAGATGGATCCTCGTGTTGGCTCGATATGATGCAGATTATCGCTCAAGCACGGGATTCTTGCGGGGAGCGGCCAACAAGCGGCCGATCCGGGCCGGCTACGTTTCCGCCACCGCCTTCAGGTTCGCCAGCCCCTTCTCGAAGTCCTTGCCGATGAGCCGGTCCATGCTGATAAACACGCTCATGATTTTCGAGATGAAGGGCATCGGGCCGGACATGGTCCAGCTTACCTCGGTTTGCCCGTCCCTGGGCGCGAGCGTGAATTCGGTGATGTTGGACGATTCGAAGGGCTTGATGAAGTCGAGCTTGATCACGACTTTGGACGGCGGCGTCAGTTCGGTGATTTCCATCTTGCCGGCGCCCACGTCGTCATTGCCGCTCCAGGCGTACAGCGCGCCTTTGCCGCTCGGCGCGCCGCTGTGCACGCGCTGCATGGCCGGATCGAGCCGTTCCCATGGCGACCAGCTCTGCCATTGGCGGAAATCGCCGACCAGCCCCAGGATTTTCTCCGGCGGCGCCTTGATGGCCAGCGAGCGGCTGACGGAAAAGCTGTCCGGCTGCATCGCCGCCATGCCCAGGATGCCGATGAAAAACAGCACCAGCACCAGCGCGATTTTTTTGATCATGTGCGTTCCCCTTGTCGGCAATGTTGGAAGATTAGCACGGCGTGCGCGGCCTGTTCAAGCGGATCGGCGATAATCGGAGCACAAGCGATCCATGCCCGGGAGGCGCGATGACGTATGAACTTTACTACTGGCCGACGATCCAGGGACGCGGCGAATTCGTGCGCCTGGCGCTGGAGGAAGCGGGCGCGGCCTATGTGGACGTGGGACGCCAGAAGAACGGCGCCGACAGGGTCGCGGCCGCGCTTGCCGCCCAGGCGAGGCCGGCATTCGCGCCGCCGTTCCTCAAGGCCGGCGCCGTCACCATCGGGCAGACGGCCAATATCCTGCTGTATCTCGGCGCGCGCCACGGCCTTGCGCCGCGTGCCGAAGCCGGCCGCCTGTGGGCCCACCAGTTGCAGCTGACCATTGCCGACCTCGTCAACGAGGCGCACGACACCCACCATCCCATGGGCGTGTCGCTGTACTACGACGACCAGAAAAAAGAGGCAAAACGGCGCGCCGCCGATTTTGTCGGGAACCGGATCCCGAAATTCCTGTCTTACTTCGAGGGCGTGCTGCAGCAGCCCAGGCGCCGCGGCGGCTTTTTGGTGGGCACGCGCCTGTCGTACGTGGATCTGTCGATGTTCCAGGTCATGGAGGGCTTGCGCTATGCGTTTCCCAAGGCGATGACACGGCTCGAAGGCGGCTATCCGGGGCTGCTGGCCTTGCACGGCCGCGTGGCCCAGCGCCCGAAGATGGCCGCCTACCTGGCGTCGACGCGCCGGATCGCCTTTAACGAAGACGGGATTTTCCGGCATTACCCGGAGCTGGACCGCTGACCGCTGTCGGCGGACGGCTGATTCCCTGCGCCTAATGCGCCACCACCGCGCGGCTTGGGCCCGCCACATGCACCAGCCCGTCGCGGCGGTCGAGCCAGCCTGCGAGCGTGGTCAGTCCCAGCGCACCCACCACGACAATGGCGCCGATCCACGGCGTGGCCATCAGTCCCAGGTGAGCCACGATCAGCCCGCCGCCCCAGGCGCCGAGCGCGATGCCGACGTTGAAAGCGGCAATGTTCAGGCCCGACGCCACGTCGACCGCCTGCGGCGCGTCGCGTTCGGCGCGCTGCACCACGTACACTTGCAGCCCCGGTACGTTGCCGAAGGCAACAGCGCCCCACAGCAGCACCGTGCCCAGCGCCAGCCACATGTTCGATGCGCTAAAGGTCAGCAGCAGCAGGACGGCGGCCAGCAGCGCAAACACGATCTGCAAGGCCTTGATCGGGCCCTTTTTGTCGGCCAGTCTGCCGCCCCAGATATTGCCGAACGCAACCGACACGCCGTAGACCAGCATCACCAGGCTCACGCTCGACGCCGAAAAGCCGGATACTTCCTGCAGGATCGGCGCCAGGTAAGTGAAGGCGATGAAGGTGCCGCCATAGCCCAGGGTCGTCATGGCATACACCAGCAGCAGGCGCGGCTTCCTGAGCACCGCCAGTTGGGTCGGCAGGCTGGCCGGCGGACGCATGGCGATGGTCGAGGGCACCAGGATATAGCTGCCGATAAACGCGATCACGCCCAGCAGCGACACCGCCAGGAAGGTCGATTGCCAGCCGAAACGCTGGCCGATCCAGGTTCCCAGCGGCACGCCGGTGACCAGCGCCACGGTCAGGCCGGTAAACATCAGGGCGATCGCGCTGGCGGCCTTTTCCTTGCTGACCAGGCTGGTGGCAATGGTCGAGCCGATGGAAAAGAAGACGCCATGCGCCAGCCCGGTCAGCACGCGCGCGGCCATCAGCGCGTAGTAGCCTGGCGCCATCCAGGCAACCAGGTTGCCGATGGTAAACAAGGCCATCAAGCCCAGCAGCAACTGCTTGCGCGGCACGCGGCCGGTGAGGGCGGTCAGGACCGGCGCGCCGATGGCCACGCCGAGCGCGTACAGGCTCACCAGCAAGCCGGCCGAGGGCACCGACACGCCGAGGCTGGCGGCGATGGTGGGAATCAGGCCGACGATGACGAATTCGGTGGTCCCGATGGCGAACGCGCTGAGTGTCAGCGCCCAGAGTGCGAGTGGCATGGATTCTCCTGTAGAGGCGGTGTACGATGCCCCGCAGTCTGCGCGCAAAGCGCGGGAAGAAAAATGCCTCGTAGCACACTACACTTTTGACTCGGAGTCACTAATCGAGCCCAAATCCCGCCGCACGCCTTCCCGTACAATGCTTGTTTTGACTGTGGAGAAAGACATGATCGACGTCGACGCGCTCAGTGCGTTTGCCGCAGTCATCGATACCGGTTCCTTTTCCGCCGCCGCCGAACGGCTTGGCCAGACGCCGTCCGGCATCAGCCGCGCCATCGCCCGGCTCGAATCGCAGCTCGGCATGACCCTGATGCACCGCACCACCCGGCGCCAGGACCTGACCGAAGAGGGCGACTGGCTGCTCGGCCGCGCGCGCAAGATCCTGGCCGAACTGGAAGAGACCGAAGCGCAAGTCGCGGCGCGCCGCTCCCGGCCGTCCGGCCTGGTGCGCGTCAACGCCGCCACGCCCGCGCTCGACCATCTGGTGGCGCCGCTGGTGCCGGCGTTTCTCGACGCCTACCCGCTGATCCGGCTCGAACTGGCCAGCGGCGAAACCCTGGTCGACCTGATCGAGGAGCGGGCCGATGTGGCGATCCGCATCGGGCAGCTGGCCGATTCGAGCCTCAACGCGCGCCGCCTCGGCAGCAGTGCGCTGCGCCTGCTGGCCGCGCCTTCCTACCTGGCCCGGCATGGCGCGCCCGCCACGGTGCAGGCACTGGGAGCGCATCGCCTGCTCGGCTTTACCGCGCCGGCTACACTCAACACCTGGCCGCTGGCCGATGCTGCCGGGGAGGGGGTGACGGTGACGCCGGCGGTGGCGGCGTCGAGCGGAGAAACCTTGCGCCATCTGGGGCTGGCGGGCGCCGGTATCGCCTGCCTGGCCGATTTCCTGACGCGCGCCGATGTCGCGGCGGGCCGGCTGGTGCCGGTGCTCGAAGCGCACACCCTGCCATGGTCGCAGCCGGTATGGGCCGTGTTTTACAAGCAGGGGGCGCTGGCGCCGAGGGTGGCGGCGCTGGTCGACTTCCTGGCGGAGCGGCTCGGCGCGACGCTGCTCACGCGCTGAACCGGCCCGTGCGGGCGCGATCCCGGCGCTCGCACGCGCAGCGAGTTCCTTACAGGCTGATGGTGACCTTGCGCGGCGCCTGGTACATTTCCTGGGTCATCAGGTCGACGCCGCAGGGCAGCGCTTCGATCCAGTCGAGGAAGCGCGCGATCATGGCGCGGCCCTTGAACGGCGCGCCATGCTGCGGCACCATCCATTCCGGATCGAGCTTGCGCACCATCTCGACCCAGTAGCGGCAGACTTTGTTCGACACCATGTAGCGCGAGTGAAAGCCGCGCATATAGGGCAGGTGCTTGTCGAAATCCTGCACCGCTTCCATCGCCACGCCCTCCGGCAGCATGGAGGCGCCCATGTCGCCGGAAAACAGGATGCGGCTGACCGGATCGTAAAACTGGAAGTTGCCTTCCGCATGCAAAAAGTGCGCGGGCAGGATCTGGAATTCGGTGTCGCCCAAGGGCAAGAGGCTGCCCTCGTCCGGAATGGCGATGATGCGGCCTTCTGTTTTGCCCTGCGCGCAAAAGTGCGGCACGAAGCGCGACCAGATGGACGAGATCAGCAGTTTGGTGTCGGAACCGGCCAGCCAGCGCGGCAGCGAGGCGATAATGTCGGGGTCGGCGTGCGAAGCGAACACATAGCGCAGCTGTTTGGGCGGGAAGTACTTGCTCATCCCAATGTACAGATCGTTGTAGGTCAGCACCCCACCCGGGTCGAGCAGGATGCCGGTGCCATCCTGGACAATCAAAAACTGGTTCGACTGGACCGAGGCTCCCTCGCCCTCATCGACCAGATCGGAGAACATCAGGCAGATGTGCTTGCCATTATTGAACAGTTCGATCGCCATGATGACCCTACCTTTGAAAGGGTTTATTGTAGACCTCTAATTGGTTCCTGGCAATGTTTCCAGTTCAAACTTTCGAGTCGTGCTGCCTTGCGTGTGGTTTTGCGGTACGCTGATGCGAATGACATCAGGAGCAGCCGCATGAGCATACCGTATTCCCCGGCGCAGCCGGAACGCAGCGAGATCGACGCCACCCCGGGCGTGCTGGTGCTGGACTTCGGCACCGACTGGTGCGGCCATTGCCGCGCAGCAGCGCCGCTGATCGAACAGGCGCTGGCCAGCGCGCCGGACGCGCGCCATATCAAGGTCGAAGACGGCAGCGGCCGCAAGCTGGGACGCTCGTTCAAGGTCAAGCTGTGGCCGACCGTGGTGGTGATCAAGGATGGCAAGGAAGTCGCGCGCGTGGTGCGTCCGGACGACGCGGCCGAGGTGCGCAGGGCGCTGGAAAGCTAGTGCCCGGAGTCGGAAATTGCGTGAATGAATACGGCAACAATCGCACGCATTTCCGGCTCAACTCACTAGCGCGACATGGCAAAAGCGCGCCGTTTCGGCCGATTTTTGCCGGATCAATGGTTCAATTGCGGTTCGAACGTTCGCGCAATGTTGTTTTATGTGTTACGGTTGAGGGAGGGTGGTGCAAAAAATGCATCATCCCGGGCCCACGATTGGACATCATGATCTTTGCCGCCGACACCGAAGAGTGCTCCCTGCTCGTCTTTCCCGACGCGCTGACTGCGTCCGTCTATTGCGATGCGGTCGATGTCGAGGCGACCGTCTGGCGTTTCTGGGACGATGAAGGCGCGCCGCTGATGCCGGCCTTCCTCGTGCCCAACGAGCGCCATCTGTTCACCACCACCACGGGGGTGTACAGCCTGGTGCCGGTGAAGGAGGGCCAGTACGAGTTCCTCTGGGATGCATTACGGCATATCCGCCAGGTGATCGGCGAAATGCCGTTTACCGATGTGCGCGCGGTGCGCGACTATCTGGTCGTGCAATGCGGCGGGCAAGCGTCGCCCGCCTGAGTCGAGCATGGCGCCCGGCGCGCCAGCGGCATCAATGCCGATTCGGATTGTTCGGCCGGTCGTCGCGGCGATTCGGCACGCCGTCGCCGTCATTGTCGCGCTGACCGCGCACCCAGCTGCCGCGCCGCATTTCCCAGCGTCCATCGCGCTCCTGCCACGCCGGGGCGGTGTAATGGTAACCCTTGCGGTCGCGAATCCAGGCGCCGCGCACCCACACGTGATGGTTATTGCGCCAGTCCCAGTGTCCCGGCGCCCATACATACCCGCGACGCGGCGGCGGCGTGCGTTCGGCACGCGGCTCGGGCGGCGCTTCGCGCACAATGATCACTGCCGAGATGGCGGGAGCGGCGACGCCGCCGAGCGCGCCGCCGATCAGGGCGGCAAGTAACAGTTTCTTCATCATATTTTTCTCCGGGTTACGGTTAGTGTCCGACCGTTATACCCCTTGCATAAAGGCATGTATGTGCGGCGACGCTCATAGCGTTTCCTTTGCAAAACGTTGACATTTGCGTGGGCCGCGCCTATCGTCATCGCCACCATCACCACACGAGAGCGAGTCCCATGTTCCTGCGCACTACCGCCATCGCCCTTGCCAGCGTGCTGGCGCTGCCTTGCCATGCAGCAACCGCCAGCGACGCGCGCGACGCCTTTTTCGCCAACCTCGGCAAACTCTGCGGCGCGGTCTACGAAGGCGCCTCGGTGGCGCCCGACGACGGCGGCGACGCCTTCGCCGGCAAGAAGCTGGTCGCCACCGTCAGCGCCTGCAGCGCCAGCGAGATCCGGATTCCCTTCGCCGTCGGCGACGATACCTCGCGCACCTGGATCGTCACCCGCACCCCGTCCGGCCTGACGCTGCAGCACGACCACCGCCACGCCGACGGTTCGCCGGATGCGCAGACCATGTACGGCGGCGCCGCCGGCACCGACGGCAGCGCCATCGCCCAGATGTTCCGCGCCGACGCCTACACCGCGCGCCTGATTCCCGCCGCCGCCACCAACGTCTGGACGCTCTCGGTCTCGCCCGACGGGCGCAAGCTCGCTTATGTGCTCGAACGCGACGGCAAGCCGCGTTTCAGGGCCGAGCTGCTGCAGACGCGCGTACCGAACCGATGACCGTTGCGCAGTTCGATGCCGTGATCGTCGGCAGCGGCTTCGGCGGCCTGTGCGCCGCCGTCAGGCTCAAGCAGGCCGGCATCGACAATTTTGTGATCCTCGAAAAAGACGCGCAGTTCGGCGGCACCTGGCAAGTCAATACCTATCCCGGCTGCGCGGTCGATATTCCCAGCCACGTGTACGCGTTTTCCTTCGCGCCCAACCCGAACTGGACGCGCCGCCTGGCCAGCCAGGCCGAACTGCTCGACTACACGCGCGCCATCGTGCGCGATTTCGGCCTGGCGCCGCACCTGCGCCTCGGCGTGGCGTACCAGGGCGCGCAGTTCGAGGAGGAGGGCGGCTGCTGGAGCTTGCGCACCAGCGCCGGCCCCTTGCGCGCCAGGTGCGTGGTGTCGGCCCTGGGGGCGATGAGCCGCGCGGCGATTCCGGCCTTGCCCGGCATCGAGCATTTTACCGGCACGGCGTTTCATTCGAGCCGCTGGAACCACGACGTCGACCTGCGCGGCAAGCGCGTGGCGGTGATCGGCAACGGCGCCAGCGCGATCCAGTTCATTCCGCGCATCGCCCCCATCGTCGCCCGGCTCGATGTGTACCAGCGCACCGCGCAGTGGATCGTGCCGCGCCACGACCGCGCCATCGGCCCGCGCGAGCGCGCGCTGTTGAAGAAGTTCGCGCCCATGCGGCTGCTGTACCGCGCCTTCAACTACACCCTGTACGAAATCAACGCGCCGCTGTACGTGCATGTTCCGCGCCTGTTTCGCCTCGCGCAGCTTGTCGGCCGGCGCCACCTGCGGCGCCAGGTGGCCGATCCGCAGCTGCGGCGCCAGCTCACGCCCGACTACACCATGGGCTGCAAGCGGGTGCTGGTCATGAGCGACTACTACCCGGCATTGACGCGGCCGAACGTGGGCCTGGTCACCAGCGCGGTGTCCGAGGTGCGCGCCGCCAGCATCGTCGCCGCGGACGGCAGCGAGCGCGCCGTCGATGTGCTGATCTATGCGACCGGTTTTCATGTGGGGCACGCGCCCGGCGCCATCGAGGTGCGCGGACGCGGCGGCAAGCGCCTGTTCGAGCACGACCAGGACTGCTACAAGGGCTGCACGGTGGCCGGCTTTCCGAACTACTTCACCGTCACCGGGCCGAATAGCGGCCTGGGTCACAATTCGATGATCTACATGATCGAGTCGAGCGTGAACTACGTGGTGGAGGCGATCAAGGCGATCCGCGCGCGCGGGCTGCACTCGGTCGAGGTCAAGGAAGAGGTGCAGCGCGACTTCGTCGCCAAGGTGCAGCGCAAGCTGCGCGGCACGATCTGGAACAGCGGCTGCAAAAGCTGGTACCTCGATGCGCGCGGGCGCAATTACGCGGCCTGGCCGGGCTTTACGTTTACCTATCGCTGGGCTACGCGCCGCTTCGATATCGGCAATTACGTGGTGCGCTAAGCCCGGTCAGCCCGCCAGCGGCATCACCAGCGCGATGCGCAGGCCGCCGCCTTCGCGGTTGCTGACCTGGAGTTCGGCGTTGTGGCGCGAGACCACCCGCTCCACGATCGCCAGTCCCAGTCCGGCGCCGTTGGCCTGCCCGCGCGCGCTGTCCATGCGCGTGAAGGGCTTGAGCAGCAGTTCGATATGGTCGTCCGGCACGCCCTGGCCGTGGTCCTGCACTTCGATCACGACGCGCTTGCCCAGGCCGTGCGGCTTGATGCGGCATGAGATATCGAGTTCGGTCACATCGCTGCCCGGCGTCTTGCCGTAGCGGCGCGCGTTTTCCACCAGGTTGTTGAAGACGCGCCGCAGGTCGGTGGCGTTGCCCATCACGTGCACGCCTTCTTCGATGTGGGTGCTGACGCGAATGTCGAGCATGCGCTGCGCTTCGCGCGCGGTGTCCTGCAGCAGCTCGCCGATGTCGATCGGGACGAAGGTGGCCGCCTCGGTCGGCTTGGCGTAGTCGAGGAACTGGCCGATGATGGCGTCCATCTGCCCGATATCGGACTGCATCCCTTCGCGCGCCTCGTTACTGAGCTTGGCCATTTCCAGTTCCAGCTGCATGCGCGTGAGCGGCGTGCGCAGGTCGTGCGAAATGCCTGCCAAAATGACCGCGCGGTCGGACTCGACCTGCTGCAGGTCTTCCACCATCTGGTTGAAGCTGCGATTGGCTTCGATGATCTCTTTCGAGCCTTTTTCGGGCAGGCGGTCCGGCTTCTTGCCCTGGGCGATGGCGCGCGCGGCGGCGGTCAGGCGCGCCAGCGGCAGGTTGACCAGGCTCGAAATGAGGGCCGCGCCGACCACCGACAGCGCCCCCACCACGGTGGCCCAGCCGAGCCACTGCACGCCGGTCAGGCCTTCCAGGCGTTCGCGTTCGAGCATCAGCCAGTAGCTGTCGTCGTCGATCTTGAAACTGATCCAGAAGCCGGCGGTGCCGTTCACGCGGCTCGAAAAGCGCGTGTCGGCGCCCAGCTTGGATTTGATGATGGCTTCGATTTCCGGCATCAGCGCGCTGTCCGGCGGCGGGTCGACCGCGTCCGAGCTTTCCAGCGTGAAGATGCGGATCCCCTCGTTGCTGACCAGTTCGAACAGCAGCTCGCGCCGCAGTTCGGGCGCCGAGTGGGTCAGGGCGGCCTTGGTGATGGTCACGACCGAAATCACCAGGTCGGCCGTCTGCTCGACCTGCGGGCCGCGCTGCACGGCGCTGATCATGCCGATCCACGAGGCCATCGACACCGTCGTCAGGATGCTGAGCAGGAGGAAGGTGCGCCAGAACAGGCCGCTCCTGAGCCAGCTCATGCGGGTGCCGTGCGGCGCTGTCGAGTCGCGTGCGAACACTAGCGTGGCTGGCCTTCAGGGATGAACACGTAGCCCAGGCCCCACACGGTCTGGATGTACAGCGGCGAGGAGGGATCGGGTTCGATCAGCTTGCGCAGGCGCGAGATCTGCACGTCCAGGCTGCGGTCGAACACTTCGTATTCGCGCCCGCGCGCCAGTTCCATCAGTTTTTCGCGCGACAGCGGCTGGCGCGCGTGGCGTGCGAACACCTTGAGCACCGAAAATTCGCCGGTGGTCAGCGGCACCGTCTCGCCGTTTTTCTTGAGCGTGCGCGTGCCCAGGTCGAGCACGAACTGGCCGAACTCGAACGATTGCGGGGTTTCCGATGGCGCGCCGGGAATCTCGTCCGGGCCCTTGCGGCGCAGGACGGCGCCGATGCGCGCCACCAGTTCGCGCGGATTGAAGGGCTTGGGCAGATAGTCGTCGGCGCCCATTTCGAGGCCGACGATGCGGTCCACGTCTTCGCCTTTGGCGGTGAGCATGATGATCGGGGTCTGGTCGCCCGCGCCGCGCAGGCGGCGGCAGATCGACAGGCCGTCTTCGCCGGGCAGCATCAGGTCCAGCACCAGCAGGTCGTAGCGCTCGCGCAGCCACAGCTTGTTCATGGCCGGCGCGCTCTCGGCGGTGACCACCGAAAAGCCCTGTTCGGTCAGGTAGCGGCGCAGCAAATCGCGCAGGCGCACGTCGTCGTCGACTACCATAATTTTGGCGGCATGGCCATTCGCGTTGGCCTGCGTTGTATTGTTGCCTGAGATAGGAGTGGCTGGTGTGTTCATTTGGCTGTCAGATTTGTCAGATTCATGTCGCTATGGTAACGTCTTATCGCCCGATAGAACGCCTTGCGCGTAGGTCATTACATACTGTTACAAACTTTACCCAATTCGGCTTATGCCCCGGTGCAAATGGTCATACACTGAGTTCAAGTAACAGGTCAAGCTTATATGTTTATCAGGCATCGCGGAAGAGGATCATCATGAATAACGCGCCCACTCAAACCAAGGCAGTCGTCAGCGCAGGTCGTCGCGGGCAGGCGTTCGTCCGTCGCGTGGCTGTGTGCTGCCTGTTCGCTTGCGCCAGTTTGTCCGTGGCCCAGGCCAATCCCGGCGACAAGGAGCGCGATGCCCAGCGCATCGCCGACATGCAGCGCCAGCAACAGCAGCGCCAGTTCGAAATGCGCGCCGAAGACAATCGCCGCCGCCTCGAATCGCAGCAAGCCCAGCAGGAGCAGAATGCCCAGAGCGCCGATGCGGCCCGGCGCGGCAGCCGCATGACGCCCGACGAGCGGCGCGACCTGCGGCGCCAGATCAACGAGGCAGGCTCCGACCTCTACAGGAACGCCCCGCGCCGCTGAGCGCTCCCGGGCGCGCCCGCCGGCGCCCGGGTTTCCCGCAGTACCCACCCATCCCCATCCCGTCTCCTCCCCGATCGTTACATTTGTTGAGTTTCACGCATCCACTTGTTTATTTGGATGAGACAAGCTGTTACGCTAGAAAAAACTTACCAAGAGCGAAAGATACTTGCCAGGTATATAAGCTCAACAGCGCAATGGAGTACCGTCTTGTCGATTGAACATCCTGGCGCACATCCAGCGCGTCCGCCCGCCAGCCCCGCGCCCGCGTTGCCCGACCTGGACCACTGCATCATCGAACGCCACGACGGCGTCTACGGCGACCCGAGCGTGCTCGGCACGACCTTCGGCGCCGCCATCGACCGCATCTTCGCCACCAGCTACCTGGCCGGCCTCGACTACCCCTTGCTGCTCAAGGCCATCTACGGCGCCGGCGAGCCCTTGCCGCGCTCGCCCGACGGCCATGTGATCATCCGCCTGGCCTCGGCCATCGTTCCTTTCAGTCCGGCGCGGCGGTCGCTCTACAAGTCGGTCAAGATCAACCGTGGCAGGGCCGAGTACTACTTCGAGCCGGTGTACCTGGCCGACCCCGGCGAGCCGGATGGCCCTGGCACGCCGGCGCGGCTCGACGTCGACGAATTCATCGCCGATATGTGGAGCAAGGGAATCCGCTTCGGGATCGACGTCGAGGCGGTGCGCCAGGCGATCGACGGCGGCAAGTCCGAGCGCGTGACGGTGGCCAGCCTGCTGGAGCCGCGCCCCGGGCGCGACGCCCATGTGATCGAAGTGACCAGCGACCTGCATCGCAGCGACGCGCCGCTGCAGCTGGCCAACGGCAAGCTCGATCTGATGGCCTTCCAGAACCGCTTTCCGCAGGTCGAGAAGGGCGTGCGGCTGCTCAAGAAGATCCCGTGCGTGGCCGGCAAGCCGGGGTTCGAGCTGTCCGGATTGCGCATCGAGCCGCCCGTGCCCAAGGATACCGAGGTGACGCCCATGGCCGGTCCCGGCACGGTGGTCGAGGTCACGGCCGAGGGCGAATTCCTGGTCGCGCAGCATGCCGGTTTTTTGAATGTGGACAGCAGGAGCGGCCAGATTTCGGTGGGCGACAAGATCGTCAGCCGCGACGGTGTGAGCGCGCGCACCACGGGCAACCTGAAGCTGACCGGCGACTTCGAGGAATTCGGCGAGGTGCAGGAAAAGCGCGTGGTCGAGGGCGAGGGCATCCTCATCCACGCCGACGTCTTCGGCAGCATCATCTCGCGCGGCGGCATGGTGCAGTTGAACCGCAACCTGGTCGGCGGCGCGGCCCACAACGCGCGCGGCGACATCCGCGTCAAGGGCGTGGCTTCGGGCTCGGTGATCCAGGCCAGCCAGGGCGAGGTGGTGCTCAACCGCGCCGAGAGCTGCGTCATTTCGGGCACGCGCGTGACCATCCTGCACGCGGTCAACTGCGAGATCATGGCCGAGGACGTCGTCATCAACCAGGCCGAGGGCTGCGCCATCGCGGCGCGCACGGTGACCGTCAACAGCGCCGGGCCGCGCCGCCAGAGCGAGATGAGCGTCTTCGCGCTGCAGCCCGACAGCGCGCGCCTGGACGAGGTGATCGCGGCGATGACGGCGCGCGTGGCGCAGTTTGCCGTCCTGGCGCAGCGGCGCAAGGACGAGATGGAGGCGATGACCAACGAGCCGGAAGTGCGCAAGTACGTCATGCTGGCCTCCAAGGTGCGCAAGAAGGAGCTGATCCTGACCGAGGAGCAGGTGCCGATGTTCCAGAAGATGGCGCTGGCGGCGGGACCGGCCTTGAAGGCGATCGCCAAGGTGTCGCTCGCGGTGAAGGCGGCCGAGACCGAGCAGCAGGCCGGCGCCGCGCTGGTGGAGGAACTGGTGCGGCAGCGCGTCGACAGCGCCGGCGTCAGCGCGGTGACCATCAAGCGCATCGAAGGCGAAACGGTGGTGCGCTCGATGAGCTACAACCCGGACGGCAGCAGCATCTACGATCTGCCGGCCAAGGACATCAAGCTCAGACTGCGCACCACGCGCGCCGAGGGCGACATGATTTTTGCGGGGGAGGAGGGGGCGCTCGACTGGAAGAGCGGCGGGTAATACCGTGGCCGTTCCCTTGCCGTCTTCCCCGCCCGCGCGGGGGAGACGGGTGGCGCAGCGCGCCGCAGCTTACTCGCTGACCCGGCCGCGCATGGCCTTGGTCTGCCCGCTCCTTGTCTTCGAATCGAGCCGGCGCCGCTGCGAACTCCTGGTCGGCCTGGTTGCGCGCCGCACCGTGGGCAGCACCGCCACGCTGTCGACCAGCTCCTGCAGGCGGCGCAGGGCGTCTTCCTTGTTCTGTTCCAGGCTGCGCGACTGCTGCGCCTTGAGCACCACCACGCCGGCCTGGTTGATGCGCTGGTCCGACAGGGCCAGCAGCCGCTCCTTGATCGCCTCCGGCAGCGAGGACGCGCCGACATCGAAGCGCAGGTGCACCGCGCACGAGACCTTGTTCACATTCTGCCCGCCCGGCCCCTGGGCGCGGATGGCGGAAAACGTCACCTCGCCCGGATCGACGGTCGCGCTCACGGGGCCGGCGCCGGCGCTGCGGGCGCCGCCGGCACATCGTCTTCGATGGCGTCGAGCGTGCGGTAGCAGGCCATGGCCTGCGCCGACAAGCCCTTGAACAGCACCGGATCGTCCTGCCCCAGGCGCGCGTTGTCGACCAGGATGCGCACCTTGCTCAGGTAATCGGACTGCGTCAGCAGCTGTCCCAGCGGCGACACCGGCACGCCCTTGCGCATGCCGGCCTGCTCGCCGATGGCCGTGACCACGCTCTCGGGGAAGTTCCATTCGCGCCCGATGCTGCAGGTGAGGATGCGGGCGTCGCGCACCAGGCGCGCGCAGAACATCTCCGAGCCCAGTTCCTTTTCGCCCTTGCTCATCTGGTCCATGATGCGCAGGGTGACGATCAGCCCCACGTTCTGCACCAGCCCCGCCAGAAACGCTTCGAAGGGATCGATGCCCATGGCCTCGGCCAGCATGCGGTTGGCCACCGCGCAGCGCTCGGACTGGTCCCAGATGCGCGGCGCCAGCAGGCGCGTGTACTGGCCCGAATTGAGGTCGATGATGGGGCGGAAGGCGACGCTGGTGATCAGGTGGCGCAAGCCCTCCTGGCCGATCAGCATGACCGCGTGTTCGACGCTGGTGATGGTGGTGCCGCTGCCCTTGAACGAGGTATTGGCCATGCGGATCACGGCAGCGACCAGCACCACGTCGTTGGAAATCGTGCGCGAGAGCTGCGCGCCCGAGAAGTTATCGCTGCGCAGGCTTTGCAGCAGCTGCGGCAGCAGGCCGGGAAGGCGCCGCACCAGCGCCGCGCCGGACTGCTGCGATGCCAGGATCGCCGTCAGTGCGTCGAGCACCTGGTTTTCGTGCGGCGTGGTATCGAGGCCGGTGACGTCGGCATTGTCGAACAGCCAGTTGAAATAGGTGCCGTTGACGCCGTCGCGCTGTTCGAACGACAGCTGCGCCGCGTTTGCGGGCGGCATGGCACTGGATGGCGCGGCGCTCGATGGCGCGGCGCTCGCTGGCGCGGCGCTCGCTGGCGCGGCCGGCGGCTGGCTGGCCTGCGTTGCGCCGGGCGCCTCGGGCGCCGAAAAAAGTCGCTTCACCCATTGATACATTGTCCATCCTTCAAGTTTGCAAACTTATCGCCCTGGAATATTGCCGCCTCATTGTAAAGACTTCCCGTTGCATTGCAAGCGCGTCCAGGGTCGCTGAAACCTTGATCGCGCTCAACGAGACCCTTGCACACGCGCACTACGATGGGGTTTCGCGACCTTGCCGCAGCCCCGCAGAGACGAAAGGACCACCATGCACACGATTTCAACGCAGTCTGCCGCCATCGGCAAGATGGAGTTCCTGAGTTTTCAACTGGGGGGCATGGAATACGGGGTCGACTGCCGCAAGGTCAAGGAACTGCGCACCTTCCAGTCGCTGGAGCGGTTCGCTTCGGAAGGGGCGATCGTCAAGGGCGTGGCGGTGTCGCGCGGGGTGATCATGCCGCTGGTGGACATGCGGGTGGCGTTCAACGAGCGGGCCGCCTCGCCCGGCCCGATGACCGACGTGATCATCCTGCAATTGTCGAGCTGCGTGATGGGCATGGTGGTCGACGGGGTGACCGACGTGGTGCACATGTACGCGGACCAGATCACGCCGATTCCGGGCATGACCCGCGACAGCGGCTGCGACTACCTGATGGGACTTGGCCAGACCGGCGGGCGGCGCCTGATCCTGGTCGATATCGACAAGCTGATGTCGATCCGGCGCGAGACGGCGGCGGGGGCGCAGAAGGCTGCGTGACAATGCGCTGTCGCCCCCCGCCTGCGCGGGGGCGACGGTTCCTGGTGCGGTGGTCCCTGGTGCGGCGGTTCCCGGTGCGACGGTATCAGGGGCGCGTGCCGGCTGCGGCGAGCATCAAACCGCCAGCCCTTCCAGCTGCTCCTGCAATTCCAGCCACTCCGCTTCCAGCTGCGCCAGGTCCTTCTTGTAGAACGACTGGTCCGCCAGCAGCGTCTTCAGCCTGGCCTTGTTGGCCGCCTCGTAGATGCTCGCTTCGCCCAGCTTTCCATCGACCTCCGCCTTTTGCTCGTTGCGCTTGGCGATCTGCTCTTCCAGGCGCTTGATCTTGCCTTCGATCGGTTTGCGCAATGCGGCGGTGCGCTGGCGCTGCTCGGCGTCCTGGCGCTTCTGGTCCTTCTTGTCGACCACCGGCGCGCTTGGCGGCGCCACCGCCGACGCCACCGGGAAGGCGGTCTTGTTGTCCTTGCCCGCCGCCGGCAGCACGGTGGTGCCCTTGCCAAGCTTGGTCTGGAACAGCCAGTCCTTGTAGTCGTCCAGGTCGCCGTCGAAGGGCTGCAGCTTGCCGTCGGCGACGATGATGAACTGGTCGGTGGTGGCGCGCAGCAGATGGCGATCGTGCGATACCACCACCAGCGTGCCTTCGAACTGCGCCAGCGCCATGGTCAGCGCTTCGCGCGTTTCCAGGTCCAGGTGATTGGTCGGTTCATCGAGCAGCAGCAGGTTCGGGCGCTGCCAGACGATCAGCGCCAGGGCCAGGCGCGCCTTTTCGCCGCCCGAGAACGGGCGGATCGGGCTGGTCACCATATTGCCCGGGAAGTTGAAGCCGCCCAGGAAGTTGCGCAGCTCCTGCTCGCGCACCGTCGGCGCGATTTTCGCCAGGTGCCACAGGGGCGACTCGTCGTGGCGCAGCATCTCCACCTGGTGCTGGGCGAAGTAGCCGATCGACAGGCCCTTGCCGAGCGTGGCCTCGCCCGTCAGCGGCGTCAGTTCGCCGGCGATGGTCTTGATCAGGGTCGACTTGCCGGCGCCGTTCACGCCAAGAAGGCCGATGCGCTGGCCGATCTGCAGCGAGAACTTGATGCCCGAGACGATGGTCTTGTCGCCCACCTTGTCGCCATGTTCGTCGAGCAGGTGGTAGCCGGCGTTCACGTCTTCCATCACCAGCAGCGGATTCGGAGCGGCCAGCGGCTCGCGGAATTCGAACGAGAATTCGGCGGCGGCGCGCAGCGGCGCCAGTTCTTCCATTTTTTCGAGCGCTTTCATGCGGCTCTGGGCCTGGCGCGCTTTCGAGGCCTGCGCCTTGAAGCGGTTGACGAACGATTCGAGGTGGGCGCGCTGGCGCTGCTGCTTGGCGAGCGCGCCGGCGGCCAGGATCATCTGGGCCGCGCGCTGGCGCTCGAAGCCGGAGTAGTTGCCCGAGTAGCGTTTCAGCTTGCGCTCGTCGATGTGCACGATGACGTTGACGATTTCGTCGAGGAAGTCGCGATCGTGCGAAATGATGATCAGGGTGCCGGCGTAGCGTTTGAGCCAGTCTTCCAGCCAGATGATCGCGTCCAGGTCCAGGTGGTTGGTCGGTTCGTCGAGCAGCAGCAGGTCGGAAGGGCACATCAGCGCCTGCGCCAGGTTCAGGCGCATGCGCCAGCCGCCCGAGAAGCTGGCGATCGGCTGCTGCATCTGCGACAGCGAAAAGCCCAGGCCCAGCAGCAGCTGTTCGCCGCGCGACTGCACCGTGTAGGCGTCGGCGTCGGCCAGCGCGCTGTAGATCTCGCCGATGGCGATGCCGTTCTCGGTCGATTCCGGTTCCGATTCCAGGCGCGCCAGTTCGGCTTCGAGCTTGCGCAGGTGGACGTCGCCGTCGATCGCATAATCGAGCGCCGCGCGTTCCAGCGGCGGCGTTTCCTGGGCCACGTAAGCCATGCGCCATTTAGCGGGGAAATCGATCTCGCCCTGGTCCGGGTGCAGCTCGCCGCGCAGCATGCCGAACAAACTCGATTTGCCGGCGCCATTGGCGCCGATCAGGCCGATTTTATCGCCCGGGTTGAGGGTAAGGTCGACGCCATCGAGCAGCGGCTTGGTGCCGCGCATCAGGCTAACGTTCAGGAAACGGATCATGTTCTACTTTTTGTAATGGGTGGGGATTACTGTGCTTGCAACTGTTCTGCCGTGAGCAGGAACACCATGTCGTCGCCGGCGCTGGTGGTCACCCAGGTCAGGCCCAGATGGCCGAAGGCCGCTTCCGCGTACTCGCGCTCGTTGCCGATTTCGACCATCAGGATGCCGTTCGGCGTCAGGCGTTCGGCCGCGCCGGCGACGATCTTGCGCACCAGGTCCATGCCGTCGGCGCCGCCGTCGAGCGCAATCTGCGGCTCGCGCAGGTACTCCGGCGGCAGCGATGCCATCGAGGCCGAATTGACGTACGGCGGGTTGGAGACGATCAGGTCGTATTTCTTGAACGGGACGTTCTGGTACAGGTCCGAGGCGATCGGATTGACCCGGCCTTCGAGCTTGTATTCGCGGATATTCCGTTCGGCGACGGCCAGCGCATCGGCCGAGATGTCGACCGCGTCGACCACGCTGTCGGGGAAGGCGTCGGCCATCATGATCGCCAGGCAGCCCGACCCGGTGCACAGTTCGAGGATGTTTTCGACCGCGTACGGGTCTTCCACCCAGGGGCTGAACTGGTGCGGGATCAGTTCGTGGATGAAGGAACGCGGCACGATCACGCGCTCGTCGACGTAGAAGGCGTAGGTGCCCAGCCACGCTTCGTTGGTGATGTAGGCGGCCGGCACGCGTTCGCTCACGCGCCGTTCGATCACGCCGAGGACCTGCAGCACTTCCTCAGGCAGCAGGCGGGCGTCGAGGAAGGGATCGAGCTTGTCGAGCGGGAGCTTGAGGGTGTGCAGGATCAGGTAGGCCGCTTCGTCCAGCGCTTCGGCGCTGCCGTGGCCGAAAAACAGCCTGGCGCCGTTGAAACGGGTGATCGCATAGCGCAGCAGGTCGCGCGGCGTGGTAAATGTCGCTGTAAACAGGGTAGTGGTCATGGCTGTTCTCGGGTCAGGTGTTGTGCGGCGCAGGCGCCAGCAGCTTGTCGAGCGTGCGGCGATAGATGTTCTTGAGCGGATCGATGAAGCGCACGTCGATGTGCTCGTCGATCTTGTGGATGCTGGCATTCGGAGGGCCGAATTCTATCACCTGCGGGCAGATGCGGGCGATGAAGCGGCCGTCCGAGGTCCCGCCGGTGGTCGATAATTCGGTCCGCACCCCGGTCTCGGCCAGGATGGCGTGCGATAGCGCGTCGGACAGCGTGCCGCGCGGGGTCAGGAAGGGCAGGCCGGACAGGGTCCAGGCCAGGTCGTATTCGAGGCCGTGCCTGTCGAGGATCGCATGCACGCGCGCCTTCAGGTCTTCAAACGTGCTGGCCGTCGAAAAACGGAAGTTGAAGTCGATCGTCACGGCGCCCGGGATCACATTGTTGGCGCCCGTGCCGGCGTGGATGTTCGACATCTGCCAGGAGGTCGGCAGATAGTATTCGTTGCCCGCGTCCCACTGTTCGGCGGCCAGTTCGGCCAGCGCCGGGGCGCTCTGGTGGATCGGGTTGCGCGCCAGCTGCGGGTAGGCGATGTGGCCCTGGATGCCGTGGATCGTCAATTTGCCCGACAGCGAACCGCGCCGGCCGTTCTTGATCATGTCGCCCAGGGTGGCGGCCGATGTCGGCTCGCCCACCAGGCAGTAATCGATCTTCTCGCCGCGTTCTTCCAGCAGGCGGCAGACCACCACGGTGCCGTCGGTGGCCGGGCCTTCCTCGTCGCTGGTGATCAGGAAGGCGATCGAGCCGGCGTGGTCCGGGTGTTGGGCGATGAATTCTTCGCAGGCGACGACCATGGCCGCGATCGAGGTCTTCATGTCGGCCGCGCCGCGTCCATACAGCTTGCCGTCGCGCCGGGTCGGAATGAAGGGCTGCGACTGCCACTGTTCGACGGGGCCGGTCGGCACCACGTCGGTATGGCCGGCGAACACGAACACCGGCGAGGCGCTGCCCTTGCGCGCCCACAGATTGGTCACGCCGTTCGATTCGATGGTCTCGCACACGAAGCCGAGCGGCGAGAGCAGGTCGATCAGGTGCCGCTGGCAGCCTTTGTCGTCGGGCGTGATCGAGGAAAGCGCGATCAGTTTTTCGGTCAGCGCGAGGGTACGGGAAAAGGTCATTGGATTTCTTGGAGAGAGAAGATCTGGCGGTACTGCGCGTCCGAAAAGCCGACCGACAGCTTGCCGGCGCCGGCCAGCACAGGGCGTTTGATGACGGACGGCTGCTCCAGCATCAGCGCGAGCGCGCTGGCCTTGTCGACGATGGCCGCGCGCCGTTCGTCGGGCAGCTTGCGCCAGGTCGTGCCCTTGCGGTTGACCAGCACTTCCCAGTCCAGCTCTTCAAGCCAGGCGGCCACGGTGGCGCGTTCGAGTCCCTGCTTCTTGAAGTCGTGGAAGTCGAATGCCTGCTCGTGCTCAGCCAGCCAGGTGCGGGCTTTTTTGACGGTGTCGCAGTTGGGAATGCCGTACAGGGTTTTTTTCATGGTCGATCAGGAGCGCGGCCAGCCGCGCCCGGCATGCGGGCGTGGCGGCCTGAGTATTCTGGGGAACCCGGGAGGATACCACAGGCGCGCTGCGGCCAGCGGGGCGATGGCAGGGGAGGGCGCCGCGCGGCGCCGGCGCCAGCGCAAACGTGGTCACAGGACTACGTTTGCATTCTTATGCGAAATAAATGTTTTGTATCAGGCAAGCACAGCGCGGCGGATCGATTACCATTGAACGCATCTGCGCGGCATCAGCAGCCGCGCGATGGGGGATTCTGTTTGTAGCATTCACTTGCGCGATGGCAACGACATGTCCGAACCAGGCTGGTTTCCCGATGATGTGCGGTCAGGCAACGATGAGCGCTGTGCGCGAGAACGCAGTGCGGGCGCGATCGAGCGCGGAGGCAGGCGCAGGCAAAAAAAGCCGCGACATGGCGTCGCGGCGTCGTGTGCCAGGCCCGGATCAGCTGTTGAGCGTAAACTCGGTGAAGGACGAGGACGACGGTTCCTCGACCGGTTTCGGCGCCTCGGGCACGCCGGCGGCGCGCACGTCAGGACCGTTGTTAAGAAGCCACAACAGGTTGGTGGCCGAGTCGGCATTGGCCAGGCCTTCTTCCTGCGTGATCAGGCCGCTCTTGACCAGCTCGTACAAGGCCGATTCGAAGGTTTGCGAACCCGGCGACAGGCTGTTTTCCATCGCTTCCTTGATCTGGCCGATTTCGCCATTGTCGATCAGGTCGGCGATATAGCGCGTGTTGACCATGATTTCCACCGCCGCCTGGCGGGTGCCGCCGGCCGCCGAACGCACCAGGCGCTGCGACACGATGGCCTTGACCGCCGACGACAGATCCTGCAGCAGCGCCGGGCGGTTTTCGATCGGATAGAAACTGATGATGCGGTTCAGCGCGTTGTACGAGTTGTTTGCGTGCAAGGTCGCCAGCACCAGGTGACCGGACTGGGCGTAGGCCAGGGCCGCCGCCATGGTTTCCTTGTCGCGAATCTCGCCGATCAGGATGCAATCGGGCGCCTGGCGCATCGAATTGCGCAGGGCGATATAGAAACTGTTGGCGTCGCTGCCGATTTCGCGCTGGTTGACGATCGATTTCTTGTTCTTGAACAAATACTCGATCGGGTCTTCCAGGGTCAGGATGTGTCCCGCGCGCAACTCGTTGCGGTGATCCAGCATCGAGGCGATGGTGGTCGACTTGCCCGAACCGGTCGCGCCGACCAGCAGCAGCAGGCCGCGCTTTTCCATGATCAGGTCGGCCAGCACGTGCGGCAGGCCGAGGTCTTCCAGGGCCGGGATGACGGCCGGCACGAAACGGAACACGGCCGAGATCGTACCGCGCTGGCGGAAGGCCGACAGGCGGAAACGGCCCAGGTTGGCGACCGAAATACCCATGTTCAGCTCGTTTTCACGGGCCAGTTCGTCCATCTGCTCCTGGGTGCAGATTTCCGAGAGCAGGGCGGAAATGTTTTCCGGCTCCAGCTTTTGCTGGTTGATGGGAATCAGGTTGCCGTTGATTTTGATATGGACGGGAGAATTGACCGCGAAGAACATGTCCGACGCGTTTTTTTCTTTCATCAGATGGAACAAGCGGTCCATTGCCATTTTTTTTCTCCTGGTTTGGACTTTGACTGTATCAGATACCGCGAAGCAATTCGTTGATACCTGTTTTGGAACGTGTCTGGGCGTCCACACGCTTGACGATGACGGCGCAGTACAGGCTGTAGCTGCCGTCCGGCGACGGCAGGTTGCCCGACACCACCACGGAGCCGGCCGGCACGCGGCCGTACGTGACTTCGCCGGTGGCGCGGTCGTAGATCTTGGTCGACTGGCCGATGTACACGCCCATCGAGATGACCGAGTTTTCCTCGACGATGACGCCTTCGACGATCTCGGAACGGGCGCCGATGAAGCAGTTGTCTTCGATGATGGTCGGATTGGCCTGCATCGGTTCGAGCACGCCGCCGATGCCCACGCCGCCGGACAGGTGCACGTTCTTGCCGATCTGCGCGCACGAACCGACCGTGGCCCAGGTGTCGACCATGGCGCCTTCATCGACATACGCGCCGATGTTGACGTAGGACGGCATCAGCACCACGTTTTTGGCGATGAAGCTGCCGCGCCGCGCGACGGCCGGCGGCACCACGCGGAAACCGCCGCGCGCAAAGTCGTCGGCCGTGTAGTTCGCGAACTTGGTCGGCACCTTGTCGTAGAACTGCATGGTGCCGTCGGACGGCATGACGCTGTTGTTCTCCAGGCGGAAGGAAAGCAGCACCGCTTTCTTGATCCACTGGTTGACGACCCAGTCGGCACCGGTTTTTTGCGCCACGCGCATGCTGCCGTCGTCCAGGCCAGCGATCACGTGGGCCACTGCCTCGCGCAGTTCGGCCGTGCCGTTGGATGGATTGATCTCGGCGCGCTGTTCCCAGGCGGTGTCGATGATGTTTTGGAGTTGTTGGGTCATGATCGTATTTTTAGTAAGTGGTGTGGCGGATTTCAAAGCGACTTCAATGACTTGCAAAACTGGACGATGCGCTGGGCCGCCTCGACGCCTTCGTCGACTTCGGCCACCAGCGCCATGCGAATGCGGCCGCTGCCCGGGTTGATCCCGTGCGCGTCGCGCGCCAGGTAGCTGCCCGGCAGGACCGTCACATTATATTCCGCGTAAAGACGGCGCGCGAATTCGGTGTCCGACAGGCCGCTGCGGCGCACGTCGGCCCACAGGTAAAAGCCGGCGTCGGGCAGTTCGACGTCCATCACTTCCTTGAGCAGCGGGGTGACGAGGGCGAATTTTTCGCGGTACTTGACGCGGTTTTCCTGCACGTGGGTTTCGTCGCCCCAGGCAGCGATCGACGCCGCCTGCACCGGCGGCGCCATGGCGCCGCCGCAGTAGGTGCGGTACAGGAGGAATTTCCTGATCACGGCCGGGTCGCCCGCCACGAAGCCGGAGCGCATGCCCGGCACGTTGGAGCGCTTGGACAGGCTGGAAAACACGATCAGCCTGGCGTAGGGCGTCTCGCCGCCGCTGCGTCCCAGCTGGTGCGCCGCTTCCAGCGCGCCCAAAGGAGCCGCACTGGTATGGTAAATCTCGGAATAGCATTCGTCGGCCGCGATCACGAAGCCATACCGGTCGGACAGCGCGAACAACTGCTTCCAGTCCTCCAGCGACAGGGTGGCGCCGGTCGGATTGCCCGGGGTGCACAGGTACAGCAGCTGCACGCGCGGCCAGATATCGGCTGGCACG
Source organism: Massilia atriviolacea (assembly GCF_003953935.1). Classification (GTDB taxonomy): domain Bacteria; phylum Pseudomonadota; class Gammaproteobacteria; order Burkholderiales; family Burkholderiaceae_D; genus Telluria_A; species Telluria_A atriviolacea. The sequence goes on from NZ_RXLQ01000008.1 coordinate 186,923, forward strand.
CTGGCGTAGTCGCAGCCGAAATTGCGGCCCGGTTCCGAGTTCACGAAGTAGGGCTCGGCCCCGGCCAGGTAGGCCGCGCCTTCGTAGATCTGGTAGAACGGGTTGGGGCAGACGATCAGCGGCGCCGGCCGGGACGCGTCGATGACGCAGTGGGCGATCCCGAACAGGGCCTCGCGCGAGCCGTTCACCGGCAGCACCTGGGTGGCCGGGTTCAGGGCCGGCACGCCGTAGCGCCGTTCCAGCCAGCCGGCGATGGCGCCGCGCAGGGCGTCGGTGCCGGCGGTGCTCGGGTAATTGGCCAGTCCCGCCACACCGTGCGCCAGCGCCTTCTGGATGAAGGCCGGCGTCGGGTGCTTCGGCTCGCCGATCCCCAGGCTGATCGCGGCGTACTCCGGGTTCGGGGTCACGCCCGCGAACAACTGGCGCAGTTTTTCAAAAGGGTAGGGGTGCAGTTTGTCGAGATGTGGATTCACGGCGTTGCCAGGTTTTGGCGCAGGAAGCGCAGGGTTAGCGTAGATCGGAACAGCGTCGTATTATAGGCGCAAATGGCTGCTATCGCGCCACGCTCCGGGATTTACCCCGGACCATTCCTTGAACGCGTGGGAGAAGGCGCTTTGCTCCTGGTAGCCCAGCAAAAACGCGATATCGACCAGCGACAGGCTGCCCTGGCGCAGGTAATCCATGGCCAGGGCGTAGCGCGCCTGGTCCAGCACCTGCTGGAAGCTGGCCCCGGCTTCGCTCAGTTTGCGCTGCAGGGTGCGCGGCGAGAGCGCCAGTTCCTCCGCAATCGTGGCCAGCCGCACCCGGTCGTGCGCCAGGTTGCGGATGATGGCCGCATGCACGCGCGCCACCACGCCATCGTCATCCCGGCTGCGTTCGCGCAGGAGCCGCTCGGCGTGCTGCTGCAGCACCGGGTACAGGCCCACGTCGGCATTCGGCACCGGCCAGCCGAGCAGCTGGGCGTCGAAACCTGCCGCGTTGACCGGCTCCCCGAAGCGCGGCAGCGCCCCGAACACGCGTGCGTACTCGGCGCCGTCGGCCTGCTGCGCGTGGGTAAAGCCCAGGTGCGGCAAGGGCAGCGCGGTCCCGGCCAGCCAGGTGGTGAAGGTGCGGATGCCGGCAAACACGCTTTCGACCAGGTGGCGGCTGCCGTCGGGGTAGTTGGAGACCCATTCGTACTGCGCCTGCGCGCCGTCCAGGTGCAGCACCGAGCGTCCCAGGTCGTGCGCCAGCTGCTCGTAGCGCAAGGTCTGCTGGAAGGCCTGGCCGAAGTCGCGGCAGGACAGCAAGATCAATCCATACACGCTGTAGGTGCCCAGCCTGACCCGTTCCCCCACATGCAGGCCGAAATGCGGGTCGTCCGCCAGCTCGGCGCCGGCCGCCAGCAGGCGCACGTAATCGGCCGCACCGAGCGAGTCGGGCAGGCGCTCGAGCGCGCCGGCGGGCAGGCCGGCCGCATCGGCCAGGGCGCCTGGCGCCACGCCGCGCGCCTGCGCCGCTTCGAGCAGGGGCTGCAGATAGGACCCGGTGACGCGGCGCGCGTCAGGCCGCAGCACTGGTGGAACTCCTGGCAAAGCCCCTGGCATGTTTGAACAAAGCGGTTGTCATGAAAGCGCAATACGTGAAGCCCGCCTTCGCATACGCTGGCGGCCGTGAGTGAATGGACAAGTATAACGGGAAAAAACGATGAAACGGTGGAACGGTTGGGGCGACGATGCCATTGAATTTGCGCTGAACGACGACGCGCTGGCATTTCTGGGCGAGCGCCTCGGCCCGGGAACGGCCGGCGCCGACACCAGCCATGCCGACGCCTGCGCGCGCATCGGCGCCAGCCGCCTGCCGCCGCATCCGCTGATCGACACCTCGGCCGCCGCGCGCCTGGCCAATGCGCTCGGCCAGAGCCTGCCCGACTGGCTGCGCCTGCGCTACGGGAAGATCGACACCGCCCCGGACGGCGTGGCCTACCCCGAAAGCGGGGAAGAAGTGCGCGACCTGCTCGACCTCGCGGCGCAGTGCGGCGCCATCGTCATTCCCTACGGCGGCGGCACCAGCGTGGCCGGCCATGTCGGGGTGGAGGCGGGGCCGAAGCCGGTCCTGACCATCAACATGACGCGCATGCGCGCCCTGATCGACCTGGATAAAGAGGCGCAGCTGGCCACCTTCGGGGCCGGGGTGCTGGGACCGGACCTGGAAGCGCAGCTGCGCGCCTTCGGCTACACGCTCGGCCACTTTCCGCAATCGTTCGAGTATTCGACCCTGGGCGGCTGGGTGGTCACGCGTTCCTCCGGCCAGCAATCGCTGCGCTACGGCCGCATCGAACAGCTGTTCGCCGGCGGGCGGGTGGAGGCGCCGGCCGGCACCTTCGAGCTGCCGACCTTTCCGGCGTCGGCGGCCGGGACCGACCTGCGCGAAATGGTGCTCGGCTCCGAGGGGCGCCTCGGCATCCTCACCGAAGCGACGGTGCGCATCAGCCGCCTGCCGCAGTACGAAGCCTTCCACGCCGTGTTCTTCCCGGACTGGGACGCGGCGGCCGCCGCCACGCGCGAACTGGCGCAGGCCAGGCTGCCGCTGTCGATGCTGCGCCTGTCCAACCCCCTGGAAACGCTGACCATGCTGACCCTGGCCGGCCACAAGCGCCTGATCGGCGCGCTGGAAACCTGGCTGCGCTGGCGCGGCTGCGCCGACGGCAAATGCATGCTGATGATCGGCGCCAGCGGCAGCGCGGCCAATGCCAGGCATGCGCTGCGCGCGGCGCTGGCGATCGCGCGCGCCGGCGGCGGCGTGCACGTGGGCCGCACCATGGGCGACAAATGGAAGCAGAACCGCTTCCGCAACGTCTACCTGCGCAACGCCGCCTGGCAGCAGGGCTACGCCATCGACACGGTCGAAACGGCGGTCGACTGGCCGGGCGTGACGCCCATGATGCATGCGCTGGAAGAAGCGGCGACCCAGGCCATGGCCTCGTGCGGCGAACGGGTGCACGCCTACACCCACCTGTCGCACCTGTACGAGCAGGGCGCCAGCGTGTATGCCACCTTCGTGTACCGGCTCTCGGGCAGCTACGATGAAGACCTGCGGCGCTGGCGCCGTTTGAAGGGTGCGGTGTCGGAAGCGATCATTGTCAACGGCGGCACCATCAGCCACCAGCACGGCGTGGGCGCCGACCATGCGCCTTACCTCGCATCCGAAAAGGGCTTGCTGGGCATGGGCGCCATGCGCACGCTGTTCCGCCACTTCGACCCGGACGGGCGCATGAATCCCGGCAAACTGGTGTCGCCGTGAGCGCCCACTGGCGTAGCGCACGGCAAAGCGGCGGGGAAGACACGCTCCCGCTGCTGCTGGCGCGCGAATGGGACCTGTTGATCGTCGGCGGCGGCATCACCGGCGCCGGCATCCTGCTGGAGGCCTCGCGCCGCGGGCTCAAGGCGCTGCTGGTGGAGCAGCGCGATTTTGCCTGGGGCACGTCGAGCCGTTCGTCGAAGCTGGTGCACGGCGGCCTGCGCTACCTGAAAGAAGGCCGCTTCGGCCTGACACGCGAATCGGTGCGCGAGCGCGATGCGCTGCTGGCCGGAGCGGCCGGACTGGTGGAACCGCAAAGCTTCGCCTTCGGCGACTACGTGGGCCGCAAGCCGGGCCGCAAGACCTTCTTGCTGGGCCTTGCGATCTACGACTTCATGGCCGGCAAGCGCGAACGCCACTACGTCGGCGATGGCGAATTCGCGATGATGACTCCGAACGCGGCGCGCGCCGGACTGCAGGGCGGCATGCTCTACACCGACGCCAAGACCGACGACGCGCGCCTGGTGCTGCGCGTGCTGCAGGAAGCCCAGGCCCACGGCGGCGTGGCGCTCAACTACATGGCGGCGCGCGAACTGCTGCGCAGCGGCGCGGGCGTCGACGGCGCAGTGCTGCAGGACGGGCGCGACGGCGCCACCCATGAAGTGCGCGCGCGCGTGGTCGTCAACGCCACCGGCGCCTGGGCCGACGGCCTGCGCGCGCAGGCCGGCGGCGCGCCCCGACTGCGCCCGCTGCGCGGCAGCCACCTGGTGCTGCCGGCCTGGCGCCTGCCGCTGGCGCAGGCGGTCAGCCTGATGCATCCGGCCGACGGCCGCCCGGTGTTCGCCTTTCCGTGGGAAGGCGTGACCCTGGTCGGCACCACCGACGTCGATCATGGCGACGGCCTGTCCGGCGAAGCGGCCATCACCCGCGCCGAATGCGACTACCTGATGGCGGCGCTGCATGCGCAGTTCCCGGCACTGGCCTTGAGCGAGGCCGACGTGATTGCCACCTACGCCGGGGTGCGCCCGGTGATCGACAGCGGCGCCGGCGACCCGTCCAAGGCCTCGCGCGACCACGCAGTCTGGCTGGAAAACGGACTGCTGAGCGTCACCGGCGGCAAGCTGACCACCTTCCGCGTGATTGCCCTCGACGCGCTGCGGCACGCCATGCCGGCGCTGCCCGGCTGGCGCGACGCGCTGGCGCCATGCGCCGTGTTCGCCCCCGCGCCGGCGCTGGTCGCCCCGCTGCGGGCGGCGCCGCTGCGCCGTCTGCGCGGCCGTTACGGCGCCCACGCGCAGGCATTGATCGACGCCGCCCGCCCGGGCGAGCTGGAAACCATCCCCGGCACCGAATCGCTGTGGGCCGAACTGCGCTGGGCCGCGCGCACGGAAGCGGTGCAGCACCTGGAAGACCTGCTGCTGCGCCGCACCCGCCTCGGCTTGCAGCTGCGCGGCGGGGGCGTGCGGCACATGGCGCGCATCCGCGCGATCTGCCAGCACGAGCTGGAATGGGACGACGCGCGCTGGGACGCGAGCGAAGCGGCGTATCTGGCATTATGGCAGGCACACTACGGCCTTCCGGGCAGGCAGCCATGAGCGGCAACACTATTCTCGCCATCGACAACGGCACCCAGAGCGTGCGCGCGATCCTGTTCGACCTGCAGGGCAATATCGTCGCCAGATCGCAGGTGCATTTCGAGAGCTACTTCTCCGACCATCCCGGCTGGGCCGAACACGACCCCGAAGACTACTGGCAGTCGCTGTGCCGCGCCTGCCAGCGGCTATGGGAGCAGCCGGGCGCCGACAAGGCGCGGGTGCAGGGCGTGGCCGTCACCACCCAGCGCGGCACGGTGATCAACGTGGGCGCCGACGGCGTGCCGCTGCGTCCCGCCATCACCTGGCTGGACCAGCGCCGCACCGACGTGGCGCCCAAGGTCGGCATGTGGTGGAACCTGGCCTTCCGGCTGGCGCGGGTGAAGGGCACGATCGACTATTTTCGCGGCGAGGCGGAGGTCAACTGGATCAAGGCGCACCAGCCGGACCTGTGGCAGCGCACGCACAAGGTGCTGCTCCTGTCCGGCTACCTGAACTACCGCCTGTGCGGGCGCTACGTCGATTCGACCGGCTCGCAGGTGGCGTACCTGCCGTTCGACTACAAGCGCCAGCGCTGGGCCGGGGCGCGCGACTGGAAGTGGCAGGCGCTCGCGATCACGCCGCAGATGCTGCCCGAACTGGTGGCCCCGGGCACGCCGATCGGCCGCATCGACGCCGCGGTGGCCGCGCTGACCGGCATCCCGGCCGGCACGCCGCTGCTGGCGGCGGCCGCCGACAAGGCCTGCGAAGTGATCGGCGCGGGCTGCCAGGCGCCGCATATCGGCTGCCTCAGTTACGGCACCACGGCCACCATCAACACCACCAGCCGCCGCTATGTCGAGGTGACGCCCTTCATCCCGCCCTATCCGGCCGCCATTCCCGACACCTACAGCACCGAAGTGCAGATCTTTCGCGGCTACTGGATGGTGAACTGGTTCAAGGAGCAGTTCGGCCACCACGAACGCGCGCGGGCGCTGGAAGAAGACGTGGCGCCCGAGCAGCTGTTCGACGAACTGGTGAACGCGGTGCCGCCCGGCGCCATGGGCTTGATGCTGCAGCCTTACTGGAGCCCGGGCATCCGCGTGCCGGGGCCGGAGGCGAAGGGCGCGATCATCGGCTTCGGCGACGTGCACACGCGCGCGCATGTGTACCGCGCGATCCTGGAAGGGCTGGCGTACGCGCTGCGCGAAGGGAAGGAGCGCACCGAAAAGCGCAGCGGCGTGCCGATCACCGAGTTGCGCGTGTCCGGCGGCGGTTCGCAGAGCGACGCGGCGATGCAGCTGACGGCCGATATTTTCGGGCTGCCGACCGCGCGCCCGCACGTGTACGAAACCTCGGGGCTGGGCGCGGCGATCGCGGCGGCGGTGGGGCTCGGCCTGTATCCGGACTTTGCGGCGGCCATCGCCGGGATGACGCGCATCGGGCGGGTGTTCGAGCCGGTCGAGGCGAACCGCGCGATGTACGACCGCCTGTACAGGCAGGTGTACCGCAAGATGTACGGGCGGCTGCAGCCGATGTATGCGCAGATCGCGGAGATTACGGGGTATCCGAAGCAGCCTTGAGGAGAGGCGGGTGCGAATTGTCCCAGCCATCGACGAACAGCATGTCGTCGAGCTTCCTGCGCGTCTCCCAGCCCTCCATCTCCAGCATCGGCATGGGGTAGAACTGCGCCACATGGCCGATGCAGACCACCGCCACCGGCTTGCCGCCGGCCGGAATCGACAGCAGCGCGGCCAGCTTGTCGGGATCGAACAGCGACACCCAGCCCATTCCCAGTCCTTCCGCGCGCGATGCCAGCCACATGTTCTGCAGCGCGCAGGCCACCGAGGCCAGGTCCATCTCGGGCAGGGTGCGGCGGCCGAACACGTACTCCTCGCGGCGGTCCATCAGCGCCGCCACCAGCAGCTCGCCGCACTCGCGGATACCCTCGACCTTGAGCCGCATGAACGCCGTCCCGCGCTCGCCCAGCGCCTCGGCCGTGGCCAGCCGTTCCTCGTCGACCAGCCTGACGATGGCCTCGCGCACGGCGTCGCTGCGGATGCGGATGAAGCGCCACGGCTGCATCATCCCCACGCTGGGCGCCTGGTGCGCCGCCGCGATCAGCCTTGCGAACAGCGCTTCATCGATCGCGCCCGGCACAAAATGGCGCACGTCGCGGCGCGCGGCGATGGCGCGGTAGACGGCATCGATGTCGTTCTGGCTGAATTGGTCGCTCAAGCTGGTCTCGCAGTTAGCTGGGGGCGCGGACTGCGCCGCCGGTGCCGCCATTATCGGCCAGCCTGCCTACTTGAGCAAACGCGTGATGAAAGTGCGGATCAGTTCCGTGCTCTCGCTCGCCGCGCTCATGTGCGGACAATGGCCGATATTGTCGATGAAGGCGAGCCAGCTGACCGGCAGGTGGCGGCGCATGTATTCGCCCACTTCGCGCGGAGCGATCATGTCGTCGCTGCTTTGCAGGATCAGGGTGGGCGTGTGCGAGCGCGGCACGTCGGCGCGGTGGTCGGAAAGGAAGGTGACGCGCGCGAAGTGCCTGGCGATTGCGGGATCGTTGCGGCAAAAGCTGGCGGTCAGTTCCTCCTGCAGCTCGGGCTGGTCGGGCGCGCCCATGATCAGCGGCGCCATGTTGGCGGCCCACTTCAGATAATTGTCGTGCATGAGGCGCAGCAGGGTGTCGATATCCTCGCGGTTGAAGCCGCCGATGTAATCGCCATCGTTGATGTAGCACGGCGAGGGGCCGATCATCACCTGGCCGGCGAACATGGCCGGCTCGCGGATCGCCGCCAGCATGCCGATGGTGGCGCTGACGGAATGGCCGATGAACACCGCCGGCTCGTTGGCATATTCGTGCAGGATGGCGAGCAGGTCTTCGGCATGGCGGTGCAGGGTGGCGTAGTCGAATTCGTTGTAGGCCGACAGGTCCGACTTGCCGCTGCCGACCAGGTCGTAGAGCACGATCTTGTAGTGCCCGGAAAAGGCCGGCACCAGCTTGCGCCACATGCTCTGGTCGCAGCCGAAACCGTGCCCGAAGACCAGGGTGGAGGAACCGCTTCCGTAAAAATTCACGTTGTTGCGTTGCTGAATATTCATGGCGCATCCACGAGTGAGTCCAGCCTTGGCTCCACACCTATCAGAGCGCGCTGTTGTCAGCTCATTGTATTCCTGTTATCACCGGGATTGTGTCTTTCGGGACGATTCTGTGGCTTTATGCCTCGCGGGTGGGAGGCTCCGCACACGCCTCGTATAATGGCGCCGCCCGCGAGCGGAAACCTTCCGATGGGCATTTTTTGGCGCACGCGACGATGATTCAAGCAAGCCCATCCATGGAACTGCGTCCGGTGGATGTTTTCCTCCTGATCGGCGCGCTGTTCGCGTGGTCGATTTCCCTGTTCCTGCCGGCCTTCGCCAGCGGCGACAGCATACCCCCGCCATTGGGCGGCGCGGTCCTGCTGTTCGGGATCTTGTTCGGCTGGTTCGTGCACGGATGGGCGGCGTATGCCAATCTCTTCTTCGTGTACGCCGCCTGGCGCCTGTGCCTGGGCAAGACGCCGCGCCTGTCCGTCGTGCTCATGCTGGCGTTTGCGGCAAGCCTGCCCCTGTTTAGCGGCATGCTGGACAAATCCGGAGGGCGCAGCGGGGCGGTCGCCAGCTGGGGATGGGGCGCCTTCATGTGGCTGTGGTCGCTCGCGCTGCTGGCCGGGGCGGCGGCGGCCAGGCGCAGGATCATCGGTGCACGGGGCGCGCTTGCGCTGGGTTTGCTCATGCTGTCGAGCGGTATGGCGGCGTCGGCGCTGCATGCGCATCAGTGGCGCGCCGCCGGCATCGAGGACCGGCGCATGCTGCTCGCACCCGGCATGATCTACACCAGCAACGAGCTGTGCTCCGTCGCGCTGACCTGGCCCGCGCCGTCGACAACGCCCGGCGGCGAGGCGGTGGTGCTCGACGTCGACGCGCAGCTGCTGCACGCGCCGCCCAGGGGGCCGTCGCTCGATCTCCCGGGCGGCTTCACCGAAGCGCATGCCGATGGGGCGGCATGGCGCGCCTATCCCGGCGCGGAAGGCGACCTCAAGGTCAGGCAGGCCGCGCAACCGGGCGCGCTGCTGTTGCAGGTCAAGGCGACTGGCGACGGCGCCGTGATCCGCTTGCTGCAAGGCCAGCCGCGGCGGCTGCTGTACGAGCAGCCCGTCAAGAGCGTGGCCGCAGGGCGCAGCCGCAGTTTTTGCCCGGTCGCCGGGCGCGCGCTGCATGGCGGGCTGCGCTCGGACTACGGCGAGGCGCTGCTGCGCGCCATGGGACAGCCGCCCCGCTTCAAGGCCGGTGTGGCGCTGGCGCATGCCGAAGTCGCGCGCGAGCGCTGCCCGATCGGGATTGTCGAGGGCCACCGCATCCGCAACCTGCGCTCGCTGGACGGGCGCGAGGTGATCCTGGCCGGATCGATGGAGCGCATGGCGGGCTTGTGTTCGGCGAACTATGTCGCGCTGGCGGGCGGCCCCACGCTGCCCGGCAATGGCCGGCTGCGCGCGGTGGTGCATGTCCTCGACAGGCGGACTCTCAGGCCGCTCGCCATGTTCGATGGCGTGGCCACGTGCCCGCCATCGGTGTGCGCGCCGGGGCGGGAGGCGACGGTCGACGCGGTTCGCCTGGAGGGCGAGCGCGTGCTGGTGGAAACCTCGCGCGGCGAGTACGCCGCCGCCCTGAAGCGGTTCTGATTGCGCGTGGCCCGCATGGCGCGGCGCAGGTGCGGCGAGAAGGCGCGCCCCGCCATCGGCAGGCCGCATGCAATGCAAAACGCCGTCCGCCGCTTGTCCGGGGGACGGCGCTCGCTTGCCGGGGCGAGGCTTACATCTGCGCGGCGATCAGCTTGCCGAGGATGGCCACGCCTTCACGGATACGCTCCGGCGGCACGGTCACGAAGGACAGGCGCAGGGTATTCGTTTCCGGCTCGTTGGCGTAGAACGGCGCACCCGGCACGAAGGCCACCTTGGCCGCGATGGCCTGGTCGAGCAGCTTCATGGCGTCGATCTGCTTGGGCAGGGTGACCCAGATGAACATGCCGCCTTCGGGCTTGGTCCAGGTGACGCCGGCCGGGAACTGCTCGGCGATGGCATCGAGCATCACCTGGCACTGGTTGGCGTACAGCGCGCGGATGGTCGGGATGTGCTGCTCCAGGAAGCCATCCTTGACCACTTCGTAGACCACCATCTGGGTCAGCTGCGCGGTGTGCAGGTCGGCGGCCTGCTTGGCCAGTTCCAGGCGGCGCACCAGCGGCAGCGGCGCGACCACATAGCCGAGGCGGATGCCGGGCGTGAGCACCTTCGAGAACGAGCCCATGTAGATGACGCCGTCCGGATTCATGTTCAGCATCTTCGGGAAGGGCTCGCCCTTGTAGCTCAGCGCGCCGTACGGATCGTCCTCGATCAGCGGCAGGCCGAGGCGGGCGCAGGTTTCGACCAGTTCCTGGCGGCGTTCGATGGACAGGCTGCGGCCGGTCGGGTTCTGGAAGTTCGGCAGCGCGTACAGCAGGCGCGCGCCGTCGGCCACGGCGGCGATCGAGGACGGCACCAGGCCATGCTCGTCTGTGGCGACCGACTTGAATTCGGGACGGTAGACCGAGAACGCCTGCAGCGCGCCCAGGTAGCTCGGGGTTTCGACCAGGACGCGGCTGCCTTCATCGATCAGCACCTTGCCCAGCAGGTCGAGCGCCTGCTGCGAGCCGGACGTCATCAGGACCTGTTCCGGCAGGATCTTGCAGGTGGCGGTCGACAGCGAATTGGCGATCCACTCGCGCAGCAGCGGGTAGCCGTCGGTCGGGCCGTACTGCAGCGCCACCTTGCCGTTATCGGACAGGACCTTGTCGAAAGCCGCCTTCATGTGTTCGACCGGGAAGGTGGCGGGCGAGGGCAGGCCGCCGGCGAAGGAGATGATCTCCGGACGCTGGGTGATCTTCAGGATTTCGCGGATGAAGGAACTCTGAAGCTGGCTGGCGCGCTCGGAAAAACGCCACTCGATGGGGTTTGGATTTTCGATTTTCATACTGGTCTCACAGTCAAGGCGGCGCGGTTCGCACCGGGCCGATTATAGAGCACGCTGGGTAAGCGGCTGGAAAGACGCCGCCGGATAAGCGGCGTCCGGGATGCGTTTTAAGCGACTTCGACGATCATTTCGATTTCGACGCAGGCGCCGCGCGGATTCTGGGCCACGCCGAAAGCCGAGCGCGCATGCTTGCCGGCATCGCCGAACACCTCGCCGAACAGCTCCGAGGCGCCGTTGGTGACGATGTGCTGGTCGGTGAAGCCTGGGGTCGAGTTGACCAGGCTCATCAGCTTGACGATGCGCTTGACCTTGCCGAGGTCGCCGCCGCAGGCTTCCTGGAGCGTGCCCATCAGATCGATCGCAATGGCGCGCGCGGCGGCGACGCCCTGCTCGGTGCTGATTTCCTTGCCGAGCTGGCCGGCGTTGACGGAGCCATCGGCGTTCTTCGCGATGTGTCCGGAAATAAACACCAGGTTGCCGGTCTGGACGTACATCACATACGCGGCGACGGGGGCGGCGGGCGGGCTGAGGGTGATATCAAGCGATTTCAGTTTGTCGTAGACGGTCATGGCGATTCCTCGAAGCGAATAGAAAGGGGCGGAAAGATCAAGGCAGTATTGTACGTCGGGCACGACCGGCTGCCCACCGGAATCGAAACTCCTACAACCGGGGTCAGAGCTTTAATTAGAAACGTTTCCTTGTACCACGTGGCCTGACGCCTGATTCGCCACTTTTCTCGTCAATCGGCGCAGAAAATTTGACCTTGCCAACGTTATGAGTGTTTTGCTGCCATTTTCATTCATTTTGGCGTGAAAAATACCGCAAAGCTCATGCTCTGAAGCAAAACGTTGCAAGTTAAAGCTCTGACCCCGGTTAGATGTTGCAAGTTAAAGCTCTGACCCCGGTGAGGGAACGTTAGCGCTTGATTTGCATGCGGCGCCCTGCCGCGACGACGGCGATCACGGCCAGCGCGAAGCCGATGTTGGCCATCTCCAGCGGTTCGCCCAGCAGCACCCAGGCGCCCGCCAGGGTCAGGAACGGTTGCAGCAGTTGCACTTGCCCCACCCGGGCAATGCCGCCGCGCGCCATGCCCCGGTACCAGAAGAAAAAACCGATGAACATCGAAAATACCGATACGTACCCGAAGCCGATCCATGCCCGCACCCCCGCCTCGGCCATCCGGTCCAGCTGCGGCCATGCCAGCCACAGCACCAGCGGCAATACCAGCGGCACCGAGAGCAGCAGCGCCCAGCTGATCACCTGTTGCCCGCCCATGCTCTGCGATAACTTGCCTCCCTCGGCGTAGCCCACCGCCGCCGCCGCCACCGCCCCGAACATCAGCAGGTCGGCCTGGTGGAAGCTGCCGCCGCTCTGGCGCAGAGCGAAGCCGATCACGATGCCGGAGCCCGCCAGCGCGGTCAGCCAGAAGCCGGGCGAGGGCCTTTCGTTGCCGCGCAGCGCGGAGGCGAGCGCCGTGGCCAGCGGCAGGATGCCGACCAGGACCGCGCCGTGCGATGCCGGCAAGCTGCGCAAGGCAATCGAGGTCAGCCATGGAAAGCCGATCACGCAGCCCAGCGACACCATCGCCAGCGGCCATAGCGCCGACCTGGGCGGCAGCGGCGCGCGCTTCCACAGCAGCCAGATCCCGGCCAGCAAGGCCGCCACCAGGGCCCGCCCCAGCGCGACAAACACCGGCTCCAGCCCGGCCACCGCCATCCGCGTGAACGGTAGCGTCAAACTGAACAGGGCCACTCCGGCCAGCCCCAGCAGCATCCCGGCGCTCTCGTCGGACATGGCCGGACGCGCCGTAGCGATTAATGTCGATGTCATGCGCATGGCCCCTGCAGGATGTGACGGAACAATTCTGCGTCGACATTGCCGCCGGTCAGCGGCAGGCCGATCTTCCTGCCGCGAATCAGCGCGCTGTCGCGGATCTGCATGGCCGCCGCCAGCGCCGCCGCGCCCGCGCCTTCGGCCAGGTTGTGGGTGCAGCGGTAGTACAGGCGCATGGCGCGCGCCACTTCGTCGTCGCTCACGGCCAGCACGTCGTCGGCGCATTCGAGCACCGCCGCCAGCGAGGCCGGATCGGGCACGCGGCACGCCAGCCCGTCGGCCACCACGGTCGACACCGCCGCCTCGATGCTGCGTCCGGCCCGGAACGAGAGCTGGTAGGCCGGCGCATGGCTCGACACCACGCCGATAATCCGCGTCTTCACGCCCAGCGCATGGCGCGCCGCAATCGCGCCGCAGATGCCGGAACCCTGGCCGATCGGCACCAGCACCAGGTCCAGCCCGGGCTGGGCGCGGAACAGTTCGAGCCAGCCGCTGGCCACGCCGGCCACCAGGTCCTGGTGATACGAGGGCACCAGGTGCAGTCCTTCGTCGCGCATCAAGGCCAGCGCATGCTCGCGGCTTTCCTGGAAGTCGGCGCCATGCTCGATCACGCGCGCGCCCAGGCCGCGCATGCAGGCGTTCTTTTCCACGCTGTTCGCGCGCGGGACCACCACCGTGACCTGCAGGCCGTGGCGCGCGCCGGCGAAGGCGATCGCCTGGCCGTGGTTGCCGCGCGTCGGCGAGATGATGCCGCGCACCTCGGGCGCGCGCCTGGCCAGCGCATCGAGGTACACCAGCGCGCCGCGCGTCTTGAAGGTGCCGAGCGGGGTGTGGTTTTCGTGCTTGACCCAGGCATCGGCGCCGAGCGCCTCGTCCAGCAGCGGCCAGCTGTATTGCGGCGTGGGCGGCATGGCGCGGTACACCAGCGCGGCGGCGGCATCGAGTTCGGCAAGGGAGGGCAAGTACATGGCAGGCTTTCAAAGGCGGGGCGATGGGTGTATCCTAGACGAGAACACCAGTACAGTACCTGTACACTTAACCATATAATTACGCATACTGTGACGGTGTCATGACCAATACAAGTCCAGGCAATCCCGCGATCGGCCTGCTCACGCGCGGTTCCGGCGAAACGCTGATCGACCAGATCGTGCGCTCGGTCGCCAGCCGCATCGACGACAAGCTGCTGCGCAGCGGCGCGCGCATGCCCTCGATCCGCCAGTTCGCGGCGACCCACGGCGTGTCCTGCTTCACGGTGGTGGCCAGCTACGACAAGCTGGTGGCCAGGGGCTATGTGGAATCGCGCCGCGGCGCCGGCTTCTTCGTGCGCGAGCGCTCGCCCCTCAACGCCGGCGAACGCTCGATGCCGGATGCGCCGCCGGCCGCGCTGGAAGCCAAGCCGCTCGACGTGGTCTGGCTGATCCGGAACATGTTCCGCCCGGCCCAGTCGCAGCGCGTGCCCGGCTCGGGCGTGCTGCCGTCCGAATGGCTGGACGGCCCGATGATCGCCAACGCCCTGCGCGCGGTGAGCCGCCAGAGCGGGGCGCTGCTGGTCAACTATGGCCTGCCGCAGGGCTTCCTGCCGCTGCGCCAGCAGCTCCAGCTGAAACTGGCGGAACTCGAAATCGACGCCGCCCCCGAGCAGTTCGTCACCACCGTCGGCGTGACCCAGGCCCTGGACCTGGTGGCGCGCGAGTTCACGCGTCCGGGCGACACCATTTTTGTCGACGATCCGGCCTGGTTCCTGATGTTCGGCGCCTTCGCGGCGATGGGCCTGAAGGTCGTCGGCATCGCGCGCCTGGCCGACGGTCCCGATATCGCGCAGCTGGCGGCCATGGCGGCCCTGCACAGGCCCAAGCTGTACGTGATCAATTCGGTGCTGCATAACCCGACCTCCACCTCGCTGTCGGCGGCCAAGGCCTTCCAGGTGCTGCGTCTGGCCGAGGAACACGGGTTCACCATCGTCGAAGACGATATCTACTGCGACCTGCATCCCGGCAGCGCGGTGCAGCCGGCCACGCGCATGGCGGCGCTGGACCAGCTCAAACGGGTGATTTACCTGGGCGGCTTTTCCAAGTCGCTGGCGGCCAACCTGCGGGTCGGCTTCATCGCCACGTCGCCGGAATGGGCGCAGCGCCTGTGCGACCGCAAGATGCTGGCCACCCTGACCACCAGCGATATCGGCGAGCGCGTGGTCTACAAGGTGCTTTCCGAAGGCCTGTACCGCAAGCACGCGGACCGCCTGCGCGGCCGCCTCGACGCGGTGCGCGCGCGCACCGTGCGCCAGATGGAAAAGGCCGGCCTGAGCATCGACACCGCCCCGCCGGCCGGCATGTTCGTCTGGACCGACACCGGCATCGACACCATTCCCCTGGCCGAACGCGCCCTGGCCGCCGGCCTGCTGCTGGCCCCGGGCGCGCTGTTTTCCCCCAGCCAGCTGCCCTCGACCCGCATGCGCATCAATGTGGCGACCGCGCAGGAACCGGGCGTGTGGGAATTCCTGGCCCGCGAACTGGGCCGCTGAGTTCGCGGGCCTTGAAATCGCCCGGAACACCCCCATTTCTGCCCAATCCGTTCAACCCGTCTTACACGAGGACTAAAAATGGCTGTTGCCGAAAAAGAAACCCTTGGTTTTCAAGCAGAAGTAAAACAGTTGCTGCAACTGATGATCCACTCCCTGTACTCGAACAAGGAGATCTTCCTGCGCGAGTTGATTTCGAACGCCTCCGACGCCGCCGACAAGCTGCGCTTCGAGGCGATCAATAACGACGCCTTGTACGGCAACGACCACGAACTGAAGATCCGCGTCGCCTTCGACAAGGCCGCCCGCACGGTCACCATTTCCGACAACGGCATCGGCATGAGCCGCGATGAAGTCATTTCGCACCTGGGCACCATCGCCAAGTCGGGCACCAAGGAGTTCTTCGGCAAGCTGTCCGGCGACCAGCAGGCCGACGCGGCCCTGATCGGCCAGTTCGGCGTGGGCTTTTACTCCGGTTTCATCGTGGCCGACCGCATCACGGTCGAAACGCGACGCGCCGGCGCCGACGCATCCGAAGGCGTGCGCTGGGAATCGGCGGGCGAGGGCGATTACAGCGTCGAAGCGATCGAGAAAGTTTCGCGCGGCACCGACATCATCCTGCACCTGCGCGAAGGCGAGGACGAGCTGCTGTCGAGCTGGAAGCTGAAAGCCATCATCCGCAAGTACTCGGACCACATCTCGCTGCCGATCGTGATGCAGAAGGACGAGTGGGACGCCGAGAAGAGCGAAACGGTGCTCAAGGACGAAGTCGAGACGGTCAACCAGGCCAGCGCCCTGTGGGCCCGCAACAAGAACGACATCACGCCCGAGCAGTACGAGGAATTCTACAAGCACGTCTCGCACGACTTCCAGGCGCCGCTGACCCACACCCACAACCGGGTCGAGGGCCGCAGCGAATACACCCAGCTGCTGTACGTGCCGAGCCACGCGCCGTTCGACCTGTGGGACCGCAACAAGCGCGGCGGCATCAAGCTGTACGTCAAGCGCGTGTTCATCATGGACGATGCCGAGCAGCTGATGCCGGCCTACCTGCGCTTCATCAAGGGCGTGATCGATTCGAACGACCTGCCGCTGAACGTCTCGCGCGAGATCCTGCAGGAGTCGCGCGACGTGAAGGTGATCCGCGAAGGCTCGACCAAGCGCGTGCTGGGCATGCTGGAAGAACTGGCCAACGCCGACGAGCAGGAAAAGAAGGACAAGTACACCACCTTCTGGAAGGAATTCGGCCAGGTGCTCAAGGAAGGCATCGGCGAAGACGCGGCCAACCTCGAACGCATCGCCAAGCTGCTGCGCTTCGCATCGACGGCCAGCGACAATGCCGACCAGGCCACCTCGCTGGCCGACTACATCGGCCGCATGAAGGAAGGCCAGGAGAAGATCTACTACGTCACCGGCGACAATTACACCGCTGCCAGGAACAGCCCGCACCTCGAAATCTTCCGCAAGAAGGGCGTGGAAGTGCTGTTGATGACCGACCGCGTCGACGAGTGGATGCTGTCGTTCCTGACCGAGTTCGATGGCAAGGAACTGGTGTCGGTGGCCAAGGGCGGCCTGGACCTGGGCGGCCTGGAAGACGAGGCCGAGAAGAAGGAACACGAAGAAACCGAAACCTCGTACAAGGAACTGGTCGAGCGCATGAAGACCGCGCTGGGCGAGAAGGCCAAGGACGTGCGCGTGACGTTCCGCCTGACCGATTCGCCGGCCTGCCTGGTGGCCGACGAGAACGAGCTGTCGGGTAACCTGCTGCGCATGCTGAAGGCGGCGGGGCAGAGTGCGCCGGAATCGAAGCCGATCCTGGAGATCAATCCGAACCACCCGCTGGTGACGCGCCTGAAGAACGAAGACGCGGCAAGCGCGCAGTTCGGCGACTGGGCGCACATCCTGTTCGACCAGGCGCTGCTGGCCGAAGGAGGTTCGCTCAGCGATCCGGCCACGTTCGTGAAGCGCTTGAACGACATGCTGCTGGCCGGGGCGAAGTAGTTCTGTATTGATCGTTGTATTTAACACCGTCGTTCCCGCCTGCGCGGGAACGACGGTTTGAGGGTAGCGCCAGTTGGCTTTAGCGTGAGCGTCCTACCCCTTTACCTGCCCGCACAACTCCCCCAGCAGCTTTTCCCCCTCCGGCCACTCCCCGTAGCCGCTATCCCCATTGATATGCCCCGCCTCGCCAATCTCGACGAAGCGGCTGCCCCACGCCTGGGCAAACGCGCGGGCGCGTTCGATCGACACGTAGGGATCGTTGGTGCTGGCCACCACGATGCTCGGAAACGGCAGCTTGTGCAGCTGCATCGGTGCAAACCCCACCGCCTCGGACGGAAACGAGGGCCCTTCGGCATCGGCCGGCGCCACCAGGAACGCGCCGCCGATACCGAGCGCCGACTCCGATCGCGCCCAATGCGCCACCAGCCCGCACGACAGGCTGTGCGCCACCAGGATCGGCGGCCCTTCGCTCATCGCAATCGCGGCGTCGAGTTCATCGACCCACTCGCGGCAATCGGGATTGTTCCAGTCGCGGTGGGCGACCCGCTTCCACTTGGGGTTGCGCTGTTCCCAGTGGGTTTGCCAGTGCGACGGGCCCGAATTCCAGATCCCCGCCAAAGTCAGTACATCGCAATCCATGCATCCTCCGTTGTCGCTCGTTCGATTGCGTCGATTGTACGACTAAAGGCGCGCCGCCGCGCTGGCCGGGCCGCTTAGCGCGCGCCCTTGCTCACCTTGATCCAGTTCAGGTTCCAGCCGCCCTGTTTCGCGTAGACGCCGAAGGAGTGGCTGCCGGCCGACAGGGTCACGGTGCGGTTGACCGAGGCCCAGTTCTGCCAGCCGCCCGTGGCCGGCAGCGCCACCGTGGCGTAGGTCGGCTTGCCGCCGGCTTCTTCGAAACTCAGTTCGCCCCCGCCCGGACTGGCGACCCGGAATTCGATGGTGTAGGTGCCGCTTTCCGGTATCGTCACCGGGGCGTTGGTGTACGACATCCAGTCGCCGGTATCGATATGGCTGGCGTTCCTGCCGCCGCCCGCGTCGCTGGTCTGTTCCGACTCCACGCCGCTCATGCTGGCGTGGTCTTCGGCCTGGATCAGCGCGATCTGCCCGCCCGAGCCGGCCGGGGCGATGCCGATCCAGTTCAGGTTAAAGCCGCCGGCCCTGGCCGCGATGCCGATCGACTGCTTGCCGGCCGGGAGCTGGACATCGTGCGAGATGGTGCGCCAGGTTTGCCAGCCGCCGGTGGCGTCCACCGTCCTGGTGCCGAACACCGGGCTGCCGCCGGCCCGTTCCAGGCTGATGCTGCCGCCGCCGCTGGCGCTGGCCACGCGGTACGAGACCGTGTACAGGCCGGCCGACGGCACGTCGACCGTGTAGTTCATCCAGTCTCCGCTGTCGATGTAGCCGACGTTCTGGCCGCCGCCCGCGTCGCTGGTGCTTTCCAGCTGCACGCCGCTCATCTGGCACCAGGCTTCGGCCTGGATGGTCGACGGCACCGTGGCCGTGGCGCAGCCGCCGTCCTGCGTCCCGGGCCAGTTGCGCACCGTCTCGCGCGCCTGCTTGCCCGATTCGGTCAGGTCCCAGTCGGCCCAGCCGCCGGTGGCGCTGGCGCCCGGCACCAGGCTGGCCGAGCCCTCGCGCGCATCGTCCAGCGCCCAGTTGGCGTTGCTCAGATTGTGCTTCTTCATGAAGTCGATCCAGGCGTTGGTTTCGGGGTAGTTCACCCCGCCGTTGCCGTCCGCGTTGACCGAGCCCCATTCGGTCACGAACAGGGCCAGGCCGTTGTTCATGGCGGTGGCGGCCTTGTCGCGCAAGAACTGGCCGTGGGTGCCGGCGTAGAAGTGCAGGGTGTAGGCGATGTTGGTATGGCCCGTGATCGGGTTGCGCGAAGCGACGTCGGCGTCCTGCGACCAGTGCGGCGAGCCGACGATGATCAGGTTGTCGGGATCGATCGCGCGGATCGCCGCGATCACCGCCTGCGCGTACGGCTTGACGTTGGCGTCCCAGGTGACGTCGTCCTTCGGTTCGTTGTAGATCTCGTAGATGACGTGCTTGTTGTTGCCGTAGGTGCGCGCCATCTCCTGGAAGAAGGCGATCGCTTCGTTCTGGTGGCGGAAGGCGTAGTGCGAATGCCAGTCGATGATGACGTACATGTCCTTGGCGATGGCGGCATCCACCACGGCCTTGACGCGCGCCTTGTTCGCGGCCGGGAACTGGATGTAGCCGCCATTGTCTTCCACGCCCATGGCGGCGCGCACCAGCCTGGCCTTCCAGTCGTCCTTGAGCCAGCCGACCGCGCCGGCGTTGTAGAAGCGTTCGCCGGGCCAGCCGGTGTTGGACCAGTACATGCTGCTGCCGCTGATGCTGCCCGGTTTGCCGCCGACCAGCACCTGGTTGCCGCTGACCGAGAGCGCCGGCACGTCGGCCAGCGCGGCGCCGGCGCACAGCGCCAGGGCCAGGGCGGCAGCCAGGCGGGTGATGGGGTTGCGCGAAGTGGGGCGCAATGCTGCTTTGCTGAGGGTGATGCTCATCGCTGGTGTCTCCTGAATCGATGTCGGTGAGCGAGGCGGCGACGGGCCGTGGCGGGATCGGGCTTGCTGCCATCGCGGTGCGGTCGGCGCGCGTGGCGCCGCTGCGGTCCCGGATTTATGTGTGAAATCGTTTTCAGGTGACCGTGGCCTATTTGACATCAGCGCCTTGCTGAAGTCAATGGAAAGGTTTCCGTCACGCGGCGTGGAAGAAACACTGACTTACGGCAAGTTCGGCCGGGCAGTGTCTCTTGCGCGGTTTACAGCGCGGTGCGCAGCGCGAACAGTTCGGGAAACAGCACCACGTCGAGCATCTTGCGCAGGTAGCTCACGCCGGCCGTGCCGCCGGTGCCGGTCTTGAAGCCGATGATGCGTTCGACCGTGGTCACGTGGCGGAAGCGCCAGAAGCGGAAGGCGGTCTCCATGTCGACCAGCTTTTCGGCCAGTTCGTACAGGGCCCAGTGGCGCGCCGGGTCCTGGTAGACCGCCAGCCAGGCCGCCTTGACCGATTGGTCGGCCTGCGTGGGCAGGGTCCAGTCGGCGTTCAGGCGTTCGGGCGCGATGGAAAAGCCGCTGCGCGCCAGCAGCAGCACCGCTTCGTCGTACACGGACGGCGCGCGCAGTTCGCGCTCGAGCACGGCGTGCGCGGCGGGTGCGCTTTGGTGCACGTTCAGCAGGGCGGCGTTCTTGTTCCCGAGCAGGAATTCGAGTTCGCGGTACTGGTGCGACTGGAAGCCCGAGGAGGCGCCCAGGAAGGGGCGGATGGCCGTGTATTCGGGCGGCGTCATGGTGGCCAGCACGTCCCAGGCATGCACCAGCTGGTCCATGATGCGCGCCACCCGCGCCAGCATCTTGAAGGCGGGCGGCAGTTCGCCGGCGCGCAGCTTGGTGCGCACCGCCTGCAGTTCGTGCAGCATCAGCTTGAGCCACAGTTCGCTGGTCTGGTGCTGCACGATGAACAGCATTTCATTGTGGTTGGGCGAGCGCGGATGCTGGGCGTTGAGGATCTGGTCGAGCCCCAGGTAGTCGCCATAGCTCATCGCTTCGCTGAAATCCATCTTGGCGCCGTGCCATTGGGCCGGGCATTTTGCTTCTTCGGACATAGTCTCTTTCAGGCTGCTGGATCAGGTGACTGCGCCGCGGCTGGCGGCGACATCGTAGGCGCGCTCGTCGAGGATCCGGCGCAGGATCTCGACCGCGTCCCACACGTCGGCAAAGCTGGTGTACAGCGGCGTGAAGCCGAAGCGCATGATGGCCGGCTCGCGGTAGTCGCCGATGACGCCGCGCGCGATCAGGGCCTGCATCACCGCGTAGCCGTGCGGATGGGTAAAGCTGACCTGGCTGCCGCGCCGTGCATGTTCGCGCGGGGTGGCCAGGCCGAGCGGGTGGCTGGCGCAGCGCTCTTCCACCAGGGCGATGAACAGGTCGGTCAGGGCCAGCGACTTGGCGCGGATGGCGTGCATGCCGGTCCGCTCGAACACCTCCAGCCCGCATTCGACCAGGGTGAGCGAGACGATCGGCTGGGTGCCGCACAGGGCGCGCCCGATGCCGGCGGTCGCTTCGAATTCCGGCGCCATGGCGAACGGCCGGGCATGGCCCCACCAGCCCGACAGCGGCTGGGTAAACGCCGCCTGGTGGCGCTCGGGCACCCAGATGAAGGCTGGCGCGCCGGGGCCGCCGTTGAGGTATTTATAGGTGCAGCCGACCGCCAGGTCGGCGCCGTCGCGGCGCAGGTCGACCGGCACGGCGCCGGCCGAGTGGGCCAGGTCCCACAGGATCAGCGCGCCCTGCTCGTGCGCGTGGCGGCTCATGGCGGCCATGTCGTGCTGGTAGCCGGTGCGGTAGTTCACGTGGGTGAGCATGACGACCGCGCAGTCGGGCCCGATGGCGTCCGCGAGTTGCTCGCTCGAGTCGACCAGGCGTACCTGGTAGCCGCGGTCGAGCCAGCTGGTCAGGCCCTGGGCCATGTACAGGTCGGTGGGGAAGTTGCCGCGCTCGGTGACGATCACCTTGCGCTCCGTCTTTGCGGATTGCATGTGCAGGGCCGCCGCCAGCGCCTTGAACAGGTTGAGCGAGGTGGTGTCGTTGACGACGACTTCGCCGGCGCCCGCGCCGATCAGCGGGGCCAGGCGGTCGCCCAGGCGCTTGGGCAGGTCGAACCAGCCGGCCGTGTTCCAGCTGGTGATCAGGTCGCGGCCCCATTCGCGGGCGATGACGTCCTGGGCGCGCGCCAGCGCGGCGCGCGGACGGGCGCCCAGCGAGTTGCCGTCGAGGTAGATCACGCCCTCGGGCAGGTCGAAGTGCTGGCGCAGCGGGGCGAGGGCGTCGCCGGCGTCCAGGGCAAGGCAGTCGTTACGGTTCATCGTTTACCTTCAATATACTTTAGGCTTCATGTAATTTGGGCCAATGCGGGAGTGTAACAAGATTCGGGCGCCAAGGGCAGCCGCTGCTCGCGGGCGTAAACCATTGCCGGAAAGGCGACGCGCCAGGTGCGTTCGTCGCTGAGCGGTGCCGATGCCGATTTCCTGCGCGAGTACGCACTGCGCGACGCCTTCGACACGGGTAACGGCGATGTCCGGTCCGCCACGTCGCAGGCGGCGCCCCAGGTGGCCGGCGCGGTCGCCATTTTGCTTTCTCCCGCTGCGGCGCCCGACGATACCCTTGCCAATACGGTGGCGCCTGACCAACACCTTCGCCAGCGTGAACGGGTCCCACGGCGGTGAGCGCCGTCCGCGGCGGCAGGTACATACGCCTCCGGCTTTCGCGCGGGGTCGCAGATTGTTGTATCTGTGACACGCATTCAATAAAGGCAAGAAAATATTTTTAAAATAAATGCAGAGCGTCCCTCAAGTTCCCCGTTTGGCCGCCGTTACCGAGTCAGACACGGGGGAGTTCGACGAGATTTCCAGTTGTTTGAATTTATTTTCAAATTATTTTAAAAAAACCCTCAAGTTCTTCAAAAGCTTGACGTAACCGGTACACGACGCCAGAAAATCCGCGTCGACGGGTCAGTTACCCAGCGCCCCACAATCAGCTTTTCCGCCCCGGTTTCATAGGGGCGCGACCATGATCCGGCAGGGTTCGTAGGACGAACACCTACGGACTTGCCTCATCTGTACCTCACCCAAAATACAGGCGCGCGCCTATTCTCGTATTGTTGCTGTACAGTCAGAATCTATCTCACTGGCAATACGAACACAGCGCCAGATTTCAACGGATTGAAGGAGACGGAAAATGACTGCGAACGACATGATGGCTGAAATTCGTGATGCGAACCTGAGCTACCTGATGCTCGCCCAGCAGATGATCCGCGCCGACAAAGTGACCGCGATCTTCCGTCTCGGGATTTCGGCGGACATCGCCGAACTGATCGAAAACATGAGCAATTCCCAGATCCTGAAGCTGGCCGGCGGCAACATGATGCTGGCGCGCTTCCGCTTCGACGATAGTGCTATTCTGTCGATGTTGACCAGCAACAGCAAAGACCGCGTCCTCGCCCAGTCCCACGCCGCCATCCTGATGGCCGGCCAGGCGGTCGAAGAAATCGTCTGAGCACCGTGTCTTTGTTGCCGCCGTCGCAGACAAAAACAGCATCGGGAGCCGTCATGTCCAAGAAAAGCGTGGTATCGGAAGCCCAGGAAATCCAGTTGGCCATGGAGCTGATCAACCTGGGCGCCCGCTTGCAGTTGCTGGAGACCGAAGTGGCGCTCTCGCGCGAACGCCTGCTCAAGCTGTACAAGGAACTCAAGGGCGTCTCGCCGCCGAAGGGCATGCTGCCTTTCTCGACCGACTGGTTCCTCACCTGGCAACCGAATATCCACGCCTCGCTGTTCATCAATATCCATAAATTCCTGGTCGACCACGCCGGTGCCACGGGCATCCAGGCGGTCATGAAGGCCTACAAGCTGTACCTCGAACAAATGCCGCCCGAACCCGGTGTCGAACCGCTGCTGTCGCTGACGCGCGCGTGGACACTGGTGCGTTTCTTCCAGAGCAAAATGCTGGCCATGGCCCCCTGCGACAAATGCCAGGGCAAGTTCGTGGTCGATTGCCTCGACCTGAACCACGCTTATCAATGCGGCCTGTGCAACATGCCTTCGCGCGCCGGCAAGACCAAGAAGGTGAAGGATGCCAGGGACGCCAAGGATGCCAGGGAGGCCAAGGAGGCCAGGCAGGCGAAGGATGCCGACAGCGCCGCGACAGCCCTGCTCAACGCGTGAGCCGGCGCAGCTCCCGGACCTCTCCCGAAGGGCAGGGCGCAAGCCTTGCCCTTCGCCGCATCTGGCGCGCCCCCGCCGTGCAGGCGCTGCTGCTGCAATGCCTGGCCTTTCCGCTCACCCTGCTCATCGTCTTCCTGCTGGCGCGCGCCGGCGCCGCCCTGTCCTACGCCGACGCGGCCCTGATCCAGGGCATCGCCGCCTGCGCGCTGACGCGCCTGCGCGGCCTGGCCGTGTGGTGGCTCGGCATTCAGCTGGTGTTTCCGCTGGCGCTGACGGGCGCGCTCAGGCTCGACATTCCTCCGCTGCTGTTCCTGGGCCTGTTCCTGTTCCTGCTGGCGCTGTACTGGTCGACCTTCCGCACCCAGGTGCCGTACTACCCGTCCGCCAAGTGGGTGTGGAATGAAGTCGACCAGCTGCTGCCCAAGGGCAAACCGCTGCTGGTGATCGATATCGGCAGCGGCCTGGGCGGCTTCACGATGGAGATGGCGCGCCGCCGTCCGGAGTCGCGTTTCGTCGGCATCGAGCTGGCCCCGCTGCCCTGGCTGGCGAGTTTTCTGCGCGCGCGTTTTACGGGAAGTCGTGCCCGTTTTGTGCGTGGCGATTACGACAATCTTGATTTAAGTAACTACGATGCGGTGTTCGCTTATCTGTCGCCGGCGGCAATGAGCGGTTTATGGAACAAGGCATCGAAAGAGATGCGTCCCGGTAGCATTTTGCTCAGTTATGAGTTTCTGATAACGGAAAAATCGCCGGATATTATTCTTATGCCTACAGGGCGTGGCGCGCCCCTCTACGGATGGCACTTTTAGGAGACAGACGGCAGGGTTTTCCTTGCCGCTCGGGCCGTCTCAGGCTATTGTAGTTCCGTATGTAAATTAAATGAATCGAGCCATTTAAAGAAACGACAGCATTCATTGCCATTCATATATTGGCGTTGTTTTCTTTAAAACGTCGGGCGCTGCCCGGGCTCTTTCCAACTTGGGAGTCAGCGCACTTGTTAGTCATACTCGGATACATCATCGTTTGCGGTTCGGTCTTCGGCGGCTTTGCCGCCTCCGGCGGCCACCTCGCGTCGCTGTTCCAGCCGCTCGAACTGGTGATGATCGGCGGTGCGGCTTTCGGCGCTTTCTTCGTCGGCAATAATAGCAAATCGATCAAGGCCACGCTCAAGGCCATTCCCGGGCTGTTCAAGGGGTCGCGGTATACCAAGGACCTGTACATGGAAATGATGTCGCTGCTGTTCGACGTCCTTTCCAAAGTGCGCAAGGAAGGCTTGATGTCGATCGAAGGCGATATCGAAAACCCGGAACAAAGCCCGGTGTTTTCCAAATACCCCGGCGTGCTGGCCGACCACCATATTGTCGAATTCATGACCGATTATCTGCGTTTGATGGTATCGGGAAATATGGACGCCTTCCAGATTGAAAATCTGATGGATAACGAAATTGAAACGCACCACCACGAAGGCGCGGTCCCGGCCCATTGCATCGCCAAGCTGGGCGACGGCTTGCCGGCCTTCGGCATCGTGGCGGCGGTGATGGGCGTGGTGCACACCATGGAGTCGGTCGGGATTCCGCCGGCCGAACTGGGGATCCTGATCGCCAAGGCGCTGGTCGGTACCTTCCTCGGCATCTTGCTGGCCTACGGCTTCGTCGGCCCGCTGGCCAGCCTGCTCGAACAAAAGCTGGAAGAGTCGACCAAGATGTTCCAGTGCGTGAAAGTGACCCTGCTGGCCAGCCTGAACGGCTACGCGCCGGCGCTGGCGGTGGAATTCGGGCGCAAGGTGCTGTATTCGACCGAGCGGCCGACCTTCGCCGAGCTGGAAGAGCACATCAAGAAATCGAAGAGCAAGTAAGCCCATCATGCGCAGCCACTTTTCCCCCTGCATGATGCCGACCAGACGGAGCGCCCATGTCCGATGAAGGCCTGCGCCCGATTATCGTCAAGCGCATCAAAAAGACCGCCGGCGGCCACCACGGCGGCGCCTGGAAGATCGCCTACGCCGACTTCGTGACGGCGATGATGGCCTTCTTCCTGCTGATGTGGCTGCTGGGCTCGACCAGCAAGGGCGATCTGAACGGCATCTCCGAATTCTTCCAGACCCCGCTGAAGGTGGCGCTGGCGGGCGGCTCGGGCAGCGGCGACAGTTCCTCGATCCTGCAGGGCGGCGGCCAGGACCTGTCGCGCCGCACCGGCCAGGTCAAGCGCGGCGACAACCCGGACAAGAAGACCTACGACCTGAAGGCGGCCAAGGCGGTGCTGGAAGCGGCCGAGGCGGAGCGCCTGAAGACCCTCAAGGCCAAGCTCGAAGCGACCATCGAAGCCAATCCGCTGCTCAAGAAGTACAAGAACCAGCTGCTGCTCGACATCACCAGCGAAGGCTTGCGGATCCAGATCGTGGACGAATTGAACCGGCCCATGTTCAACCTGGCCAAGGCCGAACTGCAGCCGTATACGCGCGACATCCTGCACGTGATCGGCATCGTGCTCAATGAGGTGCCGAACCGGATCGGCCTGTCGGGCCATACCGATTCGACGCCGTACATGAGCGACACCGGTTACAGCAACTGGGAATTGTCGGCCGACCGCGCGAATGCCTCGCGCCGCGAACTGGTCATCGGCGGCATGAGCGACGCCAAGATCCTGCGCGTGGTGGGGCTGGCCGCGGCGGCGCCGCTCGACCGCCAGGATCCGTTCAGCGCGGCCAACCGGCGCATCAGCATCATCGTCATGAACAAGCGCACGGAAGAAGCGGTCATGCGCGACGGCGCCTCGATGGACGTGCCGGAGCAGCCGGGCGCGGCGCCGGCTGCGCCAGCCGGACAGGCACCGGCGGCACCGAAGGCGGCGCCATGATGGCCAGGGAAGATAGGGGAGAGGGCGTATGACAAGAAAGAAAATACTGGGCTCGCACGTGAAGCGCTTGCTGTCGGGCGTGTCGGATCACGGCAAGAAGCACTTGACGGAAGTCGAAACCGATCTGCTCCAGACCCATCTGCTGCTGGAAGAGGCCATCGACAAGCTCACCAGCAGCTTCATGGCGATCCACACCGCCGTCGGGGCCCAGCAGGACACCATCAACCTGCTGCTGGCCGGCGGCACGCCGAGCGCGGAAGACAGCGCGCGCCTGGGCGCCATGTCGGGCGAGATCGGCGCGCATGTGAATACCGCGATCACCAGCATGCAGTTCCAGGACATGACCAGCCAGCTGATCGACCGCACGCTCAAGCGCGTGACCGGCCTGCGCGAATTTCTGGGCACGCTGGGCGCGCACAGCGCCGACATCGCGCCCGAAACGGGCAGCGAGGAAATCGTCGAACTGCTCGGCAAGGTCAGCATGGCGCTGGCGATCCAGTCGCTCGAATTACGCAGTGTACTAAGAAAAGCAGTCAATCAGCAGCATCTGGAAAGTGGTGACATAGAACTGTTTTAAGGTTCACTCTCGATGATCATGGGCGCTGTGCCCCCCCGATTTAAAAAAAGCAGGAGCAAAAATGGCTAAAACAATACTCGCAGTCGACGATTCCAGTTCGCTGCGCCAGATGGTGGCATTCAGTCTCAAGGCCGCGGGCTACCTCGTGGTGGAAGCGGTCGACGGCCAGGACGGGCTCGAAAAAGCCAAGCAGCAAACGGTCGACCTGGTGCTGACCGACCAGAACATGCCGCGCATGGACGGCCTGTCGCTGATCAAGCTGCTGCGCGGCCTGCCCGCGTACCAGAAGGTGCCGATCCTGATGCTGACCACCGAATCGTCCGACGAAATGAAAACCAAGGGTCGCGCCGCCGGCGCCAACGGCTGGCTGGTCAAGCCGTTCGACCCGCAGCGCCTGATCGAAGTCGTCAAAAAAGTCATCGGCTGATGAAACGGGTGGGAGCACGCGCAATGATGCATCGCGAAATTCACGGAGTCCGACCATGACCATCGACATAAGCCAGTTTTTCCAGGTCTTCTTCGATGAAGCCGAAGAACTGCTGGCCGAAAAAGAGCGTCTGCTGCTGGCCGTCGACGTCGCGTCGCCGGATCCGGAAGACCTGAACGCCATTTTCCGTACCGCCCACTCGATCAAGGGCGGTTCGTCGACGTTCGGCCTGAACGACATGACCGAGGTGACCCACTTCCTGGAGTCGCTGCTCGACCGCATCCGCAAGGGCGAAATGGCGCTCACCGCCGAACACGTCGACGCCTTCCTGGCGGCCAAGGACATCCTCAAGATGCAGCTCGACGGCCACCGCAACGGCGCCCACGTCGACCAGGACGCCGTGGCCAATGTGCGCATGATGCTGCAGGAGCTCTCGCAGGACGTGGTGCCGGTGGCGGCGCCGCCGGCGCCCTCGTTCGTGCAAAGTTCGATCAAGGCCAATGTCAGCACCGGCGGACGGCGCTTCCGCATCGAGATGCCGCATGTCGAACAGCGCGACGTCAATGCGCTGACGGCCGAACTGGGCCTGCTCGGGCGCGTGTCGGTCATGCCGCTGCCGGGCGACCGTCATGCGATCACCGTCACCACCCACGAGTCGCTGGACGACATCATTGCGATCTGCTCGTTCGTGCTCAACCCCGACGACCTGAAAATCTTCGAGGCGCCGGCGCTCACGCCCGAACAGCAGATCATCGAAGACCGCGAACGGGCCAAGGTCGAAGACGACATGGGGTACGGCTTCTTCGACCCGATCGACGCCCCGGCCCAGGAACAGAGCGACGAGGAGCGCGGCTACGGCTTCTTCCAGCCGATCGAACATATCCGCGCCACGGCCGGCATCGTGGCGCCCGCGAGCAGCCCTGCGGCCAGCGCCGCGCCGGCGCCGTCGGCGCGCGCCGAGCCACTGGAGATCGGCGAAACGGCCGAGAAAAAAGCCGTCGCCAAGAAGGACGACAAGCATGCCGCCGCCGGCGCGGAATCGTCCTCGATCCGGGTCTCGATCGAAAAGGTCGACCAGCTGATCAACCTGATCGGCGAACTGGTGATCACCCAGGCCATGATCGAGCAGCGCAGCGACGCGCTCGACCCGATGGTGCACGAACGCCTGCTCAATAGCGTCAGCCAGCTCACGCGCAATACGCGCGACCTGCAGGAAGCGGTCATGTCGATCCGCATGATGCCGATGGACTTTGTGTTTTCGCGCTTTCCGCGCATGGTGCGCGACCTGGCCGCCAAATTGGGCAAGAAGGTCGATTTCATCACCAACGGCGCCGCCACCGAACTGGACAAGGGCCTGATCGAGCGCATCGTCGACCCGCTCACCCACCTGGTGCGCAACAGTATCGACCACGGCATCGAAATGCCGGACGCGCGCGCCGCCGCCGGCAAGACCGAAGCGGGGCGCCTGTTCCTCTCGGCCGGCCACCAGGGCGGCAATATCGTGATCGAAGTGTCGGACGACGGCGCTGGCCTGAACCGCGAGCGGATCCTGGCCAAGGCGGCCCAGAACGGCCTGGCCGTGAACGACAACATGAGCGACGCCGAGGTCTGGCAGCTGATCTTCGCGCCGGGTTTCTCGACCGCCGAAATCGTCACCGACGTGTCCGGGCGCGGGGTCGGCATGGATGTCGTCAAGCGCAACATCATGGCCATGGGCGGCTCGGTCGACATCCGCTCGGCCAAGGGCTTCGGCACCACCATCTCGATTTCGCTGCCGCTCACGCTGGCCATCCTGGACGGCATGTCGATCCGCTGCGGCGAGGAAGTCTACATCCTGCCGCTCGGCTTCGTGGTCGAGTCGCTGCAGCCGTCGCCGGAAGACATCAAGGAAATTTCGGGGCGCGGCCCGGTGATCAAGGTGCGCGGCGAATACCTGCCCCTGATCCCGCTGTACCAGATGTTCGACATTCAGCCGCGCTTTACCAATCCGTGCGAAGGGATCGTCGTGATCCTCGAATCGGACGGGCGCAAGGCCGGACTGTTCGTGGACGACCTGGTCGGCCAGCAGCAGGTCGTGGTCAAGAACCTCGAATCGAATTACCGCAAGGTGACCGGGATTTCCGGCGCCACCATCCTGGGCGATGGCGGCGTCTCGCTGATCCTCGACGTCACGGCCCTGATGCGCTCATCGCGCCAGCTGGCCGACGACGCCATCTTCTCCTGACCATATTTTCACCACCAGATAGGGATTTATCATGTCAATGACCTCCAACTCCTCCAAGAACGGCGACGTCAAGGACGGCACCGGCAGCGAATTTTTGGCCTTCACGCTCGGCTCCGAAGAATACGGGATCGACATCCTGAAAGTGCAGGAAATCCGCGGCTACGAAGCGGTCACCCGCATCGCCAACGCGCCCGAATTCATCAAGGGCGTGATCAACCTGCGCGGCATCATCATTCCGGTGGTGGACATGCGCATCAAGTTCAACCTGGGCACCCCGGTGTACGACCAGTTCACGGTCGTCATCATCCTCAACATCGGCGGACGCATCATGGGCATGGTGGTCGACAGCGTGTCGGACGTGACCACGCTCACCCCCGAGCAGATCAAGCCGGCCCCGGAAATGGGCACCGCCTTCGGTTCCGACTACCTGGTCGGCCTGGGCACCGTGGACGAGCGCATGCTGATCCTGATCGACATCGACAAGCTGATGTCGTCGGGCGAGATGGGCCTGATCGAAAAACTGGCCGCTTAGAAACGGGCCGCCTAAAAACTGGCCCCTTAAGACCGACACCGGACCGCAGCCGTCCACGCATTGACCGCAACGCCGGAGCGAGCGGCTCGACAGAAGCCGCCGTCCCTGTCCCTACGTAGCATCGAGGAGAGAAAACATGAATCTGCGCGATTTTAAAATTGGTACGCGCCTGGCGTTCGGATTCGGCAGTATCCTGCTGATCCTGGTCGCGATGGCGTTGATGGCGAGTGTGCTCAACTCGCGCAACAAGAACAGCCTGATGACGGGCCTGGCCAGTTCCAGCGCCCAGAACCTGCACGCGGCCAGCATGAAGAGCGCCATGCTCGAAACCGGCATCGCCATGCGCAATATCGGCCTGCAGTCCGACGTCGCGCTGATGCAGAAGGAGCAGGACAAGGTCAAGGCCCAGAGCAAGCGCTATGAGGAAGCGCGCGCGCGCCTGCAGGCGACCGGCCTGGATGAAGCCGAGACCAAGCTGCTGGCCGACATCGCCGCGCTCGACAAGGAAGTCGACGCCGCCTTCAAGGAAGCCATCGGCCAGGTGCTGGCCTTTAACAGCGAAGGCGCGGCCAAGGTGATCGCCACCCGCATCGACCCGCTCAACCAGCGCACCCTGGACGTGCTCAATAAACTGGTCGACAAGCAGCAGGTCGAAGCCGACGACTTCCTGAAAAAATCGGTGGAGGCCGACCAGCGCGTGGGCATGATCATGTTCGTGGTGTGCGCCCTGGCCGTGGCGCTGGGCGTGGTGTGCGCGCTGGTGATTACCCGTTCGATCGCCATCCCGCTGCTGGGCGCCGTGAGCGTGGCCAAGAAGGTCGCCGCCGGCGAACTGACTTCCGAGATCCGGGTCGAAGGCCAGGACGAAACCAGCGAGCTGCTGCAGGCGCTCAAAGACATGAACGACAGCCTCTCGAAAACCGTGGGCGACGTGCGCTCGGGGACCGAGATGATCACGGTCGCCTCGCAGGAAATCGCGTCCGGCAACGCCGACCTGTCCTCGCGCACCGAATCGCAGGCCAGTTCGCTCGAAGAAACCGCCAGCTCGATGGAAGAACTGACCTCCACCGTCAAGCAGAATGCCGACAATGCGCGCCAGGCCAACCAGCTGGCCGTGTCGGCGTCGTCGGTGGCCGTCAAGGGCGGCGCCGTGGTGTCGCAGGTTGTCGATACAATGGGCTCGATCAAGGAAAGCTCGCGCAAGATCGTCGACATCATCGGCGTCATCGACGGCATCGCCTTCCAGACCAACATCCTGGCGCTGAACGCCGCGGTCGAGGCGGCGCGCGCCGGCGAACAGGGTCGCGGCTTCGCGGTGGTGGCGTCCGAAGTGCGCAACCTGGCGCAGCGCTCGGCCGGTGCGGCCAAGGAAATCAAGTCGCTGATCGGCGACTCGGTCGACAAGGTCGATGCCGGCAGCAAGCTGGTGGACGAAGCCGGCCAGACCATGGACCTGATCGTGACCTCGATCAAGCAGGTGGCCGACATCATGGGCGAGATCACCGCCGCCACCCAGGAACAGAGCAACGGCATCGAAGAAGTCAACCAGGCCATCACCCAGATGGACGAAATGACGCAGCAGAACGCGGCCCTGGTCGAGGAAGCCGCGGCGGCCGCCGAGAGCATGCAGGAACAGGCGCAGTTGCTGGCCGCCGCCGTGAGCATCTTCAAGCTCAGCGGCGACGAGCGCAAGGCGCACGTGGCGGCGCCGGTGCGCGCCGCGCCTGCCGCGCCGAAGAGCGTCTCGCGCGCGGTGGTGGCGGTGGCCAAGCCGGCGCCGGCGGCGCCGCCCAAGCCGAAGAAGGTGCCCGCCTCGGCCCCCGGCGACGACTGGGAAGAGTTTTAAGCGCGGCGGCCACCGGGCCGCATGCGCAGTCCAATGAAAAACACAGGGTGAAGCAGTGACGCAAACGAAAACCGACACCGTCAAGGAATTCAACTTCACCAAAAGTGATTTTGAGCGGGTGCGCGCGCTGATCTACCAGCGCGCCGGCATCTCGCTGGCCGACAGCAAGCAGGAAATGGTCTACAGCCGCCTGGCGCGGCGCCTGCGCGCGACCGGCATCGTCTCGTTCGGGCGCTACCTGGACGACCTGGAAGCGGGGCGCCTGGGCGAGGAATGGGAGTCGTTCACCAACGCCCTGACCACCAACCTGACCTCCTTTTTCCGCGAAGCGCACCATTTCCCGCTGCTGGCCGAGCATGTGAAGAAGGTGCGCGAGCACCCGATCCAGATCTGGTGCTCGGCCGCGTCGACCGGGGAAGAACCGTATTCGATCGCCATGACCGTGTGCGAAGCGTTCAACACGCTCACGCCGCCGGTGCAGATCATCGCCACCGACATCGACACCAATGTGCTGGCCACCGGCGCCCAGGGCGTGTACGCGATCGACCGCATCGACAAGATGGATCCGGAACGCGCCAGGCGCTTTTTCTTGCGCGGCAAGGGCGACCAGGCCGGCATGGTGCGGGTGCGCCAGGAACTGCGCCAGCTGATCACCTTCAAGCAGCTCAACCTGCTGGGCGACGGCTGGCCGCTCAAGGGCCCGTTCGACGTCATTTTCTGCCGTAACGTCATGATCTATTTCGACAAGGCGACCCAGCGCAAGATCCTGTCGCGCTTCGTGCCGCTGATGAAGCCCGATGCACTGCTGTTCGCCGGCCACTCCGAGAATTTTTTGTATGTCTCGGAGTCGCTCAAGCTGCGTGGGAAAACCGTGTACGAACTCGATGGTCGCCGCCCTTGACGCGACCCGCACCGAACTGAGAATTGAACATGGCTATCGAAATCAAAGAGCAATTCGCAACCAATGTGTATTACGACCGTACCTTCGACTGCGACGCGGCCAAGATCCTGCCGGGCGAGTACTACTACACGCCCAAGGACATGCTGATCGTGACGGTGCTCGGTTCGTGCGTGTCGGCCTGCATCCGCGACAAGGTCTCGGGCCTGGGCGGCATGAACCACTTCATGCTGCCGGACGGCGGCAGCGATCCGAACAGCCCGATCTCGGCCTCGATGCGCTACGGGACCTACGCCATGGAAGTGCTGATCAACGACCTGCTCAAGGCCGGCGCGCGGCGCGAGAACATGGAAGCGAAAGTGTTCGGCGGCGGCGCGGTGCTGCGCGGCTTCACCGCGATTAACGTGGGCGAACGCAATGCGGCCTTCGTGATGAACTTCCTGAAGACCGAAAAGATGCGCGTGGTGGCCGAAGACCTGAACGACATCTGGCCGCGTAAGGTGTACTTTTTCCCGCGCACCGGCAAGGTGCTGGTCAAGAAGCTGATGCAGACCCATAACGACACCCTGGCGCGGCGCGAACTCGATTACGCCAGCCGCCTCAAGGTCGAACCGGTGGGCGGCGAGATCGATCTGTTCTAACCTTCCGTCCTCAATACTGAAAGCCCAATATGAAGATCAAAGTGTTGATCGTGGACGACTCGGCGCTGATCCGCAGCGTCATGAGCGAGATCATCTCCAGCCAGCCGGACATGGAAGTGGTGGGCGTGGCGCCCGATCCGCTGGTGGCGCGCGAACTGATCAAGCAGACCAACCCGGACGTGCTCACGCTCGACGTCGAGATGCCCAAGATGGACGGCCTCGACTTCCTCGAAAAGCTGATGCGCCTGCGCCCGATGCCGGTGGTGATGGTGTCCTCGCTGACCGAGCGCGGCTCCGAAATCACCATGCGCGCGCTGGAACTGGGCGCGGTCGACTTCGTGACCAAGCCGAAGATCTCGATCCAGAGCGGCATGCGCGAGTACACCGACCTGATCTCGGACAAGATCCGCGCCGCCTCCAAGGCGCGCATCAAGCCGCGCACCGTCAGCGCCGACAAGGCGGCCGGCGCGCTGCCGGCCCTGCGCAATCCGCTCACCTCCTCGGAAAAACTGATCATCATCGGCGCCTCCACCGGCGGCACCGAAGCGATCCGCGAATTCCTGATGCAGATGCCGTCCGACTGCCCCGGCATCCTGATCGCCCAGCATATGCCGGAAGGGTTCACCACCTCGTTCGCGCGCCGTCTCGACACCCTGTGCAAGATCAGCGTGCGCGAAGCGGCCGGCGACGAGCGCGTCCTGCCCGGGCATGCCTACATCGCGCCCGGCCACTCGCACCTGCTGCTGGCGCGTTCGGGCGCGAACTACATCACGCGCATCGAGCAGACCGACCCGGTCAACCGGCACCGGCCGTCGGTCGACGTGCTGTTCCGCTCGGCGGCCCAGGCGGCCGGTAAAAATGCGGTGGGCGTGATCCTGACCGGCATGGGCAAGGACGGCGCGGCCGGCATGCTCGAAATGAAAACGGCGGGCGCCTACAACTTCGCCCAGGACGAGGCATCGTGCGTGGTGTTCGGCATGCCGCGCGAAGCGATCGCCATGGGCGGGACCCACGAAGTGGGGGCCTTGAGCGCACTGCCGGGCATGGTCCTTGGCTATCTGGCAACGCATGGCAGCCGTGCGTTGCGCGTTTGATCCGCTTTGGTCCGAATTACTGTCTTTTTGCTGCTCGTTTATTCGCTTCACGGCAACAAAACTGCTATCCTTTAGTCTGCTTCCGCCCCTTCGGGGAAGTCTGTCAATAACCAGAGTAAGAGAATCAACGGAGTAATTTAATGGCCGATCCAAAGATGCGTTTTTTAGTTGTTGACGATTTCTCCACGATGCGCCGCATCGTGCGTAATCTGTTGAAAGAACTGGGTTATGCCAACGTCGACGAGGCGGAAGACGGCGTCATGGCGCTGGCCAAGCTGCGCAGCGAAACATTCGACTTCGTGGTCTCGGACTGGAACATGCCGAATATGGATGGCCTGACCATGCTGCAGAACATCCGCGCCGACCCCGCGCTGGCCAAGCTGCCGGTGCTGATGGTCACGGCCGAGGCCAAGAAAGAGAACATCATCGCTGCCGCCCAGGCGGGCGCGAACGGCTACGTCGTCAAGCCGTTCACCGCGGCCACGCTCGATGAAAAGCTGAACAAGATTTTCGAGAAGCTCGAAAAAAGCGGAGCATGACCATGAGCGAGCACCTCAGCGCAGGCGCGGGCACGTCGGCCGCAGGCTCGGACGAGCCGGGCGTCCACGACGAGTTCCTCAGCCGGATCGGGCACATGACGCGCGCGCTGCACGAGAGCCTGCGCGGCCTGGGCCTGGACAAGCTGATCGAAAAAGCCGCCAGCGACATT
Organism: Massilia atriviolacea; assembly: GCF_003953935.1. Lineage (GTDB taxonomy): Bacteria > Pseudomonadota > Gammaproteobacteria > Burkholderiales > Burkholderiaceae_D > Telluria_A > Telluria_A atriviolacea. The sequence goes on from NZ_RXLQ01000008.1 coordinate 222,728, forward strand.
CCGGATGCGCGCGACCGTCTCGACTACGTCGCGCGGCTGTCGGAACAGGCTGCGCAAAAGGTGCTCACCGCGACCGAAGCGGCCGGACCGCTGCAGGACCGGATCGACGGCGACGCGGCCAGCCTGACGGCCGAATGGCAGGCGCTGCTCGACGCGCCGGCCACCAGCGACGCCGAATGGCGCGCGCTGGCCGCACGCAGCATGGCCGCCATGGCCGAGGCGCGCACGGCCAGCAGCGCCACCAAGGGCTACCTCATGGACATCATGATGGCCCAGGACTTCCAGGACCTGACCGGGCAGGTGATCACCAAGGTGACCACCATTACCCGCAACCTGGAACAGCAACTGGTGCAGATGCTGGTCGATTTTGCGCCGGCCGAGGTCAAGCGCGAATACGACAACGGGCTGCTCAATGGCCCGCAGATCGACCCTACCCGGCACGACGTGGTATCGAACCAGGGCCAGGTCGACGATCTGCTGGACAGTCTGGGCTTTTAAGCTGGCTGGCATTTTTCAGCTGGCGGCGGGGCGCATTGCCCCGCTTTCGCATGGCATTACCTAAACGACCCATACAATGCACGAATCAAACTTTATCGTCCGCGAACCCCTGCTCGATCCGAAGCAGCGCGTGATCGGTTATGAATTATCCTGGCAGCACCACGAAGGCGAGCCCGTCACCGACGAGGAGCTCGAATCGCTGATCGGCTTCGTCGCCGAAAACGTCAATGACGACGAGCACGGCTGGCTGCTGAAAGACAAGGTCCTGTTCCTGGACGCGGTCCCGAACATGCTCTCGACCGACGCCCTGTTCGCCATGCCGCCCGAGCGCACGGTGCTGACCATGAAGGCTTCCGACCTGGCCGATCCGGACACGCTGGCCGCGGTGCAGGGTTTGCGCGCCGGCGGCGTCGGCATTTCGGTGCGCGACGGCGACCTGGCCCACCTCGGCAAGAACCTCGGCATGAGCGCCTCCTACATCGAAGTGCGCTTCTCGGGCGCCGACGTGGCGGCCCAGGCCCGCACCTATGCCGCCGCCAAGCAATCGTCGGTGCGCATGGTCGGCCGTCCGGTCACCACCTGGGCCGACTTCGACGCCTGCGCCGCGCTCGGCCTGGACGCCTTCGTCGGCAAGCTGCACCTGACGCCAAGGCCAGGGATTCCCGTCAAGGGCCTGAACCCGGCCCAGACCATCATCCTGCAACTGATGCAGATGGTGCAAAAGAACGAAGACATTCCCAAGATCGAAAGCGTGCTCAAGCGCGATCCGGCGCTCTCGTACAAGCTGCTGCGTTTCATCAACTCGGCCGGTTTCGGAGTCGGGCGCGAGATTCAATCGCTGCGCCAGGCCATCACCATGCTTGGGTACTCGCCGATGTACCGCTGGCTGACCCTGTTGCTGGCCACGGCCAGCACCAGCGGCTACTCGCCGGTGCTGATGGAAACGGCGGTGGTGCGCGGTCGCCTGACCGAACTGCTCGGCAACAAGGGCTTGCCACGCAGCGAAAGCGAAAACCTGTTCATGACCGGCATGTTCTCCCTGCTCGACCGCCTGCTGGGCCTGTCGATGAAGGAAGTGCTCGACACCATCCAGCTGCCCGATGAAGTGGTGCGCGCGCTGCTGACCCGTGGCGGCGCGTACGGGCCTTACCTGGCGCTGGCCGAAGCGTGCGAGCTCAACTCGCAGCTGGTGGCCTCGCTGGCCAAGTCGATCAACATCGCGCCGGTGGACGTCAACAAGGCTCACCTGTCGGCACTGGCCTGGGCGCAAAACCTGACGACCTGACCCCAGATCCTTCCGTATTGCCTAACCGGGGTCAGAGCGCCGATTCGACATCGTTCGAATCGGCGGTCTGACCCCGGTGTCGTATGGTGCCCGTTCTGGCGCACCTGCTGTTGGTGACAGTAAACAATTTTGCGCGATCTTCTACTTCAAAAGATATAATTACAGCAATGGGAATGGGTGAGGATGTCTTGCCCCTCTTGTTTCGCTAATACAAACGCCTGCGTGCTGGAGCCACATGAAACTGGTGTGTTTTCCGCGCCTGGGCCGCCTGACATGAAAATTTACTTGGACGACGAGCGCCGCACCCCGGACGGCTGGGTGCGTGTGTACTGGCCGGACGAAGCGATCGACTTGCTGCGCACAGGGGCAGTCACCGAGATCAGCCTCGATCATGACCTCGGCGACGACGCGCGCGGCACCGGCTACGACGTGGTGCTGTGGATCGAAGAACAGGTCATGACGGCCGGTTTTCGGCCGCCCGTGATGCGGGTGCATTCGGCCAATGCGTCGGCACGCGAAAAAATGCAAGCAGGTATCCGAACAATCGAAGCCTATGCCGGCCGGGCCGGCGCTGAATAGAGGAAGTTTTGTGGGGAAACAACTGATCTCGCGAATGGCCGCAGGCATCCTGATGGCGGCGCTGAGCGGCGCGGCCTTTGCCAATCCGGTCCACCTCAGCATCGCCAAGATGACGCAAACCAAGCGCCAGGCGGCGCTGGGCGAGATGGTCAGGCAGGCGGGCATCCGATGCATCGGCATCAAGCGCGCGATCTACCAGGGCAGCGACGAGCGCGGCATGGCGCTGTGGAGTGCGCGCTGCGCGGACGGGCGCCTGTTCGCGGTGGAGATCGACAACGATGCTGCCGGCACGGCGCGCGTCGTCCCATGCAAGTCGCGCAAGCGCGGCGTCAGCACCTGCAAGTTCAAAGGCAGGTTCTGAACTTCCTCAACCGGGGTCAGAGCTTTAACTTGAAAGATTTCTGGTTAAAGCGCCGCCCCCGGCGCGGAGAAGTTGCGGAAATGCCGCCCAGTCTCCTGAAGTTCCTTCCGTATTCGACCAACGAACGCGATTCCGGTCGGGGCGAAACAAAAAATTGACAAACTTTCGACTTAAAGCTCTGACCCCGGTTTGGCGGTTCTGAACTTCCTCAACCGGGGTCAGAGCTTTAACTTGAAAGATTTCTGGTTAAAGCGCCGCCCCCGGCGCGGGGAAGTTGCGGAAATGCCGCCCAGTCTCCTGAAGTTCCTTCCGTATTCGACCAACGAACGCGATTCCGGTCGGGGCGAAACAAAAAATTGACAAACTTTCGACTTAAAGCTCTGACCCCGGTTTGGCGGTTCTGAACTTCCTCAACCGGGGTCAGAGCTTTAACTTGAAAGATTTCTGGTTAAAGCGCCGCCCCCGGCGCGGGGAAGTTGCGGAAATGCCGCCCAGTCTCCTGAAGTTCCTTCCGTATTCGACCAACGAACGCGATTCCGGTCGGGGCGAAACAAAAAATTGACAAACTTTCGACTTAAAGCTCTGACCCCGGTTTGGCGGTTCTGAACTTCCTCAACCGGGGTCAGAGCTTTAACTTGAAAGATTTCTGGTTAAAGCGCCGCCCCCGGCGCGGGGAAGTTGCGGAAATGCCGCTCAGTCTCCTGAAGTTCGTTCTTTAGTCGACCAACGAACGCGATGCCGATCGGGGCGAAACAAAAAATTGACAAACTTTCGACTTAAAGCTCTGACCCCGGTTTGGCGGTTTTCTGACCCTGCCTTGGCGTTTTCTGAGGGGTCAGATTTCGAGGTTGTCGATCAGGCGGGTGGTGCCGAGCTTGGCCGCGGCGAGGACCACCAGCGGCGCGCCTTGCGCCAGGTCGCCCGCACTCGGCGGCTGCAGGTCGTTTTGCTTGCGGATCGAAATGTAGTCCGGCTTCCAGCCGCGCCGCGCCAGGTCTTCCATCGCCTTGTGTTCGAGCTGGAAGATGTCGAGGTGGCCGGAGCGCACTTCGTTGGCCACCGCATTCAGGCTCTGGTACAGCGCCGGCGCCTCGGCCCGCTCCGCTTCCGACAAATACATATTGCGCGACGAGAGCGCCAGCCCGTCGTCCGCACGCCAGGTTTCGGCCGCGATGATCTGCGTCGGCAGGGCGAATTGACGGCTCATATTGCGCACCATCATCAGCTGCTGGTAATCCTTCTTGCCGAACACGGCCACTTTCGGCTGGACGCAGGAAAACAGCTTGAGGACGATGGTGGTGACGCCGGTAAAGAATCCCGGGCGGAATTCGCCTTCCAGCGTGTTGCCGAGGTCTTGCGGCGGGCTGACGCGGAATTCCTGCGGTTCCGGGTACAAATCCTTTTCGGTCGGCGCGAACAGCACGTAGACGCCTTCCTTTTCCAGTTTTTCGACATCGGCCTGGAAGGTGCGCGGGTATTTGTCGAAGTCTTCGTTCGGCCCGAATTGCAGGCGGTTGACGAAGATCGAGGCCACCACCGGGTCGCCATGCTTGCGCGCCAGGCGCATCAGCGAGAGATGCCCTTCGTGCAGGTTGCCCATTGTCGGCACGAAGGCCGTGCGCAGCTGGCCGCTGAGCTGGTCGCGCAGTTCTTCAACGGAAGAGATGATTTTCATGGGGCTTTCCTCAAACGGGTATCAAATGGATCGGCTTATGCCGGGGAGTAGGCGAGGCGCACGTAAATCGGCGCGAACGGCTCGGCCTGGGTAATTTCGATCAGGGTTTCCTTGGCCAGTTCCAGCATGGCAACGAAGTGCACGACGATAATCGGCACGCTGCCCTGGCCCTGGAACAGGTCGGCAAATTCGACGAAGCGGGCCGATTGCAGCTGCCGCAGGATCGAGGTCATGTGCTCGCGCACCGACAGTTCCTGGCGCCCGATGCGGTGGTGCTGGGTCAGCTTGGCGCGCTTGAGCACGTCCAGCCAGGCGCGCTGCAGGTCGTGCGGGTCGACATCGGGCCAGTTGGGGATGTTGCTCTGCTCGACGAACAGGGACGGCCGGATGAAGTCGCGGTCGAGCTGGGGAATGGCGTTGATCTCGTACGCGGCCAGCTTGATCTGCTCGTAGTCGAGCAGGCGCCGCACCAGGTCGGCGCGCGGGTCGTAGGTGTCGAGCAGGTCGTCGTCGGGCAGGCGCTGCGGCAGCAGCATGCGCGACTTGATTTCGATCAGCATGGCGGCCATCAGCAGGTATTCGGCGGCCAGTTCCAGGTTGTGCAGGCGGATCTGGTCGACATATTTCAGGTATTGCAGGGTGACCTGCGCCATCGGGATGTCGAGGATGTTGAAGTTTTGCTTGCGGATCAGGTAGAGCAGCAGGTCGAGCGGACCTTCGAAGGCGTCCAGGAAGATTTCCAGCGCGTCCGGCGGGATGAACAGGTCGGTCGGCATGCGCAGCAGCGGTTCCCCGTACAGGCGGGCAAACGCGGGCGTGTCGGCCGGGCTGTCCAGCACTGCCGGCAATTCGACCGGGGCGGCCGGCGCGTCGACGGCCGAGCCGCCCGGCTCGGCGGCGAGTTCTTCCGTCGCCGCCTCTTCTGGCAACATGGTCTCGCCCTGAACCGTCAGAGTTTGTTCTGGTACACGTAGGCTTGCTGGCGTACGCGCGATTCCTTGTTTTTATCCTGCTCGGCCAGGGTGGTCGGGGCCTTGTCCCACAGCAGCGCGCGGCCGGCGATCTGGCCCGCTTCCATCTCGGGATTCTTGGCCTTGAGCTCGCGGATGAACTTGGTGTGCTCGGATTCGTAGAGCTGGAATTGTTTGGTCAGTTTCATAATTGGACGTGGGTAGCGACGTGGGTAGCGAACAATGCTATTTTACCGCGAGCAAGGCGGCAGGGGGAATCCGTCGGGCGCCAGCGGCGGCCCGACGCTGGCGCCTTGCGGGCGCTTAGGGGTGCAGTGCGTTCAGTTGCTTGGCGATGATGTCGTGGTTGAGCCACACCACCGGCGCGATTTTCTCGGCGGCGCCGTAGAACATCAGCGGGCCGGCGCTTTCCAGCACCAGCGCGCTCAGGTGGTCGGTGATCAGGGCCTTGCGGTCCTTGTGCAGCTTGGTCATCTCGTCCGAGGTGCCGATCATCACGTCCGCCAGGGCAGGGGTGTTGTCCATCGGCCAGGCGTCGAAGTTGCGGAAGCTGGCGCTGACCGGGTCGTTGTTGTAGGCCTCGATCTGGTCGATCAGGCTTTGCAGCGACACGCCGTCGTTCAGCAGGTCCTGGCAGGCTTCCCATTGTTGCAGGGCCCAGGCGGCGCCGCCTTCGCGCTTGAGGGCGCTGAGCAGGGGGAACAGGGACAGCTCGACGCCGGCAAAAATATCGGAGGAGTTGGTACGGATTTCAGGGCAGTTGAACACCGTTGCCGCGATCCCTTGTGCCCAGGCAGCTTGCGCCACGCTTTCGAGGCGCATCTTGGCGTAGCCCTGGGTATAGTTGGTGTAGGTTTGCCACTGGTACTTGCCGTCGATCAGGATTTCGCTGCCGTGGTAGCCGTAGGCCGTGTAGCGCACTTCGCCGCCCTTGGCGGTGATGCGGTCGCGGATGGCGGCGCTGGCGGTAATCAGGTGTTGCAGGGTGTTGGCGGTGACTTCGTCGAAGTTCATCAGGATCAGCTTGCCGAGGTCGCTGTCGAGCAGCTCGCGCGAGGACATGAAGCGCTCGCCGCGGCCCTTGTAGATGCGGTTGGCGATCGCCAGGAAGGCCTTGACCTTCGGAATGCCGCCGGCCATGGTGTGGGCGAAGAAGACATTGCTGCCGTCCGGGATCAGTTTGTCGATCTCGGCCATGGCCTGGGCGGCGGAGCTGGCGAAACGGCGCACGCCGACGTCGCGGCAGCGCTCGACAGCGGCCCAGTCCAGCTTTTCTTCCTGCCAGTTCTTGAGGGTGAGGCCGGACAGCATCTCGGTCGGGTTCTGCTCGCCTTCGGGGGCGTCGAGGTCGAAGCCGGCCATCAGCGGCACGTTGATGATGCGGCCGCCCAGCTTGGCTTCGGCTTCGGCCAGTTCTTCTTCGTTGAGTGCGCGCAGCGCGTTGTTCTCGTCGCGGCGGCCGACGGTGATGCCGACGATGGTCATGCCGGCCTTGCGTGCCTCGTCGATCAGGCCGTTAGCATAGCCGCGGCCGAACAGCTCGCCGAACAGTACGAAGACGTCGCCTTTGCGAAACAGATTGGCGTGCGGGATGTGCCTCAAGGAAGTCAATTCGGTCATAGATACCACTCAAAAGTAAGAAGGTTCGGGCGCCGGGCCCACCACCCCGCGCAGTTGCCGTGTTGCCGGCGGCTGGCATGCGGGGCATGTTGTTTTTCTCGTCAAGCGCGACATTATAGCCTTCGATATCGGCGTTCCGGTATTGACGCGCTGCGATTCATTGCAAGGATGGTCTTCAGTGGCGCAGCACGCGACGCATCACGCGCGGCGCCGGTTCCGCCTCGTTCGCGTGGGAATAGTCGAGTTCGTCGGCCAGGTCGAACTGGTAGGCCGCGTACAGGTCGATCAGGCGCGGCTGGTCGCTGCGCACGGCGAGCCGCAGTTCGTGCACGCCGCTGGCCAGGCCCTGGTGGATCACCGCTTCGAGCAAGTGCTGGGAGAGGTTGGCGCCACGGCAGTGCGGCAGCACGCCCATGCGCCGGATTTCCCACACGTCCGGCTCGAATTCGTGCGGCGTCCAGCGCACCGAGCCGACCGCCGCCTCGCCCTGCAGCAGGAGGAAGGCGCCGCCATCGCGCAGCTGTTCGGCCACGCGCTGGGCGGTCTCGCGGTGGCCGCTCGAGGTCACCGCCACCGTGCCGGCCCAGCACGCCCGGGTCAGGTCGGCGATCAGCTGGGCGTCGTCGTCGACGGCCTGGCGCACCACGAGGTTCACCGGCATTAGCGGATGCGCATGCCCGGCTGCGCGCCCGGCCACGGTTCCAGCACGTACAGGCCTGGATTGGCCTTCTCGTCGGCGGCGGAGGCGCACAGGACCATGCCTTCGGAGACGCCGAATTTCATCTTGCGCGGCGCCAGGTTGGCCACCAGCACGGTCAGCTTGCCGATCAGTTGCTCCGGCGTGTAGGCCGACTTGATGCCGGAAAACACATTGCGCAGGCGGCCTTCGCCCACGTCCAGGGTCAGGCGCAGCAGCTTGTCGGAGCCGTCCACGTGTTCGCAGTTGACGATCTTGGCGATGCGCAGGTCGATCCTGGTGAAGTCGTCGATCTTGATTTCCGGCGCCAGTTCCTCGATGTCGCCGCGTGCCGGCGCGTCCAGGACCGGCGCGGTAACCACGGCCGCTGCGGCCGGGGCGGCCACCGGCGGCTTGTCGATCAGCGCCTCGACCATTTTCGGATCGATGCGGGTCATCAGGTGGTCGTAGGCGCCGATTTCGCGGCCGAGCATGGTCTCGAAGACGGCCGCGCCGGTGGTGTCGCTCCAGCTCAGGTCCTCGTCGCGCAGGAAGGCGGCCACCTTGGCTGCCACTTGCGGCAATACCGGCGAGAGCATGATGGTGACCTGGCGGAACAGGATCAGGGCCGTGGTGCACACGTCGTGCAGTTCGGCCATCTTTTCCGGGTCCTTGGCCAGGATCCATGGCTTGTTTTCGTCGACGTACTGGTTGGTGATGTCGACGATTTCCATGATTTCGCGCAGCGCCTTGCCGAATTCGCGGTTTTCGAAGTTGGCGGCGATGCGGGCCTGGCGTTCGTTGCCGTCCACCGTCAGCGCGCGGCCGATCCATTGCTGCGCCTTGGGCGAGAGGGTGGCGCTCAGTTTGCCGTCGAATTTCTTGGCGATGAAACCGGCGCAGCGGCTGGCGATGTTGACGTATTTGCCGATCAGATCGCTGTTCACGCGCGCGATGAAGTCGTCGCCGTTGAAGTCGAGGTCTTCCACCTTCGAGTTCAGCTTGAAGGCGATGTAGTAGCGCAGCCATTCCGGATTCATCTTCAGGTCGAGGTAGCGCAGCGGCGAAATGCCGGTGCCGCGCGACTTGGCCATCTTTTCGCCGTTCAGGGTCAGGTGGCCGTGCACGTTGACCTTGAGCTTGTCGATCACCGGGTGGCCGGCAAAATTGAGCATCGCCGGCCAGAACAGCAGGTGGAAGGACACGATATCCTTGCCGATGAAGTGGACTTGCTCGGTGTCCGGGTCGTTCAGCAGGGCGTCGAAATCGATGCCTTTCTTGCTGCAATAGTTTTTGAGGCTGGCGAGGTAGCCGACCGGCGCGTCCAGCCAGACATAGAAAAACTTGCCCGGCGCATCTGGAATCGGGATGCCGAAGTAGGGCGCGTCGCGCGAAATATCCCAGTCGGCCAGTTTCTCGCCGGCTTCACCGAGCCATTCGGAGACCTTGTTGACCATTTCCGGCTGCAAGCGGCCGGGCGTGTTCAGCCATTCCTTGAGGAAGGTGTAGCAGCGCGGGTCGGACAGGGCGAAGAAATACTGTTCCGACGGTTTCAGGATCGGCGTGGAGCCGGTGAACACGGAAAACGGGTTCACCAGTTCGGTCGGCTGGTAGGCCGCGCCGCAGACTTCGCAATTGTCGCCGTACTGGTCCTTGGCGCCGCATTTCGGGCACTCGCCCTTGATGTTGCGGTCGGCCAGGAACATGCCCTTGACCGGGTCGAAGAAGCGGTCGACCGTCTTGGTGACGATCAGGCCGGTCTCGCGCAGCTTGCGGTAGATGCCTTGCGACAGTTCCACGTTCTCCGGGGAATCGGTCGAGTACCAGTTGTCGAAGGCGATATGGAAGCCGTCCAGGTACTGCGGGCGGTCGGCGGCGATCTCGGCCACGAATTCCTGGGGCGTGATGCCTTTTTTCTCGGCCGCGATCATGATCGGCGTGCCGTGGGTGTCGTCGGCGCAGACGAAGTGGACTTCACGCTGGGCGTCGCCATCGCGTTGCATTCGCTGGAAGCGTACCCAGATATCGGCCTGGATGTATTCCATCATGTGGCCGATATGAAAAGCTCCGTTGGCGTAAGGCAGGGCGGTGGTGACGAACAGCTTGCGGGTCATGGTTAAGATGCGCTTATTAATAAGTTTATTAGGAAATACAGAGGAGCATTTTACCAGCGGATGACCCGACTGCGCACGGGGCTTTGCCCGGATTTGCCATTCAGTCAAGGCTGGCGCGGGCGATTTGCGCTAAACTTCGGCAAGTTTCGGCATCCTATTCCTTGGAGATTTACATGAGCATCACAGTAGAAGACGTCAGGAATGCACTGACGGCGGTTATCGATCCGAACACGCAGAAAGATTTCGTTTCTTCCAAGGCGATCAAGAATATCAAGCTCGACGGCAACGACATCGCGCTCGACGTCGAGCTCGGCTATCCGGCCAAAAGCCAGATCGACGCCATCCGCAGCGCGATCGTGGCCGCCCTGCAGGCGCTGCCGGGGGCGGGGCGCATCAACCCCACTGTGTATTCCAAAATCCTGTCGCACACGGTACAGCGCGGCCTGAAGATCATGCCGAACGTGAAGAACATCATCGCGGTGGCCTCGGGCAAGGGCGGCGTCGGCAAGTCGACCACGGCGGTCAACCTGGCCCTGGCCCTGGCGGCCGAGGGCGCCAGCGTGGGCGTGCTGGACGCGGATATCTACGGTCCGTCCCAGCCGATGATGCTGGGAATTAACGGCCGTCCGGAAACGACGGACGGCAAGACCATGGAGCCGCTGCAAAATCACGGCTTGCAGGTGTCCTCGATCGGTTTCATGATCGATCCGGACGAGCCGATGGTGTGGCGCGGCCCGATGGTCACGCAAGCCTTGCAGCAGTTGCTGGAGCAAACCAACTGGCGCGAACTCGATTACCTGGTGGTCGACATGCCGCCAGGCACCGGCGACATCCAGCTGACCCTGTCGCAAAAAGTGCCGGTGACGGGCGCGGTGATCGTCACCACGCCGCAGGACATCGCCCTGCTCGACGCGCGCAAGGGCTTGAAAATGTTCGAGAAAGTCGGCATTCCGATCCTCGGCGTGGTGGAAAACATGAGCACGCACATCTGCTCGAACTGCGGCCACACGGAAGCGATTTTCGGCCATGGCGGCGGCGCCAGGATGTGCGCCGATTTCGGCGTCGAGTTCCTCGGCGCCTTGCCCTTGACCATGTCGATCCGCGAGCAGACCGATTCGGGCCGCCCGACCGTGGTGGCCGAGCCCAACGGCCCGGTGGCGCAGATCTATAAGGAGATCGCGCGCAAGGTGGCCATCAGGATCGCCGAGAAAGCGAAAGACATGAGCAGCAAGTTCCCGAGCATCGTCATTAAAAACGACTGACGCTGGTGAAAGGTGTGGCGCTTTGCCGGCGCCCGCGTGCAAAATAGGCAATGTTGGCGATTATCACGCCAACCCGCCTTTTACCAACTGCGAAGGAATCCACTTGAAATCGTTCATCCAACACCTCGTCTTTTCCGCATCCCTGCTGGCCATGGCGGCCGCGTCGGCGCAATCGGTCTCCTTCGTCGAACCGTCCGACGGCGCGACCGTGAAGAGCCCGTTCAAGGTCAAGTTCGCCGTCGACGGCATGGAGGTCAAGCCGGCCGGCGCGCTGGTGGCCAATTCGGGCCACCATCACCTGCTCATCAACGGCGCCGCGATCAAGGAAGGCGAGTCGATTCCTTTCGACGACAAGCACTTGCACTTCGGTAAAGGCCAGACCGAAACCGAAGTCAAGCTGCCGCCCGGCGAATACACCCTGACCATGCAGTTCGCCAACGGTGCGCACCAGTCCTACGGCGCGCCGATGAGCAAGTCGATCAAGGTCACCGTCAAGTAATTCCCCCGCGAGCGCTGGCGGCAGTACAATTGTTTTACCGAGAAAACAGTTACTGCCATGAAGCGCTCCGATTCTCCTGTCGATCTTGCCAGGCGCTCACTGATGCTGGGCGCGGCTGCCGCGCTGGCGCTGCCGGCCGGGGCCTCGCCGCGCGAGCTGCTGGTGGTCGGCGCCCATTTCGCGCGCGTCTACGAACGCGCCAACGGCGAATTTTCGGGCATGGCGGTCGAGATCATCCGCGCCATTGCGGGCGAACTCGGGCAGCCGGTGTATTTCGAGCTGTATCCGTGGGCGCGCGCGCAGTCGATGGTGGCCCAGGGCCAGGCCGATATCCTGGTCGGCCCCTACAAGTCACCCGAGCGGCTGGACTCGTTTTCCTTCTCCGAGCGTCCGTTCTACCAGGACCAGATGGTGTTCTTCTCGCGCAGCAATGCGCCGTTTGCCTGGGATGGCAGCTACGCTTCCCTGCGCAGCAAGCGCATCGTGATCATCAACGGCTGGGCCTATGGCGACGAATTCAATGCCGCGCGCAAGGATTTGTCGGTCAGCGTGACCAATTCGGTGGAGTCGGCGCTGACCATGCTCGCGCACGGGCGGGTCGAGCTGTTCGCCAGCAATGTGCGCAACACCGAGCCGGTGATTCCCCTGCTGGCGCTGGAGGGCAAGGTGTTGCCCGTGGGCCGCACCATTTCCCTGCAGCGCGGTTATTTCGCCTTCCCCAAGCGACCGGAATACGAGGTCATGCGTGCGCGCTTCGACCGCGCCTTCAATGCCTACGTCGACAGCGGCGAACTGCGCAAGCTCGGCAAGCGCCTCAACGTGCAGGTGCCCTGAGCGGCCAGCGGGCGCCCGCCTGTTGCTGCGGCGCGACGGCCAGCGCCGCATCCTCGTAGAATCCTCAGCGTGCGGTTACCATACGCCGCATGACGTTTTGATAACGATCATATTCCACCTTGATTTTTCGCAGACGATGCCGCTGTGCGTCCGCTGCACCCAGGAGACATACAATGATGAAGAAGAAACTTGCGCGCGCCGCTTGCGTGTCGGCGCTGGCGGCATGGGGTATGCAGGCGGCCTCGGCGGCGATTCTGTCGGTCGGTCCCGGCAAGACCTATGCCAGACCGTGCCAGGCGATTGCCGCCGCTAAAAATGGCGACACGGTCGAGATCGACGGCGGCCTGTACAGCGGCGATGTGTGCGGCGTGTATGCCAGCAACCTGACCATCCGGGGCGTCAACGGGCGTCCCCGCATCGATGCGGCAGGCAGGAACGCGATGGGCAAAGCGATCTGGGTGATCGTCGGCAACAATGTGCTGATCGCCAATGTGGAAATGTACGGCGCCAAAGTGCCTGACCGCAATGGCGCAGCCTTGCGCCTCGAGGGCGCGGGCTTTACCTTGCTCAACAGCTTCCTGCACGATAACGAAAACGGCATCCTCAGCGGCGCGAATGCGGCCAGCGACATCGTCATCGAAGGCACCGAGTTCGGACGCAATGGCTACGGTACCGGGCAGACGCACAACCTGTATATCGGCACGGTGCGCAGCCTGATGTTCCGCCGCAATTTTTCGCATGACGCCCACGTGGGGCACAACCTGAAATCGCGCGCGCAGACCAACTATATTCTCTACAACCGCTTCTCCAGCCTGCGCCCGGGCGAGACCGGCTCGACCGCGGCCGGCCAGCCGAGCTACGAGATCGATCTGCCGAATGCGGGGACCTCCTACGTGATCGGGAACGTGATCCAGCAGCCGGCCGCGAACCAGAACGGGGCCATGCTGGCCTACGGGGAAGAGGGCGCCAGCAATGCCGGGCACGATTTATACGTGGTCAATAACACCTTCCTGAACGACGACCCCGCGCGCGGCGTGTTCGTGATGGTGGGCTCGGGCGTCACCAAGCCGGTTCTGCTGCAGAATAATATCTTTTCCGGGATCGGGACCTTGAGTACGCAGGCCAGCACGGTGGCCAGGACCAATTACCGTTCGGTGGCGCCCGGCTTCGTCAATCGCGCGACCTACGATCTGCGGCCGACGCCGTCGCCGCTGGTGGTCAACGCGGGGACCGATCCGGGCGTCTCGGCCACCGGCTTCGTGCTCAAGCCGGTGGCGCAGTACAAGCATGTGGCGTTCTGGATCGGCCGCCCGGTCAACAGCGAGCTCGATATCGGCGCCTACGAGGCCAATTCCCTGGCGCCGTAAGCGCCCACCCCGCCTGCGGCGGCGCCGCAGGCGGGGTGGGCCCGATCAGGGCTTGATCCCCACGATCCCCGCTTGCGCGGCCCACTGTCCCAGGTCGCTGCGCTTGATCGCGGCCGCCATCAGCTCCGGGAACAAGTCCGGCGTACAGGCAAAACACGGGGCGCCCAGCGCGGCGAAATACGCCGCATTGCCATGGTCGTAACTGGGCGCGCCGTTGTCGTCGAGCGCCAGCAGCACGATCACCTGCACCCCGGCCGCCACCAGCGCCGCCGCCCGCTTGCGCATCTCGGCATTGTTCCCGCCTTCGTACAGATCGCTGATCAGCACGAAAATGGTATCGGCCGGGCGCGCGATCAATCCCTGGCAATAGCCGAGCGCCCGGTTGATATCGGTGCCGCCGCCAAGCTGGGTGCCGAACAGCACATCGACCGGATCGGCCAGCATCGGGGTCAGATCGATCACCGCCGTATCGAACACCACCACCTGCGTGCTGACCGCCTTGATGGTCGCCAGCACCGCCGCGAAGACGCTGGCGTACACCACCGACGGCGCCATCGACCCGCTCTGGTCGATGCACAGCACGATATCGCGCAGCGACTGGCCCTTGCGCCCGAAGCCGATGCGGGTTTCCGGAATGATGGTCCGGTATTCCGGCTGGTAATGGCGCAGATTGGCGCGGATCGTGCGCAGCCAGTCGATTTCGTGATGGCGCGGGCGGCGGTTGCGCGTGGCCCGGTTCAGGCTGCCCGTAACGGCTTGCCGGAACGGATTGGCCAGCCGGCGCTCGAGTTCCTCCACCACCTGCCGCACCACCATGCGCGCGGTGTCCTTGGTCTTGTTCGGCATCACCTTGTTCAGGCTGAGCAGGGTGGCGACCAGGTGCACATCCGGTTCGACCGACTTGAGCATTTCCGGTTCCAGCAGCATTTGCTCGAGGCCGAGCCGTTCCAGCGCATCCTTCTGCATCACCTGCACCACGCTCGACGGGAAATACTGGCGGATGTCGCCCAGCCAGCGCGCCACGTTCGGCGCCGACGCGCCGAGCCCGGCGCCGCGTCCCGACGGCGGGTTGTACAAGGCCGACAGCGCCCGGTCCATGGCCAGGTCGTCCGCGCCCAGCGAGGCTTGCGGCTGGCCCGGTTCGCTGCCCAATACCATGCGCCAGCGGCGCGTCTGTTCCTGCGGGGGGATGTCATGCGCCATGCGCGGCCTCCGTTGTCGATGTTGCGGCGCTGCTGCCGAGGATCATGCCGAGCACCGGCAGTATCCGTGCCGCGCGCGCTTCATCGAGATTGCCGGCCGCCGCGGCGGGCGGCACGGCGCCGCCGGCGCTGCCGGCCCGTTCGCTCAACTGGCGCCGTTCCGGCGCTTCGAAGGCGCCGAAGGTGCGGCGCAGCAGCGGCAGCAATTCGACGAAGCTGTCGGCGTCGAGTCCGTTGATCCAGTTATTGACCAGCGTCCACAGGCTGTCGTTGTGCAGCAGCAGGGCCGCGCTGCCTTGCAAAAAGCCTTCCAGCCAGTTGCCGCTGGCCAGCGGCGCGCTGGCGTGCGAGCAGCGCAAGGCCAGGGCGCGCGCCGTGCGTTCCTGGTCCCAGTACCCTTGTTCCGACAAAATCCGGGCGCAGCGCCCGCCGATCAGCGGATGCGACAGTTCGTTGCCGGCCACCTGGTCGAGTGCGCCGAACCAGGCCTCCAGCAACGCTTCGTCCTGGATCAGGCGGATGGCGCGGTCGGCGGCGATGAGCTCCCTGACCAGCGCCGCCGCCGGTTCGTCGGCCATGCCCAGCACGCCGAAGGGCAGGGCGATGCAGGCGCGCGTGACCAGGCCGTCGACCACCTGGCCGATGGCGCCGGTATCGGTGCCGCGCACGCTGCCGTAGCGCATCACGCCGGCCAGCGGCGGCAGGGCCGCCAGCATGAAGCCGACGTCGGGCGTGAGGGCCCCGACTTCCTGGATGCGCCGCATCAGCAAGTCGACCGCGTGCGGCAGGTCGGCCAGCAGCACCTGTTCGATCAGGGCCGTCAGTGCGGGCAGGGTTGTCGCTTGCCTGGCCTGGCTGACCGCCTTGCCGGTGGCGGCCGCTTCGACGCTGCCGCCCCAGACGTTCGCTTCGATCAGGCGGATGGCAAACTCCGGCTCCCACGCCAGGCGCCACCATTCGTGGAAGGTGCCGGACTTGCCGCTCACCCGTTCGCTGCGGCCCCAGTCGACGCCGAGCAGGGCCAGGCGGTGCAGCAGCACGCTTTTTTCCAGGTGCGCCGGCTGGCGCAGGTCGAGTTCGAGCTGGCTGTGGTCGGCCTTGACCGGCAGGCGCAGGCGTTTTTGCTGGGCCTGCACATCCTGCGGCAGCGGCAGGGTCGGCACGCTGTCCGGCACCTCGCCCAGGCGGTCGTTGATCAGCAGGGCCTCGTGGATCAGGCGCAGCGGGGCGTCGCTGTCGTAGCAAAATACGGCGCGCACGGCTTCCTGCAACTCGCCCAGTCCCGCACGGGGCCGCTCGCGCATGGCCGCCAGCGTATCGGCCAGGCGCACCGCTTCGATGATGCTGGCCGAGGACGCATCGAGGTCGTGCTTGCGCAGCAGGACGGCAACGTCGGTCAGCCAGTACAGGCTGGCCTGGGCCGGGTGGTTCCACAGGTGATGGTACCAGCCGGGCGCAGTGACGCCCGCGCCGTAGCCGCTGCGAAACGCCAGGCGCCCGTAACTCCACGGGGTCCAGGTGGCGGCCAGTTTGACCTTCGGCAAACCCTTCAGCAAGTCGCTGTCGCTCCTGGCGGAGGGCATGCTGGCCAGGGCCGGCACGTGATACGCGCCGCACACCACGGCGATGCGCTGGTGGCCCTGTTTCTCGGCCAGGCGGATGGCGTTGCGCATCCATGCCTCGCGCTGCTGCTCGCGCAGATCGGGCGGGGCGGCGATCTCGGTGCGCACGGCGGTCATCATTTCGGCGATGGCGGCGAACAGCGCGAGACTGTCGGCGCGCTGCTCGACCAGGTGTTCCCACCAGGTGTCGGTGTCCGAAAAACCGGCCGCGTCGGCCAGCCAGCGCAGCGGGTCGTCGTGCAGGTCCGCGCTGCCGGGGGCGGGCGGCGCTGGCGCGTCTTCGTTCTCGTCCGTGTCGTCAAGCGGCGCGGCTTCGGCAGGCTCCGGCTCGGCCAGGCGATGCGTCTGCGGCAGGTCGCAAAAGCGCACCGGCACGCCGTTGGCGGTGGCGTAGCGCATGGCCTGCCATTCCGGCGAGAATTCGGCGAAGGGGTAGAACACGGCGCGCTGCGGCGTGGCCGGCACATAGACCAGCAGCGCGACCGGCGGCTTGATGGCCGGATCGGCGGCAAAGGCGATCAGCTCGTCGGCCTCGGGCGGGCCTTCGATCAGGATGCAGTCCGGCCGCAGCGCCTGCAAGGCCTGCGCCAGGCTGCGCGCGCAACCGGGACCGTGGTGGCGGATGCCGAATAAATGAACGCTCATCGGCCACTCAGTTCATCACGTCGCGGCAGGCCCGGTACAGGTCTTTCCAGCCCTCGCGTTCCTTGACCACGGTTTCGAGGTATTCCAGCATCACCACGCGGTCCTGGACCGGGTCCTTGACGATGGCGCCGATCATGCCGGCGGCCACGTCGGCGCCGCGCATGGTGCCGTCGCCGAAGTGGGCGGCCAGCGACATGCCGTTGGTAATCACCGAAATCGCTTCGGCCGTGCTCATGCTGGCGCTGGGGGCCTTGATCTTGCGCTTGCCGTCGGCGGTGACGCCGGCGCGCAGTTCGCGGAACACGGTGACCACGCGGCGGATTTCTTCCAGCGCCGGCACTTCGCCCGGCAACTCGAGCGCGCGGCCCAGGCTGGCCACGCGCGTTTCGACGATGCGCACTTCCTCGTCGGCGCTGGCCGGCGGCGGCAGCACCACGGTGTTGAAGCGCCGCTTGAGCGCGCTCGACAGCTCGTTCACGCCACGGTCGCGGTCGTTGGCGGTGGCGATGATGTTGAAGCCTTTTTGCGCCAGCACTTCGTCGTCGAGTTCGGCGATCGGCAGCATTTTTTCCGACAGGATGGTGATCAGGCTATCCTGCACTTCGCTCGGGATGCGGGTCAGCTCTTCCACGCGGGCGATTTTGCCGTCGCGCATGGCGCGCATGATCGGGCTCGGCACGACTGCCTCGAGCGAGGGGCCCTTGGCCAGCAGTTGCGCATAGTTCCAGCCGAAGCGCACCGCTTCCTCGCTGGTGCCGGCGGTTCCCTGCACGATCATGGTGGAATCGCCGCTGATGGCGGCAGCGAGGTGTTCCGACACCCACGACTTGGCCGTGCCCGGCACGCCCAGCAAGAGCAGGGCGCGGTCGGTGGCGAGCGTGGCGACCGCGATTTCGATCACGCGCGCGTTGCCGATATATTTGGCGCTGATTTGCACGCCGTTGTCGAGCGTGCCGCCCAGCAGGTACCTGGAGACGGCCCAGGGCGACAGCTTCCAGCGCGGCGGACGCTGGCGCGTATCGACCGCGGCCAGCGCTGCGAGTTCCTCGGCGTACTGGGTTTCGGCGTGCTGGCGCAGGATGGTGGAAATGGCGGTCATGCAGATTGCTCCTGGAAAGGTTGGTACATATCGTGTCGGAAACGCAGGGTGCGCAGGAATTTGTCGACCGTCTCTTCCCACTGCGCGAATTCGGGAATGTCTGTCGGCCAGCCGTTTTCGTAGGCCTCGATGCCGCGCGGGTCGAGCACCAGCGCCAGGGTGGCCATGGTGTAGCTCAGCGACCAGCTCTGCAAGGTGTTGGCGGCGCAGCCGGCCTGGATGCGGCTGACCACGGCTTTGGACAGGTCCAGCGGCCAGTTGCGCCTGGCGTTCTTGGCGGCGTCGTCGAGCAGGTCGATCAGGCTCGAATGGGCGCGCATCCAGGCCGCCGGGGTGGCGTTGACGAGGGTGCCGAGCAGCTCGTCGGCGGCGTCGGCCGGCAGGCTGCCGAACAGGCCGAAGAAGTCGCGCGGCATGTGGGTGTGGATGCCGGTCGATTTCAGGTACAGGTCGAGGAAGGCGGTGAACCAGGCATGCAGGCCGGCATCGTAGCCCGCTTGCAGGCTGCGTTGCAGCGCACTCGACCAGCCGAGCAGCAAGGTATGTTTGAACTCGCTGGCCATGGCCAGCGTCAGACAGCTGCGCGGCGATGCGCCGAAGGCCGTCGACCAGTAGGTCGGTGGCACGGCGGCAAGAATGTCGACCAGCCAGCCCGACTTTTCGCCCATGGCGGGGTAGAGGCCGGCGCCGACGCCGTCGCGCTGCATGCTTTTGTCGCGCTCTGTCGGCACCTCGACCAGCAGGTGGGCCGTGTCGCCGTTGCGCTCGACGCGCAGCAAGGGCACGGCCCGTTCGCGCATGCGTTGCGCCAGTTGCGCGCCGGGCAGGCCGGCCAGCAGGCGCTGGGCCACGCTGCGCACTTCCTTGCGCTTGTCGTCGAGCGCGCTTTCCAGGAAGGCTTCGTCCGCCAGGCTCAGCCCGGCCGAGAGGCAGCCGAGCAGGGTGGCGCGGTGTTCCGGCGTTTCGCTGGGCCAGGTCGCTTGCAGGGCCAGCACGGCGGCGGCGGAATCGCGCTTGCGCATGTCGCGCAAGGCGTTGGCGCGCTGCTCGATATTGCCGTCTTCCCACAGCGCGTGCATGTCGCTGCTCTGCGCGCCGACCCAGTGCCAGTCGGGATTGTGTTTGGCCAGCCAGTGGCCGCGCGCGCCCAGCACGCCTTCGATCAGCGGGCGCAGGGGGCGCTGCGCCGTGCCCAGGTCGAGCACGCCCGGCAGCAGGCGCGGCGGCAGGCGGCATTGATGGGCGTTGGCCAGGCGCAGCCATTCCGGTCGCACTTGCGGATATGCGTCGAGCAGCAGCAGCGCCAGCGCTTTCTCGGCTTGCGCCGGGCAGGGCCGCAATGTGTCGCTGTCGCTCGACGGCGTGGCCGGCGCGGCGTGCGCCGGGGTGCCGGGCTGGTAGCCGGCGCGCTGCCACAGGGCGTGCGCGGCCAGCGAGAGCCACAGGGTTTCCTCCTGCGTGGCGGCGTTCGCGCCGGGCCGGCTGCGCAGGCTGTCGCGCAGGGGCGGCGGCAAATCGTCGTCGACACCGGGCGCGGCGCGCGAGGTGCCGATCTGCAAGGTCTGGTGGATTTTTATCGGGAGCGGGGAACTCATGCGACGGTCTCGTTGTCAAAATGATGCAGGCGGCCTTCGGTGAACACGCTGAGCGGGATGACGGCGTCACCGTCCCACTCGGCCATGACCGTGAGCGGGTGGCCGCCGCTGAGCGCGAGTAGCGGCCACAGGTGGCGGAACCCCGCGTGCAGCGGCACGATGCGGCCGTCAGCGCCTTCCAGGTGCGGCGCGGCACCGGCGCGCGGCACCACGGCGTCGAGCAGCAGCGGAAAGCGGTCGAGGAAGGGGTTGCGCGCCAGCGCATCGGCGTAGGCCGCCAGCGCGGCATCGAGCGTGGGGGCGGGCGCCGGAGTCGTGTCGAGCGGGGCAAAGGCATCCTGTTGCCTGATCAATGCGCGCAGCGGGTAGGCGCTCGGATAAAAACACAGCTCGCCGTCGAACTCGGTGGCGGGCGCGAGCACCTTGTCGTAGCCCTGGGTGCCGGCGGCGTAGTGCATGATCGTCGCCCAGCGTCCGCTCCTTGTCCCGCGCAGCCAGCTGGTGCGCGCGCGCACGCGTTCGCTGTCGCTGGTGTGCTGGGCCAGCACCTGCCAGCGGTCCTGCACGCCGGCCTGGGCCAGCACGTCCTCCTGGCTGACGGTCCAGCCGACCAGGGCGCGCACGTCGCTTTGCAGTGGCGGCGCCAGGTCCGGCAGGCGGCGGCAGGCGCTGCCGAGCAGGTAGAGGGAGGCCAGTTCGCGCGCCAGCCGGGTTTCCCAGTCGGGCAGCCTGGTATCGAAGCACATGCCGCTGGCGCGGCGCAGGCGCGCAGCCAGGCCGCCGGCCTGGGCGTCGACCATGCGCGCGGCAATGTCGTTCCAGAATGCCGGGCCGCGCGCGCGCACGGTCGACAAGCCTTCGCGCGCCAGGTCTTCCAGCCAGGTTTGCAGCTCGACGATGCCGGCTGCCACCTTGTTGTCGCGCTTTTCTTCGCGCTTGTGCGCGGCCGCAGCCTGGGCGGCGGCTTGTTCGGGCGTGGCGGCGGCTTTCTCGGCGGCGCTCTGCTGTTTCTTCTCGCTGCGCTGCTGGCGGCCGTCGAGCCAGTCGCTGACCCACTGCGGCGCCGGCCCGGCGGCAAACAGCGCTGCATGACTGGCCAGTAATAAGTACAGGCCGATTCCGTGCTTGCACGGAAACTTACGGCTGGGGCAGGAACACTTGAAGGCCGGCTCGCCGAGGTCGATCTGGGTACGGTAGGGAACTTTGCCGCTGCCCTGGCATTCGCCCCACACGGCGCTGTCGGTCCGGCCCAGCTTGCCCCACTTCGCGGGCCCGGCCAGCTGGCTGCCGGCTTTGGCGGAACTCGCATCGGGCGCCAGTGCGAGGATTTGATCGGCGTTCAAAGTCATGGAGGGAACAATGCCGATGGCCAAAGACCGTTGGCAAATGATTAAAGCCAGTAAATTAACCTCTGGCGTTGTTTTTGGGAAGACCTTTTTTGCGGGAAAGCCAGGTGCGGCAGGGGACGCTGCGGCAAGGGGGGAAGGCGCGGCGCACCGCGCCGCGTGGGGCGCGAGTGCGGGCTGGCGCGTTGCGAACCCGCATGGCGGGTCCGGCGTGATGCGCTGCCCAGGCGGCGCCTCAGGCGTAACCGGTCCAGAGCGCTGTCGCTCGGGCGAACACGGCGGCGCCGACCTGTTCGCCGAGCCTGCGTCCCTCGGCGCTGGCGCGCTCGAAATGGATGCCGGCGTACACGCGCGCGATGCCGGCCTCGGCCACGGCGTCGCTGAAGGTGTCCCAGGCCAGGGTGAGCGGCGCTGCCGGCAGGGCCGGGTCGAACAGCAGCGAACGGGCCGGCACGGTGACCGCGTGCCTGAACGAATCGCTGCCGGTAAAGCGGCGCAGTATCTCGGCCGAGGCGGCGCTGAAGGTGCTGTGGCCCGAGACATGGTCGGGGAAGGCGGGCGTGGGCGCGCTCGCCGGATGGAAGGGCATCCATGCTTCGCCGGCGACCGGGCGCAGTCCGCCGGCCGGACCCTGGGGCCCGAAGCTCTGGATGACGCGGCCCTGCATCAGGTAGCGGATGGCGCTGATCGGGCGCGCCGAATCGTAGGCGCGCTTGGCGTCCCACGCGGCAATGCTGGCGTCGAGCACCGCGTTGGACAGGGCGAAGAAGAGTTTGACGTCCTCATCGTCGGTGTAGGCATGGCGCTGCGCGATGAGCTGGGCGAAGCGGCACCAGTAGTTGCCGGGCAGTTCGCCGGTGGAGCCGCCCGCCCAGAAATCGGCGATCGCCTTCTGGCGCTCGGTCAGCCTGGCCTGGGTCTGCACGACGTGTTCCGCCTGGTCGAGGAAGGCCTGGCTGCCGAAAGCGGCCGGCGCGGGCGGGCGGAACTGGCTGCCGGCGCCGAGCGCGAACGGACGCACCTGGCCCCAGAACGGCGTCAGATAGACTTGCGTGCGGCGCACACCGGCGCCATCGTCGAAGGACAGCGGCTGCCAGCGGTCGGGGTAGGGGATGCCGGCGCGCGTGGCGGGCACGCTCACCAGCAGCGGCGGATTGCGCGGCTGGTAGCCGCTGTAGTCGGCGAAGGGCACGCCGCCGGCAGTCCGTTTGCCGTCCTGGTTGGCGCCGTCGTTGCGGCGCTGGTCCAGCACCGCGTGCGCGGCAATCGTGCCGAGGCGCGGTGCGGTGGCCGTGTTGTCGAAGGCGTCGATCGGCCTGCTGCCGAGCCTGGCAAGGTGCGCGTCGAAGGCGGCCTGCTGCGCGGGAAACTGGTCGAGCAGGGCCGCGTAGGCGGCGAAGCTCATCGCCAGCGCCTTGTTGGCCGCAGTGCGTTCCAGGGACGGCCTGCGCAACTGGGCGCCCAGGTACTGGCCGAGGGCCACGCTGTCGTAGGCGGCCCAGGCTTCGTACATGGCGCTGTGCACGATCGCCACTGCGCGCGCCGCGATGGGCGGCGGCATGCGGAGGGCGCGCACTGCGTCGAGTGCGCTGTTGTTCCACGCAATCACCGTTCCCGACTGCGTGGGCTGTTCCGGCTGGAAAGGCGGCGGCGCCTCGTCCGAGCCGCCGCATGCCGTCAGGGCGCTGCCGAGGGCGGCAGCGCCGCTCAGCGTTAAGAAGGTGCGTCGTTGCATGATCGATTCCCTGTGAGAGGCTTCCGGCCGGGAAGCGCGGGGATGCCGGCAAGTGCGGTGCGGTGAAGGGCATACGTGCGGACGATAGCCTGCCGCCGCCGGACAAGTGTTGCGCCGACTCACGGGGGGGCCTGCAGCAGCCTCAGTGTCACGGCGCAGTGCGTCTTCAGCCCCGGCATGGCCGGCGCTTGCGATATCGCGCAAGACAGATTCGGGCGCTGTCCGGCCGGCGCCGCCGCCAGGGACAGCCTGCCCGCCATCTCTGGTACGGCGCTGCGGCAACGCTGTAAAATACTTCTCTTTATCTCAGCATACCGATCCCATGACCGTCGTCCGCACCCGTTTTGCCCCCAGCCCTACCGGCTACCTCCACCTTGGCGGCGCCCGCACCGCGCTCTACAGCTGGGCGTATGCCCGCCATTTCGGCGGCACCTTCGTCCTGCGTATCGAAGATACCGACGTCGAGCGTTCCACCCCGGAAGCGGTGCAAGCCATTATCGAAGGCATGCAGTGGCTCGGCCTGGCGCACGACGAAGGCCCGTTCTATCAGATGCAGCGCATGGAGCGCTACCGCGAGGTGCTGGCCCAGATGCTCGACGCCGGCAGCGCCTACCACTGTTATTCCTCCAAGGAAGAAGTCGACGCCATGCGCGAGCGCTTTAGCGCCGCGGGCGACAAGCCGCGCTACGACGGCACCTGGCGTCCGGAACCGGGCAAGACCTTGCCGCCGGTCCCTGCCGACCGTGAGCCGGTGGTGCGCTTCAAGAATCCGCTCGACGGCGACGTGACCTGGAACGATGTGGTCAAGGGGCCGATCACGATTGCCAACAAGGAACTAGACGACCTGGTGATCGCCCGTCCGGGCGGCGTGCCGACCTATAACTTCTGCGTGGCGGTCGACGACTGGGACATGCAGATCACCCACGTGCTGCGCGGCGACGACCACGTCAATAACACCCCGCGCCAGATCAATATCCTGCGCGCGATCGGTGCGCCGCTGCCCGAGTACGGCCACCTGCCGATGATCCTCGATCATGAAGGCAAAAAACTGTCGAAGCGCACGTCCGCCGTCAGCGTCATGGATTACCCGGCCAAGGGTATCTTGCCGGAAGCCATGTTGAACTACCTGGCGCGCCTGGGCTGGAGCCACGGCGACGATGAAATCTTCTCGATGGCGCAGTTCTGCGCATGGTTCAACACCGATCACCTGACCAGTTCGGCTGCACAGTTCGACCTGGAAAAACTGGCCTGGCTGAACAACCACTATATCAAGCAAGCCGATAACACCCGCCTGGCCGCGCTGGCGCGTCCGCTGATGGAAGCGCAGGGCGCCCGGTTCGACGGCGCG
Organism: Massilia atriviolacea; assembly: GCF_003953935.1. Lineage (GTDB taxonomy): Bacteria > Pseudomonadota > Gammaproteobacteria > Burkholderiales > Burkholderiaceae_D > Telluria_A > Telluria_A atriviolacea. Next base: position 247,061 of record NZ_RXLQ01000008.1, read on the forward strand.
CCCGACCTGGCCGCCGCGCTGGCGCTGATGAAGGACCGCACCAATACCGTCAACGAACTGGCCGACGCCGCCATGCTGTTCTACCGCACGCCGCAGCCGGACGCGGCGCTGATGACCCAGCACCTGACGGATGCCGTCAAGCCGGCCCTGGCCCAGTTCGCCGAGCGTTGCGCCACGGTCGAGTGGACCCGCGAAGCGCTGGCCGCGATGATCAAGGAAGTGCTCGCCGCTCACACGATCAAGATGCCGGTGCTGGCGATGCCGCTGCGCCTCTTGCTGACCGGCCAGTTGCAGACGCCGGCCATCGATGCGGTGCTGGTGCTGCTGGGACGCGAGCTGGTCCTGTCGCGCCTGAAAGCCGCAGTGTAAATTGTTTTTGCCGGGGCTTTGCATATTGCAAGCCCTAGTATATAATTCTGCTTCTTCGACGGACGGGGGTATAGCTCAGCTGGGAGAGCGCTTGCATGGCATGCAAGAGGTCAGCGGTTCGATCCCGCTTACCTCCACCACTAATCGAAGCAGTTGTAATGTGTTGCAGGTAGATGCCACTACCTGATTGCAGTATCGGGTCCCCATCGTCTAGAGGCCTAGGACATCACCCTTTCACGGTGAGTACAGGGGTTCGAATCCCCTTGGGGACGCCAGGAATAAAGCAGTATGCAGTATGCAGTAAGTTGTAACTAGTAACTGGTAAGTAGCAGCAAGATGCAGTATAATGCAGCCGCAGTTTAGTACCGCTAAACGCCCTGACAAGTCAGGGTTTTTTATTGGTGCAGCAGGGCAGCTCAGGATGTAGAATACGTCCAGGACAGATTTCTGTCCCCATCGTCTAGAGGCCTAGGACATCACCCTTTCACGGTGAGTACAGGGGTTCGAATCCCCTTGGGGACGCCAGTTTTACCAGGGAGTCGTTGAAACGGTTCCTTGTTATTCCAGCGCCAGGTAGTTCGCGTTACATGGGGGGTATAGCTCAGCTGGGAGAGCGCTTGCATGGCATGCAAGAGGTCAGCGGTTCGATCCCGCTTACCTCCACCAAGTTTTGATGTAGAAGTACATTGCAGGTAGTTGCCGCTACCTGACAACAGTTCAGGTCCCCATCGTCTAGAGGCCTAGGACATCACCCTTTCACGGTGAGTACAGGGGTTCGAATCCCCTTGGGGACGCCAGTCAGTGCAAAAAGCCGCCTTGTGCGGCTTTTTGCATTCCGAGCGCCGCTAGCTTGGCGTCGTCCCCGGTGCGTCATCCCGCCTGCGCGGGGATGGCGGTTTTCAAGTCAGCGGTTTTATGCTCGGAGCGATCATTCCTCATGCCTCTTACTGATCCAGCACTCACCCTCGCCCTGTTTTGCCGGGTCGTCGACAACTACGGCGACATCGGCATTTGCTGGCGCCTGGCGCGCCAGCTGCAGCGCGAGCACGGCATCGTCGTCACCCTGTGGGTCGACGACCTGCGCAGTTTCCAGCGCATCTGCCCGCAGATCGACCCCGCCGCCGCGCTGCAGCAGGTCGAAGGCATCGGCGTGCGCCACTGGGCCGGCCAGGATGGGCAGTTCGCTCCAGCGGACATCGCCGATATCGTCATCGAATTTTTCGCCTGCGACATCCCGCCCGGCTACATCGACGCCATGGCCCGCTGCCAACCGCGCCCGGTCTGGTTCAACCTGGAAGGCTTGACGGCCGAAGAGTGGGTCGAAGGTTGCCACACCTTGCCGTCGACGCATCCGCGCCTGCCGCTGACCAAGTATTTCTTCTTTCCGGGCTTTACCGCCAAAACAGGCGGCCTGATGCGCGAAGCGGCGCTCGACGAGGCGCGCCGCCAGTTCCAGCAAGACCGCGCCGGCATGGCCGCTTTCCTGGGTCGTTTCGGCGTCACGCCGCAAGAGATGGCCTCGACCACAATCTCGCTGTTCTGCTATCCGCACGCCCCGGTCGCCGACCTGTTCGCCGCCTGGCAGGGCGGGGCGCACGCCGTCACCTGCCTGGTGCCGGAAGGCGTGGCGAAGGAGGTGGTCGCGCATTTCCTGGAGGCGCCTGCCAACGCCGGCGCTTCCCGCGCGCGCGGCGCGCTGACCGTGCGCGTGCTTCCCTTCGTCGCCCAGCCCGACTACGACCGCCTGCTGTGGGCCTGCGACCTGAACTTCGTGCGCGGCGAGGATTCCTTCGTGCGCGCGCAGTGGGCCGGCCGCCCGTTCATCTGGCATATCTACCCGCAAGATGACAATCTGCACCACAAGAAGCTGCGCGCCTTCCTGCAGCGCTACGCCATCGGGCGCGACAGCCTGTCCGCGCTGACGCTGTGCTGGAACGGCGCCGCCGCGGGCGGCGCCGGCCCGGGCGCCTTGTGGCCGGCATTTCATGCCGCCATGCCCGAATCGCATGCCCATGCCGCCGAATGGCAGCGCCAGATGTTGGCAAACGGCGATCTGACCAGTAATTTGCTGAACTTTGCCTCTTCGCTTAGGTCATCGCGCCCCGGATAAGGTACAATATTCGGTTAATTTCCAAGGTATTTTTACCCGATCAAACGTGAGCTTTTGGCGTCAAGCCAGCAGGCGACAGATGATTTTTATGCAACCCACTTTTTACGTACACTCTTTATGAAACCTGCAAAAGAAATTCGTGTTGGCAACATCATTATGGTTGACAGCAAGCCTATGATCGTGTTGCGTTCCGATGTCAACGGCTCCAGCCGCACGGGCTTCACCTACAAATGGAAGATGAAGAATCTTCTGAACAATAGCCCAATGGAAAACGTGTTCCGTGGCGACGACAAGTTCGACGTCGTCGTGCTGGACAAGAAGCCGGTCACCTACTCGTACTTCGCCGATCCGCTGTTCGTCTTCATGGACGCCGAATACAACCAGTATGAAATCGAAGAAGAAAACCTGGGCGATGCACTGCATTACCTGAAGGACGGCATGGAATGCGAAGCCGTGTTCTACGACGGCAAGGCCATCTCGGTCGAACTGCCGACCACGATCGCACGCAAAGTGGCTTACTCCGAGCCTGCAGTCAAGGGCAACACGTCGGGCAACGTCCTGAAAGAAGCCAAGCTGGAAAACGCGATCGAAGCGCACAGCCACTCGGTCCAGGTTCCGCTGTTCGTCAGCACCGACGACGTCATCGAAATCGACACCCGCACCAACGAGTACAAGCGCGTTGTCCGCAACTGATCGCGCCGCGGCTCCAAAAGAAACGCTGCCTCATGGGCAGCGTTTTTTTTCGTCTGTTGCTTCGGATTATTTGGACTTTTTGGCGCGGGCGAACACCGGGCCCCACAGCGGATGCCCGCTTTCGCCGGGCGCCAGGGCGAAGGCCGGATCGAGCTTGAATGCGCGTTCGAAATGCTGGCGGCAGGGCGCCGGACGCGAGGTCACGCAGTAGCTGAAGGCGATGTACTTGTGCGCGATGACCTGGTTGGCTTTCGAGCCGCCGGTCACATCGGCCGCGCCGAGGCGCTTGATGGCTTCGTTGTACGAACCCTGGTTGTACAGCTCGATGCCTTCGTTCAGGGCCAGCTGGTCGGCGCTGGGCGCCTGGGTGGCCGGCACCACCGGGGTCGGCGGACGCGGGGCGGGCGGACGCGCCGGCGCCGGCTTGGCGGCCGGGCTCGGCTTGGCCGGTGGTTCGGTCGTGACGCAGCCGGACAGCGCGAAGCTGCCGGCCAGCGCGGCGGTCATCAGAAAGTGTTGGGATCGGTTCATGCCTCGATCTTAATGCGTTTATTTGGGCTGCGCTGTGAAATCATGTTCAATCGTGCGTGACTTGTTTTTGCTGGTATCGATATTCAGCGTGAAATCCTGGAAGCCGGGATTGGCGATCCGGATCTTGTGCTTGCCGGCGGCCAGGGTCAGTTTTTTCAGGGGCGGCGTCACGCCCGCCTCTTTCCCGTCGACATAAATGGTGCCCCAGGGCTTGATCGACAGCTTGTAGTTGAACGTTTCCGGCGCGGCTTCGGGGGCCGGTTCGGCCAGCACATCGGCGGCGGCGACCGTCTCGGCCGGTGCCGTGGCGGCCGCCGTGACGGTTTCCGCCGGCGCCGGCGCCGGCTCGGCCGGCGGCGTGGCCGCGACCGGCGCTGGCGGTACCACGGCCGGCGGCGGCAGGGCCGAGGCGTCCGGGATGGCGGGCTGGGCCGGCGCCACCATGATCGTGTCGGACGGCTTCGACAGCAGCGAATACACGCCCACGCCGATCGCCGCCACCATCACCACGGCGGAGGCGGCGATGCCGGTCCACGGCGGCAAGGCTTTCTTGGCCGGCTTGCCCGGTTTGGCGGGCTTGTCGGCTTTGTCGGCCTTGTCGGCTTTATCGGCCGCTTCCGGCTTCGGACGGCGCACCGGTTTTGCCTGCGCATCCGGTTTCGCCGGCGAGCCTGGCGCCTTCGACAGGTTCGGCCTGGGCGCTGCGGCATCGGCCGCGTTGGCGGCACCGGCTGCCGCCGCGCCAACCGCCGCGTCGGGAAGGCGGTCGAGCGTGGCGAAACGCTGCACCGGACCGGTCGGACGGCCGCGCGGCGCTTCGCCGCTGGTTTCGATGCCGAGCAGGGCGCGGAAGGCGTCGATCGTTTGCGGCCGGTCCTGGGCCAGCACGGCCAGGCCCTTGTCGATTGCCGCCAGGAAGGCCTGGGTGTAGCCGGGCAGGCCGCGTTCGGCCAGCGGCTTGACCGGATCGCGCACCATGCGCGCGATCGAGGTCGCGGGCGGTTCCTTGACGATGGCAAAGAACATCACCGCGGCCAGCGCATAGATGTCGGTGTACGGGCCCTGGTCGAGCGAGGCGTCGCCGGCATACTGTTCCACCGGCGCATAGCCGGGTTTCAGGATCACGGTCAGGCCGCGCGTGCGGTCGCCGATGATCTGGCGCGCCGAACCGAAGTCGAGCAGCACGGCGTCGCCGCTTTCCTGCACGATGATATTGTCCGGCGACACGTCGCGGTGCAGGATCTTCATGGTGTAGAGCATCTCGAGGGCGTCGAGTATCTGCTTCATCACCTTCTTGCACCACGCTTCGGTCACCAGCTCCGGGTTTTGCGTGACGATGTCCTTGATCGTGCGGCCGTCGTAATACTGCATGGCTGTGTAGGCGGTGCGGTTCTGTTCCCAGAAACGGTGCACCTTGACCAGCGAGGGGTGGTCGAACTGGGCCAGGAAACGCGCTTCGTTGATGAAGCTTTTCAGCCCCACGTTGAAGGTTTCCTGGTGCCGTTCGGCACGCACCATGATGCTGTTGTCGCTGGCGCGCGCGGCCAGCACGCCCGGCATGTATTCTTTCAGGGCCACGCTGCGCTGCAGCGAATGGTCGAACGCCATGTAGACGATGCCGAAGCCGCCTTCACCGAGCACGCCGGTGATTTCGAAGTCGGCCAGCCGGGTGCCGATCGGCAGGCAGTTTTCGGAGCCGGGGGCGAGGGCGTTCATAGGATCTCTCTCTCGACGCGGATGGCGTACGCGGAGAAATTGTCGCGTACCTTGTCGCTGCCTTCCATGGCGGCCTCGGCCAGCGCGCACATGGCGGTCAGCCATTGCTCGCTGTTGCCCGATTCGGCCAGGGTGCGTTCCATCTCGTCTTCGTGTACCCATTCCCACAGGCCGTCGCTGCACACCAGCAAGGCGTCGCCGTCGAGCAGCTGGACCGGGCCGTCGCCGAGCGCGACCGGGGTTTCGCCCTCGGCGCCGATGGCGGCGAACAGGATATTGCGCTGGGGATGGCTGCGCAGCTGGTCGGCGCGCGCATAGCCGGCGTCGATCAGTTGCTGGGTCAGGCTGTGGTCGCGCGTGGCGCTGACCAGCCTGGATTCGCGGAACAGGTAGATGCGCGTATCGCCCAGGTGCGCCCACAAGGCATGCGCATTGGCCTGGTCGACCAGCAGGGCGGCCACGGTGGCGCTCATGTCGTGGTTCTGCGGGTGCGTCTGTTTGTTTTTCGCAACACTTGCGATGGCGTGGGCCGTATACGACAGCAAGGCGTGGGCGCCGAAGGCCGGGACGCTGGCGAATTTTTCCAGCATGGCTTCGACCACGATGTTCGCGGCCACTTCACCGCCCTCGTGGCCGCCGGCGCCGTCGGCGATGATGAAGCAGGAAATATCGCCGTGCTGGGCTTCGCCGACAGCGTCCTGGTTGGTGGCGCGCATGCCGATCTCGCTGATGCGGGTCCAGGCCAGCCGGATCGGATTGCGCTCAACCATTGCTGGTGCCGGCATTCGCGCGCTCGACTTCCTTTTCATAGGCGGCCAGGAAGGCCGGGCCGAAAATGGTCTTGAACTGGTCCTTGGCTTCGGTCTCGGCGGTGTGGTAAGCCTGCTTGTAGGACTTCCAGCTTTCGGCCTGGCGGCGCGAGGGAATCAGGGTGCCCATCATGCCGCCGCCCGACACTTCGGTCTCGAACAGCTCGGGCTTGAGGCGCGCCATCATGGCGCCCATGCTGGCGCGGGTGCCGGCGACCATGCCTTTCTGATGACTGCGCAAGTCATTGTAGGCATCGTCGATCGATTCCAGCGGCTCCATGAAGCCGGGCATCTTCTTGCGCAGCATCTGGGTCAGCACGGTCTGGCTGTCGGGGAAGAATTTGAGGGGGTTGTTGTTGCGCATCACCACCATCGTGACATCGGCCTTGACCTCCTGCTTGACCAGCGAACGCAGGGCCAGCAAGTCGATCGTTCCCTGCAGCGAGCTGGCCATCAGCTTGCCTATCAACTCCATTAACTCCGGCGTCAGGCCGGAACCGAGCGCATCGGCGGGTATGCCGGCGCCGCGCAGGAAAGCCTGCTTCAGTGTTTCAATGTCATCAAGCACGACGTTATTATTCATGAGTGCGGGGCCGCAGTGGAGCGTCGATGTTTATCTCAAGCAATCATGCCAGATTTAACGATTAAGCGCATCATCCGGATGAGCCTAATTTACGCATTTTGCCTCATGACAACGCAATTTGCCGCATCTTCCGACATGAGCGCCGTCGTGGGGGCGTCATGCGACGGTCCGGCTGCTCATTTATTCATCACTCTGTGTGCAGCAGGACGCGTGACACGTTTAGTGTAGCTGCATAAGTACCCTGCCGCAAAGCCCAGCTTGTCGGATGCGCAACACAATTCCTTGCAGAATGGTTACCAGATGTTTCTTCAGGCCTCGATGAAGCGCATCTTGAAGCTGCGGCCCTTGATGTTGCCGAAGTCGCGGCCCAGCTTGTTGCCCGCGTTGAGGCGCTGAAAGGCTTGCTCGGCCACATGGCGGTCGAGCGCCACATAGGTCATGAATTCGAAGACATTGATCTTGCCGACCTGTTCCTTGGTCAGGCCGGCGTCGCCGGTCAGCGCGCCCAGCAGGTCGCCCGGACGCAGCTTGTCCTTTTTGCCGCCCATGATGACCAGGGTGACCATCGGCGCCGGCGCGGCCGCTGCGCCATCGTCGGCCAGTTCGTCCAGCCGGTGCCAGGCCACCGGCGCATGCTGGTATTGCTCGATCAGCGTGACCCATTTCTTTTCGTTCGGCGCGCACAGGGTCAGCGCCAGGCCCGATTCGCCGGCGCGGCCGGTGCGGCCCACGCGGTGGATGTGCACTTCGGTATCTTTCGAGACGTCGGCATTGATCACCGCGCCCAGGTTGGCGATGTCGAGGCCGCGCGCGGCGACGTCGGTCGCCACCAGCACCGAGCAGCTGCGGTTGGAAAACAACACCAGGATCTCGTCGCGCTCGCGCTGCTCCAGTTCGCCGTACAGCGCCAGCGCCGAAAAGCCCTGGGCGCGCAATTCCTCGGCCAGTTCGCGGCAATGCACCTTGGTGTTGCAAAAGGCCAGCGCCGAGACCGGCTTGAAATGCTTCAGCAGGCGGCCCACGGCCTGGTCGCGGTTGTCGAAGCCGACTTCATAGAAGCGCTGCTCGATCTGCTCGCCGCTGTGCTGGGCCTCGACCACCACCTCGACCGGGTTGCGCAGGAATAATTCGGTGGCGCGGCGGATATCGTCCGGATAGGTGGCCGAAAACAGCAGGGTCTGGCGGCGCGACGGGCAGGCGCTGACGATGCCGGCGATCTCGTCGTAGAAGCCCATGTCGGTCATGCGGTCCGCCTCGTCCAGCACCAGGGTCTGCACCTTGGACAGGTCGATGCTGCCGCGTCCCAGGTGGTCGCGGATGCGGCCCGGGGTGCCCACCACGATGTGGGCGCCGTGTTCGAGCGACGCGACCTGCGGGCGCATCGGCGCGCCGCCGGTCAGGGTCAGCACCTTGATATTGCCTTCGCCGCGCGCCAGGCGGCGCAATTCGTTGGCGACCTGGTCGGCCAGTTCGCGCGTCGGGCACAGCACCAGGCCCTGCACCGCGAACCAGGCCGGGTTGAGCTTGTGCAGGATGCCGATGCCGAAGGCGGCGGTCTTGCCGCTGCCGGTCTTGGCCTGGGCGATCAGGTCGCGCCCGTCGAGCACGTGCGGCAGGCTCTTGGTCTGGATGTCGGTCATCTCGCGATAGCCGAGCGATTCCAGGTTGGCCAGGAAACTGGCGGTCAGCGGCAGGGTGGCGAAGGCGTTTGGATTCATGGCGTGCTCTGGCAAAAAGGGAACGGGCCCAGTCTAACAGGCAAGCTGAGAGAGGGCGGATGGCGCGGATCGATGTGCTATCGCGCGCCGGGGAATTACGCGGCGGCCCAGTTGGGCAAGCCGGTCAGGTCGGTGTTCTCGTCGCGCCGCCAGACGGGCAGGCCGCTGGCGTCGGTTTCTTCGAGCAGTTCGAGCTGTTGCTGGCGGATGACGGTTTTACGCTGGCGCGGCACCGTGGTGCGGCGCGCTTCGGCAGGGGGATGAACGAGCGGCGCAGCCGCGCCGAACCCCGGCAGATCGAAGGTCGCGTTATCTTTTTTGTCTCTCATGGGAAGCGCGGTGGATTAGCTTGAAGGCAGCTAACCCCTTTCTAAAAACAAAAGCCCGGCTGTGTGAAGAGTCGGGCTCAGTTCAAAATGTGTTTGGTTGCGGGGACAGGATTTGAACCTGTGACCTTCGGGTTATGAGCCCGACGAGCTGCCAGACTGCTCCACCCCGCGTCTGAGCGGCGAATTGTACAGGGGTTCTCCCACAAGTGCAATGCCCGCTGAAAATTCCTTCGGGGAGGAGGCCATCCGACCCGGCGCCTGCCGACCGCGCGCATGGCGCAGGCAGCGGCTGCACGCCCTTATCTGGTGACGCCGGTATTGCAGCCGATATAGATCCAGTCATCGTTGCCCGCGTCCACCCCCAGCAGCGCGGCGGAGAACCCGGAACCCCACGGCTGACCGGAATCCCAGGAGCCGCCGGACGACGATTTGGTCACTTCGATCGCTTTTATCCATGCTTGCGGATTGCCTGGCTGGCTGCCGCTGTAGATTGCCACGGCAAGTCTGACCATGCCCTGAAAGTTTTCGGTCCAGCTGATGTGGGCCCGGCCTTGATATTCGTACAGATTAATCCCGAACGCGGCGCTGGTGCTGGCCGACACGGGATTGACGCTGCTTGCTTCCACTTGCGCGATGTTGAGAGATTGATTACCCATATTTAATTCTCCTGAGATTAAGCGATTAAACATGAAAAATACATATGCCCTGCATGAGGCGCTCGCCTACAAGCTGCCGCGAACATCTACTGCAAAAAATCATGGAAGATCGAAAGCGAAAACCGTCCCGTTCCCGTTATGCGAACATGATGCCGATGGCCGGTCCGTATCGCTTATGAAATCGATTATAGGCGCGCGCCGCTGGAAAACGGCCTCATTCCATACTCTCAGTTCGGCTAGCATCGGGCGCATGCGCCGCACGTGCTATCGCAGGCCGTAGCGCGCGCGCAGCGCCTGCAGGCTGCCATTCTTTTCCAGGCGGGCGATCGCCGCGTTGATGCGCGCCAGGTCGTCCTCGGTGGTGCTGGCGCGGCTGAGCATCAGGTGCACCGGCGCCTGCGCCAGCACGAAGGGCAGCTGGCGCAGCGCCAGCCGCTGGCGCTGCGCTTCGTACATGATGGCGGCGCGGTCGCCCATGATCAGCGGCGCGCGCCCGGCGCCGAGCATGCGCAAGCCCTGGTCGAAGCTGCCGAATTCGAACAGGCGTCCGGCGGCGCGCAGGCCCGGTGCGGCGCGCGCGAAGTCCTGCCCGTACCAGCCGACGCGCGGCGCCAGTACCGCCGCCTGGCCGCGCGCCAGGGCCGCCATGCCGTTGATGCCGGCGTAGCGCGCATAGTCGCGCGCCAGCGCGAACAGCGCCACCGTCTCGTGGCGGTAGGCGTTGGAAAAGCGCGCAAAACGGCGCCGTTCGGGCGTGTCGGTGGCGGCCAGCATGAGGTCGAATTCGCCGCGCTCGAACAGCAGGGCGCGCCGCACCGACGGCAGCGGCGGCGCCGTGACCAGGGTGCAGCCGGCTTCCTTGAGGATGGCCTTGGCCATGTCCATATCGAGCCCGGTCTGCAGGTTCTCTTCGTTGGTGTAGGAGTAGGGCGGCCACTCTTCGCTGACCATGTTGAGCGCGCGGCTGCAGGCGCCGGCGTGCGCACACGCCAGCAGGCAGGCCGCGGCCAGCAGCGCTCTTACAGTGCGCGCAGGCGCCATAGCGAAGTCAGTTCGGCGGCGCGCGCGGCATGCAGCGGGTCGGCGGCGTCGCTGGCGCGCGGATGGGTGGGACGCACATCGATGCGCTCGGCCACCTGCAGGCCGCCGGCCGCGATCAGCGCCAGCAATTGCTCGCGCGGGCGCAGGCCGAGGTGCTCGGCCAGGTCGGACAGGATCAGCCAGCCCTCGCCGCCGGGCGCCAGGTGGGCCGCCAGGCCGTTCAGGAAGCCCTTGAGCATGCGGCTGTCCGGATCGTACACCGCGTATTCGATGGAGGAACTCGGGCGTCCCGGCAGCCATGGCGGATTGCACACCACCAGGTCGGCGCGGCCCGGCGGGAACAGGTCGGCCTGCAGCACCTGCACCGAATCGGCCAGGCCGAGGCGCTGCAGGTTTTCGCGCGCGCAGGACAGCGCGCGCGCATCCATGTCGGTGGCCACCACGTGCTTGACGCCGCGCCGCGCCAGCACGGCCGCCAGCACGCCGGTGCCGGTGCCGATGTCGAACGCCAGCGCGCACCCGGGCGCCAGCGGCGCCTCGGCCACCAGCGCCACGTACTCGCCGCGGATCGGCGAGAACACGCCGTAGTGCGGGTGAATGCGCGCGTCCAGCGCGCCAATCTCGACCCCGTTCTTGCGCCATTCGTGGGCCCCGATCAGGCCGAGCAGCTCGCGCATGGAGGCCACGAAGGCGTCGTCGCCGCGTCCGTAAGCTTCGTTGCAGGCTTGCCTGACGTCGGGCGCGCGCCGCAGCGGCACCGTGTAGTCGGCCTCGAACGGCAGCAGCAGCATGGCCAGCGTGCGCGCGCGCTGCGACTGGGCCTGGCGGTGCAGGTGGAAGGCGTCGGCCGGCGAGGCGGGCACCTTGGGCGCCCTGGCGCGGCCGCCTTTATGGTCGGCGCGGCGCGCCAGCGCCTGCAGCAGCTGGCGCGCGTTGTGGAAGTCGCCGCGCCAGAGCAGGGCGGTGCCTTCGCAGGCAAGGCGGTAGGCCACGTCGGCCGGGGTCTTGTCGTCGGCGATGACGACCTTCCTGGGCGGCGGCATGCCGCTCTCGGAGCGCCAGCGCGCGCTGCGCGGCTGGCCTTCTTCGGTCCAGTGGATGCGCGCCGGGGCGTCGGCAGTGTGTTCAGGTGGCATTGGGGCGATCGGTCAGTATTGCGAAAAAAACGGCAAGCGCCCCGTGCGCACACGGGGCGTCAATCTACGTATTATACGTGGGCTTGGAGCGCTGTCAGGCGCGCGCCAGCATGCCGGCGCCCGCCGGCGCGCTGCCGTAGGAGCTGGCCAGGGCCTTGCTGCGGTCTTGCGCAGGCGGCTCCGGCTGGTCGGCGCGCGGACGCGGCGCCAGCAGGGCGGCACTGTCGACCAGGCGCAACAGGCGCAGGCTGAGATTGCCGCCGTTTTCCCCGGAGGCGCCGTTGACGTTGGCCTCCAGTTCGCGTCCGAGCAGCTTGAACAGGTCGTCCAGGCTGCCGGGGTACTTGACTGGCGGCAGCGGCTTGCCGGTCAGGACCAGCACGTCGGGCAAGGCAATCCTGTCCGGACGGGCGCCGGCCGGCGCCTCGCCGGTCTCTTGCGTGGCCGCGCCGGCGCTGGCTTCGTACCTGACTTCCAGCTCGAAGTCGAAGCTGCGGCCATCGGCCGTGACCAGCTGGCCGGTGCCGATGAAACTGGCCGACTCCTGCAGCGAAAAGGCGCTGCTGCGCACGCTGCCGGCCTGCGTGTTCGCTGCCGCAAACGCCGACTGCGCCTGCACCGCCACGGCGTCGAACCTGACCGTGGCGCCCTTGGCGGCATCGCCGAACAGCTTGCCGACAAAGGTATCGAGAAAACCTTGCGCCGACTCGACGGTGGAGCTGGCCAGCTCGCCCACCCGGTTCATCATGCTCTGTGGCGACAAGCTGACGTTATCGTTGTACAGCGACACCGGATCGACCACCGGCATGCGCGGGGCGATATTGCCGCTGGCCGGCGTCAGCTGCGCGCCCACCGACCGGCCGCCAGCCTGCACGGCGGCAGGAAGGAGGGCGGAAGCGGGCGCACGGGCGCTCAGGGCGGACAAAAAAGACATGATGGCCAGACAATAAAAATGTTGCGGTACTGACCATAACGGCAGCCATGCCGATTACTTTAGTTATTTTTCTATTATTTTTTTATTGCCTTGAGGCATCTCAATCAATGGTGATGGGACCATTGCCCTTCTGGCGAAGCGAGATAGGATTCAACAGCGTCCTTGCTTCCTGTCGCATGGCGCTTCAGTTCGCCGCAGCCGCACACGCCCTGGTAAGGCTGGATGTGGGAGCAGGCGGACACTTTCTGCAGGAAGACTTTGACAGGTTTCTCGCACTTGACGCATTTGAAGGTCAGCACGCGGGCGGGTTTTGACATGGGAAAGATCCGGACGTAAAAAACGCGCATTTTATCACCGGGGTGCGCCGACGCAGTCAACTGCTGGCCTGGCGCAGCGTTAATGGAGCAGGCCCTCGGGCGCCGTCATTGAGACAGGAAGCAACATGAACAGCGACAAGCAACCAAGCAAGGAAAGCGTGCGCCAGTGGCTGCGCGCGCAGATCGCCCAGCGCCGGCCGCCGCCCGACGCGCAGGAGATCCGGCGCGAGCTCGGATGGGAACTGGCCAAAGTGCGCCCGGCCAAGGCCAAGCGCTAGTTCCTCCCGTTTTTTACACCGTCCTTGGCACCGCTTATTGCACTGTCACGGTGCTGGTGCCGCCGCCGCCCGGCTGCACCAGGATGCGCGTGGCGATGCGCTCGGTCATTTCCTGCACGTGCGAGATCACGCCGACCTTGCGCCCCATCGATTGCAGGCCGTCGAGCGCATCCATCGCCACGCGCAGGGTCTCGCTATCGAGGCTGCCGAAACCCTCGTCGATGAACAGCGACTCGACCCGCACCCGGTTCGACGAGAGCGAGGCCAGTCCCAGCGCCAGCGCCAGCGACACTAAAAACGATTCGCCGCCGGAGAGCGAATTGACCGAGCGCACCTCGCCGCCCATGTCCTGGTCGCGCACCATCAGCCCGAGCGACGGGCCGGCCGGGTTGAGCACGCGTTCCAGGCGATAGCGCCTGGCCAGGTGATGCAGGTGGCTGTTGGCATACCCGAGCAGTACATCGAGGGTGAACTGCTGCGCGTAGTTGCGGAACTTCTTGCCGTCGGCCGAGCCGATCAACTCGTTCATCCTGCCCCAGCGCCGCTCGTTCGACTGCTGTTCCTCGATCTGCGCCATGACCGACTGCGCCTGCACGCGCCGCACGTCGTCCTGCGCGATCTGCAGGCGCAGCGCGGCCGCGGCGTCGGCCGCCGCCGCGCGTTCGCCGAGCAGCTGGGCCAAGCTGTGCTCCAGCAGCGTCTCGGTGGCGGCCGGATCGTCGCCATCGCGCCGGTTCTGCTCGTGCAGTTCGCGCTGGGCGCGGCGCTCGGCCAGCACCGCTTGCGCGTTGGCGCTGCGCGCGTCGATTGCCTGCAAGGCTGCGCGCTCCGCGGCGATGACGCCGGCGTCGAGCGCCAGCAGTTCGGCCAGGCGCGCGCCATCGGCCACGTTGTCGAGCGCCGGATGGCGTTCGGCGTAGCTGGCCAGCCATTGTTCCAGCCGCTGGCTCACCTGCTGCCTGCCGGTCTGCGAGGCCGTCAGCCGGGTGCCGGTGTGCAGCAGCGCCGCGCGCGCGCCGGTTTCGGCCTGCGCGGCTTGCTGGGCGGCGTTTTGCTGCCGCGTCAGGGTCGCGCGCGCCGCCTCGACGGCGCCGGCAAGCCGCGCTTCGATCTCGCGCACCGGCCGGCCGTCCCACAGCGCGGCGCGCTGCGCCCGCATGGCCTGGACCTCGGCATCGATGCGCGCGAAGTCGGCGCTGGCGGCGGCGTCGCCCTGGTGCGCGCGTTCCAGCTCGGCGGCGGCGGCCACGTGGGCCGCTTCCAGCGTGGCGATCGCAGCGGCGCGGCTGGCATGCAGCGCCGATTGGCTGCGCCACTGGCGCGCCTCGGCGGCGCGCGCGTCGCGAAAGGCCGCCGCATCGTGGCGCCACGCGCTTTGCCAGTCGCCGGGAAAGGCGGCATCGAGTTCTTCCAGCAGCTGCGCCAGGGCGCTTGCCGCGCGGGTGCGCTTGTCGGCCAGCGCCGCATGCTGCGCCATGGCCTGGGCCTGGGCGGTGCGCGCGTCGATGGCGGCATCCTGCAAGCGCGCATGGGCGCTGTTGGCGCTGTCGCAGGCGCGCTGGGCGGCGTCGCGCGCGCTGGCGGCCGCGCGCATGTCGCGTTCGCGCTCGTCGAGCTGCCGCGAACGCGCCTTGAGCGCGGCCGCTTCGCTGGCGAACCAGGCGCCGCGTCCCGCTTCTTCCGGCGCGCTGCCGGCCAGCCGATGCTGGTCCCACGCCGCGTGCGCCTGCGCCAGGGTGGCGTCGAGCAGTTCGCGCTCGCGCGCGCCGGCGTCGAGCTGGGCTTCGGCCGCTGCGGCGACCGCGCGTTCGGTGGCCTGGGCCGACAGGTTCTCCTGCAGCGCGGCGCGGCAGGCTGCCACTTCGGCGCGCAGGCTCTCCAGCATGGCGCGCAGGCCCGCATCCTGGTGCTGGTAGGGGTGCTCGGCGCTGCCGCACACGGGGCAGGGTTGGCCGTCGTCGAGGTTGGCGCGCAGGTCGACGATGCTGTCGGCGCAGGCCAGTTCGGCGATCTTGAGCGAGCGTTCGGCCTGGACCAGCGCCGCATCGTGCGCGCCGGCGGCGGCCGCGCGTTCGGCCAGCGCGCTGTCGGCGGCCTCGATCGCGCTGCGCGAACGGGCCGCGCTGGCGGCGTTGTGCCGCTGGCGTTCGCGGGTCGAGCTCAGGCCGGCCCAGATTTTCTCGGCCTCGACCAGGCTGTCGCGGTGCCTGTCGAGCGCCGAGCGCTCGGCGCGCAGCTGGTCGGGGTCGAAGGTGTCGAGCGCCGTAATAGCTTGCTGGCGCGTGGTTTCCAGCGCCTGCAGCTGCAGCGTCGATGCGGCCAGCGCTTCGGCGGCGCGGGCTTCGCTGCCGGTGGCGGCCAGCATGGCTTGCTGCGCCGCGTCCAGCGCGGCGGCGCTGGCGCTGTCTTGCGCCGCCGCCTGCGCGGCCTGGGCGAATAGCGTATCCCAGCGCGGCCACTCGGCGGCCAGCGCTTCCCAACCGGCCTGGCGCAGCAGCCAGTCGGCCCCTTGCCGGTGTTCGCTGCGCAGCGCGGCCAGGTCGCTGGCTTTGCCTTGCAATGCGGCGCCGGCCAGGGCGGCCTCGCGCGCCGCCTGCTCGCGCAGCTGCGCCGCCTTGGCGTGCGATGGCGCCAGTGCCGCGATGCTGGCGTCAAAAGCCTTGGCCTGGTCCAGTTGCGGCGCGGCGGCGCGCAGGGCCTGCTCGGTCTCCTGCATGGCGGCGCTGGCGGCGGCCAGGGCGCCGCTGGCGCTGTGCTGCAGGTCGAGGGCGCGTTGCAGATCGTCGCCGGCGCTTGCCAGCGCTTGTTCGAGCGCCGCGATGTCGGCCTCGAGCCGGGCCTGTTCGGCCAGCAGCGCGCGCGCCGGTTGCAGCGCATCGAGCGTGGCGAGGTGGCGCCGGCGGGCGTCGGCTGCCTGGGCCTCGGCGCGCGCGCTGGAGAGGGCTTCTTCGGCCAGCAGTTCATTGTTCCTGAGGCGGGCGCGCTCCTGGTGCCAGCGCAGCTGGTGCTCGAGCAGCGCCTTGCGCTGGTCCAGCGCCGCCAGCGCGATGTCGGCGGCGCCGCTGCGTTCGTCGATCTCGGCGCGCACCTCGGCGGCCAGCGGGGCCTGGTCGGACAGGCGCGCGCTCAGGCGCTCGAGTTCCTTCTGTTCGAGCCTGAAACGCTCGAAGGCGCGCCTCGAGATGGCGGTGTAGATGGCGCTGCCGGTGAGCGTCTCCAGCAGTTCGCCGCGGTCGTTGTCTTCCGTTTTCAGGAAGGCCGAAAACTCGTTCTGCGCCAGCAGCACGGCGCGCGTGAACTGGTCGAACGAGAGTCCGATGCACTTGACGATTTCGTCGAGCACCTCGGTCTTGGTCCCGCCCAGCGGGATCAGGTCCGGCAAGCGGTGCAGGCTCATGGCGGACGGCTGCAGGGCGCCGGCCGACTTGCCGCGCGAGCGGCGCACGCTCCAGCGCGCGCGGTAGCGCAACTGGTCGTTGCCGATAAAATCGACTTCGGCATGGGCTTCGCCCGCGCCGCGCCGCAGCAGGGTGCGCGGATCGTAGGGCGAGACCGTGTCCGCGCCGACGTCGGGGAGCAGGCTGCTGTTGCGCACGATCTTGAGCAGCCGTGGCGTGGCGTTGTACAAGGCCAGGCACAGGGCGTCGAGCAGGGTGCTCTTGCCGGCGCCGGTCGGGCCGCTGATGGCGAACAGGCCGGCCGCCGCGAGCGGCTCCTGCTCGAAGTCGACGCAAAATTCGCCGGCCAGCGAGGCCAGGTTCCTGCCGCTGATCCTGAGGATCTTCATACGCCGTCCCCATGTGCGCCGGGCAGCATCAGCTCCGCGAAAGCGCTCAACTGGTCGGGCGGGGCCTCGTCGCCGAAGCGCTGGCGGTACAGGCGGCGGAAAATATCGTCCGGCTGGATCTGCGCCAGCTGCTCCAGCGAGAGCGCCGTGCCTGCCTCGCCCGCGTCATTGTGCCTGCGGGTCGGTTCGATTTTCGCCAGGCGCACCGGCTTGCCGGCGATGGCCGCCTCCACCCGGCCGCGCAGGCCAGGCTCCGGCGCGTCCAGCAGGACCCGCACTTCGAGGAAGGGCTGGGCCGGCAGCGGCAAGTCTTCCAGCTCGAGCGCGGCGAGGGCGGCCAGTGCTTCTTCCAGCGGCGCCGGTTGCGGCGGCACGCGCAGCAGGTCGACCGCGCGCGGCACCAGGAGCGCCTCGACCTCGGCGGCGCCGCCGGCCAGGTCGATGCGCAGGATCTGGTGGCGGTAGGCGACTTCGGAAAACGACAGCGGCAGCGGGCTGCCGCTGTAGCGCACCTGTTGCTTCTGGCCGACGCGCTGCGCCAGGTGCAGGTGGCCCAGCGCGGCGTAGGCGATGGCCGGGTCGAAGATCGCCGCCGGCAGCGCTTCGGTGCCGCCGATGACGATGCGGCGCTCGGAGTCGAGCGAGGCCTGGCCGTCGACCATGTGGCAGTGGCCCATGGCGACCACCACCTGGCCGTTCCGGCAGCGCGCCTGCGCCAGTTCGAATACCTGCCGGTAGAGCAGGGCGATGCCGTTCAGGTAAGGGTCGGGCGGCGGCGGCGCCTGCGCTCCGTCGGCCAGCGGGGCGGACGCGGGCAGGCGCGGCACGTCGCCCGGACGCAGGAAGGGGATCGCGATGCACCACGCGGCCACCGCGCCGCTGGCGTCGTGCAGCGGCACGATCAGGCGTTCGAGGTCGATCTCGCCGTCGCGCCGGCGCGCAACGTGGCCGACCACGGTGGTGCCGTAGGCGTCGAGCAGCGGCGCCGGCGCTTCCAGGCGGCCCGGCGAATCGTGGTTGCCGGCGATGATGACGATGTCGAGCTGCGGCGCACGGCCGCGGGCCTGCTGCAAGAAGCGGTACAGCTGCTTTTGCGAGGCGGCGGACGGATTCGCGGTGTCGAACACATCGCCGGCCACCAGCAGGGCGTCGGGGCGCTCCAGCACGATGGTGTCGAGCAGCCAGTCGAGGAAACACTGGTGCTCGTAGGTACGGTCGTGATTGTGGAGAGTCTGGCCGAGATGCCAGTCGGAGGTGTGCAGCAGGCGCATAGGGTTCTTGAAGCGGAGGACAGGCGCTCAATATAGCGCATGTTGGCGGTCTGGCCCGGCGCGCCGTGTTTTGCTATCGACGTGGAAAGTTCATTTGTCCTTTGGCATAATTGAAAACTTTTCCACGAATTCATCAGGCGCCGCATGCAAACCTCTCTCTTTCTGCGTCAACAACTCAACAAGGCCATTGCGGCCGGCGACCTGGCGGCCGTCGCGCTGGCCGTGGAGGAGTGCAAGGGGGCCGGCGCCAGCCGCTTTGCCGAGGTATTCGCCCCGGAGGACCTCGACGATGGGTCGGCGCTGCCCTTGTTCGAGGCGGTTCGCTGCGGGCAGGACGACATCGTCGCTTTCCTGCTGGCGCAGGGATGCGACCTGGAGCAGCGCGACAAGGCGGGCGCCACGCCGCTGTTCCAGGCCTGCGCCGCCAGGCAGATGGCGGTGGCCGGACAGCTGATACAGGCGGGCGCGGATATCCGCGCGACCAGCGCGCTCGGCACCCGCGTGCTCGACATGGTGCTGGCCGGCGGCACGGCGGAGCAGGTCGCTTGGTTCGAGCGGCAGGGCGTGGCGCTGGCCTCGGTCGACGACAGAGGCAACACGGCCCTGCATTATGCCTGCCGGTCCGGCAATGTCGCGCTGGCGATGCGGGTCCACGCGCACTGCGGCATCGGATTCGACTGCGCCGCCCTCGACGGGCGCCGGCCGCTCGACTGGTGCGCCAGCTACGCCTTGTTTGCCGCGATCGTCGCGCGCTATCCGGGCATCGCGCCCGACATCCGTTTCGGCAACGGCAGCTGTTCGCTGCATGCGTTCGCAAAGCGCGGCAGCCGCGAGATCGTGTGCCATCTGCTCGATGGCGGCAGCGATGCAAGACAAGTCGATGGGTACGGCAACAGTGTCATGCATGCGGCCGTCGCCTCGCACCAGGCGCAGCTGGTGCAGGAACTGTTGCGCAGGAAGCTGCCGGTGGAGGGCCGCAACACCTATAACTACCGGCCCCTGCATTGGGCCGCCATGCAGGGCGACCTGGACATCGTCAAGCTGCTGGTGGAGCAGGGCGGCGCCAAGGTCAACGTCAAAGGCAACCACAATTTCATCATCCGCGAAACCAAGACGCCGCTCTACATGGCGATCGAAGAAGGCCACGCCGACGTGGCGCGCTACCTGGTGCAGCGGGGCGCCGACCTCGATGCCCTGAACGACCAGTCGAACCGGACCGCCGTGCACGCCGCCGCCGGGCGGGGCGACGCGGCGCTGCTGCGCTTCCTGCTCGAACGCGGCGCATCGCCGAACGGGGTCAACCGCGATCCCGCGCGCACCAGCGCCGACTTTTTTACCTTTCCGCTGGCGAACGCCGCGAATGCCGAGGTGGTCGATGTGCTGATCGCATCCGGCGCCGACTTGCACGCCGAAAATTCTCATTGGATGAGGCCGCACGGCGCCTTGCGTTCCCTGGTCGGGCTGGTCGATAAGCAGGACCTGGAAACGGCATGGGGGCGCGGGCGGCTGCTGGCGATCGAGGCGCTGCTGCGCCATGGCGCCAGCCTGACCGACGGCGCCGGCCAGGTGATCGATGACGCCAAATGCGTCGAGGTCACGCGCCTGCTGCGCGCGGCCGAGCAGCGCCGGCTGGCCCCGGCGGCCGGATCGGCGCAAGCCGAGGCCGGCCGCGAGCGTCGCGCCTTCGTCATGGACATGGCCAATCTGATGAGCGGCGGCCGCCATGAAGAGCGCATGCGGGAGCGGGAAACGGAATTGCGCCGCACGGGCCTGGGTATCGCCCTGTTCCAGCAAGCCCTCCATTGCAGCAAGGTCGACAAGCTCGAGATGGTGATCGACTTATTGCACGAGGCCGATACCGAAGCCGTCAACTACGCCAGCGCGGACAGCTACCATGACGAGGCGACCACCCTGCATCGCGTCCTCAGCAGCTTCGGCTACTACCAGCCGGAGCGGGGCGATGCGCCGATCGCGATGCTGCGCCAGTGCGTCAAGCTGCTGCTCGAGAAGGGCGCCAATCCGGATGCGCTCGAGTCGCTGTACGACGAGACCCCGTTCCACAAGGCGGCCAAGGTGGCCTGCGGCGCGTATGGACGCGGATGCCCTGACGACGATGCCGCCGTGCTGGCCATGCTGGAGGACTTCAGCGCCGCCGGCGCCAATCCGAACATCCCCAACGAAGATGGCGCCCATGCGATCGACCTGCTCCAGCATCCGGAGCTGGTGGCGTGGATGCGCGCGCGCCAGGGCCGCCATGGCGACTATCCGGACGCCTTGTTCCGTGCGGCCGGTGCGTACGACGCCGACCGGCTCGCCGCCCTGATCGGCGGCGCCGGCAACCGCTTCGGCGTGAATGCGCATGGCTGCGACCTGCTTGCGTACTGGGCGATGGATACCACGCGCGAGGTCGACTGGCCGAAGGCCTTGCGCGTGCTGGCGATTTTGGAGGAACACGGTTTCGTCGCCAACGCGCGCAGGGACGATGGCGGTACGGCGCTGAGCCTGGCTTGCCAGAAGGGATCGCTCCTGGCGGCGGAATGGCTGCTGTCGCATTACGCATGGGACTTGAATGCGCAGGACGATGGCGGCCGCGTGCCGCTGGGTTTGCTGGTGGCGGCGGATTATCCGACGGTGCTGGACGGCCACATGACGCCCAAGGCGTTCCGGGCCAGGCGCGATGCGCTCGCCGTCGCCATGGTCAGGCAGGGCGCGCGCCTGGACCTGGCCGATGACGATGGCCGAACGCCGCTGAGCCTGTGCACGACGGCAGGCTTGCGGCAGGCGCTGGAACGGGCGGCGCGCGCTGCCGCGAAGGCGGCGCAGAAAAGCCAGCGGGGCAGGGCTGCCGGCGCGTAGCAGATGCTTGCGCGTTTGCCGGGCGCTTCACTGCGCAGGTGGAGGAACGACGTGACTGACTTGCACAACGGCGCGTGTCGCCAGTGCGTGGGAAATGCCGACATGTGGGCCGGAGACATCCTTCTTGTCGCGTGTGATGATGGGCCGCCCGGTCCCGTTGGCAGTAGCCTCAATGATCGCGCCATTCGTCTGGATTACCTTCGGTCCCGTGCGTCGCAAAAAGGCGGGTGCGAGGTTTCTGCGAGCGGGTGCTTGGCCGGGAGCCTAGCGCCGACCGTCACGCCGCCGCGCGCCAGGTATTGCGCCCGGCCTGCTTGGCCTGGTACAGCTGCATGTCGGCCTGTTGCAGCAGCGCGTCCGGATCCGCCGCGCCGCCGCTGAAGTATGCCAGTCCGATGCTGGCCGAGACCGACACCGTCACCGTCCCCAGCTCGAACGGCGCCTGCATCGCGCCGACGATCTTGGCCGCGATGGCCGCCGCGTCTTCCGGGCGCGCCAGCTTTTCCATGATGATGGTGAATTCGTCGCCGCCCATGCGCGCCACGGTGTCGCTGGCGCGCAGGGTCTGCGTCAGGCGCGCCGAAAACGCCTTGAGCAGGGCGTCGCCCACATGGTGGCCGTGGGTGTCGTTGACCGGCTTGAAATGGTCGATGTCCATGTACATCAGCGCCATCAGCTGGCCCTCGTCGGCGCTCTCGCGCATGGCCATCCCGAGCTTGTGCAGGAAGCCGGCGCGGTTGGCCAGCCCGGTCAGGGCGTCGACCTGGGCCAGCTTGAGCAGGCGCTTCTTCTCGCGCTTCTGCGAGGTGATGTCCTGGCGCATGACGTGGAAGCCGACCACGGTGACGCCATCCTCGCCCAGCTGCGGAATGTAGGTCACTTCCAGCGCGCGCTCGCCGCCGTCGCCCTCGTCGTGCTCCTCGAAGACCAGGGTCTCGCCCTTGAGCGCGCGCAGGATGTACGGTTCGAGCGTGGCGAAGCGCTTTTCGCCGACGGTCTGGCGCACCGTCATGCCGGACATGCACGCGCCGCCGCCGCCGAACTCGCGGTCGTAGGCCCGGTTGTGGAAGCGGTAGACCTGGTTGGCGTCGATGTAGGCCACCATCGCCGGCAGGGTGTCGGCGATGGTGCGCAGGCGCGCCTCGCTTTCGCGCAGCGCCATCTCGGCTTCGAGCAGGGTGGTGATGTCGTCGATGGTGCCGACGAAGCCTTCGATGCGTTCGCCGATGCGCACCGCCGCCACCTTGATCGAGGCCCATACCAGCCTGCCGTCCGGATGCAGGCAGCGCACCACTTTCTTGAACGGCTCGGCATTGCGGCGCTGGTGCTGGAAGATGCCGTCCAGGCTGTCGCGGTCCTGCGGATGGAGCGCATCCTTCCAGCCGCGGCCCAGGGCCTGCTCGCGCGCCAGTCCGGTGATGGTTTCGAACATGCGGTTGACGTAGGTGCACGCGCCGCGCAGGTCGGCGCGGATCAGGCCGAGCGGCGAGGCGTTGGTGATCGCGGTCAGCTGCGCTTCGCTGTTGCGCAGGTTCTGGTCCTGTTCGTGGCGCCGGGTCACGTCTTCGGCGATGCACAGGATGTACTCGATCACGCCGTCGTTGTCGAACAGCGGCACCGACACCGTGTGCAGGTAGCGCAGTTCGCCGTCGGGCCGGCGCAGCGGCTTTTCGGGCAGGTCGACCGCCGCCGGGCTGGCCATCATGGCGCGGTCTTCTTCGGGACTGCACAAGGCGAAATCGGGCGCGAAGGCGCTGCAGTCGGTCTTGCCGATCACCTCGTCGGCGGCGTAGCCGGTGGCCGCTTCGGCCGCCTTGTTCCAGACCACCATGGTGCCGAAACTGGCCGGGCGCACGCTCTTGACGTAAATGAGCAGCGGCAGGTGCTCGATCAGCGATTGCAAAAAGCCGCGGTTGCCGCTGATTTCGAGTTCGGCCAGCTTGCGCGCGCTGATGTCGCGCCAGCTCACCGCCACGCCGTCGGGCAGCGGCACGATCTGGTGGCGGATCCAGGCCACGCGCTCGCCCGGGGTACGCAGTTCGACTTCTTCTTCCAGCGGACGCGACTCGCTTAGCACCTGCGCGTAGCGCGCCAGGAACGGCGGCTCGACCCCGCCCGGCAGCAGCGGCAGGATGCCTTGTCCGATCAGGTCGGCGCGCGCGTGCCCGAACAGGGCCGCGCCCTTGTCGTTGATGTCGGTGATGCTGAAGTCGAGCAGCTCGCCGTGGGCGTTGCGGCGGGCCTTGAGGAACATGACCCCATCGAGGCTGCCCTCGGCCGCCGCGCGCGAGGTGGCCTGGGCGTCGCGCGCGGCGCGCATGCTGGCGCGCAGGCGCGCGCTCTGGCGCATCAGCAGCGCCGTGACCAGGACGATGGCCAGGGTCGCGCCCAGCGCCATCGACAGGTAGCGGATGCGGTGGCGCTCGAATTTCGCCATCGCGGAGCGCTCGGTGATGCCGACCACCGCCACCAGGGCGTAGCGGTCCATGTCGCTGAAACTGTAGATGCGCTCGATGCGGTCCGGCGGCGCGGTCGGCACCAGTTCGTCCGAGCCATGGCTGCGCGCGCGAAAGCCCAGCTTCTCGCCGACGAACAGGCGTTCGCCCACGCGGCCGATGGTCAAGCGGGCGTCGTGCGCCCACAGGAACAGGGCCGCTTCGTCGTCGACGTGGACGCGGTCGTAGTCGTCGACGAAGTACAGCGGGTCGATCATGATCACGATGGCGCCTGCGAAGCGTCCCGCGCCGGCGTTGAGGCGGCGCGCGATCTGGATCATCCACTTGCCGCTGCGCGCTTCGATCAGCGGGGTGGTGAACTGGGGCGTGTCGCCGCTGCCGCGCGCCAGCGCCTGGAACCAGGGTGCGCCGGCGGCGCCGGCGGCCGCGAAGCCGTTGGCGCTGTCGACCACCTGGCCGTCGCGGTCGAGCAGGGCCATCGGCAGGTTGAGCTTGGCAGGCAGCACGCTGTCGAGCAAGCCGTTGCGCTGGCTGAATTCGGGCAGGCGCAGGGCGCCGTCGGTTTCCTCGAACTTGAGTTTGAACAACTGGGTCGCATGGTCGCTCTGGCGCAGGATGTGGCTGACGTGCTCCGACAGCACGCGCGCCAGCGCCTGACTGCCGACGACCGCGTCGTGATGGGCGGCGGCGCGCTCGACCCCCATCTGGTGGAACAGGGTGATCCACATGGACGCCACCAGCGCCAGCGCGAAGCAGGGGAGCAACAGAACCCGGAACAGGCGCCTGGCTGAGCGGCGAAGTGCGCTGGCGGAAGGAATAGGCATCCCCATGATGGTTGAGTGGCATCGGACGACAGGGCGCAGCCGCACGTGGTTGAAATGTGGCCGCACGCTGACTTACATTCTGCGCGCAATTTCCGGCGCTGTGCTCCACACGCTTGAAAAAATCTTGGGTGCAAGAACAAAGCGTGGCATTTCGTTAAAACATTCCGGTAGTCACGTTGCGATGTGCCGACAAGACAATCCGCTGATGACGCGCGCCTTGCGCTAGATCAAACGGGTGGTGTCGGAGTTCTTTACACTGGTTTCTCCGGGCTGAGGCAAGAGTTCATAAATAGCAACTCCAGGGGCTTCCTCCAAGCCTGCCTGACCACACGAATCGAGCCAGGTTTCCCGGCGTTTCCAGCGACCGGGTCTTGCGTATGCGGGCAACTTCTGAGGAGAACGAATGTTAACGGCGACATATACCCTGGTTGCGCTGTCTGTCGAGCAAGTGAATATCCGCAAGCAAGTGCAGGCATTGCAAAAGTTGCTTCATTCGGCCTTCGCGCACCAGAATGCGCTGGCCGCCGGGCAAGTCGGCGCCGCATGCGAGATGGTCAAACGCCTGTACGACAATTGCCACTGGCGCAAGGTGGATATGTTCCTGGTGCCCGCCATCCGCAAGGTCAGTGCGGCCGCCGACCGGCTGCTGCTCGACCTCGAGGAGCTGGGCCGGGTCGCCACCGACGCGGTGGGCGTGCTGGTGGTGCGCTTCGGCGTCGCGGCGCTCGACACCTACGCCGTCGTGGCCCAGTTCTGCGCCGCGCTGGAAGCCTTTTGCAGCGCCACGCTCAAGCGCCTGGAGCGCGAGGAGCAGGAATTGTTCCCGGTGGCGCGGGCGGTGATTTCCGGCGAGGCGTGGTTTTCTATTGCCAATCAAATGCTGCTGCATGATGCTTACGAACAAGACCGCAAGCCGGCGCGCCAGCCTGTCGCGCCGGCCAGGCGGGCGCGCGACGCCGCCCCGGCGCGGGCCGACGAGTCCGGGGCACGCCAGCCGGCCAGCCAGTGGGCGAGCCAGTTCGCGACCCCGCTCGCCCACTGAGGGCGGGCTGACGACAGCGGCGGGCGGGCCGCCTGCGGCCGCGCGTGCAACGCGCGCGGCCTCGCCACCGGCGGTATCGGGCATTAATACTCGATCCGATCGCGTGCTTTCCGCGCCATTCTTGCTATCATGGTGGTTTTGAATGGTTGATATCACGTCATGTTCGAATTCCTTTTCAAGCGACCGGCCGACAAGTCCGACACCCCTGCCGGGAAGTCCGCGCAGGCGAGCCCGCATCCGGCGCCGCAGCCCTCGCAGACCAGCGTGCTGCGTGCCCAGCAGGCCGAAAAGGTAGCCGCGCTGGCCGGCGACGAAGCGGCCGCCGTCGAGTTCATCCTGCAATCCGATTTTTCCGAGCTGCGCCTGGCCGCCGCCGAGCACGTCCATACGGCCGCCCAGCTCGAAAAAGTCCACGCCGCCATGCGCAACACGGACCGCCGCGTCGCCAAGCTGATGCAGTCGCGCCTGGACGCCTTGCGCCATCACCAGGCCGAACTGGCGCGCGGCCAGGCCTGCATCGAGCAAGCCCAGGTGTTGCTCGCCGACGAAAAACTCTCGCCCAACCAGGTGGCCGACCTGGACCGCCGCTGGTCGGTGATCGCCGCGCCCGAGCTGGCCGGGCAGTTCGACGCCATCCGCGCGCAGCTGGCCCAGCGCCTGGAAGCGCAGGTGACCCTGCAGCGCGCCATGATCGACAGCCTGGGCGCCTTGCGCGCGCTGGAAACGAGCGGCCTGCGCGCCGCCGAACTGGCCGAGCGGCTGGAGCGGATGGCCGAGACCCAGGCCGCCGCCCTGGCCGCGCCGGAACACGTCTCGCTGCCGCGCAGCCTGACCAACGAATTCGCCTCCGAGCACGCGCGCCTGACGGCCTCGCTCGGCGCGCTGGAGCAGGGCCAGTCGGCCGTGATCGCGCGCGAGACGGCGCTGGCCGAATGGCGCGCCACCCCGCCCGGCAATGTCAACCAGGAGCAGCTCAAAAAAGCCTGGCAGCAATTGCCGCCGGCCCCGCCCGCGCAAGCGGCCGACCTGCAGCAGCGCTTCGAGGTGCTGCTCGCTTCGTTCCCGGCGCCGGCCCCGGTGCCGGGCAAGCCGGCCAGGGAGCCGCGCAAGAACACGCCGGCGCAGGCGCCCGACCAGCACTTCATCGACGCGCTCGACGCCATGGAAGCGGCCCTGCAGCAAGGCTCGCTGGGCAGCGCGGCCGAGATGGACAAGATCCTCAAGGACAGCAAGGGCACGCGCCCCACGCCCGCCATGTCGGAGCGCCTGGCGCACGCGCGCGCCGAACTCAAACGCCTGTCGGACTGGGCGCGCTGGGGCGGCAATGTCTCGCGCGAGGAACTGATCAAGGCGGTCGAGCAGCTCACCACGCAAAAACTGGCGATGAGCGAACTGGCCAAGAAGGTCGGCAGCATGCGCGAACGCTGGAAGGCGCTCGACACCTTGTCCGGCGCCGCGCCGAAGAGCCTGTGGGAGCGCTTTGACGCCGCCTGCAGCGCCGCCTACGCGCCGGCGGCCGCCCACTTCAAGCACCTGGCCGACGAGCGCCACACCAACGCGGCCAAGGCGCAAGCCCTGATCGCCGAAGCGGCGCAGGAAACCGCCAAGCTGGCCGGCGGCGAGAGCGTCGACTGGAAGCACATGGCCGCCACCGTGCAGCGCATGCGCCTGGCCTGGAGCCACCTGGGCGCGATCGACCGCAAGGAAAAGAAGCGTCTCGACCACGAATTCACCGACGCGCTCAACACCTTGCAGGCGCCGCTGGAACAGCAGCGCAAGAACGAAGTGGCCGAACGCGAAGCGATGATCGCCCAGGTGGCCGCGCTCGACGCCCACGACCGCCACGCGCTCGACACCCTGCGCGCGCTGCAGGAACGCTGGCAGGAACATGCCAGGGCCGTGCCGCTCGAACGCAAGTCCGAGCAGGCCCTGTGGCAGAAATTCCGCGCCGCCTGCGACGCCGTCTTCGCGCGCCGCAAGGAGAGCGCCCACGCGGCCGACGCCGAACGGCGCAGCCACCAGGAAGCCAAGGACGCGATCAGCGCGCGCCTCGAACAGGCCGCGGCCGAGCCTGACGCCGCCGCCCATGCCGGCAGGCTGCTGCGCGAAGCGGCCGCCGAATGGCACGCCATCGGCGCCGTCCCGCGCGCCAACGAAGCCAAGGTCGAGAAGCGCTATCACGCCGCCATCGCCGCGCTGCAGCACCATCTGGACGCCGCCAGGCGCGACGCCAGCCGGGCCCAGGCCAGCGCGCTGCGCGACAAGCTGCGCCTGTGCCAGGAACTCGACGCCGCCGTCGCCGCCGGCGCCGAACAGGCCGAGGGCAGCGACTGGGCCGCCCGCTGGAGCGCCTTGCCGGCACTCGACGCCAGCTACGAACGCACGCTCAGGGCCCGTTTCGATGCGGCGCTGGCGGCGCGCGGCGAAGGCCGTGCCGCGTATGCCGCGCTGCTCGAAAAGAACCGCGAGCCGCTGCTGCACGAGATCCTGCGCCTCGAAATCGCGGCCGGCATCGACAGCGGCAGCGAGTTCGCGCGCGAGCGCCTGAAACTCCAGGTCGAGACCCTGCAGTCCTCGCTCAAGTCCGGGCAAAAGCCGGGCAACCAGGCGGCCCAGTTCCTGCAGCTGTGCGCCACCCCGGCGCTGGTCGACGACCGCACCGCGTCGCGCATCGAACACCTGTTCACGCGCATTGCCAGGGACGGCAAATGATGGCCGTGCGGGTGCAGACCGCCGACTTCGACCTCAGTACCGAGATCGCCGCCCTGCGCGCGCAGGATGCGCGCATCGGCGCGGTGGTCAGCTTCGCCGGCACGGTGCGCGACATGAACGACGGCGCCAGCGTGGCCGCCATGGAGCTCGAACACTATCCGGGCATGACCGAACAGGCGCTGGAAAAGATCGTGGCGCAGGCGGCCGAGCGCTGGCCGCTGTACGGCGCGCTGGTGGTGCACCGGGTCGGTCCGCTGGCGCCGCTCGACCAGATCGTGCTGGTGGCCTGCACCGCCGCGCACCGGGGCGAGGCGTTTGCGGCCTGCGAATTCATCATCGATTACCTCAAGACGGACGCCCCGTTCTGGAAGAAGGAGCAAACGCCGGACGGCGCGCGCTGGGTCGACGCCCGCGTCAGCGACGACGCCGCGCTGGCCAAGTGGGCCGACAGGTGAATGCGCTCGCCGTCGGCGTGGGAGCCGCGCTCGGTGCGTGGCTGCGCTGGGGAGTGGGCGTGTGGATGGGCGCCTGGCACCCGAAGCTGCAACTCGGCACCCTGGCCGTGAACCTGGCCGGCGGCTACCTGATCGGCGTGGCATTGGCCTTTTTTGCGGCGCACCCGCAACTGCCGCCCGAATGGCGCCTGTTCGCGGTGACCGGATTCCTGGGCGGGCTGACCACGTTTTCCACCTTTTCGGGCGAAGCGATGGCGCTGCTCGAACGCGGCGACTATGGCTGGGCGCTGGCGCATGCGGGGCTGCACCTGGCCGGATCGATTATCTGCTGTATCGCCGGCCATGCCAGCTGGCGCGCTTTATCCACGTGACGTCAAACCAAGGAGAATTCAATGTCCAAGCAACTGCCGCAACGCCCTACCGGCGCCTTTATCGGCGCATCCTGGGCCGCCCTGTTCGTCGGCGCCGGTACCTTTCTCGTCGGGCTGTGGAACTCGACGATGCAGCTCAATGAGCGCGGCTACTACTTCACCTTGCTGATGTACGGACTGTTCGCCGCCGTGTCGCTGCAAAAATCGGTGCGCGACCGCCTCGAAGGCGTCAAGGTGACGGGGATTTACTTCGCGCTGTGCTGGGTCTCGGTGCTGCTGTCGGTGCTGCTGCTGACGGTCGGCCTGTGGAACGCCACCCTGGCGCCGAGCGAAAAGGGCTTCTATGCGATGTCCTTCGTGCTGAGCCTGTTCGCGGCGGTGGCCGTGCAAAAGAACGTGCGCGACGTCGCGCTGTCGCAGGAGGCGGGCGGCACCTACTTCGACGCGGGCAAGGAATAAGCCGTGCCGGCCGGGCCGCCATGGCCCGGCCGTCCTTGCCATCCTGGCCGCCATGGCCCGGCCGTCCTTGCCGTCCTGGCCGTCCGCCTCACTCCTGCGGGAACGTCATCGCCTTCCTCACCGCCAGGCAGCGCCGCTCGTTTTCATGCTCGTCGCGCAGCGCGCGCATGGTCCCTTCCGATAATCCCCTGAACTGCCGGCCCGCTTGCGCCAGGCGCGCCACGCTGGCCGGCGTGCAGTCTTTCGGTATCAGCGTCGCGGCCCAGGCGCGCATGTAGACCGGGCCGGCGGCCTTGTCCAGGGCCGGCAGGCGGCGCAGGCGCTCGGCCGCCGTCAGTTCGCTCAGGGCGCGCTGCCGGGCCGGATACAGGTTTTCCATCGCCGTGCGTACGCGCGAGAACGGCAGGGTGGTGTTCAGGTCCATGACCGTCGCCAGCCACTGGCGCTTGACGGCGGCGTCGGGCCGGAGCACGGTGGCGCGCAGCGCGGCCGCCTGGCCCGTATCGGAATTGTCGCGCGCCTGTTCCGCCGCGACCAGCGCCGCGCTGCCGGCGTAACCGGCGCGGCTCAGCGCCTCGACGATCTTCCAGCGCAGGTCCTGGTCCAGCGGCACGCCTTCGAGCACGGTGCCGCCGTCCAGGATCGATACCAGCCGGTCTTGCGCCTGCGCGGTGGTGGCGGCGTTCAGGTAAGCATCCATCCAGCGGTGCGTGAAGTTGGCGTTGCCCCTGCTCGCTTCCACCCCGCGCCAGGTCATCGCTTCCAGTGCGGCGATGGTCTTGTGCGCGTAGCGCGGCGGCGCGTGCATCACGTCGAGGTAGTACTTGGCGCCCGCCACCTTGCCCAGCACGTCGCCGAGCAGCTTGTAGTTCTGCTCCGCCGGGGCGTTGGCCAGCGCGGTCTGGATGAAGCGTTCCAGCGGCAGTTCGCCATCGCGCACGCCGTCCCACAGGCTTTGCCACATCATCGCGCGCAGCAGCGGCTCCTCGATGGCGCCCAGGTGGGCGCTGGCGGTGGCGAACGAGCGCTTGTCCAGCTTGACCTTGACGTAGCCCCAGTCCTGGTAGTTCGGATACACCAGGTCGGGACAGGCCGTCCCCACCAGCGCCGGCACGCTGGTCGAGGCGCCGCTGTAGGTAACCGCCACGGTCTTGCCCGGAGCGAGCTTGCCGCCATCGAGCACGAAGGTGGCGACCTGCACCCGCTGTTCGCGCAGGGCCGGCAGCGCGGCCGGGGCGCTCTGGCGCAAGGCGAAGCTGGCGACCTTGCCGGCGCTGCAGCGGTATTCGGCCGCCAGCGTGTTCACGCCGGCCTTGTACAGCCATTGCCGCGTCCACGGCCCGAGGTCGCGCCCGGCCGCCTCGCCCAGGCTGCCGATGAAGTCGTCGAGCCTGGCGTTCTTGTACTGGTACTTGACCAGGTAGTTGTGCACGCCCTTGCGAAATACCTCGTCGCCCAGCAGGTGGCGCAGCTGCTTGAGGGTGGACGCGCCTTTCGAGTAGGTGATCGCATCGATGTTGTCGAAGGCGTTGGCGCTCGACGCCACCGGCACTTCGATCGGGTGCGTGGCCGGGCTCTGGTCCTGCACGTAGGCTTCCTGCTTGCCTTCGCTGTAGAAGGTCTGCCAGGCGCCGCTGAATTCGGTCGCTTCGGCCGTGGCCATGGTCGCCATGAAGGAAGCGAAGCTCTCGTTGAGCCACAGGCCGTTCCACCATTTCATGGTCACCAGGTCGCCGAACCACTGGTGCGCCATCTCGTGCATGATCACTTCGGCCAGGCTTTCGCGCTGGGCGTCGGTCATGGCCGCCTTGTACAGAAAGCCGTCCTCGGCGAAGGTGACCGCCGCCGCGTTTTCCATCGCGCCGTACAGGAAGTCGGGTACCAGCAGCTGGTCGTATTTCTCGAACTGGTAGGGGATGCCGAAGTAATCGTCGAACCAGGCCAGGCCCTGCCGGGTGTAGCTGAACCAGTCGGCCGGCGCGACCTGCGCCGCCACCGACTGGCGCGCGAACAGGCGCATCGGATACGGGCCGCTGTTGTCTTCCCAGACCTTGTACGGGCCCGCGTGCATCGAGAAATTGTAGGAGGAGAGCTGCTTTGTGGGGGGGAAGGTCCAGCGCCGCGTGGCGCCGCGCTCCTCGACCGCGCTTTCGCGCCGGGTGGAGACCACCAGCCAGTCGGCCGGCGCGGTCACCGTCAGCTGGTAGCTCGCTTTCAGGTCGGGCTGGTCGAACAGGGCGAACATCTGCTGCGCCGCCGCCGGCTCGAAGTGCGAGTAGGTGTAGACCTTGCCGTCGACCGGGTCGAGCATGCGGTGCAGGCCTTCGCCGTTGGTGCTGTGGGCGCGCCGGTAAGCCACGGTGATGCTGTTGCGGCCCACCTTGAGGTCGCGCGCGGCGATGGTGATGTAGGCCTTGTTGTACCGGGGCGCGACCGTCACGCCGTTAACAGTGAGGCTGGCGATGCTCGCCTTGTCCAGGTCCACCGTGAGGGGGGCGCGGGTGTCGGCCAGGTCGAACTGCAGGGTGCTGGTGCCGTCGAAGCTCTCTTTGCCGGTCAGCGTGAAGTCGAGCGCATAGGCCACGTTGGCGATGCGCTTCGCGCGCGCGGCCGCCTCGGCCTGGGTGAGGGCGTCGGCGCGCACGGGCGCGGGCGCCGGGGCGGCGGCGCAGGCGGCGCCGGCCAGCAGCAGGGCGCCCAGGGCGCTCAGTCGAGAAATAGACAAGGCGGCAATCCAATAAAAGTTTCAAAGACGCAAGAATATCATGGGCGATGCCGGGGCCGGGATGGCGTCTTGAAAAAGCCGGGCACGGCCCAATCTTTTACACAAGTTAATCACACTTTTATGTGGAGCCCGACCATGCGCCAAGACAAAATGACAACCAAACTGCAGGAAGCGCTGTCCGATGCGCAAAGCCTTGCGGTGGGCAATGACAATCAGTATATCGAACCGGTCCACCTGCTATCGGCCCTGTTGAACCAGGACGATGGGGCCGCGCGCTCGCTCTTGCAGCGCGCCGGCGTGAATGTGGGCGGCCTGACCACGGCCCTGCGCAGCTCCCTGGAGCGCCTGCCGAAGGTGTCCGGCAACGGCGGCCAGGTGCAGGCGGGACGCGAGTTCGTCGGCGTGCTCAACCTGGCCGACAAGGAAGCGCAAAAGCGCGGCGACCAGTTCCTGTCCAGCGAGATGGTGCTGCTGGCGCTGACCGAAGACAAGTCCGACGCTGGCGCCCTGGCGCGCGAAAACGGCCTGACCCGCAAAGCGCTGGAAACGGCGATCCAGGCCGTGCGCGGCGGCGAAGGCGTGAAGTCGGCCGACGCCGAAGGCCAGCGCGAGTCGCTTAAAAAATACACGCTCGACCTGACCGAGCGCGCGCGCATGGGCAAGCTCGATCCGGTGATCGGGCGCGACGACGAAATCCGGCGCGCGATCCAGGTGCTGCAGCGGCGCACCAAGAACAATCCTGTGCTGATCGGCGAGCCGGGCGTGGGCAAGACCGCCATCGTCGAAGGGCTGGCGCAGCGCATCGTCAACGGCGAGGTGCCCGATTCGCTCAAGGGCAAGCGCGTGCTCTCGCTCGACATGGCGGCCCTGCTGGCCGGCGCCAAGTTCCGCGGCGAGTTCGAGGAACGCCTGAAGGCCGTGCTGAAGGAGCTGGCGCAGGACGAAGGCCAGACCATCGTCTTCATCGACGAGATGCACACCATGGTCGGCGCCGGCAAGGCGGAAGGGGCCATGGATGCCGGCAATATGCTCAAGCCGGCGCTGGCGCGCGGCGAACTGCATTGCGTCGGCGCGACCACGCTCGACGAATACCGCAAGTACATCGAGAAGGATGCCGCCCTGGAGCGCCGCTTCCAGAAGATCCTGGTGGACGAGCCGACGGTGGAGGCGACGATTGCCATCCTGCGCGGCCTGCAGGACAAGTACGAGCTGCACCACAAGGTGGAAATCACCGACGCCGCCATCATCGCGGCGGCCGAACTGTCGCACCGCTACATCACCGACCGCTTCCTGCCGGACAAGGCGATCGACCTGATCGACGAAGCGGCCTCGAAGATCAAGATCGAGATCGATTCCAAGCCGGAGGTGATGGACAAGCTGCAACGCCGCATCATCCAGCTGAAAATCGAACGCGAAGCGGTCAAGAAGGAGAAGGACGAGGCTTCGCGCAAGCGCCTCGACCTGATCGACGACGAGATCGCGCGCCTGGAGCGCGAGTACAACGACTTCGAAGAGATCCTCAAGTCCGAAAAGGCGACGGTGCAGGGCACTACCCACATCAAGGAAGAAATCGAGCGCGTGCGCTTGCAGATGGAAGAAGCGACCCGCAACAGCAACTGGCAGAAGGTGTCGGAACTCCAGTACGGCAAGCTGCCCGAGCTCGAAGCGCAGCTCAAGCACGCCGAAGCCGATACTGGCAAGGCCGTCGACAACGCCAAGCCGAAACTGCTGCGCACCCAGGTCGGCGCGGAAGAAATCGCCGAAGTGGTGTCGCGCGCCACCGGCATTCCGGTCTCGCGCATGATGCAGGGCGAGCGCGACAAGCTGCTGCACATCGAAGAGAAGCTGCACGAGCGCGTGGTGGGGCAGGACGAGGCGATCGTCGCCGTGGCCGATGCGATCCGGCGTTCGCGCGCGGGCCTGTCGGACCCGAACCGTCCGTACGGCTCCTTCATGTTCCTCGGACCGACGGGCGTGGGCAAGACCGAGTTGTGCAAGGCGCTGGCCGGCTTCCTGTTCGATACCGAGGAATCGATGATCCGCATCGACATGAGCGAATTCATGGAGAAGCATTCGGTGGCCCGCCTGATCGGCGCGCCGCCCGGCTACGTGGGCTATGACGAGGGCGGTTACCTGACCGAGGCGGTGCGGCGCAAGCCGTACAGCGTGATCCTGCTCGACGAAGTCGAAAAGGCGCACAGCGATGTCTTCAACGTGCTGCTGCAGGTGCTCGACGACGGCCGCATGACGGACGGCCAGGGCCGCACGGTGGACTTCAAGAACACGGTGATCGTGATGACCTCGAACCTGGGATCGCAGAAGATCCAGTCGATGGACAGCGACGATCCGGGCGTGGTCAAGCTGGCGGTGATGGCGGAGGTGCGCTCGCACTTCCGGCCGGAGTTCATCAACCGGATCGACGAGATCGTGGTGTTCCATGCGCTCGACGAGAAGAACATCGGCGCCATCGCCAAGATCCAGCTCAAGCAACTCGAGCAGCGCCTGGCGAAGATGGAGATGACGCTCGATATCTCGGACGAAGCCCTGCAGAAGATCGCGGAGGCGGGCTACGACCCGGTGTATGGCGCGCGGCCGCTCAAGCGCGCCATCCAGCAGCAGATCGAAAATCCGCTGTCGAAGCTGATCCTGTCGGGCCGCTTCGGACCCAAGGACACGATTCCGGTGCGGGTCAGGGGCGGCAACCTGAGCTTCGAGCAGGCAGCGGGCGGCGAGTAAGGCCTGGCGCGGGCGGGCGGCTTGCCGGCCCGCGCCGGGGTGCGGCGGGTCAGCGCTTGCGGCGCGCGCCCGCCAGGCCGGCCAGGCCAAGCAGGAACAGTCCGACCGCGCCCGGCTCGGGAACCACGTTCCAGCCGATCACGTCGAAATACTGCTTGTCCAGCGCCGACAGCGTGAGTTTTTCGCCGAAACCGGCGGTCGGGTCGAGCAGGCCGAGGTTCATGTCGTCCTGCCAGTGGCTGGCCTGCTGGCCGTCGCCGTACACCGAACCGGTGGAGAAGGTCGCCAGCGTGGTCTGGCATTTATCGAGCGAGAAGTACTTGGTGCGCGTGTCGGCCGACCAGTCCAGGTCGGCCGCTTTCTTTGCGCTGTGCGATGAGCAGCGATACAGGTCGCCCGGGGCGATGAAGGTAAACTCGGCGTCGGCATAGTCGCCGTCACGGTTGTAGTCGAGGATGTCGACGCCGCTGATGAAGCCGAGCGCGTGGCCGATTTCGTGCGCGGCCACGCCGATGAAGTCGTAGGCCTTGCCGTCGACGCCATTGTCCGGATCGAAGTCCCAGTCGAACAGGCTGCTGAAATTGATTTCGCCGTCGGAGACGTCGTCCTTGGCGTCGGCCAGGCCGACCGCGCGCGCATTGGCGCGGGTCATGAAGATGCTGCTGTTGTTGGCGTCGCAGTTATCGTCCAGGAAGGGCGTGGCGCTGCCGATGCCCGACGGGTTGGTGCCGGTGCCGTTCATGATGACATTCAGGCAGCTGCTGGTCGACAGGTTCGCCACGGCCTGCTTGTCGTTGCCGCTCCAGGCATCCTTGGCAAGCGCATTGCGGTAATCGTCGTAGCTGAACAGTTCGCGGGTCGAGGCGGTCGAACCGAGCACGCCCGGTTCCAGTTCCATGAAGCCGATGTTCAGGTTGACCTGTACATTATCCTGCAACACATTGGTCCAGCGCGCGGCAGCGGCCTGGAAACCGGCCAGCGCCAGCGGGTCCATGCCGGGCGCCGAGGTGAAATTGATGACGAGGGCCTGGGCCGAGCCGGCGTAAGCGCACAGGAGGACCGGCGCGATCTTCAGTAGACGTTTGAGGTTTTTCATTTCCGCTTTTCAAGGTGTCGCTGATTGCTATCAGACTGTGATTATATTTTTAACCATGCTTGGTGCAATATGGCATTGCCCGCATGGCTTACTCTCAAAAGCGTATTTTAAAAGCAAGTTTCGCGCCTGAAACTTAACCCCTTGTTCCTGAACATGAAATTATGGGTGGGGGCGGATTTGACAGTTGCACTGTAAAGATATCCGACATTGCTGGGCAGAAAAAAACCGCCATGCCTGCGCGCTGCAGGGATGGCGGTTATGTTGGAGAGGAAGCGTGCCGTTCAGGCGCGGCCTTCGCGCATGAAGCGCTGGATGTGATCGAGCATCACGGCGTCCGAATACGGTTTGCCGAGCAGGACATCGACACCGGCTTCGGCGGCCTTGACCTGGTAGCTTTCTTCGGCACTGATCATGATCACGGGAATGTGCGCCGTCAGGGGATTCTGGCGCACGTGCCTGGTCAGGTCGAAGCCGTTCATGCCCGGCATTTCGACGTCGGTGATGAGCACGTCGGGCATGCGCTCGGCGATCTGCTTCATCGCGTCGAGGCCGTCTTCGGCCATCGCCACCTGGAACTGGTTGTTGATCAGCAAACGGTTGGTTTTGACCCGCACCACTTTGGAATCGTCGGCGATCATGACCACGGTGTCGGTGGCGACCTTGGGCTGGTGGACCCGCTTGACAGGGGATGCCTCGGCCGGCGGCGCGGCGGGCACGCTCGCGGCAGCGGCAAGGCGTGCGGCTTCTTCCGCTGCGAGACGCTCGGCTTCCGCACGTGCCGCTTGTTCGGCGGCGAGACGCTCGGCTTCCACGCGTGCTGCCTGCTCAGCGGCGACGCGTTCAGCTTCGAGGCGTGCCGCTTGCTCTGCGGCGACGCGCTCGGCTTCGATCCGTGCCGCTTGCTCTGCCGCGACGCGCTCGGCTTCCGCGCGTGCCGCTTGTTCCGCCGCGACGCGTTCGGCTTCGGCGCGTGCCGCTTGTTCGGCAGCAAGGCGCTCGGCTTCCGCGCGTGCCGCTTGTTCCGCCGCGACGCGTTCGGCTTCGGCGCGTGCCGCTTGTTCGGCAGCAAGGCGCTCGGCTTCCGCGCGTGCCGCTTGTTCCGCCGCGACGCGTTCGGCTTCGGCACGGGCAGCCTGTTCCGCCGCAAGGCGCTCGGCCTCGAGGCGGGCGGCTTGTTCGGCTGCTACGCGTTCAGCTTCCTGCTCTGCCTGCAGACGCGCAGCCTCGGCGTCGGCGCGGCGTTGTTCTTCCATGCGCGCCGCTGCTTCGGCAGCGAGGCGCTCGGCTTCGATGCGGGCCGCTTCTTCCGCAGCCAGCCGTTCGGCTTCACGCTGCGCGGCCTCTTCGGCAGCGATGCGCTCGGCCTCGCGCTGGGCCGCTTCGAGGGCGGCGATGCGCTCCGCTTCCACTTGCGCGGCGTGTTCATCGGCAAGGCGCCTGGCTTCCAGTTGTGCCGCCTGCTCGTCGGCAATGCGCTTCGCTTCCAGCTGCGCGGCCTGCTCGTCGGCCTGGCGTTGGGCTTCCAGTTGCGCCGCCTGCTCGTCGGCGATGCGTTTCGCTTCCAGCTGCGCGGCCTGCTCATCGGCCAGGCGGATCGCCTCCAGCTGCGCCGCTTGCTCATCGGCGATGCGCTTCGCTTGCGCCTGGGTCGCCTGTTCAGCGGCCAGCCGCTGCGCTTCCAGCTGCGCCGCCTGCTCGTCGGCGAGGCGTTGCGCTTCCTGCCGGGCAGCCTCTTCGGCGGCCAGGCGTTCCGCTTCCATGCGGGCGATATTGATGGCGGCGATGCGTTCGGCTTCCACGCGAACGGCTGCGTCGAAGGCGGCGCGCGCCGCTTCGGCACGTGCCGCTTCTTCGGCGGCAAGACGTTCTTCTTCGAGGCGCGCCGCTTCCAGGGCGGCCAGGCGTTCCGCTTCCTCGCGTTCGGCTTCGGCTGCCGCCAGTCGCTCGGCTTCCAGGCGCGCCGCTTCCTCGGCGGCGGCCACGCGTTCGGCGTCCAGGCGGGCCGCTTCGCGGATCTCCTCCAGCCGCGCTTCCTCTTCGATGCGGGCTTGTTCCAGTGCCGCCAGGCGGTCGTGCTCGGCTTGCGCGCGCGCTTCGGCGATCAGGCGCGCTTCTTCGACGCGGGCGGCTTCCTCGGCCGCTTCCTTCTCGGCTTGCTGGCGCGCGAAGCTCTTCGCTTGCACGTTCGCATCGACCAGGCTCGGTTCGTCGCGCTGTTGCAGCGCCTTGATTTCGCGTTCGCGCAGCTTGTACATGAGCACGCGATAGCCCACGTAGAGCAACACGATGATCAAAACGCCTATGCCGACATTGGTTTCGTAACTTAAAGTAAACACGCGAACAGCTCTCCGTCATTACCTTATTTCAAGGCAATTGGTTAATAAAAGGCGATCTTGGTCGTAGGCAACAATGATACACCGGCGAGCGCCAGAACACGATGCATGGTTGCGAGCAATTCACGTCTGCTTGTGTTCCGGCAGGAAATGTGGATCGGGTAATGGTATCGCCCCTTGCTACTTTATTGGTATTTTTTCCAGAGCTCAACAGGAAAACGCATATCCCGCCACTATTTTGCCTTATACAAAAAAGCCGGCGCATGCCGGCTTTACCACACCTGTTGTTGCTTACACGCTTGGCGGATCGGTTTCGCGCTCGAATAGGCGGTGCCGCGCGAGCGCCTGTTTGAATTGCGCCAGCGCCAGCGCCACCAGGCCGGGCGCCGTCCTGACGATGCCGGGGTCGTCGCAACCGTCCGGCAGGGTGCTCGGGATGGCGGCGCAGGCCAGCAGGTCGACGCCGTTGCCGATCGCCAGGATCGGCTTGCCGTGGCGATACTGCTCGCGCACGAAGTCGAGCGCGCGCGCATCGCGGGCCAGGGCCATCATGCCGTCATCCCCGCCCGGGGCGACCATCGCGTCGTACACCACCGAGGGCGTGACGTCGAAGGTGGTTTCGACATGCAGCGCATCGCCATCGAGCGAGCCGGCCTGTCCGAGCCGCTGGCCGACCAGGCGCGGCACGGCGCCCGCTTCCAGCAGGGCCGCGTAGACCGCGCGCACGGCCGCGCCATCGGCGCCTTGCGCGACCAGGATCGCGACCTGGCGCGTGCGGATGCCGGTGACGCCGGGGCGGGTGAGCAGCGACAGGGCGGGCGAGGGCGGGTAGCCCGGCAGCGGCAAGCCGCCGGCCAGGGGCAAGGGCGGCGGCACCGCGATGCCCAGGCCGCTGGCGACGGCGTGCGCCAGGCTGGCGTCCACATTCACCAGCCCGGCCACCATGCGCACCCGGATCGCCAGCGTTTCCACGCGCGTGAGCTCGAAGCGGAAGGCGTCGATGATGTGGGCTTTCTCGGGCGCGCTCTGGCTGATCCAGAACAGGCGCGCCTGCGAGTAGTGGTCGGCGAACAAGGCCGGTTTGCCGCGCAGCTTGTTGCCGGCCACGGGCTCGGGCACGCTGACGAAACCGGCGCGCCCGGCCTGGAACGGGCAGCCGCCGGCCAGCGAGTTGGGCTCGTAGTTGACCCGGCCGCGGTTGACCGTTTGCCGGTGAAAGCCGTCGCGCTGGTTGTTGTGGACCTCGGCCAGCGGCGCGTTGATGGGGATTTCGTGGAAGTTGGGGCCGCCCAGGCGCGTGATCTGGGTATCCGGATAGGAATGGTTGCGGCCCTGCAGGACCGGATCGTTGCTGAAGTCGATGCCGGGAACGATGTGCTGGGTGCAAAAGGCCACTTGTTCGGTCTCGGCAAAGAAATTGTCCGGGTTGCGGTTCAGGACCAGCCGGCCGACCGGGAACACCGGGATCATTTCTTCCGGGATCAATTTGGTCGGGTCGAGCACGTCGAAGGGGAAGCTCTCGGCCTGCTCGTCGGTGAATACTTGCAGGCCCAGCTCGTACTCGGGGAAGTTGCCCGCTTCGATGGCTTCCCACAGGTCGCGCCGGTGGAAGTCGGTGTCGAGTCCACGCAGCCTGAACGCTTCGTCCCACACCAGCGAATGGGTGCCTTGCAGCGGCGACCAGTGGAACTTGCACAGGTGCACATCGCCACTGGTGTTGACCAGCTTGAAGGTGTGCACGCCGAAGCCCTGCATCATGCGGTAGCTGCGCGGAATGGCGCGGTCGGACATGATCCACATCAGCATGTGGGTGATTTCGGGGCTGAGCGAGGCGAAATCCCAGAAGCTGTCGTGCGCGCTGGACGCCTGCGGCATGGCGTGGTGCGGTTCGGGCTTGAGCGCGTGGGCGACGTCGGGAAACTTCATCGGGTCCTGGATGAAGAATACCGGGATGTTGTTGCCGACCAGGTCCCAGTTGCCTTCGTCCGTGTAGAACTTGACCGCGAAGCCGCGCACGTCGCGCGCGGTGTCGGGCGAGCCGCGTTCGCCGGTGGCGGTGGAGAAACGCACGAAGACCGGGGTGCGCTTGCCGGCGTAGGCAAACGGCGCGGCGCGCGTCAGCTGGCCCAGGTCCTGGTAGGATTCGAAATAGCCGTGCGCGCCCGAACCGCGCGCATGCACCACCCGCTCGGGGATGCGCTCGTGGTCGAAATGGGTGATCTTTTCGCGCATGACGAAGTCTTCCAGCGCGATCGGTCCGCGCAGGCCGATCTTGAGCGAATCCTGGTTGCTGGACACGGCAGTGCCCTGGTTGGTGCTCAGGCGCTGTTCGGTATCGTCGGCGCGCACCCGGTCGAGCGAACTGTTGAGGGCGTTGCCGCCCAGGCGCGGGATGCCGGCCCCGACCTTGGGCGAGGCGACGTTGTCGGTGCCGGTGCTGGCCGTGGCCAGCGGGGTCGGGGCAGCGTAGGCTTCGCCGGTATGGGGCGTCATTGCCTTGTCGCCGTATTCGAGCGGCTTGGTGGCGTTGAACGGCCGGTCGTCGGCCAGGTCGGCTTCGCCGCCGGCCTTTTCGAGCAGGCGTTCCGCAGCAGGATTGGCGGTGCCCAGGCTGCCGGGCAGGGTCGGATCCGACGGGCCCGCAACGGTGCTGAAGATGGAGCCTGCGCCGTCGGTGGACGGTCCGCTTTGTTTACGTGTGACCATGGATTACCTCTTAGAAAGAGTGGGGCCGGCGCCCCTGGCCTGTCGAGTTTGCATCGCTGCCGCCGCGTGGAATTGATCATGGACAGGCGATGCGGCGCGGGAGATCAGGGCGCCGCCACAGGTGTTACGCTGTCGGCTGGACGAACCGACATGGATATGGTGTATGAGGATGCTTTCCGAAACTTGCCGGGCCTTGCTCGAACGCAGCAAGCGCTTCGGGCCGCTGTACGGCGACCGGCTCGCCAATCACTTGCCGATGACGTTGATCGCGCTCGACCGCATGGGCGCGCCGGCCGGGCACATGGAGCGCGCTTACGAGGCCAATGCCCGCCAATTGCGGCTGCGCGACGGCGATATCGGCCCCGTGACGGACGCGGCCGACTGGCTGGGCAAGGGCCGCAATGCCGGCGGGCTGGAATTATATTTCCGGGCCTGCGCAGGCCGCGACGGGCTCGACGCCGTGTTGCGCGCATGGGTGCCGCGCCTGTTGCCGGGGGTGGCGGCGTCGGCCTTCCATTGCCTGATCCGGCTGGCGTATGCCATCGATGCCGGCGAGCAGGATGAGGCTTGCGCGGCGCTGGCGTACTGGGTCATGGAATACGTGAGCCTGGATTTGCCGGATGACACGGTGAACGAGGCGCCGGCCGCCATTGCGGCACGCCTGGCGCGCGCGGTGGCCGGGCACGCGCCGTGGAGCGGCATCATCATCGACCGCATGCGGCAGGCGGCGGCGCATCCCGGCGTGGCCGGGACCGCGCTCCAGCCGTCTGGCCTCGACTTGCGGCAAGTGGCGCAGTTCGCGCTCGGCGCCTACCATGCGCGCGAAGATTTCACGCTGTTGCACACGGTCACGGCGTGCCACGCGTTCCGTCTGCTGCTGCCGTATGCGGGCCAGCCGCAGCGGGCCCTGCGCTACCTGTGGGAGGCGGTGGTGGTGGCCACGCTGACGGTCGAGGCCAGCGGCGCCGCCAGTCCCGCCGCCGCCGCGCACCTCGACTGGAAGGAGTGCCTCGCCCATGCCGCGCGGGCCACCGATGCGCACGTCGTCAAGCTATGCTGGTCGGCCTACTGCGAAGACCTTGTTGACCGCGATCCGCGCTACCTGGCGATTGCCGCGCGCAAGCTCGCCATGTAATTTGCTGAAAGAACCATGTGAAAGTACACCATTTGCTGTTGCTGGGCGCACTGGCGGGAAGCAGCAGTGCCTGCTTAGCGCACAGCGATACCATCGTTAATTTTTCTCCGGAAGGCATGATGGACGCCATTCCCGACACGTTCCGGCCCGCTCAGCTGAACGTGGCCTTCGCCGCTGCAGGTGAGAAACACCCTGTCGCCAGCGTGACGCTGCGCCTCGGCGAGCACATGACGACGCTGCCGTCCTGCATCGTGGCGCTGCTGCCGTCACGGACGATGGCGCAGGTCAGCGCCAGTGCCTCCTGGTACCATCTGAACGGCGGTACGCTGCCGCCCTACCTCGGCATTCACTTTGCCGCGCCCCGGACAGGCCGTGGGAACAGGCAAGGAACGCATGTCGCCTTCTTGTTCAACTTGCGCACGGCAAAAATAATCAATATCAAAAAGGTGGTCACCGGTCGCGCCGAAGGAACCCAACGTTCCGTCGGCATGGGACTGTTGCAACGATGTTCAGCGCAGGAACTTGACGCGGTGTTTGACCCGATGCACCGAGTCAACGTGCGATGATGTCACCCACCAGGTCGCCTTTGAGCACCAGGGTCGAGCGGCCATCGTCGCCCAGCAGGAACACGCCGCGCCCGTTGGAATACAAAATCCGGCCGGACGGCGTCAGGTCGTAGGAAGCCACATTGCTCGCCAGTACACGCTCGTCGCCGCGGCGGCTGCGCTGCACCAGTTGCCAGCTGGCCGGCACCAGCGAGGGCACGCCGGCCACCATGTTTTCGCTGCGCAGGGCCTTCTCGGCATCGATGCGCTTGCCCTTGAGGATGATCGCCCTGACGTCGGCCTGGGCCGACGGCCCGCCCGCGCCGGTCAGCGGCTTGCGGCTGTACATCATCGAGAAAAAATTCAGGTAGTGGAATACCGCGCGCAGCAGGCGGAAGGGGAATAGCACAGCGTCGAGCAGGAGATTGCCGCTGCTGTATTGCGGCGCTTCGTACGGGCGCCGGATGAACAGCAGGTCGCCATTGGCGCTCACGCGCGGATGCAGGAAGTCGGTGTTGGCGTCGTCGAGCACGGTTTCCAGCTGGCCCGAACGCAGGTCCAGTTTCTGGATGGTGCTGTGG
This sequence comes from Massilia atriviolacea, assembly GCF_003953935.1. Taxonomy (GTDB): domain Bacteria; phylum Pseudomonadota; class Gammaproteobacteria; order Burkholderiales; family Burkholderiaceae_D; genus Telluria_A; species Telluria_A atriviolacea. The sequence goes on from NZ_RXLQ01000008.1 coordinate 290,371, forward strand.
CCGAGCGCCACGACCATGCCCTGCTTGTCGCGCGCCAAGCCGGCCGACTGGTAGACGATGGTGTCATCGTCGCACCAGGCCGGCGCCGAATCGGCCGTGTCGCCGCCGGTCAGTTCGCGCAGCCTGTTGCCGTCCACATCGAGCGTGGCGATGTTGGTGCTGCTGTCGCGCGACGCGGATGTGCAGACCAGCTTGCCGGTCTGGCGGTTCAGGTGCAGGTCGCTCAGGTCGAGGTGCTGGCGGTGCACGATGCGGGTTTCGACGCCGCTTTCCAGGTTGAGCGCGAACAGGCCGCCGATCGTTTCGTCGCGCAGGAAATACAGGATCGATTGCTGCTGGTCGAACTGGGCCGAGGTGTGCCGGATGGCGCTCTCGGCGCCGCCGAACTGCTTCATCTGGCCGTAGGCGGCCACTTCGAAGCTGGTGTTTTTCTTCCACGAATTGCGCTCGTTGCTGCGCGCGAGGCGGTCTTCGGTTTCCTGGATGTAGGGGCTGTGCAACTGGCGCAGCGCGCCGCCGTCGGGCTGGTAGAACAGGTTGCCGTTCGAAATATAAGCCACGCCGATGCCGGCCAGGCTGGCCGAACCGGGGGCGGCGGGCGTCCCGGGCGTGGCGCCGGGCGCGCCTTGCGGCGCGTCGGTCACGCGGTAGAACAGGATGACCAGGCAGACCAGCAGCGCAAAACCGATAAGAAAGACCACCAGGCAACTCCTCAATCAATGGGCGGGACAGGAAAGGGCCTTACTATACTTGCTTCGTGTTGGTGAAAGATACACTATTTGTCACGACGGGCTGTCAGCGTGCTTCCTCTCCGGCAAAAAACGCGGACGGCGAACTGCCGAAGGTCTTCTTGAACATCGCCGAAAACGCCGACTGGCTGGCGTAACCGAGTTCCCCGGCCACCTGCGAGAGCGGCATGCCGCGCGCGATCAGCGGCGCCGCGTGCGCCAGGCGCACTTGCTGGCGCCAGTGGCCGAAGCGCATGCCCAGCTCGCGTTCGAACAGGCGCGTCAGGGTGCGTTCGGAGGCGCCGACCCGGCTCGCCCACTGGCCCAGGGTCAGCTCGCTGGCCGGGTTGTCGATCAGGGCCGCGCACAGGGCCTTGATGCGCTTGTCCTGCGGCAGCGGCACGCGCATCGGCCGCGTGGCCGTGCCGGGCAGTTCGTCGAGGATCAGTTCGGCCAGCAGCGTTTCGCGCGGGCCCGGACCGGTCTGGCCGAGGGCGACGATCAGTTCGCGCAGCAGCGCCGAGACGGCCAGCACCCGGCATTCCTCGCCCTCGAAGGGCGCGCGCGCAGCCAGGATGCCGAGCGGACGCAGGCGCGCGTTTTCCAGCACATGGATCGCATGGACCACCTCCGGGGCGATCCAGATCGCCCGCAGCGGCGGCACGATCCAGCTGGAGCCGGGCGTGGTCACGCGCAGCACCCCGGAGAGGGCGAAGGTGAGCTGGCCCCAGGCATGGCGGTGCGGATCGAGCGACTGGGTCACGTCGAGGTCGCGTGCCAGCGCGCGCACCGGCCGCGCCGGCGTCGGGGCCAGGTCGGGCGGCTGGAAACGGGTATCGGTGAGGATGGTCAGGGACATGGCGCGTTGAAATGGCGGATTTGCGACAAAGTATGGCTTCCTGTCTCAAAACTGTCGATTGCTTTTTGCATACACTGGGGTCTGCCCAACCAAGGATGCTCCATGAACACACCTCCACTGCGCGACGATGCGCGCGTCATCGGCCTCGTGAGCCTGGCGCACGGCGTATCGCACTTCTATCACCTGATCCTGGCGGCCCTGTTCCCCTGGCTGAAACCGGCCTTCGGCCTCTCGTATGCCCAGCTGGGGCTGTTGATGACGGTATTCTTCGTGGTCTCCGGCGTCGGCCAGGCCCTGTCCGGTTTTGTGGTGGACAAGGTGGGCGCGCGCCGCGTGCTGTTCGCCGGTCTGGCGCTGCTGGGCACGGCGGCCCTGGTGCTGGCCGGCGCGCAGAGCTACGGCATGCTTGCGGCCGGATCGATGCTGGCGGGCATGGGCAACGCCGTGTTCCACCCGGCCGACTACACCTTGCTCAACCAGCGCGTGAGCCGCGCGCGCATCGCCCACGCCTTTTCGCTGCACGGCATCAGCGGCAACCTGGGCTGGGCGGCGGCGCCGGCGTTTTTGGCTGGCATCGCCGCGCTGGCCGGCTGGCGCGTGGCGCTGCTGTCGGCCGCCGCCATTCCCTTCGCCACGCTGGCGCTGCTGTTCGCCCAGCGCCGCTACCTGCGCGCCGACCCGGCTCCGGCGCAGGCGGCCGGCGCGGCGCGGGACAGCTCGTTCGCCTTCATGAAGCTGCCGGCAGTATGGATGAGCTTCGGCTTCTTTTTCCTGACCGCCATCGCGCTGGGCGGCATCCAGAGTTTTTCCTCGGCCAGCCTGGTGGCGCTGTACGGCATTTCGCTGGCCTCGGCCACCACCGCCTACACGGCCTACATGCTGGCCTCGGCCGCCGGCATGGTGCTGGGCGGCTTTCTGGCGACCCGCGCCCAGCGCCACGACCGCACCATCGCGCTGTCCTTCGTGTGCGCCGCGCTGATGGCGCTGCTGGTGGGCGCGGCCGTGGTGCCGGGCTGGATGGCGGTGGCGCTGATGGGCGGCATCGGCCTGGCGGCCGGCGTCGCAGGCCCCTCGCGCGACCTGCTGATCCGCGCTGCCGCACCCAAGAACGCGACAGGCCGCGTGTTCGGCATCGTTTATTCCGGCCTCGACAGCGGGCTGGCGCTCGGTCCGCTGTTGTTCGGCGCCATGATGGACGGCGGCCATCCGGCCTGGGTGTTCGGCTGCATCGCCCTGTTCCAGGTGCTGGCGATCGGCACTGCGCTGACCGTGGGCGGCAGCAGCCGCGCGCCTGCGCTCAGGCAAGCCTGAACCGGGCGCGGCCTCAGGTGACCGGGCACAGGCTGGCCACCCCGAGCAGGGCGTAGCGCACCCGGTACGGCCTGAAGCCGAGGATGGTCTTGAAACGCCGCAGCCCCTCGGAGGCGCCGAACCAGGTGTCGTACATGGCGTAGCGCACGGTGCGCTCGGAAATGAGCAGGCTGACGATTTCGACGATCATGAAGTGCATCACGCCATCGTTGTTGCGGTAGCCGAGCAGGCGCGAGAACAGGGCGAAATTGCCGTACATGCCCAGTTCGCAGTAAGCCACCAGCTTGCCGGACCTGTCGAGCACGCCGAAATAGCGGAAGTTGCCCTGGTCGGTGAAATGGGCGACGCGGTCCTGGTAAGCCTCGCCCATGGGCCGGCCCTGGCGCTCGGGCAGGGACTGGTTGATGGCGTGGATGTCGTCGACATAGCGGTTGCGGTCGATGCGGGCGAATTGATAGCCGCGCGCCTGGGCCCGCCGCGCAAAATACCCGCCCCAGTTGCGTTCGCCGATCGATTCGCGGTACTGCGCGCCGGAGGCGAATTGCCCGGTGTCGAGCAGGGCCGCGCCGATGGTCTTGTTGCCGATGATGCGGTAGCGCGGGTGGCGCCGGGTGAAGTTGCGGTAGGTGGCGCCGACCTCGGCCGGCGCCAGCGCCATGTCGAATTGCAGGTGAGCGAGCGGCAGTTTGACGATCGCGGCGGCCGTGTCCCACAGGCGCCGGAGCCGTGACAGCGTGCTGAGCATGCATGTCCCCTTGACGAGAAAGAGGCACCGATTATGGCGCGCCGGCGGCGCCGCGTCAGCCGCTGTCTGCGCCTGGCTTGCGACACATCACGCGCGCCGCGCATGCCGTATTGTCGCGGGAACTTGAACGCCGGCGGCGCTGTCCGGCGCCATGCCGGCAAGGGCGGCATGGGCGCGGCGCCGGCAATGGCTTAGAATCGTTCTCATTTCCCCACTTTGCGAGCGAGCCGACATGACTTTTGCCACCACCGATCTGTGCGACGACCACCCCGACCTGCTGGACGATGGCCGCCTGGCCGTGCTGCCGCCGGTATTCCGGCACTACGGCCAGAACCTGCGTTTTTGCGGCAGCGTGACCACCTTGAAAGTGTTTGAAGACAACGCCCTGGTGCGCGCGACGCTCGAAGCGCCCGGCAACGGCAATGTGCTGGTCATCGACGGCGGCGCCAGCCTGCGCCGGGCGCTGGTCGGCGGCCAGCTCGCCTTGTTGGCGCAAAACAATGGCTGGAGCGGCATCGTGGTCGATGGCTGCGTGCGCGACAGCGACGAGATCGACGCCTGCGCCATCGGCGTGCGGGCCTTGGGCACGCATCCGCAAAAGAGCAGCAAGGCGGGCGCGGGCGAACGGAATGGACGCATCTGCGTCGGCGGGGTGGCGGTGCGGCCGGGCGACTGGTTGTATGCCGATGCCGACGGCATCGTGGTGGCGCAGCAAAAGCTGGTCTGACGGGGGAGGAAGAAGCGCGCTACGGCAAGAACAGCGCTGCGCGCGGCGGCCGCAGCCGCTGCGCGCAGCTGTCGATCAGAACGGCGGCATGTCGAGCGCCTTGGCGACGTCGACCTTGAACTTGGCGGCCTGGTCGTCGTTGGGGATTTCCTTGGCCAGCGCCATGACGACCGCGCGCACATCGGTGGCGCCGTCGAAATGGTCGCTGCAGACGATTTCCGCCATCGGACCCACATACTTGACCAGGCAGCGCTGCAAGGTCGCCTTGATGTCGGCCGTCAGGCCCGGCGTGGCGGCCGGACGCGCGGCGGCGGTCTCCGCGCGCGGGGTGGCGCCGCCCAGCACGCCGGTGCCAGGCAAATCGTCCAGGGTGCCGTCGAGGTAGCCCAGCACGATTTCGGTCGGCCAGTCCAGGCCGTCGGCATTGACGACGCCGGCCTTGTCCAGCGTCAGGCGCGCGTTTTTCATGGTGCGCATGATCGCCAGGCCATCGCGGCCGCGGCGGCCGCGGCACAGGATGAAGACGATCTTGCCGCCTTGCAGGTGGACCTGGGCCATGCGGTTGTCATCGCTGATGACCAGGGCGGTGCCGCTGACGCGCTGTGCGCAAAAGCCGGCGATCTGGTCGACCACGTCGATAAATGGCTGGAATTCCGGTTGTGACATATCAGTAACCTCTCATCGGTATCAAACCTTTTTACGCAGGCGATCCATTGCCAGCTGGATGCTGACGCCGAGACGTTCGATGGCACGGGCCAAGGAGCCGATTTCATCGCCGCGGGCCGTTTGCGGGATGTCCACTTGCAGTTCGCCGTTGCTGAGCTGAACGGCAATCGCGGTCAGTTGGTTAATCGGGCGGGTCAGCGCCTTGCCGAGGAAAATCGCCACGCCGATGACCAGCGCCGCGACGGCGGCGATCAGGAGGCGCGCTTCGTTTTCCATCTTGTGCAGGGTGGCGAAGGCTTCATCGTAGTCCTGTTCGATCAGCACGGTCCAGCCTTGCGGCAGCTTGCGCACGAAACCGATCACCTTGCGTTCTTCCGAGGTGTAGGCCACGGGCGCGTCGGTGATGCCGGCCACTTTCAGCGCCGGATGGGCGGTGAAGTCCTGCAGCGCGGTCTGCACCTTGCCCGGGTCGCCATGGGCGATCACCTTGTTGCTGGCGTCGAGCAGGATCGCGCGGCCGGTCTTGCCGATGCGGATATCGGTGACGATCTTGGAAATATCGCCCAGGTTCATCGACATGGCCAGCACGCCGACCAGGGCCGAGTTGATGTCGCGGATCGGGGTGGCCACGATCAGCGCCGGCTTGCCGGTGGTTTTGCTGATCGCCACCTGGCGGCCGACCGGCTGGCCCTTCATCACGGCCTGGAAGTAGGAACGGTCGCCGTAATTGATCGGGGCCGCGCCGTCGTTACGGGCGGTGTTGGTGCCGTCCGGAGCGATGGTAAACATCAGGAACGACCATTCGTAGGCCTTGCCGGTCGCTTTCAGCAGGGGAACCTGGCGCTCGCCGTTCATCGAGATCATGTCCTCCAGGCGGCTGGCCTGGTTCATGGCGTGCATATTGGTGTCGTCCCAGGCATTGATGCCGCTGGCAACCGTGTTCATGGTCAGCACCAGGCTTTGCGAGACGTTGTCGGTCAGTTCGCGCTGCGCCGCCCGGTCGCTGATCACCCACAGCGTGCACAGGGGGATCAGCGTCACCGCGAGCAAGGTCATGAGGACCTTGTGAAAAATATTGAAACTAAATTTTGAGTTCATGCTGGGCCTTCGTAATAGAGGTCTGCTTGACGTGGCAGATCGGCCAGCGTATCGGACATCAAGGAACCGATTGCTGGGCCGACATTAAAACAAGGTGTCGGACTTTTGTATCTGGCAATCCCGTTCGCTGCTGCGCAAGGGGATCGTTCATTCGGAGGTCACTGTCGGTAGGATGCACTGTCCGTCATGGAGCGCGTCGCCGTTCAGTCATCTCGGGGCGCGATCGTCAGCAGTGATATTGGGTTGCTTGTAAGCACATTATTATACCGGTCTTTACGATCAGCTTGGGTATTGAGGCAATTCTCTGCGTGTTTCAGGAGAATTGCCCCGGTTTGTGTGTTTAGTGCAACGAGGTCACCGCGGATGATCGCTGGCCGTTCAACTCTTCTTGCGCAGGCGATCCATTGCCAGCTTGATACTGATGCCGAGGCGGTCGATGGCGCGGGCCAGGGCGCCGATTTCGTCGCCGCGTTCGGTCTGTTCGATGGTCACCTGCAGTTCGCCGTTACTGAGCTGGCGCGCAATCGCGGTCAGTTCGTTGATCGGACGGGTCAGTGCCTTGCCGAGGAAAATCGCGATCGCGATGACCAGCGCCACGCTGGCCGCGATCAGGATCTGCGCATCTTTTTCCATCTGCTTCATGATGCGGAACGCTTCGTCGTAGTCCTGTTCGACCAGCAGGGTCCAGCCCTGCGGCAGCTTGCGCATGAAGCCGATGACCTTGCGGTCTTCCGCGTTGTACACCACCGGCGCCTTGTCGATGCCGGCTACCTTGAGGGCGGGATAAGCGCTGAAATCCTGCAGCGCGCCGCGCACCTTGGACGTGTCGCCGTGGGCGATGACCTTGTTGCTGGCGTCGAGCAGGATGGCGCGGCCGGTTTCGCCGACGCGGATATCGGTGACGATCTTGGAAATATCGGTCAGGTACATCGACATGGCCAGCACGCCGACCAGGTTGGCGCTGTCATCCTTGATCGGGGTGGCCAGGATCAGCGCGGGCTTGCCGCTGGTCTTGCCGATCACGACCTGGCGGCCGACCGGCGCGCCCTTGATGACTTGCTGGAAGTAGGAGCGGTCGCCGTAGGGGGTCAGGGGACCGCCGTCGTTGCGGCCGACGTTGCTGCCGTCCGGCGCAACCGTAAACATCAGGTACGACCATTCGTAGGCGGTGCCGGTGACGCCCAGGATCGGGTTCTGGCGCTCGGCCTTCATCGACACCATGTCGGGCAGGTAGCCGAGCTGGGTCATGGCGCGCACATTGGTGTTGTCCCAGGCGTTGATGCCGTCGGCCACCGTATCCATGGTCAGCACCAGGGCTTGCGAGACGTTGGCGGTCAACTGGCCTTGCGCTGCCTTGTTACTGACCAGCCACAAGGTAATCAGAGGAATCAGGGTCACCGCCAGCAGGGTGATGAGTACTTTGTGGAAGATGTTTAGATTAAATTTTGAGTTCATGAGTTGCATTCGTAATGTAGGTCTGCTTGACGTGGCAGATCGGCCAGCGTATCGGACATCAAGACACCGATTGCTGGGCCGGCACTAAACACCGTGCCGGACTTTTATCTGGCAACCATCCCGCTCGTCGGCGCAACGGGATTGGGATGAGGAATTGTTGGCTGGAATCGCACAGTCCGCCCTGGACCGCATCGCATCTGCCTGGCGACGTCGGATGCGTCATGCGGCAGTCATTAAGGATTGCCTGAAAGCACATTATCCTACGGCATAGTAGGGGCGAGCGGGGTTTTCGAGCGATTCGCCGCGTTTTTAGTGAGAATTTTGCCCGTGTGTGTCTTCTGTGCAACACGTCCTGCCCGATTTGGGTGAAACAGGGTCCTGGCAGCGCCGCCGGGCTGATTCCCAGCCGCAAAAACGCTGCCGGATTTCATCAGGCGCGGACGGCATTTCACAATGCAAAATGCGGTGCTGCGTCCGCACCTCGGCGCTCTTCCATTTAGAGAAATTTCATTCCGTATCATGGGATTGCGATTTCAAGTCATTGTTTTTAAAGGTGTAAAATTTAGTTATATGTCTTATATAAGAGTGTTGTTGCAGCGCGCAAAACGGTCTATGATTTGTTCAAGGCATTTCATTTCTTAAACGGCTTTTCAATTAGGAGAACACCATGGCAACTCGTGAACAGCAAGTAGCAGAACTGCAAAAAGATTGGGACACCAACCCGCGCTGGAAAGGTGTTGTACGTAACTACACCGCGGCGGACGTGGTGCGCCTGCGCGGCTCGCTGAAGATCGAGCACACGCTGGCCAAGCGCGGCGCGGAAAAATTGTGGGACCTGGTGAACAACGAGCCGTTCGTCAACGCGCTCGGCGCCATGACCGGCAACCAGGCCATGCAGCAGGTCAAGGCCGGCCTGAAAGCCATCTACCTGTCCGGTTGGCAAGTCGCCGGCGACGCCAACGTGGCAGGCGAAATGTATCCCGACCAATCGCTGTACCCGGCCAACTCGGTGCCGCTGGTCGTGCGCCGCATCAACAACACCTTCCAGCGCGCCGACCAGATCCAGTGGTCCGAAGGCAAGGATGACATCGATTACTTCGCCCCGATCGTGGCCGATGCCGAAGCCGGTTTCGGCGGCGTGCTGAACGCCTACGAACTGATGAAGTCGATGATCGACGCGGGCGCGGCCGGCGTGCACTTCGAAGATCAGCTGGCCTCGGTCAAGAAATGCGGCCACATGGGCGGCAAGGTGCTGGTCCCGACCCGCGAAGCCGTCGAAAAGCTGACCGCGGCGCGCCTGGCGGCCGACGTGATGGGCACCTCGACCCTGGTGATCGCCCGTACCGACGCCGAAGCGGCCGACCTGCTGACCTCGGACGTGGATGAGAACGACCGCGAATTCTGCACCGGCGAGCGCACCGTGGAAGGCTTCTACAAGGTCCGTCCGGGCATCGAGCAAGCCATTTCGCGCGCCATCGCCTATGCCCCGTTCGCCGACCTGGTCTGGTGCGAAACCGGCAAGCCGGACCTGGCCTTCGCCAAGCAGTTCGCCGATGCCGTGCACGCCAAGTTCCCGGGCAAGATGCTCGCTTACAACTGCTCGCCCTCGTTCAACTGGAAAAAGAACCTGGACGACGCCACCATCGCCAAGTTCCAGAAAGAACTGGGCGCCATGGGCTACAAGTTCCAGTTCATCACCCTGGCCGGCTTCCACGCCCTGAACTACGGCATGTTCAACCTGGCGCACGGCTATGCGCGGCGCCAGATGTCGGCCTTCGTGGAACTGCAGGAAGCCGAATTCGCCGCCGCCGACAAGGGCTTTACGGCCGTCAAGCACCAGCGCGAAGTCGGTACCGGCTACTTCGACGCCGTTACCCAGACCATCCAGCAAAACCAGAGCTCGACCACCGCGCTGCATGGTTCGACCGAAGATGAGCAATTCTTCGACGAAAAGAAAGTAGCTTAAACGCTATTGAAATGCGGCGCTTCCACAAGGAGCGCCGCCAGCGCGACGGCGAGCGCAAGCCAGGACAAGCGCCGTCGCGCGCCTTACGGTTGGAAACACACAGCGCCTTCCCCCTTGCCCGCAGCGTGCCGACGCTGCGCAGGCAAGGGGGAGGGCGTTGTGCATTTACGCGCTTTTTGCGTCCGAACCGGCTTTATGGAGGATAATGGCGGCTCAGATCCCCCTTTTTTATGGAATTCCCCCTTTATGTTGAGCTACCGCCACGCCTTTCACGCGGGTAATCACGCCGACGTCCTGAAGCATTTCGTGCAGATCCAGCTGCTCGACTACATGAATCAGAAGGACACGGCCTACACCTATATCGACACCCACTCCGGTGCCGGCGTGTATGCGCTCGATGGCGGTTACGCGTCCAAGAACGCCGAGTACGAAACCGGCATCGGCCCGTTGTGGGAACGCAAGGACCTGCCCAAGCCGCTGGCCGAGTACGTCAACCTGGTCAAGGAACTCAATCCGAGCGGCAAGATGCGCTACTACCCGGGGTCGCCGTACTGCGCCGACAAGGTCATGCGCGAACACGACCGCCTGCGCCTGTTCGAACTGCATCCGGCCGACAGCAAGATCCTGGCCGACAATTTCCGCAAGGTCGAGGCGCACGCCGCCGCCCAGGGCGAGCGCCCCAGCGCGCGCGGACGGCGCGTGCTGATCGAGCGCGGCGACGGTTTCCACGCCCTCAAGACCCTGCTGCCGCCGCCCTCGCGCCGCGCGCTGGTGCTGATCGACCCGCCCTACGAAGACAAGCAGGATTACCGCAAGGTGCGCGATGCGCTGGAAGACGCGCTGGTGCGCTTCCCGTCGGGTATCTACGCGATCTGGTATCCGGTGCTGCAGCGCATGGAATCGCGCCAGTTTGCCGACAAGCTCAAGCGCCTGGCGGCCAAGGACTGGCTCAACGTCACCCTGACCATCACCACCCCCGGCCCGGATGGTTTCGGCCTGCACAGCAGCGGCATGTTCATCCTCAATCCGCCGTACACGCTGGAGCCGACCCTGCGCCAGATCATGCCCTACCTGGTGCAAGTGCTGGGCAAGAATGCCGACGCCACCTATGTGCTCGAAAAAGGCACCCAGGTGACCGGCACGGCCAGCGCCCGCACCGGCGCCAACGGCGCCTTGCGCATGCCTGTCGGTAACGCCCGCAAGGCCAGTCCGACTTCCGGCACCGGCAGCCTGCGCCTGCCCGGACAGGCGCCGGCCGGCACCCCCGGCGCGGCGGGCGCTCCGGCACGCGCGCCGGGCGCCAAGCGCTCCAGCATTGCCGCGGCCGCGGCCGGCAAGAGCGCCCGGCCGACCGAAGCGGGCGTCACGCGCAAGAGCGCGCGCCCTGCCCAGGGCGACACGGCGGGCAAGAGTGCCCGGCCGAGCGGTCCTCGCAACAGCGGTCCACGCCGTCCTTCGTAGTATAGTCATCGCAGGGCGCCGTGGTCGGCGCGCCTGTTTTCCGGATTTCCCATGCCTATTGACACCGTGGCCGAGCTGGCGCTGCCGTCCGACGATTTTTTCCTTGCGCGCCAACCGATTCTCGGACGTAACCAGCGCCTGGTCGCCTTCGAACTCCTGTTTCGCAGTGCCCATGGCGGCGACGCGAATGTGACCGATCACGCCGCCGCCACGGCGGCCGTGATTGCGCACGCTTCCCAGCTCGGCATGGCCAAGGTGGTCGGCGAGCGCCTGGCCTTCGTGAATGTCGACGACATCGTGCTGATGAGCGACTTCGTGCGCTTCCTGCCGCACGACAAGGTGATCCTGGAAATCCTGGAAACGGTCGAGGCCACGCCGGCGCTGGTCGCCCGGGTGGCCGAGCTCAAGGGCTTCGGCTTCCGCTTCGCCCTCGACGACGTGGTCGACGAGTCGGACGACGTGCGCAAGCTGGTCGACCTGGTCGACATCATCAAGGTCGACGTGCAGGCGGTGCCCGCTTCGGCCCTGCCCGGGCTGGTGGCGGCCTTCAAGGGGCGCAACAAGAAGCTGCTGGCCGAAAAAGTCGAGACGGTCGGGGAATTCGAGACCTGCATGGCGCTCGGTTTCGAGTATTTCCAGGGTTACTATTTCGCGCGTCCGGCCATCCTCAGCGGCAAGAAGATCGCGCCGTCGGAACTGGTGATCCTGCGCCTGCTGGACCTGATCAATTCCGACGCCGACAACGCCGAGATCGAGCGCGCCGTCAAGCGCGACGCCCTGATCAGCCTGAACCTGCTGCGCCTGGTCAACACCCCGGCGGCGGGCGCGCGCGGGCGCATCGATTCGCTGACCGAGGCCCTGTACGTGCTGGGGCGCCAGCAATTGCAGCGCTGGCTGCAGATTTTGCTGTACGCCAAACCGGGAGCGGCGGTCGAACTCAATTCCCCGCTGCTGCAGATGGCCACCACGCGCGGCAAGCTGATGGAGCTGATGACGCACAAAGTGCGGCCCGAGCGGCGCGTCAGTGCCGAGGCCGGTTTCACGGTGGGCATCATGTCGCTGATGGATGCGCTGTTCTCGATGTCGATGCAGGACGTCCTGGGCACCGTGGTGGTGGCCGACGAAGTGCGCGCCGCCCTGCTCGAACGCGAAGGCGTGCTGGGCGACATGCTCAAGGTGGTCGAGCTGGTCGAAAACCCCCGGCGCGGGACCGAACTGTCCAGGGCGCTCAAGTCGCTCGGCCTGAGCGCGAAAACCATGCGCGAGATCGAGATGGAGGCGTTCGGCTGGGTCAATGAGCTGGTGGCCTGAAGGGCATGCGCCCTGGCATCTGGCGCGGCGCGGCGGCGCGGGAGGCTGGTATTCCGGCTGAAAACAGGATTGTCGGCAGCCGGACTTCGCCAGCTTACGCCAGCAACAGGAACACGGTCGGTTTCTTGTGGAAATCCGGCGCCTTGCCGGCCGCCAGCAGCGATTTCCATTTTCCGCCATTCAAGGTGCGGATCGACTCGCTCGGCAGGCTCAGGTCGGTCGCCACGCAGATCAGGGTGCCCGGCTGGCAGGCGCCGACCAGGGCTTCGAGCATGGCGCCGTTGCGGTAGGGCGTTTCGATCAGCAACTGGGTCTGCTTTTCCGCGCGCGAACGCGCTTCCAGCTCCTTGATGCGCTTGGTGCGCAGGGCGGCGTCGGTCGGCAGGTAGCCATGGAAGGCGAAACTCTGCCCGTTCAAGCCGCTCGCCATCACCGCCAGCAGCAGCGAGGACGGCCCCACCAGCGGCCGCACGGGAATGCCGCGCTCATGCGCCAGGCGCACCAGGTCGGCGCCGGGATCGGCCACCGCCGGCACGCCCGCTTCCGAGATCAGCCCGGCATCGCGCCCGGCCAGCAGCGGTTCCAGCAAACCGGCCAGCGCTTGCGCCGGGGTGTTGACGTTCAGCTCGGCAATCTCGATTTCCTGCAAGGTGCTTGCCAGGGGATGGCGCACGGCGATCAGTTTCAGGAAGCCGCGCGCGGTCTTGGCGTTTTCCGCGACAAAATAGTCGAGGCGCGACGTCAGCGCCTGCACTTGCTCGGGAATGATGTGGGCGAGCGCGTCGCTGGCCGGGTCGGCCGGGCCGAGGGTGTTGGGGATCAGGTATAAAGTGCCGGACATAATGCTCACTGTTGAAAAAAGGTAAAGCCGGCGCGCCGCAGCATGCCCGTCAGGGCGATCAGCGGCAGGCCGGTGAGGGCGGTCGGGTCGGTGCTGTCGATGCGTTCCAGGATGGCGATGCCGAGCGCTTCGTTCTTGGCGCTGCCGGCGCAATCGTAGGGTTGCTCGATCCGCAGGTAGGCGTCCAGTTCGGCATCGGGCAGGTCGCGCACCGTCACGAAGGTCTGCACGTTCTCCACCTGCGCCGTGCCGCCGCGGCCATCCCACAGGCACAGGGCGGTGTGGAACACCACGCGCCGCCCGCGCATCGTCCGCAGCTGGGCCAGGGCGTTCGCGTGGTTGCCGGGCTTGCCGATCTGCAGGCCGTCGAGCGTGGCGACCTGGTCGGAGCCGATCACCACGCTGCCGGGCGCGCGCGCGGCCACCGCTTCGGCCTTGGCGCGCGCCAGGCGCAGCGCGGTCGCTTCGGGCGCTTCGCCGGCCAGCGGGGTTTCATCGATATCGGGCACCAGCACCTCGAAGGGCAGGCGCAGGCGTTCGAGCAATTCGCGCCGGTAAGCGGAGCCCGATGCAAGAATTAGCCGCGCGGCGGCGGAAGTTGGTATCATGTCGTACTTAAGTCCTGTTGGCTGTCCCGGTAAGCGGGCGCAGCGGGATTCATCCGGCGGGCGCGGCGTGGCTGCGCCAGCAACAGTGCGCGGCTCCGTGCCCAAATAATCGCGCTAAGTCTTTGACTCCACAACGAGAAGCCTGTTATTATCGCAGGTTTTCCGGGGAAAATTTCTGCAATGAGTGCTTTTGTCATCGACGCTTTCGAGTTTTGTCGAAGCAACGGCCATCGCGAGGGCGTCACGCCTGTCGCTGAAATGAGCCGGTTGAACAAGGATTGTGCCGACCAGTCGGGCCAGATCGCCTGGGCCATCGATGGATCGACCAGCAAGCAAGGCTATCCGCAAATGACCCTGTCGGTGTCCGGCACGGTGCAGCTGGTATGCCAGCGTTGCCTGGCCCCGTTCGCCTACGACATGGATTCGTCCACCGTGCTGATGCTCGGCAAGGACGACGAGCATGCGGACGAGATCGAAGAAGTCCTGAACGACGAGAGCATCGACGTCATCGTCGGCAGCCGCGAATGCGATATCCGCGACCTGTTCGAAGACGAGGCCTTGCTGGCCCTGCCGCAAGTGCCGAAACACGAGGCCTGCCCGGACAACAAGCTGCTCGACGCGGCCAGGTCCGACAAGCCATCGCCGTTTGCGGGGCTGAAGCATCTCAAGCCGGAATAGCCGTCGAGCCGGGAATGGCTGAAATACAGGGCTGAAATACAGAACAAGTAGCAGTGAAGAACGTGTCAAACGCGTGTTGTAGTCGAGTATGGCATTGGTAGTAAAGGTAGGTCCGTGTTAAACGTGTCGGCAAAGAAGTTTTGCCGCTGGGATACTCGATTCGCATGTATTTGCCGATCGATTGTGTTAGAATTTTAGAACTTATGTATTAGGAGTCATCATGGCTGTTCAGCAAAATAAGAAAACCCCTTCGAAGCGCGGCATGCACCGTTCGCACGACTTCCTGGTCGCGCCACAACTGGGCATCGAGCCAACCACCGGTGAAACGCACCTGCGTCACCACATCAGCCCTAACGGCTTTTACCGTGGTCGCAAGGTTCTCAAAACCAAAAACGACGAGTAATCGACGTTTTAGTTTGAGTAAGATAAAAGCGGTGCAACGACTATTTTGTGCGTCGCACCGCTTTTTCTTTGTCACCGGCTGCAAACCAGCTTTGCACACCGTCATTTCGAATTACGCAGACTCTGCTTGGCGCTCGTCCACATTCAGATCGCATCCTGCCGCCACACGCTGTTGAGTCGCGGTACGAATCCACAAAATGACAATTAAAATTTCCATTGACTGCATGGGCGGCGATCATGGCCCCTCAGTTACTATCCCCGCAGCACTCTCTTTCCTTTCCAGCGAACCTGAAGCAGAACTGATTCTGGTCGGCCTGCAGGACGAGTTGCGCGCTGAACTGAAAAAACACAAGGCCGACAGCCATCCGCGCCTGTCCATCCTGCATGCTTCCGAAGTGGTGACGATGGACGATCCCATCGAAATCGCGCTGCGCCGCAAGAAGGATTCGTCGATGCGCGTGGCGATCGAGCTGGTCAAGGACGGCAAGGCCCAGGCCTGCGTGTCCGCCGGCAATACCGGCGCCCTGATGGCGGTCTCGCGCTATGTGCTCAAGACCATGGCCGGGGTCGACCGTCCCGCCATTTGCTCGATCCTTCCCAACCAGAAAGACGGCCCGACCTATATGCTGGACCTGGGCGCGAACGTCGACTGCGAGCCCCATCACCTGCACCAGTTCGCCATCATGGGCTCGGTGCTGGTCTCGGCCATGGAAGGGATCCAGCGTCCCACCATCGGCCTGCTCAACGTCGGCACCGAGGAAATCAAGGGCAATGAAGTAGTCAAGTCCACCGCCAGGCTGCTGCGCGAAGACCACGAGCGCGGCGCCCTGAATTTCTTCGGCAATGTCGAAGGCAACGATATTTTCAAGGGCACCACCGACATCGTGGTGTGCGACGGTTTCGTCGGCAACGTCACGCTCAAGGCGGCCGAGGGACTGGGCCGCTTCGTCAAGGATGCGCTGACCACCGAGTTCAAGCGGAACCCGCTGACCATGCTCGGCGCCCTGATCGCGCGCGGCGCCCTGAAAAAATTCTCCAACCGCTTCAATCCATCGCGCTACAACGGCGCCAGCCTGCTCGGTTTGCGCGGCCTGGTGTTCAAGAGCCATGGCAGCGCCGATGCGTACTCGTATGAGTGGGCGATCAAAAGGGCGTTCGACGCGGCAAAATACAATGTGCAGGAGCAGCTCTCGGCCATGATTACCGAGCTGATGCCCCGCACGCCTGACCCGGAAGTGCCAGGAATAACCCACTCGTAGGACGGCCAGCATGACCTTGTACAGTAAAATTATCGGCACCGGCAGCTATCTGCCGGCCAAGCGCGTCTCCAACGGCGACCTGACCGAGCAACTGGCGGCCAAGGGCATCGAAACCTCGGACGAGTGGATCGTCTCGCGCAGCGGCATTTCGAACCGCCATTACGCGGCGCCCGACGAGCTGTCCTCCGACCTGGCGGTCGCGGCCGCCAAACAGGCGCTGGACATGGCCGGCAAGCAGGCCGAAGACATCGACCTCGTCATCGTGGCCAGCTCGACGCCCGACTTCCACGGCAGCTTTCCCAGCACCGCCTGCATCGTCCAGCGCAAGCTCGGCATGCATAACAACAGCGCCGCCTTCGATGTGCAGGCCGTCTGCAGCGGCTTCGTGTACGCGGTGTCGGTGGCGGACGCCTTCATCAAGTCGGGCGCGCACAAGAACGTGCTGGTGATCGGCGCCGAAGTGTTTTCGCGCATCCTCGACTTTAACGACCGCACCACCTGCGTGCTGTTCGGCGACGGCGCCGGCGCCATTGTCCTGACCGCCTCGGAAACGCCGGGCATCCTGTCGACCAAGCTGCACGCCGACGGCCGCCATGCGGACATCCTCAGCGTGCCGGGCACCCTGGCCGGCGGCGCCATCGCCGGCAGCGGTTTCCTGTACATGGACGGCCCGGCCGTCTTCAAGCTGGCTGTCACCGTGCTCGAACAGGTGGCCAAGGAAGTGCTGGAGCACGCCGGCATGGCGGCCGACAAGGTCGACTGGCTGGTGCCGCACCAGGCGAATATCCGCATCATGAAAAGCACGGCCAAGAAACTCGGCTTGCCGCTCGAAAAAATGGTGGTCACGGTCGACCAGCATGGCAATACCTCGGCCGCCTCGATCCCGCTGGCGCTCGACATCGCCGTGCGCGACGGCCGCATCAAGGCCGGCGACAACGTCATGATGGAAGGCGTGGGCGGCGGCTTTACCTGGGGCGCCGTGCTGGCGCGCATGTAAGGGCCGCGCCCAGCCTGCCGCTCCCCCACATTTCTTGCCCGCACCAGTCCTTGGTGCGGATGCCGCCATAAAAACAAAACAGGAGGACATCATCCCATGAGTAAATTCGCGTTCGTCTTTCCCGGCCAGGGTTCGCAAGCCATCGGCATGCTGAACGGCTTCGCCGGCAATCCCGTGGTCGAGCAAACCATCGCCGAAGCCAACGCAGCGCTCGGCTTCGACCTCGGCAAGCTGATCGCCGACGGTCCCAAGGAAGAGCTGGACCTGACCACCAACACCCAGCCGATCATGCTGACCGCCTCGGTCGCCGTGTACCGCGCCTGGATCGCGGCCGGCGGCGCCGTGCCGTCGGTGGTGGCCGGCCACAGCGTGGGCGAGTATTCGGCCCTGGTCGCCGCCGGCGTGATCGCCTTCAAGGATGCGGTGCCGCTGGTGCGCTTCCGCGCCCAGGCCATGCAGGAAGCGGTGCCGGTCGGGCAGGGCGGCATGGCCGTGATCCTCGGCCTGGCGGCCGGCGATGTGCGCGCAGTGTGCGCCGAGGCGGCCGCCGCCAGTCCGGGCGAGACGGTCGAGGCCGTCAATTTCAACGAACTGACCCAGATCGTGATCGCCGGCCACAATGGTGCGGTCGAGCGCGCCTGCGAACTGGCCAAGGCCAAGGGCGCCAAGCGCGCCATGAAGCTGGCGGTGTCGGCGCCGTTCCATTCCTCGTTGCTGAAACCGGCGTCGGACCGCCTGCGCGACTACCTGAAGGACGTGCCTTTCGCCGCGCCGCGCATCGACTTGATCAACAACGTCGACGTGACTATCCTGAACGATCCGGACGCGATCAAGGATGCGCTGGTGCGCCAGGCGGCCGGCGCGGTGCGCTGGGTCGAAACCATGCAAAAGATGGCGGCCGACGGCGTCGGCCTGGTGATCGAATCGGCGCCGAGCAAGGTGCTGATCGGCATGGCCAAGCGCATCGATGCGCAACTGGTGGGCGAGGCGCTGGTCGATCAGGCTTCGCTGGAACGCGTATTGAGCAGCCTCAATCAGGCCTGATCCGGTCAAGCGCAGTATCGCGCAACATTCGAACAAAAGGATATCAATGAATCTGGAAAATCAAGTCGCCCTGGTTACGGGCGCATCGCGCGGCATCGGCAAGGCCATCGCACTCGAACTGGCCCGCCAGGGCGCCAAGGTGGTCGGCACCGCCACCAGCGCCGCCGGCGCCGAGGCCATCTCGGCCTACCTGGCCGAGTTCGGCGGCAAGGGCACGGTCCTGAATGTGACCGACGCGGCGGCCTGCGCGGCAGTCATCGACGAGGTGCAGAAGGGTTTCGGCAGCCTGTCGATCCTGGTCAACAATGCCGGCATCACCCAGGACCAACTGGCCATGCGCATGAAGGACGAGGAATGGGACAGCGTCATCGCCACCAACCTGTCGGCCGTGGGGCGCCTGTCGCGCGCGGTCCTGCGCGGGATGATGAAAGCGAAGCATGGGCGTATCATTAATATCACCTCGGTGGTCGGCTCGGCCGGCAACGCGGGACAGATGAATTACGCGGCCGCCAAGGCCGGCGTGGCCGGCATGAGCCGGGCGCTGGCGCGCGAGATCGGCAGCCGCAACATTACGGTGAACTGCATCGCCCCGGGCTTTATCGATACCGATATGACCCGTGCCCTGAACGCCGAGCAGCACGCCGGCTTGCTGACGCAGATTCCGCTGGGGCGCCTGGGCGCGCCGGAAGACATCGCGCACGCGGTCGCCTTCCTGGCGGGGCCGCAGGCGGCGTATATCACGGGCACGACCCTGCACGTGAACGGCGGAATGTATATGAATTGATGTTGAAATCCCTTTGCCCGCTCCCATTTGCGAGCCTGCGCACGGAGAGAATAAAGGGAATTCTCGTCATTTAGCAGTATGATCGGTGGAATTTGCGGCAGACACCGAAATTAGTTTTTCACCGCGCAAACCTGATAAAATGCGCGCACTTTCCGTAACACACACAATGGAGCCATAACATGTCGGATATCGAACAACGCGTTAAAAAAATCGTCGCTGAGCAACTGGGCGTTGCAGAAGTAGACATCAAAATCGAATCCTCGTTCGTTGACGACCTCGGCGCAGATTCCCTCGACACCGTCGAACTGGTGATGGCGCTGGAAGACGAATTCGAAATGGAAATCCCTGACGAACAAGCTGAAAAGATCACCACCGTGAAACAGGCAATCGACTACGCCACGGCGCACGTCAAGGCCTAAGTTTTACAATTTTCTCGGGAGAATCGCTTGAGCCGTTCACGAAATCGTCGTGTCGTCATCACCGGGCTGGGCGCCGTTTCACCAATCGGCAACACGGTTGCCGATACGTGGAACGCCGCACTGGCCGGCAAGTCGGGCATTGCCAACATCACCAGGTTTGATGCGCAGCCTTTTTCGACCCACTTCGCGGGCGAAGTCAAGGGTTTCAATATCGAGGATTACATCTCGGCCAAGGATGCCCGCCACATGGATACGTTTATCCATTACGGCATGGCGGCGGGCATGCAGGCCATGCGCGACAGCGGACTGGTCGTCACCGAAGAGAATGCCGACCGCATCGGCGTGATCGTCGGGTCCGGCATCGGCGGCCTGCCGCTGATCGAAGACACCAAGGAAGATTACAGCAAGCGCGGCCCGCGCCGCATTTCGCCGTTCTTCGTCCCGGCCTCGATCATTAATATGATTTCGGGCAACCTGTCGATCGAATACGGCTTGCGCGGACCGAACCTGGCCATCGTCACGGCCTGCACCACCGGCCTGCACAGCATCGGCGCGGCCGGCCGCCTGATCGAGTACGGCGATGCCGACGTGATGATCGCCGGCGGCGCCGAAGCGACCATTTCGCCGCTGGGCCTGGGCGGTTTCGCCTCGGCACGCGCGCTGTCCTCGCGCAACGACGATCCGGCCACCGCCTCGCGTCCCTGGGACGTCGACCGCGACGGCTTCGTGCTGGGCGAAGGCGCCGGCGTGATGGTGCTGGAAGAATACGAGCACGCCAAGGCGCGCGGCGCCAGAATCTACGCCGAGCTGCTCGGCTTCGGCATGAGCGCCGACGCGTATCACATGACGGCCCCGGTCGAAGACGGCAGCGGCGCCAGCCGCTGCATGAAGTCGGCCCTGGCCAATGCCGGCGTCAACGCCGACCAGGTCAATTATGTGAATGCGCACGGCACCTCGACGCCGCAGGGCGACGTGGCCGAAGTGCAGGGCCTGAAGAAGACCTTCGGCGAGCATGCCGCCAAGCTGGTCGTGAACTCGACCAAGTCGATGACCGGCCACCTGCTGGGCGGCGCCGGCGGGCTGGAAGCGGTGTTTACCGTGCTGGCGATGCATCACCAGATCTCGCCGCCGACGATCAACATCTTCAAGCAGGACCCCGCTTGCGACCTGGACTTCTGCGCCAACACGGCGCGCGAGATGAAGATCGACATCGCGGTGAAGAACTCCTTCGGCTTCGGTGGCACCAACGGCACCCTGGTCTTCGGCAGGGCCTGAGCCCCTGGCGCACCCCTGTCCAGGGGGCAATGACGCGCAGGAAAATATTCGCGTCCTAGTCTGAACTTTCGGCGTCCGCACTTGTCTCAAGTGTGGGCGTCGATGAAACGCCGGCGGCACTCGCCGGGGTCCGATCTGCCCAGTGCACCGTGATGCACTGGCGCCCCGCAGCACCTTTCCTACTGATTATGTCGATTGCGGTTTCCGCCTGCATCAGGCCGTCGCGCTTGTTGCGTCTGGTCCTGCTTGGCTATGCCGCGCTCCATCTGGCTGTGGCCCTTGCGCTCGTCTGGCGCTGGGCCGCGGGCATGGGCGCGGCCGGCGTTTGGACGGCAGTGTCCGCCGGGGCTTGCGCCTTGGCAGCATTGCTTGCATGGAGGGCATCGGCACAGGGGGAAATGCGGCGCAGGATTGATATTTCTGGACTCGGCGAGATTCGCCTGACGGTACAACAGAGCTTGGGCGCAGTACCGGTCCAGGCAGATGTGCTGCAATTGCTTCCCGGATCGACTATGTGGCAACACAGCCTGCTCCTGCTGCTGGGTTCACCCGACAGCAAGCGCATTCTTGTGCAGTGCATCTGGCCGGACAGCATGCCCCGCGCGCAGTTCCGGGCAGTATCGGTGGCGCTCAGGGCCATTGCCGGGCGGGACAAACAATTTGTCGGAAATAACAAAATACTTTGAACTTATTGCAAGCGGCCAACTCTAACGACGTAGGGACGGTTCGCTGCCGCAGCCAAGAGGGCAGGGTCAGTGACGACAGAACGCGAGTGTGATCAACTGCTGGTTGAGCGCGTCCAGGCTGGCGAGAGGCAGGCGTTCGACCTGCTGGTCAGTAAATATCAGCGCAGGCTGATGCGGCTGGTGTCGCGCCTGGTGCATGATCCGGCCGAAGCCGAGGACGTCGTTCAAGAAACATTTATCAAGGCTTATCGTGCCTTGCGGCACTTCAGGGGGGATTCCGCTTTCTATACCTGGCTGTACCGGATCGGAATCAATACGGCGAAGAATTTTCTCGTCACACAGGGCAGGCGTGCCCCGACCTCGACCGAGGCCGATGCCGAGCGCGCCGAAGCGTTTGACGATGCGGAAAGTTTGCGAGACATCAACACTCCGGAATCGGTGTTGGCAAGCAAGCAGATCGCGTATACGGTCAATGCCGCGATGGAAGCGTTGCCGCTGGAATTGCGGACCGCGATTGTCCTGCGCGAAATTGAAGGCTTGAGCTACGAGGAAATATCCGAAGTCATGTCATGTCCGATCGGTACCGTGCGAAGCCGGATTTTCCGGGCCCGCGAAGTGATTGCCGAGAAGTTGAGGCCCTTGCTCGATTACCCGGGTGACACACGACGATAGGTGTAGCAATGCATGCTCTAATCGGTTAACTTTTGGTCACACTCACAGTGATGGAATTATCGATGGACATTCCGAAAACCATCCGGGAAAAGATCTCGGCGTTCAGCGACCACGAACTGTCGCCTTCCACGCTGCCCGACGACGCGCTGCGCTCGGCCGAGGGCGAGCACGCCTGGCATGCCTACCATCGCATCCGCGACGTGATCCGCGAGCAGGGCGCGCCGCACCTGTCGGCCGACTTTGCCGGCAAGCTGGCGGCGCGCCTGGCGGCCGAGCCCTCGCCGGGCCGGCGCCTGGCGCGCGCCCCGGCCGAGGCGCTCGAACGGCGCGCTCCGCCGGTGCCGCCGCCGGCCGTGGCGGTGGCGGCCGGCGCGGCAGGTCCCGTCACCGGCATCGCCGGCGGGCGTGCCGGCGCGATCGGCGAGAGCCCGCTCGACCCCGACGTCCAGGCGCTGACCGAGGCCCCGGACGAGGCGCTCGATGCGCTCGATGCCGGCGCCGCAGCGGCGGCCGAGGCCAGCATCGCGGCGGGGGCCGCGGCGGTGTCGATCGCCGCGGTCCAGGCGGCCGCCACCGGCGCGCTGGACGGCGCGGGCGATGGCGCGACCGGCGCGCCGCCCGATGGGGTACCCGATGGGATGTCCGATGGGATGTCCGATTCACAGGCCGATTCGAAGGCCGATTCGAAGGCCGATTCGAAGGCCGATTCGAAGGCCGATTCGAAGGCCGAGTCGACGCCGCTCGCCAAGGTCAAACCGCCCATCCCCTCGGCCTCCTGAGCCTGCCGAAGCACCGGCGGCGGCGGCGTTTTCCGGCAAAAACGCCGCCCGCCACCCATCACGCGCGGCATGGCGCGACAAGCTTGGCGTTTTGGCTTACCATAACGTCAATCTTTGTTCCGATTCCTCACTCCGATGACCATGACACTTTCCGCTGGCAACAAGCTCCTCTCCGCCCTGTTTATCGCCGGCTCGGCCCTGGCCTTCGTTCCCGCCGCGCACGCCGCCGCGCCGGCCGGTGCGCCGCTGGTCACCGGCTTGCCCGATTTTACCGACCTGATCGACAAGGTCGGGCCGGCGGTGGTGAATATCCGCACCACCGAAAAACTCAAGCAGGGGCAGGGCAGTCCCAGCGAGGAAGAGATGCAGGAATTCCTGCGCCGCTTCTTCGGCGGCGCGGTCCCGCGCGGCCAGGATCCGCGCGGCCGCCGTTCGCCCCAGCAGCCGCAGGAGGAAGAAGTGCAGCGCGGGGTCGGTTCGGGCTTTCTCATTTCCGCCGACGGCTTCGTGCTGACCAACGCCCACGTGGTCGATGGCGCCGACGAAGTGCTGGTCACCCTGACCGACCGCCGCGAATTCAAGGCCAAGGTGCTCGGCACCGACAAGCGCTCCGACGTGGCCGTGCTCAAGCTCGAGGCGCAAAAGCTGCCCAGCCTGACCATCGGCGACTCCGGCAAGATCCGCGTCGGCGAATGGGTGATCGCCATCGGTTCGCCGTTCAACCTCGATAACACCGTTACGGCCGGCATCATTTCGGCCAAGTCGCGCGACACCGGCGAATACCTGCCGCTGATCCAGAGCGACGTGGCGGTCAATCCCGGCAACTCGGGCGGCCCCCTGATCAATATGCGCGGCGAAGTGATCGGCATCAATTCGCAGATCGCCACCTTGTCCGGCGGCTACAACGGGATTTCCTTCGCTGTGCCGATCGACGAGGCGATGCGCGTGGCCGACCAGCTCAAGAAGACCGGCAGGGTCACGCGCGGCCGCCTGGGCGTCGAAATCGGCGAGGTCAGCAAGGAAGTGGCCGAGTCGCTCGGGCTGGGCAAGGCGCGCGGCGTCGAAGTGGCGCGCGTGGAAGCGGGCGGGCCGGCCGACAAGGGCGGCATCAAGGTCGGCGACATCATCCTCAAATTCAACGGCCAGGACATCGAGCGCACCGCCGACCTGCCGCGCCTGGTCGGCTCGACGGCGGTGGGCAGCAAGGCTGTCGTCACCGTGTGGCGCCAGGGCCAGCAGAAAGAGATCGCCGTCAATATCGTCGCCCTCGACGACGACAAGGCCGCGCGCAAGCCCGCCGTCAAGAAGCCGGCCCCCGAGCAGGTCGCCAACGCGGTCGGGCTGCACGTGTCCGACCTGAGCGAGGTACAGCGCAAGGAGCTGGACCTGAGCGGCGGCGTGCTGGTCGACGCCAGCGAAGGGGCGGCGGCGCGCGCCGGCCTGCGGCCGGGCGACCTGATCCTGCAATTGAACAATGTCGAGGTCAAGGACGCCAGGCAGTTCAACGCCATGGTCGCCAAGCTCGATCCCAAGAAAAGCGCCGCCGTGCTGGTGCGGCGCGACGAGACCACCCAGTACGTGGTGATCCGCCCGCGCCAGTAAGCCTTGCAGCAAGCATCGCCGGCGGGCCGCGCGCCCGCCGTTTTTTCCTTTCCACCACGCCGTCCCATGATCCGATTCACCCTGTATTCCCGCGTTTACTGCCACCTGTGCGACGACCTGCTCGCCGCCCTCAACGCCCTGCAAACCGACACCGTCCGCTTCGCCGTGGACGTCATCGACGTCGATGCCGACCCGGCCCTGGTCGCGCGCTTCGACGAACTGGTGCCGATCCTGTTCGGCGACCTGTCCAAACCCGAACTGTGCCACTACTTCCTCGATGAGGCGGCGGTGCGCAGCTACCTTGCCACGTTCGATGTATTGATTTAACAATGTTTACGCGGAATTCGGGATTAAGCCGGCTTTCTACCTTGAAATCCGGTAAAATGCGGGGGTCGGAAATAGCTTCTGTCCTGAGCTTGACAGCTTCTCTTGCTTGATAAGGCGCTCGCCTGGGGATTGCCATGGCCCCCACGGAGCGCTTTTTTCATATGGGGAGCGTCGCCCCATCATGGCAAGCCGGCACAGAAAGAGCGCGCGACCACCCCGAATGTCGTCCTTCCCTACTTGGTTTTGAATTGCATTAATGAACAACATACGTAACTTTTCCATCATCGCCCACATCGATCACGGCAAATCGACCCTGGCCGACCGTATCATCCAGATCTGCGGCGGCCTGTCCGACCGCGACATGGAAGCCCAGGTGCTCGATTCGATGGACCTGGAGCGCGAGCGCGGCATCACCATCAAGGCCCAGACCGCGGCCCTGCATTACAAGGCGCGCGACGGCCAGGTGTACAACCTGAACCTGATCGACACCCCGGGCCACGTCGACTTCAGCTATGAAGTGTCGCGCTCGCTGTCGGCCTGCGAAGGCGCGCTGCTGGTGGTCGACGCTTCCCAGGGCGTGGAAGCGCAAACCGTGGCCAACTGCTACACCGCGCTCGACCTGGGCGTGGAAGTGGTGCCGGTCCTCAACAAGATCGACTTGCCGCACGCCGATCCGGCCAACGCGATCGCCGAGATCGAAGACGTGATCGGGATCGATGCGGCCGACGCCGTCAAGTGCTCGGCCAAGAGCGGCATGGGCGTGGAAGACGTGCTCGAATCGCTGATCGCCAGGGTGCCGCCGCCGAAGGGCGACCCGGACGCGCCGCTGCAGGCGCTGATCGTCGACTCCTGGTTCGATAACTACGTCGGCGTGGTGATGCTGGTGCGCGTGATCAACGGCACCCTGAAACCGAAAGAAAAGATCCTGCTGATGGCCTCCGAATCGGTGCAGCTGGTCGAGAGCGTCGGCGTGTTCAGCCCGAAATCGCAATCCTTGCCGCAGATTTCCGCAGGCCAGGTCGGTTTTGTGATCGCCGGCATCAAGGAACTCAAGGCCGCCAAGGTGGGCGACACCGTCACCCACGCCGCCAAGCCGGCGCCGGCGCCGCTGCCGGGCTTCAAGGAAGTCCAGCCGCAGGTGTTCGCCGGCCTGTTCCCGGTCGAAGCGAACCAGTACGACGCCCTGCGCGACTCGCTCGAAAAGCTCAAGCTCAACGACGCGGCCCTGATGTACGAGCCGGAAGTATCGCAGGCGCTGGGCTTCGGCTTCCGCTGCGGCTTCCTCGGCCTGCTGCACATGGAAATCGTGCAGGAACGCCTGGAACGCGAATTCGACATGGACCTCATCACCACGGCCCCGACCGTGGTGTACGAAGTCATCATGCGCGACGGCTCCCTGATCCGGGTCGACAATCCGTCCAAGATGCCGGACCCGTCCAAGATCGAGGAAGTGCGCGAGCCGATCGTCACGGTCAATCTGTACATGCCGCAGGAATACGTGGGCTCGGTCATCACCCTCTGTATCGGCAAGCGCGGCATCCAGATGGACATGAGCTACCACGGGCGCCAGGTCAAGCTGATCTACGAAATGCCGATGGCCGAAATCGTGCTCGACTTCTTCGACCGCCTCAAGTCGACCTCGCGCGGCTATGCCTCGATGGATTACGAGTTCAAGGAATACCGGGCCTCCGACGTGGTCAAGGTCGACATGCTGATCAACAGCGAAAAAGTCGATGCGCTGGCGATCATCGTGCACCGCGCCAACAGCCAGTTCCGCGGCCGCCAGGTCGCCGCCAAGATGCGCGAACTGATTCCGCGCCAGATGTTCGACGTGGCGATCCAGGCCGCCATCGGCGCCACCGTGATCTCGCGCGAAAACGTCAAGGCCCTGCGCAAGAACGTGCTGGCCAAGTGCTACGGCGGCGATATCAGCCGCAAGAAGAAATTGCTTGAGAAACAAAAAGCCGGTAAAAAACGCATGAAGCAGGTCGGTTCGGTGGAAATTCCACAAGAAGCGTTCCTGGCAATTTTACAAGTGGACGATAAATGAACCTGCAGTTTATCTTAGGGAACTTTGCACTGATCCTGTTCGTGGCGATGGTGCTCACGGGCATTATCTGGTGCCTGGATGTGTTTTACTTCGCGCGCCAGCGGCGTGTCGCGGCCGATGCGGCGCTGGCCGCCTTCGACGCGCGCAACGCCAAGCTGACCGCCGAAGGCATCAAGGTCGACAACACCAGCCGCCAGTCGATCGAGGCGGCCATCCTGCGCCAGCCGACCTGGATCGAATACTCGGGCAGCTTCTTCCCGGTGATCGCGCTGGTGTTCATCCTGCGTTCCTTCCTGTACGAACCGTTCAAGATTCCTTCGGGTTCGATGGTGCCGACCCTGATGATCGGCGACCTGATCCTGGTAAACAAGTTCACCTATGGCATCCGCCTGCCGGTGCTGAACCAGAAGGTGATCGACGTCAACGATCCGCAGCGCGGCGATGTGATGGTGTTCAAATACCCGGAAGACATGTCGCAGGATTACATCAAGCGGGTGGTGGGCGTGCCCGGTGATAAAATCACCTACGCCAACAAGCGCCTGTCGGTGAACGGCAAGGAGCTCGCTTACGCGCCGCTGGACGACTACCTCGACGATGAAAAGCTCGTGTACCATAAGCAATTCACGGAAAACCTGTCCGAGCCGCCGCACCGCATCCTCAACGAGCCCGGCAAGTTGACCTACAACCCGGACCAGGTCAAGAATTTCCCGCAGCACGAAGCATGTACTTACAGTGCCGAGCAGTTTACGTGTGTGGTGCCGCCGGGCAATTACTTTATGATGGGCGATAACCGCGACAACAGCGCCGACAGCCGTTACTGGGGTTTTGTCCCGAACAAGAATATCGTCGGCAAGGCATTTTTCGTCTGGATGAATTTCAGCAGTCTGAAACGCATCGGCAGCATTCACTAACGTTACAGGGAATCGATTATGTACGGACCGAAACCGGCCAATCTGGCAAAACAGCAAGGCGTCTCGCTGGTGGGCTTGATTTTTGTGCTCGGCATTATTCTCGTTGTCGGCATGTTTGCCATGAAAGTGTTCCCGACCATCGTGGAGTACCGCGCCATCAAGGCCGGCATCATGGCGGCCAAGAAGGCCGACGGCTCGGTGCGCGAGATCCAGATGGCGTTCAACAACCATGCCAATATCAACCGCATCGATATCATCAAGGGCACGGATCTGATCATTACCAAGGAGACCGGCGAAACCCAGGTCGCCTTCGCCTACACCGCCACCATTCCGCTGTTTACCAATGTCAGCCTGATGATCGATTATTCGGGCACCACCGATCCGAGCGGAAAAATCCCTGAAAAACTAGTAGAACCCGTCCGTTAAGGCAGTCCAACCAAGAAATCCGACACATGAATCTTCAGTTATTGCAAACGCGCTTAGGGTATACGTTCCAGGATGCTGGCCTGTTGCAGCAAGCCTTGACGCACCGCAGCCACAGCAGTTTGCATAACGAGCGCCTCGAGTTCCTCGGCGATTCGATCCTGAACTGCGTGGTGGCATCGGTCCTGTACGAGCGCTTTGCCGCCATCGACGAGGGCGACCTGTCGCGCCTGCGCGCCAACCTGGTCAAGCAGCAATCGCTCTACGAAATCGCCCAGAAGCTGGAACTGTCGCAGTTCCTGCGCCTGGGCGAGGGCGAGCTCAAGTCCGGCGGTTTCCGCCGTCCCTCGATCCTGGCCGACACCCTCGAAGCGCTGCTGGGCGCGATTTTCCTCGATGCCGGCTTCAATGCCGCGCGCGACGTCATCCGCGCCTTCTACATTCCGATCCTCGACACGGTCGACCCGCGCACCCTGGGCAAGGATGCCAAGACCTTGCTGCAGGAATTCCTGCAAAGCAAAAAAATCTCGCTGCCGACCTACAACGTGGTGGCCACCCATGGCGCCGCGCACAGCCAGGAATTCGAAATCGAATGCCTGGTGCCCAAGCTCGGCATCCAGGTCTACGGCCGTGGCGGCAGCCGCCGCGCCGGCGAACAGGCCGCCGCCAAGCTCGCGCTCGAGGTGGCCGAGCAAGCCCTGCTCAAAACCCCGCCGGCCGGGCGCAAGGCCAAGCCGCGCGCCGCCCAGCTCAAGCTGGCCGGCATCGCCACCATCCAGAGCGATGGCGACGGCGATGACGACAATGGCGTGCCGGCCGACGCCAAACCCGCTAAACACCCGCATCCGGAAACGAAATCAGCATGAACGCCACAAGCACCCCAGAAAACTTCCGTTGTGGCTATATCGCCATCGTCGGCCGCCCGAACGTGGGCAAATCGACCCTGATGAACGTGCTGATCGGCGCCAAGGTCTCGATCACCTCGCGCAAGGCCCAGACCACGCGCCACCGCATCACCGGCATCCAGACCGTGGACGACGCCCAGTTTATCTACGTCGACACGCCCGGCTTCCAGACGCGCCATTCGAACGCGCTCAACAAGACGCTCAACAAGACCGTCACCAACACCCTCATTTCGGCCGACGTGATCCTGTACCTGATCGAGGCGGGCACCTTCGGGCCGGCCGACCAGCAAGTGATCGACCTGCTGCCCAAGGACGTGCCGTGCATCCTGGTCATCAACAAATCGGACCGGGTCAAGGACAAGGCGGCGCTGATGCCCTTCGCCCAGCAGATCGCGGCCAAGCACGATTTTGCGGCCATCGTGCCGGTCTCGGCCAAGCTGAAATTCCAGCTCGACGGCCTGCAAAATGAAATCAAGCGCTTCCTGCCGGAAAACGCGCCGATCTTCGGCCCGGACGACATTACCGACCGCAGCGAAAAATTCCTCGCCTCCGAAATCGTGCGCGAAAAGCTGTTCCGCCTGGTTGGCGACGAACTGCCGTACACCAGCACGGTGCTGATCGAAAAATTCGAGCAGGAAGGCGATCTGCGGCGCGTGTTCGCCGCCATCCTGGTCGAGCGCGACACCCACAAGTCCATGGTCATCGGCAACAAGGGCGCGCGCCTGAAGGAAGTGTCGACCCAGTCGCGGCTGGACATGGAAAAGCTGTTCGGCGGCCCGGTGTACCTGGAAATCTGGGTCAAGGTCAAATCCGGCTGGGCCGACA
This sequence comes from Massilia atriviolacea, assembly GCF_003953935.1. Lineage (GTDB taxonomy): Bacteria > Pseudomonadota > Gammaproteobacteria > Burkholderiales > Burkholderiaceae_D > Telluria_A > Telluria_A atriviolacea. Next base: position 320,185 of record NZ_RXLQ01000008.1, read on the forward strand.
ACGAAGCCGGCCTGCGCGCCTACGGCTACGAGTAAGGCGCAGCCGCGGCCCGCATGCCCACCAACGACGCCGACCTGACCGTCGCCGTACCATCGGGCGCGGCGCCCGCCGCGACCGTCGCAGCGCCGTTGGCGCCCGCCAGGCGGCGCGCGCCCCAGCGCGTGGAGAAGGTCAGCGGCCAGCCGGCCTTCGTGCTGCACAGTTATCCCTACAAAGAAACCAGCCTGATCGTCGACATGTTCACGCGCGACTTCGGCCGCGTGGGCCTGGTCGCCAAGGGCGCCAAGCGGCCGCTGTCGAAACTGCGCGGCGTGCTGCAGACCTTCCAGCCGCTGCAGGCCGCGTGGAGCGGCAAGTCCGAGCTGCGCACCCTGATCGACGCCGACTGGGTGGGCGGCATGCTCCCCCTCGAAAAGACCGCGCTGCTGTGCGGCTTCTACCTCAACGAACTGCTGGTCAAGCTGATCGCGCGCGACGACCCGCATCCGGCCCTGTTCGACCACTACGTCTCGACCCTGAACCAGCTGGCGCACGACGAACCGGCGCCGGTGGTCTTGCGAAAATTCGAACGCGCCTTACTGAAAGAGACAGGCGTGGCCGCCGACCTGAGCCGCTGCACCGCGACCCGCGCCAGGGTCGACGCGGACGGCGACTACGTGGTCGACCCCGAGCGCGGCGCGCGTCCGGCACGCGCCTCCGACAGCTGGCCTGTGGTGAGCGGCAAGACCCTGCTCGACATGGAGCGCGAAGACTACAGCGACCCGGCGACGCAGGCGCAGAGCAAGCTGCTGCTGCGCTTCCTGCTGGCGCACCAGCTGGGCGGCGCGTCCCTGAACACGCGCCAGATCCTGATCGACCTGATGCAGTTATAGCTTCATCACGCAACCTGAAACCTACGCAACCGAGCAACCATCATGAGCTTCCTCCAACCGAATGGCCCGGTCATCGACCTGGGCGTGAACATCGACCACGTGGCGACCCTGCGCAATGCGCGCGGCACCGTCTATCCTGACCCGCTGCGCGCAGCCATGCTGGCCGAACAGGCCGGCGCCGACGTGATCACCCTGCACCTGCGCGAAGACCGGCGCCACATCAAGGATGCCGACGTGGTCGCCCTGCGTCCGCAACTGATGACGCGCATGAACCTGGAAGCGGCCGTCACGCGCGAGATGATCGATTTCGCCTGCGCCGTGCGTCCGCAGGACGTGTGCCTGGTGCCCGAGCGGCGCGAGGAAGTGACCACCGAAGGCGGCCTGGATGTGATCCGCTACTACAAGGAAGTCGACGCGGCCGTCAGGCAGCTGCAGGGCGAGGGTATTCGCGTCAGCCTGTTCATCGACGCCGACGAAGCGCAGATCGGCGCCGCCGCCGACCTCGGCGTGCCGGTGATCGAGCTGCATACGGGCCGCTACGCCGAAGCGGGGCAGGATGAACTGGCGCATGAACTGGAGCGCATCCGCGCAGGCGCGCGTTTCGGCGCCGCGCGCGGCCTGAAGGTCAACGCCGGCCACGGCCTGCATTACCAGAACGTGCAGGCGATTGCCGCCATCGCCGATATCGGCGAACTCAATATCGGCCACGCGATCGTCGCGCACGCGCTGTTTGCCGGCTTCGAGAACGCGGTGCGCGAGATGAAGGCGATCATGGTCGCGGCGCGCCTGGCCGCGTACGCCCGGACGTGACCCGGCCGGCGCGATGATCTACGGGATCGGCACCGACATCGTGCAGGTCTCGCGCATCGACGCGGCGCTGGCGCGCAGCGAGCGTTTCGCCGCCAGGATCCTGGGCGAAGACGAACTGGCGGTGTTCCGCCAGCGCCGCGAACAGAACCCGGTGCGCGGGGTGCGCTACCTGGCCACGCGCTTCGCGGCCAAGGAAGCGTTTTCCAAGGCGCTCGGCCTGGGCCTGCGCGAGCCGATGGCCTGGCGCCGCGCCCAGATGCTCAACACCCCCGCCGGCCAGCCCGTGATGGTGTGCAGTGGCGCGCTGGCCGACTTTATGCGGCAAAATGGGCTCACTGCCCAGGTGACGGTGAGCGATGAAGCCGAATACGGCGTCGCCTTCGTGATCGTCACCCGGCAAGCCTGATTGACCTGAACCGGATTGATTCTGCAATGACCGATGTGACTCCCGAACTTCCAGACGCCGCGGCGCCCGTCGCCGACCCCGGCGCGGCGGCCGCGGCCGCGCGCGAACAGGTGCTGGCCACCGTCGCCAAACTCCCCGGCCTGCCGGGCGTGTACCGCTATTTCGACGCCAACGATGCGGTCCTGTACGTGGGCAAGGCACGCGACCTGAAAAAACGCGTGTCGAGCTACTTCCAGAAGAATCTGTCCAGCCCGCGCATCGCCATGATGGTCGAGCGCATCGCGCGCCTGGAGACCACCGTCACGCACAGCGAGGCCGAAGCGCTGATCCTCGAAAATAACCTGATCAAGACGCTCAAGCCGCGTTTTAACATCCTGTTCCGCGACGATAAGTCCTATCCCTACCTGAAGATCACCGGCCAGGACGTGCCGCGCATGGCTTACTACCGTGGCGCGGTCGACAAGAAGAACCAGTATTTCGGGCCGTTCCCGAGCGCCTGGGCGGTCAAGGAATCGATGCAGATCCTGCAGAAGGTGTTCATGCTGCGCACCTGCGAGGACAGCGTGTATGCGAACCGCACGCGCCCCTGCCTGCTGCACCAGATCGGCCGCTGCAGCGCCCCCTGCGTGGACCTGGTCACGCGCGAGCAGTACAAGATCGATGTCGACAACGCCGCCAAATTCCTGCGCGGGCGCCAGGGCGAAGTGATGGCCGACCTGGAAGCGAAGATGCACGCGTTTGCGGGCGAACTCAAATTCGAGCAGGCCGCCGCCGTGCGCAACCAGATCCAGTCGCTGGCGCGCGTGCTGCACCAGCAAAGCATGGAGACCGGCGGCGACGCCGATGTCGACATCATCGCCGTGGTGGTGCAGGGCGGGCGCGCCTGCGTCAACCTGGCCATGGTGCGCGGCGGGCGCCACCTGGGCGACCGCGCCTATTTCCCGACCCAGGTCAGCGACGCCGCCGCGATTGCGGAAGGCTCGATCGAGGTCGAAGTGCTGGCCGCCTTCCTGGCGCAGCACTACAGCGAAAAGTTCATTCCCGGGGTGCTGATCCTGAATATCGAATTCGACCAGCCGGCCCTGATGCTGGCGCTGACCGAACAATGCGGGCACCGCATCAACCTGATCTTCCAGCCGCAGGGACAGCGCCGCCAGTGGCTGGAGATGGCGCAGAAGGGCGCCGACATTTCGCTGGCGCGCCTGCTGTCGGAGCAGGGCTCGCAGCAGTCGCGCACGCGCGCCCTGGCCGAAGCGCTGGCGCTCGACGCCACCGACCTCGATGCCCTGCGCATCGAGTGCTTCGACATCAGCCACACGCAGGGCGAGGCGACCCAGGCCTCGTGCGTGGTATTCCATCACCACGCCATGCAGAACGGCGAGTACCGGCGCTACAACATCAACGGCATCACGCCGGGCGACGATTACGCGGCCATGCGCCAGGTCCTGATGCGGCGCTACGAAAAGGTCGCCAACGGCGACGGCGTCATGCCCGACGTGGTGCTGATCGACGGCGGCAAGGGCCAGATCGAAATGGCGCGCCAGGTGTTCGCCGAACTGGGCCTGGACATCTCGCTGATCGTCGGCGTGGCCAAGGGAGAAGGGCGGCGGGTCGGCCTGGAGACCTTGATGTTCGTCGACGGGCGCGCCTCGCAGGAACTGGGCAAGGAATCGGCGGCGCTGATGCTGGTCGCCTTGATCCGCGACGAGGCGCACCGCTTTGCCATCACCGGCATGCGCGCCAAGCGCGCCAAGACGCGCCAGACCTCGCGCCTGGAAGAGATCGAGGGCATCGGCGCCAAGCGCCGCCAGAAGCTGCTGGCGCGCTTCGGCGGCCTGCGCGGCGTGGTCGATGCGAGCGTCGAAGACCTGATGTCGGTGGAAGGCATTTCGACCCAGCTGGCCGAAGAGATCTACAAGCAGCTGCACTGACGGTATTGACGCGGGCCGTGCGCATGGGGCGGCGCGCACGGTCCAAACTGGTTAAAACACCGTGGGCAAGGTAGACTAGCGGCGCAAGCATCTATCAACGCTTAACCAGTGCGCCCCCCTCTATGCCCTTTAATATCCCGATTCTCCTGACCTGGTTACGTGTAGCCCTGATTCCGCTCGTGGTCGGCGTGTACTACCTGCCGATCCACTGGCTGCCGCGCTCCGACCAGGACATGGCGGCCACGCTGGTCTTCGTCATCGCCGCCGTCACCGACTGGTTCGACGGCTTCCTGGCGCGCCGCTGGAACCAGACCTCGGCCTTCGGCGCCTTCCTCGACCCGGTGGCCGACAAACTGATGGTGGCCGGCGCGCTGCTGGTGCTGGTGCACCTGGACCGGGTCGACCACTTCATCGCCTTCATCATCATCGGGCGCGAGATCGCCATTTCGGCGCTGCGCGAATGGATGGCGCAGATCGGCGCCTCGCGTTCGGTGGCGGTCAGCTCGATCGGCAAGATCAAGACCGCCGCCCAGATGACCGCCATCCCGCTGCTGCTGTGGCACGACATGCTGTTCCGCTTCATCGACACCCAGCAGCTGGGCGAATACCTGATGATCCTGGCCGCCGTGCTGACCGTCTGGTCGATGTTTTACTACATGCGCCTGGCCTGGCCGCTGATCAAGGAAAAGGGCGGCATGATGGATTGATCGTCGAAATCGGCTATCGATCCTTGACAGGCAGTTCAGATCCTCTATAATGCCGCCCTGTTGTGACGATGTTGTAACAAAGCGGGAGTAGCTCAGTTGGTAGAGCGCAACCTTGCCAAGGTTGAGGTCGAGAGTTCGAGACTCTTCTCCCGCTCCAGATACTTGGAGAAAACATCGTAGCTTATCCTTGAAATATTGCTTAGTTTCTGCGATAATCATGGTCTTGAAAAATGCGGGAGTAGCTCAGTTGGTAGAGCGCAACCTTGCCAAGGTTGAGGTCGAGAGTTCGAGACTCTTCTCCCGCTCCAGTTTTCAGGCGCTGGCTTTCAGTGGCAGTAAGTAGTAAAATGCAGGACTCCAATGCGGGAGTAGCTCAGTTGGTAGAGCGCAACCTTGCCAAGGTTGAGGTCGAGAGTTCGAGACTCTTCTCCCGCTCCAGTTTTCAGGCGCTGGCTTTCAGTGGCAGTAAGTAGTAAAATGCAGGACTCCAATGCGGGAGTAGCTCAGTTGGTAGAGCGCAACCTTGCCAAGGTTGAGGTCGAGAGTTCGAGACTCTTCTCCCGCTCCAGTTTTCAGGCGCTGGCTTTCAGTGGCAGTAAGTAGTAAAATGCAGGACTCCAATGCGGGAGTAGCTCAGTTGGTAGAGCGCAACCTTGCCAAGGTTGAGGTCGAGAGTTCGAGACTCTTCTCCCGCTCCAGTTTTCAGGCGCTGGCTTTCAGTGGCAGTAAGTAGTAAAATGCAGGACTCCAATGCGGGAGTAGCTCAGTTGGTAGAGCGCAACCTTGCCAAGGTTGAGGTCGAGAGTTCGAGACTCTTCTCCCGCTCCAGTTTTCGGGATTGGCCGTAATTAGTAAATGCAAGACTCCAATGCGGGAGTAGCTCAGTTGGTAGAGCGCAACCTTGCCAAGGTTGAGGTCGAGAGTTCGAGACTCTTCTCCCGCTCCAGAATTCGAAAGGGAAGCATCGCTTCCTTTTTTTGTCACCCCACCGAGGGTGGCGCAGCAAGTCTCTGGCGAGGTAGCAAAGAGGTTATGCAGCGGCCTGCAAAGCCGTTTAGACGGGTTCGATTCCCGTCCTCGCCTCCAGAAAATCAAGGACTTAGCTCACTATGAGCTGGTTCGAACAAGGGTTGCACCTCCCGGCACGGGAGGTGCGCCTCCATCAAAACGGCCTACTGGCCGTTTGACTTTTCAGCGTTTGAATCCTATGTTGGATTCATGGCCTCGATAAAAACCACTCCCTCAGGTACCTTCCAGCTTAGCGTGAAGAACAAACTGTTGCCCAAAACATTCTGGGCCACGTTTGACACTTTCGAAGAGGCAAAGCGTTATGGGCAGCAGCTTGATGGCTTGCTGGCGCAAGGCATTGTGCCAGCAAGTCTGCTAGAGCCGCGCAAGGGCCCGTCGACGTCCTGGTCGCTGAAGCGATGCATAGCTGAGTATGTCCGTGCCAATACGTTACCGGTATCGGAAACCAAGCTCCTCGGCACCATCGAAAATCAGATGTTGGGCGTGACCAGTGCCAACATGAATTTTGAGTGGGCCGAGAGCTGGATTCGTACCATGAAACGGCAGCTCAACCTGGCTCCGTCCACGATCCGGCATCGCCATGGCGCGTTGGCGCGCTGTCTTGACTGGATCCTTCGAACGCGCCCGGAAATCCTTGCACAGAATCCTCTGCGTTTGCTTAAACGCGGCTTCGCTGCCTATTCCGTGGACGATGAACGGCATGTCCTGGCGAACGGCGGTACTGTGAAAGTGGATACGGAGCGTGATCGACGTCTCGATCCTGAGGAAGAGGAGCGTGTGCTTGCAGTTCTTGCGGATGCGTCTCCCGAACGGACTTTCTTCATTCTTGCGCTGGAAACGGCGATGCGTATGCGCGAGTGCTATACGCTGCTTGTCGGCCAGGTGAGCACCAAGAAGCGGACAATTCATCTTGAGCGGACGAAGAATGGGGACGACCGCCAAGTTCCGCTTTCCACGCCCGCGCTGGCGCTACTCGCCGAGTACATGTCGGCGAATGCGGACCATATCGCGAAGCGTGAGGGCCGGCTGTTTCCGTTCTGGAGCGGGGATGCGTCTGTCTACGTACTTGACGCGACCACCGCGGATTTGTCGGCCAAGTTTAAAGCGCACTTTACTGCAGCAAAAGTGGAGGACTTCGGCTTTCACGACCTTCGGCATGAAGCGACATGCCGACTGTACGAGAAGACCACGCTGTCGGATGTATTGATCGCTAAAATCACTGGCCACCGTGATCTGCGAATGCTGAAACGCTATGCCAGCTTGCGAGGGAGCGACCTGGCAGCGCGATTGTGGTAGCTCACTTGGTGGTGTCGCGCGGTAGTGGCAAGCAGGAGAGAGCGGGTAGAGCAGGCGGTGCGCTACGCTTCGGCTTAGTCATTAGCACTGCGGCCGGGGCGGTGTTCTGAGCATTGACTCGCCGTGCTGCAGTATCTTCATCTATTTTGGCGCGGAGAAAAGTTAGGACGTCCGCGCGCAGGAAAATCCAGGCCTTTCCAACCCTGGTGCCAGGCAGCAGGCCGGCGCGGGCTAACTGCATGATCGTCTCAGCATCTGCGTGCAGGAAGCAGGCGACGTCAGCAACAAGCATTGTTTCCTCATTGCCGCCTGTACCTACAGTTTTATTGGATGCATTAGGCATGTCATAAGCCAATGAGTTTTGTATAAATATTATAATACAAAATCCATTAATGTCGGGTCTGGTCTCACGATAGCCGTCTGGGCATGATCTACCTCATACGGCGGTCACGGGCTGGCATCGGTACCGTGTCACATAAAAACATCTTTTCGTTCTCCGTGAAGACCAGCCGCTCCAGCATTTCCGCTGTGTTAGGCAGTAACGCCCCCGCGAGACACTTCCGTACACAGTCACTGAAGTGCTCACCCACGTTTAGTATCCGTTCGCGAACGGGGGGACGGGCTTTGAAAAGCGCGTAAATTTGGTTTTTGCTGGCGGTTTCCCCTCCGACTCCCTCCGATCAGCCCGCCATCAGCGGCGATCACTGGCACTGGCGTGCGCCATCCCCTTCCTGTAGACGCCTTTACTGAGCATGACCTGCGCAGACGTGCTTCGCGCCATGCCGTCGCTTGCCCCGGCGCAGTCGGGGTCCGGCCGCCGTCCTGCCGGACGACATGGCGCGCCACTGGCGTCAGCTTCTCGATGGGCCACTGATGTGTTGCGTTTGCGCCAAGAATAGTTGCGGGGATGATATGGACTGCGGGGAGGGGTAAAACGGTATTGCCGCACAGAGGCGGGCGCGACATCCAAAACCGGCAAGTTTAACCGTGTCGCGCCCTGCATTCCAGAGCAAGGGATGCCCTTGAAGTATCTCCCTGGAAGACCCTGTTGTTCATCTTTGTCCGGCTTGACGGAGCAAGCCGATGGAGACTGTGGCCCGCCTCTTCCTGTGCGCCAGATGCCGCAAGCAGGTGTGCATATGCAGTGCCTGTGATCGCGGCCAGCAGTATTGCGGCGAGGACTGCGCTCTTACAGCCAGACGCCTATCGCTGAAGCCGCCGGCCGGCGCTACCAAAGCACCCGCCGGGGCCGTGCCAGGCATGCCGAACGGATGCGCCGCTATCGCGCCAAAAAGCAAATAGTGACGCATAACAGTCCCCCCGCACCGGCTCCGGATGCTTTACTGCTGTTGTGCTTGGGCGTGATCGTAGCTGCCGCAATTGCGGTGCCCGCTGTGCCGGCGGGGCGGACACGGTGCTGTCATCTTTACGGACGGCCGTGCTCGGTGTTCATGCGATTGAATTTCTTGTGCGGTCGCGTTGCTTAAGCGCCGTAAGCGGGCAGCCGGCCGCCGCCAAGGAGGCAACAGTGGCCATTCACCTTGAAACAACGGTGCAGATACTACGCCTTTACCATGCCGAGAAATGGCGTTGCGGCACCATCGTGTGCCATCTCGGCGTGCATTACAGCACTGTCGAACGGGTGCTGGCGCAAGCGGGCCTGCCGCGCATTGCTTCGCAGCGGGCGGCGTTGATCGACGACTACCCGCCGCTCATCCTGCAGACGCTGGAGAAATATCCGCAGCTCACGGCAAGCCGTCTGTACGGCATGGTGCGCGAACGCGGCTATGTGGGCGGGCTCGACTATTTCCGGCGTCAGGTCGCGCGCCACCGTCCTCGCAACGCGGTCGAAGCGTACCTGCGTCTGCGCACACTGCCGGGCGAGCAGTGCCAGTGCGACTGGGCTTCGTTCTCTCACCTGATGGTAGGACGCGCGCGGCGGCCCTTGATGGCCTTCGTGATGGTGCTGTCATGGGTAAGCGGGAGATTTACCCCACCTTGACTGTTTCAAACCGTCGGACCAGCAGGCCCGCAGCTTAGTTTTTCTTGAAATTAAACGGCAGCAGATCGGTGACGTCAGCGCCGGCTTGCCTGCATGGCAGCTCGGTCAGAATATGGCGCAGGTAGGCATACGGCTCGATACCACAGGCCCACATGTAGGACTGACTTTGCGCGCTGCGCCCGTCTTCCTTGAGTACCTGCACCCTGGTTTCGTCGCCATGGATTACCGGGCACTGGCGCAGCACCTGGCGCATTGCTTCATACAGCGGTGTCGCCATCACCCCGGCCTTGATCGCCCATTGCGACAGCGTGGTGCGTGCCACCTCCACTTCGCCGCGCAGCAGGGCTGCGTGCATCCGATACATGGGAGTGCCATCGACGTACTTGGCAGTGAGCACCGTCGCCAGCGTCGAGGCACTGGCGATACTGCCCGGCATCGGCTGAGCCGGCATTGGGCTGGTGATGATCGTGCTCGCTTCAGCGTGGCGGTCGCAGTGGCGGCAGCCGTATTTGAAGCGCACGTGCTGCAGCACCTGGACCGTGGCTGGAATGATGTCGAGCTGTTCGCTGATTTCCTCGCCATGCGGTGCAGGCCGCCATGGCAGCAAGCGCATACCTTTTCTGCCTCGGGCAGTTCATGTTTGTCGCGCTTGCACGGCGCTCGCCTGCATTTCGAGCGCCGCCGCATGCGCCGCCAGCGCAGATGCTTGCTGTTCCAGCGCCGACGTGTGCTCCTGCAGCGCCGACGTGTGCGCCTTTAGCCCGCGAACATAGTCGCGAAGCTCGGGCGGCAGGGTGGCAAGGAGGTCGGGGTGGTGCATCCAGTTACCTTACCAAAACGGTTTGCGTTCATTGCAGAGCCCACCATCCCGTTCACGAACAACATCGCTGAGCCGGCGTTGCGTATGTCCGAGGTCAGACAGAAAATATCGGGATGCTTCCGCACCATCGCCGGCGCCGACAACTTCTGCAGCATTCGCTCCTGCCTCGACACTCTACGGAAACAGGGGCACAGCATGCTGGAAGTGCTGCGCCGCGCATTTGCTGGCGATCCGATCAGGCCAACTGCGTAGCGGCTGAATAGTTACAAAATATCAATAATTGGAGCTAATCATGCTATGATGACATTGTTGTGCTACTCAGGTTGTGTGCCCAAGAAGTAATCGCTATCGCACGACCTTCCTCTTGCTTTTACATTCTCACCATCAAGTTTACCGTTAAATGTTGAGTTCGTTGGACGATAGGTCAGCGACCTTTTTCAGGCCAGACCTTGCCGATGCCGCAGCCCGAAGAAATAGCTGCCACCGATAACGACCACCCATCATGGATAGGAAATCAGGCATGAGCGAAGCTTCGTTGACATTACAAAATCTCGCTAATCGCCGTCAACATAACCGTTTGCTCCGGCTTTCGTTCCCCAACAGCGATGGGCCTTCAAGCTTGCTCGTGGTTAATGCACTGGAGGCGTACGAATGCATCTCCAGACCATTCGAATTTACCGTCGAGTTACTTGCTGATGATCCAAACATTCCGCTCAAGGCGTTGCAGGGCAAGATGATGTGCGTGCAAATGGTCCGCAAAGACGGCACCATGCGTTACTTTACTGGCAGGGTCTTTAGCTTCGGGCTGAAAACCGTCGATGGCGGAGTGTCCTACTACGAGGCGAAACTGGGCCCATGGTATAAATACCTCACCCTGCGCAAAGATAACTACCTGTTCCATTCCACCACAATGTACCAGCAGACGGCCAGCATTTTCGCCGACTATGGCGGGCTCGCCGAATGGGACTGGCGCGTACAGGGCGCGACCGATGTGCTGACCGATTGCTGCCAGTTTGACGAGAGCGACCGCAATTTTCTGGAACGTCGCTGGGTTGCCAATGGCATCATCTATTGGTTCGAGCATACGGCATCCGGACACAGCCTGATTCTGTCGGACGACTCGACCGGCGCTTTCCCGATCGACGGTGGGCCGGTCGTCCCTTTCCAACGCCACGGCGGATCGGTGGAAGAGGATGGCATCGGCGAGTGGTCGCCCGGACGGTCGCTTGTCGTCGGCAGCGTCGCGCTCGCCGCTTACGATTTCAAGTCGCCAAGTCCAGTCTTGTCGTCATTGCCAAGCCTTAATCAGCAGGGCGATGTGCTCAACATCGAATCCTACGAATATACCGGGGCGCTGGGGTTCAAGGGCGGCGCGGGCGGACGAACGCTGGCCCAGCTGCGCGTGGAGGAAGTGGAAGCGTCGGGCAAACAATTCGATGGAGCGGGCAACTGCCGGTACGCGATGCCGGGACGGTGGTTCCGCCTCACAGGGCACTTCGACTGCGGCGATGGACCGGCGGATGCACAGGCAAACGAATTTCTGATCACCGAGGTGTGTCACAGAGCATCGAACAATTATCACGTTAGAACGACTGCGGAGTCCCACTACCAGAATCGGCTGACGTGCATCCGGAAAATCATTCCTTATCGCGCAAGCCGCGATCACAACAGTGTCGAAACCAAGATCCATGGCGTGCAAACGGCCACGGTGGTTGGCCCTGAGGGCGAGGAAATTCACACGGACGAATATGGCCGGGTCCGGGTGCAGTTTCATTGGGATCGCGTCGGCACGAACGACGAAAAGAGCTCCGCCTGGATTCGCGTGGCGACCCCGTGGGCTGGTTCGAATTTCGGCATGACCTCGATACCGCGCATCGGCACCGAGGTCATCATTCAATTCCTCGACGGTAATCCGACACGGCCCATCATCACCGGCATGGTGCCCAACGCGAACAACATGCCTCCTTGGCCGCTGCCAGCCAACAAAACGCAGAGCGGCATCCTGTCGCGCTCAACTCCGGGCGGCGCTTACGACAACGCCAACGCCTTGCGATTCGAAGACATGAAAGGCAAGGAGCAGCTCTGGCTGCACGCCGAAAAGGACCAACTGACCGAAGTCGAGCACGACGAGGACAAATGGGTGGGCAACGACCGCCGCAAAACGATCGATCGTGACGAAACCACCCTCGTCAAGCGGGACCGCACCGAAACGGTGAACCGTGACGAGACTATCACCGTGCACCATGACCGCACTGAAACCGTCGACAACAACGAAACGATCACGATCCACAACAACCGCAGCGAGCGGGTGGACCACGATGAGAAGATCAGCATCGGCGACAACCGCAGCGAGGACGTGGGCAAGAACGAGACCATCGACATCGGCGGCAACCGGACCAAGTCGGTTGTGAAGAACGAGAAGGATACGATCGGCAAGAACTGGTCGATCAAGGTTACCAAGATGAAGACCGAAACCATAGGCATGGCCTACATGCAGAACGTCGGCATGGGCCGGATGGAAAACGTTGGTCTTGGTTACAACCTGAATGTAGGCATGATCATGGCAACCGTGGTCGGTGGCAATCAGACGACCTCGGTCGGCAAATCCATCTCCATTGGCGCCGGCACCGAGATCGCGGTCACTGCTGGCGACGCGTTGTCCATCACGGTGGGCAAGGCCAGTCTGATGATGAAGGCCGATGGCAGCATCGCCATCAACGGCACCGAGATCAATATCAGCGCCTCGGGCACGGTAGCGATTAAGGGCAAAGACATTCAGAATAACTAAGGGGAACCGACTTGCGATCCGACTCTCCCGGCTCACCTTCCTCTACGGGGATCGCCGTCGTCGTCCGACGCCATATTGAAGAAGCAGCGACCCGCTGGTGGCGTCGCGACTCGGCCTATGTCGACAATCCACGCACGCGTTTTCAGGTCTTGGTCGGATACGACGAAACGATCGATGCGCATCTGGATGGCATGCAGGTGGCAGGCCAGTTTGGAATGGACCTGATCGACCGGGCGCTTGCCGTCCAGGCGCCCGACCTCTCCGCCGATATCTTCGCCGCGCTCGCGCTCGCGTATCTGAGCGATGACGACGTCATTGTCGCGAGGATGTTTGCCAAGGTGGAGCATCTCCCCGGCGCCGCCTGGTCGCTCGAAGGCGTCTTTGCCTGGCTCGATACCCGCCGTGTCAGCGCGGCGGTGGAGGCACAACTGGCCGCTAGCGATTCACGCTATCGCGATGCGGCGCTCGCCCAATGTCACACGCACCGGCTGTCCGGCGGAGTACATCTGGCCAAAATTCTGGACGGAAGCTCGCTGGACCTGGTCGCGAGGGCCTTGCGCACCGCAGGTGAATGCGGACGGGTCGATTTGCTTCCCTCAGTACTCGACTGGCTCGAACCCGGCCGGGAGTCGAGTTCCGCGATCCGGTTCTGGGCCGCGTGGGCGGCGACCTTGCTGGGAGGGTTCAACGATGCGGTGGCCGGCGAGTTGCAGACGATCGTGGAACAGGGTGGCAGCAATCAACGGGCCGCGCTGCGACAGCTTTGCCTGTCGCTGCCGCGTCCGCAATTGCTGGCGTATCTACAAAAGCTGTCGCCATCGGCGATGAGTCCGAATTTGCTGATCGAGGCAATTGGCTGGAGTGGCGATGCGAGCTTTGCGCCCTGGCTGCTGGAGCAGATGCGCATCCCGCCGCGCGCCGCCATGGCTGCGGAGGCATTTCGCCTGATAACCGGTTTCGATTGCGATCAGGATCAAGGCGATGCCAGCCTAGCGCCGCCGGACGACATCCCGGTTCCCAGGGCCGGAGAGGCCGAGTATCCCTATCCAGATATCGCGAAAGTCTCGGCATGGTGGCATACCTATGCGGCGCACTTCAGCGGTCATTCTCGTCTGTTCTTGGGCATGCCACTCGGTGTCGACCTGCTTACCAAGGTTTTCAGGCGGGGCGAGCAGGCACACCGTGAACTTGCGGCCTTCCATTGGGTCCTGCTGCGTCCTGGCAGCACGCTGCTGCCAAGCCGTGCACATAGCGCCATTCAGTGGCGGCGCTTGCTTCAACTTAAGGAGAGTTCTTCATGATCGTGACAAATATGCCCGACCTTGGTACGGCGGCAACGGCTTGTGCGCAAGAGAATGACCATATCGCGGCAGCGACATCGCCCGTCACCGGTCTGGTGATCGGCACCCTGGCTGGCTGGAGCAACGATGGTTTGCCACTGGTCAACTTCGATGGAAATCCGGCCCAAGGTCCGGCACCCGCGCGCGCGTTTGCGGCGCTGACGTCAGCGGATATCGGAAAAATGGTAGCGCTGCAATTCGAACGGGGCGATCTCGGCCAGGTTGCCGTGATGGGCGTTCTGCATCGCTCCGCGCGGCAGAACGAGCCCGCTTCCCCGCTGCTGCTACCGCCGTCGGCGCTGCAAGTGATCGAGAACGGGGACGAGCTCAGGCTCGTCGCAAATCGAAAGCTGACCTTGCAATGTGGGCGCGCCAGCATCACGCTCGATGTGGACGGCAGCGTCGAGATCCGAGGGCAGGATTTGCTCTCCCGCGCAGCCGGTCAGAACCGGATCAAGGGCAGCTCGGTTTCGCTTAACTGAAGACTTGTCTATGAAAATCATTAACCACACCGGGGCCGCGGCCGGCTACATGGCTGCGGCGGACAAGAGCGGGCGCCAGCATCTGCTGGTCGTCGTCAAGGCGACGTACCGTTTGCCGTTGGGCGGAGAAGCGGCGCAACTGCTGGACGCCCAGATCGCACCCACGCAGGCCGATACCGCCACCGGTGAGCCTGGCATGTCGGCGCCGGAGTACGAATGCGATTATGTGCTGACCAAGCCGCGCTGCGAGGTGCTGCTGCTCGGCAGCGCTTATGCGCCGCAGGGCAAGGCCGCGCAACGGGTCGGTGTAGGTATTCGGGTCGGCGAGGTCAGCAAAGCCTTTCATGTGTACGGCAAGCGTGCTTGGCGTGCCAGCCTGCTTGGCGTCTCGGTGGGACCGGCGCAGCCGTTCACGCGCCAGCCGATCAGCTATGACATCGCCTTCGGCGGTATCGAGAACAATCCTGGCAAGGGCGACAAGCGGGCAGTGTATCCGGCCAATCCGATCGGACGTGGCTTTCAAAAGAAGATGCAGCGCTCCCTTGTCGACGGCGCGCCCATGGCGCAGACCGAGGCTGTGGGCGTGCCGGTCAAGCATCCCCGAAAGGCATACCGGCCGATGGGCTTTGGTCCCATTGGCCGCAACTGGACTGAACGGCTGCAATATGCCGGCACCTACGACGCTGCCTGGCAAAAAAATGTCTTTCCCTTTCTGCCGCGCGATTTCGATGAACGCTATTTTCAAAGCGCGCCACCGGACCAGCAGCTCGATGCGCTGGTCGGGGGCGAAACGGTCAC
Organism: Massilia atriviolacea; assembly: GCF_003953935.1. GTDB lineage: Bacteria > Pseudomonadota > Gammaproteobacteria > Burkholderiales > Burkholderiaceae_D > Telluria_A > Telluria_A atriviolacea. Next base: position 335,466 of record NZ_RXLQ01000008.1, read on the forward strand.
CTTACTTAACCTGACTCACCCCGCGATCACGCCATCTGGCCGTCTGGACTTTACCTTGCCCTCGCTTGCGCTCAGCATCACGATTCATCCAGCCGGCGGATCACCGGAGACCGTGCCCGCACGCGCCGATACAGTGCTGCTGGAACCCGACCTGCAGCGCTTCAGCATCGTCTGGCGCGTCGCCCGGCCGCTGCGTCGCAGTCTCGACGAAATCCGCCAGGTGGAGATCGGCGCGCCCGAGCTGCCCGACCAGGTCTTCGATCCGACTGAATGCTGCCGTGCGCCCGCTGCGCAGATTCGCTTATGAGCGCGCAGGCGATCGCGGTCCGCAGTGCCGGGCTGGTTACCGGTGTCGGCTTCAATACCGCGTCGGCCTGCGCAGCCTTGCGCTGCCGGCTGAACAATTTTTTTGAACTGGGCTTCGTCGATCAGGAGCACGAACCCTTGATCGGCGCACCGGTGCCTTGGGAAGACAACGGGCCTGGCGTGGAGAAGCTGTCGCGCATGGCCGCATCGGCGATCCGCCAGGCCCTGGCCACGGATCCGCACGTTTCGCTGGCAGCGACGCCGCTGCTGCTTTGCGTGGCCGAGCCCGAACGGCTTGGACGATTGAACGACCTGGACAGCGGTTTGTGGCGCCAACTCGAAATGCAGCTGGGCCAGGATCGGCACGTCGATTCCCGGATGGTGGCGGAAGGACAAACCGGGGTCGCCAACGCGCTTGCCATTGCCCGCGACCTGCTGCTCGGCAAAGGTCACGAGGCCGTTATCATCGTCGCAGCCGATACCTTCATCAATCGCGGCACGATCGTGGGCAATCTCGACGCCGGGCGCCTGCTGGCAAGCGGCATTCGCGCCGGGTTCATCCCGGGCGAGGCTGCCGGGGCGTTGCTCGTGCTGCGCAGTGACAGGCAGCGCGACGTTGAATTGATTGTGTTCGGGCAAGGCAAGGCGCTCGAATCGGCCAACTGCGATAGCGACATCCCCTTGCGCGGCGACGGGCTGACAGCGGCTATCACGCAGGCGCTGGCGGAGGCGAAAGTGCGCGCTGACGATGTACACCTGTGCTTGTCGGACGCGAACGGCGAGGCCTATCGTTTTGAAGAGCTGGCACTTGCCCAAACACGTACGCGCATCGCCACGCCACTGTGGCTTGCGGCGGAAAGCGTGGGCGAGACGGGCAGTGTGGTCGGTTGTTTGCAATTCGCTTGGCTTCTGCAAGCGCAAAAGAAAAATTACCTGCATGGGAACTATACGCTTTGCCTCGCAGGCAATGATGGAGGATTACGCACTGCCCAAATCGCCGCGTTCCGCTACAGCCAAGCGTACCGTGCGACAGCCGAAGCATCCCGATCGATGTAAACACCACAGTAACGAGGACATCAATATGGCGCATGAAGTGTATGCCAATGGGCACGAGGTAGTTGCAAAGGCTGGGGATAGCGTCACGCGGGCGAATTTCCCCGATGTTTGCTTCAGTCCTCCATATCCAGCGAAGGTTGGGGTGCCTGTTCCGTATCCGAACACGGCTTACGCGAAGGACACCACTAACGGGTCACGGTCTGTGTTCATCGGAGGCAAGGAGATAATGCAGCGAGACAAATCGTATCTGAAAGTAAGTACCGGCGATGAAGCGGCGACCGAGAATTTCAGGAAAGGGATCGTGTCCCAAGTCATCAAAGGGAAATGCTACTTCAAGTCTTGGTCGATGAATGTCTTCGTCGAGGGCTATAACGTTTGCCGCGACAACGACTTCACCACCAACAACCACGGCTGAGCCATGGTTATTGCCCCAACTATAGTTCTGACCGCAGGAGCAGCTGCGGTACTTACCGCTGTCGTCGTTGTCGTTGTCGTCGTGGTTGTCGTTGTTGCTGTGGCTAAGCTTTGGTCATGGTTATCGGAGCCAGAGGGGATAGTAGAAGTCGGCCCCATTACCGAATTTCGGACGCTCACCGATGAAGAAATTGAGGCCAGACTTCCCAAACCTGCCCCGCCCGTTTTGGCACCCGAGCCTGAGCCTGACCCTCCACCGGAACCTGAGCCAGAGAAGAAGCCAGGCAATGTGCCGCCAATACCGCATGTCGGCAAAGAAGAAGAGAAAAAGGATGAGTGCAAGGAGCAACGTAAGAATTATCCTGTGCACCAGTATAAGGACGCCGCTATATATGCGAAGAAGCCAAAGCAGTCTCATCATGTGATACAGAACGCGCATTTTTGGGAAAGGGGCGCTCCGCTCGAAAAAATTTGTAAAAATTATGACAAAAAAGAAGCGCCATGTATTGGCCTGGTCGGGCCGTCAACGGATCCCAGCACAGACCATGGTATCGTCACCGATATGCAGAATGCGGATGCTAGGGCGGCGCGCGCGAGAGGGAAACCGATGACCTTCGGAGAAGCAATGAAAAATTCGGAAGAGCAGCTGAGAGCGGCGAACGTACCTGAGGCGGACATCGTCTGCATTATGGCGCAAGTGCTCGCTTATTTTAAGGCGACATGTCCGGAAATTTCAAACGACACCGTTGTTCGCACCCCGTATGAGGACTTTGAATATTAACTAACTCGTATTGTCGGATATTTTATAGATATCATTCCAGCCGGAGATGTGCAATGAATGCAAAGACAGATGATGAAATAGAGTCCGCTTTAAACGGAGCAATAGAAGGCAATGCGTTAGGTGAGTATCTTTTAATGGGCAACTGGAATTATGCGCCAGTTGAACCAGGAAAAATTACTTGTTGCATAGTCGCAGTAAGTTCTGCACAGCCGGAACTAAGTTGGAAAGTGCATTACAGTATGAAGGTTTGGGGAACCGTGATTAGCAGGGTGAGTCCTGTTTGCTACGTACTCGGAACGGGCAACGGAGAGATTGTCCGAGTAACAGGAGAATCGCGTGAGACGTTTCAAACCGATACTGTTGGAGCAATTCACGGCATCTGGATTCGGAACGGTTTGGATTGCTGGTTTACTCACCGCGACGGACTGTCGCTTTGGCAAGGGGGAGCGGTTTCTAAATCCGTTGCGGGTGGAAGGCTTTACGGAATTCATGGACTGCAATCTGACTTCGCAGTGGCAGTGGGGATGGTAGGCAAAGTGATGCGTTTCGACGGCAGTAACTGGCGTGAAGTCGATTCCGTACCGACGAATAAGATGCTCGTCGCCGTCCATTGCATTTCAAATAAAGAGATCTATATTGGCGGGAGAAGCGGCTCGCTATTCCGGTGGGACGGAGGGGATCGCTGGACGAAAATTAAAGTCATTGGTGATGATCACTCGATTGTCGAAGAAAGCATCTACACCATTACTCAATATCTTGGCGATATATATGTGGGCTTGGGCTATTACGGTCTCTATAGAATAGCTGGCAATGAAGCGAGAAAGGTAAAAGGTGTCTATTCCAGCAAGGCAAACGTTGTCGAAGGCAAGCTACTTGTCACCGGGGACGATTCGTTCGCTGAATTCGACGGAACAACCTGGAGGACAATTTCGGTCAGGCTGCCATAAGTGCCGTCTCAAAAACCACAAAAAATTAATCTCTCTACAATAAAAAGTGGGAGACGTAGGAGTTCCCGTGTGGAGCCATCCATGCCATCGTTAGTTTGCAATGACCCCTACTTACCCATGCTTTTATACACAAGTCCGTCCACCCATCCCTTCACGTAGCGCTCGCAAGGTTTCTGCCGAGGCGTGGACTTGATAGAGTCCCTTTCCAGATCGTCTTCACGCCAGGCTCGCCATCACCGCTGCTGGCAAGGAATCCGCCGATTCGAGCAATGAGGCGCACGACGTCGTTCAAGCTCGGTGGGGTGGCTGGCATCTTCATCTTGTTCAGCAAGTGCGCCCCGCGAATCTCGTCCGCATCGAAGAACAAGGCTGCATTAAGATCGGGGCAATTGCGCCCTTTGCGCATCAGGTAGGCCACGCGCCATGCCACCACCATGAACAAGGCCAGCGCCCGCTCCAGGCGGTCAATTGCCGCCAGCTGCAGTTGCTCGACTTCGCACCCGTTCTTGAGCACATTGAAATAGACTTCGATTTCCCACCGGGCACGGTACCAGTCAATCAGCTGCGTGGCTTGTTGCAGTGTGCTCGCCATGTGGTTCGTCAGCCGTCGCCATTCAACCGGTGTCGCGCCGGCTGGCGCGTCAACTTCGCGAGCAATGACGCACGTTGCTCGATCTGTCCTTTCTTTCCGTCGCTTATCAGCACTGGCCGCGCTCACAATTGCTGCCGCACTTCGCGCCCCTTCTGCTTTTCGCGCCCACCCATGGTGAAGCTGATCTCGCCAAGTGCAGCGCCATCGGTGGTGGCGCCCCAAAGCTTGGTCGTGTCATCGTCAACCAGGCAGCGGTCATGCTGGGCCCGCACCAGCCAGTCGGCGGGCGTGCCCAACTCACGCGCAACACGCATCATTTCGACCATGTCCGCTTCGCGGTCAGCCACATAGACAAGGCGCGTACCGGGCAGTTCCGCCGCCTGCTCGGCGATGCGCTCATATCCTTCAACCCAGCGGCGGCTCTCTTTCAGCCCCGGCCGCACGCCATCTTTGTCGCGCTTTTCGCGCGCCCACATCCACGCGTCGAGCAGGCCAAGCGGTTCACGATCCGGCGTGACGGCATAGGTCGGATGCAAGTACATCCCGCGTTGCGCTTCGTAGCTCAGCGGTCCCAAGCCAGCGATCTCGTGGCCATTGAAATCCAATTCGGTCGTGTCCTGAATGCACAGCACGACTGCATGCGCGGCCATGCGCTCCTGGGTGCGCACCCAGTGCGGCGCCAGGATATCTTCCCACGTCACATCAGCATTCGAGAGAAATCGATACGCTGCACAGGTCTCGCTCCAGCTGTCGCATGCCTCCGGGATGCTGGCCGCCGGTTTGGCCGAAAAAGTTTCCATCAATGTTTTCGCCCTATTGTTGAGGCGAGCATCGCCAAGATCCATATCCGCAAACTCCGCGTCCGTCCACCGCTGTGCTACCTTGTCCAATGCGCCGCCCAAAAGGCAAGAGTAAACGCGAACTCAGCGAAGTTTACAAACCCCTCGGCCAACTCTTTGAATGTAAACGACTTTCTCAGGCGCTACGGACTTGTGTATAAGGGCATGGGTTTGAAGCCCGCGACTGTCAGGTCAAATTCAGCTGTTCAATGTGGTGATTTTATCGCGCCACGCCTCCTTCCCGTCGATTAGTGTTTGCACCGGTGTTCGGCCGCAGCAGATTGGAGAACTTTCTGAATGTCGTCCAAAGATAACACCTTACCGCCGAACAGCGGTTCAGACAGGCATTTGAGCGCCTCAAGGCCGACGAACCGAACGTTCTGCCCAAGGGCACGTCGGTGTGGCAAAATAATGTCGCAAAGAAGGCGGATGTCGGCCCGACCGCCTTCAAGAAAGCCCGCTTCCCAGCATTAATAAGGGGGATTCAAGCCTATGTCGAGCTTCATGGTGCCGAGCGGACGTTATCCAAACGCCAAATAACGCTCAAGGATCGCGCTGCAAGGAAGGGACTGAAGGACCGCCTTGACAAAGTATCTCGCCAGCGGGATCTTGCTCAGTCTAAGCTCGCGAGTGCACATCGGCGCATCGTAGAACTTACAGACCAAGTGAGGCGCCTTGAGCAGGTCGTCGAAGAGGTGCGTCCTACGCCCAACCCTATGTTTCGCTGACCGGTTGCCACGCCAACAGCACACTTTTCGTCAGAGAAGTATGGCTTTCCGTAAATTCTGACGCCACATAGAATTTGTACAACGAAAGGCGCGGACAGATTTTCCAGTTAGAGGCTGCTGCACCATGTTTTCCAACATTAGCCAAGCGTTCAGTTCACTTCCTTTAAAATCTGTACCTTTCTATCTGCCAACTCTGCCAGTAAGGCCTCGCGCGAATAAGGTTTGGCATTATTCAGATCGCAAGCAATCTTAAGCAACTCCTGAACAGCACTCCCAGGAGCAATATTGAGCTGGGACATGACATCGCGACCATCAATGGGCAGTATTCCCATTTGATCTGCCAGCATCGCAGTCTCTACTAATTTTCGCCCTTCGCGCTCAAGATCAGCTTCTTCAGTCTGATAATCGAACGCTCCCCTCCATTTATCATAATGGCGCTTTCGAAACTTCGTTGCATCAAAATTATCTCGCCCCCAGTCCGCGGCGACTTCTTCAATGATCTTGTCAAATTTATGTGGCGGGAAATATCTCTTTATCCGCAACTGCCATTGCTCAAGAATTTGCTCAAAAGCCTCATTAGTCTCAATAAATCTTATTATTTTCTCCAAGGTCCGAAAATAATTGAGCGCTTCTAAAATGATTAGCTGTAGCAACGTCGACCAATGATGCTCATCGATTGGCAAATGAGTTCCACATTTTTCCTTAAACCATGATTCACAAGCGTTTTGAATTGAGTTTGAGTGACTATCCGTAAAATTAAGATTATGCTGACAATATGTTCTGAGCTGTTGGATTCTGTCGCGATGATCTCTCAATAGCGAAATATTCATCGAAGCAGCTTCGGCATGCGCACCAAGAAAATCACCCCCCAGCTTTCCCACCTCGAAGTAATGAACATATAGCCAAGAAACGACTCGAATGAATCCTAACTCAGACGGTTCAAGTCTCGGCAATTGAAGTGAAACAAGCCCAAAAATTGGTCCAATATCACTAAAACCAGAAGAAATTCGATTTATAGTATCACGGAGCTTGAGCACTTCATACATCGCCCCATCCACTTTGAGATGATCCATGAATTAGCTCCGATTACCGCTTTTATAGTGGCGAATGTGGTCTGCAGTGGGCGCAATGTAATTAAATGCAATATGGAAGTCACTTAATTGCTCATCACGTCGGATTTCTTCTCTACCGAATTCTTTTGGGAAGAAAGAAATTTTCTTCCTCAGTTTTTCTACGAAAACTTCCCCCTTACTTCCATCGTCCGCAACATAAGCAACTGTGCCATTGAATGTTAATGGCACACCATCTGAAGAAGACGCAAGATATGTCTTCATGATGCGCCTACGCCCAGTTACTCTATCCGAGATTCTCTGCAACTCGCCCCAGATCGCTAAGGCATCGTCGTAATACCCGAGCTGCCATTTGCAAATTGCCTGCAGGTAGATCAAGAACGGATTTTCATATTCTCCGTCTAATGCAATCAAGTTCTCTAAGATGGATAACACGTGCGACCACTGCTTGCCGTCGAATGGCAAACATGTTCGTTCATCCGGATAGAACGAAAGCCCAGACTTTGCTCCCCACCAATATCGCAAATATAAATATTGGCATTTGGCATCATTGCGAATAGCATCCGAATGTTCAGCGAGGTAATTTGCTGCATTCTCGTATCTTGCAACGGCGGCGGCATCCATTACTTCATCTGCTGACGGCACCCCTCCAGCTATCGTTACTGCTTGTAGATAATAGCCAATCGTCGATCCCATTTCCTCCAATGCTTTGAGGGATTTTTCAAGTAGCGCATCGTCACTTAGCAACTTTGCGAACTCCATACGTCTACCCTCTAACTTTTCCCGATCGCGCTTATTGATGTCATCACCATCCGCCATTGCAAAAGTATTGAAAATACTGGCAATTACTTCCAGGCGTGTATTGGAATCCAGTTCAGCGTAAGTTAATAAATCTTTCGTGCTCCAGGCGATTACATCGATTGGAAAATAATCTTCTGGCATCAGCGACTTGGCTCGCATTGCAGATTGGCGAGCTAATCCAAACTCAACAAGTATGTCCGGTAGCGGTCGGTTCGCGCGAATGAATTCACGGGCAATTGCACCATGTGTGGACGCTAACTCAACGTAAAGCATGCTTTTCAGGCGCACGTTACGAGGGGATCCGCCTATATCCTCTATCGCCTCTTGCAATACTTGTTCCGCGCGCTTCAATACATCGATCCTCGGCTGCCATTCGTCCAGATCAATTGTATCTAATACAATTGCCTCTCTCAATAGGGAAGCCTCTTGCAGCATTAAACGTGGCGATTTCACCCCGTGATCCATTCTGACTTGATTTAAAGTGTCAGCAATCTCGATATATTGATCAATGTAAAGTTTACCTTCAGGACCGTTCGGCCCAAGACTCCTTACAAACTCCGACGCAAACTGAAGTTCAGAAGTATCAAAAGAATTTTGACCACGTCGCACACTCATAATCAACTTCTTTGCGTATTCAACTTCTGCTTGCGCCCCACCTAATCGTGTCTGCGAAATAAGCTTCGCCTCCAATGCGTGGCGCGCGCCAATTGAAATATTATTTTGATTATCTTCCGACCATCTAAACAGATCGATTCCATTAATCAGTTTCGAAAAGTCAGTCACTGCAGTACTGGATAAAGATCGAAGTAGAATTTCAATCGGAACTTGAAGTCCAAACTTTCCCGGAACCATAATCAGACCAATGAACTCTTGCTCTGCAGATACCCACTCACCAGCGATGAGGTGTTGTTCGTTATGCAATGCAGCAGCGGGCTTAAATAGGCCTACTTTCTCCAATGCAGCCTGAAGAATTGTCACTGGTACCGAATCGGGCTTAATTCCATCGGCATTGCTTCGTAAAGCGACCGCAGCTACACCAGTTTCCAAATTGAGGCCAGCGCGAACTTGACCTCTAGTATCGGGCAAAAGCCGATACAGCGCGACCAAGAAGCTGGAGTCGCCTCTGTCGATGACACCTTCAAGCTTTTCCCCTAACGATGGTTCAAACGACGCTAAATAGTCTTTAAATCTATTTACTTCTGGCCGGTCAAATAGCTTCTTATTCGTGCTTTTTGATAGCCCCGCGTGAGCCAGCACAAGGTTCGCCCGCGCTTCCTTGCTTTCGTCTAATTTATAGGTGCTGCCTACGATTACCACCTTTCGACCCCTGCCCATTAGGTACTTGTGCAGGACATAGTATTGGTCAATGTCTTGCATTCCATCCCATACGAGTAAAGTAGCACCAAAGCCTGCTTCCTCTGCCCACTGGCAGAAGCTGTCAAGATCCGCATGATTAAATCGCTGACTCCGCCGCGCTATGAAAATTACCGGCACTTGATTCGTTTGTTTAATTCGTAATGCTATATTTGCGAGCGCAATTGTCTTACCAGCGCCCGTTTGGCCATGTAGAATAATTGGATCAGAGTCAAATGCGGTTGTGGTCAAGTTACGCTTAAGTCGCAGAAAGACGTCTCGCTCAAAGTCACGCTCAAAGGGCAAATTTTGAACATGTGCGGCCCAAACAGGGTGCGTCCCCGACTCCGCTAAAAAAGATCGAAAGGCCGTGTATTTCTTTTCTGGGGAAAGTTTTGGCACTCGCCCGTCAATCACTTCATCTAGAATTACACCAAAACGGGAAACCTGCGACCAATGGTGTTCCGGCACTGGAATTAGCTTGGTTCCAAGAGAAATCTGGTGGCCTTTCGCACCGATACCCAAGTCTTGGCCTAGTGGAAGGATGCCTGCCTCGATTCCGTGAGCAAGTACTGCAGTCAACGACTCACTTAATACGATTAGTTTCCCTGCTGCGATTGCATCGCAAAAATATTCGTCTTCGAGTACTTTCGGTTGCGCACTAAACATATACGCTTGGCCAGGCTCCAAAGCCATCAATACAGGGTATAACTTCTCCGGCGATAGCCAATCATCGTTTTGTCCGTAGGCCTCAATCGCAAGAATGCCCACAGGAGTCAATTGCTCAGGAATTCGCTGGAGCAACGTTGCAACATCCGGCTCCCTACGCTTTAACTCAAGAAATGTCAAAGGTGCTGTTTGTTTAACATCTTCCCTATCGATGCCACCGAATAGATAAGTTAAATGCAGGTGCGCACGATTCCGCGGGTCGATAGGCTGTAATGCCGAAGAATATAGCGGCTGCACAATGCGCCAGGGAGCACGAAATGCGCGGTTTAACATTCCGTCAATCGTGGATGTGTAAAGCCCACTCCAAGCATATTGAGCTACCTTCTCCAACCAAGATGGGACTGTCAAGAGGTTTCCTCGTTCGCTGATCCAGGCTCGCGCCGAGGCCAAGTCCTTATTGACTACGGAATCGAAAATCTTACTATAGCCACGGTAGCTCTTCTTATTGTCAAACTCATACCTCGAAAGGATGGCATCGAGAAATATATCGTGCTTTGCATCATATGCCAATGTTCTCTGCCCCAACATAAGAAATGCGGGGGAGTTGGATTGAGATAGACGCTCCAAGAAACCAGTAACACGCTTGTCCATTTTTGATTCCGATGCAAGGTATGATGACCTATTTTATGTCAATCTAGATACCTTTGGTCAATGATGTGGCTGTGCCAGTACTAAAATTATCAAGGCTGCTAGGTGGGATGGACACCTCTGTCTCAAGTAGGCCATGAAATCGATGCTGTTCGTTCACGTCGAAGCATCGCAGAGCGGAGTAAGAGCGCTTAACGATCTTTCCAGTTACTCGGAAAGCAACGACCGGGTACACTGAGGTGTACCGACCGCCCGCTTTCGGTTCCGCATTCAACCGAATCTACGGTCCGAAGTCGCAACTCAGTTCTGAAGCGTTACGATTGTCGTCGAAGCCTCTGTACAACGGCATAAAAAGTTGCAGTTTTGGAAGCACACAACTGTCAGTGACATCGAAACTGTGCTGAAAATTTACGAAGGGTTCCGGATGTTTAACTTCTTGGTGACTGGCATGGAAATCACCGAGCCGCGCGGTTCGTTAATTCTCGGCCAAGACCGCGTCTTCCTGTATACAGACCCAGATTTGAAGCAGCGATTTGCGCCTGACCGCGTGCTTGATGAAGCTGCCTTATTAGGGCTGCCGACAGTTATTACGAATGAGTCCGGCTGGGATCGTGAACGTCCTGTCCTAGCAAGGGTCGGAAAGGTGACCAAAGTACGGCGCGGTCCGAGCACCTACACTGTCGAGTATACGCTCGACGCAGACATTCCACCTATTCCGAATTCCTTGCTGGAACGGTTAGCGCCGCAGCTGCATTTCGACCTGAACACAAGGGGAGGATTTGGCGACTTCGGTACCAACCACTGGGCTGTGAAAGACGTGGACTTGTTCCGTGTGCTCTTTGCTGAAGGGGCAGGTCGTGTGAAGCCCAATGTCTTCAGTTTACCGAATGAACCCGCGAAGCAAGATTTGGTAAGCGTAATGATGCCATTCGACGCCGGTTTCAATCGGGTGTACGGAGCGTTGCAGCAGGCGGCCGCTAATGCTGGTATGCGCTGCTTGTGTCAACGGCGATTTAAAACTGATACAGTTTTCGTANGCTGGATGCCTCTGCTGCCAAGGGCCAGCGACCGAAACTGCGGGCTTAGATATGCGCGACGGGACGCTGCCCTTCTACGAGAAGAATCGAGCGGCCCTGACGAAGTCATCTTCGAGAGTGCGATGCTGCGCCTTCGAACATCCTCGTTTCTTGAGAACAGATTGTCAACGGCGATTTAAAACTGATACAGTTTTCGTAGTGCCAGCGATTTAAAACTGATACACCTCCGTCGCTGAACACAGTCCGTATTCAGCCAATTTCTGCGACATCACGCCCCCTCATCATCCCGGCCTGGCGCTGGTGCTTGAGCCGGTAGCTTTCACCGGCGATCCGCACGATGTGCGCGTGGTGCAGCAAGCGGTCCAGCAGCGCGGCGGTCAGGGTCGTGTCCTGCGCGAACGTCGTGTCCCACTGTCCGAACGGCAGGTTGCTGGTCACGATCAGGCTGCTGCGC
>NZ_RXLQ01000077.1 GCF_003953935.1 Massilia atriviolacea
GGCCGGGTTGGCGCGAACGTTTGGTTCAACAGGTTCTCCGCTACCGGGAATGCATGGCGCGAGTTCGTCGTCGCCTTGAACTTGCGTTTTTGCTTGCACCGCAGGCCCAGTTCCTGCCGCAGCCGCACGATACGGTCACGTCCCGTATCAAATCCTTGCGAGACCAATTCAGGCTGCAGCCGTAACGGGCCGTACGTCTCCCGTGTCTGGACGTGCGCAGCTTTGATCGCCACCTTCAGTCGCTGATCGTCCTGTGCGCGCCGGGATGGCGGGCGCTCCACTGCTGCATAGAAGCCGCTGCGCGACACATCAAAGACGCGGCACAACAGGCCAAGCGGGTA
>NZ_RXLQ01000078.1 GCF_003953935.1 Massilia atriviolacea
AGGGTGTCGTCGCCCACATAGCCGCGCAACTGATCGTTTCCGCCACCGCCGAGCAGTACATCGGCCTTGCTCTGCCCGGACAAGGTGTCGTTGCCGTCCATGCCGTTCAAGTGATTGGCATATCCGTCGATGCCGTACAGGATGTCCGCACCGGCCGTACCGAAGGAAGGCATGCCAGCCACTGTAGCAATGTCCCACACCGTCCCGTCAGCGAAAGCGATCGATTCAATCCTGTACGACGGGGAATCCGCATAGCTCTTCAGGGTGAGCTTGTCTGTCGCATTGACCAGCAGGATCAGATCGGACCCGCTGCGGTTCAAGGTCACGC
>NZ_RXLQ01000079.1 GCF_003953935.1 Massilia atriviolacea
AGTAGGACTTGCCGTACTTCTTGGTCCACCGCGCGTCCATGTCCTTCTGACGGCGCTTGGCAGGTTTCCACTCGATGGGCATAGCGTTTTCTTTCACCACTGCCGTCTTCGTTTTGCTCAGTGACTGCTTCGGTGCCTGCACGATGCTTGCATCGAACATCTGCCCGCCCCGCGCGATGTAACCGTGTTTGCTCAGCTGCCGGTTCACGGCCTCGAAGATACTATCGCTGGCGCCGGCCTGAATCAGGCGTTCCATGAAGGTCCAGATTGTCGTCCGATCCGGAATCTGACTGATCGAGCGCAACCCTACAAAGTGCTGGAA
>NZ_RXLQ01000080.1 GCF_003953935.1 Massilia atriviolacea
CTGGCTCGAGCAACCTACCCGCCTCCTTACGCGAGCAACGCAATGTGGAGGCCTATTTGGTCTTGCTTCAGGTGGAGTTTACCCTGCTACGAACTATTACTAGTCGTCCGGTGCGCTCTTACCGCACCCTTTCACCCTTACCTGTTCCCTTGCGGGCCATCGGCGGTCTTCTCTCTGCTGCACTTGTCGTAGGCTTGCGCCCCCCAGGCGTTACCTGGCACCTTGCTCTATGAAGCCCGGACTTTCCTCCCCTTTGTCAGTCTCCCGAAGGACGTCAACGTCAGTTTCCCGAAGGACCTCAACGTCAGTC
>NZ_RXLQ01000081.1 GCF_003953935.1 Massilia atriviolacea
CGAAGATGTCGGTTTTCAGAAAGGAAATGCGGAAGTCCTCGCGAAAGGCATCGCAAAAGGGCAGGTCGCAGCACTGCGCGGCGTGCTGGACAAACTGCTGCGCAAGCGCTTCGGCGCGCTGCCGGAGCCGGCGGCGCAGCGCATCGCCACGGCCACGCAGGCGGAACTGGAACAGTGGTTCGAGCGCGGCCTCGACGCGCCTGTCCTGGATGACG
>NZ_RXLQ01000009.1 GCF_003953935.1 Massilia atriviolacea
GGCAGCCTGGAAGAACAGGCGGCGCGCCTGGCCGATGTGGCGGGAGGGTTCAAGCTGGCGGTGGCGGCAGGACGGCCGTTGCAGCGGGTGGCGGGCAAGGCGCCGTTGAAACTGGCGGCTTGAGGCAAACCTCCACGCAACGGCTTCAGGATGCGTCCGAGTGATAAAAGAGGAAAACTTCGAAATCTCGTCGTTCCGGCGCAGGCGGGAACCCAGGTTCGTGCTGAAAGCACCGGCTAAAACTGCGAACTTGGGTCCCCGCCTGCGCGGGGACGACGGTGGTTAAAGCAATTCCAGCGTCGAGAACCTGGAGGAAAACGCGATCACCTCGTCGTTCCCGCGCAGGCGGGGACGACGGTGGCTGAAGCAACACCAGCGTCGAGAACCGGGAGGAAAACGCGATGATCTCGTCGTTCCCGCGCAGGCGGGAACCCAAGTTCGCGCTGAAGGCACCGGCTAAAACTGCGAACTGGGGTCCCCGCCTGCGCGGGGACGACGGTGGTTAAAGCAGCATCAGCGTCGAGAACCGGGAGGAAAACGCGATCATCGCGAACCGGGACGAAAACGCGATCATCTCGTCGTTCCCGCGCAGGCGGGAACCCAAGTTCGCGCTGAAGGCACCGGCTAAAACTGCGAACTGGGTTCCCCGTCTGCGCGGGGACGACGGTGGCTGAAGCACCGCGAGGGTAGAGAACAGGAGCGGGGCTCACGTCCCCAAAAACATCTCCTGCAGATCATTCAAGAAACGCTGTCCCAGCTCGGTCGGCCGGATGATCTTGTGATCGCGGTAAATCAAGCCCTTCGCCTCCGCCGCATTGAGCGTCTGCTCGATCGCATTGATCCCCATCCCGGTGCGTTCCCCGAACAGGTTCGGCGAAAACCCCTCGGTCAACCGCAAGGTATTGAGCATGAACTCGAACCCCATGTCGGCCCGGCCGATCTCGCGTTCCTCCTGCACCGGATTGCCGGCCCGCGCCGCCTCGATAAACGCCTTCGGCTGCTTGTAGCGCGCCTGGCGCAGCACCCGGTGCGGGAACGATATCTTCGAATGCGCACCCGCCCCGATCCCCAGGTAATCGCCGAACTCCCAGTAATTCACATTGTGCTTCGCGCGCCGCCCCGGCTGCGCATACGCCGACACTTCGTAATGCCCGTACCCCGCCGCCGCCGTCTCGGCCGCGATCATGTCCTGCATGTCGGCGCTGGCGTCATCGTCCGGCAGCGCCGGCGGATACTTGGCGAACAGGGTGTTCGGCTCCATCGTCAGGTGGTACAGCGACAAATGCGGCGGCGCGAACGACAGCGCCGTCTCCAGGTCGAGCCGCGCTTCTTCCAGCGTCTGGGTCGGCAGGGCGTACATCAGGTCCAGGTTGAAGTTGTCGAAGTTCGCATGCGCGATCTCGACCGCCCGCCTGGCCTCGTTGTCGTCATGGATGCGCCCCAGCGCCTTGAGGTGCTTGCCGCTGAAGCTCTGGATGCCGATCGACAGGCGGTTGATGCCGCTGGCCCGGAACGACTTGAACTTCTCCGCTTCGAAGGTGCCCGGATTGGCTTCCATCGTCACTTCGGCGTCCACGTCCAGCGGCAGCAGGGTGCGCACGTCCGACATCAGCCGGTCCAGGCCCCTGGCCGACATCAGGCTCGGCGTGCCGCCGCCGATGAAGATGGTGTAGATCTTGCGGCCCCAGATCAGGGGCAGCGACTGCTCCAGGTCGAGCCGCAGCGCGTCCAGATACGCTTCTTCCGGCAGTTCGCCGCGCGCCTCGTGCGAATTGAAGTCGCAATAAGGGCACTTCTTCACGCACCACGGATAGTGGATGTACAGCGACAGCGGCGGCAGCGCGCTCAGGTTCAAGGCGCCCGGTTGCAGGTATTGCAGGGCGCTGGCGGCCGGCGAGCGCGGTTCAGGACTAACGGCGCTGCCGGCGACTTTGATCGGAATCATTTCAGCTTCTCTACCAGCGCGCGCAGGGCCTGGCCTCGGTGCGACAGCGCGTTCTTCTCGGCCGGCGTCAGTTCGGCGGTGCACTTGCCGAGCGAAGGAATGAAGAAGTGCGGATCGTAGCCGAAGCCGCCCGTGCCGCGCGCTTCGGCGACGATGTCGCCATTCCAGCGGCCGTCGGCGATGACCGGCTGCGGGTCGTCGGCGTGGCGCACGAACACCAGCACGCAGTAGTAATACGCCGATTTGTCGGCATGGGGGGCCAGGTCGGCGATGAGTTTCTCGTTATTGCGGGCGTCCGATTTGGGCTCGCCGGCAAAGCGCGCCGACCACACGCCGGGCGCGCCGCCCAGGGCATTGACGCACACGCCGGAATCGTCGGCCAGCGCCGGCAAACCGGTCATGCGCGACGCGTGGCGGGCTTTTTCGAGCGCGTTTTCGACGAAGGTGGCGAACGGCTCCTCGGCTTCGGGGACGTCGAACTCACCCTGCGCGTGCAGGGTAAAGCCGATGGGGCCGAGGATTTCGCCAAACTCCTTGAGTTTGCCGGCGTTGTTGGAAGCGAGGATGAGGCGTTGGGTCATAAGAGTCTGGTCTGGCGGGTGATGGATGCCAGCGGCATCCGCAAGTGCGTATTTTAGCGCCAATGGCCGGCCGCCTGGCCGGCGCGCGGCTTTCGCAGGATTTTGCGGGGCAAACACTGTACTATATCGGCATCTCAAATTGACGGTGGAAATCCGATGGCGACAGCAGCGCACACTGACCAAGACGCAGGCATGCGCACCGGGAGCTGCCTTGCTTGACGTCGACAAGCCCGAAATGAGCTACGGTTCCGATCCATCGGGACTGGTGTGGGGCTATCTGTTCGGCGTCACGCCGGAAGCGCTGCCGGTCGATTCGGCCGCCGCCCTGGCCTGGATGCGCGACCACGCCGCCAACAACCCCTCGCAGTTCATCTGGCTGCACTTCAACCTGTCCAACGCGGCCAGCGAAAAGTGGCTGACCACGCACGCCAACCTGGCCGACGAATTCTACGAAACGCTGCACACCGGCTCGCGCTCGACCCGCATCGAACTGGCCGAAGACACCCTGATCGCGGTGGTCAACGATGTGCTGCACAATTTTTCGTTCGAAGAATCCGACATTTCGACCCTGTGGGTCAGCGTGGCGCGCAATGTGGTCGTCAGCGCGCGCAGGAAGCCCCTGCAGTCGATCGAGCGCGTGCGCCAGGCGGTGCGCCACGGCGAACCGGTGCGCTCCTCGGTCGAACTGCTGATCCACCTGCTGCGCGACCAGGCCGACGTGCTGGTGAAAATCGTGCGCGACGCGGTCGAACGGGTGGACGACATCGAAGACAAGCTGCTGGCCGACCGCCCCACCGCCAAGCGCGAAGACCTGGGCGCCATGCGGCGCGTGCTGGTGCGCCTGCAACGCCTGCTGGCGCCGGAGCCGGCGGCCCTGTTCCGCCTCCTGCAACGCCCGCCCTCGTGGATGGCCGACCTCGATACCCAGGAGCTGCGCGAAGCGACCGAGGAATTCTCGGTGGTGCTGAGCGATATGTCGTCGCTGCAGGAACGCATCAAGCTGCTGCAGGAAGAAATCGCCGCGCGCGTCAGCGAAGAAACGGGCCGCAGCCTGTTCATTCTGACGATCGTGACGGTGCTGGCGCTGCCGATCAATATCATCGCCGGCATGCTGGGCATGAACGTGGGCGGCATTCCGCTGTCGCACCACCCGGCCGGCTTCTGGATCATCGCCGGGATCATCGCCACGTTCACGGTGGTGGCGGGCTGGCTGGTCACGCGTGCGGCGCGGCGCCTGCGTTAGCCACTATGATGGTGTTTTAGTTAATTAACGGAGGACGCCATGAGCAGACACGAAGCGGCCAGCGCCACCCTGATTGCGGACGCGCTGCACGCGAAGCTGGAAGACCATTTCACCTATCGCGGCATGTGCGACGCCTCGGCCGCCGCCGCGCTCGGGGAAGACCTGTTCGTGGTCGCCAACGACGAACGCAACCAGCTCAAGATCTACCAGCGCGGCGTGGCCGACGCGGTGGAGGTGGTCGACCTGTCGGCGTTTTTGGGCACCAAGAAGAACAAGGAATCGGACCTGGAAGGCGCAGCCACCATCGGCGAGCGGATTTACTGGATTACCTCGCACGGCCGCAACAAGAAGGGCGAGGTGCAGGAGCGCCGCTTCCGCTTCTTCGCCACCGAGGCGGGCAAGGCGAATGGCAAAGGAAAAGCGCGCCTGCAACCGGTCGGCAAGGCCTACAGCGGCCTGCTGGACGACATGATCGCGTCCCAAGCACTGAAAAAATATCCGATCGCGCAGGCATCCGGGATGACGCCGGAAGCCGATGGCGCTTTCAACATCGAGGGGCTGGCCGCCACGCCCGAAGGGACCTTGCTGATCGGCTTGCGCAATCCGGCGCCCGAGGGCAAGGCGCTGGTGGTGCATTTGCTGAACCCGGAAAAAGTGGTCGAGGGCGAGCGTGCCGAATTCGGCGAGGCGTTCGAGCTCGATCTGGGCGGTCTGGCGATCCGCAGCATGGAGCTGGTGGGGCTGGCATACATGATCGTGGCGGGGCCGCCGGCCGATCACGGCGAGTTTGCCCTGTATCGCTGGTCAGGAAAACGGGAGGATGCACCGGAACAGCTGGTGCATGAGGATTTTGACGATGTGCGGCCGGAGGCGCTGTTTGCCATTCCCGGCACGCGCAAGGTGCAGATCCTGAGCGACGACGGCGGGCCGCATGTGAAGGCGATGGCGCAGGAGGAGCAGACCTTCCGGAGCATTACGGTCGTTCTTTAGCGCGCTTCCAGGCTTACCGAAAATGCTACAATGCAAGCGGAAAGCCGTGGCGTAATGGAAGCGCGTTTGCATTGCATGCAAAAGGAGCCGGTTCGACCCCGGCCGGCTTTCCACGCGATGGTTCGATGGCCGGTTTCATCGGCGCCGGAGCGGTTCTGTCGCGCAGCAGCTCCCCTTGCAAGGTGGCCGGCGCCGATGCAAATCCATCCCGTTCTCTTCCTGTTTGAGGCATGGCGCGAACCCGGCCTGCTCCAAAGGATCGATTTTTCTACAGACCTTGCGATGACTTTCACGAACGAGGACCTGGCCACCACGCTGCGTGTGCTGCAAACCATTGCGGACCAGCCGTCCCAGATGAACGCGCATCCGCGTTTCAAGGCGCTGATTGCCAAAATTCAAAAAACGGCCAAGCGCGAGCAGCGCCGGGCGCGCACAGAATTGTCCACCGAGCAGTTTCACCAGGCCCGCCTGCAAACCGGCATCGTGCAGGCACAGCAAGCAACACCAGCGCTGTTGCCACCGCAGCAGCACGGCGGCAGCACCTTGCGTTCCCAGCGCTGCTATATCTGCAAGAAGACCTATCACGAACTGCACCACTTCTATCACCTGCTGTGCCCCGTATGCGCAGCGAAGAACTGGGCAAAGCGCCAGCAACGCGCCGACCTGGGCGGCTACGTGGCGCTGGTGACAGGCGGGCGCATCAAAATCGGCTTCGAAACGGCATTGCGCTTGCTGCGCGACGGCGCCCGCGTGATAGTCACCACGCGTTTCCCGCGCGACGCCGAGCGGCGCTTCCTGTGCGAGCCGGATGCCGGCGCATGGCGCGACCGGCTGACGCTGGAAGCACTGGACCTGCGCAATATTGCGTCGGTCGAGGCTTTGGCCGACACCCTTTGCCGCGACCTGCCCCACCTCGACATCGTCATCAATAACGCGGCGCAGACCATCAAGCGCCCGCGCGAATTCTATGCCGCCCTGATGGCCGCCGAGCCCACGCCGTGGCTGCTGGAGGCAAGCAGCCAATACCTCGGACAGCTGCCGGGCTACGAAAACTACTTCTTGCGCAATGAGCTGGACAGCTACGGGCAGGCGCTCGACAAGCGTCCCAGCAATTCGTGGTCCCAGCGGCTGCACGAGGTGTCCACGCTGGAACTGGTGGAAGTGCAAGTGGTCAACGCGATCGCGCCCTTTCTGCTGACCTCGCGCCTTCGCCCCGCGATGCTGCGCTCGCCTAACCAGAGGCGCTTCGTGATCCAGGCGTCGGCCATGGAAGGGCAGTTCAACCGGCAGGACAAGACCGCGTTCCATCCGCATACGAACATGGCCAAGGCCGCATTGAACATGCTGGTGCGCACCAGCGCCCAGGACTGGGCGCGCGACGGCATCTACATGAACGCCGTGGACACGGGCTGGATTACCGACGAAAAGCCCTACCCCAATGCCGAGCGGATGCGGCAGGAACAGCACTTCTACCCGCCGCTCGATGTCATCGACGGCATGGCGCGCCTGATCGATCCGGTCGCCCGCGGCATCAACGAGCCCGACACGCCCCTGTTCGGCCATTTTCTCAAGGATTACGAGCCCTATGCCTGGTGAACCTTCGCTGCCGCTGCGCCAGCCCATCGCCGCTCCGGCTGCGCAGGACGGCAGTGCCGTGCAATGCCCGGTCCATCGTGTCGAGATCACGCCGTGCGACGCAGCCGAGCTGGCGCCCTTGCTGGCCTACCTGGGCGCCAATCAAGCGCTGCAAGGCAGTCAGTACTTTCCCCGTGGCGCCGTGCTGGAAGATGGCAGGCTGGACCTCTGCAAGCAAAGCCTGGGCACCGACAACTGCCTGCGGATCGCGCAGGCGCTGCAGGGCAACACCCAGGTGCGCAGCCTCATGCTGGGCACCGACGCGATTGGCGATACCGGTGCGCATGCGGTAGCCGAGCTGCTGGACAAAAACGCCCATCTGCAGGTGCTCTACCTGGGCTGCAACAACATTGGCCCCCAGGGAGCGCGCTGGCTTGGCGCCGCGCTGGCGCAGAACGCGCAGCTCACCGGCCTCTGGTTGAAGCGCAACCCCCTGGGACCGGAGGGCGCTGCCAGCATCGCGCAGATGCTGCGTAGCAATCGGCACTTGGGCGTTCTCGACCTCGTCAATACCGATCTGCGCGCTGCGGGCCTGGACGCCATCGTCGATGCCTTGTGCACCGATAACCGCACCATGCACACCCTGTACCTGAGCGGCAACGGCCTGGGGCCGCCCGCCGCTGCAGCCTTGTCCCGGCTGCTGCGCGAAGCGCCGCACGTCACGGCGCTCTACCTTAGCGTGAATCGCCTGGGGGACGAAGGCACGGCCATGCTGGCCGAAGCGCTCCATGTGAACCGCAGCTTGCGGACACTGGACCTGGCCAGCAATGGCATCGGCCCGGAGGGGGCCAGGGCCTTGTTCGCGGCGCTGCAGCGACATCCCGCCATCGAATGCCTTAACCTGGGCTATGCTCCTTCTACCAGAGTGCTGGGCGCGTCGGCAAATCGCATCGGCGATCAAGGTGTCGAGCACGCGATGGGAATGCTGTCGGAATCGCGCACCTTGCGCAGCCTGGATTTGACGCGCAATGGCGTGACGGCCCGAGGGCTGGGAGCGCTGGACAGGGCCCTGTCCGGCAATCGGCATCTCGGCCGCCTGCTGGTCGATGGCAGCCTGCCCGACGCGCTGGCCGAGCGCCTGGCGCGCAACCGCGTGGACCATGGCGATCTTCCGGTTCCACTTGACCGGGCGTTGATCAAGAGTGTCTACCGCTGAAGGGCGGTTCCGGCAGGAGATGGCGCAGGAGGCTCTCGCTTACAACCCGAGGCTTTTCTTCTGCAACGCGATAATGTCCGCAATCCCCGCCTGCGCCAGATCCAGCAAACGGTTCATCCCGGCCCGGTCGAAGGCGGCGCCTTCGGCCGTGCCCTGCACTTCAATAAAGTGCCCGGCTTCGGTCATCACCACATTCATGTCCGTGTCGCAGCCCGAATCCTCGACATAATCGAGGTCCAGCACCGGCATGCCCTGGTACACGCCGACCGAGATCGCCGCCACAAAACTCTTCACCGGCACCGCCGCGATCGCGCCGCTGGCCACGAGTTTACCGAACGCGTCATACGCCGCCACCATCGCGCCGGTGATCGACGCCGTGCGCGTGCCGCCGTCAGCCTGGATCACATCGCAATCGAGGTTCAGGGTGCGCTCGCCGAACGCTTCCAGGTCGAACGCCGCGCGCAGCGAGCGCCCGATCAAACGCTGGATCTCCTGCGTGCGCCCGCTTTGCTTGCCGCGCGCCGCTTCCCGGTCCATGCGCGTATGCGTCGAGCGCGGCAGCATGCCGTACTCGGCCGTCAGCCAGCCCTGCCCCTTGCCCTTCAAAAAGCCCGGCACCTTTTCCTCGATGCTGGCCGTGCAGATGACCTTGGTGTCGCCGCACTCGATCAAGACCGAACCCTCGGCATGCTTGGTGTACTGGCGCGTCAGGACGAGGTCGCGCAACTGGTCGACGGCGCGGCCGCTCGGACGTGATTCAAATGTCATTGATTTCCTTGTTTAAAACAGGCCTTACTTCAGTACCTGGGATGATTTTTCGATGGCGTCGCGGATCTCGGCAATCGCCTTTTCGATTTCGTCGTCGTTGAAGGCGTCGATTTCGAGCGGCTGTTCCGGCTCCGGGGCGCTCAGGATCGTGGTGCTGACCAGGTTCTCGGGCAGCATCATGGTCGAAATCACCGTGCCGCTGCCGTCCGTGTTCACCGCCGGCGTTTCCACTTCCGGCGAACCTTGCCACATGATCGCCAGCGCGGTCGTGTTGTCGCAGGTCTCGCCGCCGATGGTGATCGCCGTGCTGATCATGTCCGGAATGGCGCGCACGATGGTCTGGGTCGAGAGGCGATGGACGATTTCTTCGTCCGGCAGCATCGACCACAGGCCGTCGGAGCACAGCATGACCACGTCGCCCGTCAGCAGGCTGACCTGGCGCGATACTTCGATCTTCGGCAGCGAGCTGGCGCCGATGCAGTTATACAGCTTGTTGCGGTCCGGGTGGGTCGCGCGTTCGGCCGGATCGGCCAGGCCCTGGGCGATCAGGTGCTCGATGTGCGAGTGGTCGCGCGTGCGGCCCAGGATCTGCCCGCGGCGCAGCCAGTACAGGCGCGAATCGCCGCAGTGGGCCCAGATCGCGGTGTTGTGCTGGATCAGGCAGGCCACCACCGTGGTGCGCGGCGTGTCGGGCATGTTGTTGGCGATGCGGTAGCGGTGGATTTCATCGTGCGCTTCCAGAAAAGCCTCTTCCAGGAAGCGTTCGGGCTTGCGCACATACGGCGTGGCGTGCTGCTGGAACATGCTCGACATGGTTTGCAAGGTGATGGCGGCGGCCATTTCGCCGCGCAGGTGGCCGCCCATGCCGTCCGCCAGGACCAGCAGCAGCGCGTCGCGCGTGAAGCTGTATCCCATCCGGTCCTGGTTGACCTTGCGGCCGCCGAGCTGGCTTTCCTGGTAAACGGAAAATTGCATAGTAATCTTTCTGGATCAGGTGTTTTTATCGTTGACTTTTTTGCGGCCGAAGCTACCCAGGCGGTCGACCAGGCCGCGCACCTGGCCGCCGATCTTTTCCAGCCCGCGCGGGGCTTCGGGCTTCTTGGGCGGCGGCAGGGCCAGTTCCTTTTGCAGCGCGAACAGGCTTTGCGGCCGCGCCAGCGGGTCCATGTCGAGGCAGTTCTTGACCATATTGATCAGCGCCGGCGAGAAGCTGCCTTCCAGGCGCGCGTAGTAGCCCGGCATCTTGTCTTCGGTCTTGCGCTGGTCGGCCGGCTGCGGCGGCGCGCCGGCCATGCAGGCGAACATGGTGGCGCCGATGCTGTAAATATCCGACCACGGCCCCAGCGCCGCCGTCTTCGAGTACAGGTCCGGCGGGGCGAAGCCCGGGGTGTACATCGGCGTAAGCTTGGGAATGTCGGCGTTGATGGTCTGGCGCGCGGCGCCGAAGTCGAGCAGGATGGGCGAACCGTCGGTGCGCAGGTAGATATTGGCCGGTTTCAGGTCCAGGTGCAGCAGCTTGTTGGCATGCACTTCGCGCAGGCCGCCGCACACGCCCAGGAAAATCTGGCGGATGAAGGCTTCCGACAGGCGGCTGCCCTTGCTGCCGAGGCGGGCGATATGTTCCTGCAGCGAGTGTCCCGATTCGTAGCCCATCACCATATAGACGGTGTCGTTGGCGCGGAAAAAGTTCAGCACGCGCACCACGTTCGGGTGGGAGATCAGCGCGAGCGCCCTGCCCTCCTCGAAAAAGCACTTCAGGCCGATGCGGAACACCGGCAGGTTGGGCGGCGAAATCACCGGTACCAGCTCGCCCGGCTGGCGCAGCGCGAGGGAGCTCGGCAGGTACTCCTTGATGGCGACCGCGTTCCCCTCGGCGTCGTAAGCGAGATATACAATACTGAACCCACCGGACGCAATTTTCTTTACAATGCGATATCCGGCAATTTCAAGTCCATCGGGCAGGGGGGCGTTATTTTGTGCAGCCATCAGTGTGTGTTCCTTGCTTAACACGGCGATTGTGTGGATAAATCACGGCTTTGTAAAGAAAAGATAAAAATACCGGGGACTCCATTGAGCATTTCTAGCATGACAGGTTACGCGGTGGCTACCAGCGAAGGCGCGGCGGGCACCCTTACAATTGAAATCAAGAGCGTTAATTCGCGCTTTCTGGACCTGCAGTTCCGCATCAACGACGAGTTGCGCGCACTCGAACCGGACCTGCGCGCCGCGATCATGGCCGCCATCACGCGCGGCAAGGTCGAGGCACGCCTCTCTTTCGGGCGCAAGGTCGCCGGCGGTTCGCAAGCCTTGAATAGCGCCTTGCTGGCCGATCTGGCGCGTTTGCAGACCGAAGTGACCAAGCATTTCGTCTCGGCCCCGGTGATGACGGTAGCCGAACTGCTGCGCTGGCCCGGCGTGATCGAAGAGGCGCAAGTCGGCCAGGAGTCGCTCCAGGCCGACGTGGCCGCCCTCACCGCGACCACCGTGGCGGCGTTTGTGGAAAGCCGCCGGCGCGAAGGCGCGGCGCTCGAAGCGATGCTCATTTCGCGCATCGATGCGATGGATGTCATCGTCAAGCGCATCACGCCGCTGATTCCGCAGGTGATTTCGCAGTTCCAGCAAAAGGCGGTCGAGCGCATGCAGGATGCATTGGGACTGGCCGGACACGGCACCCCGTCAACCCTGACGCGCCAGGAAGCGTTCGAACGGATTCGCCAGGAAGTGACCCTGTACGGGATCCGGATCGATGTGTCGGAAGAGTTGTCGCGCCTGTCCGCGCACCTGACCGAGACGCGCCATATCCTCAAAAAAGGCGGCCAGGTCGGCAAGCGCCTGGACTTCATGATGCAGGAGCTGAACCGCGAAGCCAATACGCTGGGCGCCAAGGCGTCGGTGAAGGAACTGGCCGACGCGTCGATGGAATTGAAGCTGTTGATCGAACAGATGCGCGAGCAGGTGCAGAATCTGGAGTAACCTTTCCTTCATTGCGCCCGTTATCTCGTCGTTCCCGCGCAGGCGGGAACCCAAGTTCGCGCCAGCCCCGTCGGCTGCGCAATCGACCTGGGTTCCCGCCTTCGCGGGAACGACGTTTTTGAGCTGACGCAGTAAGCCAGCAAATAAGCAAGTGGCCGTATTAACGCAATAACGCACCAACGTACTCAAGAAAGACACTTATGCCATCTCCTATCCCCGGTTTTTCAGGCAGCCTGTTCGTCGTCGCCGCGCCTTCCGGCGCCGGTAAATCGACCCTGGTCAACGCCCTGCTCGCGCAGGAACCCGGCATTAAGCTGTCGATCTCGACCACCACGCGCCCTCCCCGCCCGGGCGAGCAGGACGGGCGCGAATACCACTTCACCACCGCCGAGGACTTCGTCGAGCGCGCCGGCCGCGAGGAATTCCTCGAATGGGCCGAAGTGCACGGCAATTACTACGGCACCTCGCGCTTGATGGTCGAGAAGGAAATGAAAACCGGCACCGACATCCTGCTCGAAATCGACTGGCAGGGCGCGCGCCAGGTGCGCAAGCAGTTCCCGGACGCGGCCGGCATCTTCATTTTGCCGCCCTCGATCGCCGCCCTGGAAGAGCGCCTCTACAAGCGCGGCCAGGACGAACCGCACGTCATCACGCGGCGCCTGCTGGCCGCCGGCGGCGAGATCGCTCACGCTCCCGAGTTCGAGTATGTTATTATCAATGAAGAGTTCAACGTCGCCTTGTCAGAGATGAGCGCGATTGTCAGAGCGACACGCAGCCGTTTTGCACAACAAGCTGCGCGTAACGCCTCGCTATTTGCCCAACTGGGTATCCATGCGCAACAATCGTGACACGGCACACACCGTCATATTGAGGAAAAACCATGGCCCGCATTACCATTGAAGATTGCTTGAAAAATATCCCTAACCGCTTTCAGCTGACCCTGGCCGCGACCTACCGCGCCCGTCAGTTGTTGCAAGGCCACACTCCCAAGGTCGAAGCCAAGGACAAGCCTACCGTTGTCGCCCTGCGTGAAATCGCCGCCGGCAAGGTCGGTATCGAGATGCTGAAAAAGGTTCCGATGTAAGTTGTGTCGTGCCCGAACGGTGTCAACAAGCCATCCTGATTTACTTTTTTCACATTTCGGCTGATTGACTTTGCGTATGAATCTGACTCCTCCGGATACGACACTCTCAGGCACTCCCAAGACCCGGTCTGCGCGCGCCGCCACCAAGGCGCAAGAGGCCGTGGTCCCTGCCGCTCCCGCCCCGGGCGTGGCCTCGGTCTCGCAGCTGTCGGCCAAGCTGTCCGAGTACCTCACTCCCTCCGAACTCAAAAAGGTCAAGGAAGCGTATCGTTTTTCCGACGAGATGCACCTTGGACAAGTCCGCAAGTCGGGCGAACCGTATATTTCCCATCCCATCGCCGTGGCCGAAATCTGCGCCGACTGGAAGCTCGACGCCCAGGCCATCATGGCCGCGCTGCTGCACGATGTGATGGAAGACCAGGACGTCAAGAAGGATGAGCTGATCGAGCGCTTCGGCGCCCCCGTCGCCAGCCTCGTCGACGGCCTGTCCAAGCTCGAAAAAATCGAATTCCAGACCCTGATCGAAGCGCAGGCGGAAAACTTCCGCAAGATGCTGCTGGCCATGGCCTCGGACGTGCGCGTCATCCTGATCAAGCTGGCCGACCGCCTGCACAATATGCGCACGCTCGAGCACATGACTGCCGCCAAGAAGCGCCGCATCGCGTCCGAGACGATGGAAGTGTACGTGCCGATCGCGCACCGGCTGGGCCTGAACAATATTTACCGCGAACTGCAGGACCTGGCGTTTTCGCACCTGTATCCGGTGCGTTACCGCACCCTGTCCAAGGCGGTCAAGGCGGCGCGCGGCAACCGCCGCGAAGTGGTCAAGAAGATCCTCGAATCGGTCAAGAACACGCTCGCCATGGCCGATCTGCCGGCCGAAGTCTACGGGCGCGAAAAGACCCTGTACGGCATCTATAAAAAGATGCGCAACAAGCATCTGTCGTTCTCGCAGGTGCTCGATGTGTACGGCTTCCGGGTGGTGGTCGACAGCTTCGCCAATTGCTACGTGGCGCTGGGCACCCTGCACGGCCTGTACAAGCCGATGCCGGGCAAGTTCAAGGATTACATCGCGATCCGCAAGCTCAACGGCTACCAGTCGCTGCACACGACCCTGATCGGCCCCTACGGCACGCCGGTCGAATTCCAGATCCGCACCCAGGAAATGCATCGCACCGCCGAATCCGGCGTGGCGGCGCACTGGCTGTACAAGAATGGCGAAGCGAACCTGTCGGACCTGCAGCAAAAGACCCATGCGTGGCTGCAATCCCTGCTCGACATCCAGCAGCAGACCGGCGACTCGGCCGAGTTCCTGGAACACGTCAAGGTCGACCTGTTCCCCGATTCGGTGTACGTGTTCACGCCGAAGTCGAAGATCATCGCCCTGCCGCGCGGCGCCACGGCGCTCGACTTCGCCTACACCATCCACACCGGCATCGGCGACCATACGGTGTCGGTCAAGATCAACAACGAGCCGGCCTCGCTGCGCACCGAGTTGCGCAATGGCGACATTGTCGAGATCGTGACCAATCCCGATTCGAAGCCGAGCCCGACGTGGCTGGCGTTCGTGCGCACCGGCAAGGCGCGTTCGGCCATCCGCCATCACCTGCGCACGATCAACCTCAACGAGTCGGTCGAGCTGGGGCGCGAGTTGCTGGCGCAGGCCCTGACCGCCCTGAATATCCAGCCGGACTTGCCGGAACCGACCGTCGAGAAGCTGCTCAACGAATCGTCGGCCAAGTCGATGGACGAGCTGTACGCCGACATCGGCATCGGCAAGCGCATGGCGGCCCTGGTGGCGCGCCATATTTTCGGGCTGATCGACGACGATCTGGTGAGCTTGCCGGCCAATCCCAACGCCACGCCGGGCGAACTCGATCCGGTCACCATCTACGGCAGCGAAGGCGTGTCGGTGCAGCTGGCGCCGTGCTGCCTGCCGATTCCGGGCGACCAGATCATCGGCCAGCTGCGGCGCGACCAGGGCTTGATCGTGCACACCAGCGATTGCGCCAGCGCCAAGCGCCTGCGCGGCAAGGAACCGGACCGCTGGATCGCCGTGCAGTGGGGCGGCGAATTGAACCGCCGCTTCGATTGCCGCATCAGGCTGCTGATCAATAATGAAAAAGGCATCCTGGCGCGCGTGGCGGCCGAGATCGGCGAGTCCGACGCCAACATTTCGTACGTGGGCATGGACGAGGACGAAGAACACGTCATGACCCAGCTGCGCTTCACGATCCAGATCAAGGACCGCGTGCACCTGGCGCATCTGATCCGCAACCTGCGCCGCGTGGTGGGCGTAACCAGGGTGGAACGCGAGCGCAATTAAGCCCTTGGCGTAAAGCCATGCCGATACACTGAACGCCGTCATTCCCGCGCAGGCGGAAATGACGGCGTTCTCTGTGCGGGCGCTAGCGCATCGCCAGGATCCGGTCGAAGGCGTCGCACGCTCCCCGGCAGGCATAGTCAATCTCGCCTTGGCTTTTCACGCTCTCCCTCAGCGCCAGCATGAAGCTGCGCCAGCGCGGTCCCGGCCCCTCGGCCCCGCTGCGCAGGTAACGCAGCGGATGCGGCGCCAGCGGCCCGGCCAGGCGCTGGTACAGCACCGCCCCGCCCAGTTGCGACCCCTCGATCACATACGTCACGCCCCAGCGGTAGGCCGCACTGGCGCCGTCCGGCCACACGGTCGTGTCGTCGGGACGGGTATCCGCAAGCACGCCGGCCAGCGCCGGATCGGCCAGGTCGGCGTCGATCAGGGCCACCCGCGCCAGCGCCGGCAGGCTTGCCTCGCCCTGCGGTCCGTCGCCGTATTGGCCCAGCCAGCTTTCCAATGGCGACAGCCAGCGCCGCAGCATGCGCAAATGGTCGCTGTACTGCTGCAGGCCGGCGTCCGGCCGCGCCAGCGGCATGCCGGAATCGAGCTCGGCGTGACGGCCGGCGGTGGCGATGCGCAGCGCGCTCAGCGCGTCGCTTTGGGTGGGGTTGGGATGTTGGTTAATAGACTGTTCCTATTCTGCAAGGCATTTTTGCCACAGTTTATCAGCCCGGCCCCGCGCACGCCTCAAAACGCCGAACGCAGGGTCAGCCGGAACGAGCGCGATTCGGTCGGGTGGAAATGGATGTCCTCGACCGCCTCGGGCTCGCCTTGCAGGCGCGATTCGTAAAAGTAATCGATCGCCGAACTGCGCCGCCTGGCCAGGTTGAAACCTTCCAGTTCGAGCTTGAGGCGCGGGCCCAGCTTGTAGCCGATGCGGCCATTCACGGTGGCGCTCGGGCGCGAACGCACGCGATTGTCTTCGATCAGCGGCCGCGGGCCGAAGTAGCGCAGTTGCAGCGCGCCGAACCACGGTCCGATGCGATCGAGCGCCAGCGCCAGCGAGGCCACGCGCTCGACCGCGCCGGGAATGCGCCGTCCGGCCGCGTCGGCATTGCTGAAACGCGCGCGCGCAAAGGCCAGGTCGGCGTCCAGGGTCATGAGCTCGTTCGGCTTGTAGTAGTTGGAAAACTCGACACCGCTGCGGCGGCTCGGCCGGCCCGCCTCGGTGGTGCCGGCGTCGCCCACGAACACGAGTTCCGAATCGACATCGAGCCGGTACACCGACAGCGAACTCTGCAATCCAGGCAGCGCTTCGCTGCGCAAGCCCACTTCATAGCCCCTGGCCTTGACCAGCGGGGTCACGCGCTCGGTCGGCGCGCCGCTTTTCGGGTCGGTGCGGATGGTGGCGCCGCGCGCATCGTTGCTGTGGAAACCGGTGCCGGCGTTCAGATACAGCTCGGTCCGGCGCCACGGCCCGAAAATCAGGCTCAGCGTGGGACTGGCGCGCCGGGCGCTGGCGCGGCCGCTGTTGTCGGGCAGGACGCTGTCGACATCGAAGCGGTAGCGGTCGACGCGCACCCCGGCCACCGAGCGCAACATCGGCGTCCAGCGCGTGCTGTTGTCGTAGAACACGGCGGCGCTGGTCTCGACGATATGGTCCTCGCGCGTGGTGGCGCGGCGCTGGCGCGCGACGGTGTCGTACAGGCCGTTGTGGATATTGTCGTTCTGGAATTGGAAGCCGACCCGGTGGCTGCCCCAGCGGTGCTCGGCATGGACGGCGCTGGTGACGCGCCGGTCCGGCTGGCTGAACTGGTCGCCGTTGACGGGGTCGTCCAGGAAATAGGTGAAGTTCGAATACAGTTCCAGGCGGTTGGCGACCACGGAGGCATTGACCTTGGTCGCACCCGCGCTGGAGGCCGCGTGCCAGCCGCCGGACAGGCTGTAGCGGCGCGCGCTGCCGCCGTCGCTGGCGTCGACCGTGTCGAAGCGGCCCAGGCGGCCGTCCTCCAGCGCGCGGCGCGGGATCTGGTCGCTCGCGTTCCAGCGCGCGCGGTAGGCCATGGCGGTCAGGTTGAAGCCCTTGGCGGCATCGCCCTGGCTGTACCGCAGCACGCCGTTGAGCTTGTTGTAATCGTCCTCGCGCGTAAATGGTCCGTCGTTATGGAACGATTCGAGCGCATACAGCAGATGGCCTTTGCCGGCCTCGGGCGACGCCGCCAGCAGCGCGCGCCGGTAGCCGTTCTGCCCCAGGCCCAGGCTGGCGATGCCTTCCGCCAGCGTATCGGCGTAGCGCACGGCCAGCGCGCCGGCGGCGGCGAAGTCGCCCTCGTCGGCGTAGTACGGTCCCTTGCGGTATTCGAGCCGGTTGGCCAGTTCGGGAATCAGGAAGTTGAGGTCGGTCCAGCCCTGCCCGTGGGCGTGGCTGCGCTGGTTGACCAGCATGCCGTCGACCGTCGTGCGCAGGTCGGTGCCATGGTCGAGGTTAAAGCCGCGCAGGTAAAACTGGTTGGCCTTGCCTTCGCCGCTGTGCTGGCTGACGATCAGGCCGGGCGTCGCTTCCAGCAGTTCGCCGGGACGGTACACCGAGCGCGCCGCCAGCTGCTGCTGGGTGACCAGGCCGGCATTGGCCGAATCGGCCACGCCCAGCTGGCTCACGCGCGAGGCGGCCACCACTACCTGGGGCAAGGGCTCGGCGGCCTCCCCGGCGTGAACCAGGGCCGAAGCGCCCAGCAGCAAGGCGGTGAACGGGCGGCGGACAAGTCGGTCATTGTGCATGGGTGGGCCTGTGGTCGGAAGGGGCGCTATACAACAGCGGACGCATCTCTTATTCGCTTGCCATGCGGTTTCGGATTCAAGCGATTGATGCATTATCAAAAAGACAGCTTCCTTGCGGCAATCGTGTGTTAGCATCGACATCCTTGCCAACCTTTCATGCCATGTCATGGGCTACCGCCATTTTCTTCACACGCTTCCCTTGTGCCTGGCCCTCGCGGTCTGCGGCCGCGCCGGTGCCGTCGAGCGCACGGAAACCGTCGAATGCGACTTGCCGGACGGCAGCGCCTTCGTCTTGCAAGCGCGCCACGACTGGGCGCCGCTGGCGGTGTTCACGCGCCATGGCAGCAGCCGCAGCGGCCAGGGCGGCTTCAAGGTCTCCTACCGCGCGCGCGGCGCACAGGCCCTGGTCGACGCCGGCGCGACGCTGGACTACCAGCGCCTCGATCAAGGCCGCGAGCTGGAAGTGCTGTGCGCCGGCCTCGGACTGCACGAAGGACAGCCCGGCACCGGATCGTCCCTGCGCCTGCCCGGCGAACAGCGTTTCTGGGTACCGGCGCCGCCCTCGCTGGGAGACTTTGGCAAGATCGAACAGGGGCGCGTCGATGCCGCCTTGAAGCAGCGCGGCTTGCGCAGGCTGGGCCAGACCAGTGCCATGGCGCTCCGCCAGGGCACGCTGGTGCGCGAGGCGCCGCTGTTCGCAAAAGACGCCCCCGCCTGCGCCGAAGCCGCCAGCCAGGCATGCCCGGTGAGCGCCGTGCTGCGCATGGCATCGAGCGACCGTGGGCAAACCTGGCAGGCGGCCGGCATCGAGAGCGCGCCCTATTTCTTCAAGACCGGCGCAGCCCTCGCAGAGCAAGCCGGCGTGGCCCGCCCTTCCGCGCGCAGCCTGCGCAATTATCGTAACGGCGACGCCAACGACGCCAGGCCGCTTGAGCAGCCATGCCAGAAAAAATGCACCGAATGAAAACGTCCCTCATCACCGCGCTGGTGCTCGGCCTGCAGCTCCAGCCCGGCGTCGCCCAGGACCGCCTGGAATGCCTGCTGCCGCAGGGCGGCCGCATCCTGATGGAAGGCCCTTGCGAAGCACCGAACGACGATCGTCCGGACACCTGCGACACGCAGTACAGCACGCGCTATCTCGGGCCGGACGGGGCCGCGCCGGTCGAGCTGGGCGTCACGTCGATGCGCCGCACGGCCGATTCGGGCACGCCGGCGGAAATGTGCGCCCATTTTTACGTCAGGGACGGCACGTTGCATGCGCCCGGGGCCGGTTATGGCGAATACCGCACCGTCGCCCGGGGCCAGCTTGCCGCGCTGGTGGCAACACCGCATCACGACGACGCCGTGGACCAGCAGGCCAACCGCGAATCGGCGCGCCAGGCGCTGAGCCGTCCCGGCTATACGCGCATGGCCGTGCTGGGCGGGACCTGGGTGGTCGAGGAAGCGCTGACGCGCTGGCACTGGGGCCACTACGCCGGCGCCGATGTTTACCGCGCGCCGCTGTCGCAGGTGTCGCAGACGAGCTCCACCGACGAGGGAAAAAGCTGGAGCGCACCGCTCATCACCAGCGCGCCGCGCCTGTTCGCCATCGGCGCCTCGGCGCTGGACCAGGCCGATGCCGCCAGACCCGGCGCGGCGCTCATCGCCGACAAACGCCGGGAACGGCGCGCGCTGCTGGCGCAGGGCAAGCAGCTGGTGCTGCGCTGCCGCCTGCCCGACCGCGCCGAATTCGTGCTGTCCGGCAGGCTGCCGGACGCGACTGACGGCGAGCTGCCGCCCTTCGTGCCGCTGGTCTCGGTCGGGTACGTGGCCGCCCCGGGCCGCGCCGCCATCGAGGTGGAGCCCGAACTGGCCCTGGTCATGGGTTTGCCGACCGCCGCCGGTGCGCAGCAGGAGCAGGTCTGCAACAAGGCCGGCCTGGCCAATGGCGTTCCGTACATCGGCATCAGCATGCTCGACCAGGGCGGCAAGCGCTTCACCGATTTTTCGTTTCCGGACAAGATCTGGTACCCGAGCGCGCCGCCGCGCCAGGCGAGCGAGCTGCTGATGCGCCGGGAACTGAGCTACGGCATGAACGTCGCGCTCACCCGCCGCGCCAGGGTGATCGCCCTGGAATATCCGCTCGTGTCGCAGGCCTGCACCCGCGCCGCCAGGCGCGACCAATTGCCCGTGTGCCCGGTCGGCGCCGTACTGCGCAGCGAATCGCACGATAACGGCAGGACGTGGTCGGACCTCGTTTTTTCCGGCAGCTCATGGATTTTCGCGCCCGGCCAGTCCACCGACCAGCAGCCGGGGCGCGCCAGGCTACGCTAGCGGCTCACGTGGTGATGCATGCGCCGCAGTCCCAGCCAGACGACGGCGAGCATCACCGGCATCGCGGCGCCGGTCACCATGTCGGGATTGAGCGGCACGCCGGCCGCCTTCATGGCCTTGCCCGCGTAAGCGATCAGGCCGATCGAATAGTAGGAAATGGCCACCACCGACAAGCCCTCGACCGCCTGCTGCAGCCGCAATTGCTGGGCCGCGCGGGCGTTGAGCGACTCCAGGATGCGCCGGTTCTGCCGCTCCTGCACGATGCCCACGCGCGTGCGCAGCAGGTCGTTGCTGCGGCCGATGCGTTCGGCCAGCGCCTGCTGGCGCCGCTCGGTCGACTCGCAGGTGTTCATGGCCGGGGCCAGGCGCCGGTCCATGAATTCGCGGATGGTCGGCACGCCCGGAATGCGCGTTTCGCGCAACTCCTCGATGCGCGCCTGCACCAGCCGGTAGTAGGCTTTCGACGCGGCGAAGCGGTAACTGTTTTCCAGCGCCAGCTTTTCCATGCGCGCCGCCAGCACCGTGATCTTGTGCAGCAGCTCGCGCTCGTCGTCGGGGCCATCGGCCGCGCCATCGCCGGCATCGCTCATGCCTGCCGACAAACGCGCCAGTTCCGCTTCGATGTTGTTGAGCACAGGCGCGGCCTGCTGCGCCTGCGGCAGGCCGAGCAGCGCCATCATGCGGTAGGTTTCGATTTCCAGCACGCGCTGCACCAGCCGTCCGGCCTGCTGGTACTGCATGCCCAGGTCCTGGATCACCACCCGTCCGAAACCGTCGGGCGCGATCGCGAAATCGGTCCACACCTTGGCGAAATTCTGGCTGTCGCAGCCGACCAGCAGGTTACCGGCGAAGACATGGCGCATCTCGGTCAGCGAGGCGCTCACCTGCTGCAGGGTGACGTGGGTGGCCGCCATCACCTTGCCTTCCAGCCCCAGCAGCCATTCCTCGGGAACATGGCGCAGCGGCACCTGTTCGAACGCGTGTTCGGCCGCAACCGGATGGGCACGCTGCTCGGCGAAGGTGTAGGTCGAAAACTCGGTGTGCGACTCCCACTGCAGGCGAACATTGCCGAAGTCGTGGAAGAAATAGCGCGCTTCCGGATGCGGCGGCGCCACCCCGAAATGGCGGCACAGGGCGGCCAGCAACTGGTTTTGCGACGCCAGCTGGTGCGCATCGGCATCGCCCTCCGCGCGCGCGTAGACCGCCAGGTGGGTCAGCGTTTCGGGGCCGTTCAGGCGCAGCGAGGGGCGCGAATGGACTTCGGCCGCCAGCGGTATTCGCAGCGCGTGGTTGAAAGTGGCATGGGAAATCGACATCGGCAACTCGCTAAAATGAAAAATCAGTCTGTGGCGGGGGCCGGATAGCGCACCTCGAGCACTTCGAGCTCGTCGGGGCCGAGCGGCGTCTGCAGGGTGATCACATCGCCTTCGCGCGCCTTGGTCAGCGCGCGCGCCACCGGCGAGACCCAGCTGATCTTGCCGTTCAGCGGATCGAGCTCGTCGATGCCGACGATGGTGATGGTGTGCTGCTCGCCCGCGCTGTTGCAGTAAGTCACCGTGGCGCCGAAAAAGACCTGGTCGTTGCCGTACTGGACGCTGGGATCGACCACGGCGGCCGAGTCCATGCGCTTGGTCAGGAAGCGGATGCGCCCGTCGATCTGGCGCAGGCGCCGCTTGCCGTAGATATAGTCGCCATTTTCGGAGCGGTCGCCGTTCGAGGCCGCCCAGTGCACCACCTTGACCACCTCGGGACGCTCGACATCGATCAGCTGCAGCAGCTCATCCTTGATGCGCTGGTAGCCGGCCGGCGTGATGTAATTCTTGGCGCCCGCAGGAATAGCTTGCGCAAGCGCAATGGCTTCCTCGTCGTCGTTATCCGATTCTTTGACAAATGCTTTATTCATGCGGTCCATTGTAATGGCGCGCGCGCATCCTGTCCGGGCGATACCCATTTTGGCGCAGGCAATCTTTTTGGCGCGGACACCATGCCGCCGGCTCCGGCCTGCGCTTGGTGGGCGGCGCGGCTGAGCGTCATGCAATGTTACATAAAAGTCATCGCGAACGGATATTATCCCATGTAATCTGCTTAACGTTCTGCCGATACCCGGCAGCCAACCTCCCCAAAGGCAAGCATGCACCCGCATTTCAACAAACGCACCCTGTGCGCCCTGGCCGCCCTGGCCGCCGCCTGGGCGCCGGCCCAGGCCGACACCAGCACCTCGTCCGCCAGCATCGAGCAATTCCAGTTCCGCCTCGTCGACCTCGACCTGAACGATGGCATCGCTCCCTGGATCACCTTCGGCACGGACAGCCGTGTCGTGCGTAGCGAAGGCGCCGGGCAAGTCGACACCCGCAGCGAAGCGGGAAGCACCTCGATCGCGACGCAGTCCGGCTCGGCCGGCGCCATGCTGTCCGATAGCGCCGTGCTCGCGCGCTCCAGCGTCAACCATCTGCCGCTCGATACGGCCAACCACGCCTACGGCAGCCGGAGCAGCCGCGTCGCCGAGTTCGTTCTGAGCCCGAATACCGAGCTGATCTTCACCGGCATCGGCCGGATCGCGCAGCAGCTTGGTGTCCAGTTCGCCTTGAGCGAAGCGGAAATCAAGATGTCGGCGCATCTTCTGGACGCGGATGGCTCGTGGAGTCACCAGCTCAACAAGAACTACGCCGTGCGTTACGGCGATGGCGCGGCCACCGTCAATCTGTACGGCTCGCTGATGTCGGATGCGCAGCAACGCAGGGGCGCATTCTCGCTCGACGCCATCACAATCCTGTCGGGACCGGTCACCAGCGTTCCGGAGCCGTCCACCTACGCCATGCTGCTGGCCGGCACCTTCATGCTGGGCGCCGTGGCGCGCCGCCGCAAGGCCGCTGGCGCCCGGGCCGCATGACGCAGCCCCGCCCCCACCATTCCGACCCGGCCATGGCCGGAACACGCCATCCTCATCGAAAGAATCGTATGCCTGTCCATCCACTCAAGATCGCCGCCGGGCTGTTCGCAGCCGGCCTGCTGGCCTGCGCACCGGCGCAGGCCGCGTCTGCCAACGCTACCGCCAGCCTGAACAACATCAGCTTCCAGCTGATCGACCTGGACCTGACCGACAACATCAGCCCGAGCATTACCTTCGTCTACACGGACGCCGCAAGCTCGCTCGACTTCGTCGGCGGCGGCGTCGTCGAGAGCGCGTCGTCGGCCGACTACGGGAGCATGAACAAGGTGTTGACGTACGGCGGCGGCAGCGTGCAGAACGGGGCGGCCAGCATGCATGCCGACCTGCATATCGACGCCGCTCCGGGCGCCTGGGGCTCGGCCGCCAGCGCCAGCCAGTTGCTCACGTTCACCTTGTCGCCGTCGACCCGGCTGCTGTTCACGGCCGAGGCCGAGGTGCTCATGCAGAAGGACGGGATCGACTTCGGGGTGGCGTCCGCCCTCCTGAGCGGCAGCGTCGGGAGCTCGATCGATGGGGTGTGGGGGACGGAATCATTCAACTCCAAGCTCAGCAGCACGGAGGGACTGCGCAACCAGGTGCTGCAAGGCGTGCTCAATACAGGAGCGCAGATCGGCAGAGGATCGCTGTCGGCCAGCCTCACCACCATCTTCCAGAAGCATTCGGACGTTACCCCGATACCCCAGGACATCTCCGCGGTACCTGAACCGGAAACCTATGGCATGCTGCTGGCCGGCTTGCTGGTCGTCGGCAGCGTCGCGCGCGGCAAACGGCGCGGCCAGGCACGCCAGGCCTGATTCTCCGGCCAGCCGCGCCCGCCCGGGATCCTTACTCGACCACGCCGAGTATCGGCCCCAGCGGCGCGGCGCTGTCGGCGCGCCCCAGTGCGCTCGAGAACAGGCTCGAGATCGACCCGTCCAGGTAAAGCGCATTCTTGCAATGCAAGGTGTCGCGGAAGTAGCTGGCGAATTCGTGGAAGGTGACCGGCACCTTGCTGATCACAAAAATCGCCTTGCCGTCGGCCACGCCGACGCCGTTGCGCACGTAGCGCGACGGCGAGTCGGGATCGAAACGGGGATGCAGCTGGCCGTCGATCACCAGCATCGGGCCGGACTGGGTCGCCAGGCGCACGCCGGACGCCCGGGCCGGATAGGCCGAGGACGCCAGCACCTGCGGGCCGCCCTTGCCCAGCATGAAGACCCCATTCGGCTTGAGGAAAAAATTGCCCTTGCCATCGGCCAGGTTCAGCGGCGCCAGCTCCCTGCCCTCTTCCACATGCAAGCCCACCGGCGCGAAGCCCGGATGGTACATGCCGGCGTTGACGGCAAACACCAGCCGCTGCTTGCGTGCCTGCAGCCACTCCTGCAAGCGGGCGAAGCTGTTAAATGGCTGGCCGGTTTCATCAGTGAGAAACAGGCGCAGCTCCTGGCGCGCCGGGTCGACCGTCACCACGGTGAAACGGTCGTCGGCCGCCTGGCACAAGGAGGCGGACAGGCAGGCGCACAAGCACAGCAGC
The DNA here is from genome assembly GCF_003953935.1 of Massilia atriviolacea. Taxonomy (GTDB): domain Bacteria; phylum Pseudomonadota; class Gammaproteobacteria; order Burkholderiales; family Burkholderiaceae_D; genus Telluria_A; species Telluria_A atriviolacea. The sequence continues at coordinate 24,241 of NZ_RXLQ01000009.1, forward strand.
AGGGAACACAGGCGTTGTTTCATGGCGCCAGTGTACGGCAATTCCCCCTGCCGGATGTGGCGCTTAGAACAGCATCGGCGAAGCGTCCACCAGCGCAGCGCCCGCCAGCAGGGTTTGCATGCCCTTGCCGAAGTTCGCGCTGCCGATGATGGCAAGCCCGGCGTTCATGCCGACCGCCGACAGGTCGCCGTCGAGCGCGTAGTGGTAGGCCAGGTCGCCGCCGATGGCGGCCGTGTCGCTGCCGCCGCGCGAGAACGCCGCCAGCGATTGCGCCATGTTCCAGCTGGCGAGCGCCGGGTTGGCGCTGCGCGCCTGGTTGAACTGCCCGACCAGGCCGGCAAAGTCGAACAGCTCGACCTTGTTGTCGTTGATCGCGCTGGCCGAACCGGGCAGGTAATCGCTGCCGCCAACCGTGACCACCTGCAGGGTCGACACGCTGCCGCCGCCGCTGCCGTACCAGTTCTTGAAGGTGATCTGGTCGCCGCCACCGAGCATCAGGACCAGCTCGGCGCCGACCTTTTTCAGGGCCAGGTCGGCGTACACGATGCCATGGCCCAGCGAGACCGTGTCGTCGTTGCCGCCGAAGGCCGTTACCAGGTCCTGGCCGTCGCCCTTGTTGAAGGCGTGGATGTCGACCCCGGTCTGCACATTGGTATTGTCGTTGCCCGTGCCGCCGATGAACAGTTCGCTGGCGACGCCCCCGAACAGGGTGTCGGCGCCGGCCCCGCCGCTGAACAGGCTGGACTCGCTCGAGCTGTCGCTCAGCCCATCGTTGCCGGCGCCGCCCAGCAGGATGTCGTAGCCCATGTGGCCATTCAGGGAATTGGCCGCGCCGTTGCCCTGGATCAGATTGTTGCCTGGATTGCCGGTGCCGTTGATGGCCAGGGTGCCGGTCAGGGTCAGCACTTCCGCGTTGTTGGCCAGCGTCCTGGTCACGGAACTGAACAGCTGGTCGAAGCCGCCGTTCGCCCATTCGGTCACCACGTCGCCCGTATTGTCGACGTAATAACTGTCGTCGCCGCCGTTGCCGGCCATGCTGTCGGCGCCCGCGCCGCCGTTGAGGACATTCGCGCCGCCATTGCCGGTGAGCGCATTGTTCAGGGAATTGCCGTTGCCGTTGATGGCGGCGCTGCCCGTCAGGGTCAGGTTTTCCACGTTGGCCGGCAAGGTGTAGCTGACGCTGCTGCCGACACTGTCGGTGCCGGCGCTTGACGCTTCGCTCACCACGTCGCCGGCCTGGTCGACCACGTAGCTGTCGTTGCCCCTGCCGCCGGCCATGCTGTCGGCGCCGAGGCCGCCGTCGAGGCGGTCGTTGCCGTCCAGGCCGTTGAGGACGTCGTTGTTCGACTTGCCGCTCAGGCTATCGTCGCCCGCCGTGCCGTTCAGGGTCACGCTGGCGGTCGCGTTGACGGTCAGGCTCAGGGTCGCCGTGGCCGCCAGGCCGCCGGCATCGGTGTAGCTCACCAGCACCTTGCTGGTGCCGGCGTCGCCCAGGGCCGGGGTGCCGCTGAAGGTGCGGGTCTGGGCATGGAAGGCCAGCCAGGCCGGCAGCTGGGCGGCGCTGTAGATGCCGCTGTCGCCCGCATCCGGATCGGCAAAGGTCGCCGCCGGCACGCTGTAGGTGAAGGCCACGTTGTCCATCGTCGCCGTCGGCGCAAGGGGAAGGGCCAGCAGCGGCGCCCGGTTGGTATTGGCGACGCTGACGCTGAACAGGCTGGCGACCGACAGGCCGCCCTTGTCGGTCGCGCTGGCGGCGAGCGCATACACGCCGCTGTCGGCGTAGCCGGGGGTGCCGCCGACGGTGCCGCTGGCAGGGTTGTAGCTCATCCAGGCCGGCAGCGCGCCGCCGTCGGCGCGGGTGACGGCGATGTTCAGCGCGTCGCCCGGATTGACATCCTCGAAGGCCGGCGCGGCCACGCTGAACGCGGCGCCTTCGGCCACGCTGGCGCCGGGGCTGGCGCTGCGCACCGTCGGGGCCACGTTGACGTCGATCACGGCCAGGCTGAAGCTGTCGCCGGCCGCCAGGGCGCCCTGGTCCGTGGCGCGCACCAGCACCTCGATGGTGCCGGCGTCGCGGTGCTCCGGGGTGCCGTGCAAGGTGTTGGTGGCGGCATCGAACGAGAGCCATTGCGGCAGCGGCGAGCCGTCCGCCAGGGTGGCGCCGAGGACCAGGGTATCGCCGCTGTCGGGATCGGCGAACGCCGCCGCCGGCACCGTCCTGGCGAAGGCCGTGCCGACCGTCACGGCGCCGTCGGCGATCGGCGCGACCAGTTGCGGCGCGCGGTTGGTATTGCTGACGACCACCTCGAACAGGTGCGACGCGGTGCGGCCGCCCAGGTCGGTGGCCGTGATTGCCAGCGCATAGCTGCCGCTGTCGTCGAAGCCGGGGGTGCCGGTCAGGTAGTTATCGCGCGCGTTGTAGCTCATCCACGCCGGCAGCGCGCTGCCGTCGGCGCGCGTCACGCCCAGGGTCAGGGCGTCGAACTGGTTCGGATCGGTAAACGTGGCGGGACGCATGATCAGATACGCGCCCTCCGCCGCCATGCCGTTGCCGCCGCTGGTGGCCAGCACCGGCGCCAGGTTCTGCTCGATGGTCAGGCGCGCGCTGTCGCTGGCGCTCAGGCCTTCCCTGTCGGTCCCCGTGATGACCAGATCGTAGCTGCCGACATCGGCGCTGGACGGGAATCCCGTGAAGCTGCCGCTTCCTGGCGCATGCGCGACGAACTTGAGCCAGGCCGGCAGCGGCGCGCCGCCGGCCAGCGAGGCCGACAGGGTCACGGCATCGCCGCTGTCGGGATCCGTAAAGAAGCCGGGCCGCAGGGTGAGGCCGAAGATGTGTTCGGACACCGCGCTAAAGTCGGGCAAGCCCTTGGTGAGCACCGGCGCATGGTTGGCATCGAGCACGTCGATGGCGAATTCGCTTGCCGCCGCCAGGCCGCCCTTGTCGGTGGCGGTCGCCTTGAGCCGGTAGCTGCCGCTATCCTGCGGGCCGGCGGTGCCGCCGATCTTGCCGGTGGCCGGGTCGTACGCCATCCAGGCCGGCAAGGCGCTGCCGTCGGCGCGGGTGAGCGTGACGAGCGGCGTGTCGGTCGGATTGGGGTCGGCGAACACGGGAACCGGCACCGAAAAGGCCTCGCCTTCGGTCACTGTCGCACCGGCGCTTGGCGCGGACACGGCCGGCGCCAGGTTGACCTCGGCGACGACCAGGCGGAAGCTGTCCTTGACGGCCAGCGCGTCGCTGCCGGCGCCGCCGGCCAGGGTATCGTTGCCCTCCATGCCGCGCAACTCGTCGTTGCCTTCCTTGCCATCGATGAAATCCCCACCCGGCGTGCCCGACAAGAGATTCCTGCCACTATCGCCAACGATCGTATATGCCATGCCGATTCCCGTTAAGAAAATTGTAAATACGTTGTTATATGGAAATCCTTGCCAGGGGTCAAATTTAATTCTTACATTCGTTGTAAAAAAATCTAGCCATTTGTCAGTACGACAGCGGCGCATTGCCGGCGCTGCGCGGCACAGCGCAAGCAGACTGCGGACCAGCGCGTTTTTCCCGTATGATTTCAGCCATCGTTTCCCGCGCCGAGCCCAGATGAGCCCAGTTCCTCCCACCATCGCCCATGCCATGAAACCCTTCGTCAGCAACACCCCGGCGCTGGTGTACCAGTTCGAGCTGCATGCGGACGGCCGGGTTGCCTTTCCCTACGTCAGCGACGGCTGCGCCGCCCTGCTCGGCCTGTCCGCCGCCGAACTGCAGGCCGAGCCGCAGCGCTTCATCGAGCTGATCCTGCCGGAAGACCGCAAGAGCTACCTCGACGCCATGCACGTCTCGGCCGCGACCCTGTCCGGCTGGAACTGGGAAGGGCGGGTCTGGATCCACGAATATAAGGACCAGAAATGGATCAACCTGCGCTCGACCCCGCGCGCCATGCCCGACCACCCGGGCAGCGTGCACTGGGAAGGCTTGATGACCAACATCACCGCCAGCAAGCTCGAACAGCTGGAAGTGACCCGCTCGCGCGCGCGCCTGGCCGAACTGGCCGCGCACATGGAGCACGTCAAGGAACAGGAGCGCACCCGCATCGCGCGCGAAATCCACGACGACCTGGGCGGCAACCTGACGGCCATCAAGATGGCCCTGATGATGCTGACCCAGCGCCTGCCGCCCGACCAGCCGCAACTGGCCGAACGGGCCGCCTATGTCGACGCCCTGGTCGACCGCACCATCGACGCCGTGCACCGCATCTCGCTCGACCTGCGGCCCTCGATGCTGGACTTCGGCATCGTGGCCGCGCTCGAATGGCAGATCAAGGAATTCGAAAAGCAGAACGGCATCGCCTGCAGCTTCACCTGCGCCGAAAAGGAGATCGACCTGCACCTGGACCATGCGACAGCCCTGTTCCGCATCTTCCAGGAAGCGCTGACGAATATCGCCAAGCATGCGCACGCCAGCCGGGTCGGGGTGCGCCTGCAGTTGCTGCGCCAGTACATCGTCCTGACGATTGCCGACAACGGCGCCGGAATCGCCCAGGCCGACCGCCAGAAGCCGCAATCGTTCGGTCTGCGCGGCATGAGCGAGCGGGCCCAGGCGCTGGGCGGGACCATGAGCCTGGGCCATGCGCCGGGCGGCGGCACGGTGGTGACCATCAAAATCAGGCTCAGTTCGGCCAAAACGAGGATAATGGCGGATGAGAGCGCCGACGACGCCGCGGCGGCGCCGGACCCGACCGAGTAACCGAACACGAAGCACCATGACCGACAAAGCCATCATCCGGGTTTTCATCGCCGACGATCACGCGATCGTGCGCGAGGGATTGAAGCAGATCCTGGCCGAATCGCCCGACATCATCGTCGCCGGCGAGGCCGAAGACGGGATCGACGCGATCAAGCACGTGCGCAAGGCCAGGTGCCATGTGATGCTGCTCGACATTTCCCTGCCCGACCGCAGCGGCATCGACGTACTCAAGCTGGTCAAGAAGGAGCATCCCGAACTGGCCGTGCTGATGCTGTCCATGCACCGCGAAGACCAGTACGCGATCCGCTCGCTGAAAGCCGGCGCGGCCGGCTACCTGACCAAGCAGAGCGCCCCGCGCGAACTGGTGACCGCGATCCGCCAGGTCGCCGCCGGACAGAAGTACGTCAGCGCGGCCCTGGCCCAGGAACTGGCCAGCGCGGTCGGCGAGAATCACGACACGCCCCTGCACGACACCCTGTCCGACCGCGAATACCAGACCCTGACCATGATCGCCTCGGGCAAGACGGTGGGCGCGATCGCCAAGGAACTGTCGCTGTCGGTGAAGACCATCAGCGAATACCGCTCGCGCCTGCTTGTCAAGATGAAACTCAAGAACAGTGCCGAATTGACGCACTATGCGATCAAAAACCAGTTGATCGAATAAGTTTTTCGCGGCGCCGTGCGGCGGCTTAATGCTCTGGAGTAAGATGCTTTATCCGCCTCTTTTCCAGAGATGGCAGGAAACAAACTCGCTTATCATTGGCACATCGACGCCAAACCTGACTGAGGCACTGTTCTACCATGGCTACAACTCCGCCCACCCCGGCTGCCGCAATGAATCCGGCCGACATCGCGCGCGAAGCCTTCCGCCGCCTGGCCACGCGCCGCATCGCGCCGACCCCGGAAGCCTACCGCGAGATCTATCACGAGATCGCCGGCATCGCCGAGGCCCCCGCCGCGCCCGCGCGCGCGCCCGAAGCGGCGGCGCCCGAGACGGCGCCCGACGCCGGCGCCGAAAACGTGCTGAGCGACTTCGCCGGCAAGCTCAGCGAAACCCCGGGCGAACTGGCCGACTTCGGCCGCCGCTTCGCGCGCGCCGTCAAGACGCGCGACTGGGAAGGCTATGCGCGCAACCTGAACCAGCTGGTCGAGAAACACTTCCGCAAGGGCGGCGGCATCGAGCTGGCCTCGCTTTCGGCCCTGTCCGACGAGCCGGACGCCAAGATCCTGCGCGACCTGCTCAGCCGCACCCTGAGTTTCGCGGTGGCCTCGCTGCTGTCCGATTCGCCGGCCCTGATGGGCGAAGCCGAAGCGCTCGGCGCCGCCGTCAAGGTCGCCACCACCGAAGACGCCCTGAACGATGTCAGCGTGCGCCTCAAGCAGTTGTGTTACCAGATCGACATCAAGAGCGGCGACGTCGGCGAACAGCAGGAATTGCTGCTGCGCCTGTTCAAGCTGCTGCTGGAAAACGTCAGCGAACTGCTCGACGACGACAGCTGGCTGCGCGGCCAGATCGATTCGGTGCAGGAACTGATCGCCGGCCCGATCGACCAGCGCGCGCTGGAAGACGCCACCCGCAGCCTGAAGGAAGTCATCTACAAGCAGGGCCAGCTCAAGCACAGCCTGTCGGACGTCAAGCTGACGGTGAAGAACATGATGCTCACCTTCATCGACCGCCTCAGTTCCGTGGCCACCACCACCGGCGACTTCCACGAAAAGATCGGCGCTTTTTCCGAAAAGATCAGCCACACCGACAATATCGCCGAGCTCAACATCATCCTCGAGGACGTGCTGCGCGAAACCCGCCTGGTCCAGACCGAAGCGCTCAAGTCGCGCGACCGCATGGTGCTGGCGCGCCAGGAAGTGCAGGAAGCCGAACAGCGCATCCACACCCTGGAAGCGAAGCTCCAGCACATGAGCGAGCTGGTGCGCGAAGACCAGTTGACGGGCAGCCTGAACCGGCGCGGCCTGGACGATGTGTTCGAACGCGAGACGGCCCGTTCCGACCGCCGCGGCACGCCCCTGTGCATCGCCATGCTCGACCTGGACGACTTCAAGCGCCTGAACGACACCTACGGCCACCTGGCCGGCGACGCCGCCCTCAAGCACCTGGTCAAGATCGTCAAGGAAACCATCCGCTCGATGGATGTGATCGCCCGCTTCGGCGGCGAGGAATTTTTGATCCTGCTGCCGGAAACCACGGTCGAAGCGGCCTCGCAGACCATGACGCGCCTGCAGCGCGACCTGACCAAGCATTTCTTCCTGCACGATAACGAAAAAGTGCTGATCACCTTTTCCGCCGGGGTGGCCCTGCGCACCCCCAACGAAGACCAGGCCAGCCTGGTCAAGCGCGCCGACAAGGCCATGTACCAGGCCAAGCAGACCGGCAAGAACCGCGTCGTGGTGGCCGACTGAGCGCCGCCCAACCAAGGATGACTGACCGCGCCCCATGAAAAAAAACGCTTCCTACGCCCCGCCCTCCCCCCTCGAGATCGCCATGCAGCATCACAAGGCGGGCCGGCTGGCGCAGGCGGAAGCGCTGTACCGCAAACTGGATGGCAAGGCCGAGGCCTTGCACCTGCTGGGCCTGCTGTACCAGCAAAGCGGACGCCACGCCGAGGCCGTCGACGCCCTCGGGCGCGCGATCGACAAGGAGCCGGCCCGGCCCGCGTACTACTTCGCGCTCGACGCCAGCTGCCGCGCCCTGGGCCTGCTGCCCGAACTGCAGGCCAGCTACGAGCGCCTGTTGAAACTGCTGCCGGACAACTTCGACGCCCACCTCCAGCTCGGCCACGCCCTGCGCGACGGCGGCCAGTTGCCGAACGCCCTGGGCAGCTACCTGGCGGTGCTGGCGCTGCAACCCGACCATGCCGAGGCCTACAGCAACCTGGGCGACACCCTGAAACAGATGGGCAACCTGGACGAAGCCCAGGTCTGCTACGTCAAGGCGCTCGAACTGGAACCGGGCTTTGCCGAAGTGCACAACAACCTCGGCTCGCTCTACCAGCAGCAGGAACAATGGGCCTTGTCGGCCGAGCATTTCGAGGCCGCCCTGGCCTTGCGGCCGGACCTGGCGGCCGCCCACTACAACCTCGGCGTCACGCGCCAGGAACAGGGCGCACTGGACGATGCCGTGGCCTGCTACCGGCGCGCGCTGGCGCTCGATGCGCGCCTGCCCCAGCCCTGGAACAATATGGGCATCGCGCTCAGGGAGCTGGGACAGCCTGACGACGCGGTCGCCGCCTACCGGGCGGCGCTGGCGCTGGCGCCCGATTTTGCCGAAGCGCTCAACAACCTCGGCGCCGCCCTGCTCGAGCAGGACGACGTCGGCGGCGCCATCGACTGCTTCCAGCATGCGGTCACCGTCGCGCCCGGCTACGCCGAAGCGTATTGCAACCTCGGCGTTGCCTACAAGGCCGACTGGCGGCTGGAGGACGCGCTGGTCTGTTTCGAGAATGCCGTCCACCTGCAACCCGGCTACGCCGAGCCGTACGCCATGCTCGCGCTGACCAACGCCGATCTCCAGCGCCACGTGCAAGCGCTGGCCTGGAGCGAAAAAACGCTGGCCCTGTGGCCCGACAGCCCCTCCGCCCACTTCAACCTGGGCGTGGCCTTCGCCAACATGAATCGCCTGCCCGAAGCGGTCGCCTGCTTCGAAGAGGCGATTGCGCGCAAGCCGGAGTTCGCGCACGCCCACAACAACCTGGGCGTGGCCAAGAACGACCTGGGCCGCTACGACGAGGCCGCCGTCTGCTTCGAGCGCGCCATCGGCTTGCGTCCGGGCTTTGCCGAAGCGTTCAACAACCTCGGCACCACCCTGAAAAACCAGGGCAAGCCGGACGCATCGCGCCAGATGTACGAGCAAGCCATCGCGCTCGCACCGGGCTACGCGGCCGCCCACAACAACCTGCTGCTGTCGATGCAGTACGCGGCCGGCATCACCCAGCAGCAACTGTTCGAACTGCACCTGCGCTTTGCGGCCCAGTTCGAGCCGGCCCTGGCGCCGCAGCGCCTGACCCACGGGCCCGGGCGCGACCCGGCCAAGCGCCTGAAAATCGGCTACGTCTCGCCCGACTTCCGGCGCCACGCGGTGGCCTTCTTCATCGAACCGATCCTGGCGCGCCATGACAAAACCCAGGTCGACGTGTTCTGCTACTACAGCCACGTGGTCAACGACGAGTTCACGGCGCGCATCCGGGCCGACGCCGACCACTGGATTGCCTGCCACGGCATGTCCGACCAGTTGCTGGCCGAGCGCATCCATGCCGACGGCATCGACATCCTGGTCGACCTGGCCGGCCACACCGCCGGCAACCGCCTGCTGGCCTTCGCCCGCAAACCGGCGCCGGTGCAGCTGACCTGGATCGGCTATCCGTCCACCACCGGCCTGACGAGCATGGATTACCGCCTGACCGACGCCTTTGCCGAGCCGCCCGGCCAGAGCGAGCACGTCAACGTGGAAACCCTGTGGCGCCTGCCGGAAGTGTTTTGCTGCTACGCGGCGCACCCCGACAGCCCGGCCGTCATCGACCATCCGCCGTGCGAGGACAACGGTTACATCACCTTCGGCTGCTTCAACAACTATGCCAAGGTGAGCGATGCGACCATCGTGCTGTGGGCCGCCATTCTCGAACAGGTGCCGGCCTCGCGCCTGATGCTCGAAATCCTCGGCCTCGACAACCCCGGCATGCGCGAGGAGGTGCAGGCGCGCTTCGCGCGGCTGGGCATCGACCCGGCGCGCCTGGTCCTGATCGCCAACGACCGCAAGAACCAGTTCGTCCTGTACAACCGGATCGACATCGCGCTCGACCCGTTCCCGTGCAACGGCGGCACCACCAGCTTCGACACCCTGTGGATGGGCGTGCCCTTCGTCACCCTGGCCGGCAGCAATTTCATCTCGCGCCTGGGCGTGACGATCCTGCACAACGGCGGCCTGGACGAACTGATCGGCGAGGATGAGGCGGCTTACGTGCGCATCGCGGTCGATGTGGCGCGCGACCCGGCCCGCCTGCGCCGGCTGCGCACGGGCTTGCGCGAGCGCACCCGCGCCAGTCCGCTGATGGACATGGCGCGCTTCACGCGCCACCTGGAACAGGCTTACCGCGGCATGTGGGAAACCTGGTGCGAGCAGGGAGAAGGAGCGCCATCATGAAAGCCGTCATCCTGGCCGGCGGACTCGGCACGCGAATTCTGGAAGAAAGCCACCTGAAGCCGAAACCGATGATCGAAATCGGCGGCAAACCGATGCTCTGGCACATCATGAAGGTGTTCTCGCACCACGGCGTGAACGAATTCATCATCTGCGTCGGCTACAAGGGTTACCTGATCAAGGAATTTTTTTCCAATTATTTCCTGCATATGTCGGACGTCACCTTCGACATGCAGAACAACCGCATGGAAGTGCACGAACGCCACGCCGAACCGTGGCGCGTCACCCTGGTCGACACCGGCGCCGACACCCTCACCGGCGGACGCCTGAAGCGCGTGCGCGACTACCTGGAACCGGGCAAGCCGTTCTGCTTCACCTACGGCGACGGCGTGGCCGACATCGACATCGCGGCCGAAATCGCCTTTCACCGCGCCCACGGCCGCCTGGCCACGGTGGCCGCCGTGCAGCCGCCCGGGCGCTACGGCGCGCTGGTGCGCCAGGGCGACGCCGTCACCGCCTTCATGGAAAAGCCGCAGGGCGACGGCGGCTGGATCAACGGCGGCTTTTTCGTGCTGCAACCGGACGTGGTCGACCTGATCGATGGCGACAATTGCAGCTGGGAAGTGGAACCCATGCAGGCCCTGGCCGCGCAACACCAGCTGATGGCCTACGAACACGCCGGGTTCTGGCAACCGATGGACACCCTGCGCGAAAAGAACATGCTCGAAGAAATGTGGCAGTCCGGCAGCGCGCCGTGGAAGGTCTGGGCGTGAGCGGCATGGACGCGCTGGCGCGCGCCTTTCACGGGCGGCGCGTGTTCGTCACCGGCCACACCGGCTTCAAGGGCGCCTGGCTGTGCCTGTTCCTGGCGCGGCTTGGCGCGCGCGTGACGGGCTATGCGCTGGCCCCCTCCGGCACGCCCAGCATGTTCGAACTGGCGCGCGTGGGCGAGACCCTGGAGCGCCACCACCTCGCCGACGTGCGCGACCAGGCAGCCCTGACGGCCGCGATGGCCGGGGCCGCGCCCGAACTGGTGCTGCACCTGGCGGCCCAGGCGCTGGTGCGGCACAGCTACGCCGACCCGGTGGCGACCTGGTCGACCAATGTGATGGGCACGGTGCACCTGCTGGAAGCCGTGCGCGCCTGCCCGGACGTGCGCGCCGCGCTGGTGGTGACCACCGACAAATGCTACGAAAACCAGGACTGGCCCTGGGGCTACCGCGAAAACGACCGCTTAGGCGGGCATGACCCGTACAGCGCCAGCAAGGCCGGCGCCGAACTGGTGGCGCACAGCTACCGCAGCAGCTTTTTCGCCGGGGGCGGTCCGCTGATCGCCAGCGCGCGCGCCGGCAACGTCATCGGCGGCGGCGACTGGAGCGCGGACCGCCTGATTCCCGACGCCGTGCGCGCCATGCAGCAGGGCGGCGCGCTGCCGGTCAGGAGTCCCAACGCCACCCGCCCCTGGCAACACGTGCTCGAGCCGCTGCACGGCTACCTGCTGCTGGCCGCGCGCCTGCTCGAGGGCGACGCCACCTGCGCCGGGCCCTGGAACTTCGGTCCCGACGCCGCCGACAACCTCCCGGTCGCGACCTTGCTGAACGGCTTGCAGGCGCACTGGCCGCAACTGGCCTGGCGCCACGACGGCGCACAGCATGCGGCCAAGGAAGCCGCCCTGCTCTACCTCGATTCGAGCAAGGCGCGCCAGCAACTCGGCTGGCAGGTGCGCTGGCCGCTGCCCATCGGCATCGAACGGACGGCCGCGTGGTACGCCGCATGCGCGCGCGGCTCGGTGGACATGCGCGCTTTTACCGAACAGCAACTGGATCACTTCTGCGCATGAACACGCCCGCACGTCACTGCCGCGCCTGTGGCGCCCCCCTGCAGCACAGCTTTGCCGACCTGGGCCTGGCGCCCGTGTCGAACGCCTTCGTCGAGCCCGACAAGGCGGCCGAGGGCGAGATGTTCTATCCCCTGCACGCCATGGTGTGCGACCGGTGCTGGCTGGTGCAGCTGGCCGACGCCACCCGCGCGGAGCTGCATTTTCACGCCGGTTACGTGTATTTCTCTTCCTTTTCCAGCAGTTGGCTGGCGCATGCGCGCAGCTATGTGGAACAGGCGACGGCGCGCTTCGGCCTGGACCGCTCCAGCCGCGTGATGGAAATCGCCAGCAACGACGGCTATCTGCTGCAATACTTCCAGCAGGCCGGCATCCCCTGCATCGGCATCGAACCGAGCGGCAACACGGCGGCGGCGGCGCGCGCGCGCGGGATCGACACGCGCGAACTGTTTTTCAACAGGGCGACGGCGGCCACGCTCGCGGCCCAGGGCGAACAGGTCGACCTTTTACTGGGCAACAACGTGCTGGCCCACGTGCCCGACCTGCACGACTTCGTCGGCGCCATGCCGGCCGTGATGAAGCCCGATGCCGTGCTCACGCTGGAATTTCCGCACCTGCTGCGCCTGATCGCCGACCAGCAGTTCGACACGATCTACCACGAACACTATTCGTATCTGTCGCTGCTGGCCCTGATGCCGGTCTTCGCGCGCGCCGGCCTGCGCGTGTTCGACATCGCCCACCTGCCCACCCATGGCGGCAGCCTGCGCGTGTACGCCTGCCTGGAGGCGGCCTCGCACGCGGCCACGGCGCAGGTGCAAGCCTGCCTGGAACTGGAGCGGGCGGCCGGCCTGGCGAGGCTGGACACCTACGCCGCGTTCGGCGCGCGCATGCGCGCCACCAGGCGCGCGCTGCAACGCTTCCTGATCGACGCCAGGGACCAGGGCAGGACGATTGCCGCCTACGGCGCCGCCGCCAAGGGCAACACCCTGCTCAACTACTGCGGCATCGGCGCCGACATCATCGATTACGTAGTCGACAGCAACCCCGCCAAGCAAGGCCGGCTCCTGCCCGGCAGCCGCATTCCCGTGCGCGCGCCCGAGGCCGTGTTCGAAACCCGGCCCGACTACCTCCTGATCCTGCCGTGGAACATCAAGGAAGAGCTGATGACGCAGATGGCCGGCATCCGCGCCTGGGGCGGGCAATTCCTGCTGGCCAACCCGCACATCCACGTGGTGGCCTGATGCGATTCACCCCGACCCCGCTGGCGGGCGCCTTCCTGATCGACATCGATCCGGTCCAGGACGAGCGCGGCCTGTTCGCGCGTACCGTGTGCGAGGAACAATTCGCGCGGCATGGCCTGCTCGGCCGCTTCGTGCAGCAGAGCGTGTCGTGGAACCCGCATGCCGGCACCTTGCGCGGACTGCATTTCCAGCTTGCCCCGGATGCCGAAATCAAGCTGGTGCGGGTGACGCGCGGCGCCATTTTCGACGCCATCGTCGACCTGCGGCCCGGCTCCGCCACGTACGGCAAGGCCTTCCACACCGAACTGTCGGCCGCCGACCGCCGCCAGTTGTACATTCCCGCCGGCATGGCGCACGGTTTCCAGAGCCTGCAAGCCGATACCGAAGTGCTCTACCAGATGAGTACGCCATTCGAGCCCGCGTCGGCGCGCGGCCTGCGCTGGGACGACCCGGCGCTGGCGATTCCCTGGCCCGGCTGCGCGCACCGGATCCTGTCCGAGCGCGACCGCGCCCTGCCGCTGCTGCACGACTGCCTGCCCCCGAACCCTTAGCGCGATTGGAAGCTGACATGGACACGAAAAAACTGATGGCCTCCCTCGGCAAGATCGCCGCCCGGCCCGCGTGGCGCGAAGCGTTTATCGAGCAGCTGCTGCACTTCGAGCGCGCCATTGCGACCGCCGGCATCGATGTGCGCGAAGACGTGATCGGCCCGCTGGTCGACGCGCTCTACGACGACGACCAGATTGTCAGGAAGGAGCTGGCCGACGGTACCCGCCTGGACTTCCTGTACCGCTCGAAGATCGCGCGCGATTTCCTGCTGTCGGCGCCGGCGCGGCCGGATCATGCCTGGGAACCGCAAACCTCGCGCCTGCTGGTCGAACTGGCCGCCAAGGCGCGCCAGATCCTGGTGGGCGGCGCCTATTTCGGCGATCAGGCGATCCTGCTGGCTCGGCAGGCGGCACGCAACAAGGGCTGGGTTCACGCCTTCGAGCCCAATTCCGAACAGCGCCGCATGCTGGTCCACAACGCCGCCCTGAATGGGCTGGACAATATCGTGGCGCGTCCGGAGGGCCTGTGGGACGACAGCGCCACCACGTTGAAACTGGTGGGCTACGATTCGTTTGCCCACCCCGAAGTCAGCGACGACGACAGCGGCTTCCGGACCACGACGATGAAAGACTACCTGGACGGCGCCGGCATCGACCGCCTCGACCTGATCATGCTCGACATCGAAGGCGCGGAACTGCGCGCCCTGCGCGGCGCCGCCGCGTATCTGGCGCTGCCGGCGGGGCAAGCGCCCGACATCGTCTTCGAGGTGCACCGCGACTACGTGGACTGGAGCGACGGCCTGGAAAACACCGCCATCGTGCGCTTCCTGCAGGAGCATGGCTATGCCGTCTTCGCGGTGCGCGACTTCAATTCGAACGTCGACATGGAAGGCAAGCCGATCGAACTGATTCCGGCCGCGTCGGTGTATCTGGAAGGCCCGCCGCATGGCTTCAACATGGTGGCGGTCAAGGATGCGAGCCGCTTTGCCCATCTGCCCTTCAAGATCTGCCACCATGTCAGCCCCAAGCTGCTGCGCCACAAGGATCCGGCGCTGCATCATCCGACCGATGGCCTGTAGCCGGTGGCGCCCGTGCCCGCCCCATCGTATACCGTGCTCGGCGCGGAAGGATTTGTCGGCCGGCGCCTGGCGAGCAGCCTGCGCGCCGGCGGCCACGCCGTGTATGCGCCGCAGCGCGGCGATCCGGCCCTGTTCGCGCGCGCGCTGGGCCGCGTGATCTACTGCGCCGGCCTGACCGCCGACTATGCGCGGCGCCCGTTCGACACGGTCCAGGCCCATGTCGGCCTGCTGGCCAGGATACTGCAGGAGGCCGACTTCGAGCACCTGGTCTACCTGTCGTCGACGCGCCTGTACGACAGCCTGGGCGAGCATGGCGGCGTGCCGGTGGACGAGGACACGGCGCTGCTGCTCAACCCGCACGAGGCGCGCCATCTCTACGACCTGTCCAAAGCCCTGGGCGAAAACCTCTGCCTGCATGCCGCCGGCGGACGCGCGGCGGTGGCGCGCCTGGCCTGCGTGTACGACTGGGCGCCGGGCGCGCCCGGCTTTCTGTCGGAATGGCTGCAGCGCGCCATGCGGGAAAAAGACCTGCACCTGGATTCCTCGGGCGGCGTGGTGCGCGACTATATCCATCTCGACGACGTCGTCGCGGCGCTCGCGGCCATGGCGGCGCAGCGCAGCACGGGCGTGGTCAACGTGGCCAGCGGCGAGCAGGTCTCGAACGCCGAACTGGCGCAGGTCTTCCGGCGCCACGGCTGGTCGGTCAGCCTGGCCCGGGACAGCGCGCGCGCGCACCCGGCGCCTTGTACCGTGGAACGCCTGGCGCAACTGGGGGTCGCCCCGCGCCGGGTGCGCGCGGTCATCGAACACTGTCTGGGCGGGGAGGCGTGGCGTGCGGCTCATTGATCATACCCAGACCAGCCTGCTCGACTATACCTGCGCCCAGCTGGCGTGCTTTTTCCCCAGCGGCGATGGCGCGGGTCTGCGCCGCCGCCTCGAACGCCACCTGCCGCGCGCCCTGGAGCGGCTGGCGCACTGCATCGACCAGGTGCGCATGTGGCAGCCCGGGCAGTTCAACTATCTGAATTCGAGCCAGTATTGCCTGTATCTGTATTTTCTGTCGAACACCATCTGGCGCGAAGAGCGAGGGGACGAGGCGGTGGGTGCGGCAACGCGCCTGTTTCTGCTCAATAAAGCGCTGAACGGCATCGACCTGTTTTACGAGATCGAGATGCCGGAGGTCTTTTTCATCGGGCACTCGGTGGGCATCGTACTGGCCAAGGCGACGTACGGCAATTATCTGGTGCTCTACCAAAACTGCACGGTCGGCAAAAACCACGGGGTGGCGCCGGTGCTCGGCGACGGCGTGATTCTGTATCCCAACAGCGCCATTATCGGGCGCTGCCGGATTGGCGACAACACCACGGTATCGCAGGGTACGGGCGTGATCAACCGCGATACGCCGGGCGACTGCATGGTGTTCGCCGGCACGGCGGGCGCGCTCGTCCTCAAACCCGCCACGCATTCTCTCGTGGCCGACTTCTTCCGCGTCTGAAGCGCCCGGGCAGCAAGAAACGATGCGTCGGCCGTCCGGTTCGGGCGTCCTCACACAGATCACAGATAACGCTGCCGGGGCACGCCCATATTGGGCAATGTCAGCCGGCGCTTCCGCCACTGCCGATCCATACCAAGCCGCCCGGCGCCGGATATTTATCAAAAAACCATTCAATCCGCCTTTTCCCGCGCGCGCCGGAAGAACCAGCATGCATTCATCGGGCAGCGTATTAATAAAATATCTAGGCAATTCTTTATTACGTGAAAATCTGATAATAAAAGACTCGAAAAATCCGAAAAACAACATTACTGACAGTCACCTCTACGGCCCTTTTTCGGGCAGGGCGATCTTCGTATCGATGCCGCCTTATCGTATGGAATCTCGACCGGCTGGTATTACGGCGATGGATGCTACGGCCCGAACGGCTATAAAGGCAAGGACTGCCAGAAATCGTTCGTTGACGGCTCGGCATACGATGGCTTCAACATGCTCGTGGGCGCGATCGAGATATTCGCCGTGGACAGCGCCCCCGCCGCCATCCCCGAACCCGGCTCGCTGGTCCTGGTCGGCATCGGGCTGATGGGTCTGGGCGCAACGCAGCGCAGAAAAAACAAGTCCGCCTGATCGCCCGCAGGGGCCTGCCGACAAGCGCGATTGTGTACAGCACGCTTGCCGGCGCAGCCCCTTCAGGTCGAGCGCCAACTGCCTGGGCGAGACTTGACACCTGGGCGATGAATGCGTCCGACCAGCGCCCGCATCCGATTTCCTGCGGCGCGCGTCTGCTTGTTTCACTCCCCGCTTATCAGCGCCGGCTGGCCCGGCATTTCAATGAATAATATATTCACACCATCCCGCATAACATGGAAATTTGACAATTATTAATCCGGAGGATCTGATAAAACAACAATTTTCTATTATTAAAATTGTTGCTTTGTTATTTTTTTTGGATTTGACGGTTAAGCAAAAGTATGATGATTATCCATCGAATCCAAGGATCAATCATGCTGTCCAAATTAACCATTGCCGCCCTGTTCACCGTGTCCGCAAGCGCCCAAGCGGGCGTGATCATCGGCGGCTCAACCCTCCTCGACACAAGCTCCCTGGCACAGCTCGAAACATGGGGAGGAAAGGGGCCGATCGAATTGACCAATATCTTCACCAAGAGCAATAGCAGCACTGTCGCGACCTTCCATGCCGCGGTGGATAAAAAAGGGCCGACATTTTCACTGTTCAAAGCCTCCGAAGATAATGGCAAAACGTGGAAAACGATGGGCGGCTACAAGCCGGTGAGCTTTACCACGAACGCCGGTCACATCAGTTCGACCAATCCCGCCGACTGGACTGCCTTCATTTTCAATCTGACCGATTCCAAGGTCTGGCGCCAAACCAGCCTGTATCAAGGGTTCGACAGTAACATTTACGGGCCGTTTTTCGGAAACAGCGATCTGCGTATCGATGCGTCCTTATCGGTTGGAATGTCCAGTGGGTGGTCGTATGGCGAAGGGTGCTACGGTCCTGACGGCTTCAAGGGAAAAGAATGCCAGAGGTCGTTCGTTGACGGCTCCTACGACAACGGCGTCAACATGCTGGTCGGCGCGATCGAAGTCTTTTCGATCGCCAGCGCCCCTCCCGCCGCCGTTCCCGAACCCGGCTCCCTGCTGCTGGTCGGCATCGGTCTGCTGGGCCTGGGTGCAGCCCAGCGCAGAAAGACAAGCTCAACCTGATCGTCAACCGGGGGCTGCCGCACGCGCAATGCGTGCATGGCGCATGCCGGCGCGGCCCCCTCACCCTCCCCGCCGCGCCGATCCGCGGCACACTCGCCGGATAGCGCCGGTTTCCGCCCCGAATCGGATGCCGCATCGATCAGCCGTGTTCACATCGGCGCCGCCGGTGCAGGCGAAATCGCGCGAACGCCCCCCAAAATACCCGCTCATTTCCGCTGTTTCGCCCCTCAAGTTTCGGCCACGCCTGCCGTCAAGCGCCGCGATCCGGGTTTGCTTGAGGGTCCAAATAAAAAATATACCTCCTAAACTTTCCGTCCGGTAACCCGTTACAAAAAAGGACTGCGGTGTGATTGTCCCGGACCGAAGGGGCAGACCAAAGCGAAGGCACGTTGCCAACATGTATAAGCAGTCTCTGCAAGGAGTAATACCATGAGCGTAATCAACACCAACACCGCGTCGCTGAATGCACAACGCAACCTGAGCACCTCGGCTTCCGGCCTGGCCACGTCGCTGCAACGCCTCTCTTCCGGCCTGCGTATCAACAGCGCCAAGGACGATGCTGCCGGCCTGGCGATTTCGGAACGCTTCACGTCCCAGATCCGCGGTCTGGATCAGGCCAAGCGCAATGCCAACGACGGCGTGTCGATGTTGCAAACGGCCGAAGGTTCGTTGCAATCGACTGGCAATATTCTGCAGCGCGTACGTGAACTGGCTGTGCAGTCCTCGAATGCGACCAACTCCGCCGGCGACCGTAAAGCGATCCAGGCCGAGGTTGGCCAACTGTTGTCGGAAGCCGACCGTATTTCGCAAACTTCGGAATTCAACGGCCTGAAACTGCTCGACGGCAGCTTCGGTACCGCGACCTTCCAGGTCGGCGCGAATGCCGGCCAGACCATCCAGGCAACGANNNTAACAACGAAGCGACGACCACCGCTCCGGCAACGGGCACGGCCTACACCGCCGGCAGTTTCGCCCTGCAAGGCCTGGCCACGACCAACATCGCCGTCGCCACCACCGACACCGCCCAATCGCTGGCCTCCACCATCAATGGCGCCACCGCCACCACCGGTGTCACGGCCCAGGCCAAGACCGACGAATCGGCAGCGTTCACCGCCGGCGGCGTGTACTCGCTGGCTGTCACCTCCGACAACAGCACCGCTGCCAACGTGACCTTCACCGTGGGCGCCGCACTGAACGCCTCCGGCCTGGCATCGGCCGTCAGCGCCTTCAATGACGTGTCCTCGAAGACCGGCGTGACCGCGCGTCTGAACGACACCAATAATGGCCTGGTGCTGACCAACGCGGCCGGTANCAACAACGAAGCGCGGACCACCGCCCCGGCCACCGGCACCGCCTACACCGCCGGCAGTTTCGCCCTGCAGGGCCTGGCCACGACCACCATCGCCGTCGCCACCACCGATACCGCCCAATCGCTGGCCTCCACCATCAATGGCGCCACCGCCACCACCGGTGTCACGGCCCAGGCCAAGACCGACGAATCGGCGGCGTTCACCGCCGGCGGCGTGTACTCGCTGGCTGTCACCTCCGACAACAGCACCGCTGCCAACGTGACCTTCACCGTGGGCGCCGCACTGAACGCCTCCGGCCTGGCATCGGCCGTCAGCGCCTTCAATGACGTGTCCTCGAAGACCGGCGTGACCGCCCGTCTGAACGATGCCAATAATGGCCTGGTGCTGACCAACGCGGCCGGTAACAACATTACCATCGCCAATAACAGCGCGTCCGCTTCGGTCACCCTCGGCGCCCTCGATGCCAACGGCGCCGCCTCCGGCGCCACGGCGGCGGTTGCCACCGGTGCGACCTCGACCTCGATGGGCTATGTGTCGATGAACTCGGACAAGGGTTTCTCGGTCGGCAGCAGCGGTACCAACGCGATCGCCGCCGGCACCGCCGCCAACCTGAACACCGTCGCCGCGATCGATGTCTCGACCGCCAAAGGCTCGGCCGACGCGCTCAAGGTGCTCGACTCGGCCCTGGCCAGCGTCAACAGCCAGCGCGCCTCGTTCGGCGCACTCCAGTCGCGCTTCGAAACCGCGGTCACCAACCTGCAATCGACCTCGGAAAACCTGTCCGCTTCGCGCAGCCGCATCCAGGATACCGATTTTGCTTCGGAAACGGCCAAGCTGACGCGCGGCCAGATCCTCCAGCAGGCCGGCACCGCCATGCTGGCCCAGGCCAACCAGTTGCCTAACGGGGTGTTGTCCCTGCTGCGCGGCTAAGCGGCCCCGCTTCGCTGCACTCCCCGGCCGCTTTTTGCGCGCCGGGGAATTTTCGTTAAAGGAATACGGTCATGGAACTTCGTCCACTAGAAAACACGGCAGCCGCTCCCCTGCCGCGTCCGGCCGCCCCGGCCGACAGCGGCGCTACCGGCGCCGCCACCGCAGTCAGGGCGGCCCCGGCCGCCGCGATCGGCAAGGCCGATCCCGCCAAGGCGCCGGCCGAGCCCGACCCCGAGGAAGTGAGCAAGGTGGTCGGCCAGATCAACGTGGCGATGCAGGCCTTGTCGCGCAATATCGAGTTTTCGATCGATACCGACAGCAAGCGCACGGTGGTCAAGATCATCGACCAGACCACCAAGGAAGTGATCCGCCAGATGCCCAGCGCCGAGGCGCTCGAAATCGGCAAGGCGCTGGAAAAGGTCCAGGGGCTGCTGATCAGCCAGGTGGCCTGAGGCGGAGCGGTGAAAAACCCGGGAAACCGGGCATAAACCGAACAAGCACCGGATTACCCCTCTAAAGTATGGATAGAAGATGCCGTTAACTTAGTATATTCATGCTTTTACCAGGAGGCGTTCGTGGCCATATCTTCCGTCAGTTCAGGCGGCTCTATCGACGTCAACGACATCGTCAATAAACTGATGGTGGCGGAGAGCCGGCCTTTCGTCGCCATGCAGGACAAGGAAAAGGCCTACGCGGCGAAGCTGGCTGCCTACGGCTCGCTGAGCGGCGCCCTGGGCGGCCTCCAGACCGCGGTGACGGGCATGGCCGATCCGACCAAGTTCAAGACCATCGGCGCCTCCTCGTCCGACTCGGCCATTCTGACCGCCACCGCCGGCAAGGACACCGTCAAGGGCAGCTACAGCGTCAATGTGTCCCAGCTGTCGCAGGCGCAGACCCTCACTTCGGCCGGCCAGGCCAGCACCACCGCCCTGATCGGCAGCGGCGCGGCCACCACGCTCACCTTCGAGTTCGGCAGCATCAGCGGCGGCACCCTGGCCAACGGCGCCTACACCGGCGCCACCTTCGCCCAGGACGCCACGCGCTCGGCGCGCACCGTGACCCTGGACGCCAGCAACAACTCGCTGCAAGGCATCCGCGACGCCATCAACAAGGCCAACGTGGGCGTGACGGCATCGATCATTTCGGACGGCAGCGCCAGCCCCAACCGCCTGGTGCTGACCTCGACCCAGACCGGCGAATCGTCGAGCATGCGCATCGGCGTGGCGGGCGACCCGGCGATCGGCAGCCTGCTCGGCTATGCGGCCGACGGCACCCAGAACATGACCCAGAACAGCGCGGCGCAAAACGCCAAGCTGACCATCAACGGCGTGGCCGTCAGCAGCCAGACCAACAATGTCGCGGAAGCGATCCAGGGCGTGACCATCAGCGCGCTCAAGATCGGCACCAGCACCGTCAACATCACCAGCGACAGCAGCGGCGCGAAGACGGCGATCAATAATTTCATCAAGGCTTACAACGAGCTGAACACGACCATCGGCGGCCTGACCACCGCGCCCAAGGCCAGCGAAGGCAAGGCTGCCGGCGTGCTGCTGGGCGACTCGACCACGCGTAACCTGCAATCGAGCCTGCGCAAGATGTTCTTTACGCCGGTACCGGGCATGGACGGCGACATCAGCAGCATGAGCCAGCTGGGCGTGTCGTTCCAGGCCGACGGTTCGCTCAAGCTCGACAACACCAAGCTGCAGAAAGCGCTCGACAGCAACCTGGAAGACGTCTCCAAGCTGCTCAGCACGGTCGGCTCGACCTCGGACAGCCTGGTCAGCTTTGTCGGCTCGACCACCAACAGCACGGTCGGCACCAAGAGCGTGGTGATCAGCCAGCTGGCCACGCAAGGCAGCGCCACCGGCAGCGTCGCCGCCGACACCAGCATCACCAAGGGCGTGAACGACCAGTTGTCGCTGACCATCAACGGCGTGACCTCGACCGCCACCCTGCTGGCCGGTAATTACACCGCGGCCAGCCTGGCCAGCCACGTGCAGTCGATTATCAACGGCGCGGTCGGCGCCACCGGCGCCAGCGCCACCAGCGGCACCGGGGTCACGGTCAAGCAGGAAAACGGGATCTTCACGATCACCTCGAACAAATACGGTTCGACCTCGAAAGTGGGCATCAGCGGCAGCGCCGCGTCCAGCCTGCTGGGCACGCCGACCCTGGTCGACGGGCTCGATGTGGCCGGCACCATCGGCGGCGCCGCCGCCACCGGCAGCGGCCAGAACCTGACCGGCAACGTCGGCTCGACCGCCTCCGGGATCCAGATCCAGGTCACCGGCGGCAGCACCGGCGAACGCGGCACGGTGAATATCTCGAAGGGCGCGGCCGCCCAGTTTACCGAACTGATCGACAGTTTTCTCAGCGCAAAAGGCACTCTTCCGAGCAAGAACGCCGGCATCAACGCCAGCCTGGCCGATATCGCCAAGCAGCGCGCGGCCTTGAATGTGCGCCTGGCCCAGACCGAAAAAGATTTGCGCAGACAGTATTCCGCGCTCGACGTGACGCTGTCCGGCATGAGTTCGACCAGTAACTTCCTTGCGCAGCAACTCGCTTCCCTTAGCAGCCTTCGATAGTAGCAGACAGAAAGAGGACATAAATTATGTTTGGATCTCCCAACAGGGGCGCGAGCAGCTACGCCAAGGTCGGCCTGGAAACGAGTGTGGTGGCGGCGTCCCCGCACAAGCTGATCGTCATGCTGTACGACGGCGCGCTGGTGGCGGTGTTGAGCGGCCTGATGCACATGAAGTCGGGCAATATCCCGGAAAAAGGCAAGGCGATCTCGAAAGCCATCCAGATCATCGACAACGGCCTGCGCGCCAGCCTCGACAAGAAGGCCGGCGGCCAGATCGCCGAGAACCTCGACGCCCTGTACGAATACATGAGCGCGCGCCTGCTGGCCGCGAACCTGAAAAACGATACCGAGATCATGGTCGAAATCCAGGGCTTGCTGACCGAGCTGCGCGAAACCTGGAACGCCATCGGCACGGCCCCGGCCGTCAATCCCGCGTCCGAGATGGCGCCCAACCGCATGTCCAACCTTGTGAGTGCCTGAACGATGACCATGACCAACGCGATGACCATGAGCAAGGACGAGGTGCTGTCCACCTACGAAGCGATGCTGGCCCTGTCCGAACAGATGGTGGCGGCGGCCGAAAGCGGCGAGTGGGATGCACTGAGCCTGCTCGAAAAACGGGTCGGCGCGCATGCCCGCGCCCTGCAGGCCAGCGACGAGCAGGTCTTGCTCGATGGCGCCAGCCGGGTCAAGAAAGTGGCGATCATCAAGCAGTTGCTGGCCTGCGACCGCACCATCCGCGACCTGACCACACCCTGGATGGCGCAGCTGTCGCAAATGATCAACAGCAGCGGCACCTCGCGCCGCCTGAATAACGCCTACGGCGGCGTCTAGCCGTCCTCGCGATGCTGGCGCGCACGGACGGCCCGGGGCAGGTCGGCAGAGTCGACCCGGTCCGCCCCGCGCCCGGGGTCGGCGATGCGCGCCAGGAAGCGCTGACGCGCGCGCTCTCGGCCGAGGTCGGCAAATCGATGCAGGTGGCGGTGCTGTCCCGCTTCAGCGACGGCACGTTCCTGGTGCGGGTGGCGGGCGAACAGGCCCGCATGAGCCTGCCGCAAGGCGCGCAAGCCGGCACCGAAGTGCCGATGACCCTGGTGTCGGTCACGCCGCGCCCCCAGTTCCGCCTCGATACCGGCCAGCCGGCCCAGCCGCCGGGCCAGCCTGCTCCCGCAGCGCAAACGCCCCTGCCCGGGGGCGCCGCGCCAGCCGCCCCGCCGCCCCTCCCCGGCGCCGCCACGCCGGAACGCCCGGTCGTGCCGCCCCCCGTCCTGCCGCAGGGGCAGGCGGCGCCGCAAGAGGGCAAGGGCGCGGCCTCGGCGAATATGGCCGGACGCACCACCAGCCTGGCCGCCGCCCTGCTCGGCAAATCGCCGCTGACCGCCAGCGCCGACCTGCCTGCGCTCGACGCCAACACCCTGCCGGCCAGGATCAGCACGACCGGACAATTGCTCGCGCGCATACTCGACATCGGCCATCCGCCCGCCGGCAAGCAGCCCGCGATCGCCGGCGCCGCGCCCCTGATCGACCCGAAAAACGGCGTGCCGCCCGCGCCCGAGCTGGCGCGCAAGCTGGAACAGAGCATCAGCGGCAGCGGCGTGTTCTACGAATCGCATGTGGCCGAATGGGCCGACGGCAAGCGTCCGCTCAGCGAACTCCAGCGCGAGCCGCAAATGCAGCAGGCCATGAGCACGCCGGGCGCCAAGCAGGGTGCGGCGGCGGAACTGGCCAGCGCCCAGCTGATCAACCTGCAACTGACCACCCAGGAACAGGCGCGCGTGACCTGGCAGGGCCAGCTGGCGCCGGGCCAGGATTTGCAGTGGGAAATCCATAAAGATGCGCCCGAGCAGCGCGGACGCGGGGCCGGCGAGGATAGCGCGCCGGTCTGGCGCAGCGGCATGCGCCTGCGCTTTCCGCTGCTGGGCGAGATCGAGGCGACCATCGTCACCACCGGCGACAAGGTCCACATCGAACTGCGCACCGCCAGCGAGGACACCGGCGACGCCCTGCGCGCGCGCGCCGGCGAGCTGACTTCCGCGCTGGATGTGTCCGGCACCGCGCTGGCCTCGCTGGTGATCCGCACGCCGGAGCCCGGCAATGGCTGAGACGCCACCCAAGCGCGCCCAGTCGGCGGTGGCGCTGGCCTACCACAGCGGCGACCCCGCGCCCAAGGTGGTGGCCAAGGGCAAGGGCCTGATCGCCGCCCAGATCATCGAACGCGCCAAGGATGCCGGCGTGTTCGTGCACGAATCGAAGGAACTGGTGGCCCTGCTGATGGGCGTCGACCTCGACAGCCAGATCCCGCCCGGCCTGTATCGCGCGATTGCGGAACTGCTGGCCTGGCTATATCATATTGAAGCCGCCCAGGCCTCGGGCGGCCCCCTGCCCGCCCCACCGGACGCAGCCCTTTTCATCGACCGACCACAAGAAGCGGCAGACAAAGATGCAATCAACCAATGATTCCGATATTGAAAGCTGGCACGACTTCGAAGTCGCCTCGCGCAAGGAAATCATCGCACTGCTGCGCAGCATCGGCGAAAAACGCCAGCTGGTGCGCATGGTCATCCGGCGCGGCACCGAAGTGTGCGTCTCGGCCATCCTCGATGTCGATCCCGACAACAACACGGTCACCCTGGACGGCTCGGCCGATCCGGAGCAGCACCGCCGCTTCGCCCACGTGGGCCGGATCATGTTCGAGACCTCGCTCGACAAGATCCGCATCCTGTTTTCGTCCGAAGAAGTGCAGGCCACCACCTTCGACGACACGCCCGCCTTCGTGATGCCGATTCCGGAGAGCATGATCCGCCTGCAACGGCGCGAGTTCTACCGCATGGTCACGCCGGTCAGCAACCCGGTCTCGGTGGTGATCCGGCTGCCGCAGGACCTGGGCGGCGGCACCCATGTGTTTCCGCTGTCCGATATCAGCTGCGGCGGCATCGCCATTCTCGACAACAAGCTGGTGCTCGGCAACACCATCGGCCACAGCTACGCCGGCTGCCGCATCGACCTGCCGGAAGTGGGCGCGGTCCAGACCACCCTGATGATCCGCAACTCGGTCGACCTGACCCTGCTCAACGACAAGACCAACCGCCGCCTCGGCTGCGCCTTCGTCGACATCTCGCGCGGCGGACTGGCCAGCGTGCAGAAGTACATCACCAAGCTCGAACGCGAACGCAATGCGCGCCTCGCGGGCCTGGGCTGAGCTCATTCACCAAGTCAATTCCTTCGATCAGGAAAGCTGTCCTCCCGGCAGCAAGTTGATTGACCGGAGGCCAAGAGCGTGCCGATAGCCGGGCACGGCCGGGCCTGAGGGCGTATGTTTCAAGTTCACCGCGGACTTTTCGGAGAATGATGATGAAACGTACACTCGTGCTGTCGGCAACGCTGGCTTGCCTGGTCGCCTGTTCCACTCCCTACCGCACGCCCGTGCTGGATGCCAACCCGGCCACCTTGCCGGCGTTTTCCGGCGTGGCCAGTCTGCTCAGGCCGGAGCGCGCGCTCGATATCCTGCTGGTGCACGGCATGTGCACCCAGGATGAGAGCTGGGCCCGGACCTCGGTGGCGCAGCTGGTCGCCGGGCTGGGCGGCGATGCGGCGCAGGTGGCGCTGTCGGCGAGCCCGGTGGGCGATACCGGCATCGTGCTGTACAAGCAGAGCCTGCCGCTGGCGGGCGGATCGGTCAACATCAATGCCATCCTGTGGTCGCCCCTGACGCGCCCGCTCAAGGCCGAGCTGTGCTACGACCAGAGCAACAAATCGGGGGGTTGCCCTGCGGACCAGGCCGCCATCAACTATCCCTACGAGCGGGCCGCGCTCAACCGTTCGCTGAAAGACAAGCTGCTCGACGATTGCCTGGCCGATGCCGTGATTTACCAGGGCAAGGCGCGCGAGGCCATCAACCAGCGCATGCAGGCCGCCATCCTACAGGCGGTGGGCGCGACGAGCGGGGTGGCGCGCGCGCCGGAAGGCGGACAGACGCCGCCCGAGCCGGTGCCGCTGGTGCTGATCACCGACAGCCTGGGCAGCAAAGTCACCTTCGACGCCATCTTCAGGCTGGCCGAGACGCCCGGGGTGTCGACGGCGGCGCTGCAGGTGTTCAACCGCATCCCGCTGATTTTCATGCGCGCCAACCAGTTGCCGCTGCTGCGCCTGGCGGAAATGGATCTCGACGGCGGCATGGCGCCACCCGGGCCGGGCGACTTCCCCGCCGATCCGATCCAGGCCCTGGTGGAACGCAGCCGCATGCAAGGCTTCGGCAAGCCGACCGATGTGCCGACCGTGGTGGCGTTTACCGACCCCAACGACCTGCTCTCGTACACCCTGGCGAGGAGCCCGTTCGGCGCGCGCGCGACCTATCCGATCATCGATGTGGTGGTGTCGAATGCGCCGACCTATCTGGGGCTGCTGGAGTTACCTACGACGGCGCACACCAACTATCCGCGTAATACGACGGTCCAGCGCATGATAGCCTGCGGCGAACCGGCGCTGGAGGGCTGCGGCAATTGAGCAAGGCGCGCCATACTTCGGAGGGCTGGCGACCTCACTGGCGCTACCATCCTCAGGTGCAAAAGGAAACGGCGCAGAATGTGGCCAGAACCCTTCAAATTTTCCGCGACGGGGCAATAGCACTTACGCTGTCGCGGCCTTTTCCCCATAACAAGAATGCTTTCGCCGTTCTATAGGTGCTCGTAATATGGTAGTATTTCTACGGGCCTGCGGTCAGACCTTGTACCGCGATTCGCGGTACGTGTATCAATGGCTTGGGCCTATGCCCTCGTCGATGTCCTTACATGATTACTTGAATGTAGCCATGCGTCGCAAATGAGTGTCCGCAGGTCCACCTCCGTTTGGTTAATTTTCAATGACCCAACTCGCTGCACTGAAAGCCGCAAGTTCTTTGCATGGTATTGCCCACCTGCTAGGGTTCAAGCCAGCTGCTCTTGCCTACATCCTTTACAAGCTAAACGATTCGCAGCGGTACAAGCAGTTTGAGATTCCGAAGCGAAGTGGCGGAAAACGAACGATTAAGGCACCCACTGCCGAATTAAAGCTATTGCAACGGAAAATGGCTAGCTTGCTTGAGAACTGCATATCTGAAATAAACGTAGCCAATAAACGTGCAGATCTGTTCGCGCATGGCTTCAAAAAAGGCCGGTCTATTTTTTCAAATGCGCGGCCACATCGGAATCGCCAATGGGTATTCAATATCGATTTAGAGAATTTTTTCGGCAGCATTAATTTTGGGCGAGTTCGTGGCTTCTTCCTCAAAGACCGGGACTTCGCCCTTCATCAAGGAGCGGCTACAATCATCGCTCAAGTTGCTTGTGTAGACAATGCCTTGCCACAAGGAAGTCCATGCTCACCGATCATTTCTAATTTGATAGGCCATTTGCTGGACGTGCATCTTGCGAAATTGGCAGCCAGCTGTGGTTGTCACTACTCCCGCTACGCTGACGACCTAACATTCTCCACAAACGCTCCTCAGTTCCCGTCTCGCATTGCCACTCGCACTCGTGGTGCAGCGGGAGACGAGTGGATGCCCGGTGCCGAACTACATAGGATAATTCAACATGCCAGGTTTGCCATAAATCCTCAAAAAACGCGGATGCAGTTTAAAGACTCGCGCCAAGACGTAACTGGGTTAGTCGTGAACAAGAAACTCAACGTTAAAACAGAGTACCGTCGCTCCGTTCGAGCAATGGTTCATCGGCTTCTGACGCACGGTCACTTTGAGCGCACAAAGCGAGTTGACGACGGAGCCGGAAATCATGTCCTTGATGCGGTGAAAGGCACAACCGCCGAGCTACATGGAATGCTCGGATTTATCGACAGCGTCGAACACTACAATCGCAATTTAGTTCTGCCAAAAGGCGGAAAGCCCAAAGTAGAGAAGAAAAAAAAAGGCACGGAGCCCAACAAACCACGTGTGGCATTGACAGGTAAGGAAGTACTCTATCGCCGTTTCTTATTATACAAAGAATTTTTTGCTACCAGTAATCCCGTGCTCATTTGCGAGGGCGAAACTGACAATATATATTTGGTGCATGCCATCCGAAGTTTAGCCACGCACTTCCCGTTATTGGCAACAGTAGTAAAGCCAGGCGAGATCAAGATTATTCCCCGAATCTTCAAATATGTTGAGACAAGCACAGGAAGAATTTTGGGGCTCGGAAGCGGCGGCACAGGTGATCTCGGGAATCTTATCCGACAGTATGACAAAGAGATCAAGCGTTTTGTCCGGCCAGCTACGCAACACCCGTTCATTCTCGTCGTTGATAACGACGCTGGCGCTGTCGGAGCGGGCCGTCCGCTGCAAGCAAGCAAACAAGTAACGGGATTAGATGTCAATAGGCATGCGCCCTTCACTAACGTCTGCGGAAATCTGTACCTTGTGCCTACTCCTTTTTTAGCCGGCGCTGCCCAGTCCATGATTGAAGATTTCTTCACCAAAGAAACTCTTGATGAAACAATCGACGGAAAATCCTTCTGCGCCTCTAACAAACAGGATTCGGCCAAGCAATATGGGAAAAAGGTTTTCGCCCACAAAGTTGTCAAAGTGAAGGCGGACACGATCGATTTCAAAGGCTTTTTCAAACTGCTAGAGAACATTACACTAGCTATCGAAGATTTCTACAAAAAACACCCGTCGGCCCCTATCACATCGGCGCAGGCAATTTGAAGGTGACCGACTGCATTTTGTTAGTCCAAACTTGCATAGTTTGCTGTTGGAGCCGCTGACAGTGAAACAGGTATCACACCTGCATATTCATAATCTCGTGATACGCCGACACCAATTTATTCCTCACCTGCACAGTTGCCTGGAAACCAATACTGGCCTTCTGCATCGACACCATCACATCCGACAGGCTGACCTTGTCGTCGCCCATGGTAAACGCCCTGCCCTGCTCGCCCGCCTTGAGCTGGGCGTCGCTGACCTGGGCGATCGAATTCTTGAGCGCATCGGCGAAATCGACCTTGGCGACATCCGGCTCGGGCGCCACCTTGACCGCCGGCCCGACCCCGCCCGCCGGGCGCGT
Organism: Massilia atriviolacea; assembly: GCF_003953935.1. Classification (GTDB taxonomy): domain Bacteria; phylum Pseudomonadota; class Gammaproteobacteria; order Burkholderiales; family Burkholderiaceae_D; genus Telluria_A; species Telluria_A atriviolacea. Next base: position 53,907 of record NZ_RXLQ01000009.1, read on the forward strand.
CGCCGCCGCCTTGAGCTGGGCCATCATGGCTTCGATCCGGTCCGATCCGATTCCGTTCACATTCATGTCGTTTCCTCTGTTCACACTAGGCGGCGTAGAATAGCTGCACCAGCTATCTCAGGGTGCCAGAATAGCACCGGGGTGGCCAGCCGGGCCGTCGAGCAGGGCCCGAAAGCGCGCTCTATTCGATGTTTTGACCGAGGGCAACGCAGCACATAATGGAGTCTGAGCCCCAGCCTTTGCCTAGGTTTGGGAAATTCTTACCAAGTTTCGGGCCTTGCCCGTCGGACACCCACCACCATGGCAGCTGCAACCGCAGAAGAACTCGTCGATATCCCCCAACAGGACACGCCGCCTCCCCCGACGTTCCTGCAGACGCCGCTCGGAAAGAATTTCCTGCGCGGTCTCGGCATCGCCGCCGTCCTGGCAGTCATGCTGGGCGTGTGGATGTGGAGCCAGCGCGTCGAATACCGTGTCCTGTTCGCCAACGTCAGCGACAAGGATGGCGGCGCCATCACGGCCTCGCTCGACCAGATGGCGGTGCCGTACAAGTTCTCGGACGGCGGCGCGTCGATCATGGTGCCCGAGGAACAGGTGCACGGCGTGCGCCTCAAGCTGGCCGCGCAAGGCTTGCCCAAGGGCGGCACGGTCGGCTTCGAGCTGATGGAAAACCAGAAACTGGGCGTGTCCCAGTTCCACGAACAAGTCAATTACCAGCGCTCGCTTGAAGGCGAACTGGCGCGCTCGATCGAGTCGATCGCCGCCGTCAGCTCGGCGCGCGTGCACCTGGCGCTGCCGAAACCGTCGGTCTTCGTGCGCGAGCAGCAAAAGCCGACCGCCTCGGTCCTGCTGAACCTGCAAACCGGGCGCGTGATCGACCAGGCCCAGGTCAACGCCATCGTCCACCTGCTGGCCTCGAGCGTGTCCGAACTGCCGGTCTCGAACGTCACCGTGGTCGACCAGGCCGGCAACCTGCTGTCCGATCCCGACAAGGCCAACAATGCGCGCAAGCTCGACCCGAACCAGCTCAAGTACGTCGAAGCGATCCAGAAAAACATCATCAAGCAGGTCGAATCGCTGATCACGCCGCTGGTCGGCCCCGGCAATGTGCGCGCCGAAGCGACCGCCGACATCGACTTCGCCCAGGTCGACACCGCCGCCGAAGTCTACAAGCCGAATTCGCCGCCGGAGCCGCAATCGATCCGCAGCCAGCAGACCTCGGAAGCGAACGGCCCCAGCACCGCCAACCCGGCCGGCGTGCCGGGCGCGCTGACCAACCAGCCGCCGGGCCTGGCCACCGCGCCCCTGACCGCCGCCGGCGCGCCCGGCGCGGCCCCGGCCGTGGTGACCGGCCCGACCCGCAAGGACACCACCACCAATTTCGAAGTCGACAAGACGATCCGCTACGAACAGCGTCCGATGGGCCTGGTCAAGCGTCTGACCGTCGGCGTGCTGGTCAACCACCGCCGTTCGGTCGACCCCAAGACCGGCAAAGTCACCGTCACCCCGCTGACGGCCGCCCAGGTCGCCCAGATCAACGACCTGGTCAAGGAAGCGATGGGGTACAACAAGGACCGTGGCGACACGCTCAACGTGACCAATGCCGCCTTCGACGGCGTCGACAAGCCGGACGTGCCGCCTGCAACGCTCGACTGGTGGCGCGACCCGGCCAACCTGCCGCTGGCCAAGGATATCGCCAAGTACCTGTTCGTGTTCGCCGTCATCGCCTTCCTGTACTTCCGCCTGCTGCGTCCGATGCTGCGCCCGGTCATGACCAAGTTCGACAAGGCCCACGAAATCCCGCCGGAGCCGACTGCGGAAGAGGAAGAAAAGGCCGACGAGGCCGCCGACGCCGAAGCGCAGGCGGCAGCCGAGGCGCAAGCCGAAGCCGAGGCCGAATCGCAGCAGGACCACAGCTACCGGGCCAACCTGGAGCTGGCCAAGAAACTGGCGCAGGAAGATCCGCGCATCGTCGCAAACGTCATCAAGGCATGGGTAGGTACAAATGAATGATAATGGAATCCAGAAGGCCGCCATCCTGATGCTGGCCATCGGCGAGTCCGAGGCGGCCGAGGTGATGCGCTTCCTCGGTCCGCGCGAGGTGCTCAAGCTGGGCGCGGCCATGGCCACGATGAAGAACGTGCAGCACGAGCAGGTGGTCGGGGTGCTCGAATCGTTCCGCGAACAGACCGAGCTGACCTCCACCGTCGGCCTCGATTCGGACGAGTACATCCGCCAGGTGCTGACCAAGGCGCTGGGCGACGACAAGGCCTCGGTGCTGCTGTCGCGCATCCTGGGCGGCAAGGATGCCTCCGGCATCGAAAGCCTGAAGTGGATGGACGCCTCGTCGGTGTCGGAACTGATCCGCAACGAGCACCCGCAGATCATCGCCACCATCCTGGTCCACCTGGAGCGCGACCAGGCCTGCGAAATCCTCGGCAACTTCACCGACCGCCTGCGCAACGACGTGGTGCTGAGGATCGCCACCCTGGACGGCGTGCAGCCGGCCGCCTTGCGCGAGCTCAACGACGTGCTGACCAAGCTGCTGTCGGGTAACGAGAACATCAAGAAATCCTCGCTGGGCGGCGTGCGCGCGGCGGCCGAGATCCTCAACTTCATGAGCGGCGAGCAGGAAGGTTCGGTGATGGACAACATCAAGAACTACGACAACGACATGGCCCAGAAGATCATGGACGAGATGTTCGTGTTCGACAACATCATCGACATCGACGACCGCGGCATCCAGCTGCTGCTGCGCGAAGTGCAGTCCGAAATGCTGATCATGGCGCTCAAGGGCGCCTCGCAGGAACTGCGCGAAAAGATCTTCCGCAATATGTCGGCGCGCGCCGGCGAGATGATGCGCGAAGACCTCGAATCGAAAGGGCCGGTGCGCCTGTCCGAAGTCGAAACCCAGCAAAAACAGATCCTGCAGATCGTCCGTCGCCTGTCCGACGAAGGCCAGATCGTGCTCGGCAAAGGTGAGGATTCCTTCGTCTGATGGCTACCCTTCCGAAAGAACTGCAAACCGCCTACCAGCGCTGGGAAATGAATTCCTTCGACCGCGTTCCGGACCCGGAACCGGTGTTCCTCGACACCTCGCCCGAAGAAGAGGCGCTGCCCGACGCGCCGCCCGCGCCCGAGCTGCCGACCGACGAGGAAATCGCCGCCATCCGCGAACAGGCGCGCCAGGAAGGCTACGACGCCGGGCATGCGGCCGGCCACGAAGCCGGCTACGCCGACGCCTACGCCCAGGGGCGCGCGGAAAGCGCGGTCGAACTGGCCAACCTGCAATCGATCGCCGCCACCTTCGGCCAGGCGCTGTCGCAGGCCGACGAGAGCATCGCCAACGACATGCTCGAACTGACCCTGCACCTGGCCAGGAACATGCTGCGCACGGCGCTCGACGTCAAGCCCGAGCTGATCATCCCGGTGGTGCGCGACGCCATTTCCTACCTGCCGGTGCTGCAGCAGCCGGCCCTGCTCATACTGCATCCCGACGATGCGCGCCTGGTGCGCGAGCAGATCGGCGAAGAACTCGACAAGGGCGGCTGGCGCATCGTCGACGATCCCCAGATCAACCGTGGCGGCTGCAAGATCGATACCGCCAGCAACCAGATCGACGCCCAGGCCGAAGTGCGCTGGCAGCGCCTGGCCAGCGCGCTCGGCAAGAACGAGGTGGAGTGGCTGTCACGATGAGCGAGTCCGATCCGCTTACCGGCCCCGGCGCGCCAAGCGACCGCCACACGGCGCGCTGGTCCGCCTACCTGCGCGACTGCGGCACCCTGGTCGGCTTCGTCGAGCCGCAGCAGGTGTCGGGCCGCATCACGCGCGTGGCCGGGCTGGTCATGGAATGCGTCGGCCTCAAGCTGGCGGTCGGCAGCGCCTGCACCATTCCTATGCCGAGCGGCAACCGGGTCGAAGCCGAAGTGGTCGGTTTCGACGGCGACCGCCTGTTCCTGATGCCGCAAAGCGATGTCGAAGGCATCGTCCCCGGCACCAAGGTCTTGCCGGTCGAAGCGACCCTGCCCCGTCCGGGCGCGGTGGCCCACCCGCGGCGGCGCCCGAGCGACCGCGCGCGCCACTTGCCGGTCGGCATGGGCCTCCTGGGCCGGGTGGTCGACGGCGCCGGCCGCCCGCTCGACGGCCTGGGCCCGCTGCAAACCGACGATAGCGGGCCGATCAACGTGCGTCCCGCCAATCCGCTCGACCGCGCCCCGATCGTGGAAACGCTGGACGTCGGCATCCGCGCGATCAACGCCATGCTGACCGTCGGGCGCGGCCAGCGCCTGGGCCTGTTCGCCGGTTCCGGCGTCGGTAAGTCGGTGCTGCTGGGAATGATGGCGCGCTATACCAAGGCCGACGTGGTGGTGGTCGGCCTGATAGGCGAACGGGGCCGCGAGGTCAAGGAATTCATCGAACACATCCTCGGGCCGGAAGGCCTGGCGCGCGCCGCCGTGGTGGCGGCCCCGGCCGACACGCCGCCGCTGATGCGCCTGCAGGGCGCGGCCTACACCACGGCGATTGCCGAACATTTCCGCGACCAGGGCAAGAACGTGCTCATGATCATGGATTCGCTGACCCGCTACGCCATGGCGCAGCGCGAAATCGCCCTCGCCATCGGCGAGCCGCCCGCCACCAAGGGCTATCCGCCGTCGGTGTTCGCCAAGCTGCCGGTGCTGGTGGAACGGGCCGGCAACGGCCTCGAAGGAGGCGGCTCGATCACCGCCTTCTACACCGTGCTGACCGAGGGCGACGACCAGCAGGACCCGATCGCCGACTCGGCGCGCGCGATCCTGGACGGCCACTTCGTGCTCAACCGGCGCCTGGCCGAAGCCGGGCACTATCCGGCCATCGATATCGAACAGTCGATCAGCCGCGCCATGCACACGATCACCACCACCGCCCACCAGCACGCCGCGCGCCGCCTCAAGCAGCTCTATTCGCGCTTCGAGCGCTCGCGCGACCTGATCACGGTCGGCGCCTACGCCCACGGCAGCGACCCGGTGCTGGACCAGGCCATCGCCCTGAACGACAAGATCGAAGCCTTCCTGTGCCAGGAGATCACGGACAACGTCGGCATGCCGCAGAGCTTGGCCGAATTGACCTCTCTATTCTCGTGATGGAATCGCGGCCGGGATGCCTATAATGATGCATTATGGCAAAACAAACCGTCCTCGACACCTTGCTCGACCTGGCCCAGCGCGACACCGACGCCGCCGCCAAGCGGCTGGGCGAAGCGCTCAAGGCGGCCGAGGAAACCGAGCAGAAATTGCAGATGCTGCTCGGTTACCTGGAGGATTACGCGCAAAAGCTGGATGCGGCGCAGCGCAACGGCATCACGCCGATGGCCTACGCCAATTTCATCGCCTTCATGGGCAAGCTGGAGCACGCCATCATGGGCCAGCGCGAAATCGTCAAGCATGCGCACCACAGGAGCGCGGTGGAAAAGGGCTTGTGGCAAGCCAGCGAGCGCAAGCGGGTGTCCTACCGCACCCTGAACGAGCGCGCGGCCGTCGAAGCGCTGCGCCTGGAAAACAAGCGCGACCAGAAACAGATGGACGAACACGCCGCCCGCCAGGCTTATTACAAACGTTGATGCAACCGACATAACCAACCGATCGCCCGCCATGTCCACTACTCCCATCGCCCAGCCACTGGCCGCCCTGAACGCCAACCCGGCCCCGGCGCGCAGCAATGCCGCCGCCGCCCAGCCGGCGGTCCAGTTCGGACAGACCCTCTCGCGCGAGATCGCGCAGCGCCAGGCCATGCAGCAGCAGCCGGCCGCCCCCGTCAACGCCAGGGCCGGCGCGCCGCGCCCGGCCGAGAAAGCCCCGGCCCCGGCCGCGCGCCCGGAACAGGGCGCCAAGGCCGAGCAGGCCGCCGCGCCCGTGCCGGACGCCGCCCCGGCGCGCCCGGCAGCGCCAGCGAACAACAGTAGCGCCAACGCCCAGTCCGGCGACACGGGCGGCGCCCCGGCCACAGCCGACAGCGCCGCCGCAGCGGCAGCGGCCGCCGACAGCGCCGCAGCCGCCGCCGCGCGCGCCGAACTGCCGGTGGCCGACATGCTGGCCCTCGTCGCCAGCCTGACCCAGCCGGCACAAGCGGCCGCCGCGCCGGCCGCCGCCGATCCGTCCTGGAGCACGCTGGGCTCCGGCCGCGCCGCCGCCGTTACCGTGGCCGACCCGAACCAGGCGGCCGACGCCGCGCTGGCCGCCTTCGCCGCGCCCGCCATGGCCGCCGCCGGCCGCTTGCCGGCGGTCGACGGGGCCCCTACCGCGCCCGCCGCCGGCGCGCTGGGCTTGCCGGCCGAACCTTCCCTGGCGACCGAATCCGGGGCCGCCCCGGCCGGCGACCTGCGCGCCCTGCTGGAAGGCGCCATGCCGCGCGCCGCCGGCGCCGCCACCGAGTCCGCCCAGGGCCAGGCCGCCCCGACCCAGACGGGGGCCCTGCAAACGGCAGCCGTCCCGGCCGATGCCGCCAGGCTGGCGCCGGCCGCGCGCGAACTGCCGGAGAGCGTCGGCGCCATCGACCTCAAGGCGGCCGAGCCGGCGCCGGTGGCCGCGCCGCTGCAGCAGGCCGCGCTCGGCCTGGCGCAGGCCGCCAACGCCGGCGCCGACAAGCTGTCGGCGCGCGTCGGCACCCCGGCCTGGGACAACCAGGTCGGCCAGAAAATCGTCTGGATGGTGGCCGGCAAGGAACAAAGCGCCACCCTCACCCTCAATCCGCCCGACCTCGGCCCGGTCCAGGTGGTCCTGAACGTCACTGGCGACAATGCCAGCGTGACCTTCTCCTCGGGCGAGCTGGAAGTGCGCCAGGCGCTGGAAAACGCCATGCCGAAATTGCGCGAAATGATGGACGAGAGCGGCATCTCGCTGGGCAACGCCAGCGTCAACGCCGGCATGCCGGAGCAGCGCCAGGACCAGGGTGAACGGGCCACGGCCGCCTCCGCCGACGGCAGCGGCGCCGGAGGCGGCCGCGGCATCGTCAACGGCAGCGCGGCCGACGCCAACGAGCGCCTGGCCGCCAGGACCCCGGCACAAGGCGGCGCACTGGGCCTGGTCGACACCTTCGCCTGATAACGCAGGGCATCCGTGCTTGTCGATTTGCCTAGCCTTCCCTGCCACGCCGCCAGGGGCCCGTATGTAAAGCGCATCGGATGTCGATGCCAAGCCACGAGTTGGGCCGCGATCGGCCCTGTTTTCCACGCATCTGCCCGCTCATTTCTTCGCGATAATGACATAATGACGGCATGATCCACCGACGTCGTCCCGAGGTACTTTGAAAGCGAAAGCAAACATGAAAGCTGCAGCCCCCCCTGATGCGGCCGCCAAGCCGCCGTCGAAGAAAATGGCCATGATCGGCGCGATCGTGGCCGTGCTGGTGCTGGGCGGCGGTGGTGCGGGCTGGTATTTCACGCAGAGCAAGGGCGGCGAGGAAGCGGAAGAAACCGCGAAGCCGGCCAAGAAGAAGAAAAAGGCCGCCAAGGCGCATGTGCCGCCGGTGTTCGCCCCGCTCGAGGTGTTTACCGTCAACCTGCAACCGGACGGCGAAGAAGAACACATGCTGCAGGTCTCGATCACGCTCGAAATGGCGGGCCAGGAGCAGGCCGACCTGGTCAAGAACAATATGCCGAAGGTGCGCAGCCGCGTGCTGCTGCTGCTGTCGGCCAAGAAAGCCTCGGAACTGTCCACGGTGGAAGGCAAGACCAAGCTGGCCGAGGAAATCATGGAAGAAATCAAGAAGCCGTTCGCCGAGCACGAAGACACCCAGGAAATCAACGAAGTCATGTTCACCCAGTTCATCATCCAGTGACGCGCCATGGCCGATAATTTTCTCTCGCAGGAAGAAGTCGATGCGCTGCTCAAGGGCGTCAACGGCGACGCCGACGAAGCTTCCACGCCGGAAGACAATACCGGCGTACGCACCTACAACCTGGCGACCCAGGAACGCATCGTGCGCGGCCGCATGCCGACGCTCGAAATCATCAACGAACGTTTCGCGCGCCTGTTGCGGGTCGGGCTGTTCAACTACATCCGGCGCAGCGCCGAAGTCTCGGTCGGCTCGGTGCGGGTCTCCAAATACAGCGAATTCATCCGCAACCTGGTGGTGCCCACCAACCTGAACCTGGTCCACATGAAGCCGCTGCGCGGCACGGCCCTGATCGTGTTCGATCCGGGCCTGGTGTTTTTGCTGGTCGACAATCTGTTCGGCGGCGACGGGCGCTTCCATACCCGGGTCGAGGGGCGCGATTTTACCCAGACCGAGCAGCGCATCATCCTGCGCATCCTCGATATCGTGTTCGATTCCTACGCCAAATCGTGGGAACCGGTGTATCCGGTCGAGTTCGAGTACATCCGCTCCGAAATGAACACCCAGTTCGCCAACATCGCCACCCCGAACGAGGTGGTGGTGTCGTCCACGTTTACCATCGAGCTCGGCTCGGTGAGCGGCCAGATCCACATCTGCATGCCGTATTCGATGATCGAGCCGATCCGCGACACCCTCACCTCCAGCCTGCAGGGCGAGGCGCTGGAAGTCGACAAGCGCTGGATCCGCCTGATGACGCAGCAGATCCAGATCGCCGAAGTCGAGCTGGTGGCGGTGCTGGGCACGGCGCGCGCCTCCTTCGACGAGATTCTCAATTTCAAGGTGGGCGACATCGTCCCCCTCAACGTACCCGAACAGATCCAGGCCACCGTCGACGGCGTGCCGGTGATGGATTGCACGTATGGCGTGCTCAACGGACAATATGCGCTAAAGGTCGAGAAACTGCTCGCCAATGCCGACACCAAATAATTTAGGAGAGCACCATGTCCGATACTACCGATGACGACGCGATGGACGACTGGGGCGCGGCCATTGCCGAGCAGGCCAAGGCGGAAGCCGAAGCCCTGCAAAGCCAGGCAGCCAGCGCGGCCGTGTTCAAGGATTTTTCCAACAAGGGCAGCAAGCCCGACACGCCCAACGACATCGACTTCATCCTCGATATCCCGGTCCAGCTCACGGTCGAGCTGGGACGGACCAAGATCGCCATCAAGAACCTGCTGCAGCTGGCCCAGGGTTCGGTGGTCGAGCTCGACGGCCTGGCCGGCGAGCCGATGGACGTGCTGGTCAACGGCTGCCTGATCGCCCAGGGCGAAGTGGTGGTGGTGAACGATAAATTCGGTATTCGCCTGACGGACATCATCACGCCGTCCGAACGGATTCGAAAACTCAATAAATGACGGCGCGCCTGATCGTCGCCGTGGCGCTGGCGTGCAGCCTGGCGCCGCAACTGGCCGCCGCCGAGGCGGCTGGCGCCGCTGCGTCCGCGCCTGCCGCCGCCGTTCCCGCTGCCGCCGTGCCGGCTGCCGCATCCGCTCGCGCCGCCGTGGAGCCGGCCGCGGCCGCGCCGCAGGCCAGCGCCGCGCTTGCAGGAGCGCCGGCCCCGGGCGCCGCCCTGCCTGCCGCGCCCGCCGTGCCCGTGGCGCCCGCTCCGACGGCGGGACCGTCGGCCGGCAACCTGCTGCAAACCATTTTCGCCCTGACCCTGGTGCTCGGCCTGCTGGGCGCCATGGTCTGGTTCATGAAGCGCTACGGTCCGCAGGCCAACGCCGGCGCGGCCCAGATGCGCACCATCGGCGCGCTCAGCCTGGGCGGGCGCGAACGGGTCGTCGTCATCGAAGTGGGCGACCAGTGGATCGTGGTGGGCGCCTCGCCCGGGCGCATCAACGCGCTGGCCACCATGCCCAAGCAGGAAACCCCGGGCGGCCCGGCGCTGCTCGCCAACGGCCCGGCCTCCGGCACCTTTGCCGAATGGCTGAAGCAGACGGTCGACAAGCGCCATGGACGCTAAGCCGGCGACTTCCCTGACGCGCCGCGCGCGGCGCGGCTTGCCGCTCCTCGCGCTGCTGGCCCTCGGCCTGCCGGCGCTGGCCCTGGCCGCGCCGGGCATCCCGACCTTCACCAGCACCCCGGCCCCGGGCGGCGGCACCGCCTATTCGCTGCCGGTGCAGACGCTGCTGTTGATGACGGCGCTGTCCTTCATCCCGGCGGTGCTGCTGATGATGACCAGCTTTACCCGCATTATCATCGTGCTGTCCCTGCTGCGCCAGGCGATCGGCACCCAGTCGGCCCCGCCCAACCAGGTCATGGTCGGGCTGGCGCTGTTCCTGACCCTGTTCGTGATGGGGCCGGTGTTCGACAAGATTTACGTGGACGCTTACCAGCCGCTGCAGGAAAACAAGATCCAGATGAACGAGGCCATGGACAAGGCCGTGGCGCCCCTGAAAGCGTTCATGATCCGGCAGACGCGCCAGGCCGACCTGGCCATGTTCGTCAAGATTTCGCGCTCGGCCGCCCTGCAGGGTCCGGAAGACATTCCGCTGCGCATACTGATTCCCGCGTTTGTCACGAGCGAATTGAAGACCGCGTTCCAGATCGGCTTCGCCATCTTCATTCCGTTCTTGATCATCGACATGGTGGTGGCCTCGGTGCTGATGTCGATGGGGATGATGATGATGTCGCCGGCCGTCATCTCGCTGCCCTTCAAGCTGATGCTGTTCGTGCTGGTCGATGGCTGGCAACTCCTGCTCGGCTCGCTCGCGCAGAGCTTTTACTAGCGGGGCTGGCGATGACTCCCGAAAGCGTGATGACAATGGGCCGGGTGGCCATGGAAGTGACCCTGATGGTGGCCGCGCCGATGCTGCTGGTGGCGCTGATCATCGGCCTGATCGTCAGTATCTTCCAGGCCGCGACCCAGATCAATGAAGCGACCCTGTCCTTCATCCCCAAGCTGGTCGGCATTTTTGTGGCCCTGCTCATCGCCGGGCCGTGGATGCTGGCGGTCATGCTCGACTACATGCGCCAGGTGTTTTCCGGCATTCCCGGCCTGGTCGGATAGAACGCGTCCGCGCGTTCCGCTCGCATGATTACCCTCACCAGCGCCGAGATGAATGCGTGGATCGCCGGCGTGCTGTGGCCGCTGACCCGCATCCTCGGCCTGGTCACCGCCGCTCCCCTGTTCGGCAACGCCAGCGTCCCGGTGCGGGTCAAGGTCGCGCTCGGCGTGCTACTGGCGAGCATCATCTCGCCGGCGATTCCGGCGCTGCCGGCGGCCGATCCGCTGTCGATGGCGGGCCTGCTGATCCTGGTGCAGGAATTGCTGATCGGCGTGGCCATGGGCTTCGCCATGCGGCTGGTGTTCGCCGCCATCGAAATGGCCGGCGAAATCTGCAGCCTGACCATGGGCCTGGGCTTTGCCAGCTTTTTCGATCCCCTGACCAAGGGCCGTTCCTCGGCCGTCAGCCAGTTCCTGGCGCTGATCGCCACCATGGCGTTTTTGGCGGCGAATGCGCACCTGGTGCTGCTCGAAGCGCTGGCCGAGAGTTTTATCACGATGCCGATTTCGGCCACGCCGATGTCGTCCAGCGCGGAATGGGAACTGGCCAAATGGGGCGGCCTGATCTTCAGCGCCGGCCTGCACCTGTCGCTGCCGATCGTGGCGGCGCTGCTGATTACCCAGGTCGCGCTCGGCATCCTGACGCGCGCCGCGCCGCAGCTGAACATCTTCGGGATCGGCTTTCCGATCACCCTGGGGGTGGGTTTCCTGGTGATCGTGATGGTGCTGCCTTACCTGGGCAATCCCTTCCAGGTGCTGTTCAACCAGGGCATCGAAACGGCGCGCCGGGTGCCGCGCATGGCGGCCACGGCGCAGCCTGCAAGGGCGCCGACGCCGCCTGTCCGGGCGGTTCCGGCGGATCCCTTAGCCGATGTAATTAAACAGCGATAAGCCGGACAAGGCCTTGAACGATTTCTGCGCCGCTTCCAGCGTGGTCTGCTGCTGCGCGAACTGCGACAGCGCCTTGACCATGTCCAGGTCCACCAGGTTCGAAATCGCGGTCTGGTACTGGATGTCGCGGTCCGAGCCGGCGCTGTCGAGGTAATCGAGTTCCTGCATGCGCGAGCCGAACGAGGCGCGCACCGACAGGATGTTGTCGAGCGACGAGGTCAGGTTGGCGTTCGCCACGCTCAGGTTATTGGCCAGCTGGGCCTTGCCGCCGGCCCCGATGACCGGCTGGCGCAGCGCCGCAACGAGGTCGGTGATGGTCTTGAACACCGACTGGTTCACGCTCGGCTCGGTGGTGAAGGTATCGCCGTTGGCCGGCTCGCCCTTGACGTCCAGCGCCATGCCGTCGAAGGCGATCTGCTGCCCGGTCTTGTACGGCTGCGGCGTGGCCACGGCCGGCGGGCGCGGAATCGCTTCGTTGGTGGTGGTGTCGGTCACCATATAGGTGGTCACCGGCGGGGTGGTCGCCGTCACCGAGAACGTGACGCTGTAATTGTGCCCCGTGAGCGCCGCCTTGTCGGTCACCGTGCCCGGCGAGACCAGGCCGGAACCGGTATTGCCGGGCGCGGCGCGGGTCTGGAAGTCGCCGTTGCCGGTCATGTTGCGCTCGAAAATCGCGTTGCCGGTCTCGCTGACCGGCATCGTGCGCGAGGAGCCGACCTGCAGCATGCGCTGGCCCTGGTCGCCGTTGTACTGGGCGCCGCCGGCGGTCTGGGTGAACGGCTGGGTGTTGGCGCGGTGGCCGGCGAACAGGTAGCCGCCCACCCCGTCTTCGGTATTGGCCACGGCCAGCAAATCCTGCATGCGCGATTCGAGGTCGATGGCGATCGCTTCGCGGTCGGGCGGGGTCAGCGAACCGTTGCCGGCGTACACAGACAAACGCTGGATTTCCTGCATCAGGGTGGTGGCGCTGGTCAGCGCGCCTTCGACCTGCCCCAGCGAACTGTTGGCATTCATGCGGTTGACCTTGAACTGCTCGTTGACCGACTGCGACTGCGTCAGTTCGAGCGCGCGCGCGGCCGCGACCGGATCGTCGGCGGCCGTCACCAGGCGGCGGTTGGTCGACAGCTGCATCTGGGTCTTGGCCAGCTGGCTCTGCAAGCTGCCGAGCTGGCCGGTGCCGTTGGCGAAGATGGTGTTGGTGCTGATGCGCATGCTGGTTTCCCCGACTGGACTGATCGACTACGTGATTAACGGCTGATCGACAGGACCGTGTCGAACAGGGTACTGGCCATCTGCATCACCTTGCCGGCCGCCTGGTAGGCTTGCTGGTACTTGAGCAGGTTGGTCGCTTCTTCATCCAGGTTCACGCCCGACACGTCCTGCTGCGCCGCCGTGACCTGCTTGAGCAGGGTGTCGCCGGCCTGGCTGTTGACCTGCACTTCGCGCGTCTTGTTGCCGACAAAGCTGACCAGCTCGGCGTAGGCCGACTGGTAGGTGGCTTTGCCGCCATCGAGGATCGGCTTGGTCTGCAGGCCGCCCAGCAGGCGCGCATTGCGGTTGTCGGCCGTGCCGTTGCTGTTGGGGCTGACCGTGAAGGTGTCGCCCGCCACCGGCGTGCCGGCGAATTTCAGGTTGACGCCGCCGAAGTTGTAATTGGCGCCGGCGGTAAACGGAATCGAGGGCGTGCCGGCCGGATAGGTGGTCGGCACCCCGTTGGTGGTCACCGTCACGGCCTGGCCCGCCGGGAAACCGGACAGCGCGGCCGGCGTGCCGCCCACGGTCAGGTTGACCGGCGCCGTCAGGGCATTGCCCGGCGTCAGGTAGGAAGCGTCGATATTGCCTTCGCTGATCGTCCCCGTGCCCTTGTTACTGAGCGGCACGCTGGTGCTGATCGGGGCCGCCGCCGCGATCGAGTTGCGCTCGTTGATCTTCATCGAAAAATCGGAGGCGCCGTTGATGGTCGGGCGCACCAGGAAGCTGTCGCCGGCCGAAGCGCTGCCGGTGACGGTAAACGCCACGCCGTCGATCACCTGCGGATCGGTCTGCGGGAAGGGCGTGACCGTGAACGGCTTGTTGTCCGCCAGGCGCGTGACCGTGTAATTGCTGCCGTCGTAGCTGACCCGGTAGTCGCTCTGGGTCAGCGCGGCAGGGTCGACGATGGCCGCCTTGACGTCGGTGGTGCTGCCGACCGCGTTATTGATATTGCGTCCGACCACGGGCACGCCGACCGTGAAGAAATCGCCGCCCGGATTGCCGGCCGAGTCGATCCCGAGCCGGTGCTGGGCGTTGAAGGTTTGCGCCAGGGTGATCGCCACCCGGCCCAGCGAATTCTGGGTGCGGTCGAGCGTGCCGGAGCGAAATTCCATCAAGCCGCCCAGTTCGCCGCCAGAGAGCGCGCTGTCGGCCAGCACTGTCACATTGCTGCCGGTAACCAGGCCGACTTGCACGCGGCTCAGGTCGGTCGGCGAGGTGGTGGCCGCCAGCTGGAAGGCCTTGTTGCCCACCACCAGCGGCTGGCCGCTGCCGATGGCCACGGTCAGGCTGTTGTTGTTGCCGCGCGTGACGGTGGTCTTGACTTCCTTGTTGAGGTCGGCGATGAGCTGGTCGCGCGCATCCATCAGGTCGTTCGGCTCCGCGCCGGAACCGGTGGTCAGCTGGGCGATCTTGTCGTTGAGCTCGCCGATCTGCTGGGCGTAGGAATTGATGACGCCGACCTTGGCCGTGATTTCGCTGTTGACGCCCTGGCGGATCTCGGTCAGGCGGTCGTTGATGCCCTGGAAGCGCGCCACCAGCGACTCGCCGTTCGACAGCACCGCCTGGCGCGAGGCGGCCGAGGACGGGTTCGAGGCCATGTCCTGCACGCCCTTGAAGAAATCCTGCAGGGCTGGCGACAGGCCGGACGTGGTGTCCGAGAGCAAGTTGTCGACCTGGCTGATCTGGGCGTAGAAGGCGTTGAGCGAGCTGACCTGGGTCTGGGCGGAACGCACCTGGCCGTTCAGGAAACTGTCCGAATAGCGCTTGATCTGGTCCACTTCGGTGCCGCTGCCGACGAAGCCATAACCGTAGTTCTGGGCGATGCCGGTGGCCTGGACGATCGTCTGGCGGCTGTAGCCGGCCACATTGGCGTTGGCGATATTGTGCCCGGTCGTGGACAGGCCCACTTGCGCAGCGAACAAACCGGTCTTGCCGATGTTGAGAAGATTTCCAGCCATGATGTGGGTTCTTTCCTTGAATATCTCTGTCTACGGCAAGTTATCAAAAAACTTGAATCGCCGGCGCGGCTCAGGCCAGGTTGCGCTGGATGATCTTGGTCAGCTTGGCCGCGTACAGGGGATCGGTGGCGTAGCCGGCCTTCTGCAAGCCGTGCGCGAACCCGGCCGCATCCTGGGCGTTGGCCAGCACTTTTTCGTAGCGCGGATTGGTCGTGATGAGCTTGGCGTAATCCTTGAAGCTGTCGGCATACGAATCGTAGGCGCGGAATTTCTCGACCCGGGTCTGCGGCTTGCCGTTGACGTACTCGGTCGTGACCGCCGTGGCAACCTTGCCAGTCCAGCCAGGGCCGGCCTTGATGCCGAACAGGTTGTGGCTGGTGCCGCCGTCGGCATTGCGGATCTCGCGCCGGCCCCAGCCCGATTCGAGCGCGGCCTGGCCGAGCATGAACTTGGCCGGAATCCCGGTGGCGCGCGCCGCTTCGTCGGCGTGTGCGCCCAGCTTTTCCTGGAAGGCGCGCACATGCGGCGACTGCGGCCGCCCGCTCGCGCTCACCCCGGGCGTCGACGGGACGGCGGACGTTGCCGGGGTGAGCAGCGCAGCGGGCGACTTGATCATCTCGCCGGCATCGCGCCCGGGCGGCATGGCGATCCGCTTGGCGGGCTGGTCGTTGGCGATGGTGAACGG
Source organism: Massilia atriviolacea (assembly GCF_003953935.1). Lineage (GTDB taxonomy): Bacteria > Pseudomonadota > Gammaproteobacteria > Burkholderiales > Burkholderiaceae_D > Telluria_A > Telluria_A atriviolacea. Next base: position 69,574 of record NZ_RXLQ01000009.1, read on the forward strand.
CTGGGCCGGCTGGGCAGTCGGGTCGCCATGGATCGCCAGCGCCTGGGCATTCGCGGCCGTGGTGCTCAGCTGGCGGATCAGCACGTCGGCCAGGCCGACCCCGCGCTTGGCCAGGTTCTGGCTCATCTGCTGGTCCAGCATGGTGGTGAAGGTCTTGGTTTGCTGGCTGTCGAGCATGCCTTCGCCCTGGGGCGTGGCGTCGCGCATGCTTTTCATCATCATGTTGATGAACATCGCCTCGAACTGGGTCGACGCGGTTTTCAGCGCTTCCGGCGAACCGTCCTTGGCCGACTGCTTGAGCCCGCCCAGGGCATTGGTGTCGAGGGCGAACTTGCTGCTCAGGTCGTTCGATGGGCCGATCATGATGGCATCCTCAAATGATTTCGAGTTCGGCGCGCAGCGATCCGGCCGCTTTCAGCGCCTGCAGGATCGAGAGCAAGTCTTGCGGCGAGGCGCCGATCGCATTCATCGCCTTGACCACGTCGGCCAGCGAGGCGCCGCCCTTGACCATGACCACCTTGCCCGGGTCTTTCTTCACTTCCACCTGGGTGTTCTGGGTCACCACGGTCTGCCCGCCCGAGAACGGCCCCGGCTGGCTGACCTGGGGATCGGAACTGATCGTCACCGACAGGTTGCCGTGCGAAATCGCGCAGGTGTCGAGCGTGACGGTCTGGTTCATCACCACCGAGCCGGTGCGCGCGTTCATGATGACCTTGGCGGCCAGCTTGGACGGATTGACTTCCAGCCCTTCCAGGATGCCGATGAAGGCCACCCGCTGGTCGCTCGACGAGGGCGAACGCACGCGGATCACGCGCCCGTCCAGGGCGGTGGCGATGTCCGGGCCGAAATGGTTGTTGATCGCCTCGACCACCCGCGCCACGGTGGAAAAATCGGTGGTGTTCAGTTCCAGCCGGATCTGGTTGTTTTCGCCCAGGTTCGAGGCAACGGCGCGCTCCACCGTGGCGCCGGCCGAAATCTTGCCCACGGCCAGGTGATTGACTTGCACCTGGGCCCCGCCGGCCTGGGCGCCGACGCCGCCGACCAGCACATTGCCCTGCGCCATGGCGTACACCTGGCCATCGGCGCCTTGCAGCGGCGTCATGATCAGGGTGCCGCCGCGCAAGCTCTTGGCGTTACCGATGGACGAGACCGTGATGTCGATGGTCTGGCCCGGCTGGGCGAAGGCCGGCAGCGAAGCCGTGACCATGACCGCGGCCACGTTCTTGAGCTGCAGGCTGGTCCCGGGCGGCATGTTCACGCCCTTCGCCTGCAGCATCGACATGATCGACTGCACCGTGAACGGGGTCTGGGTGGTCTGGTCGCCGCTGCCGTCGAGGCCGACGACGATGCCGTAGCCGCTCAGCTGGTTCTGGCGCACGCCGGCGATCGTGGTCAGGTCCTTCAGGCGCTCGGCCCGGGCCGCCTGCGGCAGCAGGGTCAGCGCCATGGCACAGGCCAGGGCAGCGGTTTTCAGGAATGCACGCATGAGGGATCCGATCAGAATGGCAGCAGGGACTGGAAGAAACGCGACACCATCGCCGTCATTTCGGCGCGGTCGATCTGGCTGTTGGTGCGGTACTCGACGCGCGCATCGGCCACCTGGGTCGACGAGACCGTGTTGCCGGTGCCGATATTGTCCGGGCTGATCATCCCCGAAAAGCGGATGAACTCGACGCCCTTGTTCATCGCCACCTGCTTCTCGCCGGCCACGATCAGGTTCCCGTTCGGCAGCACTTCGGTGACGGTGACGCCGATGGTGCCGGTAAAGGTATTGCTGGCGCTCTGGTTGTCCGAATCGGCGTACTTGTTGGCGCCTTCGACGCCCACGTTGGCCCCGAACACGCCCTTGATCACGCCCGGCGCGGCGAAGCTGGCCGAGCCGGACTTGTTGCCCGAACTGGCGCCGGCTTTCACGGCCGAGGTGCGCTCGGTGATGTTAATGGTCAGCATGTCGCCGATATGGCGCGCGCGCCGGTCTTCGAACAGCGGACGGTACTGCGAACTCTGGTAGATGGCGCCGTTGGCCGGCGCGCCCTGCTCCGCCATGAGCGGGCGCGCCGTGGTCGGACGCTGCACGATCGAGCTCGGGGTGGCGGCGCAGCCGGCCAGCGCCAGCAGGGAAACGATCATCAATGGTTTCATGCGGATTCTCCTGGCCGCGCTTACAGCTGCGACAATTTTTGCAACATCTGGTCGGACGTGGTGATCGCCTTGCTGTTGATCTCGTAGGCACGCTGGGTCTGGATCATGTTCACCATCTCCTCGACCACGTTCACGTTCGAGGTTTCCACATAGCCTTGCAGCAGCACGCCGGAACCGTTGGTGCCCGGGGTATTCGTGTTGGCAGCGCCCGAGGCGCCGGTTTCCACGTACAGGTTTTCGCCTTTCGACTCCAGCCCGGCCGGGTTGACGAAGGTGGTCAGCTGCAGGCTGCCGATCTGGGACGGCGCGCTGGTGCCCGGCAGGGTCACCGAGACGGTGCCGTCGCGGCCCACGGTCAGCGAGAGCGCATTGGACGGCACGGTAATGGCAGGCTGCACCACGAAGCCGGACGAGGTCACCAGCTGGCCGTTGGCATCGGTCTGGAACGAGCCGTCGCGGGTGTAGGCGGCGGTACCGTCCGGCATCAGCACCGAGAAGAAGCCGGCGCCGTTGACCATCACGTCTTTCGAGTTGCCGGTCTGCTGGGGATTGCCCTGGGTGTGGATGCGTTCGACCGAGACCACGCGCGTGCCGGTGCCGATCTGCTGGCCCGACGGCAGCTGGGTTTGTTGCGAGGATTGGGCGCCTGGCTGGCGGACATTCTGGTACAGCAAGTCTTCGAACACGGCGCGGCTGCGCTTGAAGCCGTTGGTGCTGACGTTGGCCAGGTTATTGGTGATGACGTCCAGGTTGGTCTGCTGCGCTTCGAGGCCGGTCTTGGCGATAAAAAGGGAACGAATCATGGTCTTCTCCAGTAACGGCGGCCGGCGAACATCGCCACGCACCGATCAATGAAGCCATTATGCGCCGCCCGGTGTTAACCCAAAGCGAGGATCTGGGTGGCTTTCGCCGCGTTGTTCTCGGCATTCTTCATCAGGCTCATTTGCAGTTCGAACGAGCGCGCCAGCGAAATCATGGTCACCATGGCATCGACCGGGCTGACGTTGGAGCCTTCCAGCGCGCCGCCGGCCACCGCCACCTGCGGATCGGGATCGGCGGCGACGCCGCTCTTGAGGCGGAACAGGCCGTCGTCGCCGCGCACCAGGTCCTGCTCGGGCGGATTGACCAGTTTCAGGCGTCCCAGGATGGTGGGAGCGCCCGGCTTGGTGGTGGTGGCGATGGTCGAGATGGTGCCGTCGCCGCCGATGGCGACCGAGACTTCGGGCGGCACCGTGATCGGGCCGCCGTCGCCCTGGATGGCGAAGCCGGCGGTGTTGGTCAGCAGGCCGTTTTCGTTCATCTGCAGGGCGCCGTTGCGCGTGTAGGCTTCGCTACCGTCGGGCATTTGCACGGCGATAAAGCCCTTGCCCTTGATCGCCACGTCGAGGTCGCGCCCGGTCAGCTGCAGGGGGCCGGTGGTGAAATCGGTGCTGGCGGTGGTGTTGACCACGAAGGCGCGCGTGGGCAGCGGCAGGTTCTCGCCGACGATCGGGACCGCGCGGAAGGCATCGATCTGGGCGCGGAAACCGGTGGTGGTGACGTTGGCCAGGTTGTGCGAGGTGGTGGCCTGCTGCTCCAGGATGTGCTTGGCGCCGCTGGCGGCTGTGTAAATGAGTCTGTCCATGATGTGCTCCTAGATGCGTATCGCCAAGGCCGTGCCTGTCCATGACGCCGCCGTTCCCGCCCAGGCGGGAACGGCGGACCGGGTTTAACGCAGGTTGACCAGGGTCTGCAACACCGAATCCTGCGTCTTGATGGTCTGCGCATTGGCCTGGTACACGCGCTGCGCCGTGATCATATTGACCAGTTCCGCCGTCAGGTCGACGTTCGAATTTTCCACCGCCGAGGACTGCAGGTTACCGAAACTGCCGGAATTCGGCGTGCCGATCAGCGGCGTGCCCGAGGTCGGCGTCTGTGCCCAGGCATTGTTGCCCAACGGTTGCAGTCCGTTTGGATTGGCAAAATTGGCCAGCACGATCTGTCCCAGCGGACGCGATTCGCCATTGCTGTACTGTCCCAGGATGGTGCCGTCGGGACCGGCCGAGAAGCGCTGCAGGTTGCCGGCCGTGTAGCCGTCCTGGCTCGATTTCTTCTCTTCGGTGGCGTCGCCGTACTGGGTCGAACCGGCGAAATGCAGGTCGAATTCGATGGTCGGCTTGGAACCCGTCAGCGGGAATACCGGCAACTCGATTTGCAGGGGCAAGGTCTGGGGCGCCATCGCGGCCGCGTTGAGCACGCCATTGCTGTCGAAATTGAGGTGACCGGCGCGCACCGCCGGCACCTTGACGGCGGCGGCGATCAGCTTGTCGATCTCGGCCGGCGTGATGCCGGGGGTGCCGCCGGCGCTGGTGGCGGCGGTGGTGATCGCGGTCTGCTGGGCGGCGGTGGCGCCGGCGGTACCGGCGGCGGCGGCCACGGCGGCGCCGGCGGCGGTGGCGTAGGCGGCGGCGGCAGCGGCCAGGTCGCCCGGCGGCACGGCGGTGGCGGCGGTCTGGAAGGCGGTGCGCGCAGTGCCCGCCGCGGTATCGGTCTGGGCGGCGGCGGCGACCGCCTGGTTGGTGATTTCCACCCCGTCCGAACCGACGTACACATCCCACGAGCCGGGGCCGGTCTTGACGTAGAAGGTCGACATCACGTGCGAATTGCCGAGGCTGTCGAAGACGTCGATCGAGGTCTGCTTGTTGTAGGTTTCCGGATCGGTCGCGCTGAACGGCACCTTGATCGGCAGCGGGCTGCGCGAATCGAGGTTGAGCTTGGTATCGACGCGGGTGGTTTCCAGCGGGCTCATGTCCTTGTTGTCGATCTTGATCGGTACCGCCGAGCCGGTCAGGATGTTGCCGGTGTCGCTGACGCTGTAGCCGGTCAGCTTGGCGCCCTGGGCGTTGACCACGAAGCCGTTCTTGTCGAGCGAGAACTGGCCGTTGCGCGAATATTGCACGTCGCCATTGACATCGGTGCGGAAGAAGCCGGCGCCATTGATCGCAATGTCGAGCGGGTTGTTCGAGCTTTCGATATTGCCCTGGGTGAACTGCTGGGCGATCTGCGAGACTTTCACGCCGATCCCGGCCTGGTTGCCGCCGGCGCCGTTGAGCGAATTGGCGTACACGTCCGCGAACTGGGCTTGCGATCCCTTGAAACCGACCGTGCTGGCGTTGGCGATGTTGTTGCCGATAACGTCGAGCGATTTGGCTGCGCCATTCAAGCCGCTAAGTCCTTGTTGAAACGACATGGTGTTTCTCCTGAAAAGTATAAGTGGTAGCGGCTTGTTTTACAGAATTTGCTTGACGTCGCTCATGGCCACGACGCCCCGCGAGGGCAGATTCAGTTTCACGCCATCCTTGGCGCTGGTGGTGACGCTGGCGACCGTGTCGAAGGACAGGGCCTTGGCGTCTTTCAAGACTTCGCCGCCGCGCTCGGCGACGACGCGAATCAGGTAATTCCCATCCTTGAGCGCGATCGGCTTGCCGGCCGCGTCCAGTTTGGTCGGGTCGACCACGCCATCCCAGGCCACCGGCACGGTGCCGGCCGCCCGCTTGCCGAGGTCGATGGTCTGGACATCCTTGCCGGTTTTCGGATCGGTGACGATCAGCTGCACCTTGTCGGCCGGGGTCGCCATATGGACGCCCATGATGCCCTTGCCGCCGGCCAGGGTCACGCCATTGCCGTCGACCAGCACGCCGTGCCCGATCAGGTTGGCGGCCTGCAAGCCTTCCGAACTCTGGTAGCTCGCCTTGAGCGTTTCCATGGTCGTGTTCAGCTTGTTGACGCCGGTCACCGTCGACAGCTGGGCCAGCTGGCTGGTGATCTGGGCGTTGTCCAGCGGATTCATCGGATCCTGGTTCTTGAGCTGGGTAACCAGCAGGGTCATGAACTTGTTGGTGTCCGCTTCGACGCTGCCTTCGACCGCTTTCGGCTTCTTGGGATTGACGGCGTTGAGCAGGTCGGGCGACATCACGGGTGCATTGGAATTGACGGTTGCCATGGCGGGTTCTCGGTTTATGACGCGGTTTATTGACCGATGGTCAAGGTTTTCATCAACAGCGACTTGGCCGCGTTCATGGTTTCGACGTTGGTCTGGTAGGAACGCGAGGCCGACAGCATGTTGACCATCTCGTCGACCACGTTGACGTTCGGCATGGCCACATAGCCCTTTTCATCGGCCATCGGATGTTTCGGGTCGTACACCTGCTTGAGCGGCGACGGATCTTCGATCACTTCGCGCACCTTGACGGCGGTGCCGGCGCCCTCGGTCGGGACCGCCTCGAACACGACCTGCTTGGCGCGGTAGGCCTCGCCGCTGGCGCTGGTGGCGCTGTCGGCATTGGCCAGGTTGCTGGCGGTGGTGTTGAGGCGCTGGGCCTGGGCGCTCATGGCCGAGCCGGACACATTAAAGATATTAAACAGCGACATGATTACTGGCCTCCCTGGATCGCCGCCGTCATGCCGCGGATCTGCATATTGATGAAGGTGACCGCCGCTTCGTAGCGCAGGGCGTTGTCGGCGAACTGGTTGCGCTCGACATCCATGTCGACCGTGTTGCCGTCGACCGCGCCCTGGGCCGGCGTGCGGTACAGCACCGGCGTGCCGTTCGCCAGCACCTCGCCCTTGGGCGCGCCGGTGGCCATATGGGCCGGGGCGGTTTGCTTGAGCACGCCGGCCGGCGGCGTACTCTTGGCCAGCACGCCCTGCAGGGCGCTGGCGAAGTCGATGTCGCGCGCCTTGTAGTTGGGCGTATCCGCATTCGCGATGTTCGACGCCAGCAATTCCTGGCGTTGCGAGCGCAGGCTCAGGGCCGTCTCGTTAAAGCGCATGTAATCGTCGAGTTTGCCAATCATGTCGTGCTCCGCATCTGTCGACTGCCTCCGGGTTGGCGGCAATGTACTGGTGATGACAGGATGAATCATACGGACCCTGTTGCTCGCCCAATCGAACGATCAGGCGCGCCAAAACACGGCTATTCAGGCATTCGGCACGGCCGCGTGAAGTCTATGATGCTCTCATTCCTGAAAGCAATCCATATGAAAATCGCCTTCTTCTCTGCCCTCTTGCTTGCCTCGCAATCTTGCTTCGCCCAGCCCGCCGCCGCGCCGGCGGCGCTGCAAGACCCGGCTGTCTTGAAGCGCGTGGCCGAAGACTATCTGCGCGCCCAGAACGCCGGCCTGTCCGGCGAGGTGAGCGTGACCGCCGGCCCCGTCAATCAACGCATGAGCCTGGCATCCTGCCCCGCCCCGCAGGCATTCCAGCAGCCGGGCGCGCGCACGTCGGGAAAAACCACGGTCGGCGTGCGCTGTACGGCGCCTGTCGCATGGACGGTGTATATTCAGGCACAGGTGAGCGTGGTGACCGATTACGTGGCCACCGCCGTGCCCCTGGTCCAGGGCCAGACAATTGAACAATCGCAATTAGTGTTGCTCAAAGGCGACATCGGGACGATGCCGAACGGCGTGGTGACCGACATGGCGCAGGCGCTTGGACGCACCAGCACCATGTCCATCGCGTCCGGGACGCCGCTGCGCCTCGATGCGCTGCGCGGCAAGCCCGTGGTGCAGCAGGGGCAGCTGGTCCGGGTGGTATCGAGCGGCAACGGTTTCCGGGTATCGGCCGAAGCGCGCGCGATCGGCAACGCCAGCGACGGCCAGGTGGTGCAGGTGCGCACGCCGGCCGGCGCCATCCTCAGCGGCGTGGCCAAGGCGGGTGGCATGGTGGAGGTGGTCTTTTAGACAAGGGTTCAATCTCCCGCTGGAATGCGCTAAAGTTTACGCCGCAAGCGCCGTTACTTACGCAGACCCAGGAGTTTTTACCGCTCCGCCCAGAGAAGGATGATGCTGTGAAAATTAACGACAACCTCAAGAGCAACCCCGGCCTGCCGACGGTGAGTACGCCCCCGGCCAACGCCAAGAGCACCGAAAAAGCCACGAGCGCGGCCCCGGCCAGCACCGACAGCGTCAAGCTGTCGTCGCAGGGCCAGGCCATGGCCAGCGCGGTGGGCAACAATAATGGCGTGTTCGACACCAAGAAAGTCGAACGCATCAAGCTGGCGATCGCCGACGGCCAGTTCCAGGTCAATTCCGAGAAAGTCGCGGATGGCTTGCTGGACACCGTACGCGACCTGCTGCATTCCCGCAAACGTTAACCGCGCCGGTTTTCCGGCCACACCATGACCATGTCGACAGCCAGCCCCAGCACCACCCTGCCGCAGGAACTTGCCTTGATCGCGTCCGTGCTGGACCTGATGAAGCAGGAGCAGCAATTGCTGGTAAGCGCGGACACGGCCGGCCTCGACGAGCTCACCCCGCGCAAGGCGCAGGTGGTGGCCGAGATGACGGCGCTGGCCCGGCAACGGCACCAGAGCCTGGCGGCGGCCGGCTTTTCGGCGGACGAGGCCGGCATGCAGGCGTGGGTGGAGGGCAGCGGCGCGCAGGCTTTATCTGGCTGGCAAGAACTGCTGGACAAGACGCGCGACGCCAAGGAATTGAACCGTATCAACGGCATGCTGATCACCAGGCAGCTGTCGCACACCCAGGGGCTGATCAACGCCATGCGCACCCCGGCCGGCGGCGCCGAAGCGGCGGTGTACGGCAAGAGCGGCCAGGCCGCGCCGGGCGGGCCGTCGAAGCGGTACGTGGTCGGCTGAACGCCCTGCCTTCGCGGACAGAAACCGATACCTGCGTCAGCGGCGCCCGCGCAGCAGCCCATGTCCATGCTGTCCACCCTGCGTCCGCACGGCGCCCTCTTCCTCTGCACATTTCTCCTTAGCATATTGCCGTCGGCCCAGGCCGCTGCGCCCGCGCCGCCCCTCCTTTTGCGCCTGTGCGTCGACGAACGCCCGCAACTGCCGTTCATCACGCCCGACGGACGGGGAACGGCAGGCGAACTGATCCGTATGGCGGCGGGCCAGAGCGGGATGGAAGTCGCGTTCCACGGCGCGCCGGTGTCGCGCTGCCGCGAAGAAATTCGCGCCGGCGTGGCGGATGGCTTCGCGACGGCGCCGTACACGCCATCCCTGCTCGGCTTCATGGCCTTTCCGATGGCGGGGGCGGAGCCGGACAGCGCGCGTGCCATCATGGTGGCGCGCGCCATGGTTTTTCGGCGCAAAGGCAGTGCGCTGGACTGGGACGGCAGGCAATTCAGGGAGCGCAGCCTGCCGGTGCTGCTGCCCTTCGGCGCGGCCATGCTGCTCGACCGCATGCAATCGCTGGGCGTGCCGCACGACGACAAGGGCAAGACCCTGGAAATGAATTTTTCCAAGCTGGCGGCGCAGCGCGGCGACGCCGCCGTGGGCGCCGAATACGCCGGCATGGCCCTGCTGGCGCAGCCGCGTTTCGCGGCGCGGCTGGAAATGCTGCCGCTACCGTTTTCGGAACAGCCCTATTTCCTGGGCGTGTCGAGCGCGTATTACAGCGCGCATCCGGCCGCGATGGAACGGATGTGGGATGCGGTCGGCCGCATCCGCCAATCGGCAGCGTATCGGGAGTATTACCAGAAGGCTGTGGACGGGGCGGCACGTTGATAAGGCCTGCCGGATTCAAACGTACAGTGCCGACGCGCATTTTGCGTGTTGGGCGGCACCCGCTTTCCCACCCGAACGCGAACAACACCTCGACCGGCTCCCGCAGCGCTCCTTTTTCCGACTAGGGAAAAGCCGGACTCTGGTACACAAGCTTTCCGCCCACCACCGTCTGCAACACCTTGATGTCGGCGATTTCCTCATCCGGAATCTGGAAGAAATTGCGGTCCAGCACAATCATGTCGGCCAGCTTGCCCACCTCCAGCGAACCGACCTGCCCTTCCTGGCGCAAGGTGTAGGCGGCGTTCATGGTCACCGCGCGCAGCACGGCGGCGCGCGGCATGCCCGGCGCCGGTCCCAGCTTGCCCGCGAACGCGGGGCCGGCCGACGGCGCGTTGGTGCGCGTGACGCCTACCTTGAGCGCGAACCATTGGTCGAGCGCGTCGACCGGCCAGTCGCTGCCGAACACCACGCGCGCGCCGGCGTCGAGCAGCAGCGATTGCGGTTCCAGGATCGCGTAGCGCTGCGGTCCCAGGTAATCCTTCAGGCCCGCCACCGTGTCCGGCGCCGGTTTGCCCCACTGGAAGGACAGCACCGCGCTCGCGTCCAGCGCGGCAAAGCGGCCGAAGTCGGCCGGGTCGACGATCTCGGCATGCGCCAGCGCCGGGCGCGCATCCTTGCCGCCGGGGGCGGCGCGCAGGGCGGCGACGGCATCGAGCGTTTCGCGCACGGCGCCGTCGCCGTCCGCGTGCACGTGGGCATCGATGCCGGCTTTTGCCAGTCCGATCAGGATGGCTTTCAGCGCATCCGGCTTGAAGTAGGTCGGCGGGCCCTTGCTGTCGCCCGGCACCCAGTGCGGATGCTGGGGCGTGCCGCGGTCGACGAAATAAGGCGCGACCATGGTGCCGGTAAAGGCGGGCGCGGCGATCACGCCATCCATGTAGATCTTGGCATGGCGCACGCGCATGGAGGGCGCGGCGCTGCCGCTTTCCTGGTGGTAGCGCCTGGCCATCTTGAGCACCGACGCCACCGCCCGGGACGGATCGGCGCCATCCTCGGTCGCGACCTCGGCGGCGAAATGGGCGCGCGCGCTCAGCTTGCCCTGGCGTTCGATCGCGGCAAAGGCGGTGAAGATTTCTTCGTCGCTGCTGGCGTCGAGAAAACTGGTCACGCCCTGGCGCCCCAGCGCCTCCATGGCGAAGCTGGCGGCGGTGACGTTCTCGGCCGGGGTGGTCTTGGGCAGCAGCTTGCTGACCATTTCCATGGCGGCGTCTTCCAGCAGGCCGGTCGGCTCGCCTGCGGCGTCGCGCACGATCTTGCCGGCGGCGGGGTCGGGTGTCGCGCGCACGATGCCGGCCGCCTGCAGGCCGCGCGTGTTGACCAGGTAGGAATGGCCGAACGAGGAGCGCACCGCGATCGGGCGCTCGGTCCTGATGGCGTCGAGCGTGGCGCGGGTGGTTTCCACGCCGGCCGGCAGCATGCTTTGCTGGAACCAGTTGACCACCTGCAGCCATTTTTTGCCCTCCTTGCCCTCCTTGCCCTCCTTGCCCTCCTTGCCCTCCTTCCCGCCTTTGGCAGCGCGGTCCTTGTCGGCGCAGGCCTGGATGCGCGCCTGGAATTGCGGCACGGTCAAGGCTTCGTAGTTCAGGTTGCAATGCAGGAGGCGCTTGCCGCCGGAGAGCGGGTGCATGTGGGCGTCGATCAGGCCGGGCATCAGCATGCGTCCCTGCAGGTCGACGATACGGGTCTGCTTGCCCTTGAATGCGACCGCGCCGGCATTGTCGCCCACGTAGACGATGCGCCCGTCGCGCACGGCCAGCGCCTGGTGCACATTGTCCTGGGCGTCGACCGTGTAGACATAGCCGTTGCGGTAGATGGTCTCGGCCTCGGCCTTGGACTTGCCCGCGGCCTCGCCCGCGTCGGCGCTGCGCGGCGTGCCCGCCTGCGCCAGCGGCAATGCGCACGCCAGCGCCATCGCGGCCACTGCGGAAAGCAAACTGTGCTGTGTGAGGCTGTTTTTGTCTTTCATCGTTTCCCCTTGGTTCACTTCGCCCGGACGCGCCCCGTCGGAGCCCCCGGCGCCAGAATACACGCTTGCCCTGAGCGTGGCACAGGCCGATCAAAATTTAACAGTTTTGTTAAATATCGACTGGAACTTTTTCCCGCGACAAGCTTGATTTCATTGAGGGAATTGTGCGAAAGCACATTCTTTTGAGATCGGCAACGATACGTTCAGAATTCGCCCAAATGACACAATTACCGATGATTATGACTGTGCTGTGCCTTTGGACCGTGTAAGGATGGGTTGTTGAGGCCGCCTTTGGCCCGGCACTCAGAACAAGCACATTCACTCACGGAGAACTGTATGAACTGGAATCACTTGGTAAAAGCAAGCGTCGGTATCGTTGCAGCAGCAGCCTGCCTGGCAGCCCAGGCGGGGTCGAACGGGGTGACTGTCAGCCTGAGTCCCGAAAAATCCTCCCTCGGCAAAGAAGACGACGTGGTGGTGCGCGTGACCATCACCAACACCTCGTCCAAGCCGCAATACGTGCTGAAATGGCACACCCCGTTTGCCGGCGTCGAAGACCATCTGTTCGACGTCACGCGCGACGGCGTCGACGTGCCTTACCAGGGCCGCCACTACAAGCGCCCCGCCCCGACCGCCAAGGATTACTACCTGCTCAAGCCGGGCGCGTCGCACACCGCCAAGGTCGAACTGTCGTCGATGTACGACATGAGCGTGACCGGCGACTATGCGATCCGCTACCACGCCGCCTCCTTCAACCTGTTCAACTCGACGTCGGACGACGACAACAGCCTGACCGCGCGCCAGGGCGAGCGCGAGATCGGCGAGATCGCCTCGGCGCCGGTATCGCTGTGGATCGACGGCCGCCTGGAGCGCGGCACGGTGGTGGCCGATCCGGCTGAACTGGCGTCGCGCCAGCAACTGGCGGGGCCGGCCGGCATCTCGTTTGCCAGCTGCAGCTCGTCGCAGCAGACCTCGATCAACTCGGCCTTGTCGGCAGCCAAGACCATGGCCAACGGCAGCGTCAGCTACCTGAACAGCGGCCTGCAGGGCACGCGCTACAAGAAATGGTTCGGCGCGTACACCTCGGGACGCTACGCGACCGTCAAATCGCACTTTACCAACATCAAGAACGCGCTCGATACCAAGCCGATCGTGGTCGATTGCAGCTGCAAGGAATCGTACTACGCCTATGTGTACCCGACCCAGCCGTACAAGATCTACGTCTGCAACGCTTTCTGGTCGGCGCCAACCTCCGGCACGGATTCGAAAGGCGGCACCCTGGTGCACGAGCTGAGCCACTTCAACGTGGTGGCGGCAACGGATGACTGGGCGTACGGCCAGTCGGCCGCCGCCAGCCTGGCGACCAGCAATCCGACCAAGGCCGTGGACAACGCCGATTCGCACGAATATTTCAGCGAAAACACCCCTGCGCTGCCGTAAGCGGGCGGGGAATGAAAAACAGCCTGGCCGCGCGAGCGGTCGGGCTGTTTTTTTATCGCTTCCAGGAACGCCGTCGCCCCCGCGCACGCGGGGGACCAAGTTGCGTGTTCAGCCATCGGCCGCGGTTCGAACCTGGGCCCCCGCCTGCGCGGGGGCGACGGTCTTGAGGCCGTGCGGCATGTTATTCGTCCGCCGGCTGCGCCACCTGCGTATGCGTGAACACCGTCGAGGCCGGTTTCATCGCTACCGGATGATCGAGCTGCTGCAAGTCCGTCACATAACTTCCCGTATGACTAAGCCGGTAGCGCTGCTTGCCCGGCTGGAAATCGTAGGACGCCGTGATATCGATCGTATTGCGGTGCACGCCGTTCGGCTCGACCTTCAGGAAGTCATCCGGCCCCGGCGGCGCGCGCTTGACCATCGGGCCGATGTAATCGACCGGCGCCGCGCTGCCGGCCACGCTGATGTCGAACTCGGGTCCGAACAGTTGCGTGCCCGCGTAAGTCACCTTCCACAGGTAGATCGGCTGCCTGGTCTTGTTGCTCACCGTCAGGGTCACCAGCACCTTGCCGCCGCGCGAGGCCACCGATACCTTTTCGCTCACGCCGCTCATCGGCCTGTCCTTCGCATAGGCCAGTCCCAGCGCCATGAGCATCAACACGCCCGCCACTGATCGTTTCATCGCCACGCTCCTTGTCTTGTCGGTTCCGGCCTGCGCCGTACTCAGGCATTGTGCACCGTTTCCGCCATCCGGCCAGCCCGTTTGAATCAACGGGTGGGGATCTCGGTCGTGGTATCGGGCAGGGCCGACAGGATCGTCACCGCCACGCGCCGGTTGCGCGCCTTGCCTTCGGGCGTGTCGTTGGAGGCGACCGGAATATTCGCGCCGTGCCCCACCGCCGTCAGGCGCCCGGGCGCCACGCCGGCCTCGATGAACAGGCGCACCACGCTGCTCGCGCGCACCGCCGACAATTCCCAGTTCGACGGAAACAGCGCATTCCGGATCGGGGTCGGATCGGTGTGGCCTTCCACCTGCACCGCGTGCGGATCGTCCTTGAGCAGCACCGCCAGCGCGCGCAGGGCCTGGTCCGATTCGGGCGTGAGGGTGGCGTCGCCCGGATCGAACAGCACGCTGGCATTGATCTCCACGCTCACCCCGCGGCTGTTCTGGGTCACCCGCACCTTGCCTTCGCGCACCAGCGGCGCCAGGGTCGAGGTCAGCTTTTGCGCCAGCTGGGTCAGGCGCTCCTTCTCGCGCAGCATGGCTTCGGCGCGCCGCTTGATCAGCGGGTCGGGCAGCACGATCAGCTGCGGCACATTGCTGCTGGCGACACTGGCCGTCTTTTTGTCCTTGCCGCCGAAGGCGTCGCCCAGCGAGACCGAAAACACCTTGTATTTTCCCTCGTTGACGACCGAGATGGCGTACATGACCACAAAAAAAGCGAACAGCAAGGTGATGAAATCGGCGTACGAAATGAGCCAGCGTTCGTGATTTTCGGGCTCGGCCTCGTACTTTTTGCGCGCCATGGTCAGGGCCGCGAGAGCAGGCTGGCGACGCGCTCTTCGATCACGCGCGAATGGTCGCCGCTGGCGATGTCGTGAAACACATCGGTGAGGATTTCGTACTGGGTCACCCGTTCGGCGACGATGGTCTTGAGCTTGTTGGCGATCGGGTAGAAGAACATATTCGCCAGCCCGACCCCGTACACGGTCGAGACGAAGGCGACCGCGATGCCGCTGCCCAGCTTGGCCGGGTCGCTCAGGTTTTCCATCACGTGGATCAGGCCCAGCACGGCGCCCAGGATGCCGATGGTGGGCGAGTAGCCGGCCGCCGCTTCCCAGATCTTGACGGCCTGGCGCTCGCCGAATTCGTAGGCCGTCACTTCCAGTTCGAGCAGGCTGCGCAGCTTGTCGGGGGCGATGCCGTCGACCACCAGGCGCAAGCCCTTCTGGACGAATTTATCCTTGTTCACGGCCATGTATTTTTCCAGCGACAGCAGGCCGTCGCGGCGCGCGTGCAAGCCCCACACGGCGATCTCGCGCGCCAGCGCGGCGCGCTGGCTGGGCGGCGGCGAAAACACCCAGCGCAGCATGCGCACGCCGCGCAGGAAGGTCGGCGCTTCGCTTTGCAGCAGCACCGCGCCGGCGGTGCCGATGACGACGATGGCGAACGCCGCCGGCTGCACCAGCGAGGACAGCTTGCCGCCTTCCAGCGCCTGCCCGACCAGGATGCCGGCCAGCGCCAGGATGATTCCCGCTACGCTGGCCCGGTCCACGCCTGCTCCTTCAAGGACGCCCGCAGGCGCGCGACCGCCTGGGTGTGCAATTGCGACACGCGCGATTCCGATACCCCCATGACGGCCCCGATTTCTTTCAGGTTCAGTTCTTCTTCGTAGTACAGGCCCATGAGGATCTTCTCGCGCGGCGGCAAGTTGTCGATGGCGTCGATCACGGCCTGGCGGAAATCGCCGTCGAGCAGGCTGCGCAGCGGATCGGCATCGTCCACCGCATAGCGGTCGAGGAAGCTGTCGTTGCCTCCCTCGTTGTCGTGAAAATCTTCGTAGTACACCAGCTGGTGGCCGCCGCCGTCGGTGAGCATGTCCTGGTAGTCGGCCAATGACAGCTTGAGGCTCTTGGCCACTTCCGATTCGGTGGGCGGATGGCCGAGTTTTTGCTGCAGGGTGCTCATCGCCGTTTCGATCTTGCGCATGTTCTGGCGCATCGAGCGCGGCAGCCAGTCGCTGCTGCGCAGCTCGTCGAGCATGGCGCCGCGGATGCGCAGCACGGCATAGGTTTCGAATTGGGCGCCATGGGTTTCCTCATAGCGGCTGATGGCGTCCAGCAAGCCGATCATGCCGGCCTGGACCAGGTCGTCGACTTCCACGCTGGGCGGCAATTTGGCCTTCATGTGGTGGGCCAGCCGCTTCACCAACGGCATGTGTTCCGTCAGTAAATGGTTCTTGTCCGCTTTCCCTTTGACGGTGTACATAGTTATCAGTATGTTTTAAGAACCAAAATGGGAATTCCCCCCTGTGCGCCCGAGCTGCGGCATGGCCGACAGGGCAAAGCGCCCCGCCAGTTGGCGAAATGCAACCGAGGCTCCCGCCAGCGGGAACGCATCGACCACGGCCCGGCCCAAGCGCGCGGCCCGGTGCAGGTATTCGTCCGCCGGGACCGAGCCCATCGACGTGAGCTGTACGGCAAGGTAACGACTTGCCGCAGATGACATATTATCGTATACCACCTTGGCTTCGGCTTCGGATGCGCCCGTGACCAGGATTCCGAACGGGCGGCGGCCCAATTGTTGCGAAAGTCGCTTGATGAGGGCGTAGGCGGCCGTGATCGAGGCGGCGCTGGTGGAGACCTGGACCACGATTTCGGCGCTGTCCATGACCGGCACCGGGAAGGTATCGTCGTCGCCGAATTCGCCGTCGACGATGACGATGCCGGTCTGCTTGACCAGCACGTCGAAGGTATTGGCCAGGCGCCGCGCTTCGTCCGGACCGCCGCGCGCGCGCGCCATGCTGACCACGCCGAAGCCCTGCGGCACCTGGTGGATGATCTGGTTCAGGGCGCACTGCTGGCGCGCCACCTGCAGCAGGCTGGCGCGGTCGGCCACGCCGAGGCGCTGGGCCACGCCGTATTCGCGGTCGCAGGCGTCGACGATGAGCACATCGTTGCCGGCGCGCGCCAGCGAGGCGCCCAGGTTGACCAGCATGGCGCCCTTGTCGTCCTGCGGGGTGGCCGAGAGAAAGGTGACGATGCGCGGCTTGGAGCCGGCCAGCATCCGGCGCAGGCCTTCGGCCTGGTCGAAATCGAAGTGCTTAGCCAAGGGACACCTCGCGCAGGCTGCTGTCGTTGCGCGCGGTGCTGGTGTTAGCCATCAGCAGCGGCAGTTCGGCATCCGAAAACTGGGCGGCGGCATCGCGCTTGAGGCGGAAGGCGCGGTCGACCAGCATGTTGCGGTCGGCCAGGTGCAGGTCTTCCGGCACGCGCTGGCCGTTCGAGACATAGAACAGGTTCAGTTTCTGGCGGATCACGACGTCGAGCACATTGCCGATCGAGGCCGCTTCGTCGAGCTTGGTCATGATGCAGCCGGCCAGGCCGCTGCCCTGGTAGGCGCGCACCACTTCGTTGAGGGTTTCGTTGGTCGAGGTCGAGTTCAGGCACAGCAGGCGCTTGACGTCGGCGCCGGTCTCGGACAGCATCGCCACCTGTTCGGCCACGTTCTGGTCGCGCTGGGAGACGCCGACGGTATCGATCAGCACAGTGTGCTTGTTGCGCAATTCTTTCAGGGCGATGCGCAGGTCGGCTTCATCCTTGACCGAGTGCACCATCACGCCGAGGATCTTGCCGTAGATACGCAATTGTTCGTGGCCGCCGATACGATAGGCGTCGGTGGTGATCAGGGCCAGTTTTTCCGGGCCGTGGCGCATCACGCAGCGCGCGGCCAGCTTGGCGGTGCTGGTGGTCTTGCCCACGCCGGTGGGGCCGACCAGGGCGAACACGCCGCCCTTTTCCAGGATTTCATCTTCGTTCGAGATGCTGGTCAGGTTGCGTGCGAGGACGGTCTTGATCCAGCGCAGGCTGTCGGCGGCATCCTTGCCGGCCGGGAGTTTTTCGATCAGGTAGCGCGACAGGCTGGGCGAGAAACCGGCGGCCAGCATCTCGCGCAGCACGCCGGCCTTTTGCGGTTCGCGCTGCTGGGTGGTGCCCCAGGCGATTTCGGCCAGCTGGCTTTCCATCAAGCCACGCATGGCGCGGATTTCACTCATCATGCCCGACATTTCGGCGGCGGCGCTGTCCTTGGCCTGGGCCATGGCCTGCATCATCATCGAAGACATTTGCGAGGCCATCATCGACATGTCGAACGATTCGGGCTGGACCGCGTAGGCCGGGGCTGGCGCCGGGGCGGCGCGGCGGTTGGTGTAGGTCTCGGGCGGGATCGACAGCGATGGGCGCGGCTGGGCCATCTCGGACTCGGGGGCGGGCGAGGAGATGGAAGCGACGTCATCGCTGGCGAGGGCGAGGATTTCGACCACGCCGTCGACCGGACGGTTGGACAAGATGACGGCGTCGGGCCCGAGCGCTTCGCGTACTTTACGCAGAGCGTCACGTGATGTTGCAGCCGTAAATTTTTTGACATTCATCGCCAACTCCTGGGTTCCTGCTGGGTGCGCTCACATGAGGCACTGACAGGATCCATTATTGACGATGCAGCTTGGAAATGATCTGGGGAGAAGGATGGGAAAAGGGCTTCATTTCCGTGGTGAGGTGGAGCACGTTTGATCGGGGCGGGGTGGGCGGCAGTTTTCCGGGGCCACTATCTTGAGATGAATAAGTACAGCTATGTCTATATGCTTGCCAGCGATCCTTACGGCACTCTCTATGTTGGCGTCACGTCCGACCTGGTCAGGCGTGTGTGGGAACACCGTACCGCCGTGATGGAGGGATTTACCAAACGTCATGCTGTGACCAGACTGGTCTGGTATGAGATGCACGCCGATATCATGGAAGCGATCAAACGCGAGAAACAGATCAAGAAGTGGCGGCGGAACTGGAAGGTGAATCTGGTGCAGGCCGAAAATCCGGGGTGGCGGGATTTGTATCTGGACTTCACTGCGGACTGAAGAGCCGACCAGTGGTTTGCAGCTCTGGAGTTGGCGCCGTCGTTCGATTGATGCCACTGCATTTAGCGCCGTCGTTCCCGCGCAGGCGGGAACCCAAGTTCGCGCTGTAGCCGACCTCTGAGCAAGAAACTTGGGTTCCCGCCTGCGCGGGAACGACGGGGTAGTTGAGACGCGAACCCGGCGGGGTAGTTGAGACGCGAACCCGACGGGGTAGTTGAGATGCGAACCCGACGGAGTAGTTGAGATGCGAACCCGACGGGGTAGTTGAGATGCGAACCCGACGGGGTAGTTGAGATGCGAACCCGACGGGGTAGTTGAGATGCGAACCCGACGGGGTAGTTGAGATGCGAACCCGACGGGGTAGTTGAGATGCGAACCCGACGGGGTAGTTGAGATGCGAACCCGACGGGGTAGTTGAGATGCGAACCCGACGGGGTAGTTGAGATGCGAACCCGACGGGGTAGTTGAGATGCGAACCCGACGGGGTAGTTGAGATGCGAACCCGACGGGGTAGTTGAGATGCGAACCCGACGGGGTAGTTGAGATGCGAACCCGACGGGGTAGTTGAGATGCGAACCCGACGGGGTAGTTGAGATGCGAACCCGACGGGGTAGTTGAGATGCGAACCCGACGGGGTAGTTGAGATGCGAACCCGACGGGGTAGTTGAGATGCGAACCCGACGGGGTAGTTGAGATGCGAACCCGACGGGGTAGTTGAGATGCGAACCCGGCGGGGTAGTTGAGACGCGAACCCGACGGGGTAGTTGAGATGCGAACCCGACGGGGTAGTTGAGATGCGAACCCGGCGGGGTAGTTGAGATGCGAACCCGACGGGGTAGTTGAGATGCGAACCCGGCGGGGTAGTTGAGACGCGAACCCGACGGGGTAGTTGAGACGCGAACCCGGCGGGGTAGTTGAGACGCGAACCCGACGCGGTGGTTGAGGCGCGAACCCGGCGGAGTAGTTAAAACGCAACCCCGGCGGGGTAGTTGAGACGCGAACCCGGCGGGGTAAGAGCCACCATCACTTTCTTACTGCGCCCCAACCAGACTGGTCACATGAATCGTCTTGGTCTCCGGAATCTCATTGTGCGACAGCACCTTCAACTGCGGCAACGCACGGCGCAGGAATTTCGACAGCAAGGCGCGCAACGGACCCGGCACCAGCAACACCGGCGTCAAACCCATCTGCTCCTGCTGCGCCGCGGCCGCACCAGCCTGCTGCGCAATCGTATCGGCCAGGCCAGGCTCGATCCCGGCGCCGTCGCCACCGGCGCCCATGGCCTGCATCAAGAGCCGCTCCAGGCGGTTATCCAGGGTCATCACCGACAATTCATTGGTACCAGGGAACAGCTGCTGCACGATCGCCCGCCCCAGCGCAATCCGCACCACCGCCGTCAGGTCGGCCGGATCCTGGGTCTGCGGCGCATACTCGGCCAGGGTCTCGATCACGGTCCGCATATCGCGGATGTGCACGCCTTCGATCAGCAGATTCTGCAGCACTTTCTGCAAGGTCGACAGCGACACCAGCTTCGGCACCAGGTCTTCCACCAGCTTCGGCGCTTCCTTGGCCAGATGGTCGAGCAAGGCTTGCACTTCTGCACGGCCGAGCAATTCCGACGCATGCGTGGTGATCAGATGGTTCAGGTGCGTCGCCACCACAGTGCCGGCGTCGACCACCGTATAGCCCATGCTCTGCGCTTCGTCGCGCAGGCCGGCGTCGATCCATACCGCCGGCAGGCCGAACGCCGGATCGGTGGTCACCAGGCCGGCCAGGCTGCCGCTCGCCATGCCCGGATTGATCGCCAGGAACTGCCCGTTCATCGACTCGCCGCTGCCCACTTCCACGCCCTTGAGCGTGATGCGGTAGGCCGACGGCTTCAGTTCCAGGTTGTCGCGGATGTGCACCGGCGGCGCCAGGAAACCGACTTCCTGCGCGAATTTCTTGCGGATGCCTTTGATGCGCTTGAGCAGCTCGCCGCCCTGGGTCTTGTCGACCAGCGGAATCAAACGGTAGCCGACTTCCAGCCCCAGGGTATCGACCGGCATGATGTCTTGCCAGCTGGCTTCTTCCTGCTCGGCCGGCGCGGCCGGTGGCGGCACCTCGACTTCTTCCGGCGGCGGCGCCTTGGCTTTCTTGTTGATCAGGTAGGCACTACCCGCCAGCGAACCGGCCAGCATCAGGAACACCAGGTTCGGCATGCCAGGAATCAAGCCCATGCCGCCGATGATCGCGGCGGTGATGTACAGCACTTCCGGCTTGGCGAACAACTGGCGCATCAGCTGGGTGCCGATGTCCTGGTCGCTGGCCACGCGCGAAACCACGATACCGGCCGCGGTCGAGATGATCAGGGAAGGAATCTGCGCCACCAGGCCGTCGCCGATGGCCAGCAGGGTGTAGGTCTTGGCCGCTTCGCCGAAGGCCATGTCGTGCTGCAGGACACCGACCAGCAGGCCGCCGATCACGTTGATGACGGTCACCATGATGCCGGCCACGGCATCGCCGCGCACGTATTTCGAGGCACCGTCCATGGCGCCGTAGAATTCGGCTTCCTGGGCCACTTCGGTACGGCGGCGGCGCGCTTCGTCTTCGGCGATCAGGCCGGCGTTGAGGTCGGCGTCGATCGCCATCTGCTTGCCCGGCATCGCGTCCAGGGCGAAACGCGCGCCCACTTCGGCGATCCGGCCTGCACCCTTGGTGACGACGGTAAAGTTAATGATGGTCAGGATGATGAACACGACGATACCGACCGTGTAGTTGCCACCGATCAGGAAGTGGCCGAAGGCTTCGATCACCTTGCCGGCCGCGGCGCCGCCGGTGTGGCCTTCGGTCAGCACGATACGGGTCGAGGCCACGTTCAGCGACAGGCGCAGCATGGTCGATACCAGCAGGATGGTCGGGAAGGCCATGAAGTCGAGCGGCTTGACCGTGTACAGGCTGGTCAGCAGCACGATCACCGACAGGGCGATGTTGAAACTGAAGAACACGTCCAGCACGAAGGCCGGCAGCGGCAGGATCATCATCATCAGCAGCATGATGATGATGGCCGGCGCGGCCAGGGCGTTGCCGCCGCCTTTCATTCCACTCAACCAGGCAGGCATGTTCAAGCGGTTCATGGTGTGGCTCCGTTCTTCGGTTCAGGTTTGGTGTGCGATGTCGGGTTATGCGGGTCGAGCTCGGGTGGTACGCGCAGTCGGGTCGGCCGGTCGGGGTAGGTGCCGCCCTCCTTCCTGTAGGCGCGCAGCTGGAACACATAGGCCAGCACTTCGGCCACCGCCGAGTACAGCGCTTCGGGAATCTCGTCGCCGATCTCGGTATGCTTGTGCAGGGCGCGGGCCAGCGCCGGCGCTTCCAGCATGGCCACATTGTTTTCCTTGGCCAGTTCGCGAATCCTGGCCGCCACCTCGTCGGCCCCCTTGGCCACCACGCGCGGCGCGCCGCGCTGGCCGTCGGCGTACTTCAGCGCCACCGCGTAGTGGGTCGGGTTGGTCACGACCACGTCGGCGGTCGGGACGTCGGCCATCATGCGGCGCTGCGACATCTCGCGCTGCATCTGGCGGATCTTGCCCTTGATCTGAGGATTGCCGTCCGACTCTTTCGACTCCTGGATCATTTCCTGGCGCGTCATCTTGAGCTTGTTCGCGTAGTGCCAGATCTGGTACGGACCGTCGATCGCGGCCACCAGCCCCAGGCCGCCGACGATGTACAGGAACGCCGAGCCGATCAGGTCGATCATGTGGGCGCTGCCGCTCTTCAGCGGCTCGACGGCGAGGCCGATGACGGCGTCCTTCTGGCTCATCACGACCATCCAGGCGATGGTGCCGACCACGATGGTCTTGGCAATCGCCTTGAGCAGTTCGACCAGCGCGTTGGTCGAGACCATATTGGTCAGGCCGCGCACCGGATTGAGTTTGTTGAAATTTGGCATGAACGACTTGCTGCTGAACAGCCAGCCGCCGATCAGCAGGGGCGAGGCCAGCGCCACCACCATCACGGCCAGGGCCAGCGGCAGGCAGGCGATCATGACCTGGGCGATATCGCTGGCCACGCGCAGGATCATGGCGTTCGGATTGAAGATCTGCTCGCGGTCCATGGCCATGCCCGAGACCATGGTCGCGTTGAGCTGGCGCACGATGCCGGCGCCGAAGAACCACAGGGTGCAGCCGGCCGTCATCAGGACCGTGAACGTCGCCACTTCACGCGATCGGGGCACGTCGCCTTCTTCGCGCGCCTGCTCCAATCGCTTGGGTGACGCTGCTTCTGTCTTTTCTGCGTCGCTACTGTCTGACATGCCAGGCTCCCGTTAACAGATACCATTATTCGCGATATTGCTCTGGAGCTATCCGTCGAGCAAGGCGGCAAACAGGGCTCAATTCGGGGCGCAATCCGGATGGTGGCAGGCGAACGGGGGTTTGAAGCGGGCTCTCGTATAATCGAAAATTATCAACTTCTACACGAATGCCATGAATTCGCTGGTCCCACCCGATCCCCAGGAAGCGCTGGTCGACGCCGACCTCAAGGAGGATGGCGACTTTTCCGATATGCTCAGCGAGCAGCGCATCCTGCTGCCGGGCGCGCAGATGCTCACCGCCTTCCTGATCATCCTGCCCTTCAATGGCGGCTTCAAGCAGATCGTGCAGACCGAGAAACTGGTGTTCCTGGCGACCTTCGTGCTGGCCTTGATGAGTTTGGTGCTCTTGAGCGCGCCGGCGATCCAGCATCGCCTGATGCGCCCGCTCAACGACCGGGCGCGCTTCAAGCGGGTGGCGACGCGCCAGATCGTGGCCGGGGCCTTCACGCTGGCCATCGCGCTGATCCTGGCGACCAATCTGGTCATTTCCGAAGTGTTCGGGAGCACGGTCGGGCTCGCGATGGCGGGCACGGTGGCCGTCTTCGTCTTATGCGTATGGTGGCTGTTGCCAGCCTATTTGAAGCGGATGCAGGGGTATTAGCGGATTTTTCTCGCTTCGGCCTGCTTTACGGCCTGGTCGATGGCACCGAACACCGACTTGCCCGCCGCGTCGAGCATCTCGATCCTGATGGTGTCGCCAAACAGCATGAACGGTGTGCTGGCGACGCCATCTTCAATCATCTCCAGGGCACGTTTCTCGGCGATGCAGGAATAGCCGCGCTTGGCATCCTTGTTCGACACCGTACCGGAACCGAGGATGGTCCCGGCGCGCGCATGACGGGTTTTGCATAAATGTGCAAGCAGTTGCGCGAAGTTGAACACCATATCGACGCCGGCATGGGGCTGGCCGACCAGCTTTCCGTTCCATGTCGAGCGCAGCGGCAGATGCACCTTGGCATCCTGCCAGGCGTCGCCCAGCTCGTCCGGCGTAACCGCCACCGGCGAAAACGCCGAGGCCGGCTTGGACTGCAAAAACCCGAAGCCCTTGGCCAGCTCGGCCGGAATCAAATTACGCAGCGACACATCGTTGACCAGCACCAGCAGCCGGATCTGGTCGAACGCCTGGTGCGGCGTGCTGCCCATCGGAATGTCGCCGGTGATCACCGCGACCTCGGCCTCGAAATCGATGCCCCACTCTTCATGCGCCAGCACGATGTCGTCGGTCGGACCGAGAAAATCGTCGCTGCCGCCCTGGTACATGAGCGGATCTTCCCAGAACGAGGCAGGCATCTCGGCATGGCGCGCCTTGCGCACCAGCTCGACGTGATTCACATACGCTGAGCCGTCCACCCACTGGAAGGCGCGCGGCAGCGGCGCCATGCAGCTGGCGGGATCGAAATCGAAGCTGCGCGTGGTCCGGCCGGTATTGAGCAGCAAGTACAGATCGTGCAACTGCGGCGCGATGAAGGCCCAGTCGTCCAGCGCGGCCTGCATGGTCGGCGCGATGCCGTCGGCGACGTGCGCGGTTTTCAGGTCGCGCGCGACCACCACCAGCTGGCCGTCGCGGCTGCCGTCCTTGAGTGTGGCTAATTTCATCAGTTCACCAAACGCCTGCCATCAAGCCGGCACCAGCAAGTCGCGCTGCGCCTGGTCCAGGTAGCACCACTCGCCTTCGGCCAGGCCGAGCGACGCCAGGGTCAGCTGGCCGATGGCGGAACGGTGCAGTGCGCTGCAATGGTTGCCGGCGGCGGCCAGCATGCGTTTGACCTGGTGATACTTGCCTTGTTCCAGCACGATTTCGAGCTGGTGCTCGCCGCGCTGCACACAGCTGAGCGCCGCCAGTGGCGCCGGCTCGTCATGCAGTTTGACGCCGGACAGGAGTTGTTCAATCAGTTCCGGCGTGACGGGGTCCTGGGTGGTGGCCTGATATATCTTGGGAATGTGCCGTTTGGGCGAGGACTGGGTGTGGATGAACGGACCGTCGTCCGACATCAGTAACATGCCGGTGGTATCGTGATCGAGCCGCCCGACCGGTTGCACGTCGCGCCAGGTGAACTGTTCCGGCAGCAAGGTCAGCACGCCCGGGTGGTGGCTCGGCTTGCGCGAACACTCGACATTGACCGGTTTATGCAGCGCGATATACACATGTTCGCGGTAAACCCACTCTTCGTCGAAGATCGTCATGACCAGGCCATCGGTGTCGATGGCGGTCTTGTAGTCGGTGTGAGGGGCGCCGTTGATGACGATTTCGCCATCTTCAATCAGGTTGCGGCAATATTTGCGTGTGCCGAAGCCCTGCGATTGCAGGATGCGGTCCAAGGATAATTTACTCATGGGCGAGACTGTACCAGATGCGCCCCCTGGCGAATAGGAATCGGCCTACTCGCTTGTAGGAAAAAAGTGGAACCGCTGCGAATTACGGAAGAGCCATTACGCATCTTTGACTTAGATCAAGAGTGACAGGAGTCCGGTTGTTACACTGAAACTTCAGTAGGAATCGGCCTAACGCCACCTGCCGATGCTTACGGCACCATTAGGATAACTGAACAGTACCAACATGATGAGGACCAGGATGCGCACCATGACAACCGCTGCGACGCAATTGGACAACGCCGACTTCCTGGAATCGGCCGCCGACAATCTTCCCGACAATCCGCTGGCGCAGTCGGCGCTGGAAACCACGCGCGACGCGATCGCGCGCTGGACCGGCGGCATCCACCTGCCGCGCATGCTGGTGCCGGGCATGGTGCGCGTGTCGCCGCAGGCGCGCTGGTACGCGCAGGCCAATCATGGCTTCCAGGAGTGGCTGAACCAGGGCGGCTTCCAGGGCGCCGACGGCGATGTTGCCGCCGATACCGGTGCGCGGGCCGATTGCACGGGCCAGCGCGTGCTCGATGTCGTCTCGCCGCAACAGATGGCGGACCGGCTGCGCGCCGTGGATGCCGAAAACAGCGATTTTTGCGTGGATTGAATCCCGCCGCCGTCCGGTTCTGCAATACCGGCCCATTCCCGCGATGACGCCGATGCCGTCGATTCTGCCA
The DNA here is from genome assembly GCF_003953935.1 of Massilia atriviolacea. Classification (GTDB taxonomy): domain Bacteria; phylum Pseudomonadota; class Gammaproteobacteria; order Burkholderiales; family Burkholderiaceae_D; genus Telluria_A; species Telluria_A atriviolacea. The sequence goes on from NZ_RXLQ01000009.1 coordinate 95,714, forward strand.
GCGGCAGGAACGACGGTTTTCGGCTGCCGGGAAGTGCACGACGGCGCCATGCGCGTGCGTCCATGGACAATGAATAAAAGAGGAAGAATAAACAGGCTGGATGGAAAACGACGGCTTTTACACCGCCGTTTCCATGTCCCCATGCGAGGACTTCATGCGAGGAATTGTAATTCTCTCTATGCCGCATCATGATGCGGTTAGTAGTTCATTTCAAACAATATGCTGCCAACACACGCTTTACTTTTTATATCGGCCTCCCTTGGAAAGAACTACAGGTCTAATATAGAACACCTGTCCGAACTTTCAAGGAAAATATGCGACTCCGGTTCCGATCTCAGCGCAAAGCCGGCCGCGCCGCCGGTCCCAGGGTCTTGACCATTCCCGCCCCGACCGACGCGCCGAATTTTTTCAGCACGCGCTCAGGCAAACCTTCATGCGCCGTGTAATCGACAATATCTTCGGCCTTGACCACGTCGCGCGCCGTGGTCTCGACCGTGCCGAAGCCGTCGGCCAGGCCCATCTCCACCGCCCGCGCACCGCTCCAGAACAGGCCGGAGAAGGTTTCCGGCGTTTCTTTCAGGCGCTTGCCGCGGCCGGTGCGCACCACGGCGATGAATTGCTGGTGAATTTCGTTGAGCATGGCCTGGGCGTGCGCCTTGTGCTTGTCCGATTGCGGGCTGAAAGGATCGAGAAAACCCTTGTTTTCGCCGGCCGTGAGCAAACGCCGCTCGACCCCGAGTTTTTCCATGGTGCCGGTAAAACCGAAACCGTCCATCAGCACGCCGACCGAACCGACGATACTCGCCTTGTTAACAAAGATCTTGTCCGCCGCCGCCGCGATGTAATAGCCGCCCGAGGCGCAGATTTCATCGACCACCACATACACCGGCTTGCCCGGATATGCCTGTTTCAGGCGCAGGATCTCGTCGACGATATTGCCCGCCTGGACCGGACTGCCGCCCGGGCTGTTAATGCGCAGGACCACCGCCACCGAGCCGGCATCGGCAAACGCCTTGTTCAGGGATGGAATCACCACGTCGGCCGATCCGCTGCCTTCGGCTTCGATACTGCCGTCGATTTCGATCAGGGCGGTATGGCGTCCCAGCGTTTCCATATCCGAACCGGTGAAATCGAAATCGAAAAACGCCCACAGCGCGAAAAACGCCAGTCCGAGGAACGTCAGCTTGAAGAAAATCCCCCAGCGGCGCGTGGCGCGCTGTTCGCGCACCGTGGCGAAGACCAGCTTTTCCAGGGTCTCGCGCTCCCAGTTGCCCGTGGTCGGGACCGCCGCCAGCGTGCTGTTCGTGGAATCGCCGAAAGTGTTGTCGCTCATAAATCGCTTTACATAAATGGTTTGCGCTGCGTGCTGCTATCGGCTCAGGCTGCCGGCGGTTTGATGAACTCGTCCGGCTGCCAGTAAATCTGCCCGTCCGCCTCGGTCACGCCGATCGGACGCAGGCGCCCGCCCTTGCAGGGCCCGCCCGCGCAAAAGCCGCTCTCGGGCACGTAGATGGCGCCGTGGGTCGAGCACATCAGGTACAAGCCGCTGGATTCGAAGAACTCGCCTTCGGCCCAGTCCAGCTCGATCGGGACGTGGGCGCAGCGGTTCAGGTAGGCATACACCACGCCCTTGTGGCGCACCACAAAGCCGGTGGCCTTGTCGCCGAAGGCGCTCACGCCGAAACGCACGCCGCGCCCGCCTTCGAGCACCTGTTCCGACGCGCACACCAATACACCGCCCTGGTCCGCCATCATGCGTTCTCGCTCAGCCAGGTGCGCAGCTGGGCCACCGATTCCGCCGAATAGATCGGCTTGCAGGCGCTCAGCTGCTCGTGCGGATGGGCGCCGTATTGCACGGCAATCCCGGCCGCGCCGGCATTATTTGCCATCAGCAAATCGTGCGTGGTATCGCCGATCATCACCGTGCGCTTGAGATCCTGGCCCAGTTCGCGCGTCAGTTCCTGCAGCATGGCAGGGTGCGGCTTGGAAAATGTCTCATCGGCGCAACGGGTGGCGTCGAACAGCGACAGCAGCCCGACCGCATTGAGCGAGCGGTTCAGGCCCACGCGGCTTTTGCCGGTAGCCACCGCCAAAAAGTATGCTTCCTGCGAAAGTTCGGTCAACATCTCGCGAACGCCGTCGAACAGCACCAGTTCGTGGTCTTTCGACAGAAAGTGAAAGCGGTAACGCTCGACCATGCGGGGATAGTACGCGGGATCGATATTCGGCATCACGGCCTGCATCGCTTCGTGCAAGCCCAGGCCGATCACGTGCGAGGCGGCATCGTCGCGCGGAATCGGCAAGCCGAGGTCCTTGGCCGCGCCCTGGATGCACTTCACGATGGTGGACGTGCTGTCCATCAAGGTGCCGTCCCAGTCGAAAACGATCAGATCAAATTGCTTACGTGCCATGTATTGCGGCCGCTTGTGGCGGCCGGCTCCTTCCAGGATTGATCAACGCGGTCCGTCTCGTGAGACTAGCGCGGTGCTGAGTTCAGCGGTTTCCCCAAGCTTACCAAGAAACGTTCGCATTCTGCTGGCAACGGTGCATTTATCGTCACCTCCTTGCCGGTTTCCGGATGGGTAAACGTAATTTGATGCGCGTGCAGGAACATCCGCTTGAGCGCGCCACGCTTGGCGTCGGCTTTGAGTAACACGCGGTTTAACGCAAAATCGCCGTATTTGTCATCGCCAAGGATGGGAAAGCCCGACGAAGCCAGATGAACGCGAATCTGGTGGGTACGTCCGGTTTTCAGCTCGGCTTCGAGCAGGGCGAATTGATCGAATTTGCGCAGCAGGCTGAACACGGTATGCGATTCCATGCCGCCAGCCTGCACGCAGACGCGCCGTTCGCCGTCGGCCGTGGTGAACTTGTGCAGCGGCAGCTTGATGTGCTGGCGCGCGTTTTTCCAGTCGCCGGCCACCATGGTCAGGTAGCGCTTGTCGGTCAGGCCGTCGCGCATCTGCTCGTGCAGATTGGTCAGGGCCGAGCGCTTCTTGGCCAGCAACAGCAAGCCCGAGGTTTCGCGGTCGAGGCGGTGCACCAGTTCCAGGAACTTGGCGTCCGGCCGGGCCGCGCGCAACTGCTCGATCACGCCGTAGGACACGCCCGAACCGCCGTGCACCGCCGTGCCGCAGGGCTTGTCGATGATGAGCAGGTGGGCGTCTTCGAACAGGATCGGGAACTCGACGCCCGGTACCGCCGCAGTGGACTTTTCGGCCACCCGCACCGGCGGAATGCGCACCACGTCGCCGCTTTCGAGCCGGTACAGCTGGTCGATACGGCCCTTGTTGACGCGCACTTCGCCCGAACGCAGGATGCGGTAAATATGGCTCTTGGGAACGCCCTTACAGACCCGCAACAAGTAGTTGTCGATCCGCTGTCCGGCTTCTTCTTCGGTGATTGTGACAAATTGGGCTTGAACGGGGGCCTGTGATGAAGGGGGAACAACATCGTTTTGCATCTTCATTTGCTCTGTCTTCCCAGAAATTCTCTCTAAGTCCTTCATTTTGAATATATAATCGACAGGCGGCGGTCAAACCTCTGCTGGTGTAAGAATTAAAACGATATTTTACACAGGGGCGTCTCCATCGGCCCCGCCAAATTGCAAATTCGATGGAAAAAATGTGTACGCACATCCCGGCGCGAATCAAGGTTGCACCGTTGTTGTAATCGGATAACGCGCAAGGCTGCGGAATGGATTGTTTGGAATTGTAAGGATAAGTACTGGCAAGCTGTCCCCCGGGGCCAGCTCGCCGGATGATGGCGTCGATAACGCTTGTCGTTTTCGCCCGACCCGATGTAAGCCTCATCCTGAAGGCTTGAGAATAAGGGCTGGTGTTTAAGCCCGGTATCGAAGTCTTAGTATGTTCGCTGGCGACGGTCTGGCTCACTGATTTCGCTCAGCCTGGCTTTGTCTGTACCCCGCATAATCCGGGGCTGCTGCAGCCTAGTTGCAGGTGATGCGTCACTCGGCATGTCGATCGACCCCACCGCGCCCTGTTGCGGCCGTAGCGCTTTGCGTTGCTGCGCCGTACGAAAAGGCATACCCACCCTCCACTTCCCTTCCCGCGTACATCCCTGTACTTTTCGCCGCCCTGCGCCCAGCGCAGCGCGGCACTGGAACGGCCCCCGGGTCGCGGAGTCAATAAAAATGAAACGCATGTTGTTTAACGCTACGCAGCAGGAAGAACTGCGCGTAGCGATTGTCGACGGTCAGAAACTGATCGACATCGATATCGAGACCGCAGGTCGCGAACAGCGCAAGTCGAATATCTACAAGGGCGTGATTACCCGGATCGAACCCTCGCTCGAAGCCTGCTTCGTCAGCTACGGCGAAGACCGCCACGGTTTCCTCCCATTCAAGGAAGTCGCCCGCACCTATTTCCGCGAAGGCGTCGACGTCCGTACCGCTTCGGTCAAGGAAGCGTTGCGCGAAGGCCAGGAAATCATGGTCCAGGTCGAGAAGGAAGAACGCGGTAACAAGGGCGCCGCCCTGACCTCCTTCGTTTCCCTGGCCGGCCGTTACCTGGTCCTGATGCCGAATAACCCGCGCGGCGGCGGCGTCTCGCGCCGGGTCGAAGGCGAAGAGCGCCAGGAACTGCGCGAAACGATGGACAAGCTGGACTTGCCACAAGGCATGTCGGTGATTGCCCGCACCGCCGGCATCGGCCGCAATGTCGAAGAACTGCAGTGGGACCTGAATTACCTGATGCAACTCTGGCGCGCGATCGAAGGCGCCGGCAAGTCGGCCAGCGGCGCCTTCCTGATCTACCAGGAATCGTCGCTCGTGATCCGCGCGATCCGCGACTACTTCCAGCCCGATATCGGCGAGATCCTGATCGATACCGACGATATCTACGAACAAGCGCACCAGTTCATGCGCCACGTGATGCCCGACATGATCCACCGGGTCAAGCGCTACAGCGACGATGTGCCGCTGTTCTCGCGCTTCCAGATCGAACACCAGATCGAAACCGCGTACTCGCGCACCGTGCCCCTGCCGTCCGGCGGCGCCATCGTCATCGACCACACCGAGGCCCTGGTGTCGGTCGACGTCAACTCGGCCCGCGCCACCCGCGGTTCCGACATCGAAACCACCGCCTTCAATACCAACTGCGAAGCCGCCGAAGAAGTCGCGCGCCAGCTGCGCCTGCGCGACCTTGGCGGCCTGATCGTCATCGACTTCATCGACATGGAAGTGGCGAAGAACCAGCGCGAAGTCGAAACCCGCCTCAAGGATGCCCTGCACCACGACCGTGCGCGCGTTCAGATGGGCAAGATTTCCCGTTTCGGCCTGATGGAACTGTCGCGCCAGCGCCTGCGTCCGTCGCTGTCGGAAGGCTCGCACGTGACCTGCCCGCGCTGCTCCGGCACCGGCCACATCCGCGATACCGAATCGTCCGCCCTGCAGGTGCTGCGCATCATCCAGGAAGAAGCGATGAAGGAAAACTCGGCCACCATCCACGTGCAGGTGCCCGTGGACGTTGCCGCTTTCCTGCTGAACGAAAAGCGCGGCGAAGTGCTCAAGATCGAGAACCGCCACCGCATCAGCGTGATCCTGATCCCGAACAAGCACCTGGACACGCCGCACTACAAGCTCGAGCGCATCAAGCACGACGATCCGCGCCTCGAGGACAGCCAGGCCAGCTACAACCTGGCCGAAGAAGCCGAAACCGACATGGCCTACAGCAAGCGCCAGAAGGAAGAAGTCAAGCCGCGCCAGGAAGCCGTCGTCAAGACCATCACCCCGGACCAGCCTGCCCCGATGGTGGACCGCTCCGAAGTGCTCAAGCCGGTTGCTCCGCCAGTCCAGGCGCCGGTGCTGACCGCGCCCGTGGAAGAAGGTTTCCTGGCCAAGATCATGGGCTTCTTCTTCAAGAAGGAAGCACCGGTCGTGGTCGCGCCAGCCCCCGTGGCCCCGCCCAAGCCGGCCGCCGCGCCCGCCGCCCGCGAAGACCGCAACAACCGTGGCCCGCGTGCCCGCACCCGTGGCGGCAAGCCGGACGGCCGTCCCGAGCGCGAGCCGGGCAAGACTGCCGCACTGGAAGAAGCCGGCAAGCCGGGCGACGCCGACAAGGCCGCCCGTCCGCCGCGTCCTCCACGTCCGCCGCGCGAGCCGCGTGAACCGCAGGTCGAGGCCGCCGGCGCACCGGTCGCACCGCGCGCCGAACGTGGCGAACGTGCCGAGCGCCCTGAGCGTGGCGAGCGTCCGGAACGTGGCGAGCGCACCCCGCGCCCACCGCGCGAGCGCGCCGACTACCGCACCCCGGTCGCCGAAGCGAAAACCGATGAGCTGGCCGTGTCGCCCGTCGTGGCCGCCGCAGCTGCAGTGAATGTTGCCGCACCACAAGGCGACGAAGAAGCGCTCGTGCCGAAAATGATCACCACGATCGGCCCGAACGGGGAAGAAATCGAAGTCGAAGCCGGTGGCGACGAGCCGCGCCGCCGTCGTCGTCGTGGCGGCCGCAACCGCAATCGCCGCGACCGCGACCAGGCCGAGGGCATGGAAGGCGAAGACGGCGACGTTGTCAACGAAGCCAGCTTCACCGTCGAACCGGCGCCAGCGGACGCACCAGCGCCAGTGTCGTTCGACAAGGCCGCAGCGCCTGTGGCTGCCGTCGCCACGGCGGCGGTCGCCGAGGCCGCTGCGCCGGTGGAAGCCGTCGCCGCACCCGAGCCGGTGTCGGAATACGTCGTCACGCCAGCGCCGGTGGAAGCCGCCGCACCAGCCCCGGTGGAAGCCGCCCCGGTGGAAGCAGCGCCGGTGGAAGCCGCGCCGGTGGAAGCCGCCCCGGTGGAAGCCGCCCCGGTGGACGCCGCAGCGGCCCCTGCCGAGCCAGCACCGGTCGCCGAGGTTGTTGCCGAAGCGCCCGTCGCAGCAGCAGCGGCAGCAGCAGTTGCGCCTGAGCCGGAAGTTGCCCCGGTACGTGAAGAAATCGTACCGGCAACCATGTTCACCCCGGCCGATCCGGTCGCTGAAGCTACCCCGGCACCCGAAGCAATCGTGCCGCCAACGATCTTCACCCCGGCCGAACCGGTCGCCGAGGAAGTTACCGCCGAAGCTGTTGCAGCCGAGCCAGCCCCTGCGCCTGCGGCTGCGCCAGCACCCGAGCCTGTGGCAGTGGCGCAAGCCGCACCGGCGCCGGTAGCGCCACCTGCGCCGCCTGCGCCAGTTGCTCCAGCGCCAGTTGCTGCGGCACCGGTCGCAGCAGCACCGGTCGCCGACCTGGCCGAGATCCTCGGTTCGGCCGGCCTGACCCTGGCGGCCACCGATCCTGAAAAGCTGCGCGCAGCCCAGGAAGCGGCCGCCAAGGCAGCCCCTCCGGTACGCGTGCCACGCGAGCGCAAGCCGCTGCCGCCGCAAGTCGACGAGCCGCTGATCCAGGTGGACACCAGCCGCCAGTAATCACGCGGTCACATAAAAAAGGGAAGCTTCGGCTTCCCTTTTTTACGCCGCCACGCCACGTAGCGACACCCACGATGCCTCTTCCCGCCGACACCCGCCCCGCCCCCGTCCCCTTGCGCGTTGCCTTCTGGTACTGGCTCAAGCTGGGCTTCATCAGCTTCGGCGGCCCGGCCGGCCAGATCGCGCTGATGCATACCGAACTGGTCGAGCGGCGCCGCTGGATCTCCGAGCAGCGCTTCCTGCACGCGCTCAACTACTGCATGCTGCTGCCCGGCCCCGAAGCGACCCAGCTCGCCATCTACATCGGCTGGCTGATGCACAAGACGCGCGGCGGCATCGTCGCCGGCCTGCTGTTCTTCCTGCCCTCGCTGCTGATCCTGATCGTGCTGTCGTGGATTTACATGGCCTACGGCACCCTGCCCGTGGTCGCCGGGATTTTGTACGGCATCAAGCCGGCGGTGGTGGCGATCGTGCTGGCGGCGGCCTGGCGCATCGGTTCGCGCACCCTGAAAAACCGCACCCTGCTGGCGATCGCCGTTGCCGCCTTCCTGGCCATCGCGCTGGCCGAGGTGCCGTTCCCGCTGATCGTGCTGGCGGCGGCCGCCATCGGCATGCTCGGCGCTCGCCTGCTGCCGTCGCACTTCCAGGTCGGCGGCCAGCACCCGGGCAGCCGCGCCTCCTACGGCATGGCCCTGATCGACGACGACACCCCCACGCCCGCCCACGCGCGCTTTACCTGGCCGCGCCTGGCCCGGGTGGCCGTGGGCGGCCTGGCGCTGGGCGCCGGCGTCTGGCTGCTGCTGGCATGGCGCTACGGCGCGCAGGGCGCACTGGCGCAGATGGGCTGGTTCTTCACCAAGGCCGCGCTCATGACGTTCGGCGGCGCCTACGCCGTGCTGCCCTATGTGTACCAGGGCGGCGTGGAGCACTACCAGTGGCTCAGCGCGCCCCAGATGATCGACGGCCTGGCGCTGGGCGAAACCACGCCCGGCCCGCTGATCATGGTGGTCGCCTTCGTCGGCTTCGTGGGGGCCTGGAGCCACGCCATTTTCGGTCCGGGCAGCGTGCTGCTGGCCGGCGTGGCGGGCGCCTGCGTGGCCACCTTCTTCACCTTCCTGCCCTCGTTCATGTTCATCCTGGCCGGCGGCCCGCTGGTGGAAGCGACGCGCGACAATGTGCGCATGACGGCGCCGCTGACCGCCATTTCGGCGGCGGTGGTGGGCGTCATCGTCAGCCTGGCCCTGTTCTTCGGCCAGCATGTCTTCGTCCAGGATGGACGGCCCGACATCGCGGCCATCGCCATCAGCGCGGCCGCCTGCGTGGCCCTGTTCCGCTTCCAGGCCGGGACCATCAAACTGCTCGCCGCCTGTGCCGTGGCGGGGCTCGTGCTATCGTATCGGCATGGCTGAAAAAACTATCATGCTCAGCGACGGCCGCGCGCCGCCGCCGGCAATTCCCGCGCGGCTCGATGCGCCCACCGGCCTGCTGGCCGACGCGCTCGGGCGGCCCCTGCACGACCTGCGCATCTCCGTCACCGACCGCTGCAATTTCCGCTGCGTCTATTGCATGCCGAAGGAAGTCTTCGACAAGGACTACGCCTACCTGCCGCATGCCTCGCTGCTGTCGTTCGAAGAAATCACCCGCGTCGCCAGCCTGTTCGTCGCCCACGGCGTCGAAAAGCTGCGCCTGACCGGAGGCGAACCGCTGCTGCGCAAGAACCTCGAACGGCTGGTCGGCATGCTCAGCGCCCTGCGCACCCCGGGCGGGAAGGCACTCGACATCACCCTCACCACCAACGGCTCGCTGCTGGCGAAAAAAGCGCAGTCCCTGAAAGACGCGGGACTGAACCGGGTCACGGTGTCGCTCGACGCGCTCGACGACGCCACCTTCAAGCGCATGAACGATGTCGATTTCGCGGTGGCCGACGTGCTGGCCGGGATCGACGCCGCCCACGCCGCGGGCCTGGGGCCGATCAAGGTCAACATGGTGGTCAAGGCCGGCATGAACGACCAGGAAATCGTGCCCATGGCGCGCCACTTCAAGGGCAGCCCCTACATCCTGCGCTTCATCGAATACATGGACGTCGGCGCCTCCAACGGCTGGAACCTGGCCGAAGTGATCCCCTCGGCCGAGGTGGCGCGCCGCATCTCGGCCGAGATGCCGCTGCTGCCGCTGCAGGCGAACTACAACGGCGAGACCGCCGCGCGCTGGCGCTATGCCGACGGCGGCGGCGAGATCGGCCTCATTTCCAGCGTCACCCAAGCCTTCTGCAAGGATTGCTCGCGCGCGCGCCTGTCGACCGAGGGCAAGCTGTTCACCTGCCTGTTCGCCACCCGGGGCCACGACCTGCGCGCGCTGCTGCGCGACGGCCGCAGCGACGCCGAAATCTCGGCCGCCATCGGCGCCCTGTGGCAGGTGCGCGCCGACCGCTATTCCGAAACCCGGACCATGAACACCAGCGGCAAAGAGCGGCCGGAGAAACGGGTCGAAATGTCCTACATCGGCGGTTAAATGACAGCACTTGACGATATCACCGGCCTGGTCCTGGCCGGCGGACGCGGCACCCGCATGGGCCACGTCGACAAAGGCCTGCAGCCCTTCCGCGGCGCCGCCATGGTGCAGCATGTGATGCAGCGACTGGCGCCGCAAGTGGGCGCGCTGGCCATCAACGCCAACCGCAACCTGGACCTCTACGCCGGCTTCGGCGTGCCGGTCTGGCCCGACCGGCTGACCGGTTTCGAAGGCCCGCTGGCCGGACTGGCCACCGGCATGGCCCGCTGCGCCACGCCGCTGCTGGCCACCGCGCCGTGCGACTCGCCCTTTTTGCCGCCCGACCTGGTGGCGCGCCTGCACCAGGCCCTGAGCAGCGAGGGCGCCGACCTGGCGCTGGCCGAAACCGAGGAACCCGGCCCCGGCGGCACCCTCCGCGTCCAGCCGCAGCCCGTGTTCGCCCTCGTGCGCACGGCCGCCCTGCCGCAGCTGGAAGCCTATCTGGCCGGCGGCGGACGGCGCATGGATGGCTGGTACGCCGGCATCACGGTGGCGCGCGTGCGCTTCGGGCACGCCGACGATTTCCGCAACATCAACACGCTGGACGAACTGCGCCAGTGCGAACCAGAATAATCCACTCCGTGTGCACACCATGACCCTGCCGACCCTGAACGACGTCACCAGCTGCCTGTCTTCCTACGATCCCGATGCCCTGCCCGTGCGCGACGCCCAGCGCATCATCGGCGAGTTCATCACGCCGGTCGACGGCGTCGAACAGCTGCCGCTGCCGGCGGCGCTGGACCGGGTGCTGGCGGCCGACATCGTCTCGCCGATCAGCGTGCCGGCGCACGACAATTCGGCCATGGACGGCTACGCGCTGCGCGGGGCCGACCTGTCCGAGACAGATCCGGTCACGCTGTCGGTGGTGGGCACGGTGTTCGCCGGCCGTCCCTCGGATGTGGTGCCGGCCAGCGGCGAGTGCGTGCGCATCATGACCGGCGGCGTCATGCCGGCCGGCTGCGACAGCGTGATCCCGCAGGAGCTGGTCGCGGCAATCGGCGCCGGCAGCATCAGCATCGCGCCCGGCGCGATCCGCGCGGGCGACAACCGCCGTTTCGCCGGCGAAGACCTGATGGCCGGCAGCGCCGCCCTGCGCAAGGGCAAGGTCATCCGCCCGGCCGACCTGGGGCTGCTGGCGTCCCTCGGGATTGCCACGGTGCCGGTCGCGCGGCGCCTGCGCGTGGCCTTCTTTTCCACCGGCGACGAGCTGCGCTCGATCGGCCAGCCGCTCGACGCCGGCTGCGTCTACGACAGCAACCGCTATACGCTGCACGGCATGCTCACCCGGCTCGGCTGCGACATCGTCGACATGGGCGTCGTGCGCGACGACCCGCAGGCGCTGGAAGAGGCGCTGCGCCACGCCTGCGAAAACGTCGACGCCATCTTCACCTCGGGCGGCGTGTCGGTCGGCGCGGCCGATTACACGCGCGAGATCATGGCCAAGCTGGGCGACGTGAGCTTCTGGAAGATCGGCATGCGTCCGGGCCGCCCGCTCGCGTTCGGGCGCATCGCCTCGAACGGCCACAGTGCCTTTCTGTTCGGCCTGCCGGGCAATCCGGTGGCGGTGATGGTGTCGTTCTACTTTTTCGCGCGCGACGCGCTGCTGCGCATGATGGGCGCCGACGCTCCGCTGCCCCTGTTCAAGGTTCGCTCGGCCTGCGCGATCCGCAAAAAACCGGGGCGCACCGAATACCAGCGCGGCATCCTGGCGCGCGGCGAGGATGGCCAGCAAACCGTCCGCATCACCGGATCGCAAGGCTCCGGCATCCTGCGTTCGATGAGCGAGGCCAACTGCATGGTGATCTTGCATGATGAACAAGGAAACGTCGCGGCGGGAGAGTTGGTCGACGTGATGCCGTTCGAGGGGTTGATCTGAGCCGCGCCGCTGCGCAAATACTTATTGAATATGCAAACTGGATGACGCAACAGGGCGATCGATTGCACAAATAGCAAAATTCATGACAATTCAAAGTGGCATTTTCGATAACTGTGTTGTTTTTGAGTCACTGTATTTTGTCATAGCTTGCCTATTTATTGCCGTGCTATACAGCGACTTATCATAGGTGAAATGACTAAAAAACATTGAAGATGTCATTTTTGAATTATTTGAATGATAACCTTTTTTTGAAATACGCTTGCTAATATGATCTCTAAGCAAACCTATCCGGTAAGAGATCATGAAGCGCGCAAGCTGCATTACCGTTGCAAGTTCCAGGGTCGCGGGGCCGCTGTCGGCCTGCGTGTTGGTGTTGGGCGCGGCGCTGATGCTGGCGGCGAATCCGGCCCACGCAGCGGCCGCGAGCCGCGTCGACAAGTGCGACTGGGACCGTCCCGGCGTGAACCCGTTCATGGGCGACGTGGTGGCCGCCGTCGACCGCTACCGCGACATTCCGCCGCTGGTGCGCGCGCGCCTCAAGGAGCGCATGGCCGACCGCAATTTCGATGAATTCGTCACCATCGGGCGCGATTCGATCAAGGGCCAGAACTACTACGAACCGAAGATCCGCGACATGCATTTCGGCGCCGGCACGGTGTGCGGCAGCGTTTCGCGTGCCGGCTGGAGCGCCAGCACCAAACAGGCGGGATTGGTGTATTGCGAAGGCGATCACTGCATCCTGGTGCCGACCGTGTGCCGCAACGTGAGCCGCATTCACCGGATCGGCACGAGCGGCCCGTCGCGCGGCCGCGCCGGCCTTGGCGGGCCGGGATCGTCGACCTCCCTGTCCGACGAACCGGCAGCGCCGGAGACCGACCTGGCTCTCGCCCTGCGCGGCACCAGCGCGGAAACCAAATCGGTGGTCATGGAGCGCACCCCGGCCGCGCCGCCGGGGCTGACCGGCTACCAGGGCGGGATGCCGGTCACGCCGATCGGCAGCGGCGGTTTCGGGCCGCCGTTCAGGGACGGCCCGATCACCGGCATCGATCTCACGCCGGTCCCGGAAACCAATCTGCCGGCGGTGCCGGTGCCGGAGCCGGAACAGTGGATGATGATGGGATTGGGATTGATGGCGGTGATGAGTGCTGCCAGGCGCCGTCTGCGCCCCCGCTAACCTCATCTCCGTCACCCGCCAACCTCATCTCCGTCGCCCGTTAACCTCATCTCCGTCGCCCCCGCTAGCCTCATCTCCGTCGCCCCCGCGCAGGCGGGGGCCCAAGTGAGCGCCGCAGCCGGCAACTGAGCATCGAACGTGGTCCCCCGCCTGCGCGGGGGCGACGTGCTTACGCCTCGCTATCCATATCCGGCCCCAGCATCAGCTGCGCCGCTTCGCTCGGCAAGGCCTCCACCGACTTGAGCTTGCGCGCCATCTGGCGGCTGCGCACTTCCGCGCTCTCGATATTCTTGGCCGCCTTTTCGAGCGTGAGCTTGGTCTGCGTGAGCACGTCGCCGAACTTGGTGAATTCCGTCTTCACCGCGCCCAGCACCTGCCACACCTCGGACGAGCGCTTTTCCAGCGCCAGCGTGCGAAAGCCCATCTGCAAACTGTTCAGGATCGCCGACAAGGTCGACGGCCCCGCGATCGACACGCGCAAGCTGCGCTGCAAATCGTCGGCCAGCCCCGGCCTGCGCATCACCTCCGCATACAGCCCTTCGGTCGGCAGGAACAGGATCGCAAAGTCGGTCGTCAGCGGCGGCGAGACGTACTTGTCGCAGATCGTCTTCGCTTCCAGCCGCACCGCGCGTTCGAGCTCGCGCCCGGCCAGCGCCACGCCATCGGCGTCGGCCCGGTCGGCCGCGTCGAGCAGGCGTTCGTACTGCTCCTTGGGGAACTTGGCGTCGATCGGCATCCACACCGGCGCGCCGCCATCGACGTGGCCGGGCAGCTTGATCGCAAACTCGACCCGCGCTCCGCTGCCGGGAATGGTCTCGACGTTCTTCGCATACTGGTCCACCGTGAGCACCTGTTCGAGCAGCATTTCGAGCTGCACTTCGCCCCAGGTGCCGCGCGTCTTGACGTTGGTGAGCACCCGTTTCAGGTCGCCCACGCCGATGGCCAGCTGCTGCATCTCGCCCAGCCCCTGGTGCACCCGCTCGAGGCGCTCCGACACCTGGCGGAACGATTCGGACAGGCGCGTCTCCAGCGTCGCGTGCAGCTTCTCGTCGACCGTCTTGCGCATCTCTTCCAGGCGCGCGCCGTTGTCGTTCTGCAGGTCGCGGATCTTCGCTTCCAGCGTCGAGCGCACTTCGAGCATGCGCTGCGCGTTCGATTCGGTCAGCGCCGACAGGGTCTGGTGCATGGTGTCGGCAAAGCGCTTGAGCGTGGCCGACTGCTCTTCGCGCCCGCTGATGCTGGCCAGGTGAATCTGCTGGCGCATGCTGTCGAGCTGCTGCACGGTGGCGGCGTGATACTGCGCGAGGCTGGCGCCGATGTCCTGGCGCGTGCCCTGGGCGCCGGCCTGCAGCTCTGCGCGCAGTTCGCGCTCGAGGCGTTCAAGATGGAGCGCGCCGCCATCGGCGCGCGCGCGCAGCAGCAGGAGCGCCTGCAGCACGATGACGACGACCGCCAGCGCGGCCAGGATCAGGAATTCGGTCTGGGTCATGGAATCGGTCGGACCTCAACCCGGCTGGTTGCGCATCCAGTCGGCGGTCTGGTAGAACGACTCCATCAGGCGCAGGCGCAGCGCTTCGTCGATGCCGATGTCTTCCATCGCCCAGGCCATGGCGCGCAGCCACTGATCGCGCTCGCTGCTGCCGATGGCAAACGGCAGGTGGCGCGCGCGCAGGCGCGGGTGGCCGTACTGTTCGACGAACAGGTCGGGCCCGCCCATCCAGCCGCTCAGGAACATGAACAGCTTGTCGCGCGAGCCGTCCATCGACGGCGGATGCAGTGCGCGGATACCGGCAAATTCCGGCTCCAGTTCCATCAGATCGTAGAAGCGGTCGACCATCTCGCGCACGCGCGCTTCGCCACCGATGACGTCATACAGGGTTTGTGGTTCACTCATGCCGCCATGATAGCGCAGCATGCGCGCCGCTGTCAGACCAATGCGAGGCGGCGCAGGCGCCGCGTGGACGGCCAGCTGTCCATGCCGACTTCCAGGCGCATGTCGGCGCAGGCCTCCAGCAGGCGCGCGCAGTGCGCGCCCGTCATGCCGCTGTTGAGCGTGAGGCGCACCAGCGAGCGGTTCTTGGCGGTGGCCGGCGCGCAGAACACGGCGCCGTAGACGCCGCGCTTTTCCAGCGCCTTGCGCAGCGCCAGCGTGCGCGGCTCGGGGCCGGCTTCGAGCGCGACGATCTGTTCGCTGCCCTCGACGTTGTAGCCCAGGGTGCGCAGCCCGTCGCGCACCGTGCGCGTGGCGTGCGCCAGCGCGGCGCGGCGCGCGTCGGCGGCGGCGATGAAGTCGAGCGCCGCGTCGAACCACGCCAGCTCGTGCTCCAGCAGGCAGGAGCTGAAAATCGCCGGCCGCGACGCCGACAGGAAGTAGCCCTTGAAGTGGCTCGAGCAGGTAATGAAGCCGGCGCGCCCGGCAAAGCTCTTGGCCAGCGAGGCGGTGCGGAAGTGCACCTGGCCGGCCAGGCCCAGCTGCGCCACCAGTCCGCCCCCGCGCGGGCCGTGGGTGCCGAGCGAATGCGATTCGTCGACCACCAGGATGCTGCCGCTATCGCTGGCGATGCGCGCGATCGCGGCCAGGGGCGCGACGCTGCCGTTGGTGCTGTACAGGGCGTCGACCACGATCACGCCGGGACCGTGCTTGCGCACCTGGCGCTCCAGGTGCGCCGCGTCGTTGTGCAGGAACGGCAGCGCAGCGGCCTGCGCCGACTGCACGCCCTCCCACAGCGAGGCGTGCGCCATCATGTCGAGATAGACCGGCACCCCCGGCCCGGCGATGGTTTGCAGCAGGCCCACATTGGCGGCCCAGCCGGACTGGGTCAGCACCGCGTCCTCGGCCCCCATGAACGCGGCCAGCTTCGCTTCCAGCCGGTGCTGGGCGCTGCCCTCTTGCAGGAAGACCGAGGACATCAGCATGCCGCCGCGGGTGCGCACCAGGCAGCGCGCCTGCGCATCGAGCAAGGCCGCTTCGCCGGAGATGCACAGGTAGTCGTTGCTGGCCAACATCAGCGCGCCGGGCGCGGGCGCGCTCCAGACGTGCAGATGCTCGCCACCGAGCAACTGCGCCACCCGCGTGACGTAATGCGCATCCATGCGGCCTGTGACGAAAGAAGGCATGGCCGATTCGGCGCGCAAGGCAGGCGAAACTTGATCGACAGCAAAAGACATGAATTCTCCTCGGAAAAATCATCCATTCTGTCGCGCCCATCCTTGACAATTGTGCAACATCGATAGAGCTTGACATATATCAAATTGCAAAATATCAACATGGGTGAAGATTGCGCTTCCCGCCCAACCCTGCGAGTCCGGAAGCTCTTCCATGATCTTTGCCAGCGTCCCTTCCCCGTTATCGATTCAGCGCCTGCGCGAATACCTGCTGGAGTGGTTCGTCAAGCACGAGCGCCATCATGCGCATGCGACCGGGCGCTTCCTGCTGCTGGCCTGGATCGGCTTCCTGGGCATGCCGGCCTACTACACGATCTGGACCTACTGGTTCCCGCAGGAGTTCGAGAGCCTGACGCTGCGCCTGGCCGGCGCGGCCCTGTGCCTGCCGGCGCTGGCGCCCGGGCGCCTGCTGCGCGGACGCTTCGTCGACGCCTACCTGTTCGTCGCGGTGACCTACGTGCTGCCGTTCCAGTTCATCTTCATGTATCTGATGAACCACGGTTCGGCCGTGTGGAGCCAGTCGCTGCTGATCGCGCTGATCGTGCTGTTCCACTTCCGCACGCGCTGGGCGCTGGCCGCCTGCGCCAGCGGCACGGTACTCGCCTGCGTCCTGTTCGCGCTGGTCGGCGACCCCGCCTTCCTGCTCAGCCACACGGTGCTGGAACAGCTGCCGATCTACGCGTTCACCATCGTCGCCGTGTCGGTGGCCAAGGCCGGCCGCGGCGCCCTGGCGCGCGAAAAACTGGCCGGCATGGCGTACGCCCTGGCCAGCGTGTCGCACGAACTGCGCACGCCGCTGGTGAGCGTGGAAGCGAATGTGCGCGGCATCGCCCGCCGCATCGCGCCGCCGGCCAGGGCCAGCGAAGCGGACTGGCAGGCCATGGGCGAAGCGATGGCGCGCATCCAGTACGAGGTGCGCCACATGACGCACATGATCGACCTGTTCCTGCTGTCGGCCAGCGCGGTCGAACAGCAGCTCGAAGCGACCGAAGTGCTGTCGATGCGCGAGGTGGTCGATTCGGTGATGCGGCGCTATCCGTTCGCGGCGCAGTCGCAGCGCGACGCGGTCAGCGTCGACATCCGCACCGACTTCCGCTTCGCCGGCAAGCACGAGCTGTCGGTCGTCATTCTGCTCAACCTGCTGCGCAATGCGCTCAAGGCGCTGCACCGGGCCGGCAAGGGCCGCATCCGCATCGTGGTCGACGGCCGTCCCGAGCGCCCGCGCCTGCTCGTCATCGACACCGGCTGCGGCATCGCCGCGCGCCAGCTGCCGCTGATCTTCCAGCGCTTCTATTCCTACCCTCCCAGCTCCGGCGCCGGCATCGGGCTGGCCCTGTGCAAGGACATCATCGATGCCTGGCAGGCCAGCATCCGCTGCGTCTCGCGCGAACTTGGCTACACCATCTTCGTGCTCGAATTCCCGCGCGTGGCGGCGGCGCCGGACCCGCATTGACCTCCCACGAAAGGCTCCCATGCCCCTGCCGATCTACAGCCATCCCAGCCTGACCGTCCTGATCGACGACAGCGACAGCTTCCTGAAAAGCGTCGCCTTCCAGCTCGACCCCGCGCTGGCCAGCAAATGCTTCGCCGATACCAGCAGCGCGCTGGCCTGGATCGGCGCCCACGGCGAGCGCCAGCCGGGCCGCCTGGCGGCCAGCCACGACACCTATCCCGGCGCGCAGGACGGCTGCAACGTCGCCGTCGACATCGACCAGATCCACCGCATCAGCTTCGAGCCGGAGCGCTTCATGACGCCGTCGGTGGTGGTGGTCGATTATTCGATGCCGCAGATGGATGGCCTCGAATTGTGCGAAGCGCTGCGCCACCTGCCCTGCAAGAAGATCCTGTTTACCGGCGTGGCCGACGAAAAGGTGGCGGTGGACGCCTTCAACCGCGGCCTGATCGACCGCTACATCAAGAAGAGCGACGACGGCGCGCTCGACCGCCTGGAAGCCGAAATCGTGGCATTGCAGCGCGAGTATTTCGCGGCCCGCTCGGACCCGCTGCGCGACATGCTGGAGCTGCACAACCACAGCTTCCTGAGCGACCCGGCCTTCAGTGCGGTGGTGCGCATGGTGATCGAGCAGCACGGGATCGTGGAGCACTACCTGTATCCGAATCCGGCCGGGATTTTGCTGTACGACGCGCGCGGCCGCGCGCAGCTGTTGGTGGTCGAGACCGAGGCCGGGATGAATGCGCACCATGAAGTCGGCTGCGACAGCGATGCGCCGCCCTCCTTCCTGCAGGCGGTGCGCGAACGCTGCATCGTGCCGTATTTTCGCGAGGGCGACGGCATGTATGCGCGCGACTTCGCCCGCAACTGGCATCGCTGGACTGCGCCCGCGCAGTGCTGCCGTGGGGCGCAGGACAATTATTACTGGGCGCTGTTCCCGCTGGCGCCGGGTGAGCTGGACCAACCGGCCCACCCGTTCTCCAGCTTCCTGCGCGAGCGCGAGACCACGCCTTGAGCAGCGCGCCCTTGTCCAGCGCGCCCTTGCCCCGCGCGCCCTTACTCTTACGTGCCGCGCAGGGTCTGCAAGGGCGGCTGGCGCAGCACGTTGCGCAGCCCGAGCCAGCCGCCGACGATCGCGCACAGCGCGCCCACCACCAGTCCGGCCAGCCACACCATCGGGCTGAAGGTCCACGGGAACTTGAACTGGTAGGTCGCCAGCGCCCAGCCCAGCGCCGCCGCGCCCGATGCCGCCAGCAGGCCCGCCAGCCCGCCCACCAGCGCGAATTCGATCCACTGCGCGCGCGAGAGCTGCTTGCGCGTCGCGCCGAGGGCGCGCAGCAGGCCGGACTCGCGGGTGCGCTCGTCCTGGGACCCCATCAGCGCCGCGTACAGCACCAGCACGCCCGAGGCCAGGGTGAACATGAACAGGAATTCGACGGCGGTGACCACCTGGTCCAGCACCTCCTGCAGCTGGCGGATGATGCCGCTGACATCGATCACGGTCAGGTTCGGGAAATCGCGCGTCAGGCCGTTGGTGAAGGTGGACTGGGCCGGCGGCAGGTGAAAGGCCGTCATGAAGGTCTGCGAGGTCTTTTCCATCGCGGCCGGGTTGATGATGACAAAGAAGTTGGCGCGCATCGAGCCCCATTCGAGCTTGCGCAGGCTGGTCACCCTGGCGTCGACCAGGGTGCCGCCGACGTCGAAGCGCAGGCTGTCGCCCAGTTTCAGGCGCAGGGTCTTGGCAAGGCCCTGCTCGACCGAGGCTTCGGCCACGCCCGGCCCATCCTTGTACCACTGGCCCGCCACGATCTCGTTCGAGGCCGGCATGTCGCGCGTGGTCGAGAGGTTGAACTCGCGGTCGGACAGGCGGCGCGCATTGTCGTCGTCGTAGGTCGCCGCAGTGATCGGATTGCCGTTGACGGCGGTCAGGCGCCCGCGAATCATCGGGAACAGCTGCGCGTCGTCGACCCTGGCGGCGGCGATGCGCCTGGCCACGTCGTCCTTTTGCTCGGGCAGGATGTTGATGACGAAGCGGTTCGGCGCGTCCGGCGGGGTGGCGCTGCGCCAGGCCGTCATCAGGTCGCCGCGCACCACGGTCAGCAGCAGCAGGGCCATCAGGCCGAGCGCCAGCGAGACCACCTGCACGATGGTCGCGCCCGGGCGGCGCTGCAGCGAGGTGACGGCAAAGCGCCAGCTCTGGTTGTCGACGGCGCCGCGCAGGGTCTTCAGAAAGGCCAGGCCGCCCCACGCCACCAGTCCAAACACGGCAAAGCCGCCAAGGAAGCCGGCCGCGGTCGACAGCGCCAGCTTGACGTCGCCCGCTTGCCACAGCAGCAGTCCCACAAACACCACGAGGCCGAGGCCATAGGTGGCCAGCGCCATCGGCTTCGGCGCGGCCTGTTCGCGCCGGATCACGCGGTTGTGCGGCACGTTGCGCAACTGGAGGACCGGCGGCAGCGCAAAGCCGACCAGCAGCAGCATGCCGGTGGCGATGCCCTGCAGCGCCGGCAGGAAGGAGACCGGCGGCAGGTCGGTGCTGAGCATGGCGCCGATCAGCTCCATCAATACATAGTGGCCGCCGAAGCCGACCAGCACCCCGAGCGTACTGCCCACCAGGCCGATCAGGGCGAATTCGATCAGGTACAGCATGCTGACCTGGTTCTGGCTCAGGCCGAGGCAGCGCAGCATGGCGCAGGCGTCCAGGTGGCGCAGCATGAAGCGGCGCGCCGCCATGGCCACGGCCACCGCCGCCAGCATGGCCGAGAGCAGGCCGACCAGCGACAGGAAGCGGTCGGCGCGGTCGAGCGTGGAACGCATTTCGGGACGGCCGTTTTCGAGCGACTCGACGCGCACGCCGCGCACCTTGTCGGCGGCGATGCGCTCGGTGATCCACGCTTCGAAGGCCTTGACGCTCCTGGTATCGTTACCGGACGGCGCGCCCACCTGCAGGCGGTAGGTCACGCGCGAGCCGTTGTCGATCAGGCCGGTGGCATCGAGGTCGGCCAGCGGCAGCATCACGCGCGGCGAAAAATTGGCGAACGAGGGACCGCGATCCGGTTCCGAGGCGATCAGCTGGGCGATCGTGAATTCCTTGTCGCCCACCCGGATGCGGCTGCCCACATCGACCTTGAGGGCGGTCAGGACATTCGGGTCGACCCATACCGTGCCCGGGGCGGGCGTGGCGTCGGTCTTCTCGCCCAGGGCGGCGCTGGCCTGTTCCAGGCTGGTGCTAATGCGCAGCTGGCCGCGCAGCGGGTAGCCGGGCGAGACCGCCTTGACGGCCGCCAGCTGCGACAGCGATTGCTCGCCCTCGCCCGCCTGCGCCATGCTGGGAAAGGTCACGGTATCGGCCAGCACCAGGCCGCGCTTCTTGGCTTCGGCGCGCCAGGCGGGATCGAGCGGCTGGTCGGCATTGACCAGCAAATCGGCGCCGAGCAGCTGGTGCGCATCGCGATTGAGGCCGTTGCGCATGCGGTCGATGAAAAACCCCACCGCCGACAGCGCCGAGACAGCGATGATCAGGGAGATCAGCAAAAAGCGCAGTTCACCGGCGCGCCAGTCGCGCGCGGTCATTCGAAGCGATTGAATCAGCATGGCGGGGCGGGCGGTGTTTTAGAGGGTGACGTTGGCGCTGGCGAAAAACTGGTCGACTTCGGCCAGGAAGGCGCGCTTGGCTTCCGGCGCCAGAAAGGCGGCCGTGAAGCTGTTGCGGGCCAGCTGGCGCGCGTGCGCGGCGGTCAGCGGCAGCGCGTCGAACACGGCCACGAAGTTATCGTTCATGTAGCCGCCGAAGTAAGCCGGGTCGTCCGAGTTGACGGTGGCGACCAGGCCGGCGTCGAGCAGGGTCGCCAGATTGTGTTCTTCCATCTCGCCGAACACGCGCAGCTTGACGTTCGATAGCGGGCACACGGTCAGCGCGATCTGCTCGCGCGCCAGGCGCGCCGTCAGGTCGGCGTCTTCCAGGCAGCGCACGCCGTGGTCGATGCGTTCCACATTCAGGACGTCGAGCGCGGTTTCGATGTAGGCCGGCGGGCCTTCCTCGCCGGCGTGGGCCACCAGGCGCAGGCCGAGCTGGCGGCAGCGTTCGAACACGCGCGCGAATTTCTCGGGCGGATGGCCGCGCTCGGACGAGTCGAGCCCGACGCCGATGAACTTGTCGCGGAAGGGCAAGGCCTCTTCCAGGGTGGCGATGGCGTCGTCTTCGCTCAGGTGGCGCAGGAAGCACATGATCAGGGTGGCGCTGATGGGGCCATCCTGGCAGGCGCGCCAGATGCCGTTGATCGCGGTCTCGAAGGGCACGCCGCGCGCGGTGTGGGTTTGCGGGTCGAAGAAGATTTCGGCATGGCGCACATTGTCGGCGTGGGAACGCACGAGGTAGGCCATGGTCATATCGTAGAAGTCCTGCTCCTTGAGCAGGACGCTGGCGCCGGCGTAGTAGATGTCGAGGAAGGATTGCAGATCGCTGAAGGCATAGGCCGCGCGCAGCTCTTCCACCGAAGCGTAGGCCAGGGAAACACCATTTCTTTGCGCCAGCGCAAAGATCAGCTCCGGTTCGAGCGACCCTTCGATGTGGATGTGCAATTCAGCCTTGGGCATCTGTTGCACAATATTTCTCATCTGGTCGTTCAGCATCATGTTTCTCCGTCGGTAATGGGTGTGTCCTCAGGCAGCAGTGTAGCGCAAGCGCGCTCCGCGCAAAGTTCGGGGCGGAAAATGTGTGACACGCGCGGCGATTTTCGTGCGCCATCGGTCGCAGAGTTCGTGCACTATCCAATCACACTTGATGGTCGTGATGGCGTTCTTTCGTTAGTGCAGGAAAGCTTGATCAAGACGACATGCATAACGAACATCCAAGTCAAAAATGAGACAGCAAAAAGGCAAGTAAACACAGCGCTTTTTCTTTTTAAATCAAGCAGTTAAGACGGTTACATCAGCTTACTCTACATTACTTTGACTTCCGCAACCATTAGGCACATAATAAATTTCATAGGCGTAAGAAGAGCTTGTCGACACGCGCAAAATCACCGGGCCACACCGGTAAAAAATAATAATACCGTTATCTGTTTTTTGTTTCAGACATGCTGGAACAGGAATGCCGGCGGCGGTTCAACAGGAGTACGCCAACGATCAGGGCTGGACAGCACGCCGACGGTAAGACTGCCAGTGACAGTGAAGTAGTGACAGCACATTAAAGGACATTCAAATGACCATTTTTGACAACTACGCAGCTCGCTACGAGCGTACCCGCGAAGAGGAATATTCCCTCTCTGAGTATCTGGCACTGTGCAAGAAGGACAAGCTCACGTATGCCAGCGCGCCCGAACGCATGCTGGCCGCGATCGGCGAGCCGACCCTGGTGGACACGCGCAACGACACGCGCCTGTCGCGCATCTTTGCCAACAAGGTCATCAAGATTTATCCGGCTTTCCGCGATTTCTACGGCACCGAGGAAGTCATCGAACAGGTGGTGTCCTACTTCCGCCATGCCGCCCAGGGGCTGGAAGAACGCAAGCAGATCCTGTATCTGCTCGGCCCGGTCGGCGGCGGCAAGTCGTCGATCGCCGAAAAACTCAAGGTGCTGATGGAACAGGTGCCCTTCTATGCCCTGAAAGGCTCGCCGGTGAACGAATCGCCGCTCGGCCTGTTCAACGAAGAAGAAGACGGCGTGATCCTGGAAGAGGATTACGGCATTCCGCGGCGCTACCTGCGCACCATTCCCAGTCCGTGGGCGGTCAAGCGCCTGCACGAATTCAATGGCGACATCAACCAGTTCCGCGTGGTCAAGCGCTATCCCTCGGTGCTCAAGCAGATCGCCATTTCCAAGACCGAACCGGGCGACGAGAACAACCAGGATATTTCTTCGCTGGTCGGCAAGGTCGATATCCGCAAGCTCGAAGATTACGCCCAGGACGATCCGGACGCCTACAGCTATTCGGGCGGCCTGTGCCTGGCCAACCAGGGGCTGATGGAATTCGTCGAGATGTTCAAGGCGCCGATCAAGGTGCTCCATCCGCTGCTGACAGCCACCCAGGAAGGCAATTACAAGGGGACCGAGGGCTTCGGCGCGATTCCCTTCGACGGCATCATCCTGGCCCACTCCAACGAGTCGGAATGGAAGACCTTCCGCAACAACCGCAATAACGAAGCCTTCCTCGACCGGATCTACATCGTCAAGGTGCCGTACTGCCTGCGCGTGTCGGACGAGATCAAGATTTACGACAAGTTGATCCGCAATTCCTCGCTGGAGCTGGCCCCGTGCGCGCCCGGCACCATGAAGATGATGGCGCAGTTCGCGATCCTGTCGCGCCTGAAGGACCCGGAAAATTCGAGCATCTTCTCCAAGATGCTGGTCTACGACGGCGAGAACCTGAAAGACACCGACCCCAAGGCCAAGTCGATGCACGAGTATGTCGACTATGCCGGGGTGGACGAGGGCATGAACGGGCTGTCGACCCGCTTCGCCTTCAAGATCCTGTCGAAGGTGTTCAACTTCGACAATACGGAGGTGGCGGCCAATCCGGTGCACCTCCTGTATGTACTGGAACAGCAGATCGAACGCGAGCAGTTCCCGCCCGAGACCGAACAGCGCTACTTCTCGTATATCAAGGAACACCTGGCGCAGCGCTATGTCGAATTCATCGGCAAGGAAATCCAGACCGCCTACCTGGAAAGCTATTCCGAATACGGCCAGAACATCTTCGACCGCTATGTGACGTTTGCCGACTTCTGGATCCAGGACCAGGAATTCCGCGATCCCGACACCGGCGAGAGTTTCGACCGCGATGCGCTCAACAACGAGCTGGAGAAAATCGAAAAGCCGGCCGGGATCAGCAATCCCAAGGATTTCCGCAACGAGATCGTCAACTTCGGCTTGCGCGCCCGCGCCACCAACGGCGGCAAGAATCCGGCCTGGACCAGCTATGAAAAGTTCCGCACCGTGATCGAGAAAAAGATGTTCTCGAATACCGAGGAACTTTTACCGGTTATTTCGTTCAATGCCAAGGCCAGTGCCGAGGATGCGAACAAGCACGCCGACTTCGTGGCGCGCATGGTGGAAAAAGGCTACACCGCCAAGCAGGTGCGCCTGCTGTGCGAATGGTATCTGCGCGTGCGCAAGTCGTCGTAAGGCGGCCCGCTGGCGGACCGTGCCGGTCCGCCCGGGCGCCTTGGCGCTGCCCAAGGCGCGCCACGGCGCCCGCCCAGGCGCAAACAGGATTTGAAGCAGGAGGCCCGTTTTGACTTACCTCATCGACCGACGCTTGCAAGGCAAGAACAAGTCTGCGATCAACCGAGAGCGCTTTCTCCGGCGATATAAAAGCCAGATCAAGGACGCTGTCGGGCGGGCCATCAAGGGCCGCTCGATCACCGATATCGAGAATGGCGAGAAGGTATCGATTCCCGTCAAGGATGTGAACGAGCCGAATTTCGGCCATGCCCACGGCGGCGTGTGGGAAACCGTCAACCCCGGCAACAAGGAATATCAAAAAGGCGACCAGTTCAACCGGCCCAAGGGCGGCGGCGGAGCGGGACGCGGCAAGGCGGGCAACAGCGACCAGCAATCGGAAGACGATTTCATCTTCGAGCTCTCGCGCGAAGAATTCATGAATTACTTCTTCGAAGACCTGGAATTGCCGAACATGGTCAAGACCCAGCTGACCGCCACCACCGAATTCAAGAACCAGCGCGCCGGCTACAATATGTCGGGCACGCCGTCCAACATCCACGTGCTGCGCTCGCTGCGCGGGGCGCTCGGACGGCGCATCGCGGTCGGCGGCAGCTCGCGCAAGGCGGTGCTGGAAGCCGAGAGCGAACTGGTCGCGCTGCTCGAGGACGGGGCGCCGCTGGACGACCCGCGCGTGGTCGAGCTCAAGCGCCTGATCCACCACCTGCACACCAAGCTGCTGGCGATCCCCTTCATCGATCCGTTCGACTTGCGCTACAGCAACCGCATCAAGGTGCCCAAGCCCATGACCCAGGCCGTGATGTTCTGCATCATGGACGTGTCGGGCTCGATGGACGAGAGCCGCAAGGATACCGCCAAGCGTTTCTTCATCCTGCTGTACCTGTTCCTCAAGCGCGCCTACGACAAGATCGAGGTGGTCTTCATCCGCCACCACACGGCCGCCTCCGAGGTGGACGAGGAAGAATTCTTCCATTCGCGCGAGTCGGGCGGGACCGTGGTGTCCTCGGCGCTGCACCTGCTGACCAAGATCATCGGCGAGCGCTACGGCAGCGGCGAGTGGAACAGCTACGTCGCCCAGGCCTCGGACGGCGACAACTGGGACAACGACTCGGTGCTGTGCAAGCAGCTCCTGATCGATACCATCATGCCGGCGGTCCAGTACTACACCTATGTGGAAATCACCGACGGCCCGCCGCAGAACCTGTGGGAGCAGTACGCCGAAGTGTCGGACCACCATCCGAACTTTGCGATGCAAAAGATTGTCACGCCGGCCGACATCTATCCGGTCTTCCGTGAACTGTTCAAGAAGCAAGTGAAATAGCCAGCTCGTCGGCACCAGGAGAGACAGCCATGCCAAGAGACCCGAAACACCCGCGCGCCCTGCCCGAGCAGTCCGAATGGACGTTCGACCTGATCGAGCACGCGCACGAGGAAATCCGTCGTGTCGCCAAAAAATTCGGCCTCGACACCTACCCCAACCAGCTCGAAATCATCACCGCCGAGCAAATGATGGATGCCTACACCTCGGTCGGCATGCCGGTCTCGTATAACCACTGGTCCTTCGGCAAACATTTCCTGTCCACCGAAAAAAGCTACAAGCGCGGTCAGATGGGCCTGGCGTACGAGATCGTCATCAACTCGAATCCCTGCATCGCCTACCTGATGGAAGAAAACAGCCTGACCATGCAGGCGCTGGTGATCGCGCATGCTGCTTATGGGCACAACTCATTTTTCAAAGGCAACTACCTGTTCCGCACCTGGACCGATGCCGACGCCATCGTCGACTACATGGTGTTCGCGAAGAACTATATTGCCGAGTGCGAGCAGCGCTATGGCATCGACGCGGTCGAGCTGCTGCTCGATTCCTGCCATGCCCTGCAAAACTACGGTGTGGACCGCTACAAGCGTCCGGCCAAGCTATCCCTGGCGCAAGAAAATGCACGCCAGAAAGAACGCGAGGAATACGCCCAATCGCAGGTCAACGCCCTGTGGCGCACGGTGCCCCGGCGCGACGAGGAGGCGGCCGACGTGGCGATCCCGCGCTTTCCGCCCGAGCCCGAAGAGAACTTGCTGTACTTCATAGAAAAATACGCGCCCCTGCTCGAACCATGGCAGCGCGAAATGGTCCGCATCACGCGCAAGATTTCCCAGTACTTTTATCCGCAGCGCCAGACCCAGGTGATGAACGAGGGCTGGGCCACCTTCTGGCACTACACGATTTTGCAGGAACTATATAAGGAGGGCATCGTCGGCGACGGCTTCATGATGGAGTTCCTGCAAAGCCATACCAACGTCGTCTACCAGCCGCCCGCCACCAGCCAGTACTACAGCGGCATCAATCCGTATGCGCTGGGCTTCGCCATGATGAGCGATATCCGCCGCATCTGCGAAGACCCGACCCCGGAAGACCGCGACTGGTTTCCGGCGATTGCCGGCACCGACTGGCGCGTGGCGCTCGACTTTGCGATGCGAAATTTCAAAGACGAAAGTTTCATTGCCCAATACCTCTCTCCGAAACTGATCCGCGACTTTCACTTCTTCGCCGTGCTCGACGACGACAAGAACGAGAAGCTGACCATCTCGGCCATCCACGACGAACGCGGCTACCGCTACGTGCGCCAGCAGCTGGCCGAGCAGTACAACCTGGGCAACCGCGAACCGAACATCCAGGTCTGGCAGGTGAACACGCGCGACGACCGGGCATTGACCTTGCGCCACACCCAGTTCCAGCGCCGTCCGCTCAACCAGCACGCCCAGGAAGTGCTCAAGCACGTGGCGCGCCTGTGGGGCTTCGATGTGCACCTGGACACCGTCGATCCTTCCGGAAACATCCTCAGCAGCCTCGAATGCAAGCGCGAGAAGCGCAACCGCAACTGAAGCGCGCCGATCGCCAGCCGGTGGAAGTCCGGCTGCCGGGCCCTCCACCCGGCCCTACCAGATGAGCGCAACAGAATCGTCCATGTCCGCGCAAAAAAGACTGGTACACGCGCATCAATATGCTATATTGCTGTCGTGATGACAGTCATTAGCCAGGCGCATAGCTTGGCGCGCCCGACTGGCCCGCCATCCCCGCGATGACAGCCTGTTTCGGCGCTGCGCAGCCAGCCTTTCGGCAGCACGTTCCCGGATGCGCAAGCGTGGCTTTCAACCGTACGCCTTCCCTGACCGAAACTCGATATAGTTAGCATAATCGCCACAAGGCGATAGAACATTATTTGGCGACAGTGTCAGTAAGGTGTAAGAAACAACGGGCTAAATCGATTGTTTGCTGCATTTTGTACGCTTTTGCATGCCCTTCAAATAAGTAGCGCTTTAGTATTGCTTTTTTCACCAGAAGATGCAGGTCAGGGCTCTAGCGAGGCCTTTGACAATCGTTTTCACGCTCCGAATCGAACCGTTTTGGAGCCGTAAAAATGTATGGTAAAAAAAGAATTCGTAGGTATAATTCGCCGACGTCCCGGATGCGGCTCAAGGTCTTGTCGTGTTTTGTGGGTTTAGTAGCAACAAAAAGAGTTGGTATTGGAGAAAGCAGGCATGAATTTTTCGCATGATAAGAACCCCGGGAAGAATTTCACTGGCATTGCGGTCGTAATTGCTATTCACGCATTGGTGGCTTGGGGGATCGTAAGCGGTCTGGGTACCCGCATGGTCACGAAAATGGCTGAAGCAGTGGAAACCAAGATTGTCGAAGAGGTCAAACCGCCTCCTCCGCCGGATGTTCCGCCACCGCCGCCGCCGCCTGAAATGAAGGCGCCTCCGCCTCCGTTCATTCCGCCGGTCGAAGTCAACGTACAGCAGCCGCCACCGGTGCAGAACACGATCGCCACGGCGACCAATGTCAAGCCGGCCACGACGGAACTGCCGCGTCCAGCGCCACCAGCGCCGCCAGCACCACCGGCGCCGGCCAACCCGAATCCAGTCCGCATTCCAGCGGTCGCCGACTTCAACACTTGCGCAAAACCGGAGTTCCCAAAAGCTTCCTTGCGTAACGAAGAAACCGGCACGGTTACCCTCTCTTTCCTGATCGGTACCGACGGTCGCGTCGCCGATTCGAAAATTGTCAAGTCGAGCGGCTTCAGCGCCCTGGACAAGGCAGCGAAAGAAGGCATCGGCAAGTGCAAGTTCAAGCCAACCATGGTCGATGGCAAGCCGGAACAAGCATGGATGCAAATGCAATACGTCTGGACGCTGGATTAACAACCGAGGCGGCAGTTTAGTCTCACTACTGTGATTTTCGTTGTCATTATGTTCAGCGAACTGATTATTTTATAAATTTGGAGGAAGCATGTTTAAGAATACCCGTTTGTCCGCTGCACTGGCGGCTGTCCTGTTCTCGGTTACGGCAGCTTCGGCGCTGGTCTCCGCACCAGCTTTCGCTGACGCTCCTGCTCCAGCGGCGGCACCTGCAGCAGATGCAGCGGCTCCAGCTGCGGCACCAGCACCGGAAGCGGCTGCTCCAGCAGCGCCGGCAGCTGAAGCTCCAGCAGCTCCGGTCAAGGAAGAAAAAGAAGCGGTGCACAACCCGTACGGTATCGAAGCTCTGTGGGCCGAAGGCGACTTCGTTTCCAAAGGCACGCTGATCATCCTGTCGCTGATGTCCATGGGTTCGTGGTACATCCTGATCACCAAGCTGATCGACCAGGCCAAGATCTTCAAGCAATCGAAAGAAGCCCAGGCCAAGTTCTGGAAAGCATCGTCGATCGCAGCTGGTTCGGCTACCCTGAAAGAAGGCAGCCCATTCCGCTTCATCGCTGAAACCGGCACCAAGGCAACCAATCACCACGATGGCGCCCTGCTCGAGCAGATCGACCTGTCGACCTGGGTGACGATGTCGATCCAGCGCGCTGTCGACAAAGTGCAATCGCGTCTGCAAGACGGCCTGTCGTTCCTGGCAACCGTTGGTTCGACCGCACCGTTTATCGGTCTGTTCGGTACCGTGTGGGGTATTTACAATGCACTGACCGCCATCGGCATGTCGGGTAACGCATCGATCGACAAGGTTGCAGGTCCAGTGGGTGAAGCGCTGATCATGACCGCCTTCGGTCTGTTCGTCGCAGTTCCTGCGGTTCTGGGTTACAACTGGCTGGTTCGCCGTAACAAGTCGGCCATGGAAGATGTCCGTTCGTTCAGCGCCGACGTTCACTCGGTCCTGATTTCGGGTGCGATGTCGACCAGCGAAGCTGGCCGTGCTGCCGGCGCTAAAAAGATCGGATAATTCACCATGTCCATGAGCGTCGGCTCCGATAGCGGAGAAGAAGATGCAGTCATGTCAGAGATCAACACGACGCCGCTTGTCGACATCATGTTGGTTCTGCTGATTATCTTCTTGATTACGAGCCCGGTGGTTCTGAAGCTGCAAAAGATCGCCTTACCTTCGGAAACCAACCAGGCATTGAAACCTAAGCCAACCACGGTGAACATCGTCGTCAATAAAGAAGGCGACATGTACTGGAACCAGACCCGTCTGAACGATACGACCGAGCTGTTCGAGTTCCTGAAGAAGGAAGCCGTGAAGATGCCGCAGCCTGAAGTCCACGTTCGCGGCGATCAACAGACGCGTTACGAGTTCATCGGCAAGGTGATGTTCACGGCACAGCGTGCTGGGATTCAGAAGGTCGGCTTCATTACGGAACCACCAGATAAAACTGGCGGCCGTTAAGCCCTCCTGAGTAGGGCGCGCAACGGGCAAGACGGTTGCGCGCCTTACGGGTTCCAACATTAGAAAAGGAAACATCATGAGTATGAGTGTCGGTTCTCCCGCCGCAGGCGCGGATCCGGAACCAATGATGGAAATGAACATGACCCCCTTGATCGACGTAATGTTGGTCTTGATTATCATGTTGATCATCACGATTCCGAAACAAAACCATGCAGTCAATCTGAACATGCCTGTCGGTAAAACGGAAACGCCGCCGACGCCGCCTGTCGTGATCACGATCGACGTCGACTTCGACGGCACGATCTTGTGGGACAACGTGGTTGTTCCAGACCGCGCCAGCCTGGAAGCGAAAATGAATTCCGTGGCGGCCATGGCCGACCAGCCGGAAGTGCATCTGCGCCCCAACAAGCTGGTTGAGTACAAGTATGTTGCTGGTGTGATGGCAACTGCGCAGCGCCTCAATGTGAAAAAAATTGGTATGGTTGGTAACGAACAGTTCCAATAAGCGCTATTGCTAATTGACGATACGGCAGGGTAATCCTGCCGTTTCGCTTTTGATTGAAAGAGTCCCAATGATCAAGTCTCGTCTCGCACATCTCGGCCTCGCCATGGCCGCTCTTGGCTTTACCGCAGCAACGCCCGTCGTCGGATTGTCCACTGCCTACGCAGCAGAAGCCGTGCGCGCGGAAATTGGTGGTCCTTTGCAGGCTGCCCAGAAAATGATGCAAGCCGGACGCGCGAAGGAAGCGCTGAACGAACTGCGCAAACTCGACGGTAAAAACCCGACCGCCAACGAGCAATACCTGATCGAACGCGTGCGCGCCGCCGCCGCCTCGACCGCCGGCGACTACGATACCGCCGCCCGCTCCTTCGAAAAACTGATCGACTCGGGCAAACTGTCCGCCAGCGAACGCGCCAACTTTTCCGAAGGCTTGATCGGCATTTACATGCGCGCCAAGGAATTCGGCAAGGCCAATGCCGCCATCCAGAAATCGCTGAAAGAGCGCGACGATCCGAAGCTGCGCGCCTACCTGATCCAGAATTACATGGCGATGGGTAACACCGCCGAAGCCACCCGCCTGCTCGAAGCGGACCTGCGCTCCTACGACAAATCGGGCCGCACGCCACCGGAAGAGCCATTGCAGATGATGGCCAACCTGCAGAACAAGAGCGGCGACAAGGC
Source organism: Massilia atriviolacea (assembly GCF_003953935.1). Classification (GTDB taxonomy): domain Bacteria; phylum Pseudomonadota; class Gammaproteobacteria; order Burkholderiales; family Burkholderiaceae_D; genus Telluria_A; species Telluria_A atriviolacea. Next base: position 127,365 of record NZ_RXLQ01000009.1, read on the forward strand.
CGGCTATGTCAACACCATCGAAAAACTGGCAGCCCATTATCCGAAGGCCAGCTACTGGGCCGACCTGCTCAACCGCATCGTCAGCAAGCCAGGCTTCGCCGACCGCCTGCGCGTCGACGTTTCGCGCCTGCAACTGGCCAACAACCTGCTGAAAAAGCCGAGCGAGTACATGGAACTGGCCCAGCTGGTCCTGCGCGACGGCGCCGCCGCCGAAGCGGTCAAGATCGTCGACAAGGGCTACAAGGCAGGCATCCTGGGTGTGGGCGCCGATGCGCCGCGCCACCAGCGCCTGAAAGACCTGGCCGACAAGACCCTGGCCGACTTCAACAAGAACCTGGCCGCCAGCGAAGCTGCGCTGCAAAAAGCCGCCGATAACGACGGCCTGGTGAGCCTGGGCTACGCCATGGTGCAAGCCGGCCAGGCCGAAAAAGGCCTGGCGATGATGGAAAAAGCCATCGCCGCCGGTAGCCTGAAGCGTCCCGACGACGCCAAGCTGCGCCTGGGCCAGGCCTACGCCGCGGCCGGCCAGAAAGCCAAAGCCATCACGACCCTGAAATCGGTCGGCGGCAAGGACGGCACGGCCGAACTGGCGCGCTACTGGATCATGGCCATCAACCATCCAATGGCTTGATCGTCACCGCATCCCTGTAGTCTCCCGAAAAGCGCTGTCTGCATCTTGCAGGCAGCGCTTTTTAGCTTTGAACGTATAATCGCTATTTCGATTATTCATGCACAGTCATCCCAAGAGCACCCTATGAAGGTTTTTCGCGGACTTCCCAACGACAGGGCGCGCGCGCCCTGCGCGCTCACGATCGGTAACTTTGACGGTGTCCATCGCGGTCACCAGGCATTGCTGGCGCGCGTGTGCTCCGCCGCCTCCGAGCTGGGACTGGAAGCGGCGGTGATGACGTTCGAGCCGCATCCGCGCGAATTTTTCGCGCGCCGCGCCGGCGACCTGTCCAGGGCTCCGAACCGCATCGCCAACCTGCGCGACAAGCTGCAGTCGCTCTCCAACGCCGGCATCGACCGCGTCATCGTCGAACACTTCAACGAACACTTCGCCGCCATCTCGCCCCAGGATTTCGTCGAGCGCGTGCTGGTCGAGGGCCTGCACGTCAAGTGGCTGATGGTGGGCGACGACTTCTGCTACGGCGCCCGGCGCGCCGGCAATGTCGCCATGCTGGCCGAAGCCGGCAAGCGCCACGGCTTCCATGTCGAGACGCTGCCCACCGTGATGCACGGCGCCCAGCGCATCTCCTCGTCGGCCGTGCGCAGCGCGCTGGCCGCCGGCGACTTCGGCCAGGCCGGCCAGCTGCTCGGCCACCCCTACGCCATGTCGGGCCACGTGATCCACGGCGCGAAGCTGGGGCGCACGCTCGGCTTCCCCACGCTCAACCTGCGCGTGGCGCACCGCCCCGCCCTGTCCGGGATTTTCATCGTCCAGGTGCATGGCCTGGGGCCGGAGCCGCTGCCCGCCGTGGCCAGCCTGGGCGTGCGTCCGACCGTCGACGACAGCGGCCGCGTGCTGCTGGAGGTGCACGTCTTCGACTTCGCCCAGTCCTGCTACGGCCAGATGGTGCGCGTCGAATTCCTCGAAAAGATCCGCGACGAAGAAAAATACACCGACCTGGCCACCCTGACCGCCGCCATCGCGCGCGACAGCGAGCAGGCGCGCGCCTGGTTCGCGCGGCGCGCCGCCGCCCTCACTGCCACCGACCGAATTTGACGCCGCTTGCCCGAGCACCGCAGCGCGTCAGCATCCACGACACCCAGATACACCTCCTTGAAGAAAAATATGTCCGACAATAGCCAAACCAGCAAACCAGAGCAGCACCAGCAAAACCCGCAAGCCCCCAGGGGCGCCAAAAACGAAGCGAAGAAAGACGGCAAGCCGGTCAGCAAATACCCGGTCAACATGACCGACACCCCGTTCCCGATGCGCGGCGACCTGGCCAAGCGCGAACCGGGCTGGGTCAAGCAATGGCAGGACAAGAAAATCTACGAGCGCGTACGCAAGGCGGCCAAGGGCCGTCCGATGTTCGTGCTGCACGACGGCCCGCCGTACGCCAACGGCGACATCCACCTCGGCCACGCCGTCAACAAGATCCTGAAAGACATGGTCGTCAAATCGCGCGGCATCGCCGGATTCGACGCGCCTTATGTGCCGGGCTGGGACTGCCATGGCATGCCGATCGAAATCCAGATCGAAAAACTGCACGGCAAAAACCTGCCGACCGCCGAGGTCCTGACCAAAGCCCGCGCCTACGCGCTCGAACAGGTCGACCGCCAGCGCGCCGGCTTCATCCGCCTGGGCGTGCTCGGCGAATGGGACAACCCGTACCTGACCATGGCCTTCCGTAACGAGGCCGACGAACTGCGCTCGCTCGGGACCCTGCTCGACAAGGGCTATGTGTACCGCGGCCTGAAACCGGTGAACTGGTGCTTCGACTGCGGCTCGGCCCTGGCCGAAGCGGAAGTCGAATACCAGGACAAGCGCGACCCGGCCATCGACGTCGGCTTCGCCTTCACCCAGCACGACAAGCTGGCCGCCGCCTTCGGCCTGCCCGCGCTGCCGGCGGGCGATGGCTTCATCGTCATCTGGACCACCACGCCGTGGACCATCCCGTCCAACCAGGCCCTGAACGTCAATCCGGAAGTGACCTACGCGCTGGTCGAGACCACCCGCGACGGCAAGCCGCTGCTGCTGATCCTGGCCGCCGACCTGGCCGAGTCCTGCCTGGCGCGCTACAAGCTCGAAGGCAAGGTGATTGCCACCTGCCTCGGCGCGGCCTTCGACGGCATCGCCTTCAAGCATCCGCTGCATGCGTCCGACGCCTTTTTCGACCGTTACTCGCCGGTCTACATGGCCGATTACGTCACCACCGAAAGCGGTACCGGCGTGGTGCACTCGGCCCCAGCCTACGGCCTGGACGACTTCATCTCGTGCAAGGCGCACGGCATGAAGGACGACGAGATCCTGACCCCGGTGATGGGCGACGGGCGCTTCGCCTCGACCCTGCCGCTGTTCGGCGGCATGACCATCTGGGAAGCGTCGAAGCCGATCTGCGCGGCGCTGACCGCCGCCGGCGCCCTGTTCGAAGTGAAGATGTTCGACCACAGCTACATGCACTGCTGGCGCCACAAGACCCCGATCGTCTACCGCGCCACCTCGCAATGGTTCGCCGGCATGGACATCACGCCGAAAGACGGCGGCCCGACCCTGCGCGAGACTGCCCTCAAGGGCATCACCGAAACGCGCTTCTTCCCCGACTGGGGCCAGGCGCGCCTGCACGGCATGATCGAGAACCGTCCCGACTGGACCCTGTCGCGCCAGCGCCAGTGGGGCGTGCCGATGGCCTTCTTCCTGCATAAGGAAACCGGCCAGCTGCACCCGCGCACGCCCGAACTGCTGGAGCAGATCGCCAAGCTGTTCGAAGAGCGCGGCATCGACGCCTGGCTCGATATCGAGCCGAAGGACCTGCTCGGCGAGGACGCCGGCATGTACGTCAAGAACAAGGATACGCTGGACGTCTGGTTCGATTCCGGCTGCACCCACCAGACCGTGCTGCGCGGCTCGCACGCGGCCCAGTCGCACTTCCCGGCCGACCTGTACCTGGAAGGCTCGGACCAGCACCGCGGCTGGTTCCATTCCTCGCTGCTGACGTCCTCGATGCTCAACGGCTGCCCGCCGTACAAGGCCCTGCTCACGCACGGCTTCACGGTCGACGCCGAGGGCAAGAAGATGTCCAAGTCGCTCGGCAACACGATGGCGCCGCAAAAAATCTCCGACACCCTGGGCGCCGACATCCTGCGCCTGTGGGTCGCCTCGACCGACTACACGGGCGAGCTGTCGATCTCCGAAGAGATCCTCAAGCGCGTGACCGAATCGTACCGCCGCATCCGCAACACCCTGCGCTTCCTGCTGGCGAACACCTCCGACTTCAACCACGCCAGGGACGCGCTGCCGACCGCCGAGCTGCTGGAAATCGACCGCTATGCGATTGCCGCCATGGGCGCGCTGCAGAACGACATCGCCAGCCACTACGAGCGCTACGAATTCCATCCGGTCGTCTCCAAGCTGCAGAACTACTGCTCGGAAGACCTGGGCGGCTTTTACCTGGACATCCTCAAGGACCGCCTGTACACGTCCGCCGTCGATTCGCCGGCGCGCCGCTCGGCCCAGACCGCGCTGTGGCACATCACGCAAAGCCTGCTGCGCGTGATGGCGCCGATGCTCAGCTTCACCGCCGAGGAAGCGTGGGCCGTGTTTGCCGACGCCGAGGCCTTTGCCGCCAGCGACGAAACCATCTTCACGCAGACCTTCTGGACCCTGCCGGAAGTCGCCGACGGCGCCGCCCTGCTCGACAAGTACACCGCCTTGCGCGCGGTACGCACCGACGTCACCAAGCAGCTCGAAGAATTGCGCGTCTCGGGCGCCATCGGCTCCTCGCTCCAGGCCGAACTGACCATCAAGGCCAGCGGCGCCAAGTACCGCCTGCTGGCGAGCCTGGGCGACGACCTCAAATTCGTCTTCATCACCTCGCAGGCCAAGGTCGGCGAAGTGGCCGACGAAGCCGCCGAGGCGATCGAGGTGGCCGCCTCCGGTGCGCCGAAATGCGAGCGTTGCTGGCATTATCGCGCCGACGTCGGCACGCATGCCGAACACGCGGGCCTGTGCGGCCGCTGCCACAGCAATCTGTTCGGCAGCGGCGAGAAGCGCGCTTTCGCATAAATTCGCATAAACAAGAACAAGACCAAAACCAGATACCGACCCATGGCCACCAAAAAGAAACAGCTGTTCTCGTCCGCCCCGCAAGGCGGTTCCGGCATGATGCCCTGGCTGGGCATCGCGACCATCGTGATCCTGCTCGACCAGCTCACCAAGATCGCGATCCAGAAGACCTTCGTGTTCGGCGAGGAGAAGGTGATCACCACCTTCTTCAACCTGGTACTGGCCTATAACAAGGGCGCCGCCTTCGGCTTCCTCAACAGCCAGCCGGGGTGGCAGCGCTACTTCTTCACCGGCGTGGCGGTCATCGCGGTCGGCTTCATCCTGTACATGTTGAAGCGCCATGGCGGCCAGCGCCTGTTCTGCTGGGCGCTCGCGCTGATCATGGGCGGCGCCATCGGCAACGCCATCGACCGCCTGGCCTACGGCCACGTGGTCGACTTCCTCGACTTCCACATCGCCGGCCTGGGCCACTTCCCGGCCTTTAACATCGCCGACAGCGCCATCTGCATCGGCGCCGCGCTGTTCGTCTTCGACGAACTGCGGCGGGTCAACCGGCAATAGGGAGAAGGCGCATGACGATGGACCTGCAAGGCAAAAAAATCGTCCTCGGCCTGTCCGGCGGAGTGGCCTGCTACAAGGCGGCTGACTTGTGCCGCGCGCTGGTCAAACAGGGCGCCTCGGTGCAGGTGGTCATGACCGACGCCGCCACCCACTTCATCACCGCCGTGACCATGCAGGCCTTGTCCGGCCATCCGGTCCACACCGACCAGTGGGATCCGCGCGTGGCCAACAACATGGCCCACATCGACCTCACGCGCGGGGCCGACGCGATCCTGATCGCGCCCTGCTCGGCCGACTTCATGCGCAAGCTGGCGCACGGCGTGTGCGACGACCTGCTCTCCACCCTGTGCCTGGCGCGCCCGCAGCGCGTGCCGCTGCTGGTGGCACCGGCCATGAACGTCGAGATGTGGGAAAACCCCGCCACCCGCCGCAACGCCGCCCAGCTGCGCGCCGACGGCATCCAGATTTTCGGCCCGGCCGCCGGCGAACAGGCCTGCGGCGAAACGGGCCTGGGCCGCATGCTGGAGCCGGCCGAACTGCTCGACGAAGTCATCGCCTCGTTCCAGTTCAAGGTCCTGGCCGGAAAACGCGTGCTGATCACCGCAGGACCTACTTTCGAGGCGATCGATCCGGTACGCGGCATCACCAATCTGTCGTCCGGCAAGATGGGCTACGCGCTTGCCCGCGCCGCGCGCGAAGCCGGCGCCGAGGTCACGCTGATCTCCGGCCCGACCGCGCTGGCCACCCCGCACGGCGTGCGCCGCACCGACGTGCAGAGCGCGCGCCAGATGTACGAGGCCGTCATGAACGCGGTCGGCGGCCAGCATGTATTCATCAGCGTGGCGGCGGTGGCCGACTGGCGCGTCGCCAACGCCAGTACCCAGAAAATGAAAAAACAGGACGACGGCGCCACGCCCAGCCTGGAATTCGAACAGAATCCCGACATCCTCGCCTCGGTCGCCGCCACCACCTCGGTATCGGGCTGGCCGTACTGCGTCGGCTTCGCCGCCGAATCGGAACGTTTGGCCGAATACGGCACTGTCAAGCGCGAGAAAAAAGGCATCCCCCTGTTGGTCGGCAATATCGGCCACCACACCTTCGGCCAGGACGACAACAGCATCATGCTGTTCGACGACCATGGCCACACCGTCCTGCCGCGCGCCGACAAGCTCACCCTGGCGCGCCAGCTTGTTTCAGAAATCGCAAGGCGCATCGAACAGCGCTCCCTGCTCAAGTAAAAAGTACCCGCATCATGAAAACCATCGACGTCAAAATCCTCGACCCGCGCATGAAAGACCAGCTGCCGGCCTACGCCACCCCGGGCAGCGCCGGCCTCGATCTGCGCGCCTGCATCGACGCGCCGATCACCATCGAAGCCGGGGCCACCGTGCTGATTCCGACCGGGCTGGCGATTCACGTGAGCGACCCTGGCTACGCCGCCATGATCCTGCCGCGCAGCGGCATGGGCCACAAGAACGGCATCGTGCTGGGGAATCTGGTAGGCTTGATCGACTCCGACTATCAGGGACAACTGATGGTATCGACCTGGAACCGTGGCCAGAACGCCTTCACGCTCAACCCCATGGAGCGCCTGGCGCAACTGATCGTGGTGCCGGTGGTGCAGGTCGGATTCAATATCGTCGACGATTTCGACACGAGCGAACGCGGTGCGGGCGGTTTCGGCAGCACCGGCAAACACTAATTGGAGATGTCTATGGCCCGTTTCACTGGTCTGCTTCCGGCTACGCCGGTAATCTGCCTGGCACTCATGCTGTCGGCTTGCGAGACGACCGGGCCAGCCCCTGATGCCACTCCCGCGGTTCCCCAGCCGCAGCAACCGGCCGAGCCGCCGCCGCGCGTGGTCACCCCGCGCCTGGCCGCCGCCGCCGACGCGCTGACCAGGATGGCCGCCATGCAGGAACGCCTGTACCGCATCGCCGCCCCGCTCCTGATCAACAACGCGGACCTGTGCAAGTCGTCCACGCGCAACCTGCTCGGCTTCACCGCGCGCAACCGCTACTGGTATCCGGGCGAGTACAACGAAGCGGCGCAGATCGCCTTCGAGATGGGCGAGCGCCTGCAGGTGACCGGCGTACTTGCCGGCAGCGGCGCGGCGCGCGCCGGCCTGCGGCGCGGCGACAACCTGGTGTCCGCCGGCGGCAAGGCGCTGCCGGTCGGTCCCAACGCCTCGAGCACCGTCGGCGCCGTGTTCGGCCCCTTGGTCGCCAAGCAGGCCAGCCTGGCGCTGCAGATCGAGCGCGACGACAAGACCCGCGACCTGACCGTGCCGGTCACGCGCGCCTGCGGTTTCGTGATCGAACTCGGAAACGCCGACAACATCAATTCCTACGCCGACGGCCAGCGCGTGATGGTCACGCGCGGCATGCTGCAATTTGCGAAAAGCGACGAGGAAGTCGCCTACCTGCTGGCCAAGGGCATGGCGCACAACATCCTGGGCCACGCCACCTCGCAGCGCAATGTCGGCACCATCGGCAGCATCATCGACAACCTGACCAACGTGCGGCCCGATACCTCGATGCTGATCGGCAGCGGCGGCATCAAGGCCATGCCGGCGGAACTCGACGCCGCCGCCGACCACCTGGGCATGTACCTGCTGGCGCGCGCCGGCGTCGGCATCGATGGCGCCCCGGCGTTCTGGAAGCGCCTGGCCGCGACCTATCCGGCCACGGTGTTGAACGGCTACGTCGCCAACCACCCGGCCACTGCCCAGCGCCTGGCCGCGATCGACAAGGCCACGGCCGACATCAAGGCCAAGCAGGCCGCCAAAAAGACCATCGCGCCATGAAACCGCTGCTGCTCGCCTGCCTGATGCTTCCCCTGCTCGCGCAGGCGGCGCAGTGGGTCAAGGTGCCGGTCGGCTCTAGCGCGGGCAGCCAGTCGTACATCGACAGGAGCAGCATCATCCGCAGCGACAAGAGCTACAAGGTGTGGTCGCTGGTGTCGTACGCCAAGGAGCAGGCCACGCCGGAAGGCACGCCTTATCTGTCGATGAAGGCGCTGCACCTGTATTCGTGCGCGGAGCGCACCACCACCTTGCTCAGCCAGGTGTACTACGCCGAAGCGATGGGCAAGGGGCCGGTCTCGCAAAGCTTCAAGTACGAAAAATTCGCCCCCGAAGACATCGTGCCCGACAGCGTGGCGGATGGCGCCCTGCAGGTGATCTGCAAGCGCAGAAAATAAGCGCGCCCGGCTAGCTCGGGAAGTTCGGGAAGTAGGTTCCCATAATCCAGGTCAGCACGCCGCAGAACACCACTACCGCCACCAGCACGGCCAGCAAACGGCCGAACTTCGGCGAGCCGTCGTCATTTTTTGTATCATTGCTCATCTTCCACCCACCATGTGCTCGATTCAGGAGCGCCAGTATATTCGATCCGATGGACAGCATAGACCTGGAAGTATTAAAGACCGCCTCGGCGTGGATCGCCGCCGGCCGGCGCTGCGAACTGATCACCGTGATCAAGACCTGGGGTTCGAGTCCGCGCCCGATCGGCGCCACCCTCGCCATCTGCGACGACGGCCGCGTGGTCGGCTCGGTCTCGGGCGGCTGCATCGAGGATGACCTGATCGAGCGCGTGCGCCGCGAGGGCATCACGCGCGCGGTTCCGGAGGTGGTCAGCTACGGCATCAGCGCCGACGAAGCGCACCGCTTCGGCCTGCCCTGCGGCGGCACCATCGAACTGGCGATCGAGCCCTTGTCCGACGCCAGCGCCATCGACGAACTGCTCGCGCGCCTGGAAGCGCACGAACTGCTGGCGCGCCGGCTCGACCTGGCGACCGGCGCCGTCACCTTGAGGCCGGCGCAGTCGGGCGACGCGCAACTGCTGGCCGACGGCGTGCTGACCACGATCCACGGCCCGCGCTGGCGCCTGTTCATCATCGGCGCCGGCCAGCTCTCGCGTTTTCTGGCGCAGATCGCCACGGCCATGGATTATTACGTGACGGTGTGCGACCCGCGCGAAGAATACCGGGCCGGCTGGAACCTGCCGGGCGTACAGCTGGTGCACATGATGCCCGACGACCTGGTGCTCGAATCGCACCTCGATCACCGCAGCGCCGTGGTGGCGCTCACGCACGACCCCAAGCTGGACGACCTGGCGCTGATGGAGGCGCTCAAGTCCGACGCCTTCTACGTGGGCGCGATCGGCTCGCGCCTGAACAACGCCAAACGGCGCGAGCGGCTCAGGCAATTCGACCTGTCCGACCGGCAGCTGGCGCGCCTGCACGGGCCGATCGGCCTGTACATCGGCAGCAAGACGCCGTCCGAGATCGCGATTTCGATCCTCGCGGAGCTCACCGCCGTCAAGAACGGGGTGCCGGCCGAACTGCAGGTGCGCCATGCGGCGGCGCTGGCGCCGGCCGGCACGGACGTGTGCGCGGTCGCGCTCTGATTGAATAGCAACATGCGGGGTTCCGGGGCGCTGCCGGCGCTGCAGAATAGCGCTTCGTTACGCAGCGCATCGAAAGTCTTCCCATGAGCACAGCCAACCTGCTTCGCCTGATCGTCCTCGCCGCCATCTGGGGCAGCTCCTTCCTGTTCATGCGCATCGCCGCGCCGGTGCTCGGGCCGGCCGTGCTGATCGAATACCGGGTCGCCTTCGCGGCGCTGTTCCTGGCCATCGTCGGCCTGGTGCTGAAAAAACGCCTCGACCTGCGCGCCAACTGGAAGCATTACCTGATCCTCGGCTTCATCAACTCCGCCCTGCCCTTTTTGCTGTTCGCCTTTGCCGCGCGCACCTTGTCGGCATCGGTGCTGTCGGTGCTCAACGCCACCGCGCCGATGTGGGGCGCGCTGATCGGCGCGTTCTGGTCGCGCCAGGCCATCGCCGGCAAGCAAGTGCTCGGGCTGGTGCTCGGCACCTGCGGCGTGGCCCTGCTGGTCGGCTTCGACGACGTCAGCGCGCGCCCGGGCGCACCGCTCGCCATCGGCGCCGTGCTGCTGGCCGCCTTCTGCTACAGCGTGGCCAGCACCTACGCCAGAACGGCCACGGCGGCCAAGGCGGTCGAGCCGTTCGCCAATGCGCACGGCAGCATGTGGGCCGCGGCCTTGCTGGTGATTCCCGCACTGCCGTTCTTCCCGGCGCCCGCCGCCGCCACGCCGGGCATCATGGGCGCGGCGCTCGCACTGGGCATCCTGTGCAGCGGCATCGCCTACATCATGTACTTCAAACTGGTACAGGATGTCGGCGCCACCTCGGCGCTGACCGTCACCTTCCTCAGTCCCCTGTTCGGGATTTTGTGGGGCGTGCTGTTCCTGTCCGAGCACGTGGGCTGGTACACGCTTGCCGGGGCCGCCGTCGTTGTCACCGGCACCGCGCTGGTGACGGGCTTCAATCCCTTCGGCCCGCGTGCTATCGTGGCGCCCTCTCCCACCAGCAAATAGGGCAGTCGTTTGCAGACGTCGATTCCTCTTCCGGCCGGCTACCGCAGCGCCGACATCCTCGCCTTCCACAGCCGCGATCCCGAAGCGGTGGCCGAACAGGTGTCGCCCGGCCGCATCCGCAAGGGCGTGACGATCGGCGGCGTGCCGGTGCTGCTCGATATCGCCATCGGCACTGAGGCCGCCCTGTGCACGGTGCAGGCCGACGGCACGCTCACGCCCGACCATGTGCGCCAGGTCGACGATGCCCTGCTCAACATCCTGGCGCTGCGGATCGACCCGGCGCCCTTCCTGGCGGCGGTGCAGGGCGACCCGCTGCTGGGACCCGTGGCGCAGCGTCAGCCGGCGCTGCGCATCGTGCAGTCGGCCACCATTTTCGAAGCGCTGACCTGGGCCATCATCGGCCAGCAAATCAACCTGACCTTCGCCATTGCGCTGCGCCGCACCTTCATTCTGCAGGCCGGCCGCCAGCACAGCAGCGGTGTGTGGTGCTATCCCGAAGCGCGCGACGCGGCGCGCCTGCTGGCCGACGACCTCACCACGCGCAAATTCTCGCGCTCCAAGGCCGACACCGTGCTGCGCCTCGCGCAACTGGTCGACGGCGGCGCACTGACGCTCGATCGCGGCGACGACGCCTCGGCGGTTGCGGCGGCGCTGCTGGCGGTCAAAGGCATCGGCCCGTGGACCGTCAACTACGCCCTGCTGCGCGGCTACGGCTACGCCGACTGCTCGCTGCACGGGGACGTGGCGATCCGCGCCGCGTTCCAGCATCTGCTGGGCGAAGACGCCAAGCCGGACATGGCGCGCACCGAAGCGCTGCTGGCGCGCTACGCGCCGCACCGGACCATGGCGGCGGCCCACCTGTGGGCCAGCCTGCATCCACCCGCGGTAGCAGACGAATAATCCGCTTGACCCTGACGTGGGGTCAGACTCCACACTGTGCTCACGCATGAAGACAAGGAGCGATTCGATGAAGTTGAAAATAGGCGAGCTGGCGAAACGGTCGGGACTGACGGTGCGCGCACTCCATCATTACGACAGCATCGGTCTTCTCTGTCCTTCGGCGCGTTCCGAGGCCGGCTACCGCCTGTACAACCGCGACGACATCGCCCGCCTGCACCAGGTCCAGGCGCTGCGCCGCTTCGGCGTGTCGCTGGCCGACATCGGAACCTTCCTGGCCAATCCGGCCTCCAGCCTGTCGACCATCGTGGAGCAGCAGATCGCCGCGCTGACCCGCCAGATCGACCAGGCCGGCATCTTGCGCGCGCAGCTGACGACGCTGCACAGCGAGCTCGGTGCCGGGGTGGAGCCGGACCTGGCCGCGTGGCTGACCACTTTGGAGTTAATGACCATGTACGACACCTATTTTTCAAAAGAAGAACTGAAACAACTGCCGTTTTTTGCCGGCGACGCCGCCTGCATCGCCGAATGGGATGCGATGGTGGCGCGCTTCAAGCGCATGCTGGCCGACGGCACGCCGCCATCAAGCCCCGAGGCGCAATTGCTGTCGCAGGAATGGATGCTGAAACTGGAGCGCGACACCAACGGCGACCCGGGCGTCATGGTGCGCATCCTGGCCATGCAGGCGCGCGAGCCGGCCATGCGCGAGCAGAACGGGATCACGCCGGAAGTCGAAGCGTTTTTGAAGGAAGCCTTCGCGCAGTCGCGCCTGGCGATGTTCAAAAAATACCTGTCGCCGGCGGAGTTTGCGTACATGGAGGCCCATTACCGCCTGCGCATGGACGAGTGGCCGGATCTGATCGCGCGGGTGCGCAAGGCCATCGCGGACGGCGCACCGCCGGATGCGCCGCAGGTGCGCGAGCTGATGCGCGAGTGGATCGACCTGTCGCAATCCTTCGCCGGCGAGGATCCCGCCACCCACGCGAAAATCCGCGTCGCTTACGAAAAGGAACCGCTGCTGATGATCGGCAGCTGGATCACCGATGAGATGAAAGCGTATATCGGGCAAGCGATGGCGGCCATGCGTCCGCATTCCTGATCCGGTCTCCGGACAAGCATTCGCAGAATGCTTGTCCGTCCTCAAAGGAGCGGCGGGAACTCGATGACGCCACGGGCTGCACCGCACCTCACGGTTGATCTCCTTTTATAACGCTGATAAATTCAGGGGATCGAACGTGGCCACCACTCGCTGTGTCGAGGAGATATTCATGAGTAACACTGAATACCAGGTAAAACTTTCGCTTTCAGAACAGGAACTTCAAATATTAGAAGAGCTCGCTAAATCGAACGGGATAAGCAAAGGCGACCTCGTTCGCCAGGCGCTGTCGGACTTCAAATTATTCCAGGAAGCGCGAAAAAATGGAGGAAGCATTTTGATCGAAGATAAGGATGGAAACTTGAGCAAGGTTCACTATCTCTGGAACTAGCAAAGGCAGGTATGAGCGAACTCGGCAATTCTTCAGGCACGTCGTCATCGTCCGATTCGCCGCAAACAGGCGACGCCGACACGGAAAGCATCGCCGACCTCGATCTGGATACGGGACACCCCTCCCGCTGGCGCTCTCCTGGACGTCCGATCCTGACGACCAAACGCCTGCTTGCTCCCTACAACCACCAGAAACAACAAGAAATAGCCAGGCGCAACATCGCCTATGCGCTGATTTGCCTCGTCACCGCGCTGGTATTGATGTCCTTTATTTACCTGTGGACATTACCGCTGAATGAGAGTGCCAGAAAGCATGTCGAAAACCTGATGCTGTTCATGCAGCTTATCTTTGGCCCGATCATTACCCTGGCGGCCACGGCCATCGGTTATTACTTTGGTGCAAATAGCAGAACCGGCCGCTTGTGAATCTTCACATTCGCAGAATAACCACAATGGCCCAATATTCGTCGTATCGCCGCCGACGCTGAATTAGTATGAGCTATCACCCGACAACAGGTACGGAGGTAGCATGCGCATCAACATGCCGGTCACTGAGAAGCAGGTCATCATCAGCGATACCGAAACGATCGTGTCCACCACCGATCTCCAAGGCAATATTACCTACGCCAATCCCTATTTCATCGAGATCAGCGGCTTCACCGAAGAAGAACTGATCGGCGCGCCGCAAAACCTGGTGCGCCATCCGGACATGCCGGTCGAAGCCTTTGCCGACCTGTGGGCGACCATCAAGAGCGGACAGCCGTGGAGCGGCCTGGTCAAGAACCGCTGCAAGAATGGCGACTATTACTGGGTGCTGGCCAACGTCACCCCGGTGGTCGAGAACGGCCAGACCACCGGCTACATGTCGGTGCGCACCAAACCCACGAACGACCAGGTCAGTGCAGCCGCCGCGGCGTATCGCGAGTTAAAAACCGGTAATCCACGCCAGCTTGCCGTGCGCAACGGCCGGGCCGTGTCGAACGGCGCGCTGAGCAAGCTCTCCGCGCTGCTGAGCATCTCGCTCGGGCAGCGCATCGGCATGACAGTCAGCCTGCTGCTGGCGGCGATGCTGGCCCTCATGTTCAGCAGCACCCGCCCGCTGTGGCTGATTGCGCTCTCGATCCTGTCGATCGCGGCCTTGCTGCACCTGTGTTACGTGCTCTACAGCACTGTGCTGGGCCCCTTGCGCCAGGCCCTGCGCGCCACCCGCATCATGGCGGGCGGCGACCTGACCACCGACATGAGCAGCGAGCGCACCGATGAAATGGGCCAGTTGCTGCGCACCTTGCGCCAGCTGCGCGTGAACCTGCATTCGATCGTGGGCGACGTGCGCCGCAACGCCCAGCAGATCGGCGTGGCCACCCGCGAAATTGCCGCCGGCAACCTGAACCTGTCGAGCCGCACCGAATCGCAGGCCTCGTCGCTGGAAGAAACCGCCTCCAGCATGGAAGAGCTGGCGTCGACGGTGCAGCAAAACATGGGCAATGCGGAGCAGGCCACCGGCATGGCCGACGATGCCTCCAGCGTGGCCGGCAAGGGCGGCACCGTGGTCGGCCAGGTCGCCAGCACCATGAGCGACATCAGCGACTCGTCGAAAAAGATCGTGGACATCATCGGCATCATCGAAGGGATCGCCTTCCAGACCAACATCCTGGCGCTCAACGCCGCCGTGGAAGCGGCCCGGGCCGGCGAACAGGGGCGCGGCTTTGCCGTCGTGGCCGCCGAAGTGCGCAACCTGGCCCAGCGCAGCGCCGGCGCGGCCAAGGAAATCAAGGAACTGATCGATGTCTCGATCGGCAAGGTCGACAGCGGCGTGGCGCTAGCCCGGCAAGCCGGCACCACCATGCAGGACATCATTACCTCGGTGCACAAGGTGACCAACATCATGAACGAGATCGCCTCGGCCTCGCGCGAGCAAAGCGCCGGCATCAACCAAGTCAACGATGCGGTGACGCAAATGGATGAAGTAACGCAGCAAAATGCCGCGCTGGTGGAAGAAGCGGCGGCAGCGGCCGCCAGCCTGCAGGAACAGACCACGGTGCTGGTCAAGGCGCTCAGTGTGTTCAAGCTCGACCGCCACGCCGCCGCCCAGCGGCGCTGAGCGCCGGCGCCGTAACGGAAAAAGCCCCCGGTTCTTTGCAGAACCGAGGGCTTCTCGAATTTGGTTGCGGGGACAGGATTTGAACCTGTGACCTTCGGGTTATGAGCCCGACGAGCTGCCAGACTGCTCCACCCCGCGTCTGTATGCAGTTATTATAGGGGACTTTCCATAATTAGGCAATATTAATCCAATCAAGATGTGCGATAGCGGTAAGGCGAAGGCCGGGCCGGGTGCGCCGGCGCGCTTTTCGCCCCTGCGCGCACCGCATCGGCCCTGCAATCGGTGTACAGTAAGCGAACATCATTCTTCCCATACTCTTTCCTCTTTTTATGAAATTTTGTTCCGAGTGCGCCCATCCCGTCGACCTGCTCATCCCCGAAGGCGATAACCGCCCGCGCTACGTCTGCAAACAATGCGCGGCAATCCACTACCAGAATCCCAAACTCGTCGTCGGTTCCATTCCTGTCTGGCAACCGGAAGGCGACCAAGTGCGCGTGCTGCTGTGCAAGCGCGCCATCGAACCGCGCCACGGCTTCTGGACCCTGCCGGCCGGCTTCATGGAAAACGATGAAACCACCGCCGAGGCGGCCGTCCGCGAAACCGAGGAAGAAGCCGGCGCCGACATCGAGATCGGCAACCTGTTCAGCCTGCTCAACGTAGCCCAGGTGCACCAGGTCCACCTGTTCTACCTGGCGCGCCTGCGCAGCCTGGACTTTACCCCGGGCATCGAAAGCCTGGATGCGCGCATGTTCGCCGAGCACGAGATTCCCTGGGACGACCTGGCCTTCCCCACCATCCGCACCACCCTGGAACTGTTTTTCGCCGATTGCGCCCGCCTGCGCGAGGGCGGCGCTTTCGGCTTTCACACGCACGACGTGGTGCGGGCGATGCGCATTGTCAGCGATCCCGCATAAGCCATGATTCCCTGGCTTGACACCGATTCGCCGTTTCCCGACGTCTCCGAAGCGCTCACCTACGACGCGCCCGGCCTGCTGGCGGCCGGCGCCGACCTGTCGCCCGAGCGCCTGCTGAGCGCCTACAAGCACGGCATCTTCCCCTGGTTTTCCGAAGGCCAGCCGATCCTCTGGTGGAGCACCGACCCGCGCATGGTGCTGATGACGGAGGATTTTCGTATCAGCAACAGCCTGCGCAAGGCCCTGCGCCGGGTCGAACGCAGCATGCAGGAAGGCGGGCGCTGGCAGGTGCGCTTCGACAGCGCCTTCGGCGACGTGATGCGCGCCTGCGCCGCCCCGCGCAAGGATGGCCCGGGCACCTGGATCTCGGACGACATCGTGGCCGGCTACACCGGCCTGCACGACATGGGCTACGCCCACTCGGCGGAACTGTGGCTCGATGGAGAACTGGTCGGCGGCGCCTATGGCGTGTGCATCGGCCGCATGTTCTACGGCGAGTCGATGTTCGCGCGCGTGACCGACGGCTCCAAGATCGCGCTGGCCTTCCTGGTCGCCTTCTTGCGCCGCCAGGGCGTGGCCATGATCGACTGCCAGCAGGAGACCGGCCACCTGGCGTCGCTGGGCGCGGCGCCGATTGCGCGCGCGGCCTTCCTGGCGCATTTACGCGACGCCATCGCCAAACCGGGCATCGCGCAATGGAAACCGGGCTCGCCATTTACACAGACGCCGTAAACAGCGTAAAGTTTCGCTACAATACAAACGAAGGAAGCAACCAGGGCCACCGTTCGCAACCACGCGCATCGAAAGCGACTGCATGACGCACTTAAACGACCTGCCTTTCTCGACGCTGCAGTTCTACACCACAGCGCCCTACCCGTGCAGCTATCTCGACGCACGGCAGGCGCGCTCGCAAGTGGCCACGCCTTCGCACCTGATCAACGCCGACGTCTACTCGGAACTGGTAAAAAACGGCTTCCGGCGCAGCGGCATCTTCACCTACCGCCCTTACTGCGACGGCTGCAATGCCTGCATCCCGGTGCGCGTGCGCGCCGCCGAATTTTCGCCCAGCCGCGGCCAGCGGCGCGCCTGGACGCGCCATGCGGCCCTGGTGGCCACGGTCGCCAACCTGAGTTTTTCGGACGAACACTACGCCCTCTACCTGCGCTACCAGACCACGCGCCATATCGGCGGCGGCATGGACCAGGACAGCCGCGACCAGTATGCCCAGTTCCTGCTGCAAAGCCGCGTCAACACGCGCCTGGTGGAATTTCGCGATGGCGCCGGGGTGCTGCGCATGGTCTCGATCATCGACGTGCTTTCGGACGGCCTGTCGTCGGTGTACACGTTTTTCGACCCCGACGTTCCCGGCGCCTCCTTCGGCACCTACAACGTGCTGTGGCAGATCGCCCAGGCCAGCGAACTGAAACTGCCCTATGTGTATCTCGGCTACTGGATCGAACAGAGCCCCAAGATGGCCTACAAGATCAACTTCCGCCCGCTCGAAGCGCGCATCGACGCCGTCTGGAGCCTGCTCGATCGCTAACGGCCGGTGGGCGGGCAGGCCCGGCACACGGTAAAATGCGGGACACGCACCAACCCGAGCACTCCATGTCCCAGAAACTGCTGTATGCCTTAGGTCGTCCCCTGCTGTTTTCCCTCAAGCCCGAGACGGCGCACAATGTCACCCTCCCCTTCCTGCGCGGCGCCGCTTCGCTCGGCCTGACCGGCCTGTTAAGCAAGCCCGCCCCCGATCCGCGCACCGTCATGGGCATCACCTTCCCCAACCCGGTCGGCCTGGCCGCGGGGCTGGACAAGGATGGCGCCTACATCGACGGCCTCTCCAGCCTCGGTTTCGGCTTCATCGAAGTGGGCACCGTCACGCCCAGGCCGCAGCCGGGCAACCCGAAGCCGCGCATTTTCCGCATCCCGGCCAAGCGCGCCGTGATCAACCGCATGGGCTTTAACAATGGCGGCGTCGACGCCTTTGTCGCCAATGTGCAGGCATCGAAGTTTTACCAGGACCGGCAAGGCGTGCTTGGCCTGAACATCGGCAAGAACGCCAGCACGCCGATCGAAAACGCGGTCGACGACTATCTGCACTGCCTCGACAAAGTCTACCCCTACGCCAGCTACGTGACGGTCAATATCTCGTCGCCGAACACCGCCAACCTGCGCCAGCTGCAGGGCGCCTCGGAACTCGACGCGCTGCTCGCGCGCCTGAAGGACGCGCAACTGCGCCTGTCCGACCAGCACAAGCGCTACGTGCCGCTGGCGCTGAAGATCGCGCCCGACGTCGACGGCGACCAGATCAAGGATATCGCCGGCGCCCTGCTGCGCCACAAGATCGACGGCGTCATCGCCACCAACACCACGCTCAGTCACCGCGACGTCGAGCGCATGAAGCACGGCCAGGAAACCGGCGGCGTCTCGGGCGCGCCGGTGTTCGAACTGTCGAACATCGTGATCCGCGCACTGCGCCAGGAACTGGGCGACGCGGTACCGATCATCGGCGTGGGCGGTATCATGCGCGGCGCCGACGCCAAGGAAAAAATCAAGATGGGCGCCTCGCTCGTGCAGCTGTACACCGGCCTGATTTATCAGGGATCGGGCCTGATCCGCGAATGCGCGCAGGCCCTTCGACCATAAGGAAAGCACCATGCTCAAGACCCGGCTCGGACGCACGCCGCTGGAGGTATCGAAGATCTGCCTCGGCAGCATGACCTTCGGCGAACAAAACAGCGAAGCCGATGCGCACAGCCAGCTCGATTACGCGCTCGAGCGCGGCATCAACTTTGTCGACACCGCCGAAATGTATCCGGTCATGCCGCGTCCGCAGACGCAGGGCGACACCGAACGCTTCATCGGCAGCTGGCTGAAAAAGACCGGCCGCCGCAGCGAGATCGTCCTGGCCAGCAAGGCCGCCGGGCCGAATCCGAACCTGCACTGGGTCCGCGAAGGAAAGCAGAACCTCGATGCCGCCAGCCTGCGCACCGCCGTGGAAGAGAGCCTGCGGCGCCTGCAGACCGACCATATCGACCTGTACCAGCTGCACTGGCCGAGCCGCAACGTGCCGGTGTTCGGGGCGACCGCGTTCGATCCGGCCAAGGAGCGCGCGGCGATTCCCGTCGAAGAGACCCTGGCCGCGCTGGCCGACCTGATCGCGGCCGGGAAGATCGGCCATGTGGGCCTGTCGAACGAGAGCGCGTGGGGCGTGAGCGAATTCGTGAAGCAGTCCGAGATCAAAGGGCTTCCGCGCATCGCCAGCGTGCAGAACCTGTACAACCTGACCGCGCGCAATTTCGAGACCAGCCTGATGGACGAAACCTGCTTCCGCGAAGATGTAAGCCTGCTGGCCTACAGCCCGCTGGCGTTCGGGCAGTTGAGCGCGAAGTACCTGGACGATCCCAAGGCGCATGGACGCCTGACGATTTTCCCGGCCTCGTGGAGCCCGCGCTACCTGCGTCCGCCGGTGCTGGCGGCGGTCAAGGAATACGCGGCGCTGGCGCGCGCCAACGGCCTGACGCCGACCGGGATGGCGCTGGCGTGGTGCTACTCGCGCTGGTTCGTGGCCTCGACCATCATCGGCGCGACCAGCCTGGCGCAGCTGAAGGAAAATATCGACGCCATGTCGGTGACCCTGGCGCCGGAGGTGGTGGCGCAGATCGACGCGATCCACGCGCGCATCACCAACCCGGGCGCGTAAACCGGGGCGGGTTCACATCGGTTTCACAGGCGCCGCCGTAATCTGGAGTCTTTCCACTCCTCCAGGAAGGCTCCATGAAATCGCTGTTCCCGCTCATCGCTTTTCTCTGCGCCTGCATCCCCGCCACGGCGCAGGAACAGCGGCTGGTCCACCAGGACGTGAAGCGCAAATTCATCGTCTACACGCCCACCTCCTACGCCGCCAATCCGCAACAACAGTATCCGCTCGTGATCAACTACCACGGCGGCGGGATGACCATGCGCGAACAAATGCTCTACACGCGCATGAACCAGGCCGCCGAGCGCGAACATTTCATCGTGGTTTACCCGCAGGGCATCAAGCAGGACTGGAACGTCAACCTGGCACGCGACAGCAAGGAGGGCAGCGACGATATCGGTTTTACCGAAGCGATGCTGGCCAGGCTGAAGGCGGACTACCGCATCGACCAGCGCCGCGTGTACGCCACCGGCCTGTCGCGCGGCGGCTTTTTCAGCCTGCGCGTCGCCGCCGAACTACCGCATCTGTTTGCGGCAGTGGCCGTGGTGGGCGCGTCGACACCGCAGACGCTGATCGACCAGCAGCCGAAACCGGGCAGGATCGGCGTCATGCACATCGGCGGCACGGCCGACACCATCGTCGCCTTCGACGGCAAGGCGGGGCATTATCTGGGGGCCGGCGAGTCGCACCGGTACTGGCTGAAACACAGCGGACTCGATGGCGCGCCCGCAAGCGAACGCACGATCGACAGCGACAAGCTCGATGGCACCGAGGTGACGCACCTCGAACAAAGCCGCGACGGCGTGAGCGCGGCGCTGGTCACCATCCGCAACGGCGGCCATACCTGGGCCGGCGCCGACGCCTTCAACGTCGGCCTGCCGCTCGGCGCCACCAGCCGCGATGTCGATGCCAACGCCCTGATCTGGTCCTTCCTGAGCAAGCACCGCAGATAAAGGCTAGGCGGCCAGGATGGCGATCTGGCGCAAGCCGCGCGAAAAACTCGTACTACTCGGATTTTCCACGAACACGCACTGCTTGCCGGTGCGCTTGCAGTGCTCCTTCACGCGCCAGTAGGCATTGTGGCTGATGCAGCCGGTCTGGCAGATCACCAGGTCGGCCGCCGCCAGGTTGGCGTCCAGCAGGTCGGCGCCGTGTTCCTGTCCGCCGTCATGGTGCGCGAACCTGGCGCCCGCCTCCTCCGTCATGCAGCGGTAGCTGGCCACGCTGGCGCTGCGTCCGCCCACGCACAGCAAGGTCTTGTCGACCAGCTGCGCGGCGGCGATGGCCTCGGCCGCGTCTTCCTCGCACACCGCCGCATCGGCCGGCCGCGCCGCCTGCAAGGCGTCGAGCTGGCGCGTCGACGCCGCCAGTTGCTGGCGCAGCTGCGCCAGCTGCGCGTCGCGCGCACTGAGGCGCTGCGCCGCTTCGTCGAGCTTTTGCTTGAGGCGCGTGCGCGCTTCCAGGTCCGGCACCGACGCCGCCAGTTCCGCCATGTCGGCCTGCAGGAAGGCGACCTTGCTCTCGCGCGCCACCAGTTCGGCGCGCGCCGCCATCAACTGCGCCTGCACCTGTTCCAGCTCGCGCGCCTTGTCGGCCAGGGTGCGCACGTGGCGCTGCTGCGACTGCGCCAGTTCGGCCGCCATGGCGGCGTTTTCTTCCTGCAGTTCCAGGTAGCGCGCATGGTCGATGCGCGTGGTCGCGCCGGCCTGGTGCTGGATCATGTGCATCTCGCGCAGCACGGTGTCCTGGACCAGGAAGTCGCTGCGCGGATGGGTCAGCGCGGCCCAGAAGGCGCCCGCCACATCGCCCTGCGCGATCGCCTGGCGCCACAGCTGCATCACCGCCTCGCCGCTGCGCGCCTCCTTGAAGCGCAGCAGCACCAGCGCATAACGCTGGTCGAGCGCATCCTGCAGCAGGTTGGAGATGCGGTTGCGGTTGGCGCATTCGGCCACCGCGCCGACGTGGATTTCGTAATCGTCGGCCAGCGCCTGGCCGCGCACGCCCTTGTTCACCAGCTTGCGCAGCACGCCGAGCGGCAGGCACACGCCGATCACCGGGCAATGGGTATTGGCCGGCAGCTCCCACAGGCGCTGGCGGCGCGAGGACGAAGTGCGCGAAGCCGCTTCGCCTTCAGGAGGAAAGAACCGCGCAAGCGGCTTTTTGGCATCGTGGTCGCACATGCGCGTCTCCTTAGTGCAGCTTGGGGCCGTGGCGCGCTTCGTCGATGACGGCGGCGGCGGCAGCGGCGGCGTTGGACTGGGCAACGTGGTCGAGGCGCGCCTGGGCGTCGCCGACCATGGCCGACAGCGCGCGGAACGCTTCCGGCGTGAAGCGCAGCGAGACGTGGCTCAGCGACAGGTGCAGCACGCTGCATTCGGGACAGATGCTGACGTGGCCGATGGTGCTGTCGGCGATCGTCACATGCTGGCAAGGCTCGCTTGGATTCTGTGGATGTTTGCTCGGCACGATGCTTTCCTTGACGGTTTGCAGTGGCTGGCAGCGGCGGCGGCGGCGGGCTATGCGTGGGATGGATGGCTTGCTGAAATCAAGTATAAACGAGAATCATTCGCATTTGCAAGCAATCTATATCCCCTCCCCGCCGCCGGAAAGACAGGCTAATTTTCGCGCGGCGCGTCGGCGTCGAGTGCGCGTTCGATGTCGGCGCGCGAGACATCCGGCGCGAACTGCTCGATGAAGTGATAGGCATACGCGCGCAGGTACGCCCCGCGCCGCACCGCCAGGCGCGTCACGTTGGCCGCGAACAGGTGCGACGCTTCCACCGCGCGCAAGCCCTTGTCGCGCCCATGGTCGAAAGCCATCGAAGCCACGATCCCCACCCCCATGCCAAGGCTCACATACTGCTTGATGACGTCCGAATCCATCGCCGTGAGCACGATGTCGGGGCGCACCGACGCCCTGGCGAAGGCCGCGTCGATATGCCCGCGCCCCGTGAAGCCGACGTCGTAGGTAATCAGCGGATAGTCGGCCAGGTCTTCCAGCCGGATCGGCGAGCAGTTGAGCAGCGGATGCCCGTCCGGCACCACGATCAGGTGGCTCCAGCGGTAGCACGGGAAGGACACCAGGTCGGGGAACTGCGACAGGCCTTCGGTGGCGATGCCGATATCGGCCTTGCCCGACAGGACCCATTCGGCGATGTGATCGGGAGCGCTCTGCTGCAGCGCGATGCGCACCTCGGGGAAGTCCTTGCGGAAGGACTGCACCACTTTCGGCAGCGCATAGCGCGCCTGCGTGTGGGTCGCGGCGATGGTCAGGGTGCCGCTGTTCCGGCCCGCGTATTCCATGCTGGCCTGCTGCAGGTTCTCTGCCTCCACCAGCAGGCGGTCGATGATCTTGAGGATGCCCTTGCCCGGATCGGTCAGGCCGGTCAGGCGCTTGCCGTTACGCTCGAAGATCACCACCCCCAGTTCGTCTTCGAGCTCGCGGATCTGGCGGCTCACGCCCGGCTGCGACGTGAACAGGGCGTTCGCCACTTCGGTCAGGTTGTAGCCGCGCCGGGCCGCTTCGCGGATGGACCGCAATTGCTGGAAGTTCATATCGCCGCTCCCTGGTCGACAAACACCTGCATCCGGCGCGGACGCACCACCAGCGTTTCGCCGTCTTTCAGGGCCAGCTGGCGATAGCGCTCGTTGGGGATCACCGCTTCGATCAATTCGGCATTGTCGGCGCGCTCGAGGTCGAGCTGGGCCAGCGGACCGATGGCGTGCGCGCGGCGCAGCTTGACGACGATGCCGTCCGCGCCCGGCGTGTAGCGCTCGATGTCCAGGTCGTGCGGACGCACGTAGGCGATGCCCTGCCCGTTGCTGGCCGAGGCATTCGGCGGCACGGTAAAACTGGCGTCGCCGCTGGCCATGACGCCATCGTTGACGCGCCCGTGGAACAGGTTCACATTCCCCAAAAAACCGTACACGAACGGCGAGGCCGGGTTGTTGTACACCTGCTCCGGGGAGCCCAGCTGCTCGACCCGGCCCTTGTTCATCAGGACCACCTGGTCCGACACTTCCAGCGCTTCTTCCTGGTCGTGGGTCACAAAAATGCTGGTCACGTGCAGGTCGTCGTGCAGGCGGCGCAGCCAGCGCCGCAGTTCCTTGCGCACCTTGGCGTCGAGCGCGCCGAACGGCTCGTCGAGCAGCAGCACGCGCGGCTCCACCGCCAGCGCGCGCGCCAGGGCGATGCGCTGGCGCTGTCCGCCCGAGAGCTGCGGCGGATGGCGGTCGGCCAGCCAGTCCAGCTGCACCAGTTCCAGCAGCTGCTGCACCTTGTGGCGGATCTGCTGCTCGTTCGGGCGTTCCTTGCGCGGCTTGACGCGCAGGCCGAAGGCCACGTTTTCGAACACGGTCATGTGCTTGAACAGCGCATAGTGCTGGAACACGAAGCCGACCTGGCGTTCGCGCACATGGCTGTCCGAGGCATCCTGGCCGTCGAGCAGCACGCGCCCGCTGTCCGGATGCTCCAGGCCCGCGATGATGCGCAGCAGGGTCGTCTTGCCGCAGCCCGAAGGCCCCAGCAGCGCGGTCAGTTCGCCCGAGGGGAACTGCAGCGTGACGTTATCGAGGGCGACGAATTGGCCGAACCGCTTGTTGATGTTACTGACTTCGATCGTCATGATCCGTGCTCCATGTTGCGGTCTGCGGCGTGCAGCGCGTGCGTTTCGCGCAGCCGCCATTCGACAAAGGTTTTGATCGCCAGGGTCACCAGCGCCAGCAATGCCAGCAGCGAGGCGACGGCAAAGGCGGCCGCGAAGTTGTATTCGTTGTAGAGGATTTCGACGTGCAGCGGCATGGTGGTGGTCTCGCCGCGGATGTGGCCCGACACCACCGACACCGCGCCGAATTCGCCCATGGCCCGCGCGTTACACAGGATCACGCCGTACAGCAGGCCCCATTTGATGTTCGGCAGGGTCACGCGCCAGAAGGTGGCCCAGCCCGAGGCGCCCAGCACCAGCGCCGCTTCTTCTTCCTCGTTGCCCTGCGACTGCATCAGCGGAATCAGTTCGCGCGCCACGAACGGGAAGGTGATGAACACCGTCGCCAGCACGATGCCCGGCACCGCGAACAGGATCTTGATGTCGTTCTTGGCCAGCCACTCGCCGAACCAGCCCTGGGCGCCGAACATGAGCACATAGATCAGGCCCGCGATCACCGGCGAGACCGAGAACGGCAGGTCGATCAGGGTAAGCAGGATCGACTTGCCCTTGAATTCGAACTTGGCGATGCACCAGGCCGCGCACACGCCGAACACCAGGTTGAACGGCACCGAGATGAAGGCGGCGATCAGGGTCAGCTTGATGGCGGCCACGGCATCCGGGTCGGTAATGGCGGCGATGTAGGTGTCGACGCCCTTCTTGAAGGCTTCCGCGAACACGGCGGCCAGCGGAATGAACAGGAACAGGGTCAGGAAGACCAGGGCGACGAGTTTGAGCAGCGCGCTGACCCAGACCGGTTCCAGCGGGTGCGAGCGGCCCAGCAAGCGCTCCCAGATCGAGCGGCGCGCGCGCCGCGTGGGCGGCGTGGCCGCCTGTTTGATCGCAGTACTCATTTTTTACCGGTCCTGGCGCGTGTCCACGCCTGCAGCAGATTGATGGCCAACAGCAGCGCGAACGAGGCCACCAGCATCACCACGGCGATCGCGGTGGCGCCGGCGTAGTTGTACGCTTCGAGCTTGATGTAGATGAGGAGCGGCGTGATTTCGGAGATCATCGGCTGGTTGCCGGCGATGAAAATGACAGAGCCGAATTCGCCGGTGGCGCGCGCGAACGAGAGCGCAAAACCGGTCACCAGGGCCGGCATCAGGGCCGGGAACACCACGCGCGTAAACGTCTGCCAGGCGTTCGCGCCCAGGCTGGCGGCGGCTTCTTCGAGTTCCTTTTCCAGGTCTTCCAGCACCGGCTGCACCGTGCGCACCACGAAGGGCAGGCCGATGAAGGTCAGCGCCACCACTACGCCGAGCGGGGTGTAGGAGACCTTGATGCCAAGTTCGGTGAAGTATTTGCCGATCCAGCCGTTGGACGAGTACAGCGCGGTGAGCGTGATGCCCGCCACCGCCGTGGGCAGGGCAAACGGCAGGTCGACCAGGGCGTCCATGAAGCGCTTGCCCGGGAATTCGTAGCGCACCAGCACCCACGCGACGATGCCGCCGAAGAAGGTGTTGATCAGCGCCGCAACGAAGGAAGCGCCGAAACTGAGGCGGTACGACGCCACCGCCTGTTCCGACGCCACCACTTCCCAGAACGCCGGCCAGGTCATGCTGAAGGTCTTGAGGAACACCGACGACAGCGGGATCAGGACGATCAGGCACAGATAGAAGACGGTAAAGCCGAGCGTCAGCCCGAAGCCGGGCAAGACGCGGCGCGGCGACTTGACGTAAAACCAGCGGAAAAGCCAGTCGAGCCCGGGGAAGATGCGGGGCGGCTTGTCGCTGGGAAGTGAAAGGGACATGGGGCCTCTTATTACAAATTCGTCTAATAGGCGCCAATAATCGCAGGAGAACCTCATAACGCAAACGAAGCATTTCTTATTTACATAGATCGATACGCTATTAGGATTGCGCCGAGCGCCGCGTCGCCGCCGTTTGAGACGGCGCAAACGCCGGGTAAAACGGCTGAACCCGGCTCGCAGCGGCGCGGTCTGACATGCAGCGATCAGGAGGAGGCATGGACATGCATACAGGTTTGCAAGGCAGCGGCGGCGCGCCGGGGACGCCGGAAACGATGCTCAGCGTCAGCGTACCGCCGGGGCTGCGCGCCATTTTCCAGGTCTGGGCGCAGGAATGCGATCCGGCGCCGATGCTGCCGCGCGGCGGCGACCCGCGGGCGCTGGTGGCGGCTTACGTCCGCCTGGGTGCGGCGGCCGGGACGGCGCCGGTCGAGCGCGAGATGCTGGTGCGGGTGTATGTGAATGCGGCGCTCAATTGCGAGTTCGCCCTGTGGACCGAGCTGCGCCACGAAGCGGCGTCGGTGCTGCGCTGGCTGGCGCCGATCGTGGTCGCCGACCCGGCCCTGCGCGCGCAGGTGGCGCAGGCCTGGCCGGGCAGCCGGGAATCGATGTCGTCTGTTTAGAGCCTATCTCAATAGACCAGCTTGACCGCCACCAGGGTCAGGGTGGTCGCCAGCAGGCCGCGCAGGAAGCCTTCCGGCACCGATTTGGCGATCCAGGAACCGAGGGTGATGCCCGGCAGCGATCCGATCAGCAGCATGGCCAGCAGGGACCAGTTGATCGAGCCCAGCCACCAGTGGCCGAAGGCGGCGATCGCGGTCAGCGGCACGGCGTAGGCGATGTCGGTGCCGGCCACTTCGGCCGGCGTCATGCGCGGATACAGCATGACCAGCAAGGTCGCGCCGATGGCGCCGGCGCCGATCGAGGATACCGTCACCAGCACGCCCAGCACCGCGCCCGAGAAGACGGTGGCGGCGGTCAGCTTGCTGCCCTGCAGCTGGCGCTCGGGTTTGGCGTTGATCCAGGCCATCATCTTGCCCCTGAACAGCAGCGCAATCACGGTCAGCATGACCGAGCCGGCGATCGAGTAGCGGATGATCTGGCCGATTTCCTTGTCGAGCGTACCGAATTGCTTGAGCGCCAGGGTAGCGGCCACGGCGGCCGGCAAGGCGCCGTAGCACAGATGGCGCACGATATCCCAGCGCACGGTGCCGCGCAGGCGGTGCGTGAAGGTGCCGGCCGATTTGGTAATGGAAGCGAAGGCGAGGTCGGTGCCCACGGCAACCGAGGGCGAGACGCCGAACAGCAAGGTCAGCAGCGGCGTCATGAGCGAGCCGCCGCCGACGCCGGTCATGCCGACCAGCAGGCCGACGGCAAAACCTGAAACGATGTACGTTAGTTGCATGAATGAGTCCCTAGAATGTCCGCAAGGGTATAGGGACTCTACCGCGTTTCAAACGATGGAAAGCTTATTTGCTTATGCGTTCCAGCACGGCGTGGTAAAAATGGTCATACCGGCCTATTTGTTCGGCTGCGGCGTCACGCGCAGGTAGGCGCGCTCGGCGGTGTAGCCTTTCGGGTACTTTTGCTTGATCACTTCCGGATCCTGCACGCTCAGCGGGATGATCACATCGTCGCCATCGCGCCAGTTGCCGGGCGTGGCCACGGTATAGGCGTCGCTCAGTTGCAGGGCGTCGATGACGCGCAGCACTTCGTCGAAATTGCGTCCGGTGCTCATCGGGTAGGTGATCGACAGGCGCACCTTTTTCTTCGGATCGATCACGAACAGCGAGCGGACCGTGGCCGTGGCCGACTGTTCCGGATGAATCATGTCGTACAGGGCCGCCACTTTTTTATCGGCATCGGCGATGATCGGAAAGCCGACCACGGTCTTTTGCGTCTCTTCGATATCCTTGATCCAGGTTTTGTGCAGCTCGGCCGGATCGACCGAGAGGGCAATGGCTTTCACGTTGCGCTTGTCGAATTCCGGCTTGAGCTTGGCGGTCAGGCCCAGTTCGGTCGTGCAGACGGGCGTAAAGTCGGCCGGATGCGAAAACAGCACCACCCACGAATCGCCCGCCCATTGGTGAAACTTGATCGTTCCCAGCGAAGAATCCTGCTCGAAATCGGGAGCGGTATCGCCCAGACGTAAACTCATTGTGATCTCCAATCGTTCATCAAAGTTATCAGCGGATGTCAATCATGGCGAAAAAGCCAGCATCCTATTGTGCGCCAATTCGGCCAAACGCTGCAAATACTTGTATCCGGCGGACCAGTCGCCCAGGCCGGACTCGGCATTGATATGCCCCACCCTGCCCTCCTCGATCAGCTCGCTCCCCCAGCGGCGCGCCCACAGGGCCGCGTGCGCCGCGCTCATCCATGGATCGTTGGCGCTACTCACCACAATGCTAGGGCAATCGAGCGACAGCGCGGGCAGGCGGTCGGCCACGCCGAATTTGTCGGGATCGGCGGGCGCAACCAGCAAGGCGCCGGCCACGCCCTCGCTGCTGCGGGCGATGCTGTGCACGGCGGTCAGGCAGCCGAAGCTGTGCGCCACCAGCAGCGCGGGACGCGGATCGGCGCGCCGCAGCCGATCGAGCCGCGCGGCCCAGGCGGCCAGGTCGGGATTGTCGAAATCGTCCTGGCGCACGCGCACGAATTCGGGATGCAGGCGCTGCCAGCGCGACTGCCAATGGTCCGGCCCGCTGTCCTGCAGTCCGCTGACCACGATTACTTGAAAATGGGGAAAGAGTTCGGTCATGGCGCACCTCCTGGAAGCGCCAGAATACGGCCCGAACCGGCGAAAGCGAAGGAATCGTTTCGCGGTTCGATATGCGGCCTGCGCATAAGGCGGGCCGGCAGCAAGAAGCGGACTAGTAAAAGCGGTTGAACAACACCAGGCCCCACGCGGCCACGGCAATCATGACCGCCAGCATCACGGCGGCGCTGCCGAAATCCTTGGCGTTCTTCGACAGCGGATGGCGCTCCAGCGAGATCCGGTCGACCACGGCTTCGATGGCCGAGTTGATCAGTTCGACGATGAGCACCAGCACCAGCACGGCAATCAGGAACAATTTCTGGAAGGCGGAAACGGGCAAGGCCAGGGCGATGATGGTGCCGATGACGACCATGATCAATTCCTGGCGGAATGCATGCTCGCTTTTCCAGGCGGACTTGAAGCCCTCGATCGAATAGCCGGTGGCCGCCACGATGCGCTTCAGGCCGCTTTTGCTCTTGAATTCACTGACAGGCTCGGTCATGGAGACTCTTTAAAATAACAGGTAACACGCATTATGCCCCGGCCCGAGGCGGCTGCGCCACCTTTGCCGGGCGCCACAGGGAAATTGCCAATCCTTTTCACATTGTGGTATAAAGTACGGACATATACTGCACTGCACCAACCACATCATGAAAATCGACACCGTTGAAGCACCCAAAACCTCGATCCAGGTCATCGAGCGCATGGTGGCCTTGCTCGACGCGCTGGCCAACTATACCGATCCGGTGAGCCTGAAGGAATTGTCCAAGGTATCCGGATTGCATCCCTCGACCGCGCACCGGATCCTGAACGACATGGTCATCACGCGCTTCGTGGACCGGGTCGAACCGGGCACCTACCGGCTCGGCATGCGCCTGCTGGAGCTGGGCAATGTGGTGAAAAGCCGCCTGTCGGTGCGCGAAGCGGCGCTCGACTTCATGCGCTCGCTGCACAAGAAGACCCAGCAGACCATCAACCTCTCGGTGCGCCAGGGCGATGAGATCGTGTACATCGACCGCGCCTTTTCGGAGCGTTCCGGCATGCAGGTGGTGCGCGCGATCGGCGGGCGCGGACCGCTGCACCTGACCTCGACCGGCAAGCTGTTCCTGTCGGTGGACGAGCCGAAGGCGATCCGGGCGTATGCCACGCGCACCGGACTGGCCGGGCACAACAAGAATTCGATCACCGACCTGGGCAAGCTGGAACGCGAGCTGAGCGTGGTCAGGACGCGCGGTTATGCCCGCGATAACGAGGAACTGGAACTGGGCGTGCGCTGCATGGCGGCAGGCATCCACGACGATTCGGGCAAGCTGATTGCCGGCCTGTCGATTTCGGCGCCGGCCGACCGCTTGCAGGAAGAATGGCTGGAAGACCTGGTGCTGACGGCCAGCCAGATTTCGGCGACCCTGGGCTATACCGGACCGGCGTGAGCCGTCGATCCCGGCCTGGGCCGGGCCGGGTCGTACTTCAATCAGGACATGCCCGCCGGCCGCAAGGCTTCCAGCCAGCGCCGCATGCGTCCCGCATCGGCCGTGCGCGACTGCTTGCCCTTGGAATCGAGGAATACCATGATCACCGAGCGGCCCTGGATCACGGTCTGCATCAGCAGGCAACGCCCCGCTTCGTTGATGAAGCCGGTTTTCTGCAAACCGATATCCCAATCCGGCATCGCGACCAGGTAGTTGGTATTGTTGTAATGCATCAGCCTGCCGCCCGCATCGACCGTCGATTTCGGATCGGTCGAATACTGGCGCAGCAGCGGCTGGTTGTATGCAAACATGGCCAGCTTGGCCAGGTCGCGCGCGCTGGCCACGTTGCGGCTGGACAGCCCGCTCGAATCGACATAGCGCGTATCGTTCATGCCCAACTGGTGCGCCTTGGCATTCATGGCCTCGACAAAGCCCGCCACGCCGCCCGGATAATTGCGTCCCAGCGCCGCCGCCGCCCGGTTCTCCGAACTCATCAGCGCGATATGCAGCAGGTTGGCGCGCGTCATGCGCGAACCGACGCGCAGGCGCGAACTGGTGAATTTTTCGTGGTCGACGTCGTCTTCGGTGATGGTCAGCACCTCGTCCATGTCCTGGTTCGCTTCGACCACGATCAGGCCGGTCATCAGCTTGGTGATCGAGGCGATCGGCAAGGCGATGTTGGCGTTCTTCTCGAACAGGACTTCCGCATTGTTCTGGTCGAGCACGAAGGCGACGTTGGACTTGAGGTCGAGCGGGTCGGGAGTCTGGTTCAGGCCGGCACGGTCGCCGGCGCTCTGGCGCACCCGTTCCGGCAGGGAAGCGGCCACGATCACGCGCTGGTACACCACCTTGCGCTTGCCCTTGACCATGACGGTGCGGCGCACCATGGTGTTGCGGCTTTCCGCCATGAGGCGCGGCGCAATCTCGCGCCGCTTGAAGCGGGTTTTTCCCGCGCTGGGTTTCTTGACCTTGCCGGCATTGACCACGGCCTTGGCCTTGGCCTTGACCCCGACCTTGGCCTTGGCCCTCTCCTTGGCGTCGACTGGCGGCGTGGCGACGAGCAGCAGGGAAGCGATAGCGCCCAAGACAAACTTATACATCTGAAATCCTTTGAAGCGAGCTGACCTATATGTTGCTGAAGTCTAGCAAAGTACTCAGCAATCGCAAGCGAATTTAACATTCGGAGGAAGTCTTGTGCCCGGCTACAACGTCCGTAGCCAGCGCGCTCCTTGCATCCGTCCTAGTGTACGCGTTTATTCCATGAAGCGAACAAAGCCTGCCAGCGGTTCGCGCGCGGTCACCAGGGTATTCTCGATCTTGTCGGGATCGGCGAAGCCGAGCGCCATGCCGCATACCAGCATCTCAGTGGGGGGCAGCTGAAGATGTTCGGCAATCACCCTGTGGTACGGGGTAAACGCCGCCTGCGGACAGGTATCGAGGCCGCGCCCGCGCGCCGCCACCATGATATTTTCCAGGAACATGCCGTAATCGAGCCAGGAGCCCTGTTCCAGCACCTTGTCGATGGTAAAGATCAGGCCCACCGGCGCGTCGAAAAAGCGGTAGTTGCGCCCGAACTGGGCGTGCATGCCGGCCTTGTTGTCGCGCTCCAGGCCCAGCAGCGAATACAGGTCCAGCCCCACCTTGCGGCGCCGCTCGATGTAGGGCGAGGTCCATTCGCGCGGGTAATACGGATATTCCTCCACGTGCAGGGCGGCCTGCGCCGGATCGTTGTGGACCGCCAGGATCGCCTGCGACAGGCGCTCTTTCGCCTGGCCGGTCAGCACGGTCACCTTCCACGGCTGGATATTGGTGCCCGACGGTGCGCGGGCGCTCACTTCCAGGATGGCCTCGATATCCTCGCGCGCGACCGGGGTCGGCAGGAAGGCGCGGATCGAACGGCGCGAACCGATGGCGGCGTCCACGATGGCTTGTTCTTTACTTACGAGCATTGTTACTCCTATTTTTTAACGACACAGACCACGCCGATCACCGCCACCACCATCCCGGCCACCCCGAGCCAGCTGAAGGCTTCGCCGAACATCAGCCAGGCCATCACGGCCGTGGTCGGCGGCGTCAGGTACAGCAAGCTGGTCACCTGGGTCGCATCGCTGCGGCGGATCAACGAAAACAGCAGGAAGATGGCGCCGATCGACAGCGCGAACACCGACCACATCCACGCACCGATGAAACGCGGGGTCCAATCGATGCTGCCGAGCGACCAGTCCAGCCCTTCGAACAGTATCGCGATGGGCAATAGTACCGCCACCGTCGACCCGAACTGGATCACGGTACCGGTGCGCAGATCGAAGTGCGGGCAAAAGTGCTTCTGGTACATCGTACCGGCGGTAATCGACAGCAGCGCCAGCACCGCATAGCCGATCGCCGGCGCGGACAGGCCGACCAGGGTGATCTTGGCATACACCACCAGCGCCACGCCGCTCAGGCCGAACAGCAGGCCCAGCCACTGGCGCGGGCGCACGGTTTCGCCGATCAGGGGCGCGCAGGCGGCGGTAAGGATCGGTTGCATGCCGACGATCAGGGCGGTGACGCCGGCCGGCATGCCGAGCTTGATGGCGCACCAGACGCCGCCCAGGTAGCCGGCCTGCAGCAGCAATCCGGCCACGGCGATATGGCCGATGCTGCCCTTCGGCCACGGGGCTTTCCAGATCAGCACGATGGGCAGCAGCACCACCAGCACCGCCGCGCAGCGCAGCAGCAGGAAGGTCAGCGGCGGCGCGTAGGGCAGGCCGAACTTGGCCACGATGAATCCGGTACTCCACAGCAGCACGAAAAACACGGGCATCGGCGACAGCCAGGGCGCACTGTGGCGCGGCGCAGCATTTTTTAACGTTTCGTTTGACATATATCAATGGCCGCGCTCGACGCCAAAACGTCAAGACGCCGTATCAACAGGTTGGACAGCGCGAACCGCGAGTCTAGCATGGGCGGCGTTGCCATGTTATCAAGGCCGGTTTTGTCTATGACAGCCGGGCTTGCGGCGGTGCACGAAGCGGACCATTGTTCTTGCCCGGCACAAGGATTTCTATTGATCACGAGAGGTTTGTGCACTGCACAAGATTCGCTTGACACTGGTCGGGAAATCATTAAAATGGCCTTTGTTGCGCTGCACAATCCTATTGTTCAGCCTTGGCTCGACAGATTTTTCTGCCTCACCGGTTCAACGCAGCATTTATCAACAATACTATTAATCAATATTTGGAGAATATATATGTTTGCAATCCCTGAGCAGTTTTCGAACGCCACCAAAGCCAACTTCGAATCGCAGTTCGCGCTGTACTCCTCGCTGACGTCGAAAGCCTTCGAAAGCATTGAAAAGCTGGTCGAGTTGAACATCACCGCTGCCAAGGCAACGCTGGAAGAGTCCTCGATCGCTACCAAGCAACTGCTGTCGGCCAAGGATCCACAAGAATTTTTCTCGCTGACCGCCGCCCAGGCCCAGCCGACCGCTGAAAAAGCGCTGTCCTACGGCCGCCAGCTGGCTGCCATCGCGACCGGCACCCAGGCTGAATTTTCGAAAGCGGCCGAATTCCAGATCGCCGAAACCAACCGCAAGGTGATTTCGCTGGTTGACGAAGTGAGCAAGAACGCACCGGCCGGTTCGGAAAACGTGGTTGCCGTCATCAAGGCATCGATCGGCAACGCCAACGCCGGCTACGAGCAGCTGACCAAGACCGCCAAGCAAGCCAAGGAAGCCATGGAAACCAATGTGAACGCGGCCGTATCGCAGTTCACCCAGGCTGCACAGAACGTTGCTGCACGCACCAGCGCCAAGCGTTAATCGAGCGCTGTCGCAGTAGCAAAAAACCCCGCAGCTGCGGGGTTTTTTTTATGGGAGGCATTCCATCAATGCTGCCAGGTTAAGCCATTGTCGACTGCAAACCCGGGATGACTTTGCGCGCAGGCGGGAATCCATGACAGCGCCGATCGGCAAACTTGCCTTGGATTCCCGCCTGCGCGGGAATGACGGCGCTTCAGTACAAGTCTGCGCGAAATGACGGCGCTTCAGTACGCGCCTGCGCGGGATGACGGCGCTTCAGTACGCGCCTGCGCGGAATGACGGCGCTTCAGTACGCGCGTTCGCTATTCGCCCAGGTAGGCCGCCTTCACGCGCGGATCGTGCAGCATGTCCTGGGCATTGCCGCCCATGATGATCGCGCCCGAATCCATCACATAACCGCGGTCGGCCGCTTCCAGCGCCAGTTTCGCGTTCTGTTCCACGAGCAAGACCGTGATCCCCTGCCTGTGCACGTCGCGAATCACCTCGAAAATCTTTTCCACCATGATCGGCGCCAGGCCCATCGAGGGCTCGTCCAGCAGCAGCAAGTTCGGATGGCTCATCAGGGCGCGCGCCATCGCCAGCATCTGCTGCTCGCCGCCGGACAGGGTCCCCGCCATCTGCGCCGCGCGTTCCTTCAAGCGCGGAAACACCGTGAACCACTTCTCGACATCGGCGTCGATGCCAGCCTTGTCGTCGCGCGTGTACGCGCCCATCAGCAGGTTTTCGTGGATCGACATGCGCGTGAACACGCCCCGCCCTTCCGGCACCATGGCCAGCTTCTTCTGCACCAGCTCGAACGACTTGCTGCCCTTGAGCGAGGCGCCCATATAGCTGATCGTGCCCTCGACCTTGCAGTCGGGCAAGGTGCCGGTGATGGCTTTCAGGGTGGTGGTCTTGCCGGCGCCGTTGGCGCCGATCAGGGTCACCAGCTCGCCCTTGTTCACTTCCAGGTCGATGCCCTTGACGGCCTTGATGCCGCCATAGGCCACCTTCAGCCCCTGGATCTTCAGAATGTTGTCGCTCATGCGTGAGCACCTCCCAGGTAGGCTTCGATCACTGCCGGATTTTTCTGTATGTCGGCCGGTAAGCCTTCCGCGATGGGTTTGCCGTATTCGAGCACGGTGATGCGGTCGCACAGCCCCATCATCAGCTTGACGTCGTGTTCGATCAACAGCACGGTCTTGCCTTCGTTCTTGATCTTGACCAGCAGTTCGCGCAGCGCCAGTTTTTCGGTCGCGTTCATGCCTGCGGCCGGTTCGTCCAGCGCCAGCAGCTGCGGCTCGGTTGCCAGGGCGCGCGCGATTTCCAGGCGGCGCTGGTCGCCGTAGGAGAGGAATTTGGCGGTGCGCTTGGCGAAGGCGCCGATGCCGACAAAGTCGAGCAATTCCTGCGCACGCGCGCGGATCGCCGCTTCTTCGAGGCGCGCCGCCTTGTGCCGGAACACCGCGCCGAATACGCCCTGATGGGTGCGCACATGGCAGCCGACCATCACGTTTTCGAGCGCCGTCATCTCGCCGAACAGGCGGATGTTCTGGAAGGTGCGGGCAATCCCGGCCTTGGCCACGAGGTGGGGGGCGGACGGCGAATACGGTTTGCCGGCCAGCTCGAAGGTGCCGGTATCGGGCTGGTAGAGCCCGGTAATGACGTTAAAAAAGGTGGTCTTGCCGGCGCCGTTCGGCCCGATCAGGCCGTAAATCTGGCCCTTCATGATCTTGATGCCGACGTTGGTCAGCGCTTGCAAACCGCCGAAGCGTTTGTTGACGCCGTCAATATGGAGAATGACTTGTTCGCTCATCTGGATATCCTCGCGCGGCCCTTACACCGGCAACTGGCCGGGCTTGTTGGTCTCGGCGGCCTCGGGCCGGTCTTCGTGCTTGGGCGCGGGCCACAGGCCGGCCGGACGGTTGAGCATGATCAAGACCATCGCCAGGCCGTACAGCAACTGACGCAGCACTTCAGCTTCGATCAGCACCTTGCCGAACAGGGTCATCTGCAGCGGCTCGACCACGTGGCGCAGCACTTCCGGCAAGGCCGCCAGCAGGACGCCGCCCATGATCACGCCGGGAATATGGCCGATACCGCCCAGCACCACCATCGCCAGCACCGCGATCGATTCGGTCAGCGAAAACGATTCCGGCGAGACAAAGCCCTGGAACGAGGCGAACATGGCGCCGGCCACGCCGCCGAAGGACGCCCCCATGGTGAACGCGAGCAGCTTGACGTTGCGGGTATTGATGCCCATGGCCTTGGCCGCGATTTCATCTTCGCGGATCGCAACCCAGGCACGGCCCAGGCGCGAATGCTGCAGGCGGGTGGTGATGAACACGATGGCGATGCACAGGAACAGGAACAGGAAGTAGTAAGCGTTCACTGACGGCATGCCGTAGCTGCCGATGAAGACGGTGGCCTTGGAACCCGGTTCGCCCGCCAGCGAGACGCCGAAAATGCGGATCGGATCGATCAGGTTGATGCCCTGCGGACCGTTGGTGAAGTTGATCGGGTCGTTCAGGTTGTTCATGAAAATGCGGATGATCTCGCCGAAGCCCAGGGTCACGATGGCCAGGTAGTCGCCGCGCAGCTTGAGCGTCGGGGCGCCCAGCAGGGCCCCGAAGAACCCGGCCGTGGCCGCCGCCAGCGGCACGATCAGCCAGACCGACAGGTGGATCCCGGTCTCGCGGATGTCGGGACCCATGATCGCCACCAGCCATTCCCCGAACACCGGATACTGGTTGACCACCGATTCGAGCAGGGCCGCAAATTGCGGCGAGGCCAGCAGCCCGGTCATGTAGGCGCCGACGGCGAAGAAGGCGATATAGCCGAGGTCGAGCAGGCCGGCGAAGCCGACCACGATGTTCAGCCCCAGCGCCAGCATGATGTACAGCAGCGCCATGTCGATGATGCGCACCCAGGAGTTGCCGAAGTTCTGGGCGACGAAGGGGAAGATCAGCAAGGCCACCAGCAGCGCGACCAGGTTGATGCGGGCCTGGCGCGGGTGGTTTTCCAGGTCAAACGAGAGCAGAGCCATGATGTTTCCTTTTCTGTTCGTTATCAGGCGCGGTCGGCGACGCGCTCGCCCATGATGCCGGACGGCCGGATCGTCAGGACGATGATCAATACGACGAAAGCAAAAATGTCCTGGTAATGGCTGCCCAGGAAGCCGCCGGTCAGGTCGCCGATGTAGCCGGCGCCGAGCGCTTCGATCAGGCCCAGCAGGATGCCGCCGATCATGGCGCCATAAATATTGCCGATGCCGCCCAGCACCGCCGCCGAGAAGGCTTTCAGGCCGGGCAGGAAACCCATCGCAAACTGGATCGAGGAATAGTTGGCGCCCCACATCACGCCGGCCACGGCGGCCAGCGCCGCGCCGATGGCGAAGGTAGCGACGATGACCTTGTTCGAGTCGACCCCCATCAGGCCGGCCACGCGGGGATTTTCGGCGGTGGCGCGCATGGCGCGGCCCAGCTTGGTTTTTTCGACCAGCAAGACCAGCGCGCCCATCGACATGGCCGCCAGCGCCAGCAACAGCACCTGGGTCTGGGAAATCACGGCGCCGCCGATATGGATCGGCTCGCTCGACAGCAGTTGCGGGAAGGACAGCGGGCTGCGGCCCCAGATCATCATCGAGAAGGTGGTCAGCAGGGTGGACACGCCGATCGCGGTGATCAGCGGGGCCAGGCGGGGAGCGTTGCGCAGGCGCCGGTAGGCGACCCGTTCGACCAGGACATTGACCAGCATGCAGACGGGAATGGCGCCGAGGATGGCGATGGCCAGGTCGACATAACCGGGCAAGCCGGGCGCGACGATTTCCAGGCCCTT
This sequence comes from Massilia atriviolacea, assembly GCF_003953935.1. Taxonomy (GTDB): domain Bacteria; phylum Pseudomonadota; class Gammaproteobacteria; order Burkholderiales; family Burkholderiaceae_D; genus Telluria_A; species Telluria_A atriviolacea. The sequence goes on from NZ_RXLQ01000009.1 coordinate 165,451, forward strand.
GAGGATGGACAGGCCGACCATGGCGCCGATCATCAGCACGTCGCCGTGGGCAAAGTTAATCAGGTTGAGCACCCCGTACACCATGGTGTAACCCAGCGCGACCAGGGCATACATGCTGCCGAGCACAAGGCCGTTGATAATTTGTTGGATAAAGGTATCCATGATGACCCCGTTTCAATTCGTTCTAACAAAAACGGCACCCGGAGAAATCCCCGTGTGCCGCTCATGGCCTGACGCCGCTAGTGCACAAACACCGCCGTCCCTGGCCACGGGACTGCCGGTTTTTCATGTCTCTGCTGCAACCGTGCGCCATCAGAACGAACATGACGTCCCGATGACAAAACATCCGAGCGTCAACATCATAACGAGGTTTAGAAAAAACTAATATCGGAAAATCACACGTGTTCCGAATTTAATTTTGACAAACGGCCATGCTTTGGGTTATGCAACCCCAAGCTTGATGCCGTCGAGTCCCTTCGGCAGCGGGAAGGTCACATGCTCTTCCACGCCCTCCAATGCGCGCACGCTGCGCGCACCGAGTTCCTTGAGGCGGTCGATCACGGCCTGGACCAGGACTTCCGGCGCCGAGGCCCCGGCCGTGACGCCGATCCGCAGTTTGCCGACCAGCCATTGCGGATCGATCTGCGAGGCATTGTCGACCATATATGCCGGCGTGCCCTTCTTTTCCGCCACTTCGCGCAGGCGGTTCGAGTTCGAACTGTTGGGGCTGCCCACGACGATCACCACGTCCACCTGGGGCGCCATGAACTTGACCGCTTCCTGGCGGTTGGTGGTGGCGTAGCAGATGTCGCCCTTCTTCGGCTCGATGATGTTCGGGAACTTTTCCTTGAGCGCGGCGATGATGTCGGCGGTGTCGTCCACCGACAAGGTGGTTTGCGAGACGTAGGCCAGCTGGTCGGGGGTCTTCACTTGCAGCATGGCCACGTCGGCCACGGTTTCGACCAGGTGCATGCCTTCCTCGGTCTGGCCCATGGTGCCTTCGACTTCCGGATGGCCGTCGTGGCCGATCATGACGATCTCGCAGCCCTGGCGCCGCATCTTGGCGACCTCGACGTGCACCTTGGTCACCAGCGGACAGGTGGCGTCGAAAATGGTCAGGCCGCGCGCTTCGGCTTCGGCGCGCACCGCTTTCGACACGCCGTGGGCGGAAAACACCAGGGTGTTGCCCGGCGGGACATCCTCGAGTTCCTCGATGAAGATCGCGCCCTTGTTGCGCAAGTCCTCGACCACATAGGCGTTGTGCACGATTTCGTGGCGCACATAGATGGGCGCGCCGAATTGTTGCAGGGCGCGTTCGACGATTTCGATTGCGCGGTCGACGCCGGCGCAGAAACCGCGCGGCTGGGCCAGGAGAATTTCGCTGTCCATGATGAACCTCTGTATTTTCTATACAACAGTTATTTGTGTGACGACAATTAAAGTACTGAAATCAGGCGCACTTCGAATTGCAGCGACTGCCCAGCCAGCGGATGGTTGAAGTCGAAGGTCACGGCATCCTCGCCGAACTGGCGCAGCACGCCGGCAAAGCGGCCGCCGCCCGGCGCGGCGAAGTCGACCAGGTCGCCGATCTGATAGTCGGCGCCGGGAGCGGAATTCTCGTCCAGGGTGGCGCGCGAGACATCGCGCACCAGTTCCGGGTTGCGCTCGCCGAAGGCTTGCGCCGGGGCCAGCTGGAAAGTCTGGTGCGTGCCTTCCGGCAAGCCCATCAGGCAGGTTTCGAGGAAAGGCGCGAGCTGGCCGCTGCCCATCATCAGGGTGGCCGGGTTGCCGGCGAAGGTCGTGATCAGATCGGTACCGTCAGCGGTGGCCAGGCGGTAGTGCAGGGTCAGGTAAGCCGATTCGGTGACGACGGCGGGGGTAGTGGTGGACATGGTCGGTATCGAGGCGTGCAAAGCGACATTGTAAGCCACCCCGGGCCGAACGGCCTCGCCTTGCGGAATTTGATTGCAGGCGGGCACCGTTTTAACAGCCGCAGCCGTAGCTGAACGTGTCCTTACCAAGCACTTTCCAGGCGCCATTGATGTTGACCAGCACCAGGCGGTACCAGCGATCGTCGGTCGCGGTGATGGTCCGCTCGATATCGCCCGGCCCCTTGCCCTCCCCTTCCCAGACGGCCAGGTCGGCCACGCCGTCGGCGTCGAGGTCGTAGTAAAGATGGCTTCCCTTGATAAAACCGGTGCGGGCGCGGTCCAGGGTCATGCTGGCCTGCTTGCGCACGGCCGGTCCGGGCGGCAGCGCGCGCGTCGTGTAGAAGGCGTACAGGCTGCCCGGCGGATTGGCGTTCTGTTTCTTGCTGGCAGCGGCAAACTTGCCGAAAAAACGCCATGGACCGGCATCGGCCTCGCCAAACGCAAAGCCGGGCGCCCAGCCCTCGCACATGGGGCCGTCGGCGGCGCGCCACAGCGTCTCTGTCTTGCGCAGTACGCTTGGCGCGACGCGCAGCGCGCCGTCGCGGTCCAGCTGAACGCGCTGCACCGGACGCGCCAGGGCGTCGGTGCGGCTGAGCATGTCGTACAAGCCGGGCGAGTCGTCGTTCTGGCTCACGTCCGTCGGCCTGGGCCGCGGCTTGACCCATTGCCGGAAAGCGATGCCGAAGCGGCCGCTGGCCTCTTCGGCGCTGCTGGTGGGCGGCGCCACCTGGGCTTCGCTGCGGAACAGCGACGGCCCCACCTCGGCAAATGCCAGCGCCGCCACCACGCCCGCCAGGCGGCGCCGGCCGGCGGCTTGGTCGCTCCTGTGCAGCGAACTGTAGAAGATGCCAGTCGCCTCTTCCAGGCCTCCGGCAATCTCCCGCGCTTGCGGATCGGTATCGGCCAGCACGCCCAGGCGGCGGGCTTTGCGCTGGAGGTCGGCCCAGTCGGCAAACGGCGCCGGCCTGGGACCGTCGATGCCGCGCGCCAGGTGCGCCTTCATGCGCTCGAGCGCCGCGTCGCGCGGGAAAGGGCCCTGCTGGTGCAATCTGGGATGCAAGTCCTTGAGGTGGTTCGCATAGTTCTCCAGGTTGCTCCAGTTCGGTTGCAGGCGGAAAGCCCGCTCCGGATCGGATTCGCCGGCACGCGGCTTGCCGGGCACCGTGCTGACGATCACCGGTGAACGCGCCAGGTAGCGGCAGGCCGTGAAGCCGGCGGCGCCGTCCACCGTGCGGATTTCGCAGTAGCCGACTGCGTTTTCTTCGCGCACCAGGGTCACCCTGGCATTGCGCGCCAGGGTGGCGACGGCGGCGGCGCTGGCATCGGGCGTGGCGCGCACCACGACGTCGTCGCCCTCGACCCAGCGCTGCGCCGGTGCATCGGGCGCCGCGTGGACAAGCGGGGCCAGTAATAGGGCTGATACGGCAAGGATGCGCATGCAAGCTTCCATCGTTTAAAGACATGGTGTTGAAAAACACGGCAAGTTCCCGCAGCCTGTCACGCCGGGATCAGCAAGCCGCGCCGCAGCGCGACCATAATGACTGCGCATGATGGCGTCCATTGGCGTTGGCCTGCGACTCGTCATGTTGCAAGTTTACCATTCAAGCGGAGGCGCGATGGGCATCAAGGATTGGCCGGAACAGCAGCGTCCGCGCGAGCGGCTCATCAGCGAAGGCGCGGCGGCCCTGTCCGACCCGGAATTGCTGGCGGTTTTCCTGCGCGTGGGCGTGCGCGGCAAGAGCGCGGTCGAGCTCGGACGCGAGCTCTTGCTGCGCTTCGGCTCGATCAACGGCCTGTTCGGCGCCAGCCTGGTGCAGTTATCCACGGTACACGGACTCGGCCCCGCCAAGTTCGCGCAATTGCAGGCGGTCATGGAGTTAGCCCAGCGCGCCATCGGCGAGCGCCTCGCCAGCGGCGCGCTGCTCAATGCCCCGGAAGCGGTGCGCCAGTACCTGCGCATGCAACTGGGCCGCCAGGCGCACGAATCCTTCCTCGTGTTGTTCCTGGACGTCAAGCATCGCCTGATCGCCTGTGAAGAAATGTTTCGCGGCACCCTGACCCACACCAGCGTGCATCCGCGCGAGGTGGTGAAAGCGGCGCTGGCGCGCAACGCGGCCAGCATTTTATTGGCGCACAACCACCCGTCGGGCTCGCCCCACCCCAGCGAAGCGGACCTGCTGCTGACCCGCGCGCTGGTGCAGGCGCTGGCGCTGATCGATGTGCGCGTGCTCGACCATTTCGTGGTCGCGGGCCCCCATGTCCATTCCTTCGCCGAGCACGGCCAGATGTAAGCTTGTCGGACCCCGCCAAATTGTTAAATTTTTTCGATCATAAGACACAATTGTTTTTCACAAGTCGTTGATTTAGCTTCGCTTTTCACGCTATACTCTTGTTTTTCCAATTTTGGATATATTCAAGGAGTGCGCTATGGCACGTGTTTGCCAAGTAACTGGCAAGGGCCCGATGGTTGGTAACAACGTCTCCCACGCTAACAACAAAACGAAGCGTCGTTTTTTGCCTAACCTGCAAAACCGTCGTATTTTTGTGGAATCGGAAAACCGCTGGGTCTCCCTGCGCCTGTCCAACGCCGGTCTGCGCGTAATCGACAAAGTCGGCATCGATGCCGTGCTGGTCGACATGCGTGCCCGTGGCGAAAAAGTTTAATTAGGGAGCTATCATGGCAAAAACTGGCCGCGACAAAATCAAGCTGGAATCGACCGCAGGTACGGGTCACTTCTACACCACCGATAAAAACAAACGCACGATGCCTGCAAAAATGGAGATCATGAAGTTCGATCCTAAAGCACGCAAGCACGTGATGTACAAAGAAACCAAGATCAAGTAATCCGCGATCCCGATTTCAGTACCAGAAGAGCCGCCACGCAAGTGCGCGGCTCTTTTGCTTTATGCGCCCTTGGCGCGCGCGGCGAGGCGCTCGCGCAGGCTGGCCACCAGGCCGTCGGCGGCGTCTTCGATATAGTCGAGCACCAGTTCGAAACCATCGACGTCGCCCCCGTACGGGTCCGGCACCACGTCCGAGTCCGAGCGGCTCGCGAACTGCATCAGCAGGCCGATCTTGTGGCGGTATTGCGGCGGACAGGCCGCCGTGAGCATGGCGATATTCTGGTGGTCCATGCCCAGGATATGGTCGAACCGTTCGAAGTCTTCCAAGGTGATCCGGCGCGCGCGCTGCGCCCTCAGGTCGATGCCCCTGCGCGCCGCGTGCTCGCTCGAACGCGGATCGGGCGCGTGGCCGATGCGGTAATTCGAGGTGGCGGCCGAAGCGATCAGCAGGAACGGGTCCAGGCCCGCCGCAATGGCGCGGCTGCGGAACACGCCTTCGGCGGTCGGGGAACGGCAGTAGTTGGCCATGCAGACGAACAGGATGGCGATTTTCTTGGTCATGGGATTCGCTGTTGACGATCGGAGGCCCGCATTGCGCGCTCGGGCGTCAACTGAAAAACCGCCATTCCCAGGCGGGAATGACGGTCTTCGGGTCGGTGGCAGAGGAAAACGCCGGCGTTACGCGTAGCTGCGCAGGCGCAGCGAGAATTCCTGCAGCGATTTGATGCCCGATGCTTCGGCGCGCGTGCACCAGTCCTGCAACTGCTGCAGCAGCTGGTCGCGGGTAAAGTGCGAACGCTCCCAGATCGCGCCCAGTTCCACGCGCATCTGGTGCATGGTTTCCAGCGCCTTGCTGTGCTGGAACAGCTCGATCAATTGCTGCTTCTGCGGATCTTCCAGCTTGCCCGGCTCGCGCTGCAAGAGCTTGCGCGAGGATTTCAGGAAGCGCGATTCCAGCTCGGCCTTGTGCTTCAGGTGCTCGAATTCCTCGCGCCAGGCCTGCTTCACCGATTTGGCGTATTTCGCCATCACGTCGTAGCGGTTGGCGATCACCGATTGCAGGGTGTCCAGGTCGGCCACGGTCTTGCCATGCTCGAAAGCCGGCTTGGGCGCCACTTTCTTCACCTTGGCCAGGCCCAGCGTTTCCAGCACGCGGATATAGAACCAGCCAATATCGAATTCGTACCATTTCGACGACAGCTTGGCCGAAGTGGCAAAGGTGTGGTGATTGTTATGCAGTTCTTCGCCGCCGATCAGGATGCCGAACGGGATGATATTGGTGGCCGCGTCGGAGCAATCGTAATTGCGATAACCCCAATAGTGGCCGATGCCGTTGATGATGCCGGCGGCGGTAATCGGAATCCATGCCATCTGGATCGCCCAGATGGTCACGCCGATCACGCCGAACAGGGCGAAGTTAATCACCAGCAGCGCGGCGACGCCCTGCCAGCTGTAACGGGTGTACAGATTGCGCTCGATCCAGTCGGTCGGCGTGCCGTGGCCGTACTTTTCCATCGTTTCCATGTTCTTCGACTCGGCGCGATACAGCTCGGCGCCTTCGAACAGGACCTTGCGGATGCCGCGCGTGACCGGGCTGTGCGGATCTTCGGCCGTATCGCATTTGGCGTGGTGCTTGCGGTGGATCGCGGCCCACTCCTTGGTGACCTGGCCGGTGGTCAGCCACAGCCAGAAACGGAAAAAGTGGCTTGGAATCGCATGCAGGTCCAGCGCGCGGTGGGCCTGGTGACGGTGTAAATAGATGGTGACGCTGGCAATCGTAATATGCGTGACGATCAGCGTGTAAATCACGACTTCCCAGCCGGACAGGCCAATCAGGCCAGTCGCCGCAAAATCGAGCACAGCATTCAAGGTGGTGCTTAACAAATTCATTCCCGCTCCAGATTGGTGGTCGTTGCTATCTCGACCATGCCACATGGAAACGATCGAGTGAGCCATTTTACGACGATACCGTACCGCATGGTACGATTCCCACCAATCATTTCAACTTGGGCGAGAAATTCCTGCCAGCACGGCCACCATCTGGGCGTCGAGCAGGCGAGTGTCGCGCGAAGGATACGCCAGCTTGATCTGGCCCGCCTGGACCAGCGCGTAAATCTTTCTGTTTACCTCAGAGATCACGCCGCCGCGGCCGTTTTCGGGATCGCGGATCCAGAAGCCCACTTCCAGGTCGTAGCCGTCGAGGCCGAACTTATTGAGCGACACGCCCGGCGCCGGATCTTCCAGCACCCGCTCGACCCCGTGCGGTTGCTGTTCCAGCAAGGGCATGATGACGTTGAGGTCGCTGTCGTAGGCGACGCTGATGGTGGTCGAGACCCGGATCGAGCGGTTCGACAGCGACTGGTTCTGCACCGGCCCGGAAATCAGCATTTCATTCGGCAATACCGTCTCCACCCCATCGAGTCCTTGCAGGATGGTGTAGCGGGTATTGATATGGGTGACCTTGCCGGTGAATTTATCGACCGAGATCATGTCGCCGATGGCCAGGCTGCGTTCGAGCAGGATCACGAAGCCGGACACATAGTTGCTGGCGATCTTCTGCATGCCGAGGCCGAGGCCGACGCCGAGCGCGCCGCCGAACACCGACAGCACGGTCAGGTCGATCCCCACCAGGGTCAGGCTGCCCAGCACCGCAATGATGATCAGCACCGCGCGGCTCATGCGGCCGATCACGGCGCGCGAGGAGGTGTGGATGCCCTGCACGCCCATCAGGCGTTCTTCCAGGGAAGCGCCGGCCCACAGCGCCAGCATCAGCAGGATCACGACCGACACGATGGCTTGCAGGATGGCCGCCAGCGACACCCTGTTTTTGCCGAGCGGCAGCTTGGTGGTCTCGAGGAAATCGAACACATCCGGCCAGAGCCCGGCGATATACATTGCCACGGCCAGCCAGACCAGCATGGCGAAGATTTTTTCGAAGGTAAGAATGGCGGCGCCGACCGGACCGTGGCGCGCGAACACGCGCCGCATCAGGTAGAACGCCAGGCGGATCACCGCCAGCGAGGCGAACAGCGGCAGCGCCAGGCGCAGCAGATGAATATTGTAGCGTTCCGCCGTGAACAACACTTTGGCGATGGCAAGGAATCCCACCACCGCCAGCGGACTGAGCACATAGGAGAAACTTTCCACCCCCATTTGCACCATGCCGCTTCCGGTGCGCCCGCGCAGCCAGGCACGCCGGATGGCGTAACCGAGCCCCCAGCCCAGCACGATACAGACAGCGATGGCCCCGGCCTGGTACAGGAAGCTGGGTTGATCGAAATCATCGATCAGGTCGGACAGCACGTTCGATAAAGGCATGGGCTAGCGGGTATTATTCGTCGGTCTCGGCGCCGGCGTCGCTGTCGTCGGCCGGCTTGTCTTTCGGTGGCTTGGGCGCCATCGGCTTGCGTTCCAGCACGGCGGCGAAAAAGCCGTCGGTCTGGTGCTTGTGCGGCAACAGCTTGAGATAGTCGCCCATCTCCAGCTCGATCTTTTGCTCAGCCAGCACTTTGCTCATCGGCACCAGGTCGAATTCCGGATGGGCGGCCAGGAATTGCTCGACGATGAAGTCGTTCTCTTCGTCCAGCAGACTGCAGGTGGCATACACCAGGCGGCCGCCGCCCTTGAGCAGGCGCGCCGCGCCGTCCAGGATCGAGGCTTGCTTTTCCTGCATTTCGGCGACGGCCTCGACCTTCTGGCGCCATTTCACGTCCGGATTGCGGCGCAGGGTACCCAGGCCCGAGCACGGGGCGTCGACCAGCACGCGGTCGATCTTGCCGGCCAGGCGCTTGATCTTGGCATCGCGCTCGTGCGCGATCTGCACCGGATGCACGTTCGACAAGCCGCTGCGCGCCAGGCGCGGCTTGAGCTTGGCGAGGCGCTTTTCGGAAATGTCGAAGGCATACAAGCGGCCGGTGTTGCGCATCAGCGCGCCCAGCGCCAGGGTCTTGCCGCCGGCGCCGGCGCAGAAGTCGACTACCATGTCGCCGCGCTTGGCGCCGACGATCTGGCTCAGCACCTGGCTGCCCTCGTCCTGCACCTCGATCGCACCGCTCTTGAACAGCGGCAGGTTTTGCAGCGATGGCTTTTTCAGCACGCGCAGGCCGAGCGGGGCGTACGGCATCGGCAGCGCCTCGATCGGCGCTTCGGCCAGGCCGGCGACAACCTCGTCGCGCGTGGCCTTGATCGAATTGACGCGCAGGTCGAGCGGGGCCGGCTGGTTCAGGGCATTGGCCAGGGCCAGGGTCTCGGCTTCGCCGTACTGGGCCACGAATTTGTCGAACAGCCACTTCGGCAGGTTCGACCGCATTTGCGGCGGCATCAGGTTGCGGTCGATTTCCTTGATGCGGTTCAGGAATTCGGTTTCTTCTTCGGTCAGGCCGCCCAGCGAATCGACGCCCACCGCTTCGGCCAGGCCGAGGATGGTCAGGCGGCGCATGGTCGGGCTGGCGCCCGCTTCGGCGAAGTCGGTGAAAAAGGTTTTATTGCGCAGGATGGCGTAAATGCCTTCCGCCACGGCGCCGCGCTCGCGCGCGCCCAGGCGGGGGTGGTCTTTGAAGTAGCGCGACAGGGTGGTGTCGGCGGGCGCCGAAAAACGCAAGATCTCGCGCAATACTTCTTCGGTATTGGCGAGAATCGCTGGTGGCAATCTCATGGTATTCCTTGGTTAATTATTGGTTTTATCGGCGATGCGGACGGCGCCGTGATCGATGCTGAGCCGGTCCTCGACGAACAGGCGGATCGCGCGCGGGTACAGCGTGTGTTCCTGCACCAGCACGCGCGCGGCCAGTGTGTCCTCGGTATCGCCCGGCAGCACGTCGACTTCCGCCTTGAGCACGGCCGGGCCGTGATCGAGTTCGGCGGTGACGAAGTGCACCGTGGCGCCGTGCCTGGCCACGCCGGCGTCGAGCGCCTGCTGGTGGGTGTGCAGGCCGGGAAACAGCGGCAGCAGCGAGGGATGAATATTGAGCATGCGCGCCTCGTAATGGGCGACGAAGCCTGGCGTGAGAATGCGCATGAAGCCGGCCAGCACCACCAGGTCGGGTGCAAAGCGGTCGATGGTTTCCTGCAAGGCAGCATCGAAAGCCTCGCGCGTGGCGAATTCCTTGTTGGCGACCACGGCGGTCGGAATGCCGTGTTTCTGGGCAAATTCAAGGCCCTTGGCATCGGCCTTGTTGCTGATGACGGCCGCGATACGCGCCGGCCACTGCTCTTCCCGAGCAGCATGGACGACGGCTTCCATGTTGCTGCCGCGCCCGGAAATGAGGATCACAATGTTTTTCATAGCGCGCATTGTACCCTGAGCGGCTGGCCGGACCAATAAACCGGGATGCAATTGTTGCAGCGCAGCACGGATGCGCCGTGCCAGGGCCGGCGGCGGCGCGCGCCGCCGGCGCCTTATTCGAAGGAGTAGAACACGCGGAACGGCACTTTTTTCTCGGCCCAGTAGTCGGCGCCGTCGCGGAACACGTCGAGCAGGGTTTCGCGCGCTTCCTTGTCGAATTTCTGCGTGTTGGGCAATTGTTCGAGAACCACGATGAAGCCCGGCTGGGCGCCGGCCTTGCTGATGGTGTCGGTCAGGCATTCGCGCAGGGCGTCGAAATTCTTGCCGCAAGGCTTGGGAAAGTAAAAATTCTCGGCGATGCGTCCGCACACCTGCTGTTTGGTCAGCGTATCGGCGCAATGCGCGTACAGGAAATGCTGCCCGAGCCGGACTGCTTCTTCTTGCAGTTCCACTACACGGAAGGCTCGGATGGACTGCACAAGATTGGGCGGCACTGTAATCAACAAACTCATTTTTCCCTCAAGTCGTCCTGGTGTGGTCGGGTGCGTTTCAGTACTATTGTTGCCGATGCGTGGCGTTTACCGGGAAAAACGCCGATCTCCTGCTACCGTTGCCACCCGCCAATATACCCCCTAATCGTATAAGGGTAACGTTTTGTGGTTACTGAATCAACCCGAATGTGATTTGAACCACAATATTTGTAATAAATGAGGGCGAATTCTGTATAAAGCCTCTAATTTGGCAGGCCCGGGCAGTCCGCCTGAGGAATCGCCGGGCCCATTCTGCAAGCGGATACCATGACTCTTCTCCGCTGTTACAAATTGTTGCCATGCGGACTCCAAAACCGGCGCGGAGAGGATTACCATGGTTTCGTGGTTCTCAGGCCTGGAACTCAGAACCCTCTTGCTTGTCTTACCCTACAAATGAGGTATCCCATGAAAATGCACACCAAACTGATCGTGACGGCGCTGGGCTTGTGCTCGCTGCCCTTCGCCCAGGCGAGCGAGTTCGCCGACTATGGTCGCGTGATCCGTGTCCAGCCACGGGTCGAGCAGATCCGCCAGCCGCGCGAGGAATGCAAGACCGAGTACGTGCAGGTGCCGGTGCAGCAGGCGCCGCAGCAGCGCAGCGCGGGCGGCGCCATCATCGGCGGCATCGCCGGCGCCTTGCTGGGCAACCAGGTCGGCGGCGGCAGCGGCCGCGCGGCGGCCACGGCGGCCGGCGCGATCGCCGGCGCGGTGGTGGGCGACCGGGTCGACAATAACGGCCGCGCGGTGCAGGACCAGCCGCAGTACATGCAGGAACAGGCTGTGCGCCAGTGCCGCATGGTCGATGCCTACGAGTCGCGCACCACCGGCTACGACGTCACCTACGACTACCGCGGCCAGACCTACACCAGCCTGATGGACCGCGACCCCGGCCAGCGCATCCGCCTGCGCGTGTCGGTCGAGCCGGAACGGGGCCAGTAAGCGCCCGCGCAGCCGCGCATTGCCGCCCCCCGGTCCTGCCCGCCCTTGGCGCACAGGACCGGGGTGCACGGAACGCCTTTCCCGCCTCCCCCGCATTTAGCTTGCACTCCAGTAAGCCATCCACCGATAATGGGCGATCGAATCAGGCGTCCTATGCTCATCAAACGAAAATCCATCGAACAGGCCGAATCTTCGCGCCGTCCAGCCCGTAAGCCCAAATTTGCGCCGGTCACCCTCTCCGAACAGGATGGCGTGCGCTACCTGCATTTCGGCACCGAATGGGTGCAGGGCGCCATGCGCATCCGCAAGCCCGACTGGCCCGAACTCGAATATGCCCAGCAAATGATGGCCTGGATGCTGTTCATCGAGGCGCCGCGCGCCATCGCCCAGCTCGGCCTGGGCACGGCCACCCTGACCAAATACTGCTACCGCAACTTTCCCGAAGCGTCGGTCACGGCGGTCGAACTCAATCCCTCGGTGATCGCCATCTGCGCCTCGATGTTCAAGATGCCGCCCGAGGACGCGCGCCTGCGCGTGCTGGAAATGGATGCGCTCGACTTCGTCAACGATGCCGCCAACGCCGAGGCCTTCGACGTGCTGCAATGCGACCTGTACGACGCCACCGCGCGCGGCCCGGTGCTCGACACGCCCGAGTTCTACCAGGCCTGCAACGCCTGCCTGCGCGATGGCGGCATGATGACGGTCAACCTGTTCGGCGACCATCCCAGCTTCGCGCGCAATATCAAGGCCATGAAATTTGCCTTCGACCAGGTGATCTGCCTGCCGGAAGTCCATGACGGCAATGTCGTCGCGCTGTGCTTCAGGCAGCGCCCCGCGATCGACCCGGAGGCCCTCGCCGCGCGCGCCGCACAGATCGTGGCGGCGACCAAGCTGCCGGCCAAATCCTGGGTCAAGGGTTTATTGTCGGCCAAGTAAACGACGTGCAGCGCCAAGACAACATGCAGCGCCAAGACAACATGCAGCGCCAAGACAACATGCAGCGCCAAGAGGGAGACACCGGATTGAACGCAGAACATCAAGAAGCCAGCGCCGCGCCCAAGCGCAGCACCCCCAAGTCGCTCGACCTGCAAGCGATTTTTTCGTGGCTGCTGGCCGACGGCATCGTGGAAAAGGCCAACGTCAAGGCCAATTTCGCCCAGGCCCAGGGCATCCTCAAGACGGCGGTCGGGTCCATGCACCCGCTTTCGGCCGTGGCCCAGTGCAAGCTGGTCTCGGCCCTGCCCCCGCAGCGCCTGCTCACGCTCGACGTGCTGACGGAATGGGCTGCAGGCAAGGTCAAGCTGCCCTTCATCCGCATCGACCCGCTCAAGATCGACTTTACCAAGGTGGCCGATGTGATGACCGCGAGCTATGCCGCGCGCTTCAACATCCTGCCGGTCGAACTGAGCGCCACGACCCTGGTGGTGGCCACCACCGATCCGTTCGCGGTCGAATGGCAAGCCGAAATCACCAAGGTGTCGCGGCGCAAGATCGAGCTGGTGATTGCCAACCCGCTGGAGATTTCGCAATATATTTCCCAGTTCTTCAGCCTGGCCAAGTCGATCAAGGACGCCAACAAGTCCAAGGGCCAGGACCTGGCGCTGCGCAATAACTTCGAACAACTGGTCGAACTCGGCAAGTCCAACAAGCTCGACGCCAACGACCAGCACGTGGTCAATATCGTCGACTGGCTGTGGCAGTACGCGTTCGAACAGCGCGCCTCGGACATCCACCTGGAACCGAAGCGCGAGATCGCCTCCGTGCGTTTCCGCATCGATGGCATGCTGCACCAGGTCTACCAGGTGCCGGCGGTGGTGATGATCGCCATGACGGCGCGCATCAAGCTGCTCGGGCGCATGGATGTGATCGAAAAACGCCGCCCGCAGGACGGCCGCATCAAGACCCGCACCACGGGCGGCCAGGAAGTCGAGCTGCGCCTGTCGACCATGCCGACCGCTTTCGGCGAAAAGCTGGTGATGCGGATTTTCGATCCGGAAGTGGTGGTCAAGACCTTGCCCGAACTCGGTTTCCCGCCGGACGACGCGGCGCGCTGGGACGGGCTGACCGCGCGCCCGCACGGCATCATCCTGGTCACCGGCCCGACCGGGTCGGGCAAGACCACCACCCTGTACACGACCCTCAAGGCGCTCGCCACCAGCGAGGTGAATGTGTGCACGGTGGAAGACCCGATCGAGATGGTCGAACCCTCGTTCAACCAGATGCAGGTACAGTCCGGCCTCGACCTCGGCTTTTCCGAGGGCGTGCGGGCGCTGATGCGGCAAGATCCCGACATCATCATGGTCGGCGAGATCCGCGACCTGGCCACCGCCGAAATGGCGATCCAGGCGGCCCTGACCGGCCACCTGGTGCTGTCGACCCTGCACACCAACGATGCGCCCTCGGCCGTGATGCGCCTGCTCGAACTGGGCGTGCCGCATTACCTGCTGGAAGCGACCCTGATCGGCATCATGGCGCAGCGCCTGGTGCGTACCCTGTGCCCGCTGTGCAAGGCGCCCGGGGGCGAGCTCAACGACGATGTGTGGGACAGCATCGGCGGCTCCTGGAACATTCCCAAGCCGGCGGTGGTGTACCGGCCGATCGGCTGTCCGGAATGCCGCCAGACGGGTTTCCGCGGCCGTACCGGGCTGTACGAGTTGCTGACGGTGACGGAAAGCTTCACCAATATGATCGGCAAGCAGACCGACCTGGCGGCGCTGCGCAAGCAGAGCGTGGGCGACGGCATGAAGCCGCTGCGCATCGCGGGCGCCTACAAGATCATCGAGGGCACGACCACGGCCGAGGAAGTGCTGAAAGTGACGGCCAAGCTGACCTGACGCGCGGCCGCGCAACACCGCTTGCAAAACTTCCTAGCGGAAATCGAAATCGCCAGCTATAATATTGCCTCTTTCGGGGTCGTTAGCTCAGCTGGTAGAGCAGCGGACTTTTAATCCGTTGGTCGCAGGTTCGAATCCCGCACGGCCTACCACGAATTCGCAGTAAGCACATCAAGCAGTTGCGAGCGATCGCGCTGCTTTTTTTGACCGTTGTACGTTTTACCTTGGGTCGTTAGCTCAGCTGGTAGAGCAGCGGACTTTTAATCCGTTGGTCGCAGGTTCGAATCCTGCACGGCCTACCAAGATACATCGAGAAAGCCCACGAATTTACGTTCGTGGGCTTTTTTGTTATTGGCGCAAGGTTCGCGGACATGACGATCGCCGGGAACGGCCTGCGCGAGCGGGGAGCGGACAAGCCCGTTTCCATCGCGTACCGAAACGCGGGCGACCCGGCCACGCCCGGGATCATCGCCGACTGCGCAAAACGCGGCCCGGACGCCCTTGTGCCGGGTCAGGCGACGGGCTGCCCAGGCCATGTCAATTTTCCGGCGTCGTTAATACCGTCCTGTTTTGTGTTCTAATGCAACCTCAGAAATCTTGTCTGTAAGCCATTGCTATCGACCGCCTCGATTCGCTTCCCGAGGCCGACTTGCGGCGATGCGAACACTTAAATGGAATCGTGATGAAAGACTGTAAGTTCTGCGACAAACAGGGATTAATGATCTTGCCGTTGCGCTATGCCGCCGTGCCGGGCGATGCCGCGAAGTCCATGCCGGCCCTGCCGGCCACCTTGGGCGACAAGGTGAGCGACCTGGTCCTCGATCATGCCAGATACGCGCCGCGGGTCCTGCGCCATGGCTACCTGTATGTACTGATCAAGCGCGCCGGCGTCCTGTACTGGGAAGCGTACAGCGTCATCGACGATGCCTTTCTGTACAAATTCCCCGCCGACACGCCACCGGCGAACATTCCCGAGTTCAGTTGCGACCGCAGCGTCTGCGGCGTCAACGCCAGCATGATCTCCATCGATAAGGTCGAGTCGGTCGAGAAGGTCTATCTGCTGTTCACGCCAAGCCCGATGACCGTGGCCAAGCTCAAGGAATACAAGAGCAAGGCCGACGACAAGGTGGCGAAGGGCCAGATGCAAGTGTTCGACCCCAAGGCCTGGGTCGGCGGCAGCACCGCACAGAAACACAGCATGAAAGCGGAGCAGCTGGAACAGCATGTGCCGGAGTTCATGCTCTACTCGCTGTACGAAAAAGCGGCCGACAGCTTTCTCGGCAAGAGCATCGCCACCCACCTGTTCAAACCGCTCAGTGCGGCGTTCGCCGGCTTGCCAGCGCCGGCGCCCGACCAGCCCGCTCCGGGCCGCCTGGGCGCGCTCAAGCACAAGATGAAACAGACCAAGGCGGCCGCCTTCGTGCTGCACGACCACATCGGCGTGACCCAGGAGTTGAACGACTTCCGCAACGCGCCGCTGGAAGGATTGCAATCCTACCTGGCCGCCACCGACGACTACGGCGCCAGCAACGAGCACCGCATGCAACTGTATGAAGCGATCGAAGAAGTCCGGGTCGGCTTCGAACAAGGCATCGTCAACGACATGCAAGAAGCGCTCGACCGGCACCGCGAAAGCAGCGCCTACCTGACCAACAACCGGGCCAGCACCGCCAGGACCTTGCGCCAGATGGGCCGGATCGCCGAGGCCGAGTCGCTGGAAAAAGACATCGAACGCTCGAACAAGGCGCGTGAAGCGAATTACAAACGCATGATCGAGGAGAGCAAGCAGCGTGGCGCCCGGCAATGGGCCGACAAGTACGCCAGCCGCCTCGATACCGCCGAAATGGCCTTGTTCAAGAAAACGCTCGATCAGCGCTCGAACGCCGCCTTCGATACGGCCGAGAAGCGCGCTGCGGATCACCTGAAATGGTTCGAGGCCGACCGCCTGGTCGGCGCCTTCGACACCTTCGATCCCGAGTCGCAAGTGATGGGTTACGAATTTGCGATCGAAGCGGCCATCTGCAGCTTCGGCCTGTCGGGCTGCAAGGCCGGCGAAGAGAAAATCGATGGCTGGGTGCAGGCGACCAGCATCGAGCGCAAAAATCTTTACATGCGCGGCTATTATCACAACCAGGAAGCGCTGTACGCCGCCGCGAAAGAAGCCGCCGACGCGATCCGCAAGGAAGCCGGCGCGGTGACGTCTGCGTCCGAAGTTCCGGCTGCAACTTACATCAAGGCGCTCAAGGGCTTGGTGGATGGATTCAAAAAAACCGACTCGGCATTCGACGAGTGGGCGCGCAACCAGAGCAAACCGTTCTCCCAGAAATGGGTGCAACCGTCCATGTTGAGCAAACTCGGCGGCAAGTCCCATGGCCTGGAACTGATCGTATTCCATAAGATATCGGAAATCACGCGTACGGTATTCCGCGCAGGTCTGGGTGGAAAAGGCGATGCCATCCTGGTTGCCCGTCTAAGCGGGCTGCTGTTTGCGCGCATGGGCTCTGTATGCGAAAAACTGCGCATGGAGGAGCTGCTCCTCAAGATCGACAAAAGCAAACTGGCCGATGGCTATAAGGGACGCGACGCGGACCGCAACCGCGAGCTGGCCGAGCGCAAGGCCGGGGGCAAGGCCTCCGCGCAAATCAAGAAAGAGCTCGCTCCTTCCCTGACCGACCTGGTGGCCGACGCTCAGGAGAAAAGCAAACTGTCGATCACCCGGGCCGATATTGTCGGGAAGGAGCAGATCACCAACAACTATCACCAAACCCGGATTGGAGTCGTGCTCGGCTGCATCGAATTGATCGGCCTGGGCGAAAAAATGACGCATGCCAAGTGGGATATGAAAACTGCGCTCGAACTCAGCGGCTCGATCATGGCCGTCGGCAGCATCGTGCTCGATACCTACTACTCGGCCGCCAAATCGATTCGCGAAATCACGCCCTACAAGAACATCAATGCGATTGCCAAGGGTGGCGACATCGTTCGTGGAGGATTCAAGCTCGGTGCCGGCGTTCTGGGCGCTGGAGCCGGTTTTTGCGGAGCGCTGCTCGACTTGGGCAAATTCAGGAAAGAAGAAGATACGATTCTCAGACGGCTCTACGGTATCCGCGCCGCGACCGGCTTTGTGAGCGCCGGATTGACGCTCGTTGCAGCTTTTTCGTACTCGGAAAACCTGATGAAACATATGGCACGCGGCTACGCCGAGCATCAGTTGCGTTACCGGCTGTATTTTAAAGCAGGGGAATACGCCCTGAAACTTGCGGTACGAGTGCGATTACTGATCTGGGTGGCGCGCCTGAACTGGATCGGGCTCGGTCTCACCGCGATTGAAATCGGATATATCCTGCTAAAGGACGACGACCTGCAAAACTGGTGCGAAAAATCCGTCTTCCGCAAGGAAAAGAAATACACAAACTGGCTCGGAAGAAGCGTCGTCAACGTCAATTTCGTCAATAGTAAATCCGAGATCGAAGAATTGGAAAAAGGTGCGCAAAGTATCGGTGTTGGAGGAAACTAGATGAGTGAGCCAATGCCGATCAAGGACAATACATCGGATATTTTCCTGGTTGAAGGAATTCTCACCGAACTCCACGTTGCGTCAGGCAAAGAGAACCTATTGGCCCAAGTCGATCGGCACTACCGGGCGAATAGCGTTATCACAGGCATGGGCGCGGTGGTCGGCGATATGTTCGGACAGGCCTCGGCGGCCGCCAGCGTCGCCCTGTATGACGGAGAGGAAACCGAACACTTCCTCTGCCTGATCGGCGACACCGTCGTCGGGGGGACCTTTGCGGGCGCAAGCAAACTTCCGGTTGGCAAACATGTTAAAGCTGCCGTCCGGCAAAAGGAGACGCTTGCCAGCGCGGAGGGGATCTTGAGCGAGAGCGACGGTTTGGTATGGCTGCGCCATGCTTGGGGAGCGGCCGCGGAATCGATAGCGAATTTCAAGATTGCCGCCTGGTGTTTTGGTTTCAGTATGGTATGCGTGAGCGCCTATATACTATTTATTGGAGGAAATCCGCAAGAAAGTAAGCTGGAGAGCATTCTGTGGATCGCCTTGCCGACTGCGGCGATTTGCTTTGGCATCGCATTCTGGAATAGCGTCACCATGAATGTCCTGGCCGACCCGGCCACTGGAGCCTTTCGCGTACTCGGATTTGCCGATCCGGAAAAGGTGAATTTGAATAGCTATCAGTACGGCATAGTACACGGGCGCGCACTGCTTCATAGCGATGAAACCCGTGCAAACCATGGCAATATTCATTGCTATAAAAAAGCGCTCGAAGATGGAAAAGTACGAATGGCGTCGACATAAGCGCGCACTTCAACAACCATCAGCAGGGACCTCGAAAGCCGATAGCACGCGGTGCACGCGCCCTCCAAGGCAAGCCATCCTGATCACCGGTAGCCCTATGCAGAAGAAAACAGCATGAGTTTCATGCCGGCCGCAGCGAAGGACGCACGATCTCCCGCCTTCGCCATCAGCGGGGTTCTGACGGAACTCCACGTCGCTTCCGGCAAGGAAAACCTGCTGGCGCAGATCGACAGCCACTAACGCGCGAAAAGCGTCGGCACCGGCCTGGGCGCGGCGGTGGGCGAGCTGTAAGGACAGGCTGCGGGCGCGGCCGACGTGGCCATGTACGACGGCGAAGACACCGAGAACGTCGTGTGCCTGATCGGCGACCAGGTCGTGTGCGGCACCTTTGGCGGCGCCAGGGCAATGTGCTGGTGGCCGACGGCATCCTCAGCGACAGCGAAGGCCTGGTCTGGGTCCGGCACGCCTGAGGCGCGACGGCCGAAATGTGGGCCAATTACAAGATCGCCGCATACTGCTTCTGTTTCAGCATGTTTTGCATCAGCCTCTGCATCGTTTTCCTCGGCGTCAACCAGGCTGACAGCAAGCTCGCCAGCCTCGGCTGGGGCGCGCTCGCGAGCGGCCTGCTCTGTTTCGGCATGGCCTGGTGGAACAGCGCGACGATGAATGCGCTGGCCTACCCCGCCACGGAAGTGTTTCGCCTGCTGGGATTTGCCGAGCCGGACAAGGTCAACCTGAACCGCTACCAGTAGGGCATCGTCCACATTCACGAACTCATCCATACTCCCGATACGCGCGCCAACGACGCCAATATGCACTGCTACACTGCTACACTGCTACAAACAGGCGCTGGAAGAAGGCAAACTCGCCATGGCGCAGGCATAGCGGGCCAGCCCCGATCGCCCGGGGCTGGCCGTGCGCATGTCTATTTCTTCGCCGCCGCCCGCTTCTCCCAGAAACTGGCATTCTTGATGCCAAGCTTGATGGGATCGAAGGTGATCGGGCCGCCCGCCTTTAACTGGGCTTCGTAATCGCGCAGGCACAGCATGGTCGGTTTGGCCATGAAGAAGATAATCAGGATGCCGATGATGTTAATCCACGCCATGATGCCGACCCCAATGTCGCCCAGATTCCAGATATAGCCGGCGCTGTTGATGGTGCCGTAAGCGACCATCGCCATGATCACCAGCTTGACGACGACCAATGGCAGGCCGCGCTTGAAGAAGCGGTTGAGGTAGGCGATATTGGTTTCCGCAATATAGTAGTAAGCAATAATGGTCGTGAAGGCGAAGAAGAACAGGGCCACGCCGACGAAGACCGGACCGAAGCCGCCGAAGGTACTCTGCAAGGCCATCTGGGTGAATGCCGCGGAGCCGATTTCGGTGGCGGCCGGCAGGTTTTGCACGATGAACTGGCCGGCGGGCAGGGTGCCTTGCACATTGTACTGGTTGGTAATGAGGATCATCAGCGCGGTCGCGGTGCACACCAGCAAGGTATCGACGTAAATCGAAAACGCCTGTACCAGTCCCTGCTGGGCCGGATGTTCGGTTTCCGCCGCCGCAGCCGCATGGGTTCCCGTGCCCTGCCCCGCTTCGTTGGAGTACACACCGCGCTTGACGCCCCAGCCGATGGCAGCGCCAAAACCGGCCTGGGCGTTGAAGGCATCGGAAAAAATCAGGCTGAAGACGCCAGGCAGTTTGTCGATATTGATCACGACAACGATCAGGGCCAGGATGATGTAGCCCAGCGCCATGAACGGGACGACGAATTCGGCAAATTGCGCAATCCGCTTGATGCCGCCAAAAATAATTACGCCCAGCAAGGCCAGAATGGCGCCCAAGCCGAGCAGCTTGTGGGTGCCCACCCGGCCCAGCACCGTATCGACCATGGTGCCATCGCCGAAAATCTGCGTGACCGCATTGCCCACGGCATTGGCTTGCACACCGGGCAGGAAGATGCCGCAGGCGACCACGGCGGAAATGGCAAAGGCGATGCCCAGCCAGCGCCAGCCCAGGCAACGCTCGAAGAAATAAGCCGACCCGCCGCGATACTGCCCGTCCTCCTCCACTTTATACAGCTGGCCCAGGGTCGACTCGGCATAGGCCGTGCTCGCGCCCAGGAAAGCGACGACCCACATCCAGAACACCGCACCGGGGCCGCCGAAACCGATGGCGGCGGCGACGCCGGCAATGTTGCCCACGCCGACCCGGCCGGACAGCGACACCGCCAGCGCCTGGAAGGAAGAGATGCCGGCATCGGCGTTCTTGCGTTTGAACAGCAGGCGCAACATCTCCCTGACATGCCTGACCTGGGCAAAGCGGGTCTGGATCGAGTAAAACAAGCCGGCGCCGAGGCACAGATAAATCAGGCCCTTGCTCCAGATGATGCCATTGAGTCCGTCAATAAAACCTTCCACTTGAACCTCTTCTCGTATGTGTGAATCTGGACTCCCACGCCGCGAGCGCGGGAGCATCAATGACAACCGGGAGGACAGCAGTGCCGGTACCGGCCTGCGCCATCGTGGGCAGGCGGCATCGAAGCATGCGGAATCGCATTCTAAGTGATTAATTCCATTAATGACATCATTCTGACGATGTGCCGATCCATCATGGACCGGCATCGCCGGCAAGCGTCACGATACGCGACGCGACGACCGGCTTACCACGTCATCTCGCCCTTGCTGACCTTGGCGCCGATATCGAGCGCCATGTCCAGCTGGGCGTCGGGATAGGCGCGCTTCATGCGCGCGATCAGCTCGGCGCTGTTGGCCGTGGCGGCCAGCGTTGTCTCGTAGCGCTGGAGGTAAGCCTGGGTGTAGGCGATGCTGCTCGCGTCGAGTGGCGTGCCCGCTTTCATATGCCCGGGAATCACCACGGCCGGTTTCAGTGCGGCCATCTCGGCGAGCTGGGCGCTCCACGCACTGCGCTGGGCCGCCGTCGGCGCATCCGCCATCCACAGGTGCAAGTTGCCGAACACGCCGATGGTGCCGGTCACGGTCCTGATCGATGGAATCCACACGTAGGGACGATGGGCCAGCACGCCTTGGGTAGCGCGCACTTCGACCGCCTGGCCGTCCACCGTGAGGGTCATATTGCTCAGCGCGGCCGGCAGGCTGGGCGCGCTCGGGGCGTTCGCGCCCATCCTGGGGGTCCAGAACGCCACCTTGGCAGCCATTTTTTCCTTGATTTTTTCGACCACTTGCGGCGTGGCGACCACCTGCGCCTTGGGAAAGATCTGCTTGAGCGTTTCCACGCCGAAGTAGTAATCCGGATCGGCCTGGCTGACCAGGATGGTCTTGAGCTGCTTGCCGCTGTCGAGCACGTTGGCGGCGATACGCAGCGCATCGGCGCGGGTAAAGCCGGCGTCGATCACCAGCGCTTCGGTCGCGCCGTAGATGAGTGTCGAATTGACGTGAAAACTGTTGCTGTCGGCGTTGTAGACCTTCGTTTGCAGGGCGGGCGCGGCCAGCGCGTTGGTGAAGACCAGGGTCAGGGCGGCGGCGATGGCGGTGGTGCGGAACATGGTGACTCCAATAAAGATGTTGTAAGGAAGCGGCCAGTGTAGTGACATCGTTCGCACCAATAAACGGGTTAAACTGCACATCACTGTTTCATGGATCGGACAAATGGATCGAATCACGGCAATGCGCGTCTTCGTCGAGGTCGCCACCAGCGGCAGCTTCAGCGCCAGCGCGAACAAGCTCGACATGTCGCGGGCGATGGTCACGCGCTACGTCGCGGAAATGGAAACCTGGCTGGGCACGCGCTTGCTGCAGCGCACGACGCGCCGCGTGACCCTCACCGACGCGGGAGAAAATTGCCTGCGGCGCAGCCAGCAGATGCTGTCGCTGAGCGAGCATATGGAAGAAGAAACGGCCAGCGGCGGCGAATTGCGCGGACAGTTGCGCATCACCTGCAGCATGTCGTTCGGACACGCGCAGCTGGCGCAGGCGCTCACGGTGTTTCTTGCGCGCCATCCGCGCCTGCATATCGACCTGAACTTGAACGAAGGCGCGCTCAACCTGGTCGACGCGCGCATCGACCTGGCGATCCGCATCAGCAGCGCGCCCTCGCCCCTGCTCATCGCGCGCCCGCTGGCGCAGTGCGACTCCGCGCTGGTAGCCGCGCCGGCCTACCTGGCCGCGCATGGCGCGCCGGCCGCGCCGCCCGCGCTGGCAAGCCATCGCTGCCTCAGCCATGCCAACGTGGGGCGCAGCCTCTGGTCCTTCGCGCGCGACGGCGTCACGACGCAGGTGGGCGTGCTCAGCTATTTCAGCGCGAACGACGCCACCGCGCTGCTGGCGTCGACGCTGGCCGGCGGCGGCATCGCCATGCTGCCGACCTACCTGGTCAATCCGATGCTCGCCAGCGGCGCCTTGCAGCAGGTCTTGCCCGAATGGACCATGCCGGCGCTGACGATTTACGCCATCTACCCATCGCGCCGGCAATTGTCGCCGTCGGTGCGCGCCCTGCTGGATTTTTTGGTGGACTACTTCGCCGTCCTGCCCTGGTGAAGCGGGAGTAACAGGAAGTTATTTGTACGCCGGCACCGGCGCGGCGCGCGACCGGCCGGCAAGCGGGCCGTGAACGGGGACAGGGCGATCGCGCAGCGCGCGCAGATCACCGGAAAACAACGCTTTCTTAGCCGTCGAGATCGGTAGGAATGCCGAACTCGTCGTGATTGCTGCGCCGCAAGTTTGGCTTGGTCAGCACCCGCAAGGACACGCTGATGTGGACCGCATTGTCCGCCAGATATTCGGCCGCCCCCACCGTCCCCAGCATCGATTGCAGAATAATCCCGACTTCCACCTTTTGCGCGGTGAGCGTATCGCCGCGCCCGATCACGCGCAAGGGGCGCACCGGGGCCGCCAGGGCCGTGGCGACGGCAATCGGATCGTTACTGGCCGGAACAGTTCTGTTCAGGACCGCATCATCGAGTTCAGCGAAAATTTTCATTCTGGGGAGACGGAAGTTGATCTTACATGTGGTCGGTTCGCCAACACGCACTGCAAGAGGTCGCGAACAAATATTGTATTTTATACATCTCAATTAAATAAATGCAACTGAACAGTGCATTCAAGCCAACAATGTTGCTTTAATGCGCTATCATTGCTTTCAGCCTTCAACATGCGCTCATCCATTTGAGCACAAAAACCGCCATGCAAATACCAAAAAGAGTGTTCCAGCTTGCGAAACAACCTGCACTGTCGGGTTTTCGCGTCCTCGCCGGCAAAACCATTGCCGAGGCCGGCGCCGCCCTGGACAAGGCCCTGCAAGGCAAGGGCGGGCCCGACGAGCGCCTGTTGACGAATGCCCGCTACAACCTGCGCCAGCACGCGAGTTTATTGCAGGAACGCATGGAACATCATTTTGCCGGCTACCTCGAACGCGCCATGGACACCATGTACATGGACACCCGCGCCAGCATCGACGAGATCAGCGCCGACAACCTGACCCTGATCGAAGACGATGTTGTAACGCGGCAAATCGAAATCGACCGCCTGGTCATGCGCCTGCGCGATGCCGACCAGCCGAGCCTGGGGCGCCTGAACCTGATGATTGCGCAGTTGCATGGCGACGGCGACGTGCGCGAGCGCGAAAACCCCTTCCGTCCGTATCTGCTGGCGCGTTCGCTGCACGAAGCCCTTCGCCAGTGCGTCATGGACGAGGCGCAGTCGAAAGTCTTGTTCGACACCCTCTCGGCAGCCATGGTGCGTTGCCTGCAAGGATACTACGTTGCAATAGAAGAAGTGTTCGAATCGCGCGGCATTTCCACCAAGCTCAGCGCGCGCCCGACCGCGCTCACCCGGGCCCAGCGCGACCGGCTGGCCTGGCAAAAAGCGGCGGAACAGCTCATTTCCAAGGGCCCCGGCCGCGGGCGCGCTGTTGCGCAGGCGGCACAATCGGCCACGCTGCCGCCCCAGCCCAAGCAAGCCCGCATGATCCCGGAATTACAACGCCTGATGCAACAGCAGCGCCAGGCGCCGCTGGCCCACGGCAGCGCGCTGGTCCAGCACGGCAAGCCGGATTTGCAGGACATGGTCTGGAATGTCTTCAACCAGCCGAAAGTGCCGCGCCCGCCCCGCCATGAGCACGCCCCGGCCATGGCAGGCGAGGCGAGGCCCAGGTGCGGCACCCTGGAAGCGCAATTAAAACAATTGCAGCAGGCCCATACGGCCCAGCCAGGCGGCGCAAGCCGCGCGGCGACCGCCCCGCTCGATCTGCGCGCCCAGCTGGCCGATGCCGCCAGCAGCGAGCCGGAGCGGGTCACCATCGACCTGGTCAGCCTGCTGTTCGAGTCCATCGTGCACGACGAGCAATTGCCGGAAAGCGTGCGCGGCCAGCTCGGCCGCCTGCACGTGCCCTTCCTGCGCGCCGCCATGCAGGAGCCGTCGATGCTGCACGACGCCCAGCATCCGGCGCGCCGCCTGCTCGACCGGATCGGCACGGTAGCCACCGGCATCACGCCGGAAATGGCTTGCTATCCCGCACTGGAACAGCAAATCGCCTCGGTCCTGGACCAGGTGCTGCAGGGTTTTGACACGGACATGAGCGCCTTTGCCGAGGGCCAGCGCCAGCTCGACCAGTTCGTGTCGGCACTGTTGCCGCGCAGCGACCTGGGCCTGGCGCGCTGCATCGATACCCTCGGCACGGTCGAAGCGGCCAGTGCGCGCCACCGCGATACCGCGGCCGCCCTGGTGTCCTTGCTCGACGCACTCGATTGCGATCCGCGCATCGGCAATTTTCTTACCGATATCTGGAGCCGGGTACTGGCGCATCCGGCCAGCGAGGGCGCCGCCGGCCTGCCGATGCTGGCCGAGCTGGTCTGGACCTCGCAGGAAAAAACCACGCTGGAAGACCGCGCTGTCATGGTCAGCATGCTGCCCGGCATGGTCAAACGGGTGCGCGAAGGCCTGGCCGCGGCCGGCATGGGCGACGAGGCGGCCAAGGCTGCGCTCGACCGGCTGGTGATCGTGCATATGGATGTGCTGGGCCAGCGCCAGCCGCCCTCGCGCCGGCCGCTCACGCTGGCGCAGTTACGCGCGCACTTCGCCGCCTTCGACGGCGGCGGCGCTGCGGGGAGCGACGCGGTCAGCATCGGCCACGAGCAGCTGGAAGCGGCACTGGCCCAGCGCGGCATCCGTGCCGACCTGTACACCGATCCGGGCAAGGGCGCGGCGCGCGCCGACGACGAACAGGAATGGCTGGGCATGGCGCTGCCGGGGGCCGGTTTCGAAATCGCCCTCGACGGCCGCTACGTGCCGGCACGCCTGAGCGGGGTGAGCCCGCGCGGCAGCCTGTACCTGTTCTCGGTCAAGGGCCAGGCCGCGCCCGCCACCTTCACGCGCGACGCCCTGCTGGCGGCGATGCAGGATGAAACCCTGCGCACGGTGGAACACGCGCCCGTGTTCGAGCGCGCGGTCGAGTCGCTGATGGCGGGTGCCGAAGCCCTCAGCAACGCCTGAACCCGCTTACAGCTGGCGCGCGGCGAAGGTATCGCAGGTGTCGACCTTGCCGGTCTCGAGGCCGCGCTTGAACCAGCGCGCACGCTGTTCCGAAGTGCCGTGGGTAAACGAATCCGGCACCACATGGCCTTGCGACTGGCGCTGCAAGGCGTCGTCGCCGATGG
Organism: Massilia atriviolacea; assembly: GCF_003953935.1. Lineage (GTDB taxonomy): Bacteria > Pseudomonadota > Gammaproteobacteria > Burkholderiales > Burkholderiaceae_D > Telluria_A > Telluria_A atriviolacea. The sequence goes on from NZ_RXLQ01000009.1 coordinate 191,757, forward strand.
CGCTCGCCGCTTTCAGCGCAGCATCGACGTCGCCCTGTTCCAGGATGGCGCGCGACTGGTTGGCGTGGAAGGCCCAGACCCCGGCGAAACAGTCGGCCTGCAATTCCAGCCGCACCGACATCGCGTTCGCCTGTTTTTCGGTGCCGCGCTGGCGCACCTGGTCGACCTTGTCGGTCAGGCCCATCGCGTGCTGCACGTGGTGGCCGATTTCGTGGGCAATCACGTATGCCTGGGCAAACTCGCCCTCGACCTTGAAGCGCTCTTCCATCAGCTGGAAAAAACTCATGTCCAGGTATACCTTGCTATCGGCCGGGCAATAGAAAGGCCCGGTCGCGCTGCTGCCGGCGCCGCAGGCGGTCTGGGTCCGGCCGGTATATAAACGGAGCGCCGGTTTCTGGTAGGTGCCGCCCTGCTCGCGGAACAGCTTGGTCCAGACATCTTCGGTATCGGCCAGCACCACGCGCACGAACTTCGAGTCGCGGTCGTTTGCCGGCGCCTGGGTTTGTTGCTGCTGCACCGGCGCCGGCCCGCCGCCGCCGCTCATGATGCTCAGGATGGTCATCGGGTTGACCCCGAAAATCCAGCCGCCGACCAGCGCAATGACGATCGAACCGATCCCGATCGAGCGTCCGCCGAAGCCGAAACCGCCGCCGCCGCCGCCGGAACCGCGCACATCTTCCACGTTGTCGCTTTCGCGATTACCTTCCCATTTCATGTTCTGCTCCACAATGCATTTTGTTAATCTTATAATGACTTTACGCTGAAAGCCAATTTCCTGGCGCACACAGCGATCATTGCGTTCGCGCTTCGCGACAACCTGCACGCTTGCCATCCATGACCCAGCCTTCCTTCCACTTCCTCCTGATCGCCGCCGCTCTCAGCGCCACGGCGGCCGCCGTCCATGTCGCCTGCATTATCGGCGGACCCAACTGGTACCGCGCCCTCGGCGCTGGCGAGCCGATGGCGCAAATGGCCGCCTCCGGTTCCTCGTATCCGGCCATGGTCACCGCCGCCATCAGCGCCGTGCTGCTGGTCTGGGCCGCGTACGCGCTGGCGGGCGCCGGCGTGCTGCCGCGCCTGCCGTGGATGCGCGCCATCCTGTGCGCCATCACCGCCGTGTATGTATTGCGCGGGCTGGCCCTGGTGCCGATGATGATCATGATGCCGGGCCGCAGCACCGCCTTCTGGTACTGGAGCTCGGCCATCTGCCTGGGCGTCGGCATCGTGCATGGGCTCGGCCTGCGCCAGGCCTGGACATCGCTGTGACGCAGCGGCGGCCGTGACACACCTTCCGATGCGCAGGCGGCCATGATCGACATCCTGGTGCGCGTGCTGCTCATGCCACCGATGAGCCTGATCGTGCTGATCGTGGCCGGCACCGCGCTGCGGCGGCGCTGGCCGCGTTGCGGGCGCGCCCTCGGCCGGCTGGGACTGGCCGCCCTGCTGGTGCTGTCGACCAACGCCGGCTCGCTGCTGCTGGTGCGCCCGCTCGAACGCCTTACCGCCCCGCTGGCCGAGGCCCGCGCCAGCGGCGCGCAAGCCATCGTGGTGCTGGCGGCCGGCAACGTGCACGCGGCGCCCGAATATGGCGGCGCCGACGTGCCCGACGACGTCGCCCTGTTGCGCCTGCGCTACGCCGCACATCTGCAGCACGCCACCAATCTGCCGCTGCTGGTCAGCGGCGGCAATGCCGAGCCGGACAAGGGCATTGCGTCCAAGGCCAGCACCATGGCGCGCGCCCTGCGCGAGGATTTCCGCACCCCGGTCGCCTGGACCGAAGAGCGCTCGGCCGACACCGCCCAGAACGCCACCTGCAGCGCCGCCATCCTCAAGGCCGCCGGGGTGCGCCGCGTGCTGCTGGTCACGCACGCCATGCACATGCCGCGCGCCGTGCGCGCCTTTGCCGACGCCGGACTGGAGGTGGTGCCGGCGCCGACCATGTTCTATTCGCGCAGCACGCTCTCGCCGCTGATGTTCGTGCCGAGCTGGAGCGGCATGTTCCGCTCCCACTACGCCACCCACGAATGGATCGGCCTGGCCTGGCAATGGCTTCGCCGCCCTGGCTGAGCGGCTGGCGCTGCACACGCGGCAGCAACGGCGGCGCGGGCGGCGGCGCGCGCGAACGCCTCAGGCCGGTTTGTCGCGCGCGCGCTCGATCATGCCGCCCAGCATGTCGAGCGGCAGCGGGAACACGATCGTCGTGCTCTTGTCGCTGGCCAGGGTACCCAGGGTTTGCAGGTAGCGCAGCTGCATCGCGCCCTGCTGTTGCGCCAGCACATTGGCCGCCTGCATCAGCTTTTCCGAGGCCTGCAATTCGCCTTCGGCATGGATGACCTTGGCGCGCCGCTCGCGTTCCGCCTCCGCCTGGCGCGCGATCGCGCGCACCATCGATTCGTCCAGGTCGACGTGCTTGATTTCGACGTTGGCCACCTTGATGCCCCAGGCGTCGGTCTGGGCGTCGAGCACTTGCTGGATATCGATATTGAGCCGTTCGCGCTCGGCCAGCATGTCGTCGAGCTCATGCTTGCCCAGCACCGAGCGCAGCGTGGTCTGCGCCAGCTGGCTGGTCGCTTCCATGAAATTGGCGACCTGGATGATGGCGCGCTCGGGATCGATCACGCGGAAGTACAGCACGGCATTGACCTTGACCGAGACATTGTCGCGCGAAATGACATCCTGCTTGGGCACGTCGAGCACGATGGTGCGCAGGTCGACCCGCACCATTTGCTGCAGCACGGGAATGAGCAGGATCAGTCCCGGCCCCTTGACCGCCCAGAAGCGCCCCAGCTGGAACACCACGCCGCGCTCGTACTCGCGCAAGATGCGCACGGACATCGCCAGCAGCACCAGCGCCAGCAATATCAACAACACCAGCGTCGCAAAACCGAACCCGACTTCATCGTCCATGCTTATTCTCCTTGCCTGTTCCGATCGCGCGGCGCGGGGCCGCCTCCGGGCTCGGCGGGAAGCACATCGAGCCGCGCCCCCTCGCGTGCCAGCACCCGCACAGCCTGTCCGGGCAGCAGCGCGACAGGGCTTCGCACGCGCCAGGTTTCGCCATTGACGTTGGCCCAGGCCTCGCGCCCCTCGCTGCGGATAATCTCGGCCGGGCTGCCGACCAGCGCGTTCGGCCCGCCCGCCGGCGCGCGCCGGCGCGTCCTGAGCGCCACCGCGCCCATGCCCGCGACCAGCAGCGCGCTCGCCACGGCCAGCGGCACCACCACGCCGGCCGGCACGCCGTAGCCGGGCACATCGGTGTCGACCAGGATCAGCGCGCCCGCCACGAAGGCGGCAATGCCGCCCAGCCCCAGCACGCCGAAACTGGGCAAGAATGCCTCCCCCACCATGAACGCCAGGCCCAGCAGGATCAGGCCGAGTCCCGCATAGTTCAGGGGCAGCATGTGCAGGCCGTACAGGCCCAGCAGCAGGCACAGGGCGCCCACCACGCCGGGCGCGACCGCACCGGGGCTCATGAATTCGAACAGCAGGCCGTAGATGCCGATACTCATCAGTATCAGGGCGACCGACGGTTCGGAGAGCACCGCCAGCAGCCGGGTGCGCCAATCCGGCGCGGCGGCGTGCAGCGGCGCCCCGCGCGTGCGCAAGGCCGGCGTCCCCTCGCGCAAGGCGATCCGCCTGCCGTCGACCTGCGCCAGCAAGGCCGCCACGTCGCCCGCCACGTGCTCGATCACGCGCGCGTTCAGCGCCTCGGCGGCGGGCAGGCTGAGGCCGTCGCGCACCGAGCGCTCGGCCCAGTCCGGATTACGCCCGCGCAGGTCGGCCAGCGAGCGGATGTAGGCGGCGGCATCGTTGACCTGCTTGCGCGCCAACGGCGAGCCGGACCGTGCGGCCGGCGGATCCCTGCCCGGCCCGCCGCGCCGCGCTTCACCCCATTCAGGCGCCGCGCCGGGCAAGGCGTCATCGCCGCCCCCGGGCCCGCCCAGCTGCACCGGCGTGGCCGCGCCCAGGTTGGTGCCGGGCGCCATGGCGGCGATGTGGCTGGCCATCAGGAGGAAGGTGCCGGCGCTGGCCGCGCGCGCGCCCGAGGGCGCCACGTAGACCGCCACCGGCACCGGCGCTCCCAGGATGGCCTTGACCGCCGTGCGCATCGACGTGTCGAGTCCGCCCGGGGTATCGAGTTGGACGATCACCAGCTGGTGGCCGGCGCGCGCCGCGCGCGCGATGCCGCGTGCCAGGTAGTCGGCGCTGGCCGGGCCGATGGCGCCGTCGACCGTCAGCAAGGTCACCGGCGCCAGCGCGGCGGCGGACGGCGTCCACAGCAGGAGAAAGAGGAAGGCGGCGCACGCGGCGAGCCGGCGCAGCGCGGCCAGCGGGCCGCCACTGCGACCGCCGACAGCAAACCATGCATGCTCGATGCGTTTCATGTTCCCCCCCGGCATGGGACGGATGTCCCGCCTTGCCAGGGGTTAGAAGCGCGGTACGCGCTTTAGTTCCGACGATGTCATCGGGACCTTAGACCAGCAGCGCGGCGCTCATCGATTTGACTTCGTCGGCCGACTCGTCGAGGATGGCTTGCAGGGTATCGTTGTCGATGACGAAGTCGAGCACCGAATCGGCGTGATCGGGCAGCGGCGCCTCCGCCACGCCGAGCGGCGATGCGACCGGCGCGAACTGGTTCGCCAGCAGCAGGGTATCGAGCAAGGTGCTTGGCGGCATGGTGAGCCAGCCGTCGCGCAGGGCCAGGATGGCCTGGGTGACGGTGTCGGGAATGGCGAGCTTTTTCAGCACTTCGCGGCTGACCACTTCCTCGCACAACTCCGCCCATTTTTCGGGATCGTCGTCGAGCAAACCCGGAAATTCATCGGCGCGCGAGAGCAGGTAAAACCCGCCCACTTCGTGCACGATGGCGGCGAACATGGCGGTGTCGGGATTGACGAAGGTCACCCGCCGCGCCAGCACCTGGGCCAGCGCCGCCACGTGGGCCGTGTGTTCCCACAGCTGCTCGGCCTTGGCGCGCAGCACCGGGTCGACGATGCGGCTGCCGAACTGGCGCACCACGAGGCTGGCGACCAGGGTCTGCAGGCTGCGGTAGCCCACCCGCATGACGGCCGCGCGCACATTCGTGATCGGGGTATCGCCATTCCGGTTGAAAGCGGCCGAGTTGGCCAGCGCGACGGTGCGCGCGGCCAGTTGCGGCTCGCCCAGCACCAGCTTGATGGCGTCTTCAATATGACAATCGGGATCGTCGAGTGCAAGTTGCAGGCGCAAGGCGGCGTTCACGCTGGTGGGGAGGGTGATTTCCCCGCGTGCGGCCTGCGCGGCAATATATCCAAAGGCTTCTAGTCTGTTCACAGGAAAATTATACAGTGGGGAAGGGCCGACGCCATGGATTGCAGCGACAAAGCCCCACACGGTGCAGCAATGCAACACAATCGCATCCTCGCACCGCATGGGGCCGCTGTTTTCCTCAGGCCGGTCCGCTGCGCGCGGCCCGGCCGGGTATCGCAGGACTGACTTCAGAGGCCGGCTTATTTCACCTTGATGGCGCTCTTGACCGAGGTGACGCCGTCGACGCTCTTGGCCAGGCGCACGGCTTTCTCGGCATCGGCCTTGGAATCGACGAAGCCGCTCAGCATGACCACGCCTTTTTCGGTTTCGACGTGGATCGCCATCGATTTCAGTTCCGGCTCCTTGAAGATGTCGGCTTTGACCTTGGTGGTGATCACGGAGTCGGCCACGACGGCGCCGGTCTTTTCGGCGGCACGGTCCATTTTAGGCGCCATGGTGTCGGCGGCGCGCTCGGTCTTGTCGGCCAGGGTATCGATCACGCGTTCGGTCTTGGCAGCGACGGCGCCGGCGGCGGCGCGGGTCTTATCGGCGGCGGTGTCGACCGCGTTGGCGGTGCGCTGGCCGGCGCTGTCGACTGCCATCTCGGTGCGGTTGGCAACGGCGCCGGCGGTGGTGGCGGCGGTGCGGTTGTTGTTATCGACCAGGCAGCCGGTGTTCGGGCTGCCCGCTACCTGGGCGCATTTGTCCACGGCGGCCGATTTGGTGGCATCGCTCGTGGTGGTGCGGGTGACCGGGCTCATGGTATCGGTAGTGCCGGTGCTGGCGACCTGCATGTTGCGGTCGGCCTTGACGTCGGCCAGTGCCGCGGTGTGGACCGCGCGCGCATTGCTCATGCAGCTGTCTTTTTCGGCGCCGCTGGTGTCGGCGCATTTCACTTTGGCCAGCGCGTAATCGGCATTGGCCAGCTCGGTGCGGGCCTTGGTGCGGCCTTTGGGTGTGTTGTTGTATTCGGTCAGGGCGGCCAGTTCGGCGCGCGCGTGCACCACCTTGGCTTCTTCCATGCACAGGTTGCGCGCATTCCCGCTCATGTCCTTGCACTGCGCCTTGGCCACCTTGTAGTCGGCGTCGGCTTGTTGGGTCATCGTGCGGTAGGTCGCGGTATCGGTCTTGGTGTCGGCGGCATAGGCGCTGGCGAAAGCGGCGCTGAGGGCGGTGGCAAGCAAGGTGGCGACGATAGGTTTCATGATGAGGTCCCTTTGAATGTATGGTTGTTGGTAGACGGATTTAACATCCTAAGCACACGCAACATCTGTGCGACAACGTACATACGGACACAAAAGGACTATCGAACTCGGTTTAATCGCGCATCGGCCTGGGCAAAAAGATTCTCGTCTGCATGATGCGGACCATCCGCCAGGGCTTGCTCCAGCAAGGCGACGGTGTCGTGCTTGGGTTCGCGGAAACGTGTGCGCACCCGCAACATTTCATTGACCAGGGCAGTGTAGCGCTCGGGATGGAAGCGCGCCACCCAGGCCACGGCGGTCATGTCGGCGTAGGCTTCCTCGGTGCGCACGCGGCGCGCGAACCAGTCGCGCACGGGGCCGATCCAGGACACCACCGGCAACAGTTTTTCGTTGTGCGGATAACCGTTCAGGCGGCGGTGGCAATGGCCCACTTCATGCATGGCCGCGCCGGCCAGAAAGGTGTCGAGCAGCTCGGGAACGATCATCGCGCTGAGCTTGTCGGCGGTCGGGTTATTGCTGGCCGACACGATGAGGGTGCAGCGCCCGTTCTCGCTGGCCAGCCCGATCGGGGTATGGCCCGGCAAACCGTTGCCGTCGACGATCTCGAGTGCGATCGGCATGCCTTGCGCGCGGCCCCAGGCCACCGCTTCGGTGGCGGCGGCGATCCACTGCGCTTCGCTGGCCGGAGTGGCGGCGGAGGCGGCGGAGGCGGCGGAGGCGGCCGAGGCGGCCGAGGCGGCCAGCGCCAGCAGGACGGCTGCGCAGCCCTTATTCATCGTTCAGCAAGCCGGTTTGCCACAGCGTCACGGCATCGTCGAACGGGGAGGCGCCACGGCCGAAGCCGTCGGCGTTTTTCGCCAGGCGCACCCAAGTGCGGGTATCGTGGCCGCTGCGCTCGGCCGGCACGGCGTCGCGCAGGGACGACAGCCAGGCGTACACGCGGCCATATTCGGCCGGATGCTGGCGCTGCACCCAGGACAGCGCCACCAGGTCGGCAAAGCCTTCTTCGCGGCGCATCTCGCGCATGGCTTTCGATGCGGCCAGCATGCCCGTGTCCTGCGCCTGTTCCTCGCCGGTTTCGACGAAGCCGGCCGGCAAGGCGTGCCACACGCCCTGCACATAACGCCAGCAATGGCCGATTTCGTGGGCCGCCATGGTTTCGATCAGCAGCGCGCGCTCGGCTTGCGGCACGGTCTGGAGAATGGTTTCGGCATCGGGATTGCCGCGCATCGACAGCACCAGCTTGCAGCGGCCGTCGACAAAGCCCATCGCCAGCGGCACATCGCCGGGACGGGCTTTCGGTTGCACGATGATATCAATTGGCAAGTTGATACGTTGTGAATACGCCAACACGGGCGCGGCGGCGTTCAGCCAGCGCGTTTCCAGCTCGGTCAGGGCTGCGCCAGCGGTGGCAGCAGCGGGAATCAGGGCGATACCGGCGAGCAGTGCGGTCAAAAAGGACTTGAACATGGCGTTTCCTCAAGAGGTCTATAAGTGCCTAAGAGCAATAATATAGACCTCTGGAACGCTTGGGGAGAAATATCTTTCCTTGTGGAAAATCCTCAACATAGCGCCCTGTCAAGTTAGCGCTGGCGCAAACAATCAGAACGTTTCCCACTCGTCGGCAACCGTGTTTTCACTGGCAACCTTGCCTTTCGGCCTGGCCGGAACGCGCGCGACCGCCCTGCCCTTCGGCGCCGCCGCCGCACGCGCCGGCGCACGCGCTACCGGACGCGCCGGCGCTGCAAGGCGCAGCGCCCCCTCGGCCAGCACGAATACCCCCACCACGGCGGTCAGCGAGGCCGCCTCCTCATTGAGCGACGAGGCCGCCGCCGCAGCCTGCTCGACCAGCGCGGCGTTCTGCTGGGTCGCCTGGTCCATCTGTCCGATCGCCTGGTTGACCTGCTCGATGCCGGCCGTCTGTTCCTGGCTGGCCAGGCTGATTTCGGCCATGATGTCGGTCACCCGTTTCACGCTGGACACGATTTCCTGCATCGTGCTGCCGGCCTGGTCCACCAGGCGCGCACCGGCGTCGACCCGCTCGACCGAATTGCCGATCAGGGACTTGATCTCTTGCGCCGCCGCCGCCGAGCGCTGCGCCAGGTTGCGCACTTCCGAGGCCACCACCGCGAAGCCACGGCCCTGCTCGCCGGCACGGGCCGCTTCCACCGCCGCGTTCAGCGCCAGGATATTGGTCTGGAAGGCAATGCTGTCGATCACGCCGATGATATCGACGATCTTCTTCGACGATTCGTTGATCGACGCCATCGTATCGACCACCTGCGCCACCACCGCGCCGCCCTTGACCGCCACTTCCGACGCCGACAGCGCCAGCGCATTCGCCTGGCGCGCGTTATCGGCATTCTGGCGCACGGTGCCGGTCAGCTCTTCCATGGACGAGGCGGTTTCTTCCAGCGTGCCGGCCTGGCTTTCGGTCCGCGCCGACAGGTCCTGGTTGCCGGCCGCGATTTCCGACGAGGCGGTGGTGATGGTGGCCGTGCCGGCGCGCACCTGGGCCACGATTCCGACCAGGCTGTCGCGCATGCCTTTCATGGCGAACAGCAGGCTGCTGCGGTCGCCATCGACGGTCTCGATCTCGACCGCCAGGTTGCCGGCCGCAATGCTCGACACCACATGCGCCGCGTAATCGGGCTGGCCGCCGAGCTGGCGCAGCAGGCCGCGGCTGATGTACCAGGCCGCCACCGAACCGACCGCGACGGCAATCGCGCACAGCACCGTCATCCACAGCAGGAAGGAACTGGCCAGGTGGGTGGCATTGTCGGCCTGCACGCCGGTCATTTTTTCTTCCAGGTCGATCAGGCGGTTGATGCTGGCCAGCCAGCCCACGAAAGCCGGAGCCGCCTGCTGCGCCAGCAGGGCGTTGGCTTCGGGCAGCTTGTCTTCCAGGCGCAGCGCGATCACCGTGGCGATCAGCGGCATGGTCTTGCTTTCGCTATCCTTGATGCCGGCCAGCGCGGCTTTTTCCTCGCTCGTCGCGTTGGGATTGTCGACCAGCGCATCGAGCGGCGCGGCCGAGCGCGCGTAATTGTCGGCCAGCTGCTTGATCAGGTCCAGGTGCGGCCGGGCGGCGGCGGCATCGGCCGCCAGCACCACGTCGCGTAGGGCGATGGCGCGGTCGTGCACGCTGCCACGGAAATTGATCGCGTAGCGCTGCTTGACGTTATTGACCTTGTTAATCTGATTCAGGCTCGCTTCGATGCCGCCCACGCGCGAAATCGCCATCGCCGACAACAGCACGATCAGCAAAAACACGCCGCCAAAACCGGCTGCCAGGCGCCGTCCGATGCTCATTCCAGAAGTATTCATGTTCGCTCGCGAAAGTTATAAAAGTGCCATGTGGCAACATTTATTTACTCTAGCATGCGCCCACCGCCGCACGAGCGCCGCCGGCCGAAAGCGAGCGGATGTTCGGATTTATTGGTGGAAAACCGCGCGAAGCGTGGTTTTCCTGTCTGTACACAAGGGCATGATTGGCGTTTGCGCCATGCGCCCAAGCCTTACCTGGCGCGGCTCAGGCTGGCCGCCGTGCCGAACGCGGGACGGATATCGTTCGGCACCGCGCGTGCTGAAGAAATCGAGCTTGCGGGTTTGCTTCTCGTCGCCGATATTGACATATGCTCCGAACGCCGCCTTGTAGCCGAACAGTTCATCGTGCTCCTCGGCGCAGGCGAGCGTCCTGAATGTGCCCTGCGCGCCATTCCTGATGGTGGTGAAGAACCACTGCGCCTGCTCCTTGTCCTTCGGGGCGAGCGCGTTGATCCACGCTTCCAGCGATTCCTTGCCCGCGCCTTCGGGATAGAAATTGGCGCCTTCCGGCTTCCTGGCAGGGATGGTGATGCCGGCGCAGGTGGCGGGCAGGAAGGACTGGTTAGCGTCGAGGATGGACCAGGGCCCCTTGTTCAGCCAAAAATAGTGGCGCAATCTCCCACCGTCGTTCCCGCCTGCGCTGGAACGACGGTGGGGTGGCGGTGCGCACGACATGGCAAAAACAGCATCCTGATTCTATCCCTCCCGCGCCCCGCCTTCCATACTCAATGCGACAGGACCGCTATCCGGCCCTGCGACACTTGAGGAGTGAGCAATGTATCTGATGTCGATCGGAGCCGGCGTGCTGGTAGGGATCATCTACGCGCTGATCAATGTGCGTTCGCCCGCGCCGCCCGCCGTCGCGCTGCTGGGCCTGCTGGGAATGCTGATCGGCGAACAGATGGTCCCCATCGCCAAGCGCGTCATCGCCGGCGAGCCCTTGAGCATCGCCTGGTTCAGCGCCGAATGCGCTCCCAGAATCACCGGCCTGCATGCCAAGGACAAGGACGCCGCATGAGCGCCTCCCTGATCCTCATCAACGGCCGTTTCCATACCACCGACCGTGCCAATCCGGTCGCCAGCGCGGTCGCCATCGATGGCGAGCGCTTCCTGGAAGTGGGCGGCCTTGAGGCCGTGATGCGCCATCGCGGCCCCGCCACCGAGGTCGTCGACCTGGCCGGACGCACCGTCATCCCGGGCCTGAACGACTCGCACATGCACCTCATTCGCGGCGGCCTGAACTACAACCTGGAGTTGCGCTGGGAAGGCGTGCCCTCGCTGGCCGACGCCATGCGCATGCTGCGCGAACAGGCGATGCGCACGCCGTCGCCGCAGTGGGTACGCGTGGTGGGCGGCTGGACCGAATTCCAGTTCGCCGAAAAGCGCATGCCGACCATCGAGGAACTCAACGCCGCCGCGCCCGACACCCCGGTCTTCGTGCTGCACCTGTACGACCGCGCCCTGCTCAACGGCGCCGCGCTGCGGGCGGTCGGCTACACGCGCGACACCCCCAACCCGCCCGGCGGCGAGATCGTGCGCGACGCCGCCGGCAACCCGACCGGCATGCTGATCGCCCGTCCCAACGCGATGATCCTGTACGCCACCCTGGCCAAAGGCCCGGCGCTGCCGCTCGAGCACCAGGTCAACTCGACGCGCCAGTTCATGCGCGAACTCAATCGGCTGGGCGTGACCAGCGTGATCGACGCCGGCGGCGGCTTCCAGAACTTCCCCGACGATTACGCCATCGTCGACCGGCTCGCGCGCGACGGCCAGCTCAGCGTGCGCATCGCCTACAACCTGTTCACCCAGAACAAGGGCGCCGAACTGCAGGACTTCCAGGCCTGGAGCAAGATGATCAAGCCGGGCGAGGGCAGCGACTACTACCGCCACAACGGCGCCGGCGAGATGCTGGTGTTCTCGGCGGCCGACTTCGAAGACTTCCTCGAACCGCGTCCCGAACTGGCCGCCGGCATGGAAGACGAACTCGAAAAAGTCGTGCGCCACCTGGTCGAACAGCGCTGGCCGTTCCGCCTGCACGCCACCTACGACGAATCGATTTCGCGCATGCTCGACGTGTTCGAAAAGGTCAACCGCGAGATTGCCTTCGACGGCCTGCGCTGGATGTTCGACCACGCCGAAACCATCACCCCGCGCAATATCGACCGCGTGCGCGCGCTCGGCGGCGGCATCGCCATCCAGCACCGCATGGCCTTCCAGGGCGAATACTTCGTCGAGCGCTACGGCGCCGAAGCGGCCCGCCACACGCCGCCGATCGCGCGCATGCTGGAAGCGGGCGTGCCGGTCGGCGCCGGCACCGACGCCACCCGCGTGGCCAGCTACAACCCGTGGACCGCGCTGTACTGGCTGGTGTCCGGCCGCACCGTCGGCGGCCTGCGCCTGTACGGCGCCGACCAGCAGATGCCGCGCGCCACCGCGCTCGAACTGTGGACCTCGGGCAGCGCCTGGTTCTCCAGCGAACAGCACCAGAAGGGCCGCATCAAGGCCGGCCAGCTGGCCGACCTCGCGGTGCTGTCGGGCGACTTTTTCAGCGTGGCGGAAGACGACATCAAGGCGCTCGAATCGGTGCTCACCGTGGTCGGCGGCAAAGTGGTGTACGGCGCGGGCGACTTTGCGCCGCTGGCCCCGGCCCCGATTCCGGCCCTGCCCGACTGGTCGCCCGTGAACGCCTACGGCGGCCATTACCGGCCGGCGGCACAGCGCAGCGCCCTGCCGCACCTGTGCGCCGGCTCGTGCGGCGTGCATGGCCACGCGCACGGCATCGCGCGCAAGTCGACCATCCCGGTCACCAGCCACACCGGCTTCTGGGGCGCGCTCGGCTGCAGCTGCTTCGCGTTCTGACCGGCCCCATTTTTCAACCCAAGGAGTGCATTACATGAATCCGAAACTCGACGTCCTGACCCCGCAAAACTCGCAACTGATTTTCATCGACCACCAGCCGCAGATGGCCTTCGGCGTGCAGTCGATCGACCGCCAGGTCCTCAAGAACAACACGGTGGCGCTGGCCAAGGCCGCCAAGGCCTTCGACATCCCGACCGTGATCACCACCGTCGAAACGCAGGCGTTCTCGGGCCACACCTATCCGGAACTGCTGGACGTCTTCCCTGGCCAGAAAATCCTCGAGCGCAGCTCGATGAATTCCTGGGACGACCAGAAAGTGCGCGACGCCCTGAAAGCGAACGGCCGTAAAAAAGTCGTCGTCGCCGGCCTGTGGACGGAAGTGTGCAACAACAGCTTCGCGCTGTGCGCCATGGCCGAAGGCGACTACGAAATCTACATGGTGGCCGATGCATCGGGCGGCACCTCGAAAGAAGCGCACGACTACGCCATGCAGCGCATGATCCAGGCCGGCGTGGTGCCGGTCACCTGGCAGCAGGTGATGCTGGAATGGCAGCGCGACTGGGCGCACCGCGAGACCTACGACGCCGTCATGGCGATCGTCAAAGAGCACTCGGGCGCGTACGGCATGGGCGTCGACTACGCCTACACGATGGTGCACAAGGCAGCCGAGCGCACCACCGGCGAGCACGAAGTCCTGGCGCCGGTACCGGCGAAGTAATCCATCATCGCCGCCGCTCCCGCGCAAGCGGCAGCGGCGGCGCTAACGACAACAAGAAAGCCATCATGTCCACCAACGACAACCAGAAAACCCTCTCGCGCCGCGCAGCCATTTCCGCCGGCGCTTCGCTGGCCGCCGCCATTCCGCTGGCCGCCATGAGCGCCGGCGCGCAGGCCGCACCGGGCGCCGCCGTCAAGCGCAGCGCCAGCACCATCACCACCAGGGACGGCGTCGAACTCTATTACAAGGACTGGGGCTCGGGCCAACCGGTCGTGTTCTGCCACGGCTGGCCGCTCAACAGCGACAGCTGGGAATCGCAGATGTTCCATCTTGCGAACAACGGCTTCCGCGTCATCGCCCACGACCGCCGCGGCCACGGCCGTTCCAGCCAGCCCTGGACTGGCAACGACATGGACCACTACGCCGACGACCTGGCCCAGGTCATCGAAGCGCTGGACCTGAAGAACGCCATCCTGATCGGCTTTTCGACCGGTGGCGGCGAAGTGGCCCGCTATGTCGGCCGCCACGGCACCAGACGCGTCGCCAAACTCGGCCTGATCTCGGCCGTCCCGCCGCTGATGCTCAAGACCGCCGACAACCCGGGCGGACTGCCGATCGAGGTCTTCGACGGCATCCGCGCCGCTTCCGTCAAGGACCGCTCGCAGTTCTACCTGGACCTGGCATCGGGCCCGTTCTACGGCTTCAACCGCCCTGGCGCAAAAGCCTCGCAAGGCCTGATTAACGCCTGGTGGATGCAGGGCATGATGGCCGGCCACAAGAACACCTACGACTCGATCAAGGCGTTCTCCGAAACCGACTTCCGCGCCGACCTGAAAAAATTCGACAAGCCGACCCTGATCATCCACGGCGCCGACGACCAGATCGTGCCGATCGACGCCGCCGGCAAGGCGTCGGCCGCCATCGTCAGGAACGCCAAGCTGATTGTCTATCCTGGCGCCCCGCACGGCCTGACCGACACCCACAAGGACCAGGTCAACGCCGACATTCTCGCCTTCGCCAAATCGTGACCCCCGACCAGCGCAACCGCCTGCGCAGCATCGACATGGGCTTCCTGGCCGGCTATGTGGACACCCTCGGCTTCGTCGCCCTGTTCGGATTGTTCACCGCCCATGTCACAGGTAACTTCGTGCTGATCGGGGTTGCGCTGGCCGACGCCTCCAAGGCCTCGATCCTGCTCAAGTTCCTGGCCTTCCCCGCCTTCATCGCGGGGATCGCCATGGCGCGCCTGCTGATCCTGGCCTCGGAACGGCGCCAGTGGCCGGCCCTGAAACTGGCCCTGCTGCTGCAGGTGGTGCTGCTGGCCGGCTTCATGCTGGCCGGGATCGCCGCCTCGCCCATCGGCGAGACCGCGTCCACGCTGGCGATGGCGGCCGGCCTGCTCGGCACCGCCGCCATGGGCGCGCACAGCGCCAGCAGCCGCCTGCTGCTGGCGCAACTGGCGCCCACCTCGATGATGACCGGGAACGTGACCCAGGTCGTCATCGACAGCATCGACGTGCTGCGCGGCGCCGGCGACGCCGCCACCAGCGCGCGCTGCGGCAAATTCTTCTGGCCCCTGCTGGCGTTTGCCATCGGCGCCATCGCCGCCGCCTTTGCCTTCATGGCCTTCGGCTTCATCGCCCTGATCGTCCCGATCGCGATCCTGTGCGCCGAGATGGCGCTGCCCGAACCGCCCAAGGGGGCGGCATGAACAAGGTGCGCCTGGAGGCCTTCAGCGATGGCGTCATCGCCATCATCATCACCATCATGGTGCTGGAACTGAAAACCCCGCACGGCGCGGCGCCGCACTACCTGGCGCCGGTGCTGCCGGTGCTGCTGCGCTACCTGCTCAGCTTCATCTACGTGGGCATCTACTGGATCAACCACCACTACCTGTTCGACAGGGTGCGCGAGGTCGACGGCGTGGCCATGTGGGCCAACCTGCACCTGCTGTTCTGGATTTCGCTGATCCCGTTCGTGACCGCGTGGGCCGGCGAACACCCGTTCGACTCGCTCCCGGTGGCGATGTACGGCGTGGTGCTGCTGATGTGCTCCATCGGCTTCGTGGTGCTCGACGACGTGCTGCGCCGGCGCGGCGCCATGCACGCCGGCGCGGCGCGCCCGAGCTGGATGGAGCGCAAGAACCTGGCGTCGATCCTGCTGTACGCGCTGGCGATCCCGCTGGCGCTGTGGTACGCGCCGGCAGGCTCGGTCGTGCACGTCGTCGTCGCCCTGCTCTGGCTGCGCCCGCGCGCGCACGCTTGACACGATGGCGCCGGTGGTATCATCGCGCGCCATGAACAGGACGAACGACGTATGAAACCGTACAGCATGTCCAGCACGCGCTGGTGGCGCCAGGCGGCAATGGCGCTGCTGTTCGCGTGCGCCGCCGCGCAGGCGCAAGTGCGCTCGTTCGACCGCCTGGAGCACCGGCGCTGGGTCGCGGCCGACGGCGGCCCGAGCCAGGTCGGCGCCATCGCCCAGACGCGCGACGGCTACCTGTGGCTCGGCACCAATGAATCGCTGTTCCGCTTCGACGGCTTTCGCTTCGTGCGCTACGAAGCGCCGGGGCTGAACACCCTCAATATCGTCGCCTCGCTGCTGGCGGTGGAGGACGAACTGTGGGTCGGCCTGCGCTTCGGCGGCGTGCGCACGATCGGCCCGGGCGGCATGCGCGAACACCTGCCCGGCCCCAACCTGCCCGAAGGCGCCATCTACAGCCTCGCGCGCGACCATGCCGGGGCGATCTGGGTCGCCGCCGACGATGGCCTGGCGCGCTTCGACGGCAGCCACTGGGAACGGACCGGCGCCGGCTGGGGCTTCCCCGGCAAAAAAGCGCGCGCCGTGTTCGTCGACGGCGGCGGCACGCTGTGGGCCGCCAACGAAAACCGCCTGCTGTACCTGCCCAGGGGCGCACGGCGCTTCGTCGACAGCGGCCTGGCGGTCGACTGGGTCAGCCAGATCGCCCAGGCGCAGGACGGCGCCGTCTGGCTGACGGAACGCTACAGCGGCAAGATCCACCGCGTGCTGCTGTTCGACGGCCATCTGACCAGCGGCAGCCTCGCCATCGACACGCCCGCCATCGGCCTGCTGTTCGACCGCAACGGCGGCCTGTGGATCAGCACCACCGGCAGCGGCGTACAGTACGTGCACAAGCCGACCGGCATCGGCGCCATTCGCACCCGCAGCGCATTTTCCGCGCGCGACGGCCTCAGTTCGGACTTCATCTGGAAGATGCTGGAAGACGGCGAAGGCAACCTCTGGGTCGGCAGCAACGGGGGGCTGGACCGCTTCCGCCAGCGCGCGCTGATGCCCGCCGGTTTTCCGGCCGGCTCGCTCAACTTCGCCCTCGTCGCCGGTAACGACGGCAGCCTGTGGGCCGGTCCCAGCAACCGGCCCGCCATGCGTCTGATGGATGGCGCCATGCAGACGCTGGACATGCCGGCGCCGGTATCGTGCGCCATGCGCGATGCGGACGGCACCATCTGGATGGGCGGCCCGTCCGGCATCTGGCGCTCGCGCGGGGCGCGCCTGGAAAAATTCGCCGAGCTGCCGCCGGCCGCACTGGCAGAATCGTCGGTGCGGGCGATGGCGCGCGACGCCGCCGGCGACCTGTGGGTCTCGTTCAACCGGCTCGGCCTGTTCCGCCTGCACGGCGGCGCGTGGATCGCCACGCCCTCGCCCTCGCCCTCGGCCAACCAGCGCATGCCGGTGTCCGCGTCGGCCGACGCCACAGGGCGGCTGTGGTTCGGCTACCGCGACAACCTGCTCGTGACCCGCGACGCCGGCGGCGAAGAAGCCGGCGAAAAGCGCTGGGGCGAGGCCGACGGCATGGACATCGGCCACGTCACCGCCATCACCCACCACGGCCAGCGCACCTGGGTCGGCGGCCAGCGCGGCATCGGCTACATCGACGGCCAGCGCTACCATGCGTTGCGCCTGCCCGACAACGGCCTGTTCGCCAATATCTACGCCATCATCGTGGTGCCGCTCAGGGATGGCCGTGGCGACGACCTGTGGGTGCATTCGCGCTCGGGCATCTTCCAGCTGACCGCCGCCGAACTGGCGCGCGCCTATGCCGACGCCGGCTACCGCATCCGCTACCGCTCCTACGACCTGATGGGCGGGCTGGCCAACGACCCGTACCAGGTGCTGCCGCTGCCGACGGCGGTGCGCAGCAGCGACGGGCGGCTGTGGTTCTCGACCAGTAACGGCGTGGCCTGGATCGATCCGGACCGCCCGCACCCCGAACAGGCCGGGCCGACGGTGCTGATCGAATCGGTGCACGTGGACGGCATGCGCGCCGCAACCGCCACGCCTGCCACGCTTGCCGCCGGCGCCCAGCGCATCGTGATCGACTACACCGCCCTGAGCCTGTCCGCGCCCGAGCGCCTGAACTTCCGCTACCGGCTCGATGGCTATGACATCGGCTGGCAGGATGCGGGCCGCCAGCGTCAGGCCGTCTACACCGGCCTCGGTGCGGGCCAGTACCGCTTCCGCGTGCTGGCGCACAACCAGGACGGGCTGCCCAGCACGCGCGAGGCGGTGTTCGAATTCGCGATTCCGCCGGCGCTGTACCGCCAGCCGCTGTTCCTGCTGCTGGCCGGCACCCTGGGCTTCGGCGCCTTGTGGATGCTATACCGGATCAACATGCGGCGCGCCGCCGAGCGCCTGTGCGAACGCATCGAGGAACGCCACAGCGAGCGCGAACGCATCGCGCGCGACCTGCACGACACCTTGCTGCAGGGCGTGCACGGCTTGATACTACGCTTCCAGGCGATCGTCTACACCATCCCGGCCGGCAGCCCGGCGCGCCACAGCCTGGAAGAAGCGCTCGACCGCGCCGACCAGGTGCTGATCGAAGGACGCGACCGGGTGCGCGACCTGCGCATCGGCGCGGTCGACCTGAGCGAACTGCACGAGGCGCTGGACAAACTGGGGACCGGCCTCGAACAAAGAGGCGGCCCGCGTTTTGCGCTGGCCGTGCGCGGCGCCCCGGCGCCATTGCGCCCGCTGGTGCGCGACGAGGTGTACCAGGTCGGGCACGAGGCGATCGTCAACGCCTTCCGCCATGCGCACGCGCTGCACGTGAAGGTCGACATCGAGTACGGCGCGCGCCTGTTCCGCATGACGGTGGCCGACGATGGACTGGGCATCGACGAAAACTACAGGACGCCGCTGGGGCGGCCGGACCACTGGGGCCTGCGCGGCATGCACGAGCGGGTCGCGCGCATCGGCGCGCAGCTGGCGATCGACAGCGATCCGGAGCGCGGCAGCGAGATCCGGCTCGATCTCAGGTCGCATCTGGCCTACCGGCGCCGGCCGCGCCGCCTGCTGGCATGGCTGCGCGCGACAATGAACAAAGGGGAGAACAATGAATCCTGAGACGCTACCCATCCGGGTGCTGGTGTGCGACGACCATCCGATGATGCGCGAAGGGATCGCCGCCGTCATCGCCAGCCAGCCGGACATGTGCCTGGCCGGCGAAGCGGGCGACGGGCGCGAAGCGGTGGCGCAATACCGCGCGCTGCAGCCGGACGTGGCGCTGATCGACATCCAGATGCCGGACATGAACGGCATCGAAGCGATCCAGGCGATCCGCGCCGAATTCGCCCAGGCGCGCATCGCGGTGCTCACCACCTACCGGGGCGACGCGCGCGCGCTGCAGGCGATCCGCTCGGGCGCGCAGGCCTATCTGCTCAAGAGCGCGCTGCGCAAGGAGCTGACCGAGGCGATCCGGGCGCTGGCGGCGGGCAAGCGCTATTTTCCGGCGGAGATCGCGGCCGAACTGGCCAACCACCTCGGCCAGGAACGCCTGACCCCGCGCGAAGTGCAGGTGCTGCAGCTAATCGCGCGGGGCCACAGCAACAAGCAGGTGGCGGGCGACCTGGCGCTGTCGGAAGACACCGTCAAGGGGCACCTGCGCAATATCATGGACAAGCTGGGGGCGAACAACCGCACGCACGCGGTGACGATCGCGATCGAACGGGGCTTCATCGGTTTGTGAGCGCGCTGGCGGTAACGGCGCGGCAGCAGGCCGGACCAACACTTTTGGGGGGGTAGGCAGTCACCTGAGCGGCCCTGTTCGGCCATGCCGGCTTCACGCATCATCGTCGCTGACGCAAGATCGTCGGCCACCCTGGAGCGAACCATGCAAGCGACCCTCATTTCCACCCTGTCGAAGACCCCGCCGGCGCGCCGCTGCCACAAGGCGCCGCCGCTGCCGCCAAGCGCCGCGTACGAGGCCAAGGGCGCCCTCGCCGCCTGGCAGGTGCGCGATCTGACCGCGCATATCGACGCCAACCTGTGCGCCACCCTGCGCACCACCCACCTGGCCGCCACCGTCGGCTTGAGCGTGAGCCACTTTTCGCGCGCCTTCAAGAACGCGGTCGGCGTGCCGCCGCGCGTATACGTGCTGCGCCGGCGCGTGGCGGCGGCCTGCGAGGCCATGCTGGCCGGCGACGAGCCGCTGACCGACATCGCGCACGCGCACGGCTTTTGCGACCAGTCGCATTTTTCGCGCGCGTTCCAGATGCTGGTCGGGATGGGGCCGCAGGCATGGCGGCGCAGCCAGCGCTGAAACCTGATGAAATCGATCACGCCAGAAATCTTTAATCCCATAGAACGCACATTTTCAAGCCTGGGGTAATTCGCTGAGAGCTATTCCCAACACAAGTGAGAATTTGTGAGTAATTGTCGGTACGGAATATGCTAAGGTTAGTTCACCGATGCCGCCCGCCGTATCTGACGATCTCAGCAATGCTGGGCAAGCAATGTGCGTTCGTGCCGTGGGAGGGCCTTTGGACGAGTCGATTATTGAAACCGCAGCACCCGCGGAACCGCCCGAGTATGCGCTGCGCATTTCCAATGCCGGCAAACTCAACTTGGCTGATTTTCAAAATTCCGTGCCACTCCTGCGCGAGCTGTCCATCATTAATAACAGCGAACGCGAAATCGTCCACTTGCAGCTAAGCCTGTCATCCATTCCGCCTTTTCTGAAATCGAAAACATGGACAATCGATGCCTGTGGGCCGCACTCGACGTATGCCGTCAAAGACTGCGATGTCTCGCTTGACGGTACCTTACTGAACAAGCTTACCGAGGCGGAAGCAGCGACCATTATTTTTACGCTTACGGAGAATAATGGTAACGCTGGTGATAATGTGCTTGCAGTAAGTGAGTGCAAAGTAGAGCTCCTTCCCAAGAATCAATGGAGCGGCTTGTCGCACATGCCGGATCTGATTGCCGCGTTTGTTCAGCCGAACGAATTGACTTCTGACCGCTTGCTCAAGCAGACCGCCGAAGTCTTACGCAATGCGGGCAAGAACGCTGCGATCGACGGTTATGCCGGTGGCGCAAAACGAGTGTGGGAACTTACCTCCGCGCTGTGGAGCGCAATAGGCGAGCTGGGCCTTGACTATGCCCTACCGCCAGCGAGCTTTGAGCATCGCGGACAGAAAGTGCGCAGTGCCGCACAAGTGCTCGACGCCCGCGTTGCTACTTGCCTCGACTTGACCCTGCTGTTTTGCGCAGTTTTAGAACAAGCAGGACTCAATACCATCATCGTATTTACCAAAGGGCACGCTTTTCCCGGTGTCTGGTTACGGGCAGAACAGTTTCCCACTGTAGTCACCGATGACGTCACCGCCATCCGAAAGCGACTCAGGCTCAAAGAACTCGTGGTATTCGAGTCGACGCTGATTACCCATCGTCCAACGCCAAGCTTCACATACGCTACCGAAGTCGCGGCAGCAGCCTTGTCGGTCGAAAAGGGAGACGAATTTGAGCTCATCGTGGACGTCCAACGCGCCCGGATGCTTCGCATAAAGCCTTTATCCAGCAACGACCAGCAATTGCTCGCTGGTCCCCCGATTCCGCTTGCATCAATCCAACAAACTGCCTTCGAAGCAGCTCCTGATCTTCCAGAAATGGATCTGAACGCTGCGGAGGCAGCGTCTGCAGGCCCGGTCGACCGCCTTGCACGATGGCAGCGCAGGCTGCTCGATCTTTCGCTACGCAACAATCTCCTCAATTTTAAGAACAGCCGGAAGACACTCAAGCTGGATGCCCCGGAGCCTGGCACTTTGGAAGACCTGCTGTCGGACGGCACTCCCATCCGGCTATTGCCACGACCGCAACTAATGGATGGTGCCGACCCGCGCAATCAGCTCATTCACGAACAACGCACACGCGAGGATGTACGCCGCGAACACGCGCTGGACGCGCTCAAACGTCGGGAAGTGTTCGTCGCCGTCGAACAACAGGAGTTGGAGTCAAGGCTAGTCGAGCTATATCGCTCAGCTCGCGCCACGCTGCAAGAGGGCGGCGCCAATACACTTTTCCTTGCCGTAGGTTTCTTGACCTGGACGCGGGAAGACAAGGCAGACAACCAATACAGAGCACCACTGATCCTCATTCCTGTTTCGCTTCAGCGCAAAAGCGTGCGCTCTGGCTTCACAATGTCGTTGCATGAGGACGAGCCCAGATTCAACCCAACCCTGGTTGAAATGTTACGTCAGGATTTCACGCTGAATCTGGGCGTCGTCGACGGCGATCTGCCTCGAGATGAGTCCGGATTAGACATTGGCCGTATTTGGAAAATGGTATCGCATGCAGTTCGCGATATCTCTGGCTGGGAGGTTTCCGAAGACGTCGTACTGTCAACCTTCTCATTTGCCAAATACCTGATGTGGGTCGATCTCACCCAGCGCATCGATCAACTGCGGGAAAATCCGGTGGTCAAGCATTTGATCGATTCGCCCAGGGATCCCTATCCCTCGAACCTGGATTTCCCGGATGCCCGCAAGCTGGATACGGACTTTACGCCCGATAAAACGTTCTGCCCATTGCCGGCCGATTCTTCCCAACTGACCGCCATCATGGCTGCCTTCAAAGGAAAGGATTTCGTATTAGTCGGCCCACCCGGTACCGGGAAAAGCCAGACCATCTCGAATTTGATCGCTCATTGCCTAGCCGAAGGCAAACGCATATTGTTTGTCTCAGAAAAGATTGCTGCTCTCGACGTCGTCTATCGTCGCCTGCGAGAAGTCGGGCTCGGCGCGTTTTGCCTCGAACTACATTCGAACAAGGCGCGTAAGCTCGACGTGTTGGCGCAGCTTCAGAAAGCGTGGGAATCGCAGGCTGAATTCGCCCCCGATGAATGGCAAGCCCAAGCAGATAAACTCCAACGCTATCGCAACGAACTCAATCGATACGTCGAGCGGCTTCACAACAAACATCGTAATGGATTGACGATATTCAAGGCGATTGGGGTCGTCGCCGAGGGTGGAGAGGTACCCGCGCTGAATTTGCTCTGGCATAGCCCGGAGGCGCATGACATACAAGCATTGGACTCGATTCGGGATGTGGCGGAGCGACTGGGCGTCAATGCAACGGCCGTCGGGCAGGCACAACTGCTCAGTGGACCGCTGGCCGCAATCAACCATGACGACTGGACACCGGTATGGCAGCGTGCTTTCCTAGACACGACGCGCCGCCTCATACCCGTTGCCGAAGCCGTTCTGAAAGCAAAAGGCGTCTTCGAGAAGGTTACTGCGCTACCTGATTTACCGACCACCCTTCGCGCGCGCGAAGCCCTGCTTTCGTTGACACAATGTTTACCGACAGCGGCTGGCCACGATTGGCGATTTGTTTTCAGGCCGGAAGTGCGGGAAATATTCAAGCGTCTGCACGATGGTCTCGACCTTGTCGCGCAACACCGCGCCCTCAATGATCAACTAGCGCCGCTGTGGAGCGACACCGTCCTTGTTGAATGCAAAAAAGCCTTGTCCCTGCTGGCCGATCATGCCCGTATTCGTTCCCAGCTGAGTCCGGCATGGCCGGACGATGTGACCTTAGAATTCAAGAATGGACTGCGCCTCCTTGCTGACATCGAAGAAACAGAAAAAAGTCTCTCAGCAAATTACGGCGAACTGCTTGAGCAGCTCAATGTGCATCAACTGCATCGCGGCTGGCTGGACGCCGAGCAGGGCGTCTGGCCGGTATCCTGGCTGCGAAAACGTCAAATCACCAGCACACTCGAAGCCGTTGTCGTGGGAGAAGAATCGCCACAAGCGGCTGTGGACCTTCCGGCATTGGCCCGAATCCGGGAACTGAGGAGCGCAGTCAATCGGATCAACCCTGGCCAGGCGACCGACGGTGTGTGGATGGGTTTGAAAACGCGCACCGACCTTGCCGCCACGGTGCTCCGATTCCAGGGCGCCTTGGCTTGCGCTCATCGGCGCGAGCCGTGGCTCGACCAAGGCTTCGAAGTAATTGCCGACGGCCGCTGCGGCTCGCGCCTGGCAATGGACCTGTCGAATATCAGAACGCTACACAGCCTGGAGGCCGATATCGCCGGCATGGCCGCGTTGTCGGAGGCCACGGACGGCTTATGGGCGGGACACGACACCCAAACCGGTCAGCTCTCGGCCGCGATGCGTTTCATAGTCTCTCGTAAATTCGTCACCGCATCTGGTACGCTTCCAGGTCACCACCAGGAGGTCGCGGCATCCGAGTGCGGTGCGAAGCTGATGGCGGACTATCAACTGCTGCTGCAACGCACGGCAATTGAGCAACGCTTGAACGCATTCGACGGTCTAGCCGAACTTGCAGGAACCCCTTGGGCTGGTCTACACACAAAACAGGATGAGATAACCGATGCCGCTGTATTTTCGACGGCTATCGCGAGCGCCATCGGCAACCTGGCAGACACGCCTGAATCGGTGGGTATTTTACGGAGTGCGCTCGAACGACAGCTTGCAGAAGGCAATGCGATGCTCGATCATGACGGCCCTGTCGCAGACGCAGGAAGACAATATCGGCAGGTATATGCGGGCCTGCCACCGGCACTTGCCGAAATGAGAGCAGCAGGTTCGTTCAGCGACGCCAATTCTTCACAACTGCAAGACCTGCCGCTACCAAACCTGATAAAGCACTGTCACGATATTGGCAACGCTGAGAATCGCTTGCACGCCTGGTGTGCGTGGCGAAAAGTCCGCTCGGAAGCACTAATGCTCGGATTGGCGAACCTGGTAACAGCGATGGAGAACGGCGCCGTCAAGTCGTACGAGGTACGCCGGGCATTCGACACAAACTACAGTCGCTGGTGGCTTAATGCGGTGATTGACAACGAGCCTGTAATCCGCACCTTCGTGTCGGCCGAACACGAAAAGCGCATAGGCGACTTTCGGGCGCTCGACAAGCGCTTTACCGACCTCACGCGTTCGTGGATTCGCGCATCGCTATCTGCCGGCCTGCCCAAAGCGGAGACGGTAACACGCAACTCCGAATGGGGCATTCTGCGCCATGAAATGAGCAAGAAGAAACAGCACTTGCCGCTGCGGACACTCATGGAGAGTATCCCGACCGCCTTGGTGAAGCTGACACCCTGCCTTCTCATGAGCCCTTTGTCGATTGCTCAATACCTGCCTGCCCAAGCGAACGCATTCGACCTGGTGATCTTCGATGAAGCCTCGCAGATTCCGGTATGGGATGCGATCGGGGCGATCGCACGAGGTAAGCAGGTCGTCATGGTGGGTGACCCAAAACAGCTTCCGCCGACTGGTTTCTTCGATAGAGGCGACTCTACACAGGACGACGACGAGGCGGAGACTGATCTGGAGAGCATTCTGGATGAGTGCATGGGCGCGAATCTTCCGACGATGAACCTGGCGTGGCACTACCGGAGCCGGAGCGAGTCGCTCATTGCCTTCTCAAATCACCACTACTATGGTGGCGCACTGGTGACATTTCCGTCCCCATCGACGGACGATGCGGCGGTCAGCTTTCATTATGTCGAAGGCGTCTACGAGAAAGGCGGCGCACGCACCAACAAGCGGGAGGCCAAGGCACTCGTCGCGGATATTGTCGCGCGCCTCAAGTCGCCAACATTTCGTGAATCAAATTTTACACTCGGCGTCGTGACGTTTAACACCGAACAAATGACGCTGATTGAGGACTTGCTGGATGAGGAGCGGCGCAAGGACCCGTCCATCGAGTCGTATTTTTCCGAGTCAGCACTTGAACCCTTGTTCGTCAAAAACCTCGAATCTGTTCAAGGCGACGAGCGCGATATCATGTATTTTTCCATCACCTACGGTCCCGATCATAGTGGCGCTATTTCCATGAATTTTGGCCCCATGAACCGGACTGGCGGCGAGCGTCGATTGAATGTGGCCATCACGCGGGCTCGTGTTGCCCTTCGCGTTTTTTCTAGTCTGAAGGGCGATCAACTCGACCTGTCCCGAACGCAGGCCGCGGGCGTGCGGGACATGAAACACTTTCTGGAATTTGCAGAACGCGGTCCCCGCGCTCTGGCCGAGGCGACGAAAGGGAGCATGGGTGGATTCGACAGTCCCTTTGAAGAAGCGGTTGCAGCTGCACTGGCATCGAAGGGCTGGCAAATTCACACGCAAGTCGGCGCCTCGGCCTTCCGCGTGGACCTTGGCATCGTGCATCCCGATGCGCCCGGTTCTTATCTGTGCGGGATTGAATGCGATGGTGCGACCTATCATCGTTCTGCCACGGCACGCGACCGCGACATGCTGCGTGAGCAAGTACTGCGTGGACTGGGCTGGGAAATTTTGCGCATCTGGTCCACGGACTGGTGGATTGACCGTGCAGGAACACTCGACAAGGTTGACCGGAACCTGCAAGGACTTCTAGAAATTTCCCGCGTTACGCGTGCCGAACAACATGAAAGGGAAGCCACAGAACGCGCTATTCTGGAGACGATGAAGTGGGCCCGTGCCTATGAATCACGAACTGAGGCGTTGAACGCTGAACAACCCACACAGGCAACACCCCTTTCCCCCGCTCACGACCAAGTCGACACGCTATTTGACGATAAGGAAACCGCTCGCACCACAACCGCTTACGCCGGCAATGTTCCGCCAGCAAACGCCAAAGGACCATTGCTTTTTGTTGAGGCCGATCCACGGGCAGCCGTCGAGTTGATTGATGCAGAGGCGTTCTTTGAACCCAGTTATGACGACCGGCTTCGTCAGATGATCGAATACGTAACAGACATTGAGGGTCCTATTCTCGATACCGTGCTCGCGCGTAGGATTGCACGCGCACACGGATGGCAACGTACCGGCGCGCGTATTCAGGAACGCGTCTCGACCTTGGCGCTATCATGTTTGACAGCGAGCGACGAAGACGTCGGCGTCTTCTTTTGGGCCAACACGAGAGGACCAGATGTACCGCTGGTATTCCGCAGCAGCGAGGAAGAAAGTAGAAAGGTAGATGAAATCTGCATGGCGGAGCTTGTATCGCTTGCGAGGCAGGTCGAACAAAAGGGAAGTTCCGTCGATGCTGCCATCGCAACGATCGCGCGTGCGCTGGGGCTACAGAGGGTTAAAGCCATGAGTCGGGCACGCCTAGAGAAAGCACTAGATCTGGCACGTCAGACGCACGATTAACCGAGTCAGGCGACAAATTGCAATGCTGGAGGTTCAGAATTGTCCTGGCAGCGCACGCCGGTAGGCCGCCGGCGTGGCGCCGAATTCGCGCGTGAACAGCTTGATGAAGGCGCTCGCGCTGGCATAGCCCAGGTCCATGGCGACCGTGGTCACGGGGCGCCCGGCGGCGAGCATTTCGAGCGCCCGCATCAGGCGCGCACGCTGGCGCCAGGCCACGAAGCCGAACCCGGTGTCGGCGGCGAAGCGGCGCGTCAGCGTGCGCCCGCTCATGGCGGCCGCCCGGGCCCAGCTTTCCAGGTCGCGCTCGTCGCCCGGATCGTCGATCAGCGCGCGCGCCACGCGCTGCAGGCGCGGATCGCGCGGCAGCGGCAGTCCGAAGGGCGCCGGCGGCGCGTGCCGGATCTCGTCGAGGATCACCTGCGCTATGCGCTCGCGCTGCGCATCGAGCGCATCGAGCGGCCAGGTCGCGGCGCGCAGAACAGCTTCGCGCAGCAGGCCGGAGGTGCGCAGCGTGCAGGGACGCTGCGGCAGGTCCGCGCATGCCGTCTCCGCCACATACACGCTCCAGCCGGAAAACGGTCCGTGCGAACGCACCGAATGAAAGTGCTGCGGCGGCAGCCACACCGCGTGAATCGCGGGCACGATCCACTGCCCGTCTTCCACGCCCGCCGACAGCAATCCGCGCATGGATCCCATCAGCTGGCCGCGCGCATGCCGGTGGCCGGCAGTCGTGCGTTCGCGCTCCTCGCTGCCGGCGGCGACGATCACCACCGGTCCTTCCGAGGTATTCAGGTGGGCGGGATCGAGGGTCAGGTCGGACATGGCGGATTCGAGCAATAGCTTGGCCGGTATAGTGTACAGCGGACAGGCAGGTTTGCTTATCCTGCGGTTTTACCCCTCCGGAGACCAGCATGCGTGCACAAGATATCCTTCCAGACGAGTCCAACGAAGCCAGTTTTGCGGGCCTGACGGTGCGCAAGGGCACGGTGGCGGCCTTTCTCGCCAATGCGCGCGCCTTTGCCGATCCCGCGCTCGCCAGCGATGCCCGCGCCGCCGCGCAGGCCGAGATCGAGGATGCCCTGCCGGCGCTGCGCGCGCTCGGCCTGTTCGATGTGCTCGAGGTCAGGCACGGCCCCCTGCGCGCGCTGGTCCATGGCCGGGCGCCGGCCGCGCAGCCCGACCTCGACGCGCTGTATGCGGCGCCCGCGCAGCGCATCGAGCAAGCGGTGCTCGGACACCTGGTGCCGGTCCACGAAGCGTACCTGAAAGCGGCGACCTTTTTCTCGTTCGCCAGCGGGCGCGCGCAGGGACTCGACGTGTCGCCGCGCGGCGGGCCGCCGGGCTTCGTGCAGGTGCTCGACGCGCATACCGTGGCCTTTGCCGACTGGCCGGGCAACAACCGCATCGAATCGATGCGCAACCTGGCCGACGACGAGCGCGCCGCCATGCTGTTCCTGTTCCCCGGCCTGGAACTGTTCATGCGCATTAACGGGCGCGCCCGCGTGACCACCGACGCCGCGCTGCTGGCGCGGCTGGCCGAGGGCGGCAAGGCGCCGAAAGCGGCCATCGTGGTGGCGATCGACGAGGTGCTGATACACTGCGGTAAAGCGATCAACCGCGCGCGCCTGTGGCGCGAGGACGCGCGCCTGGCGCGCGACGCCCTGCCCTCGGTCGGCCAGATGCTGGCGTCGATGGCGATGATCGGCCAGGCCGATATCGCGCAGGCCGATGCGCATTACGAGCAGGCGGTGCGCAACGACCTGTATTAAGGAAGGCAGCCGTTTTCGGCAAGCCGGCAAGGCCATCTGGGATAATGCAGGCCAGCGTCACATCGCAACCTTATTCGATCTCACTGGCAGGCAGAAAACGTATGAAACGATTGCAACGATTGCACCTGACCGCGCCGCTGGCGTTGGCTGCGCTGGCCGTGTGGCTGGTACTGACCTTGGGCGGCCAGTGGCTCCAGTCAGGCGTTCGCCAGCACTCGCTGGCCGATGCGGCTGGCGGCGGCATCGGCGTCGGATGGCTGCTGGCCGCGTGCTTTGCCGCCGTGGTCGCAATGACCTCGCGCGACCGCCGCGCGGCCGGCCTGTTTGCGCCTGCGCCAATGAGATCGGCACGCCTGGTCTGGTTGCCTTTGCTGTACGCGCTACTGATGCTGCTGGTGGCCTGGGCCGACGGCTGGCCGCCGCGCGCGGTGCTGCTGGTGGTCGCCTGCAACACGGCGCTGGTGGCGCTGTCGGAGGAACTGATGTTCCGCGCCGTCCTGCTGCAGGGCTTCCTGGACCGCTTCGCCATCTGGCCGGCCGTGTTCCTCTCGTCCGCCGTGTTCGGGGCGGTGCATGCGGCCAACGGCTTTGCCAGCGGCGACGCCGGCGCCGCGCTGCTGCAGTCGGTGTCGGCTTTTTTGCAGGGCCTGGCCTACGCCGCCATCCGCCTGCGCACGCGCTCGATCTGGCCGATGGTGCTGGTGCACGGGCTCTGGGACTTTTCGCTGATGTCGTCGATGCTGTCGGCCACGTCGGGCGGCGAGAATTCGGTGCTCCCCTACGCCGCCCTGTTCGCCGTGCTGCCCATGTGCGTGTACGGCCTGTATCTGATGCGCGCCGTGCGCGGGCATGAGATGCCGGTCGTTTCTCCCCAGCCGACCTGACGGCATCGGCGGCGGCAAGCTTGCCGCCGCCCGGATCGGGCACGCTGCGCAGATGCAGGTCGATCTGGCGGCAAGGAATGTCGACGCCGGCAGCGCGCAAGGCTGCCAGCGATGCGCTCGACGATATCGCATCCGCCCTGACTGGCGGGCACGCTCACGGGTTGACAATTTGCCTGCGGCCGCCTCAAGGCGCAGGCAACTTTGGCGTAAACCCGACAGATCGGGCCGTTCCCTTGATGCAGGTTTTGACAAAATGCAAAATGTACAAGATACTCAAGGTCGGTGGAAGCGTTTCCATTGATCGTTTTCGCCGATAACATCGTCTTGACGTGGTTCTTGCACTTACGCAACCCCTCGACTATAAAATTCGGAGACTTTCAACATGAAGATAAAAACGATTAACGTCTTGCTGGCATCGGCATTGAGCGCCGGCATGGTTGCCGGTTGCGGCGGCAGCTCCTCAGGCGACAGCGGAAAAACCCCGGTCATGCCGGAGCAGACCGCCACTGCCGCAGGTTCCAGCGCCATGATGGCGTCCATCTGCACGCTCCAGGCGGAAGACTATGCCAACGCCTTCGACACCACGGCCGGCAATACGGGGAACCAGCACCGCACCGACAGCGTCGATATCGAAGCGACGAGCGATGCCGGCGGCGGTTTTAACGTCGGCTGGATTGCCAACGGCGAATGGCTGGCGCACAACAACGTCACCTTCCCCACCAGCGGCGCCTACACCATCGCCTACCGTGTCGCAGCCCCGTCCGCCGGCGGCGTGATTTCGGCCGACCTGAATGGCGGCACGATTCCGCTGGGCACCACCGCGGTTCCCGCAACGGGCGGCTGGCAGAACTGGACCACCGTGCAGCGCACGGTGAACGTCAATGCCGGCACCTACAACCTCGGCACCTTCATCAGCAACGGCGGCTTCAACCTCAACTGGATCAGTATCGCCGGCGCGAGCTGCGGCAATACGCCGCCACCGCCGCCGCCGCCGCCGCCGGGCTGGACCCTGGCCTGGGCGGACGAGTTCAACGGCAGCTCGCTGGACGGCTCGAAGTGGAACATCGAGGTCAACGGCAATGGCGGCGGCAACAACGAGTTGCAGTATTACACCGCGCGTCCGGAAAACATCCGTGTCACAGGCGGCGAACTGGTGATCGAAGCGCGCCGGGAAGCCTATATGGGCAAGCAGTACACCTCGGGCCGCATTACCACGCAGAACAAGGCCAGCTGGCAGTACGGCCGCATGGAAGCGCGCATGAAAATCCCGACCGGCAAGGGTACCTGGCCGGCCTTCTGGATGCTGGGTAATTCCATCAGCAGCGTGGGCTGGCCGGCAAGCGGCGAAATCGACATCATGGAACACGTCAATTCCGAAGCGGTCACCCATGGGACCATCCACTGGCAGGATCACAACAACGCGTATGCCAATTACGGCGGCCCGTCGGGCAACCTGGACTTCTCGCAGTACCACGTGTATGCGGTGGAATGGGATGCCTCGGTGATCCGCTGGTATGTGGACGGTAACAAGTTCCACGAGGTCAATATCGCCGGCGGGATCAACGGCACCTCGGAATTCCACGCGCCGTACTTCCTGCTGTTTAACCTGGCCGTCGGCGGCAACTGGCCTGGCAGTCCGGATGGCGCGACCGTGTTCCCGAACCGGATGCAGGTCGACTACGTGCGCGTCTATCGCAGGTAAGCTGGAGCGGGAGGGGACGCATGTTCTCTCCCGCTGTCCGCGCTTCGGGGCGCCCGGCACGGGCGTCCCGCGCGCGGGACGCAACGCTCCCGACAGCTAAACCGCTTGACCCGGCTCAATCAACGGGCTGTCTTGGTTGACTTGCCTGACATCCTTGCCTACACTGAAACGTACCATCCGTGGAGGTGTGCATGACTCATATCCCCAAGAACAAACCGGTTGATACCGGACACAGTGCTGCTGTTCAGCTATTCGACGAACTGGGAGACGTTTTCACCAAGCCCGCGTCGTTCAGCTCACCCGCGAGGTTGGCAAAGGAACTGGAAAAGCCGCTCAGCGTCTTGCAGGGTATTTCGCAGCAGGAGCGCGAAGCGCTGCAGGCGACCTTGGGCGCACTATGGGCCGAACTCGATAAACTGTCTGCCCTGACGGCCCCGCACGATCCTCAGAAAGCAGCTGTGCTTACCCGGCCTGGTACGCCGCACCTGCCAGCTTGCGCCGGCCAGCCCGGCAATCCCCTCGGTAGCGACGATGCCGTTGCGGCCAGCGAGGAGGATGCCCAAGTACGCGCCGTTCTGACCCGCGCGCGTCAGCGCGAAGCGCTGCCAATGTCCACCGATGCATCGGTGCGCGACGGGACCGCAGCGCTGGCCGCCATGCGGCGGGTATCGGGCGCAGCCTTGCTCGACCGCATCCATAACAAGGAACTGATCACGTCCGCGGAACTCCAGGAGCGCTTGGGCGTACGGCGCCAGTCCGTAAGCGACGCGGTGAAATCGGGCCGCCTGTTTGCCATGCTGGGGCCATCGGGAGAAAACTACTACCCGGCGTTTTACGCCGACCCGGCGCTCGACCGGCGCGCGGTGGAAAAAGTGGCGAAAGCGCTGGGCTCATTGCCTGCGGCGTCGAAGTACTTTTTCTTCACGACGGTCATCTCGACGCTGCAAGCAACTCCCTTGCAAGCCTTGGCAAAAGGACGGCTGAACGAGGTTCTCGTTGCAGCTTCAACATTTGCGGTGTGCTGATGACGGGGACATTCCCACTCCAGCGCCCCCCTGCAAACTTCCACGCCATCCACCTCGATATCGAGTCGGTTCCGCCGTCATCGCTATGCCGCATTTCGGGCCACAGTACAGGCGAGCCTTATTTTGGACGGAGCGCAGGCTGCCGCTTCGACGATGCATCGAAACAGTTCGGCACCTGCTACCTTGGCACCGACCTTCAAGTCGCTTTCGCCGAATCGGTCCTGCATAATCTCGAACCGAAGGACGGATGTTTCTGTGTTCCGGCGTCCGAAATTTCCCGGCGATTCGCCCTGCATTTCGACGGCCCCGATTTACGCCTGGCGAATCTGACAGGATCGTCACTGCTCGTCTTGGGCGGCAACGGAGAACTCACCGGGACTGCCGACTACAGCCTTTCGCAGCAGTGGGCGGAAGCGGTGGTTTTCCATCCGGAGCAAGTGGACGGCTTGATTTACATATCGCGCCGCGTCAGCGGCTCACTCGCCGTGGTGCTTTTCGAGCGGGACCGGGCAAGGCCGATCGACATGCGCATGACAGCGGCCGTGCCATTGCATGAGCATGTGGATTTTGTAAAAACAATGCGAACATTCAAGGTGCGCATTGTATGATGGCGCGCCTTCGGACACGATCTACCACACCCGGTACACCTGCCCCGTCTGCGCCCCTTCCACGCTGCGGCTGTACGCCAGCGCCACGCGGTCGGCCGAGGTTGGCTCGAATCCATAGAAATACGGCCCGTAGGCGTCGAGCGATTCTTCCAGCAGCGTCGGGCTGACGGCATTGATGCGCAAGCCACGCGGCAGCTCGATGGCGGCCCCGCGCACGAAGCCTTCCACCGCGCTGTTGACCATGCTGGCCGAGGCGCCGAAGCGGATCGGCTGCTCCGCCACGATGCCGCTGATCAGGGTAATCGATCCGCCGTCGCTCAGCCACTCCGCCGCCGCCTGCGCCACGTTCACCTGCCCCATCAATTTGCTGGCGATGCCGACCTGGAACTGCTCCGGCCCCAGTTCCGCCAGCGGCCCGAAATGCACGGCGCCGGCGGCCACCACCACCGCGTCGACCTTGCCGGCCTGCTCGAACAGGCGGCGCACCTGCGCGCTATCGCGGATATCGGCGCGCACGTCGCCGCTGTTGGCGCCCACGCTCACGATCTCGTGGCGCGCCGCCAGATGGGAAGAAACCGCCTTGCCGATGGTGCCGCTGGCGCCGATAACGATGATTTTCATGCTGACTCCCGATCAAGAAAAAGGTGAGCAGACAGTATCGCCCCGTTAGCAATGAAGATAAATGGACTAAGATGACGGATATTGCTCACTCATGATTCGGAATCGATGGACAAATTGCGCAGCATGGAGATTTTTACGGCGGTAGTGGACGACGGCAGCTTCACGGCGGCGGCCGCGCGTTTCGACATGTCGGCGGTCATGGTCGGCAAGCACATCCGCTACCTGGAAGAACTCCTCGGCGCGCGCCTGCTGGCGCGCACCACGCGGCGCCAGAGCCTGACCGAAATCGGCGAGCAGTATGCGGAGCAGTGCCGCAGCATCCTGGAACAGGTGCGCGCCGCCGAATCGGGCGCGGAAGCGATGCGCGCGGCGCCGCGCGGGCGCCTGCGCATCAGCGCCCCGGTCACCTTCGGCAGCGAATCGCTCTCGCCGCTGCTGCCCGCCTATCTCTCGCGCCATCCCGAAGTCGGTCTCGACCTGGAACTGAACGACCGCCTGGTCGACGTCGTCGACGACGGCTACGACGCCGCGATCCGCATCGGCGAACTCGATGACTCGGGCATGATCGCGCGCCGCCTGCGTCCCTACCGCATGCTGATCTGCGCCTCGCCCGATTACCTTGCGCGCCACGGCACACCGCGCGTGCCGGCCGACCTGGCGCAGCACGAATGCCTGGACTTCATGCACTGGAAAAAACTGGTGCGCTGGCGCCTGGACGACAACGACGGCGGCGCACCGGCGCGGGCCAGCCGCTTCCGCTCGAACAACGGCCAGGCGCTGAAACAGGCGGCGCTGGCGGGCTTCGGGATCGTGATGCAGGCGCAGGTGATGCTGGCGCAGGAGGTGGCCGCCGGACGCCTGGTGTCGCTGCTGGAAGCGCATATTCCCCAGGCGCGCACGATGCACATCCTGTATCCGCGCGACCGCCAGGCCACGCCGAAGCTGACCACCTTCGTCGACTTCGTGCTGGAGCACTTCGGCCCGCAGTAGTGCGCCATCGGCACCACTGCGGGCAAGTCTTAACGCGACGCCTGGGCGACGGTCGCCTCGGCCGCCGGCTGGGTCCAGCCGCCGCCGAGCGAACGCGCCACGGCCACGCTGGCCAGAAGACGCTGGGTGCGGATCTGGGCGGCAGCGCGGTCGGCGTTGAGCGAGCTGCGCTGGGCGTCGGTCACGTCCAGGTAGGTCGACACGCCACGCTCGTAGCGCGCCAGCGCCACCTGGTAGGCGCGCGCGGCGGCCTGCTGCGACTGGGCCTGCACTTCACCCTGGCGCTGGCGCTGCTGCACGTCCGACAGCGCGTCTTCCACTTCGCGCAAGGCGGTCAGCAACTTCGTTTCGTGGTTGGCGCGCGCCTCGGCGTAGCGCGCCTGCGACAGGGCCAGGTTGGCCTTGTTGCGGCCACCGTCGAACAGCGGCAGCGACAGCGCCAGCGGACCGATGGAAAACTGGCGCGCACCGCTCTCGCCCAGGTTGCGCAGGCTTTCGGAGGCATAGCCGAAGTTGCCGGTCAGGGTCAGCGAGGGATAGAACGCGCCTTCCGATACCGCCACCTGCGCATTCGCAGCGCGCAGGCCCGCCACGCTCGACGCCAGGTCCGGCCGCTGTGACAGCAGGCTGGCCGGCAGGCCGACCGGTATGGCCGGCGGCGCCGGCAGCTCCGCCTTGGCGCTTGCCGCGATCAGCGGCGACGAGGGCGACACGCCGACCAGGGTGGCCAGGCTGTGTTCGAGCAGGTTGCGCTGGCGCTGCACCTCGTGCAGGTCGGCCTCGGCGTTGGCGCGCTCGATGCGGGCGCGCGAGACATCGAGTTCGTTCGACAGGCCGGCCTCGAAGCGCGCTTCGACCAGCTGCTGCGATTCGCCGCGCGTGGCCAGGGCGTTCTTCAGGATCGCCAGTTCGGCATCCATGCCGCGCAGTTGCCAGTAGGTGCTCGCCACCTGCGCCGACAGCAGCAGGATCACGCCGTCGCGGTCGTCCTGTGCCGCCAGCGCCTGGGCATCGGCCGCTTCGACCACGCGCTTGACGCGGCCCCACAGGTCCAGCTCATACGATAGCGAGCCGCCGACAAGGTAGTTATTCCCTTCGATCGAACGGTGGCCCAGCGCCAGGCCCTGCGAGGTCTCGGCCGAACTGCGCGAATTGCCGACCGAGGTGCTCACATTCACGCTCGGCGAGAGCGCCGCGCGCAGGTTGCCCATTTGCGCCTGCGCCTGCAGCAGGCGCTGCGCGCTGGCCTTGACGCCCGGGTTGTCGCGCACGGCGCGCTGCTCAAGCTCGTCCAGGGTGGCGTCGCCGAACACGGTCCACCAGCTGGCCGGCAGGCGCGCGCCGGCCAGCTGCGCGGTGCTTGCGTGGCGCCAGGCCGGGTTGGCGGCGGCGACAGGTTCGACGAAATCGGCGCCGATGGTGGCGCAGCCGGACAGCGCCAGCAGCGCGCACAGGATCAGTGGCTTCAAGATGATTCTCCCTACTTTAATGAGCGCCCGCGCCGGGACCGGACGGGGCTTTGACGTTGTCGGCGAACAGCAGCGCGCCGACGCAAGCGAACAGGAATACGGCCATGATGACAAAGCCATCGTTGTAGGCCATGACGAAAGCTTCGCGCCGCACCACGCGGTCGATCAGGGCCAGCGCCTGGTTGGCGGCGGTGGCCGGGTCGATGCCGCTGGCGACGAAGGCCTGGCTCAACTGGTTCAGGCGTTCCTGCACCGGGGCCGACATGGCCGTCACCGACTGGCCGATGATCGCGGAATGAAAATGCTCGCGGTTGGTCAGCGTGGTGGCCAGCATGGCGATGCCGATCGAGCCGCCCAGGTTGCGCGTCATGTTGAACAGGCTCGATGCCGACGACATGTCTTGCGGCGGAATCTTGTGCATCGCAAAGCTCGACAGGGTCAGCATGATGAAAGGCTGGCCCAGGGCGCGCACGACCTGAGACCAGAACAGCTGGTCGTACCCGGTGGTCGCATCCATGTGCGAATTCATCAGGCACGAAATTCCGAACAGGGTCAGGCCGATCGAGCACAGGATGCGGTTGTCGACCTTGGACGAGAGCGCGGCGGCGAAGGGCATGACGAACAGCTGCGGCAGGCCGGCCCACATGATGACTTCACCGATCTGCATCGGCGTGTAGCCGGCGATCTGGCCCAGGTACAGCGGCAGCAGGAAGGACGATCCGTACAGCCCCATGCCGATCACCGCCGACAGCACCGTGGCGACGATGAAGTTGCGCTGCCCGTACAGGCGCAGGTTCACAAAGGGATCGGGGCGCGTCAGGCTGGTGACCGCCCACCCCACCAGGCCGATCAGCGACAGCGCGGCGAAGGTGACGATGAAGTTCGAATCGAACCATTCCTTCGAATTGCCTTCTTCCAGGAAGATGGTCAGGCAGCCCAGGCCCATGGCCATCAGGAAGATGCCGAGCCAGTCGGCCTTGAGCAGCAGGCCGATATTGCTGGCGCCGCGCTCCAGGCCCCACCAGATGCCGCCGATCAGCAGCAGGCCCGGCACCCAGTTGATGTAGAAGATCGACGGCCAGCCGTAGATTTCGGACAGGTAGCCGCCCAGGGTCGGGCCCATGGCCGGAGCCAGGGTCGCGGTCAGGCCGAAGATGGCCATGCCGACCGAACGGCGCGAGGCCGGCAGCTTGGCCATCACCAGCGTCATCGCCATCGGAATCAGGGCGCCGCCGGTAAAGCCCTGCAGCGCGCGGAACACGATCATGCTTTCCAGGTTCCAGGCGGAGCCGCACAGGGTCGAGAACACCAGGAACAGCGCGGTGGTGCCGATCATGTACATGCGCATGCCGAACACGCGCGCCAGCAGCGCGGTCATGGGAATGACGACGATTTCGGCGCACAGGTAGGCGGTGGAAATCCACGAGCCCTCTTCCTGCGTGGCCGACAGCGTGCCCAGGATGTCCTTGAGCGAGGAATTGGTGATCTGGATATCCAGGATCGCCATGAAGGCGCCCAGCATGCCGGCGGCGACGGCGATCCAGGTGCGCAGGTCGACCTTCTCGGCGATCGGCGGCGCTGCCGCCATGCTTGCGGCGGTCAGGGTGGTGGTCGGGCTGCTCATGAACGGGACTTAGTGGGCGGCGGGCGCGGGGGCGGCGACAGGCGCGGCTGCGGTCCTGGTGGCGGCCGGTGCGGCCTGGCCAAGTTCGATTTCGGCCAGCGCCGACATGCCGGGCACCAGGCGGCCGTTCAGGGCCTTGACGTCCTCGGCGCGCAGCACGATCTTGACCGGCACGCGCTGCACGATCTTGGTGAAATTACCGGTGGCGTTATCGGCCGGCAGCAGCGCGAACTGGTTGCCCGAGGCCGGCGAGAAGCTGTCGATGCGGCCGACCAGCGGGTGCTTCGGCATGGCGTCGATCACCACGTGCACGGCCTGGCCGGGCTGCAGGTCGGCCAGTTGCGTCTCTTTGAAATTGGCGGTAATCCAGACGTCGTCCTGCACGATGGCGGCCAGCTGCTGGCCCGGCTGGACGCGCGCCCCCACTTCCACGCTGCGCCGCCCAAGGCGGCCTTCGACCGGCGCCAGGATGCGGTTGTAGGCCAGCTGCTGCTGGGCGTCCTTCAACTGGGTTTGCAGGACCTTGATCTGGGCTTTTGCGACATCGCGCGCGGCGCTGGCGGCGGTGATCTGGGCCTGGGCCGCGACCACGGTGCCGCGCCGTGCCGAGACGTCGGCCACGGCGCCGGCGCGGCCGGCGTTGGCGGCATCGAGTTCGGCTTTCGAGACGGCTTTCATCTGCGCGTTATACAGCTGGCCGAAACGCTCGGCATCCTGTTTGGCGCGGGTCAGCTGCGCTTCCGACTGGACCACCTGGGCCGAGGCGGCGGCGGCCTGCGCGCGCACCTGTTCGACCTGGGCGTCGGCCTGCAGCACCTGCTGCTGGGCGCTGGCGATCTGCGCCTGGATCTGTTCGACCTTGACGCGCTGGTCGGCCGGATCGAGCTCGGCGATCACGTCGCCGGCTTTCACGGACTGGTTGTCGTCCACCAGCACCTTGGTCACCACGCCGGAAATGCGGGCCGACACCGGGTGCACATGGCCGGACACGAAGGCGTTTTCGGTCTCGACGAAATGCGAGCTGCGGTACCACATGCGGCCGCCGGCGCCGATGGCCGCCACGGCGATCAGGGCCAGCACGCCGCGCACGCGCCAGTTGGGCGGGGTCGCGGCGGGGGCGGCGACGGCGGGAACGGCGGCGGGGGTTGACGGCTCGGCCTGGGCTGGTGCTTGCGACATGGTACTGCTCCGATAATGAAATGGGGTAAGTGCATTATTCACCAAGCATTTCGCCAAGTCAAGAAATGAAACGGTTGCATTTCATTTTAGATTGAATTAGAGTGAGGGCATGACGACAGCCTCCCCTGCCCCCGTAGTTGCGCCCGCCAAATCGGCGGGCCGCCCGCGCGCCTGCGAGCTCGAAGCGCGCCACAACAACCTGATCGAGACCGCCGGCGAGCTGATGCTCAAGCATGGCTACGGCAAGGTCAGCCTGGAAACCATTGCGCGCGAAGCGCACGTGGCGGTGCGCACGATTTACGTCAAGTTCGGCGGCAAGGCGGGCCTGTTCCAGGCGGTGCTGCTGGCCAACCGCAGCCGCTTCTTTACGGCCAATCAGGTGGAAAGCGACATGCGGCCGCTCAAGCAGGTCATTTCCGAATTCAGCCTGCAGTTCTACGACATGATCACTGCGCCCGAAGCGCTGAGCATGCAGCGCATGGTGATTGCCGAAGCGGCGTCGAATCCGGAATTGTCGGTGTCGTTTTACGAAGCGGGGCCGCGCCAGACGCGCGAGATGCTGGGGCGCTATTTCGCGCGGCCGGACATCAGGGCGCAATTGCGCGAGGACCTGGCGCTGGAACTGGTGCCGACGTTCCTGCTCAATTGCGTGCAGGGCGAGTACTTCGGGCGCTTCCTGTTCCAGCCGGTGCCGCAGGTGCGCGAGGAAGTGGTGAAGGGACTGGAGCAGCGGCTCGACCTGTTTTACCGCAGCGTGCTGCGCCCGGCATAAGCGGCCGCGTGCCCGCGAGAATGTGCGCCAACGCACCGAAACGGTGCGTCTTTTCTGGCACAGTGACGCCCTTTCAAGGAGAACTGTATGAGCAAGTCTGCTCGCTACGAATGGCACGACCAGCAAGCGTCACTGAATGAACGTATGAAGGGTTTTCTCGAGAACCCCAACATGGAACAACTCGAAGCGGTGGTCGCGGAGATGCACGCGTATGCGGCTGCGGCGCGCTCGGGGAATATCGAGATTCCTGCGCGGTGGGTCAGTTTTCACTAAAGCGTGGAATAGAAAAAGCCCCGTTCACGTGATGCGTGAACGGGGCTTTTTTCTGGAGCCGTTACGGCCGATAACTTAAAAACCGTCGTTCCCGCCATTGGCAGAAACGACCTCCCGCGGAGGCGGGAACGACGGTCTCACGCTTACTTCTTGCGCACCGGCGGCAAGTCCGTGCACACGCCTTCGTACACTTCCGCCGCCATGCCGATCGACTCGCCCAGGGTCGGATGCGGGTGGATCGTCTTGCCGATATCGACGCCGTCGGCGCCCATCTCGATCGCCAGCGCGATTTCGCCGATCATGTCGCCCGCATGCGTGCCGACGATGCCGCCGCCGACGATGCGATGCGTCTCGGCGTCGAACAGCAGCTTGGTGAAGCCTTCGTCGCGGCCATTGGCCACCGCGCGGCCGCTCGCGGCCCACGGGAAGTGACCCTTCTCCAGCTTGATGCCCTTGGCTTTCGCCTCGTCTTCGGTAATCCCGACCCATGCCACTTCGGGATCGGTGTACGCCACCGACGGAATCACCTTGACGTCGAAGAAGGCCTTCTCGCCATGCGCCGCTTCGGCCGCCACGTGCGCCTCATGCACCGCCTTGTGCGCCAGCATCGGCTGGCCCACCAGGTCGCCGATGGCGAAAATGTGCGGCACGTTGGTGCGCATCTGCGCGTCGACCGGAATGAAACCGCGCTCGGTGACCGTCACGCCAGCCTTGTCGGCCGCGATCTTGCCGCCGTTCGGGCTGCGGCCCACGGCCACCAGCACCATGTCGTACAGTTGCGGCTCGGGTGCGGTCGCACCCGCTTCGGCCGCTTCGAAGGTGACCTTGATGCCCTCTTCCAGCGCTTCCACGGCGACCGTCTTGGTCTTGGTCATGACCTTGTCGAAGCGCTTCTCGTTGAACTTCTGCCAGACCTTGACCATGTCGCGGTCGGCGCCCTGCATCAGGCCATCGAGCATTTCCACCACGTCGATGCGCGCACCGAGAGTCGAGTAGACAGTGGCCATTTCCAGGCCGATGATGCCGCCGCCGATGACCAGCATGCGTTTCGGGATCTGGCGCAGTTCCAGCGCGCCGGTCGAGTCGACGATGCGCGGATCTTTCGGCACGAACGGCAGGTTGACCACGGCCGAACCGGCGGCGATGATCGCCTTCTGGAACTGCACGACCTTCTTGCTGCCGTCGGCGGCCGTCACTTCGATGTGGTTGGCGCTGACGAACTGGCCCACGCCCTGCACCACGTTCACCTTGCGCATCTTGGCCATGCCCGACAGGCCCGTGGTCATCTTGGTGATGACCTTGTCCTTGTAGGCGCGCAGCTGGTCGATGTCGATTTCCGGCTTGGCGAAGCTGATGCCGTGCTTGGACATGGCTTGCGTTTCATCGATCACGGCGGCCACGTGCAGCAGCGCTTTCGATGGAATGCAGCCCACGTTCAGGCACACGCCGCCGAGCGAAGCGTAACGCTCGATCAGCACCGTGTTCATGCCCAGGTCGGCCGAGCGGAAGGCCGCCGAATAGCCGCCGGGACCGGCGCCGAGGACCATCATCTCGCATTCGATGTCGACCTTGCCGTCATAGCTGGCCATGGCCGGCGCCGGTGCGGCGGCCACTGGCGCGGCCGGTTGCGCGGGCGCCTGCGATTCGGCCGCAGCGGCCGCAGGTGCAGGGGCGGGTGCGGCAGCAGGTGCGGCAGCGGCAGGAGCAGAAGCAGGAGCGGCACCTGCGCCGGCTTCGTCCAGCACCAGCAGCAGCGAGCCTTCGGCGATCTTGTCGCCCACCTTGACTTTGACTTCCTTGACCACGCCGGCATGGCTGGCCGGGATTTCCATGCTGGCCTTGTCGGATTCGACGGTGATCAGGGACTGGTCGACCTTGATCGTGTCGCCCGCCTTGACCATCACTTCAATGACTTCGACTTCCTTGAAGTCGCCGATATTCGGTACTTTTACCTCGATTGTGCTCATCGCTGTGTCGTCCTTATAACAAGGTCTTGCGCAGATCGGCCATGACTTCGGCCAGATAGGCGGTGAAGCGCGCGGCCATGGCGCCGTCGATCACGCGGTGGTCGTAGGACAGCGACAGCGGCAGCATCAGGCGTGGCTGGAAGGCCGCGCCGTCCCACACCGGCTTCATGGACGACTTGGACAGGCCGAGGATCGCCACTTCCGGTGCGTTGATGATCGGCGTGAAGGCCGTGCCGCCAATGCCGCCCAGGGACGAGATGGTGAAGGTCGCGCCCTGCATGTTGGCGGGACTGAGCTTGCCGTCGCGCGCCTGGCCGGACAGCTCGCCCATTTCGGTGGCGATCTGCGAGATCGATTTCTTGTCGGCGTCCTTGATGACCGGGACCACCAGGCCGTTCGGGGTGTCGGCCGCGAAGCCGATGTTGTAGTACTGCTTGAGAATCAGGTTGGCGCCGGTGGCGTCGATCGATGCGTTGAATGCCGGGTACTTCTTGAGCGCGGCGACGCTGGCCTTGATCACGAAAGCGAGCATGGTCAGCTTGACGGTCGACTTGGCCTTGGCCAGCGCGGCGTTCGAATCGACGCGGAACTGTTCGAGGTCGGTCACGTCGGACTCGTCGAACTGCGTCACGTGCGGGATCATAACCCAGTTGCGGTGCAGGTTCGGGCCGCTGATTTTCTTGATGCGCGACAGCGGCAGCAGTTCGGTCGGGCCGAATTTGCTGAAGTCGAGCGATGGCCATGGCAGCAGGTCGAGGCCCACGCCCGAGCCGCCGGCGGCTGCCTTGCTGCCGTTGCCCGGCGACGCGCTGGCGAGCACGCCCTTGACGAAGTTCTGCACGTCCTGCTGGGTGATGCGGCCTTTCGGACCGCTGCCCGGCACGCGCAGCAGGTCGACGCCGAGTTCGCGCGCGAACTTGCGGATCGATGGCGAGGCGTGCGCCTTGGCGTTCGATTGGGCTGGTGCAGCGTCGGCAGCAGGTGCTGGTGCCGATGCTGCCGCAGGTGCCGGCGCGGCTTGCGCAGGCGCTGGTGCGGCTGCTGGTGCCGGCGCCGGTGCGGCTGCTGGTGCTGCTACTGGTGCTGGCGCCGGTGCTGCTGTCGGTGCTGCGGCGGCTGCCGGTGCGGCGGCTGCGTCATCGCTTTCGAGGATCAGCAGCAGTGCGCCTTCGGCGACCTTGTCGCCGACCTTGATCTTGAGTTCCTTGACCACGCCTGCGTGGCTGGACGGGATCTCCATGCTGGCCTTGTCGGATTCGACGGTGATCAGCGACTGGTCGACCTTGATGGTGTCGCCCGGCTTGACCATCAGTTCG
Source organism: Massilia atriviolacea (assembly GCF_003953935.1). Taxonomy (GTDB): domain Bacteria; phylum Pseudomonadota; class Gammaproteobacteria; order Burkholderiales; family Burkholderiaceae_D; genus Telluria_A; species Telluria_A atriviolacea. The sequence continues at coordinate 234,778 of NZ_RXLQ01000009.1, forward strand.
ATGACTTCGACTTCCTTGAAGTCGCCGATATCCGGGACTTTGACTTCCACAATGCTCATAGCGTTTACTCCGTTCTTATTCGTTTAGTCGCGCGTCTGCGGCACCTCGGCAACTTGGGTTCCCGCCTGCGCGGGAACGACGGGGCTAGCGTCGTCATTCCCGCGCAGGCGGGAATCCAAGTTCAGCACGAGTGCTCAAACGTCGGGGCAAAGTTACTGGGTCACCGGATTCGGTTTGTCAGGATTGATGCCGTACTTGGCGATCGCATCGGCCACCACGGACGTCGCAATCACGCCTTCGTCAGCCAGCGATTTGAGCGCCGCCACGACGATATAGTAACGGTTCACTTCAAAGAACTCGCGCAGCTTGACGCGGCTGTCGGAGCGGCCGAAACCGTCGGTACCGAGCACCTTGTAGGTGCGGCCCTTCGGCATGAACGCGCGGATCTGTTCCGCGAACAGGCGCATGTAGTCGGTCGTGGCGATGATCGGACCGGCGGTCTTTTCCATCAGCTGCGTGACGTACGGCAGGCGTGGCGCCTCGGTCGGATGCACCATGCTCCAGCGCTCGGCGTCCTGGCCGTCGCGGGCGACCAGGGTCAGCGACGGCGCCGACCAGACGTCGGCCGCGATGCCGAAGTCGTTTTTCAGCAGTTCGGCAGCAAAAATCGATTCGCGCAGGATCGTGCCCGAGCCGATCAGCTGCACGCGCTGCTTGGCAGCCGCGTCGCCCGCCTGCAGCAGGTACATGCCTTTCAGGATGCCCTCTTCCGTGCCGGGGGTCAGGCCTGGCTGCTCGTAGTTCTCGTTCATCAAGGTGATGTAGTAGAACACGTCTTCCTGCTCCGCCACCATGCGGCGCAGGCCGTCCTGGACGATGACCGCCACTTCGTGCGCGAAGGTCGGATCGTACGGCAGGCAGTTCGGAATGGTCGCCGCCATCACATGGCTGTGGCCATCCTCGTGCTGCAAGCCTTCGCCGTTCAAGGTCGTGCGGCCGGCCGTGCCGCCCATCAGGAAGCCGCGTGCGCGCATGTCGCCCGCCGCCCACGCCAGGTCGCCGATGCGCTGCATGCCGAACATCGAGTAGAAGGTGTAGAACGGGATCATGATCCGGTTGTTGGTCGAGTACGAGGTCGCCGCGGCGATCCAGGAGCTCATGCCGCCCGCTTCGTTGATGCCCTCTTGCAGGATCTGGCCGGCCTTGTCTTCGCGGTAGTACATGACCTGGTCCTTGTCGACCGGCTCGTACAACTGGCCCTGCTGGTTGAAGATGCCGATCTGGCGGAACAGGCCTTCCATGCCGAAGGTCCGCGATTCGTCGACCAGGATCGGCACGATGCGCTGGCCCAGGTTCGGGTCGCGCAGCAGGGTCGAGATGATGCGGACAAAACTTTGCGTGGTCGAGATTTCACGGCCTTCTGCGGTCGCGTCCAGCACGTTCTGGAAGGCCGACAGCGCGGGCACCGGCAGCGATTCGGCAGCTTGCGGACGGCGCTGCGGCAGGTAGCCGCCCAGCAGTTCGCGGCGCTTGTGCAGGTAGACCATTTCCGGCGCATCGTCGGCCGGCTTGAAGAACGGAATTTCGGCCAGCTTGTCGTCGGGAATAGGGATCGCAAAGCGGTCGCGCATTTCGCGGATCGCTTCGTCGTCGAGCTTCTTGGTCTGGTGCGCGGTGTTGCGCGCTTCGCCGGACTTGCCCATGCCGAAGCCCTTGACGGTCTTGACCAGCAGGACGGTCGGGGTGCCCTTGTTTTCCTGCGCGATCTTGAAGGCGGCATAGATCTTGTGCGGATCGTGACCGCCACGGGTCAGGCGCCAGATGTCGTCGTCGGTCATGTTGGCGACCATTTCCAGCAGCTTCGGATGCTTGCCGAAGAAGTGCTTGCGCACGTAGGCGCCGTCCTTGGCCTTGTAGTTCTGGTATTCGCCGTCGACGGTTTCCATCATCACGCGCTGCAGGATGCCTTCCTTGTCCTTGGCCAGCAGCGTGTCCCAGCCCGGGCCCCAGATGACCTTGACCACGTTCCAGCCGGCGCCGCGGAAGTCCGCTTCCAGTTCCTGGATGATCTTGCCGTTGCCGCGCACAGGGCCGTCGAGGCGCTGCAGGTTGCAGTTGACGACCATGACCAGGTTGTCGAGGCGCTCGCGCGCGGCCATGCCGATCGCGCCCATCGATTCCGGCTCGTCCATCTCGCCGTCGCCGCAGAATACCCAGACCTTGCGGTTGGAGGTATCGGCGATCGAACGCGCGTGCAGGTACTTCAGGAAGCGCGCCTGGTAGATCGCCATCAGCGGGCCCAGGCCCATCGAGACGGTCGGGAACTGCCAGAAGGTCGGCATCAGTTTCGGGTGCGGATACGACGACAGGCCCTTGCCGTCGACTTCGCGGCGGAAATTGAGCATCTGGTCTTCCGACAGGCGGCCTTCCAGGAAGGCGCGCGCGTAGATGCCGGGCGAGGAGTGGCCTTGCAGGTACAGCAGGTCGCCGCCATGGTCGGCGGTCGGGGCGCGCCAGAAATGGTTGAAGCCGATGCCGAGCATGTTCGCCAGCGAGGCGAAGCTCGAAATGTGGCCGCCCAGGTCGCCGTCGGCGCGGTTGGCCTTGACCACCATCGCCATCGCGTTCCAGCGCATCCACGAGCGCAGGCGCTCTTCGTACTCCAGGTTGCCGGGGCAGTGTTCTTCGAGGTGGGCGGGGATGGTGTTGACGTAGGCGGTGTTGCTGGAAAACGGGATGTGGGCGCCGCGGCGGCGGGCCAGGTCGACCATGCGTTCCATCAGGTAGTGCGCGCGGTCGGTGCCTTCATTTTCAATGACGGCTTCGAGCGCGTCGAGCCACTCCTTGGTTTCGAGCGTGTCGGGATCGTTGGCGGCTGCTGCCGTCAACTGGTCGAGTTGAGCTGACATTGATGCGTCTCCTTTGTTAGTGCCCTACCCGATCGACATCGACGGCGGACGTTTTGCTGATTATTTACCAATACCCAAATTTAGTGGAGCAATTCTAACAGCAGTTTTCCGCTTTTTCAAATTACGATATATCGTTTCATATTGTGGAATTTAGCTTGACGTGAACGTCAAGTCCATCTTTCTTTCAGTGCAAGATTATGGTCGCTTGCGGGGATTCGGGGCACGCGATAGCGGCACTGGCTTTATAATCCCGCTTTTCTCCGCACTCTTTCTTCCCACTCTTTTCCCGGCTAAAAATCATGTCCGCTCAACTGATCGATGGTGTTCTCCTCTCCCAACAATTACGCGCAGAAATCAAGCAGCGCGCCGCCGTCCTGAGCGCCAAGGGCAAGCAGCCCGGGCTGGCCGTGATCCTGGTGGGGGAAGACCCGGCCAGCCACGTGTATGTGCGCAACAAGGTCAAGGCCTGCGCCGACGTGGGCTTCCATTCGACCCTGGAAAAGTACGACGCCGACCTGACCGAAGCGGCCCTGCTCGAGCGCATCGCCAGCCTGAACGCCGATCCGGCCATCCACGGCATCCTGGTGCAGATGCCGCTACCGAAGCACATCAACCCGAACAAGGTGATCGAAGCGATCTCCACCACCAAGGACGTGGACGGCTACTCGGTGCTCAGCGCGGGCGAACTGATGACCGGCCTGCCGGGTTTCCGCCCGTGCACCCCGTACGGCTGCATGAAACTGATCGAGAGCACGGGCTACGACCTGCGCGGCAAGCACGCGGTCGTGATCGGCCGCAGCAACACGGTCGGCAAGCCGATGGCGCTGCTGCTCTTGCAAGCGAACGCCAGCGTGACCATATGCCATAGTGCGACGCCGGACCTGGCTTACCACACGCGCCAGGCCGACGTGGTGGTGGCCGCCGTCGGGCGCCGCAACACGCTCACCGCCGACATGGTCAAACCCGGCGCGATCGTGATCGATGTGGGCATGAACCGCGACGATGACGGCAAGCTGTGCGGCGATGTGGATACCGCCGGCGTGCGCGAGGTGGCTTCCCACATCACCCCGGTACCGGGCGGCGTGGGGCCGATGACGATTACCATGCTGCTGATGAACACGGTCGAGGCAGCCGAGCGCGGATAAGCACGCGCGCTGTGCGGCGCCTTCGACGATTACTTGAAACCGACATGAGGAATAACATAATGACGACCGATACCAGCAATCCCCTGCTCGATTTCAGCGATTTGCCACGTTTTAACGACATCAAGCCGGAGCACGTGACGCCGGCCATCGACCTGCTGATCGCCCAGGCGAGCGCGGTCGTGGCCGAGCTCGAAGCCCCGTCCGCCGACGTGACGTGGGACAACTTCGTCATCCCGCTCGAAGAAGCGACCGAACAGCTGGGCCGCGCCTGGGGCGTGGTCAGCCACCTGAACAATGTGGTCGACACGCCCGAACTGCGCGCCACCTATAACGACAACCAGCCGAAAGTGACCGAATTCTGGACCGCGCTGGCCCAGAACGAAGCGCTGTTCGCCAAGTACAAGGCGATCCGCGCCAGCAGCGCGTACGCGGCCCTGTCGGCGGCGCGCAAGCGCATCGTCGAGAACGCCCTGCGCGACTTCCGCCTGGGCGGCGCCGAGCTGCCCGAGTCGAAAAAGCAGCGCTTCGCCGAGATCCAGGAACAGCACGCCAGCATCTCGACGCGCTTTTCGGAAAACGTGCTGGACGCCACCAACGACTATAAATTGAACGTGGACAACGAAGCCGACCTGGCCGGCCTGCCGGACGACGTCAGGCAGGCCGCGCGCGCCGCCGCCGAGAAGGATGGCAAGGCCGGCTGGCAGTTCACCCTGCACTTCCCGTCCTACTTCCCGATCCTGCAATTTGCCGACAAGCGCGAGCTGCGCGAAACCATCTACCGCGCCAGCGCCACCAAGGCCTCGGAAATGGGCACCGTGTTCAGCCAGCTGGAAAAATGGGACAACAGCGACAACATCGCCAGTTTGCTCAAATTGCGCGACGAAGAAGCCAAATTGCTCGACTATCGTAATTTTGCCGAAGTCTCGCTGGTGCCGAAGATGGCACAGAGTCCCGAGCACGTGATCGAATTCCTGGAAGACCTGGCGCGCCGCGCGCGTCCCTTCGCCGAGCAGGACCTGGCCGAACTGCGCGCCTTCGCCAGGGACGAACTGGGCATCGACAAGGTCGAAGCCTGGGACCTGACCTACGCCTCGGAAAAACTGCGTGAACGGCGCTACGCCTTCTCGGCCCAGGAAGTGAAGGAATACTTCCCCGAGCCGAAAGTCGTGGACGGCCTGTTCCGCCTGGTGCAAAGCCTGTTCTCCGTCGAGATCAAGCCCGACACGGCCGCTGTCTGGCATCCGGACGTGCGCTTCTTCCGCATCGAGAAGGGCGGCAAGCTGGTCGGCCAGTTCTACCTCGACCTGTACGCGCGCAGCGGCAAGGGCGGCGGCGCCTGGATGGACGACGCGCGCGGACGGCGCCTGCAGACCGGCGGCCTGCTGCAGACGCCGGTCGCTTACCTGACCTGCAACTTCACCCCGCCGGCCACGGTCGACGGCCAGCTGCAGCCGTCCCTGTTCACCCACGACGAAGTGACCACCCTGTTCCACGAATTCGGCCACGGCTTGCACCACATGCTGACGCAGGTGGACGAAATCGCGGTCTCCGGCATTTCGGGCGTGGAGTGGGATGCGGTCGAGCTGCCCTCGCAATTCATGGAAAACTTTTGCTGGGAATGGGACGTGCTGCAGCACATGACCGCCCACGTCAAGACCGGCGAGCCGCTGCCGCGCGCGCTGTACGACAAGATGCTGGCCGCCAAGAACTTCCAGTCCGGCCTGCAAACCCTGCGCCAGGTGGAGTTTTCGCTGGTCGACATGCACCTGCACTACGACTTCGACCCGGCCAGCGCGCAAACCGTGCAGGAATTGATCAACGACGTGCGCCAGAAATTCTCGGTCATGATGCCGCCCGCATTTAACCGTTTCCAACACTCTTTCGGACATATTTTTGCCGGAGGGTACGCCGCCGGTTACTATAGCTACAAGTGGGCAGAAGTCTTGTCCGCCGACGCTTACGCCGCCTTTGAAGAAGCGGTCGAAGCGGGCGGCGGCGCCCTTTCCGAAGAAACCGGCAAACGCTTCCAGCAAGAGATACTGGCCGTCGGCGGTTCGCGCCCCGCGCTCGAATCGTTCAAGGCCTTCCGTGGCCGCGAACCCAGTATCGATGCGCTGTTGCGCCATAGCGGCATGCAGTCCTGAAAGACCGTGCCAGCAGGAGAATTGTAATGACAGTAACAAAAAAGATGGCTGGCATGCTGGCACTGCTGCTGTGCGCGGGCGGCGCCGGCGCGCAGCAGATGTACAAATGGGTCGACGCCTCCGGCAAGGTCACGTTCAGCGACAAGCCGCCGCCGGCCAACGCCAAGCCGATCGAAATCAAGGCCGGCGCCGGCGGCGCGGCCAGCGTGCCCCTGCCCTACGCGCTGGCGCAGGCGGCGCGCGCCCACCCGGTGGTGCTGTACACGCGCGCCAAGTGCGACTATTGCGACAGGGGCCGCAACCTGCTCAAGGAGCGCGGCATCCCGTTTACCGAGAAAACCGTGCAGACGCCGGCCGACGACGCCAAGCTCAAGGAAGCCGGCGGCGATGGCAGCCTGCCCTTCATCAAGGTTGGCCGCGCCAAGTCGACCGGTTTCGAAGCGGCGGCCTGGAACACCATGCTGACCGATGCCGCCTACCCGGAAAAGAAGATGCTTCCTCCCGGCTACCAGTATCCGAAAGCCACCCCGGCCGCGCCGCCGGAACCGGAAGCGCCCAAAGCGGAAGAGAAAGACAAGGTATCGGACGCGCCCAAGGCGCCGCCGCGTGAAAAGAACACCCCGCCCGACTTCGTGTTCTGAGCGCGCCGATGACAAGGATCGATTTCCATACCAACATCCCGGACAAGCTGAGCTACGCCTGCCGGCTGGCGCGCAAGGCCCTGGCCAGCCGCGCCCGCGTAGTGCTGCTGGCCGAGGATGCGGCGCAGGCGCAGGCGCTGGACCAGGCCCTGTGGACCCTGTCGGAAACCGATTTCCTGCCGCATGTGATGGCCGGCGACCCGCTGGCCGCGCAGACCCCGGTCATCATCACCCACAGCGATGCGGCCGAACTGCCGCATCACGACATGCTGGTCAACCTGACGCGCTCCACGCCGGCCCAGCTGGCGCGCTTCCAGCGCGTGTTCGAAATCATTTCCACCGATGAAAACGACGCCGCCGCCGGACGCAAGCGCTATGTCGCCTACAAGCAGCAATCCTATCCATTGACCCACTTCGTCGCAGGCCAGTCATGAGCCAGGCTCGTCCGTTCGACCCGCATATTCCTGTGTTGACGGAATTGTTTTCAGACAAAGGCGAGGCTCCGGCCGAGCCTGTTGCCGGGAGCGCGCCGGCGCTGCCCGAAGCGCCGCCCGCCAGCCCTGCCGATGCGCACTGGACAGCGCTGGAACAGCGTCTCTCCGAGCGCATCGTTCAGCAACTCCAGGCAAGCGTCGACATCGTCATCGACCAGCGCCTGCGTGCCGGCATCGAACAGGTGCTCCAGCAAGCGGTCGCCAGCGTCACCGCCGAGCTGCGCAAGGGCCTGCAAGAGACCGTCGACAATATCGTCGCCCACGCCATTGCACAAGAAATCAGCACCCTCCAGGCGCTGCGCCCGCCGCCGCCGTAAAGGGCGCGTCTTTCATTTGCTTACAAAACCGCTGCAATCCGGTGCGCCGTCCGGTGCACCGGGCCCCGTCACGCACGTTGATGGTGAGCGGGCGCACATTGTTGTGAAAATTCTGACAATCGGCTTTGCGTAACATTTAAATTGTTGTACCTTTTGGCCTGCACAAAATTTTCGAAACGGCGCCACGAGCGCTGTCTGTTTTCAATCCAATGGAGAATGCACATGCAGTTCACGACCAAACTCATTCCACTCGCAATCGCCATGGCATTCGCCGGCAGCGCCAGCGCGCAGGACGTCGTCAGGATCGGCCACGTGGGCCCGATTTCGGGCGCCAGCGCGCACCTGGGCAAGGATAACGAAAACGGCGCCAAGATGGCCGTGGAAGAACTGAACGCCAAGGGCTTCATGATCAACGGCAAGAAGGTCAAGCTGGAACTGGTGCTGGAAGACGACGGCGCCGATCCGAAGCAGGGCACGGCCGTGGCGCAAAAGCTGGTCGACGCCAAGGTGCAAGGCGTGATCGGCCACCTCAATTCGGGCACCACGGTACCGGCCTCGCGGATCTATCACAATGCCGGCATTCCCCAGATTTCGCCCTCCTCCACGATCCCCGAATACACCAAGCAAGGCTTCAAGTCGGCCTTCCGCGTGGTCGCCAACGACAACAAGCTGGGCGGCACCCTGGGACGCTACGCGGTCGAAACCCTGAAGGCCACCAACATTGCCATCATCGACGACCGCTCGGCCTACGGCCAGGGCGTGGCCACCGAATTCCTGAAGGGCGCCAAGGCGACCAATCCCGCCATCAAGGTGGTCGGCAAGGAATTCACCACCGCCACCGCCACCGACTTCACCGCCATCCTGACCTCGATCAAGAACAAGAAGCCGGACCTGGTCTTCTTCGGCGGCATGGACGCGGTCGGCGGCCCGATGCTCAAGCAGATGAAGGCGCTCGGCATCAACGCCAAGTTCATGGGCGGCGACGGCATCTGCACCGAATCGCTGGTGCGCCTGGCCGGTGACGGCGTGGGCGAAGGCAATGTGACCTGCGCCGAAGCGGGCGGCGTGAGCGGCGAGCAGGAAAAATCGATGGCCGACTTCGTGGCACGCTACAAAAAACGCTTCAACAACGCCGATGTGCAGCTGTACTCGCCGTATGTGTACGATGCGGTGATGGTCATGGCGACCGCGATGCAGAATGCCAAGTCGGCCGACCCGGCCAAGTACCTGCCGGAACTGCAGAAAATCAAGCACCAGGGCGTTACCGGCCTGATCCAGTTCGACGACAAGGGCGACATCAAGGATGGCGCGCTGACCATGTTCACCTTCAAAGGCGGCAAGAAGACCAAGATGTCCGTGGTCAAGTAAGCTGTCGTGGGCGCTGGCCCACCGCCTGCAGGCAACAAAAAACGCGCTCAATTCACATTGGCGCGTTTTTTTGTCGGGGGTAGGGCGATTTACTTCTGGACCATGATCCATTTGACCAGGGTGCGCGCTTCAGCTTCGCTGACCTGCGGATTGGCGGGCATCGGTACCGCGCCCCAGGCGCCGGCGCCGCCCTTCAGGACCTTGGTGACCAGCTTGTTTTCGGCATCTTTTTGGCCGGCATACTTGGCGGCGACATCCTTGTAGGCAGGTCCGACCAGCTTGTTCGCTACCGCATGGCACGCCATGCAATTTTTTGCTTTTGCCAAATCGGCGTTTGCCATGGCGCTCGACGAGGCCAACGCCGACAACACCGTGAACAACATCAGGGACCGTTTCATGTATTTCTCCAGAGTGAACAACTGACTGCAATTTTACCGTGTTTCGGCGCGCCGAATGGGCGGCCACACGCACCATAACGGGTCAGGCATGTGGTTGGTTGACCCAACTATTTGCCCAGCGACACGATTTTACTGCCCCTCTGAAGAAATTGTTTGTAAGATACGCGTATCAAAAGGAGTTTGCCATGCCCGTCATTCTATTAATCGCAGCGCTCGTGGGACTGCGCTATTTCGAAGTCTGGAAGTTCGCCGCCTTGTCCTGGTGGTGGATCATCGGACTGATGTTCGTGGCCTTCATCTGGTTCGAGTTTGTCGAAAAGATACTGGGACTGGACAAGAAAAAAGCCCACAACGTCGACGAAGCGCGGCGCAAGGCACGCATCAAGGAAGCCTTCGACAAGGCCAACAAGCGCTAAGTACTCGCCCCCGCGCGGGGGCGAGATGGCACCGCAATCAGCCGGTCACGGCGCCCTTGCTGGCCGGCGCGGCCAGCGCCGCGAACTTGGCCAGCACCCCGCGCGTATAGCGCGGCGCCGGCTTGACCCAGTTGGCGCGGCGGCGGGCGATCTCTTCATCGCTCACATTAAGCTCGATCAGCTGCTGGTGCGCGTCGATGGTCACCGAATCCCCCTCTTCCACCAGCGCGATGGTGCCGCCCTCGAAGGCTTCCGGCGTCACGTGGCCGACCACCATGCCCCAGGTCCCGCCCGAAAAACGCCCGTCGGTAATCAAGCCCACCGATTCGCCCAGGCCCTTGCCGATCAGCGCCGCCGTCGGCGCCAGCATTTCCGGCATGCCCGGTCCGCCCTTCGGCCCCAGGTAACGCATCACCAGCACGTCGCCGGCCTGGATGCCGTCCGCCAGGATCGCGTCCATGGCCGAATACTCGTCGTCGAAGACGCGCGCCGGACCGGTGATCACCGGGTTCTTCAGGCCGGTAATCTTGGCCACGCAGCCTTCCGGCGACAGATTGCCCTTGAGGATGGCCAGGTGGCCCTGGCGGTACAGCGCCTTGTCGATGGTGCGGATCACATCCTGCGCCGGGTCCGGTACCGACGGGATAGTCGCCAGTTCTTCGGCCATCGTGCGGCCGGTGATGGTCATGCAGTCGCCGTGCAAGAGGCCGGCGTCGAGCAGCAGCTTGAGCACTTGCGGAATGCCGCCGGCCTTGTGCAGGTCGGTCGCCACGTACTGGCCGGACGGCTTGAGGTTGCAGATGACCGGCACCTTGCGCCGCACGCGCTCGAAGTCGTCGATGGTCCACTCGACTTCGGCCGCGTGGGCGATCGCCAGGTAGTGCAGCACCGCATTGGTGGAGCCGCCCGTGGCCATGATCAGCGAGACCGCGTTCTCGATCGACTTGCGGGTGATGATGTCGCGCGGCTTGAGATCCTTTTTCACGGCCTCGACCAGCACGCGCGCCGATTCGGCGGCCGAGCCGACCTTTTCGTCGTCCGGGTTGGCCATGGTCGAGGAATACAGCAGGCCCATGCCCAGCGCCTCGAACGAGGACGACATGGTGTTGGCGGTGTACATGCCGCCGCAGGAACCGGCCGAGGGGCAGGCGTTGCGCTCGATGCCGTCGAAGTCTTCCTTGGACATGCGCCCGGCCGTGAACTCGCCGACCGCCTCGAAGGCCGAGACGATGGTCAGGTCCTTGCCCTTCCAGTTACCCGGCTTGATGGTGCCGCCGTACACATAAATGCCCGGCACATTGGTGCGCGCCAGGGCGATCATCCCGCCCGGCATGTTCTTGTCGCAGCCGCCGATCACGACCACGCCATCCATCCACTGGCCGTTGACGGCCGTTTCGATGCAGTCGGCGATGACTTCGCGCGAGATGAGCGAATATTTCATCCCTTCCGTGCCCATCGACATGCCGTCCGAAATGGTCGGCGTGCCGAACACCTGCGGATTGGCGCCGGCGCTCTTGATCGTCGTAATGGCGATGTCGGCCAGCTTTTGCAGGCCCGAGTTGCACGGCGTGATGGTGGAATGGCCGTTGGCGACGCCGATCATCGGCTTGTCGAAATCCTCGGCCTGATAGCCCATGGCGTAGTACATCGAGCGGTTCGGGCTGCGCGAGACGCCTTCGGTGATGTTGCGGGAACGGCGGTTGTAGCGTGGCTGGTCTGACATGGCTTGCTCCGGATGATTTGATATCGTCAAGAATGCCTTGCGGGCAAGCGCGCGTCAAATATATCATTTGCATCGCTGTGAGTCGCAAAAAATATCACAGGCACCGTTCGACATGGAAAAACATATGAACCTGGAACTGCGCCAGCTGCGCTACTTTGTCGCAGTGGCCGAGGAACTTCACTTCGGCAAGGCCGCGCTGCGCCTGCACATGACCCAGCCGCCGCTGTCGCAAACCATCCAGGGCCTGGAAGAGCTGCTCGGCGCGCCGCTGTTCGCGCGCAGCCGCCGCGCGGTCGAGCTCACCCCGGCCGGCCAGGCCCTGCTGCCGGAAGCGCGCCGCATCCTGGCCGCCGGCGCCGCCCTGCCCGCGCTGGTGCGACGCGCCGCCGGCGGCGAGGCCGGCCGCCTGTCGCTGGCCTTCGTCTCCTCGGCCGACTACAGCGTGCTGCCGCCCTTCCTGCGGCGCTACCGCGCGGCCTTTCCGCTGGTCAGTATCACCCTGCAGGAAGCGACCTCGGACGTGCAGATCGACGAGCTGCTGCATACACGCATCGATGCCGGCCTCCTGATTCCGCCGCTGCCCGACAAGGCGCGCCTGGAACTCGATTACCTGAAGGTGCTGACCGAAGCGCTGATCGTGGCCCTGCCGGCCGGCGCCATCGCCGCCGGCGCCGGCCCGGTGGCGCTGGGCGCGCTGCCGCCGCTGCCGCTGATTATCTTCCCGCGTCCGATCGCGCCGGCCCTGCACGACGCCATCCTGGCCTGCTTCCGCGCGGCCGGCATCACGCCCGAGATCGGGCAGGAAGCGATCCAGATGCAGACCATCGTCAGTCTCGTGTCGGCCGGCATGGGGATGGCACTTGTGCCACAATCGGTGTCCAAGCTGAGGCGGCCCGGCGTAGAATACCGGGCCTTGCGCGACCCGACGCCGCAGGTGGAAACCGGACTGGCCTGGCGGCGCGATGCCGTCTCCCCGGTCCTGCAGGGCTTTTTGGATTTACTACGAAAGAATACCGATGCTGACCCATCCGATGCCTGACCCCGTCGCCTTTTCGCTCGGACCGCTGCATGTGCACTGGTACGGCCTGATGTACGTACTGGCCTTCGCCATGTTCATCGCCCTCGGGCGCGTGCGCATCAAACAGCCGCACATCGCCGCGCGCGGCTGGAAGAAGGAAGACCTGGACGACATGCTGTTCTACGGGATGCTCGGCGTGATCATCGGCGGGCGCCTGGGCGAAGTCTTCTTCTATCAGCCGGCCCGCTTCATGGCCGATCCGGTCGCCATCTTCAAGGTGTGGCAGGGCGGCATGTCCTTCCACGGCGGCTTCCTGGGGGTGCTGCTGGCGATGGGCCTGTGGGCGCGCAAGGCCGGGCGCAACTTGCTCGACGTCTACGATTTCATCGCCCCGCTGGTCCCGCTCGGCTACGCCGCCGGCCGCATGGGCAACTTCATCAACGCCGAACTGCCGGGACGGTTGGCCGACCCCAGCCTGCCGTGGGCCATGCTGTGGCCGGGCGTGCAGGGTCCGCGCCATCCTTCGCCGCTGTACCAGATGATCGTCGACGGCCTGCTGGTGTTCGCGCTGCTGTGGATCTATGCGCGCAAGGAACGGCCGCGCCTGGCGGTGGGGGCGATGTTCACCCTGCTGTACGGCTGCGCGCGCTTTTTCACCGAATACTTCCGCGTGCCGGACTGGCAGGTCAGCGTGGCCGGCCTGCCCGTCAGCTCGGGCCAGATGCTGTCGCTGCCGATGATCGGCGGCGGGATCGCGATGCTGGTGTGGGCCTACCGGAACGGGGGCAAGGGGGTCAGTGAAACGCCTTCCACAGCATATAGCCGGCCAGCGCATACAAAATAAACGCGAAGATGCGCTTCAGGCGCTGCACCGGCATGCGGTGCGCGGCGCGCGCGCCCAGCGGCGCGGCCAGCACGCTGGCGGCGGCGATCACGGCCAGCGCCGGCAGGTAAATATAGCCGAGCGAATACGGCGGCAGGCCGGGCTGGTGCCAGCCGAACCAGATGTTCGACAGGGTGCCCGACAGCGCGATCGGAAAGCCCAGCGCGGCGCTGGTGGCCACCGCGTTGTGGATCCGGACATTACACCAGGTCATGAACGGGATCGACATGAAGCCGCCGCCCGCCCCCACCACGCCCGAGACCACGCCGAACAGCCCGCCGGCGGCGAACATGCCTGGCGCCGCCGGCAATTCGCGCGCGCCGGCCGGCTTTTTCCCGCTCAGCATCTGGGTGGCCGAAAACGCCACGAACACGGCGAACACCAGCGCCAGCGCGGTGGTGTTGAGCTGCTTGCCCAGCCACGGCCCGATCCACGAGCCGATCAGGATGCCGGGGGTGAGCATGCGCACCACCGGCCACAGCACCGCGCCATGCGCGTGATGCGCGCGCACCGACGACAGCGAGGTAAACATGATGGTGGCAAGCGAAGTGGCGATCGCCATGTGCACCACCGCCTCGGGCGGAAAATGCTCGGCCGTGTAGATCATCGTGATGAAGGGCACCAGCACCATGCCGCCGCCGATGCCCAGCAAACCGGCCGCGAAGCCGCCGGCGCCGCCCATCGCCAGCAGGATCAGAATCAGGGTCCAGTTCATCGGCCCCCCCGCACACTGCCCACCGGCGGCATGGAGCCGGCAGATGTCGATCGCATCATAAATTTCCAAAAGAGAACATTCCCGGTCGGGAATGCCTACTTTACACCAAGCCCGGGCGCGCCGCGCAAGCCGGCGCGCTGGCGGTACCAGGGCGCCAGCGCCGGCCCGGCCATCGGGTGCGCCAGGTGGTAGCCCTGGCCGATGGTGCAACCGAGCGCGCGCACCAGGTCGGCGTCGGCCTCGGTCTCGATACCTTCGGCCACCACCCGCAAGCCCAGGCTGGAAGCGAGTTCGGTGATCGAGCACAGGATCAGCAAGCCTTTGTCGCTGGCGCCGGCGGCGCTCACGAAGCTGCGGTCGATCTTGATTTCGGTGACCGGCAGCGCAGCGATCCTTTGCAGCGAGGAATAGCCGATCCCGAAATCGTCGATGGCCAGTTCGACACCGTGCATGCGCAGGCGCACCACGGAATCGAGCAGATCGGCGGCGTGCTCGGGCAGCGCGGTCTCGGTCAGTTCCAGGGTAATGCGTTGCGCCGCGATGCCATAGGTACGCGCCAGCGCCAGCAGGCGATCCGCAAAATCATGGCGCTGCATGCTGCGCGGCGAGACGTTCAGCGACAGCCTGAGGGCGATGCCGGCGCCGTCCCAGCGTGCGCACCAGGCCAGCGCCTTGCCCAGCACGTGTTCGGTCAAGCCATCGAGCAAGCCCTCCTCCTCCATCAGGTCGATGAAGTGCTCGGGACCGATCACGCCCAGGCGCGGATGGCGCCAGCGTGCCAGGATCTCGACCTGGCGGCAAGCGCCGCCGCTGAGCGCGCACTGAGGCTGGAAATACGGCTCGAACTGGCCGGCGCCGAGCGCGCGCGCCAGCGTGGCCCGGCTCCAGCGCGCGCCGGCCGGGGCCGCGGCCGGCGGCGGCGTGGCGCGGGTGGCGGCCGCCAGCAGGCTCGCCAGGCGGGCCGGCTCGACCGGCTTGGGCAGCACGCCGGCCACGTCCAGCCCGTGCGCGCGCGCGCCCTGCATGGCACAAGCGAGCACCCCGCCATCGAAGGCGGACGAGAGCACGAAGCGGTACGCGCCCTGGGCGCCGGCGCGGCGCAGGAACGCCATCCCATCCATGTCCGGCATCTTCAGGTCGACGATCACCAGGTCGGGCGCCTCGGGGCTGTCGGCCAGCACGGCCAGGCCGGCCGCACCGTCGCCCGCCGCCAGCGGCCGCGCCACCCCGAGCTGGCGCAGCAAGGCCAGCATCAGCGCGCGGTGCAGCGCGTCGTCGTCGACCACCAGCACCCGCAGCCCGGTCGGCGACGGGGCTGGCGCGCTCACCGCCCACCCCGGAGCGGATCGGCACGGCCGAAGGCGCGCAGGGCCAGCGCCAGTTGTCCGCCGGCGCTGGCGGCATGCGCCTGCCCCCCGCAAAACAGCAGCACCGGCGCGGCGCCGTCCCAGCCGGCGTAGGCGGCCAGCAGCGCGGCCACCCCGCTCACCCCGCTGTCGGCGACCACCAGGCGAAAGCGCGCCCCGGCCAGCAAGGTGGCGGCGTCGGCGACGCTGGCCGCCAGCACCAGGTGGCAGCCAGGCTCCAGCAGCGCGGCCACGGTACGCCGCAGCGTTTCGTCGGTCTCGATCAGCAATACGCGCGGGGCGGGGCCGGCGCAAGCCGCTCCGGCGCGGGCGGCCTGGGCATCGAGCACGCAGCGGATCTGATAAGCCAGCTGGACGCGGTAGCTGGCCGCCAGCTCGAGCAGGGCCGCGATGCCCGGATGGGCGCCGCCCGCCGTCGCCGCAGCCAGCGTGCCCAGGCCGGCGGGCAGCTGTTCCGGCGTCCCTTCGTGCAGCAGGGTCATGGTGAATTCCTGGCGCATCTGTTCGAACAGTTCGGTGCTGCCGGCGGGCGCGCCGCCGGCGCTCTCATCGTGGGCGCGTGCCATCATGCGTGCTCCCATGCGCGCGTGCGCGGGCCGGCCAGCGCCGCCGGCGCGCTGCGCCCGGCGCGCGGCTGGCGCGGCGGCGCGGCGCGCGCAACGGTAAAGGCGGCCACGACCTGGGACAACACGCCCGACTGCTGCTGCAGGGCCGCCGCCGCCGCGGCCGCCTGCTCCACCAGGGCCGCATTTTGCTGGGTCACGACATCCATCTCGCCGATGGCCTGGTTGATCTGCCCGATGCCCGCCTCCTGCTCGCCGCTGGCAGCGCCAATCTCGGCCATGATATCGCTGACACGGCGCACGCTGGCGACGATCTCGTCCATCGTGCCGCCGGCCTGTTCGACCTGCCGGGCGCCGATACCGGCTTTCTCGACCGAGTCGCCGATGAGGGCCTTGATTTCGCGCGCCGCGCCGGCCGAGCGCTGCGCCAGGCTGCGTACCTCGGTGGCGACGACGGCGAAGCCGCGTCCCTGCTCGCCGGCGCGCGCAGCCTCCACCGCCGCGTTCAGGGCCAGGATATTGGTCTGGAAGGCGATGCTGTCGATGACGGCGATGATGTCGACGATCCTGCGCGATGCCTCGTTGATGTCGTGCATGGTGCCGACCACGCGCGCCACCGCCGCCCCGCCCTGTTGCGCCACATCCGATGCGCGCGCCGCCAGCGCGCTGGCCTGGCGCGCATTGTCGGCATTGCGGCGCGCGATCGAGGTCATTTCTTCCATCGACGACGCGGTCTCTTCCAGCGAGCCGGCCTGGCGCTCGGTGCGCGCGGACAGGTCCAGATTGCCGCTGGCAATCTGGCTCGACGCGGTGGCGATCGCATCGGTACCGCTGCGCACCTCGCCCACCACCGCCAGCAAGGCATCGTTCATGCCCTTCAGGGCCAGCAGCAGCTCGCCGGTTTCATCGGTCCGGTCGACCACGATGATGCTGGTCAGGTCGCCCGAGGCGACGGTCCTGGCCACCCGCAGCGCTTCGCCCAGCGGCACGGTGATCGAACGGGTGATCCAGCCGCCCAGGGCGAGCGCGGCAAGCAGGGCGGCCGCGCTCACGCCCAGCAGCTGGCTGCGTGCCGTCGCGAAGACCTGCTCGCCGTGCGTGCCGACTTCTTCGAACAGGCGCGCCTGCAAGGCGGTCTGCCTGCGCAGGGAAGCGACGAAGGCTTGCATGGCGGTATAGGCATCGCCGTAGGCGAGCTGGCGCGCCTGCTCGCGCTGGCCATCCTTGAACAGCGCCTGTACCTGTGCGCACGCCTGCACGTAGCGGTCGCGCAGCGCCAGCGCTTCGGCATGGTTGGCTTTGCCCTGCTCGGTGCGCAACATCAGGCCCAGCTTGCCCAGGGCCTCATCGAAGGCGGCGCGGTTGGCCTCGAAACGGGCGAGCGCCTCCGCCGAGCGGGCCTCGTCGATCCCGGCCACCAGCTGGAACATCCGGGCGATACTGCCGCGCGCGTTATCGAGCGCCTCGCCTTCGAGCTTGGCCTTGGGCCAATGATTGTCGACCAGGATGGCCGCATCGTCGTGCAGGCGCATCAGATTGACGATGCCGAGGCTGGCGACGGTGGCCAGCAAGACCAGGACGATGCCGAAGCCGAGGCAGAGGCGCCGGGCGATCGTGAGATTCAACAGTGTCATGATGGGCTCCTGAAAAATGGCACGGCGCGGGCGCCGCGGGGCAAGGCAATGGCGGGCGCGGTGGCGCCGCGAAAATCGGTATGGAACATGCTGCTCCTTCGGTTCGGACAAGGTGATTGACAAGGACAAGCGGCCGTACAGCGGCAGCGGGCGAGCGCAGGGGGCGCGCGCTGGCATGAGGGTCGGTCGTGAAGCGGCGGGGTGGGGCCGAGGGGGAAACAGCGGCCGCCCGGACAGGGGCGGCCTTGAAAAACGATTCCGTGGCGCTATCCCGGCAACGGGGAGGGGTTGCGGGAGGGCCGCCGGGCAATGGCGGCGCGATCGGAACAAGCTGGCTACAGCATACCCTGAAAATTTCCCAAGAACAACTAAATTGTCGACAAATCCTGCTGCCGCGATCGCGCCGCGACACCGGCCCGGGCGGGGGCGGCCAGCGTGAACGCGCCGACCACGGTGGCCAGCTCGGCGGCCTGCTGGTTCAGCGCGGCGGCGGCGGCGGCGGCCTGTTCGACCAGGGCCGCGTTTTGCTGGGTCACGCTGTCCATGTCGCTGACGGCCCGGTTGATTTGCTCGATGCCGGCGTCCTGTTCGGCGCTGGCGGCGCTGATCTCGGCCATGATGTCGGTCACGCGCTGCACGCTGGCGACGACCTCGCTCATGGTGCTGCCAGCCTCGCCGACCAGGGTCGTGCCGGACCCGACTTGCGCGACCGAATCGGCGATCAGGACCTTGATTTCCTTGGCCGCCGTCGCCGAGCGCTGCGCCAGGTTGCGCACTTCGGATGCGACCACCGCGAAGCCGCGGCCCTGCTCGCCCGCGCGGGCCGCCTCGACGGCGGCGTTCAGGGCCAGGATATTGGTCTGGAAGGCGATGCCGTCGATCACCGAGATGATGTCGACGATCTTGCGCGACGCTTCATTGATGCCGTTCATGGTATCGACCACGCGGCCCACCACGGCGCCGCCCTGGCGCGCCACCGCCGAGGCCGAAGCCGCCAGCAGCGTGGCCTGGCGCGCATTGCCGGCGTTCTGGCGCGTGGTCGAGGTGATCTCTTCCATCGAGGAGGCGGTTTCTTCCAGCGCGCCGGCTTGCTGTTCGGTGCGCGCGGACAGGTCCAGATTGCCGCTGGCGATGTCGGCGGTCGCGCCGGCGATGCTGTCGGTGCCGCGGCGCACCTCGGCCACGATGCGCACCAGGTTGGCGTTCATTTGCCGCAGGGCCAGCATCAGGCGCCCCGTCTCGTCCTCGTCATGGCCCTCGATGATGCTGGTCAGGTCGCCCGCGGCGACGGTTTGCGCCACCGCCATCGCCGCCTTGATGGGCACGGTAATCGAGCGGGTGACGCGCCACGCCAGCACGCCGCCGGCCAGCAGCGCCGCCGCGCTCAGCCAGAGTATCAGGGCGTGCGCCCACGCGTAGTTGGCGCCGGCGTCCTGGGCCTCCGCTTCCACCGCCTTGAGCTCGGCATCGATATGGTCGGCGATCGCATCCTGCCACTCCTGGGTCAGCGGTCCGGCGCGGCCGAGCAGCAGGGCCGTCGCTTCGGCCTGCTTGCCGGCGCGCGCCAGCACGAGGACGTCATCGTTGAGCGGCCGGACGCGTTGCTCGATGGCCGTCAGGCGCTCGACGAAAGCGTGCTCGGCGGCGTCCTGCGGCGTGGCAGCATAGGTCTTGAAGGCGGCTTCGTAGCGCTCGCGCGCCTTGACGATCTTGAGCGCCTCACGGTCCATGGCGGCCTGGTCCGACAGCAGGGCCATGGTGCGCGAAACACGGGCCACGATGTGCACCGATTCGGACAAATGGTGCAGCAGCTCGGTGCGCTGCAAATGTCCGTGCACGATGCTGTGCATGTGTCCCTGCACGTTGCCCAGCGAACGCAGGCCGGTGCCGGCCAGCGCCAGCATCATGGCCAGCAGGACCGCGAAGCCGATGGCGAGGCGGGTACCGATATTGTGTCGAGCGATCTTCATGGTCAATCCTTTTTGTGAATCGGGCCATCCCTGCCTGGCGGACTGCGGCGCCTGCCGGGGAGACGGCGAACCCGGGAGAGCGGCGGCCTGGCGCTGCCGCTCTCCCGGTATCGAAGGGGAGCGCACGCCGGGTGGCAGGATGCGGGAATGGCGCACCGGCACGCTGGCGCACGGTCGTGGAGCGGCGGGAGCTGGGCCGGGAAAACAGGCGATGTCCACCGCGAAGGGGGTGGCCCGCACAAGGTCGACTGGTATCCCGGCAACGAGGAAGGGTTGCGGCGGCGGTGCGGGCGCCGATACCATCGAAGCGACAGGGCCAGCTTACGCTCGAAATTTCCATATGGCAATAATTATCGGTGGCGCCGTTGCGCATCCGTCACGCGCCCACGCCGCGCGCCGGGCCTACTTGCGCTCGCGCCGCGGCCCCAGGCGCGGATCGGCGAAGTTGAGCGCTTCGGCCGCCGCCAGCAGTTCGGCCGCCACGTCGTTGAGCTTCCTCTGGTGCGAGCGCGCGTGCTCGCGCAGCATCTGGAACGCGCTGTCGCGATCGGTGCGGTGGCGTTCCATCAGCACCCCGACCGCCATCCCCACTTCGCGCCCCTGCTGCAGGGCCAGGGTCAGGCGGCCCTCGTTGCCGCGCAACTGGCGCAGTTCGTCCGCGCGCGCCAGCGCCGCCTGCACGCTGGGGGCGATGCGCGCGGTATCGACCGGCTTGACCAGGTAGCCCACGGCACCGCCGTCGATCGCCTGGCGCACGGTGGCCTGGTCGTCATTGCCCGACAAGAACATCACCGGGATATCGCCGTCGGCATGCAGGCGTTCGGCCAGCTCCAGGCCGGACATGCCCGGCATGCTCACGTCCAGCAGCGCCAGGTCGGGCACGCGGCCGCTCTCGGCCAGCATCGCCAGCGCCATCGCGCCGCTGGTGGCGATGCGCACCTCGTAGCCGGCCAGCTGCAGGAATTTGCCGAGCAGCCCGAGGATCAGCACATCGTCGTCGACCAGCAGGATCAGGCGTTTGGCGGCAGGCGCCGCGGGGCCGCTCATGGCTGCGCTCCGCGCGTGTACCTGGCCAGCACATCGGCAATCTTCTTGGGCGTATAGGGCTTGACCACGAAGCCGGCGGCGCCGCCGCTGAGGGAGGACATGACGTTGTCGACGGCGCTGTCGGCGCTGACGATAATGCAATCGCACGCCGGACAGCAATGCTTCGCCAGGGCCAGCAGTTCGATGCCGGAAAAACCGGGCATGTGAATGTCCAGAAAAGCCAGGCCGAGCGAAGGTCCCTCCTGGCGCATCAGGTCGAGCGCCTGCTGGCCGTCGGCGGCGAACAGGACATGCTGGAAGCCGCAGCGCTTGAGTATGCTCGCCAGCAAGTCGCGCATCAGGCGCTCGTCGTCGGCGATCAGGACAGTAGTGTCGTGCTTGCTTACCGGCGCCATGCCGCCCATCGTGTTCATGTCGTCTCTCCCGTGGTTCCCGTGTTTGCCGGCGCGCGCCGGTTCCCCTGCGCCGCCGCCATGACGCGTCGCACCTCATCCAAGGCGTTCAGGTCGGCCAGCAGGCGCGCCGCCGTGGCGCGCTCGCCGCACAGCAGCGCCTGCTCGATCGCGCCGGCCAGCCCGGTCACGCGCGGAAAGCCGAAGCTGGCGGCACTGCCCTTGAGCATATGCGCCAGATCCGCCGCGGCCTGGTCGGCGCCCTGTTCCAGCAGCGCCGCCAGCTGCGCCAGGCGCGCAATCAGGCTGGCCTCGAACGCGCGCACCAGGTCGTCGTAGTTGTCCAGCTCGTCCAGGCCGAACGGCGCCAGGACCGCGGCCGGCGCCAGCAGGCGTGCCAGCAGCGCATCCATGCGCGCCATGTCGAGCGGCTTGCCGAGACAGTCCGAACAGCCGGCCGCAAGGTAGCGCGCCACGTCCTCGGGCATGACGTTGGCGGTCAGGGCGACGATCGGGCAGGTCAGCCCGGCCGCGCGCAGCAGCCGGGTGGCAGCGACGCCATCCATGACCGGCATCTGGATATCCATCAGGATCAGGTCGAATTCGACCGCCAGCGCCCGCTCCACCGCCTGGGCGCCATTGTCGGCCAGCTCGCAGGACAGCCCGCGCCGCCCCAGGAATGCGCCGATCAGGGTACGGTTATCGGGCCCGTCCTCGGCCAGCAGGACCCGCCCCTGCAACTGTGCCACGCCGCCCTCGGCCGGGCCCGGGCGCGTCTGCGGCGGCGCGGCGTCGAGCCAGCCGGCTCCCTCGGGCGCGGCGGCCGGGATCGTGATGTCGAAGCGCGAGCCCTGGCCCGCCGTGCTGGCGACCGTCACCGCGCCGCCCATCTTGGTGGCCAGCTCGCGCACCAGGTACAAGCCGAGGCCGGTGCCGCCGAAGCGGCGCGTGGTGGCGCTGTCGGCTTGCGAAAACGGCTTGAACAACTGGGCCAGCTGGGCCTCGGACATGCCGATCCCGGTATCGCTCACCGCGCACGCCAGCAGGCCGCGCGCGGCGTCGTAGCGCAAGGTCATCGTCACCGCGCCCAGTTCGGTAAACTTGATGGCATTGCCGCACAGGTTGAACAATACCTGCTTCCAGCGCGTCGGGTCTCCCAGCACCCGGGCCGGCAAGGGGTAGTCGATGCGCAGGATGAAATCGATGCCCTTGCTGCGGGCCTGGGCGCTCATCACCGACTCCACGCCCCAGGCCGTCTCGGCGGGAGAAAACGGGACGTGTTCGAGGCCGAGGCGGCCCGCTTCGATCTTGGCCAGGTCGAGAATATCGTTGATCACGCTGAGCAGGTGCTGGCCGTTGCGCAAGATGACCTGGCCGGCCTCGCCCCGCAGCGCCGGCTCGGCGGCGCTGCCGAGCAGTTCGGCAAAGCCGATGATCGAGGTCAGCGGGGTACGGATTTCATGGCTCATCATGGTCAGGAAATCGGACTTGGCGCGGTTGGCGGCGTCGGCCTTGAGCATCAGGGAGCGGGTCAGTTCCAGGTCTTGCTCGCGCCGCCGCAGCAGGCGGTACAGCACCAGCGAGGCGAACAGCACCGCCGCGCCCGCCACGATGGCCAGCAGCAGGCGCACCATGCTGAATTCGCGCCAGCGCGCCAGCAGCAAGTCTTCGGAAATGGTCAGGTTGACGATCAGCGGATAATTGCCCACCATGCGCGGCGCCCCCATGCGCAGCACCGGGGCGCCCCCTTCGGCGAAGCGCGGCGTCGAGGTCAGGACCACGTCATCGCGCTTGCCCATCAGTTCGACGACCTGGAAGGTCGAGCCGGTGCGGTTGACCTTGCCGATGAGTTCGTCGACATGCGGCCAGCGCGCCAGCAGGGTGAAGTCGCGCCGGTAGAGCGAGATGCTGGCCCCCTCCCCGAGCGTGATTTTCTTGTAGAACTCGGCCAGCGAGGCACAGGAAAAGCCGACCAGCACCACGCCCAGCCATTCTCCCTTGGGACCGCTCAGGCGCCGGCTCAGGTAGAACGTCCACTGTCCGTTGCCCTTGTTGCGCACCGGCTGGCTGATGAACAGCGCGCGCCCCGGGTCGCGCCGGTGGGCGCGGAAATAGTCGCGGTCGGCCAGATTGATCGGCGGCGCCGGCCATGCGCGCGTGAAGTTGACAACGTCGCCGTTGGCCGCCACGATGGTGACCACGTCGACCTGGGGCAGGCCGCGCGTCTTGTCGCGCATGCTCTCGAACATGGCCTGCCCGCCCATCCGCGCGCGCAGGGCGGCGTCGCTGTCGATCCCGGCGGCCTGCACCGAGTCGGCCACGCTGTCGAGCACCAGCGACGCCGAGCTTACCTGCTGGCCGATGTGCTCGGCCAGCACCAGCGACAGGTTGCTGAGCTGCTTGCGCCATTCGCCGACGGTCTGCTTGCGCGCCGTCCAGCTGGCCGCCCCGAGCACCGACACGATCGCCACGAACAGAAAGCCCCCGAACAGCAAGGCGATCTGGCTGGAGCGAAGTTGGTAACGCGGGCGATCGCGGGTCGGCATGGGGACACGATAGCATGCGAAAATGGCTTCGGCGCATCGTGTTGCCGAACGACTACGGTATTTTTCAGGTCCGCGGCGCGCAACGCCGGCGGCCGGACCGGCTCTCGCGCGTCAGGCGCGCGCCGCGCGCTCGATCTTGAGCAGGACGTCGGCGATCTTCTGCGCCGAGTAGGGCTTGACGACGAAGCCGGCGGCGCCGCCGCGCACCGCCGCCAGCACGTTCTCGACGGCGCTGTGGGCGCTGACGATCACGCAGGCGCAGTCCGGGCGTTTTTGCCGGGTCAGGGCCAGCACTTCGAGGCCGCTGGCGCCGGGCATGTCGATGTCGAGGAAGGCCAGGCGCAGCGCCGCGCCGGCCGTGCGCATCAGGTCGGACGCCTGGATGCCGTCCGAGGCGTGCACGAAGTCGCGGTAGCCGTGTTCCCTGAGCACCATGGCCAGCAGGCTGCGCATGGCGCCATCGTCGTCGGCGATCATGACCAGCGTGGCATCCTTGTTCATCGTTCCTCCCCTCTCAATCGCCAGGCGGCAGCAAATGCCGCACATCGTCGAGCCGGCGCACCTGCGCCAGCAACTGCAGCGCCGCACCGGTTTCACCGTCGAGCAAGGCTTGTTCCAGTTCGCCCGCCAGCTCGCTCACGCGCGGATGGCCGAAGCTGCCGGCGCTGCCCTTGAGCATATGCGCCAGCGCCGCCGCACCGGGCAGGTCGGCGCCGTCCAGCAAAGCGTCGATACGCGCCAGGCGCGCGGCCAGGCCCGCTTCGAAGCCGCGCCGCACGGCAGCGAAGCCGTCGAGCTGGGCCAGGGTCAGCGCCGGCGCCGCCGGCATCAAGTCGGCCAGCAAAGCGGCCAGCAAGGCGGCCAGCGCAGCCTCGTCGAGCGGACTGGCGAGCCAATGGGTGAAGCCGGCGTCCAGGTAGCGCGCCACATTCTCCGGCGCCGTGTCGGCGCCGAGCGCCACCAGCGGCATGCCCGCGCCTGCCGCGCGCAGCAGGCTGGCCGCCTCCAGGCCGTTCATGAGCGGCAAATCGAGCGCCATCACGACCAGGTCGACATTGCCCGCCAGCGCCAGTTCGACCGCGCGCGGGCCATCGGCAGCCAGCTCGCACTCCAGGCCGAGGCGCGCCAGGCAGGCCTGGACCCGTCGCTGTTCGGCGGGCTCGCCCATGGCGGCCAGCACGCGCCGGCGCGGCGCAGGCTCGGTGGCTGTGGTGTTCGCGCGACCCGGCATCGTGCCTCCCGACTGGCCTATTGTTCCAACAATGGTTCCAGCAATGGTTCCAGCAATGCCTCGATCGTACGCCATTCGTGCGGCTCGACCGGCATGACCGACAGGCGGCTGCCCTTGGCCAGCAGGCGCATGTCGGCCAGCGCGGCAATGGTGCGCAATCGTTTCAGGCTCAACAAGGCGGTCTTGCGCACGGCGCGCACGTCGACGCCGATCCAGCGCGGCTGTTCGAGGGTGGCCTTGGGATCGTAATACTGGCTGGCGGGATCGAACTGGGTCGCATCCGGATACGCGCCGCTGGCGATTTCGACGATGCCGGCGATGCCCGGTTCGGCGCAGCTGGAATGATAAAACAGCGCCAGGTCGCCGGCCCGCATGCCGTCGCGCATGAAATTACGCGCCTGGTAATTGCGCACGCCGAACCAGCCCACCGTCTGCCGCGGCGCGGCCAGCACATCGTCGATACTTACTTCGTCCGGTTCGGACTTCATCAGCCAGTAGGCCATGGCATGGACTCCGTTCGGCGCGCGCCGGCATGCGAAGCGCGCGCCCATAAAAAAACGGTTGCGCACCGAATGCTTGCAACCGCCTGTAAAAATCAGAGCCCCGCATGTGCCGTCTTTACCGGCATCCTGAACCTAATGGTTCAAGGCGGTCACAGTTAGTCCAATTTCGGGTTCGTCGGACAAGCGACGCTCACTCCCATCGAACAAAATTCCGCAACCTGTGCACATAAATGGTTCAAGGAATATATGGCAATCGCGAACACCGCAGGGTGAGACGCAGTTTACTCCGATGCACCGTCATGTCAAACGAAATTAAACTCAGAACAGATTTTCTTGCGGGGTCAGGGCGTTGTCCAGCACCGCATGCATCTCGCCGAGTTTTTGCTTGACTTCCAAAATCGTCATTTCGGCCAGCGGTCCCTGCGGCGTTTTCACCGACAGGAATTCGGCCGCCATATTGAGCGCGGCCATGACGGCGATGCGGTCGTTGCCCTTGACCTTGCCCGAATCGCGCACCGCGCACATTTTTCCGTCGAGATAACTGACCGCTTCCTGCAGGGTGCGTTCTTCGCCCTCCTTGCACACGAGGCGGTACGAGCTTCCCATGATCATCACGTTCAGCTGGATCATTGCCCGCCTCCGCTTGCCGGCGCCGGCGCCGGCGCCGCGCTCGCCACGGTCACGCCGTTCGGATCGGGCATCTGCGCCAGCAGCGCTTCGACCCGGCGCTGCACTTCGTTCAGGCGCACCAGGCACGCCTCCTTTTCGGCGAACAGCTGCGCGTTCGACTGGCGCACCTGCGTATTCCATTGCCGCAGCTGGGTATTCTCGGCGCGCAGTGAGAGGGTCAACTCGGCAAGCCGGTCGATTTTGTCGGACAGTTCGGTGAATTCAGAAATCATCCCGTAACTATAGGGGTGTGAAGGAAAGTCCGTCAACCGAATCAGTCGCACGGGTGGACGATTGATGTAAGGGGATGTAAGAGAAGCGCGCCGCACCGCCTTGAGATAGCGCCGGCGGCGTGCGGCGCGGCGCACCCGGGGTTTGCGCAAGATCAAGCTCGTCCATTAAATAGTCAACAGGACGCCTTGAAAAAGACCTTGACCGTCCCTATAATTAGCACTCGTTAGTAGAGAGTGCTAACAACTCTTTCTAGTCTTTGCGGCAACACCGCGGGACATGTTGAAACACCGGGAACGCCCGAGGCGGTCCTGACCAATAGCTACTAAACCATTGAATATTAAGGAGTTTTGCATGAACCTTCGCCCATTGCACGATCGCGTTATCGTCAAGCGTCTCGACCAGGAAACCAAAACCGCATCCGGCCTCATCATTCCTGACGCAGCTGCTGAAAAACCGGATCAAGGCGAAATCTTGGCTGTCGGCAACGGCAAACTCCAGGATGACGGCAAACTGCGCGCACTCGAAGTCAAAGTCGGCGACCGCGTCCTGTTCGGCAAATACTCCGGCCAAACCGTCAAGGTCGACGGCGAAGAGCTGCTGGTGATGCGCGAAGAAGACATCATGGCCGTGCTGGTCAAGTAATCGGCCTGAAGTCATTGTCGAGCGCACGCGCACGACCTTTCATCAAGAATTCCACGCGATAGATAGTTACGCACAACGGAGAAAACAACATGGCAGCTAAAGAAGTAGTATTCGGCGACGCAGCGCGCGCCAAAATGGTTGAAGGGGTCAACATCCTGGCCAACGCAGTCAAGGTCACCCTGGGCCCGAAAGGCCGCAACGTGGTGCTGGAGCGCTCGTTCGGCGCCCCGACCGTCACCAAGGACGGCGTATCGGTTGCCAAGGAAATCGAACTCAAAGACAAGCTCATGAACATGGGCGCGCAGATGGTCAAGGAAGTCGCTTCCCGCACCAGCGACAACGCCGGCGACGGCACCACCACCGCGACCGTGCTGGCCCAAGCCATCGTGCGCGAAGGCATGAAGTTCGTTGCCGCCGGCATGAACCCGATGGACCTCAAGCGCGGCATCGACAAGGCAGTCGCTGCCACCGTCGAAGAGCTGGCCAAGATCGCCAAGCCATGCACCACCACCAAGGAAATCGCCCAGGTCGGCGCGATTTCGGCCAACTCGGACTACTCGATCGGCGAGCGCATCGCTGAAGCGATGGAAAAAGTCGGCAAGGAAGGCGTCATCACCGTGGAAGACGGCAAATCGCTGAACGACGAACTCGACATCGTCGAAGGCATGCAGTTCGACCGCGGCTACCTGTCGCCGTACTTCATCAACAACCCGGACAAGCAAGTTGCCATCCAGGACAGCCCGTTCGTCCTGCTGTGCGACAAGAAAATCTCGAACATCCGCGATCTGCTGCCGATCCTGGAACAGGTCGCCAAAGCCGGCCGTCCACTGCTGATCATCGCGGAAGACATCGAAGGCGAAGCACTGGCCACCCTGGTTGTGAACAACATCCGCGGCATCCTGAAAACCTGCGCAGTCAAGGCGCCAGGCTTCGGCGACCGCCGCAAGGCCATGCTGGAAGACATCGCTGTCCTGACCGGCGGCCAGGTCATCGCTGAAGAAGTCGGCCTGACCCTGGAAAAGGTCACCCTGGCGGAACTCGGCCAGGCCAAGCGTGTCGAAGTGGGCAAGGAAAACACCATCATCATCGACGGTGCAGGCCAGGCGGAAGCGATCGAAGCGCGCGTCAAGCAAGTGCGCGTCCAGATCGAAGAAGCGACCTCGGACTACGACCGTGAAAAACTGCAAGAGCGCGTTGCCAAGCTGGCAGGCGGCGTTGCAGTGATCAAGGTTGGCGCAGCCACCGAAGTCGAAATGAAAGAGAAAAAAGCACGCGTTGAAGATGCACTGCACGCAACCCGCGCTGCCGTGGAAGAAGGCATCGTTCCTGGCGGCGGCGTTGCCCTGCTGCGCGCGCGCTCGAACATCTCGATCAAAGGCGACAATCCAGACCAGGACGCCGGCATCAAGATCGTCCTGCGCGCCATGGAAGAGCCACTGCGCATGATCGTTCAAAACGCTGGCGAAGAATCGTCGGTGGTGGTTGCGGCAGTGTTGGCCGGCACCGGCAACTACGGCTACAACGCAGCGAACGGCACCTACGGCGACATGGTCGAAATGGGTGTACTGGATCCGGCAAAAGTGACCCGTTCGGCGCTGCAGAACGCAGCCTCGATCGCCGGCCTGATGCTGACCACCGACGCGATGGTATGCGAACTGCCTGAAGACAAGCCAGCTGGCGGCATGGGCGGCATGGGCGGCATGGGCGGCATGGGCGGCATGGACGGCATGATGTAATTGCCTGATGGGCCGGCGCGGCTGGTCCGCTGCCGGGCTCAATCGCTGCTGCACGAAAAAAGCCTGCAAGGTTCGCGCCTTGCAGGCTTTTTTGCGTGCGTCGATTGCTTACGGTTCGGCCGGGGCCGTCTTTGGCGCCACCAGCTGGACCTCGACCCGGTTATTGCGTGCGCGTCCTTCGCGGGTATCGTTATCCGCCACGGGCAGGCGCTTGGCCTTGCCTTCGGTGTAGATGCGGATGCGCTCGAAACCCTTGTCGGCAAGATAAGTCTTGACAGCTTCCGCGCGCTGCACCGACAGCGTCTGCGAGCGGGCGTCGCTGGGCAGTGCATCGGTGTGGCCGATGGCCATGATCAGTTCGGGATCGAGCTCGCGGCTTTTGCCGAGGACCTGATCGAGGATCGAGACGGCATCGGCCGACAGGCGCGTGCTGCCGCTGTCGAAAAACACTTCGGTCGCGAACTGGATCCTGCCCGGATCGGCCTGCGCCAGGGCCGGCAGCGCGCAGGCCAGGCAAACCGAGAGCGCGGTAAAAAGTTGTCGCATGGCGGAACCTTCCGAGATAAGCTAGTCAGCCGACTGTAACGCAATATTGCATTATTAACAAATAGCCCCGCCGGGTGCCGGGCTGGACATTGACGGCAGGACCAAAGGACAGGCCATGACGACCGATGACCCGCAGCTCGAATTCTGGTTCGACTTCGGCAGCAATTACAGCTACCTCGCCACCATGCGCATCGAGGCGCTGGCCGGCGCGCAGGGCGTGCGCGTGCTGTGGAAGCCGTTTTTGCTGGGACCGGTCTTCAAGGCCTTCGGCTGGACCTCCTCGCCCTTCGTGCTGCAAAAGGAAAAAGGCGCCTACGTGTGGCGCGACATGCAGCGCCAGTGCGATCGATACGGCTTGCCGTGGACCCAGCCAAGCACCTTTCCGCGCCGCGCACTGCTGCCCCTGCGCGTGGCCCTGCTCGGCGCCAATGAACGCTGGATCGGCGCCTTTTGCCAGCGCGTCATGCACGCCAATTTTGTGGACGACCGCGAGATCGACGACCCGGCCCTGGTCGCCGACATCCTCACCGACCTCGGCCTCGATGCCGATGCCCTGCTGACCGCCGCCGGTGCGGAGCAGAACAAGCAGGCGATGCGCGCCCAGGGCGAGCAGGCCGTGCGGCGCGGCATGTTCGGCGCGCCGATGTTCTTCGCCGGCGATGAGATGTTCTGGGGTAACGACCGCCTGGAAGACGCCATCGCCTGGGCCGCAGGCCATGTTGCCGCACGTATAGATTTGGCGTAGTATGGCCCCATCATTCACCTGCCCTGCCGCCCACACCCATGTCCGGATCGTCGAAAAAACTCGTGCTGTTGCTTGCCATGGTTGCCTTTGTCGCGGGCGGGGCCGCGCTATACCATCACCATCACGAAGCGAACCTGGCGCCCGCCGCCGTCAAGCCCCCGGCCGCGTCCCAACCCGCGCAGCTGGCGCGCACCAAGGCCCAGGCGATCGACGCCCTGATGGCGCTGCCCGAGCTGAAAGCCTGGTCCGCGCACATCGAAAAAGCCTCGGCCGGCAAGGCCCGCGGCGCGCTGCTGGACGACCAGGACAGCGCGCCGAGGCGCATCGGCGGCAAGAGCTACTGGAGCCTCTCCTTCGTCGAAAACAGCGACGCGGCGGCGCACCGCTGGGAGAGCTTCCTGGTCGCCACCACGGGCGACGAGATCCTGGTCGACGACACCAACGACGATCGCCAATTGACCCTGGACCAGTGGCGCGCCGAGAAGCGTCCGATGGAGCGCATCGCTAAACAGGACGACAGCGCGCCGACCGAGGCCGCCGCGCCGAAGTAACGCCGCTCCCGGGGCGCTTATCCGCCCAGGTGCGAAATCTGCGTATGCGCGCTGGCGCCGTCGGGCTGCGCATCGGCGCCCAGCGAAATCCCGACCGACAGGATATCGATCAACAGCAGCTGCATGATCCGCGAGATCATCGACAGGAAGCTGGTGCTGTCTTCGGCATGGTCGACCGCCAGGCACACCGTGGCCTTCCTGGCCAGCGGCGTGCCGCTGCCGGTCATCGCAATCACATCGGCGCCGGCCGCGCGCGCGGCATCGACGGCGGCCAGCAGTTCGGGCAAGCGTCCCGAATTGGAAATCGCAATCACCACATCGCCCGGCTTGAGCAGCTCGGCCGCGAGCGAAAACAGGTGCGAGTCGCCGTAAGAAGACGTCGGAATGCGGAAGCGGAAGAACTTGTGCTGCCCGTCCAGCGCCACCACGCGCGAATTGCCCATCGCGTAAAACTCGACCCGGCGCGCGCGCGTCAACAGTTCGATGGCGCGGTCGAGCGCGCGCACGTCGAGCTGGTCGCGGAACTTGAGGATGGCCGACACGGTGTTGTCGATCACCTTGGCCGACACGTCGTGCGTGCTGTCGCCGCCGCGCACCTGGCTGTGACGCACGGGAATGGCGCCGGTCAGGCTGCTGGCGAAGCGCAGCTTGAAGTCGGCCAGTCCCAGAAACCCGAGCGAGCGGCAGAAGCGGATCACGGTCGGCTGGCTCACTTCGGCCAGGCGCGCGATGTCGGCAATCGGCTCGCCCAGCACAAGGCGCGGCTGCTCCAGCACCAGGGTGGCCACGCGCTGTTCGGCGGGCGTCAGTTCGTGCTGCAGGTGCTGGACGCGCTCCATCAGCGTATTGGCGCCGCTGCGTCCGCGCAGGTGTTCCGACAAGATCGTCGCCACCCCATGGAAGGCCGGATTGGGCGTGGTGATCACGTAGGTGGGAATGTCGGCCAGGTAGGTCGAAAAGCGCCCCTTGGCTTCGAAACGGCTGCGAAACGGCGACGCGGCAAACAGGTCGCCGATCCTCGGCACGATGCCGCCGCCGATGAAGATGCCGCCGAACGCGCCCAGGGTCACCGCCAGGTTGGCGGCAGCGCCGCCCAGCATGCCGCAGAAGCACTCGATCGCTTCCAGGCACAGCGGGTCCCGCTCGTCCAGGGCGCCGGCGATGATCTCGGGCGAGGTGCGCGGCGCGGCGGCCAGGCCGTTACGCCGCGCCAGCGCGCGGTAGATGATTTCCATGCCGGGGCCGGAAATGAGGCGCTCGTTCGAGACGTGCGGCCACTCCTGCCAGGCGAACTGCAGGATCGCGAATTCGCGCTCGTCGGCCGGCGCGAAGTTGACGTGCCCTCCTTCGCTGCCCAAAGTCACGAAGCCGTCAAGCGTGGGAATCACACCCGAGACACCGAGGCCGGTGCCCGGACCGAGCACCCCGATCACGGCGTTGGCGGCGGCCTTGCCGGGGCCGACCTGCATTAAGTCGTCAAGCGTGAGGCCGGGCAGCGCCATCGCCAGGGCGGTAAAGTCGTTGACGATCAGGAGCGTGTGCAGCCCCAGTTCGCGCCGCACCGCATCGGTGGAGAATTCCCAGTCGCGGTTGGTCATGCGAACCTGGTCGCCGTTGACCGGATTGGCGACCGCCAGCGCCGCATGATGCAAGGTCATGCCGGCATGGTCGGCCAGGTAAAAGCGCAGCAGCGGAACGATGCCTTCGAAGTCGTCGCACTTGAGCACCCGCACCGAGCGGAACACGCCCGGCGCGGTCTGCAGCGCAAAGCGCGCATGCGTGGCGCCGATGTCGGCCAGCAGGCGCGGGCCGTCGGCAAAGGCGGTGCGGCCGGGTTTGTCGTCGTCGCGCGGCTCGTTCATCAGCGCTTGGTACCGAACCAGGCGCCATACGCCGGCAGGGTGACAACGCCCTCTTCGGCGCTGCCGTGCAGGCCGTGCCCGATCATCGGTACCGCCCCGATGGCCTCGGCCAGTTGGTACGTCACCGGTTCCGCACCGAGGTTGAACACGGCCAGCACGCTGGGGTGGCCGGCCAGGTCGCGGCGCAGCGCCAGCACCGGCTCGGGCGCATCGAAGAAGACGATCTCGCCGCGCGTGAGCTGCGGCTGCTGGCGGCGCCAGGCGACGATGCGGCGCGCAAAATTGAGCGGCGAGTCGGTGTCGGTTTCCTGCGCGCTGGCGGCCGAGGCGATGTGCTCTTCGGCCACCGGCAGCCATGGCGTGCCGGTGGTGAAGCCGGCGTTGGGCAGTTCGGCGGTCCAGGGAATCGGCGTGCGGCAGCCGTCGCGCCCCTTGAACTCGGGCCAGAAGGTGATGCCGTACGGGTCCTGCAGCAGTTCGAACGGCACGTCCGCTTCGGTCAGCGCCAGTTCGTCGCCCTGGTACAGGCACGGCGTGCCCTTGAGCGAGAGCTGCATCGCCAGCACCAGCTTGGCCAGCGCATGGGTCGGCGCGGCGCCGCCCCAGCGCGTCATGACGCGGATGCTGTCGTGGTTACCGACCGACCAGGAAGCCCAGCCGCCCTTGACGCGCGCTTCGAATTGCTCGACCTGGCGCCGT
The DNA here is from genome assembly GCF_003953935.1 of Massilia atriviolacea. Taxonomy (GTDB): domain Bacteria; phylum Pseudomonadota; class Gammaproteobacteria; order Burkholderiales; family Burkholderiaceae_D; genus Telluria_A; species Telluria_A atriviolacea. The sequence continues at coordinate 267,886 of NZ_RXLQ01000009.1, forward strand.
ACATGGCCCGCCGAAAATTCCGGCGTGAGCAGGTTGAAGCTGTAGGCCATGTGCAGCTTGTCGCCGTCGGCCGTGTAGTCGGCCATGACGCCGAGCGCGTCGTCGGCGCCCACTTCGCCGATGGCGACCGCGCCGAATTCGTCGAGCAGCACGCGGATCTTCTGCAGGAAGGCGATGTTCTCGGGACGCGTCTTGTCGTACACGTGCGCCTGCATGCCGTACGGGTTGACGTCGGTGACGGTGGAGGTGTCGCGGTTGGCGGCGGCCGGATTGCTGCGCAGTTCAGGATCGTGGAAGTGGAAATTGCAGGCGTCCATGCGCACGCCGTCGACGCCGCGCGCCAGCCAGAAACGCAGGTTGTCCAGGTGCGCCTGCTGCACGTCCGGATGGTGGAAGTTCATGTCCGGCTGGCTGACCAGGAAGTTATGCAGGTAGTACTGCTTGCGCCGGCTGTCCCACTGCCACGAGGAGCCGCCGAACACCGACAGCCAGTTGTTCGGCGGGTTGCCGTCCGCGAGAGGATCGGCCCACACGTACCAGTCGGCCTTGGGATTGTCGCGGCTCTTGCGGCTCTCGACGAACCACGGGTGGATGTCGGCCGTGTGCGACAGCACCTGGTCGATCATGATCTTCAGGCCAAGGCTGTGCGCCCTGGCGATCAGCGCATCGAAGTCGGCCAGGGTGCCGAACATGGGATCGACGTCGCAATAGTCGGCCACGTCGTAGCCGAAGTCCTTCATGGGCGAGGTGAAGAAGGGCGAAATCCAGACGATGTCGGCCCCCAGTTGCGCGATGTAGTCGAGTTTTTCGGTAATGCCGGGCAGGTCGCCGATTCCGTCGCCGTTCGTATCACGGAAACTACGGGGATAAACCTGATAAATGATGGCCTCGCGCCACCATGGCGTATTTTGTTCGGAGTGCAGCGAAATGTCGTTGTTCATGATGGGCGCCCAGGTGAGATTTTGTACATAATATACATCAAATTAATCGATTTTACAATTCGGCCGCCTGTCCCGAAACAAGCCATAAAACGTCTATTTTTCAACTACTTACACATCAATTCCAGCTTCTTCTAAAACCGCAACGGTAGTCAAACTACACCCGCAAGCAGGAAGTTCGGCGCCTTCCCATCCATCCCGCCAGGGCGGGCCGCGCCGGCGCGGCGCTTTGCGGCGCCCATCCTGAATATACCTATTGCCAGCCCCCGGCCTTGGGCTTAGCATCCCATCTGTTTAAATAGTTGGAGTACCCATGTCGCAGTTGGATAAAGAAAGCGGAAACGGGCCGATGCCCCGGCAGATTCCGTACATCGTGGGCACCGAGGGATGCGAGCGATTCAGTTTTTACGGGATGCGCAACATCCTCACCCCCTTCCTGATCAGCACCCTGCTGCTGTTCATGCCGGTCGCCGACCGCGCCGGCGAAGCCAAGCACGTGTTCCACACCTTCGTCATCGGTGTGTATTTTTTCCCGCTGCTGGGCGGCTGGCTGGCCGACCGCTTCTTCGGCAAATACGACACCATCTTCTGGCTCAGTCTCGTCTACTGCGCCGGCCACGCCTGCCTGGCGATCTTCGAAGATAGCCTGAAGGGCTTTTACTTCGGCCTGTTTCTGATCGCGCTCGGCTCGGGCGGCATCAAGCCCCTGATCTCGTCCTTCGTGGGCGACCAGTTCGACCAGACCAACAAGAACAAGGCGAAAATCGTCTACGACGTGTTCTACTGGATGATCAACTTCGGCTCCTTCTTCGCTTCGCTGCTGATGCCGATCTTCCTGCGCGATTTCGGCCCGGCCGTCGCCTTCGGCATTCCCGGCATCCTGATGTTCATCGCCACCATGGTGTTCTGGCTGGGACGCAAAAAGTACATCCACGTGCCGCCCGCGCCGCCCGATCCGGATTCGTTTACGCGCGTGGCGCGCACCGCGCTGCTGGCGCACGCACCCGGCAAGGCCCGCACCGGCCTTGGCGTGGCCCTGTTCGGCGTGGCTGGCGCTGTCGCCTCCATGGCCATGGCGCCGCAGTGGGGCTTTGTCATCGCCGCCTGCACCGCGCTGGTCCTGCTGCTGGCGTTCGGCGGCATCGGCACCTCGATGCAGCTCGAACGCGCGCGCGGCCTGCACCCCGATGTGGCGGTCGACGGCGTGCGCGCCGTGCTGCGCATCCTGATCGTGTTCGCGCTGGTCACGCCGTTCTTCTCGCTGTTCGACCAGAAGGCCTCGACCTGGATCGTGCAGGCCAATTCGATGGTCGCGCCCACCATCAGCATGTTCGGACGCGACTTTACCTTCGTGCCGGCCCAGATGCAGGCGCTCAATCCGCTGCTGGTGATGATCCTGATCCCGTTTAACAACCTGGTGCTGTACCCCGCCCTGCGCAAGATGGGCGTGGAGCCGACCCCGCTGCGCCGCATGACCACCGGGATCGTGTTTTCGGCGCTGTCCTGGATCGTGATCGGCACCTTGCAGGTCCAGATGGACGGCGGCACGCCGACCTCGATGGCCTGGCAGGTCCTGCCGTACGCGCTGCTCACCTTCGGCGAGGTACTGGTGTCGGCCACCGGCCTGGAATTCGCGTACAGCCAGTCGCCGCCATCGATGAAGGGCGTGATCATGGCGTTCTGGTTCCTGGCCACCACCGTCGGCAGCCTGTGGGTCCTGATCGTCAATGCCAGCGTCAAGAACGACGCGGTGGTCGCCAACATCGCCACCAGCGGCTTTAGCGTGATCGCCTTCCAGATGTACTTCTTCGCCGCCTTTGCGTTCGTGGCGGCCGCCGTCTTCGGCTGGTACGCCACGCGCTACAAGATGATGGATAACTACCGTTCCGACGCCGCACCGGCCAAGGCGTAAAACTGGCCTTATCGAAGGCGGGAAGGCAGCAGCTTTCCCGCCTCCACAACGATAGAGGGGTTCGTCATGCGTAAATTGTTCCAGATAGCGTTAATGTGCTGCGCCGCCGTGTTCTGCACCAGCAGCCTCGCCGCCAGCGACCATGGCAGCGCGGAGGAAGCCAAGGCGCTGGTGCAGAAGGTGATCGCCTACATGAAAGCGAACGGGCGCGAAAAAACCATCGCCGAGATCAACGACCTGCAAAGCACGCGCTTTCGCGACCGCGACCTGTACGTGACCATCAACGACATGAACATGCGGAACCTGGCCCATGGCGCCAACGCCAAGATGCAGGGCAAGGACCTGATCGACCTGAAGGACGCCGACGGCAAGCCGTTCATGCGCGAACGCCTGGCCCTGCTCAAGACCAGGAACAACGGCTGGCAGGACTACAAGTTCGTCAATCCGGTCACCAAGCAGATCGAACCGAAGTCGATGTACTTCGAAAAATACGAAGACCTGGTCATCAACTGCGGCATCTACAAGTAAGTACGCCTCGCGGGCGCCGCCAGCGCGGCGCCCCATCCTTCCTCGCGCGGTTTTCCGCACAGCGCCACGCTCCCATTCCGGATTTCCGCCACTTTTCATCGCTCCTTGCGCCCCTGTGCCCCTGCGCGCGCCGCCGCCGGCGCTGGCACGAAAGATGCAATGAACATGGTGTAGTTAAACCATAACGGAGACCGAAGCATGAAAACCATCCACCACCTCGTCCTGGCGGCTGCCGCCCTGTCCGCGTCCGCCCAGGCGGCCGAGAATGTCGTCAGGCTCGGCAACCTCAAATTCGCCCATTACGGCGCCGTCTCGTACATCAAGGAGATCGCGCCCAAGTGCGGCATCAAGGTCGAAGAAAACATGTTCGCCAAAGGCCCCGACGTGATGCAGGCGATCCTGTCGGGCGACCTCGACGTCGGCGCCACCGCATCGGAAGCGGCCATCTCGGGCCGCGCCAACGGCGCGCCGATCTACATCGTGGCCGGTTTCGCCAAAGGTGGCGCGCGCCTGGTCGCGCGCCCCGACGGCGGCATCAAGTCGGTCAAGGACCTCAAGGGCAAGAAGGTCGGCGTGACGCGCGGCGGCATTCATGAAGTGCTGCTGTACGCGCAGCTGGCCAAGCATGGCCTGACCTGGTCCGATTCCGCCGGCAAGGACGTGCACGTGATCTACCTGGCCTTTGCGGACCTGAACCAGGCGCTGCTCGGCAAGAACCTGGACGCGATCATGCAAAGCGAGCCGCAGTCGTCGCAGGCGATCAACAAGGGCTTCGGCATGGAAGTGATGAAGCCCTACGACACCCCGATCGGCGAACCGGTACGCACCCTGGTCATGAGCGAAAAATTCTACAAGGAGAACCGCGCCACCGCCGTCAAGTTCATGAACTGCTTCGTCCAGGCCACCAAGCTGTTCATCGATAACAAGGCCGCCGGCGAGAAGTACGTGCGCGAGTCGATGTTCAAGAACCAGATCACCAAGGACGATTTCGAGGACGCGATCGCCAATTCGCCCTACACCTACGACGTGACCATCGAGCATATCCAGACCACCACCGATGTGATGCACAAGACCGGCACCGGCAAGATGCGCGTGCCGCCGCTGGCCAAGGACTGGGTCAAGACCGACCTGCTGGAGCAGGCCAAGAAGTCCCTGTCGATCCAGTAAGCGGGGGCCTTCATGACTCAAGCTAAGTGGCGCGAAAGCGCCGTCGGATTCGTCGTGCCCGTGGTCGTCGTCGCCCTGTGGCAGGCCGGCGCCATGCTCGGATTGATCAATCCGCAGGTGCTGCCCTCGCCCTGGGCGGTGCTGCTCAAGTGGATCGAATATGCGATGCCGCTCACCGCGTTCGACCCGGCCGCCGGTTCGCGCCTGGCGTGGATGTTTTCCGGCGAACTGCTGATCGACACCGCCGGCAGCATGTACCGCGTGGTGGTCGGTTTCGTCATCGGCGCCGGCCTGGCGCTGCCGCTCGGGCTGGCCATGGGATCGAGCCGCACCATGTACAACTGGCTCAATCCCATGATGCAGGTGCTGCGCCCGATTCCCCCGATCGCCTACATTCCGCTGGCGATCCTGTGGTTCGGCCTCGGCAACGCGCCGGCCGTGTTCCTGATCGCCATCGGCGCCTTCTTCCCGGTGCTGATGAATACCATCGCCGGCGTGCGCCAGGTCGACAGCATCTACATCCGCGCCGCCCGCAACCTGGGCGCCAGCCAGAGCACCATGTTCCTGCGCGTGATGCTGCCGGCCGCCGTGCCCTACATCCTGTCCGGCGTGCGGATCGGGATCGGTACCGCCTTCATCGTCGTCATCGTCTCCGAGATGATCGCCGTGAACAACGGGCTCGGTTTCCGCATCCTGGAAGCGCGCGAGTACTTCTGGTCCGACAAGATCGTCGCCGGCATGATCAGCATCGGCCTGTTGGGCCTGGCCATCGACATCGGCATGAATAAACTGAACAACCACCTGCTGCGCTGGCACCGTGGCCTGGAGACCTGACATGACTTCCTCCCATATCGACGTCGAAAACGTCAGCAAGATCTTCAACGCCGGCGAGCGTGAAGTGACCGCCCTGCGCGACATCAACCTGCACATCCCGGACGGCCAGTTCGTCTGCCTGCTGGGGCCTTCGGGCTGCGGCAAGTCGACCCTGCTCAACGCGATTGCCGGCTTCTCGCTGCCGTCCACCGGCAAGATCGAAGCCAACGGCAAGCTGGTGACCGCGCCGGGGCCGGACCGTGGCATGGTGTTCCAGGAATACGCGCTGTTCCCCTGGATGACGGTCGAGAAGAACATCGGTTTCGGCCTCGGCATCAAGGGCATGGCCCCGGCGGAGATCGACAAGCGCGTCGGCGCCCTGCTGGACATGCTGTCGCTGTCGGACTTCCGCCACCGCTTTCCGAAGGACCTGTCGGGCGGCATGCGCCAGCGCGTGGCGATCGCGCGCGTGCTGGCGCTGGACTCGCCCATCATGCTGATGGACGAACCGTTCGGCGCGCTCGACGCGCTCACCCGGCGCAACCTGCAGGACGAGCTGCTGCGCATCTGGGCCGAACTGAAAAAGACCATCGTGTTCGTCACCCACAGCATCGAGGAGGCGATCTACCTGGCCGACCGCATCATCGTCATGACCTACCGCCCCGGCACCGTCAAGCGCGACATCATCGTCGAACTGCCGCGCATGCGCGATCCGTCAGCGGCGGCCTTCAATGAACTCAAGCGCGAGCTGGGGGCATTGGTGATGGAAGAGCAGCAGCGCCATCACAACGATGAAATCCGGATGGCGGCTGTCGATTAAGCCCCTGCGTGCAGTAGAATCGACGCCACTCACCGCGGACTTTTCATGCACGTAAAACGACAACTCGCCTGGCTCCTCGCGCTGCTCGCCAGCGCGGGGCTGATCGTGGCTGTCTATTACTGGGCGGCGCGCCAGGGCGCGGCCGACGAACTCGAACGCGGCGCGCGCCAGTTGCAGCTGATGGCGCCCGAACTGGAGTCGGCGCTCGACAAGTTCGAAACCCTGCCCTACGTCGTCGGCCTGCAGGAGAACGTGGCAGCGCTGCTGGCCGCACCAGGCGAGCGCGCGCGCATCGACCAGGTCAACCGCAGCTTCCAGGCCATCACGCGCCAGTCCAGGGTCGGCGCGATCTACCTGATGGACCGCGAGGGCAATACGCTCGCCGCCAGCAACTGGGACCTGCCGCTCACGTTCGTGGGCAGGAACTTCGGCTACCGTCCGTATTTTCGCGCAGCGCTGGCCGGGCGCGCCGGCCGCTTCTACGGCATCGGCAGCACCACCAGCGAACCCGGTTACTTCATCGCCCAGCCGGTGATGCGGGGCGCGGCCGTGCTGGGCGTGGTCGCGGTCAAGATCAGCCTCGACGAATTCGAACGAAACTGGGTCGGCCTCGACGACACCATCGTCCTGGCCGACAGCGCCGACGTGGTGTTCCTGTCCAACCGGCCGCAATGGAAGTACCGCAGCCTGCACGCGCTGAGCGAAAGCACCCAGCGCGAACTGGCCAGCACCGATCAATACGCGCGCCGTGCGATCGCGCCCATCGATGGCGTGGTGCCGGCGCATGCGGCGCGCCGCACCGGCCCCCTGGGCTGGCGGCTGATGCTGTTCCCGGCGCCGGAACGGATGCGCCGCAGCGCCGCCCTGTGGGCGCTGGCGGCCGCGCTAGTGGCGGGCAGCGCCATCGTCGCCGCCTGGGCCTCGTACCAGCGCCGCCGCCGTCTGGAAGAACGCCAGGCCGCCAACGCCGCCTTGCAGCGCGCCGCCGGCGACCTCGATCTGAAGCTGGCCGAGCGCACTGCGCTGCTGCGCCAGGCCAACGACGATCTCGAAGCGCGCTACGCCACCCTCAAGGAAACCGAGCAGGTACTGCGTTCGACCCAGGACCAGCTGGTCCAGGCGGGCAAGCTGGCGATGCTGGGCCAGATGGCGGCCGGCGTCACGCATGAACTGAACCAGCCGCTGGCCGCGATCCGCGCCTTCGCCGACAACGCCCGCACCTTCCTCGAACGCGGCCAGCCGAACCAGGCCAGCGCCAACCTGACCCACATCAGCGACGCCAGCGCGCGCATGGGCGCCATCATCGGCCAGCTGAAAGGCTTCGCGCGCCGCAGCGACGCCGTGGCGACGGTCGACATCGCCCAGTCGCTCGCGGCCTCGGCCTTTTTGCTGCAGGGCGAATTCAAGCGCCTGGGCGTCGCGCTGGCGCTGCCGCCGCCGCTGCCGCTCCTGATCACCGGCGACGCCGTGCGCATCGAACAGGTGTTCATCAACCTGCTGCGCAATGCGCTCGACGCGGTCGACGAGGCCGACGTGCGCGAAGTGTCGGTGACCTTGGCGCAGGTCGATGGCTATGCGGTGGTGCGCATCGCCGACAGCGGCCCGGGCATGTCCGACAGCGTCGCCGCCCACCTGTTCGAGCCGTTTTTCACTACCAAGCCGTCGGGCAAGGGCCTCGGGCTCGGGCTGGCGATATCGTCGTCGATCGTGCAGGCCATGAACGGACGACTCGAAGGCAGCAACCGCCCCGGCGGCGGCGCCCTGTTCGAAGTGCGCCTGCCGCTGCCGGGCGCGGACAACGAAGGAGACCAATGAAGACCATGCAAGCCATCCTGGTGGAAGACGAGGCGCCGCTGCGCCTGGCCACCAGCCAGACCCTGGAACTGGGCGGCTTTACCGTCAGCGCGTTCGCCAGCGCCGAAGAGGCGCAGACGGCGCTCGATGCCGCCTTCGACGGCGTGATCGTCAGCGACGTGCGCCTGCCCGGGCGCTCGGGCCTGGACTTGCTGGCGCAGGTGGTGGCGCTGGACGCGGAACTGCCGGTGATCATGGTGACCGGCCATGGCGACGTGTCGATGGCGGTCGGCGCCATGCGCGCCGGCGCCTACGACTTCATCGAAAAACCGTTCGGCGCCGAACGCCTGCTCGATGCGGTGCGGCGCGCCCAGGAGCGGCGTAGCCTGGTGCTGGAAAACCGCCGCCTCAAGACCGCCTGGGCGCTGCATCCGGACACGCCGCAACTGGTGGGACGCTCCGACGCCATCGAGCGGCTCAAGGTCCTGGTGCGCAATATCGCACCGGCCGGGGTGGACATCCTGATCAACGGCCAGACCGGCACCGGCAAGGAAGTGGTGGCGCGCCTGATTCACGCGGCCAGCGCGCGCAAGGGCAATTTTGTCGCGATCAATTGCGGCGCGCTGCCCGAGTCGGTGTTCGAAAGCGAGATGTTCGGGCACGAGGCCGGCGCCTTTACTGGCGCGCACAAGCGCCGCATCGGCAAGCTGGAATACGCCAACGGCGGCACCCTGTTCCTCGACGAGATCGAGAGCATGCCGATGGCGCTGCAGGTCAAGCTGCTGCGGGTGCTGCAGGAACGCCAGCTGGAACGCCTGGGCGGCAACGAGGCCATCGCGGTGAACTTTCGCATCATCGCGGCCAGCAAGGCCGACCTGCTGGAGCTCAGTGGCGAGGGGCGCTTCCGCGAAGACCTGTATTACCGCATCGGCGTGGCGGCGATCGACCTGCCGCGCCTGAACGAGCGGCGCGACGACATTCCGCTCTTGCTTGCCCATTTCACGCAGGACGCGGCGCAGCGCTACGGACGCCCGGTCCCGCAGTGGAGCGCCGAGCAAATGAGCCAGTGGCAGGCGGCGGATTGGCCGGGCAATGTGCGCGAGCTGCGCAACTTCGCCGAACGGCTGGCGCTTGGCATCGCGTCCACGCCGGCGCCGGCATCGGCCGCAGCGCAGGTTCCCGGCGCCGCCCTGAGCCTGCCGCAGCAGCTCGACGCCTACGAACGGGAACTGATCGCCCATGCGCTCGACACGGTCGACGGCAATGTGTCCACCGCCGCCGACCAGCTCGGCGTGCCGCGCAAAACGCTGTACGACAAGCTCAAGAAATATCAGCTGGCACCCGGAAGAAAAATGTAATTTCACTACAAAGCTGCCGGAAATGTGCAAAAATCGGGGGCTTGGGTGAACATTGGGTGTAGCTGAGATACCCGCCGTCCGGGCGTTTTTCTAACGACGACTTCGGACGACAGATGACTTTTTCACTTTTCAGGGTCGCGCTTCTCGCCGGCGCCAGCGCCACGGCATCGGCCGCGGACATGGCGGCGGTGTGCGACAGCGAGGCTTTTCAAAGCGTCGTGCAGCCGGCGCGCGCCAGCATCGAGGCGCGCGCCGTGTGGCTCGACCGGCGGCTCGCGCAATGGCCGGGAGTGGAGAACGCGGGGCGATTCCGCCTGTATCATTCGCCCACGGCCAGCATCGTCGCACCGCCTGGCGGCATGGTGGCCGGCGCTTCCGGCGCACTCGCCCTCGCCGCTGGCGGCGACGCGCCGGCACCGGACCTGGCGCAGCGCTTCAAGTACGTCGGCAAGGGCGTGCTGCTCGCCGTGGCGCCGTCCGACCTTGCGCGCCTGCCCGAGCTGCACCGCCAGCAGCTGGTGCTGGTGCAGGAAGACGCGGAGGGAAAAGTGCAGGCCGCGACACGCCTGCAAGCGGCCGGCGCGCTCGACGACCTGTATGCGGCTGCGCAATCGGCGCGCGGCCTTGGCGCCCTGCCGTCGCGCCGGCGCACCACCTTCGCATTGTGGGCGCCGACTGCGCAACGGGTGTCGGTCTGCACCTACGACAGCGGCAGCGGGCGCGCCACGGCGCTCGATGCGATGCGCTTCGAGCGCGCCACCGGCATCTGGCGCGCCACGCGGCAGGGCGACCTGTCGGGCAAATACTATCAATATGCGGTCGAGGTGGTCGCCGGCGGCGCGGGCGTGGTGCGCAACATGGTGACCGACCCGTATTCAGTCAGCCTGACCACCGATTCGACACGCAGCTACATCGCCGACCTGGGGTCGGCGCGGCTCAAGCCGGCAGGGTGGGACAAGTCCGCGCCGCCGGCGACCGTGAAGGCGCAGACCGACATGGTGGTCTACGAACTGCATGTGCGCGACTTTTCGATCAACGACGCCAGCGTGCCGGTGGCCCAGCGTGGCAAGTACGCCGCCTTTTCCCACGCCGGTTCGAACGGAATGAAGCACCTGGCCGCCCTGGCCCGCGCCGGCATGACCGACATCCACCTGCTGCCGGTGTACGACATCGCCACCATCCCGGAACGCGGCTGCGCCCAGCCCGCGCCCAGCGGCGCGGCCGACAGCGAAGCGCAGCAGGCGCTGATCGGGCAAACGGCCGCAAGCGACTGCTTCAACTGGGGTTACGATCCGTATCACTACAACGCGCCGGAAGGCAGCTACGCCAGCGACCCGGCCGATGGCGCGCGCCGCATCGTCGAATTGCGCGAGATGGTGATGAACCTGCACAAGGCCGGCCTGCGCGTCGGCATGGACGTGGTCTACAACCATACCTACGCCTCCGGCCAGAAGGAAAAATCGGTCCTCGACCGCATCGTGCCCGGCTACTACCACCGCCTGAACGCGGCCGGCGGCGTCGAGCAATCGACCTGCTGCGACAACACCGCGACCGAAAACCGCATGATGGGCAAACTGATGATCGACTCGGCCGCCTTGTGGGCGCGCGAATACAGGATCGACTCCTTCCGCTTCGACCTGATGGGCCACCAGCCGCGCGCGCTGATGGAACGACTGCAGGCGCGCGTGAACGCGGCCGCCGGACGGCATGTGCAACTGATCGGCGAAGGCTGGAATTTCGGCGAGGTGGCCGACGGCGCGCGCTTCGTGCAGGCGTCGCAACTGTCGCTCAACGGCAGCGGCATCGGCACCTTCAGCGACCGCGCGCGCGACCATGTGCGCGGCGGATCGGCCGCCGATGCCGGGGCCGACATGATCCGGCGCCAGGGCTATATCAACGGCCTGGTGTACGACCCGAATGCGCTGGCCGGCGAACGCCCGCAGGAAGACCTGATGCAGGCGGCCGACATGGTGCGCGTCGGACTGGCCGGATCGGTGCGCAGCTACGCCATGCGGACCTGGAAGGACAGTACCGTGCCGCTGGCCGCCATCGACTACAACGGCCAGCCGGCGGGGTACGCCAGCGAGCCCGGTGAAGCGGTCAACTACGTCGAGAACCACGACAACCAGACCTTGTACGACATGAACGCGTTCAAGCTGCCGCTGGCCACGTCAAGCGCCGAGCGCGCGCGCGTACAGGTGCTGGCGGCGGCGATCAACGCCTTCAGCCAGGGCGTGGCCTACTTCCATGCCGGGATCGACACCTTGCGTTCCAAGTCGATGGACCGCAACAGCTTCAATTCGGGCGACTGGTTCAACCGCATCGACTGGACCTACCGCGACAACTACTTCGGCACCGGCGCGCCGCCGGCCGGCGACAATGCCAGGGACTACGCGCTGATCAAACCCTTGCTGGCCAACGCCGCGCTCAAGCCAGCGCCGGCGGACATCGCCTTTACGCGCGATGCGTTTCGCGACCTGTTGAAGATACGCGCCAGTTCCACCCTGCTGCGCATGCGCAGCGCGCAGGATATCGGGCAGCGCCTGCGCTTTTATAACACCGGGTCGCGCCAGCTGCCCACCGTGATTGCGGCGCACATCGACGGCACGGGATACGCCGGGGCCGGTTTTGCGGGCGTGGCGTACTTCATCAATGTGGACAAGGTGGCGCACACGCTCGATGTGGCCGAACTGCGCGGCAGGCGCCTGCGCCTTCATCCGGTGCATGCGGCGCCGACTGCGGCCGACCGGCGCGCCGCGAGCAGCACCTACGACAGCGCGGCGGGACGTTTTACCATTCCCGCGCGCACCGCCGTGGTGTTCGTGGAGTAGACCTAGATATCGAGGTGCGAGATGAGCGAGCGCTTCTTGTCGTGATCGGCCGGATCGGCGCCCTGCGCGCCGAGCGAAATCCCGACCGACAGGATATCGATCAGCAGCAGCTGCAGCACGCGCGAGATCATCGACAGGAAGCTGGTGCTGTCTTCGCTGTGATCGACCGCCAGGCAGATGGTGGCGCGTTTCGCCAGCGCCGACTTGCTGCTGGTGATCGCGATGACATCCGCGCCGGTCGCACGCGCCGCGTCGACGGCCGCCAGCAATTCCGGCAGGTTGCCCGAGGTGGAAATGGCGATCACCACATCGCCCGGCTTGAGCAATTCCGCCGCCAGGGTGAACAGGTGCGAATCGCCGTACGACGAAGTGGGAATGCGGAAGCGGAAGAACTTGTGCTGGCCGTCCAGCGCCACCACGCGCGAATTACCCATGGCGTAGAACTCGACCCGGTTGGCCTTGCGCAGCAGCGCGATGGCGCGGTCGATCGAGACCACGTCGAGCTGGTCGCGGAATTTCAGGATGGCCGATACGGTGTTGTCGATCACCTTGGCCGACAGGTCGTGCGTACTGTCGGACACGCGCACCTGGCTGTGGCGCACGGGGATGGTGCCGGTCAGGCTGCTCGCGAACTTGAGCTTGAAGTCGGCCAATCCCAAAAAGCCCAGCGAGCGGCAGAAGCGGATCACGGTCGGCTGGCTGACGTCGGCCAGGCGCGCGATCTCCGCGATCGGCTCGCCCAGCACCTTGCGCGGATGTTCCAGCACCAGGGTGGCCACGCGCTGTTCGGCGGGCGACAGTTCGTGCTGCAGATGCTGCACGCGCTCCATCAGCGTGTTGGCGCCGCTGCGTCCACGCAGGTGTTCGGACAGAATCGTCGCCACGCCGATAAAGGCGGGGTTGGGAATCATGATCACGTAGGTCGGGATCTGGCCCAGGTAGGAAGAAAAGCGGCCCTTGGCCTCGAAGCGTGCGCGGAACGGCGACGTGACGAACCACTCGCCCATGCGCGGCACGATGCCGCCGCCGATGAAGATGCCCCCAAAAGCGCCCAGCGTGACCGCCAGGTTGGCGGCGGCGCCGCCCAGCATGCCGCAGAAGCACTCCAGCACTTCGAGGCAGAGCGGGTCCTTGTCGTCGAGCGCGCCGGCGATGATCTCGGGCGAGGTGCGCGGCGCGGCCTGTACGGCGTTCCGCTCGGCCAGCGCGCGGTAGATCAGTTCCATGCCGGGGCCGGAAATCAGGCGCTCGTTCGAGACGTGCGTCCATTCCTTCCAGGCGTACTGCAGGATCGCGAATTCGCGTTCGTCGGCCGGGGCAAAATTGACGTGGCCACCTTCGCTGCCGAGGGTGACGAAACCGTCCAGGGTCGGGATCATGCCCGACACGCCAAGGCCGGTGCCCGGTCCCACCACGCCGATGACGGCGTTGGCTGCGGGCGCGCCGCCGCCGACCTGCATCAGGTCCTTGCCGGACAGGCCGGGCAGCGACATCGCCAGGGCGGTGAAGTCGTTCACGATCAGCAGGGTGTTCAGGCCCAGCGTGCGGCGCACTTCATCGGTGGAGAATTGCCAGTCGCGGTTGGTCATGCGGATCATGTCGCCGCTGATCGGGTTGGCGAGGGCGAAGGCGGCGTGATTGATGCGGGTGCCGCTGTGGTCGGCCAGGTAGGTATGCAGCAGCGGGACGATGCCGGGGAAGTCGTCGCACTTCAGTACGCGCACCGAGCGCAGCACGCCGGGCGCGGTTTCGAGGGCGAAGCGCGCGTGGGTCGCGCCGATATCGGCCAGCAGACGGGGGCCGTCGGCGTAGGCGGTGCGGCTGTACTTTTGTTCTGAATCGTTTTCTTTGGTCATCGCAGTCACATCGGACAGTTCGGGCAGTTCGCGCGTAGCATACCCTATTGTGCGAAATGTATGAAATGGGGTGAGTGGCGATAGCGTTAACGTGTACTGCGTCGTTCCCGCGCCAAGGCGGCCCTCGGCGGGAACGACGGCGATCAGTTCGCGATCAGCACAATGCCGTTCCTGGTGTGGAAATCGACCTTCCCGCCCGCCACCACGGCCTTCTTGCCCGAGTAGTAATCGGTCACCGATTCGCCATCGCGGAAAATCGGTCCGACCACGATCGGCGTCGACTTATCGGTCGGCAGGTCGAGCCCCACCACCACACGGTCCTTCTCCCAGGTCCGCGCGAAAATGTACGGCGTCGCCTGCAGCTTGCGATGCTCGCCCGCCCCCACCGCCGGATGCGCCTGGCGGAAGCGGCCGATGATGCCCCAGTGCTTGCGCACGTCCGCGATCCGGTAGCCGTCGCGTTGCGCATTGCTGGCCAGTTCGTCCCAGTTCATGAACGAGCGCAGCACCGCGTCGCCCTTCGCCCCCGCATGCGTGAGCAGGCGCGCGGTCTCGTCGCCATAATAGATCTGCGCCACGCCGGGCGACAGCAGCAGCTTCGCCGCCGAGTCCATGGGACGCGTACGCGCCGGATCGAACGGCGCTCCGTCGTCGTGCGAGCTCAGATAATTGATCACCGAATAACCGCGCAGCGGCCCGGCCAGCAGCGCGGCGTAGCGGCCGAACATGGCGTCGTAGCCGCCCTTGGCGTCGGACGTCATGCTGAAGTTGATCACGCTGTCGAAGCCATTGTCGTAGAAGTCGACAAAGGTTTCGCCGCCCATGTCGAACTGGTGGGCATGGCGCAGCGAGTAGTTATAGACTTCGGCCGTCATGTAGAACTTGCCGTCGCCGAGGCGCTTGGAAGGATTGTCGCGCTTCCAGTCCTCGAACGCCTTGCTGGCGACTTTTTTCAGGTCCTTCCACACGCGCGGCTCCACATGCTTGGCCGTGTCGGCGCGGAAGCCGTCGAAGCCGTACTTGCGCACCCAGTCCGCGTGCCATTTCATCAGATAGTAGCGCGGCGCGCGCGGGTAGCCGGTCTCCTTGAAAAAGGCATCGAGGCTGGCCACTTCGCGCTCGTAGCGTCCTTCTTCCTTCCACTTGGCCACCAGCGCCGGCGGCAGCGCCACCGGGCGGTCGGCGTCGGTGCGCAAGTCCGGCAGGTTCTTCACCAGCGTGCAGTCGACGGTGGTGCGCGCATCCTTGTAGGTGCACAGCGGCGCCGTGCGCACCCATTCCTTCGGCCAGACCGGGTCGGACGCCGTCACCGGACCGGTATGGTTCATGACCACGTCGAGCAGCACGCGGATGCCGTTGGCGTGCGCGGTGTCGACCAGTTCCTGCAGGTCCGCTTCGGTCCCCAGGTTGGCGTCGATGCTGGTGAAGTCGCGCGCCCAGTAGCCGTGGAAGCCGTACGATTTGCCGGTGCCTTCATCGGTGCCGGCGTGAATCTGCTCGACCGGCGGCGTGATCCAGAGCGCGTCGACGCCCAGCTCCTTGAAGTAGCCTTCCTTGATCTTGGCCGTGACCCCGGCCAGGTCGCCGCCCATGTAGCCGCGCAGCGGCGCGGCATCGGCCTTGCGTCCATACGCCAGGTCGTTGGCCTTGTTGCCGTTGTTGAAGCGGTCCGTCAACAGGAAATACACAGTCGCGTTTTCCCACACAAACGGGGCGCGCGCCGGGGCTGGAGCGGCGCTGACGTGGGAGGCGCCGAAAGTGAGCGCCAGTGAGACTGCAAGTGCGGAAAATTTCATGTATTCCCTGTTGGTTGGATTAATTCGTCAAGTCGTGACCGTCGGCCTGTCGCGCCCCGTGCGCTGGTGCAGGCCGGCCAGCCGGTCGGCAATCGCCGCCAGGCCCGCCAGCGCTTCCTGCGCCGGGATGTCGTGCATCGCCGCGTCGCGCTCGTAGCGTTCGAGGTAAAGACGGATGGTCGCGCCTTCGGTTCCGGTGCCCGACAGGCGGAACACGATGCGCGAGCCGTCCGTCATGACAATGCGTACTCCCTGCTTGCCGGCGATGCTGCCGTCGACCGGGTCCTTGTAGACAAAATCGTCGGCGACATCGACAGTGTAGCCGTCGATGGCCTGGCCGGCCAGTGCGGGCAGCTGTTCGCGCAGGTGCGTCATCAGCTCCTCCGCCGCCTTGGACTCGACCGCCTCGTAATCGTGGCGCGAGTAGTAATTACGGCCGAAGCGCGCCCAATGCTCGCGTACCAGCGTGTCGACCGATTTGCCGCTCGCGGCCAGCAGGTTAAGCCAGAACAGCACCGCCCACAAGCCATCCTTTTCGCGGATATGGTTCGAGCCTGTACCGTAGCTCTCTTCGCCGCACAGGGTCACCATGCCGGCATCCATCAGGTTGCCGAAGTACTTCCAGCCGGTCGGCGTTTCGTAGCACGGCACCTTGAGCGCTTGCGCCACCCGGTCGGGTGCGGTGGACGTGGGCATGGAGCGGGCGATGCCCTTGATGCCGCCGCGGTAGCCCGGCGCCACGGTCGCATTGGCGGCGATGATGGCCAGGCTGTCGGACGGCGTGACGGCGATGCCGCGCCCGACGATCATGTTGCGGTCGGCGTCGCCATCGGAAGCGGCGCCGAAGTCCGGCGCGTCGGGCGCCGACATCAGCGCCACCAGTTCGGCCGCGTTGACGGGATTCGGATCGGGATGGTGGCCGCCGAAGTCTTCCAGTGGCGTGCCGTTGATGACGGTGCCGGCCGGTGCGCCCAGCAAGCCTTCGAGGATCGCGTGCGCATACGGGCCGGAGACGGCATGCATGCCGTCGAAGCGCATGGTAAAGCCGCGCGCGAACAGCGCCCTGATGGCGCCGAAGTCGAACAGCTCGCCCATCAGGGCAGCGTAGTCGGCCACCGGATCGATCACTTCCACATCCATCTGTTCGATGCGCGCACTGCCGATGGCGTCCAGATCGAGGTCGCCGGCGTCGCTGGTGCGGTATTGGCTCAGGACCCGGGTCTGTTCGTAGATGGCGTCGGTGACTTTTTCGGGCGCCGGGCCGCCGTTGGCGATGTTGTACTTGATCCCGAAGTCGCCATCGGGTCCGCCGGGATTATGGCTGGCCGAGAGCACGATGCCGCCCGAGGCGCCGCGCTTGCGTACCACGCAGCTCAGGGCCGGCGTGGACAGGATGCCGCCCTGCCCCACCAGCACCCTGGCAAAGCCGTGGGCCGCCGCCATGCGCAGGATGACCTGGATGGCGTGGCGGTTGAAATAGCGGCCGTCGCCGCCGAGAACCAGGGTCTGGCCGGCGCAGTCGCCGAGCGTGTTGAAGATCGACTGCACGAAGTTTTCGAGGTAAGCGGGTTGCTGGAACTCGCCGACTTTTTTGCGCAAGCCGGACGTGCCGGGGCGTTGTCCGGCAAAAGCCGTGGTGTTTACGGTGTGGATGGTCATTTTTGCTCCTGTCTGTTAACAATACGATACGACAGGTAGAAAAAATTCGACGCCAGCTTAGTTGGCTTGCTCGCCTTTATCGTTCACCAGCATGGTCAGCAAACCGCCGACGGCCATGCAGGCGCCGGCCAGCAGCAGGGTCGCCACCGGACGCCCGCCCAGCAGGGCCTTGCTGATCGGGCCGAGGATCACGCCGCCGATAATCTGCGGGATCACCACGAAGAAGTTGAAGACACCCATGTAGAAACCCATGCGCTGCGCCGGCAGCGCACCGGCCAGGATCGCATACGGCACGGTGAGGATGCTGGCCCACGCGATGCCCACGCCGACCATCGGCAGCAGCAGCATCTCTTTTTGGGTGATGAAGAAGATGCTGGCCAGGCTGATGCCGCCGATGACCAGGCAGGCCAGGTGCGTCATCTTGCGGTTGGTGCGGCGCGCGATCGCCGGCAGGATAAAGGCGGCAATCGCCGACACGCCGTTATACACGGCGAACATCACGCCGACCCAGTTGCCGGCGCTCTGGAAGGCGGCCGACTGCGCGTCGACCGTGCCGAAGACGTTTTCGGCCACGGCCGGCGTGGTGTTGACCCACATCGTAAACAGCGCCAGCCAGGAGAAGAAGCTCACGCTCGCCAGCTGCACCATCGTGCGCGGCATGGTGGTGAAGCCTTTGACGATTTCGCGCAGCGCGGTCAAGGTGCCCTTGCGCTGTTCGACCTCGGCGCGGAAGGCCGCCATGTCCTCGGGCGGCGTTTCGCGCGTGGTGATGACGGTCCACGACACCGCCCCCATGAAGGCCAGTCCGCCGGCATAGAAGGAGTAGCGCACCGTATCCGGAATGCCGCCGTCGACGGGGATGTTACTGACGTTGAACCATTCGGTAAACATGGTCGGCAGCAGCGAGGCGATCACCGAACCGCAGCCGATGAAGAAGGTCTGCATCGCAAAGCCGGAAGTCTGCTGGGCCGGATGCAGCTTGTCGCCCACAAAAGCGCGGAACGGCTCCATCGACACGTTGATCGACGCGTCCATCATCCACAGCACGAACACCGCCATCCACAGCGACGAGGAATTCGGCATCAGGAACATGGCCACGGTCGCGAGCAAGGCGCCGAGGAAGAAGAAGGGACGGCGCCGGCCCCAGAACGGATGCCAGGTGTTGTCGCTCAGGTAGCCGATGATCGGCTGCACCAGGAGACCCGTGACCGGCGCGGCGAGCCAGAACAGCGGCAGGTCGTCGGCGTTCGCGCCCAGGGTCGAGAAAATGCGGCTGGTGTTGGCGTTTTGCAGGGCAAACCCGAACTGGATGCCGAAGAAGCCGAAGCTCATGTTCCACAACTGCCAGAAGCTCAGGCGCGGTTTGGTCGGCGGGAATTGCATCTGCATCGGGAGTCTCCAGGCGTTTGGCCACGCATTATATTTGTAGGAAAATAACATGACGATTTCTAAGTGTCAATCTAAACAGTTCCATAGTAGAATCGCCGCAGGAAGACGGATAAATCGCACGACAAATCCAGGGATTTGTAGTCAAATAACAGAACCAGATGGGGACACGATGCGGGACATGCAGAAGCACCTGAACAAGCTTTTTTACGCGACCCTGAGCCTGCCGTCGACGGCCATGGGCTTCGCGCTGTGCATCCAGATTTCAGCGCTGAGCTGGATTTTGAGCACCCGCTTCAACCTGGAGATTCACGAAATCGGCATCGTCTGGGCGGCCGGCCCGCTGGCCGGCATCTTCGGCCAGGTGATCATCGGCCTGATCAGCGACGACGCCTGGTTCTGGGGCGGGCGGCGCCGGCCCTTCATCCTGATCGGCGGCACGCTGGCCGCGCTGATGGTGTTCCTGCTGCCGCGCATCGACGTGGTGGGCAAGGTCCTCGGCATCGACGACATGGTCATCGTCGCGGTGATCATTGCGCTCACGCTGGACCTGTCGATCAATATCAGTTTCAACCCGACCCGCTCGATCATCGCCGACCTCACGCCCGAAGGCGAAGCGCGCACGCGCGGCTATACCTGGATGCAGACCATCTCGGGCTTTTTCGGCGTGCTGGCCTACGTGATCGGCGCGACCATGGGCAACGACGTGCTCATTTCGGTCGGCGCGGGCATCGTGTTCCTGTTTTCGGTGGTGCCGATGTTCTTCATCAAGGAAGAACGCGAGCTGGTGAAAAAGAGCGCGACCGCCGTGGCCACGGTGGCCACCAGGGCCGACTGGGGCCAGCTGTGGCGCATCTACATCGCGCACGGCTTCGCGTGGCTGGGCGTGCAGTCGATGTTCGTCTACACCTATGGTTTCATACAGCAGCAGCTGGTGCCGGCGGGGCTGGACACCAGGGCGGCCGACGCGATGAGCGGGCAGATTATCGCCTACGCCTTCGCCGTATTGAATACCGTCGGCTTCCTGCTGCCGGCCCTGGTGCTGGCGCCACTGGCGCGCCGGATCGGACGCGTGCATACGCAGGCCGCCTGCATCGCCATCATGGCGCTCGGGTACTTTGCGATTGCGACCATGGCGCGCACGCCGATGATGCTGTATGCGCTGATGGCGGTGGTCGGCATCGGCTGGAGCGCGATTGTCAGCCTGCCGTTTGCGATCATGAGCGACAAGGTGGACAAGAGCCGCATGGGATTCTTCATGGGCGTGTTCAACCTGTCGGTGGTGCTGCCGCAGCTGATGTCCACGGGCGTGGGCTTCGTGCTGAAAAAAGTGCCGGACCAGAGTACCTTGTACCTTATCTGCGGCGTGTCGCTGGCCATCTCGGCGGCCTTGTGGTGCCTGGTGAAGGACGACGCGCCGGCGGCGCAAGCCGCGATGCCCGCTTCCGCGCACTGAGGTAAACGCAAAATGGGCAGCCGAAGCTGCCCATCTTTTTTACCCGCCTGCCGAATTACTCCGGCTTGGCCAGCTTGCGTGCTTCCTTCTTGGCCTTGGTGGCCGCGTCGTAGGGCTTGCGCGGTCCGAGCTTCTTCTCTTCGAAACGACGGTCGCCGGCTTTTTTCGGCGCCGCCTTCTTGACCGCCGGCGCTTCGCCGTCACGGGTGATGTTCAACTGCTGGCCTGCGACCCACACACCCTTGAGGTGGTCGATCAGGTCGGCCGGCATGTCGATCGGCAGGTCGAGCGTGCTGTAGTCGTCGTAGATCTCGATGCGGCCGATGAACTTGGACTCGATGTTCGCTTCGTTGGCGATCGCGCCGACGATGTTGCCCGGCTTGACGCCGTGCGCATGACCGACTTCGATACGGAAGGTACCCATGCCTTCTTCCGACGGACGCGAGACGCGTTCGCGCTTGAACGCCGGCGCATCGCCACGGTCGCCGCGCATCGGCGCGTCCGAACGCGGTGCGCGCGCGGCAGGCGCGTTCTCTTGCCACGATGGCGCGCTCTTGGCGTCGCGGTTCGGTTTTTCCAGCAGCAGCGGCACATCGCCGCGCGCCAGCCTGGCCAGCGCCGCCGCGATTTCGACCGCAGGCACGTTCTGCTCGCGCTCATACTCTTCGATCAGCGAACGGAATACATCGAGTCCGCCGGCGGCCAGCATCTCGGTGATCTGGTCCTTGAATTTGGCGATACGCACGTCGTTGACGGCTTTGACGGTCGGCAGCGTCAATGGCGCCACCGGCTGGCGCGTGGCGCGCTCGATCGCTTTCAGCAAACCCTGCTCGCGCGGGGTGATGAACAGAATCGCTTCGCCGCTGCGGCCCGCGCGGCCGGTACGGCCGATGCGGTGGGTGTAGCTTTCCGGGTCGGACGGCACGTCGTAGTTGATCACGTGGCTGATGCGTTCCACGTCCAGGCCGCGCGCGGCGACGTCGGTGGCGACCAGGATGTCGATCTTGCCGTTCTTGAGCTGTTCGATGGTGCGCTCGCGCTGCGCCTGCTGCATGTCGCCGTTGATCGCCGTGGCCGCGAAACCGCGCGCCTGCAGCTTGGTCGCCAGTTCTTCGGTACCGAGCTTGGTGCGCGCAAAAATGATCATGCCGTCGAACGGTTCGGCTTCCAGGATGCGGGTCAGCGCTTCGAGCTTCTGCATGCCGCTGACCATCCAGTAACGCTGGCGGATGTTGTCGGCGGTGCCGGTCTTGGCGGCGACCGTCACTTCGGCCGGTTCGCGCAAATAGGTCTTGGCGATGCGCTTGATCGCCGACGGCATGGTGGCCGAGAACAGCGCGGTCTGGCGCGATTCGGGCGTCTTTTGCAGGATCTGTTCGACGTCGTCGATAAAGCCCATGCGCAGCATCTCGTCGGCTTCGTCGAGCACCAGCGTCTTGAGCTTGGACAGGTCGAGCGAACCTTTTTCGAGGTGGTCGATGACGCGGCCCGGGGTGCCGACGATCACGTGCACGCCGCGGCGCAGCGCCTGCAGCTGCGGACCGTAGCTCTGGCCGCCGTAGATCGGCAGGACGTGGAAATCTTTAATATGGGTAGCGTACTTCTGGAATGCTTCGGCGACCTGGATCGCCAGTTCGCGGGTCGGTGCCAGCACCAGCGCCTGCGGCGACTGCTGCTTGATGTCGATGCGCGACAAGATCGGCAGCGCGAACGCCGCGGTCTTGCCGGTTCCGGTCTGGGCCTGCCCCAGCACGTCGCGATTGGCCAGGAGCAGCGGGATGGTGGCAGCCTGGATCGGCGACGGCGTTTCGTAACCGACCTCTTTCATGACCTTCAGCACGGCGGCGCTCAGGTTGAGTTCGGAAAACAGTAGTACAGGGGTTTCAGACATAGGACACTCACAATTTGACTAGCTAGCCCGACGGGAAAGCATCCTGCAGTTTACTCTCTTGTAGTCCAGAATGCGATTTTTTGTAACGGCGTTGCGTGCAAGTGGGCGCACATTGAGGCTATTCGTGCAATCTGCACCTCATTCGCGCTCGCCCCAAACGCAACAACCCCGCCGCACTCGCGTGCAACGGGGTTGTTTTCGGCGCCGGGATCGCCCCGGCAGCCCCTTCATCAGAACTTGTAGTTGGCGCCCATCAGGAAGGTGCGGCCATACTTCTGGTATTCCAGCGGCTTGTTGCGGTCGCCGGCGTAGGTTTCGTAGGCGGTATCGCCAACGTTATTAACCTGCAACACCAATCCCAGGCCCTTGAAGCTGCCTTCGGTAAAGTTGTAGCCGATCTGGAAGTCGACCACATCTTCGCCAACCACATAACGCAGGCTGCGCTCGTTGGCAAAGTTGCCGATTTCACCAACGAAATCGGAACGCTTGCGCTGGCTGACGCGGGTTTCGAAACCGTTCTTTTCATAGTACAAAGTCAGGTTGGTCACGCGCTTCGACAAGCCCGGCAGCGGGATGTTCTTGCCGATGTTGCTGTCCGGATCTTCGATGTTGATCGAGCTCTTGCTATGCGTGGCACTGGCCGAGACGCCGAAGCCGTCGAGTACCGGGGTCAGCAGGCTCAGCGGCAGCGATGCCGACAGTTCCAGGCCCTTCAGCTTGCCGCCATTGCCGTTGTACGGCGCCTTGTAGTTACCGATCGGGGTAATGGCATTGGTGCCAGGAATATATTTCGAGAAATCGTAATCCTTGGTCTGCGTAAAGATGTAGGTATCGAGCTTCTTGTGGAAAGCCGCGACCGCCACATACGCCTTGTTGCCGAAATATTTCTCGTACGACAAGTCGAGTGCCTTGGCGCGCCATGGATCGAGGCGCGCATTGCCGCCGTTGGCGCTTGGCTTGAAGTCGGTGGTGCCGACGTTGAAGTCGAGCGCCGAGCGCAGCTGGTCGATACGCGGACGTGCCAGTTGCTTGGCGGCCGCAAAACGGATGGTCTGCTGGTTGCTCAGGCCAAACGACAGATTCAGGCTCGGCAGGTAATCGGTGTACGTCATGCCATCCGTGACCGGCTTGACCTGGCTGCCGACCGGTGCGGTACCGTCGAAATAATTGGCATTCGAGGACTGCTCGGTGCGCTGCACCTGCACGCCCACATTCCCCTTCACGCTGACCGAACCGATTTCGCTGTCGATATTGGCCTTGACGAAGCTGGTCGTGATCTTTTCGTTCACTTCCCAGGCCTTCGAAATCAGGAACGATTCCGTCGAGCTCGGGTTGAAGTTCATGTACTGGCCCACCACGCCCGGCACATTCCACGAAGGAATCATGCCCGTGCCGGCAAAGCCCAGGTCGACCTGGCTGTACAGCAGCTCGCCCGGCACCGGACCCGGCGCGCCGCGCAGGGTGATCGCGCCTTCCGGCTGGACCTTGTTCTTGCTGCGGTCGGCGTAGTTGACACCCACGTCCACGCCCGAGAAATAGCTTTCGAGCACGGTCGGCATCGGCAGCGAGGCGACCAGCTTGAAGCCCTTGAGTTCGTCTTCGATCTGCGGCGTCTTGCCGTAGCCAGAACCGTAGATCGTGTTGCGCAGGTACAGGTTCTTGGCGTCGCTGTAATTCAGGCGGCCGGCGATCTGCGAGAAACCGCCGGTCGCGAACTTGAGGTTGACGGTGTCGAGGAAAGGATCGCCGGCGGCGTTGCTCAGTTGCAGGTTATTTTCCAGGCTGACTTCATCGCGGTTCGCCTTCGAATAGCTGACGTCGGCAAACAGCGACCAGCCGCCTTCGAAGCGCAGGGTATTGCCCCAGCCGATGGCCTTGATTTCATCCTTGCGGTCGTTGTACATGCCGCGCACCAATGGATACACGCCGCTGGCCGAGCCGCCGGTCAGCACGCCGTTGGAGGTGGTCGCCGGCGTGTACTGCAGGCCCGGCTCGAAGCCGCCGTTGTAGTTGCTCAGGTTGACTTCGAACTGGTTGGCGGTTTCTTCACGTTTGAATTTCGATGCGTACACATCGATCATGCTGGTCCAGGTCTTGTTCGGACGATATTGCAGCACGCCCATGACGCCGTCGCGCTTGTTGGTACCGCTGCGGGCGACCGATTTCAGGCCGTCCATCAGGTAGGTGCCGGCAGGCACGCCCGGACGCGCATCGGTTTTCCATGGCTCGTACAGGCCGGTTTCGTTGGACAGCACCGGCGAGGCCAGGTGCGCGTAGCCGATGGCGATACCGATCGTGCGGTCGGCGAACTGGTCGATGTAGCTGACGCTGAAACGCTTGCCGGTATCTTTGGCATTGGCGATGCCGCCGAGCGAGTTTTTCTCGCCGCGCACGTTCATGGCGATGGTGCGCTTGCCGAACGACAGCGGACGCACGGTCTGCATGTCGATCGTGCCGGACAGGCCCTGGCCGACCAGGCCGGCGTCCGGGGTCTTGTAAATGGTCACGCCGCTGAGCAGCTCGGACGGATACTGGTCGAACTCGACGCTGCGGTTGTCGC
Organism: Massilia atriviolacea; assembly: GCF_003953935.1. Lineage (GTDB taxonomy): Bacteria > Pseudomonadota > Gammaproteobacteria > Burkholderiales > Burkholderiaceae_D > Telluria_A > Telluria_A atriviolacea. Next base: position 292,651 of record NZ_RXLQ01000009.1, read on the forward strand.
CGGTGCTGACCTGTTCGCGGCCGTTCAGCAAGGTGGTCGAGAAGTCGGGCGACAGGCCGCGCACGCTGATCACCTGGGCGCGGCCGCCGACGCGCTGCGCCGCCAGGCCGGGAAGGCGGGCGATCGATTCAGCGATACTCACGTCCGGCAACTTGCCGATATCTTCCGCGGAGATCGCCTCGACGATGGAAGACGCATCCTTTTTCACCGAAATCGCATCCTCGATACCGCGGCGAATGCCCGACACCTTGACCGTGGCAATCGGCTGCTCGCTCGCTTGCGGGGCCGCGGGCGCTTGCGCATACACGCTGCCCGACATGGCGGAAACGAACAGGGCGCAACCTGCGGCGACCGGGCTCAGTGGAAATGCGGCACTCCTGGTACGGGTATTGGCGAAAAATTTCATTCTGTCCCCTCATCTCATCATTACTACACAATTCCCGTATCTTCAGTGCTGGCGACGACTGGACGGGTTCCAAAGGCAACGTTCTAGGACGTCTGAAGGCGATTCTGTATTAAAACTAGATGCACTGTCAACGTGAGTTGCGTACGACTACGTAAAAGTGCACTTTTTCTATATCTTGCCCGCAAGATGAGGCCCTCTCGTTGTATTTCGGCTACAGAGAATGACAAGAGCAACTGTAGTACGACTACAAAATCACCTATTTTCACCACTTTGGACAGGCCTCGCACCATGACGGAGCAAGTTTTCCTTTTAGATATTTATCGTTACTACATTTTCGTAGTAATTTCGTAGTAAAACCAAGCTGCGCCGGGCGTGCTGCGGCGCGCGCGGGCGAGCGGCACCGCAGCAACAGCGGCAAGGCCGTCGCCGGACGGACTATGTAGCAAAACTAGCAAAGTAAACACGCGCCGAGCGGTCGATATGGCGGCGCTTTGATAGCCGCGCTCTTCTGTAGTATGCTTTATCGATAATAAGACCATGTAGCCATACTACGAGACTGCCCCGCAGTCGCCACAACCGGAGACCGCATGACCCCAGCAGGCCGCCGCACGCCCGTGCCCAGACTGTTCGCCGCCCTTGTCCTCGGCAGCGCCGCCGCGCTTGCCGGCGCCGCGCCCGGGCCGATCGCCCACCTCGAACCGCCTTCATGGTGGGTCGGCATGCGCCACAACAAACTCCAGCTGATGGTCCATGGCGAACGGATCGCCGACAGCACGCCGGCGATCGACTATCCCGGCGTGCGCATCGACGCGGTCACCCGCGTCCCGAACCGCAACTACCTCTTCATCGACCTGCTGATCGCGCCCGAGGCCGCGGCCGGCAAGTTCGACATCCTGTTCAGGCAAGGTAACCGCACCATGCGGCACGCCTACGAGCTGCACGCGCGCGAGAACGGATCGGCCGGGCGCCAGGGCTTCGGCAGCGGCGACGCGATCTACCAGATCATGCCCGACCGCTTCGCCAACGGCGACCCGGCCAACGACGACATCGCCGGCATGGCCGACAAGGCAAACCGCGCCGACGGCAAGGGGCGGCACGGCGGCGACCTGCGCGGCGTGGCAAACCATCTGGATTACATCGCCGCCATGGGCTTCACCCAGATCTGGCCCACGCCGCTGGTGGAGAACGACATGCCGGCCTACTCCTACCACGGCTACGCGGCCACCGACCATTACCGCATCGACCGCCGCTACGGCAGCAACGAGGATTACCGCGCCCTGTCGGCCAAGGCGCGCGCCAAAGGCATCGGCATCATCCAGGACGTGGTGCTCTCGCACATCGGCAGCCATCACTGGTGGATGAAGGACCTGCCCGGCCCCGACTGGACCACCAACGGCGGCGCCTTCACGCCGACCCAGCACCATCGCGTGGCGGTGCAGGACCCGTACGGATCGCAGCAGGACCGCAGCAACTTCACCCAAGGCTGGTTCGCCAGCAGCATGCCGGACCTGAACCAGGCCAACCCGCTGGTGGCCACCTACCTCATTCAAAACAACATCTGGTGGATCGAGTACGCCGGCCTGTCCGGCCTGCGCATCGACACCTACGGCTACTCCGACAGTGCCTTCCTCACCGACTACACGCGGCGCCTGATGGCCGAATACCCCAGGCTGAACCTGGTGGGCGAGGAGTGGCACAAGTCGCCGGCGGTGGTGTCGCACTGGCAGCGCGGCAAAGTCAACTTCGACGGCTACGTCAGCTACCTTCCGAGCCTGATGGACTTTCCCATGTCCGAGACGATCCGCTCCACGCTCGCCGCCACCGACCCCGGTGGCGACACCAGCGGCTTCACCGACGTCTACGAAATGCTCGCGCAGGACCATCTGTATCCGGACCCCGGCAGCCTGGTGCTGTTCGAAGGGAACCACGACATCGCGCGCACCTTCAGCGTGGTGGGCGAAGACATCGATCTCTACAAGATCAGCCTCGCCATGCTCATGACCTTGCCGCGCATACCGCAGTTCTACTACGGCACCGAGGTGCTCATGACCAGCGAGACAAAGACCCGCGACGACGCCAGCTACCGGCGCGACTTCCCGGGCGGCTGGCGCGGCGACGCCGCCAGCGCCTTCAGCGGCCAGGGATTGAACCCGCAGCAGCGCCAAGCCCAGGCCTTCGTCAAGAAGCTGGTCAACTGGCGCAAGTCGCGCAGCGTGATCCACCACGGCAAGACCATGCACTACGGCGCCGAGAATGGCACCTACGTCTACTTCCGCTACGACGGCAAGAACAAGGTCATGGTGGCGCTGAACAAGGGCGACAAGGATGCCGTGCTGCCCTTGGCGCGCTTTCGCGAAATGCTCAAGGGCGCCACGCGCGGGGTCGATGCCATCAGCGGCGCCACCCATGCACTTGCGACGACGCTGACCTTGCCGGCCCGCTCGGCACAGATCCTGGAGATCGAATGAAGCACCTGATCACCCTGGCGGCCGCCATCGCCATGCCGCTCGCGGCCAGCGCCGCCAAACCCGGCGTGGACGCCTTTTTCGACGCCATGGCGATCGCCGTGCCGCCGGGCCAGCAATCGCAGTTCGTGGTCGGCGACAACCTGGCCGGCTACTTCGAAGGCTATACGCAAAGCCACGTCAGAGGGGCGGGCTACACGATCGGCAATACCTCCGTGTTCGAAGGCTACGCCACCCTGGTCGACGGCGTGCCCAGGCAACGCGCGCACGCCGACGAACAGGTGCTGCCCTACGGCCACCGGGTGCGCCACGCCGGCGGCGCCATCGAGGAAATGGCGCTGCTGTCGAAACAGCAGGCGCTCGCGATCCGCCTGAGCAATCCGTCCAGCGCCAGCCTGACCGTGCAAACGCTGTTCAAGGCGCCCGGCGCCATCCGCCGCGACGGCGACGTGGTGCTGATCGCTCCTTCGGAGGGCGGCGCGCGCCTGTTCACCGCCATCGCCGCCGACCAGCCCTTCGTGCTGGAAGATGCACTCGCGCTGCGCAGCGCACAAGCCGCGCGCGCCATGACCGTGATCGTGGCCTTCGGCGACACTGCCGCCCAGGCCAGCGCGCGCGCGCAGGCACTGGCCAAGGGCGATGCCATCGGCGCCGAACGCAAGGCGCTGTACGAGGCGCTCACCAGGAGCTACCTCGCCACCAGCGACCTCGAATACAACAAGGCGCTGAACTGGGCCAAGGCCGCCAGCCGCATGTTCGTGGTGGAGGAATTCGGCACCGGCATCTGGGCCGGCCTGCCATGGTTCCGCGACAACTGGGGCCGCGACACCTTCATCGCCCTGCCCGGCACCCTGCTCGTATCGGGCCAGTTCGACGAGGCCAAGGCCGTGCTGTCGAACTTCGCGCGCTACCAGAACCTGCGCGAGCCGCGCGACCAGGAGTACGGCCGCATTCCCAACCGCGTGTCCGCCAGCGAGAAGACCATCTACAACACCGTCGACGGCACGCCGTGGATGCTGCGCGAAGCCTTCGAATACATCCAGTACACCGGCGACAAAGCCTTTGCGCGCCAGATGTACCAGCTCGCCCTGCCCTACTTCGACGGCGCCATCGCCAACTACGCCGACCGCGACGGCCTGCTGGCGCACGACGGGGCCGATACCTGGATGGACGCGCGCATCGACAACCAGGACCCCTGGTCCGCGCGCGGCCCGCGCGCCGTCGAAATCCAGGCCCTGTGGCACACCGCCCTCAAGACCGGCGCCTACCTGGCAACGCAGGCCGGCGACATCGGGCGCGCGCGCCAGTGGAACGCCCTTGCCGCCAAGGCGCAGCGCAGCTTCCTCAAGCTGTACTGGGACGGCAAGCTCATGGCCGACCGCCTGCGCGAGGATGCCAGCCGCGATACCAAGGTCCGCCCCAACCAGCTGATGCTGGTGTCGATTCCGTTCGACGACTTCATCCCGCCCCGGGTGCAGGCGCGCGTGACGCGCAATGCGGTCTGCGGACTGCTCTACCCCTACGGCATCGCCTCGCTCAGCCAGGACGATCCCTACTTCCATCCGCGCCATGAAAACCCGGCCTACCACCACAAGGACGCGGCCTACCACCAGGGCACCATCTGGGGCTGGAATGCCGGCTTCACCGTCACGGCGCTGAACAAGTTCGGCTACCAGGACCTGGCGTGGCAATTGAGCCGGAACCTGGGCAGCCAGATACTCGGCCTCGGAACGCTGGGGAACATGAGCGAACTGCTCGACGCCCTGCCCGGCGACGACGGCAGGCCCAGACCATCGGGCACCTACGCGCAATCGTGGAGCGTGGCCGAATATGCGCGCAACGGCTACCAGGACTACGTGGGCTTTCGTCCGCGCCTGCTCGACGACACGCTGGCCTTCACGCCGGCGATTCCGGCCGCATGGAGCGATTTCCATGCGGTCCTGCCGTTCGGCGCGGCCGACAGCATCGAGGTCGATTTCAGGCGCGTGGGCAAACGGCAGCGGTGGACGCTGCGCCTGCACGGCGCCAAGAAGCGCAAGGTCGCCTTCAGCATCCTCAACGACGACAAGAGCCGCTCGCAGCTCGCGTTCGACCTCGCGCCCGGCAAGGCCGCTGTCCTGACGACGGGCGGCGGCAAGGCCAGCGTCGACGGCAAGCCGCTGGTACTGCGCGCGCACCAGGCCAGCTACGCCGGCGAAATCGGCGAACTGGTTTTCCGCACGCCCAGGCCCTACCGCCCTGGCGACTTCCCCATGCTCAGATCGAAGGATGTCCTGAAAGGCATCGTCGAACGTAAGGAATACCGCTGATGTCGACCACCTCCCACCTGCTGGCCGCGGCCGCCCTGTTCTCGGCCAGCGCCGCCTGCATCGCCGACAGCGGCACGCTGGCCACGCCCATGTACCTGCGCGGCGGCTTCAATGGCTGGGGCATCGACCATCCGCTGGCCTACAAGGGCAAGGGCCTGTACCAAGCCGATATCCTGGTCAGTCCGGGCTACCACGGCTTCAAGGTCGGCAGCAAGGACTGGTCGTCCGAATGGGTGATCGACCCGACCGCCAGCGTCACCGTGAACCCCCGCGCCAGCTACACGATGCGCACGCAAGCCGGTCCCGAAGACTACCTGTTCGTCAGGCAGACCTCGACCTGGCGCTTCTCCATCGACGCGTCCGACCCGGCGGCGCCGCTGCTGCGCGTGGCCCAGACCGGCACGCCGCCGGCCAGCACGGAAAACCCGCACCAGGGGCACGCGGCCAGCGTCGCCAGCAAGTACGGCGGCAACACGGTGCGCTGGTCGACACCCGATGCCGCGGCGGCGCTGCGCAGCTACACCCAGTCGACCACGATGCCGCTACGCGATCCGGGGCCGCAATCGACGACCTACCGGGAAGCGGCGGACGGGCCGACGGTACGCAGCGGCAGCCTGGCCTTCGATGCGCTGTTCGCGCTGGCGGTGGCCGAAATGAAGCAGAACGCGGTCGCGCAGATCAAGGACGGCAACTACAACGGCGGCGCCGCCATCGACTGCGCCTGCTTCGAAACCGGCGAAAAGTGGCACTACGTGTGGACGCGCGACCTGTCGTATGCGGCCGACCTGGGGCTGGCGATGCTCGACCCCGAGCGCGTGCGCAATTCGCTCGACTTCAAACTGTCCGGCTACCGCGCCGGCATCGAGCGCGCCCCGCATGTGGCGGGCAGCGCCGACGGCCTGCAGATCATCCAGGATACCGGCACCGGCGGCAGCTGGCCGGCCAGCACCGACCGCGTGGCCTGGGTGCTCGGCGCCGAAGCGGCGCTCGACAACCTGGCCCCGCAGCAGCGCGCGCCGTTCGCCGCGCGTGCCTTGCGCGCGCTCGTCAACACCCTGGAAAACGACCGCCTGGCCGCCTTCGATGCCGCCTCCGGCCTGTACATGGGCGAACAGTCCTTTCTCGACTGGCGCGACCAGAGCTACGCCGCCTGGATCGTGGGCGACCTCGCCTCGCTGGCCAGTTCCAAGGCGCTGTCCACCAACGTCCTGCACTACAAGGCACTGGCATTCGCCGCCATGCTCGCGCGCGCGAGCGGCGAACACGCGCAAGCGGCCAGGTATGCCGCCTGGGCCGGCGCGCTCAAACGCAGCATCAACCAGCGCTTCTGGCTGGAAGACGCGGGCATGTACAGCAGCCTCACCGCACCCCATTTCGACGCGGCGCCGCTGCACAAATTCGACTGGCTGGGACAAGCCCTGGCGATCGTCACCGGCGTGGCCGACGGCGAACGCGCGCGCCGCATCCTGGCCAGCTATCCGCACGGGCCGATGGGCGCGCCGGTCATCTACCCGCAGCAGCAGGGCATGCCGGTGTATCACAACCGCGCGATCTGGCCCTTCGTCACAGCGTACGGCCTGAAGGCGGCCGCCATGCACGCCAATGTCGGCGTGGCCGACGCCGCGTACGACACCCTGATGCGCGGCGCCGCGCTGAACCTGTCGAACATGGAGAACCTGGAGTGGATCACCGGCCAGCCGCTGCTGCTCGACGAACGGCAGCCGGCCCTGATCGGCCCCGTCATCAACTCGAAGCGCCAACTGTGGTCGGTGGGCGGCTACCTCGGCATGGTGATCGGGAACGTGTTCGGTATCGAAGCGACCGCCGGCGGCATCGACGTGCGCCCCTTCATCACCAGCAAACTGCGGCGCGAGGTGTTCGGCGCGGCGAAGGTCATCACCCTCGACAGCCTGACCGTGCGCGGCAAGCGCATCAAGGTGCGCATCGCGCTGCCCGATGCGACGGATGAACAGGGCTGGTTCCCGGTCAAAACCATCAGCGTCGACGGCGCCCCCGCCACGCAATCGATCGCATGGCGCCAGCTGCCCGACAACGCCACCATCGACATCACGCTCGGCGCGCTGCGGCAAGGCGACACGACGATGCGCCGCGTCGACGCCGCGCCGTATGCGCAAGGCGCGGACGTCTTCGCCCCGCGCGAACCGTCCATCGCCGGCATCGCCAGGGGCACCCTGCGCATCGACGCCAACGGCAATGGCGCGGACACCGTGTACAACGTCTACCGCGACGGCAAGCTGGTCGCCGCCAGGATCGCCGCCGGCGCCTGGACCGACCGCAACGCGCCGGCCGCCGCGTGCTACGCCGTGGAAGCGCAGTTTGCCGCCTCCGGCAACCGCAGCCACCACAGCGTGCCGCGCTGCACCGGGACGGCGCTCGACATCCCGGTGATGGTCGACGGCGTGGCGCAGGCGCAGGTCACGGACTGGGGCAAGCCGGGCGAGCGCCTGCGCTTCGGCGCGGTGGACGTTGCGCAGGGCGGCGAGTACGGCGTGCAGGTGCGTTACCACAACCGCGCCAACCAGATCAACCTGGGCATCAGCGGCGGCGTAAAATGGCTGGCCCTGAAAGACGCCGCCGGACGCATCGCGGCGCAGGGCGTGGTGCAGCTGCCGCACGCGCGCATCGATCGAACCGGCGCGCCGCCGGTGATATCCACGCCGCTGGCGGCGCGCCTCAAGCCCGGCCGCTACCGGCTGGAGATGAGCGACTTCTATAATATGAGCTACCTGCAAAGCAACAGCACCTTCAGCGCGGCCGGCGGCGCCGACGGTCCGTCCAACAAGTTCGATGTGCATGGCGCGCGCCTGCTGCGCCTGAAGTAGAAGGGAAGATCCAATGACACTGGCACGACTCACGCTCGCGGCGGCAGGCCTGCTGCCGCTGGCCGCCACCGCCACCGCCACCACGGTGCGCGTCCATTACGACAGTCCGGACGGCGGCGTTAGCATCCGTGGCGACAAGGGCCCGATGTCATGGTCCAAAGGCGTGGCGGCCAAGAGCGACGACGGCAAGGTCTGGACCTACAGCTGGCCGGACGAACTGGGCGACGTGGTCATGAAGCCGGTGCTCGGCGAGGACAAGGTGGCCATCGGCGGCACCTACAAGCTCGCCGCCGGCAGCACGCGCGACATCTATCCCTTTTTCGGCGCGCCCTTCGGCAAGGTCAGGATCATCCCCGACTTCGCCTCCCCGCAACTGAAGAACAGCCGCAAGCTGCGCATCTACCTGCCCCCGAGCTACGAGGAAAACCGCGCCAAGCGCTATCCGGTGCTGTACATGCACGACGGCCAGAACCTGTTCGATGCCAGGACGGCGGCCTTCGGCGCCGAATGGGGCATCGACGAAACGGTCAACCGCCTGGTGGCCACCGGCGCGATGGAAGAAATCATCGTGGTCGGCATCGACAACACCTTTTCGCGCATCGACGAATACACGCCCTGCTGCGACCCGCAATACGGCGGCGGCCAGCTCGATACCTACCAGCGCTTCGTGGTCGATACCGTCAAGCCCTACGTCGACAGCACGCTGCGCACCATGCCCGGCAAGGAATCGACCGCCATCATGGGGTCGTCCCTGGGCGGCATCGCCTCGGTCTGGATCGCGCAGAAAAACGCGGGCGTGTTTTCCAAGGCCGGGGCCCTATCCGGCTCGTTCTGGTGGAATAAACAGGAACTGGTGACGGCGCTGCCGCCACGCCTGCCGGTGAAGTTCTACCTCGACGCCGGCACGGTCAAGGATGGGCTGGGGGATACGATCAGGATGCGCGACGCGATGCTCAGGCAGGGCTACCGGCAGGACGCCGACCTGTTCTACCACGCCGCCGAAGGCGCCGGCCACAACGAAAAATCGTGGGCCGCGCGCGTCGACAAACCGCTGACCTGGTTCTTCCCCTGGCAATGAGCCAGGATCAGCGCTTGCGGCGCTGCAGGTCGAGCGACGTGACCTTGGCAAAATCGATCGGCTTGACGATATGGTCGTCGAAGCCCGCTTCCATGGCCTGCTCGCGGTCGCGCGCCTGGCCGTAGCCGGTCAGCGCGACCAGCAGCGCGTCGTCCATGCCGGGCAATTCCCGCATTTTGGCCGCCACCTGGTAACCGCTCATGTCGGGCAGGCCGATATCGAGGAACACATACGCGGGCCTGAATTGCGCCGCGCGTTCGAGCGCCTGCTGGCCGTTGTAGGCGACCTTCACATCGTGGCCGCCGATGCCGAGCAGCTCGGCCAGCATGTCGGCCGCATCGACGTTATCGTCCACCACCAGGATGCGCGTCGCCGCCGCATCGGCGCCGGCAGCTTGCGCGCCGGCGTCGCCGCTGCCGATGGCGTCGATCGGCAGGCGCACTTCGAACACGCTGCCCTGGTCCACGCCGGCGCTCGACGCGCTGACGGTCCCGTGATGCAGGGTGACCAGCGTGCGCACCAGCGACAGGCCGATACCCAGGCCATCCTGCACCCGGTCCGGCGTAAAGCCATCCTGCGCGAACAGGTCGAAAATCACATCGAGCTTGTTGGCGGCGATGCCGATGCCGTTGTCCGCCACGCGGATCACGATTTCCTGCCCGGCCACCTCGGCGCTGAGCTTGACGATCCCGCCCGGCGGCGTGAACTTGAAGGCGTTATGCAGCAGGTTGCCGACGATTTGCCCCAGCCGCACATGGTCGCCGCTAAGCCACACTTCGTGCGCCGGCAGCGCCACTTCCAGGCGCTGGTTGCGGCTCTCGGCGATGTGCGCCACCGACTCGCGCGCGCTGCCGATAAAGGTTTGCAGCTCCACCCGCTCTTCGTGCAGCGTGATCTTGCCCTTCGAAATACGGGCCACGTCGAGCAGGTCTTCGACCAGCCGCACCAGGTGGCCGGTGTGGCGCAAGATGGTCTGGCGCGCCTTGTCCTGGCGTTCCGGCACGTTGGGGTCGAGCCGGCACAGGAGCTCGACCGCGTTGCGGATCGGCCCCAGGGGATTGCGCAGTTCATGCGCCAGGGTGGCCAGGAATTCGTCCTTGCGGCGGTCCACGTCGCGCAGTTCGCGCTCCACCTGTCCCAGGCGCAGCAGCGCCTTGACGTTGGCGACCAGTTCTTCCGGTTCGATCGGCTCGAACAGATAGTTGTCGGCCCCGCCTTCGAGCGCGCGGATCTTGTCGGCCACGCCGATGTACGAGGCGGACGTTTGCAGCACCAGCACGGCGCGCGTTTCCGGGTCGGCCTTGAGCAGGCGGCACACTTCGAAGCCGTTGATGTCCGGGAGCTTGACGTCGAGCAGGACCAGGTCCGGCTTGTCTTCGCGCGCGCGCAGCAGGGCCGAGTTGCCGTCGGCAGCTTCGATCACGCGGAAACCGGCACGCGTGAGGATGCGCGACTTGGCGTAGCGCGCGCCTTCGCTGTCGTCGACGTTGAGGATCAGTGAATCGGCAAATGACGTGGACTGCATGGTGGACCTCAATCCGGTGAAAGTGAATGCGGCATGGTGGCGGCCTCGCCTCCCTGCGCCGTGTAATTGATCGGAACCGACACATGGAACACGGAACCGGCGCCCGGCACGCTCTCGACGCCGACCGACCCGCCCAGCAGGTCGGCCAGCTTGCGGCACAGCGGCAAACCGAGGCCGGTGCCCTTCACGCGCGTCTGCAGGCGGTTCTCGATCTGGCTGAATTCCTCGAAAATGAAGGCCTGGTCGGCGGCGGCGATCCCCAGCCCGGTGTCGGCGACGCTGAACCGCATCATACCCTGCCCGGGAACCAGGGCCGCAAGAACCGTGATGTCGCCCTGTTCGGTGTACTTGATCGCGTTCGAAATGAAATTGCGCAGGATTTGCGACAGCTTGCCCTGGTCGCTGACCAGCGCCAGGCCGGGCGGCGGTTCCTGGAAGGTCAGCGCGACGGCGGAACCGCCCAGCAATGGCCGCAGCAGGCCGCGCAAGGTGCTGAACATCTCGGCCACCATGAAGCGTTCGGCGCGCACATCGACCTTGCCCGCTTCGATCTTGGCCAGGTCGAGCAGGTCGTCGACCATCTCGTTGAGGGCGACGGTCCCCTGCAGGATATAGCTGACCTGTTTCTCCTGCCCTTCCGACAGTTCGCCGTCGGCGCGCGCCAGCAGCAGCTTGGCCAGCGCCCGGATCGAACTGAGTGGGGTGCGGAATTCGTGGCTCATGTTCGACAGGAAGCGCGTCTTGGCCTGGTCGGCGCGGCGCAGGTGCTCGGCCTTTTCGTCGAGCTCCGCGTACAGCACCTTGACGGCGCGGTTGTTCTCTTCCAGCTCGCGCGTCAGTTGCAGCAGTTCTTCCTGGCGCGCCTTGAGTTCGTCGAGGGTGCCGAGCAGTTCCTGGTTCTGCTGCTGCACTTCGCCCAGCATCGAATCGGGCGCCAGTGCGCTCAGATGGGCGCACATCTCGCCCACCATGCGCGCCGTCATGCGCGGCGCGTCGCCGGCGAAGCGCTTCTGCAGCACGATCTGGGTACCGCTGCCGGCGGCTGTGCGGATATCGCAGCGGTCCATCAGGCGGCGCGCGCCGAGGATGCCCAGGCCCATGCCGGTGGCCGACTGGTAGCGCCCGGACAGCACCAGATCGAGGTCGGCGATGCCCGGTCCCTGGTCGTCGATGCGGATCTGCAGCGCCTGCGCGCCGTCGGCCTCCTCGATCGAAAACTCGACCCGGCCGCCGTGCGCATAATTGAAGACGTTGCGCGCGAACTCCGACACCGAGGTCGCGATGCGCACCTGATCCTGCATGGCGAAGCCGCACAGCACCGCGATCTCGCGCGCGCGCTGGCGGGCGCCGACCACATCGAGCTCGGTGCCGATGGCGATCTTGAGGATGCGCAGCGACATTAGCCGAACCTCCGCTCGCGCACCACCAGCACGCTGGCGTCGTCGCGCTGGCGCGCAAAATCGCGGTACAGCACGGCCGCGATCAGGGCCGGATGGCGCAAGGCCAGGCCCGGATAGGCATCCAGGTCCCAGCGCGTTCCCAGGCCGTCGGAATGCATGATCAGCGTGGCCTCCGGCGTCCATGGATGGGTGAACATCTGCACCTTGCGCAGGTTGCTGCCGACGATGCCGTTATGCGACATCAGATGGCGGCGCGCCGTGCCGTCGAAAATGCAGCCGGCGATATTGCCGATGCCCGCGAACGTCAGCTCGCCGGCGTCGCAATCGATGGCGGCGATCGCCACCGCCGCGCCGCGCGTGCCGTGCAGGGCGCCGTGCGCCAGCTGCATCAGTTCCGACACGCCCACCGCCGGGCGGTCGGCCACCAGCGCCACCGCCGCTTCCGAGGCGACGGCGGCGTGCGGGCCGTGGCCCAGGCCATCGGCCATGCCGACCGTCAGGCCCCACCTGGGGAAACCGACGTCCCAGGCGTCGCCGCAGACTTCCTCGCTGGGAATCGGCAGGCACACCGCGCCCACTTCCCAGTCCTGCAACGGCGCGCCGGCGGGGCCGTTCCAGACCGTCATGAACAGTGCGGTGCCCTGGCCCTCGGCCGAATAGATATCGAATTCCGGCGCCAGGCGGCCGATCGCGCCCAGGCCCACGCCATACGTGCCGGCGGTGGAATTGCCGTCCTCCATGCGCAGCGCCACATTGGCCATGCCGGGACCGCGGTCGAGCGCGATCACTTCCACCCCGGCGCGCTCGCCCGCGTGCAGCGCGCGCAGCAGGATTTCGCCCTCGCCCGCATGCTTGACGATGTTGGTGGCCGCCTCGGTGATGACGATGGCCAGCTGGCCGGCGCGCGTTTCGTCGAAGTCGAGCTGGCGCGCCAGCGTGTTGCCGGCGCGCCGGGCTGCCGCTATTTCGCTCGATTCACCTACATGAAACGTCGCCTGCCTGCCTAATCGGTTCAAAACAGCTTCCATTTCGCGATGGTGACGGTGGTGCCCTGGCCCGGCGCGCTGTCGAGAATGAAGTCGTCGGCCAGGCGGCGCGCGCCGGACAGGCCCAGGCCCATCCCGCCGCCGCTGGTATAGCCGTCGGTCAGCGCCAGGTCGATATCGGCGATGCCGGGACCCTGGTCGATGAAGCTGACCTTGACGCCGCGCTTGCCGCCGCGCTCGACCAGTTCGAGTTCGGCGCGTCCGCCGCCGCCGTAGCGCAGCGTATTGCGCGCCAGTTCGCTGGCGGCGGTCACCATCTTGGTCTGTTCGATCAGGGAGAATTTGAGCGCGACCATTTCATCGCGCACCAGCTTGCGCAGGCGGACCACATCTTCGTCGGTGATCAGGGGTGCGTGGACCAGGCCGTCGGCGGCGGCGCTCACGGCACGCCCCGCCGTTGTGCCGGGGCGGTCATTCCCGTTCCTGCTGCAGCAGTGCCAGGCCGCGTTCGACATTGAGCGCGGTGCTGACGCCATCGAGCGTCAGGCCCAGCTCCACCAGCGTGATCGCCACGGCCGGCTGCATCCCCACCAGCACCGTGCGTGCGTCCAGGATGCGCGCCATGGCCGCCGTATGGCTGATCATGCGGCCGATGAAGGAGTCGACGATGTCGAGCGCCGAAATATCGATCAGGACCCCGGTGGCGCGGTCCTTGACGATGCGCGCGGTCAGGTCGTCCTGCAGGGTCATGGCCAGGCGGTCGTGCATGTCGACCTGGATGGTCACCAGCAGCAGACGGCCCATTTTCAGGATGGGAATGCGTTCCATGGCTTAGCGCGCGTTGTGCGGATGGGTGATGGTCGAACCGGTGCGCTTGAGCGCGACCACGAAGGCGTCCGCCAGGGTGGCCTTGGTGACCACGTCTTCCAGGTTCACGCCGAGGTGCACGATGGTCTGCGCGATTTGCGGGCGGATGCCGCTGATGATGCAGTCGGCGCCCATCAGGCGCGCGGCGGCGATGGTTTTCAGCAGATGCTGGGCCACCAGCGTGTCCACGGTCGGCACGCCGGTGATGTCGATGATCGCGATCGAGGCGCCGGTGTCGACGATTTTCTGCAGCAGGTTTTCCATCACCACCTGGGTGCGGGCGCTGTCGAGGGTGCCGATCAGCGGCAGGGCCAGCACGCCTTCCCACAACTGGACGACGGGGGTGGACAACTCCAGCAGTTCCTGTTGCTGGCGCAGGATGACCTGCTCGCGCGCCTTCTGGTAGACCTCGATGGTGAACAGGCCGAGGCGGTCGAACAGCGCGCTGGTGACGGCGGTTTCCTCGACCATCCGGACCGGATCGTCGGCCAGGGCGGTGCGCAGGTGGGCGAACAGCGGCTCTTTCAGCGCGAAGATGAAGCTGGCCGTCTCGATCGACGAGAAGCCCTGGCGCACGCGCGCCTGGGAAATCTCGGCCAGCATGTGGCGGGTATCGTCCCAGGCGGCGCCTTCGATATCGATGGTGGCGCCGCGTTCCAGGGCCTGCACCAGCAGGGGCAGGAAACGCGTGGCTTGCTGGCGCAGTTCGGCCTCGGCGTTCTTGTCGCGCCGAATCATCCGCGTCATCAGTCCCGACAGCCACACTTCCAGCAGCTCATCTTCGAACTTGGTGATAATCAGGGCTAACTGCGTGCTTTTGTCGTTGCTCATTGGATCCTTAGGGAGTGTTCTGCTGAGATGGGGAAGGATAGGCGGACCGGTCCCGGCCAGCGCAATACCGCCATATTATATAGATACTGGACAACACACCGTGCACAATTAGTAGAGTCTCCGCCGCCCCGCCGATCGCGTCCGGCGCACCATTGCAAGCGAGCGTAGGAAGTCTGATCACCCAAACCCCGGCAAGTTCCCACAACCGGGGTCAGAGCTTTAATTAGCAACATTTCCTCACCTACAAGCGGGGTCTGACCTCTGATTCGAACCATTTCTTCCCCCGCCAAAGACCGCTGAACCAAACGACGTTGAAAGCTGCGATATCCGGCAAAAGTGGTGTCGAAGCGACATCCTGACGCGCGCCGACGCAAAAAACCGGGGAGCTCCCCCGGTTTCTTAAACCTAAAGCGCGACATGTTTCGAATCGGAGGTCGGCCCCCTGTTGGGGAATGTGAAATATTTCCAATTAAAGCTCTGACCCCGGTTGGGGGTGTTGCCAATTAAAGCTCTGACCCCGGTTGGGGTGTCAGAACTCTTCCCATTCCTTGTCGCCGGCGGGGACCGGGCGGGCGGGGGCGGGTTTGGCTTTGCTGGCCGGCAGGCGCACCGCCGGCGACGAACGCGCGACCGCGACGCTGCGATGCTGCGCGGCACGCACCGCCGGCGCCGCCGCCACGTGCTGCTCGCTAATCTTGAAAACACTGACCGCTTCGGCCAGGCTGGCCGCCTGGTGCTTCATCGCTTCCGCCGCCGCGGCCGCTTCTTCGACCAGCGCCGCGTTTTGCTGCGTCACCGTATCCATCTGGCTGATGGCGTCGTTGATCTGGTCGATACCCACGTTTTGTTCGCCGCTGGCAACGGCGATCTCGCCGATGATCGAGGTGACCCGCTGCACGCTGGCGACCACTTCGTTCATCGTGTTGCCGGCCTGCCCCACCAGCTTGCTGCCGGTTTCGACCTTGTCGACCGAGTCGCCGATCAGGGCCTTGATTTCCTTGGCCGCCGCCGCCGAACGCTGGGCCAGATTGCGCACTTCCGACGCCACCACGGCAAAGCCGCGCCCCTGCTCGCCCGCGCGCGCCGCTTCCACGGCCGCGTTCAGGGCCAGGATATTGGTCTGGAAAGCAATGCCGTCGATCACGCCGATGATGTCCACGATCTTGCGCGACGATTCGTTGATCGAACCCATGGTGTGGATCATTTGCGCCACCGCATCGCCGCCGCGCACCGCCACCGTCGAGGCATCCCCGGCGAGCTTGCTGGCCTGGCTGGCGTTTTCGCCGTTCTGCTTCACGGTCGAGGTCAGTTCTTCCATGGCCGAGGCGGTTTGTTCCAGCGAACTGGCCTGCTCTTCGGTGCGGGCCGACAGATCCTGGTTGCCGTCGGCGATTTCGCTCGAGGCGCTGGCGATCGCATCGGTGCCGGCGCGCACCTTGCCGACGATCTCGGCCAGGCTGTCGTGCATGTCCTTGAGCGACTTGAGCAGCATGCCGATCTCATCGCTGCCGCGCGCTTCGATCGTGGTCGACAGGTCGCCGCTGGCGACGATGCGGGCGATATTCACGGCCTCGTCCAGCGGCCCGGTGATGCTGCGCACCAGCCACACCATGATCGCCGCGCCCACCACCACCGTGATCAGCACGATCACCAGCAGTTCGATGGTGGCGGCGCGTTCGACGGCGGCCTGGTCCTTCGCCATGGCCAGCGTCAGCGCGCGCGATTCGGTGCCGATGTAGGTGACGATGGCGTCGATCTTCTGGGTCGGCTCGCGGTCCATGCCCTTGACCAGGTTGTCGACGATCTTGTAGCTGTCCGGATTGGCGCCATCGTATTTTTGCAGCGCGCCAAGATAGTTTTTCCCGAGCTCGTCGGTGGCGCGCATGGCGTCGTCGACCAGCGGCGTTTTCAGCCCCAGCCCGGCGAGCAGGCCGTTGACCTTGGCCAGTTCGGCGCGCGTGGCCTCGCCGCTCTTGCGGAAGGAGGCGCTGTATTTGTCGAGCTGGGCCGGGTCGCTGCCGCGCAGCAGGATGTTCTTCCATTCCTGCACCTGGATCTTGAATTCGACCTGGGCGCTGCGCGCCGTGTCGACCGCCTCGGTCAGCTTGGCGGCCTGCTGCATCGCCAGCGCACTCTTGGCGTTGGCGCCGGACAGCGCCGACCAGGCGCCGATTCCCACCAATAACAATGCGGCAAAGAAGAAGGCGCCGAGCGCGCCAAGGCGCACGGCAATTCGGAGGTTGGCGAGTTTCATGATCTCTCTCGGATGGTTGCATGGAGGCCGATAGCAGCGCTGTAAAGACGCGTGCTCTGCCATTCAATCATGCACTCGCAAAACCCAAAAAGAAATACGTTTCAGTTAACTGACAACAAGTATTTCAGTCGGGTGCACACAGTTGCATCCGATACAGCCGGGTTCCCGTGTCTTCCGGTGTAAGGTGGACAATCTTGTCAAACCGCAGGCCCAGTTTTTCGAGCAGCGCGCCGGACGCCGTGTTGTCCGGCGAGGTAATCGCCAGCAGGCGCGCCAGCCGCAGCGTGTGGCGCGCGTAGTCGACCACGGCGCGCGCCGCCTCGATCGCATAGCCCTGGCCGCGCCAGGCCGGCAGGAAGGCGTAGCCGAGGTCGACCTCGGGCAAGGTGTCGCGCTTGATCAGGCCGCACATGCCGATCGGCACGCCGCTGTCCTTCAGGGCCACCAGCCAGATGGCGTGGCCCAGCGTGGCCTGCATGCGCACCGGGCCGTTGTCGATGTGCTCGCGCGCCGCGTCCAGCGTGCGGATGCCGCGGTCGCCGATGTGCGCCAGGAAATCGGGGTCGTTGACCAGCTCCAGGTAGAACGGCGCATCGTCCTCCTGCACGGTGCGGATCGACAGGCGCGCGGTATCGAGGATGTGCTTCAAGCCCGGTCCTCCAGCAGCTGGTACATGACGTAGGCGTCGACGTCGCCGAGGCGCGCATGGCGGAAGGCCCTGGGCAAGGTGCCGACGATGGCGAAGCCGAGCTTCTTCCACAGCGCGACGGCGGCGTGGTTGGTGCTGATGACGTAGTTGAACTGCATCGCCAGGTAGCCCTGGCGCCGCGCCTCCTCCAGGCTGTGCCGGCCCAGCAGGGTGCCCACGCCGGCGCCGCGCGCCTGCGGGCTGACCATGTACGAGGCATTGGCCACGTGCGCGCCCAGGTCGACCTGGTTCGGCACCAGCTTGTACATGCCCAGCACGCGGCCATCGGCGTCGACCGCGACAAAGCTGGTCGAGCGCGCATTGAACCAGTAGCCGGCGCAGGTCTCGCGCGAGGTCCCCGGCGCGAACGGATAGGATTCGCCGGCCTCGATGACGGCGTCGAAAATCGGCCACAGCGCGTCGATGTCGGTGTCGACCGCCGCACGGATCCGGATCTGCATGTGTGTCACGCGTTCTCCCTCTTAAAACGTCTTCGAATGGGGCGCCCCGGGATTCAGCGTCCGAGGCGGAAATCGGTGCCGGCCGGGCGTCCCGGCAGGTTCAGGGTGGCGCGCGCCGGCGGCGCTTCGCTCACCACCACGCCGCGCCGGATCACCATGCGGCGCGCCGCGCGCAGGCGGATCGCTTCGACCGTGCTGGCGGCGTCCAGCAGCACCAGGTCGGCGTGGCAGCCGGGCGCAATGCCATAGCCTTCCAGCCCCAGGATGCGGGCCGGCGCCTCGGTCACCGCCAGGAAGCACTGGTGCATCGCCTCCTGCCCCGTCATCTGCGCCACGTGCAGGCCCATATGCGCCACTTCCAGCATGTCGCCCGAGCCGAGGCTGTACCATGGGTCCATCGCGCAATCGTGGCCGAAGGCCACCTCCACCCCGGCCGCGATCAGTTCCGGCACGCGCGTCATGCCGCGCCGCTTGGGATAGCTGTCGTGCCGGCCCTGCAGGGTGATGTTGATCAGCGGGTTGGCGATCGCCGCCACGCCCGCCTCGCGGATCAGCGGCAGCAGCTTGCTCACATAGTAGTTGTCCATCGAATGCATCGAAGTCAGGTGCGAGCCGGCCACCCGGCCCTGCATGCCGAGGCGCTCGGTTTCGAAGGCCAGCGTCTCGATATGGCGCGACAGGGGGTCGTCCGATTCGTCGCAGTGCATGTCCACCCGCAGTCCCTGCTCCGCGGCGTACTCGCACAGCAGGCGCACCGAGGCCGCGCCCTCGCCCATGGTGCGTTCGAAATGGGGAATCCCGCCCACCACGTCCACCCCCATGCCGATCGCGCGCTTGAGGTTATCGAAGGCGCCGGGACTGCGCAGGATCCCGTCCTGCGGAAAGGCCACCAGCTGCAGGTCGAGGTAGGGCGCCACCCGGCGCCGCACTTCCAGCAGCGCTTCCACCGCCAGCAGGCGCTCGTCGCAGATGTCGACGTGCGAGCGGATCGCCAGCAGGCCGCGCGCCACCGCCCAGTCGCAGTACTGCATGGCGCGTTCGACCAGCGCATCCTGGGTCAGGCCGGGTTTCAGTTCGCCCCACAGCGCGATCCCTTCGAGCAGGGTGCCGCTCCGGTTCACGCGCGGCAGGCCGTAGCTGAGCGTGGCGTCCATATGGAAGTGGGCGTCGACGAAGGGCGGCGTCACCAGGTCGCCGCCGGCGTCGATCTCGCGCGCGCCGCGCACGGCCAGGCGCGGGCCGACGGCGGCGATGCGCCCGTCCTCGACCGCGATGTCGATGTGAAGGCGCCCGTCGGGCAGGCTGGCGTTGCGCAGTACGAGATCCATCGGTGGCTCCTTGGGAACGGCGGTGTGCTTCCGATTGTAGCGAAGTCGGCCCGCGCTGGCGCGTTTGTCATGCGCCTGTCATGCAGATTCGATAAATGCTGCGATGCAAGATAATTTCGTGAACACCGTTGAAAAATTGCTTTTCAAGGCAGGCAATCATGGATAGACTTAGCAATATTGCAGCGCGTCATAAAACACTTCCAAGGAACCCAGATGAGTAACCTTCCAGAACAGTTTTCCGCAGCACGCAAAGCCCAGCTCGAAGCCCAGCTCGACGCCTTCCGCCATTTCTCCGGCAAAGCCGTAGAAAATACCGAGAAGCTCATTGCCCTGAACCTGAAGACCACCCGCGCCAGCGTCGAGAAATCGACGGCGGCCCTGCAGCAGCTGCTGGCGGCCAAGGATCCGCGCGACCTGTTTGCGCTCACCGCGCACAGCCGCGACAGTTTCGATACCCTGCTCGACTACAGCCGCGCCCTGTTCGGCATCGCCGGCAGCGCGCGCGCCGATGCGTCGCCTTCGTCGCCTTCGTCGACCTTCGCGGCGCTGGCCGCGCCAGGCGCGGCGCGCGAACCCGCCAACGATGAAGCGCATGGCGCCGACGACGAGGACTACAGCGAGGATTACGACGACCAAGCCGCTGCCGAACACGCCGGCGGCGTCGCGCCGGACGCACGCGACGAACCGATCATCGTCAGCCTGCGCGCGGCCGACGAAGCGCAGGCTCACGAGACCGGCGTCGATCCGCTGCCGCTGGCCGAGGCCTCGCCGATCGCGCGCGCCGCCGCCAGCGTCGCCGGCGCCACCCACGAGACGCCGGCCGCCGCGCCGCTGGCCGCCGACGACGCGATCCAGATCGACGTTTCCGGCATCAAGCCGGTCGACGCCACGCCACCGCCGGCGCCGTATTCGGGCAAGCCGGGCACCCCCAAAGTGGGCGAGACCTCGCCGTCGAAAGGCGCGCGCCGCAAGTAGCACACGGCGCCGGGCACGGTCGGCCTCTGCGCCAAGTTGCCAAAAGTAGTAAATTGACGGGCTTCGGCCCGTTTTTTCATATGGGCGCAACATCCAAGGAATGTCATGACATTATCGCGGCTCGTCGGCAGCTTCGTGCTGCGCCACTGGCGCTCCTATATTTCGTCGGCCTTCATGCTGGCCGGCGTGGCGGCGCTCACCGTCTGGATCCCGCGCAAGATCGGCGCGCTGATCGACGGCCTGGCCGCGCACAGCCTGTCGCGCGACGACCTGCTGCTGGGACTTGTGCAACTGCTCGGCATGGGCGTGGCCATCTACCTGCTGCGGGTCGGCTGGCGCCTGCGCCTGTTCGCGGCCGCCTACCAGCTCGGCGTCGAACTGCGCACGCGCTTTTACGCGCGCCTGTCGGCGCAAGGGCCGGCCTTCTACCAGAAGCAGCGCACCGGCGACCTGATGGCGCTCGCCACCAACGATATCGACGCCATCGAAATGGCGGCCGGCGAAGCCATGCTGGCCGGCTTCGACGGCACCCTGACCCTGGTCATGGTGCTGGGGATCATGACGCTCGGCGTCGACTGGCGCCTGGCCTGCGTGGCCCTGCTGCCCTTCCCCTTCATGGCGTTCGCGTTCTGGCGCATCTCCACCCATATCCATGTGGCGGCCACCGAATCGCTGCAGCGTTTTTCGAGCCTGAACGACCATGTGCAGGAAGCCTTGTCGGGCGTGCGCACCTTGCGCGCGCTCGGCCTGGAGCAGCGCAGCGCGGCGCAATTCGGCGAGCTGGCCGCGCACGCCGCCGACGCCAGCCTGCGCGCGCAAAAATGGGAAGCCGCCTACGAGCCGGCGGTCGGCCTGACCCTCACCGCCGCCAGCGCGCTCACGCTCGGCCTGGGCGGCTACCTGGTGTGGCAAGACCAGCTGACCATCGGCGCGCTGACCAGCTTTACCATGTATCTGGGCCAGTTGATCTGGCCGATGTTCGCGGCCGGCTGGGTGCTCTCCCTCATCGAACGCGGGCGCGCCGCGCTGGCGCGCGTGCAGCCCCTGCTCGACACGCCCCTCTCCGTGGACGATCACGGCAAGCTCGCCACGCTGGCAGCCGGTCCGCTGGTGCTCGCGCAGGTCGGCTACAGCTACAGCGGCCAGGGCACGCCCGCGCTGGCCGATATCTCGTGCAGCGTCGCGCCCGGCCAGACCCTGGGCCTGGTGGGACCGACCGGCTCCGGCAAGTCGACCCTGCTGCGCGTGCTGCTGCGCCAGGCCACGCCGCAAACCGGCACCGTCACCTGGGGCGGCCAGCCGCTGGCCGACTACACCCTGGCGACCTTGCGCGCGGCGATCAGCTGGGTGCCGCAGGAATCCTTCCTGTTCTCGGCCACCATCGCCGAGAACATCGCGCTGGCCCGGCCCGACGCCTCGCGCGCGCAGATCGAGCACGCGGCCCACATGGCCGCCATCCACGAGGACATCCTGCGCTTCCCGCAGGGCTACGACACGCCGGTGGGCGAACGCGGCATCACCCTCTCGGGCGGACAGCGCCAGCGCGTGGCGATCGCCCGTTCGCTGCTGGCCGACAGCACCCTGCTGCTGCTCGACGACGCCCTGTCGGCGGTCGATACCGGCACCGAAACGCGCATCCTCGAACACCTGGAAGAACTGCGCCGCGCGCGCCCCGAGCGCAGCGTCATCATCGCCAGCCACCGCCTGTCGGCCGTGGTCAATGCCGATCACATCGTGGTGCTGCGCGACGGCCGCATCACCGAGTCGGGCACCCACGAGTCCCTGCTCGAACGCGACGGCTGGTACGCCAGCCAGTGGCGCTATCAACAACTGGAGGCCAGCCTCGATGCAATCTGATTCCACGCCCAAGGACATGCGCGCGCAAGCCGCGCAAGCCGTTGGCCTGCTGCGCCGCGCCGCCCATCCCGACCGCCGCCATCTGCTGTGGGCCACCCTGTGGCTGATCCTCGCGGCCGGCCTGGAAGTGATCGGCCCGATCCTCGGCAAGGCCCTGATCGACGAACACCTGCTGCCGCGCCACCTGGACTTTCCGCGCATGGCCATGCTGCTCGGCGCCCTGCTGGCAAGCGGCTGGATCGCCAGCTGGCTGCGCTACCTGCAGCTGGTGCGCCTGTCGGGGCTGGCCATGCGCTCGGTGCAGCGCCTGCGCGAATGGGTGTTCGGCCATGTGCTGCGCCTGCCGATGGCGTTTTTCGACCGCGCCATCACCGGCCAGTTGATCAGCCGCGTCACCAACGACACCGAAGCGGTCAAGACCCTCTACATCCAGGTGCTGTTCGTGATCCTCGACAGCAGCATCGTGCTGGTCGGGACCATGATCGCCATGGCCTGGCTGGACTGGCGCCTGATGCTGATCGTGCTGGCCCTGGTGCCGGCCGTGGTGGTGATCGTGTTCGTATACCAGCGCCTGTCGGCGCCGGCGGTGACCCGCGCGCGCGCCCTGCGCAGCGACATCAACGGCCAGATCGCCGAATCGATCGGCGGCATGAGCGTGCTGCAGGCGAATAACGCGGAGAAGCGCTTCGGCGCGCGCTTTGCCGCCACCAACGAGTCGCACTACAAGGCGCGCCTGGCCGAGCTGCGCGCCAACGCCTTCCTGCTGCGCCCCGCGCTCGACCTGCTCAACGTGATCCTGCTGGCGGTGGTGATCTACAGCTTCGGCCGGCGCGAGATGAACGCGGTCGAAGTCGGCGTGCTGTACGCCTTCATCAGCTACATCGCGCGCGTGGTCGAACCGATGATCCAGATTACGATGCAGTTCAGCGGCCTGCAGCAAGCCGTGGTGGCGACCGCGCGCGTGTCGACCCTGCTCGACGAAGCGGGCGCGCCGGAACATGCGGCCGGGCGCGCGCTGCCGCTGGACGCGGCCGCGCCGGACGCGCCGGCGGTGCGCATCCGCGACCTGACGTTCGGCTATGCGCCGGGCCAGGACGTGCTGCACGGCCTGACCCTGGATGTGCCGCAGGGCGCCTTCTTCGGCATCGTCGGCCACACCGGCAGCGGCAAATCGACCCTGCTGTCGCTGCTGCTGCGCTACTACCCGTCGCGTCCCGGCGCGATCGACGTCAACGGCCAGCCGCTGGCGTCCATCGACAACGAGCGTTTCCGCGCCGAGGTGGGGCTGGTGCCGCAGGACCCGTTCCTGCTGGCGGCGTCGGCGCGCGAGAACATCGACATGGGACGCGGCCTGTCGCAGCAGGCCATCGAAACGGCGGCGCGCGCGGCGCACGCGCACGACTTCATCGCCGCGCTGGAAGACGGCTACGACACCCCGCTCGGCGAAGGCGGCTCGCGCCTGTCGACCGGCCAGAAGCAGCTGATCGCGATCGCGCGCGCGCTGGCCGGCCAGCCGCGCATCCTGCTGCTCGACGAGGCCACCTCGCACATCGACAGCGCGACCGAACAGGTGGTGCAGGAAGCGCTGAACGAATTGCGCGGGCGCGTGACCATCATCGCCATCGCGCACCGCCTGTCGACGATTCGCGAAGCGGACCGCATCGTGGTGCTCAATCACGGCCGCATTGCCGAAGCCGGTTCGCACGACCAGTTAATGCTGGTCGACGGCGGCCTGTATCAGCGCCTGTACCTGCTGCAGCAGCTGGCGGTCTAGCCGCGCCGGGCGCAGGCAGGCGCACGCCTGCCTGCGCGCCCATGGTCTTTCCTGACATATTAATCAATCGGCTTGCAGGGAAATCAAGACCGGCCTGGCGCGCCGCTTCGCGCACGCGCCAGCCCTGCCGGATCGCGCTCATCCATTGCCGCCGCGGGCGTCGCATCGGACCAACACTTCCATGCCAAAGCGTCATCGAAACACCGCTGCCTGCCACTTAAATGTGCATTCGCAGGCACAATCTGTGTGTGCCTCGGGATTTCCGCTCTGCAACAAGAATATAATTGTCCGCAGTTTTCCGGTTCGGGAAGCACCCGGTTTTCTCATGAAGGAACGTGATGTTGGCAGGTTTATCAGACACCCCGTCGGGCCGCAAGGTCCGCGTGCTGCTGGCATCGCTATGCCTGGTGTCCGGTCTCGCCCATGCCCAGCATCCGGTGCTCGATGCGCGCCTGCTGGAGATCCGCGAGATCAACCGCTACGTGCCGCCCAGGGCCCTCGGCGAACTGCGCAAGATCGAAGCCGAGGCGCGCGCGGCGCCGGTGCGCACCAAGGCCGACTTCCTGGTCCAGCTCTGCCTGGCCCTGCGCGGCTTGAACCAGGTGCCGGAAGCGCTGGCCGCGGCCGAGGAACTGATCGCCTTCGGCCGCGAGACCAGGGACAATGTGGTCATCGCCAAGGGCCTGCTGACCAAGGCCTACGTGGTCTCGCGCATGGACCAGCTGGCCCTGTCGCACCAGCTGGCGTGGGAAGGCGAAAAAATCGCCAACACCACCGGCGACATGGTGCTGCGCGTGCAGGCGGCGATCACCTCGGGCCAGGCCTACGCGGAAGACGGCAATTTTCCGGCCGCGATGGGCAAGATGCAGACCGCGCTGACCCTGGCGCGCCAGCACGGCGAGCCGATTCCCAAGGTCCAGGCCCTCAATTCGCTGGCCATCCTGTACGGCCAGTTAAATGAGCACGACAAGGGCTTCGAGGCGCTGGAAGAAGCCACCGCGCTGGCCGAGCAGACCAATTCGCCGGGGCGCCTGGCGACCCTGAAGGATACCGAATACGGCCTGGCGGTCGACACCAACCAGCCGCAGCGCGGCTTGCGCGCCCTGCTGGCGGGGCTGGAATACGAACGCCGGATCGGCGCCGAGGCGATGATCGCCGGGACGTTGGTCAATCTCTCCGACAGCTACCTGAAGCAGCACGATTACGCGCGCACCCTGTCGTACGGGAACCAGGCCTTGCGCGCCGGACGCCGCCTGAACGACGACAGCACCGTGGCCACCGCGCACCTGAACCTGGGCCAGGCGCACCTGGGCCTGGGCAGCCTGTCCGAGGGCAAGCGCCATTTCGAACTGGGCCTGGCCTGGTACGAAAAGGTCGGCGACAAGCCGGAACTGCAGGAAGTGCTGATGGAGTACGGCGCCGCGCTCGAACGCGCCGGCGACATGGCGGGCGCGGTCAAGGCGTATCACCGCGAGCGCGCGCTGTCGAACGAGCTGTTCGAAAAGCGGCGCCAGAAAGCCACGCTGGAACTGCAGGAAAAGTACGACACCGAAAAGAAGCAGCGCCAGATCGAACTGTTAAGCCGCGAGAACCAGCTCAAGACGACCGAGATCGACAACCGCCGCCTTCAGCAGCGCGTGTGGTGGCTGCTGGCGGTGGTGTTTGCGCTGGCCGCGCTGGTGGTCGGCATCCTGTACCGCAAGGTGCGCCATGCGAATGCCCAGCTGAAGGTCAAGAACCTCGAACTGAAGCAGCAAAGCTCGCGCGATCCGCTGACCGGCTTGTACAACCGGCGCCACTTCCAGGAATTCATGCGCAGCCACCTGCAGGTGGAAAAGCGCGGCGCCGGCACCTCGGGCGAAGAAATCGTCGGCGCCCTGTTCCTGCTCGACGTCGACCACTTCAAGCACGTCAACGACAGCCATGGCCACGCGGCCGGCGACGCGGTGCTGAAAACCATCGCCGACAGCCTGCGCGAGATCCTGCGCGAGACCGACATGATCGTGCGCTGGGGCGGCGAGGAATTCCTCGCCTTCCTGCCGGCCATTCCGCGCAGCGGCGTCGAGGAAATCGCGCGCCGCCTGCTGTCGGGCATTTCGCAGCAGCGCATCGACTACCAGGACAAGGCGCTGTCGGTGAACGTGTCGATCGGCTTTGCGCCGTTTCCGCTGATACCGGGCACCAATGCGCTGCCGTGGGAGCGCGCCGTCAACCTGGTCGACATGGCGCTCTACCTGGCCAAGGCGCACGGGCGCAACCGCGCCTACGGCGTGCGCGGCTTCGCCAATTTCGAGCAGACCACGATGGAACACATCGAGCAGGACCTGGAACGCGCCTGGGGCGCCGGCTACGTCGACATGTCGATCGTGCTGGGCGCCGCCCAAGAACCGAAGAACCCGGCGGCGCCGCCGAAACTGACCATCGTCTGACATGCCGCGCACGCAGCTTTCGTTCGCCAGGCTGGGCCTGGGCCCGGACGCCGATACCCGCTCGGTGCGGCGCGCCTATGCGCGTGAACTCAAGCAGATCGACCAGGAACACGACGCCGCCGGCTTCCAATGCCTGCGCGAGGCCTACGAACTGGCGCTGGCCTGGGCCGGGCGGGCGCTGGCCGGCGCGCCGGCGCCGCCGCTGGCGCCGGACCTGGAGCGGGGCGACCCGCAGCATCTGTGCGACCTGGCCATTGCGCAGTACCGCGCCGTGCTGCCGCGCCTGACGCAGGCGCACGCGGCCGGCGACGAGGCGTCGTGGCGGCGCGAGATGCAGCGCATCCTCGATAGCGAGGCCATGGTCAACCTCTGCGCGCGCGCCCTGTTCGAGGAAGTCATGGCGCACCTGCTGGCGGCCGGCTGGAAGCCGGGCCACGAGACCCTGCTGCCGGTGGCGGCCAGCCTGTTCGACTGGGCCGCCGACCGGGGCCGCGTGCTGCGCTTCGGCGCGGCCGGATGGCTGGTCGACCGCGCCATCGGCGAACTGGCGCTGTTCAATGCCGGCGGCCACGCCGACCTGGCGCACCGGCGCGGCGTGCTGGAACGCTTGCGCGCGCCGGCGCGGCCCGGCCCCGACCAGCTGATGCAGGACCTGCCCTGGCTGGACCAGATGCTCGAGCGCTTTCCCAACATGGTGGCGCTGGTGGTGAGCGCCGACGCTGTCGACGACTGGCGCCGGGCCCTGTAGGCGCGACTTATTTGCGCGCCGCTTCCTGGATCTTCTCGCCCGCTTCTTCCACCTTCTTGCCGACATTCTCGGTGGCCTGGTCCAGGCCCTTGCTGGCGTCCTGGGTCGCTTCGTCGATCTTGTTTCCGGTGGCCTTGGCCGCGTCGGTGATCTTCTTGCCGGCTTCCTCGGCCTTGTCGATGTTGGCCTTCAGGTTCTCGCCGACGTTCTCGCCGGCCTTGTCGAGCTTGGCGCCTGCCTTCTGCGCCGGCCCGATGCCCTGCTCGTCCTTCTGGCAGCCGCCCAGCGCGGCGAGCATCATGGCGCAGACGATGAGCGATGTGATTTTCATGGTTTCCCCCTACGGTTGTTGTTGCCTTATAGCATACACCGGCGCCCGACATTTCGGTTGACAGTTGGGCCACGAGTGCACACAATCGCACGACCGTTCGATTTTTTGGAAAGCGCTCGCCATGACCTTGTCCACCCCCGTCCCGACCACCGTTCCCGCCGCCGTCGCGCACCGTATCTGTCCGTTTTGCGAAGCCTGCTGCGGGCTCGAACTCGATCTCGAAGAAAACAAGGTGGTGCGCATTCGGGGCGACGCCAACGACGTGTTCTCGCGCGGTTTCCTGTGTCCCAAGGCGATCGGCCTGAAAGACCTGCACGACGATCCGGACCGCCTGCGCACGCCCCTGATCAAGCGCAACGGCGTGTTCGAACCGGCCAGCTGGGACGAAGCCTACGCCGAGATCGAACGCCGCCTGCCGCCCGTCATCGCCGCCGGCGGCGCCAACGCCGTGGCCACGGTGCTGGGCAATCCGGTCTCGCACAAAATGAGCCTGATGCTGTACTTCCCGCGCCTGGCGCGCGCGCTCGGCACGCGCAATATGTTCTCGGCGTCGAGCGTGGACCAGGTGCCGAAGATGCTGTCGGTCGGGCTGATGTTCGGCAGCTGGCTGTCGGTGCCGGTGCCGGACATCGAACGCTGCGACTTTTTGCTGGTCCTGGGCGCCAATCCCATGGTGTCGAACGGCAGCCTGTGGACGGTGCCGGACTTTCGCGGCAAGGCCAAGGCCCTGCGCGCGCGCGGCGGCCAGCTGGTCGTGGTCGATCCGCGCCGCACCGAAACGGCCGACGTGGCCGACGCCCACCACTTCATCCGCCCCGGTGCCGACGTCTTCTTCCTGCTCGGGATCGCGCACGCGCTGTTCGACGAAAACCTGGTGCGCCTCGGCCGCCTGGCGGATCACACCGTGGGCCTGGAACAGCTCGAAGCGGCGGTGCGCGAGTACGCGCCCGAGCTGGTGGCGGCGCGCTGCGGCATCGACGCGGCCACCATGCGCCAGCTGGCGCGCAGCCTGGCCAACACCCCGCGCGCGGCCATCTACGGGCGGATCGGCACCTGCACCCAGCAATTCGGGACCCTGTGTTCGTGGCTGATCGATGCGATCAACGTGCTGACCGGGCACCTCGACGAAGAAGGCGGCGCCATGTTCCCGAAAGCGGCGGCGTTTTCGGCCAACACGCGCGGCGCGCCCGGCATCGGGCGCGGCGTGACGACGGGACGCTACCGCTCGCGCGTCTCCGGCGCGGCGGAAGTCTCGGGCGAACTGCCGGTGACCTGCCTGGCCGAAGAAATCGACACGCCCGGCCCCGGCCAGGTGCGCGCGCTCATCGCGATCGCCGCCAATCCGGTGCTGTCGGCGCCGAACGGGGCGCGCCTGGCCAAGGCGCTCGACCAGCTCGACTTCATGGTCAGCCTCGATATCTACCTGAACGAAACCTCGCGCCACGCCGACGTGATCCTGCCGGGCGCCTCGCCGCTGGAAGACGCGCATTACGACGTCACCTTCACCCAGTTCTCGCACCGCAATCACGCGCGTTTCAGCGCGCCGGTGCTGGCGCGCGCGGGCGAGCAGCCGGACGAATGGCAAAGCATGATGCGCATCGCCGCCATCGCCAAGGGCCTTGGCGCCAGGGCCGACATCGCGGCGCTCGACGACGAACAGATGCAGGAAGACCTGGCGCGCGCGGCCGGACCGGCGGCGCCCGCGCTGATGGCGGCGCTGGCAGGGCAAAGCGGCGCCGAACGCATGCTCGACCTGGCCCTGCGCAGCGGCCCATACGGCGACCAGTTCGGCAAACATCCGGACGGCCTGACCCTGGCGCGACTGAAGGCGGCGCCGTCCGGCATCGACCTGGGACCGATGGGCAGGCGCATCCCCGAAGCGCTGCGCACGCCCTCGGGCAAGATCGAACTGGCGCCGCAGGTGCTGCTCGACGACCTGGCGCGCGCCGCCGCCGACCTGCGCACGCCTGCGCCGGACCTGGTCATCGTCGGCCGGCGCCAGCTACGTTCGAACAACAGCTGGATGCACAACCTGCCGGTGCTGGCCAAGGGCGCCTACCGCTGCACGGCGCTGGTCCATCCGGCCGACGCTGAACGGCTTGGCCTGCTTGACGGCGCGATGGCGCAGATCCGCAACGGCGAGCGCGCGATCGAGGTGCAGGTGGAGCTGTCGGCGCAGATGATGCAGGGCGTGGTCAGCCTGCCGCATGGCTGGGGCCACAACCTGGAGGGGACGCAGATGCGGGTGGCGGCCGAACGGCCGGGGGTCAACCTGAATGCGCTGCTGGACGAAAACCTGCGCGACCCCTTGTCGGGCAATGCGGTGCTGTCGGGGATCGCGATCGAGATGCGGCCGCTGACGGCCGGCGCGTAGACGTTTAGCGCAGTTCGACCGCGTAGTCGACCGGGGTCTGTTCGACGAAGCGCATGGCTTGCTGATCGCGTTTTCCGCGCGCGACCCTGGCCGCCGCGTCGCCGTTGCGCGCACGCGCCGTGCTGGCGGCGCTGGCCGTGGCGCTGGCGCGCGTCAGCGTCCAGCGTTCCACGCCGGCCGCCACCTCGTCGTTCTGGCGCGCCGCATCGATGCTCCAGTGGCTGGCGCGGTACTGGGCATAGCATTTTTCCCACGCGCGCACCTGGTCGTCGACGCGGCGCGCGGCCTGGCTCGATACCGTTTTATCGGGAAACTCGGGCGACACGCAGTCGAAGCTGGCAGCTTGTACCGACGCTGCGCCGCAGGCCAGCGCCAGCGATGGAATAATTCTGCTGAGAGCCATCGACGTCTCCGGTGAGGTGGAAAGTGTCGATCCTAGACCAAGTAGCAACATTTCTGCAAGCACTTTGACAATCTTTACAGAAAAGATACATGTCTGACGAGCACATCGGACTATGCGCCATGCATTGCATTCACATGCAGCGGTCGCTGGTCCAGTCGCGCCCCGCAGCCACGCAGCGCTGCTTTTCCCTGAGCTGGCGGTCGGCGTATTTTTTATAGGCGGCGCATTCGCTGCTGCCCTCCACCATGGCGATGCAGGTTTCCAGCTTGTCGGAAGCGGCCTTGTAATTGCCCTGCGCGATGTCGCGCTCCGCTTCGGCGATCAGGTTGCGCGCCGACTGGCCGGCTTCGCGCTCCGGCGCCGGCGCCGCCGGCTTGACGGGAGCGGCCGGCGTGTCGCGCTTGGGCGCGGCCTTGGCCTTGGCGGCGCGTGCGCGTTTGCGTTCGCAGGCGCTGGCCGCCGCGTCGATCGAGGAGCGCAGGCGCTCTAGCTGGGCGTCGCCAGCCTTGTCTTTACGCAGCGCGTCCAGTTCGGCCCTGGCCTGCCTGATATTGCAGTCCTCGGCCTGCAAGGTGGCCTGCTCGATGCGCGCCTCGAATTTTTTCGGCTCCGGCTTGGCCGTGAACCAGATCCCCGCCAGCACGGCGAGCGCGATCAGCCAGTAGCGCAGGCGGATCGGTTTGCGCAGCGCGGGGCCGGACGGCGCGGGACGCGGCACGGCCTTGGGCGGCGCGGGCGCGACAGGCGGCGGTGCAGGCGGCGCCTCCTGCACCGGCACCGGTGCGTCGGGCGGCGGCGCGGCCTGCTCCGCCACCGGCGGCGCCGGCACGGGCGCCTGCACCGGCTCGGTGACGGCGGCGGGCGCCGGGCGCAGCGCGCCTTCGTGCTGCGCGCTGCCGCAGTATGGACAAAAATCGACCCGGCGCGGCATCGGCCGCGCGCAGGCGGCGTGGATGCAGCGGTAGATCACTTGGTCTTGCAGATTCATGGCGTCAGTCCGGATCGGGTATCTCGTTGTCGGGGTCCGGGATGGCATCGTCGAAGAGCGCGGCCAGTTCCGGCAGCTCGCCCGCTGTCTTCCACTTGTCGGCCTTGGGATTCCACTGCATGTTCCATACCTTGGTTTGCGCCACCACTTCGGCGCGGGCGATGCGCAGCGCGATGTCGTCGAACGAATACGGTCCCTGCTGGGCGCCGCCGATGAACAGTTTATAGCGTCCGCCCGTCGCCTGCAGCGGCGGCGCCACCGCGCGCGCGGCCAGCGCCTGCGCCGCCTCCTGTTCGCTGGCCAGGTAAGCGGGGCGAATGGCGCGCTTGTCGACCGCTCGCTCGACTTCCCACGCATAGGCATCGCTGGCCGATCCGGGCACCGGTTCGGTCCACTGCGCGAGCGAGACGGCGGCGTCGTCGATATCGCGCGACGACAGCGCCGGATTCATGGCGCGCGCCCGCTTGAACCACTCCTCGTACAGGCGGCGCGCGGTGATGTTCGGCAGCGACGGCGACGGCAGCTGGGCCCCGGTTTCGTCGACTTCCAGCTTCGGTTCGTAGACGCGCTGCTGGAAGTGGCGCATCAGGGTAGCCAGCATGAGCAGCTGGTGCGGCCCCAGCGAGGCCAGGCGCTGCCGGACGGCGGCGATGACCTGTTCGCGGTAATACGGCGGCAGGCCGTTGGAGCGGATGGCGAACTCGTTGCCGATCTGGAGCCACTCGCCGGACCCCGGCTCGACTTCGAACAGATACTGCCCGCGCGGCTGGAACGACGCTTCGCGGTCGGCCAGGTCGCCCTTGCGGCGGATCACGCCGAGCGCGTTGGCCTGCAAGAACCACTCGTAATCGTCGGCCAGGCGGTTCAGTTCATCCATCGACGGCGAAATCGGATGGCGGAAGCGCGTGGCGTCGAAGTGCAGGTGGGTCGGAATCTTGGGGTTCTCGATCTGGTACGAGGTGCGCCAGGTCGGCAGGCCGCGCAGCACCGTCATCGGAAAGCCCGACAATTCGATGTAGCACACGGCCTTGCCGGCGATGCCGGTATTGACCACGGAAACCAGGTCGCCATGGAAGGAGCCGGCCGGCACGGCGGCGCGGATCTCGGCTTCCATCTTGCGCCAGGCATTCACGTCGCCCACGCCGATGAAGCATTTGAACTGGTCGGCCTTGGGCGTAAACTCGGCGGAAAAGCGCGCGTTCATCCACGGCATGGCGCTTTTGAGCCACTCGCCGAAGATGCGCTGGCGCTCCTGCGGCGACATGGCGCCGAGCCGTTCGAGCAGCGGGTCGAGCGGTTCGTCGCCGCCCAGTTCTTCCACGGTGAGCTGGGTCTGGGCGCGGCGGAACAGTTTGAGCAGCAGGCTGGCGCGCAGCTTGTCGTCGCCCAGTTGCGGGAACAGGCGCGCCGAACCGCCGAATTCGAGCAGCACTTCCTCGCTCCAGGCGTGGATGTCGCCGCCCAGGGCCACCGGCTCGGGCAGGACGTCGCTGGCCAGCTTGATGCAGGTCGCGTGTTCGTGGCGCGCGTCGGCGCGCAGCTGGTCGATGCGCTGGTCGACCGCCCCCAGCATGGCGTGCACGCAGCGGCGTCCTTCCTGGAATTCGCCGGCGATGCCGCTCCAGACGGGCTGGCCCTGTTCGTCGGTGCTGTGCGGGTCGCCCAGCCAGGCCGACATGGCGCGCATGACTTCGATCGACTGGCCGGCCGCCACCGCCAGCAGGTGGAAGCGCAGGTAGTCGGCGATGTCGCGCTTGAGGTGGGCCATCACTTCGCGCGCCTGCGCATCCTTGCCGAACAGGCGGCTGGCCGCCTGCGACAGGTTGTTGAGCGACTCCTCGACCTGGCGCGTGCGCAGCGCGTCGCGGATGTCGCGATAGCGCTTGCCATTGCGTTCGGCGTTGCCCAGGTCGCGCTGCAGCAGGCGCGCCTTGATCTGTTCCAGCAGCGAGAGCACGAATTCCAGGCCGCCCTGCTTGCGGTCGTCGAGCAGCGCGTACAACTGCGCGCGCGCGCGGCCCTTGAGGCGCGTGGTCAGTTCGCTGGTGTGGCGCTTGATGCGGTCTTCGCTGGTTTCGGCCGTGGCGCCGGCTTCGCGGATGGCGTCGCGTTCCAGGTGCGGCAGCAGCTCGGCCACCTTTTCGCGCCACACGCCAAGGTCGTACGAGGCCATGATGCGGTCCATCTCCAGCTGCACCTTGCTCTCGACCCGCTCCAGCAAGGAGCGCTGGTCCTTGTCCATCAGCAGCTGGTCGGTCAGCGCGTATTCCTGGAACGGGGTCTGGTCGACCGTGCCCTTCTTAAAATCGGGGAACTCGTCGAACGGATGCTCGCTCATCGCCATCTGCTCGCGCATGAAGATGTCGCGCTCCTGGTCGCCCGCGCGGCGCGCCGCCACGCCGTCGCTGCCGATCAGTCCGAAGAACGCCTTGACCATCAGCGCGGCCAGTTCGTAGGCGCGGATATCGTCGCGCAGGCTTTGCTGGGTGTCCAGCACCGCCTGGCCGAAGGCCGAATACACCTTGGAGTAGGACAGGCGCATGTCGCCGAAGCGCTGTTCCGGCACGCGCGGATTGAACGGCCCCAGCTTGTGCTGCTGCTGGTTGACGGCGATCGAGCGCTTGCGGTTGGCAAAATCGGCCGAGGCAAAGTCTTCGAACAGGGTGTCGGCCACCATCTGGTAGACATCCTTGATGTCGCCCGTCGCCTTGTTGGCCAGGTTGGCGGTATCGACGAAGTACACGTCGTCGAAGGGCGCGCCCTTGCCGACCAGGTTGTCCGGTTCGGCCCACACGACTCGCGCGTTCATGTCGCGCATCGTCGTTTCCAGCTCCATCAGGGTGGCGTAGGCATTGGCCTCGGTGCGCTCCTTGTTGGCCTTGGCGAAACCGGACGGCATGAACATGACCAGGTCGACCTGGTTGTCGGAGACTTCCTGGCGCGCGATGGCCTTGGAAATCCAGCCAAGGTCGATGGCGCTGCCAGCGCCCGTGCCGCCCGCGCAGGAGGCGATGACGACGATGCGGAACTTGGAGGTATCGACCTGCAGGCCGAGGCGCTGGTAGGTTTCCTTGCGCTCGTTGCCGGCATTACTGCTCAAGAAATTCAGCGCGCCCTTGATGCGCCCGCGCAGCTTGGGATATTTGTCGTACAGGTACAGGCGCGCCAGCGCGCGGATCTGGCCCGCGCCCTTGGAGGGATCGATCCCGAGCGAGCGCAGTTTTTTGGGCCGCAGCGGCATCCAGCTTTCGATCAGCGGAAAGCGGGCCAGGCTGTCGTCGGACTCGTGATACTGCGGCAGGTCGATGGTTTCGACCAGGCGCTCGTCGTCGGCCAGCTTGACCAGTTCGTACCACGGGTCGGTGCGCTGCGATTTTCCTTCGTCGATGATGGCATTGTTATCGAGGTCGAAGTGCAGGAAGCGCGCCACCGGAAACTGCGCGATCGATTCGACCCGGGTCGGATTGTGGCGGTTCCAGACTTCCGACAGGATGCGGCGGCGAATCCGCAGCATCACTTCCATGCCGGTGCCGCCGGCGCCGATGAACAGCGTGGGCCGCAGGTCGACCTTCAGTTCAGCCTTGCCGTTGCCGCTGCCGGTGTTGGGAAATTCTGCCATAGTCAATCTCTTTCAATCGTTAAATCGGCGGGGCGGATCAGCGCCGGCCCACGAACAGGGCGGCGCCGAGGGCGGCCAGGCCCACCAGCACCAGCGGCGCGGTGATGGCGAAGGTGAGGAATTTGCTGGCGTTGACGATCGCCAGCACCGCCGCCGCGCTCACGAACGCCAGGCCGACGAACATCAGCCAGCCGGCGCTGCCGGCGGCGGACGGCGCCACGCGCTTGACCACAAGGTGGTGCACATAGGCGTTACGCACGAAAAAGTACACGATCAGCAGCACCAGGAACACGGCGCCGCCGATGGCCAGGTCGCGCGAGGACGTATCGGTAACGGGTGCGCCGGCGAGCGGCGCGACTTCGATCGGCGCTTGCGTGGTCACGGCGCCGCCGGCGTCCTTGGCCGGCTGCGCGGCCGGCGCGCCGCTCTCGCCCGGGAGCTTGAAGCCGGGATCGGCGGAAGGGCTTGCGGGGGCCTGGGTTTTTTGCATGAAGAGGGTCCTGATAGAGATGAAGTTTAGCGGCCCAGCCGCACCTGCGCACCTTCGCGCAGGTCGATCAGCTGGTGGCCGAACAGCGTGGTTTTCAGTTGCGCTACCTTGTTGCCGGCCTTGTCGTAGATCGGCTGCACGGTGCCGGCGCGCGCGTGCATGGTGCGCAATTCGTCTTCCACCGTCACGTAGGCCTTGCGCGGACGCGCCATGGCCAGCATGGCGGCAGCGGCGGCGCCCAGCAGCGCCAGCGCGGCGCCGATGGCCGCCACCAGCGGGCCGACGCCGTAGTGCACGCGCACCTCGATCGGCAGCACGGCGGTCGAACCCTTGACCTGCGCCGGCGGCGTGAAGATGTCCGGCAGCGGGTCGCCCGGAAACAGCGTCGCCATGCGCTGGCGGAAGGCCTGCGACAGTTCGAGCTGCTGGCCGCTCAGTTGCAGCTCGATCCGCCCCGGCAGCACATAGGCCGAGCCGGCCGAGGTGATGGCCTCGATCGACCACTTGCCCGGCAGCTGCCTGACCGGCAGCTGCATGACGGACGCCAGCGGCGCGCCTGTGCCTGGCGCCAGCTTGCGCACTTCGGTGCTGGCCAGTTCGATCGGACGGTCCTCGCCGCCCAGCACCGAGCGCGCGCCGATGGTGGCGCTGGCGATGGTGTACGGGTACATGGCGTTTTCCAGGTTCCACTCGATCCTTGCGGTCGGCGCGCGCGTGTCGGCATCCACGTCGGCGTGCAGCACGCCGCCCGGCGTCATCGAAAACGACACGCCCGGCGCGTCGCTGACCTTGCGCGGCAACAGGCGCACGGTGTCGCGGTCGAGCGGTTTCAGGCGCGCGGGCGGTTCGGTGACGACGCGCTGCAGGCGGCCCGACGCCAGCAGCGCATCGAGCTCGCGCGCGCCCTGCTCGCCCACCGCGAACACGTACAGCATCAGTCCATTGGCGCGGTACTGGGCGCCCTGCACCGGCATCTGCAGCGGGAACGCCAGCGCCTTGCCGATCGCGTCGCCGCGGTGAATCAGCCGATAAAAATCGCGGTTGCGCAGCGCCGTGGCCTGGTCGTTGTTCGGGCTGTTGCGGTTGTTCGTGACCAGCCACACCAGGCCCGGCTTGCCGCCCAGCGCCGTGCCGATGGCCGAATCGACCGCCTCATTGAGGTCGGTGTCGGCCAGCGCCGTGCTGCCCGGCTTGCGCGCCACGTCGAGCGCGGCCAGCGCCTTGACCACCTCGCGCCGCGTGGCCACCGGGTCCACCTTGAGCGAAAGCAGCGCCCTGGGCGAGGGCGCGCCCGGCACGCCCTGGTTGAACGCGGCCAGCACCATCGGGTCGCCCGCCCGCGTGGCGGCCATGACGATTTCGGCCACCAGCGGCTTGAAGGGCGACGCCGGGTCGGTGTAGAACGGCTCCATCCAGCCGGAATTCTGGACCAGGAAGACGTGCGAGCCGGCCGCCGCGGCCGCGCTGGCGGTCAGCAGCGCGGCGCCGGCGGCCAGGCGGGCAAAGCGGCGCGTCACGGCAGCGCGTCCAGCTGCCAGCCGCGCACCTGGTTCCAGTCCGGATGGTGCAGCCACAGGCAGTTGTCGTACACGAAGGGCACGCAGTCGAGCGGACGCGCCAGGCGCGCGATGTCGTCGAGGATGACGTTGCGCTTGCCGATCCATTCGAGCGTGGTGCGCGCGATGATGCGCCCGGCCAGCGCATCTTCGGCCATGCCGGTGTACTGGTGAAAGCGCAGCACCAGCCCGCTGGGCTGGCTGCGGTTGTTATTGAAGCCGCGCAGCAGCGGCAGCACCATGGCGTCATCGTCGTGCGGATCTTCGACGTGCTCCTGCCCCCACGGCTCGCCCACCACCGCATGGCCGCGCCGGAACAGCAGGCTGGCGAAACCGAGGCGCGCGCCGCTCAGTTCTTCGCGCTGGGGGGCGGCCTTGCCCAGTTCGAGGAAGGAGTAAGCCTGGCCGTCATGGCCGATCAGCCACAGGCGGCCGTCGCGGCTCTGGGTGGGGCCGCCGAACTGCTGGCGCGGCGACCATCCGGCCGGCCAGGCGATCCATTGCGGCGGCGCGCCCGGCTGCCATACCAGCTGGCCCTGGGCGTGCAGCCAAAACAACTTGCCGTCGTAGCCGAACGGGCGCGCCCACTGGCCGGCGGGGGCGTCGCATTCGTAGACCAGCTGATTGCCCATGTCGCTGCCGGCGCTCCACAGGCGGGTGCCGCTCTCGCCGTTGACCAAGCAGGCGAGGTGGCGGCGCATGGCGCCGGGCGCGCTGGCGAGCAGGCCGTCGAACACGGTCTCGGTGCGGTAGGTCTCGCTGACGGGATTGATGAACAGGCGGCGCAGGCCACGGTCGGTCGGCACCAGCCCCACTTCGCCACGGCGCGGATCCGGCGCGGGCAGCCAGGCGTAGGACGCGGCCGGCGCGCTGAAGGTCAGGTCGGACCCGTTGTCTTCGGGCGCCATGACATGCCAGGCCCGGGCCAGCGGGTCCCAGTACTGCAGCACGTTGCGGGCGTGGGCCAGCGCGATCAGGCGCTGGGCGGGAAAGCCGTAGGTGCCTGCCGCGAACACGCAGTGCGCATTGGGCGGGGCCGGCATGCTCGCGTCCGGACGGCCGGGAGCCGGCGCGGCGGGGCGTTCTTCGACACTGTCGCCCAGCGCCAGCGACGTCACGTTCAGGCCGTGCGGCACATGGCGCGGCAGCAGCTGGTCGGACCACGGCCCCCACCAGTCGGGCGGGGTCCTGGCGCGGCCGGCCAGCTTGTCCAGCGCCGCGCCGCAGGTGGGGCAGAAGGCGAAACCTTCGGGATAGATGGGCGAGCAGTCGCAGGCCAGCGGCAGCGAGGCGCCGAGCAGGTGGGCGATGTCGGGAAGGCGGCCGCGCGACTGCGCCTGGCGTTCGATGCGGCCAAGTCCCTCGCTCGACGCCAGTTCAAACTGCGCCGTGTGTTCGTCTTCCAGCCAGATGCTGCCGGGCGTTTCCCATCGGTGTGCCATGTCGCTTGCCGCCATATATGTATGAAGTCGCGGCCCGTCGATGCGGGCCGGTTGCTCTTCAAATCATAGCGCAAACAGATTGCACACGCGGTTTATTTGCCGGGTACCGTTTCCCGGTATCTCAAGGGGCGGGCCGGAGGCTATTTATAGGTGCCGACGCCGATCAGCACATCGCCATTGCGTTCGATGTAGGTGTTTTTCTCTTCCATGGCCTTGGTGATCGAGTTCGGCCACTTGTAGCCGAACCAGCCGGTGCCCGCGGGGCTCTTGGCGATCTTGATGAATTCGCGGATCGGATAGACTTCGCCGGCCTTCAGGTCCATCAGGTTCTTGCCCACCATCTTGGCGTTCTGGCCGTGCGCCAGCGCGGTGCCGTCGAAGGTGAACATGAACACGTACAGATCGCCCTTGATGAATTCTCCCTTCGGATCGTTGAAGGCGGCGATCGCCTTCTCGCGCCCGTTC
This sequence comes from Massilia atriviolacea, assembly GCF_003953935.1. GTDB lineage: Bacteria > Pseudomonadota > Gammaproteobacteria > Burkholderiales > Burkholderiaceae_D > Telluria_A > Telluria_A atriviolacea. The sequence continues at coordinate 331,543 of NZ_RXLQ01000009.1, forward strand.
TCGGTCAGATAGGCGCTCGCCTTCTTGACCATGGCCACCGCTTCGTCGGCGGTGCCGCGCCTGGCGCTATCCTGCGCGCTGGCGGCGCCAGCGAGGGTGATGGCAAAGACCGCGAACATCAGTTTCTTGAACAGCGATTTCATCTTTATCTCCTGGTGTGTGTCAGATGGATGGGCCCGGTCTTGAACCGTGTAGTTTTATCCGACGTTAACATATGACCGCGCGGCAATCGCAATAAATTATGCAAAGCATTATTGCTTCGATAAGGAAGTGTGGCTCATAAGCAAAACCGGCCACGTATAATGGACGCCATCCGATACCTTGCACTGCACCATGACCTCCCCTGACCTGACCGCCGCCAGTGGCGACCTTCCCGCCCACGCCGTCGACGCCGCCGCCGCCCACCTGCGCGAGGTGCTCGCCACCGTAGTCGAACACGGCCCGTCCCGGCGCGCGCTGGTGGTGTACGACTGCCGCTGCGGCCTGGCGCGCGCGCTGGCCGAAGGCTACCGGCGCAACCTGCCCGATGGCCTCTTCATCGACTTCGACACCGTCTGCGCCGACGCGGTGCTGGCCGCCTTCAAGGACATGGCCGCGCACGACCTGGTGGTGCTGATCCAGTCCACCAACTTCCGCCTGGAAGCCTTCCGCATCCGGGTCGAGCTGTTCAAGCTGGGACTGAAAGTGATCGAGCACGTGCACCTGTCGCGCATGCCGGGCTCGCAGGGCGAGCATTACATCGAATCGCTGGCCTACGACAGCGCCTACTATCGCGGCGTGGGCAAGGCGCTCAAGCGCCGCATCGACAGCGCCTCGATGGGCGTGCTGCACAGCGGCGGCGAAACGCTGGTGTTTGCCTCGCCGTTCGAATCGGCCAAGCTCAATGTGGGCGACTACAGCGGCATGAACAACGTCGGCGGCCAGTTCCCGATCGGCGAAGTCTTCACCGAAGCGCAGGACCTGGAAGCGGTCAACGGGCGCGTGCGCATCCACGTCTTCGGCGACACCTCGTACATGGTCAACCGTCCGGACACCCCGATCACGCTGGTGATCGAGCGCGGGCGCGTGGTCGGCACGGAGGACGCCACGCCGGAATTCGAGCGCGTGCTGGAGATCATCCGTTTGGAGGAAGGCGAAGTCTGGGTGCGCGAACTCGGCTTCGGCATGAACCGCGCCTTTACGCGCGAGCGCCGCGTCAACGACATCGGCACCTACGAGCGCATGTGCGGCATCCACCTGTCGCTGGGGGCCAAGCATGGGGTCTACCCCAAGCCGGGCTTCAAGCGCAAGGATGCGCGCTATCACGTCGACATCTTCGCCGTGACCGACGCCGTGTACCTGGACCAGGAACTGGTCTACCAGGACGGCGCCTGGCAGGTCGGCGCCGGGGCGTAAGCTAGTTCAGGATACCCGCCTGCGCCAGCGCCAGGTCCCACGGCGCCACGCGATACTCCTCCACCAGGAAGTCGACCAGCGAACGCACCTTGGGCGAGAGCTGGCGGCTGGCCGGGTACAGGGCCGACAGGTCGTTGAGCGGCAGTTCCCACTCCGGCAGCACCGGCAAAAGGGCGCCATCGATCAGCTTTTGCCACGCCAGGAAGGTGGTGTTGTAGACGATGCCCAGCCCGCGCTCGGCGGCCTGCTGCAGCACCAGCCCGTTATTGGCCGTAAAACCGGCGTTGACGCGCACGGTGCGGCGCTCGCCCGCGCGCGTGAAATGCCAGCTGGTGCCGTCGGTCAGGTGGCTGAAGTGCAGGCACTGGTGCGCGAGCAGATCCTCGGGCGTGTGCGGCACGCCCCACTTGTCCAGATACGCCGGACTGGCGCACAGCACCCCTCGGCACGGCGCCAGGCGGCGCATGGCCAGGCCGCTGCTGTCCGGAATGCCGCCCACCCGGATGGTCAGGTCGAAGCCATGGCGGATCGGGTCGAGCAGCGCATCGTCGACGAACAAGGAAGGCGTGAGCAGCGGGTGGCGCAGGCTGAAACGCGCCACCGCGTCGGCCAGCCACGCGCTGCCGAAGCCGGACGGCGCCTGGATCCGCAGCGCGCCCGCCAGCGCGGCGCCGGCCGGGCTGATGGCGCGCGCCGCCTCGCGCGCCTGCTCCACCGTGGCAAGGCAGGGCGCAAGGTAAGCTTCGCCGGCCTCGGTCAGGCTCACGTCGCGGGTCGAGCGGTGCAGCAGGCGCGCATCGAGCTTCGCCTCCAGCTGCATGATGTGTTTACTGACCATGGCGCGCGTCAGCCCCAGGCGGCGCCCGGCGGCCGAAAAGCTGCGCAGGCGCGCCACCTCGACGAAAATTTCCATTGCGCGCAGTTGATCCATGCGGGCGATTGTCAACCCGATGGCGACAATCTGTCAACCGATCGGGCGATTGCCCGGTATCCTGGCCGGTCCTACAATGGCAGCTTCCATCATGGCAGGAGCCACACCCATGCTCAGTACCGAACAACGCGACCAATTCCGGCGCGACGGCTACCTCGTCGTCCCCGGCTTCAAGACGATGGACGAGATCGCGCGCCTGCGCCAGCGCGCCGGCGAGATTGTCAACGAATTCGATCCAGGCCAGGGCCGCTCGATCTTCACCACGCGCGACCAGACCACCGCCACCGACGAATACTTCCTGCGTTCGGATAACACCATCCGCTGCTTCTTCGAAGAAGAAGCCTTCGGTCCGGACGGCCAGCTGCGCCAGGAAAAAGCCCTGTCGATCAACAAGATCGGCCACGCGCTGCACGACCTGGACCCGGTGTTCGAGGCGTTTTCGCGCGATGCGAAGCTGGCCGCGGTGGCGCGCGACCTCGGCCTGGCCGATCCGAAAGTATGGCAATCGATGTACATCTTCAAGCAGCCCGGCATCGGCGGCGAAGTGCGCTGGCACCAGGACGCGACATTTTTCGAGACCACCCCGATCAGCGTGACCACCTTCTGGTTCGCGCTGGAAGACGCCACCATCGAGAATGGCTGCCTGTGGGTCGAACCGGGCGGGCATCGCGGCCCGCTGCGCGAGCGCTTCGTGCGCAACGGCGACGACATCAGGATGGAAACGCTCGATACCATGCCGTGGCCGGACGACAGCACCGCCGTGGCGCTGGAAGCCAAAGCCGGCAGCCTGGTATGTTTTCACGGGCTGCTGCCGCACTACAGCGCGCCGAACCGCTCGCCGGTGTCGCGCCATGCGTACACCCTGCACGCGACCGACGGCGCCACCGCCTACTCGCCGCAGAACTGGATCCAGCGCGACGCCAGCCTGCCGGTGCGTGGCTTCGAATAAATCATGGACATCCGCATCTTCGCCCCGCACTGGGGCAGCAACGAGCTGGAACCGGCCGTCTTCATCGACCGTGTCAAGGCGGCCGGCTTCGACGGCATTGAAATGTCGCTGCCGCTGGACGCCGCACAAAGGGACGACTGGACCTCGCGCATCGCCGGCGCCGGCCTGCTGCTGATCGCGCAGCAGTGGGAAACCGTGTTCCACGCGGACTTCGACGCGCACCGCGATGCGCTGGCGGGCTACCTGGCCAACGCCTGCGGCGCGCGTCCGCTGTTGGTCAACACGCACACCGGCAAGGACTTCTACACGCACGAACAGAACCTGGAACTGATCGCGCTGACCGGGCGCATCGCGCGCGAGCACGGCGTGCCGATCGTGCACGAGATCCACCGCAGCCGTTTTTCCGGCCACCCGATGCTGCTGCTGCCCTACCTGCGCGCGCTGCCCGAACTGGAACTGACGGCCGACCTGTCGCACTGGTGCTGCGCCTGCGAGTCGCTGCTGGAGGACCAGCCGGCCACGCTGGATGCGACCTTGCCGCACGTGCGCCACATCCACGCGCGCGTCGGCCATGCGCAGGGGCCGCAGGTGAGCGACTTTCGCGCGCCGCAGTTCGCGGCCGAACTGGCGCGCCATCTTGGATGGTGGGACCGCATCGTGGCGTTGCGGCGCGCGGCCGGAGCCGCGACCATGACCATCACGCCCGAATTCGGCCCGGTGCCGTACACCCAGACCATGCCGTTCAGCGGCGAGCCGCTGTCGGACGCCTGGGACCAGAACGTGGCGATGCTGCGCCTGCTGCGCGAGCGCTACGCCGCCTGAACCGGAATGTCCCGGCGCCATCGTGTCCACTTCGGTGCCAGGTCTGACATTCGGACACTGTCCACTTCGGTGCCAGGTCTGACATTCGCACACGGACTCGGCCGCGTAATGCCTGAGGCCGTGTCCACTTCGGTGTCAGGTCTGACATTCGGACACGGTCCACTTCGGTGCCAGGTCTGACCTTCGCACACGGACTCGGCCGCGCAATGCCTGAGGCCGTGTCCGCTTCGGTGTCAGGCCTGACATTCGGACACGAACTCGACCGCACAATGTCCACTTTGGTGCCTGTCCACTTTGGTGCCAGGTCTGACATCCGGACACAGACTCGGCCGCGTAATGCCTGAGGCCGTGTCCACTTCGGTGTCAGGTCTGACATTCGGACACGAACTCGACCGCAAAATGTCCACTTTGGTGCCTGTCCACTTTGGTGCCAGGTCTGACATTCTGTCCACTTTTGTCCACTTCGGTGTCAGGTCTGACATTCGGACACGAACTCGACCGCAAAATGTCCACTTTGGTGCCTGTCCACTTTGGTGCCAGGTCTGACATTCTGTCCACTTTTGTCCACTTCGGTGTCAGGTCTGACATTCGGACACGAACTCGACCGCAAAATGTCCACTTTGGTGCCTGTCCACTTTGGTGCCAGGTCTGACATTCTGTCCACTTTTGTCCACTTCGGTGTCAGGTCTGACATTCGGACACGAACTCGACCGCAAAATGTCCACTTTGGTGCCTGTCCACTTTGGTGCCAGGTCTGACATTCTGTCCACTTTGGTGCCAGGTCTGACATCCGGACACAGACTCGACCGCGTAATGCCTGAGGCCGTGTCTGAATGTCAGACCTGGCACCGAGGTGGACACGAACTCGACCGCATAATGCTTGAGGCCGTGTCCGAATGTCAGACCTGGCACCGAGGTGGACACGAACTCGACCGCATAATGCTTGAGGCCGTGTCCGAATGTCAGACCTGGCACCGAAGTGGACATCGAAGTGGACACCGCAGTGGACATCGCTACATCAGCAGCATGTTCACGTCGGCCGCCTCGCTCTCGCGGTTGGGGGCCTTGCGCGGAATGCGGATCGTCACGCTGGTGCCGTGCTCGGGCGTCGATTCGATCTCGATGCTCCCGCCCAGCATGCCGGTGACGATGTTGTAGACGATATTCATCCCCAGCCCCGACCCGCCCTGTCCCATCTTGGTCGTGAAAAACGGATCGAACACCTGGTGCAGGATCTTGGGTGGCATGCCCACGCCATCGTCGCTGAAAATGAGGAGCAGCTTGTCGTCCTCGATCTCGCGCGCGGTGATCGTAATGAGCGCGCTGCCGCGCCCTTCGAACGCGTGCAGCAGCGCGTTGTTGATCAGGTTCGACAGCACCTGCCCCACGCTGCCCGGATAGGAATCGAGCGGCAGGCTGGCCGGCCCGTCGACCCGCGTTTCGCAATTGGCCCGACGCAGCTGCGCCGCATACGTGGCGAGCGTGTCGCGCACCAGGTCGCACAGGTCGAAACGGCGGCGCTGGTCGCTGGTCTGGTCCACCGCCACCTGCTTGAACGAGGTAATCAGGTCGCCCGCGCGGCGCAGCGAACTGGCCATGATGTCGCAGGCCAGGCGCGTATCGGCCATGTGCGCCTCCAGCGCCGAACGCTTGATGCCGCCGTCCGCGTACTTGCGCTCGAAGTCGGCCACCATGTCGGCCAGCGCAGTGGCGGTCAGGAGGCTGTTGCCGATCGGGGTATTGAGTTCGTGCGCGATGCCGGCCACCAGCGATCCGAGGGACGCCATTTTTTCCGAGGTGATCAAATTGGTCTGGGCCTGCTTGAGCGTGGCCAGCACCGTCGACAGGTCGCGGTGCGCGGTTTCCACGTTGGCCTTTTGCTGTTCGAGTTCGGCCAGGCTGTGTTCCAGGCCATCCTTGGCGTCGACCAGGGCCGCCTCGGTGTGTTTGCGGTCGCTGATATTCTGGATAACCCACACGCCGCCCTTGGACAGGTCGGCGGCGTCGAGCGCCTTGCCGTTGATCAGGCACCAGATCGTACTGCCGTCCTTGCGCATCAGTTTCAGTTCGCCCTGCCAGCGCCTGGTGTGCGGATCGACCGCAAACGGATCGGCGGCACCGGCCGTCGCCGCGCGCGAAAGCACCTGCGTCTGGCAGCCAGCCAGCTCGCCCTGCGCGTAGCCCATCATCTCCTCCAGGCCGCGGTTGCAGCGCATGATCACTCCGTGCGAGAACAGCGCGATGCCGACATTGGCGCTGTCCTGGAAGGCGCGCTGCTCGTCGAGCGTCACGCTCAGTTGCTGCGCCAGGGTGCGGCTGCGGCGCGATGCGATCATCAGCGCCGCGATCAGGGTGCTGACCACCAGGCCGCCGGCGGCGATCACCAGCACCGGCCGCACATCGCGGCTGTAGCGGCTCCCCGGCAGCGCTTCGAAGCGCATCACCCACTGGCGCTGGGCCACATTCAGGCGCGCCTCGGTCTGCACGCCGGGCAGCGGCGGCCTGTCGGCGCGGGTGGTATCGAACATCACGTTCGAAGCGGCGTAGGGCGCGGCCGCGCCATCGCTCACGTTGCCGGCATCGTGGATGCGAAACGCCATCTGGTCCAGCAGCGCCGGTTCGATCACCTCGTGCATCAGGTTCTTCACGCGGAACACGATCGCCACCAGCCCCACCAGCGCGGCGCGCCGTTCGGCCACGGTGGTGAGCGGCATGTTCTGGCGGTACACCGGCGCGCGCGCCACGAAACCGGGCTGGCCGCTGTCGTCCTGGACCAGCGTAATGCGCTCGGTGGCGACGATCTCGCCGCTGTCGCGCCCCGCTTCGACCGCTTGCAGGTGCGGCGGCAGCGCGGCCAGATCGAGGCCGAAGGCGATCTCGTTGCCCTTGAGCGGCTCGGTGTATTCGACGATGAAGTGCTCGGCGCGCGCCACGACCGGATGCACGGCGAACGTCGGATAGCCTTCGGCGACCAGGCGCGTATCGCGCCGCACGGCGTCGGTGAAGCGCGCCAGGTCGGCGGCCGGCACATGGCGCACGAACTGGATCGCCTGGAAGCCGGGGTAGCGCGTGGTCAGGTTCAGTTCGCGCACGAAGCGGGCGAACTGGGCGCGGTCGACCTGCTCGTTGACGGCGAAAGCGCCCTTGATACTGAGGAGCATGTCGAAATAGGTTTGCAGGCGCACGTTGGTGTCGGTGGCGACCTTGTCGGCATCGCGCTGGAAAGCGGCCACGATGCGCGCCTGCTGCGCATCGAGTACGGCAACGCAGGTCCACATGGTCAGACAAATACCGACTACGAAGGCCAGGTATCCTTGAGTCCGCATCGGTTCGCTCCACGTTGTACCGAGGGCCGGGCGCGGCCCGGGTATGCGAATTTACTATAGCATATTGGCATGCGGAAATCGCACAAATGGCGCGGCCCAACAACACTTCCGGCCTGCCACAACTTCCTACAGCCTCCCCTCCAAACCTCCTACAACCGGGGTCAGAGCTTTAATTAGAAACATTGCCCAAGCGGCGTCAGACCTGTCAGACCTCCGACTCGAAACAATTGCCAAAACCGCCATAGATCCTACTTTTTTAGCTTTTCGCCAGGGGAGTCCAGAGGATGCTGCAGCAGGTCTTACAGAAAATGTGTCGATTCGGAGATCTGCCCCCGGTCAGGAAACAAAAATGTTGCAAGTTAAAGCTCTGACCCCGGTTTGGGGGGAGGAAATTCGGCGGCGATGGCTTTGAAGCGGTCTTCGATGGCCAGCATGGCGTCGACGACGTCGGGATCGAAGTGTTCGCCGCGGCCCTGGCGGATCAGCTCGACCGCCGTTTCGTGCGTGAACGCCGGCCGGTACACACGCGCCGTGATCAGGGCGTCGTACACGTCGGCTACCGCCATCAGCCGCGCCGACAAGGGAATCGCGTCGCCCGCCAGCCCTTGCGGATAGCCCGAACCATCCCACTTTTCCTGGTGCGAGTAGGCGATCTCGCGCGCGCAGCGCAAAAAGCCGTTGCTGCCCCCAAGCGTGCGTTCGACACCGGCAATCGCGTCGCGCCCGTACACCGTGTGCAGTTTCATCTGCGCGAATTCGCTGTCGCTCAATTTGCCCGGTTTCAGCAGGACCGCGTCCGGCACGCCCACCTTGCCGATGTCGTGCAGCGGCGCCGCCTTGTGCAGCAGCGCGATATGCTCGTTGGTCAGTTCGGCCGTGTAGGCGGCCACAAAACGCAGCTCGCGCGCCAGCGCCGTCACGTAGCGCTGCGTGCGCAGCAGATGCTGGCCGACGCCGGGATCGCGCGATTCGGCCAGCACCGCCATCGCCAGCACGGTGGCATCCTGCATCAAGCCGGCCTCGCGCACGCGCTCGGCCACCAGGTGCTCGAAATGCCGGTGCTGGTCGCGCAGCATGCCGTCCGCCGCGCGCAGCCGCAATTGCGTGGCCACGCGCGCCAGCAGCGCCGCCGGCGAAAACGGCAGCTGCACCATGTCGGCCACGCCGTCGCGCCAGGCACATTCTTCCAGCTGCGCGCCGCCCTCGGGAATGAGCATGATCACCGGCGTGTCGTTACTCAGGACCTGGCACCGCAAGCCGTGAAACACGCGCAGGCTGTCGCCGTCGGCCAGCGCGCCACCGAGCACGATCAGGTCCGGCCGCGGCGCCTGCTGCGCAATGCGCAGCGCGTCCTCGCCGCTGCGCGCCAGCCGCACGTGGTAGCGTTCCTGCAGCAGCTCTTCCATCAGCACAAGCTTGTCCGATACGCCATCCACGATCAGGATGCTTGCCTTGAAATTCATGTCCATTCCCCACGCCTCCCCGCGCCCTGGTCGCCGCAACAATCAGCCTCGGCAATCATAGCCCGCGCCGCGTGTATGTTTCAGGTTTTTTACAATTCCCTGAGACAATTGACTAATCGGTACGTTTAGAATACTTCCTCTTTTTCACGAGAAAAGTCAGGGAAAACATGATCCGTATGCCGGTCAGCCTAGCCGCCTTGTTCCTCGTGTCGGGCATCGCCTCGGCCGCCGAACCGTTCGACGACAAGTTCCGCCAGCTCGAGGAAGTGCTGCCGACGCCGAATACGATCCGCAATGCCGCCGGCGCTCCCGGCCACGCCTACTGGCAGCAGCGCGCCGATTACACCATCCGCGCGCGCCTCGACGAAAACAGGCGCACCATCAGCGCGACCGAAACGGTCACCTACCACAACAACTCGCCCGACACCCTGTCCTACCTGTGGGTGCAGCTGGACCAGAATATCTTCAAGCCCGATTCGGACGCGCGCATGTCGGCCACGGTGGCCTCGCGCGAGGCCTGGGCCAAGGCGCGCAGCGAGGAAGACGGCATGCGCTTCGAGGGCATGCGCTCGCTCATCGAGAACCCGCTCTTCGAAGGCGGCTTCGCCATCGGCGCGGTCAAGGGCGCGGACGGCAAGCCGCTGCGCTACACGATCAACAAGACCATGATGCGGATCGACCTGCCGCAGCCGATGAAGCCGGGCGCGCGCCTGTCGTTTTCCATCGACTTCAGCTTCAACATCAACGACGCCAAGGTCCAGGGCGGGCGCACCGGCTACGAAAAATTCGACGACAACAACGACCTGTTCGAAATCGCGCACTGGTTCCCGCGCATGGCGGCCTATTACGACGTCTACGGCTGGCAGCACAAGCAGTTCCTCGGCGCCGGCGAATTCACCCTCGAATTCGGCGACTACGACGTGCAGCTGACCGTCCCGGCCGACCATATCGTGGCCAGCAC